>CAWCPT010000010.1:0-161063 GCA_963797525.1 uncultured Actinomycetota bacterium
CCACGATCGAGCCATGATGCGACTGCAGGCCATCCTCGACGAGATGTACGCCGCGGGGCGGGTGCCGGGCGCCGTAGCGCTCCTCAGCCGGGACGGCGAGACGGAGGTCGCCACCGTCGGCGAGCGGACGATCGGCGCGGAGGCGATGACCCGCGACTCGTTGTTCCGGGTTGCCTCGATCACCAAGCCGATCGTGGCGGCGGCGACGATGGTGCAGGTCGAACGGGGTGCCTTCGCCCTCGACGACGCTGTGGACCAGTGGCTGCCCGAGCTGGCGGACCCAATGGTGCTCAGGGCGCTGGACGGGCCGGTCGACGACGTCGTACCTGCTGAGCGGGCGATCACGGTGCGTGACCTGCTCACGCTCCAGGCCGGGCACGGGTTTCCCTCGAACTTCGACGTGCCGGTCGTGCCGGTGCTGATGGAGAGGCTCGGCGAGGGATCGGCGCAGCCACAGCACGTGCTGACCCCGGACGAGTGGATGGCGCGGCTCGGCGAGATCCCGCTGCTGCACCAGCCCGGTCAGGGGTGGACCTACAACACCGGGTCGGACGTCCTCGGTGTGCTGCTCGCGCGGGCGGCGAAGACCTCGCTCGGCGAGCTGCTCGCGGAGACGATCTTCGAGCCGCTGGGCATGGGCGACACCAGCTTCTGGTCCGGCGACACCGCCCGGATGGCGTCGTACTACCGCCGCCAGGACGACGGGTTCGAGCTGGTCGACCCGCCGGACGGCCTGTGGTCGACGCGGCCGACGTTGGAGTCGGGGGCCGGTGGGCTGGTCTCCACGGCTGACGACTGGTGCGCCTTCGGGCAGATGCTGCTCGGTGGCGGCGAGTACAGCGGCCGGCGGGTGCTGTCGGCGGAGTCCGTCGCGATGATGATGACCAGCTACGTCGAGGGCGGACCGGACAACCCGTTCCTCGACGGCCAGGGCTGGGGGTTCGGCGGTGGGGTCGACGTACGACGGACCGATCCGTGGAACGTCCCCGGTCGCTACGGCTGGGTCGGCGGCACCGGGACGGCCGGCTACGTGATCCCGTCGACCGGCACCGTCGTGGTCTGGCTCAGCCAGGTCGAGATGAACGGGCCGGAGGACACGGCTGCGATGGCAGAGGTGCTGACGTACGCCGCTCGGTGACCGGAGGGGGTTGTCCACAGGCTGCTGAGCCTCTCGTTGCCGATCGGCGGGCTTCGACGTTTCCTGTCATCCATGCCGAGACCCCGCCGCACTCCTTCCACTCGTCCCGTCGGGTTCACCCGCCAGCCGCGCATCGCCGACCTGATGACCCCGGACTACCAACGCTTCGTGGACAGCTCGCTGGCCGCGGAGCGTGCCGGGGACGCTGAGACGGCGCTGGAGTTCCACAGCGGCGTGCCCATGTTCGCCCGCGGTGCGCACAGGGTGCAGCTGACCCAGCTCGCCGGGCTCGCCGAGGAGATGACGCCGTGGATGTGGGCCAGGTGGGCGGTGTACCAGTGCACCCGGACCGAGGATGACAGCCGTGCGGGCGAGGTCCAGCGGGCAGCGCTGCAGTACACCGTCGAGATGTTCTACCCCGACCGTCTCCAGGACGCGTATGACTCGGGAGGCGACCCCGTCCAGGTGCTCGCCCACGTGCTGGGAGAGAGCTGGCTGATGCACCAGCTCTGCACCTTCGACTTCGGCGGACTGGCCGCCTTCCTCGACGAGTTCGCGACCGATCGGTTGGCGGCCGGGTGCCGCCTGACGGCGCGGGAGTGGGTGGGGGCGCCGATGGGTGGTTACCGCCTCGAGCTGACCGGCAGCTCATCGCTGGTCGTCCGCGACCTGCGGACAGACGTGCCGGTCGAGCTGCTCGACCTCGGCGCAGCCACGCACGCCGACGAGGGCGGATGGCTGCTGGGCCGCGTCGTCCCGAGTGGTACGTCGCCCGGCCTGATGTTCGACACCAGGCCGATCCCGGTCGACGAGCGGACCGCCCGTGCTGTCGCCGAGGATCCCACTCCGCGCGGTTGGATCCTCGCGGTCAAGGCCGCGCTCGACGAGGGGCGGCTCGATCGTGCGCTCCTGGAGTCCGAGGACCGCGAGCTGGTCACCGACGTGCCGAGCCTCGGGCTCGTCGAGTTCGCGACCCCTCCCGAGGCGTTGTCCAGCACGCTCGACCAGCTGGCCCGTGGTCGGGACGAGGTGGGCCGAGCGGCGTACCGGATCCTTCGAAGGGTCGCCGCTGGACAGCTGGATCCCGAGACGGAGGCGCCGTACGTCGCGGCCGCGGTCGTCAACGCCCACGCGCACACCGAGGCCTGGCGGATGCTGGCGACGGACACCCCGCCCGAGCGCTGGGCGCGCTGGGCGGAGCTCGTGCCGGACCCCGCGCGGCAGCGGCTGCTACGGCTTGCTTCGATGGCCGCGGCCGCCTGATCGCTCAGTAGTAGGGGTTGTACCAGACCCGGACGTAGCAGCGCGGGGTCGGGTCGTGGGAGCCGTTCCTCGCGCACACCTTGATGCGCAGCGCCTCGAAGGCTGTCTTGTTCTTGCCGCTCTGGTACATGCGCCGGTTGCTGATCGTGGTCTTCCCGTTGCCGCAGCCGTTGGTGTCGCTGCCCTGGCCGAACCAGCCGACGACCACCCTCCAGCCGCCGCCCTTGGCCTTGCGCAGACCATCGGGGTCCTCCATGTAGACGCCCTTCCCGTCGGCCGGGCAGACGTCCTGGACCCAGCCGGCCACGGTCCACTCGTACTTGCTCCTGAAGTCCACCGTCAGGCTGGCCCTGAGGCCGGTGGTGGCGTAGGTCTGGGTCTTCTTCCCCGCTGCGTCAGCGGGAGTCCCGCCGAGCAACGCGGTCGCGCTCAGCGCCAGGACCAGGGCGAGCAGCAGGTGGACAGGGGCGCGGCGCAGACGGACCACGGATGGCTCCTCGTGGGTGATGGGCGATTCAGACATTCTAGATATACCGCCCTCCGTGCGGTTTCAATCTCGCCCATTCGAGGGACTCGTGACGCTCAGGTCGCGCGAACGGTTCCACGGTCCGGGCTGGTCGCCATGGTCGCCATGGAGCCGACGCTGCGGTGCGGGGCCAGGTCCAGGCGTACCGCACGATGAGGGCGAGAAGGATCAGCTCCAGTACGATGCCAAGGCCGTAGAAGAACAGCCAGGACTCGCCCACCACGTTGAACGCCGTGACGGGGACGTAGAGCGAGGCCACGACGAGGTTCGTGATGCGGTTCGCCCGGGCGGGCAGCGTCGTCGACAGCACGACCATGAGGATCGGGATGGCCATGAGGGTCAGCGCCGCGGTCGAGAAGGTCTGGGAGAGGTCGAACTCGAAGACCTTGCCGTCGAGGATGTCTTCGACGACGCCGGGCGTGAAGAAGTTGAGAATGTCCACGTAGGCGTAGAGGAACATGAAGCTCGTCCACGCTGCGGCGAGCTTGGCTCTCACCGGAATCGGCTGGTCTTCCAGCGTGGCGGTGGTGGGTTGACGTGTTCTCATCATGGGCTCCGTTGTCGTGGTGAGGATCGGTAGGTCCACGATCGCTGGGCCCGGCGGCGGGCGCCTCGGCCAGGAGGCCGAGGTTCGCCTGGCCGATGGCATGGTCTCTGTCTCGTTCTTTCGGCGGGTACGCCGAGGCGCGCCGATCCCTAGGCTGGAGCCGTGGTCACTGTCCGGCGCTCCATCTGGCACGAGCCGCGGCCCGCCGACGCCCCACCGGTCGGTCGGCTCGACTGGCTGCTGGTGGGCGTGTTCGCGGCCGCCGCCCTGGTCGAGGGCATCGCTCGGCCGGGCTTGGCCTGGCGACCCCTGGTGACGGTGCTCGCCCTCGCGCTGGTGCCTGCCCTGCTCTGGCGACGGGCTCGCCCCCTGATGGCCGCCCTGCTCGGGTGGGGCGTCGCCGGGCTGCTCTCGGTCCTCCAGCTGACTACGCAGGCCGGGGACCTCGGCCTCTACTCGATGATGGCCGTCCTGGTCCTGCTCTACTCCCTGGTGCGGTGGGGCTCGGGCCGGGAGATGGTCGTGGGGACGACGTTCGTGACCGTCGTCGTCGCGTTGGGGATGTACGTCTCCTCCGCGGGCTGGGCCGAGGTCTTCGGCGGCAGCGTCCTGTTGCTGTTGTTCGTCGCCCTCGCGGCGGTGTTCCGTTACCGCGCGGATCTCTGGCATCGCCAACAGCGCGAGATCCGCAACCAGGAGCGGGTGGGGCTGGCTCGCGAGCTGCACGACACCGTGGCCCACCACGTCTCGGCCATCGCAGTGCAGGCGCAGGCCGGTGGCGTGGTTGCCGGCACCGAG
The DNA here is from genome assembly GCA_963797525.1 of uncultured Actinomycetota bacterium. Lineage (GTDB taxonomy): Bacteria > Actinomycetota > Actinomycetes > Propionibacteriales > Nocardioidaceae > Marmoricola. Next base: position 4,273 of record CAWCPT010000010.1, read on the forward strand.
CCTGAGAAGGCTGCCGAGGTCCTGGCCGCGATCGAGTCCGAGGCGTCGCGAACCCTCGCGGAGATGCGATCCATGGTGCGGGTGCTGCGTGAGGAGGAAGCCGTCGCGTACTCACCGCAGCTGGGTGTCGCGGACCTGCCTGCTCTGGCGCGCGCCGACGCGACGCCCACCGTCGAGGTCTCGCTGGACGGTTCGTTGACCCGGCTGGCACGACCCGTGGACGCCGCGCTCTACCGGCTCGCGCAGGAGTCGCTGACCAACGCCGTACGGCACGCCCGGAGCGCGACCCGCGTCGGAGATCGACGTACGCCGGGAGGGCGACGCCGTCAGGCTGCGTGTCAGCGACGATGGACAGACCGAGCCGGGGCCGGCCCCGGAGCCCGGGTTCGGCCTGCTGGGCATGGCCGAGCGCGCCCAGCTCCTCGGCGGATCACTCTCCGCGGGGCCGGGGCCCGAGGGCGGCTGGGTGGTCGAGGCCGTGCTGCCGGTGGAGGCGCTGGCATGAGCATCCGTGTTGTCGTGGCCGACGACCAGGACCTGGTCCGGACCGGGCTGGTGATGATCCTCGGCGCGCAACCCGACCTCGAGGTCGTGGGGGAGGCAGCAGACGGGCTCGCAGCGCTCGACCTGGCGACCCGGCTGCGTCCCGATGTCCTCCTCGTCGACATCCGGATGCCCGGGCTGGACGGCATCGAGGTGACGCGGCGCCTGGCCGGGCCGGACGTGACGGACCCGATGGCGGTCGTCGTGATCACCACCTTCGACCTCGATGAGTACGTCCTCGGCGCCCTACGCGCCGGCGCCCGCGGCTTCCTGCTCAAGGACGCCGGGCCGGAGCTCCTCGTGCAGGCCATCCACGCGGCAGCCAGCGGGGACGCGCTGATCGCCCCCAACGTCACCCGACGGCTGCTGGCGACCTTCGCCGACCAGGCGCCGGTGGTACCGGTCCAGCCCATCGACCCGCTCACCGAGCGCGAGGAGGAGGTGCTCGCGCTGGTGGCACGGGGTCGGACCAACGCCGAGATCGCCACCGAGCTCTTCGTCGGCCTGAGCACGGTCAAGTCCCACGTCGCATCGTTGATGACCAAGCTCGGCAGCCCGCAACCGCGTCGAGATCGCGATGTGGGCCTACGACACCAGACGTGTGAGAGCGGATTAGTGGGCACGGCGGGGTTGTCGCAATCTCCATGAACCTGTACAATCGAACGCAAGTTCGATCCAATAGTGATGCTGAGGGATCGGCCCGGACGCTCGTAGCGAAGAGGGTCCGCCTGCTCACGGGCGTGCTGCATCGAAGCGTGAGACCAGTCAGTGATGGTCATCAGCTCGATGGGGAGGTGCGAGGTGAGTACGACGTTCGACCCGCCCTTGCGCCACCCCGTGCTGGCTTGTGCCGATTCGATCGAGGCGGCACTCAAGGAGACCGCTGATGTCGAGGTGGCCTTCATGCGCTCGGAGGACAAGCGGGCCGCGTTGCTGCAGCTTGGGTCGCGTCGAGGCGCAGCTCTCGGCGCTGCGGCTGCGGTTGATGGCGGCCTCCGACGACGTCGCCCTCGACGAGGGCGCGCGTGACGTTGCCGCACTGGTCACGCACCTGACGCACACGGATGGTGGCACCAACCGACGCGACCTGGTGCTGGCGGAGTCGCTGGACTGCCGGTGGAGGCAGGTCGCGACCGCACTCGCCGCGGGTGACGTCAACCTGGCTCAGGCTCGCGTGATCGTGCACGCCCTCGACGATCTGCCGCACGACTCGGTGTCAACCGACGTGTTGGAGCAGGCCGAGGCCCACTTGGTCGCGGAGGCGGCGCACTTCGGGCCGCGGGAGCTGCGCGTGCTGGGACGACGGGTGCTCGACGTCGTCGCCCCGGAGGTCTCCGATCAGCACGAGGCCGACGTGCTGGCCGCGGAGGAGCGGTTGGCGTGGCGGCGCACCTCGCTCTCGAGTGCCCGGCTGGGCGACGGCATCACCCGACTCACCATCAACGTGCCCGACGCCGTGGCCGCGCGACTGCGTACCTACCTGGAGGCGTTCACCTCGCCGCGACACCAGGCAAGGTCACGAGCGGGAGGGCGACCGGGTGCCGGTCGACGTACGCCGCGGGCAGGCGTTCTGCGCGCTGCTGGAGGCGTACGACCCGCAGCGGCTACCCGTGCACGGCGGCGACGCCACCACGGTCATCGTCACGGTGCCGCTCGAGACCTTGCGCGAGGGGCTCGGGGAGCGGCGAGCTCGGTCCGTCGGACCACCTCAGCGCCGGAGAAGTACGACGCCTCGCCTGCACGGCGGCGATCATCCCGGCAGTGCTGGGAGGGAGGTCCGAGGTGCTCGACCTCGGGCGATCCTCGCGACTGTTCAAGCCCGCGCAGCGCAAGGCGATGATCATCCGCGACCGGGAGTGCCGAGCGGAGGGCTGCACGATCCCCGCGACCTGGTGCGAGGCCCACCATGCCGGCAAGCCCTGGTCGAAAGGCGGCTCCACCGACCTGGACGAGGGCGTGCTGTTGTGCTCCTGGCACCACCACAGAGCTCATGATCCGACCTACGACACCAGTCGACTGCCCAGCGGCGATCTGCGATTCTCGCGGCGACGGTGCTGACGAGTCGTGATCGGTCGAGAGGTGCCCGGATGACGGAGGCTGTTCCACCGCGTGTGGACGATGACGTGCTCGACGACCTGCGCGCCCGGTTGCGTGCCTGGCGTCGGGTGCAGACGACCGGGGTGGCCGGCTGGGAGCGCGGGACGGACGAGGAGTGGCTGGTCGGGCTCGTCGACTACTGGGCCGAGGACTACGACTGGCGGGTCCACGAGGAGAGGATCCGGGCGCTGCCCTGGGAGATCGCCGGGCCGCTGCGGGTGGTGCACCAGCGGGCGGCGGATCCCGGCGCGACGGCCGTCCTGCTGCTGCACGGGTGGCCGGACTCGGTGCTGCGGTTCGAGCGGGTGCTGCCGCTGCTGGGCGACGTGCACGTGGTGGCGCCGCCGCTGCCGGGCTACCCGTTCGCGGCGCCGTACCCGGAGCGGGACCTGTCCTCGGGTGAGATGGCCGGGCCGATCGCCGAGGCGATGACCGCGCTGGGCTACGAGCGGTTCGTGGTCTCGGCCGGAGACATCGGCCGGGGTGTGGCCACCGCGCTGGCCTCGCAGCATCCCGACCGGGTGGCGGCGCTGCACCTGACCGACGTGCCGCTGAACTCGGCGACGTTGGCCGACGCCTCGACGGGAACCGAGGAGGAGCGCGCCTACCTCGACAGCGTCGAGCAGTGGCGGACGACCGACGGCGCCTACCTGCACCAGCAGGCGACCCGGCCACACACCCTGGCCGTGGGGCTGGGCGACTCGCCCGTGGGTCTGGCCGCCTGGATCGCGGAGAAGCTGCGCGGGTGGAGCGACTGCGGGGGAGACGTGGAGTCGGTGTTCGGTCGCGACGACCTGCTCACCTGGGTCACGGCGTACTGGGTCACCGGCAGCATCGGCACCTCGTTCGCGCCGTACGTGAAGCGGAGCCCGTCGTTCGGGCGGATCGAGGTGCCGACCGTGGTCAGCCAGTTCCCGCACGAGCTGGTGCGCGCCCCGCGCTCGCTGGCCGAGAAGATCCTGAACGTGCAGGGATGGCAGGAGCCCACGGCGGGCGGGCACTTCGCGGCGTGGGAGCAGCCCGAGGAGTACGTCGCGGGGCTGCGGTCGGCGGTCGCGCTCGCGCACTGACCGTTCGGCGTCCAGATCGCACCGTTCCCCGCTCGCGGACCGCGATGCTCGCCCGAAATCGTTCCGAGGCGATACAAACGGTCGTGAGGGAGGTCACATGAGCTCGGAGACTCAGGCCAATGGCGGCCGTGGCATCGGCAGGTGGTTGCCCTACGCGCTCGCGGGTGTGATGGCGGTGGTGCTGGTCGTGATCACGATCAGTCGCGGTGGACCGTCGGACGCGGCGAAGGACACCCTCGGGGGCAAGCAGCTGAAGATCATGGCGCCGGCCGATCCCGGCGGTGGCTGGGACTCGACCGCGAGGGCGATGCAGGAGGCGCTGGAGCCGATCGTCGGGCGCAGCGAGGTCTACAACGTGACCGGGGCGGGCGGGACGATCGGGCTGAGCCAGTTCGTCAACTACGAAGGTCAGTCCAACCAGCTGATGGTGACCGGGCCTGGTGATGGTCGGGGCGATCGCGGCCAACGAGCCCAAGGACACGCTCGAGGAGGTCACCCCGATCGCCGAGCTGGTCAACGAGGAGCAGCTGATCGTCGTACCGAAGGACTCGCCGATCAAGGACGTCGGTGACCTGGAAGCGGCGATGAAGAAGGACATCAAGAAGGTCGCCTGGGCGGGTGGGTCCGCCGGTGGCGCCGAGCAGATCCTGGCCGGGCGGATCGCGCAGGCGCTGAAGCTCGACCCCGCGGACGTCAACTACATCGCCCACTCCGGTGGTGGCGAGGCGATCGCGACGCTGCTCTCGCGCAAGGACACGGTCGGGGTCTCCAGCGTCTCGGAGTTCCGTCCGCAGATCGAGGCCGGCAAGCTGCGGCCGATCGCCGTGGCCAGTGGCCAGCGCGTGGACCAGCTGAAGGACACTCCCACGCTGAAGGAGAGCGGCATCGCCGTCGAGCTGACCAACTGGCGCGGCGTCGTGGCGCCGCCCGGGATCACCAAGGACCAGCGCAAGGGACTCGAGAGCATCATCGTCCGGATGACGAAGACCAAGTCGTGGGAGGACACCCTCAAGCGTGAGGGGTGGAAGTCCGTGGTCCGGGTCGGCGAGGAGTTCGACACGTTCCTCGCGTCCGAGATCAAGCGGGTGGATGCAGTGGTCGAGGAGCTCGGGATCGGGAAGGTGCAGTGATGGCTGAGGAGCGCAGACACCTCACCGGCAACGTGCGTGGTGACCTCGTCGGTCACGAAGGCGCCGAGGAGCTCGGTGTCGAGGACAACCGAACGACCGCGCTGGCGACGCTGGTGCTCGGCGGGATCCTGGTCGTCGTCGCGATCGCGACGCTCACCCAGGCGGCCAGCCTGAGCAACAACGGCAACGCCGTCGGACCGGCCACGGCGCCTTGGGTGATCGGGTCGCTGATGCTGATCGTGTCGGTGTCGCTGGTCCTGCACGGGCGCCGTGAGCTGGCGGCCGCGAAGGCCGAGCACGTGCCCGGTCACCAGACCAGCCCGCAGGACTGGAAGCGGCTCGGCATCCTGCTGCTCGCCCTGCTCGTGTTCGCGGTGGTGAACCCGTTCCTCGGGTACGTCGTCTCCGCGACGCTGCTCTTCGGGCTCACCGCGATCTCGCTGGGTGCTCCCGACAAGGCGAAGGCGTTCGCCTACGGGTTCATCGTCGCCTCGGTCGTCTTCCTGCTCTTCGACGTGCTGATCGGGATCACCTTGCCCGCCGGCGTCTGGGGGTTCTGAGCGATGGACTCCTTCTCCCAGCTGATGACGGGGTTCGGCGACGCGCTGACCCCGACCAACCTGCTCCTGGCCCTGATCGGCGTCACGATCGGCACCCTGGTCGGCGTGCTCCCCGGCATCGGGCCCGCGCTGACCGTCGCGCTGCTGCTGCCGATCACGTTCACGCTCGAGCCGACCGGGGCGCTGATCCTGTTCGCGGGCATCTACTACGGCGGGATGTACGGCGGGTCGACGACCGCGATCCTGCTGAACACGCCCGGCGAGAGTGCGTCGATGGTGGCCGCGCTCGAGGGCAACAAGATGGCGCGCAAGGGGAGGGCTGCGTCCGCGCTCGCCACCGCCGCGATCGGCTCCTTCGTCGCGGGCACCATCGCCACGATCCTGCTGACCTTCCTGGCGCAGCCGCTGGCCGACGTCGCGGTGAAGTTCACCGCGGCCGACTACGCCGCGCTGATGGCGATCGCGTTCGTCACCGTCGCCACGTTGCTCGGCTCCTCGCCGCTCAAGGGGATGGCCAGCCTGCTGATCGGGCTCACCATCGGACTGATCGGCATCGAGACCCAGAGCGGCCAGTCACGGCTGACCTTCGGCGTACCGACCCTGCTCGACGGCGTCGACGTGGTCATCGTCGTGGTCGCGCTGTTCGCGATCGGCGAGGTGTTCTCGCACGCGCTCAAGGGCGGCGGCGGTGGCACGGTCACGCCGCTCAAGGGACGCGCGACGATGACGCGCGAGGACTGGAAGCGCTCATGGCCCGCGTGGCTGCGTGGCACGGCGTTCGGCTTCCCGATCGGCGCGCTGCCGGCCGGTGGTGCGGAGATCCCGACGTTCCTCTCCTACGCGACCGAGCGCCGGCTGACCAAGCACCCCGAGGAGTTCGGCCACGGCGCGATCGAGGGCGTCGCGGGACCGGAGGCGGCCAACAACGCGGCCGCGGCCGGCGTGCTCGTCCCGTTGCTGACCATCGGCCTGCCCACCTCCGCGACGGCGGCGGTGATCCTCACGGCCTTCCAGTCCTACGGCCTGCAGCCGGGGCCACAGCTGTTCAGCGAGTCCGGGCCGCTGGTCTACGCGCTGCTGGCCAGCCTCTACATCGGCAACGTGATGCTGCTCGTGCTCAACCTGCCGATGGCGCGGGTGTGGGCCAAGCTGCTGCAGATCCCGGCCTACGGGATCTACGCCGCGATCATGGTGTTCGCGACGCTCGGCACCTTCGCGACCGGCGGCAGCTTCTCCGACCTGATCGTGCTCTACGTGATCGGCATGCTCGGCGTGCTGATGGCGCTGGCCAAGGTGCCGGTCGCTCCGGCCGTCGTCGGGCTGATCCTCGGCCCGCTGTTCGAGGAGCAGGCCGTGCGCGCCGTGCTCCTCGAGGGCGGCAGCATCAGCGGGCTGTTCTCCACGACGCTGTCCATCGTGCTCTGGGCGATCGCGATCATCGCGTTGATCACGCCGATCGTGCTGGCGCTCGTGCGACGCCGGGACCAGGAGGCGGACCGGGAGTCGGTCGAGGTCTGACCTCCCGAGCGCGGGGTACGAAGCCCTCGTGACCCAAAGCAAGCTGCGCTGGCTGTTCGGGGACCAGCTCGGTCCGCACTTCACCGAGGACCACCGCGGGCCGCTGCTGATGGTCGAGTCGAAGGCGGTTTTCCGGCGTCGTCGGTTCCACCGGGCGAAGGCGCACCTGGTGCTCTCGGCGATGCGGCACCGGGCGGCCGAGCTCGGCGACCGGGTGACCTACGCGAAGGCGGAGCACTACGCCGGGGCGGTGCGGAAGCACGGGCCAGTGGAGGTGATCCACCCGACGTCGTACGCCGCCCTGGGGTTGGTCGAACGGCTCGGAGCAACCGTCCTCGCGCCACGCGGCTTCGCGACCACGCGCGACGACTTCGAGACCTGGGCGGCCGGTCGCGGCAACGCGCGGCTGCTGATGGAGGACTTCTACCGCGAGGCCCGGCTGCGGCACGGCGTGCTGGTGGAGGGTGGCGAGCCGACCGGCGGTCGCTGGAACTTCGACCACGACAACCGCGAGCCACCGCCGAAGGGCGCGGACACGCTCGGCGTACCCGAGCCGTGGTGGCCCGAGGAGGACGAGATCGACGAGGAGGTGCGCGCCGACCTCGACCGGTGGGAGCGCGACGGCGACGTGACCTTCATCGGCCGGGACGGCCCGCGGAGGTTTCCGGCCACGCGGCGCGAGGCGCTGGCGGCGCTCGACCAGTTCGTCGGCCGAGCGGCTGAGCAGCTTCGGTGCCTACGAGGACGCCGTGCTCGAGGGCGACCCCTGGATGGCGCACTCGCTGGTCTCGGCGCCGCTGAACCTCGGCCTGCTCGACCCGCTCGAGGTCGTACGCCGCGCGGAGTCGGCGTACCTCGCCGGTGAGGCACCGATCGCCTCGGTCGAGGGCTTCGTGCGCCAGGTGCTCGGCTGGCGCGACTACGTCTGGCACCTCTACTGGCACTTCCCGGAGAGCTACCGCCGGCGCAACGAGCTGCGCGCGACCGAGCGGCTGCCGCAGTGGTTCGCCGAGCTCGACGGCGACGCCACCGACGCGCGCTGTCTCTCGCACACCCTGGACCAGGTCGCCGAGCACGGCTGGGTGCACCACATCCCGCGGCTGATGATCCTCGGCTCCTACGCGATGCAGCGCGGCTGGTCGCCGACGCAGGTGACCGACTGGTTCCACCGCGCGTTCGTCGACGGCTACGACTGGGTGATGGTGCCCAACGTCGTCGGGATGTCGCAGCACGCCGACGGCGGCGCGATGGCGACCAAGCCGTACACCTCCGGCGGCGCCTACCTGAACACGATGACCGACCACTGTGGCTCCTGCCGGTTCGACCCGAAGGTCCGGGTGGGGGAGGACGCGTGCCCGTTCACGGCGGGGTACTGGTGGTTCCTCGACCGGCACCGCGAACGGCTCTCGAGCAACGGCCGGATGCGGCGGCCCGTGCAGGGGCTGGACCGGTTGAAGGACCTCGACGAGCTGGTCGCCCAGGAGGAGAAGCGGGGCAACCGCGCCCCCTGAGACGTCTGGACGGGCGCAGGACCACGCCCCTAGAGTCGCGTTCGACCCACTGGCACGGAGCTCGGGACGCCTTCCGCCCATTTCGAACGGAGAACCCTCATGCTCACCATCGGCGACACCGCCCCCGACTTCACAGCCGAGACGACCGAGGGCACGCTCAACTTCTACGAGTGGCTCGGCGACTCCTGGGGCGTGCTCTTCTCCCACCCCAAGAACTTCACCCCGATCTGCACGACCGAGCTCGGCTACATGGCCTCGATCAAGCCCGAGTTCGACAAGCGCGGCGTGAAGATCATCGGGCTCTCCGTCGACTCGCTGGACAAGCACCCCGGCTGGGCGGCCGACATCGAGGAGACCCAGGGCACGGCGCCGAACTACCCGCTGATCGCCGACGAGGACTACGCGGTCTCCAAGGCCTTCGGGATGCTGCCGGGCGACGTCAGTGGTGACGCGGCCGACCGCACGCCTGCGGACAACCAGACGGTTCGCAGCGTCTTCGTCATCGGTCCGGACAAGAAGATCAAGCTCGTCCTCGTCTACCCGATGACCACCGGTCGCAACTTCGACGAGGTGCTCCGCGTCGTCGACTCGCTCCAGCTGACCGCCAACCACAAGGTCGCCACGCCCGCGCAGTGGCAGCAGGGCGACGACGTCGTCATCGCCGGCTCGGTCTCCAACGAGGCGGCCAAGGAGATCTTCGGCACCTGGGAGGAGCCGAAGCCCTACATCCGGATCGTGCCCCAACCGAGCTGACCGGCCGAGCTGACAGGAACGGACGATGAAGGTCCTGGTGCTCGGCGCCGGCTTCGGTGGTCTCGAGCTGACGACACGCCTCTCCGAGGCGCTCGGAGAGGCTGCCGAGGTGACGCTGCTCGACAAGGCGGACGGTTTCGTCTTCGGGTTCTCCAAGCTCGACGTGATGTTCGGGCGTACGACGGCCCCGGCGGTGCAGCACTCCTACCGCGACGTGCTCAAGCCCGGAGTTCGGTTCGTGCAGACGGAGATCCGCGCGATCGACCCGCAGGCGCGCCGTGTCGAGACCGACGCGGGGACGTTCGAGGGCGACGTGCTGGTGGTCGCCCTCGGCGCCGACCTGCACCCCGCCGCGACGCCGGGCCTGCTCGAGGCCGGGCACGAGTTCTACACGCTGGACGGGGCCTTCGGGCTGCGCGACGTGCTCGACCGGTTCGAGGGTGGCCGCGTGGTCGTCGGGGTCACCTCGACGCCGTTCAAGTGCCCTCCGGCGCCGAGCGAGACCGCGTTGCTGGTGCACGACTTCCTCGACCGGCGTGGCCTGCGGGAGAAGAGCGAGATCTCGCTGGTGATGCCGCTGGGAGCACCGATCCCGCCGTCGCCCGCGGCCTCGGCGGTGCTCAGGGACGCCTTCGCCGAGCGCGGGATCGGCTGGCACCCCGAGCGGCTCGTCCGTTCGCTGGACCCGGCCCACAAGGTCGCGGTGATGGCCGACGGCGACGAGATGCCGTTCGACCTGTTCCTCGGCGTACCCGTCCACCGGGCGCCGCAGGTGGTCCAGGAATCCGGCCTGTGCGTCGACGGTTGGATCCCGGTCGACCCGCGCACGCTGGCGACGGCGTACCCGGACGTCTACGCGGTCGGCGACGTCACCAGCGTCGGTACGCCGAAGGCCGGTGTCTTCTCCGAGCGCCAGGCCGGGATCGTCGCGGACGCGATCATCGCGCGGGTGCAGGGGACCGACGCGTCCACGACGTACGACGGCCGCGGCATCTGCTACCTCGAGTTCGGCGACGACCGGGTCGCCAAGGTCGACGTGACCTTCCAGCCCGGACAGGCGCCGGCGGGGCAGTTCGACGAGCCGTCGGAGGCGCTCGCACAGGACAAGGCCGACTTCGGCAGCAGCCGGATCCAGCGCTGGTTCGGCCGGGAGTGGTCGGCGCACTGAGCTCGACCGGGGCTGGCTACGGCTCTCGGATGTCGTTCTCCTACCTGTCCCACCTCGCGTGCTCGCGCGCACACGCCCGCTACGACGCCGATCAGGTGCAGGGAGTCAGCGAGGTGGCGCCGTTGCGATGCCGACGAACGGCAGCGCGGGCGCGCTGGTCAAGGCCGCGGTCGAGGAGCGCCCGGGCTACCAGGAGGTGTCCACGCTCAAGGAGCCCTCAGGAGCGCGTCGTCGTGCTCAACACCGGCACCGGGTTGAAGTACCCCGACACCGTGAGCATCGACGTGCCCGTGCTCGCCAGGGAAGGGCGGATTCCGACGCCCCGAGCGTCCTCAGCTCGAGGACTCCAGCACCGTCCGGCCGTCGGTGGTGCGCACCTCCACTGCGGCGATGTCCTTGCGGGTCGCCGCCGTCGCGGCGGTGAGGTGCATGGTGCGGCCCTCCAGCGAGCGCCAGGTGCCGACCTGCTCGGTCTGCCCGTCGCGGGTCCGGACGACGATCGTGTAGGTGACGCGGTGCGGACCGTCGTCGTTGCCCCAGGCAGCGTCGACCGGGTCGTAGGTGCACGCGAGCTGGAGGCGGGTGCCCCAGGTCACCGGCTCCAGGGCGAGCTTCGCGTGCACCGGCGCGCCGCCGATCGTGGTCATCGCCTGGCCGGCCGGGACCGCCACGGGTGGCACGGCTGCGCCCGGCGAGGCCTTGTCGTCGTTGATCAGGCTCGGGAGAGCGAGGGCGAGAACGGCGACCACGGCCGCGGCAGCGGCGCCTGCGACGAGGAGGAAGCGGCGGCGACGCGTGCGGCGTACCTCGCGGACGAGGTTGGGCAGCAGGAAGTCCGGCACCGGCTCGTCAGCCGGGACGTCGTCGAGCACGGTCGTGTCGACCCGGGAGAGCAGCCCCGGCAGACCGGCCATCTGGCGTACCGCCCGGGAGCACTCGTCACAGGTGGTGAGGTGCTGCTCGTAGGCGAGGCGTTCACCGGCGGGGAGGGCCCCGAGGACGTAGGCGCCGTCCTGCTCGGCGTACTCACAGCTCATGCGCTCACCCCCAGCTCTTCCAGGGCCAGCCGCAGCGCGCGGAGGGCGTAGTGCGTGCGCGACTTCACCGTGCCGACGGGTACGCCGAGCCGCTGGGCCGCCTCGGAGACCGGCCGCCCTCGGTAGTAGCACTCGAGCAGGACGGCACGGTGCTCCGAGGAGAGTCGGGTCAACGCCTCGGCGACCACCCAGGAGAGCAGCAGCTGGTCGGTGTGGTCGTCCACGCCGCCGTCGGGCACGTCAGCGACAGGGAACTCGCTGCGGGCCCGCTTGGTGCGCCACTCGTCGATCACGATGTTGCGCGCCACGGTGAACAGCCAGGCGCGGATCGCCGGAGGCGGGTTGTCGAGCACCACCCGGTTGCGCCAGGCGCGCAGCAAGGTCTCCTGCACGACGTCCTCGGCACGGGCCCGGTCGTGGCCGGTCAGGCGCAGGCAGTAGTTCCACAGCGTCTTGGCGTGCTCGGCGTGCAGCTGCTGCATCAGGGCGACCTCGTTGTCGGCCATCTCACCTCCGCAGCCGTCGATTCGAGAACAGTTGACCTCACCAGAAGAGACGGAGCACGAGGCCCCGCGGTTCAGTCAGTGATGGCTGGTTCAGTCTCGTCTCACTGGTCGAACGCGTCGAGGAACCGGCCACGGAAGCTGTCCATGCGCCAGACCGGGGCGTCGGGCGACGGGTGCAGGCCCGGCTGCCAGCCCCAGCCGTCGATCTTCCGGAGCACGCGCGGGTCGTGCGCGATCACGCTGATCGGTACGTCGTGGTCGGCACCCTCGCCCGAGACGATCGTGGCCGGCTGGTGGTCGCCGAGCACGACGAGCACGGTCTTGTCGGTGCCGTGGTGCTGGACGAACGAGACGAGGGCGTTCAGCGAGTACTCGATCGCGGTGCCGTACGCCGCCCGCACCCGCGTCGGCGAGGGCCAGATGTCCTTCTCGGAGGGCAGGGTCTGGGGCATGCCGTCGAAGACCGACCCGTCGCCGACCGTGCTCGGGGCCACCATCCGCGGAGTGCGCGACCACGGAGCGTGGCTGGAGATGAGGTCGATCTCCGCCATCACCGGCTTCCGGTGGGTCTTGGCGAGCTCGAGCCGGTGGAAGGCGTCCAGGGTGAACTGGTCGGGCATCGTCGGGTAGCCGAACCGCGGGCCGGCGTACCCGACGTTGCGGGAGTCGTAGAGGTGGTCGTAGCCGTAGAACTTCGCCTGCGGCCAGTCCCGCGTGTTCGCCGGCACGTCGCCGACGGTGCGCCACCCAGCCCGCTTGAAGGCGTGGCTCAGGGTGGACCGCTGGCTCTCGACCAGCACGTCGTAGCGCTGCTGGCTGTTCACCCAGAGCCCCGACGCGAGGGTGGAGTGCGCGAGCCAGCTGATCGCGCCGAAGGTCGGTGAGGTCAGGAACGCGCTCCTGGCACCGAACCCCTTCGAAGCCAGCTGCCGGGTGCCGTCGTCGAGGACCCGGTCGACCCCCGGCGAGAACGAGGAGTCCTGGACGGCGACCCGGCCGTAGCTCTCCACGAACACGAACAGCACGTCCTTGCCGCGCAGCCCTCGCAGCAGCCCGGCAGTCGGGGCGTCGTCGAGCGGGTCGGACCTGGTCGACTTCTCGAAGGCCTGCTGGTCGCGGATCGCCGCCGGGATCCCGGTGACCTGGTCGTAGGCGTAGCGGGCCGACCCGTCGGACGCGACCGCGGCTCCACTCACCTGCAGCCCGGCGATCGCCAGCACCACCCAGCCTGCAGCGAGCGCCGCGATGGTCCGCAGGGAGGCCTTCCGGTGCCGGGCCAGCAGGCGGGTGACCCGCAGCAGGGCGAGCGGGATCAGCACCAGCAGCGCGAGCAGCACCGCGGCAGCGGCGACGAGCAGCACCGTGCCGGCCGTCTGCCCGAACGAGTCGCGCATCAGGTCCACCAGTGAGCGGCCGTAGCGCCAGTCGACGGCGACGTGGAACGGCCGGTTGAGGGCCTCGAAGAACGCCATGTCGAGCACGCGGAGCACCGTCAGGACCCCGAGGACCACCCCGGCGACGAGCGCCACCGGCGTCCGGGCGCGCGTCGGGACGACCAGCACGAGGGCGACGTAGAGGAGGGCCTCGAGCGGAAGCCGAGCGAACCCGGCCGGGTGCAGCTCGAAGATCCGGTTCGGGAGGGTGAGAGCCGCCCACACCAGCAACGCGGCGAGCACGGTCACCACGGCGGCCAGGAAAGCGCGCACGCTCATGCTGCGCGGCTCAAGGTCGGTGCGGGCACGGCCGGCTCGACGTCCCGCGTCCGCCAGAGCCAGATCACCTCGCGTCCGAAGGACTCCACCAGGAGCGCCAGCGCCACGACGAGGAGCGCGACGGTGGCGGCGTACGGCAGGACGCCGGAGGCGGCCACGGTCAGCACGACCCCCTGGACCGCCGCCACCACCTTGCACCAGTGGCGCGGGGGAGCAGGGCGGTCGAGCCACGGGAGCAGCCGCCTGGCCGCGAGCAGGGCATAGCTCGCCAGCCCGATCAGCAGCACCCACGGTCCGTAGCCCCGGGTCACGGCGACGGCGAGCACCAGGATCAGGAAGGCGTCGACCTCGAGGTCGAAGCGGGCGCCCAGCGCGGAGACGCTGCCCGTACGCCGCGCCACCCGGCCGTCGACCCAGTCCAGCGCCAGCGCGACGGACGCGAGCGCGACGAGGGTCGCCACCGAGATCGGCCGGGTGAACGAGTCGGCGACGAGGGCAGCCACGCCGCACGCGAGCGTGGCCCGGACCAGGGTGACGACGTCGGCCGGGCTCAGCCGCGCTCGATGACTACGCTCCATCGCCGTCGCCAGCCACACGTTGCCGACGACGCCGCAGGCCAGCCCGGCGGCCCAGCCCCCGGGGCCCAGACCGCCGGTCGCGGCCAGGAGGCCGAGCAACGCAGCAACCAGAACGAGCCTGAGTTGAACCACGGTGACCTCACCTCCGTTGATTGGGGTTACAGACAACGACGCAGGAGGAGGCGCCCCGGTTCACCCCGGGGCCAGGATCGAGAACGACACGCAGCTCAACCAGCAGGGGTCCGGGATGACCGTCAAGCGGAGTGAGGCGCGCGCCTTCTGGCTGCGCGCACCAGGGGTCGGTGAGATCCGCACGGTCGTCCTGCCCGAACCCGGACCCGACGAGGTCCGCGTCCGCACGGTGCGCTCGGCCGTCAGCCGGGGGACCGAGACGTTGGTCTTCTCCGGCCGGGTGCCGTCCAGCCAGTACGCCGAGATGCGGGCGCCGTTGCAGGAGGGTGAGCTGCCGGCACCGGTGAAGTACGGCTACCTCAACGTCGGCGTGGTCGAGCAGGGTCCGGCGTCTCTGCAGGGCCGCACGGTCTTCTGCCTGTTCCCGCACCAGACCGCCTACGTCGTGCCCGCCACCGCAGTCACTGTGGTGCCCGAGGAGGTCCCCCCGGAGCGCGCCGTGCTCGCAGGGACCGTCGAGACGGCGGTCAACGCCGTCTGGGACATCGGCCCGCTCCCGGGCGACCGACTCACCGTCGTCGGCGCCGGCATGGTCGGCTGCTGCGTCGCCCGGCTGCTCGGCCGGTTCCCCGGAGTGCACGTCACCCTCGTCGACGTCGACCCTTCGCGGGCGGACGTGGCCAAGAGCCTCGAGGTGGACTTCGCGACCTCAGATGAGGCGGAGGGCGGACGCGACCTGGTCGTGCACACCAGCGCCACCTCGGCCGGGCTGCAGCTCTCCCTCGACCTGCTCGCCCGGGAGGGCACGGTCGTCGACCTGAGCTGGTACGGCGACCGCCCCGTCACCCTCGACCTCGGCGGGGTCTTCCACTCCGGTCGGCTGTCGATCCGGTCGAGCCAGGTCGGGATGGTGGCCCCGGCACGGCGGGGACGGCGTACTCCGGCGGATCGGTTGGCCGTCGCGATGGACCTGCTGCGCGACCCGGCGTACGACGTGCTGCTCAGCGGTGAGTCGGCCTTCGAGGAGCTCCCGCTCGTGCTGCCGCGACTGGCGAGCGGTGAGCTCGCTGCGCTGTGCCACGGCATCACCTACGAGGGGGAGGTCCCGTGTTCAGCGTGACCGTCCGCGACCACATGATGATCGCCCACAGCCTGCGCGGCGAGGCGTTCGGCCCGGCGCAGCGGTTGCACGGCGCGACGTACGTCGTGGACGCGACCTTCCGGCGGGCCGCCCTCGACGACGACGGGATCGTGGTCGACATCGGGCTGGCGGCCGAGGGACTCAAGCGGGTGCTCGGCGCCCTGAGCTATCGCAACCTCGACGACGAGCCTTCGCTGGCCGGCGTGAACACCTCCACCGAGGTGCTCTCGCAGCTGGTCGCCGACCGACTCGCCGACGACATCGCGGGCGGCCGGCTAGGTGAGTCGGCGCGCGGCGTCGAGTCGCTCGTCGTCACCCTGCACGAGTCCCACGTCGCGTGGGCCAGCTATGAGCGGGCCCTGTGAACGCCGGGGGCACTGTGAAGGCCGTGCACGTCGTCGTGCCCGACGGGATCGACGACCCGGCCCGGCCGAGCGGGGGCAACGTCTACGACCGGCGGCTGGTCGACGGTCTCGTCGCGGCGGGATGGGTGGTCGACGTGCACGAGGTGGTGGGTTCCTGGCCCACACCCGACCCGGCTGCCGTCGACCGGCTGAGCGGCGTGCTCGCAGGGATGGGTGACGGCTCGGTGGTGCTGGTCGACGGGCTGCTCGCCTCGACTCTGCCGGAGGTGCTGGGGCCGGAGAGTCGCCGCCTGCGGGTCGTCGTGCTCCTGCACCTGCCGCTCGGCGGACGGGGCGACCCCGACGCCACGACCCGCGAGGGCCGGGTGCTCGCTGCCGCTGCGGCCGTGGTCACGACGAGCCGGTGGACGAGCGACCAGGTGCGCGTGCTCCACGCCCTGCCGCTCCAGCGACTGCACGTGGCGCAGCCGGGGTCTGCCGGAACTGCGGCGGTGCGGGGTACGCCGCAGGGCCGGCACCTCCTGTGCGTCGCCGCGCTCACTCGGGACAAGGGACACGACGTGCTCCTGGAGGCACTGGCCAAGGTCGCCGACCTCGAGTGGAGCCTCGTCTGCGTCGGGAGCCGGGACGTCGAGCCGACGTACGCCGCCGGGCTCGCCGCACTCGCCGACGACCTCGGGATCGGTGAGCGAGTGCGGTTCGCCGGGACGCAGACCGGGTCGCGGCTTGCCGCGGCGTACGCCGCTGCCGACGTGGTCGTGCTCCCGACCAGGATCGAGAGCTACGGCATGGTGCTGACCGAGGCGCTCGCGCACGGCCTTCCGGTGATCGCGACAGCGGTGGGCGGGGTCCCGGAAGCGGTCGGCGTGCTCCCGGACGGTCGCCTGCCGGGCCTGCTGGTCCCGCCGGGCGACGCCGGTGCTCTCGCAGACGCCTTGCGGCGCTGGCTCGAGCGCCCCGAGCTGCGCGCCACCCTCCGCGAGAGCGCGCTCGAGCGGCGGGCGTCGCTGACCGACTGGGACGAGACCGCCGACCGCGTCGCCCGGGTGCTCGAGGAGGTGGGCGGATGAGTCGACTCACGTGGGCACGGCTGCGCCTCGCCGGTGGTGTGGCGATCCTGCTCGTCCTGGTCTGGCGGCTGGGCACCGGACCGTTCCTGCACGGGGTGCGCACGGTCGACACCACCGCGCTCGTGCTCGGCGTCCTGATCGCGGTCCCGACCACGGTGTGCTGCGCGTGGCGCTGGCGGCTGGTGGCGCGCGCCCTCGACGTCGGCGTGACGCTGCCGGCGGCGACGGGGGCCTACTACCGCTCGCAGTTCCTGAACACCGTCCTGCCGGGCGGTGTGCTCGGCGACGTGCACCGCGGTCTGCGCCATGGCCGCGACGTGGCCGACACGGCAGGCTCGCTCCGGTCGGTCGCCTGGGAACGGGGGATCGGGCAGGTCGTGCAGCTCTCGGTCGCCGCCGTGCTGCTCCTGCTGCTGCCCTCGCCGGCGCGTGCCCATGTGCCCGCGGTACTGGTGGCGCTCGGTGTGATCGCCCTGGCGGTCGCTGTCCTCTCCCGTCGGCACGCGGGCGTGATCGGAGCCGACCTGCGGGTGCTGCTGACGCGCCGGACCTGGCCCGCCCTGCTGACGGTCTCCGCGCTCGCCCTGCTCGGTCACGTGCTCACGTTCGTCGTGGCTGCTCGTGCGGCCGGAGCCGGCGTGTCCACGGTCCGGCTGGTGCCGCTCGCGCTGGTCGTGCTCCTGGCGATGGCGATCCCCGCCAACGTCGCCGGCTGGGGGCCCCGCGAGGGCGTCGCGGCCTGGGCGTTCGCCGCCGCCGGACTCGGTGCCCAGCTGGGGCTGACCATCGCGGTCGTGTACGGCGTGATGGTGCTGGTCGCCGGACTGCCCGGCCTGGTGGTGCTGGTGGTCGAGGGCAGCCGTCGCCGACCCGCGCAGCTGGCCTCGCCCGTCCTCCCGGAGGTGGTCCGTGGCTGACCGTCCCTACACCCTGCTCAGCTGTGCGCTGTCGATCGACGGCTACCTCGACGCCGGCACCGACGAGCGGCTGCAGCTGTCCAACGCCGACGACTTCGCCCGTGTGGACGCGGTCCGCGCCGACAGCGACGCCGTCCTCGTCGGCGCTCGGACGGTGCGTCACGACAACCCGCGCCTGCTGGTCCGGTCGGCCGAGCTGCGGAGCCGACGCGCTGCCCGAGAGCTTCCGTCGACACCCACGAAGGTCACGGTCACCCGTGGAGGGGACCTCGATCCGGACGCCGCCTTCTTCACGACGGGGGACGCCGACAAGCTCGTCTACTGCGCGAGCGGGTCGATCGGGAGGGCGCACCGCAGGCTCGGCGAGGTGGCCACGGTCGTCGACGGCGGGAGGCGGGTGGACGTGCGCTGGCTGAGCGAGGACCTGCACCGGCGCGGCGTACGACGGCTGATGGTGGAGGGCGGCGCGAGCGTGCACACGCAGTTCCTGACCGCCGACCTCGCCGACGAGCTGCAGCTGGTGGTGGCTCCGTTCTTCGTCGGGAACCCGCGCGCCAACCGGTTCGTCGGCACCGGGCGGTTCCCGTTCCACCCCGGCCGCCGGGCGACGTTGGCCGAGGTGAGACCCATCGGGGACGTCGTGCTGCTGCGCTACGCGCTGTCGGCGCGGTTCTCCGCCGAGATGAAGGAGCTGGCGCGATGACGCCCGAGGCCACGATCCGCACCCAGCTGACCCTGCCGATCGAGCTGCCCGACGGCTTCACGACGACGGCGCGGGTGTTCACCTTCGACGGCCTGGTCGACGGCAGGGAGCACCTCGCGCTGGGGCTCGGCGACCGTCGCTGCGCCCAGCTCTCCGAGGCGCGGACCTACCCGCCGCTGGTGCGGCTGCACAGCGAGTGCCTCACCGGCGACGCGTTCGGCAGCCAGCGCTGCGACTGCGGCCCGCAGCTGCGCGAGGCGGTCGAGCGGATCAGCGAGGTCGGCGGCTACCTGCTCTACCTGCGGCAGGAGGGCCGTGGCATCGGCCTCTACGCCAAGCTCGACGCCTACGTCCTCCAGGACGGCGGGCTGGACACCTACGAGGCCAACCTCGCCCTGGGGTTCGGCGAGGACGAGCGCGACTACACCGTCGCCGCGCAGATGCTGACCGCCCTCGGCGAGCGCCGGGTCGACCTGCTCAGCAACAACCCCGACAAGGCGGAGCAGCTCGCCGCACTCGGCGTCACGGTGGCCGCCCGCGTGCCGACCGGGGTGCACCTCTCGCCAGTCAACCGGCCCTACCTCGACGCCAAGGTGGGCCGGTCGCACTCGCTCGACCTCGGCTGACCCAGCTCAGTTCTTGCCGAAGTCGTCGGTGGCCGAGGTGTGGCCGTCGACGTTCACGACCTCGATCTTCTGGAACACCAGCGAGACCTTCTCCAGCCACTTCCCGCTGGGGGCCGACTCGGAGTCGTCGCTGAACTGCTCGATCTCGGTGACGCGTGCGGAGCTGACCTTGATGGTGTGGAAGACGACCTCCTCGCCGTTGTCGTCGGTGCGCACGAACTCGAACAGGGCCGAGGTGATGGTCTCGTTGCTGACCAGGGCCTGGAAGATCTGGGGCGACGCGGCACCCCACTGCTTCACGAAGGTGATGGGCTGGTGGATCCGCCTGCCCGTGGCCATCCCGCTGGCGGCGTCGCGCGGGTGCGCGACGCTGTAGTGGAAGGCGACGCCTTCGAGCGAGCCTTCGTGCTTGGGACGGACCGACTCCCCGGCCAACGCTCCCTGCTTGGTGCCTTCGATCGTCACGTAGAACTCGGCTGCCATCGACGCCTCCTGGGCTGGACCCCCGCGCGGGTCAGCCTAGGAAGGTCGTGAGGCAGCGGCAAGGTGTGGCCTCGTTGTGGCGATCAGCCCCGCTTCTTCGCACAGGGATCCCCGACGCGGGCGGTCTGGCCGCGGTCCACGACGACCTCCTGGGTGGAGAGCACCTTGCCGTTGCGGTTGCTGCAGGTGAGGTTCCACGCCTCCTTGAGACCGGAGTAGGTGCCGGGGGTCGGCGAGGCGTAGTCGACGCGTCCGGTCCAGTCGGACGTCTCGCCGCCGTCGTAGTTCGTCATCCTGACCGTGTAGGTGCCCGGCACCGGGTCGATCAGCACCGCATCCTCGGGGTCGTCGGCGGTGGCCGCGCTGGCGACGGGGCGACCGCGCGAGTCGAAGACGTCGACGTCCCAGTCGACGGCGGGGTTCGGCCACTCGATGTGCACGGTGGCGGTGCCGTTGTCGTACGCCGGCAGCCCCTCGATCGTGAACGTGGTCGTCTCCGCGGCGCCCTTGGCAGGAGTGCCTGCCGGGTTGGTCAGGCTCGCGGTCGGCTGCGGCGGCCCCTGGGGGTTGCGGCCGTAGCGGCCGACGACCAGCGGTCGGGTCGACGGGTTCACCGCCCAGCGGAAGCTGCCGCCCTCGGTCTCGTAGGACGAGGCCAGGTTGTCCTGGTAGTAGCGCTGCGGGCCGGTGGAGCCGTCGGTCTGGATCACGGGTGAGGTCGCACTGATGAACTTCTTGCTCACCGTGAGCTTCCGGTTCGCCTTGGTGCTGCCGACGATCGTCGAGTGCAGCGCCGTGTCGACGGTGGCGTCCGCCATCGCGTAGTACGCCTCCCGGTTGCCGCCGAACCCGGCGCCGGCAGCCGGCGGCAGGCCGAGGTACTCCGCCACCACGCCGGTCTGGAAGGGCGGGTGGAAGTCGACGTTGCCGATCTCGAAGGTGAACCCGAGGCCACCGGTGTTCCAGTAGCTCCAGTCCTCGACCGAGCCGGACGTGTCGTAGAGCTGGAACGAGGCCCAGTTGGCGTAGCCGTTGGCGTCGGTCATGGTCGCGCCCAACGCCCGGTAGGCAGGCTCGTCCGGGCTGAAGCCGGTGGACCTGATCGACGGCGGGCGGAGCACCAGGTTGGAGTAGGTGTGGTTGGTGATCAGGTTGGTGACCTGCCGCCCGGAGATGAACTTCCGGATGTTGTCGGACTCCGGCTCCGAGCCTGGTGCGTCGCCGCGGTAGGTGTCGTTCGACCAGATCGGGCTGGCGCCGCCGCCGCCCCAGAAGCCCGGGTAGTTGCGGTTCAGGTCGGTGCCGCGCAGTCGTCCCGCGGGGTTGTCGGCGCAGGTGCCACCGAGGTACGCCGCCGGCGTGAACGTCGAGACGGAGCAGTTCTTGCGCTTCATCTCGTAGTCGAACGTGGTGAAGTCTCCCTTCGGCGCTGCACTGCGCGAGAGCTCGAAGCCGTCGACGTTGACGACCGGGACGATCACCGTGCGCGTCTTCTGCACGATCCGGCGTGCCCGCGCGTCGGTGCGGTAGTTCTCGAGCAGGTCGTAGGCGAACTCCATCGAGTGCTCGGCCGACGGCCACTCGCGCGCGTGGTGGGCACCCAGCATCAGGAAGATCGGCTTGCCGTCCTCGGTGTTCGCGGCCTGCGTGGTGATCTCGATGCCCCGGACGGATCGTCCCTCGATCGACTTGTTCGGCAGCGTCAGCGGCTTGACGAGGTTGGGGTAGCGCCGCGCGAGCAAGGTCATCTCGGAGTTGTAGTCGGCGAGGGTCCGGTACGTCGTGCGCCCGCTCGGCAGGGGAGACGATGCGTTGGCGGCGGCGTACGCCTTGTCCTTGGCCGCGTTCGCCTTCAGCCGGGCCTCCAGGTCGGGGATCCGCACGGTCCAGTCGAAGCCGGCCTCGCGCAGCCGGGCGGCGTCCTTCTTGCCGTGCAGCACGACGTCCAGGCCGCTCGCGTCCCCGTGCTCGGTGACGTCGAGCCCGAGCTGGGTGACCTCGGTGCGCAACGCCGGGGTGCGTGCGTCGACGTGGACGACCTGGACGGTGCCGCTCTGGTCCTGGCTGCTGCCCAGCAGCGGCCCCTTGGGCTCGGCGTTCGCGCGGGTCGTCGACAGCATCGTGGCCACCAGCAGGAGGCTGCCGAGACCGGTCGTGGCGAGCAGGGTTCGACGTCGGTGGCTGTGCTGGTCGTGGGCCGCGAGTGACGTGAGCTGATGGCATGAGGCCCTCCCGAGGCGGTGAGTCCTCGGAAGCCCCGGTGCCTCCGAGCTCTCTGCCCAGCAAGGTAAGTCCACATGCTGGACATGGCAAGGGGTGCGGCACGATGGGGCCGTGGCCAGTGACGAACAGCAGCGCGGACTTGTCTTCCCGACCGACGAGGAAGGACGGCGGAGCACCTCGACGGTCGGGCGGCTCGTCGTGGCCGACGCGTTGCGGGAGACCGACCCGACCGGAGCGGGCGCGGCCGAGCGGGCGACCGGCTGGCGCACCGACTACCTCGTGCACTTCCGTCGGCTGGTCGAGGCGGGGCTGGAGTCCCGGGAGGCAGCCGTGTCCATCGCCGGCAACGGCCTGGACTCGCTGCACGAGCGGATGAAGGTCGTGGACGAGGACGGGCAGGAGCACGCCCTCGGCCAGTGGGACACCGTCGTTGCGACGAGCTCGACCTCCGAAGGTGGTGGTGACCTCGAGGGCGTCGAGGTGCTCGGACGTGGGGAGCCGGTCAACGAGCTGGTGCTGCCCTACCGGGGTGACCGGTTGCGGGGTGACGACATCCGCCGTCGCATCGAGGCCTGGGTGGACGCGGGCGTGGTCGAGCCGACCATCGCGATCGCGGTCGACACGGTGCTGGCCAACCCCGACTGGCTCCGGCTGGAGGGGCACACCGTGGCCGTCCTGGGAGCCGGCGCCGAGATGGGACCGCTCCCGTCGCTGATGCGGTGGGGTGCGCGGGTCGCGGCGGTCGACCTGGCCCGGCCGGCGATCTGGGAGCGCGTCCTGAAGCTCGGTCACGAGGGTGCCGGCACGCTGGTGGTGCCCGCACCGCAGGGCGCGAGCCGCGACAAGCTCGACCACGTGGCCGGCGTCGACCTGCTCACCGAGGTGCCCGTCGTCCAGCGCTGGCTGCAGGAGCAGCCCGGAACGCTGGTGGTCGGCAACTACGTCTACGCCGACGGCGCCACCAACACCCGCGTCTCGGTGGCGGTCGACGAGCTCAGCACCCGGCTCCAGGCGGGTCGGGACGACGTGGCGCTCGGCTTCCTGGCCACGCCGACTGACGTGTTCGCCGTGCCCGGGGAGGCCGTCCAGCAGTCCACCCACGCCTACGAGTCGCGCTCGCGGCGGTCCAAGGTGCTCGGCCGTCCGATGCGGACGCTGTCGGGCGGCCGCCTGCTGCGTCGCAACTACGTGGCGGGTTCGGACCCCGGCATCAACGACTCGTTGGTGCCGCAGCAGGGTCCGAACTACGCCCTCGCGAAGCGGCTGCAGCGCTGGCGGGCCACCGTCGCGCGCGACCAGGGCGCGCTCGTCTCGATGAACATCGCGCCGCCCACCCGGACGAGGTCGGTGGTCAAGAACCGCGCGCTGGCAGCGGCGTACGCCGGGGCGCACCGCTTCGGGGTCGAGGTCTTCGAGCCGGCCACGTCCAACGTGCTGATGGCCGCCATGCTCGTGCACGACCTGCACACCGGCGGCGGTCCCCGGCACGAGAACCCCTGGCAGGACGAGGCGTTCGCGGCCGCCCACGGTGGGCTGTGGCGCGCGGCGTACTCACCGAGGAGCGCGCTCGGGCTCGCCGCGCTCCTCGGGTACGGCGCCGCGCGGGGCTAGCCGCCTACCGGACGCCGATCCGGCGCGAGCAGGACGGCCAGGCGCCCCAACCCTGGTGCTTCTTGATCCGCTTGGCGACCCGGATCTGCTCCTTCCTGGTGGCCTTGTGCGGCAGCCGGGCGAGGCGCTTGCCGCCGAAGGCGCGCCAGGTGCCCTGGCTGATCTGCAGCCCGCCGTAGTAGCCGTTGTGGGTGTTGACGTGCCACCGACCGCCGGACTCGCACTTGGCGAGCCGGTTCCAGGTCTTCCGGGTGGCCGCGTCGGCGGGAGTGGCGAGGGTGGCCGTGAGCAGGACGGCGCTGATCAGGGCAACCAGAATTGCCGTAGCGAACCTACGTGTGCGCATGAAGATTTCCTCCGTGCGCCTGCGAGGTTAGCTGTCGGGTTCGGGCTGAAGGTGCCCGGCCACGTGTGTGGCCTCACCCCGAGGATCACCAGGTGATCCGGGAAGATGTGGGTTCCCCGCTCCCACCCGATGGACTCGTCGTCGACCTTCGGCCCGGGCGGGACTCGGCGTCAGCCGAAGGCGGCCCCGGTGCTCCGGGACGCATCACCCTAGGCACAGGTTTTCGCGAGCGGCAAGATCAGCGCGTGAGTTACCAGCGGGTCACAGGGTGAAGACGTAGCGGCTGGTCGCGACGAGGTCGAGGTCCTGGTCGGCACCCATCGTGGAGACGCTCTGCATCAGCAGGGTCATCCGGCGGTCCAGCTCGGCCTGGTCGCCGCCGCTGCCGTAGTAGGCGTGGATGTCGTGCATCGCCTCGCTCGGGAACAGCTCCTCGACGATCGCGTCGACGTGCGGGGTGTCGTCGGAGAGCGGCCGGGTGACCCGGTTCTGCACGTAGCCGAAGGTGGCCTGGGTGTCGATCGCGATCTGCGTGTGCGGGCCCTGCCAGTGCGCGCGCCAGTCGTCGTACGCCAGGCCGGCCGGGACCCGGAGGAGTGCGACCTGGGCCAGCCCGTCGGTCCGCTGGCCGTCGGGCACGGCGGGTGGCTCGAGCGGCAGCCGCTCCTCGACCTCCCAGCCGGCGACCCGGTCGGCGTGCGGACGGAGGGCGTCGACGACCTGCTCCGGAGAAGCATCGGTCCACACCGAGACGAGCCCGGTCACGGGCGCCTCGAACGTCTGCAGCCGGAGCACGCCGGCGGGGACGTGCTCGTCGTCGAGGTTGACCTGCAGGCGGGTCGCTCCCGCTGCGAGCAGCGAGTCGCGGAGCCGCCCACCGAGGAGGCCGGACTGGTCGGGGGCCCACAGGGCGAGGACGAGCTTCACGAGGCTGCACTCTAGGCTTCTGCAAGCGATCCCGGAGGGCAGATGCAGGACCAGACCGACCATCGCCCCCTCGACGTACGCCGGGCCGGGGTGCTCCTCCACGTGACGTCGCTGCCCGGCCGGGGCGACCTCGGACCGGAGGCCTACCGCTTCGTCGACTTCCTCGCCGCGGCCGGCTGCTCGGTCTGGCAGGTGCTGCCGCTGGTGCCCACGCAGGTGGAGGGCTCGCCGTACAACGCGGTCTCGGCGATGGCCGGCAACCCCGCCCTGATCAGCCCGGAGACTGTCCCGATCGGGTCGGGTGCCTCGCAGTCCGACTTCGAGACCTGGAGCGCCGAGCACGCCGTGTGGCTGGAGCCGTACGTCGAGTTCGTCACCCTGCGCGAGCTGCTCGACCACGCCCCGTGGCCGGAGTGGGAGCCGGGACTGCGCGACCGCGACCCGGTGCGCGTCGCGGAGGTGCTCGCCCCGCACACCGAGAGGCTCCGGGAGCTGCGCCTCGAGCAGTGGGTCTTCGCCGACCAGTGGCAGGCGTTGCGGTCGTACGCCGCGGAGCGCGGCGTGCTCTTCTTCGGGGACCTGCCGATCTTCGTCTCCCACGACAGTGCCGACGTCTGGGCCTCGCGAGAGCTGTTCCGGCTCGACGAGCGCGGCCGTCCGATCACCGTGACCGGGGTGCCGCCCGACTACTTCGCCGCCGACGGCCAGCGGTGGAACAACCCGCACTACGACTGGGACGCCATGGCCGCGGAAGGGTTCGCGTGGTGGCGGCGCCGGATCGCCCGCCAGCGCGAGCTGTTCGACCTCGTGCGGATCGACCACTTCCGCGGGTTCCAGGCGGCGTGGCACGTGCCCCTGGAAGCGCCCACTGCCAAGGACGGCTACTGGGTGACCAGTCCGGGGCGTGAGGTGCTCGGCGCGCTGATCGAGACCGCCGGACCGGGAACGCTGGTGGCCGAGGATCTCGGCGTGATCACCCCCGAGGTCGACGCCCTGCGGCGCGAGTTCGGGCTGCCCGGCATGAAGGTCCTGCAGTTCGCCTTCAACGGCGACGGCGACAACCCCTACCTCCCTGAGCACCACGGCGAGCAGAGCGTCGTCTACACCGGCACCCACGACAACGACACCACCGTGGGGTGGTGGTCGGAGCTCGACGAGGCGGACCGCGACCGGGTGCGCTCGCACCTCGCAGACCCGACCGAGCCGATGCCGTGGGCACTGATCCGGCTCGCCCTCTCCTCGACGGCCCGGCTCTCCGTCGTCCCCGCCCAGGACCTGCTGGGCCTGGGCAGCGAGAGCCGGATGAACACCCCGGGCACCGACACCGGCAACTGGGACTGGCAGGCGTCCGCGGGCGTCTTCGACGCGGGGCTCGCCGCCCGACTGCGGGCTCTGGTCGCCGAGGCCGCCAGGCTTCCGGGCTGACTCAGCCCGATGGCGACTCGTACTCCCGGACCAGGCGCTTCGGTGCGGTCAGCCGCCAGGCCTCGAGCACCAGCTCGCGTGCTTCGTCGAGCTCGATCAGGTCGAGCCGGGCCCGGACCCAGCCGAAGCGGCCCGAGGTGTACCACTCCGAGAAGACCTCGGGCTGGCTCTCGACGAGGGCGGCGCGCTCGGCGAGCGTCGACTTCACGAACAGGTCCCGGCCGTCGCTGGAGACGTAGCCGATCCCTCGGCCGCGGACCGTGAAGATCGTCGCGTCGTCCTTGTAGTCACGCTCGCCTCCCTCCGGCAGCGAGGTGGCGAAGTCCAGGAGCGTGGCGGCGTCGACGGCCATGGGAGACATCGTGCCTCCGACCACCGACAGTCCGTCACCAGTTGTAGTCGAGGAACTTCCCGTCGAAGGTGACCACGACGCGGTCTCCGGCCGGGTCCTCGCGCCGGGCGACGTCGAGCTTGAAGTTGATCGCGCTCATGATGCCGTCGCCGAACTCCTCGTGGATCAGCTCCTTGATCGCCGGGCCGTAGACCTGCAGCGCCTCGTGGAAGCGGTAGATCGTCGGGTCCGACAGGACCTCGGGCTCGGCCAACCGATAGGGCTGGCGCTGCAGCAGCGCGACGTCGTCGGCATCGAGGTCGAGGAGGGTGCCGGCCTTGGTGGCCAGCTCGGTGGGGAGGGGGTGCTGGCCCAGCAGGGCGGCCACGGTCCAGGCCTTCGGCCGGTCCAGTGACTCGGCGATCTCGGCCCAGGTCAGGCCCGCCGACTGCTTGGCGGCGAGCACACGGTTGCGGAGTTCAGAGCTCATGCGGCCGAACGTACGCGGCCGGTGTGTCGCCCGAGTGAACTCGGAGACATTGCCTCAGCTCAGGAGGCGGGCCGGTGAGAGGGAGATCGGGAACGGCTCGTCGGTGGCGAACCAGGCGTCTCCCTCGACCGTGGCCTGCTCGACGTACGCACCTCCCACCAGAGACCAGGATCGCAGACCCGGACGGTCGGGATCGATCACCCAGTACGACGGGCAGCCGGCCTCCTCGTAACGTGCGCGCTTGAGGTTGAGGTCGATCAGGCGCGTGCTGGGGGAGAGGATCTCGACCGCGAGCAGGGGGCGCACCGGGATCGACTCGTCGGCGAAGTCGGCCGCGGTGACCACGAGCAGGTCTGGCTGGACGACGGAGTCGTCGGCCATCTCGACGTCCACCGGCGCACTCAGCGCCACCAGATGCGTCGGACAGTGACGCGACAGCTCGTGGTGGAGCCTGCTGGACACGAGCTGGTGGCGTCGGGAGGGCGCCGGGGTCACGACGAGCGAACCGTCGATGAGCTCGTAGCGATGGCCGTCATCCGGGAGTCGCTCGAGGTCGTGGCGCCGCAGCGGTCGGTCCTGCGGCAACAGCGTCATGCTCACCATGGTGCCTGCCATCGTGCGCGTCGGCCACCACTCACGCAGCGAGGTCGTCGGGCGCCACGACCCGGATGGTGACGTCGTTGGCGACGTGCACCGGGTGGCATGCGACGCCCGCGGCGCGTGCCCCCGTGGTCAGCACCCGGGTCAGCGCGCGGTCGAACCCGCTGACGCCGCCGCGTCCGGGTCGGGTGATCAGGAAGGCGACGCCGAGGTCTGCGCCCTCCTCCGCGATGATCTGCTGCAGCGCCTCGAACAGGCTGCGCACCTGGTCGGCCTCGGGCAGCAGCTCGCTCTGCGCGATCTCGATCAGGAACCGTTCCGGGCGGTCGTCGGCGCCGACCAAGGTCACCCAGACGCTGGTCGAGCGGAAGCCGAGGGGCTGCATCAGCAGCTCCCACAGCCGGTGCAGGTCGCGCTGCGTGGAGATCTTCAGGTGGTCGAGCTCGGTGCGGGTCTCGTGGTCCATGGAGCCACGGTGCCCCGGAAACCGGCCGCGTGGTCCGTCGTCCACAGGGGAGTTGCGAGACGCTCTCTCCGTTCGCTCCTCGACCACCGTGCTGCTGTGTGACAAACCTCAGTAGCCATCGGTGCGGAGCGGTGTCGGAGTGGTGACGCCACGCACTACTGGGCGTCGGTCCGCTCGCGAATGCTGGAGGCATGCGCAACGACGAGGTGAACCCACGTGACGGCAAGGCCATCAGCGTCCAGGGCCTGCGCCGTGCCTACGGGTCAGGACCCACCGCCTTCGAGGCGGTCCGCGGGATCGACCTGCAGATCGAGGCCGGCTCGATCCATGCCCTCCTCGGCGTGAACGGTGCCGGCAAGACCTCGACCCTGGAGGTGATCGAGGGACTCGCCCGTCCGAGTGCGGGGGAGGTGTGGGTGCTCGGGCTCGACCCGGTGGCCGACCGGACCGCCGTACGCCGTCGCACGGGCGTGCTCCTGCAGCGCAGCGGCTTCGTCGCCGACCTGAGCGTCCGCGAGACGCTCGAGATGTGGGCTGCCGTCGTCACCGACGCGCGGCCGGTGGACGAGTCGCTCGCGATGCTGGACCTCGAGGCCAGGGCCGAGACCCGGATGCGGGCGCTCTCGGGTGGTGAGCAGCGCCGCGTCGACCTCGCCTGCACCCTGATGGGCCGTCCGGAAGTGGTGATGCTCGACGAGCCGACCACCGGACTCGACCCGGAGAGCCGGCGTGCGGTCTGGCAGCTGGTCCGCGGGCTGCGCGAGGGCGGGGCCACGGTGCTGCTGACCACGCACTACCTCGAGGAGGCCGAAGCCCTGGCGGACGAGATCTCGATCATGCGGGCGGGTCGGATCGTCCGGTCCGGCACGCCGGCCGAGATCGTCGCCGACCACCCGTCGGAGATCTCGTTCTCGACTCCCGGTGCGGAAGTCCCACCCGTGGGCGAGATGCGGGCCCGTCACGATGGCGGCCGCACCGTGCTGGACGTCGAGGACCTCCAGGCCAGCCTGGGCGCGTTGCTCCGCTGGGCCGAGACGTACGACGTGCGCCTGGACCAGCTCGCGGCCCGCCCGGCCAGCCTCGAGTCGGTGTTCCTGGCGATCGCCGACGAACCCACCCTGGAAGGGAGCACCCGATGACTGCTCAGGACCTGAGCGCGGCCACCCGTCGCACGAGCCGGCTGACGAGGACCAACACCCTGCTGATGACCCGCAACCGGCTGACGCTGTTCTACGCGGTGGCCATGCCGGTGCTGCCGCTGGGACTGCTCTTCCTCGGCGAACGCGGCGAGGTCACCAGCGCCGTGGCAACGCTCAGCACCGTGCTGCTGATGGCGCTGTTGTTCCCCGTCTTCTACAACCTGCTCTCCATGTTCGTCACCCGCCGCGACGAGCTGGTGCTCAAGCGGCTCCGCACGGGGGAGGTCCGCGACCTCGAGCTGGTCACGTCGATGGCCTTGCCCGGCATCGCGATCACGGTCCTGGTGACGGTGATCGCCGTCCCGGTCGTGATGAGCACCGGGCTGCCGTTCCCGCTCAACCCGATCCTGCTCCTGGGTCGGGGTGCTGGTCGCCGGCGTCTGCTTCGGCGCGTTCGCATTGTGGACCGCGGCCTGGACGAAGACCGCCGAGGCGGCGCAGCTCACCAGCGCTCCCGTGATCCTGCTCGCCACCGTGGGCCTGTTCGGAGCGGTCTTCCCGTCCTCGGTGCAGCGGTGGGTCGACCTGCTGCCGGGCGCGGCCGTGCGTGACCTGGTCCAGGTCGCCTGGTTCGGCCGGACCTCCGGCCTGGGCTCGACCACGAGCATCGACTTCGCGGCCACGTGGGTCGAAGTGGCTCCCGCGCTCGGCACGCTGGTGGCATGGACCGCGGTGGCGGTGCTGCTGGCCCTGCGGTCCATGCACTGGGAGCCACGCACGTGAGAGACCTGTCAGGATCGCAGCGTGCACACGGAGCGACGGTGATGAGTCTCGTGCCCGGCTGGGCCGGTCGCACCGAGGTGCAGCGGGTCCGGCTCTACACCGTCGGGTCGCTCTACCTGATCTACTGGTTCCTGGTGCCGATCATGGCGCTCAATGCCGCGGTGACCGGTGCCTGGCGACGCCGTCGTCGTGGGCGTCGTCACCATCGTCGTCGGGGTCGCCGGCACGTTCACCCTCCGCCAGGCGGTCGCGCTCTATCCCGACCACGCGCCGTTGCCCTGGCGGGAGCTGACCGTCCTGGTCACCCTCGCGGTGGTCGCCGACGGCCTGGTGTTCCTGCTGCCGGAGAAGTCGCGGTTCGCGGCTGCGCTGGCGATCGTGGCCACGCTCGCCTGGGGCGCCGGCGGCCTGCGTGACCGTCGGATCCAGTGGTTCGTCCACGCGGCCTGCGCCGCGCTCGTGCTGGTCCCGACAGGCAGCATCGCGTTCGCGACGTACGGCCTCGCTGTCGCGCTGTTCCTGGTGTTCACGGTGCAGAGCACGCTGTGGCTGCTTCGGTGTGGTCACCGAGCTGGACCGGGCGCGCGCCACCGAGGCAGCGCTGGCCGTCGCCGAGGAGCGGCTGCGCTTCTCGCGCGACGTGCACGACGTGCTCGGTCGCCGGCTCTCGACCATCGCCGTGCAGGCCGAGCTCGCCGCCACCCTGACCACCCGCGGCGACGAGCGGGGGCCGGAGCAGATGCTGCTGGTGCGCGAGACCGCGCACGAGGCGCTGCGGGAGGCGCGCGAGCTGGCACGCGGCTACCGGCCGCTCGACCTCGACACCGAGGTCGACGGCGCCGTGTCACTGCTCCGATCGGCCGGGGTCTCGGCGAGTGCCGACCTCGCCGACCTGCCCGAGGCCTGGCACGAGCCGATGGCCCGGGTGATCCGCGAGGCGGTGACGAACGTGCTGCGCCACTCCAGCGCCACCCGCGTCGAGATGAGGTACGCCGACGGCGCCGTCGTCATCCGCAACGACGGGCTCACGACGAGTCCGCGTCCCCGGCTGGACGAGGGCTCCGGCCTGGCGGGTCTCGCCGAGCACCTGGCTCCGCTCGGGGCGGTGCTGACCGCCGAGCCGGACGGTGAGGACTTCGTGGTGCGCGCCGAGCTGGACGCCGCTGTCGGTCCCGCAGGGGAGGACGTCCGATGATCAGGGTGCTGCTCGCCGACGACGAGAACCTGATCCGCAGCGCCCTCGCCCAGATGCTCGACCTCGAGGAGGACCTCGAGGTCGTCGCCGAGGCGGCCAACGGTGCCGCGGCGCTGGAGGCG
Source organism: uncultured Actinomycetota bacterium (assembly GCA_963797525.1). Lineage (GTDB taxonomy): Bacteria > Actinomycetota > Actinomycetes > Propionibacteriales > Nocardioidaceae > Marmoricola. Next base: position 35,551 of record CAWCPT010000010.1, read on the forward strand.
GCCCGGACGACCCGTCCCGACGTCGCTGTGCTCGACCTGCAGATGCCGGACCGGGACGGGGTCAGCGTGGCCGTCGAGCTGGGCCGGATCCTTCCCGAGTGCAACTGTCTGATCGTCACCAGCCACGGGCGACCCGGCTACCTCAAGCGTGCGCTCGCCAGCGGGGTCAAGGGCTTCCTGCCCAAGACCACCTCCGCCGCGACCCTCGCCCAGGTGGTGCGGATCGTGCACGGCGGAGGACGGCACGTCGACCCCGAGCTCGCCGCCGAGGCGATCACGGCCGGGGACTCACCGCTCACCCCGCGCGAGGCCGACGTGCTCGAGGCGACGGAGGGCGGTGCACCCGTCGAGGAGATCGCCCAGCGGGTGCATCTCTCGCCGGGCACGGTGCGCAACTACCTGTCCAGCGCGGCCGCCAAGCTCGGTGCCAGCAACCGCCACGAGGCCGCTGCGACGGCCAAGCGGATGGGTTGGATCTGACGGAGCGCGGGGGTCCTGTGGCGTCCCTCACGACGCGCGCCACGGGTGTCTGAAACCACGTGTCCGAGGGCACACAATGAGTCCTGTGACTGACGCCCGCGAGACCTACAAGGTCCTCGATCTCGCCCTGCGGATCGGGGAGATCCTGCTGTCCTCCGGGGCCGGCGCTGCGGACGTCACGGCGACCATGCTGGGCGTCACCAAGCACCTCGGCCTGCGCAACGCCGACGTCGACGTCACCTTCACCCTGTTGCGGATGAGCTACCAGCCCGACCCCGACGAGATGCCGGTGCTGCTGACCCGCAACATCACCCAGCGCGACCTCGACTACGACGACCTGACCAGGACCCAGGAGCTGGTCGACGACGTCCTCCAGGACCGCGTCGACGTCACCGAGGCCCGGGCGCGGGTGGCCCGGATCAACTCCACCAACCACTACCTGCCGCGCTGGGCGGTCGTGCTCGGATCGGGCGTGGTCGGCGGCGGGATCGCGCTGATCCTCGGGGGCGGGGTGCTGGTCACCGCGGTCGCGACGATCGCGGGGTGCCTGATCACGGTGCTGATGCGCACCCTGAACAAGCAGCGCTGGCCGATGTTCTACCAGCAGATCGCGGGCGGCCTGCTGGCCACCTTGCTGGCCCTCGGCACCGCGTCGGTCGACCAGCTGTTCGACCAGCGCGTCGACACCTCGCTGGTGATCACGGCGAGCATCGTGCTGCTGCTGTCCGGCATCGGCTTCATGGGCGCGATCCAGGACGCGCTGAGCGGGTTCTACATCACGGCTGGGGCACGGATCATCGAGGCACTGCTCGCCACCGCCGGCCTGATCGCCGGCGTCTCAGCGGGCCTCGCGCTCGCGCCGACCCTGGGCGTCAGCCTGATGGGGGTGCGGCCCGGTGGGGCCGGACTGTCGGACCCGGCGCTGGTGCCACTGGTCCTGATCGGGGCGATGGTCTCGGCGTGCGCCTTCGCGTTCACCTGCTACGCGCCGTGGCGCGCGCTGCCCGCGATCGCGATGAGCACCCTGCTCGGCCATCTCGTCTTCCTGGCGGTGCAGGACCCGCAGGCCTCGATGCCGTGGGCTGCGGCGTGCGCGGCCATCACGATCGGGCTGGTCAGCTATGCGATCTCCGGCCGGGTCGGCGTACCGCCCCTGGTCGTCGTGGTGCCTGCCCTCGTCCCGATGCTGCCCGGGCTGCTCATCTACCGCGGGCTGAGCTACATGTCCGAGGGGGACACCCTCGGGATCCTGCAGCTCAGCGCCGCCGCCGCGACCACGATCGCGCTCGCGGCCGGCGTGATCATGGGGGAGTACGTCGCCCAGCCGCTCACCCGCAACGCCCGCAGGATCGAGGACCGGCTCGCCGGACCCCGCCTCGTGGGGGTGATGCACGGGACCCGGATCCGGCGCCGGGACCCAGCCGCCGCTCGGGCGGCCCACGACGCCTGGACGGCCCGGATGTACCAGGCCGCCCAGGCAGAGCGTGCGTTCAGTCCTGTCGGCGGCTCAAGGCGCCCTGGGGGTTGAACGCCCACAGGGTGTAGCTGTTCACGGTGCTGGCGATACGTCGGACGGTGCTCATGGTGGTGCTCCCTCGGTCGGGTACGTCTCTGGTCAGGTGAAGATTGGATCGTTCCAATCTCACTGTGCCCAACGCACGTGAACCCGGTGTTGTGCCCCGGTAACGCCGCGATGTCACGAGATCCCCGTCACGAGACGCGGGTCACGAGACCCAGGCCACGGCGGACGGACTGCTTGCGCATCCGGCCGATCGGAGGTCGGATGTCAGGGCCGGTGCCATCGGGGTCACCGCCGAGCAGGGAGAGCACATGCCTCGCAGCCGCCTCACCGTCGCAGCCCTCGCCACGACACTCCTGACCGTCCTCGCCCTCGCCTCGCTGCCCAGTGGTGCCGCCGAGGGCGCCCGCCGGCCCGGAGGCGACGGCCTCGCGCGGTCGCCGGAGCTCTCGGTGGCGAGCAGTCTCGCCAACCGCCGCAGCCTGGTCGTCGCCGACCGGTTCTGGTCGATGGGCGCCCAGGACGGCAGCTACCCGGCCACCGGGTTCCACACCCGTGGCGAGATGGGCGGCTTCTGGACGCCGCCGATCAAGCTGCTCGACGGTCTCTGGTTCCGCGCTGACGGCACCTGGTTGAAGGCCGCCAAGTACACGTCGGGCTGGGGCTACCAGCGGATGGACCTCGGTACCCACGGCGGCGTGAAGATCACCCGCACCGACTTCGCGCCGGACGGGGTCCGGGCCGGCCTGGTCGGGCTGCGGCTCGACGCGACGAAGGCGACCACGCTGCCGCTCGCGGTCGACGCGCACTCCGAGCTGATGAAGGTCTACCCCTGGGGCGAGTCGACGCCGAGCCAGACGACGTACAACCTCCCGGACACGGGCAGCGTCTCGGGGAAGAACCTCGTCTTCCGGGAGCAGGGCACACCGCCGGTCGCCAACGCGGAGGCTCACGACTACGCGGCCGTGGTCGGCTCCAGCCTCACCCCGTCGGGGTCGGACCTCGGCCCAGCACACCGTGGTCCCCAGGGGGACGTGATCTGCCCGGCCTCCGGTCCGAACGCGCCGACGCAGCCGGACCGCTGCGACGACACCGCCTACGGCAAGGGGACCGGCGGCCAGCTGCGGTACGACGTGCAGGTGCCGCGCGGCGGGCGCACCGTCTGGTTCTCGGTCGGCGGCTCCGACAAGGGACTCGCCCAGGCGACGTCCGCGCAGCGTGCCGCGCTCGCGCACCCGGCCGCGTCCTTGCGGGCGAAGGTCCAGGCCCGCAACGGCCTGGACGGGAACACCCGCGTCGACCTGCCGGGCGACCGGCTGCTCCAGCGCAGCGTCGAGTGGAGCAAGCAGAACCTCGCCGAGTCCGTGCAGGAGTCTCGCGACCTGAAGGTCCGGGTCACCAACGCGGGCAAGAACTACCCCGCACCCGTCGGGACCGTCGCGAAGGCGCGCTGGTTCGGGGCCGGGTTCCCGGACTACCCGTGGCTGTTCGCGACGGACGGTGAGTACACCGGGTTCGCAGCGGTCAGCAGCGGCCAGTTCGCCACCATCAAGGCCCACCTGCGCGCCCTGCGCGACGTCAGCGTCGCCGCCAACGGGCAGAGCGGCAAGGTCGTCCACGAGGTCACCCCGGACGGCCAGGTCTACTTCGGGGCCAACGCCGACGCCGGCAACACCGACGAGACCGCCAAGTTTCCCTCGATCGTGGCGCTGGTCTGGCGATGGACCGGTGACGACGCCTTCCGCGACGAGATGTATCCCTTCGCGGTGCGCAACCTGCACTACATCTACCGCGAGCTCGACGCCGACGGCGACGGTTGGCCGGAGGGTCTCGGCAACGTGGAGACCCCGGGCATGGGCACGGAGAAGCTGGACAACACCGTCTACACGATCCGTGGCCTCCGCGACCTCGCCGACCTCGCCGCCAGCAAGGGCGACACCGCGACCAGGACCTGGGCGACCGACAAGGCGGCCGACCTCGAGAAGCGCTTCGAGGGTGCCTGGTGGAACGGCTCGGACACCCGGCAGTACGCCGACTCGTTGCAGGACCCCGGCAACGTCCAGGTGTTCCAGCGCCACTGGATCGGTGTCACTCCCGCCGAGGTCGAGCTGAAGCGACCGGGCCAGCCGGACGGGCCGTTGGCCTCGCGGGCGCACGCCCGCGCACTCGTCGAGCGTCGTGAGCAGCCCTGCTACACCGGCGAGTTCGGGCTCTTCCACACCGGCTCCGGCCGCACCGCCCCGACCGACGACACCGAGGGGCCGGCCTGCGACTAGGCCGTCTCCAGCGTCCCGGCGCTGCGGAGCGTGTTCACGCTGAACATCTCGATCATGGCCGCGGCCGAGGGAGCGCTCGGCCGGATGGGGCAGGGTCAGCTGGAGCACTACACGACCGGCAGCGCGCGCACCCAGCTCGACCCGTCCGTCTGGGAGCTCCCGGGCGCGATGCCCGAGATCGCCCCGTCACCGGACTTCGGCAGCAACCAGGCCAAGCTGTTCACCGAGCGCTCGATGGTGCTCCAGGCATGGGGTGCCTACGGCATCCTGTGGCCGGTCGTGCACTACCAGCTGGGCGTCTCCCCGGACCTCGGTCGGGGTCGGGTCGACGTGGTGCCGCAGGTGCCGGACGGTCAGCCGAGCGTCTCCGGACGACACGTCCGGCTGGGCTCCGGTGCGGTCGACGTGCGCGCCAGCCGTGGCCGCTCGGTGCTGCGCACCGCGGTGCGCGCAGACCGACCGCTGGCGGCTGCGGATCGGTGCCGTGCTCCCGAAGGGAGCCCGCGTGCAGTCGGTGCGGCTGGACGGCAGGGCCCACGCCTACCGCGTGCGTGGACACCGCCCGCGGTCGGACGGTGGTGGCCGACGGTGGCAGCGAGCGCGGGACCAGCGAGCTGGTGGTGCGCCTGCGCTGAGGTTGTGCCGACCGTGGACACTGGGCCGGTGACGACTTTTCGCGTTCCGGGCAGTGCTGTCCTCCGCGGTGTGCTCACCGCTCCCCGGGGCGTACGACGCGCCCTGGGCACCGGCATGCGCAAGCTCGACTACTCCGACTCGCCGCAGTTCAGCGACGGCCTGTTCCGCAACCGGCTGCCGGCGACCGAGGTGCCGTCGGGGACCACGGCCGGGATGGCCGCGGAGATGGCCACCAAGGGTCGCAAGGGCAAGCCGCGCCGACCCGTCGAGGTGGTCACGCCGGAGCTTCCCGCCCAGGCCGGTGAGCTGGCCGCCACCTGGCTCGGCCACGCCACCGTGCTCCTCGAGCTCGAGGGGCACTGGGTGCTCACCGACCCGGTGTGGAGCGACCGGGTCTCGCCGTCGGCCAGCGTGGGTCCGCGGCGCAACCACCCGGTCCCGATGCCGCTGGACGACCTGCCCCAGCTGAGCGCGGTGCTGATCTCGCACGACCACTACGACCACCTCGACACCGCGACGATCGACCACCTGGTGCGGACCCAGGACGCGGTCGTTCGTCGTGCCGCTGGGGATCAGCCAGCACCTGCTCCGGTGGGGCGTGCCCGAGGACCGCATCGTCGAGCTCGACTGGGACGAGTCGCACCGAGCTCGGCGGGCTCACCTTCACCTGCACCGAGGCGCGGCACTTCTCCGGGCGCAGCCTGGGCAGCAACACCACGCTCTGGTCGAGCTGGGTGGTCGCGGGGGAGCGCCGCCGGGTGTTCTTCGGTGGCGACTCGGCTACACGCCGGCCTTCGCGGGGATCGGGGAGCGCCACGGCCCGTTCGAGCTGACGGTGCTGCCGATCGGCGCCTACGACACCCGCTGGCCCGACGTACACCTCGATCCGGAGGAGGCCGTCCGGGTGCACCGCGAGGTGGCGGGGGCGTGCTGCTGCCGATCCACTGGGCGACCTTCGACCTCGCCTTCCACGAGTGGTCCGACCCGGTCGAGTGGGTCGTGCGCGAGGCTGCTCAGCACGGCGTCCGACTGGCGCTGCCGGCTCCCGGCGGCCGCTTCGAGATCGACGGCGAGCTCCCGACCGAGCCGTGGTGGAAGGCGTCGGCCTGAGGGCTGGCGTCAGTCCGCGTCGGTCACGTAGAAGTTCAGGCCGGAGCCCACGTTGGAGCCGTCGGGGTTGGTGATGCCCCCTGCGGTGCGCACGAGCATGAGCTTCGGTCCGGGCACGACCACGGTGGCCAGGTTGAGCGGCGGGGCCGCGAGTCCCTGACCGACCCGCTTCCCGGTCTTCACGTCCAGCCGGATCACGTCCTGGGCGTTGCGCCCGACCCAGAACTGCGTGCGGTCGTGGTTGAACCCGAGGAACTGGTAGTCGAGGAAGGTGTAGTCCTTCGGCTTCTTCACCTGTCGCTGGTCCCAGACCCAGAGACGCTTGCCGGTCACGGCGTCGACGCCCTCGATCCGCATCCGCAGCTTGTTCCTGAAGCTCAGGTCGTCGGCGAAGACCATCACCGTGCCGTTGCTGAACGCGCACTTGTCGCTCTGCGACCCGGGCGACCCGCCGATGCCGTAGGCGCGGAAGGCGTCGCAGACCGGCCAGTGGTCGGGCCGTCCGCCCAGCTTCGGCAACGAGGGCTCCGCGAACGGCGAGACCGTGCCGCTCTTCGAGTCCAGGTGCACGGCGCGCTTGTTGGTCAGGTCGCTCAGGAAGATCCGGCCGTCGGCGACGTGCGGGAGCACGTGGTCGGCACTGCCGTTCTCGAGCTCCTCGTCCCAGTAGTCGCTGCGCCAGAGCTGCTCGCCGGTCTTCAGGTCGATGCCGTAGACGCCGGGCTTGCGGTCTCCCGCGAAGTCGTCGCACCCCAGCGAGGCGATGATGACGTCGCGGTCTGCGGCCAGGGCCGGGTTCAGGAAGCACTCGTCCTTCTTCTTGCGCGCCCGGCCGAAGAAGTAGTCGGAGGCCGTGTGCCGCCACAGCGGCTTCCCGGTCGTGGCGTCGAGGGCCGAGATGTCGCCGAGCTTGCCCCCGAGCATCACCACGCCGTCGCGCTGGTCCAGGATCGCGTCGTTGCCGAAGTAGTCGGAGAGCCCGGTCGTGGTGGTGGTCCGCCAGCGCTCCCGGCCCGAAGCGGCGTCGTAGGCGACGACCGTGTCGCACGGGCCGCCCTGGGGGGTGCCGAGCACGACCAGCACGATGCCGTCCTCGATCTGCGGGCGCGGCTGGGAGGAGCAGACGAGGCGGTTGCCCTTGAGCACCAGCTGCTTGCGCTGCTTGCCGGTCTTGGCGTCGAGGAAGCGGATCACGTCCTGGCCGTCGTAGACGACCGACTTCTCGTCGTACGCCGCGAACAGGCTGGTGCTGAAGTCGTCGCTCGACCCTTCCTCGGCGGTGTCCTTGGTGGCCCAGTAGCGCGGCCAGCGCTGGATCTTGATCACCTTCGGCACGGCCGGTTCCTTGGCCGCTGCGGCCTTCTTGCCGGACTGCTTGCCCTGGGTGTCGTCCGATCCGCCGCAGCCGACCGCTCCGAGGGCGAGCGCCAGGACGGTGAGGGGTACGGCGACCCGCTGGATCAGCTGGCCCATGCGAGTGCCTTCCTGGTGAGTGCCTGCTCCGACATGCCGATCAGCTTCTGGAGCGGCTTCCGTCGTCCAGGCCGTGGAGCATCCTGACCACGGCGGCGTCACCCTGCTTGGCGGAGAGATACGCGCACACCACGTAGCCGGCGCCGTAGTGCGAGTTGACGACGTCGTCGTTGCCCTCGTAGAAGACCTTGTCGGTGGGCAGCTCGGAGTGGCTCTTCAGGTAGGCGACGCCGGAGTTCCTGCTGTAGCTGAGCTCGGCGGAGCTCGCGTCGCTGAGCTGCACGGCGGTGCCCTCGACGGCCCACCGCGGCGCATCGCCGTAGCCCTCCTGCCAGGTCGACTCGAGGGCGTGGGTCATCTCGTGACGCAGGGTGACGGCGACGTCGGGATCGCCGAGCACCTTGCGGCTCAGCACGATGCGACTGCGGTGGGCGTCCTTGCCGGACTCGACGATGCCGGTCTGCGGGTCGCTGAGGAAGACTTGCGTGGTGAACCCCAGGAAGTTGGCCTCCGTCGGCTTGACCCGCCCGCCGAGGTAGTCGAAGAGGTCGGTCACTCCGGGGGCCTGCATCATGAAGACCCACCTGCGCGTGCTCACGTCCGGAGCCAGCCGCGCCTTCGCGCGGGCGAACCGGTTCAGCTGCGCGTCGATGGCGGAGTCGGCCTTCTCGGCGAGACCGCGCAGGGCCACGGCGTCGGCTTCGGGGCCGAGGACGATGGCCTTGCCGCTCCGGGCCACAGCCATCGCCCCGTCGTCCCAGGACTGGCGGTAGTAGCGGGAGAACTTCTCCCCGCTCGACTTGTCCGCCGGGGCGCCCTTGACGCCGGTGACGACCAGCCGGGCACCTCTCTTCTTGAAGCTGAAGCGGTACCACTCCGAGAGCGGTGCGGAGTCGGCTCCGGTGATCTGGTGCTGGAAGCCCATGTCGGCTGCCAAGGTGCCCGTGCCGCTGGAGTCGCGGGTGTCGGTGGCCTCGACCAGGAACATCTGGCGGCTCTTCATCGGCACCGTGCGGACGTTCTCGAACCAGGTGCCCTGCTGGGCCACGAGGTCGGTGCTGCTCGGGTCGAACACGCTCAGGAACAGCTTCTTGTTCCCGGTGCGCAGGGCCGTGGTCAACGTGGCGGTCAACCGGTTGGTGTCACCTTCGGTGAGGCCCTGCCCGGCGAAGCTCTGCACGCTGGTCGGTTTCGGGGGAGCGATGTCGGTGGCCACCTCGGTCGGTTCGGCCTTCGGCTGCTCCTGGGAGGAGCCCCCGCCGCCGCAGGCGGTCAGCACGAGGGCGACGGCGGCCAGCCCGGCCGCGCTCGCCGTACGCCGCCTCACAGCTCCCGCTTCACGCTGGACAGGATCAGGTCGGGGTAGTCGGGGTGGCTGGCGTCCGGGTCGGGCACGTAGATCACCTCGACCAGGAGGCCGTCGATCGTCGCCACGACCAGACGGTCGCTCTGGCCACCCTTGTAGCTGACGTGCAGCCGGTAGCCCTTGCCCATGCCCTCGACCTGGACCGCCGTCTTCTTCGTGACCTGCTTGTAGAGGGTGCCGCGCTTGCTCAGGTCGAACGCGACGGCCTCGTCGACCGACTCGGTGGAGTTCCTGGTGCTCACCGCCACCAGGCCGTCGCGGTCGCCCTTGCCGGGGTTGAGCCAGAAGTAGAGGCCCCCACCGGTCTCGTCGTCGCTGGAGTCCTTGTAGGTCCACGTGGCCGGGACCTTGACGCTGATCCCCTCCACGGCGACCTTCTTCAGACCGTCGGCATCGGGCGCCTCGCTCGCGGGTGGCTTCGCGCTCGCAGACGGCTTGTCGTCGGCCTTCTTCTCCGACGTCCCGCCGGAGCCGCATCCGGCGAGGGCGAGCAGCACGGCGAGCGCCGGGAGCAGCGGCGCGAGCGCCCGAGAACGCGGCATGAGGACCCCCAAGGTCGACTGATGTCAGTCCGATTTGTACCCCACGCCGCCTTCCGATGAAGGTCGAACGCCCGAATCCGTGAGCGGACCTCACCTGGTCTGCCCAAGGTCACGAGTGGGTGACGACCCCTTCCGCCGTGTCCGCATCCTCACCTAGGTTCGCTGGGGGCCGGGAGACCCTCGGCCGTTTCGGGAAGGAACATGCATGCGACACAGTCGTGCAGTAGTAGCAGTGTGTGGCGCGGCCGCCTTGGTGGCCGCGGCGCTGGCGGCAGCCCCCGCCGGCGCGAACAGCTCGGGCGCCGTGGTGGCGCACACCGGGCAGGACGAGAACTACGTCGTGCTGGCGAAGTCGGCCAGCGACACCCAGGCCGTGGCCGCGAAGCTGCGCGCCCAGGGTGCGAAGGTCACCTCGGTCGACCAGGCGATCGGCGCGGTCGTCGTCCGCACCGACGACGCGAACTTCCGCAAGAACGCCGGCGCAGTCTCGGGTGTGCAGGGCGTCGCGGCGGACGCGGTGATCGGCAAGGCGCCGGCGAACCACATCGACAAGGTGGAGAAGGAGCACGTGCACGCGGCGGCTGGTCACGCGCAGAAGGCACGCAAGAACGCGGCCCGGGTGAACGGTCCCACCTCGGACCCGCTCGACGGCAACCTGTGGGGCATGCGGATGGTCAAGGCCGACCAGGCCCACACCCGCACGCTTGGCAACAAGAAGGTCAAGGTCGGGATCATCGACACCGGGGTCCAGGCGGACCACCCGGACATCCACCCGAACTTCGACTACCAGGACTCGCGCAACTTCGCGAAGGACATCCCTGACATCGACGGGCCCTGCGAGGTCGCGAGCTGCACCGACCCGGTCGGCACCGACGACGGCGGGCACGGCACGCACGTCGCCGGTATCGTCGCGGCGTCCATGAACGGCTTCGGGCTGAGCGGCGTGGCGCCGAAGTCCACGATCGTCGAGGTCAAGGCCGGACAGGACAGCGGCTTCTTCTTCCTCGCCCCGACGATGAAGGCGCTCACCTACGCGGGTGACGCCGGGCTCGACGTGGTGAACATGTCCTTCTACGTCGACCCGTGGCTCTACAACTGCAAGGGCGGCGCTCCGGAGGACAGCGCGATCCAGGCCAACGACCAGGACGTCATCATCGCGACGGTCAACCGGGCGCTCAACTACGCGCACCGCAAGGGCGTCACGCTGGTCTCGGCGACCGGCAACGAGAACACCGACATGGCCAACCCGGGCATCGACTCCACCAGCCCGGACTACCCGGCCGACGCGGCGTACGACCGGACGATCGACAACGACAACTGCGTCGACCTCCCGGCCGAGGGACCGCACGTACTCGGTGTGAACTCGCTCGGCCCGTCCGGCAAGAAGTCCGACTTCTCGAACTACACGACCGAGCCGCGATCCGGCGAGGTCGAGCTGTCGGCACCGGGTGGCTGGTTCCGTGACGGGTTCGGCACCTCGTCGTTCCGCACCTACCAGAACGAGATCCTCTCGACGTACCCGTTGAAGTCGCTGCAGGAGGAGGGGTTCGTCGACCCCGACGGCACCGTCAACCCCGACGGCGTCGCCGCAGGTGTGATCAAGCAGTGCCAGACCACGCCTGCTCCCGGCACCAGTGCCTGCGGTTACTACGCGTGGCTCCAGGGCACGTCGATGGCCAGCCCGCACGCCGCCGGCGTCGCGGCCCTGGCGGTCGGTGCGCACGGCAAGTCGCAGGGTCGCTCCGGCTTCGGCTGGGCCCCCGACAAGGTGCAGCGGTTGCTCGAGCGTTCGGCGACCGACCACACCTGCCCGTCGCCGCGGCTGCAGACCTACACCAACGAGGGGCGTGACGCGTCCTACAACGCGCTCTGCGTCGGTAGTGCGGACCGCAACGGGTTCTACGGTGCGGGCATCGTCAACGCCTACGGAGCGGTGCGCTGACGAGGCGCTGCAGCACGCTGGGCTGAACACCGAACGCGCCCGGACAGGTCACCGACCTGTCCGGGCGCGCACGTAGTGTGGAGCCAAATGACCACGCAGTTCCCCCTCCCCGGCCTCCCCGCTGCCGAGATGCCCGAGCACGACGCCGGACCCGAAGCCGGGCAAGGCTCGTCAGGCCCCCGCAAGCGCCGCCGTCCGACGCGTGAGCAGCTGCTCGAGGGGCTCAACGAGCCGCAGCGCGAAGCCGTCGTCCACGAGGGGGCGCCGCTGCTCGTCGTCGCGGGCGCCGGATCGGGCAAGACCCGGGTGCTGACCAGGCGGATCGCGTGGCTGATCTCCGAGCGAGGTGCGCACCCCGGCTCCGTGCTGGCGATCACCTTCACCAACAAGGCTGCCGCCGAGATGCGCGAGCGCGTCGAGGAGCTGATCGGTGGGCGGGCGAAGATCATGTGGGTCAGCACCTTCCACTCCGCCTGCGTGCGGATCCTGCGCAAGGAGATCGACAAATTCGGCTTCAAGTCGAGCTTCTCGATCTACGACGCCGCCGACTCCAAGCGGTTGATGACGCTGGTCTGCCGCGACCTCGACCTCGACGTGAAGCGCTATCCGCCGCGCGCCATCCTCAACTGGGTCAGCAACGCCAAGAACGAGCTCCAGGACCACGAGGACGCCGCCAAGGACGCGGCCAACGGCCAGGAGGAGACCTACGCCGCGGCGTACGCCGAGTACCAGCGGCGGCTGCGCCAGGCCAACGCCCTCGACTTCGACGACCTGCTGATGATGACGGTGCACCTGTTCCGCGCGTTCCCGGCGGTGCGGGAGAACTGGCGGCGCCGGTTCCGGCACGTCCTCGTCGACGAGTACCAGGACACCAACCACGCGCAGTACGCCCTGATCCACGAGCTCTGCGCCGACAGCCTCGAACAGCCGGTGACGGAGGTGCCCGAGGACTCCGTCGAGCCGGCCGAGCTGATGGTCGTCGGTGACGCCGACCAGTCGATCTATGCGTTCCGCGGCGCCAACATCCGCAACATCATGGACTTCGAGAAGGACTTCCCCAACGCGCGCACGATCATGCTCGAGCAGAACTACCGCTCCACGCAGACCATCCTCACCGCCGCCAACGCGGTGATCAGCCGCAACGAGAGCCGCAAGCCGAAGAACCTGTGGACCGACGCCGGGCAGGGCGACGGCATCGTCGGCTACGTCGGCGACGACGAGCACGACGAGGCGCGGTTCATCGCCGAGGAGATCGACAAGCTCACCGACGCGGGCCACGCGCGGGCGGGTGACGTCGCGGTGTTCTACCGGACCAACGCGCAGTCACGGGTGTTCGAGGAGATCTTCATCCGGGTCGGGATGCCCTACCGGGTCGTCGGCGGGGTGCGCTTCTACGAGCGCCGCGAGGTCCGTGACGCCCTGGCCTACCTGCGGGTGCTGGTCAACCCGGCCGACTCGGTCTCGCTGCGCCGGATCCTGAACACGCCCAAGCGTGGGATCGGCGAGCGTGCCGAGGCCTGCATCGAGGGGCTGGCGCAGCGTGACCGGATCACCTTCTGGGAGGCGCTGCAGCGCGCCGAGGACGCCCCCGGTCTCGCGAGCCGGTCGCTGAACGCCATCAAGGGCTTCGTCGACCTGGTGGAGCAGCTCCAGTCGATGGTCGAGGCCGGCGAGCGGGTCGACGTGGTGCTCGAGCAGGCGCTGACGCGCAGCGGCTACCTCAAGGAGCTCGAGGACTCCGAGGACCCGCAGGACGAGACCCGGGTGGAGAACCTCGCCGAGCTGGTGGCGGTCGCGCGGGAGTTCTCCGACGACCCGCAGGTCGGGCCCGTCCGCCGACCCGGCCGAGGTGGACGCCGGCGACGCCGCACCGCCCGGGCTGACCGACTTCCTGGAGCGGGTCGCGCTCGTCGCCGACTCCGACCAGATCCCCGACGCCCCGGAGGAGGAGGGCGGCTCACCCGGCGTGGTCACCCTGATGACGCTGCACACCGCGAAGGGCCTGGAGTTCCCGGTGGTGTTCCTGACCGGGCTCGAGGACGGCGTCTTCCCGCACCTGCGCTCGCTCGGCGACAAGGTGGAGCTCGAGGAGGAGCGCCGGCTGGCCTACGTCGGGCTCACCCGCGCCCGCGAACGGCTCTACGTGTCGCGGGCCGTCGTACGTTCCGCGTGGGGTGCGCCCTCGCACAACCCGGCCTCGCGGTTCCTCGACGAGCTCCCGGTCGACCTGGTCGACTGGCGCCGCACCGAGGCCGCGATGAGCTCGTGGAACCGGCCCCAGTTCGGGATGCCGTCGCGTCAGGCGCCCCAGCGACGCTTCGGCACGGCGACCGCACGTTCGGACGCCGCCAAGAAGGCCAAGGCCGGCCGTGAGATCCCATCCCTCGACCCGGGGGACCGCGTCCAGCACGACAGCTTCGGCCTCGGCACGGTGGTGGCGCTCGAGGGCGCCGGCGACAGCTCGGTCGCCTCGATCGACTTCGGCGACGAGGGCGTCAAGCGGCTGCTGCTGCGCTACGCGCCGGTCGAGAAGCTCTGACCTGGGCGGCCAGCTAGGGCGTGACGCCGTGGTAGCGCAGCGCCGGGTCGGGGTCGACCGGGTCGCCGCCGCCGGGGCGCACCTCGAGGTGGAGGTGGGGACCCGTCGTGTTGCCCGTCGCGCCGACGCGACCGATCTGCTGGCCGCCGGTGACGACCTGGCCGGTCGTGACGCCGATCTCGGACTGGTGGCAGTACCAGATCTCGGTGCCGTCATCGAGGGTCTCGATGGTCTGGTTGCCGTAGGCGCCGGCGGAGCCGGTCTTGGTGATCACGCCGTTGGCGACGGCCACGATCGGGGTGCCGCTGGGTGCGGCGAAGTCGAGACCGGTGTGGTTGCTGGACCAGAGACCGCCGGCCATCCCGAAGCGGGCGGTGAGGTGGTAGCCGGTGGTCGGGAGCTTCCACTGGTTCTTGGCGATCTCGCCGGCGCGGGCCTCGGCTGCGCGGCCGAGGGACTTGAGCGCGGCGTTGCGCTCGGCGGCCTGGTCCTCGGCCGCCTGCTCGAGGCGGGTGTCGGCCGCGTCCTGCATGGCCTGGCGCTCGGAGTCGCGGCTGATCGCCCGGGCGCGGGGGCTCGCGCCCGCGAAGCCGACGGCGTCGGTGCCGGACTGGAGCGAACCGCCCTGCGCGGAGAGCGCGAACGGGTTGGCCTGGCTGGGTCGGTCACCGACGGTGACGGCTCCGGCGCCGGCGACACCCAGGGCCGCGATCCCGACGATCGTCGGGATGGCCGGGAGTCCACGGAGCGCCTGGACGAACGAACGGCGCGCGGGCGTCTCGGCGCGGTGGGCCGTGGCGGTCGCCGAGGGTCGCCGACCAGCAGGACGATGCCTGCCGCGGTGTTCCGCTCGGTGATTGGTCACGTATTTCCTGCCCGTTTGTCGGGTGAGCCGACTTGCCACCATAACGAAAGGTGGTTGAAGCGCAAATCGGAACGGGTGATCTTGTGGAGGAAACGAGCGGGAGTGACGCGGGTGACGGCCTGTGGCCTGTGGTGACGGTCACCTCCGACGGCACCGCGCACACCGGCTAACCTGCAGCCATGTTGCGCATCGTGGTGGCCAAGCCCGGGCTGGACGGTCACGACCGGGGTGCCAAGGTCGTCGCCCGAGCCCTGCGGGACGCGGGTCACGAGGTGATCTACACCGGCCTGCACCAGACGCCGGAGCAGATCGTGGAGACCGCGATCCAGGAGGACGCCGACCTGATCGGGCTCTCGGTCCTCTCCGGGCGCGCACATGACGCTGTTCCGCAAGCTGATCTCCCTGCTCGAGGAGCGCGACGCGAGCGACATCGTCGTCTTCGGCGGCGGCATCGTGCCCGAGGAGGACGTCGCCCCGCTCGAGGAGATCGGCGTCGCGAAGATCTTCACCCCGGGCGCGACCACCGGCGAGATCACCGGCTGGGTGCGCGAGCGCTTCCCCGAGGGAGCCGTAGCGCTCAGAAGGCGAGCGTGCTCGTCAGCGGGAGCGCCAGCGTGCTGGGCGCGAGCGGGTTGGTGCGTGATCGTCACCGGCTGCGGCGCGGTGTTGCCGGCGTAGGCGAAGTCGCTCGCCGCCACGGCCACCTGGATCCGGTGGCCCGTGGCGAAGCGGTGCACGATGCCGGGCAGGTGCAGCGTCACCGGCTTCGTCACGTCGGCGACGCGCTGCGGGGAGATCAGCCGGTTCTTGAGCACCTTGGTGCCGTCCGGTGCGACGTCGTACACCTTGGCGAACAGCACCAGCTGGCCCGAGGGACCGCCGGCCTGGGTGGCCGCGGCGGCCGGTGCGGACAGGCGCAGGTTCACGACGGGGAGCCGACCACCTCGGCCGGTGCCTTCAGGACCGGCGAGGTGAACGCGGCGAAGGTGCCCGGGGCGTCGCTCGGCGGGTTGTTCACCGTGTCGCCCTCGAGCCCGGAGGTCTCGGAGTACGACGTGGGCGCCGGCCCGGCGTTGGCGTAGGAGGCGGAGCCGGCCTTGACGCTCGGTCTTCGTCGCCGTGAGGGCGTCGTTGCCGGTGAAGTAGAGCGTGTTCGTCGGCTGCTGCGAGAAGGTGCTGCTCGTCGCGTAGGCCTTCGCGATCTCCGTGCCGGCCTTGGACGGGTCGGTGTCGTAGGGCACCCAGTCGCGGAAGTAGGAGAACTGCGGACCGGTCGAGGCGGTGCTCGTGCCGCGGACGTAGTGGTTCATCCAGTCCAGGAAGCGGCTTCCGAGGAACGAGTCGCGCAGGGACTTCGCGCCGAAGTCGAGCTCGCCGGGCACCGGGGTGGAGCCGGAGTGGCCCCAGGACTGCCAGACCATCTTCACCGGGGTGCCCTGGGCCTTGAGGGCGTCGTAGGTCGCGGCCGCCTCGTTGAGGTTGAACAGCGTGTCCTTCTGGCCCTGCACGAGCAGGGTCGGGGCCTTGACCTGCTTGACGTAGCTGGAGACCGACGCGTGCTTGGCCAGCGCCACCGTGCCGGCGTCGGGGTAGCCGACGGTGTTCATGGTGGTGATGCCGACGCAGGCCTGGTCGGTGAAGTTGGGGCAGCCGACGAGCGTGTCGGGGTCGGCGGGCGCGTTCTCGGCACCGGAGGCGACACCAGCCGCGGAGAACAGGTCGATCCACTGCTTCTTGGCGACGTTGCCCGGGGCCAGCGAGTAGCTCAGGTCGTTCCACGTGATGATCGGGATGATCGCGTCGACGCGCGGGTCCTGCTTGGCGACGGCGTACTGGATCTGGCCGCCGTAGGAGCCGCCGATCATGCCCACGCGGGGGTCGCCGGCTGCCTGGGTCGCGATCGACCGGAGGTACGTCGGGGTGCTCGAGCCTGCGGGCGTGTAGGCACGCGTGCCGGCGAGCACGTCGACCATCTGCTTGCCGGCCTTGCCGTCGTAGTCGGGGTCGTCGAGGGTGATCTTGCAGGTGGTCTTGCCGAAGCCGAGGCCGGAGTAGCTGAGCACGGCGTACCCCTGGCCGACGAAGCCCTTGCCGATGGCCGTCTGGTTGTCGTCGGCCTTGTCGCCGCCGAAGCCGTGGGTGGTCAGCATCGCCGGCACCTTCTTGCTCGCGCTGGCGCCGTCGGGGAGGTAGAGGTCGGCGTCGACGGTGCACGCCTGGTCGTTGTTCGGGCCCACCTTCACGGGGACCGTCAGCGCCGTGACGCTGTAGCCGGGAGTGGTGTCGGCCGTGGCGGCGGTGCTCGGGCTGCCGGTCAGCGCGATGCCGGTGGTGGCCAGCGCGGCGGTCGCGAGCGCGACGGTCAGGGCGTCGTGCAAGCGGCTTGGGCATGCCGCTACAACGAGGCAGGAGCGGCGATGGTCACGCAGGGTGTCCACGGACGAAGTCCGTGACCAGCCCGGCGAGCTCCACCGGTCGTGCCCGCGGGACCCAGTGGCCGCTGTCGACCTCGACGGTGGTCAGGTCGCGGCAGCGGGCATCCAGGTGCTCCAGCGCACGCCGGGAGATGAAGCCGTCGTGCAGCGGTACGACGAGCAGGACCGGTGTCGAGGTGCGCCACGGGAGCGCGTATCCGAGACGGGACCGGTTCGCGCGGTAGAGGTTGATCGCCAGCTCCGCGTTGTGCCGCACCTCGCGCCCCCAGGGCAGCAGGTGGGCGGTCGGGTCGAGGGCGCTGAAGATCCGGCGGGGCAGGCCCTGGGCGTGGCGCAGGCTGAGCTCGGGCAGCAGCGGCAGCAGGAACACGAGCACGTAGAGGCTGTGCACGAGCTGCGGGACCATCCGCAGCCGGCCACGCCAGGTGGAGGTGAGCGTGGCGAGGTGGTCCATCGGCGGTCCGCTGATGGAGGTGTACGTCGCGACCCGCTCCAGGCGCGGGTCCCAGGCTCCTGCGGCGACCGCCTCCCACCCCACGACGGACCCCCAGTCGTGCGCGACGACGTGCACGTTCGCGCCGTCGGGCACGGTGGCGTCGAGGACGCAGACGAGGTCCTCGACGAGGTACTCGGAGAGGTAGTCGCGGCGGTGCGTGGGCCGCGAGGAGCGCCCGGTCCCGCGAGCGTCGTACGTGATCACGTGCCAGTCCTCGGGCAGCGCCGCCACCACGTCGTCCCACAGGCTCTGGTCGTCGGGGTAGCCGTGCATCAGCAGCACGTGCGTGCTCGCGGAACGCGGACCGTGCTCGGTGACGGCCAGGGTGACCGGGACGGCCCCGGGCGATGTGACCTGCGTCTCTGTCGGTTGCACAGCGCGCACCCTACGTGGCCGCGCACGCTCGTTCAGGTCTAAGGTCGGGCGGAGCGGACCCCCGGTCATTCGTGGCCGGTCACTCGTGGCTGGTCACTCGTGGGTCCTGCACGCCCGACCCGACCAACGCCGAGGAGCGGTTGACCCGTGGACCTGATGGAGTACCAAGCGAAGGAGCTCTTCGCCAAGCACGACGTGCCGGTGACACTCGGCAAGACCGTCGAGACAGCCGCTGAGGCACGGGCCGCAGCCGAGGAGATCGGCGGCGTGGTCGTCGTCAAGGCGCAGGTCAAGGCCGGCGGCCGCGGGAAGGCCGGCGGCGTCAAGCTGGCGAAGACGCCCGAGGAGGCCGAGGAGCACGCGAGCAACATCCTCGGGATGGAGATCAAGGGCCTCACCGTCAACCGGGTGCTGGTCGTGCCGGCCGAGTCGATCGAGGAGGAGTACTACTTCTCGTTCCTGCTCGACCGCTCCAACCGCTCCTACCTCTGCATCGCCTCGGTCGAGGGTGGTGTGGAGATCGAGGAGGTCGCCAAGACCAACCCCGACGCGGTGAAGAAGATCGCGATCGACGCCGGGTCCGGCGTCGACGAGGCCAAGGCCCGCGAGATCGTGGCCGAGGCTGCCTTCCCCGAGGTGCTCACCGACCAGGCCGTGCAGCTCGTGCAGGCGCTCTGGAAGGTCTTCGTCGAGGAGGACGCCACGCTCGTCGAGGTCAACCCGCTCGCGCGGCTGGCCGGTGACAAGCTCGAGGCGCTCGACGGCAAGGTCTCCCTCGACGACAACGCGGAGTTCCGGCACGAGGACCACGCGCAGTTCGAGGACAAGGACGCGGCCGACCCGCTCGAGGCGAAGGCCAAGGCCAAGGGCCTCAACTACGTGAAGCTCGACGGCTCCGTCGGCATCATCGGCAACGGCGCCGGGCTGGTCATGTCGACCCTCGACGTCGTCGCGTACGCCGGCGAGGCGCACGGCGGGGTCACCCCGGCCAACTTCCTCGACATCGGCGGCGGTGCCAACGCCGAGGTGATGGCCAACGGGCTCGACGTGATCCTCAACGACGACCAGGTCAAGTCGGTCTTCGTCAACGTCTTCGGCGGGATCACCGCCTGTGACGAGGTGGCCAACGGCATCGTCGGCGCCCTCGACATCCTCGGCGACGAGGCGACCAAGCCGCTCGTCGTACGCCTCGACGGCAACAACGTGGAGGAGGGCCGCCGGATCCTCGACGAGGCCAACCACCCCCTCGTGACGCTGGTGGACACCATGGACGGCGCGGCCGACAAGGCCGCCGAGCTGGCCAATTCCGAGCGACACAGCGCCTGAGACGGAGAGAAGCAATGTCGATCTACCTGAACAAGGACTCGAAGATCATCGTCCAGGGCATGACCGGTGGGATGGGTTCGAAGCACACCACCCTCATGGTCCAGGCCGGCTCCGACATCGTCGGCGGCGTCAACGCCCGCAAGGCCGGTACGTCGGTCGAGCTCGGCGGCAAGGACCTCCCCGTCTTCGGCAGCGTCGAGGAGGCGATGAAGGAGACCGGCGCGGACGTGTCGGTCGTCTTCGTGCCGCCGGCGTTCACCAAGGACGCCTGCATCGAGGCCATCGACGCGGGCATCGGCCTGCTCGTGGTGATCACCGAGGGCGTGCCGGTGCAGGACAGCGCCGAGGTCTGGGCCTACCTGGAGAGCTCGGCCAACCACGCCGGCACCCGGATGATCGGCCCGAACTGCCCCGGGATCATCACCCCGGAGGAGTCGCTGGCCGGCATCACGCCGCACACCATCGCGGGCAAGGGCCCGATCGGCCTGGTCTCGAAGTCGGGCACGCTGACCTACCAGATGATGTTCGAGCTCAAGGACCACGGCTTCACCACCGCCATCGGCATCGGCGGAGACCCCGTCATCGGCACCTCGCACATCGACGCCCTCGAGGCCTTCGAGAAGGACCCCGACACCAAGGCGATCGTGATGATCGGCGAGATCGGCGGCGACGCGGAGGAGCGGGCCGCCGACTACATCAAGGAGCACGTGACCAAGCCGGTCGTCGGCTACGTCGCCGGCTTCACCGCTCCCGAGGGCAAGACCATGGGCCACGCCGGCGCCATCGTCTCCGGCTCGTCGGGCACCGCCCAGGCGAAGAAGGAAGCCCTCGAGGCGGCCGGGGTCAAGGTCGGCAAGACGCCGTCCGAGACCGCCGAGCTGATGCGGGAGATCCTGAAGGGGCTCTGAGCCACGCGTGACGGTTTCACTAGGTCCCTAGTGAAACCGTCACTTCCCCACCGTTGCAACGCGGGGGAAGTGCGAGTTTCACAAGGGACCTAGTGAAACCTCACGTCACTGCATTGCGGGAGGAGTACGCCGGGTCGGCGTACTCCTCCCGCTGCATCACGAGCTCCAGCCGCTCGACGGCGAGGCGGACGTCGTCGAGGGTGTTGTAGAGCGGGGCGAAGCCGAAGCGGGCGATGTCGGGGTCGCGGAAGTCACCGATCACGTCGCGGGCGATCAGCGCCTGGACCACGCCGTACGCCGCGTCGTGGCGCAGCGAGACCTGGCTGCCGCGCCGCGCGTGCTCGCGGGGAGTGACGATGTCGAAGACCCCGGGCAGCCGCTCGTCGACGAGCGCGATGAACAGGTCGGTCAGCTCCAGTGACCGGGAACGCAACGAGTCGAGCGAGACGCCGTCGAAGGCCTCGAGCGAGGCCTCGAGCGCCGAGAGGGCGAGCACCGGCGGTGTGCCGGACGCGAAGCTGCCGACGCCCTCCTTCGGCACGTAGTCGCGCGCCATCGCGAACGGGGCCGCGTGTCCCATCCACCCCGTGATCGGCTGGCGCGCGGCGGCCTGGTGCTGCGGCGCGACCCACAGGAAGGCCGGCGAGCCCGGTCCGCCGTTGAGGTACTTGTAGGTGCAGCCCACGGCCAGGTCCGCCCCCGCACCGGTGAGGTCGACCGGGCACCGCGCCGGTCGAGTGGCACAGGTCCCACTGCACGAGCGCTCCGCGCGCCTGCGCGGCGGCCGTGACAGCCGGCCATGTCGAACATCGCCCCGGTCCGGAAGTCGACGTGGGTCAGGGCGAGCAGCGCGACGTCGTCGTCCACCGCTGCGACCGGGTCGGCGGGGTCGCACCAGCGCAGCTCGAGGCCCATCAGGTCCGCGACACCGGCCGCGACGTACCCGTCGGTGGGGAAGGTGCTGGGCTCGACGACCAGCACCCGGCGATCGGGACGCAGCCGCGCCGCGGCGACGAAGGTCTTGAACAGGCTCACGCTGGTGCTGTCGCCGAGGTGCACGTCGTCGGCGCGGGCTCCGATCAGCGGGGCGATCCGGGCCGCGACCCGGTGGCCCAGCTCCATCCAGTGCGCGTCGTTCCAGGAGCGGATCAGGCCCTCGCCCCACTCCCGGCGTACGACGTCGGCAACGCGGTCGGCGACACCGGCAGGCAGCGCGCCGAGGGAGTTGCCGTCGAGGTAGACCAGCCCGGGTGGCAGCTCGAAGCCGCTCATGGCAGCTCGAAGAGCCGGTCGCGGGCCCGGTTGATCAGCGACTGGAAGGTGTCCTCGTCCACGTCGTTGCGCCCGGCGGGGGTGAAGTTCACCTGGGCGACGTAGCGGCCGACCCGGGCGACGCCCATCCAGAAGCCGACCTTCGAGCTTGTCGCCGATCTCGCTGTCCAGGCGCCACAGGGCGTACTCCGAGCCGCGGTAGCCGCGCGACTGGACGACCGGGCTGCTCACCGTGGCGCCCAGGTCCTTCTTCTCGCAGGCGGCCATCGCCGCCGAGACCCGGCTGACGAAGGCGTGCGCCTGGGCCGGGGTGCGGAAGGCGCCGATAGGTCTCGGTGATGCCGAAGCGCCGGGGCAGTCGTGCCTGGGGGATCAGGAACGTCCGGGTCACCGCACGCGGCGCTCCGCTGCGGACGAAGTTGGCCCGGTCGCAGGTGGTGGCGGCCACGTTGGGCCTCGCCGGGACGGGCTTGGTCCCCACCCAGGGCCGGTTGACCGCACCGACGACCGGCAGGTCGGCCGCAGCGAGCGTCCCGGGCGTCTCCCCGGACGGCGGCGGGAGCACGGGGGAGGCGGTGACGGTCGTCGGGCAGGTTCCCGCGGCGTCGGTGTGGCACACGTTGCGGACCGCGGAGGTGAGCGCCTTGACGGTGCGGTTGATCGCCACCGGGCTGCCGCCGAGCGTCTCGGAGACGGTCGAGACGGTGAGCGACCCGGTGCGGGCGACGCCGACGACGTAGGTGCGGCGCACCTTGTTCGGGATGCGCAGCTTGAGGACCATCGCCTGGTCGGCGAGGCCCTGGAGCCGGTAGGAGCCGAGCAGCTGGAGCCGGGCCTGGCTGCAGCCGGCGAACCACCCCAGCGTCGTCCGGTACGCCGCCTGCGCGGCCTCGTCGGACCGGGAGATCTCGACCGTCTCGAGGTAGGTCCGTCGAGGTGTGCCGGTGGCGGCGTACTTGCGCACGAGCGTGCCACGGCCCCGTGGGTCGGCGAACCGGGTGGCCTGGCAGACCGTGTTGATCCCGGTGCCCCGGGTGTTGTCCGAGGTGCCGAGCAGGCGCCAGACCGACTGGGGGGCGAGGTCCTGCACCTGCGCCGGACTCACCAGCATCGACCCCTTCACCGGCCGGCTCACGGCCTGGGGCTGTGCACCTGCCGAGTCGTTCGCACCCTCCGTCACCACGAACAGGCCGCCCGCCACGACCAGGGCGAGCAGGGCGGCGGTGCCGGTGACGAGGTGCAGCCGGTGGCGCCTCCGGCCGTTGCGCGCGATCACAGCAGGAGCAGGCAGGGCGGTCGCCTCCGCGATCGGGGCCAGCGACTCCAGGGCACGCTGCAGGTCTGCCGGCTCCGTGCCGGTGCCCTCGCAGAACGACGTCGTCGCCCGGGCCAGGCGCTCCTCGACCCGGCTCGGTCGTTCACCGAGCTCGCGGCCGATCTCGGCGCTGGACAGGGCCGCCAGGTGGGTCAGCAGGAGCACCTTGCGCTGCTGGTCGGGCAGTCGGTGCAGGGTGTCGAGGACGCCTTTCTGCTCGGGCGTGATGCCCTTCTCGCGGTGCCAGAGCCGGGCCACGTGCCGACGCTGGGCCATCGCCCAGGCGCGCTGGCGGACCCATTCCTCGGGGTCGGGCAACCGGCCGACCTTGCGCCAGTGGTGGCGGGCGGCGACGAACGCCTCGCGCACCGCCTGGCGACCGGCCGACAGGTCTCCGGTCAGCGCGTAGGCCTGCAGCACCAGCCGGCGGCGCGTGGACAGGTAGAAGTCGTCGAAGTCTTCGGGATTGGGCATGACAGGCCGACGATACCCGCGTGCCTCACAGGACTATCCGCCGTGCTGGGTCAAGATGGTTCGGCAATGACTGATCTGCTGAGCCGCCCCGAGGACACCCGCTCGAGCCGACCTGCGACCGGCCGACCGTTCGCACGCTGGTTCGGTGGCCCCACCGGGGACGGTGAGCCGGAGGCGCGGTCGCTGAGCGTCTCGGCCGCCATCGCCAGTCTCGCCGCCGTCGCGACCTGCATGGGTGCCGCGATGGTCGTCTCCGTGATCGGCTGGTTCCTGGCCGACGCAGGAGCCCACGGGGAGACCACGGACGCGCTCGGGGTCGGTGCCGACGTCTGGCTGGTGGGGCACGGCTCGAGGCTGACCGTCTCCGGCGTACCCCTCGGGATCGTGCCGCTCGCCCTCACGGCCCTGATCGGCCTCGTCGTCTACCGCTGGGGCCGTTGGGCCGGCGTCACCTCGGCGCCCGTCGACGACGACCGCACGGTCGCCCTGGCCGCCACCGTCTTCTCCGGCATCTACCTCGTGATCGCCGTGGTGACCTGCGTGCTGGTCGGCCAGGAGTCCGCGAGCCCGGGACTGGGCCGCGCCGTGGTCGGGTCGTTGCTCGTCTCCGGGGTCGCCGGCACGCTCGGTCTCGCGGTCGGCACGGGCCGGCTCGCCGGCTGGGTCGACCGGGTGCCCGGCTGGATCCGGTCGATCGCGTACGGCGCGAGCGCGGCGTTCCTGCTCCTCGTCGCCGCCTCGGCGCTGCTGGTCGCCGTGATGCTTGTCCTCGGGCTCAACGACGCGGCGACGATGATGTCTGCCCTGCACCTCTCGCGCGGTGACTACGTCGTCTACGCCCTCGCGACGGTCTCGGTCGTGCCCAACGCGGTGCTGCTCGGTGGCGCCTACCTGCTCGGACCCGGCTTCGCCGTGGGCACCGGCACCATCGTCTCGCCCAGCGCGGTGGCGCTCGGGCCGGTGCCGGCGTTCCCGATGCTGGCGGCCCTGCCCGACGCGGGGGCCACCCCGCAGTGGGCCATGGGCTTCCTGGCGGTCCCGGTGGTCGTCGGAGCCGTGGGTGCGGTGCTGGCGCAGCGGGCCTACGGCGTCACGGCGTACGACTCGGCGGCGCTGCGCGGGTTCGGCACCGGGTTCGGCGCCGCGCTCCTGACGACGGTGGCGATCGCCCTGGCGGGTGGCCCGATGGGCACCGGCCGGATGGCCGACATCGGTGCTCCCGTGGGCGAGGTGCTCGTCTCCGCGGTGGCAGCGATGAGCCTCGGCGGCCTGCTGGCCGGTCTGGCGACAGCCTGGTGGCAGCGACGTCACGCTGCCCACACCGCCCCTGCTGACGACTGACCGGACGCTCGGTAACCTGTGCCGGTGCCTCCCGCCCGTCTCGTCGTCCTCGTCTCCGGCGCCGGCACCAACCTCCAGGCGCTGCTCGACGCCGCCCAGGACCCGGCGTACGGCGCCTCGGTCGTGGCCGTGGGCGCCGACCGGCGGGACATCGAGGGGCTCACCCGGGCCGAGAAGGCCGGCATCGCGACCTTCGTCCACCAGGTGCCCGACTCCACCACGCGGGGGGAGTGGGACGTCGCGCTGACCGAGACCGTGGCCACCTTCGAGCCCGACCTGATCGTGCTGGCCGGCTTCATGAAGCTCGTCGGACCCGAGTTCCTCGGCCGGTTCGCCGGCCGCGTGGTCAACACCCATCCCGCCCTCTGCCCGTCGTTCCCCGGTACGTCGGGGCCGGCGGACGCGCTCGCCTACGGGGTCAAGGTCACGGGTGCGACCCTGTTCGTCGTCGACGCGGGCGTCGACACCGGCCCGATCATCGCCCAGACAGTGGTGCCGGTGGAGGAGGACGACGACGTCGCGTCGCTGCACGAACGGATCAAGGTCGCCGAGCGGACCATGCTCGTCGAGTCCGTGGGCAGGATCGCCCGAGAAGGCTTCACCATCACCGACAGGAAGGTGCGCATCGGCGCATGAGCGAGACCACGAGCCCCCACCGCATCCCGATCAGGCGCGCCCTGGTCTCCGTCTACGACAAGGCGGGTCTCGAGGAGCTCGTCCGGGGACTCTCGGAGGCCGGCGTGGAGCTGGTCTCCACCGGCGGGTCCGCGAAGCTGATCGCCGACCTCGGCCTCCCGGTGACCAAGGTGGAGGACCTCACCGGCTTCCCGGAGTGCCTCGACGGCCGGGTGAAGACCCTGCACCCGAAGGTGCACGCCGGCATCCTCGCGGACCGCCGCCTGCCGGACCACGTCGCGCAGCTCTCCGAGCTCGGCATCGCGCCCTTCGACCTGGTGGTCTCCAACCTCTACCCGTTCACCCAGACGGTCGCCTCGGGTGCCTCGCCCGACGACTGCGTCGAGCAGATCGACATCGGCGGACCCTCGATGGTGCGCGCCGCGGCGAAGAACCACCCGTCGGTGGCGATCGTGACCTCGCCCGAGCGCTACGGCGACGTGCTCGCCGCGCTCGCCGAGGGTGGCTTCACCCTCGACCAGCGCAAGACGCTGGCGGCCGAGGCGTTCGTGCACACCGCCACCTACGACGTGGCCGTCGCCAGCTGGATGGGCAACGTCCTGACCGACAGCTCCGGCGGGGTCGGCTTCCCGGCCTGGGTCGGCGGCACCTGGGACCGCGCGTCGGTGCTGCGCTACGGCGAGAACCCGCACCAGTCGGCGGCGCTCTACCTCAACGAGTTCGGTCCCGGGCTGGCGCAGGCACGCCAGCTGCACGGCAAGGAGATGTCCTACAACAACTACGTCGACGCCGACGCGGCTCGCCGGGCGGCGTACGACTTCGACGAGCCGGCGGTGGCGATCATCAAGCACGCCAACCCGTGCGGGATCGCCGTCGGGGCTGACGTGGCCGAGGCGCACCGGCGTGCTCACGAGTGCGACCCGGTCTCGGCGTTCGGTGGCGTGATCGCGGTCAACCGGCCGGTGAGCGTGGAGATGGCCACGCAGGTCGCCGAGGTGTTCACCGAGGTCGTGGTCGCGCCGGCCTACGAGGACGGCGCGGTCGAGATCCTGCAGGGCAAGAAGAACGTGCGTCTGCTCGAGTGCGGCCCGCTTCGACGCGGCGGTGTCGAGATGCGACCGATCTCCGGCGGCCTGCTGATGCAGCAGCGCGACGCCATCGACGCCGATGGCGACGACCCCGCCTCCTGGACGCTCGCCACCGGCGAGGCCGCGTCCGCCGAGGTGCTCGCCGACCTCGCGTTCGCCTGGAAGGCGTGCCGGGCGGCCAAGTCCAACGCGATCCTCCTCGCCAGGGACGGCGCCTCGGTCGGCATCGGCATGGGCCAGGTCAACCGGGTCGACTCGTGCAAGCTCGCCGTCGACCGGGCGGGTGAGCGCGCCGCCGGCTCGGTCGCCGCCTCCGACGCGTTCTTCCCCTTCGAGGACGGCCCACAGATCCTGCTCGACGCGGGAGTGAGCGCGATCGTCCAGCCCGGCGGCTCGGTGCGGGACGAGCTGACCATCGAGGCCTGCAAGAAGACCGGGACGACGATGTACTTCACCGGGACCCGACACTTCGCGCACTGAGCCCGACGGCTCACTGCACGAGCACCAAGACCATGGGAGCGAAATGACTGCACAGAAGCTGGACGGGTCGGCCACGGCGAAGGCGATCAAGGGCGAGCTGACCGAGCGCGTCGCCAAGCTGCGCGAGCAGGGGATCACGCCCGGTCTCGGGACGATCCTCGTCGGTGACGACCCGGGGTCGACCTGGTACGTCAACGGCAAGCACAAGGACTGCGCCGAGGTCGGCATCGAGTCCCTCCGCGAGGACCTGCCCGGCACGGCCACCCAGGACGAGATCCTCGCCGCCGTACGACGGCTCAACGAGGACCCTGCCTGCACCGGCTACATCGTGCAGCTGCCGCTGCCCAAGGGGGTCGACGAGAACGCCGTGCTCGGCGAGATCGACCCCGCGAAGGACGCGGACGGACTGCACCCGACCAACCTCGGCTGGCTGGTGCTGGGCAAGCAGGCGCCGCTGCCGTGCACGCCGTACGGCATCGTCGAGCTGCTGCGACGCCACGGGGTCGAGATCAACGGTGCCGACGTCGTCGTGGTCGGTCGTGGCGTCACGGTCGGTCGACCGCTCGGCCTGGTGCTCACCCGTCGCTCGGAGAACGCCACCGTCACCCTCTGCCACACCGGCACCCGCGACCTCGCCGCCCACGTGCGCCAGGCGGACATCGTCGTCGCCGCGGCCGGGGTGCCGGGCATCATCACCGGCGAGATGGTCAAGCCGGGGGCGGCCGTCCTCGACGTCGGGGTCTCCCGGGTCGACGGGAAGCTCGCGGGCGACGTGGCGGAGTCGGTGTACGACGTGGCCGCCTGGGTCTCGCCCAACCCCGGCGGGGTCGGCCCGATGACCCGGGCGATGCTGCTGTCCAACGTGGTCGCGATCGCGGAGGACTCGGCCTCCTCGTGACCCTTCCCGCTGGGCCAGACTCACCCGGGCCGGAGCCACGTCGGATCCCGTCCACGCTGGGCGGGCTGATCTACCTGATCGTGGTCGCGATCAACGCGGTCGGCCTGCTGGTCGTCGCGCTGGGTCCGTGGCGACGAGGCGTCACGCTGATGGGCGCCGGCCTGCTGCTCGGAGCCCTGGCGCGTGCCGTCCTGCGCGACCGCGACGCCGGGATGCTGAGGGTCCGCCGCAGCCGGTGGGTCGACGTACTCATGCTGGGCGGGGTGGGCACGGCCCTGATCGTGCTGGCCAACGTGATCCCCAACCAGCTGGGCTGAGTCAGCCCAGCTGCGGGTCGGGCTGGGCGCCCCGGTGACGTACGGCGACCCCGCCGGCCTCCAGGGCCGCGTGCAGGGCCTGTTCGCGGCCCTCCCCGCGGGCCAGGGCCGCCGCGAGCGCGCCGCAGAAGGCGTCGCCGGCTCCGGTGGTGTCCAGCACCTCGTCGCCGGGCACCTCGACGGCCGGGAGGCCCAGGTCGTCCCAGACCGCGCCGTGGGCCCCGAGGGTGACCAGCCGGGAACGCGGCCTCGCGCCGGTGTGGCCCAGCAGCTGCGCCTCGTGCTCGTTGGCGACCAGGGGGTCGGCCACCTCGATCACCGCGGCGGGCAGGTCGGCGTACGGCGCGATGTTGAGCACGACGCGGACCTCGCGCGCGGCCGCTCGGGCACAGGCCGCGGCCACGGTGTCGAGGGGGATCTCGAGCTGGAGGAGGAGCACGTCGTCGGGTGACATGGCGTCGATGACCGAGAGCGCGGCGTCGGCCACGCGGCCGTTGGCGCCCGGCACCACGACGATCGTGTTCTCGGCGCCCTCGCCGACGACGATCAGGGCCGTGCCGGTCGGCTCGTCGTCGAGCACGTCGATGGCGGTGGTGTCGACGCCGGCGTCCCGGAGCCGCTCGAGGTAAGCGCGCCCGGCCTCGTCGTCGCCGACCGCCCCGACCATGGCGACGTCTGCTCCGGCCGCAGCAGCCGCCATCGCCTGGTTGGCCCCCTTGCCGCCCGCGAGCCGGTCCAGGCCGACGCCCAGGACGGTCTCACCGGGCTCGGGATGCCGCTCCACGCGGGTGACGAGGTCGAGGTTGAGCGACCCGAGCACGACCACGCGCCCGGTCATCGAGGTCCGTCCGCTCGTGGGGCCAGGGTGTCCAGCCAGAGCCGGGCGTAGCGGTCGCCGTCGACCGCGAGCGCGACGTCGATCGCTGCGGGGGCCTGGCCGTGCGGGTCGTGGGCGAGGTTGCCGGCCCAGTCGCGGCGGTCGACGATCGTGCGCCCTCGCGACCAGGTGCCGGCCAGCTCGACCCGCACCGGCAGCCTCTGGGTGCTCAGGTGCTCCGGCTCGAGGACCGCGCACACCGTCCCTGCGTCGCCCAGCGTCGCCGAGTCGTCCTCGAACCGGTCGCACTGGAAGGAGATCAGCCGTCCGGCCAGCCCCGCCGGTCCGTGCTCGTCCACGGCGGCCAGCTCCTCGGCCTGCTGGCGGGTGACGCGTGGGTCGTAGAAGACGTCGAGCCCGTACATCACCAGCTCGATGCCCAGGTCGGTGCACGCGTCCAGGGTGATCGCCGCCGCCTCGGGATCGTGGAAGACGTTGAACTCGGCCGACGCGGTGGCGTTGCCCACGTGCGCGGCGCCGCCCATGAACACGATCCGTCGGATCCCGCTCGCGACCTCCGGGTGGGTGCGCAGCAGCAGCGCGATGTTGGTCATCGGCGCGAGCGGCACCAGGGTGACGGCGTCGTCCGCCTCCGCCGCCTCGAGCAGCACGTCGCGCAGCAGCTCCACGGCATGGCGGCCGTCGACCTGGCGCGACGAGCGCGGCCAGTCCAGGTCGCCCATGCCGTCGTCGCCGTGCACGTGCCGCGCGTCGCCGGGCGGCTCGAGCAGCGGCAGGGCGGCGCCGGCCGCCACGGGCACGTCCTCGCGGCCGCAGGTGTCGAGCACGCTGAGCGTGTTCCGCACGACGTCGGCCAGCGGCGCGTTCCCCCCGACACAGGTCACCGCCCGGAGGTCGAGGCCGGGGTGCAGGGCGGCGAGCAGCAGCGCGCACGCGTCGTCGACCCCGGTGTCGACGTCGAGGACGACCGGCGTACGAGCTGCTGCCGTCATGTGCTCCTCCGGACGGGTACTGCCCTCACGAAACTGTCACTTCCCCCGCGTTGCAACGGTGGGGAAGTGACAGTTTCACTGGGTACCTAGTGAAACCGCGCAGCCCTCAGATCAGGCCGAGCCCCTTGACCGCGTCCCGCTCCTCGGCGAGCTCCTTGGTGGAGGCGTCGATCTTGCCGCGGGAGAAGTCGTTGACCTCCAGGCCCTGGACGATCTCCCAGTCACCGTTGCTCGTGGTGACGGGGAAGGACGAGATCAGGCCCTCGGGGACGTCGTAGGAACCGTCGGAGACGACCGCCATCGAGACCCAGTCACCGTCGGCGGAGCCGGAGAGCCAGTCGTGGGCGGCGTCGATGGTGGCCGAGGCGGCCGACGCTGCGGACGAGGAGCCGCGGGCCTCGATGATCGCGGCGCCGCGCTTGGCGACGGTCGGGATGAAGTCGTTCTCCAGCCAGCCCTGGTCGTCGACCGTCTCGGCGGCGTTCTTGCCGGCGATCTCGGCGTGGAAGATGTCGGGGTACTGGGTCGCCGAGTGGTTGCCCCAGATCGTCATCTTCTTGATGTCGGTCACCGAGGCGCCGGTCTTCGCGGCGAGCTGGGAGATCGCTCGGTTGTGGTCCAGGCGGGTGAGCGCGGAGAAGCGCTCCTTCGGGATGTCGGGGGCGTTGGTCATCGCGATCAGGGCGTTGGTGTTCGCCGGGTTGCCCGTCACACCGATGCGTACGTCGTCCGCCGCGACCTCGTTGAGCGCCTTGCCCTGCGCGGTGAAGATCGCGCCGTTGGCCTCGAGGAGGTCGCCGCGCTCCATGCCGGGACCGCGCGGGCGCGCGCCGACGAGCAGGGCGAGGTTGACGCCGTCGAAGACCTTGTTGGCGTCGGCGCCGATCTCGACACCGGCGAGGGTCGGGAACGCGCAGTCGTCGAGCTCCATGACGACGCCCTCGAGCGTCTTGAGGGCCGGCTCGATCTCGAGCAGGCGCAGCTCGATGGGCCGGTCGGGCCCGAAGAGTCCTCCGCTCGCGAGACGGAACAGCAGGCTGTAGCCGATCTGGCCGGCGGCGCCGGTGACGGCGACCTTGAGGGGAGGTGTGCTCACGAGTACTCCTGGGTGCGACGAGAAGGACGTCTCGACGCTAGCAGCGCTCTCACCTCGGGGGTAAGCGCACCCCGGTCCGCTGCTGGGGCACCCGCACCTGGGAGGTCCCCTTCTTCTGCTGTGCCTGCTCCTGAGCCTTCGCCTGGGCAGCGCGGCGGCGGCGGTGCGCCTCGGTCTCGCGCTCGCGCTCCTCGACGAGGAGGCGGGCCAGGGCTGGGGTCATGCGGGTCATCGCGGTGCTCCGTGTCCGTGGGGGATCCGTGAGGGCTCTCCTGAGGAGAGGTGCGGACGGGGGTGAGAGATACGTCGGGCTCGGTTGTGCGGGGCTGCGGGCGCTGACAGGCTGGCGGTGACTGACAGCTGGCGGTGGACGACCGTCCGGCAATGTGCGATATCTTGACGTGAAGATAAATCCCGCTAGAACGCCCAGGAGCTTTCGTGTCCGAGTCGAAGATCATCTACACCCACACCGACGAGGCGCCGCTGCTGGCGACGTACTCGTTCCTCCCGATCATCGAGGCGTACGCCGGCAAGGCCGGCGCCGAGGTCGAGACACGTGACATCTCCCTCGCCGGGCGGATCCTGGCCGGCTTCGCCGACCGCCTGCCCGAGGACCAGCAGGTGCCGGACGCCCTCGCCGAGCTCGGTGACCTCGCCAAGACGGCCGAGGCCAACATCATCAAGCTGCCCAACATCAGCGCCTCGATCCCACAGCTGAAGGCGGCGATCGCCGAGCTGCAGGAGCAGGGCTTCGACCTCCCCGACTACCCGGACAACCCGCAGAGCGACGAGGACAAGGACACCCGCGCCCGCTACGACAAGGTCAAGGGCAGCGCCGTGAACCCGGTGCTGCGCGAAGGCAACTCCGACCGTCGCGCGCCCGAGTCGGTGAAGAACTACGCGCGCCAGCACCCGCACTCGATGGGGGAGTGGAGCTCGGACTCGAAGACCAACGTCGCGCACATGGACGACGACGACTTCCGCTCCAACGAGAAGTCCGTCGTGATCGAGAAGGAGGGCTCGCTCCGCATCGAGCTCGTGACCGACGACGGCACCGACGTGCTCAAGGAGTCGGTGCCGGTCGAGGCCGGTGAGGTGATCGACGCCACCTTCATGAACACCGCGGCGCTGCAGGCGTTCCTCCGCGAGCAGATCCAGCGCGCCAAGGCCGACGACGTGCTGTTCTCGATCCACCTGAAGGCCACCATGATGAAGGTCTCCGACCCGATCATCTTCGGCCACGCGGTGCAGGCGTTCTTCCCGAAGCTCTTCGCCGAGCAGGGCGAGGTGCTCCTCGAGGCCGGGCTGGACCCCAGCAACGGGCTCGCCAGCATCCTCTCGGGCGCCGAGAAGCTCGGTGGCGAGAAGGGTCAGGCGATCGCCGACGCGGTCAAGCAGGGGCTCGACGACGGCCCCGAGCTGGCCATGGTCGACGACCGCAAGGGCATCACCAACCTGCACGTGCCGAGCGACGTGATCGTCGACGCGAGCATGCCGGCGATGATCCGGACCTCAGGCCACATGTGGGACCCGAAGGGCGAGGAGGCCGACACGCTCGCGGTGATCCCCGACTCGTCGTACGCGGGGATCTACCAGGTCGTCCTCGACGACTGCCGGGCCAACGGCGCCTACGACCCCTCGACGATGGGGTCGGTGGCCAACGTCGGGCTGATGGCCCGCGCGGCGGAGGAGTACGGCAGCCACGACAAGACCTTCGAGATCCCGACGGCCGGCACCGTCCGCGTGGTCGACCAGGACGACAACGTGCTGATCGAGCACCAGGTCAACCCCGGGGACATCTGGCGCGCCTGCCAGACCAAGGACGTCCCGATCCGCGACTGGGTCAAGCTCGCCGTGACGCGCGCGCGGGCGACCGGCTCGCCGACGATCTTCTGGCTCGACGAGACCCGCGCGCACGACGCCAACCTGATCGCGAAGGTCAACGAGTACCTCCCGCAGGTCGACGTCGTCGGCGACTCCGAGGGCCTGGACATCTCGATCCAGAAGCCCGAGGACGCGATCAAGGTCTCGATCGACCGGATCCGCAAGGGCGAGGACACCATCTCGGTGACCGGCAACGTGCTGCGCGACTACCTGACCGACCTGTTCCCGATCCTCGAGCTCGGTACGTCGGCGAAGATGCTCTCCGTCGTACCCCTGATCAACGGCGGTGGCCTCTTCGAGACCGGCGCCGGCGGCTCGGCCCCCAAGCACGTGCAGCAGCTGGTCAAGGAGAACTACCTGCGCTGGGACAGCCTCGGTGAGTTCCTCGCGCTGGCGGAGAGCTTCGAGAAGTACGCCGAGGTCACCGACAACGAGAAGGCCAAGCTGCTCGGCCTCGCGCTCGAGCGGGCCACCGGCACGCTGCTCAACGAGAACAAGTCGCCGCAGCGCAAGCTCGGCACGATCGACAACCGCGGCAGCCACTTCTACCTCGCGCTGTTCTGGGCCGAGGAGCTGGCCAAGCAGACCGACGACAGCGACCTGGCCTCCGCCTTCGCCGACGTGGCCGAGCAGCTGCGCAGCAACGAGGAAGCCATCACCCAGGAGCTGCTCGACGTCCAGGGCTCCCCGGCCGACATCGGCGGCTACTACCGCCCCGACGACGCCAAGGCGTCCGAGGTGATGCGCCCGTCGAAGACCTTCAACGACGTGCTCGCCTCGCTCTGATCCAGGAATTCGGGTAGTCCAGATCAAAAAGCCGGTCCAGGAGCTGCGCGGACCGGCCGATTGATCTGGACTACCCGGATCCAGGGTTCCTGCTGAGACTCGAAACACACCCGCCAGAACAGCCTCGGGGAACACTGACGGCGTTGGCTTGTTGCGGGAAGGGTGAGCACGACCACCCAGCAGCGCACCCTTGCGCCCACGCCGCCTGTGCACGCCGCCCGCAACGTCGGGCTGGCGCTGTTCGCGATGGCCATGGGCGGGTTCGCGATCGGCACCACCGAGTTCGTCTCGATGGGCCTGCTGCCTCAGCTCGCGCGCGGGGTCGGCGTCTCGATCCCGACGGCCGGGCACGTGATCTCGGCGTACGCCGTCGGGGTCGTCGTGGGCGCACCGCTGATCGCTGTGTTCGGGGCGAAGCTGCCGCGGCGCGAGCTGCTGGTCGGGCTGATGCTCGTGTTCCTGGTCGGCAACGCCGCGAGCGCGCTCGCGGTGAACTACACCTCGCTGACCCTGTCGCGGTTCTTCGCCGGGCTGCCGCACGGCGCCTACTTCGGCGTCGCCTCACTGGTCGCGGCCGACCTGGTCATCGCCGAACGTCGCGGGCGGGCAGTGAGCCGGGTGATGATCGGCCTCGGCTTCGCCAACGTCCTCGGCGTCCCCGCGGCGACGTGGCTGGGTCAGCACTTCGGCTGGCGCTCGGCGTACTGGCTGGTCTCGGTGCTGGCGGCACTGACAGTCGCCCTGGTGCTCTGGATGGTGCCCCGCCTGCCCGGCAACCCCGAGGCCACCGGCCGCAAGGAGCTGCGCGCGTTCAAGAGCCCTCAGGTGTTGCTCACCCTGCTCGCCGGCGCGATCGGCTTCGGCGGGATGTTCGCGATGTACAGCTACATCGCCCCCACCGTCACCGACGTCGCCGGCCTGAGCGAGTCGTACGTGCCGCTGTACCTGCTGGCGTTCGGCACGGGCATGGTCGTCGGTACGCCGCTCGCCGGGCGCCTCGCCGACTGGTCCGTGTTCCGCTCGATGCTGCTGGGCTCGGTGCTGATGGGCCTGACCCTCGTGGCCTTCACCGTCACGGCCCAGTGGCTCGTGCCCGGTCTGATCACCATCTTCGTGCTCAGCACGGTCAGCTCGCTGCTCGTGGTGAACCTGCAGATGCGGCTGATGCAGGTCGCGGGTGACGCGCAGACCATCGGTGCCGCCATGAACCACGCCTCGCTCAACGTCGCCAACGCCCTCGGCGCCTGGCTGGGTGGTGTCGTCGTGGCTGCCGGCTTCAGCTACACCGCCACGAGCTGGGTCGGCGCCGGCCTCTCGCTCCTGGGCCTGGTGGTCCTGCTGGCCTCGGCGACCCTGCACCGACGCACCCGCTGACCCAGCGGACGGACCGGGCCGGTCAGAGCGGTCCGGGCGGTCAGGGCGGCCAGGCGCTCAGTGAGCGAGCTGGTCGTAGGTGACCGAGTCGGCCCAGGTCCCGTCGGGGAGCAGGGTGTCCTGCCGGGCGACGCCGGTGCGCTCGAAGCCCGCGCGTTCGAGGACGAGCTGCGAGGCCAGGTTGCCGGCGGCGGCGTCCGCTGTCAGCCGGTGCAGCCCCAGTCCGCCGTCCTCGAGGGGCACGAAGCAGTGCCGCACCAGCAGCCGGCAGGCCTCGGTGGTCACGCCGCTCCCGCGGGCGTCGGGGTGGGTCCAGTAGCCGAGCTCCGCCTCCCGACGGTGGTGCACGCCGAACAGCGAGACCTGCCCGAGGTAGGCGTCGGTGACCGGGTCCGCCACCGCCCAGTGCGCCCCCGTCCCGTTCGCCGCCTGCTCCCACCGCTCGTCCAGGAAGCCCGCGTGGCTCTCCAGCGTGTGGGGTGCGCTCTCGCGTGCCCCCTGCAGCCAGTGCTGGGTCTCGGCGTCGCTCCTGGTCTCGACGATCCGGGGGAGGTCCGACTGCTGGAGCCCCCGCAGGACCACGCCCGATCCGCGGATCGTCGGTGTCTCGATCCACGGCGCACGAGGCGCGTGCTCCTCTCCCCGGCGGAGGGTGCCGACCCAGGCGTCGCTGAGCTCGCCTCTCTGCTCCATCCAGCCGGAGAGCCCGCCGGTCACCGCGAAGCCGAGCCGCCAGGCCAGCCGCCGCGAGGACCAGTTGCCCCGCCTCGCCAGCCACATCACGGTCTGCAGGTCCCGGTGCGCGAAGCCCCACTCCAGCAGCAGCCGCAGCGCCGGCTCCATCACGCCGCGACCACGGACCCACGGGTGCGACCCGTAGGCGATCTCCGCGCGGCCCTGGCCCTCGTTGCGCAGCGAGATGATGCCGGCGAAGCGCGGGTCGCCGGAGTCGTCGACCACCTCCACGACGAAGCTCCACTCCCGGTCGGTCTCCCAGCCGCCCGGGATGATGTGCCGCACGTAGGTCTCCGCGTCCGCCCGCGTGTAGGGCACCGGGACGCTCGTCCACGCCTGGGTGACCGGGTCCTGGCACTGCTCGTAGGAACCCTCGATGTCGGAGTCCCGCGGAGGCCGGAGCGTCACGGTCCCGTCGGTCAGGATCGGGACACGGGAGGTCACGGGTAGCTCATGCCCATCTTCTCGCGGACCTCGGCGAGGGTGGCGTCGGCGATCTCGTTGGCCCGCTGGTTCCCGCCGACCAGGATCTTGTCGACGACGGAGGCGTCGGCGGCGAGCTCGGTACGGCGCGCCCGCAGGGGAGCGAAGTAGGTGTTCACGGCCTCGGTCACCCGGCCCTTCAACGCGCCGCCGCCACCGTCACCGATCTCCTCGGCGATCGCCGCCGGGTCCCCGTCCTCGCACATCGCGGCGAGCTTGAGCAGGTTGGCGACCTCGGGCCGCCCCTCCGGGTCGTAGGTGATGTGGCGGTCGCTGTCGGTCTTCGCGCCCTTGATCTTCTTGGCCGTCTCGTCGGCGCTCATCCGGAGCTCGATGACGTTCCCCTTGGACTTCGACATCTTGGTGCCGTCCGTGCCGAGCAGGTTGGTCACCTCCGAGAGCAGGGCGCCGGGCTCCGGGAAGGTCGCGCCGTACCTCTCGTTGAAGCGGCGCGCGACGACGCGCGTCTGCTCGATGTGCGGCAGCTGGTCCTTGCCGACCGGCACGACGTTCGCCTTGCAGAACAAGATGTCGGCTGCCTGGTGGACGGGGTAGGTCAGCATCAGCCCGCTGATCGAGGTGATGCCGGCAGTCGCCGCCTCTTCCTTGACGGTCGGGTTGCGCTGCAGCTCGGCGACGCTGACCAGGCTGAGGAACGGCAGGAGCAGCTGGTTGAGCGCCGGGACCGCGCTGTGGGTGAAGATCGTGGCGCGTTCGGGGTCGAGGCCGGAGGCGAGGTAGTCGAGGAGCAGCTGGTGCACGTTGCCGCGGATGTCGCCGCCGACCTCGCGGTCGGTGATCACCTGGTAGTCGGCGATCAGCTGGATGATCTCGACGCCCTCGGACTGCAGCTTCAGCCTGTTCTGGATCGAGCCGAAGTAGTGGCCGATGTGCAGCGCGCCGGTCGGGCGGTCGCCGGTGAGCATCCGCAACGAGCCGGGGTCCGCGGCGATCCGGGCCTCGATGGCCGCGCTGCGCTCGGCCGCGGCGCGGAATGAGTCGTTCATGTGGGTCCTCCTGACGAGCGCTCACTGTACAAAGGCCGACGCGGCGGTTCACCGAGGGCGTCATCTAGGGTGCGGGGATGCCCATGATCGGAGTCTCGCTGCCTGTCCCGGAACCCTGGGGGAGCGAGCTCCAGACCTACCGCATCGACGTGGGCGACGCCGCCGCGCGGCACATCCCGACGCACATCACGCTGCTGCCTCCGCACGAGGTCGACGAGGCGGACCTGCCCGGCGCCCTCGAGCACCTCGATCGGGTGGCTGCGGCGATGAGGCCCTTCCGCGTGCACCTGCGCGGCACCGGGACCTTCCGTCCGGTCTCGCCCGTGGTCTTCATCGGCGTCGTGGAGGGGATCAGCCAGTGTGAGCAGCTGTCGGCCGAGGTGGGCCGCGGACCGCTCGCCATCGAGCGGGCCTTCCCCTACCACCCGCACGTCACGGTGGCCCACCATCTCTCCGAGGCCCGGCTGGAGCAGGCCTTCGTCGAGCTCGAGCGGTTCGACGCCGCGTTCGACGTGGACGAGATGTGGATGTACCTGCACGACGCGGAGACCGGCTGGACGCCGAACCGCGCCTTCCCCCTGGGCCGTTAGCCCGGAGGAAGGCGCGGAGTCGGAGCTCGGAGCCTGTGGTGCCTCAGCGAGGCGTGAACATCTTCACGTAGTAGTTGCGGCTGTAGACCCGGTGGGAACCGGCGACCCGGATGCCGCTGACGATGACGTGGACGGTGCCGGAGGCGACCGAGCTGGCCCGCATCTGCCAGACCAGGGTCGGCTGGGCGTAACCGTTCTCCACGCCGTACTTGCGCACGGCGACCGGCTTGCCGTTGCGGGAGACCCGGACGGTCGCGTAGCGGAAGCTCGTGTTCAGGTTGCCGGCCGAGAGCGACCAGCGGCCGCCGGGCTCGAGCGTCTTCGGGAAGTACCCGGCGCTGGGCCAGGAGACGTAGCTCGGGTTCGGTCGCGACATCGACTTCGGGCCGATCACCGTCAGGGCGTTCGCGGTCCTCGTGGAACCTGAGCCCATCGTGGTGGCGAACGGGTTCAGCAGCCAGCGACGGTGGCCGACGGCGTGGTTGTTGGTGCCGGCGTCCTTCATGTACTGGTTGACCACACCGGCCGAGGTGATGTTCGGGTAGGCGAGCGCGAGGTTCGACTTCCCGGCGTTGGCGGCACCGACGGCCGAGTAGCAGCGCCACCGGCGGGACGGCGCGTGGCTCAGGGCCTTCTGGGCCGACATCATCAGCGCGGTGCGCTGCGAGCGGGCGTTCAGCGTCGAGTTCAGGCCGACCGGGGCGAGGCCGCTCATGGAGCGGACGAAGTTGATCGCCCGCAGCGTGGCGAGCCGCGACGAGGCGGAGGTGCTGCCGGCCTGGCAGCGGCTCTCGCTGCCGGTGAAGCCGGTGCCGATCCGGAGCCCGGCCGCGTAGTTCTTCTGGTACGCCGAGTTCACCGTCGAGAGGCGGTTCGTGTTGACCCGGCCGGACCACAGCGACGAGCGGGCGCTGGAGGCGAGGCGAGCGGAGGTCGAGTGGGCTGCCAGCACCTGGCTGTGGGAGGCCGAGGTGGTGGTGGGCTCGGCGGCAGTGGCACTGCCGATGACGGGGGCAGCGCCCCCACCGAGCATGACGAGTAGTGCGGCGCCGGTTGCGAGCGCCATTGCGGGGGGTGTGGGCTCCATGAATAGAACTGTATGTACTTAATGTCCGTTTCGCACCGGTTTAACCTAAACGGGTACATATCGCCCACTATCTGGACATTAGCCATTTAACAGCCCTGCTCAATGGCCCTTGCGCATCGCCACCCTGAGGTCCTTGTTCAGCTGGGAGATGACGTCGAGCGGGATCTCCTTGGGGCAGGCCGCCGTGCACTCACCGATGTTGGTGCAGCCGCCGAATCCCTCGAAGTCGTGCTGCCCGACCATGTTGACCACGCGGGAGTCGCGCTCGGCCTGGCCCTGCGGCAGCTCTCCGAGGTGGGTGATCTTGGCGCCGAGGAACAGCGAGGCCGAGCCGTTGGGGCACGCCGCGACGCACGCGCCGCAGCCGATGCAGGTGGCCACGTCGAAGGCGCGGTCGGCGTTCTCCTTGGCCACCGGGGTGGCGTGCGCGTCGGGCGCGGCGCCGGTGTTGACCGAGATGTAACCGCCCTGCTGGATGATCCGGTCGAACGCCCCGCGGTCCACGCAGAGGTCCTTGAGCACCGGGAAGGCGTCCGAGCGCCAGGGCTCGATCGTGATCGTCTCTCCGTCGCTGAACGAGCGCATGTGCAGCTGGCAGGTGGTGGTGACGACGGGACCGTGGGCCTCACCGTTGATCATCAGCCCGCACATGCCGCAGATGCCCTCGCGACAGTCGGAGTCGAACGCGATCGGCTCCTCGTCGGCCGCTTGGAGCTGCTCGTTGAGCACGTCGAGCATCTCGAGGAACGACATGTCCTCGGAGATCTCCTCGACCTCGTAGGTGTGCATGGCGCCCTCGGTGGCCGTGTTGGCCTGGCGCCAGATCTTCAGAGTCAGGTTCACTTGTAGCTCCGCGCCTTCATCTCGACGAACTCGTAGGTCAGGTTCTCCTTGTGCAGGATGGGCTTCTCGTCCTGCCCGGCCCACTCCCAGGCAGCCACGTAGGCGTACTGGTCGTCGTGGCGCAGCGCCTCACCGTCCTCGGTCTGCGACTCGGCCCGGAAGTGGCCGCCGCACGACTCGCGGCGGTTCAGGGCGTCGATGCACATCAGCTCGCCGAGCTCGAAGAAGTCGGCCACGCGGCCTGCCCGCTCCAACGACTGGTTCAGGCTGTCGGCGGTGCCGAGCACCTTCACGTTGCGCCAGAAGTCGTCACGCAGGCCGCGGATCAGGTCGATCGCCTTCTTCAGACCGTCCTCGGTGCGCTCCATGCCGCAGTACTCCCACATGATGTTGCCGAGCTCGCGGTGGTAGGAGTCGACGCTGCGGGTGCCCTTGTTGGTCATGAAGTGGTCGATCCGCTGCTGCACGGAGGTCTGGGCCTCGACCACGGCCGGGTCGTCGTCGGCGATCTTGTCGAACGGCCCGTCGGCGAGGTAGTCGCGGATCGTGTTCGAGAGCACGAAGTAGCCGTCGGCCAGGCCCTGCATCAGGGCGGAGGCCCCGAGTCGGTTGGCGCCGTGGTCGGAGAAGTTGGCCTCACCGGTGACGAACAGGCCAGGGATCGAGGACTGCAGGTCGTAGTCGACCCACAGGCCGCCCATCACGTAGTGCACCGCCGGGTAGATCCGCATCGGGACCTCGTAGGGGTCCTCGCCCGTGATCTGGGCGTACATGTCGAAGAGGTTGCCGTACTTGTCCTCGATCGCCTGGCGGCCGAGGCGCTCGATGGCCTCGGAGAAGTCGAGGTAGACGCCGCGGCGTACGCCTTCGACCTCGGGCCCGACGCCACGCCCTTCGTCGCACATGTTCTTGGCCTGGCGCGAGGCGATGTCGCGGGGGACCAGGTTGCCGAAGGAGGGGTAGATGCGCTCGAGGTAGTAGTCGCGGTCCTCCTCGGCGATGTCGTTGGGGTTGGTCTCGGCGTGCTTGGCGTCCTTGGGCACCCAGATCCGGCCGTCGTTGCGCAGCGACTCGCTCATCAAGGTGAGCTTGGACTGGTGGGCTCCCGAGACCGGGATGCAGGTCGGGTGGATCTGCGTGTAGCAGGGGTTGGCCATGTAGGCGCCCTTGCGGTGGGCCCGCCAGGTCGCGGTGACGTTGCAGCCCATCGCGTTGGTGGAGAGGAAGAAGACGTTGCCGTAGCCACCGCTGGCCAGGACGACGACGTCGGCGAAGTAGGTCTCCAGCTCACCGGTGACCATGTCGCGAACGATGATGCCGCGAGCGCGGCCGTCGACCACGATCAGCTCGACCATCTCGTGACGCGTGTAGGTCTTCACGGTGCCTGCGGCGACCTGGCGCTCGAGGGCCTGGTAGGCGCCGATCAGCAGCTGTTGGCCGGTCTGGCCCCGGGCGTAGAAGGTGCGCGAGACCTGCACCCCGCCGAAGGAGCGGTTGTCGAGGAGGCCGCCGTACTCGCGGGCGAACGGAACGCCCTGGGCGACGCACTGGTCGATGATGTTCCGGCTCACCTGGGCCAGCCGATAGACGTTGGACTCCCGCGAGCGGTAGTCACCACCCTTGATGGTGTCGTAGAAGAGCCGATAGACCGAGTCGCCGTCGCCCTTGTAGTTCTTGGCGGCGTTGATCCCGCCCTGGGCGGCGATCGAGTGCGCGCGGCGCGGGGAGTCCTGGTAGCAGAACGACTTCACGACGTAGCCGGCCTCGCCGAGCGTCGCGGCTGCCGAGGCGCCCGCGAGGCCGGTGCCGACCACGATCACGGAGAGGCGGCGACGGTTGGCCGGGTTGGCGATCCGGGCCTCGAACTGCCGGGTGTCCCAGCGCTCGTCGATCGGGCCCTGGGGCGCCTTGGTGTCCTCGATCGGCTCGCCGGGCGTGTAGAAACCGGCGGCGTCGTCGGTCTCCTGCTCGGAGTCCCGGTGGTGGCTCGGGTCCGAGGTGAGGGTGGTGTCGGGCATGTCGGTCATGGAGTGCGGCCCCTAACTCAGGAGGTCTTGGTGATGACGCCGGCGAGGACGAAGATCGGCACGAGGGAGAAGCCGCCGGCGATGATCACGGCGAGCACGAAGCCGACGCGCTTGGCCAGGTTGCGCTGCCGGAGGCTGTTGGTGAAGCCCAGGGTCTGCATGGAGCTCCAGATGCCGTGGTGCAGGTGTGCTCCCAGCATCGCCATCGCGACGAGGTAGATCACCGTCAGCCACCACGTGTCGAAGGTGTCGACGAGCAGGTTGTAGGGGTCGTTCGTCGCGCCACCGGTCACGTTGACCTTGCCGATCGTGAAGTTCAGCAGGTGCCAGACGATGAAGAGCAGCAGGGTCAGCCCGCCCCAGCGCATCAGGTGCGAGGCGTACGTCGAGTGCTTGTTCTTCTTCATCACGTACTTGTGCGTGCGCGCCTTCTTCGCCCGGCGCCAGAGCGTGGCGGCGCTGTAGACGTGCGCCGCCAGGGCCACGATCAGCACCACCCGGATGATCCAGAGCAGGCCACCGCGCGGGAGCATCGGCTCGCCGATCGTGCGCAGGTGCTCGGCGTAGTCGTTGTAGGCGTCGTGGCCCGCGAACGCCTTCAGGTTCCCGTACATGTGCAACAGCACGAAGGCGATGAAGACGAGGCCGCTGAGGGCCATCAGGAGCTTCAGCGCGATGGTCGAGTGTGTCGACCTGCTGTTCTTGACGAGAGTCGCAGTTGCCACAAAGTTCACCGTATCTCTCCGGATGGACGCTCGGTGCCCCCGGGGATGTGACATATCCCCTGCGCGCCCCTTTCCCTTTCCACGCCCTTCGGGCGAGAGTGGTCCCCGTCACGAGGACGATTCACCAGCCGCGGAGGTGGCAATGGCGTCGACAGACGCAGAAGTGCCCACGGGAGTCCGGGGACCAACCCGGGCGAGCATCGACGAGAAGACGCTGCGTGGGGACCGGTGGTGGCTCTACCCGCTGACCGTGTTCATCGTGTTCATGTCCTTCATCGTCTACGCGACGGTCCGGGCCTTCCAGGGATCCCACTACTACGCGGCGCCCTACCTCT
Source organism: uncultured Actinomycetota bacterium (assembly GCA_963797525.1). GTDB lineage: Bacteria > Actinomycetota > Actinomycetes > Propionibacteriales > Nocardioidaceae > Marmoricola. Next base: position 78,462 of record CAWCPT010000010.1, read on the forward strand.
CGCCGTTCTACTCGCCCTGTCTCGGCGACTGCGTCGAGGGAGCCTCGGACTTCGGGCAGCCCTTCGCCTGGTGGCCGCTCTCTGCCGCGTTGATCGTGCTGATCTTCCCGCTGGGCTTCCGGCTGACCTGCTACTACTACCGCAAGGCCTACTACCGGTCGTTCTGGCTGAGCCCGCCGGCGTGCGCCGTGGCCGAGCCGCACACGGCCTACAGCGGTGAGACCCGGCTGCCGCTGATCCTGAACAACATCCACCGCTACTTCTGGTACGCCGCCGTGGTGGTCGCGCTGATCCTCAGCTACGACACCCTGCTCACGTTCCGCAACGCCGACGGCGAGTGGGGCCACATGGGGCTCGGCACGCTGATCTTCCTGGCCAACATCGTGCTGATCTGGCTCTACACGCTGTCCTGCCACTCGTGCCGTCACGTGATGGGTGGCCGGCTGCGGCACTTCAGCAAGCACCCCGTCCGCTACAAGATGTGGACCTGGGTCTCGAAGCTCAACGCCCGGCACGCGGCGTACGCCTGGCTGTCGCTTTTCTCCGTGGCGATCGCCGATCTCTACGTGCTGCTGCTCGCCACCGGCGCCTTCTCCGACCCGAGGTTCTTCTAAATGAGTGATCGTCATCCGATGACCGGCAACGAGATGTCGGGGAGTGCGGCCGGCGGGAGCGAGCGGCACACCTACGACGTCGTCGTGATCGGTGCCGGAGGCTCGGGCCTGCGCGCCGCGATCGCCGCCCACGAGGCCGGTGCGCGCGTCGCCATCGTCTGCAAGTCCCTGCTCGGCAAGGCGCACACCGTGATGGCCGAGGGCGGCATCGCCGCGGCCATGGGCAACCGCTGGCCCGAGGACAACTGGGAGGTGCACTTCCGCGACACCATGCGTGGCGGGAAGATGCTGAACAACTGGCGGATGGCCCAGCTGCACGCCCAGGAGGCGCCTGAGCGGGTCCAGGAGCTCGAGGACTGGGGCGCGCTGTTCGACCGCACCGAGGACGGGCTGATCTCCCAGCGCGACTTCGGCGGCCACAAGTACGCCCGGCTCGCGCACGTCGGCGACCGCACCGGCCTGGAGATGATCCGCACCCTCCAGCAGCGCGCCGTGGCGCTCGGCATCGACGTGTTCATGGAGTTCACGGTCACCGAGCTGCTGAAGCAGGGTGACGTCATCTCCGGGGCCTTCGGCTACTGGCGCGAGACCGGCCGGTTCGTCACGTTCGAGGCGCCGTCGGTGATCCTCGCGACGGGTGGCATCGGCAAGTCGTTCAAGGTCACCTCGAACTCGTGGGAGTACACCGGCGACGGCCACGCCCTGGCGCTGCGCGCGGGTGCCTCGCTGATCAACATGGAGTTCGTGCAGTTCCACCCGACCGGCATGGTCTGGCCGCCGTCGGTCAAGGGGCTGCTCGTCACGGAGTCGGTCCGCGGTGACGGCGGCATCCTGAAGAACTCCGAGGGCGAGCGATTCATGTTCGACTACATCCCGGAGTTCTTCAAGAGCGAGACCGCCGACTCGGTCGAGGAGGCCGACCGGTGGTACGACGACAAGAAGAACAACCGTCGCCCACCCGAGCTGCTCCCGCGCGACGAGGTCGCCCGGGCGATCAACTCCGAGATCAAGGCCGGCCGGGGATCACCGCACGGCGGCATCTTCCTCGACATCGCGTCGCGGCGTGACGCGGAGTTCATCCGCCGTCGGCTGCCCTCGATGTACCACCAGTTCAAGGAGCTCGCGGACGTCGACATCACCGCCGAGCCGATGGAGATCGGGCCGACCTGCCACTACGTGATGGGTGGCGTCGAGGTGGAGCCCGACACCGAGCTCAGCGGTGTCACCGGCCTCTACTCCGTGGGCGAGTGCTCCGGCGGGATGCACGGCTCCAACCGGCTCGGGGGCAACTCGCTCTCGGACCTGCTCGTCTTCGGCCGACGTGCCGGCGAGGCCGCCGCGGCGTACGCCGCCGGGCTGGGGCAGCGTCCGGCGGTCGACGCGGAGGCGATCAAGGCCGCGGAGGTGGACGCGCTCAGCCCGTTCGACCCCTCGACCACCTCGGGGGTGGGAGAGGCGGAGACCGACGAGACGGCCAACACCGAGAACCCCTACACGATCCAGCAGGACCTGCAGCAGACGATGAACGACCTGGTCGGCATCATCCGCACCGCCGACGAGCTCGCGCGCTCGCTCGAGGAGATCGAGAAGCTCAAGGCGCGTTCGCAGCACCTGCTCGTCGAGGGGCACCGGCAGTACAACCCCGGCTGGCACCTCGCGCTCGACCTGCGCAACATGCTGCTCGTCTCGGAGTGCATCGCCAAGGCGGCCCTCGAGCGGCAGGAGTCCCGCGGCGGTCACACCCGCGACGACTTCCCGGGGCCGAACGAGGAGTGGGGGTCCAGGAACCTCGTCCTCCGACTCGACGCTGCCGGCACCGGGGTCGACCTGACCCACCAGGCGCTGCCGGTCATGCCCGACGATCTGAAGACGTTCTTCGACCCCGCGCCAGCAGCAGACTCTGAGAAGGACGGGAAGTAGTCATGGGTTACGACCTGAAGATGCGCATCTGGCGCGGGGACGTCGACGGCGGCGAGCTCGGCGACTACACCGTGGAGGTCTCCGAGGGCGAGGTGGTCCTGGACGCGCTGCACCGCGTCCAGGCGACCCAGGCCGGTGACCTCGCGATCCGGTGGAACTGCAAGGCCGGCAAGTGCGGCTCCTGCAGCGCCGAGATCAACGGCCGGCCACGGTTGCTCTGCATGACACGGCTCTCGGACTTCGAGGAGACCGACGTCATCACCGTGACCCCGATGCGGTCCTTCCCGGTGATCCGCGACCTGGTCACCGACGTCTCCTACAACTACGAGAAGGCCAAGGAGCTGCCGTCGTTCGCGCCGCCCCCGCGCGACCCGGACGGCAAGCGCCGGATGGCCCAGATCGACGTCGAGCGCGGCCAGGAGTTCCGCAAGTGCATCGAGTGCTTCCTGTGCCAGAACACCTGTCACGTCGTGCGCGACCACGAGGAGAACAAGCCGGCCTTCGCCGGGCCGCGCTTCTTCCTGCGCTACGCCGAGCTGGACATGCACCCGCTCGACACCCACGACCGGCGTCAGCTCGCCCAGGGCGCGGCCGGCATCGGGATGTGCAACATCACCAAGTGCTGCACCGAGGTCTGCCCCGAGGGCATCAAGATCACCGACAACGCGATCATCCCGATGAAGGAGCGCGTGGTCGACCGCAAGTACGACCCGCTCGTCTGGCTCGGCAACAAGATCGGCCTGCGCAACAAGGACAACGACGGGCGCGACGAGCTGTAGGGACCCGGGGTGTCCTGATCCGGACGTCCGGGTGCGCCACGACGGGGGCGCCGGCCCGTCGGGGCCCCGGGAGGCCTCCGCCTGCGGCGCCGTCCGGACGCTCCGGGGTTCGCACCCACCCGTTCCAGACGGCCTCTCCTCGTCGCAAGCTCCTCGAAGAGCCCGTCCTCCACGGAGGCCAGTCCCATCCACGCTCACCCCGGAGGTCCGGACGGCGCCTCCGGCTCCGGCCCGAGGGGCCCCGACGGCCCGGTGCCGCACGGGCCGCAGGGACGGACGTCCGGCTCAGGACGCCACCCTCTGGCCGGCCTGGGGGAGGGGAGGGCCGCCGGGGCTGCCGAGGTAGAGGGCCGAGGAGCGGCGGTGGATGCCGCAGGCGAAGTACCAGATGTTCGAGAGCACGATGAGCACGACCGTGGTGACGCCGTAGAGGAGCTGGGCGAGGGCGGGGACGGTGTCCGGGGGCAGCTGGTAGGACATCCACACCCGCACTCCTGCGTCCACGAGCAGGCCGAGGCCCCAGATCACGCTGGAGACCCGCCACATCCGTCGGAAGGCGGGGGCACGCGTCCACATCCCGTCCCAGTCTCCGGGCCAGCCGAGCCGGCCCTCGATGAGCGGGCGGGAGAACAGGTAGGCGAGCGGCCGCTCGGCCAGCCGGGTGCTCGCGATGAACCAGATCCCGGTGACCCCGGTCAGCACGGCGCCCTTGGCGAGCAGGAACTGCTCGCTGCCGGAGATCAGCGCGATCACCAGGCTGCCCAGCAGCATCACGGTCATGTACAGCGCCAGGCCGTCGAGGTGGCGCTTTCGGACCAGCTGGACCAGCGCCGATGCGGCCGAGATCAGCGTGCTCACCAGCAGGGCGGCGTACACGCTGGAGCCGAGCAGGCGCAGCAGGTAGTACGCCGCCACGGGGACCACCAGGTCGACGGCGAACCGGATGCCCTGGGCGACGCGGCTCACGGTGCCCGGGTCCCGAGGTCGAAGAGGGTGACCAGCTCCTCGCCGTAGGCCGCGAGGTCGAGGTCGGGGTTCGTCTCGAGCTGGAACGGCAGCCCGTCCACCGATCGCTGGACCGTCGTCGCCATCACCTTGGGATCGAAGGCGCGGAACTCGCCGTCCTCCTGGCCCCGGCGCAGGATCTTCTCGAGGGGGCTGACCACCTCCTCCTCGGTGTCCGCGTCGTAGTCCATGCCGCCGGCGAGGAAGACCGCCTGGAGGGCGACCATCTGCGATCGGTGCTCGGCGACGAAGCCGACGACCCCGCGCAGGTAGGCGTGCAGCTGCCCGCGGGCAGTGGTCTCGGCCGCGACGAGCCCGCCCACGTGCGCGCCGATCGACCTCACGACCGTGGCGGCGACCGTCGCCATCAGGTCCGCCTTGCCGGCGAAGTGGTAGGAGATCAGGCGGGTGCTGGACAGGTCGGCGTGCTCGGCGATCCTGGCGAAGGACGCCTGGGCGTAGCCGGCCGAGGCGATCACCTCGATCGCCGCTTCGACGATCTGCTCGCGGCGAGCCGCGGTGATCGACGAAGTTACTGGCATGAGTAAAAAATAACTCAACCAAGTAACTTGGGCAACACCCGCTCCCGGTCCGCCTTCGGCTCCTCGTCGGGCTCGACCGCCGGTGCGGGCAGCTCGCCGTGCCGGAGGATGACCACGGCCCGGTCGTCGTCGTCCCGGTCGACCTTGGCGATGATGCGTTCCGCGGCTCCGTCGAACCCGCGACTGACCGCCCTGGCCCCTTCGCAGCGCAGCCAGGCCACTCCTTCGTCGAGGTCGGTGGAGCGTGACTCCACGACACCGTCGGTGTAGAACATCAGCGCGTCCCCGGGGCGCAGCGTGCCACTCGTCGTGCGCAGCTCGGGACCGGCGAGGATGCCCAGCGCGGTTCCGCGAGCGCGATCCGCCACCCAGGCCCCCTCCGGGGTCGACCACAGCAGGGCGGGTGGGTGCCCGGCGTTGGTGAGCTCGTAGTAGCCGGTCGGGAGGTCGACGAGCACGTGCACGGCCGTCGCGAAGGTCTCGTCGGAGCTGTTGCGCAGCAGGAAGCGGTTGGCCGCGTTGAACAGCCCGTCCGGAGACAGCGCGCCGATCAGCCCGCCGAGGGCACCGTTGAACTGCAGCGCCCTGGACGCGGCCTGGACGCCCTTGCCGCAGACGTCGACGAGGATCACCTCGAGCCGGCGCTGGTCGTCACTGAGGTGGGCGATCATGAAGTCGCCGCCGTACCCGACGCTGTTGGCGGCCACCAACGAGGACTGCGAGGTCCACGGCTCGGGCAGGGCCGGCATCGCGCTCTGGGAGTGCAGCCGGTCGCGGAGGTCGGCCAGCATCGCCTCGCCCATCGCCCCGGGGAGGCCGCTCTGCTGGCGGCTCGAGGCGAACAGGATCAGGGCCACCGCCATGCCCAGGGTGAGGCATGCGACGAGCCTGGGCACGGTCATCGGCGGGTCCAGCAGGATCGCCCCGACGGCGGCCACGGCCGTCACGCCGCAGAGCACTGCGAGAGGGCGGAAGCGCAGGAGGAGCATCCCGAGCAGGAGCCACAGGAAGTACGTCGTCATCGGCATCAGCGCGTACTCGATCACCGAGACCACGAAGCAGAGGGTGACGCCGCACAGGAGCACGACCAGGGTGAGCGCCTGGCTCTGCGGACTACCCGTTCGCCACGACGCCACCGGGTCCCCGAGGTAGCGGCGCCAGGCAGTCAACATCCTGCGCAGCCTAGGAGTGCTGGGTGCGTTCGGCACCACTGGTCTAGGCAATGTCTCACGAGGCAGTCAGCGATCTCAGATCGTTCAGAGCACGCGCACGACGGTGCGTGGACCCGCGGTGAAGTTCCACACCCGGGTCGACATGGCTGCGGAGAGTCGGATGCAGCCGTGCGAGGTGGACAGGTTGGTGCCGAGGTACCAGTCCGGGTGGATCTGCCGGCCGCCGGCCTTCGCCCGCGGGATGCGGTGGAAGCCGAAGCCGCACGGCGCGAACCGCACGAAGTTGTCCAGCCACAGGGAGCCGCTGGTGTTCAGCCGGACCCGGGCTGCGCGACCGCAGTAGGAGCCGGTGCGGTAGGTGCCGCGGTGCAGCTCGGCCGGGTTGTCGACGACACCACCCTGGGCGATGACCCGGTTGTTCGCTGCGATCAGCCAGATCCAGTTGTGCCGCTGGCTGATCACGATCCGGCGCCCCGAGCCCGAACGCAGGGGAGCCGCCCGGAGGTCGCACCGGCGGGCGGTCGAGGCGAACAGCCTGCTGCGGGTGGCCGGGTTGACGGAGCCTGTCTGCGCGAGGCCGTGCCGGGACTGGAACCGGATCACGGCTGACCGCGTCCACCCGCCGTTCACGCCGTCGGCCGGTCCCGCGTTGCAGTGCAATGCGTTCAGCCTGCGCTGGATGGTCCTGGTCGCAGCCGAGGCGGCGGGCACCGCCGACACGGATCGCACACCCGGGCCCGACGCCGTCGCGGAGGCGGGCACGGCGACGAGGACCGGGCCCAGCAGCGCGAGCGCGGCCACCCAGGCCAGCGGCAGCGCGCGACCCCCCAGCTGTTTCATCCCAGTCTCCCGTCTCGGCACGTCCGGTCACGGTATCCGCGGAGAGGAGTCCCCGGGCGGCTGTCGAGATACTGGTCTAGGTGCCTGCACTCGGCGCGAGCGCGTCCGGTCGGCTCAGTGGACGGCGGCCGTGGGGCGCCGTACGGCGGCGGGGTAGTGCGCGTCGAGCAGCTCCGCCACGGCGTCGTCCCAGGTGCGGGCGGAGACGGAGTCGCGTGCGTTCGCGGCCAGCGCGAACCGCAGGTCGGGGCTGGCGGCCAGTCGGGCCACGGCCCGGGAGAAGGCCTTGGTGCCGCGGTCGGTGCCGACGAGGAGCCCGTTGTGCTCGTGCCTGACGACCTGGGAGGCGGTGCCGCCGTCGAAGGCCACGACCGGCACCCCGCTGGCCAGGGCCTCGTGCACGGCGGGCGCGTAGACCTCCTTCTTCCGCGGTTGGACGAGCACGTCGAAGGTGGCCTGGCAGGTGGCGCGTTCGAGGCTGCTCGTGTGCGGGATCACCTTGGCGCCCGCCGATCGGAGCAGGTCGGCGCCGTGCCCGTCACCGAGCGCCACGAGACGGACGCCGGGGAGCCTGGCCACCCCGGCCAGCCTGCTGAGCACCTTGCGCTTCTCCAGGTGTCCGACATGGCCGACGATCAGCTGTCCGCCGTCGGGGGAGTGCATCCGGGCCCAGCGGTCGTGCAGCGTCTGGTCACGCAGGCCGGGGTGGTGGTCGTGCAGGTCGACCCCGGGCTGCCACGTGCGCGGGTCCAGCACCAGGGTGGGTACGCCGAGCCGCTCGGCCGCCTCGGCCGCCTTGAGCCCGAGCCGGTGCGGGTCGACGAGGTGCACGACGTCGGGGCGGGACAGGGTCATCGCCTCGCGGACGGCCGAGACAGGTGTCATCCGGCTCGCCCAGAACATCCGGGCGCCGCGGAACGTCGCCTGCCCACGCCCGCCGGCGAAGACCACGACGTCGTGCCCGGCGTCGACGAGGCGAGACGCGACCTCACGGGTGACGTGGGCGGTGGGTGTGCTCGCCGGCACGAACTGCTCGGTGACCAGTGCGATCCGCATGGCCCCCACCCTGCCCCGCCGGACTGTCCTCAACGTGTCACGCAGGAGAGCGGGAGGTGAACGTGTCGTGGCCCGGCGCCGGGCCGAGGCGCTGTCAGTCGGGTTTCAGTCGGGTGCCAGCACGCCGTGCAGGCACACGTCGTGGCGCCGCACTCCGCCCGGCGCCGCGGGGTCACGGAGCGGGAGGAAGCCGCGTCGGACCCCCTCGAGCTCGAGGCCCGCGGCGAGGGCGACGCGGCACGACGCGACGTTCTCGACGCTGTGGTCGAGCTGGACGCGCACCATGCGTGGCCCGTCAGCGTCGACGGTCAACCAGCGCACGAACGTCCGGATCGCCCGCCGGGCCACGCCTCGGCCCCGGGAGTCCGCGCACACGCCGTACCCGATGTCGGCGATGCGCATCGCGGCATGCGCGTCGAGGCGCCACGACATGATGCCGAGGAAGCGGTCGGGGTCCGCCGCGTCGACGATGGAGAACGGGCCCGGTGACCGGGCGGCGTACGCCTCGGCCGCCTCCGCCAGGCGCCCGTCCAGGGACTCGACGGTCTCGGGCACCGGCACGAAGGCGGGGAGGCCGAAGCGCAGCTCGTCCGGGTCGTGCATCAGCTCGAACCAGCGCTGGCGATCCGACGACGTCGGCACCCGCAGGTCGATGCCGTCTCCGGGAATGGTCATGGGGGTGAGCCTAGGTCGGGTATTTCACAGTCGCTGGTCGGCACCGGATGCGCGTCCCTATCCTTCGCACATGACCTCTGAAGCCCACCTCTCGCTCGCCGAGGGGCAGGACCACGACGTGGCGGAGTGGGAGCAGGCCGCGGCCGCCGTGCTGCGGAAGGCCCGTCGGCTGACCGATGACGATCCCGACGACGCCGTCTGGGAGAAGCTCGCCCATCGCACCCTGGACGGCATCGAGGTGACCCCGCTGGGCACGCGGGCCCTCGTGGCGGACCTTCCCGACCCGGTCCGGCCACCGGCGCGTGGGGACGGTTGGGACGTCCGTTCGGTGCTGGCCGACCCGGACGCCGCCACTTCCGCGAAGGCCGCCCTGGCGGACCTCGAGAACGGTGCCACCTCGCTGCTCGTGCAGGTCGGCGCCTCCGGCGTGGGCGTCGCCGACCTGGCGACCGTGCTCGAGGGCGTGCTGCTCGACGTGGCGCCCGTGGTCCTGGACGCGCCCTCGGACCAGCTCGGTGCTGCGCGGGCGTTCGCCGAGGTGGCCCGGGGACTGGCCGAGGGGACCGCTCTCGCTGCCGGAACGAACCTGGGCGTCGACCCTGTCGGAGCGAGCCTGCGTGGTTTCGAGACGGTCGCCGACGCTGGCTCCTCGACCACCGTGGCGGCGGAGCTGGCCCGGGAGCTCGGCTGCCGCGCGCTGGTGATCGACGGCACCGCGGTGCACGACCTCGGTGCCTCCGACGTGCAGGAGCTCGGCTACGTGCTCGCGGTCGGGGCGCACTACCTGCGCTCGCTCGCGGAGGCCGGGGTCGAGGTCGACGAGGCCGGGCAGCTGGTGGAGTTCCGGCTCGCGGCCAGCGACGAGCAGTTCGCGACCATCGCCAAGCTGCGCGCCGTGCGCCGGCTGTGGGCGCGGATGCTGGAGCTGAGCGGTGCCGCCGAGGACCGTCGCACGATGGTGCTGCACGCGATCACGTCCCGGCCGATGATGACGAAGTACGACCCCTGGGTGAACATGCTGCGCACCTGCGTCGCGGCGTTCGCCGCCGGCGTCGGGGGAGCGGACGCGGTGACGGTGCTGCCGTTCGACGCGCGACTCGGCCTCCCGGACGCGCTTCAGTCGCCGGATCGCGCGCAACACCTCCTCCCTGCTGGTCGAGGAGTCCCACGTCGCCAAGGTGGCCGACCCTGCTGGCGGTGCCTTCGCCGTGGAGAAGCTGACCGACGACCTCGCGGTGGCCGGCTGGGAGGAGCTCGGCCGGATCGAGGCAGCCGGTGGCATCGAGGAGGCGCTCGAGGACGGTTCGCTGCGCTCGCGGATCGACGACGTCGTCGCCGAGCGGGACCGCCAGGTCGCCCGCCGCCAGCGCCCGCTGACCGGGCTGACCGAGTTCCCGAACCTGCACGAGAGCCTGCCCGAGAGGGCGCCGTACGCCGAGGGCGCGATCCCCGTGCGCCCCTACGGCGAGGCGTTCGAGCAGCTCCGCGACGAGCCCGCCGAGAGCTTGGTCTTCCTCGCCACCATGGGCACCATCGCCGCCCACACGGCGCGCGCCACCTTCGCGGCGAACCTGTTCGCCGCTGGCGGGATCGGCGTGGTCAACGAGGGTCGCCACGACGACGTCGAGGCGGTGCTGGATCACTACGACGGGCAGCCGGTGGTCTGCCTGGTCGGCCACGACAAGGCGTACGCCGAGTGGGGCGCCGAGCTGGTCACGGGTCTCCGCGACGCCGGGGCCGAGTGGGTCGTCCTCGCGGGACTCCGCCAATCGTTGGGGGCCGTGGAGGACATCGAGATCGACGACACCTGCGCGATGGGGGTCGACGCGCTCGACTTCCTGACGCGCACGAGGGAGAAGCTGGCATGAGCACGAGCATCCCGAAGAGCTTCGCCGACCTGCCGCTTGCCGGGGAGGTCAGTGCCACGGAGACGGTGCAGGGCGAGACGTGGGAGTCGCCGGAGGGGATCGGCATCCTCCCGATCTACGGCCCTGAGCACCTCGAGGGCCTGGACGCGCTGGACACCTACCCCGGGCTCGCGCCGTACCTGCGTGGTCCCTACCCGACGATGTACACCACCCAGCCCTGGACGGTCCGGCAGTACGCCGGGTTCTCCACCGCCGAGGAGTCCAACGCCTTCTACCGGCGCAACCTGGCGGCCGGCCAGAAGGGGCTCAGCGTCGCCTTCGACCTGGCCACCCACCGCGGCTACGACTCCGACCACCCGCGCGTGACGGGTGACGTCGGCATGGCCGGCGTGGCGATCGACTCCATCTACGACGCGCGCACGCTCTTCGACGGCATCCCGCTCGACGAGATGAGCGTCAGCATGACGATGAACGGCGCGGTGCTGCCCGTGCTCGCGCTCTACATCGCCGCGGCCGAGGAGCAGGGGGTGAAGCCGGAGCAGCTCACGGGGACGATCCAGAACGACATCCTCAAGGAGTTCATGGTCCGCAACACCTACATCTACCCGCCGCAGCCGAGCATGCGGATCATCAGCGACATCTTCGGCTACACCTCGCAGAAGATGCCGCGGTTCAACTCGATCTCGATCTCCGGCTACCACATCCAGGAGGCCGGGGCGACGGCCGACCTGGAGCTCGCCTACACGCTGGCCGACGGGGTGGAGTACATCCGCGCCGGCCTCGACGCCGGGCTGACCATCGACGAGTTCGCGCCGCGGCTGAGCTTCTTCTGGGCCATCGGGATGAACTTCTTCATGGAGGTCGCCAAGATGCGCGCCGCGCGCGCGCTCTGGGCCCGCCTGGTGTCCCAGTTCGAGCCGCAGAACCCCAAGTCGCTCTCGCTGCGGACGCACTGCCAGACCTCCGGCTGGTCCCTGACCGCGCAGGACGTGTTCAACAACGTGCAGCGCACCTGCATCGAGGCGATGGCCGCGACCCAGGGCCACACCCAGTCGCTGCACACCAACGCCCTCGACGAGGCGATCGCGCTGCCGACCGACTTCTCGGCACGGATCGCCCGCAACACCCAGCTGCTGCTGCAGCAGGAGTCCGGTACGACGGGGACGATCGACCCGTGGGCCGGTTCCTACTACGTCGAGCGGCTGACCCACGACCTCGCCGAGCGGGCCTGGGCGCACATCACCGAGGCCGAGGAGGCCGGCGGGATGGCCAAGGCGATCGAGGAGGGGCTGCCCAAGATGCGCATCGAGGAGGCGGCCGCGCGCACCCAGGCGCGGCTCGACTCCGGTGCGCAGAAGCTGATCGGGGTGAACACCTACCGGCTCGCCGACGAGGACCCGCTGGACGTGCTCCGGGTCGACAACGCGAGCGTCTACAAGCAGCAGCTCGCCAAGCTGGAGCGGCTGCGCGAGGAGCGCGACGCCGACGAGGTCGAGCGCACCCTGAACGCCTTGACGAGGTCGGCCGAGGACGGGCACGTGCACGGCTCGCTCGACGGCAACCTGCTCGCGCTCGCGGTGGACGCCGCCCGGGCGAAGGCGACGGTCGGTGAGATCTCCGAGGCGCTGGAGAAGGTCTACGGCCGGCACCGCGCCGTGATCCGTACGATCTCCGGTGTGTACAAGCGGGAGTCGGGCTCCAACGAGGCCATGGAGAAGGTGCTCGCCGCGACCGAGAAGTTCGCCGAGGACGAGGGCCGTCGCCCCCGCATCCTGGTCGCCAAGATGGGCCAGGACGGCCACGACCGCGGCCAGAAGGTGATCGTCACGGCGTTCGCCGACATGGGCTTCGACGTCGACGTGGGGCCGCTGTTCTCCACGCCCGAGGAGGTCGCCCAGCAGGCGGTCGACGCCGACGTGCACATCGTCGGGGTCAACTCGCTGGCCGCCGGGCACCTCACCCTGGTGCCGGCCCTCAAGGAGGCGCTCGCCGAGCACGGCGCGGAGGACGTGATGATCGTGGTCGGCGGGGTGATCCCGCCCGACGACGTACCCACGCTGCTGGAGATGGGCGCCGCCGCGGTGTTCCCGCCCGGCACGGTGATCGCCGACGGCCGCGCTGGACCTGCTCGAGAAGCTGTCCGCCCAGCTGGGGCACCTCCGACCGGTGGTTGAGCTTGTTCGACGGGCTCGACGTCGCCGCCCTCGTCGAGGGGATCCGCGCCGGCAAGCGCGCCTCGGTCTCCCGGGCGATCACGCTCGTGGAGTCCGGGCGCGAGGACCACCGCGCCGCCGCGCGGGAGCTGCTGAGCCGAGCTGACCGACCCCGACGTCGACGCGGTCCGGGTCGGGATCTCCGGGGTGCCCGGGGTCGGCAAGTCCACGTTCATCGAGACGCTCGGCACGATGCTGACCGGCCAGGGCAAGCGGGTCGGCGTGCTGGCCGTGGACCCGTCGTCGGTGCGCACCGGCGGCTCGGTGCTGGGCGACAAGACCCGGATGGCCGAGCTCTCGGCCGACCCGAACGCCTACATCCGACCCTCGCCCACGGCCGGCACCCTCGGCGGCGTCGCGCGGGCGACCACCCAGGCGATGGTCGTCCTGGAGGCGGCCGGCTACGACGTGGTGCTCGTCGAGACCGTGGGCGTGGGCCAGTCCGAGGTCACCGTCGCCGGCATGGTCGACACCTTCCTGTTCCTCACCATCGCCCGCACCGGCGACCAGCTCCAGGGCATCAAGAAGGGCATCCTCGAGATCGCCGACGTGATCGCGGTCAACAAGGCCGACGGCGACCGGGCGGTGGAGGCGAAGTCCGCCGCGAAGGAGCTCGCGGGCGCGCTGCGGCTGGTGCACTCCTCGGCCGAGGGCTGGGTGCCGCCGGTGCTGACCTGCTCCGGCCTGCACGGCGACGGCGTCGACGACGTCTGGGAGCGGGTGGTCGCCCATCGCGAGTCGATGGGGGAGCAGGGCCTGGCCGAGAAGCGCGCCGGCCAGCAGCTCGACTTCACCTGGGCGCTGCTCCGCGACGAGCTGGACCAGCGCCTGCGCCGCTCTCCCGGGGTGAAGGCGATCCGGGACGACGTACGCCGCGAGCTGCTGGCGGGCGAGCTGACCGCGCCCCTGGCCGCCGACCGGTTGTTCGCGGCGTACGACGAGGATCGTGGACCCCACCAGTCTGAGCAGGTCTGCCGCGACGTCAGGCCCCACCGATCTCCGGAACACTCTCGAGGACCCTCCATGCGACGGATGCCGCTCCTGGTGCTCGCCATCGCCCTCGTGCTCGCGCTCGCCGGGTGCGGCGAGGACAAGCCGAGCAAGAAGGTCGGGCCGCTCGGCGACGACACCGAAGACGTCGGCCACGCCCGACCCCGGAGCGTCGGGCGACGCCCGACAGCCGACGCACAAGGCGCTTCGACGACGAGGGCAACGACGCGCTCCGCGGCAACATCGAGGCCAGCACGCCGGAGCAGAAGGCCGTCGTCGACGCATGGATGTCCTACTGGGCCGTCGCGTGCCAAGAGCTACGGCCAGGTCGAAGGTCGACCCCGACCTGGGCAGGTACGCCGCGGTCTCGGCGCGTGACCGACGTCGTCCAGTACGTCGCCTACCTGAGGGCCAAGAAGCTGCACACCGTCGGCGACACGAGGTACGACGTCAGCGACATCGCGATCAAGGGCGAACGGCGCGACGCTGTCCAGCTGTGCGAGAACAAGTCGCTCGACCGCTACGCCGACGGCACTCCGGCCGAGCAGCCGATGCCGTTCTTCGCGGTGAAGGGCGACGCTCGTCAAGAACGGCGGCGCCTGGCGGGTCGTCGCGGCCCCGGTCGACCCGGGTCGCCACCTGCAAGTGAGCGCGACCTGCGTCCGTGACCGACGGTTTGCCCGCTCGTTGGGACGGGTAGGACGCACAGACACGAGCCTCGCGGGTACTCGACCCACTCCGAGGGGGAGAGACCCATGCGCCACCGTCCGCACGTCTGATGGCTGCAGCCTTCCGTCGTGCTGGCGTCGGCCCTGCTGCTCGCCGCGCCGGCGCAGGCCGGCGTCGGGGGCACCGGTCGGCAACAACAGCTACGGCGCCAAGGTCGAGGTCCACCTCAGCGGCGACGTCAGCCAGAGCTCTGGTCGGCTCCGGTGCCCGGTCCGCCGCCCATGTGCTGGTGGGAGACCTACGACACCACGATGCTCGACACGCGAGAAGGTCGACCCGAGCGACCCCGAGGCCGTCGAGAAGTACTACAACGAAGAAGGTCCGGCCCTACCTCACCGGCCACGCGGCGATCGGCCAGCTGGCGAACCCGGACGGCGACTACTTCAAGTCGATCATCAAGCAGGTCAAGGCCGGCAAGGACATGACGTTCTACACGCATGGAGACCCGCGACGGCGCCGTCTCGGCCAAGCCCGGGCAGCGACGCCTACGACCAGCAGGTCTCCACGGTCGCCAAGGCCTGCGGCGCGCCGACGGTGCAGAGGCCCCTACGGTCTGGTCACCGTCGAGCCTGCAGGCGTTCCCGACCGGCCAGGAGCCGCCGCCCGCGGTCGACCCGACGGACCTCGCGGCCTACGCCTACGAGGTGATGGACCTCAAGAAGCCCGGCCCTGGAGTGGAACCCGCACCTCGCCTCCAACGACGACGCGACCCTGGTCAACCTGCCCACCTGGCTGTGGACCGCGTGACCCCGCGGCCGTGGAGGAGCGCCAGGTCACCGCCGAGGCCGCCGGGATCAGCGTCACCGTGACCGCGAAGCCCGACGGGATGACCATCTCCAGCCCGGTCGGCGGCACCGAGTGCTCGGCCGAGCAGGCCCGCACCGCCTACGCCCCCGGCGTCGACGAGGCCTCCGCCTGCGTGTTCACCTTCGACCGCGGGTCCTTCGCCTACGCCGGCGGCTTCCCGGTGCGAGTCGGTCACCGGCTGGCAGGCGGCCTGGACCAGCAACGCCGGACCGGGCGGTGACCTCGAGCCCAAGGCGATGGACGCCACGACGGACATCCCGGTCATCGAGGTCCAGTCGCGCGTCGACAGCGTCTCCTGACGCCCGACCGGTCACGGTCACGGGACCGCTCGCTGCGGATAGGCTTGATCCTCGTGACCTCTGCTCCCCTGCGTCGATCCCCGGGCCCGGCCCTGACGGGGACGGCCTGCTCCCGGCCGTGCTGGCCGGGGTGGACGCGCTGTCGGAGCAGCTGATCGACGTACGCCGCGACCTGCACGCGCACCCCGAGCTCTCCTGGGCCGAGGAGCGCACCTCGGCCGTGCTCGCCAAGCGGCTCGACGAGGCCGGGCTCGCGCCCGGTCTCGCTGCCGCGCAACGGGCTCGTCGTCGACATCGGGTCCGGGACGGGCCGCTGGTGGCGCTGCGCGCCGACCTGGACGCGCTGCCCGTCGACGACCGCACCGACGACCCGTGGGTGAGCACCGTCCAGGGCGTGGCGCACGCCTGCGGCCACGACGTGCACGCCGCGGCCCTGCTCGGCGCCGGCCTGGCGCTCGCCGCCGTCGCGGACGCGCTGCCCGGCCGGGTGCGGCTGATCTTCCAGCCGGCCGAGGAGATCATGCCCGGCGGCGCGCTGATGGCGATCGAGGCCGGCGTCCTCGACGGCGTCTCCCGCATCTTCGGCCTGCACGCCGACCCGGCGCTCGACGTCGGCACGGTCGGGCTGCGCGAGGGTCCGCTCACCGGCGCCGCCGACCACCTCGACGTGCTGCTGAGCGGCAAGGGCGGCCACACCTCGCGCCCGCACCTGACCTAGGACCTCACCTTCGCGCTCGGCAAGCTGGTCACCGAGCTGCCGGCCGTGCTCTCCCGCAGGCTCGACCCCCGCGCCGGCGTCAGCGTGGTCTGGGGCATCGTCCGGTCGGGCTCCGCGGTCAACGTGATCCCCTCGGCCGGGCGCGCAGGCGGCACGGTGCGGATGCTCGACGCCGTCGCCTGGGCCGACGCCGAGGAGCTGGTCGCGCGACACCATCGAGCAGATCGTCGAGCCGTACGGCGTGCGTGCCCACGGTCACCTACGTCCGCGGCGTGCCGCCCGTGGTCAACGAGCACCGGTCGACGTGGTGCTCGGCAAGGCGGTGGAGAGCCGTGCTCGGCGAGGAGGCCGCTCGTCGCCACCAGCCAGAGCCTCGGCGGCGAGGACTTCGCGTGGTACCTCGAGAGCGTCCCCGGCGCGATGGCCCGGCTCGGCACGCGCACGCCGGGCGGCCCGACGTACGACCTCCACCAGGGCGACCTGCGGGTGGACGAGCGGGCCATCGCGGTCGGCGCCTCGGTGCTGGCGCCGCGCGCGCTGAGCGCGATGGTCACCGACCGATAACAAAGATGCCGGTGGCCCCTCGCGGGTAGCAGGTACGGCAGCATCCTCTGATCTAGGGTGGCCCCGGCAGCCCCCCGGAGGGCCTGTCTCATCGCGTTCACCCAACCCTGGAGGCACCGTGCGCCGCATGGCACGATCCCTGGCTCTCGTGGCCGCGGCCACGCTCGTCGTGGCCGGTTGCGGGCCGGGGCGACGACAGCAGCAGCGACGGTCCGAAGACCGCCAAGGCCGGTCATAGGTCGATGTTCCCGCTAGCCTCGGCGCGCCTCCCCGACTTCAAGGCCTGCATGGTCTCCGACTCGGGCGGCTTCGACGACAAGTCGTTCAACCAGACTCGCCAAGACGGCCTGACCGACGCGGTCGAAGGACTTCGGCATCCCGAGGCCAAGGTCGAGTCGCAGCCGACGCCGAGTACACGCCGACAACATCGCCGCGATGGTCAACCAGAACTGCAACATGATCATCACCGTCGGCTTCCTGCTCGGCGACGCGACCCAGAAGGCGGCCAAGGCGAACCCCGAACATCGACTACGCCATCGTCGACTACAGCTACGACCCGAAGCCCGCCCCCGAACCTCAAGGGCCTGATCTTCGACACCGGCTCAGCCCTCGTTCATGGCCGGCTACCTCGCGGCCGGGCATGAGCAAGTCCGGCATCGTCGGCACCTTCGGCGGCCTGCAACATCCCGACCGTCACGATCTACATGGACGGCTTCTAGGAAGGCGTGCAGTACTACAACCAGAAACAGCAAGGACGTCCAGGTCGATCGGCTGGAACGAGACCACCCAGAAGGGCACCTTCACCGACGACTTCGAGACCAAGACCAAGGGTCAGACGACGGCCGAGAACATGATCCAGCCAGGGCGCTGACATATCTTCCCGGTCGCCGGCGCGGCCGGTCTCGGTGCGCTCCAGGCCGCGCAGGACTAACGGCAAGGTCGCGCATCTGGGTCGACACCGATGGTTGTGTAGCGCCGCGGAGTACTGCGCGGTCCTGCTGACCTCGGTCGAGAAGGGCATGGACGTCGCGGTGAGGACGGCGATCAAGTCCGCCGTCGAACAAGCAAGTTCAACAACACGCCGTACATCGGCACGCTGGAGAACGGCGGCGTCGGCCTCGCGCCCTACCACGACTTCGCGACAAGATCCCGCACGACTCAAGGCCAGATCGACGACGCTCAAGCAGCTCACGGCGACATCACGATCAAGTCGAAGCCGTGCCCGAGCTGACCGGCGAGATCACGACATCGACGCGTCCAGCCGGCGAGTCGCCGCAGCCACGGCGCCGCTCGACGGCGTCGTGACGAGAGTCGCCAGCGTCGAGGAGGGCACCGATGAAGCTCGAGCTGCGAGGGCCTGACGAAGCGGTTCGGCTCGTTCACCGCCAACGACCACATCGACCTCACCGTCGAGCCGGGCGAGATCCACTGCCTGCTCGGCGAGAACGGCGCCGGCAAGTCGACGCTGATGAACATGCTCTATGGCCTGCTGCGAGCCCGACGAGGGCGAGATCCTGCATCGACGGCGAGCCGGTGCCGTTCGCACTCGCCGGGCGACGCGATCGCCGCCGGCATCGGCATGGTCCACCAGCACTTCATGCTCGTGCCGGTCTTCACCGTCGCCGAGAACGTCATGCTCGGCCGCGAGCAGACCCGCGGCCCCGGGGTGCTCGACCGGCGCAAGGCCGCCGACGATCGGTCCGCGAGCTGTCCGAGCGGTACGGCTCGCAGGTCGACCCCGACGCCCTGGTCGAGGACCTGCCGGTCGGCGTCCAGCAGCGCGTCGAGATCCTCAAGGCGCTCGCCAACGAGGCCAAGGTGCTGATCCTCGACGAGCCGACTGCGGTGCTCACGCCGCAGGAGACCGACGAGCTGATGGAGATCATGCGCTCGCTGAGGGACGCAGGGCACCTCGATCATCTTCATCACCCACAAGCTGCGCGAGGTCAAGGCGATCGGCGACCGGATCACCGTGATCCGGCGCGGCAAGGTGGTCGGTACCGCGCCGCCGTCGACCTCCGAGGCCGAGCTCGCCGAGATGATGGTCGGCCGCGAGGTCAAGCTCGTGGTCGACAAGGCCCCGGCCAAGCCGGGCGACGGTCGTCCTCGCGGTCGAGGACGTGACCGTCGTCGACCCGCCGCGGCGCACCGGTCGTCAACGACGTGTCCTTCGACGTCCGCGCCGGCGAGGTCCTCGGCATCGCCGGCGTCCAGGGCAACGGCCAGACCGAGCTGATCAAGGCGCTGCTCGGCCTGGTCGGCCGGCCGCCGGCGCGATCGCGCTCGACGGCCGCGACATCACCCGCCACGGCCCGCGGCAGAGCCTGGAGGACGGCATCGGCTACATGCCCGAGGACCGCTCCCACGACGGCTTCGTCGGCGCCTTCACCGTCCGCGAGAACCTCGTCCTCGACCTGTACCGCAGCGACGAGTTCTCGCAGCGGGCGTCGCTCAAGCTCGACGCGATCGAGCAGAACGCCGACGCGCGGATCGAGGAGTTCGACATCCGCACCGAGTCCACCGAGACGCCGGTCGCGTCGCTGTCGGGCGGCAACCAGCAGAAGGTCGTCGTCGCCCGCGAGCTGTCCCGCCCGCTCAAGGTGCTGATCGCCTCGCAGCCGACCCGCGGCGTCGACGTCGGCTCGATCGAGTTCATCCACAAGCGGATCGTCGCGAGCGCGACAAGCGGCACCGCGGTGATCATCGTGTCCACCGAGCTCGACGAGATCTTCGCGCTCTCCGACCGGATCGCGGTGATGTACGACGGCCGGATCGTCGGCATCGTCGGCCCGGACATCGCCCGCGAGCAGATCGGGCTGATGATGGCCGGTGCGCCGACGAGCCCAGCAGGTGACCGGCTGACGCGACCCAGGCACCGCCGCCGCCCACGGAGCCGCACCGAGCCGTCGAGCAGAGCGCCGAGGCCGACCGCGCGACCCGACGCGTGGCTGCCCAGCGTCAAGGTCACGCTCGCGGCCGTCGTGCTCGCGCTGGTCATCGGCGCGTTCCTGATCGTCGTCAGCGACCACGACGTCATCGAGTCGCTGAAGTACTTCTTCAGCTACCCGTAGGACTTCTCACCGCGTCCGGCGCACGCCGTCAGGGACGCCTACTGGGCGCTGCTCAAGGGCTCGGTCGGGTCTGGCACGCGATCAAGACCACGCTCGACCGTGCGGCGCCGCTGATCTGCGCAGGCCTCGGGGTGACGCTGGCGTTCCGCGCGGCCTGTTCAACATCGGTGCCCAGGGCCAGCTGATCTTCGGCGCGCTCTGCTGGCTACGTCGGCTTCAACTGCGACCTGCCGCCCGGGATCCACCTCCTCGTGGCGCTCGTCGCTGGGCTCGTCGGCGGCGCGATCTGGGGCGGCATCGCCGGTCTCCTCAAGGCCGGACCGGTGCCCACGAGGTGATCATGACGATCATGCTCAACTACATCGCCGCGCTGCTCCTGCTCTACGCTGCTCAGCCACGGACGCCTTCCAGCGGCCCGGCAGCGACAACCCGCAGTCGCCCGCTGGTCGACGACTCGCGCGGCCTTCCCGCCATCTCTTCGACGTGCACACGGGCGTGCTGCTGGCATGTCGTCGCGGCGTGTCGTGTGGTGGCTGCTCGACCGCACGACGCTCGGGCTTCGAGTGCGCGCGGTCGGCGCGAACGCCGATGCCGCGCGCACCGCGGGGATGAGCGTCGCGAAGGACTACACTGCTCGCCATGGTGATCGCCGGGCGCGCTGGCGGGGCTGCCGCGGCCAGCAGGTGCTCGGCCACCAGAACCGCTGACCGGCGGCGCTGGCGGCACGATCGGCTTCGACGCCATCACCGTCGCGCTGCTCGGTCGGGCCACACCGCTCGGCACCGTGCTGGCGGGGCTGCTGTTCGGCGCGCTGAGCGCGGGCGGCCTGCAGATGCAGGCCGCGCCGGTACGCCGATCGCGCTGACCGAGCTGTCCAGGCCCTGATCGTGCTGTTCGTCGCCGCTCCGGCGCTGGTCGAGGTCGTATTCCGGATGCAAGGCGGCCGGCTACGGCGCACCGTGCTCGCGAAGGGGTGGAACTCGTGAGCCACGGGGACCGCGGCGCCGACTGAGGGTGCGGTCGAGGTCCGCGACCCGGCCGACGTCGCCGGCGATCAAGCTCGTCGTCGTCTACGCGCTGGTCGCGCTGGCGCGTTGTCTTCTTCTGGCTCACGATCGACGACCGCGCACGTCAGTACATCCTCGGGAGCGGGTCACGCTCGACACCCGGCCGAACCACGCGTCAACGCCAGCCGCTCATGCGTCGGCGCGCTCGTCGTCGCTGCTGATCGCGCTCGGCGCTCGCGCTGCTCACGGGTGCCGGGGCTGGTCGGCGCATCATCTACCTGGTGGTCGGCGCTCGCCTTCTCGTCGGCTTCCTCATCTGGGGCTACGCCGACCAGACGGCGCCTTCCAGGTCAGATCACCAATCCGCTGCCGGGGACGATCTGGCTCGCGACGCCGCTGATCTTCGGCGCCCTGGCGGGCTGCATGTGTGAACGGCCGGCGTCATCAACATCGCGATCGAGGGCCAGTTCCTCGTGGCGGCGTTCTTCGCCTCGGTGGCGCCAGCCTCGCGTTCAGCGCCGAATGGGGCTGGTCGGCTGGCGTGCTGGCCGGCATCGCGGTCGCCGCGATGCTGGCGTCTTCGCATCCGCTACCTGGTCAACCAGGTTGTGCTCGGCGTCGTGCTGGTTCCTGGCGACCGGTCTGACGGGCTTCCTGCTCGACCAGATCCCCGACGACCCGAACGGAAGGAGTACCTCAACAAGCCGCCGATCCTGTAGAGCAGATCGCGATCCCGGGGTTGTCCAACATCCCGGTCGTCGGCACGGCCTGTTCGACCAGACACTTCCTCGTCTACCTGATGTACGTCTCGGTCGTCTTTGTGCGTTCGTGCTCTTCCAGACGACGTGGGGGCTGCGGGTCCGGGCGGTCGGCGAGCACCCGACGGCTGCCGACACAGTCGGCATCAAGGTCAACCGGATGCGCTGGCAGGCGGTGCTGGTCGGCGGCGTGTTCGCCGGACTCGGCGGCGCCTACTTCACCGTCGGGTCACAGGCTCCTTCGACCAGGGCGTCTCCGGCGGCAACGGGTTCATCGCGCTCGCGGCGGTGATCATGGGCCGCTGGCACCCCGTCGGGGCGACGCTGGCCGCGTTGTTCTTCGGGTTCATGCTGGAACCTGCAGGACCAGCTTGGCGTCTCGGCAAGATCCCGAGCGAGCTGCTGGGCATGACGCCCTACATCGCGACGATCATCGCCGTCGCCGGGTTCGTCGGACGGGTGCGTCCGCCCGCCGCCGACGGCGAGCCCTACGTGAAGGGCTGAGTGGCGCAGAAGACGACGGCATCGACTGGGACGCGCTGACGGCGCACGCCACGAGGTGATGCGGCACGCCTACGCGCCGTACTCGAACTTCCCGGTGGGGGTCGCCGGGCTCGTCGACGACGGGCGGGTTGTCAGCGGCTGCAACGTCGAGAACGCCGCCTACGGAGTGACGCTGTGTGCCGAGTGCGGCCTGGTCAGCAGCTGCACACCACCGGTGGCGGACGGCTCGATCGCGGTTGTCTGCGTCGACGGCACGGCGAGGTGTATGCCGTGCGGTCGATGCCGGCAGCTGCTGTGGGAGAACGGGCGGCCCGGACCTCGAGCTGCTCACTCGGTCCGGCGTACGCCGCCTCGAGGAGCTGCTCCCCGACGCCTTCGGGCCGGCCGACCTCGGGCGGTAGCACCCACCGACCGCTGTGAGGGTGCGCGCTTAGTCTGCACACCGGACCGGGGCGAGCGGCGCCCGACAGGGAGCGTAAAAGCGACGCGTGGCGCGAGACGCCAACATCGGGGCACACGCGGACAGTCCGAGCGACACGGGCCGCCAAGCGACTGAGGGGGTCGGGCGTCACGGGCCGGGGTGCCCCCCGGCGCGCACCCCCGCGCGCTCACCGGAACGCCCGCTCGGTCCGCCTAGTGCAGGATCCAACCGCGGACGGCCGGGGCGACGAACGTGAAGTTCTTGCAGCTGCCGATCGTGCCGCGGTAGTTGTAGCACTTCTCGACCTGGAACTTGGACCGGTACACGACGCGGTCGCAGTACACCGTCGTGTGCGGGGGCACGTTGACGCCGGCCTTCACGGCATAGCCCGAGGTCATCGACTTGCTCATCTGGGCCGTGGTGGACGCGTCGATCGAGGCGAAGATGCCGGCCTTGATCGAGGCGCCGATGGTGATGCTGGCACCGTAGGTGAACGTCTTGGACTGCGTGGCCTCGCAGCCAGGCGGGCTGGGCTGGTGCGGTGCACAGCGAGTCGCGGTAGCCGACCTTGTAGTCGCGCGCGAGGGTCCGGATCAGTCGGTAGCACTCACCGTGGCTCTGCGTCTCGCCCGGCGAGCGGACGGCGTAGCACTGCCGGGCAGGCCTCGGCCGGTGCGGTCATCGCGACGGTGAGCAGTGAGCCGAGCAGGGCGACCACGGTCGCAAGCAGCACGGAGCGGATGGTTCGGTTCATGATGTCCCCCCAGACGTCTGGGCCACCGGCGTGGCGCAGTTCGCTGCCAACATACTGAGCCGATGCGGCTTTTGTCCTGATTTTCTCGACAGGTGGTCCCAGCACTTCAGCGGGGGGCGTCGACGGCGGTCCGCTGGCTGATCGAAGCGCCCAGCACGGCCAGCACCACCAGGACCAGCACCAGCACGGTCAACGCCGCAGCCGTGCTGCCGCTCAGCGCCAGCAGCGCGCCGCCGAGGCTCACGAAGACCGCCTGCGAGAGCTGGTCGGCGAGGTTCGCCGAGGACGAGTTGAAGCCGAGGTCGGCGGAAGCAGAGTCCGCCAGCAGCAGGAAGGAGAGGGCTGAGAAGCCGAGCCCCATCCCGACGCCGGCGACCCGAGGGACGGGAAGGCGAGCCAGGGGACGCCCCAGGTGGGCGCCACGAGCAGCAGTCCCGCGACGCCGACGGCGACACCGAGGAAACCCAGCCGCAGCAGCCGGTCCCGGGGGAGGTCCGGCTTGCCGCCCTGCCAGGCGGACGCAGCCGACCAGCCCAGCGACCCCACGATCAGCGGTGTGCCCGCCGCCATGAGCGACCAGCCGTGGGTCGAGGTGAGCATCAGGGGCAGGTAGGCCGTGGCGGTGAAGAAGGCGCCGGCGATCAGGGCCCTGCCGGCGACCACGGCGGCGATGCCCGGGCGCGCGGTGAACGACCCGGCTGGGACGAGACGGCGCGCTGCCGGCACGAGGACTCCCAGGGAGACCAGCGCGACGAGGGCGGCCACCGCGGTGGTGTGCTCACCGGACCAGCTCAGTGCGGCCACCGCCACCGCGGCGAACAGCGCGGCCGGCACCACCCCGGGCGGACCGGAGCCGGCACGGCCGGCGCGCTCAGCCCCCGGCTGGCCGGCAGCACCAGCACGACCGCGACGACCACGAGGGGAAGCAGGCCCAGGAACACCCAGTGCCAGGAGAAGCGCTCCGTGACCAGCCCCGACACCGGCGGGCCGACGAGCGCGGGCAGCACCCAGGCCGAGGAGACCAGGCCGAAGACGGCGGGCCGCGCGCGAGGGGAGTAGATCAGCGCGATCAGCACGTAGAGGCGACGCCCTGGGCACCGGCGCCGAGACCCTGGAGGACGCGGCCGAGGAGCAGCTGGGTCATCGTGCCCGCCGTGCCGGCCACCAGCAGCCCGAGCCCGAAGACGGCTGGGGCGACCAGCAGCAACACCTTGGGGCCGTGTTGGTCACACCAGCGTCCGCCCAGCACGGTCCCGACCACGTTGGTGGCGATGAAGGCCACGAACGGCCAGGCGTACGACGAGACCGTGCCGAGGTCGGCGACCAGCGCCGGCATCGCCGTACCGACGCCCATGTTCTCGAAGGCGACGAGGCTGATCAGCAGCACGATCCCGACGGTCACGGCACGCTGCGAGGGGCCGAAGAGCTCCTCGCGGATGCTCGACTGCCCGACCGTCATGGCCCAGCCTGCCCGGTCGGTGCCCCGTGGGGTCAACCCGGCCGGTCGCGATAGGTTGCGTCCCTCGCCGACTGACGCAGGAGGTAGCGATGGCAACGCACGACGCGGTCGAGGTGATCATCGCCAAGCGCGACGGCGCCGCGCTCAGCGACAGCCAGGTCGACTGGGTGGTGGACGCCTACACCCGGGGCGAGGTGGCCGACGAGCAGATGTCGGCGCTGGCGATGGCGATCCTGCTCAACGGCATGAGTCGGCCGGAGATCTCCAGGTGGACGGCCGCGATGATCGCCAGCGGCGAGCGACTGGACTTCTCGGGGCTCTCGCGTCCCACCGCGGACAAGCACTCGACGGGCGGTGTCGGCGACAAGATCACGCTGCCCCTGGCCCCGCTCGTGGCGGCCTGCGGCGTCGCCGTGCCCCAGCTCTCCGGACGAGGGCTGGGCCACACCGGCGGCACGCTCGACAAGCTCGAGTCGATCCCGGGCTGGCAGGCGTCGATCTCCAACGACGCGATGATGGAGCAGCTCGAGGCCGTGGGCGCGGTCATCTGCGCCGCCGGGACCGGGCTGGCCCCGGCCGACAAGAAGCTCTACGCGCTGCGTGACGTCACCGGCACCGTCGAGGCGATCCCGCTGATCGCCTCCTCGATCATGAGCAAGAAGATCGCCGAGGGCACCGGCTCGCTCGTCCTGGACGTGAAGGTCGGCACCGGCGCCTTCATGAAGGACCTCGCCCGCGCCCGCGAGCTGGCCTCGACCATGGTCGAGCTCGGCTCAGGGTGCCGGGGTGCACACGGTCGCGCTGCTCACCGACATGTCCACACCGCTGGGCCTGACCGCCGGCAACGCGCTCGAGGTGCGCGAGTCGGTCGAGGTCCTCGCCGGCGGTGGTCCTCCCGACGTCGTCGAGCTCACCGTCGCGCTGGCCCGGGAGATGCTCGCGGGAGCCGGCCGGGACGACGTCGACCCGGGCGAGGTGCTGGCCTCCGGTGGGGCGATGGACGCGTGGAAGCAGATGATCTCGGCCCAGGGGGGAGACCCCGAGGCCGAGCTGCCGGCGGCCCGGGAGACCCACGTCGTGGAGGCTCCGGCGTCCGGCGTGCTCACCCGGCTCGACGCGATGGCGGTCGGGATGGCGGCGTGGCGACTCGGCGCCGGCCGGGCCAGGCAGGGCGACGCCGTCCAGGCCGGTGCGGGAGTGGAGTGGCACGCCCGGCCGGGCGACTCCGTCTCCCAGGGGCAGCCGCTGCTGACCCTGCACACCGACGAGCCCGCTCGCTTCGAGCGGGCGCTCGCGTCGCTCGAGGGTGGGTACGACGTGTCGCCGGCCGGTACGGCGTACGAGACGACCCCGCTGCTTCTGGACCGGATCAGCCTCGACCGGATCAGCTGAGGAGCAGGACGACCGACTCGGCGACGCAGGCGGGCTTGTCCTCGCCCTCGATCTCCACGACGTACTTCACGGTGAGCTGCTTGCCCGCGGGGACGTCGGTGACCGCGCCGATCGAGACGGTCGCGCGGATCTTCGAACCGACCCTGACCGGGTTGGGGAACCGCACCTTGTTCACGCCGTAGTTCAGCTTGGGGCCGGGTGTGTCCAGGGTGAAGACCTGGCTGCCGAGCCACGGCACCAGGGACAGCGTCAGGTAGCCGTGGGCGATCGTCCCGCCGAACGGTCCCTCCTTCGACTTCTCGACGTCGACGTGGATCCACTGGTGGTCGCCGGTCGCGTCGGCGAACTTGTCGACGCGGTCCTGGTCGATCTCGACCCAGTCGGTGGTGCCGATCTCCTCGCCGACTGCGGACTCGATCTCCTCGGTGGTGCTGAACACGCGCATGGACGTCGCTCCTCGTGACCCCTCGCTCGAAGGGTGTTGGATGGCTCTGTGCTGAACACCTCCGAACCTACCGCGCTCGGCCCCGAGGTGATCCGGGCCGTTCCCAAGGTGCTGTTGCACGACCACCTCGACGGTGGACTGCGACCCGCGACGATCCTCGAGCTCTCCGAGGAGGTGGGCCACGAGCTCCCGGCGAGCGACGCGGACTCCCTCGGTCGCTGGTTCGTCGAGTCGGCCGACAGCGGATCGCTGCCGCGCTACCTGGCCACCTTCGACCACACCGTCGCCGTGATGCAGCAGGCCGGGCACCTCACCCGGGTGGCCCGGGAGTGCGTGGAGGACCTGGCCGCTGACGGGGTGGTCTACGCCGAGGTGCGCTACGCCCCGGAGCAGCACCTCGACGAGGGGCTGACCCTCGAGGAGGTGGTGCGCGCTGTGCAGGAGGGGCTGGACCAGGGGATGGCGGCCGCCCGGCCACCCATCGTCGTACGCCAGCTGCTGACCGCGATGCGCCACCAGGCGCGGTCCCGGGAGATCGCGGAGCTCGCGGTCGCGCACCGGGACGACGGGGTGGTCGGGTTCGACATCGCCGGCGCGGAGGCCGGCTATCCGCCCACCCGCCACCTCGACGCGTTCGAGTACCTCCAGCGCGAGAACGCCCACTTCACGATCCACGCGGGCGAGGCGTTCGGGCTGCCGTCGATCTGGCAGGCGATCCAGTGGTGCGGCGCGGACCGTCTCGGGCACGGCGTCCGGATCATCGACGACATCTCGCGGACCGGGGACGACGTGCAGCTCGGACGCCTGGCCCAGTACGTCCGGGACAAGCGGATCCCGCTCGAGCTGTGCCCGCACTCCAACCTGCAGACCGGTGCGGCGCCCTCGATCGCCGAGCACCCGATCGGGTTGCTCGCCGAGCTGCGCTTCCGGGTCACGGTGAACACCGACAACCGGTTGATGAGCAACACCTCGATGAGCCGCGAGATGGGTGCGCTCGTGGACGCGTTCGGCTGGGGTCTCGACGACCTGCAGTGGGTCACGGTGAACGCGATGAAGTCGGCGTTCGTGCACTTCGAGCAGCGACTGGAGCTGATCAACGAGGTGATCAAGCCCGGGTACGCCGCCCAGCGCGAGCTCCCGGCCGACAGCGACGACTGATGCCCAGCACCGTCGAGTCCCTCTTCTGGATCACGCTCTGCGGGGTGCTGGCCCCGTTGCTCGCCGGCTCGGTCTTCCGTCGCAAGGTGCCCGAGGTGGTCCTCCTCCTGGTCCTCGGGGTCGTGATCGGGCCGAACGTGCTCGACCTCGCCGTCAACACCGACGGCGTGAACGTGCTGCGCCAGCTCGGCCTCGGGATGCTCTTCCTGCTCGCCGGCTACGAGATCGAGATCCCCGAGCTCGTCGGCCGGGGTGGCCGGCGGGCGCTGGCCACCTGGGTGGCGTCCTTCGCGATGGCCGCGGGGCTGATCGGCCTGCTCGGTGCCGGCGGGGCGATCCACTCCGAGGTGGCGGTGGCGATCGCGCTCACCTCGACGGCCCTCGGCACCCTGCTGCCCATCCTCAAGGACAGCGGGATGCTCGGCACGCCCTTCGGCGACACGCTGATGAAGCACGGGGCCTACGGCGAGCTGGGCCCGATCGTGGCGATCTCCGTCCTGCTCGGCACCCGTGGTCCGCTCGCGTCACTGCTCGTGCTGGCGACTTTCGCGCTGCTGGCCGTGGTGGTGCACCTGTTCTCCTCCCGGCTGAGCAGGGAGGGCTCGAAGCTGCTGCACACGATCCGGCTCGGGGCCGAGACCTCGGGGCAGACGCAGGTCCGGCTGGTCGTCCTGCTGCTCGTCACGCTGGGGGCCTCGGCCGCCGCCTTCGACCTCGACTCGGTGCTGGGCGCGTTCGCGGCCGGCATCATCCTGCGCCGGCTGCTGCCGGAGGGTCACGAGGGCCTCGAGGTCAAGCTCACCGGCCTGGCCTTCGGGCTGCTGATCCCGGTCTTCTTCATCACCTCCGGGATGGCGATCGACCCCGCGGCGGTGGCGCAGGAGCCCGCGGCCCTGGTGCTGTTCGTGGTGCTGATCGTGGTCGTCCGCGGGGGAGCGGTGTACGTCGCGACCCGGACGACCCGCGAGGACGGACGAGCGGTCTTCGACGGGCGGGAGAGCGTCGCGATGGCGCTGTTCGGATCGACGGGGCTGCCGATCATCGTGGCGGTGACCTCGGTCGCCGTGGCGGCCGGCCAGATGAGCGACACCAACGCGTCGGTGCTCGTCGCCGGGGGCGCAGTCACCGTGCTGGTGTGCCCGCTGCTGGCCCAGACCGTGCTCGCTCGAAAACGCGGCGCCCATGGCGAGCCGGGTCGTTCGGTGGGTGGAGAGTTGAAGTAGCGTTTCGGCTGTCGCCGGCGCCAGAGACGTGCGCCGCACCTACGTGAAAGGGGGCCTGGTGAACAGCTTCTGGGACTTCTTCTGGTTCATCCTCTCGTTCTTCGTGCTGATGGCCTACCTGATGGTCTTGTTCCAGATCATCGGAGACCTGTTCCGTGACCAAGGGGTGAGCGGCGGGATGAAGGCGGTCTGGATCGTGCTGCTGATCTTCCTGCCGATCCTGACCTCGCTGGTCTACCTGATCGTCCGCGGCAAGGGGATGGCCGAGCGCCACGCCACGGCCATCCAGGCAGCCCAGCACGACCAGGAGGCCTACATCCGCAAGGTCTCGGGCGGTGGCGGCGCGTCGCCGGCCGACGAGATCGCCCGCGCCAAGGGCCTGCTCGACTCCGGTGCCATCACGCAGGCCGAGTTCGACGGGCTGAAGGCCAAGGCCCTCGCCTGACCCAGCACTCCATCGGCTGCCCCATTCCCCGCCCCGGGAGTGGGGCAGTCGTGTCATCGGACCCGTGTCAGCCGGTCAGGGCCACGATCTCGTCGTACGCAGCCTGGGGAGCGAGCACCCGGCAACCGCTCTGCTCGGCCCGGCGGACCACCGTCCGCTGCGACCGGAGCAGGTGCAGGCCGCGACGGAGCAGCACGAGCGGTGGCTTGCGGTGCTCGCGGAGGTCCCGCGACAGGCGCCGGACGAAGGTGACGACGGGCCGCTGCGTCACGCAGACGGCCTCGGCCACCAGGCCCCGCGTCCTGCACTCCCGGACGACCTCCTGGGCGAAGATCCCCTCGGCCAGGAAGTACGCCGACCCGCCGAGCTCGACCACGCGGTGCCCGGTGGTCGCGCTGGTCGCGAGGTCGTAGACCGGAGCGTCCGTGCGCCCCGTCCGGCACAGCTCCTCGATCGCGGCGACGGCGGCGGCGGCGTTCCAGGAGCCCGGGTGGTCCCAGTCGACGATCGGCTCACCCCCGGCCAGCTCGAGGCGCGGCAGCGTGGGGTCGTCGCCCTCCTTGTAGAAGTCGTCCAGCCGCAGCACCGGGAGCCCGAGCCGCTCCGCGAGGTGCGACTTCCCGGAGCCCGAGGGGCCGGCGAGGACGATGACCCGGGCTGTCACAGCCCCATCGGGTGCCAGACCGTCTTCGCCTCGAGGAAGGTGGTCATCCGGTCCAGGCCGGGGGAGGCGAGCAGGTCCTCGAGCCCGGCGCGACGGACGCGCTTGAGGTTCTCAGCCGCACCGATCTCGAGGTTTCGGGCGAGCTCCACGTCCTCGACCCCGGTCAGGTCGAGGCCGTTGACGTCCATGTGGGTGGCCAGCCACGGGGCGATCTCGGTCTGGGGGCCGGTGAGGATGTTCACCACACCGCCGGGCACGTCCGAGGTCGCCATCACCTCGGCCAGGGTGATCGAGGTGAGCGGGTGCGGCTCGCTCGCGATCACCACGGCCGTGTTGCCGGTGACGATGACCGGCGCGATCACGCTGACCAGTCCCAGCAGCGGTCCGGACGGGGCCACCACAGCGATCACGCCGCTGGGTTCGGGGGCGGTGTGGTTGAAGTAGGGGCCTGCTACCGGGTTGGCGCCGCCGGTGACCTGGGCGATCTTGTCGGCCCACCCGGCGTACCAGACGAGGCGGTCGATCGAGGCGTCGACGTAGGTGCGGGCCTTGGCCGCGGTGACGCCCTCGGCGGTGCGCAGCTCCGCCTCGAACTGGTCACGCCGGTCCTCCAGCACCTCGGCGATCCGGTAGACCACCTGTCCCCGGTTGTACGCCGTGCGGCCGGACCAGCTGCCGAAGGCGGCGCGGGCGGCCTTCACGGCGTCGCGGGCGTCCTTGCGGGAGGCGTGCGAGGCGTTGGCCCAGAACTTCCCCTTGGCGTCGTTGACCTCGTAGGAACGCCCCGACTCCGAGCGGGGGAAGGCCCCGCCGATGTAGAGCTTGTAGGTCTTGCGTACGTCGATCCGGGCGCTCATCGGGGTCCCCGCGGAAGCGTGAGCGCAGCGAGCGGTTTCGTGGGGTGGTTCATCGCAGGTAGCCCTCCAGTCCGTGGCGGCCGCCCTCGCGGCCGTAGCCCGACTCCTTGTAGCCACCGAACGGGCTGGCCGGGTCGAACTTGTTGAACGTGTTCGACCAGACCACGCCGGCACGCAGCTGCCCGGCCATCCAGAGCGTGCGTGACCCCTTGTCGCTCCAGATCCCCGCCGACAGGCCGTACGGCGTGTTGTTGGCCTTCTCGACCGCCTCCTTGGGCGTGCGGAAGGTGAGCACCGAGAGGACGGGGCCGAAGATCTCCTCGCGCGCGATCCGGTGGGCCTGGGTGACCCCGGTGAAGATCGTCGGCGGGAACCAGAAGCCGTGGTCGGGCAGCTCGCACGGCGGCGCCCATCGCTCGGCGCCCTCGGCGTCGCCGATGTCGGACAGCTCGCGGATCCGGGCCAGCTGCTCCGCGCTGTTGATCGCGCCGACGTCGGTGTTCTTGTCGAGCGGGTCGCCCAGGCGCAGCGTTGCCATCCGCCGCTTGAGGCGCTCCAGCACCTCGTCGGCCACCGACTCCTGCACCAGCAGGCGCGAGCCCGCGCAGCAGACGTGGCCCTGGTTGAAGAAGATGCCGGTGACGATGCCCTCGACCGCCTGGTCGATGGGGGCGTCGTCGAAGACGATGTTGGCGGCCTTGCCGCCGAGCTCGAGGGTGACCTTCTTCCGCGACCCGGCCACGGCCTTCGCGATGGCACGGCCGACGTCCGTGGACCCGGTGAACGCGACCTTGTCGACGTCCTCGTGCGAGACGATCGCCTGCCCGGTCGCACCCGCTCCGGTCACGATGTTGACCACGCCGGGCGGGAGGTCGGCCTGCTGGCAGATCTCGGCGAAGAGCAGCGCCGTCAGGGGAGTGGTCTCGGCCGGCTTGAGCACGACCGTGTTGCCGCAGGCCAGGGCTGGCGCGATCTTCCAGGCCAGCATCAGGAACGGGAAGTTCCACGGGATCACCTGGCCCGCGACGCCGAGCGACTGTGGATCCGGACCACTCCGCCCATTTCCCGGCAGGGCGTACTCCAGCTTGTCGGCCCAGCCGGCGTAGTAGAAGAAGTGCGCCGCGGCCGTGGGGATGTCGACGTCGCGCGACTCCTTGATCGGCTTGCCGTTGTCGATCGACTCCAGCACGGCGATCTCGCGCGCCCGCTCCTGGATGATCCGCGCGATCCGGAAGAGGTACTTGCCGCGCTCGGCCCCGGTCATCTTCGACCAGACCCGGCTGTAGGCCCGTCGGGCGGCCTTGACGGCCTGGTCGACGTCGGCGTCGTCAGCCTCGGCGATCTCGGCCAGCACCTCCTCGGTGCTCGGCGAGATGGTCTTGAACGACTTGCCGGACCCGTCGACGAACTCGCCGTTGACGAACAGCCCGTAGGAGGACTTGATGTCCACCACCGAGCGCGACTCGGGGGCGGGCGCGTAGTCAAATGGGTGTGCCATGTCCTCAGTCCAGGGTGAAGTAGTCGGGGCCTGAATAGCGGCCGGTGTGCATCTTGGTGCGCTGCATCAGCAGGTCGTTGAGCAGCGTGGAGGCGCCGAACCGGAACCAGTCGGGGTCGAGCCAGTCGGCCCCGGCGGTCTCGTTGACCATCACGAGGTACTTGATCGCGTCCTTGGAGGTGCGGATGCCGCCGGCCGGCTTCACGCCGACCATCTGGCCGGTGGCCTCGCGGTAGTCGCGGACCGCCTCCAGCATCACCAGCGTCACCGGCAGCGTCGCGGCCGGCTGGACCTTGCCCGTCGAGGTCTTGATGAAGTGTCCTCCGGCCAGCATCGCCAGCCAGCTGGCGCGACGCACGTTGTCGTAGGTCTGCAGCTCGCCGGTCTCGAAGATCACCTTCAGGTGCGCGCTCTGCCCATCGGGACGGTCGCAGGCCTCGCGCACGGCCACGATCTCCTCGAAGACCTCCAGGTAGCGCCCGGAGAGGAAGGCGCCCCGGTCGATCACCATGTCGATCTCGTCGGCACCGGCGTCGACCGCGTCCTTCACGTCGGCGAGCTTGATGTCGCGAGCCGCGCGTCCGCTGGGGAACGCAGTGGCCACCGAGGCGATGTGCACGCCGGAGGAGCCCAGCGTCTCCTTCGCGAAGGGGACCATGTCCGGGTAGACGCAGACGGCCGCGACGGGCGGGCAGGTCTGGTCGGCGGGATCGGGACGCATCGCCTTCGAGGCGAGGGCCCGGACCTTGCCCGGCGTGTCGGAGCCCTCGAGCGTGGTCAGGTCGACCATCCGGATGGCCAGGTCGATGGCGAACTCCTTGGCCGACGTCTTGATCGACCGGGTGCCCAGGCCCGCAGCGCGTTGCTCCACGCCCACCTGGTCGACGCCGGGAAGTCCGTGCAGGAACCGTCGCAGGGCCGCATCGGAGGAGGTGGCATCCGCCAGCGAGCTCGCCGTTGAACTCATCAAGGTCACCGCCCCAGACTAGTTGGTTAGCGATCGTTAACTGACCGGGGTTACGATGCCCCGCATGAGCTTCGAGCTGTCCGAGGACCACGAGCAGTTCCGCCGCACGGTGCGCGACTTCGCCGAGAAGGAGATCGCCCCGCACGCAGCCGAGTGGGACCGCGACCACCACTTCCCCGTGGACGTCATCCAGAAGATGGGGCAGCTGGGCCTGTTCGGGCTGAACGCGCCCGAGCAGTACGGCGGCGCCGACGGCGACTTCACCAGCCTGTGCGTGGCCATCGAGGAGCTCGGCCGCGTCGACCAGTCGATGGGCATCACCCTGGAGGCCGCGGTCGGGCTGGGCATCAACCCGATCCTGACCTTCGGCACCGACGAGCAGAAGGACACCTGGCTCCCCGACCTGGTCGAGGGCCGGAAGCTGGCCGGCTTCGGTCTCACCGAGCCCGGCGCCGGCTCCGACGCAGGAGCCACCAGGACCAGGGCCGAGCTGCGCGACGGTGAGTGGGTGGTCAACGGCAGCAAGCAGTTCATCACCAACTCCGGGTCCGAGATCACCAGCCTGGTCACCGTGACGGCGAAGACCGGCGAGCGCGAGGACGGCCGTCCCGAGGTCTCCACGGTGATCGTGCCCAGCGGCACGCCCGGGTTCACCGCGGAGAAGGCCTACGACAAGCTCGGCTGGCACGCCTCGGACACCCACCCGCTCAGCTTCAGCGACGCCCGGGTCCCGGAGGCCAACCTGCTGGGCGAGCGCGGGCGCGGCTTCGCGCAGTTCCTGGCCATCCTCGACGACGGTCGGGTGGCGATCGCCGCCCTCGCGGTCGGCTGCATCCAGGCCTGTCTCGACATGAGCCTCGCGTACGCCGGGGAGCGGACCACGTTCGGCGTACCGATCGGCCGCAAGCAGGGCGTCGCGTTCCAGATCGCCGACCTCGAGGTGATGCTCGCCGCCTCACGCCAGCTGACCTACCAGGCCGCCTGGATGAAGGACGCCGGCAAGCCGATGAAGGACTTCAAGCACGCTGCCGCGATCGCCAAGCTCTACGCCACGGAGTCCGCGGTCACCGCGACCCGGATCGCGACGCAGGTCTTCGGCGGTTACGGCTTCATGGAGGAGTACCCCGTCACCAGGTTCTACCGGGACGCCAAGGTGCTCGAGATCGGCGAGGGCACCTCCGAGGTGCAGCGGATGCTCATCGCGCGGGGGCTCGGCCTGCCTGTGGAGTGAGCACCCATACGGCCTGGTCGCCGCGCCCCTGGCGGTTCAGCTCGCGCGCCTGGCGTTGCCACGCACGCCCCTGGGACATCCCGAACGGGGACTTCCGGGGTGCGACGAAGTGGGACTCGGGCGCCGTCAGGGCGATGCCGCGACGGGCCTGCTCACTGCCCCAGAACTGGAAGGCGGTGGAGTCGTCGACCACGTCGACCACGTCGAACCCGCTGGCGGCAGCGCGGCGCAGCATCCCCTCCCGGGAGAACAGCGTGAGATGACGCGGTGGGTCGAGCTGGATCCAGTCGGCTCCGTAGCGCTCGTAGGCGGCGCTGGAGACCGTTGGCA
Organism: uncultured Actinomycetota bacterium; assembly: GCA_963797525.1. Lineage (GTDB taxonomy): Bacteria > Actinomycetota > Actinomycetes > Propionibacteriales > Nocardioidaceae > Marmoricola. The sequence continues at coordinate 113,437 of CAWCPT010000010.1, forward strand.
TCCGGACCAGCAGGCGGCCACCGGGGGCCAGCAGTCGACGCACGTCCGCGAGCGTGGCCCCCGGGTCGGGGACGTGCTCGAAGCTGTGGTGCAGCATCACCAGGTCGAAGGTGCCGGTGACCTCGCCGAGGTCGCGCCGCAGCACCTCGGCGCCGGTGCTCAGGGTGCGGTCGGCCTCGTTGAACGGGTCCACGCCGACGACCGAGCGCATCCCGGCCAGCCCGAGCGCGAGGACCAGCGCGCCGCTGCCCGAGCCCACGTCGAGCACCCGGGTCTCCGGGCCGGCCGGCAGGCCGGCCAGACGCACCGACGACAGCAGGCTGACCAACGTCCGCAGCCGGCGCACGGGCACCGCCCTGCTGGTGAGCGTGGCGAGGCGTCCGTGGCCGAACAGCACGGACCGTCCGAGAAGGGCCACCAGCTGACGTGCCCCCGGGGCGCCCATGCTGGCCTCGGGATCCAGGTCGAACGAGTAGTAGTCGCTGGCGTAGAACGTGGCCAGGTCCTCGGGAACGTCGCGGATGTAGAGGCTGGCGCAGTCCGGGCAGGTCAGGTAGCCGAAGCTCCGCTCGAGGCCGAACATCATCTCCCGCAGCTGCGTCTCGGCGGCGGGGGAGGTCGCGCCGCAGGCCGGGCAGGGGCGAGGAGTGCTCACTCCGTGCTCCGGACCTGCCCCGGACCTACGGGTGTCATCCGGCGACCCAGGTAGAGGTAGACCAACCGTCGCTGGAAGGCCCGCAGGGTCGCCCGGACGTTCCCGCGGCGCACCTCGCCCGCGCTCAGCAGCCCGGGCACCAGAGCGGCCACCTGGCGGTGCATCTCCGCGGCCGAACGGGCCTGCTCGCGCGCCAGCGACACGCTCCACTGGGTCGAGCTGATCCGGAACGCGGCCAGGGCGCCCGGTGCCGTCACGAGGTCGCCGCGGAGCAGCACCCGGCAGTACGTCGCCTGGTCGATCACGAACCCGGGGTCGCTGTGCCAGCCGCCCACCGCCTCGAGCGCCGTACGACGGAGCAGCACGCAGCACGGCTCGCCGAAGATGTTGGCCCCGCGCAGCACCGAGCGACGGATCGCCTCCGTACCGCGCACCCGACCCGACAGGCCACCGAGGCCGTGCTCCCGGACCACCGGCCTGCCGGCGGCGTCGACGATGTCCCGGGCGGAGGCGACCATCAGCACGCCGTCGTCGTGGGCGTCGATCGCGGCGACCTGGGTCGCCAGGCACTCGGGCGCGAGCAGGTCGTCCCCGCAGACGAGCTTGACGAGCTCGCCCCGAGCCTCGACGCTCACCCGGTTCCAGTTGCGCTCGGCGCCACCTCCGGGGCTGCGTGCGGAGCAGTCGGACGCGCGGGTCGTCGGCGAACTCCTGCAGCGCCTCCCAGGTGCCGTCGGTGGAGCCGTGGTCGGCCACGACGACCTCGAAGTCCGGGTAGGTCTGGGCCAGGATCGAGCGCATGGTGGCACGGATGTAGGGCTCGTTCGAGAAGGACGGGACCACCACCGACACCCGCGGAGAGACGTGCGGCCCGCTCTGCATCCATCTCCTTCCGGCCAGGATCGTGGTGACTATAGTCGGGCGCGTGCCAGCCGATGACGCCCTAGCCGAGGGCGAGCACCTCGTCTCGGTCGTGATCCCGGTCTACCAGGCCGAGCACCGGCTCGCCGAGGTCGTCGAGGAGCTGGTGCCGCTGACCGCCGGTGTCGTCTCGCCGGACGGCGCGCCGTTCCGGGTGGCCGAGGTGCTGCTGGTCAACGACTGCGGTCCCGACGACTCGGCCCGGGTGATCCGCGAGCTGGCGGCGGCAGCACTCCTTCGTGCGGCCGATCTGGCTCAGCCGCAACTACGGTCAGCACGCCGCGACGCTGGCCGGCATGTCCTCCTCCGGTGGCGACTGGATCGCCACGATGGACGAGGACGGCCAGCACGACCCGGCGTACCTCGGCGCGATGCTCGACGTCGCCCTCGAGCAGCGTGCCAGCGTCGTCTACGCCAGGCCCACCAACGCCGCCCCGCACGCGGCCTGGCGCAACGCCGGCTCGCGCACCGCCAAGCGTCTCGTCGGCACGCTCAGCGGCGGCTCGGACGTGTCGGTGTTCAACAGCTACCGCCTGATGCTCGGCGAGGTGGGACGCAGCGTGGCGGCGTACTCCGGCTCGGGCGTCTACCTGGACGTCGCGCTGGGTTGGGTCGCCGCCTGCGGTGGCTGCCGCCCCGGTCACGATGCGTGCCGAGGGCGAGGGGCGTCGCTCCGGCTACTCCGCGCGCACGCTGCTCTCGCACTTCTGGCGGATGGTGCTCACCGGCGGCACCCGCGGACTGCGGCTGGTCAGCCTGCTGGGAGTGGTGTTCTCGCTGATCGGGCTCCTCGTGGCCGTCTTCGTCGTCTACCGGCGCCTGACCAGCCCGGACCCGACCCAGGGCTGGGCCTCCCTGATCGTGGTCGTGCTGATCTCCACCGGCGCGATCCTCTTCTCGCTGGGGGTGATCGCGGAGTACGTCGGCGTGGCCGTGAACATGGCGATGGGCAAGCCGCTCTACCTGATCACCCAGGACCCCGAGGACGGCCCCCTGGGTCGTCGCGGCCCGCGTCGCTGACGTCGTGGAGTCCCCGGTGGCTGTGCAGCGCCGACCCGCGTGGGTGATCGGCAGCGGCGGCCTCCTGGGCAGCGCCGTGTGCCGCCGCCTCTCCTCGCAGGCACGCGAGGTCGTCACCGTCGAGGTGCCCTGGCGCGAGCACGACCGGGCCGTCGCGGCACTGCTCGCTGCGGCACGGGCCCAGCCGGCGGGGGTGCGAGGCGTTCTGGTGCGCGGGCGCCGGTGTGACCGGGACCGGCACCGAGGTGCTCGACGCCGAGGTGGACGTCCTCGAGGGCTTCCTCGCGGAGTGGGAGCCGGGCGCCGGGTCCGGGCTCTTCCTCGCCTCCTCCGCCGGCGGGGTGTACGCCGGTTCGACCGGACCCGCCGTTCACCGAGCACACCGAGCCGGCGCCCATCTCGGCGTACGGCCGGGCGAAGCTGCGCTCGGAGGAGGTCGCCACCGACTTCGCCGCCCGCACCGGGACGGCCCTGCTCGTCGGGCGCCTGTCGAACCTCTACGGTCCCGGGCAGGACCTCGACAAGCCGCAGGGACTGGTGACCCAGCTGTGCCGGGCCCAGCTGAGCCGGCAGCCGCTCAACCTCTACGTCTCGCTGGACACCAGGCGCGACTACCTGTTCGTCGACGACGCCGCAGCGATGGTGGTCGACGCCCTCGGCGAGGTCACCGACCACGGCGTGCGTGCGCTCAAGGTGCTGGCGAGCGAGCGCTCCAGCACCGTCGGCGGTGTGCTCGCGGACCTGCGCCGCGTGACCCGCCACCGGCCTCCTGTCGTCCTCGGGACCAGCCCGAGTGCCCGGTTCCAGGCCGCCGACCTGCGGCTGCGATCCGTGGCCTGGCCGCGCGACCGTGCAGCACGTCCGCACGCCCATGAGTGCCGGGATCGCCGCGACCCTGACCTCGCTCGGGGCACGCCTGCGCCCGGCGATAGGCTCCCACTCCACTTCGAAAGGCTCGTGATGCAGCCTCTTGGTCACCGGCGGTGCCGGTTTCATCGGCAGCCACTACGTGCGCTCCGTGCTCGCCGGCGCCTGGGGCGGACCCGAGCCCGACGCAGGTCGTGGTCCTCGACAAGCTCACCTACGCCGGCAACCTGGAGAACCTCGCTCCCGTGGCGCGACGACCGCGGCTGCGCTTCGTGGAGGGCGACATCCTGGACCGCGCGGTCGTCGACCGGCTGATGGCCGAGGTGGACGCGGTCGTCCACTTCGCCGCGGAGAGCCACGTCGACCGGTCGATCCTCGGCGCCGCCGACTTCGTGATGACCAACGTCGTCGGCACCCAGACGCTCCTCGACTCGGCGCTGCAAGCACGGCATCGACAAGTTCGTGCACGTCTCCACCGACGAGGTCTACGGCTCGATCCCCGAGGGCAGCTGGGACGAGGAGCGAGCCGCTGCTGCCCAACTCGCCGTACTCCGCGTCCAAGGCGTCCAGCGACCTGCTCGCCCGCGCCTACCACCGCACCCACCAGCTGCCGGTGTGCATCACCCGGTGCTCCAACAACTACGGGCCCTACCAGTTCCCCGAGAAGGTCATCCCGCTGTTCGTGACCAACCTGGTCGACGGCAAGAACGTCCCGCTGTACGGCGAGGGCAGCAACATCCGCGACTGGCTGCACGTCGACGACCACTCCCGCGGCATCCACCTCGTGCTCACCGACGGCCGCCCCGGCGAGGTCTACAACATCGGCGGCGGCACCGAGCTGACCAACAAGGAGCTCACCGGCCTGCTCCTCGAGGCCACCGGCACCGACTGGGACCGCGTCGAGCGCGTCACCGACCGCCTCGGCCACGACCTGCGCTACTCCGTCGACATCACCAAGATCAGCGACGAGCTCGGCTACCAGCCCCAGGTCGCCCTTCGAGCAGGGCCTCGCGGACACGGTCGACTGGTACCGCACCAACCGTGATTGGTGGGAGCCGCTCAAGGCCCGGGCGCGCTCTGGCCAACGGCTGACCGACCGACAGATCGCGAGGGGGGCGCTCGCAACGCACACCGGACCGGGGCGAGCGGCGCCCGACAGGGAGCGTAAAAGCGACGCGTGGCGCGAGCGCCTGCGCCGGGGCACACGCGGCAGTCCGAGCGACACGGGCCGCCAAGCGACTGAGGGGGTCGGGCGTCACGGGCCGGGGTGTTCCCCGGGCGCGCACACCCTCGCGCCCTCCGGTCAGAGGCTGCTGGTGAACGCCCGGGCCTCGTCGTAGGTGGCCAGGAGGCCGGAGTCGCGTACCTCGGCGAGGGTGGGGGCGGCCTCGTCCTTGGGGGAGAGCAGGGGCGCGAGCGGGCTGCCGTCGCGCGCTGCGTGCGGCCAGTCGATGCCGATCTCGGGGTCGAGGGGGTGGACGCCGTGCTCGCGTCCGGGGGCGTACGGCGCCGAGCAGAGGTAGTTGACGACCGTGTGGTCCTCGAGCGCCATGAAGGCGTGGCCCAGCCCCTCCGGCAGGTAGATCGCCCGGCGGTCGACGTCGTCGAGGAGGACCGAGTCCCACTGGCCGAAGGTCGGCGAGCCGACGCGCAGGTCGACGACCACGTCGAGCGCCGCGCCGTGCACGCAGGTGACGAACTTGGCCTGGCTCGGCGGGAGCTGGGCGAAGTGGATGCCGCGCAGGGTGCCTGCGCTCGAGACCGAGCAGTTGGCCTGGGCCAGGTGCAGCGCGTGCCCGGTGGCCTCGAGCGAAGGCGTCCTCGCGGAACCACTCGAGGAAGACGCCGCGGTCGTCTCCGTGCTGGGCGGGCGTGACCTCGAAGGATCCCGGGACCGAAGTGCTCGCACAATCACGCGGTGCAGGCTAGCGGGTGGATACGCTCGCCCGATGACGTGGCTGGTGACGGGTGCTCTCGGCATGCTCGGGACGGACCTCCGGACGGTGCTGGAGCGCCATCAGATCTCCTACGAGGGCGTGGATCTCGGTGACCTCGACCTGCTCGACGGGGACGCCGTCGCCGAGGCGGTGGCCGGCCACGACGTCGTGGTCAACTGTGCGGCCTGGACCGCGGTGGACAAGGCGGAGGACGCACGAGCCCGAGGCGTTCCTGATCAACGCCGTCGCGCCCGGCCCTGCTGGCGCGGGCCGCTCGCCGGCACGACGCGCGGATCGTCCACGTCAGCACCGACTACGTCTTCGCCGGCGACGCGACCACGCCCTACCCCGAGGACGGGCCGGCCGGCCCTGCGTCGGCGTACGGCCGGACCAAGGTCGCGGGTGAGTGGGCCGTTCGTGCCGAGGCGCCCGAGCAGCACCTGATCACCCGGACGGCCTGGCTGTACGGCGCCCACGGCGGCTGCTTCCCCAGGACGATCGCCCGGGTGGCCGCCGAGCGCGGTGCCGTGAGCGTCGTCGACGACCAGTGCGGCCAGCCCACCTGGACGATGGACCTCGCCGAGGCGATGGTGCGCCTGGTCGCAGGCCGATGCCGAGGCCGGGACCTGGCACACCACGTCCTCGGGGCAGACGTCGTGGTACGAGTTCGCCGGCGAGGTCGTCGCGGCCGGCAGGGCTCTCGCGCGACGTGGTCAGCCCGACCGACTCGGCCGCGTTCCCGTCGCCCGCCCCACGTCCGGCGTACTCGGTGCTCGGCCACGACCGCTGGCAGCGAGCACGGCATCGAGCCGATCGGCGACTGGCGCGAGCGGTGGCAGCGTCGCCGTCAGGAGAAGTCCTTGCGGCTCGATCAGCCCCACTAGGTAGCTGCCGTAGCCCGACTTCAGGAGTGGCTCCGCGCGCTCACGCAGCTCGTCGTCGCTGAGCCAGCCGCGCCGCCAGGCGACCTCCTCGGGCGCACCGATCTTGAGTCCCTGGCGGTGCTCGATGGTGCGGATGAAGTTGTTGGCGTCGTTGAGCGAGTCGAAGGTGCCGGTGTCGAGCCAGGCCGTGCCGCGCTCGAGGACCTCCACGGACAGGCGACCCTGCTCGAGGTAGGTGCGGTTGACGTCGGTGATCTCGTACTCGCCGCGCGCGGAGGGCTTCAGGTCGCGCGCGATCTCGACGACGTCGTTGTCGTAGAAGTACAGGCCCGGGACCGCGAAGTTGCTCTGCGGGTGCCGCCGGCTTCTCCTCCAGGGAGATCGCCTTGCCGTCGGCGTCGAACTCGACCACGCCGTAGGCGCTCGGGTCGGCGACCCAGTAGGCGAAGATCATGGCTCCCGTCGACCGTGTCGAAGCGGGCGAGCTTGCGGCCGAAGCCGGGCCCGTAGAACAGGTTGTCGCCCAGCACCAGGGCGCAGGGCTCGTCGCCGATGAAGTCCGCGCCGATGGTGAACGCCTGGGCGAGCCCGTCGGGCGAGGGCTGCTGGGCGTAGTCGATGGAGATCCCGAAAGCCGACCCGTCGCCGAGCAGGCGCTGGAACCCCTCGGCCTCGTGGGGCGTGGTGATGATCAGCACGTCGCGGATCCCGGCCAGCATCAAGGTGCTGAGCGGGTAGTAGATCATCGGCTTGTCGTAGACCGGGACCAGCTGCTTGCTGATCCCGAGGGTCAGTGGGTGCAGTCGTGAGCCGGTCCCACCGGCGAGGATGATGCCGCGCATGGCGTCATCCTTCCATTCAGGGGTGGCTCCAGAACTCGGTCCACGCGAATCCGAGCTCCTCGAGCATCAGCCGGAGCAGCGGCAGGCTGATCCCCACGACGTTGTGCGGGTCGCCGGTGACGCCCGGAGACGAAGGCGCCGCCGAGGCCGTCGAGGGTGAACGCGCCGGCGACCTCGAGCGGCTCACCGGTGGCGACGTACGCCTCGATCTCCTCGTCGGTCACGTGCGCGAACCGCACCTGGGTGGCCGCGGTGCGCGCCAGCCACACCTCTCGATGGGTGTCGATGACGCAGTGCCCGGTGTGCAGCACGCCGGAGCGCCCGCGCATCTGCTGCCAGCGCTCGATCGCCTCGGCCTCGGTGCCGGGCTTGCCCAGGATCTCCCCGTCGAGCGCGAGCACCGAGTCGCAGCCGATCACGATCGCCCGCTTCTGGTCGGCGGCGACGGCCACGGCCTTGAGCTGGGCCAGCCGCATCGTGTAGTCGGCCGGGCCGGTCTTGGCGACCGTCGACTCGTCGACGCCGCTGACGATGACCTCGGGGGAGAGGCCGGCGTTCTGCAGGGTCTTCAGCCGCGCAGGCGAGGCCGAGGCGAGGATCAGCCGGGGAGCGGTGCGGCATCGCGGGCCTAGCGGGCGCTGGCGCGCCAGGCGCCCGCGCCGTGGCGGTGGGTGCCGCGCAGCCTGCGGTAGGGGGCCGACCACTCGGGCCGGGGTCGCTTCTGGTTGGCGGACGCCTCGGCCGCGGCGGCGGCCATCGCGGACACGACGGTCACCAGGGCGGCGACCTCCTCGGGGGTGGGGTCGCCCTTGACGATGCGCAGCAGCGGGGCCTGCGGCTCGCTCGTCCTGGGTCTCCTCGGTCACAGCGGGATGTTCCCGTGCTTCTTGGGCGGCAGCGTCTCGCGCTTGGTGGCGAGCAGGCGCAGCGCCCGGACGACCTCGACCCGGGTCTCGTGCGGGGTGATCACCGCGTCGATGTAGCCGCGCTCGGCGGCGACGTAGGGGTTGGCGAGGGTGTCCTCGTACTCCGCGATCAGCTCGGCGCGGCGCTCCTCGACGTCACCGCCGTCCTTCTCGACCTGCGCGAGCTCCTTGCGGTGCACGATGTTGGCAGCGCCCTGGGCGCCCATCACGGCGATCTGCGCGGTCGGCCAGGCGAGGTTGATGTCGGCGCCGAGGTGCTTGGAGCCCATCACGTCGTAGGCCCCGCCGTAGGCCTTGCGGGTGATGATCGTGACGAGCGGGACGGTCGCCTCGGCGTAGGCGTAGATCAGCTTGGCGCCGCGCCGGATGATGCCGTTCCACTCCTGGTCGGTGCCGGGCAGGAAGCCGGGCACGTCGACGAAGGTGAGCACCGGGATGTTGAAGGCGTCGCAGGTGCGGACGAAGCGGGCGGCCTTCTCCGAGGCGTCGATGTCCAGGGTGCCGGCGAACTGCATCGGCTGGTTGGCCACGACGCCGACGGACTTGCCCTCGATGCGGCCGTAGCCGATCACGATGTTGGGCGCGAACAGCGGCATCACCTCGAGGAAGTCGCCGTCGTCGACGATCGCCTCGATGATCGACTTCATGTCGTAGGGCTGGTTGGCCCCGTCGGGGATCAGCGTGTCGAGCGTGCGGTCCTCGTCGGTGACCTCGAGGTCGGCCGGTGCGTCGTACGCCGGAGCCTCGTCGAGGTTGTTCTGGGGCAGGAAGGAGAGCAGCGCCTTGGTGTACTCCAGGGCGTCCTCCTCGTCGGCACCCATGTAGTGGGCGTTGCCCGACTTGGTGTTGTGGGCGCGCGCACCGCCGAGGTCCTCCATCGTGACGTCCTCGCCGGTGACGGTCTTGATCACGTCGGGACCGGTGATGAACATGTTCGAGGTGCCGTCGACCATGATCGTGAAGTCGGTGACCGCGGGGGAGTAGACGTGACCGCCCGCGCAGGAGCCCATGATCAGGCTGATCTGGGGGATCACTCCCGAGGCGTGCACGTTGCGCTTGAAGATCTCGCCGTAGAGGCCGAGGGAGACGACCCCCTCCTGGATGCGGGCGCCGGCGCCCTCGTTGATCCCGATGATCGGGCAGCCGGTCTTCATGGCGAGGTCCATCACCTTGGTGATCTTCTCGCCGTAGACCTCGCCCAGCGAGCCGCCGAAGACGGTGAAGTCCTGGGAGAACACGCAGGTCTGGCGGCCGTCGATGGTGCCGAAGCCGGTGATCACGCCGTCGCCGTAGGGCCGGTTCTTCTCCAGGCCGAACGCGACCGAACGGTGCCGGGCCAGCTCGTCGAGCTCGACGAAGGAGCCCTCGTCGAAGAGGTGCTCGATGCGCTCGCGGGCGGTCCACTTGCCCTTGGCGTGCTGCTTCTCCACGGCCTTGGCCGAACCGGCATGGACGGCCTCGTCGATCCGGCGGTCGAGGTCGGCCAGCTTGCCCTCGGTGGTGTGGATGTCGATGTCGTCGGGGACCTCGGTGCCACGGCTCTTGGCCAGGTGCTGCGCTCACGTGACGGACTCCTCGCGCTGTGTCGATTCCTGGGCCAATCTAGTGGGCATGAGCGACCACGAGGACAGCCGCCCACCGATTGACGACGTGCGTCGTCACGACCGGACGTCGCTGGCGGGTGGAGGTGGTCGCGGAGACGACCTCCACCAACGCCGGGGTCGCCGACCGGTTCCGTGAGGGTGAGGGCGACGGGCTGGTGCTGGTCGCCGAGCACCAGACCGCGGGCCGCGGGAGGCTCGGCCGGGAGTGGGTGGCACCACCCCGGAGCTCCCTGATCGTCTCGTTCCTGCTTCACCCCGGAGGCCCCGCCGGAGCGCTGGCCGTGGCTGCCGCTGCTGACCGGCGTGGCGACCGCGGACGCCGTACGCCGGGCCACGGGCGTCGAGGTCGGCCTGAAGTGGCCCAACGACGTGCTCGCGGAGGACGGCCGCAAGCTGGGGGGGATCCTGCTCGAGCGGGTCGAGCACCAGGGATCGGCCGCTGCCGTCGTGGGCATCGGCATCAACTGCGCCCAGACCGCCGCCGAGCTCCCGGTGCCGGAGGCCACCTCGCTGGCCCTGGTGACCGGTGCACGGGTCGACCGCTCGGTGCTGCTGGCGGCCCTCATCGAGGAACTGGGTGCGTGCTACGACTCGTGGCACTCCGGCGCCGACCTGCGCCCGGCGTACCTCGAGCTGTGCCGCACCGTTGGTCAGGAGGTCCAGGTGACGGTCCCCGGGGAATCAGCGCCCGGAGGCGGGGTGCGTGGTCGCGCGACGGACGTGGACGAGGGCGGCCGGCTGGTGGTCCGGACCGGCGACGGGGAGGAGCGGCTGGGTGCCGGGGACGTCGTCCACGTTCGCCCTGCGTGAGCGTGAGCGCGTGGCATGATCGCGCTGTGGCGATCTCGATCAAGCACCTGAACAAGGGCGAGGAAGTCGTGCTCAGCACGCACGAGCACGTCAAGGCGCTGCTCTTCCCGACCATCGTGCTGATCGCGCTCGCCGCCGTGGCGGGCTACCTGACCAGCCTGCCCAGCGGTGACGACGCAGGCACCTGGCGGACCGTCATCCTCGTGATCGCGGCGGCCGTGGTGATCTGGTGGGTGATCATCCCGTTCCTGCGGTGGCTGACCTCGACGTACGTCTTCACCGATCGTCGCCTGATCACCCGCGAGGGCCTGCTCACCCGACGCGGCCACGACATCCCGCTGACCCGGATCAGCGACATCGCCTACGAGAAGGGCCTGATCGACCGGATCTTCGGGTGCGGCACCCTGATCATCTCCGACGCCAGCGAGACCGGCCGCGTCGAGCTCCACGACATCCCGCGCGTGGAAGAGGTCCAGCTGGTCCTCAACGACCTGGTCCACGACGCACACAACCCCCTCGACCGCAGGACCGATGACGGCACCTGAGGACCTCGAGCGGGCCATCATCGGCGCGGTCCCCGAGCTGACGGGTGAGGAGATCGCCGGACCCTCGGGGCTCACGGTCCAGCAGGCGCAACGGCTCTGGCGTGCCCTCGGCTTCCCCGAGGCCGGCGACGAGGCGGCGTTCAGCGAGGCCGACGCCGACGCGCTCGTCCGGGTGGCCAGGATCGAGCGCGAGGGACGGCTCGACTTCGACACGATCGTCAAGATGACCCGGGCTGTCGGGCAGACGATGGACCGGCTGGCCGAGTGGGAGGTGGCCCTGCTGGCGGGGCTCCTCGAGGACGCCGCACCGGGAGCCTCGAAGCGTGAGGCCGCCCTGCGGCTGGTGCAGAACATCGGGCCGGACTTCGAGTCGCTGCTCACCTACGTCTGGCGGCGACACCTGGTCGCAGCGGTCGCCCGGGTGGAGACGCTCGAGGGCGGGGGCGCGGACGAGCAGGTGGCGGAGGCGACAGTCGGGTTCGCCGACCTGGTCAGCTTCAGCGCTCTCACGAACCGTCTCGACGACGACGAGATCGGCGACCTGGTGGAGGTCTTCGAGACGCGCAGCCACGACGTCGTCTCCCGACGAGGGGGGCGGGTGGTGAAGACCCAGGGCGACTCCGTGCTCTTCCTGGCCGGGTCGCCGGCCGACGGGATGGAGATCGCCTGGGACATCGTCCGGGTGATCGGTGGCGACAAGCGCCTGCCGGACGTGCGGGTCGGGGTCGTCACCGGATCGGTCGTCCTGCGCATGGGCGACGTCTACGGGCCGGCGGTCAACCTGGCGGCCCGCCTGGTCGGGGTGGCCCGTCGCAACCGGGTGATCACCGACGCGCACACGGCCGAGCGCCTCTCGCCCGAGCGGTTCGAGACGCGGGTGCTCCCTGCCCGGCCGGTGCGCGGCTTCGGCGACCTCGAGCCGGTCGCCGTGCGGCGTACCTGAGCCGAGTCAGGGCTAGAGGAAGTCCTTCGGGTCGAAGTCCTCGATGGGGATGATCCGCAGCCGGGGCAGGCGTTCGTTGAACGCGCCCACGTCGTACTCCAGGTCGAAGAACTGCAGACCGTCCTCGATCAGCGCGTTGAAGCCGGTGTTCTTGAACTCGCGGAAGGCGAGCAGCCCGACCCGGCGCCCGTCGAGCAGCTGCTCCACCTGGGGCAGGAAGTCACCGTCGTTGCTGACCAGCATGAGGTCGGCGTCACGCTGCTCCAGCTCCTCGAGCGTGCGCTGGATGGCGATGTCGACGACCTTGTCGGTCGGCCCACCCGACAACGGGATCGGCCGGTAGCCGATGCTGACGAGCGCCTGGATGAAGCTCATCGGCAGGTCGTCCTTGACCGCCAGGAAGAACAGGCCCAGGACCGGCTGCGACCAGGTGCCCTCCGCGAAGGTCAGCAGCCGCTCCCACCGCGGTCGTTCGTTGGGCTGCGGACGCCGGCCGAAGATCGAGGCGCCGAGGGTCGCGTCGATGTTCTCCCCGTCCACGAGGACGTAGGTCGTGCGCTGGGAAGGCGGGGACATGGCTCGAGACTATGCCGGACCGGGCCTCGATAGGGTCGGGCTCGTGAGTACTTCCCCGTCGACTCCAGGGCCGACCCCAGCGCCGATGCCAGGGCTGGCACCCACCGTGGCGGTGATCGGCGGCGGACAGCTGGCCCGGATGATGGCGGAGCCCGCGGCTGCGCTCGGGATCCCCCTCAGGCTGCTCGCCGAGGCCCCAGGGGTGAGCGCGGCCCAGGTGGTGCCGGACCACGTCGTGGGCGACTACACCGACCTGGCCACGCTGCAGGAGGTCACCGCGGGGTGCGCGGTCGTCACCTTCGACCACGAGCACGTCCCCACCGACCACCTGCACGCGCTCGAGGTCTCGTTGGCCGTCCGCCCGGGACCCGACGCGCTGGTGCACGCCCAGGACAAGGGGGTGATGCGCGCTCGGCTCGCAAACCTCGGCGTGCCGTGCCCGCGGAACGAGATCGTGTCGTCGGTCGAGGAGGTCGTTGCCTTCGGCCTGCCCTGCGTCCTGAAGACCACGCGCGGCGGGTACGACGGCAAGGGCGTCTGGTTCGTCTCCGAGCCCGACGACTGCGCCGACGCCTTCGCCTCCGGGTCCGAGATCCTGGCCGAGGAGCGCGTCGACTTCCGGCGCGAGCTCTCCGCCCTGGTGGCCCGGTCGCCCTCGGGCCAGGTGGCCGTGTGGCCGGTGGTCGCCTCCACCCAGCGCGACGGCATCTGCCACGAGGTGATCGCCCCGGCTCCGGACCTCGACCCCGACCTGGCTGTCGAGGCCCAGCAGATCGCGATGCGGATCGCCGGTGAGCTCGGCGTCACCGGAGTGCTGGCCGTCGAGCTGTTCGAGACCCGCGACGGCCGGGTGCTCGTCAACGAGCTCGCCATGCGTCCGCACAACACCGGCCACTGGACCCAGGACGGCGCGGTGACCAGCCAGTTCGAGAACCACCTGCGCGCCGTGCTCGACCTGCCGCTCGGGGCACCCGACGCCCGCGCACGCTGGACGGTGATGGTGAACATCCTCGGTGGCGCGCGCCAGACCGGCCACCTCTACGACGGTTACCCGCACGCGCTGGCCCGTGACCCGCGGCTGCGGGTGCACCTCTACGGCAAGGAGCTGCGTCCGGGCCGCAAGGTCGGTCACGTGAACGCCTACGGTGACGACCTCGAGGACTGCCTCGAACGTGCCCGGCATGCGGCAGCATGGTTTGCGGGCGACCTCGGTGAGGAGAGCGAATGACCGATCAGGCGCAGGTAGGCATCGTGATGGGGTCCGACTCGGACTGGCCGGTGATGAAGGCGGCGGCCGAGGCGTGCGAGGAGTTCGGCGTCGGCTTCGAGGCGGACGTCGTCTCGGCCCACCGGATGCCCGACGAGATGCTCGGCTACGGCCGAGACGCGGCCGGCCGTGGCCTCCGCGTGCTGGTCGCCGGTGCCGGCGGGGCTGCCCACCTGCCCGGGATGCTGGCCGCCGTCACGCCGCTGCCGGTGATCGGCGTCCCGGTGCCGTTGAAGTACCTCGACGGGATGGACTCGCTGCTCTCCATCGTGCAGATGCCCGCCGGGGTCCCGGTCGCGACCGTGGCGATCGGCAACGCCCGCAACGCCGGCCTGCTCGCCGTACGCATCCTGGCGGCGGCGGACCCCGCCCTCCAGCAGCGGATGCTCGACTTCCAGTCGGAGCTGCGCGACTCCGCACACTCCAAGGGCAAGGCCGTCCGCGGCGAGGCCGAGCACAAGCTCGGTTTCTGACCAAACCCGGCAGGTCGGGCACCGCTGGCCTAGGCCGGAGGTGCGAGGGGTATCTCCCCGGGGTGTGCCCGCTCTAGGTTGGCAAGTGCCCGTCGATCTGAGGGGGAGTCCGCATGCCGTCGAGCTTCGGGAACGGCACGGTGCGCGTCACCGCGCCCACGTCGTACGCCGTGCAGCAGGCCGGCCGGTCACGGGACAAGGCGCTGGAGGAGCCGAGCGAGAACGCCGTCACCACCGACGTCCTCGTGAAGGCCCTCGAGCAGAGCGAGATGAGCCTCGTCGACCGCGTCGCCCTGGCGCCTCGGCAGACCAAGGACCTCGGCAAGCCGGCGCCCAACCGCAAGGGCACGGTGTCGGTCGACGTCGACGTGCCTGCCGGCGAGGACGCCGTCGTGCTCCTCGAGCGCGACGGCGTCTACTCCTGGCACCTCCCCGTCAACCCGATCGAGCGCACCAAGGACCTCGCCCCCGGGCCACGCACGGCACGCTTCGAGATCGACGTACAGCCTCGAAGCACGGGCAAGCCCACTGCGCCGCGGCCAGACCGCACCCGCGGCCTGCTGGGGGGTCTGGTCCAGGGCGCGGCGACGGCGCTGGTCTTCAAGTTCGCGGCACCACCCCTGGTGAAGAAGGCCGTCGAGCACGCGGAGGCGCACGTCCGCACGGGGATGGTCCACCTGACCGCGGCCAAGGTATCGGCCTGGACCCCCTTCGAGAACCTCGACGAGCTCGACCTGCCGACCGACCGGCCGGTGCGCCTGCTGCTCTTCATCCACGGCACCTTCTCCTCGACGGTCGGCGGCTTCGGCGCGCTGGCGGTCGAGAAGGACGGCAAGGGCTTCCTGCGGACGGCGATCGGGGCCTACGACGCGGTCATCGGCTACGACCACAAGACGCTCAGCCTCGACCCACGGCAGAACGCCGAGGACCTGTTGAAGCGGCTGCGGACCCACCAGCCCGGCTCCGAGCTGGTCATCGACATCGTCACGCACAGCCGCGGCGGGTTGACCACGCGTGCCTTCGCGGAGGAGGTGCTGCCCGGCTCCGGCTGGCCGGCTCGCGTGGACCGCGCCGTGTTCGTCGCCTCGACGCACGCCGGCACGCACCTCGCCAGCCCCGAGAACTGGGGCAACCTCGTCGACCTCTACACGAACCTCGCGGCCGTCTCGGCACGGCTGCTCTCGATGCTTCCCGGAGCCGCGCCCGTGGCCACGGTGATCGCCGGCGTGGTCAAGGGGATCGGCGCGTTCGTCAAGGCGCTCGTGTCCTACATCGCCAAGGGTGACGAGGTCCCGGGCCTCGCGGCGATGGTGCCCGGCGGAAAGTTCGTCACGGAGATCAACAAGACCCAGCCGGGCCAACCGGCCACGGGCACCGACTGGTACGTCGTGTCCTCCGACTTCCACGTCTCGCTCTTCGACGACCACCACAACCCGCCGGAGTTTCCCAAGGAGCTGGCCGCCAAGCTCAGGGACGGCTTCGTCGACCAGCTGCTCAAGGGCGCCAACGACATGGTCGTCGACGTCGCGTCGATGTCGGCGATCGACCTGCCCGAGGGTGGCGGGTTCGTGCGGGACAGCCTCGAGCTCGGCAAGAACGACGTGACCTACCACAACAACTACTTCAACCAGCGCCGCGTGATCGAGGCGCTGGGCGGCTGGCTGCCGCTCGGCACGGGCGCCGGAGGGGGCCCGGAACCCGCCCCCGACGAGGTCGCGCACGCCGCTGACGAGGACGCAGCGGAGCCCCCCGGCGAGGCGATGGCCGCGGCACCGTCCGACGCTGACCTGGCCGACGCTGACCTGGCCGCACCACCGGCAGCCGCGGCCCCGCCGCCCGCCGCCGCGGCACCGGCCCCGGTGCCGGCCCCCGAGCAGAAGGAGCTCAGGAAGAGCAGGAAGCCGGCGGCCCCGAAGCGTGCGGCACCGAAGCGTGCGGCACCGAAGCCGGGGTCCGCGAAGCCTGAGACCACATCGGCCCGGCTGGCGGCCGAGATGCCGGCGAGCGTCCTGGCGAAGAAGACGTTCCGGGTGCGCGTGCGCCTCTCGCGCAAGGAGATCACGGCGACTGCTGGGAGTGCCCATGCCGAGGCAGACGTCGAGGTCGACGCCACCCGGGAGCTCTCGGTGCAGGTCATCGGCAAGAAGAACGCCTCGGTCGTCGGGCCGGACCAGGACGTCTTCGACCTGCCGGCCGGCGGTGGCACCAGCGAGCTGACGTTCGACGTCAAGGCATTCGCCGCCGGACCGCTCACGGTGAGCGCCGTCGTGCGCCAGGGCACGGTGCCGCTCTCGACCCTCACCCTCGAGGCTGCGGCAGTCGACAAGGGCGCCGACGTGTCGACCGACACGACCACGACCGTGAGCACCCACCCCGGCATCGACGCACCCGAGCTCGAAGGGCTGCCCTGTCTCGACATCTTCGAGCGGGTGCTCCCCGACCAGTCGGTCGTCTACCAGTACGCCGTGCGGCTCGACCCCGGCCAACCGGCCGCGATGTTCGAGTCGAAGCCGCTCAAGGACCGCGTCGCGCGGATCGCCAAGATCCTCGACGACGTGGCCGGGGTGTGGCAGGAGGGCAGCTCGGACCCGCGTGAGCGTGAGCGCAAGCTCCAGGACATCGGTGCCACCATGTTCGACGAGCTGTTCCCGGAGCCGATGCAGGCCCACCTGTGGAAGCACCGTGCCAAGGTGCACGACCTGATCCTCTACGCCGACGAGCCGTTCGTCCCGTGGGAGCTGGTGCACCTGAAGCCACCGACGGGCCCGCGCCAGCAGCAGCCACGCTTCCTGGCCCAGGACGGGCTGGTCCGCTGGCAGCTGGGCAGCTTCCCGCCGAAGCAGATGCGGGTGCGTGCGGGGAAGGCCCGGTCGCTCTGCCCGGCGTACCTCGACCCGCGTTTCGCGCTCACCGAGCCGGTGCACGAGCAGGAGTTCCTCGAGCAACGGTTCGGGGCGAGCAAGGTGACCGCGACCCCGGCCGGCGTACGCGACCTGCTGCGCTCGGGCAGGTTCGACCTGCTGCACTTCTCCGGGCACGGAGCTGCCGACCCCGACAACGTGCTGAACGCGAGGGTGCTGCTCCGTGGGCGCAAGCGTGGCGGCGACGTGGAGCCGCAGTACCTCGGCTCCACCACCGTCAGCGAGAACGCCGCCTGGGCGAAGAAGGGGGACCCCGGTCCGCTCGTCGTGCTCAACGCCTGCCAGACCGGACAGGCAGGTGAGCTGCTCACGACGGTGGGCGGGTTCGCCAAGGCGTTCCTGGACGCCGGCGCATCGGCCTTCGTCTCCTGTCTCTGGTCGGTGCACGAGCAGCCGTCCCGCATCTTCGTGGAGAAGCTCTACGAGGAGCTGCTCGCGGGTGAGCAGATGTCGGTGGCGGCCACCCGTGCGCGGGAGGAAGCGCGCAAGGCGGGAGACGCCTCCTGGCTGGCGTTCGTCGTCTACGCCCGGCCCGACGCCGTCCTGGTCCACAGCTGAGGAAGTCCCCGTCCCGAGGAAAGGTCTGCATCATGGCTAGCAAGGCAGTGTGTGTCGGCATCAACGAGTTCGCGTCGCTGCCACGGAGCAGCTGGCTCAGCGGCTGTGTCAACGATGCCGAGGACATGGCCAAGGCGCTGAAGAAGCACGGCTTCACAGCGCGCGGCATCACCGTCATCACCGATGCCGGCGCCACCAGGAAGCACGTGCTGGCCGCCCTGACCAAGCTGGTGGACAAGGCAAAGCCGGGCGACCACCTCGTCTTCAGCTTCTCCAGCCACGGCACCCAGGTGCCGAACAAGCCCGGCGACGACGACGAGCCGGACGGCCTGGACGAGGCGTTCGCCTGTCACGACATCCGGCAGTCGGGCGACTCCTGGGACCGCAACACCGTGATCGTCGACGACGAGCTGCGCGACCTCTTCGCGAAGCTCCCGAACGGAGTGCTCCTCGAGGTGTTCCTGGACACCTGCCACAGCGGCTCGGGGCTCAAGGACCTCGACGACATCATGCAGGCGATGATGCTCGGCCGGCGTCCGCGGTTCCTGCCGCCCCCGACGCCGAAGGGGCTCACCAAGGCGCGCGAGATCCGCGAGGCGTCCCCGAGGCAGGTCGACCGCAAGGCGCTCGTCGAGCTGACCAAGGGACCGCGCGGTTCGAGCAAGCCCGTCCTGTTCGCAGCGTGCCGCCCGGCCCAGACCGCATCCGATGCCACCTTCGAGGAGCGGGCCAACGGCGCCTTCACCTACCTGTTCCTCAAGGCGCTCGCCGAGGACCCGACCCGGACCCGACGCGACCTGCTGACCGCCGTGACGGCGGGGCTCAAGGGCGGTGACTTCGAGCAGCGTTCGACACTGGAGGGTCCACCCCAGTCCAAGAAGGTGTCGTTCGGCGAGACCTGGTGAGACCTGGGACGTCCTACGAGCCGGCAGCGGGGGCAACCTGCTCGTATGACGTCCCGCACCGTCAGGACGTCGGCGCCGCGTCGGTCGTCGCTGCTCGCTTCGAGCGCCGTGAGCCCTTCTCGGGCTTGTCCGGCTTGTCGGGACCCGGGTTGGAGAGCAGGGTCGTCAGCCACCGGCTGTCCGGATCGACGTCGACCAGTAGCGCCTTCGCGAACAGGCTCAGCGGGATGGCCAGCAAGGCGCCGAGAGGCCCCAGGACCCACGCCCAGAACACCAGCGACAGGAACGTGAGCGAGGTCGACAGGCCGACCGCGTCACCCACGAACTTGGGCTGGATCACCGTCTGGATGATCAGGTTCAGGATGCTGTAGACCACGATCACGGCGATCATCAGGCCGGGCCCACCCTCGAGCAGGCCGAGGATCGCGGGCGGCAGCAGGCCGATCACGAACCCGATGTTGGGGATGTAGTTCGTGATGAAGGCCAGCAGGCCCCAGAGGAGTGGCACCGGGATGCCGAGGAACGAGAGGGCGATCGTGTCGAGCACGGCGACGATGAAGCCGAAGACGGTGGAGACCACGAAGTAGGTGCGCGTGCCGGTGGCGAACGCTGTCAGTGCCTCGACCACCCGTCCGCGGAACGCCCGGGTCGACTCGAGGTTCGTGGGGAAGGTGCCCGCGTCCATGGTCAGGAAGAGCAGCAGGGTCAGCACGAACACGAGGTTGCCGACCACCCCCGCGACGCTGCCCAACAGGTCCGCGATCACCCCGTTGAGCTGGGAGATGTCGATCGAGTGGAGCAACTTGTCGATCTGGGCCTGGTCGACGCCGACGCTCTTCAACCAGGTGATCCCGCCGTCCACCAGGTCGTTGAACTGGTCGGAGTACGTCGGAAGCAGGGTGGCGAACCTGGCCGTCGCCACGACGAGCGACACCGCGAGACCGATCAGGATGCCGTAGACGGCGAGGCCGGAGATGACGGACGCCAGCCACCCGGGAACACCTTTGGTCTTCATCCAGGCGCGCACGGGGTGGACACAGATCACCAGCACCATGGCCAGGAAGGCGGGACCCACGATGTCGGCCGAGGCCTGGAGGCCGCCGATGACGACCACGGCAGCGGCCAGGCCGATCATCACCTGCAGCCCGCGCGGCAGCCCGCCGCCCGAGGCGGACGGTGGGCCGGCTGGCGCGGGGAGTGCGCTCAAGCCCCGAGCAGCTTTGCCTTGGCGGCGCTGAACTCCTCATCGGTGAGCAGTCCCTGCTGCTTCAGGTCCGCGAGCTGCTGCAGCTGCGACAGGGTGTCGTCGGGCGGGGGTGCTGCGGCAGCCTGTTGTGCCGCTGCCTGCTGGGCGGCCAGGTTGGCCCGTTGCTGGGCCTCGTAGTCCGCCTGCTGTTGCTCATAGGCCTGGGCATCGGCCTGCTCCTGCTGGCGACCCTGCTGGCGACGCGACACGTTGTTCGAGACTGCGGTTGCTGTCCCGGCGACGACCGCGGTGCGTGCGGCCATCCCCAGGAGCCCGGGGCGTCCCCGTCCCATTCGTCGTCCCATCATCGGCTTGGTCCTTTCACTCGTCGTTCTCCAGGGCGGCCAGGACGGCCTCCACGTCTGCGACCGGCACGCGTTCGTGCGCGAGAACCGCTCCACCTGCGGCACTGATCGCCTGGGCGATCTCTGCGGCCCACACGTTCTCCCAGGCGAGCAGGGCGACGGCGGTCCCGGGCGGCAGCGTCTCGCCGACTGCTCGAGCGTCCTCCTCGCCGATCAGGCCGGGGAGATCGGCTTCGAAACCGAAGACCTCGAGCTCACCGCCGATGTTGTCGGCCTCGAGGACGATCAGCTCACCGTCCTCGGAGAGCCGGATGTAGAGCAGGTCCAGGATCTTGATCACCCCGGCCTCGACCTTGTCCGCGATGGCCGCGGCGATCGAGCCGTCGGGCTCGGCCGTCAGTGCCACCACGATCAGCTCCACCGGCCCTCGGGGTCGGTTCTCTTCAGCCATGGCCGTCTCCTGTGGTCTGGGATGTGTCGATCCGAACCTAGCGACCTCGGCGAGGGCGCGCCATCACCTCCTGAGGGTGACCCCGCAGGAGGTGATGTGAGGAGCGAGAGTCGCCTAGACCAGCTCGGGGTCGTAGGTCGAGAGCGCCCAGATGACCAGGACGTCGAGCGCGATCAGCACGATCGCCCAGAACGGGTAGTGGGGCAGCCACAGGAAGTTGGCGAGCATCGCCAGCACGGCGACCGCGATGCCGACGATTCGTGCCCAGGCAGCGCCGGTGAACAGGAAGAATCCCGTGAGCGCAAGGACGATCCCGAGGATCAGGTGGATCCAGCCCCAGGCCGTGGTGTCGAACTCGAAGGTGTACTTGGCTGTGCGAACGAAGAACTCGTCGTCCACGATGGCCACGAAGCCCTGGACGATCTGGAACAAGCCCGCGGTGAGGAGCAACGCGGCGGCAAAGATCGCCACCCCGGTCGCCCATGCGTTGCCTGTGGTCGAGTTCCGCTGAGTCGACATGGTTCATCCTGTTCGCTGGGCCCCGCTCCGCTGCTGGACCGCTCAGAGGAACGCTAGCGGGACGAGCGGTCCGACCCTGTGCACCCCGAGGCGTGTCGGGGACACCGGTTCCTAGCCGAGTCCGCCGATGCCCTTGCCCAGCAGGGACACCCCGATCACGAGGAGCAGCACGCTCATCACGGCGACGTTGTTGGCCTCGAGCCACTCCTTGAGCTCGTCCAGCACCGGTGTCATCCGCTCACGAGCCACCAGGTAGGCGATGACCGGGACCGCGACGGTTGAGCACGCGATCACGCTGAAGACCGCGACCGCGAGGACGTCGTCGCCGACCGAGAGCCCCGCGTCGGCCACCACGGTTGCGGCGCCGATGATCATCAGCAGGTTCTTCGGGTTCACCGACGAGAGCAGCAACCCCAGCCCGGCTGCCTTCACGGGCGTGACGTGGTCGATCGCGGCCATCCACTTCGGCAGCGCGACCGGCTCACCCTTCTTCGGCCGGCTCCGCCACTGGCGTACGCCGAGCAGCAGCAGGAGCACGCCGAGGACGATCTTGATCCACGACGAGGTGGTCGAGGGACCCTCGCTCGCGTCGAACCCGACGGCCTCCGCGACCAGCAGCAGGATCGTCATCCCGAGCACGACACCGGCCACCCAGCCGACCAGGAATCCGACGCTCGTGCCGCCGGCACGCGGGGAGAGGAGCATCAGGATGACCGCGATGATCGGGACCGGGCTGACGGCCACGCCCACGGCCAGCGGCAGCAGCTCGCCGATGACTGCGTTCACGGCTGGTCAGGCTCGGTGTCCTCGCCGGCGGCGAGCCGTCGGAGCGTCTCGGCCTCATCGGGCGAGAGATCGGTCCAGATCAGCTGGGCGTCCTCGTCGTGGAAGGCGTTCTTCACCCGGTCCATGTCTGCCTCGCTGGAGAGCACGAACAAGGCGGAGGTGCCGGGACTCAGGTGCTCGCGCAGCGAGTTGACGAACTGGTCGTCGATGCCGGAGCTGCGCAGCTTGCCCATCAGCTCGCCGGTGGCGGCGCCGATGGCCGCCCCGGCGATCGGCATCAGCACCACGGAACCGACCAGGGTGCCCCAGAACGTGCCGCCGAGCGCCTTGGAGCCCCGCTTGTGCTTGAACTCCCGGACCTTGGGCCCCTTGTCCTCGGCTCTCCACACGACGACGGCGGCGTCGTGGATGACGATGGCTCCCTGGTCGCGCAGCGCCTTGAGCCGCAGCTCACCCGTGTCGGCACCGAACGGCGAGGGGAACTTCCACACGGTCAACGTCGTCATCGCTCTGGTCCGATCATCTCAGTGGGCGAGGTCGTGGATGGCCTTCTCGACGGTCTCGTACAGGGGTGGTTCGCCCTCGGCGGTCGCGGTGTGGCGGACGTCGCGCACCTGGCCGACGCCGTGGGCGAAGGCACGCGATCACGCCTGCGGACAGCGCGGCCGGTGGCCGACATCGGTCCCACGACCAGGTGCCGCGACGAGCCGAGAATGATCAGCGCCACCAACGGCCTCCTGGAACTTCGTGTGAGCGACTCACGAGCAAACTACTCGCGACGTTCCGACGCGGTCGTCACCCGAGACAGGTGACGCCCGGCTCGGTGCCCGGATCCCCGGCCGCGTCGCGGTGCAGCTGCCGTCGAGCCGGTCTACTCACCGGGCGGTGGTGCTGGTGCTGCCGCCTCGGTGCGCGGGGGGCGGGACAACAGCTCGAGGACCAGGAGCAGGAAGAGCGCGATCAGCAGCAGGATGAGGGCGAACTTCCCGGTCGGGTGGTCGGCCAGGATGTAGACGAGGAGGGCCCCGCCGAGGATCACGCCCTGGAGGGCGGCGCGGTACTGGTACAGCGCGCTGCCGAACGCCCCGGTGCCGATCCCGGCGTCGTCGGAGCGGTTGCGCACCACGTCGATCGCGCGGGTGGTGCCCCGCCGGATGGCGACCGGTCCGCTCTCCGGCCCGGTGACCCACGCGATCGCGGCGATGGCCAGGAACAGGACCAGGAGGGCCCGCAGGTTGAGCCGGATGAAGTAGGCGAGCTGGTCGTAGATCGCCCCGGCCGCGTTGGCGGGCAGTACGTCGGGTGGCACGCCGTTGAGGTAGATGCCGCGGAAGACGTTCAGCGTCAGCCCGAGCACCAGCATCGAGGCGGCGATGGCGAGCGCCCCGACGACGAGCGTGCGCCGGCGTGATCGACCGATCGCGACCGCTCCGGCCAGCAGGGCCAGGGCCACGATGGGCAGGCCTCGGGCCATGCCACTGAGGATGCGGAAGTAGTTCTGGGCCTTGGTGATGTCCACCGACTGCACGATCGTGAACTCGGCGTTGACGGTCGGGATCTTCGACGCCAGGCCGAAACCGGAGTCCTCCAGCTTGCTCTTGACGGACTCGATCACCGTGGCCAGGTTGACGCTGACCGTCTTGCCCTGCACGCTCACCGCGGAGTTCTCCAGGTCGCCGGTGAGCACCGCCACGACCTGGGCGTGCGCCTGGCGGTTGGCCGCCTCCCAGGCCTGCTCGAACTGCGGTGACTTGACCAGGGCGTCCACCTTGTCGGCGACAAAGCCGTGCACGCCACTCGACAGCGGTGTCGCCAGGGCCTTGAGGCTGGTGGCCGCAGCCGGCGGCAGGCCGCGCTCAGCCAGGGCGTCCACGGCGTCCTGGGTGATCGCCCTCACGTCGAGACGGCTGAAGATCTCCTCGGTGATCCTGCTGGAGATGGCGTCCTGCACGGCCGGGTCGGAGGCGAGCGGGGCGACCGTCTGGACGTAGCGGTCGGTGTCCCCGATCTCGTCGTGCGCCCAGATGGCGACCACGGCAAGGGGCGCCAGGATCGCCGCGAGCAGGATCATCACGCCGGCCACGATCGGGCGCCAGATCCCACTGCGCTCGGTCCGCACCGGCAGGGCCACGGTGGGCTCCGGGGGGTGGTCGTGGAGCTGGGCCTGGAGGCGGCTGACCTCGGCTCGCAGCCGCGCGACCTCGTCGGTGCCTGCTTCGCCCTCGCCGTTGACCATCGGGGTCTCCTCGCTCGTGGCCGTGCCGTCCGGCCGTGCGGGCTCGTCGGCTCGACCTGCTTCCTCGAACCGTACTGTCGGGGCACCGGCTGCTGGCGTCACCCGTAGCAGGTGACTTGCGACCTGGCTCAGTCGTCGCGGACCCTGCCGCGCAGGGACTTGACCCGGGACCGACGCCGCTTCCCCTCGACCCGACGGCGCTGCGACCCCTTGGTCGGCTTGGTGGGCACGCGGGGCAGGGGTGGGGGAGCCAGGGCCGCGCGCAGCCGGTCGGCGAGACGCTGACGGGCGGCCACCCGGTTGCGGTGCTGCGAGCGGTGCTCCGAGGCGGTGACGGTGATGCGGCCAGATCCCAGGTTGCCGAGGGCGCGCTCCCGCATGGCCTCGGTCAGGCTCGACGAACCCGCGACGTCGAAGGCGATCTCGACCCGGCTGTCACTGGTGTTCACCGACTGGCCTCCGGGCCCCGAGGACCTGGAGAACTGCTCGACGATCTCGTCGGAGGGCACGACGAGGCCGTCCGGAAGCCCCGGTCCCGGACGCAGGACGAGGTCCCGACCCGGTTCGGGGTCACGGTGGTTCACGGTCAGCGCTTGCGCCACTCGATGGCCGGGCAGGTGTCCATCACCATGGGCACGCCGGCCGCCGTGGTGCGCTGGAAGGCGTCCTCGTCGATGACGCCGAGCTGGAGCCAGACACCCTTGGCCCCGATGGCGACCGCCTCGTCGGCGAACTGGCCTGCCGACTCCGAGCGACGGAACACGTCGACCACGTCGATCTCGAACGGGACGTCCGCCAGCGTGGCGTAGCCCTGCTCGCCGAGCACGGTCGGGGCGTTCGGGTGGATCGGGACGATCCGCTTGCCTCGTTCCTGCAGCAGCGAGGCGATGGAGTACGCCGTACGGCTCGGGTCGCCCGACAGACCCACGACCGCCCAAGTGGTGCACTCGTCGAGCATGAAGTCGACCGCCTTCTTGTCCTGCCAGTCAGCCATGACTCCACGCTACTGCGCGCCCGGGTGCCGCTAGGTTGACCGGGTCCCGATGCGCCAGGCGAGGAGCCACCCATGAGCCAGTCCGACCCGACAGCGACCGGGCTCACCGTCGCTGTCACGGGACCCACGGGCGAGATCGGGGTCGCCTTCCTGCGTGCGCTCGAGGACTCGGACGCGGTCTCCGAGGTCCGGGGCATGGCGCGACGCCCGTTCGACCCGGAGGCCAGGGGGCTGAGCAAGACCCGCTACGTCCAGGGCGACGTGCTGGACCGCGAGGCCGTGGACCGGCTCGTCGACGGCGCGGACGTGGTGGTGCACCTGGCGTTCATCATCTTCGGCACCCCGAAGGAGAGTCGGGAGATCAACCTCACCGGCTCCCGCAACGTGTTCGAGGCGACGGTGGCTGCGGGCGCGCAACGGCTCGTCTACACGTCGTCCGTGGCGGCGTACGGCTTCCACGCCTCGAACCCGTTGCCGCTCCACGAGGACCTCGGTCCCGCCGGCACCGAGGACTTCTACTACTCCGCGCAGAAGGCCGAGCTCGAGGCCACCCTCGAGGAGTCGCTCGTCGGGAGCGACGTGGCGGCGTACGTCTTCCGGCCCTCGATCGTCGGCGGCCCCGACTCGCCGATCCTGGTGACGAACGTGCCCTACGTCGGGACCCCGTCGGTCCTGCCGAAGGTGCTTCGTGGCCTGGTGGACAAGGTGCCGCAGCCGGGTCCGGTGATCCTGGACCCCGGCGTACCGATGCAGATCGTGCACGCCGACGACGTGGCCGCCGCCCTGGTGACCGCGGTGGAGGGCGAGGGCAGCCCGGGCTACTACAACCTGGCCGCCTCGGGTGAGTTCACGATGCGCGACCTCGCCCGCGAGCTCGGCTGGAACTGCGTCCCGGTTCCGTCGGTCGCCGTCGACGTGAGCGCGGAGATGGTCAAGCGCCTGCCGGCGATGCCCTCGCAGGCGGCCTGGATCCAGACGGCGCGGATCTCGGTGGTGATGGACACGACCCGGGCGCGCGAGGTGCTGGGCTGGCGTCCGCAGCACAACGCCATGTCGACGCTCCGGCAGACGGTGCAGGGCGCGATGGAGGCGGGGCTGGTCAGCCGCTCCGGTCGCCACTGAGGCGGGGTCGATCCACGAGCGGGTGCGAAATAGGATCGCGGCATGACTGACTTCCCGCTGTACGCGCTGTCCGAGGAGCACCAGGCGATCCGTGAGGCGGTCCGATCGCTGGCGGACGCCAAGATCGCGCCGTACGCCGCCGACGTGGACGAGAACGCTCGCTACCCCGAGGAGGCGGCCAAGGCACTGCTTGCGGCGGACTTCCACGCCCCGCACGTGCCCGAGGAGTACGGCGGTGCTGGCGCCGACGCGCTCGCCACGGTGATCGTGATCGAGGAGGTCGCGCGGGCGTGCGTGAGCTCCTCGCTGATCCCGGCCGTGAACAAGCTGGGCTCGCTGCCGGTGCAGATCAGCGGCTCGGAGGAGCTGAAGAAGAAGTACCTGACCGCGCTGGCCAAGGGGGAGGGCGGCTTCTCCTACGCGCTGTCCGAGCCCGACGCGGGCTCTGACGCCGGCGGCATGAAGTGCAAGGCCGAGCGCGACGGCGAGGACTGGGTGCTCAACGGTGTGAAGCGCTGGATCACCAACGCGGGGGAGTCGGAGTTCTACACCGTGATGGCCGTGACCGACGCCGAGAAGAAGACCCGCGGCGGCATTTCCGCGTTCGTGGTGGAGAAGTCCGACGAGGGGGTCTCGTTCGGCGCCCCCGAGAAGAAGCTCGGCATCAAGGGCTCGCCGACCCGGGAGGTCTACTTCGACAACGTCCGGATCCCCGCCGACCGGATGATCGGCGAGGAGGGCACCGGCTTCGCGACCGCGATGAAGACCCTCGACCACACCCGCGTCACGATCGCCGCGCAGGCGGTCGGCGTCGCCCAGGGCGCGCTGGACTACGCCCTGGAGTACGCCAAGGAGCGTCAGCAGTTCGGCAAGTCGATCGCGGAGTTCCAGGGCCTCCAGTTCCTGCTCGCCGACATGGGGATGAAGGTCGAGGCCGCCCGCCAGCTCACGTACGCCGCGGCCGGCCGCTCCGAGCGCGGCGACAAGGACCTGACCTTCTTCGGCGCCTCGGCCAAGTGTTTCGCCTCGGACACGGCCATGCAGGTCACCACCGACGCCGTCCAGGTGCTCGGCGGCTACGGCTACACCCGCGACTACCCGGTCGAGCGGATGATGCGTGACGCCAAGATCACCCAGATCTACGAGGGCACCAACCAGGTCCAGCGCATCGTCGCGGCCCGGCAGCTGCTGGCTGGGGTGCAGTCCGAGCTCTAGCACCAGGGCCACCGCCCCCGCCCCCGCCTGGGAAGGCCCGTCCTCAGCGCACCACCCGACAAGGGTGATGCGGCTCGTCCGGTTCACCCGAAGCATGTGACCGACCAGACGGGGAGGTGCGTGGGCAGATGATCGACACGCTCCGCGGCAAGCTCCTGCCGCCAGCCCAGCGTCGGACCCTCGAGGAGCTGACCGACGACCTCGACCTGCGCTCGGGCGACCACGCCGCCAAGGCCTCGGCCTTCTGGACGATGCTCACTCTTTCGGCGATCATCGCCTCGGCCGGCGTGCTGTCGGACTCCACGGCAACGGTGATCGGGGCGATGATCATCGCCCCGCTGTCGACGCCGATCATGGGGATCGCCCTGGCCGCCGTGAAGCGGCGACGCAACGGATCGATCCTGTACGTCGTCCTGGGCTCGGTGCTCGTCATCGTGATCGGGGTCGTCTTCTCCCGCGTGCTGCCGGGCAGCTACGACTTGTTGGGCAACAGCCAGATCTCCTCCCGGGTGTCGCCCGGCCTGCTCGACCTGATCGCCGCCCTTGCGACCGGACTCGCTGGCGCGGTGGCCCTGGCGAGACGCGACGTCGCTGCGGTGCTGCCGGGGGTCGCGATCGCGATCTCGCTGGTCCCGCCGCTGGCGGTGGTCGGCATCTGCCTGGGGCGAGGCGCGCTCACCCTGTCGGCGGGGGCCTTGTTGCTGTTCCTGTCCAACCTGGTGGCGATGGTGCTCGCCGGGATGTTCGTCTACACCGTGCTCGGCTACACCGAGGAGGTGTTCGATGAGTCGCCCCGGTCACCGCGCAAGACCTACGTGACCCTCGGCGTGCTCTTCGTGCTGGTGCTGGTGCCGTTGGCGCTCAACACGAGTGTCAGCTACTACGTGGACGCGCTGACCGCGCGCGTCGAGACGGCTGCGAAGGACTGGGTGAAGTCCTCTCCCGGTGCCGAGGTCACGAAGGTCGACCAGCACTCGCTCACCTTCCAGGTGGACGTCCGGCTCCCCGGTGAGCTCCCTCCGACGGCCGATCTGATGAGCCGGCTGGAGGACGAGCTGCCGGACGGGTTCACGATCGTGGTCGACACCACCAACGGTGAAGTCCTCGACGCCGGCACGACCGGGAAGTGAGGAGCGGCTGGCTACGGCCAGGCGACCTCGGCCGGCGCACCCATCGCCATACGTCGGTCGGACACTTCGGACAGGGCAGAGGGGCAACCCCTGTGGCGGAGGGGTGAAGCATCACGCATCTGCGGCAGGTTTCCCCGGCCGCCCGGGGAAACCTGCACCCCCGACCTCACGGAGCGAGCAACCGCCCGGCGACGACGAGGGCCACGACGAAGAGGAGGGCGATCAGGCTCTGCAGGAGCAGCTTCCGCTCGGCCCGGCGGTCGCGCTCGATCTCGGCGACACCCTCGACGTACTCCGGGGAGCGCTCCTCGGCAGGAGCACCCTCCGCGGAGGGTCGGCCGTCGGCTCCGGTGGCACGCGTGCGACGCCTCATCCGACGACCCTCCCGATCTTCTCGGTCTTCTCCCAGCGGGCGTCCGCGTGCCGGCGCTCCTTGAAGTAGGCGTCGACCGTCACCGCGCAGAGGACCGGGCCGTAGCCGACGACGTAGACGAGCACCGGTGAGAGGTAGCGGCCGAACCGGGTGTCCTCGATGTTGCGGGCGAGCCACGCGATCACCATCGTGAGCGCGATCCAGGAGTAGATGAACAGGGTGGTGCTGGTGCGGTACTCCTCGTTCGGCTGGACGCCGAACAGCGAGTCGGCGAGGCCCGGGAAGAACGCGAGGACCATGACCGCGAGCGAGATGATCCCGGGGAAGGCGATGGCCTCTCGCCAGCTGGTGCGACTGATGCCGGGGTCGAGCTGGAGGCCGAGGACGACCGTGTAGGCGTAGAGGCACGCGGCACCGATCCACATGCTGCGGAACACGACGTTGGCCAGCGGCTCCTGGAGGAAGAACAGCCCGATGAAGCCGATCGGGGCCAGGATCATCGCGAGCGGGAGCAGCAGCACGCTGAACCACTGGATGCCGAAGGAGAAGCTGCCGAGCTGTCGGTGGCGGCGGGGGTGGAACCACACGCTGCGGTAGCGGGAGGTCACCTGGAAGTTGCCCCGCGCCCAGCGCACCCGTTGCTTCCACAGCGCCGCGATCGCCTGGGGCTCCTCGGCCAGGACCACGGCGTGCGGCTCGAACACGGCCTTCCGTCCGCGCAGCTGCGTCTCCAGGGTGGTGACCGTGTCCTCGGCGAGCGTCGTGGTGTCGATGCGGCCCAGGTCCTCGAGGTTCTCCCGGGAGTGCAGCTGCGCGCCACCGGCGAGGCAGGCCATCGCGCCGAGCACGTTCTGCGCGCGCCGCGCGGCCAGCTGCGCCAGCACGTACTCGATGCCGATGAAGCGCGTCAGGTAGGTCTTGTCGGCGCTGCCCTCACGGATGTACGCCGTCACGGAGCCGACGTTCTCGTCGGCGAGGTGCCGGGTCATCTTGCGCAGCGACTCCCGCGCGTAGATCACGTCGGCGTCCATGATCAGCGTCGCCTGCATCCAGGAGTCACCGAGGACGACCTTGATCCCGTGGTTGAGCGTGTGCGCCTTGCCCTCGCCGCCGACCTCGCGGCGCAGGTGGAAGACCCTCCCGGGGTAGAGCTCCGCCTTCGCCAGCACGACGTCGGGGGTGTCGTCGGTGCTGGCGTCGTCCACGACGTACACCCGCAGGCTCTCCGGCGGGTAGTCCAGCGTCATCAGCCGCTCGATCGAGGCCGCGATCACGTTGCCCTCGTTCCACGCGGGCACGATGACGGCGACGCGCGGGGTGTACGGCGCGGCCCGGCCGTAGTGGTTGCGCCACACGTGGAACGGCACCGCGAGGAGCTGGAAGGCGTTGGAGAAGATCGGGATGGCGGCGACGACGACCAGCAGCAGGAAGACCACGGTCAACGTCGTCTCGGTCGCCTCCCAGAGCGTGTCCATGGTCAGAGCCCGGCAGCCGTCTGCTCGACCCAGTCGTAGCGGCCGACGTCGGTGTGGACGTGGCTGTCGGTGGCCGCGACGAGCTGGACGCCGGCAGCGACGGCCGCGGCGATGGCGCGAGGACCCGGGCACTGCCACTTCTCGTTCAGCTCGACCGGTGTGCGCGTCCGCGCGGCGGTGACGGCCCACCGCTGGAGGTGGTCGTCGTGCAGGTCGCCCTCGTCCAGGCCCACCTTCGGCAGGATCGAGAAGCAGTGCGCCAGCTGGCCCGACTCGGTGCGCTCCATCGCGTTGACCAGACCCGCGACCAGCAGGTCCAGCGCGTCCCCGACCGACAGGCCCTCGTCGAGGCGGCGGCGGGTCTCGCTCGGGCTCCAGGGTCCGTCGGGACCGGGGAACTGGTGGTCCGCGATGAGCACGGCGTCGATCCCCTGCAGCTCCTCCGGGGCGTCCAGGCGGCCCGTGGCGTCCAGGATCTTGGCCTCGACCCCGGTGCGTACGACGAGTCCCTCACGCTCGCGCTGACGCTCGACGGCTGCCACGAACTCGGGCACCCACGACGTGCTGCGGCGAACGTGCTCGACGCACCGGATCTCCCGGAGCCCACGGCTGGCGGCGGAGTCGAGGTTCTCGGCCAGCGTGCTCTCGGCATCGTCCGAGAACGTCGAGTGCACGTGGAAGTCGCCGAGGAGGTCCACCGGGGTCATGGTGAGAGAGTCTCCTCGCTGTGGGCCGCGTGGGCGGACCGGAGCACGTCCGTCGGGTCCAGGAAGACGTCCTCGAGGAAGCGCACGTTGGCCAGCTCCTTGAAGTCGACGTGCTCCGGGAGGGGCTCACCGAGGAAGAGGTCGAGCGCCAGCGACGGCAGGTCGACCCCGGCCGCGATCGTCAGGGGCATCGCGCCGGCGAAGCGCGGGTTGACCTCGAGCAGGGCGGGTCGCCCCTCCGGGTCGCGGCGCAGCTGGACGTTGGCGACCCCGATCAGCCCGATGGAGACCGCCACGTCCGAGGCGACCTGCTCGAGCTCCGGGTCGTGGATGGTCCGGCCGGCGACGGACACGCCCGAGTCGACGCGGGTGCGGGTGCGCGGCACGGCAGCGACGACGCGTCCCTCGGCGTCCGCGATGACGTCGACGGAGTACTCGTCTCCCGGCAGGAACGCCTGGATGATCAGCGCCGGGTCGAACCCGAGCGCGGTGAGATCGTCGCGGCTCGAGACGATGCGTACGCCGCGCGAGCCGGCGCCACGTCGCGGCTTCACGATCACCGGGAAGCTCCAGTCCCGTGCGCTGCCCTCCGAGTCGAGCAGGGCCGTCTCCGGGACCCGGGTCCTGGACTCGCAGCTCTGGGCCAGGGCGTACTTGTCCAGAGCGGTGTCCAGCGTCGAGGTGGGCGGTGCCGCCAGCGTGGTCCCGGCGACCTTCAGCAGCTCGTCGCGCCGCAGGGCCAACGGGGGCAGCTCGACGTCGACCGTCGAGACGAGCACGGAGATCTCGTCCTGCTGGCACATCGTGATGAGCGCGTCCACGAACCCGGGGTCGGCTCCGGGCGGCACGATCCGGCGTCGCTCCGGAGGGACGAGGTAGAGCCCGCTGGCCCAGCCGTCCATGTCGGCAGCGAAGACGTCGGCGTCGCCGCGCAGGGCCAGGGAGCGGATCACCGCGACGCCGGCGGGTCCGCCTGCGCCGGTCACGAGAACTCTGGTGGTCACTGGTGCTCCTTGGTGGCGACGGGTCGATCGACGTGGTCCGGCATGTGCGTGGTGGACAGGGCGTTCAACGCGCTGGCGTCGCGGATGATCTCGAGTGGCTCGGCGTGCTTGCTCGTCCCGAAGCGGGACCAGTAGCGCGCCGTCGCCAGCACGAAGTCGGGCTCGAGGTAGCCGCGGATGCCGGTCTGCGAGCCGTAGCACTCGAGGAGCCGCAGCTTCATGTCGGTGTGGCCGTCGACCGCGACGAAACGGGTCGGCCGGAAGTCGATCGTGCTCGACGGGCTCTGGTAGCAGCCCACGACCGGGATCGTCCTGGTGGCGATCATGGTGGCCTCGTGCACTGCTCGGTGGTCCTGGTGCCGGTCGTGCGCGGAGTGCGTGTAGACGATCGTGGGGGAGACCTCCCGGACGACCCGCTCGATGATCGTGAGGGCCTCGTCGCTGCGGGAGATCTGCGTGTCGGCGAGGTCCTCGAGGAACAACCGCGCCGCGAGCAGCTCGGCCGCTGCCATGGACTCGTGCTGCCGGCTGTCCACGTCTCCGCCGCGGCCACCGCGGGAGAGCGTGAGGATGACGATGGTGTGCTGTGCCGCGCGATGGGCGGCGAGGGTGGCGCCGACACCGAGCTCCACGTCGTCGGGGTGGGCCCCGATGGCGAGGACGACCTCGTTCTTGCTCGACCTCCGGGCGCGGGCCGCGGCGCCGAGCCGGAGCACGACGGAGAGCAGGTGCTCCGGGTCGACCGGCTTGGTCAGGAACTCGTCGGCCTGGCCGCGCAGTGCGGACACGGCGTACTCCACGGACACGTGACCCGTCATCACCACCACGGGCAGCCAGGGCCGGTCCTCCCTCAGGCTGGCCATCAGCGCCAGTCCGTCGACGCCCGGCATCTCGATGTCGGTCACCACGACGTCCGGGTCGAACGACCGGGCCGTCGGCAACCCCTCCGCGGGATCGGTCAGCGTGACGACCGTGCAGTCGCCTCGTCCCTCGAGGACGGCCTGGACGTAGAGCGCGACGTCGGCGCTGTCATCGATGACCAGCACCCGGAACGGACGCGTGCCTTCGGGTGCGGAATCGGCTGCGGCCACGACTCAGGGTAAGGGGCGAAGCCGACAGATCGCCACGATCCCGCGCGCGGCACCCGGCTGTCCGCGAACCTATGCTGGCCCCGGGAGGGTGTGCATGGAGGAGATACCAGGGCTCTACCAGCACCTGGTCGACCACTCGCTGGTCGGCACATGGGTGCTGGACCCGGCCGGGACGACCGTCTGGTTCACACCCGTGCTGTGCGAGATGTTCGGGCGCTCCCCGGCCGAGCTCGACGGCCTGCAGGGCCACGAGCTGTTCGACGCGCAGGGCCGGGCGGAGTTCGACGCCTTCCTTGCCCGGATGAGCTCCCATGCCGGGCGCGAGCCGGGAGTCGAGTGCCTGGTCCACCGCCCGGACGGCACCACCAAGTGGGTGCTGATCGAGGCGAGCACGATGCACAGCGACGAGGGACTGCTGTTCGTGCTCCGCGTCGTGGACTTCGAGGGGCGCAAGTCGATCGCCGAGGACCTGCGCGAGGCGCAGCGGCTCGGCAAGATCGGGAGCTGGCGCGTCGACCTGCGCACGGGGCAGAGCTCGTGGTCGGAGGAGATGTTCAACGTCCTGGGCCGCGAGCCGGCGCTGGGGCCGATGACCATCGACGAGTTCCGGGAAGCCGTCGTCGAGGAGGACCGCGACGACGTGGACCCGTACGCCGTCTCCGGCCGTTTCGGCGTCGACCTCAGGTTCAGGCGTCCCGACGGAGCCATCACCTGGCTGCGGATGGAGGGTCGCACGCTGGACTCGCACGAGGGGAAGCCGATCCGGCTCGTGGCGAGCGCGCAGGACGTCACCGAGCAGAAGGAGCTCGAGCTCCAGCTCCGCGAGGCGGGACGCGTCAGCGCGATCGTGCGTGGCCTGGCCAGCGCCGCCAACGAGTCGGCCACGGTGGCCAGCACGCTCGACCTCGTGCACGCGCGGATGTCGGCGGTCGACGCGGGCATGCGGTTGCTGACCTTCCGGCCGGACGTGGACGAGGACGGGAAGGTCGTCCTGGTTCCCGGCTACCCCGGACGCGACACGTCCCGCTTGACCGTCGAGGACCTGACGCCCACGCCGCGCGAGGTCGAGATCGCGCACAGTGCCTACCTGACCCGCGAGATGCAGTACGACGACCAGTCCTCGCCGGGACTCGTCCTCGTGGCCAGCAACCTGATGGACGACGTCTCCGTGGTCGCGGTGATCGTGCTCACCACCACGCGCACCCCGATCAGTCGCAACGGGTGGCGCCAGATCGCCGAGGCGTCCGCCGCGCAGGTGCAGCAGGTGCTGGTCCGCGAGCGCACCAACGCGGAGCTCGCCCAGGCACGGGACCAGGCGCTCGAGGCCACCCGGCAGAAGTCGGAGTTCCTGGCCACGATGAGCCACGAGATCCGCACGCCGATGAACGGCGTGATCGGGCTGAACGAGCTGCTCCTGCGCACCGGGCTCGACGCCAACCAGCGACGGCTCGCCCTCGGCGTACAGGCGGCGGGACGGTCGTTGCTCGTCGTGATCAACGACATCCTGGACTTCTCCAAGATCGAGGCCGGCAAGCTGGAGCTGGAGTCGGTGGACTTCGAGCTCCGCGAGGTGCTCGACCAGACGCTCACGCTGCTCGGAGAACGGGCCGGGGAGAAGGGCATCGAGCTGGCGGCCGAGGTGCTGCCGGAGGCGCCGGCCTTCATCCGAGGAGACCCCACTCGCCTCTCGCAGATCGTCAGCAACCTGGTCTCCAACGCGGTGAAGTTCACCGACGAGGGTGAGGTCATCGTGCGCTGCTCGCTCGAGGAGGGCACCAGCGGCGACGAGGTGACCTTGCGGTTCGAGGTCCGGGACACGGGCATCGGGATCGCGCCGGAGAACGTCGACGGGCTCTTCGACGCGTTCACCCAGGCCGAGCACTCCACCACCCGCAACTTCGGGGGGACCGGTCTGGGGTTGGCCATCTCCCGCGAGCTGGTCGCGGCCGTCCACGGCAGGATCGGGGTCGAGAGCCGGCCCGGGGTCGGCAGCACCTTCTGGTTCACCGGGCAGTTCGGCCGCGGGGACGCCGACCTGGTGGCGCGCACGGCGGGGGCGACGAGGCACGTGCTGGAAGGCCGGCGCGTGCTCGTCGTGGACGACAGCGCGAGCAGCCGTCGGATCCTGGCCGAGCTGCTGGCTGGGTGGCAGGTGGACGTGGAGTCCGCGATCGACTCCGGCCAGGCCCTCGAGCGGATTCGTCAGGCGGCGGAGCGCGAGGCCCCCTTCGACGTCGTGATCCTCGACCAGGTGATGCCCGACCACACCGGTCTGGAGCTGGCCGAGATGATCACGTCGAGGACGGACGCGCCGTGGCCGACGCGACTCCTGCTGAGCTCGACACAGGGTGTGGCGAAGCAACGGCTCCGGGAGGCGGGCATCGCTCTCAACCTGACCAAGCCCGTCGGTCAGTCGGCGCTGTTCGACGGCCTCGTGGAGGCGCTGGCCGAGTCGCACGGCCCGCGAACGGTCGCCGCGTCCTCCGTGCCTGAGTCCGGTCCACGGCTGGGCCGCCGGATCCTCGTGGTGGAGGACAACGAGATCAACCAGATGGTGGCCCAGGGCGTGCTGGACGCACTGGGCTACGAGTCCGACGTGGCGGGCGACGGCGTCCAGGCCGTCGAGATGGCCGGCGAGAACGGGTACGACGCGATCGTGATGGACGTGCAGATGCCCAGGATGGACGGCTACTCCGCGACGCGGATGATCCGGAAGGCCGAACGAGGCGGAGCCCACGTGCCGATCATCGCGATGACCGCGGGAGCGATCGAGGGCGAGAGCGAACGCTGCCTGGCAGCGGGGATGGATGCCTACCTGACCAAGCCGCTCCAGCCCGAGCAGCTCGAGGCCACCCTGCGGGAGCACCTGCTCGGCCCGGATGCCGGCCGCCTCGACCCGGGGCTGCCCGACGGCGAGGCGGTCCTCCTCGATCCGTCCCGCCTGGAGTCTCTTCGTGGCATGGGTGCCGGTGCGTCCACCGTCGTGGGGCGCATCGTGTCGTCATTCGTGGCCGGAGCCGAGGAGTCCCTGGCCGAGCTCCGTCAGGCGGTCGAGTCGGGTCAGCACCTCGAGGTCGCCCGCCTGGCCCACAAGCTCCGTGGAAGCGCTGCCAACCTGGGCGCTGTCAGGGTCAGCGAGCTCTGCCTCGAGCTCGAGCAGCGGGCCGGTGACGGTCACACCCAGGAGGCGGAGCGGTTGCTCACGTCAGTGGAGGCGGTCCTGGACCGGACGATCGCCCTGCTCCGCGAGCAGTCAGTCCCTCGATGAGGGAGGCCCGGCGTCTTCATGGCGCTGAGCCCGCCCACCGGCCGGCTGCTCACACGCGTCGGGACGCTCACGCTCGCCACCGTGCTGGTGGCGGTGGTGCTCGGTCTGCTCGTGGGCTTCGTCGCCGGCCTGCTGCCCCGCGTCGGCCGCGGGCCGCTGCGTTGCAGCTCCCGTGGCTGGTCGGGTTCGCCTACTCGGCGGCCTTCCCCCTCTCCGATGACCAGGCACTCACCCGGGGGGCAGCCGTGGGCGCTGCGTGGCCGGCGTACGTCGTGACCTGGACGACCTCGACCGGCGCGCTGCCCTCGGCGTACGGCTGCGGGACCTCGGTGAGCGCTGCGTGCCGGGGTCCCGGAAGGTCGCTGTGGAGGCCGGACCTCCCCGGAACCGCCAGGGCGTGGACCACCTGAGGATGACGCGGGGGGTGGGCCTGTTGCAGGCTGAGGCATGACCGAGACGAACTGGGCCGGAAGTCACACCTACTCAGCGGCCCGCCTGCACCGGCCGCAGACCCTGGCCGAGCTGGCCACGCTCGTGGCGAGCTCGGAGCGCGTGCACGCGCTGGGCTCCCGCCACTCGTTCAACCTGGTCGCGGACACCCCGGGTGACCTGGTCTCCGTCGCCGCCCTGCCCCGGGACATCGAGGTCGACGCTGACGCCGCCGTCGTGCGGGTGGCCGGGGGAGTGCTCTACGGCGACCTGGCGACGGAGCTGCACCGGCAGGGCTGGGCGCTGGCCTCGATGGCGTCCCTGCCGCACATCTCCGTGGCCGGAGCAGTGGCGACCGGGACGCACGGCTCGGGCGACGTCATCGGGTCGCTGGCCTCGGCGGTGGCGGCCGTCGAGTGTGTCGGGCCGGAGGGGGAGACCCGGTCGATCGCGCGGGGCGACACCGACTACGAAGGCTGGGTGGTGGCGCTCGGCGCGCTCGGCGTCGTCACGCACGTCACCCTGGACATCGAACCGACCTACGACGTCAGGCAGGACCTGTTCGTCCACCTGTCCTGGGCATCGCTGGAGAACGACTTCGACGCGATCACCGGGTCGGCGTACAGCGTCAGCCTGTTCACGGACTGGATCAGCCGGGACATCAACCAGGTATGGCGGAAGTCGCGCCAGGACGTCGTGTCGCCGGAGCTCGAAGGCACTGGTTTCCAGGGCGCCTCAGCCGCCGAAGAGCCGATGCACATGCTCTCCGGCGCGCCGACGGCCGCCGTGACCCAGCAGCTCGGCGAGGCGGGTCCGTGGCACGAACGGCTGCCGCACTTCCGGATGGACTTCACGCCGAGCCGGGGGGAGGAGCTGCAGAGCGAGTACCTCCTGCCGCGGGAACACGCCCTCGAGGCGATCGCCAGGATGCGCCGCCTCGGGCCGACGTTCGCGCACCTGCTCCAGGTCACCGAGATCCGCACGGTGGCCCGCGACCGGCTCTGGCTCTCCTGCGCGTACGACGTCGACGTCGTGGGCCTGCACTTCACCTGGGTCCGCGACCTCCCCGGCGTGACCGCGGTCCTGCCCGCGATCGAGGACGCCCTGCTCCCGCTCGGAGCCCGCCCGCACTGGGGCAAGCTCTTCACCGCCGACGCCTCGGCCCTGGCCGGGGCCTACCCGAGGCTGGCCGACTTCCAGCGCCTGCGCGCCGAGGTCGACCCCACCGGGAAGTTCACCAACGCCTTCCTGGACGAGCACCTGGGGCCGGTGGGCTGACCTCTCGGCTGGTCACACCAGTCCCAAGATTTTCTGGTTAACCAGTGAGACCTCACTCCTCGACGGACAGCCCGGCGATCAGCGCGGTCATCATCGGGCGGAGGACCTCCTCGGGTGGGTCCTTGCTGACCGGGTGCAGGCCGGCGAGCTCGAGCATCACGAAGCCGTGCATCGCGCTCCACAGCTGCTCGGCCACCACGCTCGGGTCGGCGCGACGGAGGCGACCGGCGTCCATCGCCCGCTCGACCGCGTCGGCCAGGACGACGAACGTGTAGCGACCCACCTCGCGCTCCTCGGGGGCCAACCGGTAGCCGCCGAGGGAGGTCGCTCCGAACATGACCGAGTAGAGGTGCGGGTTCGCGAGGGCGTTCTCCCGGTAGGCGAAGGCCATCTCCGCCAGGTCGGCGAGGGGGTCGTCGGTCTGCGGCTGGTCGGTGACGCGCTCGCCGAAGCGCCGGAACCCCTCGACCACGATCTCGCGGACGAGGGCCTGCATCCCGCCGAAGTGGGTGTACACCGCCATCGTCGAGGTGTGCGCCTCCTTGGCCAGGCGCCGGGCGGTCAGCGAGTCCGGCCCCTCCTCGTCGAGGAGCAGGGCGGCCGACTCGAGCAGGCGGCGGCGTACGTCGTCGGGCTCGCGCTCGGACCCGGATGCGGAAGACGGGGAAGTCATGCTTGCCAGCATCGCATAACGGC
This sequence comes from uncultured Actinomycetota bacterium, assembly GCA_963797525.1. GTDB lineage: Bacteria > Actinomycetota > Actinomycetes > Propionibacteriales > Nocardioidaceae > Marmoricola. The sequence continues at coordinate 152,416 of CAWCPT010000010.1, forward strand.
GTTATAAAGGATCTCATAACATCGTTATAGGGAGTCCGGCCATGACCAACCGCTACCTGCAGGACAACTTCGCCCCGGTGCGCGAGGAGCTCACCGTGACCGACCTCGAGGTGACCGGTCAGCTGCCGAAGCACCTCGACGGGCGCTACCTGCGGATCGGGCCGAACCCCGTCGAGGAGCCGCCGGAGGGGCACCACTGGTTCCTGGGCGACGGGATGGTGCACGGCGTGCGGATCGCCGACGGGCAGGCGAAGTGGTACCGCAACCGCTACGTGCGCTCCGACCGCGTGGCGGAGGCTCTGGGGGAGCAGTCGCGCGCACCCGGCTGGGACAACGTCGACTTCGCGGCGAACACGCACGTGATCCAGCACGCCGGCAGCACGCTCGCCCTGGTCGAGGCCGGCTCCTCGCCGTACGAGCTGACCGAGGAGCTGGACACGGTCGGCCCCACCGACTTCGACGGGACGCTGCGGACGGGCGTGCTGCCGGCCGGCTACTCCGCGCACCCGCACGAGGACCCGGACACCGGCGAGCTGCACACCGTGTCCTACAACTGGATCCGCGGCAACCGGGTCGACTACACGGTCCGCGGCACCGACGGGCGGATCCGGAAGACGGTGCCGATCGAGGTCGGCGGCAGCCCGATGATGCACGACTTCGCGCTGACCGAGAACTACGTCGTGGTCTACGACCTGCCGGTGGTCTTCAACAAGGCGATGGCGACCCGGGACATGCCGCGGGCCATGCGGCTCCCGGTGCGGCTGATGATGTCGGCGATCATCGGTCGCAACCCACTGCCCGACCCGGTGATCGCCCGGATCGCGCGGGGCTCTCGGGCGTCCAACTCGATGGAGACGTTGCCGTACTCGTGGGACCAGGACTACCCGGCCCGACTCGGCCTGATGCCTCGCGAGGGCGGCAGCGGGGACGTGCGGTGGTTCGACATCGACCCCTGCTTCGTGTTCCACACGCTCAACGCCTACGAGGACGGCGACACCGTGGTGGTCGACGTCGTCCGGCACGACCGGATGTTCGCCACCGTTCTGAACGGGCCTGACGAGGGGCCGGCGACGCTCGCCCGGTTCACGATCGACCTCGTGGCCGACAAGGTGCGCGAGGACAGGTTCGACGACCACTCCCAGGAGTTCCCGCGCATCGACGAGCGGCACACGGGGAAGCGGCACCGGTTCGGCTACTCGGTCGGCTTCGAGGACAGCCTGCCGGGCGACGCCGTGCTCCGCCACGACCTGGCCGCCGGCTCGACCGACGTACGCCACCTGGGCGCGGGGGCGAGGCGAGCGAGTTCTGCTTCATCGCCGGTGACGGCACGACCGGGGAGGCCGAGGGAGTCCTGATGGGCTACGTCTACGACAAGGCCGAGGGCAGGAGCAGCCTGGTGGTGCTCGACGCCGAGACGCTCGAGGACGTCGCCGCCGTGCATCTCCCTGCGCGCGTGCCCGCCGGGTTCCACGGCAGCTGGGCGCCGACCGGAGGCTAGGGCCGACGACTCACGTGGTCCCGCCTTCGTGTTGAGGTAGCGCTGCTCCGGGATGCTGGTGGCCAGCAGGGCCGCTCGGGCGTACGTCGCCCGGGCCTCCTCGAGACGTCCGTCCCTCTCGAGCAGGTGCGCGCGTACGGCGTACAGCCGGTGGTTGCGCCGCATCGCCGGGTCCTCGAGCAGCGGGTCGAGCAGCGTCGAGCGCGGCGGTCGGGCCGTCGACCATCGGCACCGCGACGGCATGGTTGAGCGTGACCACCGGGCTCGGGAGCGAGGCGTCGAGCATGCGCGTAGAGCGTCTCGATCTGGGGCCAGTCGGTGTCCTCGGCGCGTGCGGCCTCGGCGTGCACGGCAGCGATGGCGGCCTGCAGCTGGAACGGACCGACAGGCCCCGCGGGAAGCGCCGCCTCGACCAGGTCGATGCCTTCGCCGATAGGCGCCGGTCCCAGAGGGTGCGGTCCTGCTCGGCCAGCGGCACCAGCGAGCCGTCGGGGTCGATCCGGGCGGCGCGCCGTGCGTCGGTGAGCAGCATCAGCGCCAGCAGGCCGGACACCTCGCCGTCGTCGGGCAGGTGCCGGTGCAGCTGACGGGTCAGCCGGATCGCCTCGTCGGCGAGGGACACGTCGAACAGCCCGGCGCCGGTGGTGCTGGTGTGACCTTCGGTGAAGACGAGGTAGAGCACCTGCGCCGCAGCAGCCACCCGGCCGGCAGCTCGTCGGCGGGCGGCGGCCGGCGAACCGGGCGTCGGCCTCGCCTGAGCCGGCTCTTGGCACGGCTGATCCGCTGGGCCATCGTCGACTCGGGACCAGGAAGGCGCGCGCGATCTGCGCGTGCTGAGACCGGCCACGGCGCGCAACGTCAGGGCCACCTGCGACGGACGTCAGGGCCGGGTGGCAGCAGAGCAGCAGCAGGGTCAGCGAGTCGTCGCGCTCGACCCGGACGACGACGTCGGGGGCGAGCAGGAGGTCGCTCGGCGAGTCGCCGGGCCACGCGCTGCTCCCGGTCGGCCGCGGGACCTCTCGCTGCGCCAGTGGTCGACCAGCCGACGCCTGGCCACGGTCGATCAGCCAGGCCCGCGGGGTTGTCCGGCACACCCTCGGTCGGCCACTGCTGGGCGGCCGCGAGGAGCGCCTCCTGCACGGCGTCCTCCGCGGTGTCGAAGTCGCCGTGAGCGGCGCACCAGCGCGGCCAGCACGTCCGGCGCGCAGTCGCGCCAGACGTGCTCGAGACCCCGGGGCTCACTGGTCGTCGCCGCCGGCCCACATCGCCGGCCGCAGCTCGACCACACCGCCCGGGCTGGGCGAACACCGCCGCGATCTCCTCGGCACGCTCGCGGGTGGCGACGTCGATCAGGAAGAACCCGGCGAGGTGCTCCTTCGACTCGGCGTAGGGGCCCTCGGTGGCGAGGTGGCCCTCGGGGCTCCAGCGGTAGAGCGTCGAGGACGCCGGATCGGCCAAGCGCCTCGGCGGTGACCAGCTCCCCGGAGGCCGAGATCTCCTCGATCAGCGCCTCGAACTCACGGTCCATCCGGCGTGCTCCTCCTGCGGACACCGCCCGGCCCTCGTCGGTGTAACGAGCCGGTCGGGTGCCCCCACGGGGTCGGGGTTGGAGTGGATCAGGATCACGTACTTCATCGGTCGTCTCCTTCTGCTCGGCCGGGCGCCTAGCCGCGTCCTTCACCCCTACGTCGGAGCCGACGCAGCCGTTCTCGACATCCCGGCAGATCTGTCCAGCGTGGATAGGCTCGGGCGACGCGTCGATCGAGGAGGAGCACCGTGCCGCTGCCGTCAGTACCCCTGCGCAGGCTGGGCTTCCTGACCATCGGCCTCTTCGACGGCGACGACCCCGGCCCGGGCCACGAGTCCACGCTGGCGGTCATCGAGCTCGGTGAGCAGCTCGGCTTCGACAGCGCCTGGGTGCGGCACCGGCACCTGCAGTACGGCATCTCCTCGCCCGTCGCGATGCTCGCCGCGGCCTCGCAGCGCACCAGCCGGATCGAGCTCGGCACCGCGGTCATCCCGCTGGGCTGGGAGAACCCGCTGCGGCTGGCCGAGGACCTCGCGACCGTCGACCTGCTCTCGGGAGGTCGGCTCAACCCCGGCGTCAGCGTCGGCCCGCCGATGCGGTGGGACGACGTGAAGGACGCGCTCTACCCCGACACGGCCGAGGTCGAGGACTTCAGCTACGAACGGGTCGAGCGGCTGCTGCGGCATGGTCCGCGGCGAGGCGGTCAGCCCGACTTCAGCGGGACCGTCGGCATCGAGGAGTTCTCCGACCGCGTGCAGCCGCACTCGCCGGGTCTGGCCGACCGTCTCTGGTACGGCGGCGCCAGCCTCCGCTCGGCGCAGTGGGCCGGCGAGCACGGGATGAACTTCCTGACCAGCAGCGTCGTCAAGGCGGAGGAGTCCGAGGACTTCGCCGAGATCCAGCTCTCCCACATCCGCAGGTTCCGCGCGCACCACCCGGACGGCGCAGCGGCCCGGGTCTCGCAGGGCCTCGTGGTCGATCCCGACGGACACGGCATCGAGGAGCAGGCGGCGAAGTACGAGCAGTACGCCGAGTCCCGGCTCGCCCGGACCGCCACGCCGCAGGGTCCGGCGCGGATGATGTTCGCGCCCGACCTGGTCGGCACCTCGGAGCAGATCGCCGAGCGGCTCTACGCCCACGCCGGGCTTCCGCGAGGTCGACGAGGTGGCCTTCGCGCTGCCGTTCTCCTTCGAGCACGACGACTACGTCCAGATCCTCACCGACATCGCGACCCGGCTCCGGCGCTCGGCTGGCAGCCTGCGGCTGATCGCAAGGCGCCACCGAGCCTCGCAGGCTCCTCAGCCGGTCGTCGACGCGGGAAGCGCCAGGACGACGACCCGCTGAGGTCCAGCCACAGCTCCGTCGAGGTCTGTACGACCCGCGCCAGCAGGTGGTCGCAGCCCGGACAGCGCAGCACCGTGCCGGGACCGCCGACGAAGGCGCGCTGCTCGGCGAAGGCGGCCGTCGCGTCGCAGCCGGCGCAGGTGACGGTCACGGTGGTGACGTCGACGGCGAAGACGTCGGCGAAGGGTCCCGCCGCGGCGTTGCCGTCGAGGGCGACTGTCGCTCGGGTCCGGGGTGGTCGGTCATGTCAGTCTCCTGAGGGTCCGAAGCGCTCGGCGCGGATGGTGCGGTTGGTGTAGCCGAGCTCCAGGAGCCGGCCGATGACGTGCTCGACGAAGCCGGTCGGGCCGCAGACGTAGGCGCGTGGCTTCGGCTGGCCGGACCAGCCGTCGGGGGTGCCGAGGTCGTCCCCGGTGATCCGTCCGGCGGGGCGTCCGGAGTCCTCGGGTGCGGCGCGGGTGTAGAGCAGGTCGACCTGGAGACCGTCGTCGCCGGCGCGTCGCGCCAGCTCCCGTGGCGTACAGCACCTGGCCGGGGTCGCGCACGGAGTAGACGAGCCGGAACGGTGCCGGGCTGCCGAGGCGCGCGCGCTGCGCGGACCATCGCCATCAGGGGTACGACGCCCGAGCCGCCGCCGACGAGCAGGACCGGCTGCTCGACCGGTGCCTCGGCGCTGGGCGCCCAGACGAACCAGCCGCCGATCGGGCCCGCGGACCTCGAGCTCGTCGCCGAGCTCCATGCCCTCCACGAGGTACGGCGACACCTCGCCGTCGCCGACCCGCTGGACGGTGAGGGAGACCAGGTCGCCGTCGGTCGGGGCGGAGATCGAGTAGGCCCGCTGGGCGGAGTAGCCGTCCGGCGCGGTCAGCCGTACGTCGACGTGCTGACCCGCCTGGTGACCGGGCCAGCCGGGCACGTCGAAGATCAGCGTGCGCGCGGTGCCGGTCTCCGACCGCAGCGCCACCAGCTCGGCGGGGAACCACGTCGGGCGCGGACCGCCGACCAGACCTCCGCGGAGCGGGTGGTGCAGACCTCAGTCACCGGCGTAGCGCTCCTCGCGCCACGGGTCGCCGTAGTTGTGGTAGCCGAAGCCCTCCCAGAAACCGGGCTCGTCGCCGGTCATCATGGTGAAGCCCGCTGAGCCACTTCGCGGACTTCCAGAAGTAGAGGTGCGGCACGAGCAGCCGCACCGGGCCGCCGTGCTCGGCGGGGATCGGCCCGTCGTCGTACTCGTGGACCACCCAGGCCTTGCCGTCGAGCAGGTCCTCGAGCGGCAGGTTGGTGGTGTAGCCGCCGTAGGAGTGGGCCATCACGTAGTCGGCGGTGCTCTCGACGTCCTCGAGGAACGGCGTCGACGGGCACGCCGCGCCAGCGGGTGCCGAAGCTTGGACCAGCGGGTGACGCAGTGGATGTCGACCTCGACGTCCTCGGCGGGCAGCGCCATCAGGTCCGCCCAGGACCAGGTCTGCTGCTCGTCGGTGTCCGTGGTGAGGGTGAAGCGTCCAGTCCTCGGGCTCGACGTACTGCGTGGGGCCGGCGCTGAGCACCGGGAAGTCCTCGGTGAGGTACTGGCCGGGTGGCAGCGGCTCGGCCTCCTGCCGGCGCGCCGCCGAATCCGCGGGTGACGATCGGCCATGGCTAGGACGCCTCGACGAGCAGGTCGCGGGTGATGTCGGCGATGCTGGCGGCGCCGACCAGGCCCATGGTCAGGTCGAGCTCCGCGATCGACGTTCTCGATCACCTGCGTGACGCCGTCGGCGCCGGCGAGCGCGAGGCCGTAGAGGTGCGGGCGCCCGAGCAGGCAGGCGTCGGCGCCCAGCGCGAGGGCGAGGAACACGTCGGCGCCGGTGCGGATGCCGCTGTCGAAGAGCAGCGTCGGCTCGGGTCCGACCCGCTCGCGGACGCCGACCAGCGCGTCGAGCGAGGCGATGCTGTGGTCGACCTGGCGGCCGCCGTGGTTGGAGACGATCAGCCCGTCGACGCCGGCGTCGAGCGCCCGCGCGGCGTCGTCGGGGTGCAGGATGCCCTTGAGCAGGATCGGCAGCGTCGTACGCCCGCGCAGGGTGGCCAGGTGGTCCCAGGAGAGCCCGGGGTTGGAGTAGATGTCGAGGAACGTCTCGACGGCCGCGCGCGGCTCCTGCGAGCGCAGGTTGTCGAGGAACCGGCCGGGGTAGTTGCGCGTGATCGAGAGCAGGCTGCGCAGCGCGCCGAGCGGTGACCTTCGACCTTCTCGGCCGGCGGCCGGAGGCGCGCGGCGATCCGCTCGCGGATGATCTCGAGGAAGCGCGGGTCCGAGGTGTACTGCGCGATGCCCTCGCCCTGCGCGAACGGCAGCGAGCCGAGGTTGAGGTCCTGGGGCCGCCAGCCGAGCGTCGTGGTGTCGACGCGTGACCACCAGCGCCTGGGCGCCGCACGCCTCGGCCCGCTGGATCATCGAGTCGACCAGCGGCTCGTCGGTGGACCAGTAGAGCTGGTACCAGAACGGCGTGTCACCCATCGCCGCGCGGTGTCCTCCATCGGGCTGCAGCCCTGCGAGGAGAAGATGTACGGCGTCCGCGCGGCCGCCGCACCCCGGGCGATGTGCACGTCGCTGTCCGGCTTGACCAGCGCGCCCGCGCCGACGGGGGCGAGCAGCAGCGGCGCCCGCAGGTCGGTGCCGAGGACCGTGGTGGTCAGGTCGCGCGTCGTGGTGCCGTGCAGCATCCGCGGCACGATCCGCCAGCGCTCGAAGGCCGCCCGGTTGTGCCGCATGGTCGCCCCCCGCCGGCGCCCCGCCGCGACGTACGCCCTGGGGTGGAGCAATGATGAGTCGAGAGGGTTAGCAAAGCTCACATTGTGAACCTGGAGGGTGTACTCGACGGCGGTGGGGCCGGCGGCTCGGGGGCGAGGATGCGGCACAACCGTGAGGCCTTCGAGCGCTGGCGGATCGTGCCGCGGATGCTGCACGGCACCACGACGTGCGACCTGCCCACCACCGTCCCCGGCACCGACCTGGCGGTCGCCGCTGCTGCTCGCCCCGGTCGGGGCGGCGCGCTGATCGCGCCGGACAGCGACGTGCACATCGCCCGCGGTGCGGCGCCGCCGGGGACGCCGTACGTCTTCTCCTCGCAGGGCTGCAACCCGATGGAGGAGACCGCGCGCGCCATGGGCGACCACGCCGTTCTGGTACCAGCTCTACTGGTCGACCGACGAGCCGCTGGTGGACTCGATGATCGGACGGGCCGAGGCCTGCGGGCGAAGGCGCTGGTGGTCACGCTCGACACCACGATGCTCGGCTGGCGGCCGCAGGACCTCAACCTCGGGTCGTTGCCGTTCGCCCGGGGCGAGGGCATCGCGCAGTACACCTCCGACCCGCGCTTCGCGAGATCGTCCGCGAACGGATCGCCGCCGCGAGCGGGCCGGGCGAGAAGGTCGAGGTCACCCTCGGCGCGATGCGGACGCTGCTCGTCGATCGCGCGCACTACCCGGGCCGGTTCCTCGACAACCTGCGCTCGCCGGAGCCCCGGGCGGCCGTCGAGACCTTCCTCGACATCTACTCCAAACCCGGCGCTGTCGCTGGGCCCACCTCGCGACGCCTGCGCGAGCGCACGACGCTGCCGATCCTGCTCAAGGGCATCCTGCACCCCGACGACGCGGCGCGCGCGCTCGAGCCGGTCGACGGCGTCGTCGTGTCCAACCACGGCGGCCGGCAGGTCGACCACCGATCGCCTCGCTGGACGCGCTGCTCGCGGTCCGCGAGGCGGTCGGCCCGGAGCCGACGGTGCTGTTCGACAGCGGCATCCGCACCGGCGCCGACGTCTTCGTCGCCCTGGCCCTGGGCGCCGACGCCTGCCTGCTCGGCGCCCGCACCTCTACGGCTCGCGCTCGCCGGCGCGGACGGCGTCCGGCAGGTGATCGAGAACGTCCTCGCCGAGCTCGACCTGACCATGGGCCTGGCCGGCGTCGCGACCTCGCCGACATCACCCGCGACTGCTGCTGGAGGTGTCCTGGTCATGGCCGATCGTGAGCCGTGGATCGGCGGCCAGGCGTCGTCAGGAGGCCGAGACGCTGCCTCCCGGTCAGTACCTCACCGAGGACTTCCCGGTGCTCACCGCCGGCCTGATGCAGTACGTCGAGCCCGAGGACTGGACCCTCACCCTGACCACCGACACCGAGGAGCAGCAGACCTGGACCTGGCCCCAGCTGATGGCCCTCCCGGCCGAGGACGTCGAGGTCGACATCCACTGCGTGACCCGCTGGTCCAAGCTCTGCCGGGCACCAGCCTGGCGCGGCGTGCCC
>CAWCPT010000011.1:0-13886 GCA_963797525.1 uncultured Actinomycetota bacterium
GAAGCCACAGTAGAAGACCCCCGAACCTCGTGGAGCCCGGGCGTAAGGTGATCGCGTCCGTCGCCACCAACCAGCGAGACCCACCGGGCGAAAGGGGCGGCTGTGCCTGGTCCTGAGTCCGGGGCTTCCCCCCTCGAGGCGTTCCTCACCACCGACCCTCGTGACGCGGGCTGCGCGGAGACCTGGCGGCTCATCGACGTGTACGTCGACATCGCCGCCCGCGGTGGCGACCCCGAGGCGACGTACCCCGGCATCGCCGCGCACCTGCGTGCCTGCCCGCCGTGCGCGGACGACCACGAGGGGCTCGTGCAACGCCCTGATGACCGCCGAGCGTGCCGCCCGGGACCGCCAGGACTGACGCGTCGACCTCGCTCGGTCGGTAAGGAACGGCCGGACGGCGACACACATCCACGAGGGTGCGCACCTCCTACGCGGACCCGGAGTGGAGTCCGACATGTCGGCGATGATGCACAACCCGTGGTTCTACGTCGCGTTGCTCGCGCTGCTGGTGGTGCTGACCGTCGTCCCCCTGGTGGCCGTGCGCGTCCTCGCCGCCAGGGAGAAGCGGGGTGGCGACCTGCACGACGACCCTCACCTGGGTTGATCCGGATCGGGCATCAGGCCCCGGCCCACCAGGTACGAGCGGAGCTTGCGTCGGGCGTCGAACATGGTCTTGTAGATCGCGTTGCGGTTGGTGTCCAGCTCGGCGACGACCGCGTCGAGCGGTGTCCCGTGGAGGGCGATGGCGACGAAGACGCGACGCTGGTGCGTGGTGAGCACCGTCTCGACACACGTGCGGATCGCAGCGGCCAGCTCGCTGGACTCGACCTGCGCCGTCGGCCCGTGACCCAGGTGGTCGGGCAGCCGTTCCCAGGCCTCCTCGTCGAACCGGACCCCGTCGCGCCGCCACACATGGCGACCGACCTTCGTGGAGACCTCGTTGATCGCGAACTTGTACGCCCAGGTGGTGAACCGGCTCTCGCCCCGGAAGTCCGAGAGGCGTCGCAGCACCGACATGGTCGCGTCGTCTGCTGCCTGGTGCGCGAGGTCCTCGAGCTCCTGGCCGACGATCCCGTTGGTCCCGCTGCGTCGTGACGCCTCGGTGATCGCCGCGCGGAGGAGCAGCCCGTGGAGCCGTGCCACCGCCGGGTCGCGCCCGTCACCGTGCTCGCTCAGCTCCCGGAGCCACTGGGCGGACTGCTCGTCCATCGCCGTCAGCTCGTGACTTCGACGGTCACCACGACGACTACCCGGGACATGCCGCCTGATGGTAGTCACCCGGCGTCGTGGCGGCGCCGAGGCCGGGGCCGACCGGCTCACTAGAGTGGCGCGCATGGGCAGCTTCCGCGTGGTCTCCGACGGACCCCTCACCCGTCCCCTCGCCGGGACGGTCCACGTCGGCGGTGCGAAGAACTCGGCCCTCAAGCTGATGGCCGCGTCGCTGCTCGCCCCCGGCCGCTCGACGATCCGCAACGTGCCGAACATCCTCGACGTGGCGGTGATGGGCCAGCTGCTGCGCACCCTCGGCTGCGAGGTCGAGATCGCCTATCCCGGCGACGCGGACCCGACCAAGGAGTCGACGGCCGGGCGCGCGACGATCGACGTGCCCGAGGAGCTGGACCACAAGGCCCCCTACGAGCTGGTACGCCGGCTCCGCGCGTCGATCGCCGTCCTGGGCCCGCTCGTGGCTCGCTGCCACCGCGCGAGCGTGGCCCTGCCCGGGGGCGACGCGATCGGCTCGCGCGGCCTGGACATGCACATCCGTGGGCTCCAGGAGCTCGGCGCCGTGGTCCGGATCGAGCACGGGCAGGTCGTGGCCGACGTACCCCAGGGGCTGACGGGCACGAACCTGTGGCTGGACTTCCCCTCCGTCGGGGCGACCGAGAACCTCGTGATGGCGGCGGTGCTGGCCCACGGCACCACCGTGATCGACAACGTCGCCCGCGAGCCCGAGATCATCGACCTGTGCCAGATGCTGCTCGCGATGGGGGCGAAGATCGACGGGATGTCGACCTCGACCCTGGTGATCGAGGGTGTCGACCGGCTGAACCCGGTGGAGCACAGCACCGTCACCGACCGGGTGGTCGCCGGCACCTGGGTGTTCGCGACCGCCATCGCCGGTGGAGACCTGCACATCGACGGCGGCGTGCCGCACCACCTCGACATCGTGCTGGACAAGCTCGTCGCCGCGGGAGCCGAGGTGGAGCCCGAGGACTCCGGCTTCACCGTGCGCACCCACCGACGGCTGACGTCCTTCGACGTCTCGACGTTGCCCTACCCGGGGTTCCCGACCGACCTGCAGCCGTTCGCGATGGCCCTGGCCGCCGTCTCCTCGGGGACCGCGATGATCACCGAGAACGTCTTCGAGGCGAGGTTCATGTTCGCCCAGGAGCTCGCCCGCCTCGGCGCAGACCTGCGGACCGACGGTCACCACGCCGTCGTGCGGGGAGTGCCGATGCTCTCGGGTGCGCCGGTGATCGCCCACGACATCCGGGCCGGGGCGGCCCTGGTGCTGGGTGGGCTCGCGGCACAGGGCACCACCGTGGTCGCCGAGTCGCAGCACATCGACCGCGGCTACCCGTGGTTCGCGGAGTCGCTCGCCGCGGTCGGCGCCGCGGTCGACCGACTGCCCGACTGAGCACCGGCGCGAAACCCTGCGATCGGGAGGTATCTGGCCACCTGGCCTGCGCGTCTTCACCACCAGCGCCCTTCGTGCGCGGCATAGTGGTAAGACAGTAGGGGGAGGACCCAGATGGAGCACACCGTCGCCGGAGACACGCTCGCGCTCTCGGGATCGCTCGACGTGCGCTGCACCGCCGAGCTGCGGGTCCTCGTCTACGGCCTGCTGGCGCTGCATCCCGGCGACGTCCACGTCGACATCTCCCGGGTCGACTCGGTCGACATGACCACTCTCAAGCTCCTCGCCGTGGCCAACCGGGTGGCCGAGCGGCAGGGCCACCGTGTGGTGCTGCGCGGCGGCTCCCACGGCGTACGCCGCCTGCTGCACCTCTCGCACCTGCGCTCGATGCTCCCCGTCGAGCCGGCCGAGCCGACGACCACCGAGGCTGCGACCGCCGAGACCGCCACCACCGAGATCAGGGAACAGACCAGCCGGGTGTGATCCATCCCGCATGGTGACTCACTGCACAACCCTTACCCGGCTCCCGCGAACGGGCCTACCCTCGCGACATGAACGACTCCCCGGCCGCCAGGCCCGAGAAGGACCGTCCCTGGGTGATGCGGACCTACGCCGGCCACTCCTCGGCCACCGAGTCCAACAAGCTCTACCGGATGAACCTCGCCAAGGGCCAGACCGGCCTGTCCGTGGCCTTCGACCTGCCCACGCAGACCGGCTACGACCCCGACTCCCCGCTCGCCCGCGGCGAGGTCGGCAAGGTCGGCGTGCCGATCCCGCACCTCGGCGAGATGCGCCGCCTGTTCGCCGACATCCCGCTGACCGGGATGAACACCTCGATGACGATCAACGCCACCGCGATGTGGCTGCTCGCGCTCTACCAGGTGGTCGCCGAGGAGCAGGCTGGTGCCTTTCCTGGGGGCGACCTCGAGCCGCTCGAGGTCGCCCACCAGCTGGCCGGGACCACGCAGAACGACATCATCAAGGAGTACCTCTCGCGGGGGACCTACGTCTTCCCGCCGGAGCACTCCCTGCGGTTGATCTCCGACGTCATCTCCTACACCGTCAACGAGATCCCGAAGTGGAACCCGATCAACATCTGCAGCTACCACCTGCAGGAGGCGGGGGCCACCCCGACGCAGGAGCTCGCCTACGCCCTCTGCACGGCGATCGCCGTCCTGGACACCGTCAAGGACTCCGGGCAGGTCGCCGAGGAGGACTTCGAGAAGGTCGTCGGGCGGATCTCGTTCTTCGTCAACGCCGGCGTGCGGTTCATCGAGGAGACCTGCAAGATGCGCGCGTTCGTGCGCCTGTGGGACGAGATCACCCGTGAGCGCTACGGGGTGACCGACGAGAAGATGCGCCGCTTCCGCTACGGCGTGCAGGTCAACTCGCTCGGGCTCACCGAGGCGCAGCCGGAGAACAACGTGCAGCGCATCGTGCTGGAGATGCTCGGCGTCACGCTGAGCAAGAACGCCCGCGCACGCGCCGTACAGCTTCCGGCGTGGAACGAGGCGCTCGGCCTGCCGCGGCCCTGGGACCAGCAGTGGTCGCTCCGGTTCCAGCAGGTGCTGGCCTTCGAGTCCGACCTGCTCGAGTACGACGACATCTTCGAGGGGTCGGTCGTGATCGAGGCCAAGGTCTCGCAGATGGTCGACGACGCCCGCGCCGAGATGGACCGTGTGCAGGCGCTCGGGGGCGCCATCGCCGCCGTCGAGTCCGGCTACATGAAGCAGGCCCTGGTCAGCTCACACTCGGCCCGTCGCGCCGGCATCGAGTCCGGCGAGGACGTCGTCGTGGGCGTGAACCGGTTCGAGACCACGGAGGTCTCGCCCCTGACCGCCGATCTCGACGCCGCGATCCAGGCAGCGGACCCGGAGGCGGAGCGCTCCGCGATCGCTGGTCTGGAGGCGTGGCGAGCCGAGCGCGACCAGTCCGAGGTCGACGCCGCGCTGACGGCACTGGCCGAGGCGGCCAAGACGGACGCCAACCTGATGGAAGCCACGCTGGTGGCCGCCCGCGCCGGTGCCACCACCGGCGAGTGGGCAGGCACGCTCCGGGAGGTCTTCGGCGAGTTCCGTGCGCCGACGGGTGTCTCCGGCGCGGTGGGGGTCGCTGATGCGGGCCAGGAGCTCACCGCCGTGCGTGAGCAGGTGCAGCAGACCGCCGAGGAGCTCGGTGGCCGGCTGCGGCTGCTCGTCGGCAAGCCGGGCCTGGACGGGCACTCCAACGGCGCCGAGCAGGTGGCGGTGCGGGCCCGTGACGCCGGGTTCGAGGTGGTCTACCAGGGCATCCGGCTCACCCCGCAGGAGATCGTGGCTGCCGCCGTCGCCGAGGACGTGCACTGCGTCGGCCTCTCCATCCTCTCCGGCTCCCACATGGAGCTGGTCCCGGACGTCCTCGAGGCGATGAAGCAGGCCGGCATCGACGACGTACCGGTCATCGTGGGCGGCATCATCCCGACCCGGGACGCGAAGCTGCTCAAGGAGATGGGTGTGGCTGCTGTGTTCACGCCCAAGGACTTCAGCCTCACCCAAGCGATGGCGGGCATCGTCAAGGCGATCCGCGACGCGCACGAACTGGTCTAGAAACGGGTCCGGTCATTCCGGACTCGACGCGCCGATTACGCCGTGCCGCAGGCGCGCGCGCCGTAATCTGCGGTTGGATCACGTGTAGCCGAACTCGGTCGGCTGCCTCGGGCTCGACGATCAAGGCGGATCGACCACATGCAGCAGCTGCACGAAGAGGGGCCGTGGGACTACGGCGCGCTCACGGACACGGTGCTCAAGTCAGACGAAGCGCTCGTGCTCAGTGACCCCCAGGGTGTCGTCCTGCTCGCGAACAGCGCCGCCAGCGAGGTGGTCGGCATCCCCGCCGAGGCGATGGTCGGCCAGACCGTCGAAAACTTCGGCCGCGACTCCATGCACGCCTTCCAGAAGGTGGCGGTCACGGCGGTGATCGACAACGACGTCGAGATCACCGTGCGGGACGCCAAGCTCCGGCACTCCAGCGGCAGCTCGAGCACGGTCGACCTGACGCTGTCGCCGACGATCACCGACCGCGGGCCGGTCGTGACGATCGGCATCCGCGAGGCCAACGACAAGTACCGCCAGACCAAGCTGTTCCGTGGCCTGCTCGAGGCCGCTCCCGACGGGATGGTCATCGTCAACAGCGACGGCGTGATCGTGCTCGTCAACGCCCAGGTGGAGAGGGTCTTCGGCTATGCCCGGGCCGAGCTGGTGGGGGAGCCGGTCGAGATCCTCGTGCCCGACCGGTTCTCCGGCATGCACATGGCCTTCCGCAACGGCTACGTCACCGAGCCCCGGTCGCGCCCGATGGGCCTGGGCGGCGACCTGTTCGCCCGGCGCAAGGACGGCTCCGAGTTCCCGGTCGAGGTGAGCCTCTCACCGTTGGAGACCGACGAGGGTCTGCTGGTCTCCGCCGCCGTGCGCGACATCTCCGAGCGCCGCCGGATGCAGGAGGAGACCGACCGGGTGAAGGACGAGTTCTTCGCGACCGTCTCCCACGAGCTGCGCACCCCGCTCACGTCGATGATCGGCTACGGAGAGCTGATGACCGACCTCGAGGAGCTCAGCCCGCAGGGCCAGCGGTTCCTGTCGGTGATCATGCGCAGCGCCGAGCGTGAGCTGCGCCTGGTCGACGACCTGCTCACCCTGGTGGCGATCGAGGAGTCCGGGCTGGCCATCCGCTCGGCGGAGATCGACCTCGAGCGCGTGGTGCGCGAGTCGGTCGAGGCGGCCCGGCCGCGCGCCGAGGAGGCGCAGCTGACCGTCTCCATGGAGACCCCGGGCTCCGCCGTGGCGATGTACGGCGACCGCGACCGGCTCGGCCAGGCGATGGACAACCTGCTGTCCAACGCGATCAAGTTCACGCCGATCGGCGGGCGCGTGCGCGTGGTGCTCCGGCTCAACAACGGCACCGCCGAGATCGACGTGATCGACTCGGGCGTCGGCATCGGGGGCGAGGACCCCGACCAGCTCTTCGAGCGGCTCTTCCGCGCCCCGACCGCGGTGGCCCAGCAGACTCCGGGCGCCGGCCTCGGCCTGACCATCGCCCTGGCGATCGTCGAGGCGCACGCCGGCACCATCGAGGTGGTCAGCAGCGACGAGAGCGGCACCACGTTCCGGATGACCTTCGCGCTCCGGTCCTCCGGCAGCGACTGACCCGCCTCAGAACAGGCGTGCGCTCGGGTCGTCCATCCCGCGCAGGGCGTCGTAGTCGACGACCGCGCAGGTGATGCCGCGGTCGGTGGCGAGGACGCGCGCCTGCGGCTTGATCTCCTGGGCGGCGAAGATGCCGCGCACCGGGCTGAGCAGCGGGTCGCGGTTGAGCAGCTCGAGGTAGCGGGTCAGCTGCTCGACCCCGTCGATCTCGCCGCGACGCTTGATCTCGACGGCCACGGCCTTGCCGGCGGCGTCGCGACACATCAGGTCGACCGGTCCAATGGCGGTCGGGAACTCCCGGCGTACGAGCGAGAGCCCCTCGGCCAGCGTCGACGGGTGCTCCGCGAGCAGCTCCTGGAGGTGCTTCTCGACGCCGTCCTTCTGCAGGCCGGGGTCGATGCCCAGGTCATGGGTCGAGTCGTGCAGGACCTCCTCGACCAGGATGCGCAGGCTGTCGCCCGACTTGGCCTCCACCACCCACTCGACCTGGCCGTCCTCGGTGGTGCCCTCGCGGACCGTGCAGGGCGGGCTCATCCAGTTCAGCGGCTTGTAGGAGCCGCCGTCGGAGTGCACCAGCACCGACCCGTCGGACTTGAGCATCAGCACCCTCGTCGCCATCGGGAGGTGTGCGGTCAGCCGTCCGGCGTAGTCGACCTGACAGCGGGCCACGACGAGTCTCACGAGGCGCGAATCTACCTCCACCCCACCGAAAGCGCTCGCTCCGCTCCCGTTTCGGCAGGGACCCCGGCCTGCCATGCTGGCTCGGTGGGTCAGGAGCCGGGCAGAGTCGTCGTCGTGGGGGCGGGTGTCACCGGGCTGACCTGCGCGATCAGGCTCGCAGAAGCCGGTCACCGGGTCGACGTGCTGGCGCGGGACCTGCCGCTGGAGACGACCTCGGTGGTGGCGGCCGCGCTCTGGTACCCCTACCTGGCCGAGCCGCGCGAACGGGTCGGCGCCTGGGGCTCGGACTCCTACCGGGTCTTCGCCGACCTGGCGGCCGAGGAGGGCGCCGGGGTCCGGATGATGCCCGGCACCGAGGTCCTTCCCGAGCGCACCGGAGAGCCGTGGTGGGCCTCGGCGGTGCCGGACCTGGAGCACGTCACTCCACCCGCGGGGTACGCCGACGCGTGGTCGTTCACCGCCCCGGTCGTCGACATGCCGGTCTACCTGCGGTGGTTGCGCACGCGGCTGGAGTGCCTCGGTGGCACGCTCACCCGGATCAGCCTCGGAGGTCTCCCAGAGACCGCTGACGTCGTCGTCAACTGCTCGGGGCTGGGCTCGCGCCTGCTGGCCCGGGACGCCACGACGCACCCGGTCCGGGGGCAGGTCGTGCTCCTGGAGGGGGTCGACGTCGACCGGTGGTCCCTCGACTCGGCCGGGCCGACGTACGTCGTGCCGCGGTCACGACAGGTCGTGGTCGGCGGCACCGAGCAGCCGGGGGACTGGAGCCGGACCCCGTCCCCGGAGACGGCCACCGACATCCTCGAGCGGGCCACCCGGCTGGTCCCCGAGCTGGCGGGCGCCCGGGTCGTGGGCCACCGCGTCGGGCTCAGACCGGCGCGTGCCGCCGTACGGCTCGAGGCGGAGGGGCGCACGGTGCACTGCTACGGCCAGGGTGGCGCCGGCGTGACGCTCAGCTGGGGATGTGCCGCCGAGGTGACCGGGCTGGTCCAGGGGCTCGACTGACGCCCGGTGCCCCGCCCGGACGTGAGCGGACCCACACCCGGAGCACCCCCGCCGCATGGCAGGATGCGCCGCATGGCACGTGACTTCAAGACCATCGGCGTCGTCGGACTGGGCACCATGGGTGCCGGCATCACGGAGGTGTTCGCCAGGAACGGCTACGCCGTCGTCGGTGTCGAGATCGACGACGAGGCCGTCAACCGGGGTCGTCAGCACCTGGAGACCTCCACCTCCCGTGCCGTCTCGCGGGGGAAGCTCAGTGAGGAGGACCAGCAGGCGCTGCTCGGCCGGGTCACCTTCGCCACCTCGCTCGAGGAGCTCAAGGACGCCGACCTCGTGGTCGAGGCCGTCGTGGAGTCCGTGGCGATCAAGAAGCAGATCTTCAAGCAGCTCGACGCGATCGTCTCCGACGACACGATCCTGGCGACGAACACCTCGTCGCTGTCGGTCACGGAGATCTCCACCGCCAACGCCAGCCCCGGCCGCGTGATCGGCGTGCACTTCTTCAACCCCGCACCCGTGCAGGGCTTCGTCGAGATCGTGCAGACCGTGGTCACCGAGCCCAGCGTGCTGAGCGACGTCTCCTCGCTGGTGCAGACCCTCGGCAAGAACCCCGTCGTGTGCGGCGACAAGGCCGGTTTCATCGCGAACACGCTGCTCTTCGGCTACCTCAACCACGCCGTCTCGATGTTCGAGAACCGCTACGCCTCCCGCGAGGACATCGACGCGGCGATGCGGTTCGGGTGCGGCTACCCGATGGGTCCGCTGGCCCTGCTCGACCTGATCGGCCTGGACACGGCGTACGAGATTCTCGACACGATGTACCGCCAGGGCCGCGACCGCCTGCACGCGCCCGCCCCGATCCTCAAGCAGATGGTCACCGCCGGCCTGCTCGGTCGCAAGACCGGCAAGGGCTTCTACTCCTACGAGGGACCCGACAGCCCGGTCGTCGTACCCGACGAGCGCACGCCGTCGGCGGACGACAAGCCCCAGCTCAAGCACGACATCACCCAGGTGGGCGTGGTCGGCACCGGGACGATGGCCACCGGGATCGTCGAGGTCTTCGCCAAGAGCGGGTACGACGTGGTCTACGTCGGCCGCTCCCAGGACAAGGTCGACGGCGTGGCCGCGACGATCGAGCGCTCGCTGGACAAGGCGATCCAGCGCGGCAAGCTCGAGGAGTCGGCAAAGGCCGACGTGCTCGCGCGGCTGACCGGGTCGACCTCCCTGGACGACCTCGCGACCGTGGACATCGTGGTCGAGGCGATCGCCGAGGACCTCAAGATCAAGACCACCCTGTTCGAGAACCTCGACGAGATCTGCAAGCCCGGCGCGATCCTGGCGACCACGACCTCCTCGCTGCCGATCATCCAGTGCGCCCAGGCGACCAAGCGTCCCGAGGCCGTCGTGGGGATGCACTTCTTCAACCCGGCGCCCATCATGAAGCTGGTCGAGGTGGTCTCGACGGTCTCCACCGCCGAGGACGTCACCGAGACCACGCAGGCGCTGTGCGCCAAGGTCGGCAAGGTCGCCGTCTCGTGCGGTGACCGGGCCGGCTTCATCGTCAACGCGCTGCTCTTCCCCTACCTCAACGACGCGATCAAGATGCTCGAGGCGCACTACGCGACCGCGGACGACATCGACACCGCGATGAAGCAGGGCTGTGCGCTGCCGATGGGTCCTTTCGAGCTGCTCGACGTGGTCGGCAACGACGTGTCGCTGGCGATCCAGCGCGAGCTCTACCTGGAGTTCCGCGAGCCCGGCTTTGCGCCCGCGCCACTCCTCGAGCACCTCGTCACCGCGGGCTACCTCGGTCGCAAGACCAAGCGCGGGTTCCGGGACTACAGCTCGCGCTGAGCCAGACCGGCGGCTGGGGCCGGACACGTAGCCTGAGCCCATGGGACTCGTGATCTTCCTCGTCGTGCTGGCCATCGCCGCCGTGGTCGTCCGCGCCGTCGTCAAGGCCAACCAGCGCAAGGCGGCCGAACGCAAGGAGGCCGAGCTCGAGCCGGTGCGCAAGCTCGCCTTCGAGGACGTCACCGCTTTCGGCGAGGAGCTGCAGGTGCTGGACGTCGACATGGCCGGCCGGGCACTCGAGCCGGGTGAGCACGCCGACTACCAGCGCGCCCTGGACTCCTACGAGTCGGCCAAGCGGGCCGCGGACAGGATCACCGAGCCCGAGCACGTCAAGGGCGTCACGGAGATCGTCGAGGACGGCAAGTACGCCATGGCCTGCGTCCGCGCCCGGGTCGACGGCCTCCCGCTGCCCACCCGGCGTCCGCCCTGCTTCTTCGACCCGCGCCACGGCCTGTCGGTCGAGGACGTTCCCTACGCACCGCCCGGTGGTGCCGAGCGTGACGTCCCGGCCTGCGCCCTCGACGCCGAGCGCGTGAGGGCGGGTGCCGAGCCCGACATCCGCAAGGTGATGGTCGGCGACCGCCGGGTGCCGTACTTCCAGGGCGGGCGCGCCTACCAGCCCTACGCCGCCGGCTACTTCGGCGGCTTCGGCCCGATGGACCTGATGTTCATGGGGATGCTCTTCGGTGGCGGCTTCGACGGCATCGGGGACGGCATCGGCGGACTCGGCGACGGCATCGGGGACGGGATCGGCTCGATCGGGGACGGCATCGGCGGCATGTTCGACGGCGCCGGGGACATGTTCGACGGGTTCGACTTCTAGAAGTCACACAAAACGCCGCAGAGGAGACCTGCCGTTAATCCGGCGTCAATGTCTCGGTGACCTGGGCGGTCCACCATCGACTCACGACCGAGTGAGCCGTGGAGGGATCACCATGACCTTGACCGACATGCGCGACTACGAGCGACGCGACGGCGCGAAGCGAGACCTGGCCAGCCGACACCTGCAGGGGGTCAGCACCCTGCTCGCTACGCGCGACGACCTGCGAGGCGTGCACGCCTTCGCCGACGTGGTCGAGGAGTCGGTGCGCTGGTCGGCCTGACCCGAGGCCCGGGCACAATGGGCGCATGGGTGAACCGATCCGGGCCAACTCCGTGCTCCCGGCGCGACGCGAGGCGCTGAGGCTCGACACGGCCGACGGCCTCGGGCTGGTGGGGGAGCTGGCGCTCCCGGAGGACCGTGACCCCACGGCGACCCTCGTCTGCCTGCACCCGTTGCCCACGCACGGCGGGATGATGGACAGCCACATCTTCCGCAAGGCCTCCTTCCGGCTGCCTGCCCTGGCCGGCGTGGGGGTGCTCCGGTTCAACACCCGCGGCACCTGGAGCGAGCAGGGCACGAGCGAGGGTGAGTTCGACAACGCCCGCGGGGAGAAGTACGACGTCGCTGCGGCCATCGAGTACGCCGAGTTCGCCGACCTGCCCTCGATCTGGCTGCTGGGATGGTCCTTCGGCACCGACCTGGCACTGATGCACGGACTGGACCCGGCGATCGTGGGGGCGATCCTGCTCTCGCCGCCGCTGCGCTACAGCGAGCGTTCCGACCTCGAGCGCTGGGCGGAGTCCGGCAAGCGAGTGGTGGCCTTCGTCCCCGAGCACGACGACTACCTCCAGCCGGAGAAGGCCCGGGAGCGGTTCGAGCCCCTCACCCAGGCCGAGATCGTGCCGATGGCTGGCTCCAAGCACCTCTGGGTGGGCGACGCGGAGAAGGTCCTCGACGAGGTCGTGCGCCTGGTCGCCCCCGACGTGGAGACGCCGCTGCCCCGCGAGTGGGACGGGCCTCTCGAGACGGCCGACACCAGCGCCTACAACGCGCACAACCTCGCGGCGTACAAGGACAAGCCGGTGCCGCGGCCGGACCGCTGAGCCTGGTCAGGCGGCGTGGTCGCGGGCGAAGTCCTTCGGCCGGAACTCGCCGTCCTGCAGGTGCTGCTCGATGTTCTCGAGCGTGTGTCCGGTCAGCTCCGGCAGCAGCCGCCACACGAAGATCCAGGCAGCGACGTTGAACAGGCCGTAGATCCAGAAGACCTGACCGACGCCGAACACGTCGATCATCGTCAGCAGGGTCAGCGTGATCAGCAGGTTGGTGCCCCACAGGGTCGCGGACTGGACGCTGGTGCCGGCGCCACGGACGGCCAGCGGGTAGATCTCCGACCCGGTCAGCCAGCCCATCAGCTGCAGGCCTCCCGCGTTGAAGAACATGAACACGATCAGGCACGCGACGATGAACGGGACGCTGTCCTTGCCGGCGTTGTCGGTGACGAAGAAGGCGCCCAGCACGAAGAGACTCACCGCCGCACCCGGCACCATCACCAGGGTCAGTCGGCGGCGGCCCACCTTGTCCACGATCACCAGGCCCACGACCATCATCACCAGGTAGGTGATGCCGAGCGCGACACTGACGCGCAGGGCGGCGGTCGTCGAGAAGCCGTTGTCCGTGAGGATCGTCGGCGCGTAGTAGATGATCATCTCGATGCCGGAGAGCTGGGTGAACGCCGCGATGCCGCACCCCACGATCAGCGCCGGGCGGACCCAGGGCTGGCGCAGGCCGCTCCAGCCTCGGTGACTGCGCTTGGTCTCCTGCTTGCGCTCCTCGACGGCGACGATCTCCCCGAGCTCCTCGGAGATGTCGTAGCCCTCGGGTCGGACGCGTTCGAGGACCTTCTCGGCCTCGTCCTGCCGGTCCTTCTTGACCAGCCAGCGAGGGCTCTCGGGCAGTCGCAGCTGCAGGCCCAGCATCAGCAGGGCGGGTACGGCGGCCGCACCGATCGAGATCCGCCAGTCCACGGCCTCGCTCGCGCCCACCAGGGTCGAGATCACGATGCCCACCCCGATGGCCAGCTGGAAGCAGAGGACCAGGCGACCGCGGATGCCGGCGGGCGCCATCTCGGCGACGTACATCGGCACGGTCTGGGTGGCGCCACCCACGGCGAAGCCCAGCAGCACCCGGGCACAGGCCAGCAGCACCGCCGTGGGGGCCAGTGAGCAGCACAGGCTGCCCACGACGAACACCGTGCAGATCAGCAGGATGGTCTTGTGCCGGCCGAAGCGCTCGGAGAGGAAGCTGCACGCGAGGGCGCCGATCACCGCGCCGAGCAGGATGCCGGCCGCGATCGCCTGCTCCATCCCGTCGCCGGTGCCGAACTCCTTGGAGATCTGGAGCAGCGCCCCGGAGATGATGCCGGTGTCGTAGCCGTAGAGGAGGCCGCTCACCGCCGAGACGACTGCCACCACCAGCATCAACCCGTTGAGGGTCTTGGCCGGGGCCTGGTCATCGGTCTTCGTGTCGCTCATCGGACCTCCGAGGTGTGGCGACCGTCACTCATGCACGTCTCGTACCCGCGCCGATGGCTGCGCACACGTGGGCCGGTTTCCCAGGTTAGGAAGGGAAACTGCCTCTTCACACAGGGAGCAACGTGTGGGGAGAGGCAGTTCGGGTTCTTAACCTGGGAAACCAGCAGGGCAGC
>CAWCPT010000012.1:0-313455 GCA_963797525.1 uncultured Actinomycetota bacterium
TCCTCGAAGATGCTGATCGGGCTGTCGAGCAGACCGTCGCCATCGAGGTCGCCGGAGACGTAGGTCACTGGCGAGCAGGTGTCGTCGGTGATCCGCTCCGTGACATCGGCGAGCGGGACGTCGCCGGTGTTGTGGACCCGGTAGGTGTAGGTCACCTCTCCTGGGCCATCCAGCGTGGTCGGCGATGCGGTCTTGGCGACCTCGATGCCGGGGTGGAACGGGGTGACCTGCGCGGTGGCGAAGTCGAAGACCGGGACGCGGTCGCCGATGGTACTGCCGCCGAACGCAGCAACCGCGGCCAGGTCGATGGTGCTGCGCGTGATCGTGCCCTGGCAGGTGTATCGCCAGGTCTCGGCCGGGGCTCGCTCGAGGAGGTCGTCCTGGTTGCCGCCCTCCTTCGCGACGAGCACCGGTACCCGACACCCGGGGTTGGTGGGACGGGTCGCGTCCAGGAGCGTGACCGAGTCCAGGACGTCGTCTTGAGCAATCGGGCTGTTCCCGGTGTTGGTCACGAGGAACGTGTAGTCGACCGTCGACCCGGAGAGTACGAGGTCATCGTTCACGGACTTCTCCAGATGGATGGCCGGGTCGATGACGGTGACTTCCGCGGAGTCGGAGTCCGCGTAGGTGTTCCCGAGGGGATCCACCCCTGTCACGCTGACGGTGTTCAGGTCCGAGGTGTCCGGCGGCGCAGGCAGGCCAACGGGGCGGGTGCAGGTATAGGTCCAGGTCTCCGGGGCGCCGGCGTTCGCACCGTCGAGGATGTCGTTGCCGTCGTCCCCACCGGTGCGCACCAACGGCGCGCACTTGTCGTCGACGGGGACCACCTCGGCGAGCCCCACGTCCCCGGTGTTGGTGACCGCGAAGGTGTAGGTGACGTCGCGTCCGACCCGCACCGCCTCGGGGGAAGCGGTCTTGGTGATTGCGATCCCGGGCTCGATCACGAGCACTTGGGCGGTGTCGGAGTCCGTGACGAGCTTGTCCGGAGCTAAGGCGCCCTCGAAGAACGGCACACCCCTGACAGTGACCGTGTTCTGCACCAAGCCGGACTCGTCCCCGGTCACCGGCGGGGCGTTGCTGTCCCCTCCCGGTCCAGGCCGGTCTGACACGTGTAGTGCCAGACCTCGCCAGGCTGGAGGAGATCGTCCGCGTTGGTGTCGCCGCGTCCGCTGGCCGCAGGCACCAGCGGACCGCACGTGTCGTCAACCGGCGGCTCAGGGTTCAGAGACAGTGGGACGGTGCCGGTGTTGGTGACCTCGTAGGTGTACTGCGCCGGACGAGGGTCGGGCACGTCCGGCCCGGCCACCGGGTCGGCACCCGGGTCGAGCACGGGGTCGCGCAGCGCCGTCTTGATGATGGAGATCCCGGGTCGCGCGGTCTGCACGACGGCTGCCGCCAGATCCTGGACCGGGTCGACGCCGGGGATGGGGCTCCCGTCGTCGTTCGAGGGCTGGCCGATGATTCGCGCGATGTTGACCGTCGTCTCCGTGACCGTGCCGGGGCAGGAGAACGCCCACTGCTCGCCGGGGTCGAACAGGTCGTTGTCGTTGGCGTCGCCACCGTCGTACGTCGGGGGCGAGTCCGAGTCGCAGCGGCCCAGCCCCGGTCGGTTCGGGGCGACGTCCTCGACCCAGCCGGGGTCCTTCGTGCCTGGTCCGCCGTCGTCGGCACCCGGCCGGTTCAGCGGCTCCTCGCCCGGATTGGTGGCGGTGAACCGGTAGGTGACGGCCTGCTCGGTCTGGTCCTCACCGAAGAGCACCACCGACGGCTCGACGGCCTTGCTCAACTGGATGGCGGGGTTGACCACGACGACGTCGGCATCGTCGGTGGCCGTCACCTGCGGGTTGCGACCGGTGAAGGGGGCGTTGCCCTGAGCCGGGTTCAACGGGATCGCGGTGACATCGGCGATGTTGTGCACGTCCTGGGTCGGCTGGGCCGTGCAACTGTAGGTCCACGTCTCCCCGACGCCGAGAGTGTTGTCTCCGTTGCCGGGGGAATCGGCCCCCCTCGTGGGTGACTCGCACGGCGGGGTGTCGTCGCTGAGGGCCACGCTGCCCAAGGGCGTGTTCCCGGTGTTGGCCACCTCGTAGGTGTAGTTCGCATCGGCGCCGGTGCCCAGCGTCACCGACTCGGCGCCGTTGACGAGCTTGGTCAGCGTGATCGCGGGGTTGAACGCGTGGACGTCATCGGTGGCGGTCGCGGTGACCGGGTCACCGGTCGGCGGCGAACCGCTCGCGGTCGCCGTGTTCACGATCCGCTGCCCGGCAGGGTTGGTCGAGTCCGGGGTGCTCACCTCGCGGGTGCAGGTGAACTGCCAGGTCTCGTCCACGTCGAGGAGGCCGTCGTTGTTGGAGTCTCCTGCGTTGTCGCCGCTCGCGGGGACCGGGTCGGCCGACCCGCACACGTCGTCGGTCACCGAGACGTTCGACAGCGGGGTGTTGCCGGGGTTGGTGACCTCGAAGTTCGAGGTCACCGTTGCTGGCGGGTCGAGGTCTCCGCGCAGGGAAGTCAGGGGTGTTCACCTTGGTGAGCGCGATGTCGGGGGCGTAGTCGTAGGAGTTGTAGACCTTGCAGGTGCCGATCTCCTGCCCGATCGGGTCCAGGTCGAAGGACGGGTTGTCCGGGTCGCTCACGTCGAGCTCACCGGTGACCGTGCGCACCTGTCCGTCCTCGTCCTTGAAGTCGCACGACCAGTCGTTGCTCGGGCCCGGTCTGCCCGCGATGTAGCCCGGTTTCAGTGCCTCCGAGACCCCGGCGGCCGAGTCGGCCTCCGGCGGTATCGGTTCCCACTGGAACTGGGCAAACCCGTTGCCGTTGGTGCCCACCGTCTCCGAGGCGCCAGCGCCGCCCTCGGGAAGGATCCAGCTGAACCCGTTGCCGGTCGGGCACCCGCGGGCGTGACGGTCATGTCCCAACCCTGTGCAGGCGCGTACGCCGCACTGCCCGGGGTCTGCGCCAGCTTCTGGATGGTCAGCGACGGTGAGCACAGCTGCAGCACCACCGATCGCAGGAACGCTGCCAGGTCGTCGAATTTCGGTGACGAGGGCGACGTCGACGTCGTTGAGGCTGTCGATGTTGTCAGGTCGGCGTCACGGACCACCTGGGGACCGGAGATCTGGCGCAGACGTTGCTGGCTGGAGGAGTTGCTCAGGGCGTTGCCGACCCCGACCGCCAGCATCCGGGTTCCGTTGGTCTTGACCCGGTTGGCCTCCTGCGACCGCGCGGTCCACCGTCTGGGTGTCAGTGCTGCTGGTTCCGTAGCGGATGTCGGGAGGAGGCCCAGCGTCACCCGGGTCACCGTTCGTGTCCAGGTCGTAGGCGGTCGGGTCTCCGTCGGTCACGTAGACGGCCAGGTTGGGAGTGGTGTCACCGGCCTGTTTCAGCGAGCCGTCCCAGTTGGTGTACTGATTGTTGGTCGCGCTGTTGTTGACCTGGCCGCGGGTGTCGATGAAGTTGACGCCCGAGGGGCGGGGTGGCCTGGGGTTGTAGTAGCCGCCGATCGCCCCACGCAGGATGCCGTTCGGCCCCAGCGACTCGTCGTCGACGACCGTGCTGGGCGCGAGCTGCTGCGTGGCGGTGGCGAACTGGGTCACGCGTGCCGAGGACCCGGTGTTCGAGAGCGCGTCCAGGAACGCCTCGGCCGCATCACGCACCTGGTTGACCGCGTTGGACTGCTGCACCGATCCCGACGCGTCGAGCACCAGCGTCAGGTCGACTCCGCACTTCTCGGTGATCTGCGGGTTCGTCACCGGTGTCACCGCCGCCAGGGCCGGGGCCGCGCCGAGGCCGGCCACTCCCACAAGGAGCGGCCCGAGGAGAGCCATGCGCGAGCGTGGCTCGCACCGATACGCGGAGGTCCACGATGTGGACTATGCCAGAGACGCCGGGCGGGCGGGCATCACCCGTTTCGGGCGAGGCTGCCCGCACTCCCTGCAGCAGGGACGCCAGCGCGGGTGCCATCCACCGGGCCCAGATGCTTCACCCGTGACGTGCAGTCCTGCGGGCAAAGGCGTAGAGCAATCCCAATCTGAGCGACGTGCAGCGTGGATGCGGTGGCCTACAGCCATCCCGCGTACTGACACGGGGGGGTCAATACACGAGATGGCCGCTGGTAGTCAGTGTGCGCCGCCGCTGTCTGCGTTACGTGCCCTGGTCTAGTCAGCGATGTCTGTGAACACGGTGGCGGGCGTACGCTTTTCCTGGAGTCATCCGCGGCGGGGGGAATCTGGGCGGCGTGACTCCAGGAAATACGGCAAACCGTCCTTGGCTACACGCCGAGGACGGTTTCTGTTTCCGCCGACATTCACCCGGCGACCTGCGCCACCACGCCGACCACTGCCTGTGAGCGATCGCGCTGGCCGCCCCGCCGCGAACTGCAAACTCACCATGCGGTCCGGGGGCATGCGCTGGCGCTGGTTGGGCACTGAGAGTCGTGAACCGGACGCGTACGCCGACGTCCTGTTCACGAGGCCGGTCCCAGGTTGCGTGCCCCCCACGTGATCCTGGGGCCGGCCCTCATGCTCCGGCCGGGCGATTGCATACGGACTCGAGGGAACCGCGCCCTATCGGGGTGCCGGAACCTCGGAACCCAGATCATCGTCCGTCTCGTCTGGTCTCGACGACGAGGGCGACCGGAACCCCTGGCGAAGGCGTGCGTTCGCAGCGCGCAACCGTGTGACCTCGGTCTCCAACACCAGGACCCGGCTGATGCCGGCCAGGTTGAGCCCCTCGGCCAGCAGCTCCCGGATGCGGACCAGTCGCTCGATGTCCTGCGGGCTGTAGAGCCGGGTCCCGCCGGCCGTGCGGTCGGGCTCGATCAAGCCACGACGCTCATAGACGCGCAGGTTCTGGATCTCCATCGAGGCCATCTCCGCCGCGACCGAGATCGCGAAGACGCCCGTGCTGCTGCTCGCTGTCACCACTTCTCCAAATTCTCGCTGCAAAGTCTTGCGTCGACATCTTCTCGGCGCTATAACAAACCTGACTCGAACGATACAGGTTCTGGCGCCATTCGCCAGGACCTCGACCAGGATCAGGAGGAACACCATGTTGCTGCGCACCACTGACCCGTTTCGTGAGTTCGACCGCCTGGCCGAGCAGCTGCGGGGCACGACCAACCGCCCCGTGGTGATGCCCATGGACGCCTGGCGCGAAGGAGAACGCTTCGTCATCGAGTTCGACCTGCCGGGGGTCAGCCCGGAGAGCATCGACCTCGACGTGGAGCGCAACGTGCTCACGGTCAGCGCCGAGCGCCTCGGACGCAACGGGGACTGGGAGCTGCTCGCCTCCGAGCGTCCCCGCGGACGCTTCAGCCGCCAGCTCGTCCTCGGCGACAACCTGGACCTCGACCGGATCGAGGCCAGCTACGAGGGCGGCGTCCTGCGGCTGCTCGTGCCCGTCGCGGAGAAGGCCAAGCCCCGCAAGATCCAGATCACCAGCCCTACTGACGAGCGGGCCTCGATCGAGGCCTGATCACCCCGTCGTCGCTGGAACGTGCGGAACGGCCGGCTCTGAACGGCCAGCCCGGAACCGCCCCGGCCGGCCGTTCCGACGCACCCCAAAGGGTGATGTGCGACGACGGCACGCAGTGGAAGTGTTGACGGCACCGGATGGTGCCACGAAGGGAGGCAGCATGACCGAGGAGCGCGTATCCGCAGAGCCAGGAGCGGACTCGCCGACCGCACTCGATGTCGCTCTCGACGAAGTCGAGGGGCTACGCCGGGCGCTTGAAACGCGGACCACCATCGGCCAGGCGGTGGGCATCGTGATGAATCAACGAGCGCTGACCGCCGAGGAGGCCTTCACCCACCTCGTCGAGCTGTCTTCACACTCGAACACCAAGCTTCGCGACGTCGCCGCCTCGATCGTGACCCAAGCCGAGGACCGAACGGCCCAGCGGCGCACAGCGCCGCGGCTCGCCATGCTCGATGACTCCGGTCCGGCGGCCACGCCTGGCGGTCTTTCGTCAGCAGCGGTCGTCGACCTCTACGCCACCGGCGACCACCTCGACCGCCCAGGGCCAGCGACAAATCCTCGTAGCCAGCTCGTCTGCGTCCACCCGTCACGGCGTTGCG
This sequence comes from uncultured Actinomycetota bacterium, assembly GCA_963797525.1. Classification (GTDB taxonomy): domain Bacteria; phylum Actinomycetota; class Actinomycetes; order Propionibacteriales; family Nocardioidaceae; genus Marmoricola. Next base: position 6,075 of record CAWCPT010000012.1, read on the forward strand.
CGGACACGGCAGTGGCCGGGACGACGCCAGCCCCCGCCTGGGAACCGGTGAAAGCCGGGAATCTCAAGCAGGGGCTGGCAGAAGCTGCAGGTCAGAGGCCCATTCGGGGCCCTGCGGCCTCAGATGTCGTAGTAGAGCTCGAACTCGTGCGGGTGCGGGCGCAGCTGCACGGGCAGGATCTCGTTGGTGCGCTTGAAGTCGATCCAGGTCTCGATCAGGTCGGGCGTGAACACGTTGCCCACCGTGAGGAAGTCGTGGTCGCGCTCGAGGTTGTCGAGCACGGCGTTCAGCGACGTCGGGACCTGGTCGATCTCGGCCATCTCGTCCGGCGGCAGCTCGTAGATGTCCTTGTCGATCGGGTCCGAGGGCTCGATCTTGTTCTGGATGCCGTCGATGCCGGCCAGCAGCAGCGCCGAGAAGGCGAGGTACGGGTTGGCCGACGGGTCGGGGCAGCGGAACTCGATGCGCTTGGCCTTCGGGTTCGAGCCGGTGATCGGGATGCGGACGCAGGCCGACCGGTTGCGCTGGCTGTAGACCAGGCTGATCGGTGCCTCGAAGCCCGGCACCAGACGGTGGTAGGAGTTCACCGTCGGGTTGGTGAACGCCAGCAGCGACGGGGCGTGCTTGAGGATGCCGCCGATGTAGTGGCGGGCCAGGTCCGACAGACCGGCGTAGCCGGCCTCGTCGTAGAACAGCGAGTCGCCCTCGTTCCAGATCGACTGGTGGACGTGCATGCCCGAGCCGTTGTCGCCGAAGATCGGCTTCGGCATGAACGTCGCCGTCTTGTCGTTGCGCCAGGCGACGTTCTTGACGATGTACTTGAACTTCATCACGTCGTCGGCGGCCTTGAGCAGCTCGTCGAACTTGTAGTTGATCTCGGCCTGGCCGGCGGTGCCGACCTCGTGGTGGGCACGCTCGACCTGGAGGCCGGACTTCTCGAGCTCGATGACCATCTCGTCGCGCAGCTCGCCGAAGTGGTCGTACGGCGCGACCGGGAAGTAGCCGCCCTTGTACTTCACCTTGTAGCCGCGGTTGTTGTCCTCGGAGCCGGAGTTCCAGGCGCCGGCCTCGGAGTCGATCTCGTAGAAGCCGGTGTTCTGCTTGGTCTCGAAGCGGACGCTGTCGAAGACGTAGAACTCGGCCTCCGGGGCGAAGTACGCCTTGTCGCCGATGCCGGTGCTGGCCAGGTAGGCCATCGCCTTGCGGGCGATGTTGCGCGGGTCGCGGGAGTAGGCCTCGCCGGTGATCGGGTCGTGGATGAAGAAGTTCACGACCAGGGTCTTGGCGACGCGGAACGGGTCGAGGTACGCCGTCGTCGGGTCCGGGAACAGCTGCATGTCGGACTCGTGGATCGCCTGGAAGCCGCGGATCGAGGAACCGTCGAAGCCGAGGCCGTCGTCGAAGACCGACTGGTCGAACGAGGAGATCGGCACGGTGAAGTGCTGCATGACGCCGGGCAGGTCACAGAAACGGACGTCGACCATCTCGACGCCCTCGTCCTTGATGTACTTCAGCAGCTCTTCGCTGTTCTGGAACATTCGTCCTCCTTGGCCGCGCGTGCGACCGGGTGAGTGTGGTGAGCGCCAGGCATCGCTTCGCTGCGATGCGCGACCACGCGAACCTATTCACGGGCCGTTGCACGACCGTATCGACTTTGTTTCGTCCATGTAACAGGGGCTCGACGGCTGGTCGCGTGTGTCCGAGGGCGCACGGGTACTGTCTCGGCGTGCCCGAGTACGCGTCCTGGCCGCGACGGATCGCCGCCCTCGTCCTCGACTGGGCCGCCTCCACGCTCGTGGCGATCGGGATCATGGGCCTCGGCGACTACTCGCGTCCGGGCAGCAACTCGAGCTGGGTGGTGCTCGGCATCTTCGCCGCCGAGGTCACCCTGCTCACCACGCTGACCGGCGGCTCCTTCGGCCAGCTGATCGTCCGCGTGCGGGTGCTGACCACCGAGGGGCGGCCGCTCAGCCTGCTGCTGGCCTGGTCAGGACGCTGCTGATCTGCGTGGTGATCCCGCCGCTGATCTTCAAGCCGGACAGCGGTCGAGGACTGCACGACCTGTGGACCGGGTCGGCGGCGTACAAGCGCTGAGCCGGACGGGGACCTAGCGCCCGCGCATGGCTGCCGCGCATGCCCTTCATGCTGGTGGGGATCGGGCCCTTGGGCATCGGGATGCTGGAGCGGTTGGCGTCGAGCGCCTTGATCCGGGCGAGCACGTCGGTCATCTGGGCGGGCTTGAGCTCCTTGCCCAGCTTGGTGACGCGCTTGGTCAGCTTGGGCAGCGGCACCTGGCCCTCGCCGTTGCCGACGAGCAGCTCGTGGATCGGGGTCTCGCTGGCCACGCGCTCGTGCTTGCGGCGCTCCGCAGCGAGCATCGGGCGCAGCCGGTTGGGGTTGCCCTCGCCGATCAGGACGATGCCGGGAGGACCGACCACACGGGTGACGAGGTCCTGCTGCTTGTTCACGGCGATGGCCGGATCGGTCTTCCACCCTCGCTTGCAGCATCCCGAGGGCCGCCGCGGCTGCGCCGGGCTTGCCCTCGATCTGGGCGAGTGCGGCCCGCTGGGCGCGCCGGCCGAAGATGATCAGCACCGCCAGGGTGCCGACGAGGACGCCGAAGACGACCGCGAAGAGGATGGTCTTGAAGACCAGCAGCATCACCGCGAAACCGGCGAGACCGGCGAGCAGGAAGACGCCCAGCAGGATCAGCCCGATCCGGGGATCGGACTGCTTGGTCATCGTGTAGCTCTGGCGGATCTGCTTGATCCGGCCCGGCTTGTTCGGGTCCTTGACCTTCTTCGCCTTGGGGGGCTTCTTCGCCATGCGTGGTGCCTCTGCCTGTCTGTCTACGACCGGTGGTGGGTGAGCATCCCTACTCTAGGTGCTCGACGAGCAGCCGCCAGCCTTGCGTTGAGGAGCGAGCGCAGCGAGCGTCTCGAAACGAGCGGACAGTCGAGACCTCAGACGACGGCCGCGGCGGGGGTGGCGGCGTCGCGAGCCTCGATGGCCTGCTTGTAGAGCCGGCCCGCACGGTACGACGACCGCACGAGCGGGCCGCTGAGCACACCCGCGAACCCGATCTCCTCGGCCTCGGTGGTCATCTCGACGAACTCCTCGGGCTTCACCCAGCGCTCGACCGGGTGGTGACGGGGGGAGGGGCGGAGGTACTGCGTGATCGTGATCAGCTCGCAGCCGGCCGCGTGCAGGTCGACGAGGGCCTGGTGGATCTCCTCGCGGGTCTCGCCCATCCCGAGGATCAGGTTGGACTTGGTGACCAGGCCGAAGTCGCGCGCCTGGGTGATCACGTCCAGCGAGCGGTCGTAGCGGAACGCAGGCCGGATCCGCTTGAAGATCCGCGGCACCGTCTCGACGTTGTGCGCCAGCACCTCGGGGCGGCTCTCGAAGACCTCGCGGAGCAGGTCGGGGTCGCCGTTGAAGTCGGGGATCAGGTTCTCCACGCCGGTGCCGGGGTTGAGCTCGTGGATCTGCTTGACCGTCTCGGCGTACAGCCAGGCGCCGCCGTCGGGCAGGTCGTCGCGGGCGACGCCGGTGATCGTGGCGTAGCGCAGGCCCATCGTCTGCACGGACTCGGCGACCCGGCGCGGCTCGTCTCGGTCCAGCGGCTGCGGCTTGCCGGTGTCGATCTGGCAGAAGTCGCAACGGCGGGTGCACTGGTCGCCACCGATCAGGAAGGTTGCCTCGCGGTCTTCCCAGCACTCGTAGATGTTGGGGCAGCCGGCCTCCTGGCACACGGTGTGCAGGCCCTCGGTCTTCACCAGGTTCTTGAGCTCGGTGTACTGCGGGCCCATCTTGGCGCGCGTCTTGATCCACTCCGGCTTGCGCTCGATCGGGGTCTCCGCGTTGCGGACCTCCAGGCGCAGCAGCTTGCGTCCGGCAGGCACGGCCGTGCCCGTGGAGGAGGTCTCGTCGGGGGTGGGGGCGGCTTGTTCAGGCGCTTGAGTCACGCACGCCACTGTACGTCGCACGGCCACGTCGCCTCGACTCGCCATGGTCATCACGTAACCATTCAGTTACCATTTTGGGATGGACGTGTTCGCGGCCCTGGCCGACCCGGTGCGCAGGTCGTTGCTGCGGTCGATGGCAGCCGGCCCCGCGCGTGTGGTCGACCTCGCAGCGGGACAGCCGATCTCGCGTCCGGCCGTCAGCAAGCACCTGCGGCTGCTCGTCGACGCGGGGATGGCCGAGGTCACCGACCGGGGGCGCGAGCGGCACTACGCCCTCACGCCGGCCGGCCTCGGACCAGTGCGCGCGCTGGTGGCCGAGCTGACCCTGCCGACCAGTCCGGTGCCCCTCAGCGACCAGGCACTGGATGCGCTCGACACCGAGGTGCGGCGCACCACCCGCGAACGACGTACGACGACACGGCCGCGCTCGGCCAACACCGAACGACAGGAGGAGACCGGATGACGCGCGAACCGACCGGACGGATCGACCGCGACGGTGCGCACCACGTGCTCACCCTGACCCGCGAGTTCCGGGCGCCGATCGAGGACGTCTGGGCCTCGGTGACCGAGTCGGACCGGCTCTCACGGTGGATCGGCACCTGGACCGGTGACCCGGTCTCGGGTCGCGTCGGGTTCACGATGACCGCGGAGGGCGCCACCGAGCCGGACGAGATGGAGATCCGCGAGTGCGTGCCCCCGCGGTTGCTCAGGCTGACCTCGCACCTGGGGTGGAACCTCGACCTCCACCTGACCGAGGAGGACGGCGTCACCACGCTGACCTTCACCCAGCCCGGGATCGACCCCGTCGAGGCGGAGAGCGTCGGACCCGGGTGGGAGTACTACCTCGACCGGTTGGTCGCCGCCGAGTCAGGCGGAGACGTCGGCGCCGTGGACTTCGAACGGGACTACTACCCCTCGATGGTCGAGCACTACCGACACCAGCTCGGCTGAAGCTCGTCTCACACGTCGCGGCGGCTGAACCACACCAGGGAGGCGACCACCGAGATGGCCAGCAGCACGCCGAGGAACGTGCCCGCCTCGAGGTGGCTCAGGGTGTGCACGGAGCTGCACCTGTCTCCGGGGACGCAGGTCACGTTGGACTCGAAGTAGCGGTGCCGGAGGGCCAGCCAGCCCAGGGCGTTGTTGCCGAGCGACCAGCGGCCGGCGCCCTCGACGGGCAGCAGGTTGACCACGATCTCGCCGCCGATGCTGTAGACGAACAGCAGCGCCAGCGTCGCGACCGTGTGCCGGAAGATCATCGTGAGCGCGAACGCGCCGAGGCCGGCGCCCATCACCAGCGCCACGGCACGTACGACGTGCCAGCTGACGTGCTCGACCTGGAGGGCCGGCATCGAGATGTCCCGTGCCTGCGCGATCACGCCCACGCCGAGCCAGAAGCCCCCGATCGCGACCAGGGCGACCGCGCCGCTGCCCAGGGCCACCGCCAGAGCCTTGGCCAGCCACAGCCGGACGCGCCTCGGCTCGAAGATCAGCTGGTTGGACATCGATCGGGATGACCAGTCGGCCCCGGCGAACGTGCATCCGGCGATGACCATCAGGCCGGCCACGATCAGGCCGAGGGGAAGTCCGAGCCCCTGCGGGGACAGTGCCGAGCGCAGGCTCAGCGGGTCGCGGGGGTAGTACGCATCGGGGCCGGGGACCAGTGCGTCGGCGCAGTCGGCGGCGGTCGCGTCCGGTCCGAGGTAGTCGGCCGGGTCTGCCCGGCAGGCACGCACCTCCTGCTGGATCTCGGCGCGCTGGCCCTCGAGCTGAGCCTGCGCGGTCGCGTCGACCCGGTCCTCACGGGTGAGCGGGCGGGTGTCCCACGCCGTCTTGCCGACGAGGACGACGGCGACCAGCACCGCTGCCAGGGCGAGCAGGACGATGGCACGCCGCGAGCGGAACCGGCTGAGCTCGACCAGGACCAGGCGCATCAGGTGGCCCCTTCCTCGTCAGCGGCGTCGCCTGCCTCGGTCTCCGCCGCGGCCCGGTCCGGCTGACGGCCGGTCAGCTTGAGGAAGAACGACTCGAGCGTGGGCCGGATCTCCGTGAGCTCGCGGACGTAGATGCCCCGCTCGGCCAGCACCCGGGTGATCTGGTCCGGCTCGTGGTGGCCCTCGACGACGAGCGTGTCGCGGTCGCGGGACACGGCGTACCCGGCCGTCTCGAGGAAGTGCCTGGCGCCCTGCGGGTCCGCGACCCCGACGCGGGTGCGGGAGACGCTCTCGCCGAGCAGGTCGCCGACCGGGCCCGAGGCGAGCAGCCGGCCCTCGCCGACGATCGAGACCGAGTGGCAGACCTGCTGCACCTCGGCCAGGATGTGCGAGCTGAGGAGCACGGTGACCCCGGAGTCGCCGAGGTTGCGGATCAGGTCGCGGATCGCGCGGATCCCGGCCGGGTCGAGCCCGTTGGTGGGCTCGTCGAGGATGAGCAGGTCGGGGCTCTTCAGCAGGGCGGCGGCGATCGCGAGGCGCTGCTTCATGCCGTGCGAGTAGCCCTGGTAGTGGTCGCGGGCCCGGTCCCGCAGCCCGACCTGCTCCAGGGCGGCGTCGACGGAGGCCCGCGGGAGGCCGATCGAACGGGCGAGCAGGGTGAGGTTCTTGCGTCCGGAGAAGGTGTCCAGGAACCGCGGCTCCTCCACGAGGGCACCGACCCGGTCGATCACCTGCGGGAGCTGGGCAGGCACCTGCAGCCCGAACAGCCGCATCTCGCCCTTCGTCGGCCTCGCGAGGCCCAGGAGCATCCGGATCGTGGTCGTCTTCCCGGAGCCGTTGGGCCCCAGGAAGCCGTGCACCCCGCCCGGTGGGACGGTGAGGTCGAGGCTGTCGACGGCGACGATGCGGCGACCGCCCGATCGGTAGACCTTGCGTAGACCGTTCGTCTCGATCACGAGGTCATTCATGTGTTGCCGACACACCCTTCCGCCATGCGGGTTCCAGCATGGCGCAACGCGGGGTCAGGCGAGCGGATTGAGCACCGGGACACGCAGGTCCCCGGGAGCGCTGCGTCGTCCGGGCTCGGGACGAGCCTCGTAGTCAGGCGTCGGGACGTACGGCGCCCACGCCAGCAGCTCGGTCAGGTGCTGCTCCACGAGGGGCATCACCTCGCCGATGGTCACGTCACGGCCCAGCTCCTCGGAGAGCGTGGTCACGCCGGCGTCCGCGATCCCGCAGGGAACGAACCGTTCGTACCAGGACAGGTCGACGTCGCAGTTCAGCGCGAAGCCGTGCATGGTGACACCGCGGCTGACCCGGATGCCGATGGCGGCGATCTTGCGCTCCGGGCGCTCGTCGGTGGCCTGCAGCCAGACTCCGCTCCGGCCCGGGACCCGCGCGGTGGTCACGCCCAGGTCGGCGCAGACGCCGATCAGCGCCTCCTCGAGGCGGCGGACGTAGTCGACGACGAGCACGTGGTCGGGCAGCTTCACGATCGGGTAGCCAACGAGCTGCCCCGGGCCGTGGAAGGTGATCTTCCCGCCGCGGTCGACCTCGATCACGGGCGTGCCGTCGGCCGGCCGCTCGTGCGGCTCGGTGCGCTTGCCCGCGGTGTAGACGGGGGAGTGCTCGAGCAGCAGCACCGTGCCGGGTCCACCGTCGACCACCTCGGCGTGCACCTCTCGCTGCCGGTCCCACGCCTCGACGTAGTCGGTCGGGCCGTCGGTGAGCTCCTCGAAGACCAGTGCGTTCACCCTCCGAGGCTAACCCCCGCGAGGTTGCCTGTGGACAACCGCCGTCACCCCCTCGATCCGGGGCAGGCTGGCGGGATGTGGTTCCTGCTGGCGCTGTCGCTCGCCCTGCCCCAGGCTGCGCCTTCTCCCTCCGTCCACCCGGGACCACCGTCGGTCCACCTCGTCGACACCCAGCCCGTCCGGCGTGGGCTCGAGCTGCTGCACGACTGGGACGCCCGCCGCGAGGCCGCCTGGGCCGCGTCGGACCTGGGTCGGCTTCGGCTGCTCTACGAGCCGGACTCGTCCGCCGGTCATGCCGATGTCCGACTGCTGCGGGCCTACACGGCCCGCGGGTTCGTCGTACGACGGCTGGAGACGCAGGTCTTCGCCGTCCGCCCACTGCGGTCGACTGCGCGAGTGATCACGCTGCGGGTCTTCGACCGGGTGGCCGGAGGCGAGGTCGTCTCCGGCGGGAAGCCCCGCCTGCTCCCGAGCACGCGCCCGGCACTGCGTGACGTGACCTTCGTGCTGTCGGGCGAGACCTGGCGCGTGTCCGAGGTCAGTGCGAGGGGTGCAGGCCCTCGCGGATCACGGCGCTGACGTCCGGGTCGCGGAAGGTGAAGCCGCTCGCCAGCAGCGCGGCGGGGTAGGCGTTGACCGAGTTGAGCAGCTCGGGAGCCATCTCGCCGGCAGCGGTGCGCAGGACCACCGACGGCACCCGCAGGAACGCCGGCCGGTTCACCTGGTGCGCCAGCGCGCGGGTGAGCTCCTCGTTGGTCGGCACCTGCTCGCAGCACAGGTTGAAGGGCCCCTGCGCGGAGTCGCTCTCGGCGAGGTGCACCACCGCGTCCACCCAGTCGCGTGTCGAGATGAGCGGCACGTACTGCTTGCCGTCGCCCAGCGGACCGCCGAGCCCCGCCTTGAACTGCAGCCGCAGCGCGCCGAGGGGCTGGCTGCGCCGGTCGTAGACGGGGGAGGTGCGCAGGATGACGACCCGGGCCCCGGCGTTGCGCGCCGGCTCGGTGGCGGCCTGCCAGGCGCGGGAGACACGGGCGAGCAGCGCGTCGCCGGTGGAGCGGGTCTCCTCGGTCACCTGCTCGGCCCCGTGGTCGCCGTAGATGGCGATCCCGTTGCCCGCCAGGAAGGTGGGCCGGTTGTCGCTGTCCGCGATGGCCTGGGCGAGCGTCCGGGTCGTGGCGACCCGGCTCGTCATCAGCTCGGACGCCCACTTCTTCGAGTGCGGGTTGCCGGCGGTCGGCGAGCCGGCGAGGTTCACCACGACGTCGTGGTTCTCGATCACCTCCGGGCCGAGCGAGGCGGTGTAGGGATCCCACTTGATCTCGTGCGGCCCGGGAGGCCGTCGTACGAGACCGGTGACGTGGTGGCCCGAGGCCCGCAGCCGTTCGGAGAGCCTGGTGCCGAGAAAGCCGGAGTAGCCCGAGATCAGGAAGCGCATGCCTCCACCGTCGCACGTCCGTGTCTGCGCTCACACTGTTGTGGGTCCGGTGGGTCGGAGGAATAGGCTCGGCCCCGTGAGTGATTTCGATGTCGTCGTCCTCGGTGCGGGCCCTGGTGGGTACGTCGCCGCCATCCGCGCCTCCCAGCTCGGCCTCAAGGTCGGCGTGATCGAGAAGCAGTACTGGGGAGGTGTCTGCCTCAACGTCGGGTGCATCCCCTCCAAGGCGCTGCTCCGCAACGCCGAGCTCTCGCACATCCTGACCCACGAGAAGGACAAGTTCGGGATCACCGGCGACGCCTCTATGGACTACAAGCCGACGCACGCGCGCAGCCGCGAGGTCTCGGACTCCATCGTCAAGGGCGTGCACTTCTTGATGAAGAAGAACAAGATCGAGGAGATCCACGGCTGGGGGACCTTCAAGGACGCCAAGACCATCGACGTCGAGCTCGAGGACGGCAAGTCCCGCACGGTCACCGCCGACAACATCATCATCGCCACCGGCGCCACCACCCGTCTGGTGCCCGGCACCGAGCTCTCCGAGAACGTCGTCACCTACGAGGAGCAGATCCTCACCGACCAGCTTCCGGGCTCGATCGTGATCGCCGGGTCGGGTGCGATCGGGGTCGAGTTCGCCTACGTGATGACCAATTTCGGCGTCGACGTCACCATCGTGGAGTTCCTGGACCGGATGGTGCCCACCGAGGACGCCGAGATCTCCAAGGAGCTCGCCAAGCACTACAAGAACCTCGGCGTGAAGGTGCTCCTGAAGACCAAGGTCGAGAAGATCGAGGACACCGGCGACAAGGTGAAGGTGACCGTCTCCAAGGACGGCAAGGAAGAGGTCATCGAGACCGACAAGGTGCTCCAGGCCATCGGCTTCGCCCCGCGTCTCGACGGCTACGGCCTCGACAAGACCGGCGTGGAGACCAGCGAGCGCGGCGCCATCGTGGTCGACGAGCGCGGCCGCACCAACGTCGACGGCGTCTGGGCGATCGGTGACGTCACCGGCAAGCTGATGCTCGCCCACACCGCCGAGGCGATGGGCATCGTCACCGCCGAGACGATCGCGGACCACGACACCATCGAGATCGACTTCGACATGATCCCGCGGGCGACGTACTGCCAGCCGCAGATCGCCTCCTTCGGCTACTCCGAGGCCCAGGCCAAGGAGAAGGGGTACGACGTCAAGGTCGCCAAGTTCCCGTTCTCCGCCAACGGCAAGGCCAAGGGTCTCGGCGACACCAGCGGCTTCGTGAAGATCGTCGCCGACGCGAAGTACAACGAGATCATCGGCGCCCACCTGATCGGCCCCGACGTCACCGAGCTCCTCCCGGCCCTCACCCTGGCCCAGAAGTGGGACCTCACCGCCGACGAGGTCGCCCGCAACGTCTTCGCCCACCCGACCCTCTCCGAGGCCGTCAAGGAAGCCGTCGAAGGCCTCGCGGGCCACATGATCCACATGTAGGTGGCGGCTCGGGCGGCCGGTTTCCCAGGTTAAGAACCCAAGCTGCCTGTTCACACACGTTGCTCCCGATGTGAAGCGGCAGTTCCTTGCGCGAAGACGTGAGAGCCCCCGGCCGACGTAGGACCAGTCGGCTTCCACAGGCACCCGCAGCATCCGTCGTTCCACAGCAGCGCGCGCGAGCTCCACCCGCAGCCTGCAGCAGCACGCACCATCCCGGTCATGGACGATCCACTGCGTGTCATCGCCGAGGCTGACGGCGTGTTCCTGCGGCGCGAGGTTCTCGGCTGCGGATTCGACGACAAGCTGATCAGGCGCATGGTGGGCGCCCGGCTGTGGCATCGGGTGCGGCAGGGCGCCTACTGCTTCGCGGACGTGTGGGCATCCAGCACTGCCGAGGAACGACACCTGATCCTGGCGCGCGCGGTCCTGCGTACGACGCCCGGCCCGGTGGTGCTCAGTCACGTCACGGCACTCATCGTGCACGGGATTGCCGTCTGGGGAGCAGACCTGACGAAGGTCCATGTCACCCGACTCGACAGCGGGTCAGGCAGGCGCGAGCGCGACGTGGAGCACCACGTGGGGCTCGTCCTCGACGGCGACGTCGTCGAGGTCGATGGTCTGCCGGTGGTCAACCCCGCTCGGGCCGTCGTGGAGGCCGCGACCGTGACGTCGCTGGAGTCCGCCCTCGTGTCCGCAGACTCCGCACTCCATCGTCGGCACTGCCACCCCGAGGACCTGCACCGCGTCTTCGGGCGGATGAACCACTGGCCGGGTTCTCAACGCGTGCACGTCGTGCTCCATCACATGGACGGGCGTGCCGAGTCTCCCGGCGAGACGCGGGCACGGTTCATGTTCTGGCGCTACCACGTGCCTATCCCGGACCTGCAGTTCGAGGTGTACGACGAGCACGGGCGGCTCGTCGCGGTCACCGACTTCGTCTGGCACGCGCATCGTCGCTTCGGCGAGTTCGACGGTGCCGTGAAGTACGGCCGCACCTACCTGCGCGAGGGCGAGACGTCGGCGGACGTCGTCGTGAACGAGAAGAAGCGTGAAGACCTCGTCCGCGGAATTACCGGCTACGGCTGCAGCCGGCTGATGTGGCCCGAGCTGTCGCGCCCTGGCGAGACGTCCGCGAGGTTCCGCCGCGATCTGGGCCTGTGACACGCCGCACGTCGCGAGGCCGTTCGACTTCACACATGGAACTGCCTCTTCACCCAGGTTGGAACCTGTGTGAAGAGGCAGTTCGGGCTCTTAACCTGGGAAACCGCCCAGGCTCAACCCGCGTCAGACGTCGAACTTGCCGGCTTCCAGGCGCGCCTTGACGTCACCGAGGAAACGGCCGGCGTCGGCGCCGTCGACCAGCTGGTGGTCGTACGTCAGCGCGAGGTAGACCATGTGCCGCACGGCGATGGTCTCGCCGAGGTTCGGGTCGTCGATCACGACCGCGCGCTTGACCACCGTGCCCGGTCCGAGGATGGCGACCTGCGGCTTGTTGATGATCGGGGTGTCCCAGAGGGCGCCGACGCTGCCGAGGTTGGTGATCGTGAAGGTGCCACCCGACAGGTCGTCGGGACCGATCTTGTTGGTGCGGGTGCGCTCGGCGACGTCGGCGATCTTCTTCGCGAGCCCGGCGATCGAGAGGTCTCCGGCCTCCTTGACGACCGGGGTGAGCAGGCCCTTCTCGGTGTCCACGGCGAAGGCGATGTTCTCGCTGTCGTGGTAGGTCACCTCGCCTGCCTCGAGGTCCAGGGTCGCGTTCAGCGCCGGGTGACCCTTGAGCGCGTCGACCGTGGCCTTGGCGAAGAAGGGCAGGTAGGACAGCTTCACGCCCTCACGGGCGAGGAAGTCGGCCTTCACGCTGTCGCGCAGCCGGGCGATGTTGGTGACGTCCACCTCGACGACCTGGGTCAGCTGCGCGGAGTTCTGCAGCGACTCGACCATCCGCTTGGCGATCACCTTGCGCAGGCGGCTCAGCTTCTCGGTCTTGCCACGCAGCGGGCTCGGAGCCGGCGCAGCCGGCCTCTCGCCCCCGGCGGCAGGCTTCTCCTCGGCGGGAGCGTCGCCCGACTCGGCCGCGTCGGCCGCGGCGAGCACGTCCTGCTTCCGGATCCGGCCGCCGACCCCGGTGCCTTCGATGCTGGCCAGGTCGACGCCCTTCTCGGCCGCCATCTTGCGGACCAGGGGAGTGACGTAGCTGCCGCCGTCGCCCGAGGACGACTCCTGCTTGGCGGGCTCCTCCTGCTTCGGCTTCTCCTCGGCCTTCGGCTCCTTCTTCGGCTCCGGCTCGGGCTCCGGTTCAGGCTCGGGCTCGGGCTCCGGCTCCGGCTCGGGCTCGGGCTCGGGTTCGGGCTCCGGCTCGGGCTCCTCCTCCTTGGCCTCGGGCTCGGCCTCCTCCTCGGACTCGTCGGGCTCCGCGGAGTCGTCGCTGTCGGAGGACCCCGACCCGTCGCCGATGATGCACAGCACGGATCCGACCTCGACGGTCTCGTCCTCGTCAGCCTTGATCTCCTGGAGCGTGCCCGCGACCGGGGAGGGGATCTCGGTGTCGACCTTGTCGGTGGAGACCTCGAGGAGTGCCTCGTCGACCTCGACCTCGTCGCCGACCGACTTCAGCCAGCGCGTGATGGTGCCCTCGGTGACCGACTCGCCCAGCTCGGGCAGCTTCACCTCGGTGCCGCCCCCGCCGCTGCTCTTGGTCGCTGCGGGCTTCTGCTCGGTCTCCTCCGGGGCGTCCTCGTCGGAGGACTCGCCGTCGGAGGTCTGGTCCTCGGGCGAGGAGTCCTCCTCCTCGTCCGAGCGTCGTCGTCGGAGTCGGCCTCGTCGTCCGCGGAGTCCTCGTCGGCAGAATCCGCGGAGTCGTCGTCGGCGGAGTCGTCTGAGTCGTCGGCGTCCGCCGAGTCGTCGGAGGACCCGCCGCCTTCGCCCTCGTCACCGATCACGCAGAGCTCGGCACCGACCTCGACGGTCTCGTCCTCGTCGGCCTTGATCTCCAGGATCGTGCCGGCGACGGGGGAGGGGATCTCGGTGTCGACCTTGTCGGTGGAGACCTCGAGCAGCGGCTCGTCGACCTCGACCGTGTCACCCACCTGCTTGAGCCAGCGGGTGATGGTGCCTTCGGTGACGGACTCGCCCAGCTCGGGGAGTTTCACAGGTGTCGACATCTGCTTCCTTCGGTCGTCGTATCTGTCGGTGCGGTGAGTCGATGTTCGGGGTGTTCAGAGTCCAGCAGGTCAGGAGTGCGCGTGCAACGGTTTGCCGGCGAGCGCGAGGTGCGCCTCGCCGAGAGCCTCGTTCTGGGTGGGGTGAGCGTGCACGAGGGGGGCCACGTCCTCAGGGTAGGCGTCCCAGTTGTAGATCAGCTGGGCCTCCCCGATGAGCTCGCCGACCCGCGCCCCGACGAGGTGTACGCCGACCACCGGACCGTCCGAGACCCGCACCAGCTTCACGAATCCCTGGGTGGCCAGGATCTGGCTCTTGCCGTTGCCGCCCAGGTCGTAGGTGAGCGTCTCGACGGCGTCGCCGTGCTGCTCGCGCGCCTGGGCCTCGGTGAGCCCGACCGAGGCGACCTCGGGCTCGCAGTAGGTGACCCGCGGGATCCCGGACTCGTCGATCGGCGAGGGTGACAGGCCGGCGATCTCCTCGGCCACGAAGATGCCCTGCTGGAACCCGCGGTGCGCGAGCTGCAGCCCGGGGACGATGTCGCCGACGGCGTAGACGCCCTCGACGTTCGTGCGGCAGCGCTCGTCGGTGATCACGAAACCACGCTCCATCGCGACGCCCTGCTCGTCGTAGCCGAGGCCGTCGGTGACCGGCCCGCGGCCGACGGCGACGAGCAGGATCTCGGCCTCGATCGTCTTGCCACCCTCGACCGTGACGGTGACGCCGGTGTCGGTGGACTTCACGGACTCGAAGCGGGTGCCGGTGGAGAACGCGATCTTGCGCTTGCGGAAGGCGCGCTCGAGCGCCTTCGACGACTGCTCGTCCTCCAGCGGGAGCAGGTGGGGGAGCGCCTCGACGATCGTGACCTCGGCCCCGAACGAACGCCACACGCTCGCGAACTCGCAACCGATCACGCCTCCGCCGAGCACGACCACCGACGCCGGCACCCGGTCCAGCCGCAGCGCCTGCTCGGAGGTGAGCACGCGCTCGCCGTCGATCTCGAGGCCGGGCAGCGAGCGCGAGTAGGAGCCCGAGGCGAGCACGACCGCCTTCCCGGCGTACGACGTGCCGTCGACCTCGACGGTCCCCGGGCCGGTGAGCCGGCCGGTGCCCTCGATGACGGTGATCCCGCGTCCCTTGATCAGGCCGGTCAGTCCCTTGAACAGCCGGCTGACGACGCCGTCCTTGTAGGCGTTCACCCCGGCCATGTCGATGCCGTCGAGGGTGGCGCGGACCCCGAACTTCTCGGACTCGCGCGCGCCGTCGGCGACCTCGGCCGCGTGCAGGAGCGCCTTGGTGGGGACGCAGCCGACGTGCAGGCAGGTGCCGCCGAGCTTGTCCTTCTCCACCAGAGCCACGCTGAGCCCGAGCTGCGCGGCGCGCAGCGCGCACGCGTAGCCGCCCGACCCGCCACCGAGGACCACGACGTCGAACTGGTTCTCCTGGACTCCCTGGACCCCGCCCTCAGGCACGTCTGCCTCCACTCCCTCGATGTCGATCCTCATCCAACCACTCACGCGCCACGCACTCGAAACAGGTCGGGTTCACGTGTGGCACGACCGTTCATGCAGCACACTTGGGCCATGGGTCTGCTCGATCGGTTCCGCCGCCGCGGTCGGCAGCTCCGGCTCCACCGGGATGACGTGCGTGCCTCGGACGACGCCGACCAGCGGCACCTGCAGGAGTTCATCCGCACCCGCCGTGGCGTCGAGGGCTTCGTCGAGCCGCGCACGACGATCACCGACGTGACCCTGCTGCTGGTCGCGCACGACGGCGAGTGGACCCGGCGTCGGGTGCCGACGGTGCAGTGGGCGCACGAGTTCGCCAACCGCAACCAGGTGCCGTCGTACGACGCCGCGCTGGTCGGCATCCCGTCGCGGATGCGCGAGTACAACCGGCGCCAGAAGGAGCAGCACAAGAACTCGCTCGAGGGTCTCCGAGCGAGCAGGGCGAGCCGGGTCAGTCCTCGGTCTGATCCGCGCCGTCGGACGCCAGCGCCGCGACGTACTCGACCAGCGTGGGGATCGCGTAGCCGGTGGCCCCGGAGGGGACGTGCCCCCACGGCCCGCCGTCGTTCCAGGCCGGTCCGGCGATGTCGAGGTGGGCCCACGGGGTGTCCCCGACGAACTCCTCGAGGAACGCCGCCGCGAACAGCGCCGATCCCCAGCGCACCCAGTTGTGCTGGAGCACGTCGGCGATCTTGCTCTCCGTGCGGACCGCCTCGCGGGTCTCGTCCGGGATCGGCAGCCGCCAGAGCATCTCCCCGCTCGCGTCGGCTGCTGCGGAGAACGCGGCGGTGGTGTCGTCGTCCCCGAAGAGGCCGGCCACCTTGTCGCCGAGCGCCACGATGCAGGGGCCGGTGAGCGTCGCGACGTCGATGACCGAGTCGGGCTCCTCCTCGACCGCCAGCGCGAGCGCGTCCGCGAGGATCAGCCGTCCCTCGGCATCGGTGTTGGTGACCTCGACGGTCTTGCCGTTGCGCATGGTCAGCACGTCGCCGGGACGCATAGCGGTGCCTGAGGGCATGTTCTCGGCCAGCGGGGCGTAGGTCGTGACGGCGACCGGGCAGGTCGAGCGCAGCGACCGCGAAGGTGGCGGCGATGACGGCCGCGGCGCCGCCCATGTCGTACTTCATCGTCGCCATCGAGCTGCCGGGCTTGATGGTCAGCCCGCCGGAGTCGTAGGTGACGCCCTTGCCGACGAGGGCCACGCTCGCGCGAGGGTTCTCGGGACTCCAGGTGAGCTTGACCAGGCGAGGCGGGTTGGCCGAGCCGAGGCCCACGCCCAGGATGCCGCCGCAGCCGAGCTCGGTGAGCTCCTCGACGCCGAGGACCTCGACCTTCGGGCGAGCGTCCCTTGTGCTCCTTGGCCAGCGCCTGCACAGCCTCGGCGAAGAGCTCGGGCGTGAGGTCGTTGGGGGGCGTGTTCACCCAGTCCCGGGCCCGGTTGACGAGGGTGCCGACGGTCTCGGCGGCCTCGGCGGCCGCGACGGCGTCCTGGCGTCGCGCTGCGTCGCTCAGGATGGAGACCTCCGCGACGGCGCCGTCGTCGGACCTCGACTTGTACTGCTTGAACGAGTAGTCGCCGCGACGGAACCCGTCGGCGACGGCACGGACGTGCTCGGCGTCGTGCGCGGGCAGGGCCAGCGCGACCGACGCGGCGTTGCCGGTGTTCCGCGCGGCGACGCCGGCTGCCCGGCGTACCTTCTCGAGCGTCAGCCGGTCACGGGCTCCGACGCCGATCACCAGCAGCTGCCCGGCCTTGATGGCGCCGGCGGTGGGCACGCGGAGCACCTCGCCCGAGTCGCCCCGGAAACCCATGCCGCTGAGCATCGACTTGAACGAGCGCCCGTAGGCCGCTGCGACGTCCTCACCACCCGGGCACGCCTCGAGGCCGCCCTTCGGTCGTGCGGGCCACGCAGATCACCACCAGGTCGGTGCGGGTCTTGGCCGGACTGCCCTTGCGGAGCGTGTACGTCGTCACGACGGGCCATGCTAGGGGCTACGGCCCAGCCACGGCCCGTCGCGGGGCTGCGGTAACTTGCCAGCGCATGTCCCTGAAGCACTCGGCGCTGCACGACCGACACCTCGCCCTCGGGGCCAAGCTGGCCGAGTTCGGCGGCTGGGAGATGCCACTGGAGTACCCCACCGGTGTCCTCAAGGAGCACGCCGCGGTCCGCGGCGCGGTCGGGATCTTCGACGTCAGCCACCTCGGCAAGATCGTGGTCCGTGGTGACGGCGCGGTGGAGCACCTCAACGCCTGCCTGACCAACGACCTCGGCCGGATCGGACCGGGCCGTGCGCAGTACACCCTGGCCTGCGACGCTGCGTCGGGCGGCGTCGTGGACGACCTGATCGTCTACTTCCGCGACGACGACCACCTGCTGCTCGTCCCCAACGCCGCCAACAGCGCCGAGGTGGAGCGCAGGCTCGACACCGACCTGCCGGCCGGGGTGACGATCACCGACCACCACGAGACGCACGCCGTCCTGGCGGTGCAGGGGCCGGACTCCGACGCCGTGCTCGAGGGGGTCGGCCTGCCGGTCGGCCACGACTACATGTCCTTCGAGCAGGCCTCCTTCGAGGGGCACGAGGTCGTCGTCTGCCGCACGGGCTACACCGGGGAGCGGGGCTACGAGCTGATCGCCGAGAACGCCGTGGCCCCGGCGCTCTGGGACGCCCTCCTCGCCGCGGGCGAGGCGCACGGGATGCTGCCCTGCGGCCTCGGCGCCCGCGACACCCTGCGCACCGAGATGGGCTATCCCCTGCACGGTCAGGACATCAGCCTCGACGTCACACCCGTCCAGGCCCGCCTCGGCTGGGCCGTCGGCTGGGGCAAGGAAGCGTTCTGGGGCAAGGAACCGCTGGCGGCCGAGCGGGAGGCCGGTCCGCGAGTCGTCCTGCGGGGGCTCGTCGCGCAGGGGAGGGGGATCGCCCGCCCCGGGATGAGCGTCAAGGTCACCAGTGACCTCCCGATCGGCCAGGTCACGTCGGGCACCTTCTCCCCGACCTTGCGCAAGGGCGTCGCCCTGGCGCTGGTCAATGCCCAGATCCAGCTGGGTGCGGAGGTCCTGGTCGACGTACGCGGCCGACCGGAGGTCTTCGTGGTGACCAAGCCGCCGTTCGTCGAGACCGACGTACGCACGTCCTGAAGACCGCCATCCGTCCGCCATCCGTGCTTCGGCTTCTACCTGGAAGGGGTCACCGTGACCAACACCCCCGAGCCCACCTTCGCCACCCCCCGCAAGCCCGACCAGGTGCCGTGGTGGTGGCAGCTGCTCGACGCCGACGGAAAGGTCGTGACGGGGGAGCGCACCGAGTTCCCCACCCGGAGCGACGCCGAGTCGTGGCTCGGTGAGGCCTATCCCGACCTGGCGGAGGACGGGGTGTCCGCGGTGACCTTGTTCGAGGGTGACCGGGAGGTCTACGGACCGATGTCGCTCGAGGCGGGCGGCTAGCGGGGCTTGCCGCCGATCTTGACCTGGGGCTTGGGCATCCGCAGCCAGCGCAGCTGCAGCGCACGCAGAAGCGTGTAGAACGTCGTCCCCTTCGGTGCTCTCGTCGGGGAACTCGGCACGCAATGCCCGCTTGAGGCGGAACATCAGCCAGAGCGTGTCGAGGGCGACGAGGAAGAGCGTCACCGTCCAGAGCGAGGTGCTGAACCGGACCAGGTCTCGCTGGCCGGAGTACTGCATCGCCATGATCAGGAGCAGCAGCGGCAGCAGGAACTCCGCGACGGAGAGCCGCGCGTCCACGTAGTTGCGGATGAACCGCCGCACCGGCCCCTTGTCCCGGGTCGGCAGGTAGCGCTCGTCGCCGGTGCGCATGCCCTCGCGCATCTTGGAGTTGGACGTCGGCCCGGCGCTCACGCAGCAGCTTCTGCGCGGCCTTCTTGTCCATCGTGCCCTTCGCGCGCTCGCGGGCTGCCGCCTCGGCTTCCTTGCGGCTGGGCGTCGGGCGACCCTTGGCTCCCGGACCCTTGTCGACGGGAGGGAGGGACTGGGTGGTCGCGGCTTTGTCGGTACGTCGGAACACGGGGCCTTCCGAGGCTCGGACCGTCGATCTCGACGGGAGTCTCGACGGGCGGTGGGTGAGGGGACAGCCTACCCGTCCAACCGGTGGGGGTGGCTTCCGCTCGCCGGGCCGCTTCCCAGGTCCACGACGTCACCGCCGACCCCTCGTTCGGCTGGGTCCCGCCGGGTAAGTTGTCGGCCATGAGCATGATGAAGCGGATCAGCACGATCTTCCGTGCCAAGGCGAACAGCGCCCTCGACAAGGCGGAGGACCCTCGCGAGACCCTCGACTACAGCTACCAGCGCCAGCTCGAGATGCTCACGAAGGTGCGTCGGGGCGTCGCCGACGTCGCCACCAGTCGCAAGCGGATCGAGCTCCAGCGCAACCAGCTGCAGAGCCAGTCCGACAAGCTCACCGAGCAGGCGCAGAAGGCGCTCTCCATGGACCGGGAAGACCTCGC
Organism: uncultured Actinomycetota bacterium; assembly: GCA_963797525.1. Lineage (GTDB taxonomy): Bacteria > Actinomycetota > Actinomycetes > Propionibacteriales > Nocardioidaceae > Marmoricola. The sequence goes on from CAWCPT010000012.1 coordinate 25,766, forward strand.
CCGCGAGGCGCTCACCCGCAAGTCCGCGCTCACCGGCCAGATCGCCGACCTCGACGCCCAGCACTCGCAGCTGCAGGGCGAGGAGGAGAAGCTCACCCTCGCCTCCCAGCGGTTGCAGGCGAAGGTCGAGTCCTTCCGGACGCGCAAGGAGACCATCAAGGCCACCTACACCGCCGCCGAGGCGCAGACGCGCATCGGCGAGGCGTTCTCGGGGATCTCCGAGGAGATGGGTGACGTCGGGATGGCCGTGCAGCGCGCCGAGGACAAGACCCAGGCGATGCAGGCACGCGCCGGTGCCATCGACGAGCTGATCGCGTCCGGCGCCCTCGACGACGCCAGCTCGGTCAACCGCGGCGACGACATCAGCCGTGAGCTCGAGGCGATGAGCTCCCAGTCCGACGTCGAGGCCGAGCTCGCCGCGCTCAAGGGCGGCGGCACCCCGGCCATCGACGCTGCCCAGACCCCGGCCGTCGAGGCCGCTCCGCAGGACACCGTCGACGACGCTGCCCAGGCCGACTCCTCGCCGGTCGAGAAGGGGCAGCAGCCGTGATCGTGCGCATCCTGGGTGAGGGGCAGCTCGAGGTGGCCGACGACCGGCTGGAGACCCTGAACGCGCTGGACAGGGACGTCGAGGCCGCGGTCGAGAGCGGTGACGAGGCCGCCTTCCGGGCGGCCCTCGGGCAGCTCCTCGACGGTGTACGCAGCTCCGGCACCCCGCTCCCCGAGGACTCGCTCGACGACTCCGACCTGATCCTGCCGCCGGCGGACGCCACCATCGAGGAAGTCCGCGAGCTGCTCAGCGACGACGGGTTGATCCCCGGCTGATGAAGCGCGTCTCCTGATGGCCCGTACCCGCTTCATCCCCGACACCGGACTCACCGTCCGGATGACCGCCGTGATGTTCCTGCTCGGAGCGATCCTCGTCGCGATCGTGGTCTCGCTGATGTTCGCCGTCAGCAGCCCCGGGCTCGCCTTGTTGATCGGGCTGGCCGGCATCGGCGTCGCCTTCTTCCAGTGGTGGATGTCGGACTCGATGGCGATGAGGGCCATGCGTGCGCGCGAGGTGAGTCCGCGAGGACGCTCCCGAGCTGCACGGGATGATCGACCGGCTCTGCGAGATGGCCGACATGCCCAAGCCCCGAGTGGCGATCGCCGACACCGACCTCCCGAACGCGTTCGCGACCGGTCGCTCGCCCAACCGCATCGGTGGTCTGCGTGACCACCGGCATCCTGCACACCCTGACCGCCGAGGAGCTCGAGGGCGTGCTCGCCCACGAGCTGTCCCACGTCGCCCATCGCGACGTCCTGGTGATGACCGTCGCGGCCACCGCCGGCATCGTCGCGGGCATGGTCACCCGGGGTGCGCAGTGGGGCGGTCTCGGTCTGGGTCGGTCGCGGTCGAACAACGACAGCAACGGCGCCATCGGTTTCTTCGTGGTGCTGATCATCAGCCTGATCAGCTACGCGATCAGCTTCCTGCTGCTGCGCCTGCTCTCCCGCTACCGGGAGCTCTGCGCGGACCGGTCGGGTGCCTACCTGACCCAGAAGCCGTCGGCCCTGGCGTCGGCGCTGCGCAAGATCAGCGGGCAGATGAACGCCGTACCCGAGCAGGACCTGCGCGCCGCGCAGTCGATGAACGCCTTCTTCATCACCCCTGCCGTCCGTGGGCTGACCCTGAGCACGCTCACCTCGACGCACCCACCCCTCGAGCAGCGCCTCGACCAGCTCGCGAAGATCTCGGCGAGCCTCGGTCAGCAGCAGTAGCCATGGGTCTCTGGGACGTGCTCCGCGGGCAGACGCGGCCCCGCGCGGCGAACCTCGACGCGCTCTTCGCCTTGCCGTCGGCCACGCTGACCCTGGAGGCAGCCATGGGACTCCACGCCACCGGCGTCGGCTCGGTCTGCTTCCGTGCTGCGGAAGGGCAGGCCTCGGCGGCGACGCAGCGCGAGGCCTCCGAGCTCGTCGCGGTCGACGGCGGACCCGCCACGGAGAGCCGGGTGGACGAGTACGGCTACACCTGGCTGACCGTCCGCACCGAACCGATCGACGTCCCCTCGCTGGTCACCGACCTGCACGCCGTCAACTCGGCCCTGGAGACCCAGGGGTTCGGCACCGGTCTGCTCTGCTCGACGGTCGGGCTGCACGACGACACCGGGGCCGTGGCCTTCCTCGTCTACCGCTACAAGTCCGGCACGTTCTACCCCTTCTGCCCGACCGGACCGTCGTCGCGGGACACCCTGAGGGAGCGCCAGATCCGCGACGCCGTGGGCGCGGACCTGACCATCGAGCCCGACACCACCCGATGGATGCCGCTGTGGGGGCTCCCGGAGCGTTAGTCGTCCACGTCTCAGGACAACGCCTGCGTCGAGGCCTCCGCTGGGTCAGACTGGCGGGTAGCGCTCGGACGCCCAGCCGAAGCGCGGCATCCGGAGGACGTGATCGATGAAGGCACCTGACGTCGCCCGCGAGGCAGAGATCCGTTCCTACGAGCTGCTCGGCAAGCCGCCACTGCCGGCACTGCAGCGCATCGTCGCCACCGCCGCGGCCCTGTGCGAGGTGCCGAACGCCGAGATCAACGTCCTCACCGCGACCGAGCTGCACCACCTGGCCGCGGTGGACGCGAACACCGCGGTCGTGGCCAAGGAGGACTCCCTGTGCAGCCGCGTGATCGAGTGGCCTGCGCAGCACAGCGTGGTACCCGACGCGCGGGAACACCCGGAGCTCAGCACGAGCCCCTTCGTCAGTGGCGCGCTGGGCGAGATCGTCTTCTACGCCGCGACCAAGCTGATCGCGCCCTCGGGCACCGTCATCGGGACCTTGTGCATCTTCGACGACCACGAGGTGGAGATCCAGGACGACCAGATCCGGATCCTCGACCTACTCGCCTCGGCGGTGGTAGAGGTCCTGGAGACCCACCGCGAGCACGCGCGGCTCCTCGACCTGCTGGCGCGGTCGTTCGAGGGCGAGCGTGAGCTGCGCGCGTCCCACCAGCGGCTCGAGGAGTTCGCGGGCCAGGTCAGCCACGAGCTGCAGGGACCGGTGTCCTCGATCCAGGTGGTGCTGGAGATGCTCCGCGAACGCGAGGCGGTGCAGGCTGACGCCGACCTGAGCTTCCTCGTCGATCGCGGACTGCGCAGCTCGGGACGGATGCGCGAGACGATCGTCGACCTGATGGACTACGCCACCCTGGGCGGATCCCCTAGCCCGACCAAGATCGACCTGACCGAGGTGGCTCGCGACGCGGTCGAGGACCTGGGTCTCGAGCTCGGCGAGGGCCGGATCGTCGTCGGCGAGCTCGGCTCCGCCTTTGCGACCGCCTCGCCGGTCAGGGCGGTCTTCTCCAACCTCGTCTCCAACGCCGTGAAGTTCAGCTCCTCGGTCGGGGTGCCCCAGGTGGAGATCCGGGCGTACCAGAGTCCCGGGGTGGTGCGGATCACCGTGGCCGACAACGGTCCCGGCGTGCCTGCCGAGGAACGGGAGCGGATCTTCGACCTGCTCGTGCGCGGCACCACGACGGTCTCCGGGCACGGGATCGGGCTGGCGACGTGCGCGTCCATCGTCGCCGCGCACGGAGGCGCCATCGGGGTCGAGGACCGTCCCGGCGGTGGAGCCGAGTTCTGGTTCGAGCTGCCTTCCGGCTCGCCGCGCGAGCAGGCCTCAGTCGCGGTGTGACTTGCCCGGCAGGTCGAGCATCCGCTGGAGCGCAACCTTGGCCCAGCGCTCGGTCTCGGCGTCGACCTCGATCACGTTGACCAGCTGGCCTTCGGCGAGCGACTCCAGGGCCCAGACCAGGTGGGGCAGGTCGATCCGGTTCATCGTCGAGCAGTAGCAGACCGTCCGGTCGAGGAAGGTGATCTGCTGCTCGGGGTGCGCGTCGGCCAACCGCTTGACCAGGTTGAGCTCGGTGCCGATCGCCCACGACGAGCCGGGAGGCGCTGCCTCGATGGTCTTGATGATGAACTCCGTCGAGCCGACGAGGTCGGCCTTGGTGACCACCTCGTAGCGGCACTCGGGGTGCACCAGGATCTTCACGCCGGGGATGGTGGCGCGCAGCTCGTCGACCACCTCCGGGGAGAACCGGCCGTGCACCGAGCAGTGCCCCTTCCACAGGATGACCTTGGCCGCGCGGAGCTGTTCGGGCTGCAGTCCGCCGGCCGGCAGCAGCGGGTTCCACACGACGCAGTCCTCGAGGGAGAACCCCATCTCCAGCACGGCCGTGTTGCGGCCCAGGTGCTGGTCGGGCAGGAAGAGGACCTTGGTGTCCGGCCCCTTCTGCTGGAAGGCCCAGTCCAGGGCGGCCTGCGCGTTGGAGGAGGTGCACACGGCACCGTCGTGACGGCCGCAGAACGCCTTGATGTCGGCGGAGGAGTTCATGTAGGTGATCGGTACGACGGTGTCGGCGATGCCGGCGTCCGTGAGAGCGTCCCAGGCGTCCTCGACCTGGGCGAGCCGGGCCATGTCGGCCATGGAGCAGCCCGCGGCCAGGTCGGGGAGCACGACCTTCTGCTCCGGCGAGGTGAGGATGTCGGCCGACTCGGCCATGAAGTGCACGCCGCAGAAGACGATGTACTCGGCGTCCGGTCGTGCCGCGGCGTCGCGTGCCAGCTTGAAGGAGTCGCCGGTGACGTCGGCGAACTCGATCACCTCGTCACGCTGGTAGTGGTGGCCGAGGACGAACACCCGCTCGCCCAGCCGGGCCTTGGCCTCCCGGGCGCGCGCCACCAGGTCCGGGTCCGAGGCCGCGGGCAGGTCACCCGGACACTCGACACCGCGCTCCGAGGAGCGGTCCGCGCCGAGGCCAAGCGGCAGCAGGGGGAGGTCGACCGTCGTCATGGCACCAGTCTCCCATCGGGCCGGACCGGCGACGGCACAGGACTCGGGCAGGATGGAGCCATGCGCGTCCTCTTCGCCCCCGACAAGTTCGCCGGCACCCTGAGCGCCGTGGAGGCGGCTGCGGCGATGGCCGCCGGCTGGGCCAGGCGCTCGCCTGACGACGAGCTGGTCCAGGTGCCGATGTCGGACGGGGGGCCCGGGTTCGTCGACGTGCTGCACGAGGCGCTGGGTGGAGACCTCCACGCGGTGACGGTCTCCGACCCCTACGGCGACCCGGCGCCCGCCGCTGTGCTGCGTGTCGGGGAGACGGCGTACGTCGAGTGCGCCCAGGCGGTCGGCCTGCACCTCACGCCCCCCGAGCACCGCCAGCCGGAGCGGGCGACGACCAGAGGGCTCGGCGAGGTGCTGGCGTCACGCCCTCGACGCCGACGTCTCCCGGATCGTGGTCGGGCTCGGCGGGTCGGCCACCAACGACGCCGGGGCCGGCCTGCTCGCGTGCGCTGGGGGCCACCTCCGAGGGCGGCTCGCTCGACGAGGGCCCCGCCGGGCTGGCGGGCCTCACCGGTGTCGCGGTCGAGGCCGCGAAGGCCCGGTTCGAAGGGGTCGAGCTGGTGCTGGCGAGCGACGTCGACAACCCCCTGCTGGGGATCAACGGCGCCACCAAGATCTACGGGCCGCAGAAGTCCCTGCCGGAGGAGCGTCTGGTCACGGTCGACGGGTGGCTCCAGCACTTCGCCGAGCTCACCGACCGCAAGCTCGCTGCCCAGAAGGGTGCCGGGGCCGCAGGTGGTCTCGGCTTCGCCCTGATGCTGCTCGGCGGGACCCGAGCGTCGGGCGTCGAGGTGGTCTCCGAGGCGGTCGGGCTCTCGGAGCGGATCGCCGGCTCCGACCTCGCCGTGACGGGGGAGGGGGCCTTCGACTTCTCCTCCCGGTCCGGGAAGGTGCCGTACGGCGTGGCGCAGCTCGCGTCCCAGCACCTGGTGCCCTGCATCGCGCTCGCGGGCGTGGTGCAGATCGGCTCGCGCGAGATGCGCGCGCTGGGCGTCGAGTCGGCGTACTCGATGGTCGACCTGGTCGGTGAGGAGAGGGCGCTCGGCAGCCCGGCGGAAGCGCTGGCCGAGCTGGCCGAGCGGACCGCGCGCACCTGGTCGCGCTGAGGCTCCGGACGCCGGGCGCGGCCGACAGCGCGCATGTCCGGGAATAACCGCCGGTGTGCGACCATTGGGACTGGAGTACGACCCCCGATGACCCTTGGAGAGACCCATGACCGAGCAGGTCGACACTGCCCAGGAGATCCGCACCGACGGCATCAACGTGAGCGACGCCGCGTCGTCCAAGGTGAAGAGCCTGCTGGCCCAGGAAGGTCGCGACGACCTCCAGCTGCGGATCGCCGTGCAGCCCGGTGGCTGCTCCGGCCTGCGCTACCAGCTCTTCTTCGACGAGCGGAACCTCGACGGTGACGTGGTCACCGACTTCGACGGCGTGTCCGTGGTGGTCGACCGGATGAGCGTCCCCTACCTCAACGGCGCCACCATCGACTTCATGGACTCGATCGACAAGCAGGGCTTCACGATCGACAACCCGAACGCCACCGGCTCGTGCGCCTGCGGAGACTCGTTCCACTGAGTCGCCCAGCCTGATCCGAGCAGCAACGAGGCGGTGTCCCCATGGTGGGGACACCGCCTCGTGCGTGTCTGGCTCGGGTCAGCTCAGGTGCAGGTGCATCCGGGAGGCCAGGTGTGCGGCCGCGTCGCTGACCTCGATCTCGGGCTTGGCCGCCTGGCGTGGGAAGTCGGAGAACCTCAGCGAGGGGGCCGGCATCGTGATCGCGGAGTTGTCGACCCGCTGGCGGGGGAGGTCGATCCGGGCCTCGCACGCCGAGCAGTCGTCGTGCATCTTGACGGCGGTGTCCTGGTCGTCGTAGGCAAGTCGCTCGTAGCTCATGCCTCGACGCTAGGGGCTACCGACAGGTAGACCGACCAGTACCGCTCGGTAGGGTGCCCTTCTCGCCCAGATCTCACACCGACGTAACAATTCGAGGACTTTCATGTCTCTGCTGATCGCGGGTTCCATCGCCACCGACCACCTGATGAGCTTCGGTGGCAAGTTCGCCGACTCCCTGGTCGTCGAGCAGCTGGACAAGCTCTCCGTGTCCTTCCTGGTCGACGACCTCGAGATCCGTCGGGGTGGCTGCGCGGGCAACATCGCGTTCGGGCTGGCCCAGCTCGGCCTGCGCCCGGTGCTGGTCGGTTCGGCGGGGGAGGACTTCGCCGACTACCGCTCCTGGCTCGAGCGGCACGGTGTCGACTGCGACTCCGTGCGGATCTCCGAAGACCTGCACACGGCCCGGTTCGTCTGCACGACCGACGCCACGATGGCCCAGTTCGCCAGCTTCTACCCCGGCGCGATGAGCGAGGCCCGGCTGATCGAGCTCGAGCCGATCGTGCGTCGCGTGGGTGCGCCCACCTACGTCCTGATCGGTCCCGACGACCCGCAGGGGATGGTCCGGCACACCCAGGAGTGCCGTCAGCGCGGTTACGCCTTCGTCGCCGACCCGAGCCAGCAGCTCGCCTTCGGCGAGGGCGAGATGATCCGCGAGCTGGTCGAGGGGGCGGCGTACCTGTTCAGCAACGAGTACGAGTCGCACCTGATCGAGTCGAAGACGGGCTGGTCGGCCGACGAGATCCTCTCCCGCGTCGGCACCCAGGTGATCACCCTGGGCAAGGACGGCGTCCGGATCGTCGCGAGCGGCCAGGAGACCGTCGAGGTCCCGGCCGTCACGGGCGTGCACGCCGTGGAGCCCACGGGTGTCGGCGACGCCTTCAGGTCCGGCTTCCTGGCTGCCCTGGAGTGGGGGCTCGGCCACGAGCGGTCCGCGCAGGTCGGCTGCGTCCTGGCGGCGTACGTCGTCGAGCAGATCGGCACCCAGGAGTACGGCTTCACGCCGAACCAGTTCGTCGCCAGGCTCGCCACGGCGTACGGCGAGGACGCAGCCGCGGAGGTCCGGCCGCACCTCGGCTGATCCTTCGGCTCAGCTCAGCCGGCGCACCAGATAGGTCGGTACGCCGTCCGGCGCGCTCTCCGAGCCGGCGTACTCCTGGCCGCGCATGCGGCACCACGCCTGCACGTCGACTGCCGCTGCCGCGTCGTCGGCCGTCACCGCGACGGTGTCACCCACCGTCACCACGCTGATCGCCCTGGCGAGCTCGATGATCGGCCGTGGACAGGGCATCCCGCGGCAGTCGAGGTCGAGCCGGCTCATCGCGGGGCTCCGCTCCGGTCGCGCAGGCGCTCCACCACCGAGGGGAGCAGGTCGGCCAGCCTTCGGACCTCCGCGGGGTCCGTGTCGCGTCCCAGGGAGACGCGCACGTTGCCGTGGGTGAGCGCACCCATGGCGGCCAGCACGTGACTGGGTTCGAGGGTGCTCGCCGTGCAGGCCGAACCACTGGCGACCGCGAAGCCGAGCCGGTCCAGCTCGGTGACCAGGGCCTCGCCGTCGAGGTAGAGGCAGGAGAAGGCCACGACGTGCGGCAGCCGATCCCCGGGAGCGAGGAACACCTGCGTGTCCGGGACCTCGCCGGCAGCGTCCGCGAGCACCTGGGTGAGAGCGGCGTGCCTGGTGCCCAGGCCGGTGGGTCCCGAGTGCTCCTCCAGGCTCGCCCGGAGCGCCGCGGCGGCGGCCAGCGCGGCGGGCACGTTCTCGAACCCCGTCGAGCGGTCGTCGGCCCGTTCGTCGCCGGGGAACGGGTTGCGCCAGCGGGCGCCCTTACGCACGAGCAGCACGCCCACACCTGCGGGACCACCCCACTTGTGCGCGGACAGCGCCGCCGCCGCCCAGCCCTCGGGCAGCGGGAGTCGGCCGGCCGACGCGCACGCGTCCACGAACAGTGGTGTGTCGACCCGGCCGGCGACCTCACCGACGGGTTGGCACACCCCGACCTCGGGGTTGGCCGACTGCAGCGCGAGGGCGGCGGGAGCGCGGTCGGCCACGGCGGCCTCGACGGCCGGCGGATCCACGCGACCGTGCCGGTCCACCGGCAGGGTCTGCATCCGGCCGCCGTGCTCCTGGTGCCAGCCACCCGCGCGGAGCACCGCGGAGTGCTCGACGGACGAGGCCAGCAGCAGGTCGCCCTGTCGGACGCGTGCCGCGAGCAGGCCGAGCACGCCGAGGTGGACGGCGTGGGTGCCGCTGGGGGTGAACACCACCTCGTCCGGCCGGACCGCCAGGCACTCGGCGACGACGGCCCGGGCGTTGTCGAGCATCAGCCGGGCTTCACGGGCCGGTCGGTGCAGGCGTCGCGGGTCGGCGTACCCGCGGTCCAGGGCCTGCTCGAGCACCTGTCGTGCGGCTGGGTGCAGCGGCTGGCCCGACGCGTGGTCGAGGTAGGTGGACCGGCTCTGTCGTCGAGACGTCCCCGACGGAGTCGGGGGAGGCTTGGCTCACGAGGCACAACCTACCCGCGCCCTGCCCCCCTTCCGGGGGTTGCTCAGTAGTAGGGTTTCGGTTGTCTGGTGGCTAGTTTCCGTGTCAGCTTGAAGAAAGGGCTCGTCAGTGAGTCTGGTGCTCAAGAAGCGCTTCCGTCGCGTGGCGGTCAGTGGCCTCATGGTCGGTGTGCTGCTGGTCCTCAGCGGTTGCTCGAGCGTGCAGGAGGACGAGATCAAGCGTCTCGCCCTGCCGATCCCGTCGACCAAGGAAGCGGACGCGGTCTACGACCTGTGGATGTGGTCGTGGCTGGCCGCGATGCTGACCGGCGTCGTCGTCTGGGGCCTGATCTTCTACGCCTGCATCCGCTTCTACCGACGCAGCCAGACCGACATCCCGGTGCAGACGCGCTACAACCTGCCGATCGAGATCTTCTACACGATCGCCCCGATCATGATGGTGGTCGTCTTCTTCTACTTCACCCTGGACGCCCAGGGGAAGGTCGACCACGACGACAAGAACCCCGACGAGACCATCACGGTGGTCGGGCAGCAGTGGTCGTGGACGTTCAACTACAACCTCGGCTGGGACAAGTCCAAGCAGAAGTACGAGCCGGTGGGAGGCGACGTCGTCTACGAGGGCGGCACCACCGCCGACCGCCCGACGCTGTGGCTGGTGAAGGACAAGAGCGTGGAGATCAACCTCCGCTCGCCCGACGTCATCCACTCCTTCTGGGTGCCCTCGTTCCTCTACAAGATGGACGTCGTGCCCGGCCGCGACGGCCTGAACAACTTCGCGATCACGCCCACGCGCAAGGGCACCTTCGAGGGCAGGTGCGCCGAGCTGTGCGGCACCTACCACTCGCGGATGCTCTTCGACGTGAAGGTCGTGGACCAGAGCGCCTACGACGCCCACCTCAAGGCGCTGGCAGCCGCGGGCAACACCGGGCCAGCCCTCGGCGACCCCGGGATCGACAAGACACCGGGCCTCGAGTCCACTGAAGGTCATGGAGGAGAAGAGTGACTGCCGTCTCCGACGCCCCCTCGGGCACGAATGTGATCACGCCCCACCCACGGTTGGGCACGCAGCTGGTCCGCATCCTCACCACCACCGACCACAAGCTGATCGGCAAGCTCTACCTGACCACCTCGTTCGCCTGGTTCCTGGTCGGCGGCCTGATGGCCCTGGTGATGCGCTCCGAGCTCGCCTTCCCCGGGCCAGCAGGTCGTCAACGACGAGCTCTACAACCAGCTCTTCACGATGCACGGCACGATCATGCTGCTGCTGTTCGCGACGCCGCTCTTCTTCGGTTTCGGCAACGTGCTGATGCCGCTCCAGATCGGCTCGCCTGACGTGGCCTTCCCGCGGCTGAACATGCTCAGCTACTGGTTCTTCCTGTTCGGCGGCCTGATCGCCGCCTCCGGCTTCCTCTCCCCGGAGGGCGCGGCCAGCTTCGGCTGGACCGGCTACACGCCCCTGTCCAACGCCGTACGCTCCCCGGGCCTCGGGGGAGACCTCTGGATCATGGGTCTGTGGCTGGCCGGTCTCGGCACGATCCTGGGTGCGGTCAACTTCGTGACCACGATCATCTGCATGCGCGCGCCGGGCATGACCATGTTCCGGATGCCGATCTTCACCTGGAACACGCTGGTGACCAGCCTGCTGGTGCTGATCGCGTTCCCGATCCTCGCCGCGGCGCTGCTGATGCTCGAGGCCGACCGCAAGCTCGGTGCCCACGTCTTCGACGCCAACCACGGCGGCGCGATCCTGTGGCAACACCTGTTCTGGTTCTTCGGGCATCCAGAGGTCTACATCATCGCTCTGCCCTTCTTCGGGATCGTCACCGAGATCCTGCCCGTCTTCAGCCGCAAGCCGATCTTCGGCTACGTCGGCCTCGTCGCGGCGACCCTCGGCATCGCGATCCTCTCCGTCGCGGTGTGGGCGCACCACATGTTCGTCACCGGTGCCGTCGACCTGGCCTTCTTCTCCGGGATGACGTTCCTGATCGCGGTGCCCACAGGCGTCAAATTCTTCAACTGGATAGGCACTATGTGGGGCGGGTCGATATCTTTCGACACGCCCATGCTCTGGACCGTCGGCTTCCTGGTGACCTTCCTGTTCGGTGGTCTCACCGGGGTCATCCTCGCCTCACCGCCGCTGGACTTCCACGTCTCCGACTCCTACTTCGTGGTGGCGCACTTCCACTACGTCGTGTTCGGGACGGTGGTGTTCGCGATGTTCGCGGGCTTCTACTTCTGGTGGCCGAAGATGACCGGGCGGATGCTCGACGAGACGCTGGGCAAGATCCACTTCTGGCTGCTCTTCATCGGCTTCCACACCACCTTCCTGGTGCAGCACTGGCTCGGGGTCGAGGGGATGCCGCGTCGCTATGCCGACTACTCGGCCTCCGACGGCTTCACCACGCTCAACCAGATCTCGACGGTCGGTGCCTTCCTGCTGGCCTTCTCGACGCTGCCGTTCCTCTACAACGTCTACAAGACCAGTCGCAGCCCGATGGTCACGGTCGACGACCCCTGGGGCTGGGGACGCTCCCTGGAGTGGGCCACCAGCTGCCCGCCGCCGAGGCACAACTTCGTCAGCATCCCGAGGATCCGCTCCGAGTCGCCGGCCTTCGACCTGCACCACCCGGAGATCGCCGCTCTCGAGTACGCCGACAACGAGGGTCTCGCGGACGACGACGGGTTCGCCGACGCCCCTGACACCAAGGGCCGCTTCGGCGAGGGTGGGGTCGACCGATGAAGGCGGAGACCTGGATCTTCGGCCTGTGCAGCATCTTCTTCGTGCTGGTCGCGCCGTCCTACTGGTTCATCACCGGGGACCACACCGGCACCACCGCGCTGGTGATGACCTTCCTGCTGACCACGCTGATCACCTTCTACCTCGGTGCGCACGCGCGGAAGATGCAGCCCCGTCCGGAGGACCGCAAGGACGGGGAGATCGCGGAGGGTGCCGGCGAGCTCGGCTTCTTCCCGCCGTACAGCTGGTGGCCGCTGTGGTGCGCGATGTGCCTGGCGTCGATGGCGCTCGGCGTCGCGGTCGGTTGGTGGCTGTTCATCATCGGCGGCGTGCTCGGTGCGATCGCCCTCTCGGGCCTGATCTTCGAGTTCTACCGTGGTGAGCACGCGCACTGAGTGAGGAAAGCCGAGCTTGCTCGTGCTTTCCGAGCGAGGAAGCGTTGAGGCCCCGGAGGGTCGATCACGCGCACTGAGTGCCACACCAGCCACAGGGGCACCACGACACGTGAGCGATGACACGCGATGGTCAGGCGTGTCGTCAGGTCGACGTTGTTAGCCTGAGGGGGTCTGTTGTGTCCCCTGACGTGTGACTTCGGAGTCCTATGTTGTCCCGGTTCAACCGGTCCACCCGTTCGCGCCTGTCCCTGGCTGGTGTGGCGGTGACGCTCGCCCTGGTGACTGCCTGCTCCAGCCAGGCGAGTCCCGACTCGAGCGACTCGGGCGGCACCGACAGCAGCGGGAGCGCCTCCCAGGTGTCGAAGAAGTCCGAGGCGAAGATCGCGAGCAACATCCGCCCGAACGCACGCAGCGTCGGGTTGGAGCGCAAGCTGCGGCTCAGCGTGGCCGCCGGCACGTTCGACACGGTCCAGGTGACCGGACCCAAGGGCGGCATCGTCCAGGGCCGGCTGTCGACGGACAAGACCCACTGGGTCTCGCGGACCCCGTTCCAGGCGGCTTCCGCCTACCGCGTCACCGGCTCGGCCGTCGACTCGGCCGGGCTGAAGAACAGCTACGAGTCCGGGTTCCGGACCCGTGCCCTGACGCTGGACGAGCAGACCTACCCGAGCTTCGTGCCGTTGCAGGGCCAGACGGTGGGCGTCGGCATGCCGGTGATCATCCGGTTCGACGTGCCCGTCACCGACAAGGCCTCGATCCAGAAGCACCTCAAGGTGGTCAGCCAGCCGGCACAGGTGGGTGCCTTCCACTGGATCAGTGACTCCGAGGTGCACTGGCGCCCGCGCAGCTACTGGAAGCCGGGCACGAAGGTCTCCGTGAACGCCGACATCGGTGGCGTGCCCGCCGGCAACGGCATCTACGGCCAGAAGGACCGCGCGATGAGCTTCACCGTGGGTGACTCCATGGTCAGCAAGGTGAACATGAACACCCACGAGATGCGCGTGTTCCGCAACGGCAAGCAGATCCGCACCATCCCGATCACGACCGGCCAGCAGCCGAAGTTCACCACCCGTTCGGGCACCAAGGTGATCATCGAGAAGTTCCGCCACAAGCGGATGAACTCCGAGACCATCGGCATCAACCCCGACAGCGCTGACGGCTACGACCTCGACGACGTCGAGTACGCCATGCGGGTGACCTACTCGGGCGAGTTCGTGCACGCCGCTCCCTGGTCCGTGGGCTCGCAGGGCAACGCCAACGTCAGCCACGGCTGCACCGGCATGAGCACCGACAACGCGCGCTGGCTCTACGAGAACAGCAAGGTCGGCGACGTCGTCGAGTACACCGGCACGTCCAAGATGATGGACCTGACCAACGGGTTCGGTGACTGGAACGCCTCGTTCCAGGACTACCGCAGCAGCTGAGCCTCCCGTTCAGGCCCGGCCCTCCTCCAGGGAGTGCAGCGCACGGACGGTGGGTGAGGTCTGCACCTCGGCCGCGTCGGGATGCGTCCCGAACAAGCGGTCGGCGGTGCCGGCCGTGGTGACCGTGAACCAGTAGTGCTCGTTCTTGTAGTGGTGCAGCCGGTGGTTGCGCCACACCGCCCGGAACGCCGTCGTCCGTGGCCGGTAGTCGCTGTGCACGAGGTAGTGCACCCACTCGTAGCCGAACATCAGCGCGCCGACCGCCACCAGGAAGCTCGCCCCGGCTGCCTGGCCGGGAAAGGCCAGCAGCGCGACCACGACGTACGACGGAAGCAGCCAGAGCTCCACCTGCCACGGGATGAACACCAGGGGGAGCACCCGTGGGTCGGCATGATGCGCACGGTGCTTGCGAGCGAGCAGCGAGTCGACAGGGACGCCACCGACCTTGCGCGGGCGCCAGTGCAGGATGACGACGTGGATGACCCACTCGATGACCGGGAAGAGGGCGACCAGCGACAGCGGCACGATCAGCTCGGCCCCTCCGAAGCCGTGGCCGGAGGTGGCCAGCGCTGCGCGGTAGCCGCAGGCCGCCAGCAGGAAGCTCCCGATCAGCCAGGGCGACGGGTGCCGCCAGAACGCCGCAGCGACCGAGCGCAACGTCTGTGAGGTCCGGCGTGCACCGGTGATCCGCTCGGGCGCTTCGGGCTGGATCCGCTGCTCGTCCGCGGCGAGCCGCTGACGGGCCTGGGCCTCGATCTCGGGGCTGGGTCTGTGCATCGTGGTCGTTCCTCGTGTTCGTCGGTGGTCGGGGCGGAGGTCTCGAGGCGAGATCAGGTGTCGAGCGAGGCGAGCAGGCCGCCGAGGGCGTCCGTGGCGGGGCGCAGCAACGCGTCGGCGGCGGCGTGGGCGGCTTCGCGGTCTCCGTGGGACACGGCGTCGGCCAGGGCCCGGTAACCGGCCACGTTGTCGACCTCGGCGTCCATCACCGGCCCGAGCGCCTTGATGGCCGGCTCGTAGGCCAGTCGGAGGCTGTTGAAGAGCATCCGGAAGACGATCGAGTCGGCGGCATCGACGACGGCGTCCCAGAAGCCGAGGGCGGCGTGCTGGCGGGCCTCGGCGTCGTCCGCCTGCTCGATCGCCGTGGCGGCCTCGTCGAGGGCCGCCGACGCCGCGGCACCGGCTGTCTCGGCCGCCTCGGCGGCCACCGCGGGTGCGATGGCCTGGCGCGCCTGCAGGATGCTGCGGGCGACGCCCGCGTCGAGCACACCGTCGCGCACCAGCAGCCGGGGGAGCAGGTCGAGTCCGCCGAACCGCTTGAAGTCGCGGACCGTGGTGCTGCCGCCGTGGCGCACCTCGACGAGCCGGGCCTGCGAGAGTCGCTGGAGCGCCTCCCGGACGGCCGGTCGCGAGACGCCCAGCACCTCGGCCAGGCGGCGTTCGCTCGGCAGCGAGTCCCCGGCAGCGAGCTCACCGTCGACCACCTCGGTCAGCAGCTGGTCGAAGACGTTCTCGGGCACGAGGCTGCGCGCCACCGGTTTCAGGGCCATCGGGCAACGGTGGCGCCTGGGTGGCTGGTGGTCAAGTGGTCAGACCAGTATGCGGGATCGAAGAGAGGGACCCTGGTGACAGGGCCCCTCTCTCACGCGGTGCTCAGTGCTTGGAGCTGAGCTCGTCCCCGGCGACGTCGTGGCGACCGTCGTACTGGTGACCGTCGGCAGGATGCCCCTCGAGCGGCACGTCGTGGGCGTGCTCGATCTCGGCGTGGTGGTGCGCCTCCTCGAGCTCGGCCTTGGTCGGCTTCTGGATGTTGTCGGCATACCAGAGCCGGGAGAGCCGTGCCCGCAGCTTGTCCTTGCGCCGGGTGGGCGAGGCCACCCCGTTGCTGTCTGCCTCGGACTCGGGCACGAACACCTCGTCGCGCTGACGGGCGGTGAGCGTGTAGGCGCGCTCGACCGGCAGCGGGACGTGCTTCTCGGTGTAGCCACCCTGGGGATCGCGCATGATCACGCCGCTCTCCATGCCGTGCAGCAGCGTCTCGTTGTCGTGGCGCTGCAGCGAGATGCACCAGCGTCGGGCGATGAAGAACGCCAGCACCGGGCCGACGAACACTGCCACCCGCATGAAGTAGGTGATCTCGTTGATGCTCAGCCTCAGCTTGATCGCCAGGATGTCGTTGCCGCCGGCAGCCCAGAACAACCCGTAGAACGTCATCAGGCCGACCATCAGGCCCGTGCGCGTCGGGGCGTTGCGCGGACGCTGGAGCAAGTGGTGCTCACGCTTGTCGCCGGTGATCCACGCCTCCAGGAAGGGCAGCATCATCAGGATCGTGAACATCAGGCCGGGCAGCACGATGATCGGCAGGAACACGTTCCACGAGAGCGTGACGCCCCACAGGTGTGTCTCCCAGCCGGGCATGATCCGCAGCGCCCCGTCCGGCCAGCCCATGTACCAGTCGGGCTGGGAGCCCGCAGTCACCTCGGCAGGGTTGTACGGCCCGAATCGCCAGACCGGGTTGATGCTCATGAACGCGCCCATCAAGGCGAGGACACCGAAGACGACGAAGAAGAACCCGCCGGCCTTGGCCATGTAGACCGGGAGCATCGGGAACCCGACGACGTTCTGCTCGGTGCGGCCGGGCCCGGGCCACTGCGTGTGCTTGTGGTAGACGAGCAGCAGCATGTGCGCGGCGATGAGCGCCAGCAGCAGGCCGGGGATGAGCAGCACGTGCACGGTGTAGAGGCGCGGGATGATCGAGTCACCCGGGAACTCGCCGCCGAACAGGAAGAACGACATGTAGGTGCCGACCACGGGCATCGACTTCATGAACCCGTCGGCGGCCCGGATGCCGGTGCCGGAGAGCAGGTCGTCGGGGAGGGAGTAGCCGGTGAAGCCCTCGAGCGTGCCGAGGAGCAGCAGCAGGGAGCCGATCACCCAGTTGAGCTCGCGGGGCTTGCGGAAGGCGCCGGTGAAGAAGACGCGGAGCAGGTGGACCATCATCGAGGCGACGAAAACCATGGCGGCCCAGTGGTGCATCTGACGCATCAGCAGGCCGGCGCGGACGTCGAAGGAGATGTTCAGGCTGGAGGCGTACGCCTCGGACATGTGGATGCCGCGCAGCTGGTCGTAGGAACCGTCGTAGACGACCTCGACCATGCTGGGGCGGAACCACAGGGTCAGGAAGACGCCGGTGAGGAGCAGCACCACGAAGCTCCACAGGGCGATCTCACCGAGCATGAACGACCAGTGGTCCGGGAAGACCTTGCGGAGCTGTTTCTTGCCGAGGCCGGCGAGGCCGAGACGGTCATCGGCCCAGCCCGCGGCTGCGCCTACCTTCGACGGCTTCTTGGCCTTGGCTGGGGTGGCCCCGTTGGTGCCGGCGACCTTGGTGTGTGCGCTCATCGTGTTGTCACGCTCCAGGCTCATCGTTGTCGCGCTCCCAGAAACTGGGGCCGACAGCCTCGGTGAAGTCACTCGTGGCGATCAGGTAGCCCTCGTCGTCAAGTGCCATGGGTAGCTGGGGCAGGTGACGAGCAGCGGGGCCGAAGATGACCTTGCCGTTGTTGGCGAGGTCGAACGTGGACTGGTGGCAGGGGCACAGCAGGTGGTGGGTCTGCTGCTCCCAGAGGGAGATGGGGCATCCCACGTGGGTGCAGATCTTGGAGTAGCAGAGGATCCCGTCGACGCCCCAGTTCTCCCGACCGGGCCAGGGCGTGATGTCGTCGGGCTGCATCTTGACGATGACCACCGCGGCCTTGGCCTTCTGCTGCTGGAGCTCCAGGCCCTCGACCTTCGGTTCGCCGTCGGCGTTCTCCTCGAAGAAGATCCCCGGCTCGCCGTTGACGAGCTGGCCGATCTCCATGTCCTCCGGCTTGATCGGCGACCCGTCGACGTCCTGGACGACGCGCATGCCCTTGGTCCAGATGGTGTGGTTGAGCTTGTCGCCGGGCAGTGGGCCGAGGTCGCGCAGGGCGATGATCGCCGGGAGGCCCAGCAGGCCCAGCGCCCCGAGCAGGGAGTTGCGGATCAACGGGCGACGGGCGATCCCGGACTCCTCGGTGCCGAGGGAGAGGACGCCCAGGGTCTCCTCGATGTCCTCGGGGCTCGATCCGCCCGGGTGCCGGAACTCGACGATCTCGGTGTCGGCCATCAGCTTGCGGGCCCACTGGATGGTGCCGATGCCGATGCACAGCAGGGCGAGCCCGAGAGTCAGGCCCAGGAAGACGTTGGAGGCGCCGAGTCCCAGGACGACGCTCGGGTTGTCGCCGACGTCGAAGACGAAGTAGGACACGCAGAACAGCAGCGTGAAGACGGCCGACAGCCCGTAGAGGGTGGCGACCTGGCGCTCCGCCCGCCTCTCGGACGCCTCGTCGACGTCGGTGGGGCGGGGGAGGTGCGCGGGCAGGCCCGGGTCGGCGATGGGCTCGGTCTCGACCGTGGTGAGCTGCTTGTCGCTCATCGGTGCACCGCCTTCTTCTTGGAACGGGTGGAGTTCGCCGCGATCCACACGGCGGCCCCGACGAGCCCGCCGATACCGACCAGCCAGGCCATCAGGCCCTCCGAGACCGGACCGAGCGACCCGAGTGTGAACCCACCGTAGTTGGGGGTCTCCTCGTTCTTCTTCAGGTAGGAGATGATCTGGCGCTTGTCCTCAGGGGTGAGCACTCCGTTGGAGAACACCGGCATCTGCTGCGGGCCGGTGAGCATGGCCTCGAAGATGTGCTTCTCGGAGACACCCGTCAGCTTGGGTGCGAACCGACCGCGGGGGAGGGCTCCGCCCGTGCCGGCGAAGTTGTGGCACGCCGTGCAGTTGGTGCGGAAGAACTCCCCGCCGCGGACGATGTCCTCGTTGGTGGCGCCCTCGGAGCTGTACTCCGCCTTCTCGGGTACGGCGGGCCCGGGGCCGAGCGAGGCGACGAACGCCCCGAGCGCCTCGATCTCGGCGTCGTCGTAGACGGGGGGCTTGCGGAGCGCCTGGGTGCCGGGCTGGGCCATCGGCATCCGGCCGGTGCCGACCTGGAAGTCGACCGCGGCCGCGCCGACGCCGACCAGGCTCGGGCCGTACTGGTTGCCGCGCTTGGTGATGATGCCCTCGCCGTTCTTGCCGTGGCAGGAGGCGCAGCCGACCAGGAACAGCGCGCGACCCTTGCTCACCTGGTCGGCGTCGTCGGTCTTGGTCCGTGCGGTCGCGGGGGAGAGGGCGGCGTACATCCCACCGGTGACCAGCAGGGCCAGCAGCAGCACCAGCGGTGCCGCGATCCAGCTCCGGCGACCGGCCGAGAGCCGGCCGGAGATCCGGTGGGTGATCCGTTGCGCGAGTCGCACGAGTGCGTCCTTAAGGGGTGTGGGCTACTTGAGGATGTACACGGTGAAGAACAGGGCGATCCACACGACGTCGACGAAGTGCCAGTAGTACGACACCACGATCGCGGTGACCGCCTGCTCATGGGTGAACTTGCGTGCGATCAGGGTGCGACCGAGCACGAACAGGAAGGCGACCAGCCCCCCGGTGACGTGCAGGCCGTGGAAGCCCGTGGCGAGGTAGAACACGGTGCCGTAGGCCGAGGACGGGATCGTGACGCCCTCGTGCACCAGCTCGGCGTACTCGAAGGCCTGACCGCCGATGAAGATCGCGCCCATGATGTAGGTGAGCACGAACCACTCGCGCAGCCCCCAGAGACGGAACTGGTAGAGCTTGCCGGTGCGGCCGACGATGCCGTCCTCGGCCTTGAACACGCCCCACTGGCAGGTGACCGAGGAGAGCACCAGGATCGTGGTGTTCACCGCGGAGAACGGGACGTTGAGCTTCTCGGTGTTCTGGGCCCACAGCTCGGGGCTGACCGCCCTGATCGTGAAGTAGGCCGCGAACAGTGCCGCGAAGAACATCAGCTCGCTGGCGAGCCACACGATCGTGCCCACGCTGACCATGCTGGGACGGTCATCGTGCCCATGGAGCCGGGATGCCGGGATAGCCGTTGCAGTCGCCACGAAGTCATTATTGCCTCACCCGCCGACAAGGGCATCCCTGACCCCGGTGTTTTGCGTGTGACTTGCCGAACCCGCGCCTCAGGACACCGCCTAACCTGTACTCGTGCCGCCCTTCTCGCCCTCGGCGGTCTTCACTCAGTGGGGACTCTCGCCGGTCCTCTTCGTGCTCACCGTGTGGGCCGCTGGCATCTACCTGTACGGCGTGTGGCGGCTGCACGAACGGGGCGACCACTGGCCGCTGGGCCGCACGGTCTCGTTCGTGGTCGGCGGGCTGGGATCGTTCTACTTCGCCACATCGTCGGGGCTCGCGGCGTACGACACCACCTTGCTGAGCGCGCACATGGTCCAGCACATGATCCTGTCGATGGTGGTGCCGGTCTTCTGCGCGCTCGGGGCGCCGGTGACGCTGGCGCTGCGCACCCTGCCGAAGCGTCCGCGGGCGACGCTGCTACGCGTGCTCCACTCGCGGGTGGCCAGGGTGCTGACGTTCGCCCCGCTGACCTTCGCCCTCTACGTGCTGAGCCCGTGGGTGCTCTACTTCAGCGGCTGGTACACCGCGACGCTCCACCACGAGGGCCTGCACGAGCTGATGCACGTGCACCTGGTGGTGGTCGGCGCGCTGTTCTTCACCCCGATCGTCGGGGTCGACCCCGTCCCCGGACGGGTGAGCTATCCCCTGCGGATGCTGATGCTCGTGCTGACGCTGCCGTTCCACGCCTTCCTCGGCGTCACGATCATGGGCCAGACCACCCTGCTCGGCGGCGACTACTACCCGTCGCTGCACGGCTCGCTCCCCTGGCTGCCCGATCCTGCGGACGACCAGCACCTCGCAGGCGGCATCCTCTGGGCGACCGGCGACCTGATCGGGATCTTCCTGTTCTCGGTGCTGTTCGTGCAGTGGGTGCGGGCCTCGATGGCCGAGGCCAAGCGTGAGGACCGTCGGCTCGACCGGCTCGAACGCGCCTCCGGCAGGGCCGAGGACCGCGACGCCTCCAACCGGTAGCATCGGGCGCGTGACCAGCCCGAGCTCCGAGTCCCCGAGCACCGACCCCCTGCGGGTGCTCGTCTACAGCGACGACGTCGACACCCGCCAGCAGGTGATCCTGGCCCTCGGCAAGCGTCCGCACCCCGACCTCCCCGAGCTGGAGTACGTCGAGGTGGCCACCGAGCCGGTCGTGATCCAGCAGATGGACGCGGGCGGGCTCGCGCTGGCGATCCTCGACGGCGAGGCCGTCCCGGCGGGCGGGATGGGGATCGCCCGACAGCTCAAGGACGAGATCTACCGCTGCCCGCCCCTGCTGGTGCTCACCGGCCGGGTGCAGGACAACTGGCTGGCGACCTGGTCGCGCGCCGACGGCGTCGTGTCGCACCCGCTGGACCCGATCGAGCTCGCCGAGACCGTGATCCGGCTGCTGCGCTCGCGGGTCCCGGCGCAGACCTGATGTCGTCCACCGCGACGTGGCCCGAGGTTCTCGGGTCACTGATCGGCGGCGTCGACCTCACCTCGGACCAGACCGCGTGGGCCATGGGCGAGGTGCTCTCGGGCCAGGCCACGGACGCCCAGATCGCGGGCTTCGCCGTGGCGCTGCGCGCCAAGGGCGAGACCATCGACGAGATGGAGGGCCTGGTCCAGGCGATGTACGCCGCAGCGACTCCGCTCGTGGTCCAGGGACGCGTGCTCGACGTGGTCGGGACCGGGGGAGACCGGTCCTTCTCGGTCAACATCTCCACGATGGCCGCGATCGTCGCGGCGGGGGCTGGCGTGACCGTGGTCAAGCACGGCAACCGGTCCGCCTCGTCGAAGGCCGGCAGCGCCGACGTCCTGGAGAAGCTCGGCATCCGCCTCGACCTCCCTGCCGAGACCGTGGCGCGGGTCGCGGGCGAGGCCGGGATCACCTTCTGCTTCGCCGCGGCGTTCCACCCCGCACTGCGTCACGCGGCGGGTGCCCGCAGCGACCTGGGCGTGGGCACGAGCTTCAACTTCCTCGGCCCGATCGCGAACCCGGCCCGCCCGGGGGCACAGGCGATCGGCTGCGCCGACCGGCGGATGGCACCGGTGATGGCCGGGGTGTTCGCCCGCCGGGGCGTCGACGCCTGGGTGTTCCGCGGGGACGACGGGCTGGACGAGCTGACCACCACCACGACGTCGAGCCTGTGGGTCGTCTCCGGGGGCGAGGTCACCGAGCACTCGGTCGACCCGGCTGCGTTCGGCATCCCGGCGGGGACCGCCGAGGGACTGCGGGGCCAGGACGCGTCGTACAACGCCGAGGTGGTGCTCCGTCTGCTCGCCGGTGAGCAAGGACCGGTGCGCGACGCCGTGCTGCTGAACGCCGGCGCGGCCCTGGCCGTGCACGCCGACGAGGGCGGGTCGATCGAGGACCAGCTCCGGTCCGGGATGGACCGGGCGACGCTCGCGGTCGACTCGGGCGCGGCGCAGGCGACCCTGGAGCGCTGGGTGGCCGCGACCCGCTGATCGCTCAGTCGAGGCCGAGGGAGAACGCGGACTCGAGGTCGTGCTGGGAGTAGGTGCGGAACGCGATGTGGGTCTCGGTCTCCATCACGCCCGAGACCTTGTTGATCGAGTCGGCCACCACGCGGGCGACGTCGTCGTGGTCCGCGACGCGGACCAGCGCGATCAGGTCGATCTGGCCGGTGACGCTGTAGACCTCGCTGACCCCGGCGAGCGCCGCGATCGCCTCCGCGACCTCCGGGATGCGCGCGACGTCGGCCTTCACGAACACGATGGCAGTGATCATGGGGTCAAGGTACCCCTTCGAGACGCTCGCTCCGCTCGCTCCCCAGGACGAGCGCGAGGGTGTGGATGTGCTCAGCGGGCGGGCTGGTGGACGGTGGCCAGCGGGCGCCGCTCGTCGAAGGGGACGAGCGAGACACGGGAGTGCTCGACCGCGTCGTGCACCGAGAGGTGCCGGGTCGCGCCGCGGAGCGGGCACGCCCACTCGCCCTCGACGTGCACGAGCCGCACGCCCGGCTGCTCGAGCCACTTCAGGATCTGCTCGGACTCCTCCGCGCTCGCCGCAGGAGTCGGACCGGGGCCGGGCGCCACCGTCTCGGCGGACTCGCGCAGCTGGGTCACCCAGACGCCGGCGTGCGCGTCGGGCGGGATCACGCCGGAGGCGGCCAGCCGGCCGTGACGCACGACGTGCACCGCCCACCGGCGGTCGTCCTCACGACGGGCGGCGACCAGCTCGGCGCACGACGACAGGGCACCCAGCCGCTGGGTGCGGGCTGCGGCCCGGACGAAGGCGGAGAGCCGGTCGCGGTGCACCGCTGCGTCCTCGAAGCGCGCGTCCGCGGAGAGCCGGCCCATCCGGGCGGTCAGCGCCTCGACGACCTGCTCGGCGTCCCGGAGCAGGCTCGTCCGGAGCTCGGCCACCAGCGCTGCGTAGTGGTCGACGGACACGCTGCCGTCGCAGGGGGAGAGGCACCGGCCCATCTCGGCGAGGACGCAGGGAGACCTGGTGGGGGTGAGCGGCAACCGGTCGCTGCACTGCCGGACCGGGAAGGCCTCGTGCAACGCCGCCAGGCACTTCTCGGCCGTGCGCCTCGACGCGAACGGGCCGAGGTAGTCAGCCCCGTCCTCGGCGACCTTGCGCACCAGGGACAGTCGCGGCCAGGGCTCGACGGTCAGCTTGAGCCAGTGCATCTTCTCGGGGTGGCGGCTGCGCCGGTTGTAGCGCGGCTTGTGGGCGGCGATCAGGCGCAGCTCCCGCACCCGCGCCTCGAGCGGGGTGGCGCACTCGATGCCGGTGACGGAGGCGGCGAGGTTGACCATCTCGCCCATCCGGGAGCGGCTCTCGGAGGCCGTGAAGTAGGTGCGGACGCGCGTGCGCAGGTCACGGGAGGTGCCGATGTAGAGCACCCGCTGCTGCTCGTCGCGGAACAGGTAGACCCCGGGGGAGTGGGGGAGGTGCTCGGCGAGGTGACGCTTGCGGCGTACGGCGGGACTGACCCGGGAGCTGAACGTCTGCAGCTCCTCGAGCGTGTGCACCCCGAGACCGCCGAGCCGCTCCATCAGGCCGTGCAGCACGTCGACCGTCGCCCGGGCGTCCGAGAGTGCGCGGTGGTTGGGGGTGGTCGCGGACCCGAACGCGATGGCGAGCGAGCTGAGCTTGCAGTTGGGAGCGTCGTCACGGGTGACCACCCGGCGTGCCAGCCGCGCGGTGTCGAGCACCTCGAAGCCCGGCCAGGGCCGCCCCTGGGCAGCGGCGAAGTGCTTGAGGAAGCCGATGTCGAAGGGCGCGTTGTGGGCCACGAGCACGCAGCCCTGGGCGAACTCGAGGAACGCCGGCAGCGCCGACTCGATCGGCGGCGAGGACGCCACCATCGAGTTGGTGATGCCGGTCAGCACGGCGATGAAGGGCGGGATCTCGGAGTGCGGGTTGACCAGGGTCTGGAACTCCCCGAGGATCTCGCCGCCCCGCACCTTGACCGCTCCGATCTCGGTGATCATGCAGCCGGCCTGGACCGAGGCGCCGGTCGTCTCGAGGTCGACGACGACGAAGGTCACGTCACGCAGGGGGCGGCCGAGCTCGTCGAAGCTCATCTGCGCGGACCACCTGCTCATGACCTCGACGCTAGGGAGTCGCACCGACAAAAGCCGGGAAGACGTGGCCGTACGCCGGGCCGCGGAGCCGATCGTCGGACGCGGTCGGCCGACCCTGTCAGTGGTCTCTGGTGGAGTCGTGACCACTTCCCCCGCCGAGCACGAGGAGACACACCATGAGCGTCCGCATCGACTGCGACACCTGCCTGGTGCGTGGCCTGTCCTGTCACGACTGCGTGGTCACCGTGCTCCTCGGTCCGCCACCCGAGCTGAGCTTCGACCAGGAGGAGCAGCTCGCCCTGGAGGTGCTCGCCGACTCCGGCCTGGTGCCGCCGCTGCGGATGGTCACCCCGGTGTCCGGACCCGACGTGGAATCCGCATGAGTCCTGGCCGGATCACTGCGGAATCCGCAGCCCTGCGGGGGCCGGCGTGGCGGAAAACACACCGGACAGGCCCGGGGGGCATTTGTTCCCTTCGTACCCACCGCCTATGGTGTTGGGCTGATGGTCCCTGGACCAGTGCGCCGCCCGGGTGCGCTCAGGGACCGCGCCGAGTCTGATCAGCCGCCCTCGGGGGAGCGTCTGACCGGAGCCGGGGACCCAAGTTCCTGGGGTGAATCCGGATCGGCCACGTCACCAGCGGTGACGTCGCCGGACTGGTAGGGCGTTCTTTGGGCCCGAATCCGTCAGCTCACCTGGTAGGCGTAGACACAAAGAGGAGACCGACCGATCTTGAACGACGGCCGGAAACACCGTTCTGCCCGCCTGGCTGCAGCGATCACCGCGGCACTCACGGTCGTGGGTCTCGGACTCACCACCGCGAGCCCCGCAGCAGCAGCCCCCGAGACCACCACCACACAGAGCATCGACAGCGCCAAGGCGCGTGTCGACCGGCTCAACGAGCGCGCCGACGTCGTCGCGCAAGCGTCTGGACACCGTCCGGACGAGCCGGGACGCGGTGCGCACCCGCCTCGTGCACGTCAAGGCCACCATCGCCGGACAGGCCCGCGCGGTCGACAAGCTCCGTTCGGAGCTCGCCTCGCTGGCCGTCGACCAGGTCGACACCAGCGCCGGTGCCCTGACCACCTCGTCGAGCACCACCGACGTGCCCAAGAGCTCCGAGACCATGCTCGCCAACGTGAGCATCGTCAGTGACGACACCGGCGGTCGCGCCGAGGCCCTCACCGCGCGGAGCTCGGCGATCCAGAAGCTCACCGAGCGCAGGGTCGCACTGCGACAGCGCCTGAACGCCATCGCCACCACGGACAAGTCCGTGAGCCGTCAGAAGCAGGCCATCGACACCAAGGTGGCCAGCGCCTCCGGCGTGCTCGACGACCTCCAGGCGAAGGCTGCGAAGGAGCGGATGGGGCCGGCGCTGAGCTATGCCCTGGCGCAGGTCGGCAAGGCCTACGTGTTCGGCGCTGCCGGACCGAGCAGCTTCGACTGCTCCGGCCTGACCATGGCCGCCTGGTCGCAAGCGGGCGTCAGCCTGCCGCACAGCTCCTCGGCCCAGTACAATTCGGGGCAGCACATCTCCGAGAGTGAGCTGCAGCCCGGTGACCTGGTCTTCTACTACAGCCCGATCAGCCACGTCGGCATGTACATCGGTGGCGGCAAGATCGTGAACGCTCTCAACCCCGGTGCAGGCGTGAAGATCTCCGGTCTCCACGACATGCCCTTCAGCGGCGCGGTGCGCGTCGGCTGACCACACGCACAGAGCCGCTCGCCCCCTGGGGGCGGGCGGCTTCGTGCTGTTCCGGCCCGTGCTGCGGGCCGTCGTCTGGGTGCTCCTGCTCACTGTTGTCGGAGCGACGCTCACGGCGTGCCAGAAGGAGGTCGACCTCGACCCTCCGAAGGCGACCGCGGACAGCACGTCCGAGCGCGCCGACGGCGCCCAGAAGTCCCTGGACCGGCTCGTCGAGGCGCTCGACGGCGGCTCGCGCGACGACGCGGTGGCACTGGCCGCTCCCGGGGCCGACGGGCTGCTCGGGTGGGTGCACGACAACGCCGAGTCCCTCCGCCTCGAGGACCTCTCGATGCGCTACGTCGACGAGGGAGCGCCGCTCGGTGCGGGGGAGCAGGCCCGCTTCGGGCCCGACGCCTGGCGCGGGTCGGTGCAGCTCGCCTACCGCTACGGAGGACTCGACACGGCGCCGGCGCAGGTCGAGACCAACGCGGTCTTCGTCCCGACCGCGAAGGGCGTTCGCGTCGCCGGCTTCGGTGGAGCCGACGCGCGGGTGCCGCTCTGGCTGGCCGACCACCTCACCGTCGTACGGACACCGCACACGCTGCTGGCCGTGGCCGGGGACTCACCCGGGCGCTATCCGGCCCTGGTGGAACGGGCCCGCCAGCAGGTGCGCACGGTGCTTCCGTCATGGAACGGTCCCCTCATCGTCGAGGTGCCGCGCACCCGGGAGCAGCTCGATGCTGCCGTACGCGCAGAACCCGGCCAGTACGACAACATCGCCGCAGTCACCACCAGCGCGGACGGTTCGCTCGCGTCCGGTGCGCCCGTCCGTGTGTTCGTCAACCCCTCGGTCTTCGACAAGCTCAAGCAGCGCGGGGCCCAGGTGGTGATGAGCCACGAGGCCACGCACGTGGCCACCGGGGCCACCTTCGTCTCGATGCCCACCTGGCTGCTCGAGGGGTTCGCCGACTTCGTCGCCCTCGACGGGGTCGGGGTGCCGGTCGACGTCGCCGCGGGCCAGATCCTGAAGCGGATCCGCACGGAGGGTCTGCCGACGACCCTGCCGACGTCGTCGGACCTGGACCCGACCGCCAACGGTCTGGGAGCGACCTACGAGGAGGCCTGGCTGGCGTGCCGTTTCCTGGCCGCCGAGTTCGGCACCGACCGGCTGGTGCGGTTCTACCGAGAGGTGAGCGACGGTACCTCGCCCAAGGACGCCTTCCGGAGCGAGCTGGGCATCAGCCAGCAGGAGTTCGTCCGACGGTGGCGCGCGGACCTGGCCGGCCTTGCCGGGGTGACACGCTGACTGCTGTGAGCACCGAGCGCCCGGCGAGTGAACGAGTCAGCCAGCGGTTGTGCCTCGGCCTGGTGGCAGGGTCGCTGCTGGTGCTCGTGGGCCTCGCGGCATGGCTGGTGCCGTGGTCCTGGGTCCCCGGAGGACACCTCGTCGACGTGCCGGCCGACCAGGTGTTCTCCCCGGCCCAGCTCCACCGGTCCGAGACCTACGCGTCGATGCAGCGCCACCTGGGCTGGGCCGACCTCGCCGTCTCCCTCGCGGCGGCCCTCCTCCTGGGGCTCACCCGGCTCGGCTCGGGGATCGCGCGGAGGATGCGGGGTCCGTGGTGGGTGCGCGCGCTGGCCACCACGCTGCTGGTCCTGCTGATCGGTGTCCTGGTGACGGCCCCCCTCGACCTGACGGTCCGGAGCAACGCGCTCAGGTACGGCCTGACGAACCAGTCGTTGGCTGGGTGGTTGCGCGACCAGGGGGTCTCGTTGCTGGTCAGCTGGGTGTTCGCCGGGGTGCTCGTGCTGCTGGTGATCGGGACCGCGCGGCGCTCACCACGTCGGTGGCCGCTGTGGACCGCGCTGGCGGGCGTGGTGCTGACGTTGGCCGGGTCGTGGGTCTACCCGGTGGTGGTGGAGCCGCTGTTCAACCACTTCACCTCCCTGCCCCAGGGGGAGCTCAGGACCCGGGTGCTGGAGCTGGCGCGCAAGGAGAAGGTGCCGGTCTCCGACGTGCTCGTGGCCGACGCGTCGCGGCGTACGACGACGCTGAACGCGTACGTCTCCGGCTTCGGGAGCACCAGGCGGGTCGTCCTCTACGACAACCTCGTCGACGACGTGCCGCAGCGGGAGGCCCTGGTGGTCGTCGCCCACGAGCTCGGCCACGCGCGGAACAACGACGTCCTGCTCGGCACCGTGCTCGGAGCCGTCGGCGTGGGCGTCGGCAGCGGTCTCCTCGGACTCGTGCTCTCGCGCCGGCGGCTGCTGGAGCGGGCCGGGGTCGAGGATCCCGGACAGCCCGAGGTGGTGGCGCTGCTGCTCGCGCTCGTCGCCGTGGGATCCCTGCTCGCGAGTCCGTTCGAGAACACGGTGAGCCGGGCCATCGAGGCGAGGGCGGACCGGGCGTCCCTGGCGGCGACGGGGGACTACCGCGGCTTCGAGGAGGTGCAGGAGCAGCTGGCCGAGCGTTCGCTCAGCGACGCCGACCCACCCTGGCTGAGCCAGTTCTGGTTCGGTTCGCACCCGACCACGTTGCAGCGGATCGGGTTGGCGAGGGCGCTGGAGCACCGGCGCTGAGGCGTCCGGCAGGGGTCCGGACGCACTCGCGCCCGGTCTGGTCACCAGAGATGACCGGACCGGGCGGGAGGTGTCGGCGGCTCACCACCCCCCGGTAGTCGGGGCGCGATGCTCGGTCACGCCCGCTGAGGAGCCACCGACTGCCCTGCGCTCGTGGTCGCGCAGGTGGTTCGTGCTGATCGGTGGGCCCCCACGTGGGGGCCCACCGATCAGCTCAGAGCGTCAGTTGCACGCGGTGCTCGCGGAAGCACCCGAACCCTGGGCCATCCGGTTGCAGGTGCCCTTGAACGAGTCCTTGATCACCCCGCCGAAGACGAAGACGACGGCGACGATCAGCGCGGCGATGCCGGCGACGAGCAGGCCGTACTCGACGGCGGAGGCGCCGTCTTCGTTGCGGCGGCTGGTGATGGTGCGGAAGAACTCGAGCATGGGGATTCCCTTCATCGGTGGATCAGGATGCGGTGCAGGTGCGGTGAGGAGAAGGTCAGCCGTTGCAGCTGGTGGTGGCGCCGGACGCGGTGTTCTTGGCCGCGATGGTGTCGCAGGTGCCCTTGAAGGCGTCCTTGATGACCCCGCCGAAGACGAAGACGATGGCGACGATCAGCGCGGCGATGCCGGCGACGAGCAGGCCGTACTCGACGGCGGAGGCGCCGTCTTCGTTGCGGCGGCTGGTGATGGTGCGGAAGAACTCGAGCATGAGGATGTTCCCTTCCCTCTGGAATCCGGTGGTGGTTCTCGATGGGGGCCGACCCAGGCGGCCCGGCATGCAAGAAGTATGGCAAAACCGGACAGAATGGGGCATCAGTCATCCGGTCGGAACCAAGTGACCCTTATGGGTGATTTGCCGGATAGTCAGATATGACTACCGAATTGTCTGAATAGCGAGGGTGGGCTGACTCAGGTCGGCGGGGCGGTCGAGGAGATCAGGCCGAGACGCATGGCCGCGACCAGGGCCTGCGCCCGGTTGGCGGCGCCGAGCTTGTCGTAGATCCGCCCGATGTGGCTCTTCGCGGTCGACTCGCTGAGGTAGAGGCGGCCCGCGATGGCGCTCACGCCCAGGCCCTCGGCGAGCAGCTCGAGCACCTGGCGTTCGCGGTCGGAGAGCCGGGGCGCGCTCGAGCTCATCCGCCGGATCATCGCCTCGGCGAGGCCGGTGCAGGCGAAGGTGAGCGGCGCGATCGAGGCCTGCCGGGCAGCGCTGATCACCGTGGAGGTGGGGGAGTCCTTGCCCACGAAGGCGGAGGCGCCGGCGTCCATCGCCGCGAACAGCTGCTCGTCACCGGCGTACATCGTCAGCACCACGAGGCCGATCCGCTTGTTCTCCTTGCGCAACGCCCGCACGACGTCCAGCCCGGAGCCGTCGGGGAGCCGGACGTCGGTGACCACCACGTCCGGGGCGAGCTCCTGGGCCTGGGTGAGGCCGTCCGCGACCGAGGCCGCCTGCCCGGCGACGTCGAACCCCTCCGCCTGGGTGAAGGCACCAGCAAGCCCCTGGCGGATCAGCTCGTGGTCGTCGATCAGCAGAACCGTCGTCATCGCTACCAGGGTCGGGTGCCCGGCCTCCCACGGGAAGGCTAGCGGTCGACCGCCCCCGAACCGACGCTCACCAGCACCCGCGTGCCGGGGCGGTCAGGGGTCGGCTCCTCGATGCGCAGGACGGCACGGATCAGCTCGGAGCGCTCGCGCATGATCTTGAGCCCCTGCGAGTCCGCGCGCGGCGTGTGCTGGTGGACGCCGTCGTCGCCCACCTCGATCTCGGCGTGCGGCGCCCGCACGGTGCAGCGCAGCCAGAGGTTGGCCGCGCCCGAGTGCTTGCGCGCGTTCGCCATCGCCTCCTGCGCGATGCGGAGGAGCTCGAACTCCACGTCGCTCGGCAGGCGCGGGCCCTCCTCGTCCAGGGTCACGTGGACGGTCATCGGGGAGGTGGCGCTGACCTGGTTGGCATAGGTGGACAGCCGCTCGCCCAGCCCGGCCTCGGTCGCGATCTCGTGGCGCAGGTCGAAGATCGAGTGGCGCAGCTCGCTGACCACGCGGGTGACCTCCTGGCGCAGCAGCGCGATCTGCTCCTGCTGCGCGGGGTCGCTGGCGCCGGCAGCCAGGTTGTCGACCAGGTAACCGAGCGAGGCCACGTCCTGGGCGACGCCGTCGTGGACCTCGCGCGCGATCCGCTGACGCTCCTGGCTGGTGGCCTTGTCGCGCACCCGGCCGAACAGCAGCGCCGCCTGGAGCTGTACGGCGTGCCGCGCGAGCCGGCTGCGCAGGTCCAGGGCCGTTCCGGACTCGATGCTGCGCAGCGTGTCGAGCACCAGGACAGCGATCATCTCGTCGTTGGCGACCAGCGGGATGGCGACGTGGTGCTCGCGCAGCATCATCGCCTCGTACTCCCAGCACCGCGCCGAGAGCTCCTCGGCCCAGGTCATCGTGTCCGGCCGGGTGCCGCCCGAGAACCGCAGCGGGGTCATCTGCCCGGTGGGGGACCTGACGAGGACAGCGGCGCTGCGGGTGGGGATCAGGCTCTCGGCCTCGTCCATCACCTGCTCGGCGATGCCGACCGCGTCCAGACCGCCGCTGAGCTTGTCCGAGAGGGCCTCGAGCCTGCGGATCAGGCCCACGGCACTCCGGTAGGACGCGTCGGCATCGGTGTTGGTGACGGCCCGACGCAGCGCGCAGCCCATCAGGCCGATGCCGATCGCCGTGACCAGCCAGGTGAACCCGTTGGCCGCGAGCTCGCGGTCCCAGTGCTGGATCACGGCCGCGGAGAGGACCAGCAGCAGCCCGAACTCCACGGCGGTCACCCGGAGCATGCCCTGTCGCCCGCGGTCCAGCGCTCCGATCAGCACCGGGATCACGAGGTACGGCGTGACGGCGGCCTGGTCGGGGTAGGTCAGCACGACCAGCACCGCGACGACCGCACCCTCGAGCGTGGCGACGATGGACAGCGAGAGGCGATCGCTCGTGGACAGCGCGCTGGCGCCCGCCGCGGTGAGCACGACCAGCAGGGCCCCGGGGAGATACTCCGGACCGATCACCGCGGCCAGCGAGGTGAGCGCCGCCACGGTGAACACCCGCGCAGCGAGTGCCACCCGCCCGACGTCGATCACGGTCAGAGCTTGCCCGAGAAGCTGTCCATGATCGAGATGCCCGCCGGGCCGAGCACGGCGATGAACAGACAGGGCAGGATGCAGAAGATCAGAGGCACCAGGATCTTGACGGGCACCTTCTGGGCCTGCTCCTCCGCCCACTGACGTCGTTTGACCCGGATCTCCGAGGACTGCACCCGGAGCACCTGACCCACGGGGATGCCGAAGGCATCGGCCTGGACCATCGCGCTGACGAACGATCGCAGGTCGGCGAGGTTGGTCCGCTCGGCGAGGGACCGCAGCGCCTCCGAGCGACCCCGTCCGATCTGCATCTCCTGCAGCATGCGGGCGAACTCCTCGGACAGGGGGCCGTCCGTGTTCCGCGCCACCTGGGCGCACGCGGCGTCGAAGCCGAGGCCGGACTCCACGGAGATGGTGAGCAGGTCGATGGCGTCCGGGAGCGCTCGCTGGAGCTTCTCCGCCCGGTCGTAGGTCTGCTGGTAGAGGTACATGTTCGGGGCCATGTAGCCGGCCAGTGAGGCCACCACCACGAAGCCGAGCGTCGGGAGGAAGGACAGGCCCATGATCAGGGAGAGGATGAGCGAGACGACGAGTGCGGCGCCGAAGCCGACGACCTTGCCGGCCATCACCCGCTCGACGGTCCAGCCCAGGGGGTTGCCCGCCAGCTCCAGCTTCTCGCGGATCCGGTCGCTCGCGTCCTCGGGTGTCAGTCGACGGCCCATCTGCTGGGAGCGGGCGAGGAGCGGGAACAGCACCCGGTCGGCGAACGACGCGTCCAGCTCACGGGTCATCTCCTCCGGGGCGGCCGTGATCGCCTCGAGGACCGCGATGGAGCGGTTGACGCCGTGGCTCTCGCGGGTGAGGCCCCCGATCGCGGCGAACACGATGAACAGGGACACGAAGATCATCCCGAAGCCGATCAGGAGGACGGTGCTCACAGGTCCACCTTCGCGACCTTGGACATCCAGAAGACCCCGACACTGAGCAGGAGGGCCATGCCGATGCACAGGATCCAGCCGATCGGTGTGGTCCAGAGGGGGTGCACGTAGTCCGGCTTGGACAGGCTGAGGTAGATCAGGAAGACCGGTGGCAGCCCACCCAGGATGTACGCCGACAGCCGGCCCTCCGCCGACAGGGCCTTGACGTGGCGTCGCAGGTACTCACGCTCTCGCAGGGTCGCCGCCACCGTCAGGAGCAGCTCGGCCAGGTTGCCGCCCACCTGGCGCTGGATCCGGATGGCCATCACGACCCACTCGAAGTCCTTGCTCTGCATCCGCTGGGCGACGCCTTCGAGTGAGTCCTCCAGGGTCACGCCCAGCCGGCTCTCCACGACCACCCGGCGGAACTCGCTGGCGATCGGCTCGTTGCCCTCGCGCACGATGGTGTCGATGGACTGGGCGAGCGAGAGGCCTGCGGAGAGGCTGCCCGACATCAGCTGCAAGGTGTCGGCGAGCCCGGAACCGAACGCGCCGAGCCGGCGGGACTTCTTCACCTTCAGGTAGAGCGTGGGCCCGATGATCGCGCCCACGATGAAGAGCAGGCCGATGACGATGCTGCCGGCGCCGATGAGCACACCCAGCAGGCCGCCGCCGACGGTGATCGCCGCCCGGAGAAGCAGCCACTCGGAGGGACGGAGGTCGAGTCCCGCCCCCTCGAGGGCGGAGGAGATCCGGGCCTCGAGGTTCTTGTTGTTGGCCAGCGCCTTCTCGGCCACCTGGCGGGCCTGGCCCTTGAACGCGCCTTGAGGAGAGGCTGCGGCGTCCTGCCGCGGGCCGGACCGACCCGGGACCGCCATCACGCCGTACACGCTGACCTGCTCGGAGAGAGTCAGGTTGGTGGCCGGCTTGGACGAGCCGAGCGCCAGCGCCACGACCACGCCGATCAGGCCGACCCCCATGGCTCCGACCGCCCCGAACATCACGTTGCGCGGCAGGTCGAGCACTCCGGCGCCGACCGCCGTGGGGACGGCTGCGGCAGCTTCCTCGGCCTGGATCCCCGCCTTGGTGCGCACCGGCACGTAGGCAGCCGTGGTGTAGGAGTGCGAGTCGGTAGGCACCGTCACCGCGACGTTCGCGCTCGTCGCACTTCCCCCAGGGGGCACCTTCGCGGTCACCACGACCTGACGCGCCAGGACGTCCGCCTCGCGCGCGAACGCCGCAGTGAGCGCTGCCGGGTCTGCGGTGGTCAGCACGCTGCCCTTGCCCGCGGTGGCGATCTCCCTGAGCGGCTGGTTGGCCTCGTCCCCGCGCTGCAGGGAGACCACGTCGATGCCGGCCCCCGACTTCTTGATCGTGTCGAGGACCGTCGTGAGCTCCGTGTCGGTCGTGTCCTTGCCGTCCGAGAGCAGGAGGATCTTGCGCTGGCCGGCTTGGGGGCCGACGGGACCAGCGGCCTTCAGCGCACCCAGGACACCGTCGTACAGAGCCGTCTCCCTGGTGAGGCGCAGACCGGCGATGGCGGTGCGGGCAGCGTCCCGGTCGAGGCCGGGGCGGACGACGACCCTCACGGTGTCGTCGAAGGTCAGCACCCCGACCTTCACGTTCTCGGGGACCGAGGCGAGGTAGGCGGTGGCCGCCTTCTTGGCCTCGGTGATCCGGGCGCCGGCCATGCTCGCGCTGGTGTCGATGGCCAGGATCGAGGTGCGGGCCACGTCGTTGGTGCTCGACGCCGCGACCGCCTCGGAGTCGACGGTCTTGCCGTTGATGCCCGCCACGATGCGACCGAAGTCGATCTGGTCCGTTCCGGGCACCGACACCAGGACGCGGACCGCGCCCTTGGTCGGCAGTGCGTGCTCGATCGCGGCGTTCTCCCGCGCGCCTGTGCCGGAGCCGGCGCCCTCGGCAGAGGCGAGCGCTCCCGAGCAGAGCCCCAGCGCAACCAGGGCCAGCAACCCCGCGGAGAGGGCCCGTCGCACGGGAAGGGTGGGTCGGGTCATCGATAGTCCATCGTGGCGAAGATGCGAGGGTCGACGACCACGTTGTTGTTCTGCATCTTCTCCAGGAACTTGGGGCGCAGACCGGTGGCTCGCAAGGAGCCCAGCGAACGCCCTTCGGAGTCGAAGCCGGCCGAGTTGTCGAACAGGAAGATGTCCTGCAACGTGATGATGTCGCCCTCCATGCGCTCGACCTCGGTGACGTGGGTGATCCGGCGGGTGCCGTCCTTGAGCCGGGTCTGGTGGACGATCAGGTCCACGGCCGACGCCACCTGCTCGCGGATCGCCCGCACCGGGAGGTCCATCCCGGCCATCAGGACCAGCGTCTCCAGGCGCGAGCACGTGTCGCGAGGCCCGTTGGAGTGCACCGTGCAGATCGAGCCGTCATGGCCGGTGTTCATCGCCTGCAGCATGTCGAGAGCGGAGGCATCGCGGACCTCGCCGACCACGATGCGGTCGGGCCGCATGCGCAGCGAGTTGCGGACCAGGTCGCGGATGGTGACCGCGCCCTTGCCCTCGATGTTGGAGGGACGCGACTCCAGACGGACCACGTGGTCCTGCTTGAGCTGGAGCTCCGCCGCGTCCTCGATCGTCACGATCCGCTCGTCGGAGGGGATGAACGACGAGAGCACGTTCAGGGTGGTCGTCTTGCCGGCACCGGTGCCGCCCGAGACCACGACGTTGAGGCGTCCACGCACGCAGGCGTCGAGGAAGTCGGCCGTGCGGTCGCTCAGGGAGCCGAAGCGGATCAGGTCGTTGACGGTCAGCGGGTCGGCCGCGAACTTGCGGATCGTCAGGGTGCTGCCGTCGATGGCGAGCGGCGGGACGACTGCGTTCACGCGGCTTCCGTCGGGCAGTCGGGCGTCCACCATGGGCGAGGACTCGTCGACCCGTCGGCCGATGCGGGAGACGATCTTGTCGATGGTGCGGCGCAGGTGCGCCTCGTCCTTGAACTTGCCGTCGACCTTGACGAGCTTGCCCTTGCGCTCGAGCCAGATGCTGAACGGCCCGTTGACCATCACCTCGGCGACGTCGTTGTCGCGCAGGTACGGCTCGAGCGGCCCGTAGCCGAGGATGTCGTCGGCGATCTCCTGAGTGATCCGCTCTCGGTCGACGCGGGTCAGCGGCCGGTTGGTGGTGGCCAGCACGTCTGCGAGCACGCCGCGGACCTTGGACTCGAGGTCGGAGATGCCGAGGTTTGCGTCGTACAGCTGGGGTCCGAGCTGCTGCAGGAGCTCGCTGTGGACACTCTCCTTGAGGTCCTCGAAGCGGTCCTTGGTGGCCTCGCCCCGGGTGTTCGGGACGGGGGCGGAGCTGGGTGTTGCCGCAGCGGCAGAAGCGGCGACGGAGGCGGCGGCGACGGAGGCAGCGGAACGTGCACCTGTTCCCACGGAGCCGCGGGTCACCGTGGACGCAGCACCGCGCGCCGTCGCGGCACTCGGCTCGGCTGGTACGTCGGTCTGCGGGGTGTGCTGCTTGGCGGTTCCAGCGCCGTTGGTCGAGGGCGGGGCGTCGATCGGGACATCGGCGCGGCGTTTCGGTGCCGGCGCGGGGCCGTCCGGTCGGGGCTCCGCGGCCGCGGGGGTGCTCGGCTCGACGGACGGGGCAGAAGTCGGGGCAGCGGGCGGGGCGCCGGCGGGGATGCCCTCGCGGTTCAGGGCCGCCAGCCGTTCGCTGAGGCTGCTCATCGGGCGTCCTGGGTCTTCTTCTGACGGCCGAAGAGGCCCCGCTTGGTCGACGGCGCCTCCCTCTTCAGCGCTGGGCTGTCCCCGCCCACCCGACGGGCGAGCGTGCTGATGGCCTTCGAGACGGCGTGGTCGGGCTTGGAGAGGACGATGGGTTGTCCGTGGTTGGTGGCGCTGGCCACCGCTGTGGTGCTGGGCAGCGAGATCGCGACCTTCATGCCGAGGATGTCCTCGACGTTCGCCAGGGACAGCCCGACCTCCTCGTCCGCGCGGTTCAGCACGAGATGCCGGTTGTTCGGGACCAGCTGCAGCAGGTCGAGGGTCTCCATGGCGACCTTCGTGTTCTTGATGGTGGGCACGTCGAGGGTCGCGACGACGATGCACTCGTCGGTCTCGTCGAAGGCCCCCAGGACCTGGTCGTCGAAGCCCGGGGGCGTGTCGATGACGACGAAGTCGAAGTTGCGCCGCAGGGTCTGGATCACGCGGCGCACCAGGGTGGCGGCGATGCGATCGCGCCCCTCGGGGTGGGTGGGCGCCGCGAGGATCATCACCCCGCTGGGGTGCCGGGTGAGCAGTGTCTGGAGCAGCGCGAAGTCGAGGTGCTCCTCGGAGTCGGCGGCCTCGGCGATGGTGTGCTCGGGGATGAGCTGCATCGTGATGGCCACGTCTCCGAAGGCGAGGTCCAGGTCGACCACGCACACGTCCGCACCGGCCTGGCCGAGGGCCATGCCGAGGTTCACCGCCATCGTCGTCTTGCCGACGCCGCCCTTCGGTGAGAAGACGGTGATCACGCGGCCGTCGCGCTCGGCGGCCTGGCCGGCGGGTCCGTTGATCGTCTCCCAGGTCGTGCGCGCGCGGCTCACGGCCGCGGTGATGCCGACCGGGTCGTCCGCCGCGACGACGGCACCGATCCCGACGCTCATGGCCTCGGCGAAGACCTGCGGGGCGAGGTCGTGGCGGACCAGCACGACCGTGGTCGCGGGGTGGCTCGCGCGCACACGCTCGGCGATCCCGGTGGCGACCGACATCACGACGGTCGGGCCGATCACCACGGCGTACTCGCCCCGGCCGCTGAGCCAGCCGTCCACGTCCGTCGGGTGCGCCACGACGTGCGAGCCACTCGGCAGCGCTGTCGTCAGCACCCCGGCGGTGGTGCTGTCGGCCTCGACGAGGATCGGCATCGTGGTCCCTTCAGGTCCGTGGAAACGTTCAGCGGAACAGGTTGGTGGCGGTGACGCCCTTGGACGTGGCGACCTTCGAGTCGGCGTTCAGCAGTGCGAAGGCGAGCTCGCCGTTGCTGGTGGCGTACAACAACCGCTCAGCGTCGTCCTGGCTGACGGCGACGGTCAGGAGGGTCTTGGGAAGCTGGTCGGTCGTCTGCGCGCCGGCGTCGTCGGTGGTCGTCGTCGCCACCATCGTGGTCGTACCTGCTCCGATCACCTGCACGTTCGGCAGCAGCAGCCGGCTGAAGGCGCCCCCGCTCCCCGACCCGTTCATGAAGATCGCGACCTTGTCCCCGGGGTTGACGAAGCCCGCCACCCGGGCCGGGTCGGTCAGGTTCACCGACATGGCGACCTTTCCCTTGGGGATGGTCAGCCCGGTTGCGGAGCCGGTGGCGCCGAACTTGGAGCTGACCAGCTGCTCGCCGGGGTAGATCGCTGCGACCGCGACCTTGCCGGCCACCGGTTCCGTGTTGGACAGGGCCCCCGGCAGCAGGTCCTTCTGCGAGACCGACCCGGTCTCGATCTTCCCGGCCGCCTGGGCCGCGTCGATGGTCTCGCCGGGATCGATCTGCTTGACCACGCGGAGCACCTGGACGGCGTCGTAGCGCTGGTCGGCGCGGGTGTCGGCTCCGCGGACGTAGACGAACACCAGGAGCGTGCCCAGGGCTGCGATCACTGCTGCGACGACGAGCAGGATTTTTCTGCGATCCATGAACGGCTGACCTATCCACTGCGGGGGGAGGGTGGCGTCTCCCGTTGGTACCGCGAGACGACTCCTGTTTCACGGCATGAGACAGATTGCCGGAAAGAGTCCGTTTTGTACGCAGAATCCGTTTCTTCCACCGCTCAGGCGAGACGGCAGGCGGGGACCAGGCTGTACCAGTCGTGTACCAGTACGGCGCTCAGCGCACGTAGAGGGCGTCCACGTCGTCGCGGTGCTCGCGCATCACCACGGTGCGCTTGAGCTTCAGGCTCGGCGTCAGCTGCCCGCCCTCCTCGGTCCAGGAGGCCGGCACGACCGTGAACTTGCGGATCGACTCGGCCTTGGAGACGGCGGCGTTGGCGTCCTCGACGGCCCCCTCGATCTCGGCACGGAGGTCGGGGTCGTCGACGAGCCGCGCCAGGTCGGCGGTCTTCCCGTGACGCTCGGCCCAGTCGGGGACCGTCTCGGGGTCGAGCGTGACCAGAGCCGCGATGAAGGGTCGTCCGTCCCCGACGACGATGCACTGGTCGACCAGGGCGTGGGCGCGCAGCCGGTCCTCGATGACCGCGGGGGCGACGTTCTTGCCGCCCGCCGTCACCAGGATCTCCTTCTTGCGGCCGGTGATCCGGACGAAGCCCTCGTCGTCGATCTCGCCCACGTCGCCGGTGTGGAACCAGCCCTTGGCGTCCTTGGCCTGGGCGGTCGCCTCGTCGTTGTGCCAGTAGCCGGCGAAGACCTGGCCACCGCGGAACAACAGCTCGCCGTCGTCGGCGACCCGCACGCTGGTGCCCTGGAGCGGGCGGCCGACGGACCCGATCTTCTGCGCGTCGGGCAGGTTGGCGGTCAGGGCCGCGGTCGTCTCGGTGAGCCCGTAGCCCTCGAGGACGTTGACCCCGATCCCGCGGTAGAAGTGGCCGAGTCGCTCCCCGAGCGGGGCGCCGCCCGAGACGGCGTACGCGCACCGGCCGCCGAGGGCGTCGCGGAGCCTGGCGTAGACGAGCCTGTCGAAGACGCGGTGCTGGGCCCGGACCGCCAGGCTGGTCCTCCCGCTCTCCAGCCCGCGCGACCACGCGATGGCCACGTCGGCTGCCCGGCCGAAGACCTTGCCGCGACCATCGGCCACGGCTCGCTGGGAGGCGGTGTTGAACACCTTCTCGAAGACGCGTGGCACGGCCAGGATGAAGGTCGGCCGGAACTCCGCGAAGTCGTCGAGGAGGTGCTTGATGTCTGCCGAGTGACCCATCCGCACGCGCGTCTTCACGCAGCCCACCTGGATGATCCGGGCGAAGACGTGGGCGAGCGGCAGGAAGAGCAAGGTCGACGGCTGCTCGGCGCCGTCGCCGGGGGCGAACAGTGCGTCGAGCTCCTCGACCGCCACGGTGAGCTCGAACATGAAGTTCCCGTGGGTGAGCATGCAGCCCTTGGGTCGTCCGGTCGTGCCGGAGGTGTAGATCAGCGTGGCGAGGTCGTCGGGCGTCGTGGCGGTACGCCGCCGCTCGAGCTGGTCGTCGCTGACGTCGTGTCCCAGCGTCATCAGGACGCCGATCCCGTTGCCCTCGATCGACCACACGTGGTGGAGGTCCGGCAGGCCGTCCCGCACCGCCTTCACGCGGGAGGCGTGCTCAGGGGTCTCGGTGACCACACCGCGAGCGCCGGAGTCGGCGAGGATCCACTCGACCTGCTCGGCGCTCGAGGTCTCGTAGACGGGCACCGTGGCCGCGCCTGCGAACCAGATGGCGTAGTCGAGCAGGGTCCACTCGTAGCGGGTGCGGGAGATCAGCGCGATGCGGTCCCCGGCCTCGATGCCGGCCGCGATCAGCCCCTTCGCGACGGCCCTGACCTCCTCGAGGAACTCCCCGGCGCTGACATCGGCCCAGCCGTTGCCCGCGCGTCGTGAGAAGGCCACGTCGTCGGCGTGCTCGGTGCCGTTCGTGACGACGTCGTCCGTCAGGTTTCCGGTGGACGCGACAGTGACCTGCTGAGCCGTGGAGTACTCGCGCACGTTCACCTCTCCTCGTGGCTGGACTGCACTGCACGGTACTCGTCCGCACCGCGCCTGCGAGCGCAGGAGGCATGATCCTGGGACCTCGCCGTCCGCTAGCCTTGACCGGCATCCGAGCGGCACTCCGCCCTTCGAAGTCAGGAGCCAGACCCCATGGCCGAGCAGACCACGTCCAGCATCGTCATCGCCGCCTCCCCGGCCGAGGTGATGGCGGTCATCGCCGACTTCCCGGCGTACCCGGAGTGGGCTCAGGGGATGAAGAAGGTCGAGGTCGTGGAGCAGGGCGCCGACGGACGAGCGGACACGGTCCACTTCGAGCTCGAGGCCGCGCCGATCAAGGACACCTACACGCTCGGCTACGTCTGGGACGGCGACTCCTCGGTCACCTGGGACCTCGTCGAGGGAAAGATGCTCAAGGCGATGAAGGGTGCCTACGAGCTCCGCGAGGTCGGCTCCGGGACCGAGGTGACCTACCGGCTGGCGGTCGACCTGAGCATCCCGATGATCGGCATGCTGCGCCGCAAGGCGGAGAAGGTCATCATCGACACCGCGCTGAAGGGCCTGAAGAAGCGCGTCGAGTCACTCGGCTGAGTGGCGCAGGGATCCGGTCACGTGAGCGTTCGCATCATCCTGTTCACCGGCAAGGGTGGGGTCGGCAAGACCACCACCGCCGCCGGGACTGCGGCCGTGGCCGCGAGGTCGGGGCAGCGGACGCTCGTGCTCTCGACCGACGCCGCGCACTCGCTCGGCGACGCGTTCGGTCTCCCGCTGGGGGGCGAGCCGGTCCAGGTGGCGCCCAACCTGTCCCTGCACCAGGTCGACACCCAGCGCCGGTTCGAGCGGTCCTGGGGTGAGATCCAGGGCTACCTGATGTCGGTCCTCGACGCGGCCGGGGTGGACCCGATCACCGCCGAGGAGCTGACGGTGATCCCCGGTGCCGAGGAGGTGCTGGCCCTCCTCGAGCTGCGCAACCACGTGGTCAGCGGTGCGTGGGACGTCGTCATCGTCGACTGCGCGCCGACGGCCGAGACGCTGCGCCTGCTCGCGCTCCCTGAGGCGCTCAACTGGTACATGACCCGGATGTTCGGGGTGCAGCGACGGGTGGTGAAGGCCCTGCGCCCGATGCTGACCAAGGCGGCCGGGGTCCCGATGCCCGAGGACGCGGTGTTCGACGCGATCGAGCGCCTGCACCGTGACCTCGAGCAGGTCCAGCAGATCCTGACCGAGAAGGACGCCACCGTCCGGCTGGTCCTGACGCCGGAGACCGTCGTGGTGGCCGAGGCACGTCGCTCGCTGACCACCTTGTCCCTCTACGGCTACCGCGTCGACGGCGTCATCGCCAACCGGGTCTTCCCCGACGGCGCGGGGGACTCGTGGCGCGCGGGCTGGGTCGCCTCCCAGCAGGCGGTGCTCAGCCGAGGTCAGGCAGTCGTTCGTGGACCTGCCGATCTGGCTCTCGGAGTACAGCCCCGGCGAGCCCGTGGGCGTCGAGCACCTGGCCGCGTTCGCGGAGGCGGCGTACGACGGGACGGACCCGCTCGCGGTGCCGGTCGGCGAGGGGCCGATGACGATCACCCGCACCCCCACGGGCGCCGTGCTCCGGATCGCGCTCCCGTTCG
This sequence comes from uncultured Actinomycetota bacterium, assembly GCA_963797525.1. Lineage (GTDB taxonomy): Bacteria > Actinomycetota > Actinomycetes > Propionibacteriales > Nocardioidaceae > Marmoricola. The sequence goes on from CAWCPT010000012.1 coordinate 67,678, forward strand.
CGCAGCGCACCGACGTCGACCTCGCGAGGCACGGTGACGAGCTGGTGCTGACCGTCGGCTCCTACCGGCGGATGCTGGCCCTGCCGGCCGCCCTCAGCAGGCACACCGTGTCCGGCGCGCGCGTCGAGGACGGCGCCCTGCAGGTACGGTTCCGGTTCGAGCAGGAGGAGCAGCCGTGAACGACGAGCACGACGAGCCTCGCGACGCGCGCGGAAGCGACGCCGGGCCGCAGGAACCCGTCGGGAGCGTCGGCGAGGAGGCAGCCAAGCTCCTCGGGGCGCTCTCGGAGTGGGCGCGGGACCAGGGCGCCGACTACAGCGGCAGCGCCGCGGGTGCGGCGAGCTCGTTCGCACGCGCCGCCCAGGACGTGAACGAGCACATCGCGACCGGGAGCGAGGACTGCCGCTACTGCCCGGTGTGCCAGGTCATCCACATCGTCCGCGACACCAGCCCGGAGGTGCGCACCCACCTGGCGGTGGCGGCCAGCTCGTTGATGCACGCGGCGGCGGGCCTGCTCGCCACCAAGCCCGGGAGCACCGCGTCCGGGCCGGTCGAGAAGATCGACCTCGACGACGCGACCGGCTGGGACGAGGACAATGAGCACCCCCGCATGAGCCTCACGGTCGGAGTCGACGTCGGCGGCACCAAGATCGCCGCCGGACTGGTCGACGAGAAGGGCCAGGTCCTGGCGCGCGAGCGCACCGAGTCTCCCGCGACACGGCCCGCCGAGATCGTCCGCACCATCGCGGAGCTCGTCGGCAAGCTGTCCGACCGTCGGGCCCGGTCGAGGCCGTGGGCGTCTCCGCCGCCGGGTTCGTGGACAAGGCGCGGGCCACGGTCGTCTTCGCGCCCAACCTCGCCTGGCGGGACGAGCCACTCAAGCAGCGGCTCGAGGAGGCGCTCGAGCTGCCCGTCGTCGTCGAGAACGACGCCAACGCGGCCGCCTGGGGCGAGTTCACCTTCGGTGCGGGCGAGGACGTCGAGGACCTGCTGATGCTCACCATCGGCACCGGTGTGGGTGGCGGCGTCGTCATCGACGGGGAGCTCCTCCGCGGTGGGTTCGGCATGGGTGCCGAGGTCGGCCACGTGCGGATGGTCCCCGGCGGCATCCTGTGCGGGTGCGGCAACCACGGCTGCCTGGAGTCCTACGGCTCGGGCCGCGCGCTCGTCCGGGTGGCCCGCGAGTCTGCGCTGCTCGACCCGCTGGGTGCCCAGCGGCTCGATCGAACGGGCCGGAGGAGACGTCGCCGCGATCACCGGGCCGATGGTGACCGAGGCCGCGCAGCAGGGTGACGAGTTCTCCATCGAGCGACTCGCCGAGCTCGGGCGACTGGATCGGGCAGGGCGTGGCCACGCTGACCGCGGTGCTCGACCCCAACGTCGTGGTCATCGGGGGCGGGGTCGGCGAGGCCGGCGACCTCCTGCTCGACCCCGTCAGGGCGAGCTTCGAGCGGCACGTCGCCCCGCGCGGTCACCGGCCGCTGCTGGAGGTGCGTCAGGCACAGCTCGGGAACGCCGGCGGGTTGGTGGGCGTCGCGGATCTCGCGAGACACCGGTGACCCAGTCCACCGTCTCCGCGCGCCCACCCCGGGCGTCGGACAGGGCGGGTGCGTCACCGGCCGACCGGGTCGTCGTCGGCGATGCCCTACGTCCTGCTCGGGGCGCTGCTGCTCGTGGTCGTACGCCGGGTGTCCGTGCCGGTCTCCAACGCCGACACGTTCTTCCACCTCCGCTACGGCCACGAGTTCCTGAACGGCTGGTCCCTCCGGCACCCCGGGCACGTCTCCACGCTCGGGCAGCGGGACTGGGTGCCGACCCAGTGGGCGAGCCAGGTGGCGATGGCGGCGACGGAGTCCGCCTTCGGGCTGCCCGGCGTCGTCTGGCTCACCGGCCTCGTCGTCCTGCTCACGGTGCTCGGCGTCTTCCTCGTCGCGCGCAGGTACGCCGACCCGCTGCCCGCGGTCGTGGTCACGATCGCGGCGGTGATCGGCACCATCGGCAGCATGACCCCGCGGCCGCAGGTGGTCAGCTACGCGTTGATCCTGCTCTGCACGCACCTGTGGCTGCGCACGGCGCAGGACCTGCGTCCGCGCTGGTGGCTGGTGCCGCTGACCTGGGTGTGGGCTGCGCTGCACGGCATGTGGCCCGTCGGGATCGTGATCGGCGTCGTGGCGGTGATCGGCATCTCGATCGACCACGGCCTCCGGACCGCGTGAGCAGCGCCGACGGGTGCTCGTGCTGCTCGCGGTCCCCGTCGCTGTCCCTGCTGGCGGCCGCCCTCACCCCGGTGGGGCCACGGCTCTACTCGGCGGTGCTCCTCGTCGGCGGACGGGCCAAGTTCCACGACGAGTGGGCGTCGACGGACTTCCACGACGCGCCGGCGCTGGTGGCCGCGGGCCTGATCCTGGTCACGCTCGTGGTGTGGGTGCGCGGGGGAGCCGGGCAGCGGCCCGCCTGGACCCCGCTGCTGTTGCTCCTGCTCGCCGACTGCCTGGAGCGCCTACTCCATCCGCACGGTCCCGGTCGCGGTGATGGTCACGGTCCCCCTGGTCGCCGGGGCCCTCCAGACGCTTGAACCGTCGACGCCGCGCGGCGCCGCGACGGGAGGCCTGGCTCGTCGCCGGGATCGGTGTCCTCGCGGCGCTGGCACTGACAGCACGGTGCCGTTCACGGCCGGAAAGCCGGCGTCGGTGCCCGGCTGGCTCGATCCCGCACTCGCGCGGTTGCCGGCCGGCACGACCGTCCAGACCACCGACCAGCAGGGCGGCTACTTCCTGTGGCGTCACCCCGCGCTCAACCCCGTGATCGACGGGTACTCCGACGCCTACACGACCGGCACATCTGCAGGAGCAGCTCGACCTGCAGCTGCTGCACCCGGGTTGGGACCGAACCCTCCGCAAGGACAAGGTGGACTACGCCGTGCTTCCGACCAAGAGCCCGTTGGCCTACGCCCTGACCCACGTCGAGCGGCTGGCGCACCTTGCACACCTCGCGCGACCTGGTGATGCTCGAGGCACCCGGAAAGGTCAGCCCGTGAACCCCTCCATCGGCGTGGACATCGGCGGCACCAAGGTGCTCGCCGCTGTCGTCGACGGCTTCGGCCGCGTGCTCGACACCGAGGCGACCGCCACCCCCGGGCCGGGATCCGGGGTCGACAACGCCACGGTCGAGGAGGTCGAGGACGCGCTGGTCGAGGTGGTCGAGCGACTCATCGCCCAGTACGGCCGGCTGACCGTGGGTGTCGCGGCTGCGGGCTTCGTGTCCAAGGACGGCGAGAAGGTGCGGTTCGCGCCGCACCTGCCCTGGCGCGACGAGCCGCTTGTCCGAACGGCTGACCAAGCGCTTCGGCAACCGGACCCAGGGACGCGTCCTGGTCGAGAACGACGCCACCGCGGCGCTCTGGGCCGAGGCCCGCTTCGGGGCCGCCCAGGAGACGCTGGACGCCGTGATGGTCACGCTCGGCACCGGCATCGGCGGGGCCCTGGTCGGACGCGGCATGCTCGTGCGAGGCACCAACGGGATGGCCGGGCGAGTTCGGGCACATGCAGGTGGTGCCCGACGGCCGCCCGTGCGAGTGCGGTCGGAAGGGCTGCTGGGAGCAGTACTGCTCCGGTCGCGCCCTGACCCGGGCAGCCGCCGAGGGCGGGTCCACGCTCTCGGGCCCGGCGCTCACGACCGCGGCCCGCGACGGTGACCCGGCTGCCGCTGCGGCGTACGCCGAGGTGGGCAGGTGGCTCGGCGTCGGGGTGGCCAACCTGGTCGCGGCCCTGGACCCGCCCCTCGTCGTCGATCGGCGGAGGGGTCTCGTCCGCGGGTGACCTGCTCCTGGAGCCGGCCCGCGTGGCGCTGGGGAAGAGCCTGGTCGGGGCAGGGCACCGCGACCTGCCGCGCCTGGCGGGAGCCGTGCTCGGTCCGCTCGCCGGAGTCGTCGGCGCCGCCGACCTCGCCCGGGTGGCGACCCGACCTAGCCGCGTCGGTAGGTGGGGGCGAGCTCCATCGCGAGTTGCTCGAGGAAGAGCCCGACGTCGGTGACGATGCCGCGAGCCTGGGAGGAGCCACGGTCGGCCAGCTTGGTCACCGTGGCCGGGTTGATGTCGACGCACACCAGCGGCACCGAGGCCGGCAGGATGTTGCCGGTCGCGACGGAGTGCAGCATGGTCGCGACCATCAGGCAGAAACCCGCGCCCTCCAGCTTCGTCGCGCATCGCGCGCTGCCCCTCGATCACGTCGGTGTAGACGTCCGGGCAGGGGCCCGTCGTCGCGCACCGACCCGACCAGCACGAACTCCTTGCCGTGGGTGACCAGCGCGTGCATGATCCCGCTGGTCAGGACGCCCTGCTCGACCGCGGCGCCTGATCGAGCCGGCCTTGCGGATCGTGTTGATCGCCCGGATGTGGTGCTCGTGACCGTGCTCGACGCCCTGCCCGCGGGCGAGGTCGACGCCGAGCGAGGTGCCGTAGAGCGCGGACTCGATGTCGTGGGTGGCCAGTGCGTTGCCGGCGAACAGCACGTCGACGTACCCGGCCTCCACGAGCGCCACCATCGCGGGGGCGGCGCCGGTGTGGACCACGCCCGGGCCGCCGACCCAGAGCACCTTCTTGCCGGCCTCCTTGGCCTCGCGCATGCCGTCGGCGACCTGGCGCACCAGGACGGCCTGCGGCTTCTCGCTCGAGACGTCGGACTCCATGAACCCGAAGGAGCCCTCCTCCTTGGTGGAGATCGGCACGGTCACCTTGATGCCGGAGGCGCCGCAGACGATCCGCATCCCCGACCGGACGTCGGACATCGGCAGCGTCCGGACGACGGGCTGTGGCGCCCTCGAGCGACGACCAGGCCGCAGTCCATCTCGGGGTTCTCCACCTGGACCCAGTGACCGTCGATCCGCACGTGGGTCTCGAGGTTGGTGCTGGAGTAGAAGCCGTCGGGGAAGACGCCGTCGAGCTCGGCGACCCCGACCTCGGCCTCGCCGGGGTCGACCTGGTTGACCCCGTGGATCTGCAACCGCATCAGGATCCGCTGCAGGGTCTCCTCGTCGTCCGCCGAGACGTTGATCCGGGCGTACGACGGGTCGTCGGACCCGTGACCGATGTCGAACTGCTCGACCCGGTAGTCGCCGCCGTACTCCGTCGATGTCGTCGAGCACCTTCGAGAGCGAGGCGGTGTCGATCAGGTGACCCCTGATCTCGACGATCTCGTTGTGCGCCACGTGCTGGCCTTCCGTTGTCCGGGTCGGGCGGTCAGAGCACCGCGCCGTCGTCGTCGTAGTCGTCGCCGGAGCCCGGCCGCATGGAGGCCACGAGGTAGACGAAGCCACCGACGAACCAGACCATGAGTACCAGACCCATCCAGGTCGGCAGGTCGACCCCCGCCACGAGCAGCACCAGCACGAGCGTCGGCACGCCGAACAGTCCCAGCCACGCGAGCAGCCGCGGCGGGCCGGGCAGCGGGAGCGGCGGCGGGGGCGGCGGCCGGAAGTGGTCCTCCGGGTCGGCCGGCGGCGAGGGCTCCGGCTCCTCGTGGCGCACCTGCGGTGGCGGCCGGCGGCGGCCACCTCGGGGTCCTCGATCTCCGGACGGTCGCCGTAGTTGTCGACGATCGAGCGCCAGGCGGCGTCCTCGGCGGACAGCGTCGTCGCGCTGCGGCTTCCTCGTCGGGCTCGTGCGGGCTCATGGGCCGGGTCAACCTCCGGAGGCGGCCGCGCCGACCCGCTCGAAGAACGCGCTCGAGGCCTCGAAGATCTGCTCGGCGTCGTTGTCGAGCGTCGCCACGTGGTAGCTGTTCTCGAGCATCTGCTCGCGCACGTCGGACGAGCCGACCGAGGCCTGGATGGCGCGGGCGCTCGACGGGTCCACGACGTGGTCCTCGGTGGAGCGGAGCACCAGGATCGGGCAGGTCGACCCGGCCGAGGTCCGCGCGCAGGGCCTTGAACCCCGAGAACATCGAGTGCGCCGCACGGAGCGGGGTCTTCCGGTAGCCGTACTCCTCGACGCCCGGCTTCTTGATGTCGTCGGCGATCCCCGGGAAGGACGGGATCACCAGCTTGAGCACGGGCAGCAGCTTGACGTCCTTGCGCTCGGTGGTGCACGGCCGGGTTCACGAGCACCAGCCCGGCGACCCGGTCAGGGTGGTCGGCCGCCACCCGGAGGGCCAGGGCGCCGCCCATGGAGAGGCCGGCGACGAAGACGGTGTCGACCCGGGCCGCGAGCGCGGTGAAGGCGCGCTCGACCTCGGCGGACCAGTCGGCCCAGGTGGTCTTGTTCAGGTCCTGCCAGCGGGTGCCGTGACCGGGCAGCAGCGGCACCGACACGGCGTACCCCTGGGCGGCGAGGTGGTCGGCCCACGGCCTCATCGACACCGGGGAGCCCGTGAAGCCGTGGCTGAGGAGCACGCCCGTGCGGCCGTGCGCCGAGCCGGGGTCGCCCTCGGTCTCGAAGGGAACAGCATGGGGATGGAGGTCACGGGCAGTCTCCTGGGGGCAGGTCGGGGAAGCCGGAGGGGCGCGGCAATCGTGTCACGCGTTCCCAGGACGGGCTAGTGTCCTTCAGGGCGCGGGCACGCAGCGAAACTCTGGCTCGGACACTAGGGTTCGCTGGTGAGAGGAAGGTGGCCAGATTGTTCTACTGGTTCTTGAAGTGGATCGCGATCGGGCCGGTCCTCCGTGTCGTCTTCCGACCGCGTGTCTCGGGTGCCGAGAACGTGCCCTGACGAGGGTCCCGCGATCCTGGCCAGCAACCACCTCTCGTACGCCGACTGGCTGTTCATGCCGCTCACCCTGGCCCGGCGGGTCACCTTCGTGGCCAAGGCGGAGTACTTCAACAGTCCCGGCATCAAGGGCTGGTTCCAGAAGCGCTTCTTCTCCGGCGCGGGTCAGGTCCCGATCGACCGGTCGGGCGCCTCCGCAGCCGAGGGCGCGCTCACGGCCGCCAAGAGGGTGCTCGACGACGGCGAGCTGTTCGGGATCTACCCCGAGGGCACCCGGTCGCACGACGGCAAGCTCTACCGGGGCAAGACCGGCGTCGCGCGGCTGACCCTGTTGACGGGCGTGCCGGTGGTCCCCGTCGCGGTCGTGGGCACCGACGTCGTGGCGCCTCCGGGCAAGAAGTTCGGGTCCTTCACCCGGCCCGTCGTGCGGTTCGGGCGCCCCCTCGACTTCTCGCGCTACGAGGGCATGGAGAACGACCGCTACATCCTGCGCTCGATCACCGACGAGATCATGTACGAGATCATGCGGCTCTCCGGGCAGGAGTACGTCGACATGTACGCCGCGGCCGCCAAGCAGGAGCAGAAGAAGCGCACCGACCGCGACGCCGGGGCCCCCGGCGAGGCCGGTCCCGACGCCAAGGCCTCCTGACCGTGGCCGGGCCCCTGTGACCGGGCCTTCCGCACCGACGTCGCAGTGGACCGGCGCGGCGCCGCACGGTCCGGTCCAGGACACCCTGCTACGCGCCCTCGCCATCCTGCGCTGCGTGGTGCTGCTCAACGCCGTCGGCATCTACCTGCTCCGCTACCGCGCCTACGACCACCCCGCCGTCGGTTGGCTGGTGATCGCGATCCTGGTGGTGTGGACGGCGTTCGTCGTCTGGGCCTACCGGTCGCCGGCGCGGCGTACCCCGTTGCTGCTGGTCTCCGACCTGGCGGTCGCCCTCGCCGCGATCGGGATCTCTCCCTACGTCAAGGGGCCGGGGCTGACCGCCACGATCCCGGGGTTCTGGGTGATGGGGGTGGTGCTGGCCTGGGCCATCATCTGGCGCTGGCAGGGTGGCCTCGTGGCGGCACTGGCGGTGAGCGTGGCGGACATCAGCGTCCGCGACGAGTTCACCCAGAAGGCCTACGGCAACATCTTCCTGCTCATCCTGGGCGGCGCCATCGTGGGCTTCCTGTCCGGGCTGCTCCAGCAGACCGCGGCCCAGCGCGACCGGGCGGAACGCGCGGCCGCGGCGGCCGAGGAACGACAACGACTCGCCCGGGTGGTCCACGACGGCGTCCTCCAGGCGCTCGCGCTGGTCCAGCGTCGGGCACCGGAGCTGGGGCCGGACGGTGTCGACCTGGGCCGGCTCGCCGGAGAGCAGGAGGTCCGGCTGCGCGGGCTGGTGCAGCAGGACTCGCGCGACCTCGTGGCGCCGCTCGGCGACCAGGACCTCGTGCGGCTGCTCGCGGGCCTGCAGAGCGCGCACGTGCACGTCGCCGTGCCCGGGAGCCCCGCGATGATGCCGGCCGAGTTCGCCAGCGAGGTGCTCTCAGCCGTGGAGGCGTGCCTGAGCAACGTGCGCCACCACGTGGGGCGCGACGCCGAGGCGTGGGTGCTGCTGGAGGACCTGCGAGGACCAGTGGGTGGTCTCGGTGCGCGACGACGGACCCGGCATCCCCGAGGGACGGCTCGAGGCGTCGGCCATCGAGGGTCGACTCGGGGTGCAGCAGTCGATCATCGGTCGGCTGCACGACCTCGGCGGAGTCGCGACGGTGCGCTCCGCGCCCGGCCAGGGGACCGAGTGGGAGCTCGTCGGTGCCTCGGCCCGGCAGCCGGGTGGACTCGTGACCATCCACTCGGAGCACCCCTTCCTGGACCCCGACGCCGATCCCGTACGCCGCCTGCGCGGTCGTCTCGGTGGCGCCGTCACCCTCTGGACGAGCGGCTCGGAGAAGGCCCGCGCGGGCCTCACCGTCTCGTCGGTGATGGTGGCGGGAGGCGAGCCCGGACGGGTCCTGGGACTGGTCGACCCGGACAGTGATCTGCGTGACGCGCTGGAGGAGACCGGGCGCGGCGTCGTCCAGCTGCTGCAGTGGGAGCACCGCGACCTGGCCGAGGCGTTCGCCGGACAGTTCCCGGCCCCCGGTGGCGCGTTCCGGATGGGGGAGTGGGAGCAGACCTCCCACGGCCCCCGGCTGACCACGGCCACTCTCCTGGGCGACGGTCGACCTCGAGTCGATGGAGAGCGTCGGCTGGTCGGAGCTGGTCGTCGCGCGGATCGCGGACGTCGTGGTCGCGGACGACGGCGAGCCCCTCCAGCACCGGCGCGGCCGCTACCTGCGTCCGGGATCCTGAGTCGTCGCCGCGCTGGCCGCTAGGGTGCGGAGCGTGAGCGAGAAGCTGCGGGTGATGGTCGTCGACGACCACCCGATGTGGCGCGAGGGGGTCGCACGCGACCTGACCGAGGCCGGCATCGAGGTGGTGGCCACGGCCGCCAACGGGACCGAGGCGATCTCGCGGTTCCCGGCAGCGAAGCCCGACGTGCTCGTCCTCGACCTGCAGATCCCCGAGCCCAACGGGGTCGCCGTGACGGCGGAGGTGGTCAAGCGGGACCCGTCCGTGAGGGTGCTGATCCTGTCGGCGAGCGGTGAGCAGCAGGACGTGCTGGAGGCGGTCAAGGCGGGAGCGACCGGCTACCTCGTCAAGTCGGCTTCCCGGGCCGACCTGCTCGACGCCGTACGACGTGTGGCCCTGGGGGACACCGTGTTCACCCCGGGTCTGGCCGGACTCGTGCTGGGGGAGTACCGCCGGCTCTCCGACACCGGACCGACCGACGCCAAGGACGACACGCCACGGCTGACCGAGCGCGAGACCGAGGTCCTGCGACTGGTGGCCAAGGGCATGTCCTACAAGCAGATCGCCGAGCGGCTGTTCCTCTCCCACCGGACGGTCCAGAACCACGTGCAGAACACGTTGCGGAAGCTGCAGCTGCACAACCGGGTCCAGCTGGTCCGCTACGCGATCGAGCAGGGGCTCGACGACGAGGAGTGAGGCGTACATCGTGGGACGCCGCGCGGGAAGAACCACGGGTTGGGTAGCGTTGTGCCGCAGACACCGGACAAGGGAGCACGCCATGGGTCAAGGAGCGCTGTTGTTCCGCGCATCGCTCGGTGACGTGCTGCGCGCCGAGCGGATGCGCCAGGGGATGACCCTGCGCGACCTGTCGTCGTCGGCGCGGGTCAGCCTCGGCTACATCTCCGAGATCGAGCGCGGCCAGAAGGAAGCCTCCTCCGAGCTGCTCGCCGCCCTGTGCGAGGCGCTCGAGGTGCCGCTCTCCGGGGTGCTGCGCGAGGTCAGCGACCACGTGCAGGCCGAGGAGCTCGCCCTCGAGGTCGTCACCGCCCCCGCGGTGGCCGGCGAGGTCGTCGCCTCGGCTGCCTGAGCGTGGTTTCGAGACGCTCGCTTCGCTCGCTCCTCAACCACCGAGCTAGCTGACTCCGGCCGCCTTCTCGAGGGCTCCCAGCTCGTCGTCGAGGTGGGACAGCAGTCGCTGCAGGTGCGGCACGCTGCGTCGGCAGCCGGTGAGCCCGAAGTCCATGTCGTCGGCGTAGCTGTTGCAGGTGATGTTCAGCGCCATGCCGTTGATCGGGATCGACAGCGGGTAGGTGCCGGTCATCCTCGCGCCGTTGAGGTACATCGGCTTCTTGGGTCCGGGCACGTTGCTGATGATCAGGTTGAACGGCGGCCGGATGATGCCGTGCAGGCGCAGCATCGGGGTCACGATCGAGGGCGCCATGCCGAGCGCGCTCATCGCCATGATCTGGAGCTGGCTCATGGAGCCGAGGGCCTCCTTGCCGGTCTGCATCGAGGAGTGGATCGACGACAGTCGGTCGGCGGGGTCGGTCAGGTCGGTGCCGAGCTTGACCATGACCGCACCGACGGCGTTGCCACCGTCGCCCGCGCCGGTGCCGGAGCGCTTGGCGTTCAGGCCGACGGGGACCATCGAGACCAGCGACGAGTCGGGCAGCGCCTCGTGCTCGATCAGGTAGTTCCTGATCGCGCCGGAGCACATCGCGAGCACGACGTCGTTCAGCGTGGTGCCGCTGGCCTTGCCGATCGCCCGCAGCCGCTCGATCGACCACCCCTGCGCCGCGAAGCGCCGTGAGCCGGTGATGGTGGTGTTGAACATCGTGCGCGGGGCGTAGAGGGAGAGCGCCGAGGTCTCGTTGCTCAGGCCGTGCTTGAGCGTCTTGATCAGGGCAGCGGGCATCCCGGCGGCGTCGGCGGTGATGCCGAGCGCCGTGCGCATCGCGTCGAGGGGTACGCCGGCCAGGCTGGTCTCCGCCTCGGCGCTGGCCTTCTTGGTCTTGGCGCTCGGCTTGACCGCCCACATCGGGGGCATGTCGCGCTCGTCGGGGTCGGTCGTCATCACGCTCTGCAGCAGCCGCATGGCCGAGATGCCATCCACCAGGGAGTGGTGCAGCTTCGTGTAGAGCGCCACCCGACCGTCGCGCAGCCCCTCGATCAGGTGCGCCTCCCACAGCGGACGCTCGCGGGCCAGGCGGGTGCTGTGCAACCGGGAGCAGAGCTCGAGCAGCTCACGCACCCGTCCGGGCTTGGGGAGCGCGCTGTGCCGGAAGTGGTACTCGATGTCGAAGTCGGTCTCCTCGGTCCACGCCCACTGGCCCGCCGAGGTGATGCCGCGGGTGGGGCGCTTGAGGAACAGCGGAGAGATGCCGTCGACGTCGGACATCTGCTCGTAGAGCTTGCGCACGTAGTCACGCGGAGCACCTTCGGGCTTCTCGAAGAGCTGCAGCCCCCCGACGTGCATCGGCATCTGCCGGTTCTCGGCGTACAGGAACGCAGCCGACGTCGGGTCCATCGGAACGGGCACAGCTCCCCCTCTCAGGCCCGGGCAGGGCCTCGGTCGGCCATCTCCCCGGGTGGGGCCGATCCTTGCGCGTTTGCGGAGGAAAGGACACCCGAACGCGAAGGACGTCCAGATTGCGGTTTCCCTGCGACAAACCCCCAAATGGGTCAAAATCGGACAAGGGTCGTGAGGGCGGTCCGTGGGTGTGGAGGTGGGTCATGGCGTACGTGCCGCGTGCGTACTCGGCGACGGCCATCCCCTCGGCCTACGAGCTGCACGTGATCAAGCGGCTCGGCTGCGGCTACTCCCGCCCGACGCTCGCGGCTGTCCGCCGGGCCGGAGGCATCGACGGGTGGCTGGACCGGCAGCTGGCGCCCGAGTCGGTCCCGGAGTCCTCGATGATCGCCAGCATCGACTCGTGGTTCCCGGCGCTGCGTCGTACGCCGGCGCAGAAGCAGGCCACCAACACGGACAAGACGAAGCTCGCCTGGCAGTACGGCCTGGACCTGGCCAACTGGAGCGTGCTCCGCCGGATCTACTCCAACCGGCCGGTGCTCGAGACGATGGTCGACTTCTGGAGCAACCACCTGCACGTCTCGACGGCCGACGACCGCGTCTACACCCACCACTACGCCTACAACCAGATGATCCGCCAGCACGCGCTCGGCCGGTTCGAGGACCTGCTCGTCGCCTCGGCCACGCACCCCGCGATGTCGCTCTACCTCGACAACTGGCGGTCGACCCGGGGTGCACCCAACGAGAACCAGGGCCGTGAGCTGCTCGAGCTGCACACGGTCGGCACCGGCGCCGGCTACACCGAGGACATGGTCAAGGACTCCGCGAAGCTGCTCTCGGGCTACAGCGTGCGCTGGGACGGCGATGTCGAGGGCTTCTACGACACCGCGAACCACACCACGGGAGCCGTGTCGGTCCTCGGCTTCTCCCACCCGAACAGCGCCGCGGACGGCCGGCCCGCCGCCGAGGCCTACCTGCGCTACCTGGCCAACCACCCGGCGACCGCGCAGGTGGTCGCCACCCGGCTCGCCGTCCGGTTCGTCAACGACCTGCCCTCGCAGAAGCTCGTCGACCACCTGGCCCAGACCTTCCTCGCCTCCGGCACCGACATCAGGACCACGCTCAGGGCGCTGGTCGCGCACCCCGAGTTCCGCGCCTCCGCCGGGGCGAAGGTCAGCACGCCGGTCGACGACATGATCGCCACGATCAAGGCGCTGAGCGTGGTGGCCCGGAAGCCCACGACCGGGGCCTCCTCCCAGTTCGCACTGGCGATGAACTACGCCCACGGTGGGCAACGCCTGTTCAGCTGGCCGCGGCCGGACGGGGCGCCGGAGACGAACTCGGAGTGGACCTCGGCGGTGCGGATGCTGCGTTCCTTCCGGATGCACTGGCAGCTCGCGGGGGGCTCCTACCCCCGGGGTGGGGTGTCCTACGTCCCCGCGCGCAACCGGATCCCGCGATCGAGCATCACCTTCGACCTCTACTTCGACCACCTCTCACGCAGCCTGCTCGGCCGGAAGTCCACGGCGCGCTCGCTGGAGGCGGCCTGCGTGGCCACAGGACTGACGCCGCGGACGGTGATCACCCGCAAGCACAACCTGGCCGGGTGGTTGTTCCCGCACGTGGCCGCGGTGCTGCTCGACTCTCCCGAACACATGACCCGGTAGCAGGTGAGGACCAGATGAGCGACGACATCGAGGGCCACGAGGGCTGTGCCGAGTTCGAGCGGGCCAGTCGCCTGACCCGCCGCGGCTTCATGCAGGGGATGGCGGCCGGCACCGGAGCGCTGGTGGCCACCCAGATGTTCGGCGACGCGATGATGGAGGCCAGCTTCGGGGCCACCGGGGGCAACGTCCTGGTGGTGATCAGCTTCCGCGGCGGCATCGACGGCCTCGGGGTCGTGGTCCCGCACGGTGACCCGGACTACTACCGCGCCCGCCCCTCGTTGGCGGTCTCGAAGACCTCCGTGCTGGCCGGCGACGCGATGTTCGGGCTGCACCCCAAGATGGCGCCGCTCCTGCCGCTCTGGAACGCCCGGAAGATGGCGGCGGTGCACGCCGTCGGCCTGGAGGTGCCCAACCGCTCGCACTTCAAGGCGATCGAGCTGATCGAGGACTCCAGCCCCGGCTCGAGGGAGCGGCGCGGCTGGGTCAACCGGATGATCGGGGCAGGTGGCATCGTCGGACCGACCGAGGCCGTCCACCTGAGCTCGCCGCTGACGCCGACGATGATGGCGGGGTCGTCCCCGACGCTGGCGACGGACAGCTTCTCGAACCTGAAGATCCCCGGCCTGAACCCCAAGGGCAGCTGGACCCGCCGCCGCTACGCCGCGGAGTCGAAGGTCTGGGCCGGCAACGCACGGCCCGCTGGGGCAGGCGGCGCGGTCGGCGTTCTCGGTGAGCAAGGGCCTCGCCACCACGATGGAGAAGACCTACCGACCCGCCAACGGGGCGACGTACCCGGACGAGTACCCCGCCACCGACCTGGCCGGGGCGCTGGCAGATGCAGCCCACCTGATCAAGGCCAACGTCGGCACCTCGGTCATCAGCATCGACTTCGGGTCGTGGGACATGCACGCGGACTACGGCAACCAGAGCGGCGGCCAGATGCAGTCCATGGTCGGCGGGTTCGCCGCGTCCGTCGCCGCGTTCTTCAAGGACCTCGGCTCCCTCGGGAGCCGGGTGACCCTGGCGACCATCTCGGAGTTCGGTCGACGCGTGGCGCAGAACGGCAACCGGGGGCTGGACCACGGTTGGGGAAACATGATGCTGGTGATGGGCGGCGGCGTGCGCGGTGGCCAGTACTACGGCCAGTGGCCCGGCCTGGGCAACGGAAAGCTCGTCTCGGGCGACCTCCAGGTGACCACCGACTACCGCAACGTGCTCGGTGAGATCGTGCGCACGCGGTTCCCCGACCGCCCCCTGGACCAGGTCTTCCCGGGGCTCACCTACCGGCCGTTGGGACTGATGGCCTGAGCGTGCGCCCGTGTCGCAAAATGAGACCGCTTCGGCCGCGACCGCTCGCCAAGACTGTCCGTGGAGGGGAGGCGGCATGGACAGCCAGCGAACCGCGCAGACGTCCTCGGACGAGCAGGGAACGCTCGGTGCCCTGACCGGGCTCCCGGGCGCTGTGGAGGTGCGATCCTTCGCGGGGGGCTACAGCGTCGCGTTCCCGGAGGCCGATTTCGTCATCACGATGTCCAGCGCGAGGCCCGAGCCCCGGTGCGAGACGGAGTGGGAGGTCACTGTGCGGGAGGCCCAGCCCGGCCTGAGCACGTGGTGGGGCAGGTGGCACCGGTCGTTCACGGTGCACCACTCCGAGGCCGGACCCCTCATTGCGGCAGAGGTGCGCGACGCCATGTCGCGGGTGCGCTGCATGCTCGACGACCACGCCCGGCAGGCCTGACCGGCCGAGCGTCGGAGAGCCAGCGCGTACGGACCAGCGCCTGGGCGTCAGCCCGTCACCGTCAGCGCGATCAGCGTGACGTTGAGTGCGCAGATCACGCCCGCCACGCCTGCCGCCACCCAGGTCGTGCGCCGCTTGTTCACGAGGGTCCCCATGACCGATCTCCTGCTCGTGAGCAGCACGAGCGGGATCAGCGCGAACGGGATCCCGAAGGACAGCACCACCTGGGAGATCACCAGTGCCCGCGTCGGGTCCACGCCCACCCCGATCACGATCAGGGCCGGCGCCAGGGTGATCAGACGGCGTGCCACGAGCGGCACCCGACGACGCAGGAACCCCTGCATCACCACCTGGCCCGAGTAGGTGCCGACGCCCGAGGCGGCGAACCCCGACGCCAGCAGGGCCAGGGCGAAGAGCAGGGCGGCCACCGGCCCGAGTGCCGCGGACAGGCCGGCGTGTGCTCCCTCGATGGTGTTCACCGGGACCGGTCCGCCGGAGAGCACCTGGGCGGCCACCACGAGCATCGACAGGTTGATCACGCCCGCCAGCGTCATCGCGGTGACGACGTCGATGCGCTGGCTGCGCAGCAGCGAGCGGCGTTCCTGCTCGGTGTTCCGCAGGTAGCGTCCCTGGGTCAGCGCACCGTGCAGGTAGATCACGTGCGGCATCACGGTCGCGCCCAGCATGGCCGTGGCCAGGAGCAGGCTGTCCTTGCCGTCGAACTGCGGCCTCAGCCCCGCAGCCGCTGCGCCCGCGTCGATCCCGCCGCGCAGGAGGCTGTAGAGGAATCCCAGGAGCACGACGAGGAGCAGACCGGTGATCGCCACCTCGAACGGCCGGGCGCCGCGTTGCTGCAGGCCGAGCAGCCCGAACGCCACCGTCGCGGTGATCACCCCGCCCACGAGCAGCGGGAGACCGAAGAGCAGCTGCAGCGCGATCGCGCCACCCAGCACCTCGGCGAGGTCGGTGGCGATGGCGACGAGCTCCGCCTGCACCCACAGTCCCCGGGTGACCGGCTTGGGGAAGTTGTCCCGGCACAGCTCGGGGAGGTTCTTGCCGGTGGCGATGCCCGCCTTGGCGGAGAGGTACTGGATCAGCATCGCCATCAGGTTGCTGACCACCACCACCCAGACCAGCAGGTAACCGAACTGGGACCCGGCGGTGATGTTCGTGGCGAAGTTGCCGGGGTCGATGTAGGCGATCGCCGCCACGAAGGCGGGTCCGAGCAGGGGCAGCGGCCCCCGGACGAACGCAACACTGACGAACTTGGGCTTGCTCTGGAACACCGCCGTTCCCGACCCGGTCGCGCTAGGCGCCCGTGCTCACCGGTGCGACGTCGAGCTGGTCGAGCTTCTCGAGGTCTTCACGGGACACGGTCTCGAGCTCGCCGGAGACGAGCAGCTGCTGGGCCTCGATGCGGTCGTTGACGAGGTTGCTCAGGGCGTAGGCGATCGCGCCCATCTGCCGCACCGTCACGTCGTCCACCAACGGCTGCTTGACCGAGGTGATGGCCACACCGCTCGCCGCGCCGTCGGCGTCCTGGGTCACCGCGACGGTGAACCGCTCCCGGGGACTGTTCGTGGGGTCGCTGTAGTGGTCGCGCAGCTGCAGCAGGACCTTGTGCCACTCCAGCACGTCGCTCTCCGGCTGCACCGTGGTCAGCTCGTCCTCGCCGAGCGCAGCAGCCGTGCCGCTCCCGGAGAAGCAGCGTGCGTAGGAGAGCAGCGCCATCGTCCAGACCCCCTCGACCACGACGGGGTCGGGGGGATGACCCGGGCCGAGCTCGGTGACGAGGCGCTCGCAGCAGCGCAGCACCATCTGCAGCTCCTCGAACGTCTCGACCATGTCGCGCAGCAGGGACGCGTTGTCGCTCTCCACGCGACGTACGACCACGGGCGGCTCCGCGGCGGCCCCTTCCGGGGGGCCACCGTTGGCCGGTGCCTCGGTGTCCATCACCCGACCGAGGGCCCGAGACCCAGCGACTGCGGGGTGCTGGAGTCGGGCGAGGGTTGGTGCAGGCCCCCGTCCAGCTCGCCGAACTCGGTCATCAGCGCCCGGCTCCCGCCCCAGGGCGTCTGCTCCTCGGCGATCAGCGTGTTCGTCGTGAGCAGCAACCCGGCGACCGAGGCACCGTTCTGCAGGGCCGAGCGACAGACGCGGAGGGGGTCGATGATCCCCATGTCGATCATGTTCCCGTAGACGCCGGCGAGGGCGTCGAAGCCGTCGTCGACGTCCATCTTCGCCACCTCCGCGACGACGTCGTGGCCGAGGTAGCCCGCGTTGGTGGCGATCAGGTACGTCGGCTCGGTGAGTGCGCGACGCACGATCTCCACACCGGTCGCGTAGTCGTCCTTGACGTCGAGCTCGTCCAGCACGGGTGCGGCGTGCATCAGGGCGACGCCGCCGCCGGCGACGATCCCCTCGGCCATCGCTGCACGGGTGGCCGAGAGGGCGTCCTCGACCCGGTGCTGCAGCTCGGCGAGCTCCGCGTTGGTGGGAGCGCCCACCTTGATCACCGCGACCTTGCCGGACAGGGAGCCGATCCGCTCGCTGAGCACCTCCTCGTCGATGCCGTACGTCGCGCGCTCCGACTCGGCGCGCAGCTGTGCGACCCGGAACTCGACCTTCTGGGAGTCGCCGCCGCCGCCGATGATGGCGGTGCGGTCGGCCGTGACGCGGATCTGCTGCGCCCGTCCGAGCTGGGCCAGCGTCATCGTCTCCAGGGTGAAACCCGAGTGCTTGCTGTAGACCTCGCCGCCGGTGATCGTGGCGATGTCCTCGAGCTTGCGCAGTCGCCGGTCGCCGAACCCGGGCGCCTTGGTGGCCACGCAGCGGAAGATCCCGTTGACGTGGTTGTGCACCAGCATGCTCAGCGCCGAGCCCTCGACCGTCTCCGCGATGATCATCAACGGCTTGGGGTCGCGCATGACCTTGTCGAGCAGCGGCATGATCTCCTGCACCTTGGTGATCTTCTCGGCGCACAGCAGGATGTAGGGATCGTCGAGGATCGCCTCGAGACTGGCTGGGTGCGTGACGAGGTACGGCGAGAGGTAGCCGTTGTCGTACTCGAAGCCCTCGACGAACTCCACGCTCATCCCGTGGGTCGGGGACTCCTCGACGGTCACGATGCCGGTGTTCCCGACCGAGTGCAGTGCCTCGGCGAGCACGTTGCCCACGACCTCGTCGTTGTTGGCCGAGATCGACGCGACCCGCGCGTAGTCGGCCAGCGTGACGACCGGGTGCGCGACCTTGCGAAGGTGCTCGACGAGACGTCCGACGGCGATGTCGACGCCACGCTTGACCAGCACCGGGTTGCCACCCTGGCCGATCGCCTGCATCCCCTCGCGGATGATCGCCTGGGCGATCACGGTCGCGGTGGTGGTGCCGTCACCGACGATGTCGTTGGTCTTGATCGCGGCTTCCTTGACCAGCTGCGCACCCATGTTCTCGAACTGGTCGCTCAGGTGGATCTCACGGGCGATGGTGACGCCGTCGTTGGTGACGACGGGGGAGCCGGTGATCTTCTCGAGGATGACGTTGCGTCCCTTGGGCCCGAGTGTCGACTTCACCGCCTCGGCCAGCTGGTCGACGCCAGACAGCAGCAGCCGCCTGGCTTCCTCGCCGAATCTCAAGTCCTTGGCCATGGTGTCCTCGTCCTCCTTGTGGCGGATGTACCGAATAGGGGTCGTGCGTGGGGTGACTGCTGGCGGCTAGGGGACGAGGATCGCCCGGCCCCGCACCTTGCCGGCGTCGAGATCGGCTAGTGCCTGCTGCGCCTCGGCGAGCGGGTAGGCCTTGGTGTGCAAGGTGACCTTGCCGGCCTGCGCGAGCACCATCAGCTCGGCCAGCTCGTTGTAGGTGCCGACGATGTTGCCGATGATGTTGCGCTCGGTGGAGATCACGTCGAGCGTCGGGACGACGAGCGTCCCGCCGTACCCGATCACGAAGTAGGAGCCCCCGGGGCGGGTCATCGCGAACCCCTCGTTCTCCGCGCCCTCCTCGGCCACGAAGTCGAGGACCACGTCGGCGCCCTCCCCGTTGGTGAGGTCCTTGACCGCGTCCACCTGCTTGCCGTCGGCGACCACGGTCTGCGTCGCGCCGAGCTCCTTGGCGAGCTCGAGCGCAGCGGGGTTGCGGTCGACCACGACGATGTTGGTCGCCGTCAGGGCGGCCAGGCACTGGATGCCGATGTGGCCCAGCCCGCCGGCCCCGATCACCACCGCGGTCGTGCCCGGGTAGAGCAGGGGGAGTGCCTTGCGCACCGCGTGGTAGGCGGTGATGCCTGCGTCCGCCAGCGCTGCGACGTCCGCGGGCTGGGTCGACGGGTCGAGCTTGACGCAGGCGCGCGCCGAGGTGAGCAGGTACTCCGCCATCCCGCCGTCGGTGCCGTCCAGCCCCGGGAAGATGCTCTCCACGCAGTGCATGTCCTGGCCCGCGCGGCACGCGCGGCACAGGCCGCACGTCGGCGTCGGGTGCAGGATCACCGTGTCCCCCACGGCCACGTTCGTGACCGCGGACCCGACCTCGTGCACCCAGCCGGCGTTCTCGTGCCCGATCGTGTAGGGCAGGGACGGGTTCATCGCCTCGTCCCACTGGCCCAGGATGATGTGCAGGTCGGTGCGGCAGACGCCGGCACCCCCGACCTTGACCACCACGTCGAGCGGACCCTTGACGGTCGGCTCGTCGACCTCGTCGACGGTGGGCTGCTCGTTGTACGCGTGCAACCGAACGGCTTTCATGTGATCTCCTCCAGCTGGCCCTCACCGCGGGTTGCGTAGCGGTGGGACAGCATGCCGCGGCACACGCTGCCGTTCGCCTCCGTGTTGACCCGGGTCAACCGGGCCTTGCGCAGGTGCAGCGGCAGCGCCTGGACGCCGACCGCCTGTCCTGTCGTCGCGTCCACCAGCAACGCCGCGTCGTCGCTCGCCGGGAGGCCGAGCTCGGCACGCCGTGACCTGAGCCGGTCGAGGTCGGCCGAGGGGGGTACGTCGCGCAGGCTCATCTCGGCCAGGTCGTCCATCGTCTTCCCTGCGGTGAGCAGTGGTCGACAGACCCGGTCGGTCCCGGCCAGGACGGCCTTGCGGACGAAGTCCGTCCGGAGCTCGTCCAGCTCGCCGTCGGCCAGGTTGCCGAAGGACTCGGCGAAGCCCGACCGTGCAGCGATCCCGGAGTTGATGGCGTCCGAGGCGAAGTGGTCGTCGAGCACCACCTCGGTCCGGCGTACCCCCTCCACGCCGCTCACCGCGTCGTACGCGTCCGCCACCATCAGGAAGGCGAAGTTGGGCGCGCAGAAGAACGTCGGCAGGCGGAGACGCACCTGGGCCTCGCCGTCGGCGGACACGGTGCACGAGGAGACGAAACCGAGCTCGGTGATGGGCTCGTCCAGCTCCGGGTCGCGCACCGTGTCCAGTGCGGCCAGCAGGTGATCCTGGTCTGCCAGTTGCTGGGTCAAGCGTTCGCCCCCTGCTCCACCAGCTGGGCGTCGTCCTGGGCGGCGGGTTGACCGTCACCCTTGAGCTGGAGCTCGGCCGGCACCTCGATGTCGTAGAGCTTGGCGGCGTTCAGCCCCAGGATCTTCTTCTTGGTGTCGACGTTGACCCGGGGGTAGTCGGAGTACGTGTCATCGGGGTAGTCCCAGTCCACAAACCCTTCGATCTGCCACTTCGGTTCCCAGATGTTGTAGTCGCTGCCGAAGGTCATCTTGTCCTCGCCGACCCAGAACAGCAGCTCGCCCATCACCTTGGCGAAGAACTTAGGCCGGGCGTGCATCAGGCCGCCGATCACCACCGAGAGTCCCGCGTAGACGTTGGGCTCCTGCGTCGCCATGAAGCAGAAGTCCTCGATCCGGGGCAGGCCCACGTGCTCGACGATGAAGTTCAGCTCCGGGAAGTCCGTCGCTGCGTGGTCCACGTCGGAGACGTCGAACGCGTCCTTGTCCAGGGGCCAGATCGTCGGGCCCTTGTGCACGTGCACGTTCTTGATCCCCAGCTCCTGCGCCTTCGCCAGGAAGGTGTAGGCCTCCGGGTCACTGAGCTTGTAGCCGCGCGAGCCGTTGTTCCACTCGGCGGTGTAGAGCTTGATGCCCTTCGACCCCCACTTGGCGACGTTGTCCTCGAACTCCTTCATGCCGGCGTCGCCGTCGCGTGGGTCGAAGCGGGTGTTCACGATGAACTTGTCGGGGTGCTTCTCGGCCAGCGCGCCGTTGCGCTCGGTCGTGTTGAACCCGTCCGTGTACCACTCCCGCAGGTACGTCGGCTGGAAGATCGCCTTGTCGACGTAGCCGTCCTCGAAGACGTCCTTCATCAGGTCGTCCTCGCTGACCTTCTTGAAGTGCTCCGCCGTCTGGTGCGTCTCCGGCGGTCCCAGGCCCTGGTAGGCCTGGAAGCAGTCGATCCAGCCCTCGGCGTAGTTCTCTGCGCCCTTCACCCAGTTCTCGGGACTCGCGTCCCAGTAGTGCATGTGGCTGTCGACGACGAAATACTTCTCTCCGTCTTTCTCGTACATGTGTCCTCCTAGAGGGTCGCCGTGGATGAGGGGTGGTGGGTCACGTCTTCTTCTCGAACGTGGGCAGGTCGAAGCCGATGTACTCCGCGGCGTCCTCGGGATTGGCGAACATGATCGTCCGGTCGTCCTCGTGGATCATCCGGCCGTAGTGCGTCGACATGTTCTCCTCGAACTGCGCGGCGTCGTAGAAGCCCTCCTCCTCGCCGAGGGCCTCGGAGATCTCGTCGTAGTCGAAGTCCATCCGGTTGACTCCGTCGACCCGGATCATCGAGGGCAGCCGGGTGATCGTGACGCCCTCCTTGGTGCCCATGACCTCGGCCACGACGGCACCCACCTGGTTGTTCATCAAGGTGACGCCGCACTTGTTCGAGGCCGTGTTGTCGGCCTTGAACGCGCTCTCGGTCGTCGCGTACGACGTCTTCGTCGACTGGTAGCCACTCACTGGGTCAGCTCCTTCGGTTCGTTCAGGCTGAGGTCGGACAGGATCCCGCCGAAGCGGCTCTTGGCGCGGTCCAGGCCGTCCTCGAACCGGGGCGGCTTGGCGTCGGGCTGCGACCACAGCGGGGACAGCTCGCGGGCTGCGACCAGGCACTTGGGCACCCAGGTCGAGAGCCAGCCGTCGATGATGTCCTTGTTGTAGTCGGCGAACTCCTTGTCGTTCGTCAACAGCTCGAACATCGCCTTCGTGTACCGCAGGTCGCGGGAGGCGTAGTCCCACTCACCGGCACCCACGACCGTGGGCGTCACGAAGTCACCGTTGCCAGGCGAGGCCTGCTGCACCAGCTGGCTGCGGAACAGCTCGCCGATCAACGGCTCGAAGACCACGTTGGCCGCGAAGATCGCCTCGGCCCAGTCGTCGATGCCCGTGAGCTCCTCGGTGACACGGCGCACGCCTTGCCACGCGGGGTCCTCGTTCCACGTCTCCACGTGGGCCGCGCCGTCGAACGACTCGATCTCCTCGCTCAACGTGAGGTTGTAGAGCGCCAGGTCCTGGGCGAACCGGATCCGGTGCATGCTGTTCACGGAGATCGCGTTGTTGTGCATGTTCGTGGGTGCGCGCCGCTGGGCGTTCGCGAACAGGTAGAGCCCCAGGCCGTGCTCGACGTGCATCCAGGCGCCGACGTTGCGCTCGACGAAGGTGATCCAGTTGGGGTTCCACTGCTCGAAGGCCTTGGTCTCCCGGGCGGTGTCGATGTTCTGGTTGATCTGCCGCACCACGTTGGAGTTGTTGCGGTAGAACGTCAGCTCCCACTCCTCGTTGGGGTCACGGAACTCGTGCCAGCCGTGGGCCGGCCAGTCGTAGCCACGACCGCCCGAGCCGGGGAAGCGCTCCGGGTCGCCACGGTCGACGCCCCAGGCCTTCAGCACGGTCCAGTCCAGGGGATAGCCGCCGCGACCGTCGGAGAAGCCGTAGAGCCAGCCTTGGGCGAGGTAGTGCCTCGGGTCGGGCTGCACCTCGACCGTGACGTCCTCGTAGTGGGACTGCTTGCGCTTCTGCGGCGTGTAGTAGTTGTAGTGCCGCAACGTGGAGTCGGGGAAGACCTTGGCGCCGGCTTCGGCGTCCGTGAACTCCGGCTTCGGTGAGCTGCGCTCCTCGGTGATCATTGGCGATCGGCCTCGCTTTCCCTGTGGTGGATGTGTGAAGTGAGCGTTGTCATTCGGTGGGTCCAGTGGTCGTGAACTTGTCGTAGTAGATGTTCTTCTCGGGGGCTCCGAGGTCCTCGAGCAATTCCATCGCCGCCTCGACCATCGGCGGCGGGCCGCAGACGTAGGAGTCGGTCTCCGACAGGTCTGTCTCGTGCTTCTTGACGACGTCGGTGATCAGGCCGACCTCTCCGTCCCAGGGCTCGTCCGGGTCGGCCTCCGAGAGCGCCGGGACGAACGTGAAGTTCGGGAGCTGCTCGGCCAGCGCGTTCAGCTCCTTCTCGAAGCACAGGTCCTTCTGCGTCCGGGCGCCGTAGTAGTACGTCGCCTTGCGCGGGCTGTCCTTCTCGGCGAGCGAGCGCAGCACGGAGAGGATCGGGGCCATGCCGGCGCCGCCTCCGACGAAGACGATGTCGGAGTCGCGCCCGTCGCGCAGGGTGAAGACCCCGAACGGACCGACGACGTCGAGCTCGTCGCCGACCGAGACCTGGGTGTCGAGGAAGTGGGAGAACTGACCGTCGGGGTAGCACCGGATCACGAACTCGAGCTCTCCGCTCTCCTTGCTCGAGGTGTTCGCCATCGAGAACGAGCGGGTCTCCTCGGTGCCGGGGATCTTGATGTCGACGTACTGGCCGGGCCAGAACGGGATCTCGGTGGGCTCGATCAGCTTGAGCACGAGGTTGCGCATGTCATGGGTGACGTGCTCGTTGGAGACGACCTCGGCCCTGGCCTCCTGGATCGGGTGGCCCGAGCGGAGCATCTCCTCGTCGTAGTTGAGGAGCTCGATGGTGACGTCCTCGTAGACGTGCGCCCGGCAGAGCAACGTGAATCCCTCGTCGAGCTCGAAGTCGGGCAACGCGAAGGTCGAGTACTTGTCGAGCTCGATGTCGTCACCGTCGAGGACGAACGACTTGCAGGCCGCGCACTGGCCTTCCTTGCAGCCGTGCATGAGCGTGATGCCCTGCTCCGCTGCGGCGCGCAGCACCGTCTGCTCCTCGTCGACCTCGATCTCGACGCCTACCGGCTCGAATCGCACGACATGCTTCTCGCCCATATCTCGCTTTCCGTTGCTTCGAGGACGTGCGTCGGGGACGGGTGCCTGTCGAGGCCGGAGACGGGCGAGGAGTGCCGGCAGCTGGTGCCGGCGCCCCTCGCCGTCCTGGGCCTCGGGTGCTCAGGCGTCCGCGGGAGCAGGTCGGCCAGCCGGCCCGCCCTTGATGTAGTTCGCGTGGAACGCCTGCTGCTCGTCGGGAGTCATCTCGTTGAGCAGCACGTTCGGGCTCTGCAGCGGAGGCATCCGGCGCAGGTGGTCCAGGTTCCACATCTTCTTCGGGTCCAGGTTGAGGTGCGGTTGCGCCACCAACGTGTGCCCGTCGTCCCGGACGTAGCCCATGTCGGAGACCACGTCGGCCCAGTTCCAGCCGTGGTAGAGGGTCTCCCACTCGCGCTTGCCGATCAGCTGACCCATGTTGGGCGTCTCGCGGCCCTGGTAGGTCGGCCGGAAGGCCTCGACGTCGGTCCAGCGACAGGCCTCGTGGCAGTAGGTGCGCATCTGCCCGTCGACCTCGGCCATCACCATGTCCTCGCGGACCAGGCACGGCACCATGCACGTCCAGCAGCGGTGCGGGTACGCGTAGTCCACGTCCTCGGCCACGATCGGGTGGTGCCCGTTCGGGGTCGAGAGGCGGTTGTAGTTCTCCCACCACTTGCCGTACTTGTCGTACCAGCCCGGGTACTTGAACTCGAACCACTCGAAGTCCTTGTCCGTCATCGGGTCCATCCGCCAGTAGTTGGCGAGCCACCCGGTGCAGAAGAACTGGGCGACCTCGTGCACGTAGCCCTTGTTCCAGATCTGGTTCCACGACTCCTCGATCAGGTCGTGGGGGATCACCAGTCCGTACTTCTCGAGGGGGACGAGGTAGCTGCGGTAGTAGTCGTCGTAGATCCACCGACGCCACATCTCCGCGTAGCTCTCGCGGTCCTTGCGGCGGTCCTTCGTGCCGTACTCGATGAAGGTGCCGATCGCGGCGTCCACCACGCGGTGGTTGTTCCACCACGCGTAGCGCAGGTCGCGCTCGAGCAGCTGGTGGTTGCCCTCGTCGGAGAGCGCCATCAGCAGGGTGGCGTACCCGTTGCTGATGTGGCGGGACTCGTCGGACTGCACCGAGTGGAACACCGTCGGAAGGAGGTAGTCGCCGTTGGCGGCTGCCTCGGCCGGCATCGCCACGAACAGCGTGTTGGTGAACGCCGTCTCGGCCACGATCGTGAGGTAGATGCTCGCAGCGGTGATGGCGTCACCGGTGATGAACCCCTCCGCGAACTGACGGCCGATGGTGCCGCAGTAGTCGTTCTGGAAGTTGCGCAGGCTGCTGTTGAAGCCCGCCGGGTCGATGTAGTTGTTCATGTACAGGCGCTTGAGGTTCTGCTGGATCGTCGAGTGGCGGACCTCGTCGATCATCTGGATGGCCTGCCCGTTGTGCAGCTCGGGGTTCGGCACCGTGTTGAACAGGAGCGGCATCGCGCGGGCCGCGGAGATCTCGGGCAGCGGGATGATGCTGAGGAAGAGCTTCTGCCACTCCAGCCAGCGCTCCTGGACCTGGCGGAACATGTTGCCGCGGATCGCGCCGTCGGCTGCTCCGTAGACGCGGTGGTCCTTCTCCTCCTGCATCGGGAAGTACGACTTGAGAACCTGCTTGAGCGGGTCCTTCTTCTTGGCCTTCTGGAACGTGTAGTCGGTCCCGTACTGGGAGACCGGCTCGTGGTAGAGCGGCTCCCAGGCCAGTTCTTGGATCTTCTCGTGTGCCTTGGCCACGCTTTGGCGAGTCATCACCACTCCTTCCTGTAGATCGAGTAGGTGAGTTGATTCAAGGCCCAAGTGCGGGAGACACCGGGTCTCACATTGAGACGGGCGTCACATCGGCCCGTCCGTGTCCGATTCGTCGTCGAACATCACGCCGCGGATCTCCGCCAGGTGGGCGCGGACGCCGCGCATGATCTCCCGGTTGCCCTCCGGCGCCGGCTCGATGCCGAGTGCCTCGAGCAGCGCCCTGGCCGGAGGGCCGGGGTCACCGCTCTCGCCGAGGACCGGGTGCAGTCCCTGGTCCGTGAGATGGGTGAACACGAGGTTCACCACGCTCCACGGGTTGTAGCTCTCGACCTGCGGATCGACCTCGGATCCGGTCGCTGGGCCGTCGGCTGCGTTCATGTCGTACCTCCGCGAATCCGGTCCGGCAGCGGTCCGCCGGTCGAGGTGTCGCGACGCTACGCCCGGCTCGGGTCGGCGCTGTCTCAATCTGAGACAGCCGGTTCGGAGGCCGCTGGGCGACACTCGACTCGGCAAACATCAGCGCATATCTTGAGTGGGCGGCCCCGGACCTCGGCTGCCTGTTCCCCGGCCGTACGTGGCGGTCGGGAGGGGTGTGCGGATACCGCTTTGGGGGTTTGTGTCTTGGCGACGTCGCCGTTCTCACCCGAGTCGCTTCGTCCTGCACAGAAGGTGGTCGCCGCCAACCGGCTGCGCTTCCTGACGGCCGACGCGCCCGAGCCACGCACGGTCCGCGACACCATCCTCGCGTCCTGGCGGCGGTCCCTGGCGATGCAGGTGGCGGCCGACAAGGTCGAGATGCGCTTCGAGCCCGACACCCATCTCGACACCCGCCTCGCCCGGAGCGCGCAGCCGGTGCTGCGGAGCCTCAGCGAGCAGCTCCAGGGACAGTCGGTCAGCGTCATCCTGACCGACCCGACGGGAGTCGTGCTGAGCCGGCTGACCGGGGACGGTGAGCTGGAGCGGCACCTCGACCGGGTCCTGCTCGCGCCCGGGTTCAGCTACGCCGAGAAGTTCGTCGGCACCAACGGCATCGGCACCGCCCTCGAGGTGGGCGGACCGACCCACGTCTTCGGTCACGAGCACTACGCCGAGAACCTCGAGGAGCTGGCCTGCGCCGGCGTGCCGATCCACCACCCGGTCACCGGGCGTCTGGTGGGCGCTGTGGACCTGACCTGCTGGCGCAAGGACGCCGGCACGCTGCTGCTGACCCTGGCCAAGACCACCGCGGAGCAGATCCGGCGCGCGCTGCTCGCCGACGCGAGCGCGTCCCAGCTCGAGCTCTTCCAGGAGTACCTCCGCACCTGCAGCCGCACCACCGGGATCGTGTTCGCGCTCGACAGCGACGTGGTCATGCTCAACGACCATGCGCGGGCCTCGCTGGCGCCGGCCGACCAGTCCACGCTCCTGGCGCAGGCCACGGAGGCGATGCTCTCGGCACGTCGCGGCACCGTCACGGTCGAGCTCTCCTCCGGGCTGCACGCCCGGATGTACTGCCGCCGCATCGGCACCGGCAGCCAGCCCTCGGGCGTGGTCGCGCACGTCGTGCTCGACCAGCCCGGAAGCGAGGCGACCCTCTCCCGGGACGCGCTGCCCCAGGCGCCACTGCCCAGCATCGTCGGCTCGGGGCCGCCGTGGCTGCACGCCTGCCAGGAGGTGGAACGCGTCTTCAGGTCGGGCGAGTGGCTCGCGGTCGAGGGGGAGCCCGGGGTCGGCAAGCTGGCCGTCCTGCGTGCCGTCCAGCTGCGCCGTCAGCCCGTCGGCAGGTTCGAGCTCATCGAGGCGCGCGACGCGGCCACCGACAAGGACTGGCTCAAGGACGTACGCCGGACCCTGTCCGGCCAGACGGACTCGGTCGTGATCCGCCACGTGGACGCCTTGACCGCACCCCAGCTCCGTGGGCTCGCCGTCGGTGCTCCAGGACGCCCGCACCAACCGGAGCACACCGCTCTGGGTGGCGGTGACGCTCGGCACCGACCGGTCCAGCAAGGCACTGCCCGAGCTGATGCGGCTGTTCCCGAGCACCGTCGAGCTCCCGCCCCTGCGCCTGCACCTCGAGGACCTGCCGCTGCTCGTTCCCGTCTTCCTGTCGCGGCTGGGGCAGGGGGCGCACCTCGCCTGCTCGCCCGAGGCCATGCGCCTGCTGATGAGGATGTCCTGGCCGGGGAACGCCGAGCAGCTGCACGAGCTGCTGCGCGAGGTCGTCAAGCACCGTCGCACGGGCTGGATCACGCCGGGCGACCTCCCGCCCGAGGTGCACGCCGTCAGCCGGCGGGTGCTGAGCCCGCTCGAGGCGATGGAGCGCGACGCGATCATCAAGTGCCTCTCCGACGCCAAGGGCAACAAGGTCCGCGCCGCGAGGTCGCTCGGGATGTCCCGGGCCACGATCTACCGCAAGATCCACGACTACGGGATCGTGCCGCCGACATCGTGACCCACGTCTCACATTGAGACGTGGTGCCTCCTGGACCGTGCGTAGCGTCTGGCTCGAGGCCGATCCGCGGCCCCTCCCGGCACGAGCGAGGAGACCCGATGGACACAGATCCGTCCGTGGCGCTGCCACTGCTCCAGCTCGGTCTGCTGATGGGCATCGTGATCGTCGGGCACGGTTTCGCCGCGCGCCGGATGCCGGTCGAGATCATTCCCGGCTGCCTCCAACCACGGGTCACCCTGTGCAACAAGCTGCGTCCCTGGCTGAGCGCGGCGGCCCTCGGGATGACGCTGACCGGGCTGGTCCTCATCCTCGGTTGAGGCGTCGGCCCCAGGCGTGAGCAGCACCTCCCGCCCGCCTGCGGGGCGGGTATAGGTTCGGCAGGTCAGCGAGTCGAACACCAGGAGGTCCCGTGTCGGGAGCCAGCGCGCAGTCCGGGAACCACGACTACGTCATCGTCGGGGCAGGCAGCGCTGGAGCGGTGCTCGCCGCCAGGCTCACCGACGATCCCGGGGTCCGGGTGCTGCTGCTGGAGGCCGGTCCCGAGGCCGAGGGCGACGAGATCTCGATCCCCGCCGCGTTCGCCTCCCTCTTCAAGACCAGGTGGGACTGGAACTACTCCACGACGGAGCAGAAGCAGCTGCACAACCGGCGCGCCTACTGGCCGAGGATGAAGGCCCTCGGTGGGTGCTCCTCGATGAACGCGATGATCTACATCCGGGGCAACCCGGCCGACTTCGACGCCTGGCGTGACGAGTACGGCGCCACCGGCTGGGGCTACGACGACGTGCTGCCCTACTTCGTCCGGGCCGAGGGCAACACCCGGCTGGGCGGCCCCTGGCACGGCCAGGACGGACCGCTCCGGGTCGAGGACCGGCGCTACACCCACGAGCTGACGAACCTGTGGGTGGACAGCGCGGTCAGTGCCGGCCTGAAGCCGACCGACGACTTCAACGGCGCCGAGCAGGAGGGCGCGGGCGTCTACCAGGTCACCTGCAACAACGGTCGTCGGTGGTCGGTCGAGCGGGCCTACCTCGAGCCGGTCCGGCATCGCGACAACCTCGACGTCGAGACCGGTGCCTTCGCGACGCGGATCCTGGTCGAGGGTGAGCGAGCCACCGGCGTGACCTACCGCGCCCGCGGCCGCGAGGTCACGGCGTACGCCGACCGCGAGGTGCTGCTCTGCGGCGGGGCCGTCAACAGCCCCCAGCTGCTGATGCTCTCCGGCATCGGCCCCGCAACGCACCTGCGCGAGCACGGGATCGACGTCGTCGCCGACCTCGCCGGGGTGGGCCAGCAGCTCCAGGACCACCCGACCACGCCGATGATGTTCCACACGCGAGGCGTGACCGACCTCGCCGAGCTGAGCAACGTGCGCAACCTGGTGCGCTGGAAGGCACGGGGGACCGGTCCGCTGGCCTCGAACGTCGGAGAAGGCGGCGGCTTCGTGAGGTCGAGGCCGGACCTGCCGGCACCCGACATCCAGTACCACGTCGTCCCCGCCGCGTTCTACGACAACGGGTTCCGCGAGCCGACCCAGCGCATGTTCACCGCGGCCCCGGCTGTCGTCTCGGTGCGCAGCAGGGGGTCGATCCGGCTGCGGTCGACCGACCCCGCCTGGCACCCGGAGATCGACGCGGCGTACTTCGACGACGGCGCCGACCTCGACGCGATGGTCGCCGGCATGCGGCGGGTGTGGGAGATCTGCAGCCAGGGACCGCTGGCGGGACACCTGACCAAGCCGTTCCTGCTCCCCGAGAACCCGACCGACGAGGACTTCGTCGAGCACGTGCGGAACTACGGGCAGACCCTCTACCACCCGACGTCCACCTGTGCGATGGGCTCGGGCGAGGACGCCGTGGTCGATCCGGAGCTCAGGGTCAGGGGGATCGGCGGTCTCCGCGTCGTCGACGCCTCCGTGATGCCCGCCGTGCCCCGGGGCAACACCAACGCGCCCACCATCATGGTTGCCGAGAAGGCAGCCGACCTGATCAGGAGCTCCCGATGACGACCGAGATCACCACACCGACGCCCACCGACCCCGCTGTGGCGCGCGAGACCTTCGACTCCCTGAGCCCGGTCAACGGCGACGTGGTGGGCACCCACCCGGTGCACACCGCCGAGGACGTGCAGGTGGCCGTCGACCGCGCCCACGAGGCCGCGCTCTGGTGGTCCTCGCTGTCCTTCGACGAGCGGGCCGAGAAGCTGAACACCTGGAAGGGCGTGATCACCCGCCGGATCGCCCAGATCGCCGACCTGATGCACCTCGAGACGGGCAAGCCGCACAGCGACGCCGCCCTCGAGGTCGCGCTCGCGCTCGACCACATCGCCTGGGCCGGCAAGAACGCCAAGAAGGTCCTCGGCCGGCGGAAGGTCTCCTCCGGTCTGGTGATGGCCAACCAGGCGGCGACCGTGGAGTACAAGCCGCTGGGCGTCGTGGGAGTCATCGGTCCCTGGAACTACCCGGTCTTCACGCCGATGGGCTCGATCGTCTACGCCCTCGCTGCCGGCAACGCGGTGGTGTTCAAGCCGAGCGAGCTCACGCCCGGAGTCGGCGGCTGGCTGGCGGCGACCTTCTCCGAGGTCGTGCCCGAGCACCCGGTCTTCCAGGTCGTCACCGGACTCGGCGAGACCGGAGCGGCCCTGTGCCGCGCCGGCGTCGACAAGCTGGCGTTCACGGGCTCGACCGCGACGGGGAAGAAGGTGATGGCGGCCTGCGCCGAGACCCTCACGCCGGTCGTCATCGAGGCCGGGGGCAAGGACGCCGTGCTGGTCGACGAGGACGCCGACCTCGACGCCGCGGCCGACGCCGCGCTGTGGGGCGCGTGCGCCAACGCCGGGCAGACCTGCATCGGCGTCGAGCGGGTCTACGTCCACGACCGGGTGTACGACGAGTTCCTCGCGCGGCTCGTCGACAAGGCCAAGGACCTCCGCGCCGAGGACAGCCCGGACACCAAGATCGGGCCGATCACGATGCCGAGCCAGCTCGACGTGATCCGCTCGCACATCGGCGACGCGATCGCGCGCGGTGGCCGAGCCGTGGTCGGTGGTCCGGACGCTGTCGGTGACCGCTACGTGCAGCCGACGATCCTCGTCGACGTGCCCGAGGACTCCAGTGCGGTGCAGGAGGAGACCTTCGGCCCCACCATGACCGTGAGCAGGGTGGCGAGCATGGACGAGGCGGTGGCCAGGACCAACGGCACTCGCTACGGCCTGGGCTCCACCGTGTTCGCCAAGGCACGGGGGATGGAGATCGCGGAGCGGATCCGCTCGGGCATGACCGCCGTCAACGGGGTGATCTCCTTCGCGGCGATCCCGTCACTGCCCTTCGGTGGCGTCGGCGACTCGGGCTTCGGGCGGATTCACGGCCCGGACGGGCTGAGGGAGTTCACCTATGCCAAGGCGATCGCCCGCCAGCGGTTCAAGCCGCTGCTGGCGCTCACGTCGTTCACCCGGACCGCCAAGGCCGACCAGCAGCTGACGCAGATGATCACGATGATGCACGG
Source organism: uncultured Actinomycetota bacterium (assembly GCA_963797525.1). GTDB lineage: Bacteria > Actinomycetota > Actinomycetes > Propionibacteriales > Nocardioidaceae > Marmoricola. The sequence continues at coordinate 99,565 of CAWCPT010000012.1, forward strand.
CCGTGGTTCCACGCTCCCCAAGTGAGCCAGGTGATCGGTCCGGAAGCCCTTCCGGAAGCGCCCGGGGACACCTGAGTCGCGCCGGGGCCGCGGCGGCTCCGCACCTCGAGCTGGCGATGTCCCGGAGCCGGACCTCCCTCCGGCAGCGCCGGGCCCGGGTGCGCTCGAAGCTGTGGGCGGTGGGGCAGTGTGCCGTCGCCGCCGGTGTCGCGTGGACGGTGGCCACGCAGGTGTTCGGCCACGTCTCGCCGATCTTCGCGCCGGTCGCGGCCGTCGTGAGCCTGGGGACCTCCTACGGACAGCGGCTGCGCCGGGTCGCGGAGGTCTCCGTCGGTGTCGCGGTCGGGGTGTTCCTCGGCGACGCGATCACTGCCTGGCTCGGCTCGGGCGGGTGGCAGATCGCGCTCATCGTCGCGCTCGCGATGATGACCGCCCTGCTCCTCGACCAGGGCGTGCTCTTCGTCAACCAGGCCGCGATCCAGGCGATCTTCGTCAGCACGCTGCTGCCGACGGCCGGTGCCGCCTTCACCCGGTGGACCGACGCCCTGATCGGAGGTGCCGTCGCGCTCGTCGCGGCTGCTGTCGTACCTCGGGCACCGCTGCGGCGGCCGCGGGAACAGGCCGGCGTGATCGTCCGCAAGATCTCGGCCCTGCTGCGTGCTGCGGCCGAGAGCGTGCTCGACGGTGACGTCGACCGGTCCCTCGCGGTGCTGCGCGACGCGCGGGCGACCGACGAGCTCGTCGCCGAGCTGCGTGCGGCCTCCGACGAGGGCCTCTCGATCGTGCGATCCTCGCCGTTCCGCAGACGCCACCGGGGCCGTGTGCGGGCGATGGCCGAGCTCGTCGAGCCGCTCGACTTCGCGCTGCGCAACACGCGCGTGCTCGTGCGCCGTGTCGCGGTGGCGAGCTACCGGCACGAGCCGATCCCCGCGGCGTACGCCTCCCTGCTGGACGACCTCGCCCAGTGCACCGACTCGATCGCCGACGAGCTCGCGGCCGGGCGCGCGGCCACCGCGGTGAGGGACGAGCTCGTCGCCCTCGGTCGCGAGACGTCGCACATCGAGCACACCAGCGAGCTGTCGGCCGAGGTGGTCCTCGCCCAGGTGCGATCACTGATCGCCGACCTGCTGGCGGTCACGGGGATGGACCCGCTCGCCGCCACCGACCAGATCCCGCCCCTGAGCGCCTGAGGGCTACAGCTCGCGGACGACCGAGTCGACCACGGCCACCAGGTCGCCGTCGGTGCGCTCGGCGACCATCCGCTGGCGCTGGTAGGAGGCGCCTCGGCGCGGGATCTCCTCGACCAGCGCGAGCTCGTCGGTGCAGCCCAGCCTCTCGGCGACCGGGGCGAGCTGCTCGAGCAGCTCGTGGAGGTCCTCCTGGAGGAGCCGCTCGTTGGAGTGCTCGTCGAGGATGATCCAGGCGTCGATCCCGTAGCGGGCGGCTCGCCACTTGTTCTCCTGCACGTGCCACGGCGGCATCGTCGGCAGCCGTCTCGCCACGGTCGAGCCGGTCGGAGAGCTCGACGACGAGGCAGTGGGTGAGGGCGACCAGCGCCCGCATCTCGCGCAGGGTGGAGACGCCGTCGCAGATCCGGATCTCGACGGTGCCGAGCCTGCGGTGCGGGTCGCACGTCCCAGCGGATCTCGTCGATCTCCTCGATCACCCCGGTGACGACCAGGTCCTGGGCGTAGCTCTCGAAGTCCGACCACGGCTCGAACTGGAAGGGCAGTCCGGCGGTCGGCAGCTGCTGGAACATCATCGCCCGGTTGCTCGCGTAGCCGGTGTCCGTGCCCGCCCAGATGGGGGAGGAGCCCGAGAGGGCCAGCAGGTGGGGGTACCACTTGAGCAGGGCGGAGACGATGGGCATCACGTGGTCCCGGCGTACGCCGACGTGGACGTGCACGCCCCAGATCAGCATCTGGCGTCCCCACCACTGGGTGCGGGCGATCAGCTCCTCGTAGCGGTGCCCGGGCGTCAGCAGCTGGTTGGTCCACTCCGCGAACGGGTGCGTGCCGGCGGAGTAGAGGTCCACCCCGAGCTCGTCGGCGAGCGGTCGGACCAGGTCGATCATCGACGCCAGCTCGTCGACCGCCTCGCCGGTGGTGCGGCAGATGCCGGTGGTGAGCTCCACGGTGTTGCGGAGCAGCTCCTTGTGGATGCGTGGCTCCGGACCGTGCCGGCTCAGGCCGAGGTCGAAGAGCTCGGAGGCGGCGTTGACCAGGTCGCGGGACTGCTTGTCCACGAGCGCGAACTCCCACTCGACCCCGAGGGTCGGCGCAGGGGAGTCGGCGAAGTCGATGGGCACCGGCTCATCGTTCCACGCCCCGTCGGTCGGGCCCGGCCGTGGGTCGCTGGACCTCAGGGAGTCGGGGTCGCCGTGGCGGCGAGGGCGCGTGCCAGCGAGCCGTCGGCGTTGCGGAAGCCGTGGCGCACCGATCACGTAGACCACCAGGACCCCCGCCTTGCGCTCCACCCGCAGGGCGGCGTGCTGGCCGACCAACCCGGTGAACTCCTCGCGCGTTGGTCTCCACCGCCCCGTCACCGTCGAAGTCCGCGCTCGCGCGCGCCGCCGCGACGTCCGGGCCGCCGAGGTCCAGCGGCGTGGAGCCGAGGCAGAAGCCGGTGCCACAGCTGGTCCAGGTGCCGACGACCGTGGTCAGCACCGGGCCCGTCGGCGTCGGCTTCGGGGTCGGCCTGGGAGTGGGCACGGCTTCGGGGTCGGCTGGGGAGCCGGCTTGGGCGTGGCCTTCGGGGCAGCGGACGGCGTCGTGTGGTGCACCGACGTGTGCGCGGTGGTGAGGTGGCCCTGGTCGGCTTCTTGGCCGGGACGACCTCGGTCACGGCCTTCCGCACGGCCGGGGTCTCCGGGGGAGGCGGCGAGGGCAGGGAGAAGACGCCGGTCGCGTAGCCGGCCTGGAACGACAGCACGAGCGCGACGTAGTAGTCGGAGTGGTTGTAGCGGAAGGCCGCGCGTGACATCCCGGCAGCGTCGGCGAGGCTGCCCCCGGCGCCGCACAGGTAGACCGCCGAGCCCAGAGCGCTGTCGTCGATGTCGTCGGGGTTCAGCTTCCCGTCGCCGTCACCGTCACGGGCGACCCCGCGCCAGGTGGACGGCAGGAACTGCATCTGGCCGACCGCTCGGTCCCAGACCTTGTCCCGGTCCAGGGTGCCGTTGTCGCTGTCCGCGATCGCAGCGAAGGCGCCGGCCCCGTCGAGTCGCGGGCCGCGGATCTCCGGGCGCGAGACGCCGTCGGCGCCGAGCTGGGAACCGCCGAACCGGCCGTGGTTGGACTCCACGCGGCCGATGGCAGCCAGCAGGGTCCAGGAGATGTGGCAGCCCGGGTCGGCGACGGCCATCGCCTTCTCGGCGTGCTTGTAGGCGCGCAGCGCCGCCTCGGGCACGTCGTTGCCCCCGGTGCGGCTGATCTCGAAGAACTGGGTGTCGCTGCGGGTTCCGCGTGACCTCTCGTGACCCTTGTCGCGGGCCAGCAGGATCGTCCGGGGGAGCACCTGCTGCACCGAGCCCAGCTCCCAGTAGGAGCGGAACGGCGTGGTCGTGCTCAGGCTCGGCACGGCGTCGGCGGACTGGTTCGCGGTCGCACCGGCAGACGGGTCCGGCGCCTGGGCCACGGCGGTGACCGTCAGACCCACGGAGAGGAGCAGGGAGCCGAGCAGCGCCCAGACGAACTTCATGATCGGGGGGACCTTCGCGTCAAAACGGACAGTTCGTCGAGCGTAACCGTGCCGAATGGGGACCCTGACCAGAATCGGACAAATACCGCTGATCCGACTCAGAATTCATCCGGGGGACTAGACAGGTTCAGCCGGCACGCAGTCGGGCCAGCCAGTCGCGGTGGGTGGCGCCGTCGAACGGCGCCGCCGACTCCTTCATCGCCACGACGATGTCCTGGCAGCTGTCCACGGCCTGCTCGACGACCTCGTCGGGATAGTCCAGCGCGACGCGGTGAGCGGCGAACTCGTCCTCGTCGTCGACCCAGATGCGCCCGGTCGTGCCCCGGATCACGTCGAGGTCGAGATCGACCGCGCGCACGAGGCCCTCGCCGTGCCACACCGCCGGCGTCGCGATGTCGACGTACGTGTCGAAGGGACGCTCCCGGTCCTCGCCGTAGAAGGTGCCCAGCCACCAGGCGTCGTGGGGCACCAGGGTGACGTGGTCCGCCGCGGCGTGGAACGCCCGCAGCGGGCTGGCGAGCAGGGTGCCCTGGGTGATGCCGACCCAGGTGCCGTGCGCATCGGTGCCCGAGCAGCACGCTGTCGAACTCCCAGTGCGGGGAGTCAGGCCACTTGCGGCACTCGACGCGGACGGGGCGCGCGGACCGGCTGGGCATGCGCCCGAGGATACGTCGGGCCGCTCCCGTGGCGTGCTAGGCCGGAGGGTGCGGCATCACCTTCGGCGCCACCCGGGCGACGATGTCCTGGTAGCGCGAGCCGGTGAGCTTGGCGCAGGTGGTGCATCGCGTGCGCGTCGATGCCGACCAGCACACGGGCCTTCCCCTTGAGTGCGCCCTTGATGATGATCTGGGCGGCCTTCTCCGGGGTCATCCGGGCGAGCTTCTCGTCGAAGTAGCCGTCGATGGCCGCGGCGTCCTCGCTGGCGGTCTTGCGGCCGTTGCGGGCGATCCCGGTCTTGATGCCGCCGGGGTGCACGCAGGTGACGCCGACGGGGTGGCCGTTGATGATCATCTCCTCGCGGAGCGCCTCGGTGAAGCCGCGGACGGCGTACTTGGTGGCGTTGTAGGCGGTCTGGCCGGGCATGCTGACCAGGCCGAACAGGCTGGAGAGGTTGACCAGCTGGCCGTCGCCGGAGGCGATCAGGTGGGGCAGGAACTCCTTGGTGCCGTTGACGACACCGTCGAAGTTGACTCCGACGATCCAGTCGAAGTCCTCGTAGGACATCTCCTCGAAGTCACCGGTGACGGTGACGCCGGCGTTGTTGACGAGCATGTTGACGCGGCCGAACTGCTCGACCACGGCGGTGGCCCAGGCGCCGACCGCGGCGCGGTCGGAGACGTCGACGACGTCGCTGCGCAGCTCGCGCACCCCAGCCGCCTTGAGCAGGTCGACGGTCTCGGCGAGGGACTGCTCGTTCCAGTCGGAGATCGCGAGCAGGGCGCCCGCTGCGTGCGGCGAGGAGCGCGAGCGCGCGGCCGATGCCGGACCCGGCGCCGGTGATCGACGACGACCTTGTCGTCGAGGGTCTTCATGCGGGTGGCGGTCATGCTGCGTGCTCCTTCGTGGTCGGGGCGTCCTGACGAGGCGTCACGACGTACTGGTCGAGCGTCGAACCGGCTGAGCAGCTCGCGGAACTTGAACGTGGTCCGCGGCCAGAGCGTCGTGTTGCGGCCGTGGGCGTCGAGGTACCAGCTGGCGCAGCCGCCGGTGCTCCACACCGTGCGCTGCATCCGTCGCTGGACGTCGTCGTTCCACGCCTGCTGCGCCTCGGGCGTCGGCTCGACGGTGCCCAGCTCGCGCTCGCCCATCTGCTGGAGCGCCGAGACGATGTAGGCGATCTGGCTCTCGATGATGAAGACCATCGACGAGTGCCCGAGGCCGGTGTTCGGCCCGACGATCTGGAACAGGTTGGGGAAGCCGGCGATCGTGGTGCCCTTGTAGGCGGCCATGGCCGTGCTCGCGCCAGGCGTCGGCGAGGGTGCGGCCGTCGCGGCCCTTGATGTGCTCCGCGATCGGCTGCTCGGTGGTGTGGAAGCCGGTGGCGACGATGATCGCGTCGACCTCGCGGGTCGGTCCCGTCGGCGGTGGCGATGCCGGTCGGGGTGATCGCGCGATCCCGTCGGTGACGAGGTCGACGTCGTCCCGGGCGAGCGCGGGGTAGTAGGTGTTCGAGATCAGGATGCGCTTGCAGCCGATCTGGAAGTCCGGGGTGACCGGCGCGCGCAGGTCGGGGTCGGCGATGCCGCTTCTCGATGTTCCTCAGGGCCAGCTTCCTGGCCGGGCGCGGCCAGCCTCGGGTTGACCGTGAAGCCCGGCACGAAGCACTCGCGGCCCCAGTAGATGCCGGTGCGGTAGGCCTTCTGCACGAACGGCAGGTGGCGGAAGCGCGAAGCGCTCCACGGGCTTGTAGTCCCGGTCCTTGCGCGGCATCACCCACGGCGCGGTGCGCTGGTAGACGTCGAGGTGGGCCGACCTGCTCGGCGATCTCGGGCACGATCTGGATCGAGGAGGCGCCGGTGCCGATGACGGCGACCCGCTTGCCGGTCAGGTCGTAGTCGTGGTTCCAGCGGGCGGAGTGGAAGACCTCGCCCGCGAAGGAGTCGATGCCGCTCGATCTCGGGCAGCTTCGGCTCGGAGAGCCCGCCGGAGCCGCTGATCACGAAGTCGGCGGTCGACCGTGCCGGCGTCGGTGACGACCTGCCAGACGCTGGTCGGTCCTCGTCCCAGGCGACGTCCTCGACGGTGACGCCGAACCGGAACCGGTCCAGCACGCCCGCCTGCTCGGCGGTGCGCTCGAGGTAGGCCTGGATCTCCGGCTGGGGGGAGAACGAGCGCGACCAGTCGGGGTTGGGCGCGAAGCTGAACGAGTAGAGCTGGCTGGGCACGTCGCACGCGGCGCCGGGGTAGGTGTTGTCGCGCCAGGTGCCGCCGACGGTGGCGCCCTTGTCGACCACGAGGAAGTCGGAGAAGCCGTGCTCGTCGAGCTTGATCGCGGCGCCGAGGCCGGCGAAGCCCGCGCCCACGACGAGGACGCGGACGCGCTCTGGGAGAGTGGTGGTGGAGAGGTCATGGCATCCAACCCTACGAGGTATTGAACGAACGTCAATAGCATTGTTGAAACAAGTTCAGTAAGGTAGGACACATGTCGACGCACCCGGGTGCGGATGAGTCCGGACGTACGCCGCGAGCAGCTGATCGAGCTCGGCGTGCGCCTGTTCGCCACGCGCTCGCTCGAGGACCTGTCCATCGAGACCCTGGCCGACGAGGCCGGGATCTCGCGCGGGCTGCTCTACCACTACTTCGGCGGCAAGCAGGAGTTCCACACCGCCGTCGTACGCCGCGCGGCCGACCACCTGTTCGCGGTGACCGCCCCCGACGGGGAGGGTTCGCCGCTCGAGCAGCTGGCCGGGTCGCTGGCGCGCTACGTCGACTACGTGGCCGAGAACTACCAGGGCTACGTCTCGCTGCTGCGCGGCGCCGCCGGTGGCCACGAGGGACTTCGCGAGATCTACGAGGACTCGCGCGCCGCGCTCACCGAGCGGCTCTTCGAGGGGCCGGTGGCCGAGGAGGCTGCCTCGCTCGGGCTCACCGACACCCCCACCGTCCGGCTGCTGGTGCGCGGCTGGGCGGCGTTCACCGAGGAGGTCGTCCTGGAGTGGGTCCGCGACGACGCGCGGGATCACTCGCGACGAGCTGCTGGTGACTCTCTCGGCGTCGCTGCCGGGGATCCTGGCGCCGTTGCGACCGGAGTAGCCCCGGCCACGGGCACCGGCGTCGGTCGTCGGAGGCCGGGTCCGTCCGCGCGCTCAGCTCGCTGCTCGGTCACGGCGAAGACCCAGAGCTTCATCGTCACGAAGCGCAGCACGGTGACCGCGAGGTTCGCCGCCGTCAGCACCACCACCTCCACACCGCGGCTCGGCGTGCCCGCGCGCGTGCAGCAGCGCGAGGGAGCCGGAGGTCACCGCGAGCCCGGTCAGGAAGATGAGCAGCCCCTGCGCCTGGTGGCGTACGGCGTCCCGTGGACCGCGCACGCCGAAGGTGAACCGACGGTTGGCGGCGGTGTTCACGACGGCCGTCGCGAGCAGGGCGGTGAAGTTGGCCCACCACGGAGACATCGGTCGTGCGCAGCCCGAGGAACAGGGCGGCGTACGCGAGCGTGGACAGGATGCCGATCACCAGGAAGATGCCCGACCTGCATGCCGACCCGGCCGCGACCTGCCTCGGAGCTGGTGCGACCGAGCCGCTCGCCGATCTCGCGCAGCGGCAGCGTTCCCTTGACCAGCGCGCGCCCCAGCCGGGCGACCCCCATGAGGTCGTCGAGCGCGGTACGGACGATGTCGACGCTGCTGTCCGGGTCGTCGGTCCAGTCGACCGGCACCTCGTGGATCCGCAGGCCGGCCCGCTCCGCGACCACGAGGAGCTCGGTGTCGAAGAACCAGGCGTTGTCCTCCACGAGGGGGAGCAGCTCGCGCGCGGCGTCCCTCCGGATCGCCTTGAAGCCGCACTGGGCGTCGCTGAACCTGGCCCGCAGCGCCCGTCGCAGGATCAGGTTGTAGCTGCGCGAGATGAACTCCCGCTTGGCCCCGCGCTCGACCCGTGAGGACGGCGAGAGCCGGGAGCCGATCGCGATGTCGGAGTGCCCGCTGACCAGGGGAGCGACGAGCGGGAGCAGCGCGGCGAGGTCGGTGGACAGGTCGACGTCCATGTAGACGAGGACGTCGCTCTCCGACGCGCTCCACACCCGCTTGAGCGCCCGCCCTCGCCCCTTCTCCGCCAGGTGGACCACCGAGACCTCGGGGTGGGTGTGGCTCAGCCTGCGGGCGATCAGCGCGGTCTGGTCGGTGCTGGCGTTGTCGGCGACCGTGACCTGGAAGCTCCAGGGCAGCGTGCGCAGGTGGGCGAGCACCCGCTCCACCGAGGCGGCGAGCTGGGCCTCCTCGTTGAAGACCGGGATGACCACGTCGATCACGGTCGTGACGGCTCGCCCGGTCGAGCCGCCACCGGCCTCCGCGGGTTGCACCAGCGCGCTCACTGGATCCCGCCGGAGAGGTCGTAGAGCGTGGTGCCGTCGACCGTCTTGGCGGTGAAGCTGGCCTCGACCCACTGGGCGATCGCGTTGCTCCCGCCGCCGGGCGCCACCGCCCGTCCCGCTGGCGATGAACCAGTGCACCTGGCCGTTCGCGACGTACTGCTTGAACTGCGCGAGGGTCGGGCTCGGGTCGCTGCCGTTGAAGCCGCCGATGGCCATCACCGGTTGCTCGCTGGCAAGCTGGTAGCCGGCCGCGTTGTTCGCGCCGACGGCCGCGGCCGCCCAGGTGTAGGCGTCGGCGTCGGTCTGCAGCAGGGCCGTGACCCGGGCGCTCGACGTGCTGCCGTTGAGCAGTCCGCCCAGGCCGCCGGTGCGGGTCGTCGTACCGCCCGTGGCCTGGCCGCGCCGCTTGTCCCTGGACCTGGGTGCCGCCGCCCTGCGTGGTGCCGCCCGGCGGGGTGCCGAACTGACCACCGCGCATGCCGCCGCCCGGCATCCCGCCGGGGCCGCCCTGTCCGCCGGCGACCGAGGGGCCGGCGCTGGGGATCGAGCCGGTGTGCGGGGTCGACGCCGTGCTGACGGCGTACGCCGCGGGGCCGGCGAGGGTGGCCACCAGGGCGAGGACCGCGGCTGCGAGGCCGATCCGGCGGGGCAGGTGACCGGCCGCGGCGAGGCCGAGCGCCGAGACCATGCCGACCACCACGACGACCCACTTGAGCCACGGGACGAAGTCGGTGCTGCGGTCGAGGAGGTACCAGCCGAGCATCGAGGTCAGCGCGACCGTGAAGGCCAACGTCGCGGTGGCGGACGAGGGAGTCGCGGTGCTCCCACAGCACCCAGGCGCCGATGCCGACGAGCGCAGCGACGGCCGGTGCGAGGGCGACCGTGTAGTAGGCGTGGAAGATGCCGGCCATGAAGCTGAAGGTCAGCCCGGTGACGAGCAGCCACGTGCCGAAGACCGTGATCGCGGCGAGCACGTTCGGCCGACGCCGCGCGAACCACAGGGAGGCAGCACCGAGCACCAGCGCGGCCGGGAGCAGCCAGGCGATCTGGCCGCCGATCTCGCTGTTGAACAGGCGCAGGATGCCGGTCGCTGCCCCAGCCGCCTCCGCCCTGGCCACCGCCGCCTCCGACGGAGCCGGTCTCGTTGCCGCTGAGCCGGCCGAGGCCGTTGTAGCCGAGGGTGAGCTCGAGGATGGAGTTGTTCTGCGAGCCGCCGATCCACGGGCGGCTCGAAGCGGGCCAGAGCTCGACGATCGGCGATCCACCAGCCACCGGCCAGCAGCATCGAGCCGAAGGCGACGAGCAGGTGGCCGAGCCGCTTGCCCCAGGAGGTCTGGGCGAAGAGCAGGTAGGCCAGGGCGAGCGCCGGCAGGACCAGGAAGGCCTGCATCATCTTGGTGAGGAAGGCGAGACCGACCAGGGTGCCGCCGAGGGCGAGCCAGCGCACGGGGTGCGCCCTGACGCCCTCCGGAAGGCGCGTCGACTCGATGCCGCGAAGGGTGGCGGCAGCGGCGCCGAGCATCAGCAGGGTCAGCATCGCGTCCGGGTTGTTGAACCGGAACATCAGCACGGCGACCGGGGTCAGCGCCATCGCGGTGCCGGCGATCATCCCGGCGACCGCCGAGCCCGTCGTACGCCGGACCACCTGGTGCAGCAACCCGACGGTGGCCACGCCCATCAGCGCCTGGGGCACCAGGATGCTCCAGCTGGAGAGGCCGAAGACCCGCACGGACAGGGCCATCGGCCACAGGGAGAGCGGGGTCTTGTCGACCGTGATCGAGTTCGCGGCGTCACTGGAGCCGAAGAAGAAGGCCTTCCACGACTCCGATCCGGCCTGGGCGGCCGCGGAGTAGAACGAGTTGGCCCAGCCGCTCTCGCCGAGCCCCCACAGGTAGAGGAGCCCGGTGGCGAGCAGCAGGCCGAGGAACGCGGGCCGGGCCCAGCTCGGGTCCTCGGCCGACCCGCGCCACAAGCGGTTCAGTCGGCTGGTGCCGGTCGGGGCGCCGGCGTGCGGTGGCACGGGCGACTGGGTCGGGGGCTGGTTCTCGGGGGCTGCGGGCGCCGGTCCGGTCGGCCGAGGCAGCGTGCTGGTCGTGTCCATCGGACGACAGTCAGCGCGCAGCCTGCGACCGCCGTGTGGTCGTTCTGTGGTGCGGCTGTGAGGGCGGGAGCGATCCTGACCTCAGTGGTAGAAGTACGGATCCAGGACCTGCACCTCGGTGATCTCGTCGACGGGGAGCCCGTTGGTCTCGGCTGCACGGCGGATGGCGTCGGGGTCAGGCCCGTCGTAGACGCAGAACGTCGTGTGGTGGTCGGGGGAGACGTAGGAGTGCAGCCACGTCACCCCGTGGCCGGCGTTCCCCGTCACCACCTTGAGGCAGCCCTCGGCGCCGGTGTGGTCGAGCGGGATCTCCAGGCCCTCCGGGAAGGTGCGTTGAACCAGGTAGCGAGTCATGAGCTTTCCTCTCGTCGGTGTTCTCGTGCCCCGATCCTGCTCACCGAGGAGCGTGTCGACATCGGTCGTCGATGCCCATGTTCTGCGGAGTGAAGACCTACGTCTCCCAGGCGGCGACGGTCCGACCGGCCTCGCGACGGTTGGGCACTCCCAGCTTCGCCAGCACCGCGGAGACGTGGTGGGCCACGGTGCGCGTGGAGATGAACAGCGCAGCGGCGATGTCGGCATTGCTGGCTCCGTCACCGAGCAGCCGGGCGACCTCGAGCTCCCGGCTGGTGAGGCCAGCCGGGTTGGCTGCCGTCGTACGCCGTGGACGCGGCGCCGTGGCCAGGCCGAGCTGCCGCATCCGCTGAGCCGTCCGCGCAGCATCCGGACGGGCGCCGAGACGGTGCAGCTGGGCCGAAGCCAGCTCGAGGGTCTGGGCGTCCTCACTCTCGCCGCGCGAGAGTGCTGCCTCCCACGGGCAGCCGACCTGGTCCCACTGCGCCGCCGCGTCCTGCCAGCGGCCCTCGGCCATGGCGACGTACGGCGCGGCGGCCTCGGGGAGCTGCGGAGCCGGCGCGCCCGCGTGCGTGAGCCACCAGCCGAGCTCGCCGACGGCCCAGGGGTGCTGAAGCCTCCGGGCCAGCGCGAGGGTCTCGTTCACCAGGCCGGGGATGAGATCGCTCCTGCCGGCACGCCAGGCAGCTTCCGCGCGCCCTGCGGCCACCGGCCACAGCCGCTGCAGATGACCGGTGGCTCCGGCCAGCGCCCACGCCTGGTCGAGGGCTGACGCGCCGCCGCCCTCCCCACGCCGCATCCGGACCTTGGCGAGGACGGCCTCGGCGCCGATCCGCGAGATGGGGTCCGCGTCGAGGGGGATCTCCTCCGCGAGCGAGGCGGCACGGTCCCACTCGCCCTGCTCCAGCGCGATCCGGGCGAGCCAGCTCGAGGAGTAGTAGTGGCTGTGGTCGAGGTCGCGGGCGCTGCAGAACTCCCGACTCTCCTCGAGCCAGCGGCGGGCCACGTCGTAGCGCCGGATCTCGCCGGCGCCCGAGCCGAGGTTGACCAGCGCCGCCGCGACTCCGACGTCGTCGTGGAGGCGGCGAGCCGTCTGCAGGGACTCCACCAGGAGGGGCTCGGCCTCGTCCGGGACGGTGAACCAGCTGGCCGAACCGACGGCGTTCAGGGCGCGCGTCAACCCGGCGGCGTCCCCGCGTTCGCGGGCCAGGGCGATCGCTCGCCGACCGGTGGCGAGCGACCGCGGGATCTCGCGGGCCAGCATGTACAACGCGGCTGCGGTGCCCAGGACCTGTACCTCCCCGGAGGAGCCCGGGTGGCGGGTGACGATCTCGACCGACTCGTCGACGGCCGCCCCCGACTCCTCGCCGCGCGCCATCAACCACAGGATGCGGGCGTGGTGCGCCAGGCCCACGGCGAGGTCCGCCGACTCGACGCCGGACCGCAACAGGGTCAGGGCCTCGGTGGACGCGGCCAGGGAGTCGTCCAGGCGACCGGTGGCCAGGAAGAGCTCGGCGGCGTGACCGAGGACCTCGGCCGCCTGCTGGGGTCCGGCCGCGTCGAGGTGCGCGAGCGCGCGGTCCATCTGCGCGGCCGCCTCCCGGTGGGCACCCAGCCTGGCCGCCTGGTCGGCGGCGAGGACCGCCTGGGTCAGGACCGTGGCGGAGTCGCCGGCGAGGTCGGCGTGGTGGGCGATCCGGGACTCCAGGTGGCCGGGGCGGGTGAGCAGGTGGGCCACGACGGCTCCGTGCAGCTGCCGGCGCCGTACGGCGGGCAGGCTGTCGAAGACGGCCAGGCGCGCGAGCTCGTGGCGGTACGTCGCGAAGCGCGACCCGACCTCGAGCAGGCCGACCCGCTCGCAGACCTCGACGTCGGCCGGAGCGGAGCCGCTGACGTCGTACAGCAGGGCGAGCTCGACCCGGTCGGGGACGACGGCAGCAGCCTCGAGCGCGGCACGGGCTCCGTCTCCCAGGCGAGCGACCCGGCCGAGCACGGCGTCCTTGACCGTGGCCGGCACCTCGTCGTCTCCGGAAGCGAGGACCTCGGTGACGAAGAACGGGTTGCCCGCCGTGACGGCGTGCACGTGCGCCGCCGTGGGGCTGCGGCCCCCGGCGAGGACCGCCACCGCGTCGACGCTCAGCGGGGCCAGGTCGATGCGCAGGAAGCGCGGCGCACCCGTGGCCAGGTGGCCGAGCACCTCCGCGAGCGCGGGGGGCGCCTCGGTCGTGGGTTCACGCAGCGTGAGCAGCAGGAGGGATCTGGTGTCACTGAGGCGGCGGCCGAGGAACACGAGCAGGTCGAGGGTGGCCTCGTCCGCCCAGTGCACGTCCTCGACGACCGCCACGGTGGGGCTGGCCGCCAGCCGATCGAGCAGGGCCGTGAACCGGTCGTGCCGGCCTGCGTCGCTGGCCATCAGGGCTGCCAGCCTGCCCCCGGACTGGTGCGCCAGGTCGTGCAGTGCCTGCAGGGGGCGTGGCGTGGTCAGTGGCTCGCAGCGCCCGATCAGGACCGGTTCCCGGCGTTCACCCACGAACTCGTGGACCAGCGACGTCTTGCCGATCCCTGCCTCGCCGGCGATGAGGACGACGCCTCCGCCGTCGGCGACCGCGTCGTCGGCGAAGGCGGTCAGGTCGCCGAGCTGCCGATCACGCTCCAGAAGCACGGCTCGATCGTAGACGCGGGGACGGGGCCGCGGCCCCGTCCGCCTCACGCAGGCAGCGAGATGGTGAAGGTGGTGCTGCCCGGCCCGGAGGAGACCGAGGCGGTGCCGCCGTGGGCCTGGGCGATCGCGGAGACGAGGGACAGTCCGAGCCCGGCACCGCCGGAAGCGCGCGTGCGTGAGCTGTCGCCGCGGGTGAACCGCTCGAAGGCGTGCTGCTCCAGACCTGCGGGCAGGCCGGGGCCGTCGTCGTGGACGGTGATCAGCGCCTCGCCCGGACCCGAGCTCGTCGAGACCGTGACGGTCGTTCCCGGAGGGGTGTGGCTGCGCGCGTTGCCGAGCAGGTTGGTGACCAGCTGGTGGAGCCGCTGGGCGTCACCGGTCACGGTCACGGGCTCCTCGGGCAGGCGCAGCTGCCAGCGGTGGTCGGGTGCGACGACGCGAGCGTCGGCGACCGACTCGAGCAGTAGTCGGGTCACGTCGACCTCCGCCCGCTCGAGCGGTCGGCCCGCGTCCAGCCGGGCGAGCAGGAGCAGGTCCTCGACCAGGGCGGACATCCGGTCGGTCTCGGTCTCCACCTTGGCGAGCGCGGAGGAAAGGGCGGCCGGGTCGTCCGGCGTACGACGGGAGAGCTCGGCGTACCCGTGGATGGTGGACAGCGGGGTGCGCAGCTCGTGCGAGGCGTCCGCGACGAACTGGCGCACCTGCTGCTCGCTGCGGTGCCGCGCCTCGAGCGAGGTCTCGACGTGCACCAGCAACGTGTTCAGGGCGGAACCCATCCGACCCACCTCGGTCCGCTCGTCGGTGAGATGGGCCGGCACCCGTTCGGTCAGGTCGATGTCGCCCGAGCCCAGGGGGAGCTCGGCGACCGTGTGCGCCGTCTCGGCCACCTCGTTGAGCGGTCGCAGCTGGCGTCGCACGACGACCGTGCCGATGCCGGCGGCCGCCAGGACACCGAGCAGGATGAGCAGGAGCTCGTAGCCGATCAAGGCGTTCACGGTCTTGTCGACGTCGCGGGTCGGGAGGCCGCTGATCAAGGTGCTTCCGTTGGGTCCCGCGACCGCGGTCACCCGGTATTCGCCGACGGCCGTCAGGTCGACCCCGTGCACGGACTTGTCGATCGGGACGTCGTCGAGCTCGTCGAGTGTCTTGCTGGAGAGCATGTGCTGACCACCGCGTTGCTCGGTCAGGACGTAGCCTCCGGAACCGCCGGGTGCGTCGAGGATGGCGATCAGGGTTCCGGGCCCCTGGTTGCTGGGGTTGGGCGGCGGGCGCCTCGTGTCGGAGCCGCCGTCGTGATCCGGGTCGCCGACGCGGCGCACGGACGATTGCACGTTGTTGTCGAGGCGGTCCATCAGGGACGACCGGATGGCGAGGGTGGCGACGGCCGCGATCAGCAGGGACACCACCGCCACCAACGTCACGGCTGTGACGACCAGACGAGCCGTCAGGCTGCGCGGCGAACGCACCTCAGCCGCCGTTGCCGGTGGGCTTCAGGACGTACCCGGCGCCGCGCATGGTGTGGATCATCGGCTCCCGGCCGGCGTCGATCTTCTTGCGCAGGTAGGAGATGTAGAGCTCGACGACGTTGGCCTGGCCGCCGAAGTCGTAGTTCCAGACGCGGTCCAGGATCTGCGCCTTGCTGAGCACGCGCCGGGGGTTGCGCATCAGGAAGCGGAGCAGCTCGAACTCGGTCGCGGTCAGGCTGATGTCCTCGCCGTCGCGGGTCACCTCGTGGCTGTCCTCGTCCAGCTGGAGGTCACCGACCACCAGCAGACGAGGTCGTGGCCGTCTGCTGGGCTCCCGACCTGCGCATCAGTGCGCGCAGCCGGGCGACCACCTCCTCCAGGGAGAACGGCTTGGTCACGTAGTCGTCGCCCCCGGCGGTCAGGCCGGCGACGCGGTCCTCCACGGAGTCGCGGGCGGTCAGGAACAGCACGGGTACGTCGGTCTGGTCGGTGCGCAGGCGCCTGAGCACCTCCATGCCGTCGAAGTCGGGGAGCATCATGTCGAGCACGACGGCGTCGGGTCGTTGCTTCTTCGCGGTGTTGACCGCCCTTGATGCCGGTCAGGGCGACCTCCACGTCCCAGCCCTCGTAGCGCAGCGCCATCCGCAGCAGCTCGGCGATGTTCTCCTCGTCGTCGACGACCAGCACCCGCAGGGGACTGCCGTCGGGGCGGGTCAGGTCGGGCTCCGCAGTCTTCATGGTCACCACTGTGTCGGTCCCGCGACGCAACGGTCCATGAGTCCGCTGTGTGTTTCCTGTGAACTCCTGCTGATGGCGGACACAGGACAGGCACAGGTTCGGGGCGCACCATGGACCCATGAACGACCAGCCCGACCAGCCCGACCAGAGCAACCCGCCCACGCAGCCGCTCCAGCCCCGAGCCGGAGCACCGCGTGCTGCCTCCGGACCCGACCCTCAGCAGGGGGCAGGGGTCGGCGCCGCCGCCCAGGGAGCGGTTCGTCGACCGGCTCTGGTCGCTGCGCGCCGTGATCGCGGTCGCGCTCGCGTCGGTGATCCTCGGTGGTCTCGGGGGTGCGGCCCTGGCCAGTGCCGCGAGCGACGACGGCGACCGACCGCGGCGGACCGGGGCAGCGCTTCCACCGCGGCGGCCAGACTGCCTCCGCCGGGCATGCAGCGGTGGCGGGACGGACCGGGCACGCAGCACGACGGGACCCCGGGATGCCATGCCGCCGGCGCTCACCCGGCACCGCTACGCCACCCCGGCGAAGCCGACGCCCACGCGCTGAGCGACCCCACCGGCTTGGTCAGCCCGGGCGCGCCGGGGAGAATGGCCGGGCTGTGCGCATCCACTTCCCTCCCGACCTGCCGGTATCGGCACGTCGTGACGACATCGCGAAGGCGATCCAGGACCACCAGGTCGTGATCGTGGCCGGCGAGACCGGGTCCGGGAAGACCACGCAGCTGCCGAAGATCGCACTCGCCCTGGGGCGTGGCCAGCCGGGCACCCCCGGCGGCGGCATGGTCGGGCACACCCAGCCGCGCCGGATCGCCGCGCGCAGCGTCGCCGAGCGGATCGCGGAGGAGCTGGGCGGCGAGCTGGGGGAGACGGTCGGCTACCAGGTCAGGTTCACCGACCGTACGTCGAAGCAGAGCCGCGTCAAGGTGATGACCGACGGCATCCTGCTCGCCGAGCTGCAGCACGACCGCGACCTGCGGCGCTACGACACCCTGATCATCGACGAGGCGCACGAGCGCAGCCTGAACATCGACTTCATCCTCGGCTACCTCAAGCGGCTGCTGCCGAGACGTCCGGACCTCAAGGTCGTGATCACCTCCGCGACGATCGACCCCGAACGGTTCGCCGAGCACTTCGCCGACGCCGACGGGCGCCCGGCTCCCATCATCGAGGTCACCGGGCGGACCTACCCGGTGGAGGTGCGCTACCGCCCGTTGGTCGAGGAGCTCACCGAGCTGGACGAGGAGGGCGAGCGGGTCGAGCGCGACCAGACCGAGGCGATCGAGGACGCGGTCAACGAGCTGGTGCGCGACACCGACGGCGACATCCTGGTGTTCCTCCCCGGCGAGCGGGAGATCCGGGACACCGCGGACGCCCTGAAGCGCCGGGCCGAGGGACCCCGGGGCTTCGACATCGTCCCCCTCTTCTCACGCCTCTCCGCTGCCGAGCAGCACCGCGTCTTCGAGCGACACACCCGGCGGCGCGTCGTGCTGGCCACCAACGTGGCCGAGACCTCGCTGACCGTCCCGGGCATCACCTCGGTGATCGACACGGGGCTCGCGCGGATCAGTCGCTGGTCGGCGCGGACGAAGGTGCAGCGGCTGCCGATCGAGGCGATCAGCCAGGCCTCGGCCCAGCAGCGCTCGGGGCGGTGCGGACGCATCGAGGCCGGCATCGCGATCCGGCTCTACAGCCAGGAGGACTTCGAGAGCCGGCCGGAGTTCACCGAGCCGGAGATCCTGCGCACCTCGCTGGCGAGCGTGATCCTGCAGATGACCTCGCTCGGGCTCGGCGAGGTCGAGCGGTTCCCGTTCGTGGACCCACCCGACCAGCGCGCGGTCCGGGCCGGCGTACAGCTGCTGGAGGAGCTCGGCGCCCTCACCGGGACCTCCGAGAGCAGTGCCCGGGGACGGTCGAGGCTCAGGCTCACCGGGATCGGCCGCAAGCTCGCCCGGCTGCCGATCGATCCGCGGATGGCACGGATGATCCTGGAGGCGGACCGGCAGGGCTGCCTGCGCGAGGTGCTGGTGATCACCGCCGCCCTCTCGATCCAGGACCCGCGCGAGCGACCGGTCGAGCACCGGGCCCGCGCGGACCAGCTGCACGCGCGGTTCCGCGACCCCCGCTCGGACTTCCTGACCTGGATCAACCTGTGGCGACACCTCCGGGCCAACCAGAAGGAGATGGGCTCGAGCGCCTTCCGCAGGATGTGCCGCGAGGAGCACCTCAACTACCTGCGGGTGCGGGAGTGGCAGGACTTCGAGTCCCAGCTGCGGCAGGTGGCCAAGCAGGTCGGGCTCAAGCCGGGGCACGCCGGCAGCGAGAGCGAGGGGCTGGACGACGACGGCATCCACCAGGCGCTGCTCTCCGGCCTGCTCTCGCACATCGGTCTCCGCGACCTCGACCGGCGCGACTACCTCGGAGCCCGGGGCACGCGGTTCTCGATCTTCCCCGGCTCCGGGTTGTTCAAGTCCCAGCCCGACCTGGTGATGGCCGCCGAGCTGGTCGAGACCTCGCGGCTCTACGCGCGCCAGAACGCCGCGATCGACCCGGTGTGGGCCGAGCGTCTCGGGGGCGACCTGGTCAAGCGCACCTACTCCGAGCCGTACTGGTCGAAGAAGCGCGAGTCGGCCTTGGCCCACGAGCGGGCCACCCTGTACGGCGTGCCGCTGGTCGCCGACCGCGTCGTCCCGCTGGGCCGTCACCAGCCGGACGTCGCCCGCGAGCTGTTCGTGCGGCACGCCCTCGTCCTGGGGGAGTGGCGCGCCCGGCACCGGTTCTTCGAGACCAACCGCCGCCTGCTGGAGGAGGCGGAGCAGCTCGAGCACCGCGCCCGGCGGCACGACATCGTGGTCGACGAGGAGACGTTGTTCGACTTCTACGACGCCCGGATCCCGGCCGAGGTCGTCTCCGGCGCGCACTTCGACACGTGGTGGAAGCAGGAGCGACGCACCAGCCCGGAGCTGCTCACCTTCGACCCCACGATGCTGGTGCACGAGGGCGCGAGCCTGGAGGCCGGCGACTTCCCGGACGAGTGGCGCGAGGACCGGCTGACCCTGCCGCTGCACTACCACTTCGAGCCGGGCCACGAGGCGGACGGCGTGACCATCGACGTGCCGGTGGCCACGCTCAACACGGTCGGCGAGGCGCCGTTCACCTGGAACGTGCCCGGGCTGCGGCAGGACCTCGTCACGGCGCTGATCCGCTCGTTGCCCAAGCGGCTCCGCGTCAACTTCGTGCCGGCCCCCGACGTGGCCCGCCGTTTCCTGGACACGGTCCCGCCCGGCGACGAGGCGCTGGTCCCGGCTCTCTCGCGCTACCTGCGCTCGCTCAGCGGCGTGCACGTCCCCGAGGAGGCCTGGGACCTCTCGAAGGTGCCGGAGCACCTGCGGCCGACCTTCCGGGTGGTCGACGACGACGGTCGTGAGGTCGGGGTCGGCAAGGACCTCGAGGCGCTGAAGCAGCCGCTGCGGCCGTCCTTCGACCGGGCGATGCGCCAGGTGGCCGACGAGTCCGGGGTGACGGCGACCGGCCAGACCGCCTGGACGTTCGGGACCATCGAGACGTCGTTCACCCGCACGCGCGCGGGGCACGAGGTCCGCGGGTTCCCCACCCTGGTCGACGAGGGCGCGACGGTCGGGCTCCGGGTCGCCGCCTCCTCCGAGGAGCAGGAGGCACGGCACCGGCTCGGCGTACGGCGACTGCTCCTGCTGGCCGTACCCTCACCCGCGGCCGAGCTCCTCGACGGACTCGACAACGCCGCCAAGCTGGGTCTGGCCGCGTCGCCGTACCCGAACGTGCGGGCCCTCGTCGACGACTGCGTCACCGCCGCTGCCGGGGAGCTGGTCGACCAGTCCGGGCCGGTCCGCGACCCCGAGGCCTTCGCCGACCTGGTGACGCGGGCGAGGGCCGAGCTGCCGGCCCGTTCGGAGGCGGTGCTCCAGCAGGTGCTGCGCGTGCTCGCCGAGTGGCGGCCGGTGGACAAGGCGCTGCACGGGCGCGTCGAGATGTCGATGCTGCCGGCGATGACCGACCTTCGCGCGCAGCTCGGCCGGCTGGTCGGGCCCGGGTTCATCGCCGACGCGGGCGCCGACGCGCTGCGGCACTACCCCCGCTACCTGAGGGCGATGACGGCCAGGGTGGACCGGCTCGGCGAGCTCGCCCGGGACCGCGAGTTGATGGACCGGGTCGAGGTGCTCCAGCAGGCGTGGCAGCACCGCGTCGGGGCCCTCCCCGAGGGGCGGCCGCCGGGGGCCGACCTGCGCCGGGTGCGCTGGATGCTCGAGGAGTTCCGCGTCAGCCTGTGGGCCCAGCAGCTCGGCACCGCCCAGCCCGTCTCGGACGCCCGGATCCGCAAGGCGCTCGGCTGAGAGACCTCGCCAGGTCACAGGTAGGGCTTGGCCGCCTCGAGCACCGCGTCGAAGACGGGTTCGGGCAGGGCCGCGCCCTCGCGGCGTACGTCCGAGGCTCGCAGGCGCAGCAGCCGGTTGAGCCGCACCTCGCTCGGACGCCGACGGGTGTCCCAGTCGCCGGTGCCGATGTCCATCCACTCGCGACCCTCGCGGTGCTCCTGGGCGGCGTCGCGGTCGTGGTCGCGTGAGGTCAGTCCGAGGGCGAGCACCGTGTCGCCCTCCACACCGATGACCAGCACCGGACGGTCCTTGCCGCGGGACGGGTCCTCCTCGTAGGGCACCCAGGTCCACACCACCTCGCCCGGGTCCGGCCGTCCGTCGGGGTGCGGCGCGTACGTCACGCGCGGACGCACCGGCCACACGGCGCGGAGGCGGGGGAGTCGGAAGGCCACGTACGAGCACACTCCCGTCTGTCCTGAAGTAATGCGCCGGACCGGGAGCGCCTCACGGCGCGTGGCCGCTCGAAGCGGCTTCAATTGGGACCCGGGGCTGCCACGGCCCGGCGCGAGCACGACTCTACAAGCAACGACCTGATCCGGTGGTCATCCGAGCGTGCCGGCCAGCTCCATCCGTGCGGCGTGCTCGAGCTGGTCGGCCAGGGTGATCAGTCGCGAGGCCGACACGTCCGAGGCGTACGACGATCCGCCGGCCTCCGAACGGGTCGTCGTCACGTCGTGGACCCGTCCCGCAGCGGCGACCCGGGCGAACGCTGCCGCGCGGAACAGGGTGTCGGCCAGGTCGCCGACCACGACGCCGCTGAGCACCTCGTCGACGAGGGCGCGCACCTCGTCCGGTCCGGGCGGGTCGACCACTCCGGAGATGACCTCGGCCACGGGGACGTGCCGGCGGCCCCGGTCGAACTCCTCGGACGCGGTGCGCGGGTCGGCGTACACCCAGGCGCGGAGCAGGTAGAGACGCCACAGCACCCCGGCGAGGGAGTCGGCGGCCGCCCCCGACCAGAGCTCTGCCAGCGTCTCGAGGCCCTCGGAGTCGGCGAGGTGGACCACGCGGGCGACCAGGGCCTCGTCGGCCTGGCCGCGGGCACCGCGGACGAGCGCGTTGGCCGCGCGGTCCGCTGCCTCGCTCAGCGTGGCCGGGTCGACGTCACCCTCGATCGACTCGAAGTGCTGAGCACCGGGGAAGGTGGGCCGGTGGTGGGGTCGCTCGGTCATGGCCTGCTCAGCCCAGCTTCGCTGCGGCCGCCTTGACCGCGAGCTCCATCGGGTCCTGTCCCGGCTTGTAGTTGTGGTCCTGGCCGTCGTGGTCCATTCGGATCAGCGTCATCCTCGGCCCGGAGACGACCATCCCGAGCGAGTGGAAGTGTCCTTCGCCGCGACGGGTGTAGTTCGCGAGGTACCAGGAGCCGCGCCCCTTGCTGACCGCCACGTCGGTGAACGGGCGCACCGTGACGTCCTGTGCCCGGACGCGTCCGGCACAGTCGCGGCGCCAGGCCTCGATGACCTTGCTCGCCCTCAGCGCGGTCTGGGCGTCGCCGAACTCGACGACCTGTTGCTCGGCCGCGTCCCCGCGCGACCTGAACAACCGGTCGACACCGTCCTCGGCGCCGATCGAGGGCAGGTCGAACTTCTGGCACAGACCGAACGGGAGCGTGCGCACCGGCGCGGTCTCTCCCTGGGTCCAGGGAGACGTGCTGTTGAGCTTGGGCAGCTCGGCGGCGCTGAGCAGGGCGTCCTTCAGCGAGGGGGAGGTGGACGGGGTCGGTGCCGCCGACGAGGACGGGAGTCGCGCTGGCGGCTCGGGGTCGGGGTCGCCGACGGCGTGGGCTCCGTGCTGGCGCTCGGCGTGGGGTCGGGTTCGCGCGTGCGGCTGGCCGCGGGCTCGTCGTCCTTGCTCAGTGAGCAGCCGGCGAGGACCACGCCGAGCAGCAGGGTGGCCGCGGCGACGGTGCGGAGCGCCGGGCGCTTCCTGGTCGTTGACATGGCGCCAGCGTAGGGCCCCTGCCCATGCGCGGACCGTGCTCACGAGTTCGATGGCGTGTCCCGATATCGTGGCCGAATGCTGGTGACTTCCTCCGTACGCCGAGTCACGGCGGCCGTGATCGTCATCGCAGCACTGGTGTCGGGTTGCGCGTCCACCGAGGACGACTCGCCGAAGGCCCAGAAGACCCAGAGCCCGGCCACCCCCTCCGAGCTGACCTTCGCCGTCTACGGACCGAAGCCCGTCATCGCGGCCTACACGCGGATCACCTCGGCGTACAACAGGGAGCACCCGAAGACCCGTTTCGTCATCAAGGGCTACGCGACCCACGCCGAGGCCAAGGCCGCGCTGCGCAAGCAGGTGGCCGCGGGCACGACTCCCGACCTCTTCCTCGCCGACCACGAGGACCTCACCGAGCTGATGGACGACAAGGTGGTCCAGCCCGTCGACAAGCTGCTGGCCGATCGAGAGGTGGACTTCGGCGACGGCTACGCCCGCACTGGTCTCGAGGCGTTCAGCGCCGACGCGCGGCTGCAGTGCATGCCGGCCGACGTCTCGCCCCTGGTCGTCTACTACAACCCCACCCTGATCGACCTGACGACGGTCGCCGAACCCGGTCACAACCCGGTCGACCAGAAGGACGGCTGGTCGCTCGACGAGTTCGGTCGTGCTGCGCTGCAGGCGCGCGGGCCGGGAACGCGCGGTCTCTACGTCCAGCCCGACCTCGCCCAGATCGCGCCGTTCATCTGGTCCGGCGGCGGCGAGGTCGTCGACGACTCCGACGAGCCGACCACGCTGACGTTGTCGGAGGGCGCGTCGTCCGACGCGGTGGAGAAGCTGCTGGAGCTCGTTCGTGACCCTGCGCTGACCTTCAGCCAGACCGCTCTCGACCGGAAGTCGGCGCTCGAGCGCTTCGAGACAGGCAAGCTCGGGATGATCCTCGGGTTCCGCGACCTGACCCCGCGACTTCGGGAGCGCAAGGGCCTCAGCTTCGACGTGATGCCGATGCCGAGGCTGTCGGGCGGCGCCACCATCGCCAGCATGTCGGGGCTGTGCATCTCGGCGAAGTCCGAGCACGTCGACCAGGCGGCCGACCTGCTGACCGACGTCATCTCCGACGCCGGGGCGAAGGACCTCGCTGCCACCGGCTACGTGATGCCGGCCAACCTCGACGTCGTCAACGACGACGCGTTCCTCCAGGCGGGCGACCAGCCGATCAACGCCCAGGTGTTCGGCCAGCAGGTGCGCAACACCCGACTGCTGCCCAGCTCTCCGCGGTGGCCGGTGGTGAGCCGCAGCACCGCCCGCGACCTCACCCAGCTCTTCTACCAGCCGGTCATCCTCTCGCTCCAGGACCGGCTGAAGGCGATCGACGAGAAGTCGAAGTACCTGTTCGACCCCTCGAAGGTGCCGAGCCCCTCGGCGACCCCGAGCCCCACGCCCGGCAGCTAGTCCCGCTCGCTCGACTCGCTCGCTTGGCTCGGGCTCTTCGGGGTGGGGTCGAGGATGGCCGCAGTGAGCATCGGCGCCATGATCCCGACCTGCCAGGAGCGCGCGCCGAGGCGGCTCAGCTCCTCCGCGACGGCGCCGGGCATCTCGGCGGACTCGACGGCAGGGGGCCTCCAGAGCACCCGCCTCAGGTAGTCGGGCGTGAGCAAATTCTCGACCGGCACCTGACGCTCCTCGGAGAACGCCGAGACGGCCTCGCGGGCGGTGGCGAGCCGGGCTGCTGCGACCGGGTCACGCTCGGCCCACACGCGGGGTGCCGGAGGCCCCTCGGTCCGGATCGTCAGGGGCGGCAGCTCGGTGTCCCGGAGGGTGCGTGCCCGCTCGAGCGCGGCGACCCAGCGATCGGCGTACCTCCTGGCGCCGCGACCGTGGAAGCCCGGGGTGTCCAGCAGGGCGGCCGCGTTCGTGGGCATGGTGTTGGCGGCGATGATCAGCGCCGAGTCGGGCACCAACCGACCGGGAGTGGTGTCCCGGCGCTGGGCGATCTCGTCGCGGGTCAGCCACAGCTCGCGCACGGCGGCGAGCGCGCGCCGACCCTTGGCCTTGTGGATGCCGGACGTACGTCGCCACGGGTCCTGCCTGGGCGGCGGGACGTGGTCGATGAGGTGCTGGAACTCCTCGGCCGCCCACCCGTCCTTGCCGGACTCGATCAGCTCCGCGCCGATGACCTCACGCAGCTCGAGCAGGACCTCGACGTCCAGGGCGGCGTACTCCAGCCACGGCTGCGGCAGCGGTCGCTTCGACCAGTCGACCGCGGAGTGCTCCTTGCGCATCGATCGGCCCATGATCACCTCGACCAGCGTGGCCAGGCCGACCCGTGGATAGCCGAGGAGGCGCGCGGCGAGCTCGGTGTCGAAGAGTCGGGACGGCCTGAGCCCGACCTCGCGCAGGCACGGCAGGTCCTGGCTGGCGGCGTGCAGGATCCACTCCGCGTCACCGAAGGACGCGTCGAGAGACGTGAGGTCCGGGTAGGCGATCGGGTCGATCAACGCCGTTCCCGAGCCCTCACGGCGCAGCTGGATCAGGTAGGCGCGGGGGGAGTAGCGGTAGCCGGACGCCCGCTCGGCGTCCAGCGCGACCGGGCCGGTGCCGGCAGCCACGCGCTGGACGACCTCGGCCAGCTGCGGCTCCGTCTCGGTGATCCCGGGGAGACCGTCGCGCAGCGTGAGCAAAGGAGGGGGTGCCGTCTCCTCGACGGTCTCGGTCTGGTCGGTGGTCGCGACGTCGGGCAGCTCTGGGTCAGTTCCCGCCATCATCCCGGGCCACGTTGCCCGCGACGGGAGGGCATCGTCGCGACGCCCTCGGGCACGGGCGGCAGTCCCACGGCCGTGCACAGGAGCTCACCCCAGGCCTCGACGTGGGGGGTGAGGTCGCCGATCGGGGACCAGGACGCCCGGATCTCGAGCTGGGCGGTGGGAGGCTCGTCGGCCATGCCGCCGAAGCTCTCCGAGCTGACGCAGGTGACGCTCCCGGACGGCATGGCGTACTCGGCTCCGTGCGCCTCCAGCGCCTCGGTCAACCAGCTCCAGCCCACCCCGGCCAGCATCGGGTCGCTGACCAGCTCGGGGTCGATCTCGGCGCGGGCATAGGCCACGCAGCGGAAGGTCCCGTCCCAGGCCTCGTTGCCGGCAGGGTCGTGCAGCACCACGACGCGGCCCGACCCGACCTCGTCACCGTCGACGGTCACGTCGGCCGACAGTGCCGAGGCGAACGGGGCGATCCGCTGGGGTGCCGGCATCTCCTCGACGAACAGCTCGGCGCGGAATTTCGCGGCCCGCATCTGGGTCACGGCGCGCGTGAACTCGACGGGAGCCACGGGGGGCTCGATGCGGGGTTGGTCACGTGCCGCCATGCCGACAGGTTAGGCCGCGTGTCAGGTCCCGGAGACCCGACTCGCCGCCTGACCTGCGAAGATCGGCCCATGCCCGCCGCCTCCACCACCAACCCAGCGCTGCACGACTCGGCCTTCCTGAAGGCAGCCCGGAGCGAGCCGACGCCGCACACTCCGGTGTGGTTCATGAGGCAGGCGGGACGGTCGTTGCCGGAGTACCTCAAGGTGCGCGAGGGCGTCACCATGCTCGAGTCCTGCATGCGGCCCGAGCTGGTCGTGGAGATCACGATGCAGCCCGTCCGGCGGTACGGCGTCGACGCGGCGATCTTCTTCTCCGACATCGTGCTGCCCCTCAAGGCGGTCGGTGTGGATCTCGACATCAAGCCCGGCGTCGGACCGGTCGTCGAACGACCCGTGCGCACGCTCGCCGACGTCGAGGCGATCCCGGACCTGACTCCCGAGCACGTGCCGTTCATCACCGAGGCGGTGCAGGGTCTGGTCGGCGAGCTCGGCGACACCCCGCTCATCGGCTTCGCGGGCGCGCCGTTCACGGTGGCGTCCTACCTCGTCGAGGGCGGGCCCTCCAAGGAGCACGCCAGGACCAAGGCGATGATGTTCGGCGCCCCGGACGTCTGGGCCGCGCTGATGGACAAGATCTCCGGCATCGCCGCCGCCTACCTGGAGGTCCAGGTCGAGGCAGGCGCCTCGGCCGTCCAGCTGTTCGACTCGTGGGCCGGGGCGGTCACGCGCCAGGACTACGCGACGTACGTGCAGCCGCACTCGGCCCGCGTGCTGGAGCGCATCGGCGCGACGGGTGTCCCGCGGATCCACTTCGGTGTCGGCACCGGCGAGATCCTCGACCTGATGGGTGACGCCGGCGCGGACGTCGTCGGCATCGACTGGCGCGTTCCGCTGTCCGCCGGGATCGAGCGGGCCGGCGGTCGTGCCGTGCAGGGAAACCTCGACCCCACGCTGGTCTTCGCGCCGACCGACGTGCTGCTCGAGCGTGCCCGGCAGACCCTCGAGGCAGGTGCCGCGGCGCCGGGCCACATCTTCAACCTCGGGCACGGTGTGATCCCGTCGACGGACCCCGACCAGCTGGCCAGGCTCACGCACTTCGTGCAGGAGCACTCCCTGCGCTGACGCTGCCCGCCGCGAGCCGGCGGCGTACGACGAGCCAGATCGGCACCCCGAGGACGAGCAGCAGCACCGCGAACGGGAGCACCGCGCCGAGCACCGTCAGGAACGCCACCGTCGCCGACCCGAGTGCCGTCCAGCCGCTGGAGAGCCCGGCGAGGAAGCCGTGCGTGTCCGCCTTCGTGGGTGACGTCTTGCTCGGCAGGCTGAGGTAGACGTTGATCGTGGACAGGGACGTCTGGTCGGCCAGGTAGGCCTGCTGCGACTTCAGCGAGTCGAGGTCTGCCTGCCGACGGGCGAGGTCGGACTCGATCGCGATGATGTCGCTCAGCTTCTCCGCGCGACCCAGCAGCGCCTCGATCTGCCGGATGCTCCGCTCGGCGGCCCGCACCCGGGCGTCGTTGTCGATCACCTTGGTGGTGACGTCCTCCGACTTGCGGCTCTGCTGCTCGACCTCACCCAGGGCGGCGAACGCCGTCATGGCCTCGGAGAAACGAGCCGTCGGCACCCGCAGCGTCAGGGTGGACTCGACGGCGCGACCACGGCGGTCGCTGCTGGTCTGCTCGTCGGCGACGACGCCGTCCCACGACGAGACCAGCCGGATCACCTCGGACCGGGCCCGGCTGATGGACCTCGTGTGGACCGTGACCTGGCCGGTCGAGATCACGGCCCGCGTCATCGGGGTGGTGGCAGCGCGCCTGGCCGCGCCGCCGGCGAGGTCCTTGCCCTGCTCCGGCTCGACCGCGCTCGCCCCGGAGTCCACGGTCGTCGAGGCCGACGTGTCGGCCGTGGACTTTCCTGCCAGGCCCGAGCCCGGGTGGAGGCTCCCGGTGAGGAAGACGGCCAGGGCCGCGACCAGGACGAGCACGGGCACGGACACGAGGACCCACAGCTTCTTCTTCATGTGGCTGTGACGCGGGCGACGCCCGATCGGTTCCGTGCGGCCCTGTGCCACGCTTTCGGGGTGAGCGACCAGCCCGGGAACCTGCGCGTCGCCGTGGTGGGTGCCGGGATCTCCGGCCTGGCGGCCGCGTACCGCCTTCGCCACGAGCTTCCTGGAGCGGAGATCATCGTGCTGGAGGGTGCGCCGCGGGCCGGTGGCAGCCTGCGCACCCAGGAGGTGGGTGGCGTCGTCGTGGACGTCGGCGCCGAGGCCATGCTCAACCGGCGGCCCGAGGCCGTGGGCCTGGTCGGGGAGGTCGGGTTGGGCGACGACCTGGTGCATCCCGCCACCATCAAGGCCGGACTCTGGAACCGCGGGCACCTCGTGCCGATGCCGCGCACGCTGATGGGCGTCCCGGTGGACCTGCGCGGGCTGGACGGCGTGCTCTCGGCCAAGGGCCTGGCGCGTGCGGCCATGGACACCGTCCTCCCGGCCACGGAGCTGGGCGCCCGAGACGTCAGCGTCGGCGACCTGGTCGAGGAGCGACTCGGCAAGGAGGTGGTCGACCGGTTGGTCGAGCCGCTCCTGGGAGGGGTGTACGCCGGGCATGCCCGTGAGCTCTCCGCCCGCGCCGCCGTGCCGCAGCTGGTGGCCCTCCTCGAGCGGGACCGCTCGCTGACCCGCGCGGCGGGCGATGCGCTGCCGCCGGAGGACGCGGCGCTCCCGCCGGTGTTCGCCGGTGTCAGGGGCGGCGTCGGCAGGCTCCCGGTGGCGCTGGAGGCGGCATCCGGTGCGGACGTCCGGACCGGCTCGACGGTTCGCGACCTGGCCCGTCGCCCGGACGGCGGCTGGAACCTGGTGGTCGGGTCCACCCGCGAGCCGGAGGTGATCCGCGCGGACGCCGTCGTCCTGGCGACGCCCGCCCGCGCGACGGCGCGACTGCTCAGCGACGTCGCACCGGCGGCGGCGCTGACCCTGGCCCGGATCGAGTACGCCTCGATGGCCATCGTGACGATGGCGTTCCCCGCCCGAGGGTTCCCGGACGTCACCGGCTCGGGGTTCCTGGTCCCGCCGATCGACGGCCACACGATCAAGGCCTCCACGTTCTCCTTCGCCAAGTGGGACTGGGTGCGCGAGGCGGGCGCGGCCGAGGGGCTGCTCGTGCTGCGCTGCTCGATCGGCCGGCACCGCGAGGAGCAGACGCTCCAGCGCAGCGACGACGAGCTCGTGGCGCTGGCCCTGGCTGACCTCGCCCTGGCGATCGGACCTGCGCCAGCTCCGGTCGACGCGCACGTCCAGCGGTGGGGTGGCGCCCTCCCGCAGTACGCCGTCGGTCACCTCGACCGGGTCGCCTCGGTGCGCGACGAGCTCGCCCGGCTCCCCGGGCTGGCGGTCTGCGGCTCGGCGTACGACGGGGTCGGGATCCCCGCCTGCATCGCCTCGGCCCAGCTCGCTGCCACCAAGATCCGTGGCGATCTGGCCCCTGTCAGAATGGACCCATGACCAGCACCGGCAAGAAGGCCCGCGAGCTCAACGACACGATCCGCTACACGATGTGGTCCGTGTTCAGCCTGCGTGACGTCCTCGGTGAGGCGGACCGCGACGCCGAGGCGAGAGAGGTGGAGGACCTCGTCGGCAAGCTCGAGGCCAACGACGTGGTCGTCCGCGGCATCTACGACCTGAGTGGCCTGCGCGCCGACGCCGACCTGATGGTGTGGTGGCACGCCGAGCACGTCGAGGAGCTGCAGGACGCCTACCAGCGCCTGCGCCGTACGGCGTTCGGCCGACGCCTCGACCCGGTCTGGTCCCAGGTCGCGCTGCACCGGCCGGCGGAGTTCAACAAGAGCCACATCCCGGCGTTCCTGGCGGGGGAGGAGCCGGGCGACTACGTCTGCGTCTACCCGTTCGTCCGTTCCTACGAGTGGTATCTCCTCGAGGACTCCGAGCGACGACGGATGCTCGCCGAGCACGGCAAGATGGCGCGCGACTACGCCGACGTGCGGGCCAACACGGTCGCGAGCTTCGCCCTCGGCGACTACGAGTGGATGCTTGCGTTCGAGGCCAACGAGCTGCACCGCATCGTCGACCTCATGCGCCACCTGCGCGCCTCCGACGCACGCCGCCACGTGCGCGAGGAGCTGCCCTTCTACACGGGCCGCCGCCGCACCCCGACCGAGCTGATCAGCGCACTGCCGTAGGAGCACGCATGGCCACCTTCCGCACCACCCTGCTGCAGCAGGGCAACAACGTCGGCATCGACATCCCCGAGGAGGTCGTGCTCGGCTTCGGGGCCGGCAAGCGGGTGCCGGTGATCGTGACGATCAACGGCTACAGCTACCAGTCGACCGTCGCGGTCATGGGCGGCAAGTACCTCGTGGGCGTCAACGCCGCCCACCGCGCGGCGTCCGGCGTCGCCGGCGGCGAGGAGCACGAGGTGACCCTCGAGCACGACACGGCTCCGCGCACCGTCGAGGTGCCACCGGACCTCGCGACGGCGCTCGAGGACGCCGGCCTGCGCGAGCCCTTCGACGGGCTCGCGCCCTCACGCCGCAAGGAGCACGTCCGTTCGGTGGAGGACGCCAAGACCGAGGCGACCAGGCAGCGCCGGGTGGCCAAGGTGGTCCAGACCCTCAGGCAGTGACGTCCGCGGGCTCGAGGGTCATGCTGATCGAGTTGATGCAGTACCGCTGGTCGGTCGGCGTGCCGTAGCCCTCGCCCTCGAAGACGTGCCCGAGGTGGGAGCCGCAGTTGGCGCAGCGGACCTCCGTGCGGACGCTGCCCATGGAGCGGTCCTCGACGTACTCGACGCGGTCCTCGGCCAGGGGGGCGTAGAACGAGGGCCAGCCGCAGTGCGAGTCGAACTTGGTGTCCGACCGGAACAGCTCCGCCTGGCAGGCGCGGCACCGGTAGACACCGTCGGTCTTGGTGTCGGTGTACTCACCGACGAACGGCGCCTCGGTGCCGGCCTTGCGCAGCACCTTGTACTCGTCGCGAGAGAGCTGCTCACGCCACTCGGCGTCGCTCTTGGTCACCTCATATGTCATGAAACCAACTCTAGTGAGGCGTCCAAGGACTAGATTTCGGACACCCGACTTGACTGGTCGAGTGTACGACTGTTCACTGACCAGTCGGGGTTTGTTGTCCACATCTGGGAGGAGATTCACGCATGGTCGCCGAGAGGGTCTCGTGGGCAGGGGTCCGCAAGGTCGGAGCCCGCCTCACCACACCGCTTCACCCCGATGACTACCTCTCCCTGATCAACCCGCTCTGGACCGCGCGCGAGCTGCGCGGACGCATCGAGAAGGTGATCCCCGAGACCGACGACGCGGCGACGATCGTGATCCGTCCGGGGTGGGGCTGGCGCTACGACCACAGCCCCGGCCAGTACGTCGGCATCGGGATCCAGGTGGAGGGCAAGTTCCACTGGCGCTCCTACTCCGTGTCCTCCCCGCCCAAGAAGTCTGGTCGCACCATCGCGATCACCGTCCGGGCGATGCCGGAGGGCTTCCTCTCCGCGCACCTCGTGGAGGGTCTCGAGCCGGGCACGATCATCCGGCTCGCGGCGCCCAACGGCGACTTCGTGCTGCCCGAACCCCCGCCGGAGAAGATCCTGTTCCTCGTCGCGGGCAGCGGGATCACGCCCGTGATGGCGATGCTGCGCACGCTCGACCGCCGCGACACGATGCCCGACGTGGTGATCGCCTACAGCTCGCCCACCAAGGAGCGGATGATCTTCCGCGACGAGCTGCTCGAGCTCAGCAAGAAGCACGAGAAGCTGGAGTTCCACGAGCAGCACACCGACTCCGACGGCATCCTGGAGATGGCCGACCTCGAGCGCGTCTGCCCGGACTGGAAGGACCGCGAGACCTGGGCCTGCGGCCCGGCGCCGATGCTCGACGCCGCGGAGGAGCACTGGGAGAAGGCCGGTCTCGAGGACGACCTCCACCTGGAGCGATTCACCCTCGACCTCGGCGGCGACGGAGCGGAGGGCGGCACCATCACGTTCCGCAACTCCAACAAGACCTTCGAGGCCGACGGCGCCACGACGGTGATGGAGGCCGGCGAGGAAGCCGGGATCGGAATGCCCTACGGCTGCCGCATGGGTATCTGCCACACCTGCACGATCACCCTCGTCGATGGCACCGTCCGCGACCTGCGCAGTGGCGACGAGACCTCCGGTCCCAACGAACCCATCCAGACGTGTGTCACCGCAGCAGCCGGTGACCTCACGCTCGACATCTGACCGCGAACACCACAAGGAGCAGCATGGCTATCGCAGACGTCAAGGAGTACACCCACCTCAGCGAGGAGGAGGTGGAGGAGCTCGGACGTGAGCTCGACGCGATCCGCGCCGACATCGAGGAGTCCCGCGGCGACGACGACGCGGCGTACATCAACCGGATGATCACCATCCAGCGACGGCTCGCGACGGCCGGCCGGATCACCCTGTTCGCGAGCCGCTGGAAGCCGGCGTGGGTCGCCGGTGCCGCGATGCTCGGGATCGCCAAGATCCTGGAGAACATGGAGATCGGGCACAACGTGATGCACGGCCAGTGGGACTGGATGAACGACCCCGAGATCCACTCCAGCACGTGGGAGTGGGACACCGCCCAGCCGGCGGAGCAGTGGAAGCACTCGCACAACTACGTGCACCACCAGTTCACCAACGTGCTCGGCTTCGACAACGACATCGGCTACGGCATCCTGCGGATGGCGCGCGAGCAGAAGTGGAGCCCGTTCAACCTGGGCCAGCCCGTCTACAACGCCGCCCTGGCCAGCCTGTTCCAGTGGGGTGTGGCGCTGCACGACCTCGACATCGAGGCGATCCGCAAGCGCGAGAAGGACCCGAAGCTGATGAAGAAGCAGCTCAAGCAGATCGGGCGGAAGGTGCGCAACCAGATCGGCAAGGACTACGTGTTCTTCCCGGCGCTCACCGGCCCGGCGTTCATGCACACGGTCACGGCCAACGCGACGGCCAACCTGATGCGCAACCTGTGGTCCTACATGATCATCTTCTGCGGCCACTTCCCTGACGGGGCGCTGCACTTCACCGAGGACGAGGTCGAGGACGAGACGCGTGCGGAGTGGTACCTCCGTCAGATGCTCGGCTCCGCCAACTTCACCGGCGGCCCGCTGCTGCACATCCTGTCCGGCAACCTGGGCTACCAGATCGAGCACCACCTGTTCCCCGACCTGCCGAGCAACCGCTACTCGGAGATCAGTGACCGGGTGCGTCCGCTGTGCGAGAAGTACGGCATCCCCTACACGACCGGGCCGCTCTACAAGCAGTACGGCCAGGCGCTGCGGACGATCAACAAGCTCGCGCTGCCCAACAAGCTCACGGCTCCCAACCGGCACGACTACCCCGAGACGCCTGAGGTCCCGCGGGGCCGCCGGAGGATCGAGGGCCAGCCGGACCGTCGCTCGGAGACCGGCGGCTGGTCGTCCAAGGCGACCGCGTGACCGCTGTGACCCTGGACGAGCTGCCCTTCGCGAGCATGGGCGACCTGGGCCTGGACAGGCGCAAGGTGACCCAGTGCGCGCTCAGCCGGATCTGCGGTGTCTGCGGTGACAGCCTGGATCGACCGGTGGTCTTCCTCGGCAGCGTTGCCGAGGTCGACGCCAACGCGTTCCACTTCCCGCCGTCCCACGTCGGTTGCGCGGAAGCCGCGCTGGCCGTCTGGGGTGAAGGCGACACCGCCGCGCTCGGCCACCCCTCCCCGCCAGAGGGGTGGGCGCTGGTGACCACCTCGGGTTTCGAGTACATCCGTCCTTCGGGGGAGTCCGATGACCGACGAGCGGTGTTCGCGCCCAACTCGGTGATCGAGACCAGGTCGTTCGGGGCGGGCACACCGCCCGCTTCCTGAGCCGGTCTGCTGGGCACCGCGTCACGTGGTGCCCAGCAGGACCGGGAGCGCGCCCACTCCGAAGACCACGTCTTCGCGGTGGAAGGCGAGGTCCTGCACCCGCACGGCGGGACGGATCCCGGGGAACCGACGCACCAGTGCCGGCAGGGCCGCCTCGAGCTCCATCCGGGCAAGGCCGGCCCCCACGCAGCGGTGCAGTCCATGGCCGAACGCCACGTGCGGGCTCCTACGTTCGCCGAGGTCGTGGTTGGCAGCGCTGAGCGAGCAGATCAAGACGTCGTCGCGCCGGACGTCCACCTCACCCACGCGGACGGCGCCGCGGGCAAACCGGGGAAAGGCCACCTGCACGACGCTGAGCTCACGCAGCAGCTCGTCAACCAGGGGCCTGGGCAGGCGATGGGCGAGACGGAGCTCCTCGAGGGACTCCCGGTCCTCCATCAGCATCAGCGCACCCAGCGCGAGCATGCTCGCCGTGGTCTCCAGTCCACCGGTGATCAGACCGTCGACGACACCGGCGAGCTGGACGTCGTCGAGGTCCTGGCCCGCAACCGAGGTCAGCCGGGCGATCAGCCCGGGCTCCGGATCGGTACGGGCGCGGGCGACCAGCTGGCGCAGGTGTTCCTTCCACCCCTGGACGGTGCCCAGGGAGCCGATGATGCCGCCGCTCAGGTCGAACCGGTCGCTGCCCAGCTCACGCAACGCCTCCCGGTCCGTTTCACGGATGCCGAGCAGCTCGCAGATCACCAGCCAGGGCACCGGCCGGGCAAAGTGCTCGAGCAGGTCGACGCACCCCCTGCCGTCCGACGCCCGCTCGAGCACGTCGAGCTGGGTGTCCACGATCTCGCGGACACGCGGCTGCAAGGCCGCGAGGCGACGCACGCTGAACTCCGGTGCGAGCAATCGCCGCAGCACCGTGTGGTCCGGCGGGTCGCTGAGCCCGAGCCCGCCAGGATCGAGCTCCCGACCGATTCCCGGCCGACCGAGGAGATGCCCGAAGTCGTTGCTGAACGTGTCGGCGTCGGACAGGACGGCTCGAACCTCGTCGTACCCGGTGACCAGCCAGCCCCGGGCGCCGAGGGGAAGAGGGACCTCTCGCACCGCAGGACCCGCCGTCAGCTCCGGCGCCGGGCCGAGCCCCTCGCGACGCAGTGCGGCGCGTACCTCCTCGGGCACGGAGTCCATCAGGCCGGCTCCGGAGGAACGCAGCCGGCCGGGGAGGTACGGCGCGACCCGGACGAGCGACGCCACCAGCGACCAGCGGAGGCGGCGAGGGATCCGTGCACGCTGAAGGGCCCGAGCTCGTAACCCGCTGCTGGGTGTCACGCGCTGACCTTTGATCCGTGGCCGCCGCACGGTGACGGCGACGACCCTCGAGAGGTTATCGTCTCCCCCAGATGACTCGGGTGAGGAGGAACCCCGTGTCGCTCGCGCCCGCCGACCTGCGTGTCGAGTCGCTGTCCGTCTCCTACCGGGACCACGACCAGGTGGTGCGACCCGTGCAGGACCTGTCCTTCGCCGCTGCGGACCGGCAGGTCGTCGTGGCCGTGGGGCCGAGCGGCTGCGGCAAGACCACGCTGCTCTCGGTGCTGGCTGGTCTGCTCACCCCGGACAGCGGATCGGTCACCTTCGCCGGCCGCGAGATCACCGCCATGTCGCGCCGGGAGCTGCTCGAGCATCGCCGCGACACCGTCGGCATCGTCTTCCAGGCATTCAACCTGGTGCCGAGCCTGACAGCTGTCGAGAACGTGATGGCACCCCTCCTGCTCACCGGTGTCCGTGCACGCGAGGCGCGGCCGCGCGCTCTCGAGCTCCTCGACGAGATGGGGCTCGCCGACCAGGCCCGCCGCCGGCCCGGTCGGCTCTCCGGTGGACAGCAGCAGCGGGTCGCGTTCGCCCGCGCCCTCGCTCGCCGGCCGGCACTGCTCCTCGCCGACGAGCCCACCGCACACCTCGATCCCGAACAGGTCGACAACGTGCTGCGCCTGGTCGACGACCTGCGCTGCGCCGGTCGTCTCGTGGTGGTCTCCACGCACGACACCAGGTTCGGCGAGATTGCCGACGCCTACGTGCACCTCGGCACGTCGGCACACTCGCCGACCGGTCCCGGTGGCGCGCTCGATGGCGTTCCGTCGCGACGTGGGGTCCCACGGCTCGTGCGTCAGCGCACCGCCGAGCAGAAGGCCCCGACATGATCCGCATCTCCTTGCGCGACATGCAGTGGCGCGCGCGCAGGGTCGTGCTGGGACTCTCGGCGACGGCCCTCGTGCTCGCGATGGCGGCCCTGCTGGGGGCGCTTCACGACAGCTTTCTGCGCGAGACGGACCGCACCATCGACTTCTTCGGAGCCGACGCGTGGCTGGTGGCCTCGCAGGTGGCGGGACCGTTCACCTCGAACACCCCGGTGTCCACCGCCCTGGCCAAGCGCGTCCGCGATGACCCGGGCGTGCGTGGGGTCACGCCTGTTGCCATCTTCCGTCACGTGGTGCGCGGGGTGCAGCCGGGATACACCGACGTGAACGTGATCGGCTACGAGCCCCGTGGAGTCGTCGTGCCGCGCGCTGCATCCGGCCGCGCTCCCCAACGCGCAGGTGAGGCGATGGTCGACGAGCGGCTCGGCGTTGCGCTGGGCACACGGCTACGGCTCGCCGGGCGTTCCCTCCGGGTCGTCGGGACGGCCTCTGGACTGACCTACAACGGAGGGACGCCGACCGTCCTGGTCACCCTCGGCGATGCCCAGGCGGTGGCCTTCGACGGTCGTCCGCTCGCCAGCGCACTCGTGATCACGGGTGACCTGCACCACCGCGTGGCCGGGCTGAGTGAGATGTCTCCCCGGCAGGTCAGGGACGACCTTCGCCGGCCTCTGTCCGTGGCGACGAGCGCCATCGGGCTGGTCGCCGCATTGCTCTGGTTGGTGGCTGTCGGCATCGTCGCGATGCTGGCGTACCTCTCCGGTCTCGACCGATTTCGTGACTTCGCGGTGTTCAAGGCGATGGGTGCCACCACCCGGCGGTTGCTGCTCGGAGTCGCCCTCCAGGGTGCCGTTGTCGGGCTCGTCGCCTCGGCTGCGGCGGTCTCGCTGGCGTTCGCGCTCGCCCCGGTGTTCCCGGTCGACATCTCGCTCACGATGGTCCAGGCGATGCGCCTGCTCGGTCTGGCGCTCCTGGTCGGCGTGGTGGCCTCCGTGCTCAGCGTCCGCGGCCCGGTGGGCGTCGACCCGGCGCGGGCGTTTGCCGACTCCTGAACCGGTTGGCCCTAGATTGAGGGCCATGCCTTCACCAGCAGCCGAGGTCGAAGCCGACGGACAGGCGGTCCGGGTGACCAGTCCCGACCGCGTCATCTATCCCGCGACCGATTCCACGCCCGAGGTGACCAAGCTCCAGGTCGTCGAGTACTACGCCTCCGTCGGCGCCGGTGTGATGCGCGCGCTCGGTGACCGACCGACCGCGCTGGAGCGCTGGACCACCGGTGTCCACGAGGGCATCACCCTCGCGACAGGTCGCGGCGACAAGAGCGACGCGTTCTACAGCAAGCGGGTGCCCAAGGGTGCGCCGGAGTACGTCGAGACGACGCGCGTGACCTTTCCGAGCGGTCGGACCGCCGACGAGGTGTGCGTCGCCAACCTGGCCACGGTCGGGTGGTGCGCCCAGATGGGCACGATCACCTTCCACCCCTGGCCGACCCGCAGCGGTGACAACGACCATCCCGACGAGCTGCGCATCGACCTCGACCCGCAGCCCGGGACCACGTTCACCGACGCCGTGCGCGTGGCCGGCGTCGCGCGTGAGCTGCTGGAGGAGCACGGTCTCACCGGCTACCCGAAGACCAGCGGCAACCGAGGCGTGCACGTCTACGTGCGGATCGAGCCGCGCTGGGACTTCGTCGACGTGCGGCACGCCGCGATCGGCTTCGGCCGCGAGCTCGAGAAGCGCGACGAGGGCGTCACCACCAAGTGGTGGAAGGAGGAGCGGGGCGAGCGGATCTTCGTCGACTTCAACCAGAACTGTCGCGACCGCACCATTGCCTCGGCGTACTCCCTGCGACCGAGGCCCGGTGCGCCGGTCTCGACCCCGATGACCTGGGACGAGCTCGCAGAAGTCACCGACCCGCGCGGCTACAACCTGTTCACCGTCCCCGAACGCCTCGCGGACGGCGACCCGTGGGCCGGCATCGACGACACCCAGCACTCGATCGAGCCGCTGCTGAAGCTCTACGACGAATCCGGCGAGGGAGAAGCCAACTACCCGCCCGACTACCCGAAGATGCCGGGCGAGCCGCCGAGGGTCCAGCCGTCGAAGAAGGTCGCCGCGCACTGGGACGAGAACGGCGAGCGGATCGAGGAGTGAGCGCTGAGGAGCCGCACTGGACGCTGGGAAGCGACCCCGCGAAGCTGTTCGAGGGCTATCTGGACTTCTACCGGGAGAAGTCGATCGAGAAGGTGACGGTGCTGCCCGCGGCAACCCAGCGCACCTCGAGCCTGCCTTCGGGCTGGACCCCGCTGGAGCTGCTGAACCACCTCGCCCACATGGAGCGCCGCTGGTTCGTCTGGGGCTTCCTCGCCGAGCAGGTCGACGCCCCGCTGGGTGACGAGGTGGACGGGCGCTGGGCGGTCTCCGCTGACACGGACGTCACCGAGGTGGTCACCCTGCTGCGCACCACGGGGGAGCGGACGCGCGAGGTGCTGGCAAGCCACGCCCTCGGCGAGATCGCGGCGGTCGGCGGTCGGTTCCAGCAGGACCCGCCCACGCTGTCCTGGATCTGCTTCCACGTGCTCCAGGAGTACGCCCGCCATGTCGGCCACCTCGACATCGCCACCGAGCTCGCCGGCGGTCCGACGGGGGAGTGAGTGGGCGACGGCAGATCGTCTGGCGCGCAATCGGGTCGTCCACCGAGCTGACGTCCGGATCTGCCTCCGACCGTGGGTCAGGCCGGTCTGTGCGGGCCAAGGAGAGAGGCATCCCGTTTCCGACCGGTGGAGATGACGAGGACCCAGGTCAGGACGGCTCCGAACAGAGTCAGCCCGAGGATGGTGGCGGCGATGCTGGGATAGCCGTGCTCGTCCGGGTCGAGGAACGGGTAGGGGTACCAGTCGACGATGGCCCCGCGGACCAGGCTGTACGCGCCGTAGGCGAGCGGGTAGATCAACCAGACGAGTGCGTCCTTGTAGGCGATGCGCGAGTGCGGAAGGTCGAGGAACCAGTCCAGCACGACAGCGACGGGTCCGAGGAAGTGGAGCACGGTGTTGTCCCACGGGACGGCAGTGAACTCAGCGCCCTCGATGCCGGCCAGCAGCACCGAGAACACGATTCCTGTGACGGCCATGTAGAGGGTCGCCGCTCCGCGCAGCATGATGTGGGGTCGGCTGCTCCCTCCCCAGGCGACCGTGATCACGAGCACGACCACAGCGAAGGCGTTCGACTGGATGGTGAAGTAGCTGAACAGGTTTCCGGGCACGAGACGGCCCCGTTCGACCAGGGTCGAGATCTCGGTCACCAGAGCAGCGAAGATGGTCAGGGCGACGACGAGTCGGTAGGTGGTGAGCAGGTTCCTGCGTGGCTCGACCGCTTCTACGAGGCTCATACCGGGACTGTAGTGACCGGAGGCAGCTAGGCGCCGTCGCTGCTGTCGCGCAGGGAGTGGATCATGCTCTGCAGGATCCGGAAGGCCCCTGACTGCTCGGTCTCGGTCATGCCGGCCAGCATCCTGACCTCGACGGACCGGACCGCGACGGTCGCCTTCGCGAGCTTGCGCCGGCCGCGAGGCGTGAGTCGCGTGGGAAGAGCCTTCCCGACGGGTGCCGCCGCAGGCCTGGTCACGTCGCCCTCGCGTTCCAGCGCCTGCAGCAGCACGTTCATCGACTGTCGTGTCACGAACGCGCCCCGCGCGAGCTCGGAGTTGGACAGGCCCGGCCGTTGAGCCAGCAGCTCGAGGCAGGAGTAGTGCGTCACGCTCATCCCGAGTGGCCGCAGCACCTCCTCCATGGCAGCACGGAGGGCGCTCGACGCCTCTTTGAGCAGGTAGCCCAAGGACGTCTCCAGGTCGACGCCGACACCTTCTTGACTCATGTCAGCATTCTGACATAGATTGATGTATGTCAGAAAACTGACATAGACGAAGGAGCATCGACATGCCAGCCACCGGCCCCGACTTCATCTCGCTCCAGGCGCGAGACCTCGACGCTTCGCAGGCGTTCTACGAGCAGTACCTCGGCCTCGTCCGCTCGCAGGCCGGACCGCCCCACGCCGTCGTCTTCGAGACGAAGCCGATCGCGTTCGCACTTCGCGACCTCGTCCCCGGCACCGATCTCGCCTCCGTTCCTCAGCCCGGCATCGGTGCCTCGATCTGGCTGCACGCCACCGACGTGCAGGCCATTCACGATGCCCTCGACGCCGACGGTCACACGATCGTCTCGGCACCGATCGACGGCCCCTTCGGTCGGACCTTCACGTTCGCCGACCCCGACGGTTACCAGGTCACCCTCCACGACCGCGCCTGAAGCTCGATCGTGCTCTCCGCCGTCGACGTGTGGGTCAGCGTGGATCTGCGACCGGTGCTCCGCTCTGGTGGACGTCGAGCCGCAGTACCCGGCTCGCAAGGTCGACGCACGGGCCGAGCAGCACCACGACAGCCAACGTGGCCAGCCCGATGGTGGCGCCGAGCGACCAGCCGACCAGCGCCCCGCTCGCCTGGACGGCGTTGTAGCTCCATCGGAACGGGACCGGCGGATCCCAGGCCAGCGCTGCGGCTTCCGCGGGGCCAGCGCCCAGCTGGGCTCCGAGGTAGGCGGCGATGCCGATCGCCAACACCGGGAAGGCCAACACGAGCATGGGTAGTCGGAGCACCCCCGACCCGAGGTCCTCGAGCAGAGGCAACATGATCGAGACCGTCACTCCGACGATGGCTACCTGGACCAACGTGCCCACACCGGGCCTGACCCCCTTCAGCGCCGCCACCCCGAGCAGGACGGCGGCGACGACGACGTTGACCAGCCAGAAGGGGACCCCCAAGGAGATCGCCAATCCGTTGATCAGCGTCGAGTATCCGTCGGAGCCGAGGTCTGCCGCGAGCAGCATGGCGACCCCGAGCCCGAGCAGGGCACATCCAGCCACGAGCATGGACCCGCGTCCGACGATGCGCTGCACGTGCCGAGCATCTCAGGCTCGCCGGACCTTGGGTCGAGTGGATCCAGGGGTTCGGGTCACCCGCCTCGTGCCGTGCGGGTCCTACCGCTTTCCTCCGCGGAACATGCGGCCCAACCGGGCGGCGATGCCCTTGCCCGGCTTGATGTCGACGAGCGTCGACCCGTCGGGCTCCGGGAGGTTCGCCGCCTGCTCCGCGCTGAGGGTGGTGCGGACGTGGGTGGTGTAGATCGAGCCGACCTGGTCCGCGTCGACGAACCTCGTGCCCTCAGCGGTCTGCACGACGATGCCGTCGAACACCGAGACCTTCTCGTCGACGAGCACCGCCTGGACCGTGGCGAAGGGGTGTCCGTCGCTCGTCTGCACCGGCGTGCCCGGCGCGAGCGCCGTGTAGGCGATGGGGTGTCCGGACTCGTCAGTCACGTGACAACCCTAGGGCACTCCGCGAAACGGGCACGGGGCTCCGATGAGTCCGCTGGCTGCCACGAGTCGACCATGGGTGACGGCATCACGGACGGACGCGAAGGAGCCCGGATGAGCACGCTCACTGTCGACCTCTTCTCCAGCCTCGACGGATTCGGTGGGGCTGAGGGGTGGCCGGGCTACTACGGCAAGGAAGGCCCCGAGCTGATGGCCTGGCTGGAGGAGAAGCTGGCCGAGGACCACGTGATCGTGATGGGCGCGAACACCTACCGGACCATGTCGCAGATCGTGGCCGAGCAGGAGGACCCCACCTTCGCCAGGATGGCCGAGATCCCGAAGGTCGTCTTCTCCTCCACCCTGGAGCCGCCGCTGACCTGGGACAACACGGAGCTGGTCGCCGAGGATGCCGTCACGGCGATGGCCAGGATGAAGGACGAGGGTTCGGCGCCGATGCGGACGATGGGAAGCATCTCGCTCAACAAGTCCCTGCTGCGAGCAGGGCTGGTCGACTACCTCCAGGTGACGGTCTTCCCGGTGGTCACCGCGCAGTCAGGTCTCGAGCCGCTGTTCGCAGGCGGCCCGGACCTGGACCTCGAGCTCGTCGGCTCGCGCACCTTCGACGGCCGCACCCAGCTCCTCAGGTACGTGCCGACGCTTCACTGAGGTGGTTCGCGACCTCGTAGGACAGGAACGACAGGTTCTCGCCCAGCTGTCGCGCCTCGACGAGGCGCAGGCGCTTCGGCTCGACCGTGTCGCCGAAGAGCCGCTTGCCACCTCCCACGACGACGGGAAACACGACCAGGCGGAGCTCGTCCGCCAGTCCCTGGTCGACCAGCGCCCTGACCAGCTGATAGCTCGCGTAGACGAGGATCTCACCGTCGTGGGCCTCCTTGACGGCTTCGACCTCCTTGGCGAGGTCACCTCTGAGCACGGTGGCGTTCGTCCAGCGCGGCGACTCGAGGGTCGAGGACACGACGTACTTCGGCAGGCTGTTCAGCAGGTCGGCCCAGGCGGTGGTGCGGGTGGTCCACCGGGACGCGAACCAGGCGTCGCTGGTCCGGCCGAGGAGCAGGGCTGAGGCGCCCTGCGTCTCCGCGGTCTCGTGCTCGGCCCAGGGTGCGAGGTCGGGACCCGCGAACCGCTCGAACCAGCCGCCGCGTTCGAAGCCCTCCAGCCCGTCCGGGTCCTGGACGACCCCGTCCAGCGACATGTTGGTGGTGATCACGATCTTGCCCATGGTGTTCTCCTGGCTCTGAGGTGGTTGTGGAGGTATGGACACCACCGCGCGCGTGAACTGTGCCCTCGAGACGCCGTCGTCTTAGGCCCGGGGGAGCGAGGCCGGCAGCCCGAACCAGGACAGGTCGGAGCTCTCGAATCGCGTCAACGCGCTGATGCGACGGCCCGCGAGCTGGATCACGAAGAGGCCTGTCGCCCGCGGCTGACCGTCCGGTCCCGGGACGTAGGAACCGAAGGCAGGGGCTCCGTTGGCACGAGTGGGAACCAGGCTGTACGCGCGACCGGATCCCAGCAGTGCGTCGAAGAACCGCACCGCGGCGTCGCGACCGACGTACTCCTGGGGGAGCGGGGGCATCGCGATGAAGACGTCGTCGGTGAACAGGTCCACCAGAGCCTCCACGTCCGCCGACTCGTAGGCGCGCACGAACCTGGCCGTGATCGCCTGCTCCTCCGGGGACGCAGGAGCGGGTGCGAGCTCGGCGGAGCGCCATCGCGTCCGATGAGGTTCGAGGTTGGACCGGGCCCGGTGCAACGCGCTGTTCACGGATGAGACCGACGTGTCGAGCATCTCCGCCACCTCGGCTGCCCGGAACCCCATCACGTCCCGGAGCACGACGACCGCGAGCTGAAGAGGCGCGAGCGTCTGCAGGGCGGTGACGAAGGCGAGCGAGATCGACTCGGTCTGTGCGTAGGTCGCCTCAGGCCCCACCGGCATGCCCGGAGCCCCGTCGTACGACGAGTCGGGGAACGCGCCGAGCCAGGGGACCTCTCCCAGTCGGCTCGGCTCCGGCGGCACGATCCCGGGGATGTCCCAGGCCTTGGCCGGGCGCCTGCGCGTGGTGCGGATGGCGTTGAGGCACTTGTTCGTGGCGATGCGGTACAGCCAGGTCCGGATCGAGGCCTGCTCGTGGAACGCGTCCAGTCCCTGCCACGCCGAGAGCAGCGTGTCCTGCAGCGCGTCCTCGGCATCCTGGACGGATCCGAGCATGCGGTAGCAGTGCGCGCGCAGCTCGAGGTGGTGCGGTCGGGTCAACGCTCCGAACGCCTCGCCGTCGCCCTCGCGTGCGCGGGTGATCAGGTTGTCTCCCACCACTGTGTCCTTCCGGTGCCGCCCACCGCCGGTCACCGTACCGACACCGCGCAACAGGAGAACTGAGCGCACCGCCTCGGTATTCTCGCGAGATGCGTCCCCTTCGATACTCCATCAACCTCACGCTGGACGGGTGCTGCGACCACCGGGGGATCGCCCCCACGGAGGACCTGCACCGTCACACGGCCGCGATCCTCGCTCGGGCCGACGCGCTGATCTTCGGCCGGGTGACCTACCAGATGATGGAGGCGGCCTGGCGACGACCGCCGCCGGACGGCGACAGGCCCGACTGGATGGAACCCTTCGCCGAGTCGATCGGTGCGGCGAAGAAGTACGTCGTGTCGAGCACCCTGGAGCAGGTCGACTGGAACGCGGAGCTCGTGCGCGGGGACCTGGCCGAGACCGTCGAGCGGCTCAAGCAGGAGCCGGGTGAGGGGCTGTACGTCGGCGGGGTGCAGCTCCCGCTGGCGCTCGCAGGGCTGGGCCTGATCGACGAGTACGAGCTCATCGTGCACCCCCGGATCGCCGGCCACGGGCCGACGCTGTTCGCGGGGTTGCCGGAGCCGCTCGACCTCGTTCTCGTGAACCGGCAGGAGTTCGACTCGGGCGCG
Source organism: uncultured Actinomycetota bacterium (assembly GCA_963797525.1). Classification (GTDB taxonomy): domain Bacteria; phylum Actinomycetota; class Actinomycetes; order Propionibacteriales; family Nocardioidaceae; genus Marmoricola. The sequence goes on from CAWCPT010000012.1 coordinate 143,685, forward strand.
GTGTCGATGCAGTACGAGCTGAGGAGGAACCCATGAGCTCCCACGATCGATCACCGATCGTCGGCTGGACCCTGCGCCTCGAGGACGCTGCCGCGCTCGATACGCCGGTCCAGGCGCTCGAGCCGGCGATCCGGGCAGTGTTCGGGACGGGCACGCGCGGCTCCGTGCTGCGCGGCGACTGGCTCGGCCACGCGGTCCATCCGGTGCTGACCGATCTCGTGCTCGGCACCTGGACCTCCGCCACCCTGCTCGACCTGTTCGGCGGGGCCGACTCCGCGGTCCCGGCCCGGCGACTCATCGGCACCGGTCTGCTCGCCGTCGGTCCGACGGCGTGGACCGGGTGGGCGGAGTGGTCGGAGGCCGGACCGCGTGAGAAGCGAGTCGGGCTGGTCCACGCCGTCACCAACGGGCTCGCCATCAGCATCTACGCGGCGTCCTGGGTCGCCCGCCACCGTGGTCGACACGGCTCCGGGGCCAGGCTCGCGCTGGCCGGGGCCGCCGTCTCCGGGTTCGGCGCCTACCTGGGTGGCCACCTCGCGGCCGCTCGCAACGTGGGCAGCCATCACCCTGCCTATGCCGAGCCGTCGCTCGAGGTCTGACCAAAGAATCCCGCGCGGTGGTGCCTGTCTCGCGTCTAGGGTGACCCGATGCCGTCGGTCAGGGAGCTCCAGGTCACCTTCGACTGTGCCGAGCCGGAGCGGGTGGCTCGGTTCTGGTGCGAGGTGCTGGGGTACGTCGTGCCGCCGCCGCCGGACGGGTTCGCCACCTGGGACGAGTTCGATCGATCGGAGCGGCCGAGCCGCGTGCTGCTCGCCGACGAGGACAACGAGTCGTGCCTGGTGATGCAGGACGTCGAGTGCAACGAGTTCTGCCTCGACTAGCTGACATCACGACTAGCGACCCCAGACCCGCAGCCCGCCGTCACAGGGAGGCGAGGAAGGTGAGCACCCTGCTGGTCGCCAGGTCGGCGACCTCCCGGTCGTAGTCAGGGTGACCGGGCTCGGCGAACAGGTGACCGGTCCCGGGATAGACGAAGAGCTCGGCGCCGGGCACCTCGGCGAGGTACTGCTCCTCCGCCTCCGGCTCGCGCCACTCGTCGCCGTCCATCACGTGGGCCTGCGACGGGACGCCGACGGGCCAGGTGGCGCCCCACCACGACGGCACGATCGCGCCGTACAGGAAGAAGGCACCTCTCGCCCCGGGCCGGGTGAGCACCTGCTCCGCGGCCCGGGCCCCGCCCATCGACAGGCCGCCGTAGACCAGGTCGGTGCGCATCGGGGCGACGACCTCGGCCGCGAGTGCAGCGAAGGTCTCCTCGCCTGCCGACTCCGCGAAGGCGACGCCGTCATGGACGTCGGCGAACGTGCGGCCGCCGAAGAGGTCGGGCGAGTGCACGGTGTGTCCCGCGTCCCGCAGGACCTGGGCGAAGGAGTCCACTCCGGGGGTCAACCCGCCCGCGTGGTGGAAGAGCACGATCTCGGCCACGCGTCCACGCTACAAGGAACGACTGACTAGGGACGCTGCGACGACTCCTCTACGGTCAGCTCCGCCGTGGGGGCCACCTCCAGACGCTCGTCGGGAATCGGTTCCCCGCTGCGCACCGAGAGGCCGAACGTCCCGTCCGCGAGCCGCTGCTCGGCTCGTTCGATCGACTCGAGCCGCCTGCGCAGGCTCGACTCCACGGCATCGTCGACGCCCTCGGACTCCAGGGGCTGCGCGGTGTCCACGGAGTCGCCCGTCTCCTGCTCGGCCTCGCGGTCCTCGCTGCCGGACCTGGTGATCTGCGCCAGCATGCCTTCCACCTCGGCACGTTCTGACGCGAGCAGCTCGCGTGCGTGGGCTTCATCCATGGTGACTTCCTGACTTCCGTGGGGATCCGGCACTCATTCCTACGCTGGCCGACCCGGGCATGTCGAGGCTCCGCCCCGGGGCGGCGGAACCATCCGTGAGCGGAGGTAGCGATTTTCAAGACGGATTCGTTGCGCAGGTTCCGTAACCCCGCGCCGGTCGACTCGTTGTCCTAGATGTCACGGTTTGGGGCCAGCGGGTTCCGGACCACCACGGTGCAGCCATCCGCCGCGGGCAATCATCTCGGGCAGGAGCACGGATGAACGCAATGAACGTGGACTGGGACCAGATGCAGGAGATGCACGCCTTCTGCGCCGACCGGGCCTACGAGCAGATGGCCGCCGCCGGCGCCCTCAGCGACCGCGCCACGGTCCGGAAGCACTGGCGGGCGATCCGGGTCGTCGACGTGATGTACGCCGACGCGAAGCGCTGCGTGCAGATCAGCCCGCGCGTGGCACACGTCCTGCGCGAACAGGTGCTGCAGAACCACGACCACCCCGCCTTTCGGGCGGACTGGACCTACGGGCCCACGCGCGCGTTCTGAGGCTGCTCAGTCGTCCGACAGCCGGATCTCCACCATCAGCTCGTCGGCGAGCCCTTCGAGCATCGACCGGAGCACGTCGGCGTTCGCCGTGAGAGGGGCCTTGAGCACCGCTTGAGCCTCGAACAGGGTGCCTCCCGACATGGGCGCGTCCCGTACGTCGGTGTTGAGCTCCTCGATGCTGACGTCGAGTGCGGCCAGCGATGCGGAGATCTCGGCCACGATGCCCGGGTGGTCGTCCCCCAGCAGCTCGAGGTGGAGCCGCTGCGACTCGGGCTCGGCGGGATCTGCCGTCCGCTCGAGCGTCACCTGCAGCCCCTGGGCATCCAGCGCCTCGAGGTCCGCCACGAGCGCGTCGAGGCGGCTGTCCGGGACGGTCACCAGCACGATGCCGGCGAACTTGCCCGCCAGTCGTGACATCTGGCTGCGCTCCCAGCTCGCACCGTGGTCGTTGATCGGGGCCGAGAGGGCTGAGACGAGACCCGGTCGGTCGGTCCCGAGCACGGTGAGGATGAAGGTGGCCATCCCCGCAGGCTACGAGACAACCGGGGCACTGCGCGTCTCGGTGCGACCTACGATCGGGTGCATGTCGGAGGATCCCTTCCAAGGGCGACGTCCCACCAGCCACGAGCAGATGACCGGACTGCCGTGGGACGCGTCGTACGACGACGGCCCGGCGCCCTGGGACGTGGGCGCGCAGCCGGCCGTCGTGCGACTGGCCTCCGAGGGCGGGTTCACCGGAACTGTGCTCGACGCCGGCTGCGGGTCCGGGGAGAACGCGCTCCACCTCGCCTCCCTGGGTTTGTCCGTGCTCGGCGTCGACGTGGCCGAGAACGCGGTGGCCCGTGCCCGGGACAAGGCAGCAGAGCGCGGGATCTCGGTCGAGTTCGCGACGGCAGACGCCCTGGCACTGGAGCGTCTGGGCCGCACGTTCGAGACAGTGCTCGACTGCGGCTTGTTCCATACCTTCGACGCCGACGAGCGGGTCGCCTACGTGGCCGGCCTGGCCTCGGTGACCGAGCCAGGCGGCACGCTCCACGTGCTCTGCTTCGGTGACGAGGGCCTGGGTGAGCCCGGCCCGCACCCGGTCAGTCAGGGCGAGCTGAGATCGGCGTTCGGAGCCGGCAGCGGGTGGCGGGTCACCGACATCTCACCGGACCGGGTGCACACGAGGTTTCACGACGAGGCGGGTGCACCCGCCTGGCTGGCGACCATCACCCGTGCGGGCGACTGATCGGACACCTCACTGACGCAGGTGGGCGACTGCCTGCCAGGCCGGGTCGGGCATGTCGTGCACCGAGGTCGAGCCCTCACCCCACGAGCCCGCGACCTCCGTGACCGTGGCGAGCGCGCCCGACGTCGAGTCGACGTACAGGTGGAACGTGCGCACCCCGGCCGTGCTCAGGTGGGCCACCACCTGGCCGTCGTTCCCGAGCCGGGCGGCGAGTCGGTGCTCGAAGGCCCGAAGAGCCTCGAGCGAGCTGTCGCCGGGCTGGCCACCCGCGGCGTGGTCCCGGTAGGGGACCGTCACCGAGACGTAGGTGTCGAGCTGGGGTGCGGTGAGCGGGTGCAGCGGCGTGCGAACCATCGCGAGCAGCAGGCCGTCCGCGGTCTCGCCGCGCAGCATCACCCACCGTGGCTGGCCGTCGGCGTCGAGGCGCTGCCGCTTCAGGTCCTGTACGACGGAGCGCAGCGCCATCAGGCCGAACCCGTCCAGCGGGGCGAACTCGACGGGCAGCACCTCGCCCAGCCAGAGCTCGCTGTCGACCTCGCCGAGTGCCGCCTCGAGTGCCAGGGCGGTGACCAGCCCGCGACTCTCCTCGGACAGGTCCGCGAAAGTCGGGTGGTGCACCTGCACGTCGAAGCGCCCGTCGTTCATCCGCGCACTCACCTGCACCTGCGACAGCTCGATCGACGTCTCCGCATCGCCGAGGAGGATCGACTCGAGCTCGGGTGAGGCGGGCCGGAAGTCCGTGTAGATCCAGGACTCGTCGAACGGAGCGGCCAGGACCAGTCGACGCGCCAGGGGCCGAAGCGACGGATCGTCGCCTGCACGGATCACGAGGACGTGACGGGACGACTCGCTGTCGGCGAGCTCCCACGTCAGGGCACCCTGCTCCTGGACGTGCGCAGTCATGGTGTCCCGGAACGCGGCATCCAGCGGGCCGTCGACGTTCTGCTCGGCGAGCGCTCGGCCCTCCGAGGTCCACCAGTCCCAGAAGGGCGCGTGGTCGGAGGCCGGGCCACCCGAGGAGCGACGTCGAGGAAACCGCACTAGAAGCCCGAGATGCCTTCGCCCTCGCCGGCCTGCTCGTCGAAGTTCTCGTGCTCGAGCAGGTGCAGCACCGGGACGCCGAGCTTGCGGCGAGCCTTCGAGGTCCAGTCGAGGTGGAAGAAGTCCCGGACGACGTGGGGGCGGGTCAGGATGATCACCTCGGCCGCACCCACCTCGTCGACCTTGGCGATCAGCGCCTGGATCGGGTCGCTGGTGACCGGGTCACCGACGGCCCGTCCGCCGGCCCGCTCGATCATCGCGATCGTGGTCTCGACACCGGCGCGGCAGGTGTCGAGCAGCTCCCTCTGCAACCCGTCCAGGTCGGACTCGTCCATGGAGACCGGGGGAGTGGTGAGCACCTCGCCGGTGCCGAGCGTTCCCATCGCCGACTCGACCCGCGACGAGGCGTCCTCCACGGGCAGCATCACGTGGTAGCGGACCGGGTCCTCGATGTCCTCGTGCAGGCGGCGCAGGTTGGTCGCGTCCTGGGCAGTGAACGGCTGCTCGATCAGCAGCACGACGTCGTAGTCACTCATGACCCACCTCCGGATGTCTTCACACCGAGAATCCTAGTGAGGTCGTACGAGACCGGTTCATCGAGTTGCTCGTAACCGCAGGACTCGGGGTCGCGGTCCGGCCGCCAGCGCTTGAACTGGGCCGTGTGCCGGAACCTCCGGCCCTCCATGTGCTCGTAGCCGACCTCGAGCACGCGCTCGGGTCGCAACGGGGTGAACGACAGGTCCTTGCCGGCGCTCCAGCGGCTCTGGGTGCCCGGGACGCGGTCGGGGTTGGCGATCGCCCATTCGGCCCACTCGCCCCAGGGGTGGTCGGTGATGTCGACCTCGAGGGGCCGCAGCTCCTCGAGGAGCTCGGCACGACGGGCCTCCGTGAACGACGCGGCCACCCCGATGTGCTGGAGCTTGCCGTCGGCGTACAGCCCGAGCAGGAGGGAGCCGAGCAGCGGCCGCTCGGGGGTGGAGTTCTTGTGCAGCCGGTAGCCGGCCACCACGACGTCGGCGGTGCGGGCGTGCTTGATCTTCAGCATCGTGCGCGCGTTCTCCTGGTACGGCGCCCCGAGGGGCTTGGCGACCACGCCGTCGAGCCCCGCTCCCTCGAACTCGTCGAACCAGCCCGCGGCCTCCGTGGCGTCGGTGGTCGTCCGGGTGAGGTACATCGGGCCGGTGAGCCCCGCGAGCTCGGACTCCAGCCGCGCGCGGCGCACCGAGAACGGCTGGTCGACCAGCGACTCGTCACCGACGGCGAGCGCGTCGAAGGCCACGAAGCCGGCCGGGGTCTTCTCCGCGAGCATGGAGATCCGCGACGCGGCCGGGTGGATGCGCTCCTGGAGCACCTCGAACTCGAGCTTGGGTCCGATCGCCACGAAGAGCTCGCCGTCCAGCACACACCGGTCGGGCAGCTGCTCCCGTGCGGCCTCGACGACCTCGGGGAAGTAGCGGGTCAGCGGCTTGGTGTTGCGCGAGGTCAGCTCGACCTCGTCACCGTCCTTGAAGACGATGCACCGGAAGCCGTCCCACTTCGGCTCGAAGGAGAGCCCGTCGTCGAACTTGGCGGGATCAGGGATCCCCTTGACGGACTTGGCCAGCATCGGTCGCACGGGCGGCATCACGGGGAGATCCACACCCCGACCGTAGACGAAGCGGCCCGATCATCCGAGCGGCCCGGTGATCACCTGCCAGAGGTGCCCGTCGGGATCGGCCACCAGCGCGACGTACCCCCACGGTCGGCGCCCCGGAGGCATCACCACGGTCCCGCCGCCGCGCTCCGCTGCCTCGACGGCGCGGCCCACCGCGTCCTCCGACTCGGCCTCACGCGTCAGGACCACCTCGACGCTCCCGCGCGACGCCACGTCGTGTGCCTCGCCGATCACCCAGCCGAAGCCGTCCGACGGGACCAGCATCAGGCTGACGGCGTCGTTGAGGGGGAACACGAGGGGCTCGGGCTCGCCGTCGTCCCGAGGCTCGCCCGGAGGCAGCCGGTCGAGGAACGCCCGGTAGAACGCGGACGACGTGGGGCGGTTGGCGACGGGCAGGCTCACGATGATCGGGCCGGGCGAGGTGTCAGGCATCGGGACTCCTTCGGTTCTCACGAGTGTCGACCGGGCTCGGTCCGAGAAGTCATCGGAGGTTTCGAGACGCTCGCTGCGCTCGCTCCTCAACCACCGAAGGGGTGCGCCATACTCACCGGCATGGCCTACACCGTCACCGACGCACTCCGACTCACCCCTGGTCCGGTCTCGCTCGCGGACCACGACTCGCGTGACACCTCCCTGTTCGAGGGTGGCAAGCGCAAGGCACAGAGGGCGCTGAGCGACGCCGGCGCGGAGCTGGCGGACCTCCAGGAGCGGATGTACGCCGACGCCTACACCGGTGGTCGGCGCCGCGTCCTGGTCGTGCTCCAGGGGATGGACACCTCCGGCAAGGGTGGCGTGATCGACCACACGCTCGGCCTGCTGAGCCCCAACGGCTTTCGCCTGCACTCGTTCAAGAAGCCCACGGAGGAGGAGCTCGAGCACGACTTCCTGTGGCGGATCGAGCGTGCCCTACCCGACGCCGGCATGGTCGGTGTCTTCGACCGGTCGCACTACGAGGACGTGCTGATCGCCCGCGTCGAGCGGCTGGCCGACGAGGAGGAGCTCGAGAGGCGCTACCAGGCCATCAACGACTTCGAGAAGGCCCTGGTCGACAGCGGCACCGTGGTGATCAAGTGCATGCTGAACGTGTCGGCCGAGGAGCAGAAGGCACGGCTCTTGGCGCGTCTGGACGACCCGGACAAGCAGTGGAAGTTCAAGCCGGAGGACATCGACAACCGCGAGCGGTGGGACGACTACCGGGCGGCGTACGAGCTGGCCCTCGAGCGCTGCCACACCGACGCGGCGCCGTGGTACGTCGTCCCGAGCGACCACAAGTGGTACCGCAACTGGGCCGTCGGCCAGCTCCTGCTCGAGGCCTTCCACGGCATGCAGCTTGAGTGGCCGGAGCCGGACTACGCCGTGGAGGAGCAGCGCGCGCGACTGGCGGCCGAGGGCGACGACGAGGACCCGACCTCCTCGTGAACCGGGTGCGAGCGACGCGCTACGTGACGCCGCTGCGCGAGGGTGGCTCACTGCCCGGGATCGTCGAGGCGGACGACCTGGGGACCTATGTCTGCAAGTTTCGCGGCGCCGGTCAGGGTCTCCTGGTCCTGGTCGCCGAGGTGGTGGTGGGCGAGCTGGCCCGGCGCCTGGACCTGCGCACGCCGAGGCTGGTGGAGCTGGAGGTCGAGCAGGCGATGGCCCGCTACGAGGCCGACCAGGAGGTGCAGGACCTGCTCAACGCGAGCATCGGGCTGAACCTCGGGGTCGACTTCCTGCCCGGCTCGTTCGGCTTCGACCCGACGTTCGAGGTGGCGCCCGACATCGCCGCGCGCACCCTGTGGCTCGATGCGCTCGTCGCCAACGTCGACCGCAGCTGGCGAAACCCCAACCTGCTGGTCTGGCACGGCGACCTCTGGCTGATCGACCACGGCGCCGCTCTCTACTTCCACCACGCGTGGAGCGGTGGCATCACCGACCCGGCGCGCTTCGCTGCCCAGCCGTTCGACGTCAGCGACCACGTGTTCGGCCGGCACGCGGCGCGAGCCGCCGAGCTCGACACCGAGCTGGCAGCACGGGTCGACGACACCCTGCTCGACGAGGTGCTCGCGACGGTGCCCGACGAGTGGCTCCAGCCACGACCCGGAGCCGAGTCGCCGGAGGAGCTGCGCGCGGCCTACCGGACCTTCCTGCGTGCCCGGCTCGACGGCACCCGTGCCTGGGTGCCGGGAAGGGCCGCCGCGTGAAGCCCTACCAGTACGTGGTGATGCGGGGCGTCCCGCGCGTCGAGCGCGAGGAGTTCGTCAACATCGGGGTGGTGCTCTACTCGCAGGGCGAGGAGTTCCTCGACGTCGGCTGGCACGTGGACCCGAGCCGGCTGCGTGCCCTCGATCCGGAGGTCGACATCGACGCGGTGTGCGACGCGATGGACTTCATCGACGCCGTCTGCCGTGGCGACGAGGCGGCCGGCTCGGTCTCGGGCAAGGATCTCGGCACCCGCTTCGGGTTCATCCGGGCGCCGCGGAGCACCGTCGTCCAGCCCGGACCGGTGCACGGCGGGCTGACTGCGGACCCCGCGGCTGAGCTGGCCAGGTTGCTCGTCGCACTCGTGCGCTGACTGCGGCCCGTCGTGTGGCGCCGTCAGACCGGGACGAGCTCGACGGCTCCGACGGCGTAGCGGGCCAGGATCGTGCGGGCCAGCTCGGGGTCGGCACCCAGGGGCTCGGAGACCGCGACGGCGCCGGCCTCGAGGGCGAGCTCGGTGGCACGATCCGGAAGGAATCCCGGCGCCAGGAACATCGACGCGACCGCCACGTGACGGCGACCCTCGGCCCGGAAGGCGCGCACGGCCTCGCCGGTGGCCGGGGGAGCGGCCGAGGCGAACGCGGCGGTCACCGGCAGCTTGTGGCGCGAACCCCAGACGCGGGCCAGCCGAGCGACGGCCTGGTTGGCCAGCGGGTCGGAGGAACCGGCCGCGGCCAGGACGAGTGCGTCGAGCTCGCGTACCCGTGCCTCGCGGAGCGCGTCGCGCAGACGGCGGTCGAGCACGTCGAGGAACGTCGGCTCGAGTCCCAGGATGTCGGTGACGCGGATCTGCAGGTTCGCGTGGCGGTCCAGCGCCTCGGCGACGGCGTTGGGAACGTCGACGCGGGCGTGGTAGGCGTCGCTGAGCAGCAGCGGGACGACGACGATCTCCTCGAAGCCGGCGCGGACCAGCTTGTCGACGACCTTGCCGAGCGAGGGCCGGGACAGCTCGAGGAACGCCGGCTCGATCCGCAGATCGGGGCGCATCTTCCGGGTCTCGGCGACGAGCGCGGAGATGGTGGCGGCCGAGCGGGGGTCCCGGCTTCCGTGGGCGAGGGTGATCAAGGCTGGAGCGGTCATGGAGATCCGGCTCCCTTCGGGATCGTGCTCCGGACGCCGTCGACGGTGGCGGTGTGGTCCTCGGCTGGGGCGGGGATGGGGAATGTGCTCATTGGTGGATGCCGCACTCGGTCTTGTTGGAGCCGGCCCAGCGTCCGCTGCGGGCGTCCTCGCCCGGTGCGACGCGCTGGGTGCAGGGCCAGCACCCGATCGAGGGGTAGTCGTCGTAGCGCAGCGGGTTGACCAGGATGCTGTTCTCCGCGACGTACTTGTCGACGTCGTCGTCCGACCAGCGCGCGAGCGGGGAGACCTTGACCTTCTGCTTCTTCTCGTCCCAGCCGACCACCGGGGCGATCACGCGGTTGTGGGTCTCGGCGCGACGCAGGCCGGTGGCCCAGGCGTCGTACTCCGCCAGGCCCTCGGCGAGCGGCTGGACCTTGCGCAGCTTGCAGCACAGGTCCGGGTCGGTCTTGTAGAGGTCCTTGCCGTACGTCGCGTCCTGCTCGACCACCGACTGCACCGGAGTGATGTTGATCAGGTTGACCGGCATCGTCGCCTCGACGGCGTCACGGGTCCCGATCGTCTCGGCGAAGTGGTAGCCGGTGTCGAGGAAGACCACGTCGACCCCGGGAGACACCTTGGCGGCGAGGTGCGAGAGCACGGCGTCACTCATCGACGAGGTGACGCAGAAGCGGTTGCCGAACGTCGCGGCGGCCCACTCGATGATGTCCTCGGCGGGAGCGAGCTCGAGCTCGGCGCCCACCTGGAAGACGATGTCCTTGAGCTCCTCGATGCTGCGGCCCTCGGTGGTCGAACCGCGACGGGCGGCAGCGGCGATGGTGTTGGGAGCGGTCATCGTGACGACCCCGTCCCGCTCGTCGATCCATGTGCAGAGGCCGGGGGACGCAGCTGTCCGATCATGTTGACCTTGAACGCCCGCAGGCACGAGTGGCATTCCCAGGCGCCGTGCCCGGTGCCCTCGGCCACCTCGTGCGGGAAGAGGTTCTCGTCGCCGCAGTAGGGGCAGTGGAACGGAACGGCGCGGGCACTCATGACAGGTCCTTCTCGCCGTTGAGCAGCACGTCGTCGGCGCGGGTGGCCCACGTCGCGAACGTCTCGGCGTCATGACGGTCGTGCAGGTAGTTTCCGACCACGGTGGTCACGTAGTCGTCCAGGCCGGCGCTGGTGATCTTGTGGCCGCGCAGCTTCTTGCCGAAACCGTTCTGCAGTCCCAGCGCGCCACCGAGGTGCACCTGGAACCCCTCGACCTGGTCGCCGTCGTCGTCGAGCACGAGCATGCCCTTGAGGCCGATGTCGGCGACCTGCGTGCGGGCGCAGGCGTTGGGGCAACCGTTGACGTTGATGCTGATCGGGGTGTCCAGCTCGGGGAAGCGCTGCTCCATCTCGTCGACGAGGTCGATCGCGCGCTGCTTGGTCTCGACGATCGCCAGCTTGCAGAACTCGATGCCGGTGCAGGCCATCGTCGACCGGCGCCAGTTGGACGGACGTGCCTCGAGGTTGATCTCCGCGAGGTCGGTGATGATCGCCTCGACGTCGGCCTCGTCCACACCCAGCACGACCATCTTCTGGTGGGCCGTGAGCCGGGCGCCTGCGGCGGCGTACTTCTCGACCAGGTCGCCGACACCGGTGAGGGTGGCGCCGTTGACCCGCCCCGCGACGGGCGCGACGCCGATGTAGAACTTGCCGTCCTTCTGCGGGTGCACGCCGATGTGGTCGCCACCGTCCTGCGTGGCCTCCGGGGAGTCGCAGTCGACGAGCTTCTTCTTCAGGTACTCGGTCTCGAGGATCTCGCGGAACTTCTCGACGCCCCAGTCGGCGACGAGGAACTTCAGCCGCGCACGCGAGCGGAGGCGGCGGTAGCCGTAGTCGCGGAAGATCGACACGACGCCCTCCCAGGCGTCGGCCACCTCGTCGAGCGGGATCCACACGCCGAGCTTCTGGGCGAGCATCGGGTTGGTCGAGAGACCTCCGCCGACCCACAGGTCGAAGCCGGGGCCGTGCTCCGGGTGCACGGTGCCGACGAAGGAGACGTCGTTGACCGAGGGGACGCAGTCCAGGCTGGGGTGTCCGCTCGCGGAGGTCTTGAACTTGCGCGGCAGGTTGGAGTACTCCGGGTTGCCGATGTAACGCCGCTTGATCTCCTCCAGAGCCGGGGTGGCGTCGATGACCTCGTCGGCCGAGACACCGGCCACGGGGGAGCCCAGGAACGGCCGGGGGGAGTCGCCGCACGCCTCGAGGCTGGTCATCCCGACGTTGTCGAGGCGCTCCCAGATCTCAGGGACGTTCTCGACCTCGATCCAGTGGTACTGGATGTTCTGCCGGTCGGTGATGTCCGCGGTGCCGCGGGCGAAGTCGGTGGAGATGCTGCCGAGGGCGCGCAGCTTCGCGGCGTCGAGGAGCTCACCGTCGCTGCGCACGCGGAGCATGAAGAACTCGTCATCGAGCTCCTCCTCCTCGAGCATCGCGGTCTTGCCGCCGTCGAAACCGGGGGCGCGCTGCGTGTAGAGGCCCATCCAACGGAAGCGGCCGCGCAGGTCGGCGGGGTCGATCGAGGCGAACCCCTTCTTGGAGTAGATGTTGAGGATCCGGGCGCGGACGTTGAGTGGGTTGTCGTCCTTCTTGGACTGCTCGTTCTTGTTGAGCGGCTCGTTGTAGCCCAGTGCCCACTGACCCTCGCCGCGCTTCTGGCGGGCGCGACCGGAGCGGCCGACGCGGCCCTCGGTCGAGGCGTTCGGTGTGCTGGTGCTGGAAGTCATCAACATGTCCCTGGAGGTTCGGGAGGCGGCGGGCGTCCTGCGACTGCGTTGTCGCGGCGCTGCGGCGGCCAGGCGGCGGAATCCGGAAGGCTCAGCTGAGGTGATGACACATCATGCTGCGGGTACGACCGAGGTCCACGTGGCGGCGGGCCACGAGCCAGGTGGTCGTTGCAGCACTGATCATGGTCACGAGTCTCACCTTTCGGACGGGCGAACCACAAACCTGAATCTCATGTCGTGAGATGCGTGTCCGAGATTTGGACGCGCGTACGCCGCTCGGAGCCACGCGGAACGGGGTCACCTAGGGTGTCTCCATGAGCGACGTGACGACCCCGGACCCGGCCCGTTCAGGCGCGCAGAGCGGGGCTGAGACCCTCGCCAAGACGACTTCGACGGCGTACGACGCCGCGCTCGAGGTGATCGCCTCCGTGGAGCCGCGTGTGGCGCAGGCCACACGCCAGGAGCTGGCCGACCAGCGGTCGTCGCTGAAGCTGATCGCCTCCGAGAACTACGCCTCGCCCGCCGTGCTGCTGACGATGGGCACCTGGTTCAGCGACAAGTACGCCGAGGGCACGGTGGGTCACCGCTTCTACGCCGCCTGCCAGAACGTCGACACGGTCGAGGCACTGGCCGCCGAGCACGCCCGCGAGCTGTTCGGGGCGCCGTACGCCTATGCCCAGCCGCACTCCGGCATCGACGCCAACCTGGTCGCCTTCTGGTCCATCCTCGCCAACCGGGTCGAGACGCCCGCGCTCCAGCGGCTCGGGGCCAAGAACGTCAACGAGCTCTCCGAGACCGACTGGGAGGAGCTGCGCCACGAGTTCGGCAACCAGCGACTCCTCGGCATGTCGCTGGACGCCGGTGGCCACCTCACCCACGGCTTCCGGCCCAACATCAGCGGCAAGATGTTCCACCAGCAGCAGTACGGCACCGACCCCGATACCGGCCTGCTCGACTACGACGTGGTCGCCGCCAAGGCCCGCGAGTTCAAGCCGCTCGTGCTCGTCGCCGGCTACTCCGCCTACCCGCGTCGCGTGAACTTCGCCAAGATGCGCGAGATCGCCGACGAGGTGGGTGCCGTGCTGATGGTCGACATGGCCCACTTCGCGGGCCTGGTGGCCGGCAAGGTCTTCACCGGCGACGAGGACCCGGTGCCGCACGCGCACGTCACCACCACGACCACGCACAAGTCGCTCCGCGGACCGCGCGGTGGCCTGGTGCTGGCGCAGGAGGAGTTCGCCGCCGATGTCGACCGCGGCTGCCCGATGGTGCTCGGCGGTCCGCTGTCCCACGTGATGGCGGCCAAGGCCGTGGCGCTGGCCGAGGCGCGGCAGCCCGCCTTCGCGACGTACGCCCAGAACATCGCCGACAACGCCAAGTCGCTCGCCGAGGGCTTCCTGACCCGGGACGCCAGGCTGGTCACCGGCGGCACGGACAACCACATCGTGCTTCTCGACGTCTCGCCGTTCGGCCTCACCGGCCGGCAGGCCGAGTCGGCGCTGCTCGACGCCGGCGTGGTCACCAACCGCAACTCCGTGCCGAACGACGCCAACGGTGCCTGGTACACCTCGGGCATCCGCTTCGGCACCCCGGCACTGACCACCCGCGGTTTCGGCCACGAGGAGTTCGACAAGGTCGCGGAGCTGGTCGTCGACGTGCTCTCGAACACGACACCCGGCACCAACAAGGCAGGTGCGCCGTCCAAGGCGACCTACGCGAGCGCCGACGGCGTCGCCGACCGCGTGAAGGCCCAGTCCGCCGAGATGCTCGACAAGCACCCGCTCTACCCGGGGCTCGTGCTCAGCTGAGACTCGGGCCGAGCTGGGATCAGCGACGCCAGAGGTAGCTGACCTCGGGACGGCCGGTCCCGCCGTAGCGCGGGCTGCGTTCGACGAGACCCTGGTCGGCGAGGTGCTCGAGATAGCGCCGGGCCGTCACCCGGGAGGCCCCGACGGCATCGGCCACCTCGGTCGCCGAGAGGCCGTCCGAGGAGTCGCGCACGACCACGGTCACCTGTCGCAGGGAGTCCGGGCTCATCCCCTTGGGCAGCTCCGCCTGGCCCGAACGGTGTCGCAGCGCCTCGAAGAGCTGGTCGACCTCGTCCTGGACGACGCCCTCGGGTGCGCCCGCCAGCTGCGCCCGGTAGTCGGCGTACTGCTCCAGCTTGGTGCGGAAGGTGACGAACGAGAACGGCTTGAGCAGGTAGAGCACGACGCCCTGCGACACCGCGCGTCGGACCACCTCGGCGTCGCGCGCCGAGGTGACGGCGATGACGTCGCAGAGGTGCCCGGCGGCACGCAACCGCTGCAGGAGGGCCAACCCGTGCCCGTCGGGAAGGTGCAGGTCGAGCAGGATCAGGTCGACGTCGTGGTCCGACGCGAGGTGGCGCACGGCCTCACCGGCGGAGCGTGCGACGCCGGCGACCTCGAAGCCGTCCACACGCCGGGTGTACTCCGCGTGGGCCTCCGCCGCCAGCTGCTCGTCCTCGACGACGAGCACCCGCACGCTCACGGCTCGACACCGAGGGTGACGGTGAACTCCGCACCACCGAGGGGCGAGGTGCCCACCGAGATCGTGCCGCCATGGCGCCGCGCCACCTGGCCCACCAGGGCCAGCCCGAGCCCGCGACCAGCCGTGGCCTTGCTCGACCAGCCGCGCTCGAGCACCCGGTCCGCGTCCTCGGGTCGTACGCCGGGACCGCTGTCCCCGACCACCACGACGACGCGGCCGTCGTGCCCGACGAGGTCGACGCTGACCCTGCGCTCGGCCGAGTCGGTGACGGCCTCGAGCGAGTTGTCGACCAGGTTGCCCACCACCGTGACGAGGTCACGCGGCGCGACCGGGAGGGAGTCGGTGCTGACGTCGCCGGTGATGCTCAGCGCGATCCCTCGCTCGGCCGCTTGCGACGTCTTGCCGAGCAGGAGCGCGGCGAGCACGGGGTCCTGCACTGCCCCGACCACCCGGTCGGCGAGATCCTGCGCGATGCGCAGGTCCGCGGTGGCCAGCTCGATGGCCTCCTCGGGTCGACCGATCTCGATCAGGGACACGACCGTGTGCAGCCGGTTGGCCGACTCGTGGTTCTGGGACCGCAGCGACTCGGTCAGGCCGCGCACCAGCTCGAGCTCGCCGCTGACCTGCTGGAGCTCGGTGCGGTCGCGCAGCGTGACCACGGCTCCCACGTCGTTCCCGCCCCAGTAGGCCGGGGCCGAGCTGATCACCAGCACCTGCTCGCCGAGCACGTAGATCGTGTCCGGCTCGGCCTGGTCACCGGCCGCAGCAGCGATCAGCCCCGGGGGCAGTCCGAGGTCGGCGAGCGAGCGTCCCTCGACGTCGTCGGGAAGGTCGAGGAGACGTCGGGCCTCGTCGTTGACGAGCTGGACCTTTCCCTCGCGGTCGGTGAGCAGGAGCCCCTCCCGGACGGCCTCGAGGACCGCTCGGTAGTACTCGTACATCCGCGTGATCTCCCGCTCGCCCATGCCGTGTGTCTGCCGACGAAGGCGTCTGCTGATCAGCCAGGCCCCGAGGAGCCCGACGGCCAGTGTTCCGAGCGCGGCGAGGGCGATCGAGGGCAGGTCCTCGCGGAGCTGGGCGTCGATGCGGTCCAGGGTGATCCCGACCGAGACCAGTGCGACGACGCGGCCCGCGTCCTCCACGGGGACGACGGCCCGGATCGAAGGGCCGAGCGTGCCGGCGTACTCCTGGGTGAACACCTTGCCGCGCGGCGCGTCGCCGAGGTCACCCACGAAGCGGCCGCCGATCTGGGCGACGTCGGGGTGGGTGTAGCGGGTGCGGTCGGGAGCCATCACCACGACGAAGTCCACCTTCGCGTCGGTGCGCACCTCCTCGGCGTACGGCTGCAGCCGGTCGCTCGGGGTCGAGGTGCGCAGAGCGTCGGTCACCGTCGGGGAGTCGGCCATCGACCGGGCCACGGCCACGGCCTGCTCGCGGGCCTGGTCCCGGGTGTCCCGGCGGGCGTCGAGGGTGGCCAGCGCCAGCGCGGCGCCCACGAGGACCACGACGACGAGCACCTGCAGCAGCAGGATCTGCCGGGCCACCGTGCTCTCCCCGTCGCGTCGCCACCGCTGCGCGCGCATCGCTCTCGTCCTCTCTCGGTCGCCCTCGCTGATCGGGATCGTGAACTCAACGAACACAAGGGTGACGCGGGTCACACACTCCACCACGATGGCCGTGCCCGGACCAAGCCGGCACGGACCTGGAGGCCTGATGAGCTCGACCGACACCAGCGACACGAAGGCACCGCCTCGCGATCGCACCCACTATCTCTACATCGCCGTCGTCGTGGCCATCGTCCTCGGCGTCTCCGTCGGCCTGCTGTTCCCGGAGTTCGCCACAGGTCTCGCCTGGATCGGCGACACCTTCGTCGCCCTGATCCGGATGATGATCCAGCCGGTGATCTTCTGCACGATCGTGCTCGGCGTCGGCTCGGTGCGCAGCGCCGCCAGCGTCGGCAAGGTCGGCGGCCTCGCGCTCGCCTACTTCATCTCGATGTCGACGGTCGCGCTGGCCATCGGGCTGGTCGTCGGCAACCTGATCGACCCCGGCGAGGGGCTGAACCTCGGCGACGTGGCCGGCGAGGGCGAGAAGCAGGCCGAGGGTGCCGGGTCCACCACCGAGTTCATCGTGCACATCGTCCCCGACTCGTTGTTCTCCTCCCTGACGTCGGGCGAGGTGCTGCAGACGCTGCTCGTGGCCCTGCTGGTGGGCTTCGCGCTCCAGTCGATGGGCCGGGTCGGGGAGCCGGTCCTGGTCGGGATCGGGCACCTTCAGCGACTGGTGTTCCGCGTGCTCGCGATGATCATGTGGGCCGCGCCCGTCGGTGCGTTCGGCGCGATGGCCGCGGTGGTCGGCGAGACCGGTTGGGAGGCCCTGAAGAGCCTCGCGGTGCTGATGATCGCCTTCTACATCACCTGCTTCATCTTCGTGTTCGGCGTGCTCGGCTCGATCCTGAAGTTCGCCGCCGGCGTGAACATCTTCAGCCTGTTCAAGTACCTCGCCCGTGAGTTCCTGCTGATCCTCTCGACGTCGTCCTCGGAGTCCGCGCTGCCGCGAGTGATCGCGAAGCTCGAGCACGCCGGGGTGGACCGTACGACGGTCGGCGTGGTCGTCCCGACCGGCTACTCGTTCAACCTGGACGGGACGGCGATCTACCTGACGATGGCCTCGATCTTCATCGCGGACGCGCTCGGCAAGCCGCTCTCCATCGGTGAGCAGATCTCCCTGCTGGTGTTCATGATCATCGCCTCGAAGGGTGCCGCGGGTGTCACGGGCGCTGGCCTGGCGACGCTGGCGGGCGGTCTCGCCTCGCACCGGCCGGAGCTCGTGGAGGGCGTCGGGTTCATCGTCGGCATCGACCGGTTCATGTCCGAGGCGCGCGCGCTGACCAACTTCGCGGGCAACTCGGTCGCGACGGTGCTCGTCGGCCACTGGACCCAGACGCTCAACCGGGAGCAGCTCGACCGCACCCTGGCCGGCAACGACCCGTTCGACGAGCGGACGATGCTCGACACCGACCACAGCGAGGGAGACAGGTCGACCTCGATCCCCGGTGTCGACGACCCGGTCGAGGACGCGGCCGCCAGGCGGTAGCCGCTCAGGCGGTCGCGTCGCACAGGTCGAGACTGAACCGCGCGATGTCGGCCCGCTGTGCGACGACGCGGCGCAGCTCGGGCGTCGGCTCCTCGTCGAGGTGCTCCAGCGGGAGCGTGGAGAGCCCGGTGAAGAGCATCAGCTGGAGCGCGTGCGCGCGCCGGACGACGTCGTCGGGGATCCAGCACTCCTCGGCGCGGAGCCCGGCCATGTAGCCGTCGAGGATCGCGTCGTCGACGGCAGCCAGGTCCTCGCTGCCGCGACGACCGACCTGCACGTCACCGACCAGCAGCTGTGCGAGGTCGAAGCCGATCGGTCCGGGACCGAAGAACCCGTAGTCGATCAGCACGAACCCCTCGCTGCCCTCCACTGCCAGGAGGTTGTTCGGGCAGGCGTCCCCGTGCGAGGCGACCTGGGTGATCCGGGTGAGCTCATCGGTGTAGGCCCCGGCACGGTCGGCCGCGTCGAGCAGGCGTCGGTGCAGGTCGTCGTCGAACGCCTCGGCCACCAACGGGTGCTGCCAGAGCCCGTCGTCGCGAACGGCGGGAATCACCTGCACGCACAGGCGCCCCTCGAAGTAGGTCTGCATCGTGAGGTCGTGCCCGACCTCCCGGGCGGTCGACATCACACGCGCGTCCGTGGCGAACCGCCCGAGGAGCCGGGCCGCCTCGCGGTAACGGGACAGGTCCCACTCCCGTGCCGTGACCGGCACCGCTTCGAGCCAGACCGCGTTGGACTCCTCGTCGAGATCGAAGATGCCCAGGGCCCGGGGCATCGACAGGCCGACGGGCAGGTGGTCGGCCAGCTCAGAGCGGTATACGTCGGCCTCGGTGCGCCAGGGGACCCCGTCGGCTGCCATCGCTCGGAACTCCGGCGGCACCAGCTGGAAGAACGGGTGTCGGGACCAGCTCTGGATGTGCTTGACGAAGATGCGGAAATCGTGGTCCTGGCCGTCGGCCCGAGCGGTCCCGGTGACCCAGTGGCGACCCGCGGTGGTGATCGAGGGGATGTCGTAGTCGACCACGTCCGCGTGGGACTCGAGCACCCGTGTGGTGGCCGGATGGGTGCCGAGCAGGTCGGCGACCATGGCCGCGAGCTGCTCGTCGGTCACGTCTGCTGGTCCGAGAGCGCTGCGGTCCGCCATGAGCTGTCCTTGGTAGGAAAGTGGATTTACCACTTGGTCAAAAGGTAAAGTCGCTTTATGACCACTGTCAAGGGCTACCCGGAGGACGAGGTGCACGCGACCCTGCTGATGGGATTGCTGTTCCGTGAGGTGCGGGCCGTCTTCGAGACCGAGGACTGGAGCGGCCTGCGGCAGTCCCACTTCCGCGTGATCTCCTCCGTCCCCGCGGAGGGGATCAGCGTGACTGAGCTCGGTGAGCGGCTGGGGATGAGCAAGCAGGGCTGCGGGCAGTTCGTGACCAGTCTCGTCGAGAGCGGGCACCTGCGCGTCGAGCAGGGCGCCTCGGACCGTCGCGTCCGCTGGGTGCGCCGTACGCCGAAGGGCACCCGCACGAACGCGAAGGTCACGGCGCGGATGCTCGAGGTCGAGCAGGAGTGGGCCGAGCGCGTCGGGGAGCGGCGCTACCGGACCTTTCGCAAGGTGCTCCTGGACCTAGTCGACCAGTGAGCGGTAGATGCCCAGCGTCTGCTCCGCGATCGCCGGCCAGCTGAACGACTCCTGGGCGCGCCGTCGACCGGCCAGGCCACGCTGACGTGCGCGCTCCGGGTCCCCGACGGCATCGACCAGGGCAGCACCGAGGTCGGCGACGTAGCGCTCGGGGTCCAGGGGAGTGCCGGTGCCGTCCGTGGCCTGGTCGATCGGCACCAACCAGCCGGTCTCCCCGTCGACCACCACCTCGGGGATGCCGCCCGTCGCCGTGGCGACCACAGCGGTCTCGCAGGCCATCGCCTCGAGGTTGACGATGCCGAGGGGCTCGTAGATGGACGGACAGGCGAACACCGTGGCGGCCGTCAGCAGGGCGACCACGTCCGGCCGCGGCAACATCTCCGCGATCCACACCACGCCGTCACGCTCGGCAGCGAGGCCGTCGACCAGTCCGCTGACCTCGGACATGATCTCCTCGGTGTCCGGGGCTCCCGCGCACAGCACGAGCTGCACCTCCGGGGGCAGCTGGGCCGCGGCGCGCAGGAACAGCGGAAGCCCCTTCTGCCGGGTGATCCTGCCGACGAAGATCACGCTGGGGCGGTCGGGGTCGACCCCCAGCTCACGCACCCGGTCCTCGTTCGGCGCGGGCGACCAGTCGTCGGTGTCGATCCCGTTGTGCACCACGTGCACGCGGTCGGTGTCGATCGCGGGGTAGCTGCGCAGGATGTCGTCACGCATCGCGGCACTGACGGCGATCACGGCGTCGGCAGCCTCGTACGCCGTCTTCTCGGCCCAGCTCGAGACTGCGTAGCCGCCGCCGAGCTGCTCGGCCTTCCACGGGCGCATCGGCTCGAGGCTGTGGGCACTCACGACGTGGGGGACACCGTGCAGCAGCTTGGCCAGGTGGCCGGCCATGTTGGCGTACCAGGTGTGCGAGTGGACCACGTCGGTCCCCTCGCAGCCGGCGACCATCTCGAGATCGACGCCGAGCGTCCGGATCGCCGCGTTGGCCTCAACGAGGCCCGGCGGGTCGGCGTACCCCGTCGTCCCGGCCTCGGCCCGCTCAGAGCCGAAGCAGTGGACCCGGGCGTCGACACCGTCGACCGCGCGCAGGGCCCTGACCAGCTCGGCGACATGGACGCCGGCCCCGCCGTACACCTCGGGTGGGTACTCCCGTGACAGCACATCGATCCGCATGAAGTCGAACCTAGTACCTCGCGCTGTGATGCCGCTCACCACTACGTTCGACTCATGGCAACTCGACCGACTCGCAAGAACGTCCTCGCGATCGTGCTCGCCGGGGGCGAGGGCAAGCGCCTGATGCCGCTCACGGCCGACCGCGCCAAACCGGCGGTGCCCTTCGGCGGCATCTACCGCCTGATCGACTACGCGCTCTCCAACGTGGTGAACTCCGGCTACCTCAAGGTGGTCGTGCTCACGCAGTACAAGTCGCACAGCCTCGACCGGCACATCACCACCACCTGGCGGATGTCCACCCTGCTCGGCAACTACGTCACCCCTGTCCCGGCGCAGCAGCGGGTCGGCAAGCGGTGGTACCTCGGGAGCGCCGACGCGATCTACCAGTCGCGGAACCTGCTCGACGACGAGCGTCCGGACATCGTGGTCGTCGTCGGGGCCGACCACGTCTACCGGATGGACTTCGCGCAGATGCTGGACGCCCACGTCGAGTCGGGTGCTGCCTGCACGGTCGCGGCGATCCGGCAGCCGATCGAGCTCGCCGACCAGTTCGGGGTGATCGACGTCGACCCGACCTCGCCCGAGCGGATCAGGGCGTTCCTGGAGAAGCCGAAGGACCCGGTCGGGCTCCCGGACGCGCCGCACGAGGTGCTGGCCTCGATGGGCAACTACATCTTCAACGCGGACGCGCTCGAGGACGCTGTCATCCGCGACGCCGAGAAGGAGCGCTCCAAGCACGACATGGGCGGCGACATCGTGCCGTGGTTCGTGGACCGCACCGAGTCCGCCGTCTACGACTACAAGGACAACGAGGTGCCGGGGTCGCTCGAACGGGACAAGGGCTACTGGCGCGACGTCGGGACGATGCGCTCCTACTACGCGGCGCACATGGACCTGGTCGCGCCGCTGCCGGTGTTCAACCTCTACAACAACCAGTGGCCCATCTACACGACGTACGGTCCGCAGCCACCGGCCAAGCTGGTCGAGGGAGAGGGCGGCGTGCCGGTCACGACGTTCAACTCGATCCTCTCGCCGGGAGTCGTCGTCACCGGCGGTGCGGTCAACGAGTCGGTGCTCTCCCCGGCCTGCCGGGTCGAGACCGGTGCCGAGGTGAGCAGCTCGGTGCTGCTGTCGGGGGTCCGCGTGGGTGCAGGAGCCATCGTGCGCAACGCGATCCTCGACAAGAACGTCATCGTCCCGCCCGGTGCCCGGGTCGGGGTGGACGCCGAGGAGGACGCCGCGCACGGCTTCGTGGTCGAGGACGGCCTCACGGTGCTCGCGAAGGACCAGAAGGTGCCTGCCCCATGAGTGACGGCCCCACGAGTGACAGCAGGGCCGGGCAGCTCGCCCGCCCCGAGGACCTGGTCGACGTCGCGCACCTGGTGACCGCCTACTACACCGGTGTGCCCGACCCCGAGGACGTCGATCAGCAGGTCGCGTTCGGCACGAGCGGGCACCGTGGCTCCAGCCTGAAGACCTCGTTCAACGAGACCCACATCCTGGCCACCACGCAGGCGATCTGCGACTACCGCCGCGAGCAGGGGTACGACGGGCCCCTGTTCATCGGGCGCGACACCCACGGCCTCTCCGAGCCCGCCTGGGCCACCGCGCTCGAGGTGCTCGTCGCCAACGACGTGACGGTGCTCGTCGACGACCGCGACGGCTACACGCCCACGCCGGGCGTCTCGCACGCGATCATCCGGGCCAACCGGGGCAAGGACCTGTCGTCGGGCCGGGGCCTGGCCGACGGGATCGTGGTCACCCCGTCGCACAACCCGCCCACCGACGGGGGCTTCAAGTACAACCCGCCGCACGGCGGTCCCGCGGACTCCGACGCGACGAGCGTCATCGCCGAGCGTGCGAACGCGCTGATCGCGGGCGGCCTCACCGAGGTGCGCCGGACGTCCTACGAGGCCGCGCGGCGGGCGGTCGCGCCGTACGACTTCCTGGGCACGTACGTCGACGACCTGCCAGCCGTGCTCGACATCGACCGGATCCGCGAGGCGGGTGTGCGCATCGGTGCCGACCCGCTCGGTGGTGCGAGCGTCGCCTACTGGGGCGAGATCGCCGAGCGGCACCGCCTCGACCTCACCGTGGTGAACCCGCTGGTCGACCCGACCTGGCGGTTCATGACGCTCGACTGGGACGAGAAGATCCGGATGGACTGCTCCTCGCCCTTCGCGATGGCCTCGCTGATCGGCCGCAAGGACGAGTACGACATCGCCACCGGCAACGACGCCGACTCCGACCGCCACGGGATCGTCACCCCGGACGCCGGGCTGATGAACCCCAACCACTTCCTGGCCGTGGCGATCGGCTATCTCTTCGGAGGGGCCCGCCCGGACTGGCCGGCCGGAGCCCAGATCGGGAAGACGTTGGTGTCCTCGTCGATGATCGACCGGGTCGCTGAGTCACTGGGCAAGCCGATGGTCGAGGTGCCGGTCGGCTTCAAGTGGTTCGTGCCGGGCCTGATCGACGGCTCGTTCGGCTTCGGTGGCGAGGAGTCGGCGGGGGCGTCGTTCCTGCGGCGCAACGGCGAGACCTGGACGACCGACAAGGACGGGATCATCCTTGCGCTGCTCGCCTCGGAGATCCTCGCCTCGACGGGACGCACGCCGAGCGAGCACTACGCCGACCTGGTCGCGCAGCACGGCGCGCCGGCGTACGCCCGGATCGACGCCCCGGCTGACCGGGCGCAGAAGGCCAAGCTCGCCGCCCTCTCGCCCGACGACGTCGCCGCGACCTCGCTGGCCGGGGAGGCGATCACCGCCAAGCTCACCGAGGCCCCCGGCAACGGCGCCAAGATCGGTGGCCTCAAGGTGACCACCGACTCCGCGTGGTTCGCCGCGCGCCCGAGCGGGACCGAGGACGTCTACAAGATCTACGCCGAGTCCTTCCAGGGCCCCGACCACCTCGCCGAGGTGCAGGCCGAGGCCAAGGAGGTCGTCTCCGCCGCCCTCGGCGGATGAGGATTCCGCACACGCGCGGACACAAGTCTTGGACTGAGGACGGTTCTACGCTGCGCAAGAGGGGCAGTGGACAACTTGTGTCCGCGCGTCTACGACCGCTCGGAGTACGTCGAGCACGTAGTCGCGGTCGAACATGACGTCCTCCCACGAGAACCGGAGCACGATCCAGCCGTCGACGACGAGCAGGTTGTAACGACGCGCGTCCCGTCTGAGCTCTGCTCTGCCTCCGTGAAACTCGAAGGACTCGGCCTCGAGCACCATCTTGAGATGCTCGTCGACGAGGTCGGGACGCACCCTCTGGCGTTCGTTCCTGATCCAGAGCTGCGGCTCGACCTCGAGGCCTTCGACCTCGATGGCGATCGAGCGCAGACACGACTCGAAGGGATTGGCGGCTCTCCCGTCGGCGTACCGCGCGACGCGCCGGACCCCTGGTCTCCCGGGCCCGCGGACGGTGGCGCCCGTGCGCGCAAGGACGCCGCGGGGCACGCCGTGTCGGAGCGCGGAGTCCCCGATGGCCAGCGCGTCGTCCGGTGGCAGCGTGCGCAGGCAGTCGACGAGCGTGCGCCGGACGGATGTGCAGATGTTGTCGACGACCTCGTCGGGACGCAGGTCTGCACGATGCGGGGTCACGGTCGGGGGCAGGGCGAGTCGCCGGCGGCGGGGGATCGTGATGTGGGTCTTGTGCGGCACGGTCTTGACCTCCCAGCCGTGCCACATCGCCGCGCTCGCATGGCTCAGCACGCCGCGGAGCCCGTGTGCCGTCATCAGATCGAGGTCGAGCTCCGGTACGCCGTACCGGCCGCGCGAGAACCAGACGATGTCACCCGCCCGGACGGCCGCATCGAACTCCGACCGGCTGGTTGCCGCGACGAGCTCAGCGCGGGTGGCAAAGCCACCCTGCTGTCGGAGGAACCGGACGACGTCTGCCACCCCAGCACCCTGACGACCGATCGTGTTCCGGTCCAACGACAATCCACAGGCCCGCGCCACGACCGCATTTCTCGCAGACGCGCGGACACAAGTCTGGTCCTGCAGGGGGGCCGTAGGCGTGAATCGAGGGAACTGGTCCAACTTGTGTCCGCGCGTGTGCGAAGACCCGGATCTGCTCGTCAGCCCACGACCGGGGTGGTCCGCTCGACGATCGAGCGCAGGTCCGTCCCGACGGGGAGGGTGCCGAGGGTCCCGTTGTAGTCGCCGCCGAGCCGGGTGGCGCAGAAGGCGTCGGCGACGGCGGGGGGAGCGAACCGGACCAGCAGCGAGGCCTGCAGGCACGCGGCCATCTGTCCGGCGAGGCGACGGGCCGAGACCTCGAGGGTGGTGGTGTCGGCCAGCATCGTCAGCACGCCCTCGATGGCCCGGTCGAGGCGAGGATCCTCGCCCCGGGCGAGGCCGACCTCGGTGAGCCAGGCCTCGAGCACCTCCGGCTCGCGGCCGAGCGCGCGGAGGACGTCGAGCGCGTTGACGTTGCCCGAGCCCTCCCAGATGGAGTTGAGCGGCGACTCGCGGAACAGCAGCGGCATGCCGGACTCCTCGACGTAGCCGTTGCCGCCGAGGCACTCCAACGCCTCGGCCACCATCATCGGGGTGCGCTTGCAGACCCAGAACTTCGCGAGCGGCAGCGCGAGGCGCCGGAAGGCCGCCTCGTGGGCGTCGTTGCGGTCGTCGACGGCCGAGGCGAGCCGCATCGCCAGGACGGTGGCGGCCTCGGACTCGACGGCGAGGTCGGCGACCACGTTCTGCATCAGCGGCTTGTCCACCAGGAGGCCGCCGAACGCAGAGCGGTGGGCCACGTGCCAGGAGGCCTCCGCCAGCGCGTGCCGCATCAGGGACGCCGACCCGAGGACGCAGTCCAGCCTGGTCGCAGCGACCATCTCGATGATCGTGCGGACACCGCGTCCCTCGTCACCGAGGCGCTGCGCCCAGGTGCCGTGGAACTCCAGCTCCGAGGAGGCGTTGGAGCGGTTGCCCAGCTTGTCCTTGAGGCGTACGACGTCCAGGCGGTTGCGTTCGCCGGAGGGCAGCACCCGCGGCACGAGGAAGCAGGAGAGACCGCCGGGCGCCTTGGCCAGCACGAGGAAGACGTCGTTCATCGGCGCCGAGGTGAACCACTTGTGGCCTTCAAGGGTGTACTCCCCGTCGACGGAGGTCGGCGAGGCTTGCGTCTCGTTGGCCCGGACGTCGGAGCCGCCCTGCTTCTCGGTCATCCCCATCCCGGCCAGGGCGCCGGTCTTCTCCGCGAGGGGCCGGAGCCCGAAGTCGTAGGAGGGCGCCGCCAGCTTGGGGGTCCACTCCTTCGCGATCGCGTCGTCGACGCGCAGCGCCGGGATCGCGGCGTACGTCATCGAGATCGGGCACCCGTGGCCGGGCTCGGTCTGGGACCACGCGAAGAAGCCCGCCGCGCGGCGTAGGTGCGCGTGCGGGCTCTCGCTCTCCCACGGGGCCGCCTGCAGGCCGTGGCCGACGCCGCGCTCCATCAACCAGTGCCAGGACGGGTGGAACCTGACCTCGTCGACCCGGTTGCCGTAGCGGTCGAACGGGACCAGCTCGGGGTGGAACTCGTTGGCCAGCATGCCGTGCTCGCGCGCCTCGGCCGAACCGGCCTGCGCACCGAGGGCCTCCAGGTCGGTGAGCACCTCGGCGGAGGCGTGCCGGGTGACCGCCTCGACCAGGGCAGCATCCGAGGTGACGACGTTGTGGCCGACCAGCAACGGAGCCTGGTTGCGAGCCACCCGGTCGTCGCCGGGATTCGAGTGGGTCATGGCCTTACGGTAGTTGGCATGGCAGTCGAAAGCAGTCCGCGGTGGCGGGCGCTTTCGTGGGAGACCGTGCGGAGCACGTTGTGGCGACTGGTCGTGTCCACGGTCGGCACCTGCATGCGCAACCGGGTCACCGGGCTCGCCGCCGAGGCCGCGTTCTTCGCGATCCTGTCGCTGCCGCCGCTGATCTTCGCCCTCGCCGGCTCGATCGGCTACGTGTTCGCCCAGTTCAGCGACAGCCAGATCGACGAGGTCCGCACCACGGTGCTCTCGATCGCCGGCCAGGCGCTGACCCCGCAGACCGTGGACAGCATCATCCGGCCGACCCTCAACGAGGTCCTCGACGGCGGTGGTCGCTACGACGTCATCTCCATCGGCTTCGTGCTCGCCCTCTGGTCCGGGTCGCGTGCCCTGAACGTCTTCGTCGACACGATCACGATCATGTACGGCCTCGGTGGCCACCGGGGGATCGTCCGGACCCGCGCCCTGTCCTTCCTGCTCTACGTCCTCGGGATGATCACGGGAGTGGTCACGATCCCGCTCGTCGTGGCCGGCCCCACGCTGATCAGGAGGTGGCTGCCTGACCGGGTCGCGTTCCTCAACCAGATCTACTGGCCGACCGTGCTCGTCCTCGGGATCCTCTTCCTGGCCACGCTCTACCACGTCTCCGTCCCGGTGCGGACGGCCTGGCGCTACAACCTCCCCGGGGCCGTGTTCACGATGTTCTGCTGGGTCTTCGGCTCGGCCCTGCTGCGCTTCGTGCTGGTCGGCACCGCCCAGGGTTCGACCTCGATCTACGGCCCGCTCGCCGCACCGATCGCGATCCTGCTCTGGCTCTACCTGCTCTCCATCGCCGTGCTGATCGGCGCCGCCCTGAACGCGGCGTTCGACCAGATCTGGCCGCAGAAGGAGCTGACCTCGGCCCGACTCGAACGGCTCAAGCGGCTCAAGCTGGAGAACGTCCTCCCGTGGCGCAGCTCCCTCGAGCGTGCGGATCCCGACGGCGAGGCGTCGGCGAAGGCGAACGACCCCGCTGGGTGACCGTGCCGGATAACCCGTTGGGCGCGGCTGCGGCCGCGTCGTACATTGCGGTCATGCCGGAGGCTCTTCCTTGACAGCGGCGCAGGCACCTCTCCCGGAGGCGGAGGTCGGCTGTGTCCTGGCGGCCGAGACGGGCCTGCTGCTCGTCCTCACCGACGAGGGACAGGTGCGGGCGACGTACGGCGCGCGCGTGCTGGGTCAGATCGCGCGGGACCGTTCGCGCGTCCCGACTCCGGGGGAGTGGGTCACGCTGCGACGCTGGTCCGACGGGCCGGTGACCGTCGAGGCCACGCATGGGCGCCGCCCGACGCCGACGCTGGCGGAGGTCGTGCCGCTGCGTCCTGGCCACTGAGGGTCGCTCCCCGGTCGGTCACCCCTCGCGTGCCATGCTGCACGCGTGGGAAACGTGACCCTGCCGACGCCGGTCTTCCTCGCCGGGGGCGCCCTGTGCGTGGTCGGCGGCATGCTCATCGGCGGCGTCGTCCTCTCGCCCGACACACCGGCCAGGACCACGGGCAAGGTGGTCAGCTACGACCCGGGCCGGTCACGGCTCTGCCTCGAGGGCAGCGGCATCAAGGACCAGGAGGGCGTGGACGACAACGGCCACCTCTGCGGCACCCTGCGCCGTACGCCGAACTCCGAGCTGCCGGTCAAGGGCGACGACTTCCGCTTCGTCTCGGTCCGCACCACCGGGGAGCTGAACGGCGAGGCGAAGCAAGAGGTCGTCATCTACGGCGACGTGGTCGACTGAGGCCCCTGTGCCCGACGACTCGACACCCCGAAGCTCTCCCGGCCTGCTCAAGCTGCCCGCGACGACCCGATCGCCGTGGTGGCAGCTGTTCATCCGGCTGCTCATGGCGATCGGCATCCTCGTCTTCACCGTGGCGCTCGTCTGGTTCGACCGCGACGGCTACACCGACGCGAACGACCCCACCCACCAGGTCGACCTGGTCGACTCGATCTACTACACGACCGTCACGCTGAGCACGACCGGGTACGGCGACATCGCCCCGGTCTCGTCGAGCGCCCGGCTGATCAACGCGTTCCTGATCACCCCGCTCCGCATCGCCTTCCTGGTGCTGCTGATCGGGACCACACTCGAAGTGCTCGCCTCGCAGGGGCGAGAGATGTTCCGGGTCGCCCGGTGGAGGAGACACATGGACAACCACGTCGTCGTGATCGGCTACGGGACCAAGGGACGCAGCGCCATCGACACGCTCGTGAACAACGGCACCTCCCGCGACGCCGTGGTGGTCGTCGACCCGGGCTCGGTCGCGCAGGAGGAGGCGCACGCCGACGGGCTGGCCGTGGTCACCGGCGACGCCACCCGGCGCGAGGTGCTGCGACGGGCCGGGGTGCAACGTGCCAAGCAGGTCATCATCACCACCGCCCGCGACGACACGACGGTGCTGGCCACGCTGACCGTCCGACAGCTCAACCCGGACGCCTACATCGTGGCCGCGGTGCGTGAGCACGACAACGTCCAGCTGGTCCGTCAGAGTGGCGCGGACTCGGTGATCACCTCCTCCGACGCCGTGGGCCGCCTCCTCGGGCTCGCCTCGTTCTCGCCCAACCTGGGCTCGGTGATGGAGGACCTGCTCACCTACGGCGAGGGCCTGGAGGTGGCGCAGCGCGACCTCCTCGTCAATGAGGTCGGCAAGGCGCCCCAGTCCTTGCCGGACCAGGTGATCGCCGTCGTGCGCGACGAGAAGGTCTACCGCTACTTCGATCCCACGGTGACGTTGCTGGCGCGGGGCGACGAGCTGATCGTCGTACGTCCCGCCCGTGAGCTGCCCTGGGCACCGAGGCCCGGGACGCACAACGAGGCCGGCTCCGACGAGGACGAGTGATGGTCGCGGGCAAGCGACTGCTCAAGCGGCTCGTGCTGGAGACCCTCGGGTGGGTCCTCGTGCTGGTCGGCATCGCCGCGCTCGTGCTCCCGGGGCCGGGGCTGCTCGCCCTGTTCGCCGGGGTGTTCCTGCTGGCCACCCAGTACGAGTGGGCCGAGCGCCGGCTCGAGCCGGTGAAGAAGGCCGCCCTGCGTGGGGCGGCAGACAGCGTGAAGTCGGGGCCGCGCATCGCGCTCTCGGTCTTCGGGATCGTGTGGCTGATCGGCTTCGGGATCCTCTGGGTCGACCAGCCACCGGCTCCGGACTGGTGGCCGCTGCGCGAGAGCTGGTGGCTCCCGGGAGGCGTGTGGACCGGTGTCTCGCTGATCGTCTCGGGGTTCATCGTCGGCGCGATGGTGGTCTACAGCTACCTGAACTTCCGTGAGATCAAGGACGAGCAGCACGAGGAGCAGGCCCAGCCCGAGTGAACAGCCACCCCGCCCTCGCGTTGTGGGACGGGAGGGGCGGGGTGGCCGGTACGGGCAGCATTGCCACATCCGGGCCCGGTTAATCCTCTGTGCGCGTTCGGATGTGCACGCGCGCCTCAGAGGTCGAACTCGCGGCCGATCGTGACGGTCCGCTCGCGCGGCAGGTCGAGCTGCTCGATCCGGTCGGTGGAGAGCCGGACGACCAGGAGGAACAGCCGCTGTCGCCAGACGGCCATCCCGTTGTCTCGGTCGAGCCGGGGGATCGGCTCGGAGAGGAAGTAGCGGGCTTCCTCCGGGTCCACGCCCGACAGGGCGTCGGGATCCGCCTCGCAGGCCTCCTGCAGCACGTGCGTGACGTCCAGGCGTTCGCGGTAGCCGAGCGTGACGTCGACGGAGATGATCCCGTCGTGACGACCGCCGTAGGTCTCGATGTCCACCGCGGAGCGGTCGGCCGGGGCAGCCGGGGTGTCCTCGACGTGCCAGCTGAGCAGGACCACGTGCTCGGCCAGCCGGTAGCCCGACTCCACCACCGTCCGCAGGGCGAGGGGAGCGACGTGGCTGTCCTCGGTGAGGAAGACGGCGCTGCCGGGGACCCGCTCGCCGGCACCGGTCTCGATCTCCTCGAGCATCTCGTCCGGGGAGCCCTCGACCGATTCCCGCGCCGAGTGCAGCCTGCGCTGGCCACTCCACCAGGTGGACATCACGACGAGCAGGGCCAACCCGATGCTGACGGGCGCCCAGCCGCCGCTGAGGATCTTCGGCAGGCTGGCCGCGAAGAACGCGAGCATGCCGAGCAGGCAGGCGCTGGCGAGCACGGTCCGCGGCATCGACCGATGTCCGCCGTCGCGCTGCAGGAGCAGGTAGAGCGTGACCGTGACCAGGATCGTGGCGCTGACCGCCACGCCGTACGCCGCGGAGAGCCCGGCGGAGTCCCGGAAGAGGAGCACCACGGCCAGCACCCCTACCGCGAGCGCCCAGTTGGCGGCAGGCACGTAGATCTGCCCGGCCTGCCGGGACGAGGTGTGCTGGGTGCGGAGCGAGGGGAACAGACCCAGCCCGCCCGCCTGGTGGAGCACCGTGAAGGCGCCTGCGATCACGGCCTCCGAGGCGATCACCGTGGCCATCGTGGCCAGCACGAGCACCGGGATGGTCGCCCACGACGGCACCCCGGCGTAGAACGGTCCGGCGGCTGCAGCCGGGTCGCGCACGACCTCGGCTGCCTCGCCGAGGTAGGCCAGGACGAGCGCGGGGAAGACGACGAACAACCACGCCCGGGTGATGGCGGCCCGGCCGAAGTGACCGAGGTCGGCATAGAGCGCCTCCGCGCCCGTCACGGCCAGGATCACCGCGCCCAGGGCCAGGAATGCAGTGAGGGGTTCGTCGAGGAAGTACCGGAACGCGCACACGGGGGAGAGTGCCTGCAGTGCACCCGGGTGTCTCGCCAGCGAAGCCGTCCCGCCCACGGCGAGGACGACGAACCACACCACCATCACCGGCCCGTAGAAACGGCCGATCACACCGCTGCCGATGCGCTGCAGCACGAAGACGCCCGCCAGCAGCACCAGCGCCACCGGCAGGACCAGGCTGGACAAGGAGGGACTGGCCACCTCCAGCCCCTCGGCGGCCGACAGCACCGAGATCGCCGGGGTGATCACGCAGTCGCCGAGGAACATCGCGGCACCGACCATGCCGAGCACCGTCGTCAACGTCGCGGCACGTGCTCCGGAGGACCGGCGCAGCAGCGCGACCAGGGCGAGCAGCCCGCCCTCACCCTCGTTGTCGGTCCGGAGCAGCAGCCCGACGTAGAGCACGGTGACCACGAGCACCAGCGCCCAGATCACCGTCGAGGTGAGGCCGTAGACGACCTCGGTGCTGAGCGGCCCACCTTCGCCGAGGATCGTGCGCATCGCGTAGAGCGGGCTGGTGCCGATGTCGCCGAACACCACCCCGAGGGCACCGACGACCAGTGCGATCGAGGACCTGCGGGTCTGGTCGCTGCTCACCCCCTCGGTGTGCCCGCTCACCGCCGGCTCACGCCTCGGGTCCGGTGCGGTCCACCGGATGATGCGGCACGCGTTCGCGACTCGCCCCGGATGTCCGCATACGTACGGCGCGGCGCGCGACGAACGAGCGGAAGTCAGGTGAAGGTGAGCAGATCAACACCGAGTCAGGGAGGAACACCATGGCACTCATCCTGTGGATCATCGCCGTCATCCTGGTGATCAGCGGGATCGTGACCCTTTTCCGGGGTCAGATCCTGTTCGGCATCCTGCTCATCGTGGTCGGGCTGCTCGTCGGGCCCGGCGGCGTGAGCATCTTCACCTGAGCACCGGGCTGCGGGGTCAGCCGGTTTCCTGGCTCCGCAGCTCGTGCGCCCACGCGGCCAGGTCCTCGCCGACCCAGTCGCTCCAGCACTCGCCGTCCCAGTAGCGGTGCACGTTGGGACGCCGTTCGTCGCGGTACCAGCCGGCCGGTTGGCCGTGCATGTCGCGCATGGGTCCCCCAGGGGCTCAGTGGTGCTGGCCCTCACGAAACCGCGTCGACCGGACAAGGTCACGCACCGACGGCGATGTTTGCCCGTGTTGAACCGATTGATCCCGAAATAGCGACCAATAGGTGGACACGATGGTCGACCTCGCGCGGAGCCAGGCTTGGTCGGAGGGCCGCCCGCAGCCGGATCGGAGGCGCTACGGGCGGCCGTCGACTCTCGGACCGTGGGGGAACGAGACCGAGAGCCTCTCCACGCGCATCCTCGGCCCGCACCGACGCAGCGACCAACACCGAGTCGACACGGTCTAGCCCCGACGGGGGCCGTGCGTCCACGGGTCGGGAACCCGCCGGGAAAAGGTAGACAGAGCGCCCGAATCCCTCCGTCGTGCCGAGGTGGGTCCGACGGACCCTAGGCTGGGGCGGTTGTCCAACGCCACCACGGCCAGAGGGGGATGCGTGACGGTCGCCCGTCGTCGCTACCGGAGCACGTTCACGGTGCTGACCGTGGCCGTGGCCGCGTTCGCCCTGCTGCAGTCGCTGGTGATCCCCGTGCTCGGCGAGCTCCAGCGCGAGCTCGGCACCGACCAGGCGACGATCACGTGGGTGCTGACGGCGTACCTGCTCTCCGCGTCGATCTGCACACCGCTCATCGGGCGTCTCGGGGACGTGGTCGGCAAGAAGCGGATGCTCGTGGTCACCCTGGTCGCCCTGTCGGTCGGGTCCCTGATGGCCGCCCTGTCGCCGACGGTGGGCTGGCTGATCGTCGCCCGCGTCGTGCAGGGCGCCGGGGGTGGCGTGCTGCCCCTGTCCTTCGGGATCATCCGCGACGAGTTCCCGCGCGAGCGGATGAACAGCGGGCTGAGCATCCTCGCGTCGCTGGCGGCAGCCGGTTTCGGGGTGGGCATCGTCGTGGCCGGCCCGATCGTCGACCTGCTGGGTTACCACTGGCTGTTCTGGCTGCCGATGATCGCGACCGGACTTGCTGCGGTGGCTGCCCTGGCTCTGGTGCCCGAGTCTCCCGTGCGCACGCCCGGTCGGATCCCGGTAGTGCCGGCACTGCTGCTGTCGGCCTGGTTGGCCGCCCTGCTGCTGGGTCTCAGCCAGGGCAACACCTGGGGCTGGGCATCGGCACGAGTGCTCGGTCTGTTCGCGGCTGCGGTCCTGCTCGCGGCCGCGTGGATCGTCGTCGAGACCCGGGTCCCGGTGCCGCTCATCGACATGCAGATGATGCGAGCTCGTGGCGTCTGGACCGCCAACGTCGTCGCGGCCTTCGTGGGGTTCGGGCTCTACGCCTCCCTCGGGTTCCTTCCCCAGCTCCTGCAGACCCCGCCGGCGGCCGGTTACGGCTTCGGGGCGAGCATCACCGAGTCCGGGCACATCCTGCTGCCGTCGGCCGCCGCCAGCTTCCTGATGGGGTTCACCACCGCGCCGCTCATCCGGATCTTCGGAGCACGACTCGTGGTGGTGACGGGATGCCTGGCCACCTCGGCGGCCTTCGCCTCGATCGCGTTGTGGCACAGCGAGACCTGGCAGCTGTACGCCGCCACGACGGTGCAGGGCATCGGCTCCGGGCTGGTGTTCTCGAGCCTGGCCGGCGTGGTGATCGCCTCCGTCTCGCCCGCGCAGACGGGTGTCGCGAGCGGCATGAACGCCAACATCCGCACCATCGGCGGCTCCATCGGGTCAGCCGTGATGGCGGGCATGGTCACCGCGCACACCGGGGCCGCCGGCCTGCCCCTGGAGCGCGGCTACGTGATCGGGTTCCTGGTGCTCGCGGGCGGGATGGTCGTGGCCGCGACCGCGGCATCCGTGATGCCCGACCTCCACGACCAACCCACGCACGACAGCTTCGAGGACGCGGACAACGCGGCCATGGGGCTCGTGGCAGGAGGCCCGGCGCTGACCGAGCGGCACGGCATCACTGGTCGCTGAGGGCGTCTCCGAAGATGCGGGCGCCGGCGGTGAACGCCGCCGGGTTGGGGCCGGCGTAGTTGAGCCGGACGAACGACCCGGTGGGTTCTGCCGGGAACCACTCGGTCCCGGGCGCGATGATCAGACCCGCCCGCTCGCAGTCGAGCACCAGCCGGGTGAGGTCGGTCCCGTCGGGAAGGCGCACCCAGAGGTTCAGGCCTCCGGTGGGCACGTGGTCGATGTGTGCTCGCGGCGCGTGCTCCTGCACGGCCGCGACCAGTAGGTCGCGCCGTGACTGGAGCTGGTGGCGCAGGCCGCGCAGGTGGCCGCGCCAACCGGGCTGGGTGACGACGTCGAGCGCGGCGGCCTGCAGCACGGTGCTGACGTACATCGACTCGGCGCCCCGGTCGGCGAGGATGCGCTCGCGTGCCGGGCCACGGGCGATCACGGCAGCCACCCGGATGGCCGGGGAGACGCTCTTGGTCAGCGAGCGCAGGTAGATCACGTGGCCGGCGTCGTCGTGCGCAGCGACGGGGGTGGCGGTGGTGGTGATGCCGAAGTCGTGGGCCCAGTCGTCCTCGACGAGGAACGCACCGTGGTCGCGCACCACGTCGAGCACCTGTGCGTGCAGGGCGGTGGGCCACTGCGCGCCCGAGGGGTTGGCGTAGTTGGGCTGGGCGTAGAAGACGCGGGCGCCGGTCTCCTCGAAGGCGCGCTCCAGGTCGACGGTGTCGGGACCGTGGGCTCCGCTGGGCACGGGTACGACGCGCACCCCGGCCTGTTGGGCGGCCAGGATCGCCCCCCAGTACGTCGGGGACTCCATCAGCAAGGTCTCGCCCGGGGCCACCAGCACCCGGAAGAGCGAGCTCAGTGCGCTCTGGCTCCCGGGGCAGACGATCACGTCGCTCGGGGACGGGGGAGTGACGCCCACCGGGGTCACGGCACCGAGCTCGAGGGCGAACCAGGACTGCAGCTCCGGCAGCCCGGCGGCGGGCGGGCGACCCAACGCCGCGTCGGAACGCGAGGCGCGTGTGAGTGCCGAGCGGACCAGCCGCTCGGGGAGGAGGTCACGATCGGGGTAGCCGGCATGGAGTGCGATCACGTCGTTCGGCGTACTCCTCAAGGCGCTGGAGAGCGACTGGATGCGCGACTGGGGCGATCGCAGTGCCGCGGTCTGCCAGCCGTAGTCCACGGGCCGGGCGGTCCGCACGGTCCGGACGAAGGTGCCGACCCCGGGGCGGCTCTCGATCAGCCCCTGGCTCGACAGCGTGCGCAGCGCACGCTGCACGGTCACCGGGCTCGCCTGATAGCCGGCCACCAGTTCGCGCGTCGACGGCAACCGAGCCCCGGGAGCCGCCGCGGAGATCCACGCTCGGAGGCCGTCCGCGATCCGAGTACTGCTATCGTCATTCATGACAGACCACAGTAGCGCTATTGCTCCTCCCGCTCCTCCGATACTGACTCGTCCCGTCACCGGGCTGTGGTGGGGTCTCCTCGGAGTCACGGCGTTCTCGTTCACGCTCCCGTTCACCCGAGTCGCCATCGGCGGATTGTCGCCACTGTTCATCGGATCGGGTCGTGCCGTCGTCGCGGCGGTCCTGGCCGTGGGGGCGCTGCGGGTCACCCGGCAGCTGCTCCCCCGAGGGGCTCAGTGGGCACGGCTCGCGGTGGTCGGCGGCGGCATCGTGGTCGGGTTCCCGCTGCTGACGTCGTTCGCGCTGCTGACGGTGCCCGCGAGCCACGCCGCCGTGGTGATCGCGGTGCTGCCGGCCGTGACCGCCGTGATGACGGTCGTGCGCGGGCGGGAGCACCCACCGACCGCGTTCTGGGCAGCCGCCGGTTTCGGAGCCGTGGCTGCGATCGCCTTCGCCGCTGTGCAGTCGGGCGGCTTCGGCGACCTCCACCGGGCCGACCTGCTGCTGTTCGGCGCTGTCGTCGCTGTCGCGGCGGGGTACGCCGAGGGCGGCCTGCTCGCACGCGAGCTGGGTGCCTGGCAGACCGTGTCGTGGGCGCTGGTCGTGTGTGCTCCGTTGATGGTCCTGCTGACGTCGCTGGCGGCCGTGCAGAGTGCGCCGCGCGCGACCGCCGCCGAGTGGGCTGCGTTCGCCTACCTCGGGGTGGTCAGCATGTTCCTGGGGTTCTTCGCGTGGTACCGCGGACTGGCGATCGGACCGATGTCTCGGGTCAGCCAGGTCCAGCTCGTCCAACCCGTGATGGGCATCGCGTGGGCCGGGCTGCTCCTCGGCGAGCAGGTCACCTGGACCACGGTCGTGGGTGGACTGGCGGTCATCCTGTGCGCGGGGACCGCCGTACGGGTGCGTTCCGGACCGCCGCAGGTCGGGTGACCCATGTCCGGACCAGTCGATGATGTTCAGTCCCGAACTCGCGTGCCGGACCGCGGTTTCGCCCCGGGATGTCGGCCACCATGACAGTCCAGGGGCGGGCCGCGACAGCACCGAGCGTCTTCGTCGTGGACGACGAGCCGGAGATGCGGCTGCTGGTCGGGGTCTTCCTGAAGCGGGGCGGGTTCGAGGTCGTGGGCGAGGACGGCTCCCAGGCGCTCGCCCGGTTCCACGAGCTCGATCCGCCACAGGTCCCTTCGGCCGTCCTCCTCGACAACCGGATGCCCGGCCTCACCGGGCTCGAGGTGGCCGAAGATGCTGGCCCAGCACCCCGACCAGGTGATCGTGCTCTTCTCGGCCCATCTCGACGACGCGGTCAAGGAGAAGGCGCGTGCGCTGGGGATCGCTGCGTGTGCCTCGAAGATGCCGGTGTCCCGCCTTCCGGAGATCATCAGGGACCTGCTGTCCAGGTGACGGCCTCGACCGTGATCATGAGCGGGCCACCAAGGCGCTGGCTGCGGCAGGCTTGAAGCCCTTGAAGGTCAGGTAGAGGCCGAGGAGCAGCTCCCACAGGGCGATCGGCCCGGCGACGGCCCACCACGCGGACCCGTGATGGGTCAGGCCGAACATCGACGCGAGGGTGACTGCCAGCAGCAGCGGACCTCCGACGAGCCCGATCACCGGGATCACCTTCGGCACCAGGCCGGACTTGTACATCAGCGTCCCGAGCAGGACTCCGTTCACCGCGGGCATCAGGTTCGGACCGACCAGGAACACCCAGTTGTACGCCGCGACCAGGGCGTTGCCGGTCACCGTGAGCGAGGTCGCCTCGACACCAGTGGCGCCGGGATCCCGGAGGGACACGACGGTCAGCAGACTGATCACGCCGATGGCGATGACGGCCGCCTCGAACATCCGGGTGGTGACGAAGCCGAGGGCGAGCGACTGGCTCTGCCGTTTCATCACGGGGTAGAGCGCGACCGCGCTGCCGATGGCGGTCAGCGCGTTGACGAGGTCGAGCACGGTGCCCCACACGACCTGGGTGTCGGCGCCGGCGCCGAGGATGTAGCCCGCGTCGTTGATCACCGGCCGGAGGAGGAACACGGCAGGGATCGAGCTGGCGAAGGTGATCAGGTAGAAGAGGCCGCCGAAGAACGCGGCCCTCCTCATCGGGTCCGCCGGGATCCTGCCCGGCGTCGGGTGCATGGCGGTGTCGATGGTCGTGGTCATGGCGGTCTCCTGGGTTGGGTGGGCGGGCTAGAGGTGGGTGTGGCGGGGGTCGACGAGGAGCACCGAGACGAGCGGCAGCCCGGTGTCGCGCACCTTGTGCAGCAGGCCGTGCAGCGCGGCCTGGTCGACGACCGGGCCCTCGAGCAGCGTCGTTCCGTCGGTCTCCCGCGTCAGGGTCAGGCCGTCGAACCACCCGGACCAGCGAGCATCCAGGTGTCCGGTGAGCCTGATCTCGTAGCGGCCGGCTTCGTGAGGCCTGCCCGACGACGGCTGCGTCTTGCTCATGGCCTGAAGGTAGGAGCGGAGGTGGGGCCAGCGGATCACCACATGTGGTGAACCTGCTGGTGAATCAGCGGGTGCGGTTGCGCGCCATCAGACCGAGCTGCTCGCCGCGTCGTACGGCGGCGCGGCGGTTGTTCACCCCGAGCTTGGCGTAGATGTTCTTGGTGTGCGTGCGCACCGTGTTCAGGGACACGACGAGCTCGTCGGCGATCTCCGGGCCGCCCAGGTCGCCGCCGAGGAGTCGGAGCACGTCGAGCTCACGCTCGCTGAGTGGGTCGACCAGTCCCTGTCCTTCCCGCGCGGTGCGAGCAGGTCTCCCCGACGCGGCCAGCAGCCGCGCGACGTACTCCGTGGCGAGGCCGTGGTCGGCGGCCGCCTCCAGCAGGGCCGTCATCGCTGGCCCTTCGTCGACGAAGACCCGGACGTAGCCCTCCGGCTCGGCCGCCGTCAGCGCGCGTGCGAGCGGCACCAGCGCGCCCGCCTCGTCACCGCGATGCCTCAGTGCGAGGGCCTGGAGGACCAGGATCTCGATGATGCTGCCGCCTCGGCGGCCGGCGTCGGCAGCATCGAGGAGGCGGTCCAGCAGTCGCGTCGCCTCGTCGAGGGATCCGCCCACCTCGTGCTGGCCGAGCAACGCCCTGGCCAGGGTCACGTGCTCGTACTCGCGCAGGTAGCCGAGCGTGTCGTCGACCGACAGGTGCTCGGTGCGGGCCCAGGCCAGGGCGTCGCCGATCCGCCCCTGCCGGACCCAGAGGCGTGCCCTGGTCGCCGGCACCGGTCGGACGTTCGGCGCGAAGTCGCCGACGTACGCGCGCTCCGCCTCTCCGAGCAGCTCGTCTGCGGCAGCGAGATCCCCGTCGGCCTCACGGAGGCGGGCCATCGTGACGAGCCAGCGGTAGGCATTCTGAGGCAGCCCGTTGTGGGCACCGAGCTCCTCGCTCCGTGCCAGCAGTCCTCGAGCCGTGGCCAGGTCGTTGCGTTCCCGGTGGACGGCACTCATCCCGACGTACATGTCCGCCGTGCCGCGCAGCGCCGGTCCACCGTCCTCCGGGTTGAGCAGCAGGGCTTGCTCGTAGGTGTGCAGGGCATCGCCCAGGCTGCCCCGGGTGACCTGGATGTCGGCCACGGCGATGGATAGTCCCAGGACGTCAGCGAGATGACCCGCGCGTCGCATCCTGTCCAGGCTCGTCGCGTAGGCGTCCCGGGCAGCCTCGAGGTCACCGCTGGACCAGGTGGCCAGCCCGATCAGCGCCGTCGCGGCTGCGTGCCCGAGGTGATGGTCCTCGTCGAGGAGGTCCAGCGAGCGCTCGGCATGAGCGATCGTGGCCGCAGGGTCACCTGACGCGAGCGCCAGCCCGGCCCGGTGGACGGCCACTCCCGCGGGCAGGTTGCGGAAGCCCTCGCGGTCTGCGACCACCATCCCTGTCTCGGGGTGCTCGTCTGCCAGGGCCTCGAGCCAGCGCTCCGCGGTGCGCAGGTGTCGCTCGACTCCATCGAACTGACCGGTGCTCATCAACGCCCGGCATAGCCGTTGCTGAGCACGGGACGCGTGGCCAGGGCCTCGTCCGGCAGGCGCTCGACCCAGGCGCGCAACACCGCTTCCTGGCGGTCCCTCGCCAGGCCGGGCATGGCCTCCTCGATCAGTGCTGCCGCGCGATCGACGTGCCCCCCGGACAGGGCGTGCTCGATCGCCTCGCCGGGGTCGCCGTGCTCGGCGAACCAGTCGCTGGCCCGGGCGTGCAGCTCGGCAACGACCTCCGGTGACTCGTCGGCCACCCGCGCACGCAGCACGTCGGCGAACAGGTGGTGGTAGCGGTACCACTCACGCCGGTCGTCGAGGGCGACCACGAACAGGTTGGCGCGGTCGAGGGCCTCGAGCCTGGCCCTGCCACCGGTCCCGAGGGTGACGGCATCGCACAGGGGACCGTTGAGCCGGCTGAGCAGGGAGGTCTGGAGCAGGAAGTCGCGGACGTCCTCGGGCTGGCGGTGCAGCACCTCCTCCACCAGGTAGTCGACGATGTAGCGGTCGTCACCGGTGAAACCGGCGATGAAGCCGGCCACGTCGTCCCGTCCCTGCATCGAGAGCGCTGCCAGCTGGAGCGCGGCGATCCAGCCTTCCGTGCGCTGCTCGAGCGCGATCACGTCGGGGGCGGTGAGCTGCAGGCCCATCGACCCGTTGAGGTACGCCGCGACCTCCTCGGGCGTGAACCGGAGGTCTGCCGCACGGATCTCGACCAGCTCGCCGCGAGCGCGCAACCTGGCCAGCGGCACGGGCGGGTCGGCCCGACTGGCGATGACCAGGTGCAGGGGTGGCGGCAGGTGGTCGAGCAGGAACGCCATCGCTTCCTGCACCTGCAGGGACTCGACGAGGTGGTAGTCGTCCAGCACCAGCACGATCTCGTCGGTGGTCGCCCCCAGGTCGTTGAGCAGGGACGTGAGCACCAGCTCGATCGGGGGCGCATTGGGTGTGTCCAGCAGGGCGAGCTCGTTCGCGCCGACGCCGGGCTCGGCGGTGCGCAGGGCAGCGATCACGTGGCTCCAGAAGGACACCGGGTCGTTGTCACCCCGGTCGAGCGAGAGCCAGGCCACGCTCCGCCCGTCCGTTCGAGCCGCCAGCCAGGCGGCGAGCAGGGTCGTCTTCCCGAAACCTGCCGGCGCGGAGACGAGCATCAGCTTCGAGGTGGCCGCGGCATCCAGGCGTTCGCTGAGTCGCGCTCGGGGGACCAGACCGGATCGAGGCCTGGGCAGATGGAGCTTCGTCTCGAGCAGAGGAGCTGGCATGACCGTCTCCCATGGGGCGCGCCGCCTGCGCGGTCTGGCCCAGCGTAGACCCGCCGAGCCGTCGAGGTGTTCCACTGGAGGTTGCCCCTAGGAGGGCGCCGTGCCCGAAGTCGTCGTTCCAGCGAGTCCCGTCCGTCCCGTGGAACGTGTCGGCTGGGGCTTCATCGCGTCGTACGTCGCGGCGTACCTGGGCGCCATCCTGCTCTTCCTCGCGCCACTCCTGGTCAGTCTGTCCCTGAAGATCAACGCGCTCGTCGGGATCGACCACGCTCCCACCAGCCTCGCGCTCGTGGCCGGAACAGGTGCCTTGGTGGCCCTGTTCGCCAACCCGTTCTTCGGCAAGCTGAGCGACCGCACGTCGTCACGGTTCGGCATGCGCCGACCCTGGCTGGTCCTGGGCTGGGCGGGTGGTTCGCTGGGGATCCTCGTGGTCGCGGTGGCCCCGAGCATCCCGGTCGTCCTGGTCGGCTGGTGCATCGCCCAGCTGTTCTTCAACGCGCTGCTCGCGGCGCTGGTGGCGGTGCTGCCGGACCAGGTCCCGGTCACCCAGCGTGGCCAGGTCGCCGGTGTGCTCGGCATCTGCCTGCCGATCGCCTCGGTGAGCGGCACCTTCGTCGTGCAGCTGTTCGCCGGCAACCGGCTGGCCGTGTTCCTGGCCCCCTGTGCCATCGGGGGACTCCTCGTCCTGCTCTTCG
Organism: uncultured Actinomycetota bacterium; assembly: GCA_963797525.1. Taxonomy (GTDB): domain Bacteria; phylum Actinomycetota; class Actinomycetes; order Propionibacteriales; family Nocardioidaceae; genus Marmoricola. The sequence continues at coordinate 185,307 of CAWCPT010000012.1, forward strand.
CGGCCAGGCTGGACGACCGACGGCTCTCGGTCGTCGACAGGCCGCCCTGGTCCCGGCGGGAGCTGGTCCGCACGTTCTACGTCAACCCGCGCCAGCACCCCGACTTCGCCTGGGCGTTCAGCAGCCGTTTCCTGTTCGTCCTGGCCTACGCCTTCCTCACCACCTACCAGGCGTACTACCTGCTGGAGAAGCTCGGCAGCGCCGAGGCGGACGTACCCGGCCAGATCTTCCTCGGCACCCTCACGATGGCCGTGGTGATCGTGATCACCTCCCTGGTCGGTGGTGTGGTCTCGGACCGCGCCGGCCGGAGGAAGATCTTCGTCTGCGTCGCATCGGCCGTCTTCGGGCTGGCGATGTTCGTGATCGCCGCGGTGAGCAGCTTCGGCGGTTTCCTGGTCGGCATGGGTGTCGGTGGCCTCGGGTTCGGCCTCTACATGGCCGTCGACCTGGCTCTGGTCGCCGACGTGCTCCCGGACCCGAACAGTGCCGCCAAGGACCTCGGGGTGATGAACATCGCCGGCGCGCTTCCCTCGGCGATCGCTCCGGCCATGGCTCCGGCCATCCTCGCGGTCGGCCAGGGCAGCTACGGCGTGCTGTACGCCGTCGCCGGGGTCTGCGCCGTCCTGGGTGCCGCTGCGATCCTGCCCGTGAGAAGCGTGCGTTGAGCGCTGACGCGATCTCCGTCCACGCGCTCCAACAGGGCGCCTACGATCCCCCAGTGGAGGTGACGTGATGGAGACCTGGTCCGTGAACGGTGTCGACCTGGCGGTGATCGCCGAGGGGTCGGGCCCGCTCGTCGTGCTCGCGCACGGGTTTCCCGACCTCGCCCTGACCTGGCGGCTGCAGGTGCCGGCGCTGGTGGAGGCCGGCTACCGCGTGGTGGCACCCGACATGCGCGGGTACGGCGCGAGCTCGCGCCCCGAGCCGGTCGAGGCCTACCGCAGCGACGTGCTCGGCGACGACCTCGTCGGGCTGCTCGACCACGAGGGTGCGGAGCGTGCTCACGTGGTCGGGCACGACTGGGGCGCCGCGAGCGTGTGGCCACTGGGCCTGACCCGTCCCGACCGGCTGCTGTCACTGACCGGCCTGAGCGTCCCCTACGCACCACCGTCGCCCGCGCCGCCGACGGAGATCTTCCGGCGCAGGCTGGGGGAGGACTTCTACATGCTCCGTTTCCAGCGGGACGAGGTGATCCCCGAGCTCGAGTCCGACGTCGCCGGCACGCTCGCGATGGTCCTGAACGGGCAGGTCGACGACCCGGCCTCCGGCGACCCGGCACCTGACAGGCGTGCCGACCGCCCGACCTGGCTGCCCGAGGAGGTCTTCGCGGAGTACGTCGCGGCGTTCACGCGCACGGGGTTCGCCGCGGCCCTGCGCTACTACCGCAACCTCGACCCCAACTGGCGCCTCGCGACGGAGCGGGAGGCGGGCCTGATCGAGGCGCCGTCGTTGTTCGTGACCGGCTCCCGTGACCCGGTCACCCGGTTCATGCCGGCCCAGAACGCGACCAGGTCCTTCCGCAGCCTGGAGCAGCACGTCGTCCACGGCGCCGGTCACTGGGTCCACCAGGAAGAGCCCGGCCAGGTCAATGCCCTCCTGCTCGACCACCTCTCGCGGGCCGACTCGGCCTCGTAGCTGAGTGTGGCCAGGCGCCGATCCCGACGTGCACCCGGATCACGTGGGAGCGCAGCACTCGGCAGGGCCCAGGCTGCGTCGGCCGAGTGTTAGCGTCAAGGGGCGGCCTGCCGCGCCGTCTGTCGCACGGCAGGATTCGCTGAGTCCGCTCAAGCAGCCGGGTGGCCCAGTGACGTGCGTTCCGAGCCCTGGACCTCGGTCGGAACGCTCGCGCGACCTGGGCGCCCTTCGTGGTGCTCCCTAGGCAGGCAGGCTCGGTCCCGGGCGACGCCCGCCCGTCGACGTTTGGCCTTCGAGGTCCGGGGCACTGTCCACATCGTGAGAACTCCCGCGGTCCGGCGCGAGCGAGGAAGCCAACCCCTCGTCGCCGATGATCTGACCTGTGCTCCTCATCGACGTGGGTCCCGATGAGCGGCACGGGAGAGGGCCTGACGCTGGGCGTCGAGGAGGAGATCCACGTCGTCGACATCGAGAGCTGGCGGCTGGCACCCTGCGCACCGAAGCTGCTCTCGCACGTGGACGACCCGAGCTTCGCCACCGAGATGCAGCGCACCACCGTGGAGACCCGCACCGAACCGACCAGCACGCTCGAGGGTCTGCGCTCGGAGATCGTGCGGTTGCGGACGACGCTGTCCAAGGCGGCTGCGCCGGAGGGCCTGGGGCTCGCAGCTTCTGGCACGGCCCCGTCATCGTCGGCGGAGGACTTCGACCTCACGGGCACCGGCCGTTACCGGATGATGCAGGAGCAGTACCGGATGCTCGTCGACGAGCAGCTGATCTGCGGGCTGCAGGTCCACGTCGGTGTCGAGGACCGGGACCTGGCCGTGCTCGCCTCCCAGCGCGTCTCCTGGATCCTGCCCGTCCTGCTCGCCCTCTCCGCCAGCTCTCCCTTCTGGAACGGGCAGGACACGGGCTACGCGAGCATCAGGTCCATCATGTGGCAACGCTGGCCGAGCGCCGGGCCGACGGGTCCGCTCGAGTCGGCGGCCGACTACGACAACCTGGTCGAGGACCTGATCAGGACCGGTGTGCTGGCCGATGCAGGAATGGCCTACTTCGACGTGCGGCCCTCCGACCACGTCCCGACGCTGGAGCTGCGCGTGTGCGACGCGTGTCCCATCGTCGACGACGCAGTGATGATCGCCGGGCTCTTCCGCGCGGCCGTACGACAGGCGATCGACGACATCGAAGCAGGCGTTCCCCATCGTCCGATCGCCGTGCCGCTGCAACGGGCAGCGATGTGGCAGGCGGCCCGCGGCGGGCTCTCCGGGTCGCTGCTCGACGACCAGGCACGCCCCCAGCCGGTCGAGGCCGAGCAGGTGGTCCGCAGCGCGCTCGAGCGGCTGCGTCCGCACCTGGAGAAGCTGGGTGATCACGACGAGGTCAGCGCCCTGGTCGAGGCCGCGCTCGCGCGCGGCAACTCGGCAGATCGGCAGCGTGCGGCGTTCGCCGAGCGCGGCCGGGTCGACGACGTGGTGTCGCTGGTCGTGCACGAGACGATGGGCCCCGCAGCCGGGCCGCCTCCGGCAGTGGAGGCGTTGCGCGGCTACCGGGCGCGGGCAGGCGACGAGGCCGTGGTGGCGAACGCCCAGCCGCGTGCGTCGTACGGCGACATCGTCACGTTCCTGCGCAGTCTCGACGACGACGAGCTGCATCGACGGGTCGAGGAGTCGCAGCGCTGGGCCCGCGAGCGCGGTCTCGGCTTCGTGGTGGACAGCCACGACCAGGCGTTCGAGGTGGACCTGGTGCCGAGGATCATCCACGAGCACCAGTGGACGGTGCTGAAGGCAGGTCTGGTCCAGCGGGCCCGAGCCATCGAGTGCCTCCTGGGCGACGTCTATACCGAGGGTCGCGTGTTCACGGAGGGCGTGATGCCACGAGAGCCCGTCCTGGAGGCTCCGGGCTGGCGCGAGGAGGCTCGCCGTCTCCCGCGCGGCACCGTGCGCGCGCCTGTGCTCGGCTTCGACCTGGTGCGCAACGAGTTCGGTGACTGGCGGGTGCTCGAGGACAACGCGCGTTCGCCCAGCGGTGCGCTCTACGCGATCGCCATCCGCGAGCTCCTCGACGAGGTCATGCCCGACATGCCGAGGCCTCCCGGCCTGGTCGATGCGCGGGGAGCGGTCGCGCTGATCAGGCAGACGCTTCTCGGACCCGCCGGGCCGGACGGCACCGGCGCCGTACTGAGCTCCGGTCCCTGCAGCGGCGCGTGGTACGAGCACCAGAGCGTCGCCGAGCGCGCCGGACTGTTGTTGCTGCTGCCCGGCGACGTCGACGTCGTCGACGGTCGGGTGGTGGACCGCGAGCAGGGCCGCGTGGTCGATGCCCTCTACCTGCGGATGGACGGCGAGCTCGTCGACCTGGTGGACGTGAGCGGTCGAGCCATCGGCCAGGAGATCCTCGAGGTGGCGGCGCAGGGGGACGTGTTCCTGGTCAATGCGCCGGGCAACGGCGTGGCCGACGACAAGGCGGTGTACTGCTACGTGCCGGAGCTGATCGACTTCTACCTCGGCGAGCGCCCCCTCCTCGAGTCGGTGCCGACCTACCGCACCGAGGACGAGATCGAGCGGCTGACCGTGCTCGAACGGGTCGGCGAGCTGGTCACGAAGCCCGTGGACGGCGCCGGGGGAGTCGGCGTGCTGATCGGCCCTGACGCCACGGCGAGGCAGGTCGCCGAGCGACGGCAGGAGATCATCGACGACCCCGCGCGCTGGATCGCCCAGGAGGTGGTCGCCCTGTCGTCGCACCCGGCTCTCGTCGGCGGAATGCTGGAGCCGCGTCGGGTCGACCTGAGGGTCTTCACGTGTGCGGTCGGCAGCGGTGACGACGTCACCTACGAGGTGCTCCCGGTGGCCCTGACCAGGGTCGCGGCGAAGGGCAGCATGGTGGTGAACTCGTCGCAGGGTGGCGGGGCCAAGGACACCTGGATCATCGACGGTGGTCCGGACGAGGACCAGACGGACCGGGGAGAGGACGTCGCGCGTGTGCGGACTGGCGGGTGAGCTGCGGTTCGACGGGAAGGTCGCCGACCTCTCCACCGTGGAGCGGATGACCGACTGCCAGTCGCGGCGAGGACCTGACGGTCGTGGAGCCTGGGCCCAGGGGCCGGTGGCGCTCGGTCACCGCAGGTTGAAGATCATCGACCTGACGTCCACCGGGTCGCAGCCGATGGTCGACTCGAGCCTCGGGCTCACCACCGTCTTCAACGGCTGCATCTACAACTACCGCGACCTGCGCAACGAGCTCGCCCGGCTCGGGCACGTGTTCTTCTCCGAGTCGGACACCGAGGTGGTCGCGAAGTCGTACGCCGAGTGGGGACTGCACTGCGTCGACCACTTCCACGGCATGTTCGCCTTCGCGATCGCCGAGCACGAGAGCGGGCGTCTCGTGCTCGCCCGGGACCGGCTCGGGATCAAGCCCCTCTACGTGGACGAGTCGAGCGAGCGTCTGCGATTCGCCTCGACCCTGCCGGCCCTGCTGGCAGGTGGCGGCACGGACACCTCGATCGACCGCACCGCCCTCGCCCACTACATGACCTTCCACTCCGTGGTGCCGGCGCCGCGGACGATCCTCACCGGTGTGCGCAAGCTCCCCCCGGCCACGATCCGGGTGGTGGAGCCCGACGGGAGGACCCGCGACCGCACCTACTGGACGCCGGTGTTCGACCGCGACCCCGAGCTCGCCGACTGGGACGAGCACGACTGGCAGGAGGAGCTGATCACGCGCCTGCGCACCGCCGTCGACCGTCGGATGGTGGCCGACGTGCCGGTCGGCGTACTCCTCTCGGGAGGCATCGACTCGAGCCTCGTCGTGGCGCTGCTGGCCCAGGCCGGCCAGACCGGCCTGCACACCTTCAGCATCGGGTTCGACTCGGCCGGAGGGGAGTCGGGGGACGAGTTCGAGTACTCCACGCTCGTGGCCGAGCGTTTCGGCACGGAGCACCACCGGATCCCGATCGAGACCTCCCGCCTGCTGCCCGGCATCGACGGCGCGGTGCGCGCGATGAGTGAGCCGATGGTCAGCCACGACTGCGTGGCCTTCTACCTGTTGAGCCAGGAGGTCTCGCAGTCGGTGAAGGTCGTCCAGTCCGGGCAGGGCGCCGACGAGGTGCTCGGGGGCTACGACTGGTACCCGCCGCTGGTGGACGTGGACCGCGAGGAGGCCGCAGCCGCCTACGCCAAGGTCTTCTTCGACCGACGCTGGGACGAGATGAGCAGCATCCTCAGCCCGGACTGGCTCTCGCCGGACGACGCGCCGACGGCCTTCGTGGCGGAGCGGTTCGCCGTGCCCGGTGCCGGCACGGCAGTCGACGCGGCGCTGCGCAACGACACGACGGTGAATCTCGTCGACGATCCCGTCAAGCGGGTCGACAACATGACGATGGCGTGGGGACTCGAGGCTCGCGTCCCCTTCCTGGACCACGAGCTGGTCGAGCTCTGCGGACGGATCCCACCGGGCCTCAAGCTCGCCGACGGCGGCAAGGGCGTGCTGAAGCGGGCGAGCCGCGGGATCGTGCCGGACGAGGTGATCGACCGGACGAAGGGCTACTTCCCGGTGCCGGCGATCCGGCAGCTCGAGGGCCCCTACCTCGACCGGGTCCGGGACGCGTTGCTGGACCCGGTCGCCCGACGTCGGGGGCTGTTCTCGTCCGCTACGGTCGAGTCCATGTTGTCCGCCCCGAACGAGGCTCGCACCACCCTGGGCTCGAACGCCCTGTGGCAGCTGGCGCTGCTGGAGATGTGGCTGCAGGCGCACGACGTCGGATGACCGAGCGGGCAGGGGAGCGCCTCGACGCGCTCGTCGAGGACCTGGTGCGTGCCTGGGGCAGCTGGGGACCCAACATGACGCCGGACGCAGGGCGGGTCGCCTTCGTCAGCGACCGCCGCGGCGTTCCAGAGCTCTGGGTGCAGGACGTCGTGCTCGACGGGCCGTTGCCCGAGCCGAGGCCCGTCGTGCTGTCTGCCGATCCGGTCATCTCCGTGCGCTGGTCGGCCGACGCCTCGTGGCTGGCCTGCGCGGTGGCGGCCGAGGGCGGCGTACGGACGCAGGTGTGGGTGGTCCGCCCGGACGGCAGCGAGGCCCGGCTCGTGGCCGGAGGTGGTGACGAGCACGCTGTGCTGGGACCGTGGACGCGCAGCGGACACCGGGTCGTGGTGACGATGCCGTCGCTGGTGGCCGGCGAACCCGCAGTCTCCTTGATGGTCGACCCGGCGACAGGCGTCCGGGAACGGCTCGCGACGGGCCCGCTGATCAACGTGATGGACGTGTCGCGCGAGGAGCGACTCGTGCTCCTGCGCGACGGTCCCCGAGGACAGGAGGTGTGCGTCGTGCTCGACCGGGTGGGCGACCGGACGACCCGGCTCGTCCCCGAGTCCGGCACCGGCTCCACCGATGTCGCGATCCTGAGGCCGGCGCCTGCCGGCAGCACGGCTCCGATGGCGAGCTACCTGGTGACCGACGTCGACCTCGAACGCCGCCAGCTCGTCCGCGTCCCACTCGGTCCGGACGGCTTGCGCGGCACCCCTCAGGTGCTCGCGGGGCGGGACGACGCCGAGCTCGAGGCACTCGACGCCGACGACGCCGGCCATCTGCTGCTGCTCCTGTGGAACGCCGCGGGGCGCAGTGAGCTGGAGGTGCTCGACACGCGTTCCGGCTATCGCTCGGTCATCGGTGGCCTGCCGGGGACGGTGGCGTCGAGCCCGGTGCTGAGCCGTGACGGAACCTCCGTCGTCCTCAGTGTGGAAGGACCCGAACGCCCGCGCGAGCTCTGGCACGTCGACACCCTGACGCACCGTTGGACCCGGGTGACCCAGGCGTCACCCCCCGTCGGCGCTGCCCTCGTCCGGCCGACCCTGGAGCACTTCTGCTCCGCGGACGGAACCAGGCTCTCGGGCTGGCTCTACCGCTCGCCGACCGACCCCGACGGCGTCGGCAGGCGTGCCGCCGCGCTGTACCTGCACGGGGGCCCGGAGGACCAGGAGCGGCCCGGCTTCCACCCTCAGCACCAGGCGCTGGCGGCGGCGGGGATCACCGTCTTCGCACCCAACATCCGGGGTTCGTCGGGCTACGGACGAGCCTTCGTGGCGGCCGACAACGTCCACGGGAGGTTCGGAGCCTTCGCCGACGTCGTCGCGGCCGCATCCTTCCTCGGCGACGCCGGCATCGCCGACACCGACCGGATCGCGATCACCGGGCGCTCGTACGGCGGCTACCTCACGCTGGCCGGACTCGCCTTCTTCCCGGGCACGTTCGCCGCGGGCGTGGACGTGTGCGGCATGTCGGACCTACTCACCTTCTACCGCGACTCCGAGCCCTGGATCGCCGCGGCTGCGGTGACGAAGTACGGCGACCCCGTCGCGGACCGCGAGCTGCTCGAGCAGATCTCCCCGATGCGCGCAGTCGACTCGATCCAGGCCCCGTTGCTGGTGGTGCACGGGGAGCACGACACCAACGTGCCGATCGGAGAGGCGCGGCAGGTCGTCGAGGCGCTGCGTGCGCGAGGAGGGGACGTCGACTACCTCGAGCTGCAGGGCGAGGGGCACGTCTATCGCCGCCGGGACAGCGTGCGCAGCCTGATCTCGCGCACGGTCGAATTCCTCACCAGCCGCCTGGGCTCCTGACCGACCGTGCGTCCGTCGCTGGCGAGCGTGAGGAAGGTCAGGCCGAGGCCCGGTTGAGCTGTCGCTTGCGCGTCACGGAGAGCAGCTGGGCGATCATCGTCTTCGGCGAGGCGCCCTTCTGCAGGTAGGCATCGGCGCCGAGGGCGATAGCCGTGTCCGCCAGCCTCGACGCGGGATGCCCGGAGTACACGACGAAGACGGACGCCGGAGAGACGCCCCGGGCCAGGGAGAGCATCTCGAGCCCGTCCATCACGGGCATCGAGACGTCCAGCAGGACCACGTCGGGCCGGTGCCTGGCGATGACGTCGAGCCCGGCAGCGCCGTCCGCCGCCTCGCCGACCAGGGTGAACGCGCCACTGCGTTCGAGCGCGAAGCTCATCAGCTCGCGAAGATCCACCGCGTCGTCGATGAGGACCAGGCTCAACCGCTCGGTGTCAGGTGCCGTACTCATCACATGTCTCCCACTCGAGTCGCTGCAGGGCTGCAGTTGCCGGTCGCGGGGAGACCGAACCTCAGGGCGGTCGCGTCGAAAGGTGCAAAGACCGCCAAGAGGTACATTCAGGGTAATACAAGGCGCCACCGTGGGCACCGGTTTCGCCCAGCGACACCGGCTCGGTCCTCGGCAGTCAGCTGCGTCGGCGCCGGGCCTGGAGAAGCAAGGCCAGTCCGGCGACCAGCATCGCGGCCCCGGTGGCGGCGAGCCAGCCGAGCATCGGCGCCGCACCGGTGTCGCCCAGCACGCTGTCTGCCCCCCCAACGCCGGTCTCGGCCGCGCTGACGCTCTCCGATCCCGGGGTGGTCGGCGCCAGCGTCTCGGACTCGGCTGCGGTGTCGTGCTCGGTGCTGGTCACGCACGTGGCCGGCGACACGGCCGCCAGGGATCGTCCCAGCCGGGTTCCGGACGGGTCGGTGCAGTCAGTCGACGGCGGCGTCACCCCGCGTCCGGTGACCACGTTGCGCAGCTCCACGCCGAATGCCCCGGGATCGACGTGGACGGTGTACCTCAGCAGGACCGAGGTGTGCGCCGGCACCTCGGGCAGGGTCCAGGTGAGGGTGTTGCCGGAGCGAAGGGCCGATCCGGGCGTCGAGCCGACGAACCCGACGAAGCTGGCGTGGTCGAGCACGTCGGTCAGGTCGTCGGTGACGACCGTGCCCGCGGGGAGCGGGGTCGCGATCGACCGGTTGGTGGCCTCGAGCGTGTAGGTGATCTCTGAGTCCGGCTGCACGGTGGTGCCGCTCGGCGGGTCGGCGCTCTTCTCCAGGGTCCACAACGGTGTGACCGGGTGCTCCGTGTCGCAGGGTTGGCACTCGGTCGGCGGGAGGTCCCCGGTCGCCGTGACGTGGTTGCGCAGCACCGCGCCGTACGCCGCGTCGCTCACCGTGGCCGTGTAGGTCAAGGTGCGCGGTGTCGTGCCCGACACCGCGCCGACGTCCCAGGTGAGGGTGTCCCCGTTGAGCGAGGCGCTGCCCTGGCTGGCGTCTCCGACCGCGACCGTCGCGTAGGGCGTCACCTGGGAGAGGTCGTCGGTCACCACGACGTCGGACGTGCTTCCGGGCCCGGTGGGGGTCACGGTGATCGTGTAGGTGACGGGGTCACCGGGATCCAGGGTGGTCCCCGACGGCGGGTCGGAGGTCTTGGCGACCAGGTAGCCCGCCTCCTGACGGATCAGCGTGTTGGTGACGGCGACGTTCAGGATCTGGTTGTCCTCGGCCGCCGGGACCACGAACGAGTGCGACTGGGCGCGGGTGAGCTGGTCCGGGACGCGGGTCGCCTGGCCGTCGACGTCCACGGTGACGGTGAAGGTGACCGGCCCCCAGACGTCCCGGGGCGAGACGTCGGGCAGGTCTCCCTCGCTCACCGTGCACTCGCTGCCGAGCGGGATCACGCGTGCCGTCGTCCAGCTCTGTCCTGCAGAGATGCTCCTGCTGTCCGAGTGCGTGACGCCGCTGCCGTCCAGGCAGGAGTAGGACATGTCGTAGGTCTGATCGTCCGGCTCGCCCGCGGTGTCGCCGAGGAGCACCTTGCTGATCCTCAGGGGGGCCAGCTGGCGCACCGTCTCGTTGGTGACCACCAGGCGGGCGGGCGTGCCCCCGGAGGTGACGGTGATGTTCTCCGGGCTCACGGGGTGCCCCGCCCAGGCGTACGACGGGTCGGTGGAGGGCGGCTGGGACGGCTCGTCCTCGCTGACCTCGCACTGCGATCCGACGAGCACACCGGAGAACGTGTCGGTGCCGGTGCCGGCGATCCGCCAGGTGCCGGTGGCCGCAGGGTCTCCCGCGTGGGTGCAGGTCCAGGTGCCGGTGAACTCCAACCCGGGTGTGTGCTCCGCCGCGAGGTCGATGGCCTTGGTGATCTCGAAGGAGCCGTAGACGCGGCTGACGGAGTTGGTGACGGTGACCTCGTTGTCGGCGGTGGTCACCAGGGTCACGGTTCCGTCGGCCGGGTCGTAGGTCGGCGCGTCCCAGGCGTAGGAGTCGTCGACCAGCGCCGTGGTCAACGGGGAGTCCTCGACCACCGTGCAGGTCGAGCTGGCCGGCAGCCGGATCGGTCCGTTCTCCCCGGGAAGCCTGCCGTCCGCGGCGGCGATGGCGACGCTGCCCCCTGCAGCCGGGAGGCGCCAGCGTCCGGCGTCGACCTGGACGCCCTGGTAGTCGCACGACCAGGCCCCGACGACGTCTGCTCCGGTCACGAGCGCGGAGTCCGGTCCCTCGTAGACCTTGGCGATCGAGAACGGTGCGTAGACCCGGGTCGGTGTGTTCGTGACCGTGACCTCCGCAGGGTCGTCGAGGGCTTCGACGGTGACGGGATCGGAGACCTCGGGCGTGGCCCACGTCCACCCGGAGTCGGCGAGCCCGGAGTCGTCCGGTGGGTCCTCCGTCGCGGAGCACACGGTGGAGGCGGGCAACCCGTCCGCTGCCGGGGTGAGCGTTGCTGCCCCGGTTCCCGTGACCGACCAGGTGCCCTCGCGCACCACGTCGCCGGCGTAGCGGCAGGTGTAGGTGCCCGAGAAGGGTGCGTCGGCGTCGACCGAGCCGTCCGGCGTCGTGGGTCCGAGCTGCTTGACGACGCTGAAGCTGCCCGTGCGTCGGACGACCGGGTTGGTCACCGTCAGCGTCTGGTCCCCGGTCACCGTCACGTTCCCGTCGGCGTCGAGACCGTCGATGGTCGGCGTGTCCCACGCGTACGAGCGGTCCTGCAGCAGGTCCTGTGCTGGCGCCTGCTCGACGACGTGGCACGTCCAGCCGGCGGGGATGCCGGAGGCGAGGACCACCGAGGGTGCGCCGGCGACGACGTCGACGTTGTCGCTGATGCCGTCCGCCGGGTCGTCGAGGTAGCAGGTGTAGCCGACCCTGAAGTCGGCGCCGGTGCCCGGGTAGCCCTCGGTCGCACCGGTGACGGCCTTGCGCACGCGCAGGTCGACAGTGCTGCGAGTGACGCTGTTGGTCACGGTCATCGAGGCGGTCGACTCGGCGCTCGTCGTCCCGGGCGTGAACGTGGGGTCCTTCCACGAGTAGGAAGGGTCGCTCGCCGAGGGCGGTGAGGTGAGGGCAGCCTCCTCCGGCGCACATGTGGAGTCGAGCAGGATGCCGGTGGCGGGGACGCCCGCGAGGGTGGCGGGCCCGGCGCCGTCGACGGTCCAGGTGCCGCTCACAGGAGCGTCACCGTCACGCGTGCAGCTCCACGTGCCGCTGTAGGTGCGGCCGGGGTCCACCACGTGGTCGGGGTCGTCCAGCACCTTCTCGAGCGTCAGGTTCCCGTAGGCACGTTCGACGTGGTTGACGATGGTGAAGGCGTAGGTGCCTTGCAGGTCACGGATCTCCTGCTCCTCGGAGAACGTCGGCAACCCCCAGGTGAACGACGCGTCGCGCAACCCGTCGCCGGCGTCGATCGGCGCCTCGACGGGAGCGCATGCCGACCCGACGAGGATGCCGTCGAAGCTCACGGTCCCGTTCGCCTTGACCGGCTCGGGCCCGTAGGTCGTCCGGTTGCCGTCGAGCACGCAGACGAGGCTGACCTCGAAGTCGGGGTTCCCGACGAACCCGCCGTCCGGGTCGTCGACGACCTTGCGCAGCGTCGCCGTGACCGTGCGTTGGCTGATCGTGTTGGTGGCATGGACCGCCACGGGAGTGGTGGCGGAGATGGTGAAGGACGTCGGGGCGATGGTCACGTCGTCCCAGTCGTACGGCGTGATGGGGGCGGGGCGACCGGTCTCGGAGATCGTGCAGGTCGAGCCGTTCGGGATGCTCGTGCCCACCTGGGTGGTCTGCCCGGCCCGCACGGTCACGGTGCCGTCGATCGCGCGGGGGAGGAGGTCACCGGAGCACGAGTAGCTGAAGGTGAAGTCGCCGTCGACGAACGCGGTCCCGGCCTCGCCTCCCTCCACGCTCTTGGTCACCGAGAAGGTGCCGGTGACGCGGATGACCTGGTTGCCCACGGTGAGGGTGCCGCTCGGCTCGGCCGAAGTCAGGACGACCGGCGCGCTCAAGGTCTTGGCACCCCAGGCGTAGGACGGGTCGCCGGCGCTCGGTGGCGTCGTCGGGTCGTTCTCGGTGACCGAGCAGGTCGAGGTGAGCAGGATCTGGTCCGCGCCTCCGGTCAGGGTCGCCGGACCAGAGCCGGTGCGGGACCAGGTGCCGCTCTTGGTCTCGTCCGCCGTCGTACAGCTCCAGGTGCCGGTGAACGTGGTGCCCGCGCCGTCGACCCCGTTGAGCGGCGCGACCGTCTTGGTGATGCCCAGCGACCCGAAGGCGCGGTTCACGTGGTTCGTGACGGTGACGGGGGTGGTCTGGTTGCTGGTGCTGACGAGGACGTCCTGGGCCGCCGGGTGCGGGCCCCAGGCGTAGGAGTCGTCGACGAGTCCGGTCCCCGGCAGCGCTCCCTCGGTGACGGTGCAGCCGGTGCCCACAGGGAGCTCGGGGGTGGTGCCGGTCTCGTTGACGGTCAGGTCGAAGGTGTCGGTGTAGTCGTCGACCGTTCCCCGGGCCGGGTTGTCGCAGGTCACCGTGATCGGGAAGGTGGTCCGTGCGCGGACCCCCTCGGTGGCGCCGGTGAGCGCCTTGGTCACGCTGACCCTGCCGTAGACGGGCACGGTGTGGTTGGTGACCGTGACCGTCGCGGTCCCGCCCGGTGGGACGTTCACGACGCCCGAGGTCAACCCGGCGTACGTCGGGGCGCCCCAGTCATGAGCGGGGTCGAGGTTGCCCGCCGGGTCGACCTCGGTCACGGTGCAGCCGGTGTTGGCCGGCACCGTGACCGTCTTGGCGGCGTCCCGGGCCAGCGTTACGGTGCCCGAGGCGGTGCCACAGTCCCACCGCACGGTGAAGTGCTCGGCCGTCCCACCGGTGTAGCCGGCTCCCGCGATCTGCTTCCCGATCGTGAGCGAGGCGGTCTGCTTGGTGAAGAAGTTGGTGACGGTCGAGGATCGCCCGGCGTTCGCCACGATCGTCACCGACGCGCTGGAGATGCTGTGCCCGTCCCACGCCAGCGAGGGGTCGGCGAAGTCGCCGGCCTGGCTGGTCAGGGTCTCTGAGAGAGCGCACACCGCGGTGGCGGGCAGGCCCGTCACCGTGCTCGAGGCGCCGTTGGCCACCTGGACGGTCCCGCTGGCCACGGTGTTGCCACCGATCTGGCAGGTGTAGCCGATCGGGAAGGTGCGATCACCGCCCGTGTATCCGGCCAGAGGAGCACCTGGGCGCGGTTGCACCACCTTGGCCAGCGTCAGCGAACCGGTCGCCTGCGCGAAGGTGTTGCGCACGGTCACGGTCGGCACGCTGCCATCGGCGATCACGACCGAGTTGCCGTCCGGGTACGTCGGTGCGTTCCACGACCACGAGCTGTTCGCCAGGTTGCCGGTCGGCTGGGTCTCGGTCACCGTGCAAGTCGTCCCCGAAGGGATGTCGGGACTGACGTACGGCGTGTTCTGGGTGACCGAGAACGAGCCGGTGGTCCCGCCGCAGCTCCAGCTCCCCGTGAACGCGGTGGTGCCGCTCCCCGTGAAGCCGCCCGCGGGGCCCTGGACCTGCTTGACGATCCGGAAGGTGCTGCGGGAGAAGCGGTTCGTGATCGTGCAGGTCGCGTTGTCGTTGTCGACCAGGGTGAGCCTGCTGCCGGACAGGGTGCCACCCGTGCAGGACCAGCCCTGGGAGGTGTACCCGAGCGGCGCGCCGGCTTCGTCCAGCGTGTACGAGCCTGCGTTCACGGACTGAGCGGTCACGGCCGCCGAGCCGGAGACGCCCGAGATCGGCGTGGGTCCGCCGGCGCTCAGCGTCCACCGGGAGGGAAGCGCCGTACCACCGTCGACCGCCTTCACCAGGGTGAGCTTCGCCTGGGGCGTGTAGGTGTTCGTGTAGGTGCAGGTGATCGGGCCCGCGCCGACCGTCGCAGGTGCCTCGACGTCAGGCAGGGTCATGCTGCGCGCGGCGAGGTTCACCGTCGCAGCGACTGCCGTCCCGACGCCGTCGACACAGGAGACCGAGGTGAGCGCCCACTTGCTCGACGTGGGTGCCCGTTCGGTGACCGAGACCGTGTCTCCCTGGAGCAGCTCGCGGGGACCGAAGGAGGCGCTGCTCGCCAGGCTGGGCGTGAGGGAGAAGTTGTTGTTGTCCCAGGCGGAACCTCCGATCTCGCTGGCGCCGTCGAAGGTGAACGCCGTCGTTGGGGGAGTGATGCCCGCAGGCGCCACGATCCGCTTCACGATCGTGAGCGAACGCACCTGCACGAGGGACGCGTAGACGCAGGCGACGCTGTTCGCCTTCTCGCCGGTGAGGAACTGGGTCTGGGTGTTGGCCGGCTGGGTGGCCGGACAGGTTCCGTTGCTCGGGCTGAAGCCCTTCATCACCAGCTTGTAGGTGATGCCGTTCTTGGTCAGCGTCTGGTCGGGCACCTGGCCGGTGAACACGATCTGGTCCGCGCAGCCGTCCGCGTTGGGGACCCCCGGGCCCGTGAACGCGCACGGGTTGGCGTTGTTGGGCGTCTCCCACATGGACCAGCCGTAGGTGAG
Organism: uncultured Actinomycetota bacterium; assembly: GCA_963797525.1. Lineage (GTDB taxonomy): Bacteria > Actinomycetota > Actinomycetes > Propionibacteriales > Nocardioidaceae > Marmoricola. Next base: position 200,560 of record CAWCPT010000012.1, read on the forward strand.
GTCGGGGGTGGTGTCGAAGCCGCCCATCCGGATGGTGAACGCACCGGAGAAGTGGGCGGCCACCACCGTGACCGGGTTGTTGTAGTGCGTCACCCGGGCCAGCAGGAACGGGACGCCGTCCTGGACCGAGGCCGTGGTTGCCGGCTTCACCCCGACGGCGCTCTGGGTGCTCGTCGACAGCGTGCCGGGACAGCTGTTGCTGTAACCGTGCGACGTCAACGCCTCGCTGGCCGAACCGACGAAGCCCGAGGCGTCCGCCGCGCCGGTCGGCGAGTAGCGCACGCAGTTGCTCGAGTCGTTGCCACCATCCGTCCCGTGGTGGTTGCTCACGTTGGCCTGGATGGCGCCGATCGGGACAGTGGCGGCCTCTGCCTTCTCGGACCCGGTCGGACCCAGCGGGCTCAGCATGGCGCTCATCACGGCAAGGGCGAGCAGCACCGAGATGGTGTGGCTGCGTCGCCCAGTGGTGCGGCGAGGACGTCTGAACATGAGCGCCTCCGCGCAGGAACCGCGTTTTGATTCCTGCGGGTCAGTATGGCGCTACCGGAGTCGTTGCATCACCCCCACGGCGGGGGAAGTTCGCTACTGGTCGTCAGCGGGGTGGCGTTGCCGGATCCAGGACTGGCAGGTCTCGAGAGCCTCTTGCGGCCCCTGAGCCCAGCCGTCGGCGCCGACGAAATCGGCCAGGCGTGGGTTCAGGTCGAAGGGCCGACCGCCGACCAGCACCGAGACCCCAGCGCATCGCGCATCCGATCGGACCTCCGAGATGAGATCGCTGATCGCGTGGACGTGGCCGACCATGGTGGCCGAGACCGCCAGCACGTCGGGCCGGCGTGCCGCCACGAAGGTCACCACGTCACGGTGGGGGATGTCGGCCCCCAGGTAGGACGTGTCCCACCCCAGGTGCTGGAAGAGCTCGGCGACCATCCGGATGCCCAGCTCGTGGGTCTCGCACCCGACCGTGAGGGCCACGAGTCGCGGCGCGTCGGGGACACGTTGTCGCGGGACCACCGAGAAGAGCATGCCCAGGCACCGTTGGGTGATCGCGGTGACCAGGTGCTCGTCGGCGACCGAGATCGTCCCGGCCTCCCACAGCATTCCGAGCTCGACCTGCGCCGGCTGCAGGATCGACACCATGATCTCGGGAGACTCGATGCCTTCCGAAACGGCGTCGGCGACGACGGCCATGGCCTCGTCACCGCGACCTGCCAGGCAGAGCTCGAGGTAGGCCCGAGCGGGTGCGGCGAGTCGACGCCGGTCATCGGCGTCGAGGTCGTCGGGCACCAGGGCGGTGCTCAGGCTCTGCAGTCGATCGATCTCCTCGACCCGGTCCTCGTCGAGGTGCTCGGTCAGGACGTCGAGGATGGCGCGGTCCACGTCGGCCGGCTCCACCCCTGGCGCCGTTGCGTCGAGCCGCACGGACTCCCAGGACCGCTCGTTGGCCAGCAGCTCCGGTGAGCGCAGGCTCAGGGCGACGTCCAGGGCCTGGAGTCGCAGCACCAGGAGGTCCTCGACCGCTCCCGGGGAGACGCGGAGCCGACTTCTGACCGCATCCGCGAGTTCGCGCGCGGGAGCGTCGACGAACCTCAGCGTCATCGATCCGGGCGACACCGACCGAGCATAGCGAGATCGGGTCGGGTGACGCGGCCTACTCGGGCGCCAACGGAGGCACGCCCCGTAGGCGAGGGCCGATACCGTCGAGGGCATGCGCTCTGTTGAGTATTCCGTGACCGGCGGCCCTGAGGTCTTGACGCTCGTCGAGGCTGCTGCGCCTGATCCTGGACCCGGGGACGTGCGGGTCCGCATCCACCGCTCCGGCGTGAACCCCACGGACTGGAAGTCCCGTCGTGGCGACCACGCAGGGATCGCCGTGGATCCGCCGCAGGTTCCGAACCAGGACGGTTCCGGGGTGGTTGACGCCGTCGGTCAGGGTGTGGAGGTAGCGCTGTTGGGGCTCCGGGTGTGGATCTGGGAGGCGGCGTACTTGCGTCCCGCCGGCGGCACGGCGCAGGAGTACGCCGTCGTGCCGGCTCGCCACGTGGTCTTCCTCCCGGATGTCGCCTCGTTCGACCTCGGCGCCAGCCTGGGCGTGCCGTTCCTCACCGCACACCGGTGCCTGACCGTGAACGAGGACGGTCCCGCGCGCCTCGGCCCGGGCACCATGGAGGGCCGCACCGTCCTGGTCGCGGGCGGCGCAGGGGCGGTGGGCAATGCCGCCATCCAGCTCGCTCGATGGTCCGACGCCACGGTCATCACCACGGTGAGCAGCCCGGAGAAGGGACACCTCGCGGCGCGTGCTGGCGCCGATCACGTCATCGACTACAAGCAGCAGGACGTTGTCGGCGAGGTGCGCGCGATCGCTCCGAACGGCGTGAATTCGATCGTCGAGGTCTCACCGGCGGTGAACGCTGAGCTTGACTCTGAGGTACTCGCCAGGCACGGGACCGTGGCGGTCTACGCCAACAACGGGGGCAGCGCCATGGAGCTCCCCGTTCGCCCCTCGATGGTGCCGAACGTCCGCTGGCAGTTCGTCCTGGTGTACAACGCCCCGGAGAGCTGGCGTGCCCGGGCCCTGGACGACGTCGCTGCGGCCGTGCTGGACCAGGCCGTGCGGGTGGGAGACGACGCCGGACTTCCCCTGCACCACTACTCCTTGGAGGAGGCTGCCGAGGCGCACGCCGCCGTCGAGAACGGAGCCGTCGGCAAGGTGCTGATCGACGTCTCCCCGTAGTGGTCCGATCTCGGAGGCTCACCGAGACAGTGACCAAGGCCGTCCTGCCGACCTACGTCCGCTTGTGGAAGCTGACCTTGCCGTTGGGTAGCTGACTGGTCTCGAACCGGGGGTCGTGCACCCGCCTGTGGTGGTGCGGGCAGAGCAGTCGGCCGCCCTGGACGCTGGTGCTGCCGCCTTCGGACCATCTCGTGCTGCGGCGGGCGTGGCACATCCCGGCAGGGACCCAGGCCATCCGCCGTGCCTCGCTGGCGGAGATGCGGCCGCCGGTCTCGAGGCTGCAGACGCCCGCCTCGTCCAGGTCGGCCAGGGTGTTCGCCCCCGACCGCGAACTCGCCCGTGGCCGTCAGACGGTCGAGAGCGGTCACGATGGCGCTTGCCTGGGCGTTGTTGACCGTGCCCTCGACCATCGCCGCAGCCAGCACGTCGTAACAGTCGAGCGCTTCGGCGAGGCGGAGGTCGGAGCGGGCTTCGCGGCGCACTTGGCGCGTCTCGATCGCGACCCAGTCGGCTGCGGTGCTGACGCGTGACTCGGTGGTGGCTCCGGAGCGGTCGGCTTCGGCGAGCAGGCGGAGCTCGAGCGCCGCCGGCTGCGCCTTCGCCTGACCCAAGGTCCGCAGGGCGTCGCGCTGCTCCTCTGGCTCCATCGACCACAACGGCGACTTTGCGACGGCGTCGAGGCGTTCACGCAGCCGGTGGGCGAAGTCGAGCACCGGGTGGAGGTGGTCGACCAGCTGGCTGCTCATGACTCGATCAAAGCACCGACCACTGACAGTAAAAGGCTTCTGACCTGCGGTTTTGTTCAGTCAGTGAGACAGACGGAGAGGAAATTCTGCACGTGCGATCGGCTAGGTTTCGGCAAGCGGAACCGTGGCGTCAACGGGGTTCGTTCGCTCGCTCCCTTCGCCATCGGGACACCGCCGACGACACGAGCAGGGGTTCGATGCGGTGATGCACAGGTGCGAGAGCCGACCAGAGCACCCGACCTCGCATGCTTCCGAACCAGACGTAGGTCGTGAGAATCAGGCGGTTCGACTCGACATGCATGATCTTGAGCGCGTTGATCGAACTGGAGTCCACCTCGAGCGTCACCAAACCAGGCGTTGTCTCGCGCATCGTCCATCCCGCAACGGTTCCCGCAGCCTGTCGTGGCGCCAGCCGAAGGCGCAGAACGAACTTCCAGCCGATGAACACGAACCATCGCAGGGGCAGCGGTGCGGCTTCCAGGATCGTTCGCACCCAGTACTCAGCCGATTCGGTGTCAGCGTCAGGCAGATCGGCTGCGAAGGACGTCGCGTAGTCAGGCCCTCGACCGTCCCCCACGTCCAGCTCGACGGCTGGTTCGATACGCCTCGCCCGACCGGTGCGCGAAACTCCCATGTGGCATCCTCGCGCACAAGCAGCCAGGGCCCTGGTGAACCTGCCCATTCCGCGAGGGCGTCGGCCGTGGAGATGCGGCCGCAGCTTGTCGAGCGCAGGCTCAACCGGCGGTGGTCACGTCCGGCTCGGCCAGCCGGAACTCGCACGCGGCCGAGAACCCCTGCGACTCGATGCCCATGGCGACGTTCGACCGCGTGTAGAAGTTGGCGAGGGCCACCTGGGTGGTGAGCTCGATCATCGCCGGCTCGCCGAGCTGCGCGAGCAGGTGGGCGAACTGTTCGTCGGTGACCACCGGAGGCGTCGCGGTCATCGCTTCGGCGAACTCCATCACGTCCCGCTCGAGTGGTGTGAACACGTCCGAGGTCCGCCATACCGGCACCTGGCTCGCCTTCCGCTCGTCCAGACCCTCGTTGTGGGCGTGGAAGTAGCCGAAGTCGAGGCACCACGAGCAGCCGACCTGCGCGGCGACGGCCATGTGCGCGAACGACTTCAGGTTCTCGTCGCAGGCGGTCCACTTCTGGGACTTGCTGCCGATGGCGAGGAACGTCTTGAGGACGGGTCGGTTGTGGAAGTAGGTGCCGATCGGCTCGGGCACCTCGCCCAGCAGCTTCATGCTGAAGCGCCTGACGGCGACGCCGAGTACGCCGGTGATCGGAGCGGGCTCGATGCGGGCGGTGCTGGTCATGTCTTCCTCCTGTGTGCGGCGGGTATGACCTACAGACACTGACCACGCCCCAGGTGTGACATCCGCTGCTCGGAGAGCTGGGAGGTTGACCGCATCTCGGGGCCGGCACTCACAGGGACCGGGCGACCCAGCATCTCGGTGACCCACAGCTTGCCGACCCAGACCTGGTCGGTGGTGGGGGCAGCACCCAGGTGACCGAGACCGTCTACCGGAAAGGCGCGGAGCGAAGACAGAACGAGCCCCCTCGGCCTGGTCGGCGGAGGGGCATCTTCGTGCGTCTGACCTGCGTTTCAGTGTGGTGGGCGATACTGGGTTTGAACCAGTGACCTCTTCCGTGTCAAGGAAGCGCGCTACCGCTGCGCCAATCGCCCTAGCTATTGAGTTCGAGGTGGGTACGGGATTTGAACCCGTGTAGACGGATTTGCAGTCCGTTGCCTCGCCTCTCGGCCAACCCACCGTGGAGGCCCAGACAAGACGGGGCTTCTCTCCGAGCGGACGACGAGGCTCGAACTCGCGACCTCAACCTTGGCAAGGTTGCGCTCTACCAACTGAGCTACGTCCGCCTGCAACCCCGGCTTCCCGCGGTGCGAAGGAAACCATAGCGGAAGAGGACACCGGTACAAACTCGGGCCTTCCCATGCGTGCCGGACACCGGGGGACACCTGTCCCCGGGGGTTAATGTCGAGCCCATGCAGGCGTGGGTGAACGGTCAGATGCTCGCGGACCCGGGAGCTGCTTCCATCGGTGTCACCGACCACGGGTTCACGGTCGGCGACGGTGTCTTCGAGGCGATCAAGGTCGTCGACGGGCAGCCGTTCGCGGTGACCCGCCACCTCGCGAGGCTGCGTCGTTCAGCGAGCGCCCTGGGGCTGCCGGACCCGGACACCGACGTCCTCCGGGGAGCGATCGAGGCGGTGCTCGACCCGGAGCCGCTGTCACTGGGACGCATCCGGATCACCTACACCGGGGGGCCGTCACCGCTCGGATCCGGCAGGGGAGACGCCACCCCGACGGTGGTGGTCGTCGCTGCTCCCCTGCAGCCGGCCCCGGTGACGACAGCCGTGGCCCGGGTGCCGTGGCCCCGCAACGAGCGCGGAGCGCTGGCCGGCGTGAAGTCCACGTCGTACGCCGAGAACGTCGTCGCCCTGGCGGAGGCGGCCAAGGTCGGTGCCACAGAAGCGGTGTTCGCGAACCTGGCCGGACACCTGTGTGAAGGCACGGGGTCCAACATCGGGTACGTCGTCGAGGGTGAGGTGCGTACGCCGACCCTGGGGGTGGGGTGCCTGGCCGGTGTGACGCGAGCCCTGCTCGTCGAGTGGGCGGATGTCGTCGAGGTGGACGAGCCGATCGAGGTGCTCGACTCGGCCGAGGAGATCTTCCTGCTCTCGACCACGCGCGACGTCCAGGGTGTTCATCGGTGCGACGACCGGGAGCTGGCTGCGCCAGGCCCCGTCACGCGCGAGCTGATGGACCTCTGGTCGACCAAGGAGGCCGAGAACGTCGACCCGTGAGGGACGACAGCCGAAGGCGATTCAGGTCAGGCGCTGAGGATCTCGGCGAGCTCGTCGTCGAAGTTGACGAAGGCGCTCTCCTGCCCGTCAGGCACGGAGTCGAGCATCGTGGTCACGAAGCGGGTGACGCTGCGCGAGCCGGTCTGGACGAGCAGCTCGCCGTCGGGGGAGCAGAGCTCGATGATCACCACGGCGCTGCCGTCGGAGCTCAAGCAGGGCCACACGTGGACGTCGCCGTCGCCCGTGGGCTCGTAGAGTCCCTCGACGAGCAGCTCCCGGCCGAATGTCCAGAGGACGTCCTGTGCGCCGGTCCGGAAGACCATGGTGACGGCGTAAGGATCGGCCGGGTCGAAGACCAGGTCCGCGTCGATCGAGGTCGACTCGCCCTGCGGGTCGACGAACTCCAGTTCGACGTTCTCCGTGATGACCTGTCCGGCCTTCGTCTGCTTCATCGTTTTCTCCCCTAGTTCCCTCAGGATCTCCCTCCAGAGATCCCTTCGCGCCCTCCACGCGATGAGATGAGTTTGCTCATCCCCCGGGGTTCCTGACAGTCGAAGGGGCGAAATATCCTTTATATCCCCTGACTGGTCTAACTTTTTCAGGCTGCTGGTCTATTTTCGACCTTCAGTGGTCTAGTCAGATGTGGACCAGAAAGTGACTTGTCAGCACGTTCCCACTATGTGCCGGCCCCAAACGGGTGCCCGGGAGCCGAGGCCGTATGCACCCGGGTGCGTTTAGGACGGCGGGTCGACCTGCGCTAGGGTTTCGGCGCATCGAGAAGGACCCGCAACGCGGGCGATTGGCGCAGTGGTAGCGCGCTTCGTTCACACCGAAGAGGTCACTGGTTCGAACCCAGTATCGCCCACCCAGACTTGGCAAGACGCTCGTCGTGCGTGGTGGTGGCGCGGCTGTGCCGTTTGCACCGAAGAGGTCACTGGTTCGAACCCAGTATCGCCCACCCAGTAGGACCAGGTCACCGGCTCAGGCGTCGGCCAGGGGCTCGGACGTCGCCATGGCCACGGACTCCAGTGCCGCGGCAGCATCGCTCACGCGGTGTGCGAACGCGTCGTCCGTCGCGGCCACCATCCGGGCGATCTGGGCCGCAGCCGCCTCGACGTCCCTCGCGACGGTCGCGGCCGCGCGCTCCGTCTCCCGGGCGGTCGCCTCGGCAGCCGCCTCGGTGATCGCCGCGAGCAGGGTCGCGACGTGGGCGGCCTGGCGCTCGTTGCCGGGGGTGGTCGCAGCGGCCAGCTCCTCCGCTGCCTGGTCCGCAGCATCGGCCACCTGGGCGACGGCGGACTGGGCCCGGATCTGCACCCGTCGGGCGGTGCGCACGGCCTCCCGGGCCACCGCCTGCGCCGCCATCGCCGCGGCGCGATGACGCGAGGCACGGGCCCCCTCCGCCGCCGTGGCGACGACCGCGGCTGCGGTCGCGGCCCGATCGGCGTAGGTCTCGGCCGCTTCCTCGATCTCGAGGTCGGCCGTCGAGAACTCGACCCGCGCAGGCGTCTGCTGCTCGTCCCGGTCCACAGCTGGCTCCATGACGCCCTTCCCGGACGATCGGCGGAATCGCACCGGCACCTGGTCCTCATCACGTCCGAGGGACCGGTTCTCCGTATGTCGCAGACCGCTTCCCGAGCGTACGTCCGCTCCCGGGGGTCGGATTCCACTGTCTAGCCCACGTCCGGCCGGTCGATCAGGACGAAACCGGGTACGTCGCCGCACCGGTGCATCGCTACCATCGGGAGGCCCGTCCCACCACCAGCCAGGAGCCCCCCTCGTGTCCGACATCAACGTCGCCCTCGTCCACGCCGACGTGCGTCAGGACCAGACGGTGACGACCGGCACCAAGGCCTGGGAGCTGTTCCGGGACGACCCCGAGGTCATCGCCGTCCGGGTCGGCGGCGTGCTGCGCGACCTCGCCCACGAGCTGTCCGACGGCGACCAGGTCGAGGCGGTCGCGATCGACAGCCGGGACGGTCACGACATCCTGCGGCACTCCACCGCGCACGTGATGGCGCAGGCCGTGCAGGACCTCTTCCCGGACGCCCGGCTCGGCATCGGGCCGCCGATCGAGAACGGCTTCTACTACGACTTCGACGTGGAGACGCCGTTCGTCCCCGAGGACCTCGAGAAGATCGAGACCCGGATGCGCAAGATCATCAAGGACAACCAGCGCTTCCAGCGACGTGCCGTCGACGACGACGACGCCCGCGCGGAGCTGGCCGCCGAGCCCTACAAGCTCGAGCTGATCGGCCTGAAGGGTGCGGCCGCGGACGCCGCCGAGGGTGCGGGTGCGGAGGTCGGGGCCGGCGAGCTGACGATCTACGACAACATCGGCCGGTCCGGCGACGTGGCGTGGAGCGACCTGTGCCGCGGACCGCACCTGCCGACCACGAAGCGGATCCCGGCCTTCAAGCTGATGCGCTCCGCTGCGGCGTACTGGCGCGGCGACGAGAAGAACAAGCAGCTGCAGCGCATCTACGGCACCGCCTGGGAGAGCAAGGAGGCGCTCGCCGAGCACCTCCACCGCCTCGAGGAGGCGGAGCGACGCGACCACCGCAAGCTCGGCCGCGACCTCGACCTGTTCAGCTTCCCCGACGAGATCGGGTCCGGACTGGTCGTCTTCCACCCCAAGGGCGGCGTGGTCAAGCGGGTGATGGAGGACTACGTCCGGCAGCGCCACATCGAGGAGGGCTTCCAGTACGTCGGGACGCCGCACATCTCCAAGGAGGGGCTGTTCCACACCTCGGGGCACCTTCCCTACTACGCCGACACGATGTTCCCGCCGATGGAGTTCGAGGGCGCGAACTACTACCTCAAGGCGATGAACTGCCCGATGCACAACCTGATCTTCAGGTCGCGCGGGCGTTCTTACCGCGAGCTGCCGCTGCGGCTCTTCGAGTTCGGCTCGGTCTACCGCTACGAGAAGTCCGGCGTGGTGCACGGCCTGACCCGCGTGCGGGGGATGACCCAGGACGACTCGCACTCCTACGTCACCCCCGAGCAGGCGCCCGGCGAGATCAAGCACCTGCTCGAGTTCGTGCTCAGCCTGCTGCGCGACTTCGGGCTCGACGACTACTACCTCGAGCTCTCCACCCGCGACGACTCGAAGCCGGAGAAGTTCGTCGGCTCGGAGGAGGAGTGGGCCGTGGCGACCGCGGTGCTCGAGAAGGCGGCGCTCGATTCCGGCCTGGAGCTGGTGGCCGATCCCGGCGGAGCGGCGTTCTACGGGCCGAAGATCTCGGTGCAGGCACGGGACGCGATCGGTCGCACCTGGCAGATGTCGACGATCCAGTACGACTTCAACCAGCCCAAGGGCTTCGAGCTGGCCTACCAGGCAGCCGACGGGAGCCGGCAGCAGCCGGTGATGATCCACTCCGCCAAGTTCGGCTCGATCGAGCGCTTCTTCGGCGTCCTCGTGGAGCACTACGCCGGCGCGTTCCCGCCCTGGCTTGCTCCGGTGCAGGTGCAGGGCATCCCGATCGCCGAGCGCCACAACGACTACCTCCACGACGTCGCGCGGCGGATGCAGCTGGAGGGGCTCCGGGTGGAGGTGGACGAGTCCGACGAGCGGATGCAGAAGAAGATCCGCAACGCCCAGCTGCAGAAGGTGCCGTTCATGGTGATCGCGGGCGACCAGGACATCGAGGCCGGTGCGGTCAGCTTCCGCTACCGCGACGGACGCCAGGACAACGGCGTGCCGGTGGACGAGGCGATCGCCCGCGTGCTCCAGGCGGTCACGACCCGGGTGCAGGTGTGAGCGAGTCGCTCCACCAGGACGGCATCGGTGCTCCCGATGCGCTCGACCGGCTGTGGACACCGCACCGGATGGCTTACATCCGCGGGGAGAGCAAGCCGTCCGACGACAGCGCGGGGGAGTGCCCGTTCTGCCGGATCCCCTCGCTGGGGGACGCCGATGGTCTCGTCGTACGTCGCGGAGAGGTCTCCTACGCCGTGCTCAACCTCTACCCCTACGCACCCGGACACCTGATGGTGTGCCCCTACCGACACATCGCCGACTACACCGAGACCACGGCCGAGGAGGCCGAGGAGATCGGGGTGCTGACCAAGGAGGCCATGCACACGCTGCGCCGCGTCTCGGCCGTCCAGGGCTTCAACATCGGGATGAACCAGGGCGCGGTCGCCGGCGCGGGGATCGCAGCCCACCTGCACCAGCACGTCGTACCGCGCTGGCTCGGCGACCAGAACTTCATGCCGATCATCGCCGAGACCAAGACGCTTCCCGAGCTGCTCGACCGACACCCGCGAGCTGCTCGCCGGCTCGTGGGAGAGCTCAGCTGACGGCGGCCGCGGCTGTCGCTCCGGACGCACCCAGCCGGTGCGGATAGTCGGCGGCTCGGCCCTGGAAACGCAGGATCGCCGGGTTCTGGATCACGCCGTCGCGCACCTCGATCGCCCGGCTGATGGTCTCGTCGGCGTCCCAGGACTCCGGGCCGGCGAGCACGGTCGGCAGGAACGGCAGCAACGCCTCGCTGTTCTCCCAGGTCGCCGAGTTCCAGAGGTACGACGGACTGTGGTCCACCGCGTAGTAGTCGATCGTGTCCTCGACGGTGAACATCGGGTCGTCGAAGGTCGTCGGCCTGGCCCACTCGAAGCCCATGCCCTCGTCGCACGAGACGTCGACCACCAGGCTGCCTCGACGGAACCGCGCCACATCGGCCACGTGGAGGAAGGTCAGCGGCGCGTCGGTGTCCTGCAGCGTGCAGTTCACCACGATGTCGTTCTCGGCCAGGTACTCCGCCAGGGGCACCCGGCCCCGTTCGGTGATCACGTGGCTCAGGTGTGGGGGCTCCGGGTCGTGGTCGAACTGGCGGATCCGCACCGAGTGGATCGGTGAGCCGACGGCGGCGACACCACGGTTGGTCAGCACCGCCACCTCGTGGATCCCGTGGGCGTTCAACGCAGTGACCGCGCCGCGCGCCGTCGCCCCGAACCCGATCACGACCGCGCTCAGCCGGCGACCGTAGTCGCCCGTGGCGCCGGTCAGCTGCAGTGCTTGCAGCACCGAGCAGTACCCGGCCAGCTCGTTGTTCTTGTGGAACACGTGCAGCCCGACGGCAGCCGTCGACGGTCCAGTGGTTCATCACCTCGAACGCGATCATGGTCAGCCTGCGGTCGATCGCCAGCTGGGTCATGGCCGGGTCCTGGACCAGGTGCGGCCAGCCCCACAGGACCTGACCCGCGTGCATGGCGTCCACGTCCTCGAGCTGCGGCTTGGGCAGCACCACGACGTCCGCGGTGGCCAGGATCTCCGCGCGGCTGGCGAACCCCGCGACCTGCTCGGCGAGCTCGCTGTCGGCGTACCTGAACCGCTCCCCGAAACCGTGCTCCAGGGTGATCCGGCGCCGCAGCTCCTCCGGGATCCGGCCCAGGTGCTCGGGATGGAGCGGGAGCCGCTGCTCGTTCTCCTTGGCCGAGGATCCGATGACGCCCAGGGTCAGGGACTGCGTCAGCGGGACCGCCGTCACCGCTTCTTGCCCTTGACCACTTCCCGAGAGGCGATCAGCGTGTCCTCGGCTGCGCCCCGTTTCGCGGCGCGCTTCTCCTTGATGGACTTGCCGGACTTCTTGGTCATGCTCTGACGTGGCGACTTGTCGCTCATCGAGGGTCCTCTGATGTAGGGCCTGAATGGCCCTGTGCCCCGACCGTACGCCCCTGCTCCCCGGGGTCGACCGCACCGGGCGGTAGCCTCCTCGCGTCATGTTGGACAGGTTCAAGAGCTTCTGGCAGGGCGTCATGCTGGCGCCGTTCGTCAACCTCTTCATCAAGCTGGGCATCAGCCCCGATGCGGTCACGCTCGTGGGCACCCTCGGTGTGTCCGCGGGAGCTCTCGTCTTCTTCCCGCAGGGCGACCTTTTCATCGGGGTGCTGGTGATCACCGCGTTCGTGTTCAGCGACCTGGTGGACGGCGCGATGGCCCGGCGCATCGGGTCGAGCTCGAAGTTCGGCGCGTTCTTCGACTCGACCCTCGACCGGATCGGCGACGGCGCGATCTTCGGCGGCCTGGTGCTCTACTACGCCGGCCCCGGGGACAACTACCTCTACCTGTGCCTCGTCGCTGTACTGCCTGGTGATGGGCGCCGTGACCTCCTACGCGCGGGCCAGGGCCGAGTCGCTCGGGATGGACGCGAGGGGCGGACTCGCGGAGCGGGCTGACCGGCTCGTCCTGATCCTGGTGGCGACCGGCCTGAGCGGGCTGTTCGACCTGCCGGTCCTGCATCTACGTCGCGCTCTGGGCGCTGGCCCTGGCCAACACCCAGACGGTCCTCCTGCGCGTGCTGAAGGTACGCCGGCAGGCGCTCGCCGAGGCGGCCGGGAAGTCCCCCGGGCGAGCAGGTCCCGCGGTGCCTGACGGACGCGGCCCGGACGTACGATTGCGGCCATGGCTGACATCCCCTCCTCGGTCCCCCAGATCTCGCCCGAGACCGGCACCTCGCGCGTCAAGCGCGGCATGGCCGAGATGCTCAAGGGCGGCGTGATCATGGACGTCGTCACCGCCCGAGCAGGCGAAGATCGCCGAGGACGCCGGCGCCGTCGCGGTGATGGCCCTCGAGCGCGTGCCCGCCGACATCCGCGCCCAGGGCGGCGTCTCCCGGATGAGCGACCCCGACATGGTCGACGGCATCATCGAGACCGTCTCCATCCCGGTGATGGCCAAGGCCCGCATCGGCCACTTCGCCGAGGCGCAGGTGCTGCAGAGCCTCGGGGTGGACTACGTCGACGAGTCCGAGGTGCTCACGCCGGCCGACTACGCCAACCACATCGACAAGTGGGCCTTCACGGTCCCCTTCGTCTGCGGGGCGACCAACCTGGGCGAGGCATTGCGCCGGATCACCGAGGGCGCGGCGATGATCCGCTCCAAGGGCGAGGCCGGAACGGGTGACGTCTCCAACGCGGTCACGCACATGCGCACGATCCGCGCGGGAGATCCGCCGCCTCGGCTCGCTCTCGCCCGACGAGCTGTACGTCGCCGCGAAGGAGCTGCAGGCGCCGTACGACCTCGTCACGGAGGTGGCTGCCAACGGCAAGCTGCCCGTCGTGCTCTTCACCGCCGGTGGCATCGCCACTCCTGCGGACGCCGCGATGATGATGCAGCTCGGCGCCGAGGGCGTCTTCGTGGGCTCCGGGATCTTCAAGTCGGGCAACCCCGCCCAGCGTGCCGAGGCGATCGTGAAGGCGACGACTTTCTACGATGATCCCGACGTCGTCGCGAAAGTCTCGCGCGGCCTCGGCGAGGCGATGGTGGGCATCAACGTGGAGGAGATCCCGCAGCCGCACCGGCTGGCCGATCGCGGCTGGTGATCACAGTTTGAGACTGTTTGGGCTTTTTGTCCGTTAATAACCCATCTGTCGGATTTTTGGGCCATGCTTCTCCTACATCGCGAACGTGCGATCAACCCACCAGTCCCGGTGGGGTGCCGCCGCGGGGGAGGCACCTCACCGGGACGCCCTTTCTCGGCCCGTGTAGTGGCCTCCCGGGCGTCCCTACCCGGGTTCAGGACTGCCGGGAGTAGTCCGGCAGCTCCTGCAGGGTCCAGCCGTTGCCGTCGGGATCGGTGAACGAGACGAACCGGCCCCACGGCTGCTCGTCGACGCCCTCGGCTGCGACGCCTCGGGCGCGCAGGTCGGCGAGCGACTCGTCCGCCGAGGCGATCACGACCTGGATCGCCCGAAGTGATCCCGGCTCCATCTCGCTCAGGCCCCTGCCGAAGGCGATCGAGCACGCCGATCCCGGTGGCGTGACCTGGACGAAGCGGATGTTCTCGTCGACGGTGCGGTCGTGGTCGACCGGCCAGCCGAGGGTGTCGCCGTAGAACGCGCGGGCACGGTCGACGTCCCCGACGGGCACGATGATCAGCTCGATGCGGTAGTCCATGATCTTCTCCTTCTTCGATGCGGTGCCCCGAACCTAGGCGCCCATCAGGAAGGACGCGTTCCTGATGTCGGTCAGGCCGCGGGCCTGACTAGGCTGGCGGATGGCCCACCCCACGATCGGCGTGCTCGCGCTGCAGGGCGACGTCCGGGAGCACCTCGCCGTCCTCCGGGAGCTCGGCACCGAGCCGCTCGCCGTACGCCGCCCCGCGGAGCTCGACGCCTGCGACGGCCTGGTCATCCCGGGCGGGGAGTCCACGACCATGGCCAAGCTGGCGCGGATCTTCGAGCTGTTCGAGCCGCTCCAGAAGCGGATCGCCGGCGGGATGCCGACGTTCGGCACCTGCGCCGGGATGATCCTGCTCGCCGACCGCGTCGAGGACGGCACGGCCGACCAGGAGACACTCGGCGGGCTGGACGTGACGGTCCGTCGCAACGCGTTCGGGCGCCAGGTCGACTCCTTCGAGGGCGACCTCTCCTTCGCCGGTCTCGACGCGCCCGTGCACGCCGTCTTCATCCGGGCGCCCTGGGTCGAGGCCGTCGGCCAGGAGGTCGAGGTGCTCGCGCGCGTCGGTCAGGGTGAGGCCGCGGGTAGGATCGTGGCGGTCCGGCAGGGCCACCTGATGGCGACGTCCTTCCACCCCGAGGTGGGGCGGGACGTGCGCATCCACCGGCTCTTCTGCGACCTCGTCGAAGCAACCTGCAGGGAAGGAACGCGCTGATGTCTGGCCACTCGAAGTGGGCGACGACCAAGCACAAGAAGGCCGTCATCGACGCCCGTCGCGGCAAGATGTTCGCCAAGCTGATCAAGAACATCGAGGTTGCGGCCCGGATGGGGGGCGGCGACATCGCCGGCAACCCGACGCTCTACGACGCCATCCAGAAGGCCAAGAAGTCCTCGGTCCCCAACGACAACATCGACCGGGCCGTCAAGAGGGGTTCCGGCGCGGAGGCGGGCGGGGCGGAGTACACCACGATCATGTACGAGGGCTACGGCCCCAACGGGGTGGCGTTCCTGATCGAGTGCCTCACCGACAACAAGAACCGCGCCGCGATGGAGGTGCGCACGGCGATGAACCGCAACGGCGGCTCGCTGGCGGACCCCGGCTCGGTCTCCTACATGTTCAACCGCAAGGGCGTGGTGCTCGTGCCGGTCCACCAGGAGGGCAAGGAGGTCGACGAGGACGACGTCCTCGAGGCGACCCTCGACGCCGGTGCCGAGGACGTGAACGACCTCGGGGAGTCCTTCGAGGTCGTCAGCGAGGCGACCGACCTGGTCGCCGTACGTTCCGCGCTGCAGGCCGCAGGAGTCGACTACGACTCGGCCGAGGCCTCGTTCGTGCCGAGCATGCACGTGGAGCTCGACCAGGACGGCGCCGGCAAGGTCTTCCGCCTCGTCGAGGCGCTCGAGGACCTGGACGACGTACAGAACGTCTTCGCGAACTTCGACGTCTCCGACGACGTGCTCGCAGGTTTGGACGCCTGAGCGGCTCGAGAAGCGCAGGCTCTGCTCTTGGCCAACTCCGACGTCTCCGACGACGTGCTCGCAGCACTGGACGCCTGAGCCCACAGCGCCCCGGTCGGTCCGGCGCGTCGCTCCCCGGCACCGTGTCCGCCGCGGTCTAGCGTGGTGCGAACAGGTGTTCGGACGACCCAGGAGTGACCCATGCGCGTGCTCGGCATCGACCCCGGGCTCACCCGCTGCGGTGTGGGCGTGGTCGAGGGCTCGATCGGGCGGCCGCTCTCCCTCGTCGACGTGGGCGTCGTCCGCACCGGAGCCGACGAGCCGATCGAGCAGCGGCTGTGCCAGATCGAGGCCGGCCTCGAGCAGTGGCTGGACGTGACCCGGCCCGACGCCGTTGCTGTCGAGCGGGTGTTCAGCCAGCACAACGTGAAGACCGTGATGGGCACGGCCCAGGCGAGTGGCATCGCCCTGCTGGTCGCCGCGCGGCGAGGGCTGCCGGTGGCGCTGCACACCCCCAGCGAGGTGAAGGCCGCCGTGACCGGCAGTGGTCGCGCGGACAAGGCACAGGTCGGCGCCATGGTCACGCGGCTGCTGCGGCTGACCGAGGTGCCGCGACCCGCCGACGCAGCCGACGCGCTCGCTCTGGCCATCTGCCACATCTGGCGCGGCGGGGCCACCGCCAAGATCGAAGCAGCGCTCGCCGCCCAGGCGGCCGGAAGGAGGAGAGCATGATCGCCTTCGTCAGTGGCCGGGTCGCCGCGGTCGGACTCACCTCCGTGGTGCTCGAGGTCGGTGGCGTCGGCCTCGACCTCCAGTGCACGCCGGACACCATCGCGGGGCTCCGGGTCGGCTCGCAGGCGACCCTGCCCACGAGCATGGTGGTGCGCGAGGACTCACTGACCCTCTTCGGGTTCGCCGACGACGACGAGAAGCAGATGTTCGAGCTCGTCCAGACGGCCAGCGGGGTCGGACCGAAGCTCGCCCAGGCGATGCTGGCGGTGCATCGTCCCGAGGCGCTCCGGCGAGCCGTGAGCTCCGACGACGTGAAGACCCTCACCACGGTCCCCGGGATCGGCCAGAAGGGCGCCCAGCGGATCATCCTGGAGCTGCGCGACCGGATCGGTGCGCCCCACCAGACCTCCCGCCCCGAGGCGCACGCCACCCGGTCCGCCACGGACTGGCAGAGCCAGGTGCAGGCAGGGCTCGTGGGGCTCGGCTGGTCGTCGAAGGAAGCCGACCGCGCCGTCACCGACGTCGCTCCCGAGGCCGAGCAGATGCCCACCCCCGACGTGGCCCAGCTGCTCCGGGCCGCCCTGCGCACGCTGAGCAAGGCCTAGGCCGTGCACGAGTCCGAGCTCGAGGCCGCCGAGATGGCCTACGTGACGAGCCGGCCCCTGACTGCAGCTGACGCCGATGGTGACGAGCGGGTCGTCGAGGCCGCGCTGCGCCCACGCACGCTGGCGGAGGTGGTGGGACAGGAGCGTGTCTGCGAACAGCTGTCGCTGGTGCTCGAGGCCGCTCGGGGCCGTCAGCGGGTGCCGGACCACGTGCTGCTGAGCGGCCCGCCGGGGCTCGGCAAGACCACCCTGGCGATGATCATCGCCGCCGAGATGAACTTCCCGCTCCGGCTCACCAGCGGTCCCGCGATCACGCATGCCGGCGACCTGGCGGCGATCCTCTCCGGGCTCAACGAGGGCGACGTGTTGTTCGTGGACGAGATCCACCGCATGTCGCGTCCCGCCGAGGAGATGCTCTACATGGCGATGGAGGACTTCCGGGTCGACGTCGTCATCGGCAAGGGCCCCGGGGCGACGGCCATCCCGTTGGAGATCCCCCCGTTCACGCTGGTGGGAGCCACCACGAGGGCCGGTCTGCTGCCCAGCCCGCTGCGTGACCGCTTCGGCTTCACCGCCCATCTGGAGTACTACGAGCCCGAGGACCTGGAGCGGATCGTGCGGCGGTCGGCCACGCTGCTGGACGTGGAGCTCAGGGACGACGGGGGCAGGGAGATCTCGCGTCGCTCCCGAGGCACACCGCGGATCGCCAACCGGCTGCTGCGGCGCGTTCGCGACTTCGCGCAGGTCCGGGCGGACGGCGTCGTCACCCGGGACCTCGCCCGGGCTGCGCTGGAGCTGTTCGAGGTCGACGAGTCCGGCCTGGACCGGCTCGACCGATCCGTGCTGGACGTGCTGTGCCGCCGCTTCGGCGGGGGACCGGTCGGGGTCAGCACCCTCGCCGTGGCGGTCAGCGAGGAGCGCGAGACGGTCGAGGAGGTCGCCGAGCCCTTCCTGGTCCGCAACGGCCTTCTCGCCCGTACGCCGCGGGGGAGGGTGGCCACGGCGGCGGGCTGGAACCACCTCGGTCTGACGCCCCCGGTCGCCTCCCCGGGCCCTGACCTGACACTGTTCGAGCCGGAGTCCGAATGAGCCGGTGACGGCCGTTACACTGCACCTTCGGTGCCGTAGCAGTCCGCACGCCACAGCCGCGACCCGGCACGGCCGGGCAGCGTCGGTGCCCTGAACCTGTTTCCCTTCCCTTGGAGTTGTCTGTCGTGCCTGCCTCAGTGCAGTTGCTCGTGATCCTCGTGGCGATGCTCGGTTTCTGGGCCATCGTCATGCGTCCGGCCCGCAACCAGCAGAAGCGCGTCCAGGCGTTGCAGGACAGCCTCGAGGTCGGTCAGGACGTCGTCCTCTCCGCGGGGATCTTCGGGACCATCCGAGCGTTGGACGAGGGACGGGTCGAGCTCGAGGTGTCCCCGGGCACCGTGCTCACCGTCGCGCGCCAGGTCGTCGTACGCGTGGTGGACGACGAGGCGCCGGGGCACCCCGATGCCCCCGAGGACGCCCCCAAGGCAGAGGACTGAGGAGAAACAACACGTGGCGAAGAAAACGCCCCGCCCCGGACGCACGCTGCTGGTCTTCGGGCTGGTCATCGTCGTGCTCTACGGGCTGGCGGCCCTCGGTGACTCCTGGAAGCCGCGGCTCGGACTCGACCTCGAGGGCGGCACCCGGATCACGCTGTCCGCCCTGGAGTCCGGCGACGCCGTGACACCCACCAAGCTGAAGCAGGCCGCGAGCATCGTCGACCGGCGGGTCAACGGCAGCGGTGTCTCGGAGGCCGAGGTCTCCACCTCGGGCAACCGCAACATCATCGTCGAGATCCCCGGCAAGAACGCCTCCAACCTCGTGGAGGCGGTCCAGCGCACCGCGCAGCTGCGGTTCCGCCTCGTCGCCGGGGCACCCCAGCCCGGCACCCCCGCGGCCAGCCAGTCGGCGTCGCCCACGCCGTCCTCGAAGTCGAGCCCCTCGTCCAAGGCGAGCCCCTCCAGCAAGGCGACCTCGAAGACGCCGAAGGCCAACCAGGCCACGCCCAAGCCGAGGCCGGCACCCTTCGCCGACCCCACTCCCACGCCCGCCGCACCCGCGACCCCGGCCCCCTCGGCCGCGGTGCCGTCACAGCAGGCGACGCAGCCCCAGATCAGCGCCAAGGGTGCGCCGGTCGACCAGCCGCTCGCGTGGTCGCAGGACCCGGGCGTGCAGTGGCTCACGAAGTTCGCCAAGTTCACCTGTCCGAAGGCCAGCGACGACAAGCCGATCGCCGACCAGCCCGACGAGCCGCTGATCACCTGCGACGACAAGGGCCAGAAGTTCCTGCTCTCCGCAGCGCTGATCGAGGGCACCGAGCTCAAGTCCGCCTCCTACGGCACCCCCTCGAACGGCGTGGGCTGGGCCGTCAACCTCGGCTTCAAGAGCTCGGCGCGCAAGGTGTTCGGTGACACCACCACGGCGCTGAACAAGAACAACGGGACTTTCGCGATCGTGCTCGACGGCAAGGTCATCTCCTACGCCGGGGTGAACGAGCCGATCCTGGACGGCAACGCCCAGATCACCGGCGACTTCAAGGAGGCCGAGGCGCGCTCGCTGGCGAACTCCCTGAAGTACGGCGCGCTGCCGCTCAAGTTCGACACCACGATCGAGACCATCGGCCCCTCGCTCGCGGGTAGCCAGCTCTCGGCCGGCGTGCTGGCCGGCGTGGTCGGCCTGCTGATCGTGATGCTCTACTGCCTGCTCTATTACCGCGGCCTGGGTCTGGTCGTGATCGCCTCGCTCATCGTCGCGGCCCTGATCACCTACGCGACCGTCCTGGTGCTCGGCAACGCCGCGGGATTCACGCTCACGCTCCCGGGCATCGCCGGGTTGATCGTGGCGGTCGGCATCACCGCGGACTCGTTCATCGTCTACTTCGAGCGAATACGAGACGAGATGCGCGACGGGAAGTCGATGCGGGTCGCCGTCGAGACCGGCTGGGTCCGCGCGCGGAACACCTGCCTGGCGGCGGACGCCGTCTCGATCCTCGCGGCCGTCGTGCTCTACATCTTCGCCATCGGCGTGGTCCGCGGGTTCGCCTTCGCCCTCGGTATCAGCACGCTGATCGACATCGCCGTGTTCTTCTGGTTCACCAAGCCGGTGATGACGCTGCTGGCCCGCGTTCGGTTCTTCAACAGCGGGCAACCACTGTCCGGGCTGTCGCGCGAGACACTCGGCATCGACGAAGCGCCCGCCCGCGCGGAGCTCGTGGGAGGGAGGGCCTGATGGGAAAGATGAGCAGGCTCGGAAACGCGCTCTACGAGGGCGACGTCTCGATCGACTTCGTCGGCCGCAAGTGGCTCTGGTACGCCATCTCCGGTGCGATCGTGGTCGCTGCAGTGGCGGGGCTCTACTTCAAGGGCCTCAACTTCGGCATCGAGTTCGAGGGCGGCGTCGAGTACACCGTCAGCCTTCCGGCCAACCAGGTGACCCAGGACAACGTCGACAAGGTCCGCAGCGCGGTCGCCGACACCGGGATCGACGCGGCCGCCCAGCCGATCGTGAACACCTCCGGCCAGTCGATCCGCGTGCAGACCGAGGTGCTCACCACCCGCCAGGCGGCGGAGGTCACCGACGCGATCGCCACGGCGGTCGACGTCGACGCCGGCGACGACATCTCCACCCAGGACGTCGGCGCGAGCTGGGGCGAGCAGGTGGCCAAGCGCGCGCTTACGGGGCTGGTGGTCTTCCTGGTGCTCGTCGTGCTCTTCATCTGGGCCTACTTCCGGCAGTGGAAGATGTCCGTGGCCGCTGTGGTGGCCCTGGCGCACGACATCGTGATCACCATCGGCGTCTACGCGCTCTCCGGGTTCGAGGTCACCCCGGCGACCGTCACCGGTCTGCTCACGATCCTGGGTTTCTCGCTCTACGACACCGTGGTCGTCTTCGACAAGGTGCGCGAGAACACCAAGAACCTGCGGCAGAGCCGGCGTACCTATGCCCAGCAGGCCAACCTCGCGGTCAACCAGACCCTGGTGCGGTCGATCAACACCTCGATCGTCGCCCTGCTGCCGGTCGGTGCGCTGCTGTACGTCGGCCTGTTCACCCTCGGCTCGGGGGCCCTGAAGGACCTCGCGCTGGCACTCTTCGTCGGCATGGCTGCCGGCACCTACTCCTCGATCTTCATCGCGACCCCCCTGGTGGTCCAGCTGAAGTCCGGCGAGAAGGCGATCACCGAGCAGGATGCCCGGGCACGCGCTCGCCAGCGCCGCGACGCCGATCGCTACGCCAACGTGCCGTCCTTCACCGAGGACATGCCGCTGCGGGACGCACCCGAGGACCTGGGTGACGACGGCGACCCCGACGACCCAGTCCAGGTGACCGCTCCGACCAGGACCGGTCCACGCCGTCCCGAGGCGTCAGGGTCAGGTCGCGTCGTACCCGATGCCAAGGCGCCGATGCGCGACGGGGGCGCGTCCAAGCGCAACCAGCCCACCCGGCAACCCCGGTCCAAGCGCAGCAAGTGAGGCGTTGCACATGAGGGAGAGCCAGTGACCGAGGCGACCACCACCGGCGCGCTCAGCGAGCTCATCGCAGCGCGCGTCCGCGACGTTGCGGACTTCCCCAAGGAAGGCGTGGTGTTCAAGGACATCACCCCGTTGCTGGACGACCACGCCGCTTTCACCGCGGTGGTCGAGGCGCTCGCCGCGGCCGGCCGCGACGCCGACGGCGCGGTCGTGGTCGACAAGGTCGTGGGCATGGAGGCCCGTGGCTTCATCCTCGCGGCACCCGTGGCGCTGGCCCTCGGGGTCGGCTTCATCCCGGTGCGCAAGCCCGGCAAGCTCCCGTGGGAGACCCGCGCGGTCAGCTACGAGCTGGAGTACGGCGAGGAGACCCTGGAGATGCACACCGACGCGCTCGCTGCGGGTGAGCGGGTCCTGGTCGTCGACGACGTGCTGGCGACGGGCGGCACCGCCCGGGCCACTGCCGAGCTGGTCGAGCAGGGGGGCGCCACGGTGCACGCGCTGGCCATGCTTCTCGAGCTCAGCTTCCTGCCGGGTCGTGAGGTGGTCGGCGAGATCCCGCTGACCGTGCTGCACACCGTCTGACCAGACCTGCAGGCGCTCGCTGCACCTCCCGCTGGGGCCGCTGCCCTAGCGGGGCACCCTAGACTTGAAGTCGTTGTCGGTGCAGCGGAGGGAGGTGCGATGGCCGAGGACCGGATCGTGGCCGACCAGACGAGTGATTCCGTGGTCGACTCGGGCGCTCCCGAGCACGCGGCGGTCGCCGCCCCACGCCCTGACGCGACCCCTGCCGCCACCGCTCCGCCGGACCGACCGCCGTCGTTGAGCGGCCGCGGCGTACGCGCTCGCCTGGCGCGGATCGGCACCAGCAAGCAGCCGGGCAACCCGGTGCTGGAGCCGCTGTTCCGCACCGTCCGCGCGAACCACCCGAAGGCCGACCTGGCGCTGATCGCCCGCGCCTACGACATCGCCGAGAAGCACCACCGCGGGCAGATGCGCAAGAGCGGCGACCCCTACATCACCCACCCGCTCGCGGTGACCACGATCCTCGCGGACATCGGCATGACCGAGCCGACGCTCGTGGCGGCGCTGCTGCACGACACGGTCGAGGACACGGCGTACACCCTGGACGAGCTGCGCTCAGACTTCGGCGAGGAGGTCGCCGTCCTCGTGGACGGCGTGACCAAGCTCGACAAGGTCAAGTACGGCGACTCCGCCCAGGCCGAGACCATCCGCAAGATGATCGTGGCGATGAGCAAGGACATCCGTGTCCTGGTGATCAAGCTCGCCGACCGGCTGCACAACATGCGCACCCTGCGCTACGTCAAGCAGGAGACCCAGGAGCGCAAGTCCCGCGAGACGCTGGAGATCTACGCCCCGCTGGCGCACCGCCTGGGCATGAACACGCTCAAGTGGGAGCTCGAGGACCTCGCCTTCGCCACGATGCACCCGAAGATCTACGACGAGATCGTCCGCCTGGTCGCCGAACGAGCACCCTCGCGCGACCAGTTCCTCGCCCAGGTGATCAGCCAGGTCGACGGTGACCTGAAGGCCGCCAAGATCAACGCCCGGGTGACCGGCCGGCCCAAGCACTACTTCTCGATCTACCAGAAGATGATCCACGGAGACCGTGAGTTCTCGGAGATCTACGACCTGGTCGGCATCCGGATCCTCGTCGACGGCGACCAGGACTGCTACGGCGTGCTCGGTGTGCTGCACAACCGGTGGAACCCGCTGCCCGGGCGGTTCAAGGACTACGTCGCGATGCCGAAGTTCAACATGTACCAGTCCCTGCACACGACGGTGATCGGCCCGGCCGGCAAGCCCGTGGAGATGCAGATCCGCACCGTGGCGATGCACCGTCGCGCGGAGTACGGCGTCGCAGCGCACTGGAAGTACAAGGAAGACTCCCGCAACGGCGTCGACACCGAGAAGGCCGCCAGCGACTCCGACATGCAGTGGCTGCGCCAGCTGCTCGACTGGCAGAACGAGGTCGAGGACCCGGGGGAGTTCCTGGACTCGTTGCGCTTCGAGATCAACAGCGCCGAGGTCTTCGTGTTCACCCCGCGCGGCGACGTGATCGGCCTGCCCATCGGGTCGACCCCGGTCGACTTCGCCTACGCCATCCACACCGAGGTGGGTCACCACACCATCGGTGCCCGCGTGAACGGCCGGCTGGTGCCACTGGAGTCCGAGCTCGAGCACGGCGACGTCGTCGAGGTGTTCACCTCCAAGTCGCCGAACGCCGGTCCGACGCGCGACTGGCTGACCTTCGTGAAGTCGCCGCGGGCGCGGAGCAAGATCCGCCACTGGTTCACCAAGGAGCGTCGCGAGGAGGCCATCGAGCAGGGCAAGGAGCAGATCGGCCGGCTGCTGCGCAAGGAGGGCGTCCCGCTCAAGCGGGTGATGACCCACGAGTCCCTGACCCAGGTGGCCAACGAGCTGCGCCTCGGAGACGTGTCGGCGCTCTACGCCGCAGTGGGGGAGGGCAACCTCGGCGCGCAGACCGTCGTACGCAAGGTGATCGAGGTCTCCGGTGGCAACGACGGGGCCGCCGAGGACCTCGCCGAGGCCGTCACCATCACCCGGCCACGCCGACGTGGGACCGCCGGCAGCGACTCCGGTGTCGTGGTCAAGGGCGCCACCGACGTGCTGGTCAAGCTCGCCCGATGTTGTACGCCGGTCCCCGGCGACGAGATCCTGGGATTCGTCACGCGCGGCGACGGGATCTCGGTGCACCGCCGTGACTGCACCAACGCCACCCAGCTGCTCTCCCAGCCCGAGCGCCTCGCCGAGGTGGAGTGGGCGCCCAGCTCGCAGTCCACCTTCCTCGTGCAGATCATGGTCGAGGCCCTCGACCGGGCCCGGCTGCTCTCCGACATCACCATGGTCCTCTCGGACCAGCACGTGAACATCCTCTCCGCCAGCCTGACCACCAACCGTGACCGCGTCGCCAAGAGCCGTTTCGCCTTCGAGATGGGCGACCCCAAGCACCTCGGCGCGATCCTCAAGTCCGTCCGCCAGGTCGACGGAGTCTTCGACGCCTACCGGGTCACTCAGTAGCCACGCCGACCGGGCAATCCCTGCACGTCTGAGCACGCCGACCGGGCAACGCCGGTACGTCCGATCACGCCGACCGGGCAACGCCGGTACGCAGGCCCGCCTCGAGAGGGCATCTTCCGCACGTCAGGACGTATGAACAGCACATTGATTGCCCGCTCGGCGGCGTACGGCGTGCAGAGAATGCCCGCTCGGCGTCGTACAGCGTGCACGCAGTGCCCGGTCGGCGGTGTACAGCGTGCAGAAAGTGCCCGGTCGGCGGGCTAGGAGAAGTCCGAGGCGGCCTTGCGGGCCATCTCGAGGAACTGCTGGCGCGAGGCGAGGTTGTCCTCGAGGTCCTTGACCTTGCGGTCGTCACCTGCTGCGCGGGCCTTCTCGAGGTCGGCCTCGATGCCGGCGATCGCTCGCTCGAGCTGGCCGAGCATGTCGTCGGCGCGGGCGGACTTCTCGGGGTCGCTGCGGCGCCACTGGTCGTCCTCGAGGGAGCGGATGGCCTGCTCGACCTTGCGGATCCCGGCCTCGAGCGACTTCATCTGCTCGCGTGGCACCTTGCCGGCGGCGTCCCAACGCTCGCTGATGTCGCGGAACTGCCGTTTGGTGGCGTCGAGGTCCTTCACCGGCAGCAGCGCCTCGGCCTCGACCAGCAACGCGCGCTTGACCTCGGCGTTGGCGGCGAACTCCTTGTCCTGCTCGGCGTTGGCCGCGTCGCGGGCACCGAAGAACGCGTCCTGCGCCGCCCGGAAGCGCTGCCACAAGTCTTCCTCGACGTCTCGCGGAGCGGCCCCGGCGGCCTTCCAGTCCTGCATCAGGTTCCGGTAGCGGCTCGAGGTCGGACCCCACTCGGTGGAGCCGCTGAGCGACTCCGCCTCCTTCAGCAGGCGCTCCTTGACGACCCGGGCGCCCTCACGCTTCTCGCCCAGCTCGGCGAAGTGCGCCTTGCGTCGTCGCGTGTAGGCGGTGCGGGCGCCGGAGAAGCGGTGCCACAGCTCGTCGTCGCTCTTCTTCTCCAGCCGGGGGAGCGCCTTCCACTCCTCGAGGAGGTCGCGCAGCCGGTTGACGCCGTTGCGCCAGTCCTTGCCCTGCGAGATCTTCTCGGCCTCGGCGACGATCTCGTGCTTGCGGGTTCGCGACTCCTCGAGCCGCCTGGCCTTGTCCGCCCGCCGCTTCCCCCGTTGTACGCCGATCAGCGGGCCGAGCGCGTCCAGCCGGGCGCTGAGCCCGACCACGTCGCCCACCGCGTTCGGCTCCACGAGCTGGGCCGCGACCTGCTTGACCGACTCGGTCGCCTCGTCGGGGGTGAGCGCCTCGGTGCGGACGCGCTGCTCGAGCAGCTGCACCTCGAACTCGAGGGCCTCGAAGCGACGGGTGAAGAAGGCCATCGCCTCCTCGGGGGTGCCGGCGGGGTACTGGCCCACGGCGCGTTCACCGTCTGCCGTACGCACGTAGACGGTGCCGTCAGCCTCGACCCGGCCCCACTTGCTCGCCTCCGGCTCGCTCGCCTCGGGGGAACTGCCCTGCGCGGTCACGTCTGCTACACCTGCTCCTGCGTTGTCCGACTGTGCGGTTCAGCGTGCCCTCATCGTACGCATGCCGGGGTGAACCTATCGGGACAGTAGGCTGGCCACGCCCGAGACCCAGAGTGCAGGAGACGCAAGGTGCTGATCGCAGGCTTCCCGGCCGGACCGTGGGGCACCAACTGCTACGTCGCGGCGACCGGACCGGGCAGCGAGTGCGTGGTCATCGACCCCGGCAAGGACGCGGCAGACGGCGTCGCCCAGGTCGTGCGCGAGCACCGGCTGAAGCCCGTCGCCGTGCTGGTCACCCACGGCCACGTCGACCACATGTGGTGCGTGGCGCCCGTGGCCGGCACGTACGACGCGACCGCCTGGATCCACCCGGCCGACCGGCACCTGCTGGCGAACCCGATGGCGGGCATGTCGGCGGAGACCACCTCGATGCTGCTCGGGGGGAAGTACGAGTTCGCCGAGCCCGACCGCGTCGAGGAGCTTGCCGACGCGCAGACGCTCGCACTGGCGGGCCTGAGCTTCGTCGTCGACCACACCCCGGGCCACACCGAGGGATCGGTCACCTTCCGCTCGCCCTACCCGGAGCGCGACGTCTCCGAGGTGATGTTCTCCGGTGACCTGCTCTTCGCGGGCTCGATCGGCCGCACCGACCTGCCCGGGGGCGACCACCCCACGATGCTGCGCAGCCTCCGGGACAAGGTGCTCACGCTGCCCGACGACATCGTGGTCCTGCCGGGTCACGGCGAGCAGACGAGCATCGCCCGCGAGCGCGCCACCAACCCGTTCCTGCTCGACCTCGTGGACGACGCGTCCGCCGGCAGCGACCCCGTCACCCGGGGACTCTGAGATGGCTCGACCCACCCCGCTGAGCGGGTTTCCCGAGCTGCTGCCCGCGCAGCGCCAGGTCGAGCAGCGCGTGCTCGCCCGCCTCGCGGCCACCTTCGAGCTGCACGGCTTCGCCAACGTCGAGACCCGTGCGGTCGAGCCGCTCGACCAGCTGCTGCGCAAGGGGGAGACCTCCAAGGAGGTCTACGTGCTGCGCAGGATCCACGACCAGGAGGGCGAGGTCGACCCCAGCAAGACCTTGGGGCTGCACTTCGACCTGACCGTCCCCTTCGCCCGCTACGTCCTCGAGAACGCCGGCAAGCTCGACTTCCCGTTCCGCCGCTACCAGATCCAGAAGGTCTGGCGCGGCGAGCGGCCCCAGGAGGGGCGGTTCCGGGAGTTCACCCAGGCTGACATCGACGTGATCGGCCGGGACACGCTGGCCTTCCACCACGACGTCGAGGTCGCCCGGGTGATGCTCGACGCCCTCCGCGGGCTGGCCGGCCCCGGATCGATCGGCCTGCCCGGCTTCCGGCTCCAGGTGAACAACCGCAAGCTGATCCAGGGCTTCTACTCCGGTCTCGGGGTCGAGGACACCGATGCGGTCATGCGTGCCGTCGACAAGCTCGACAAGCTCTCCGAGGAGCAGGTGCGCGACCAGCTCGTGAGCGAGGCCGGGCTGGACGCGGAGCAGGCCGAGAGCTGCCTGGCCCTGGCCCGGATCAGCACGACCGACACCGGCTTCGTGGAGCAGGTCCGCGCCCTTGGCGTACGCCACGAGCTGCTGGAGGAGGGCCTGGCCGAGCTCGCCGCCGTGATCGAGGGCTGCAGCCCGCTCGTCAACGATCGTGTCGAGATCGTCGCGGACCTCAAGATCGCGCGCGGGCTCGACTACTACACCGGCACGGTCTTCGAGACGCGCCTCAACGGCTACGAGAGCCTGGGCTCGATCTGCTCGGGCGGTCGCTACGACGCGCTCGCCACCGATGGCCGTACGACGTACCCCGGGGTCGGCATCTCCCTGGGCGTCAGCCGGGTGCTGGTGCCGCTGCTGGGCAAGGGAGTCGTCGAGGCGGACCGCTCCGTGCCGAGCGCGGTCCTGGTGGCCGTCGTCGACGAGGAGCGTCGTGCCGACAGCGACGGCCTCGCGGAGCAGCTGCGCGGCAACGGCGTGCCCTGCGAGGTCTCCCCCTCCGCCCAGAAGTTCGGCAAGCAAATCCGTTATGCCGAGCGTCGAGGCATCCCGTACGTTCTCTTCCCTGGCGACGACGGCCAGCAGCCCGAGGTCAAGGACATCCGCAGCGGTGACCAGCAACCTGTCGACCTCGCCACCTGGACGCCGCCGGTCGAGGACCTCACCCCCCAGATCAAGGAGCAGCAGTGATCCGCACGCACGACGCCGGAAACCTTCGAGCCGAGGACGTCGACACCGAGGTCGTCCTCGCCGGCTGGGTGGCGCGACGGCGTGATCACGGGGGAGTGGCCTTCATCGACCTGCGCGAGGCCAGTGGTGTGGTGCAGGTGGTGATCCGCGACGAGGCGGTCGCGCACAACCTGCGCAACGAGTACTGCCTCAAGATCACCGGGGCCGTGTCGCTGCGACCCGAGGGCAACCAGAACGCGGCCCTGCCCACCGGCGACATCGAGGTCATCGCGACCGACGTCGAGGTGCTCAGCGAGGCGGCAGCGCTGCCCTTCCCGATCGACGAGCACGTGGACGTCGGCGAGGAGGCGCGTCTGCGACACCGCTACCTGGACCTGCGCCGCAGTGGCCCGAACGCCGCTCTGCGCCTGCGCGGGAAGGTCAACAAGGCCGCCCGCGACGTCCTCGACGACCGCGGCTTCGTCGAGGTCGAGACCCCGACGCTGACGCGGTCCACGCCCGAGGGCGCGCGCGACTTCCTCGTCCCGGCGAGGCTCCAGCCCGGCAGCTGGTACGCCCTGCCGCAGAGCCCCCAGCTGTTCAAGCAGCTGCTCATGGTCGCGGGGATGGAGCGCTACTACCAGATCGCGCGCTGCTACCGCGACGAGGACTTCCGCGCCGACCGGCAGCCCGAGTTCACCCAGCTCGACATCGAGATGAGCTTCGTCGAGCAGGACGACGTCATCGCGCTGACCGAGGAGATCCTCACGGCCCTCTGGGCGCTGATCGGCCACGAGGTGCCGACGCCGCTGCCGCGCCTGACGTACGCCGAGGCGATGGCCCGGTTCGGCTCCGACAAGCCCGACCTCCGGATGGGTCTCGAGCTCGTCGACTGCACGGACTTCTTCTCCGACACCCCGTTCCGCGTCTTCCAGGCGGAGTACGTCGGGGCCGTGGTCATGCCCGGCGGGGCGAGCCAGCCGCGCAAGCAGCTCGACGCCTGGCAGGAGTGGGCCAAGCAGCGCGGCGCCAGAGGACTGGCCTACCTGCTCGTGAAGGAGGACGGCGAGCTGACCGGTCCGGTCTCGAAGAACATCTCCGAGGAGGAGAAGGCCGGGATCGCATCGCACGTCGGTGCCAGCCCGGGGGACTGCATCTTCTTCGCTGCGGGACCGGTCAAGAGCAGCCGTGCGCTCCTCGGTGCCGCCCGGCTCGAGATCGGCCGGCGTGGGGACCTGATCGACGAGAGTGCCTGGAGCTTCGTCTGGGTCGTCGACGCGCCCTTGTTCGAGCCGGCGGCCGACGCCACCGCCGCGGGCGACGTCGCCGTCGGCGGCGGCCAGTGGACCGCCGTGCACCACGCGTTCACCAGCCCCCAGGACCTCGACGCCTTCGACCAGGACCCGGGCCATGCCCTGGCCTGGGCCTACGACATCGTCTGCAACGGCAACGAGATCGGTGGGGGATCGATCCGGATCCACCGCAGTGACGTGCAGAAGCGCGTGTTCGCGCTGATGGGTCTCGACGAGGCCGCAGCCCAGGAGAAGTTCGGGTTCCTGCTCGACGCGTTCGCGTTCGGCGCGCCGCCGCACGGCGGCATCGCCTTCGGCTGGGACCGGATCTGCGCGCTGCTCAGCGGGGCCGACTCCATCCGGGAGGTGATCGCCTTCCCCAAGAGCGGCGGCGGTTACGACCCGCTCACGGCCGCTCCTGCGCCGATCACGGCCGCACAGCGCAAGGAAGCCGGTGTGGACGCACCCCCGGCGAAGGATTCCTCGCCAGTCCACGATTCGGGCGAATAGTAGCGCCTTGGTAACAATCCCGCTCACTTCGGGCGTCGGGGGTTAACCGGGCCCGTGCCTTGTGCCTAGGGTCACGTAGTTCAGCCGGGTCCCTGGCTGAGATCTGGCCGGTCCCGCAGGCAAGCGGGCCGCACCGAGGAGGAAATACGTGAGAAGCAGGCGAATGTTCGCGGTCGGGGCGGTGATCGTCGCGATGGGCCTGGTGGGCACAGCGTGTGCGGCACCGGACGCGAACGACGACAGCAGCAGCAACAAGAAGACGTCGTTGAACGTGGGGTGGAACCAGCCGTTCTACTCCTACAACGAGTTCACGAACGCGGGCAACGCCACGGCCAACGCGAACATCAAGTACTTGATGAACGAGAACTTCTGGTACTACACGCCTGACTCGGAGCTGAAGCCGAACACCTCCTTCGGCACCTACGAGAAGACCAGCGACGACCCGCTGACGGTGAAGTACACCGTCGCCGACGACGCGAAGTGGTCGGACGGCACGCCCGTCGACGCCGCGGACCTGCTGCTCACCTGGGCCGCGCAGAGCAACCAGCTGAACACCATCACCTCGGACAAGGCCAAGATCAGCGAGGACACCGGCCAGCCGACCAACGCCAAGGGCCAGGTGTTCTTCAACTTCAGCTCCCCCGGCCTCGAGCTGGTCAAGGACACCCCCAAGATCAGTGACGACGGCAAGTCCCTGACGCTGGTCTACTCGAAGAAGTTCGCCGACTGGAACACCGACATGACGGTCAACCTGCCGGCGCACATCGTCGCCGAGAAGGCCCTCGGGATCTCCGACCCGACCAAGGCCAAGGACGCCTTCATCAAGGCCGTCGACGAGAACGACAAGGACGCGCTGCTGAAGATCTCGAACTTCTACAACACCGGCTTCGACTACTCCAAGATGCCCGAGGACAAGGACCTCGCCCTCTCGGACGGTGCCTACCTGATGAAGGAGTTCAAGGAGAACGAGTACATGACGCTCGTGAAGAACCCTGACTTCAAGGGCGACCACAAGGCGTCGATCGACGAGGTCACGGTCCGCTGGAACGAGGACCCGCTCGCGCAGGTGCAGGCTCTGGAGAACGGCGAGCTGGACATGTTCCTGCCGCAGGTCACCTCCGACGTGGTGAAGGCCGCCGAGAAGATCGACGGCGTCAAGATCCAGAAGGGTCTCGACAGCACCTACGAGCACATCGACCTGAAGTTCAACAACGGTGGCCCGTTCGACCCGGCGGCGTACGGCGGCGACGCCAAGAAGGCGCTCCTGGTCCGCCAGGCCTTCCTCTCGGGCGTGCCTCGCCAGGAGATCGTGGACAAGCTGATCAAGCCGATCACGCCCGAAGCGGAGGTGCGCAACTCCTTCCTCCGCACGCCAGGGTTCCCCGGGTACGACGAGATCGTCGCCCAGAACGGCATCAGCACCGAGTACGCCGCGGCCGACCCGACCAAGTCGAAGCAGCTGCTCAAGCAGGCCGGGATCACCAAGCCGGTCGACGTGCGACTGCTCTACGCCAAGGGCAACCAGCGTCGCGAGAACGAGTTCCAGCTGATGCAGCCCGCGCTCAAGGCGGCCGGCTTCAACCTGATCAACAAGGCCGACCCCGACTGGGGCAAGAAGCTGCGTGCCAAGGGCTTCGACGCCCAGTTCTTCGGTTGGCAGGCCACCACGACCGGTGTCAGCTCCGACCAGGCGATCTACGCGACGGGCGGGTCGAACAACAACATCGGCTACTCCAACCCGGAGGTCGACAAGCTGTTCAGCCAGCTGGTGCTCACCGAGGACCAGGCGGAGCAGGTCAAGCTGCAGACGCAGATCGACAAGCTGATGATCAAGGACGCCATCGGCCTGACCATCTTCCAGTTCCCGGCGGCGACCTTCGTCCAGAGCAAGCGCGTCACGGGCGTGGACTCGGCACAGCTCTCGCCGACCCTGTTCTACGGGTTCTGGAACTGGAAGGTTCCGAGCAACTGACGGCTCAGCACCACCGAGCCACAGCCTGAACCAATGAGGGTGGGTGCCGTGTTCCTCACGGCACCCACCATCATGGCAGGCACGTCCGTTGTCACGGTCTCCCGTTAGGACTGGTTTCTCCCGATGCTGGTGTTCCTCATCAAGCGGCTGCTCACGTCGCTTCTGGTGGTCCTGATCTCCACGGTCATCATGTACGTCCTGGTCGATCTCTCGATCGACCCGTTGCAGGACCTTCGCGCCAGCACCGCGCCTGACAAAGAGCAGCAGATCGCCAACCGGATCGCGGAGCTGCACCTCGACCAACCGGTGCTGGTCCGCTACTTCTCCTGGCTCAAGGACGCCTCCGGGTGCTTCTACGGGCAGTGCAACCTGAACGAGAACTGGACCACGCACCAGCAGGTGACCACGCTCCTCAAGGGAGCCGTGCTGACCACGATCCAGCTGGTCGCCGTGGCCACCGTGCTCGCCATCCTGCTCGGGGTGGTCGTCGGCATCGTGAGTGCGCTTCGCCAGTACTCCGGCTTCGACTACTCGATCACCTTCATGTCGTTCCTGCTCTACTCGCTGCCCGTGTTCTGGGTCGCGGTCCTGGCCAAGGTCTTCCTCGCCATCGACGTGAACAACTTCCTGGCCGATCCAGACATACCCACCGCCGTCGTGTTCATCGGGGCCCTCGTGGTGGGGCTGCTCGTCTCGGCGGCGCTCGGTGGATCCAGGTCCGCGCGGCTGCGCAACTTCGGCATCGCGGGTGGCATCACCCTGCTGGTGCTGGCCTACATCGACCTCACCGGCTGGTTCGAGGATCCCTCGATCGGCATCGTGGCCGTGGCCGTGAGCTCGGTGGGCTGGGCCTTCCTGGTCACGATCCTGAGCACCGGCCTGCGCAACCGCAAGGCGCTGTACTCCTCGCTGACGGTCGCGGCGGTCGGGATCGCCCTGTACCTGCCGCTGCTCTACGTCTGGTACTACGCCAAGCAGGCCGGCATCCTCGGGTGGCCGTTCGTCGCCGGGTTGTTCATCATCGCGCTGCTCGTGAGCGCGGGCATCGGTTACGCCTGGGGTGGCCCTGACCGCACCAGGTCGGCCAGGACCGCGGCACTGACGGCGGTCCCGGTCTCGATCATGCTGTTCGTCGACAGGGTGATGGCCAGCTGGGGCTCCTACAACGACAACATCGCGATCAAGGGGCGTCCCATCGCGACGCTCGGTCGCTCGACCCCCAACCTGCAGGGTGACTTCTGGATCCACACGATCGACACGTTCACCCACCTGCTGCTGCCGACCGCGACGCTGATCCTGATCTCGTTCGCGTCCT
This sequence comes from uncultured Actinomycetota bacterium, assembly GCA_963797525.1. Lineage (GTDB taxonomy): Bacteria > Actinomycetota > Actinomycetes > Propionibacteriales > Nocardioidaceae > Marmoricola. The sequence continues at coordinate 233,921 of CAWCPT010000012.1, forward strand.
ACACCCGCTACACGCGGGCGTCGATGCTCGAGGTGATGAACCAGGACTACATCCGCACCGCCCGGTCCAAGGGCCTGACCGAGCGCACGGTGATCATGCGCCACGCCTTCCGCAACGCCCTCCTGCCGCTCGCCTCGATCGTGCCGATCGACATCGTCACGCTGCTGGGCGGCGCGGTCATCACCGAGACGGTGTTCGGCTGGTTCGGCATGGGCCGGCTGTTCGTGGTCTCGCTGACCAACAACCAGCAGTACCCCGTGATGGCCTACATCGTGATCGTCGGCATCCTCGCGGTGGTCGCCAACTTCGTGGCCGACCTGATCTATGCCGTGCTCGATCCGCGGATCAGAGTGGCGGGGTGAGGACGTCGTGAGCACTCCACTGGAGCCCACCGGACATCTCGACCCCATGGGGAGCGAGAACGTCGAGAACGCGATCGAGCTCAAGGACGTCGAGGGCCTCTCCCAGGGGCAGATCGTCCGGCGGCGGTTCTTCCGTCACCGCGGGGCGCTGATCGGGCTGATCTCCCTCGCGCTGGTCGCCGTGCTCGCCTACACCTCGGTCGGTGCCTTCGGCATCCCGGGCTGGTGGCAGTGGGACTACTACACGCCGGGCAAGATCCAGAACGGCGGCAACCCCACGCTGAGCCTGCCGACCTGGCTGGGAGGCAGCGGCTTCGCGATCGGCGACCACCCCTTCGGCCAGGACGAGATCGGTCGTGACGCGTTCGCGCGCACGATGAAGGGCGCCCAGACCTCCTTGAACGTGATGGTCGTCATCAGCCTGCTCGCCATGCTGATCGGCATGGCCGTCGGTGCCGTCGCGGGCTACTTCCGCGGGAGCACCGACCAGTTCCTGATGCGGTTCACCGACCTGTTCATCACGTTCCCGACCCTGGTCATCGGCGCGGTGCTCGGCAAGCTCGCCGGCGGAGGCGGCGCCTTCCTGCTGGCCATCGCCCTCGGTGCCATCAGCTGGACCACGCTGGCGCGACTCGTGCGTGGCGAGTTCCTGACTCTCCGGGAGCGGGAGTTCGTGGACGCGGCCAAGGTCGCGGGAGCCAGCAGCTTCCGGATCATCCGCAAGCACATGATCCCGAACGCCATGGGCGTGATCATCGTGAACACCACGCTGCTGGCCTCGACGGCCGTGCTGCTCGAGACCGCGCTGAGCTATCTCGGCTTCGGCATCCAGCCGCCCGACGTCTCGCTGGGCACGATGATCTCCCAGTACCAGTCCGCGTTCTCGACGAGACCGTGGCTGTTCTGGTGGCCAGGCCTGTTCATCGTGATCATCGCGCTGTCGGTGAACTTCATCGGCGACGGCCTGCGCGACGCGTTCGACCCGCGGCAGAAGCGGATCCCGTCCAACCGCAGGATGCAGAAGGCGGCCTACCGGGCCGAGGGCATGGCCGAGGACCGTCGCAACATGGGGAACGGACAGTGAGCGGCCCCGGGGCGGCCGCGCTGTCCTCAGGCCAGGAGCGGCAGCAGCACGCTGGCCACCACCAGCACGCCCATGGCGACCAGCAGCAGAACGTGCCACTGCGTCCGTGGGTGGGGGCGCTCGAGCCGACGGTCGTCGAGGTGGCCGGCAGCGCGCAGTGCCTCGAGGCGGGTCTCGACGGCCTCGGCGGCACGTCCGGACCCACCGTGGAAGCGTTGGCGCCCGGTGGGCGACGGGGCGGCCCACGCGCTGACCACGCCGTACGCCGTCCGCAGCGTCAGCCCGTAGCGCCCGTCCACCTCGTCCACCGCCGGCCACGGCACCTCGACCGTGCGCAGCGTGTTGGCCACGACCACCCCGCCCTCGGAGACCTCCACGTAGGGCTGCCAGAAGGCCGCCCAGCCGAAGAGGCCGAACAGCGCCAGTGGCGCCCCGAAGCGAAGCAGCACGTCGACGCCGCCCAGGGCCGCCGAGACGACACCGACCACCGAGGCCACCACCATCACCACGCCCAGCGTCTGCGCCGAGCGTGCCCGGATCCGCTCCGTGTGACCCATGTCGTCACTGTGGCAGATCACGCGGAGCAGTCCATGCGCGTCGCCGCCGCACCGAAAGGCATCTTGTGAGCACCCCCTTCGGCAGCGAGCCGACCGAGCCGGGCCAGCCGTACTCCCCGCAGGACGACGGCCCGATCCTGGAGGTGGAGAACCTCAACGTCTCCTTCTACGTCGACGGCGACTGGTTCCCCGCTGCCATCGACGTGAGCTACCACATCGACGCCGGTGAGGTGCTGGCCATCGTCGGTGAGTCCGGATCGGGCAAGACGCAGTCGTCGATGTCGCTGCTCGGGCTGCTCCCCGTGAACGGTCGCTCGACCGGAAGTGCCCGGCTCAAGGGCAAGGAGCTCGTCGGCCTCACGGGGGCCGGGATGCGCCGGATCCGCGGCAAGGAGATCGCGGTCATCTTCCAGGAGCCGATGACGGCGATGAACCCCGTCTACACGATCGGCTTCCAGATCGTGGAGACGATCAGGTCGCACTTCGACGTCTCGCCGGCGGCGGCCAAGGAGCGGGCGATCGAGCTGCTCACCCTGGTGGAGATCCCCGAGCCGGAGCGACGCTTCGACGCCTTCCCGCACCAGCTGTCCGGCGGCCAGCGCCAGCGCGCGATGATCGCGCAGGCGCTCGCCTGCGAGCCACAGCTGCTGGTCGCGGACGAGCCGACCACCGCGCTGGACGTCACCGTCCAGGCGGAGATCCTCAAGCTGATGCGGGACCTGCGCGAGCGCGTCAACGCCGGCGTGCTGCTGATCACCCACGACATGGGCGTGGTCGCCGACATGGCCGACCGGATCCTCGTGATGCAGCAGGGGCGCATCGTGGAGAGCGGGACCGCCGACCAGATCTTCAACCACGCCGAGCATCCCTACACCCAGCAGCTGCTCGCCGCGGTGCCGCACTTCGGGGCGGTCAGCGACGCCGACGCAGCGGAGCGCACCGAGCGCGACCGCACGACCGCACGTGCCGAGACCCGCGAGCCGATCTTCGTGGCCGAGAACATGGTCCTGGAGTACCCCAAGCGCGGCAACCAGCCCGTCTTCCGGGCGGTCGACGGCGTCTCGCTGACGGTGGGTCGCGGAGAGGTCGTCGGCCTCGTCGGCGAGTCCGGCTCGGGCAAGACCACGATCGGCCGCGCCGCGTTGGGCCTGCTCCCGGTGGCCGGCGGCACCCTCGAGGTGGCCGGCGTCCAGATGAAGGGCGCCTCCCGCAAGGACCACCGCCCGCTGCGCGACAAGGTCGGCATCGTCTTCCAGGACCCCGGGTCCTCGCTGAACCCACGCCTGCCGGTGGGGGAGTCGATCGGCGAACCGCTCTACCTGCACCGCAAGCTGCGGGGCAAGGCGCTGAACGCCGAGATCGAGAAGCTGCTCGACAACGTCCACCTGCAGCGGGGTTTCCGCAACCGCTACCCGCACGAGCTCTCCGGTGGCCAACGCCAGCGGGTCGGCATCGCCCGAGCCCTGGCCCTGGACCCCGACCTCCTGGTGGCCGACGAGCCCACCTCCGCGCTGGACGTCTCGGTCCAGGCCAAGGTGCTCGACCTGTTCCAGGAGCTGCAGCGCGAGAAGGGCTTCGGCTGCCTGTTCATCAGCCACGACCTCGGGGTCGTCGAGATCCTGGCCTCGCGCATCGCGGTGATGTACATGGGGAAGATCGTCGAGATCGGTGACCGTGACCAGATCGTGCGGCACCCGCAGCACGACTACACGCGTCGGCTGGTCGCCGCCGTACCCGTCCCCGATCCGGCCGAGCAGCGGCGTCGTCGCGAGGCACGGGACGCGATCATCGCGGAGACGGGCGTCTCCTGAAGGGTGGATCGATCGGTCACCGGCGCCGGATAGGGTCGGCCGGGTGGACGGCCTCTTCGCGTACGACGATCCAGCCGCGTCCCGTCAGGGCTCGTCCGGCGGCACGCTGGCGGGCAACACGCACGACTCCGCGCCCCTCGCCGTCCGGATGCGTCCGAAGGACCTCGACGAGCTCGTCGGCCAGCAGCACCTGCTCGCTCCCGGGGCGCCCCTGCGCCGCCTGGTGGAGGGCGACCAGCCGATGTCGCTCCTCCTGTGGGGACCGCCCGGCACCGGCAAGACCACGATCGCCTCGATCGTCTCCGGGAAGACCAATCGGCACTTCGTCGAGGTCTCCGCGGTCGCAGCGGGGGTCAAGGAGGTGCGCGCCGCGATCGACTCGGCGCGGTCCCGGCTGGCCTCCAGCGGAGCGGAGACGGTCCTCTTCGTCGACGAGGTGCACCGGTTCACCAAGGCGCAGCAGGACGCCCTGCTCCCCGGCGTGGAGAACCGCTGGGTGACGCTGGTCGCGGCGACCACCGAGAACCCCTTCTTCTCGGTGATCTCACCGCTGTTGTCCCGCTCGCTCCTGCTCACCTTGGAGCCGCTCACCGACGACGACATCCGTGGCGTCATCGAGAAGGCGCTCACCGACCCGCGCGGGCTCGACGGGCAGGTCGCCCTGGAGCCGGACGCGCTCGATCACCTCGTCCGGCTGGCCGGCGGTGACGCACGGCGCTCGTTGACCTACCTCGAGGCAGCCTCGGGAGCGGCCCTGGCGCAGGGCCACGACACGGTCGACCTCGCGACGACCGAGACAGCAGTCGACCGGGCGGCGGTGCGCTACGACCGGCAGGGCGACCAGCACTACGACGTCACCAGCGCCTTCATCAAGTCGATCCGCGGCTCCGACGCCGACGCCGCGCTGCACTACCTGGCCCGGATGGTCGAGGCGGGGGAGGACCCACGCTTCATCGCCCGGCGGTTGGTCATCCTGGCCAGCGAGGACATCGGTCTGGCCGACCCGACCGCGCTGACGACGGCGGTGGCGGCCGCCCAGGCGGTGCAGCTGATCGGGATGCCCGAGGGGCGGCTGAATCTCGCGCAGGCGGTGATCGCGCTGGCACTGGCCCCCAAGTCGAACGCCGTGATCAAGGCCATCGACGCCGCGAGCGCGGACGTCCGCGCCGGCAAGATCGGCCCCGTGCCCGCCCACCTGCGCGACGCGCACTACGGGGGCTCCAAGAAGCTCGGTCACGGCAAGGGCTACCAGTACTCCCACGACGCACCCTTCGGGATCGCCGAGCAGCAGTACGCCCCGGACGTCGTGGTGGACGCCACCTACTACCAGCCGACCAGCCTCGGCGCCGAGTCCTCGCTGAAGGAGCGCTGGGAGCGGGTCCGGCGCCTGATCAGGGGCAGGTAGGGTCGGGCCTCATGGATACGCCCGTCCTGATCGTCGTGGCCGCCGTCGTGCTGGTCATCGTCGCCGGACTCCTCGTCGAGCTCCTGCGCAGCCGCGCAGAGTCGCGTCGGGCACTCCTCGTGGCGCAGCAGGACACCGCCGAGCTCCGTGCCCGGCTGGACGCGCTCTCCGACCAGCTCGAGCGTCAGTCGGCCACCATGGTCAGCACCGACGACCCGGCCTACGTGATCACGACGGCGGGAGCACCCGAGCCGCCACTGCACGTGCCTGACCGGCTCGTGCTGAGCGCGACCGTGGGGGAGCCGCTCGTCAAGGCGATGGCCCTCGGCCACGGCGTGCGCCGGGCACTCTCGGCCGAGTCGAGGAACCGGATCTGGTTCGAGATGCGCCGGGAAGTACGCCGTGCCCGCAAGCAACGTCGCCGGGAGACGAAGGAGGCGTGGCGCCGGATGCAGGCCGAGCAGCGCTCTGCCCAGGACTCCCCGCGACCCGCCAGCGCCGCGTGAGCAGGGTCGACCCGTGAACAGGGCGTTCTGGTTCGTCGCGGGCACGGGTGCCGGCGTCTACGTGATGGTCAAGGCGCGACGGGCTGTCGAGGCGTTCACCCCCGAGGGGCTGAGCGACCGGATCGCCGGGCTCGGCGTCGGCGCGCACCTGTTCGCCGAGGAGGTCCGCGCGGGCCGGGTGGAGAAGGAAACCGAGTTGCGCGAGCGGCTCGGGCTGACGCTTGATGGACCTGCCCAACTGCCTGCTGGGGGTGGTTTCGAGACGCTCGCTGGCGCTCGCTCCCCAACCAGCGATACCGAGGAGGAACGCTAGACATGGACACCGCCGAGATCCGACGCCGCTTCGTCGCGCACTTCGAAGCCGCCGGTCACCAGGCCGTGCCCTCGGCGTCGTTGCTGGTCCCGGACCCGACGCTGTTGTTCGTCAACGCGGGCATGGTGCCGTTCAAGCCGTACTTCCTGGGCGAGGAGACGCCGCCGTGGCCACGGGCGACGAGCGTGCAGAAATGCATCCGGACGCCTGACATCGAGGACGTCGGGAAGACCACCCGGCACGGCACCTTCTTCGAGATGTGCGGCAACTTCAGCTTCGGCGACTACTTCAAACAGGGAGCCATCGAGCTCGCCTGGGACCTCGTCACCAAGTCCCAGGCGGACGGTGGCTGGGGACTCGAGGAGAGCCGGCTCTGGCCCTCGGTCCTGCACGGCGACGACGAGGCGCTGGCGCTGTGGATGAAGGTCACGGGCCTGCCGGAGCACCGCATCGTCAAGCTGGGCCCGAAGGAGAACTACTGGTCGATGGGCGTGCCCGGTCCGGGCGGTCCCTGCTCCGAGATCCTCTACGACCGTGGCCCGGCGTACGGACCGGAGGCCGACTGGGAGGCGATGGGCACCGACATGGACCCGGCGCTCGAGGACCGCTACCTCGAGATCTGGAACCTGGTCTTCATGCAGGACGAGCTGAGCGCGGTCAGGTCGAAGGCGGACTTCGACATCGTCGGATCGCTGCCCAAGCGCAACATCGACACCGGCATGGGCCTCGAGCGGGTCGCGTTCCTGCTCCAGGGCTGCGAGAACATGTACGAGATCGACGTGATGTACCCCGTGATCGAGATGGCCGAGGAGCTCACCGGTCGGACCTACGGCAAGAACACTGGTCCCGATTCTCGGCAGGACGACGTGCGCTTCCGGGTGGTCGCCGACCACGTGCGTTCCTCGATGATGCTGATCGGCGACGGAGTCACGCCCGGCAACGAGGGCCGCGGCTACGTGCTGCGGAGACTGCTGCGCCGTGCCGTCCGCTCGATGCGCCTGCTCGGCTACGAGGACCCCGCGTTGCCGGCGCTGCTGCCCGTCAGTCGCGACAAGATGGCGCAGACCTACACCGAGCTGCACCGCGACTGGGATCGCATCTCCACGGTCGCGTTCGCCGAGGAGCAGGCGTTCCGTCAGACGCTCCGCACCGGCACGACGATCTTCGACACCGCTGCGACCGAGGTGCGCTCGGGTGGCGGCACGGTGCTGTCCGGTGACAAGGCGTTCGCGCTGCACGACACCTACGGCTTCCCGATCGACCTGACCCTCGAGATGGCTTCGGAGAAGGGCCTCAGCGTCGACGAGGACGGCTTCCGGCGGCTGATGACCGAGCAGCGCGAGCGCGCGCGTGCAGATGCGAAGTCCAAGAAGGGCAAGCAGGCGTCCCAGGGCGCCTACCGCGCGATCGCCGACTCCCTGGGCCAGCGCGTGGACTTCACCGGCTACTCCGACGTGGTCAGCGAGGGGGCCGTCCGCGGCATCGTCAGCGACGGCGAGGCGGTCGAGTCGGCGGGCGAGGGGGCCGACATCGAGCTGGTGCTGGACCGCACCCCGTTCTACGCCGAGGGTGGCGGCCAGCTGGCCGACCAGGGCGTGATCGAGCTCGACAACGGCACCCGCATCGAGGTCTACGACGTGCAGTCGCCGATCACCGGCCTGATCGTGCACAAGGCGCGCGTGCTCAACGGCGAGGTGTCCGTCGGTGGCCACGCGCAGTCACTGGTCGACGTCGAGCGGCGCGCGTCCATCAGCCGCTCGCACACCGCCACGCACATGGTGCACAAGGCCTTCCGCGAGGCGCTGGGGGAGACCGCGACGCAGGCGGGGTCGGAGAACTCCCCGGGCCGCTTCCGGTTCGACTTCTCCGCGTCCGGCGCGGTGCCCGAGTCGGCGATGGTCGACGTCGAGGCGCGCGTGAACGACCTGGTGATGGCCGACCTCGGCGTGCAGGCGGAGATCATGACGCAGGAGGAGGCCGTCCGCTCGGGGGCGATGGCGCTCTTCGGGGAGAAGTACGGCGACCAGGTGCGCGTGGTCTCCGTCGGCGACTGGGCCCGTGAGCTCTGTGGTGGCACGCACGCACACCGCTCCGGTCAGCTCGGCGTCGTCAAGCTGCTCGGTGAGAGCTCGATCGGCTCCGGCGTACGACGCGTGGAGGCGCTGGTGGGCGGCGACGCCTACCGCTTCCTGGCCAGGGAGCACGTGCTGGTCGCCCAGCTCAGCGAGGCGCTGAAGGTGCGTCCCGAGCAGCTGCCCGAGCGGGTCAACGACATCGTGGAGCGCCTGCGCTCGGCCGAGAAGGAGATCGAGAAGGTCCGGCTGGCCCAGCTGATGGCCTCGGCCGGCGAGCTGTCGACGGGTGCCGAGGACATCGGCGGCATCGCGTTCGTCGGTCACGAGGTGCCGGGCGCCAGTGGCGGCGACGTGCGCACGCTGGCGCTGGACATCCGCAACCGGCTCGCCGGAGACCGTGCCGGGGTGGTCGCGGTGCTCGGGTCGGCCAACGACAAGCCTTCGGTCGTGGTCGCGGTCAACGACGCGGGTCGCGCGGCCGGCGTCTCGGCGAACACGCTCGTGCGGGCGGCCTCCGAAGTGCTGGGGGGCAAGGGCGGCGGCAAGGACGACGTGGCCCAGGGCGGTGGCTCCGACGTGTCCCGCACCGGCGAGGCGCTCGCGGCGATCCGGCGTGCGCTGACCGAGGGACGTGCGGGCCGCTGAGCGACATCGACTCCGGCCTCTCCGGCGTACGCCTCGGCGTGGACCCGGGGGACGCCCGTATCGGGGTCGCGAGCAGCGACCCCTCCGGCATCATCGCCACTCCGGTGGAGACGGTGCCTCGTGGACGGGGCGACCTGGACCGGCTGGCGACCCTTGCCGGCGAGCTCGGCGCCGTGCGCATCTATGTCGGACTACCTCGCTCGATGTCCGGAGGAGAAGGACCTGCGGCCGGTAAGGTTCGAGCGTTCGCGCGCGAGCTGGCCACCCGGGTGACCCCGGTCCCGGTCAGGTTGTGCGACGAACGCCTGAGCACCGTGACCGCCGAGGGGCAGCTGCGGAGCCAGGGCCGCAAGGGCCGGAAGCGCCGCGCGGTGGTCGACCAGGCCGCCGCCGTGGTGATCCTGCAGGGAGCCCTCGAGCGGGAACGACACACGGGCGCTCTCGCCGGTGAGCTCGTCCCGCCCGAGGCACGGACGAGTGAGGACTAGCACGCGTGAGCCAGACCGGTCCCGGGCCTGACGAGCATGCGGACGACGAGGGGTTCTTCGCGACCGAGCCCGCGGCGCACGACGAGCACCATCACCACCGGGTGCACGTCCCGCGTCCGCGCGGTCGGGGCTGTCTGCCGATGCTGCTCCTGCTCGTGGTCATCCTGGGTGCCGCCTGGTTCGGCGGGCGTTATGCCTACGACGAGATCAAGTCGCAGTTCGCGCCCCCGCCCGACTACGCGGGGCCCGGGAGCGGGGCCGTGCTCTACCAGGTCAAGAGCGGCGCCACGTCGGCCCGAATCGGGCAGGAGCTGAAGAAGGCGGGCGTGGTCAAGAGCGTGGACTCGTTCACCGAGGCGGCCGGCAAGAACGACAAGTCCCGCGACATCCAGGTCGGGTACTACCAGCTGAAGAAGCAGATGAAGGCCAGCGAGGCGCTCGACGTCCTCGTCGACCCGGCCAACCTCCAGCAGAGCCTCGTGGTCGTCCCCGAGGGCGCACGCGTCGCGGACATCGCGAAGACGATCGCGGCCAGGACCGACATCCCTCCCCGGCAGATCGCCGCTGCCCTGAAGAACCCCCGCGCGATCGGGCTCCCAGCGGAGGCCAACGGCAACCCCGAGGGTTACCTGTACCCCGCCACCTATCCGGTGCCCCCCAAGCAGACGGCGGTGGGACTGCTCCGGGAGATGGTGGCCAAGACGGTCGCGACCGAGCAGGACCTCGACATCGAGGCCCGGGCGCAGAAGCTCGGACTCACCTCCGAGCAGGTGCTCACCGTGGCGAGCATCCTGGAGTACGAAGCCAACCGGTCGGAGGACTACCCCAAGGTCGCCCGCGTGCTCTACAACCGGATGAAGAAGGGGATGCCACTCCAGCTCGACTCGACCGTCTCCTACATCAGCAAGCGCAAGGGCGACGTCTACACGACCGCGGCCGAGCGGGCCAATCCCTCGCTCTACAACACCTACGTGCACCAGGGCCTGCCACCCGGGCCGATCGGCTCTCCGGGCAAGGAGACCATCGACGCGGCACTGAACCCGGCCAAGGGGGACTGGCTCTACTTCGTCCCCGACTACGAGGCCAAGACGACGCGGTTCTCCGAGACCTACGCCGAGCACCAGAAGTACGTCGCGAAGCTGGCGGCCTACTGCCGCAAGAGCCCGGACTGCTGAGGCCGATGACGACCCGCTGTGCCGTGCTCGGCTCACCGATCGGCCACTCGCTCTCCCCGGTCCTGCACCGGGCGGCGTACGACGAGCTGGGGCTGGACGGCTGGACCTACGACGGCGTGATCGTCGAGGCAGCAGGGCTGGCCGACTTCCTCGACGGGCTCGGCGACGAGTGGCGCGGACTGTCCCTGACGATGCCGCTCAAGCGCGTGGTGATCCCGATGGTCGACTCGCTCGACACCTGGACGCGCCTCTCCGGTGTCGCCAACACGGTGCTGCTCGGAGACCAGCGCCGGCTGGGGTTCAACACCGACATCCCGGGGGCGATGGCTGCCCTGGTCGAGCGCACCAGCCAGCCGCTGGAGTCCGCCGTCGTCCTGGGCGGCGGCGCCACGGCCACCTCGACGCTGCTCGCGCTCGTGGAGCTCGGCTGCACCAGCGCCCGGCTGCTGGTGCGCGACCCGAGCCGCGCCGAGGAGACCGTGGCCGTCGTCGCCGCTCACCCGAGCAAGCCGGAGGTGTCGGTGGCCTCGCTGGGCGAGGTGGAGGCGCTGCAGGCCGACATCGTGGTCTCCACCATCCCTGCCGAGGCGCAGACGCCCGAGCTGCTCGCTGCCTGCGCTGCCATCCCCGTGGTCTTCGACGTCGTCTACGACCCGTGGCCGACCCCGTTGGCCCGCGCCGCCCAGGACTCGGGACGTGACCTCGTCGCCGGCCTCGACCTGCTGGCCCAGCAGGCAGTCCTGCAGGTGCAGCTGATGACGGGTCGATCGGTCAGTGCCGACCTGCTCCGCGCCGCCGGTCGCGACGAGCTGGAGCGGCGGGCTGTGCAGAACGCCCCTCGCCACGGCTGATTCCTCCAAGATGTTCCCCATGCACTGGGACACCGCCCACCTCACGGCTGCGCTCGCCCTGGCGCTCGTGTGCGGTGTTCTGGGTGCCGTGGCCCCTCGCCTCGTCGCCAGGCTTCCGGAACCGGTGCCCGACGAGCCCGAGGCTGCCGAGGAGGTCGACAGCGACGAGCAACAGCTCTTCACCGGTCTGGCACCACCGCCGCCCAAGGAGCTGTACGTCGACCTCGCGGCGCGTCCCCACCTCGCGCTGACGTTCGCCCTGTGGTCCGCGGCGGTCGGGGCGGCCATCGGCCTGGCCTTGGGTTGGACCGGCGCGCTCGTCTACCTCGTGCCGCTCGCGCCCGTCGGTGTCGTCCTGCTGGTGATCGACTGGCGTACGACGCTGCTGCCCACGCGGATCATCCGCTCGACGTACGTCGCGCTCGCCGTGCTGATCCCGCTGGCAGCGCTGATCGACCAGGACCTGTCCTCGCTCTACCGGGCCGGCTGGGGCTGGCTGGTGATCGGTGGCTGGTTCTGGATCTTCTGGTGGCTGTTCACCGCCTGGGGGTTCGGCGACGTCCGACTGTCCCGGGTCCTCGGACCAGCGCTCGGCTACCTCGGCTGGTCCGAGATGCTGATGGGCTTGGCACTGATGGTCTTCGTCGGCGGCATCGGGGGCGTGGTGCTCGCGATCGCCCACCGGGACCTGCGACGACGCTTTCCCTACGGGCCGTTCATGCTGGTCGGTGCCCTGCTGTCGGTGCTGGTCGGAGCCCAGCTCGCCACAGGTCTCGGGTACTGACGGCGCATCCCGGGGCCGGATCGGTGCGTGAAACACTGGCGCCATGCTGCGCTGGCTCACGGCCGGGGAGTCCCACGGACCCTCGCTCACCGCAATCCTGGAAGGACTGCCTGCCCATGTGCAGGTGACGTCCGCGGACATCGCGGACGCGCTGGCCCGCCGTCGGCTCGGCTACGGGCGCGGCGCCCGGATGAAGTTCGAGCAGGACGAGGTCACCCTCACCGGCGGGGTCCGCCACGGGCAGAGCCAGGGTGGTCCGATCTCCATCGTCATCGGCAACACCGAGTGGCCCAAGTGGGACAAGGTGATGTCCGCCGACCCGGTCGACCCGGTCGAGCTCGACGCCCTCGCCCGCAACGCCGCGCTCACCCGTCCCCGCCCCGGTCACGCCGACCTCGTGGGGATGCAGAAGTACGACTTCGACGAGGCCCGACCCATCCTCGAGCGCGCCTCGGCCCGGGAGACAGCCGCTCGCGTGGCCCTCGGGCGCGTCGCGTCGCTGTTCCTGGAGCAGGCGACGGGAGCCCGGATGGTCTCGCACGTCGTCGAGCTGGGCGGTGTCCCCGCCCCCGTGGGCTCGGTCCCGACGGCCGATGACGTCGCGCACCTCGACGCCGACCCCGTCCGCTGCCTGGACCCGGACGCCTCGAAGCTGATGGTCGAGCGGATCGACCAGGCCCACAAGGACGGCGACACGCTCGGCGGTGTGGTCGAGGTGGTCGTGCACGGGCTGCCCCCGGGCCTCGGCTCGCACGTCCACTGGGACCGGCGGCTCGACTCACGGCTCGCCGGGGCGCTGATGGGCATCCAGGCGATCAAGGGCGTCGAGGTCGGCGACGGCTTCACGCTCGCGGCCACCCCCGGCTCGCAGGCCCACGACGAGATCGTCTCCGAGGACGGCGCGCTCCGACGCACGTCGGGACGCTCGGGCGGCACGGAGGGCGGGATGTCCACCGGCGAGGCGCTCCGCGTCCGCGCCGCGATGAAGCCGATCGCCACGGTCCCGCGCGCCCTGCGCACCGTCGACGTGGCCACCGGGGAGGCGACCGTCGCTCACCACCAGAGATCGGACGTCTGTGCGGTGCCGGCGGCCGGCATCGTGGCCGAGGCCATGGTGGCGCTCGTCGTCGCCGACGCGGTGCTGGAGAAGTTCGGTGGCGACTCCGTGACCGAGACCCGCCGCAACGTCGAGAGCTACCTGGACACCCTGAGGTTCAAGTGATCACCCCACGACGCTGCTCGCTGCGCTCGCACCGCCGCAAGGGCCCCGAGTGATCCGCCCGCAGGTGGTCCTCGTCGGGCCGATGGGGGCGGGCAAGACCACGGTCGGCAGGCGCCTCGCCGAGCTCTGGCAGACGGGTTTCCGCGACACCGACCAGGACATCGAGGCTGCCCAGGACAAGTCGGTCTCCGACATCTTCGTGGACTCCGGGGAGCCGCACTTCCGCGAGCTCGAGCGCGCGGCCGTGCTGGCCGCCCTGGACGGGCACCCCGGTGTGCTGGCCGTCGGCGGGGGAGCGGTGCTCGACCCGGGCACCCGCGCCGCCCTGGACGGGCACCGGGTCGTGTTCCTCAGGGTCGGGCTCTCCGACGCGGCCCAGCGGGTCGGACTGGGTGTCTCCAGGCCGCTGCTGCTCGGCAACGTGCGCGGGCAGATGAAGAAGCTGATCGACGAGCGGACGCCGGTCTACGAGTCGGTGGCCACGCACGTCGTGGAGACCGACGGGCTGTCGATCGACGCGGTCGTGGAGCAGGTGCTGGCCGTGCTCGACGGGGTTCGGCATGAGTGAGGCGACCAGCACCCGGATGCACGTCGCCGGCGCCGCGCCGTACGACGTCCTGGTGGGCACCGACCTGCTCGGCGAGCTGCCGGAGATGCTGGGTCACGACGTACGTCGGGTCGCGCTGTGCCATCCCGCCGGCCTGAGCGACCTCGCCGATCGGGTCGCCGCGCTCCTGGCTGACGTCGAGGTCCTCCACCTGGCCCTGCCCGACGGCGAGGCCGCCAAGACGGCTGCCGTCGCGGTCGACGCGTGGGAGCAGCTCGGCCGTGCCGGCTTCACCCGCTCCGACGCCGTGGTGACCCTGGGCGGGGGAGCGACCACCGACATGGGCGGGTTCATCGCCGCCACCTGGTTGCGCGGCGTACCCGTCGTGCACGTGCCGACCACGCTGCTCGGGATGGTCGACGCTGCGGTGGGCGGGAAGACCGGGATGAACACCAGCGCCGGCAAGAACCTCGTCGGCTCCTTCCACGAGCCCGCGGGTGTGATCTGCGACCTCGACCTGCTCGTCTCCCTCCCGGCTGCGGAGCTCGTCTCCGGCCTCGGCGAGGTGGTCAAGTGCGGGTTCATCGCCGACCCCGAGATCCTGCGCATTGTCGAGGAGTCACCGCAGGCAGTTCTCGACCCGCGTTCGCCGGAGCTGCGCGAGGTGGTCGAACGGGCGATCCGCGTGAAGATCGACGTCGTCGTGGGTGACCTCAAGGAGGCCGGTGGAGCGGACGGCTCGCCCGGCCGCGAGATGCTCAACTACGGCCACACGATGGCGCACGCCATCGAGCGCGGCACGGACTACCGCGTCCGTCACGGCGAAGCCGTCGCCCTGGGGATGGTGTACGTCGCCGAGCTGGCCCGCCTCTCCGGCCGGCTGGACGACTCGACAGCCTCCCGGCACGCCACGGCCCTCGCCTCGGTCGGGCTGCCGACCACGCTGTCGGACTCCGGGGCCGACGACCTCGAGTTCGCCGACCTGCTCGCGACGATGCGGGTCGACAAGAAGGCGCGCGGCGCCCAGCTGCGGTTCCTCGTCCTGGACGGCCTCGCCGTGCCGGCGATCCTGGCCGGGCCGGACGAGTCGATCCTGCGCGCGGCGTACGACCACCTGAGGGGAGCGGCCTCGTGAACGTCCTGGTGCTCAACGGACCCAACCTCGGCCGGCTCGGCCGCCGCCAGCCGGAGATCTACGGGACCACCACGCACGACGACCTGGCCCGGCTGTGCGAGGACTGGGGCCGTGACCTGGGGCTGGAGGTCGAGCTGCGCCAGACCAACCACGAGGGGCACCTGCTCGACTGGCTCAACCGGGCTGCGGACGAGGCGACACCGGTGGTGCTGAATGCGGGCGCGTGGAGCCACTACTCCTACGCGCTCCTCGACGCATGCGCCCAGCTGGTGGCACCCCTCGTCGAGGTGCACATCAGCGACCCCAAGGCGCGGCCCGAGGAGTTCCGGCACCACTCGGTGATCACGGCGTTCGCGGCGAAGGAGGTCGTCGGTCAGGGGATCGACGGCTACCGGCAGGCACTGGAGTTCCTGGCCGGTCGGTGACCGACGCCTCGTTATCCGGCGCCCTCGAGGGGTACCGGACGGACCTGCGGACCACGGCGTTGCTCGACACACGGTCGAGACGGCCGGGGTCCTGGAAGGTGGACATCGACGTGGGCGGGACTCGGGTCGGAGACAGCGTCACGTTGCGCGCGGAGCTCGATCCTGACCTGCGTGCCCTCTCGGGACGCGCCCGGGCTGCCCGGGGGGACCTCGAGAAGGCCCTGGCGCTCGCGGTCGACCTCGGCGGCGAGCTGCCCGAGCCGGCCAGGGGCGACACGCTCCGTCTCTGGGAGTCCTTGGCGACGCTCGGCGCGGCCGACCTGACCGTGGCACGGGTGGTCGAGCCGCACCTGGACGCGCTCGCGATCCTGACCGAGGCAGGTCAGGGCGCGCGGCCCGAGGGAGCGGTCTGGGGCGTGTTCGCGGCCGAGGGTGGCGAGCGGCTGCGAGCCGAGTCGACTGACGAGGGGGCGTGGACGCTCACGGGGACCAAGCCGTGGTGCTCCCTCGGGGACCGGATCACCCACGCGCTGGTGACGGCCTGGGTCGACGACGTCACGACGCGGGCTCTTCGTCGTCGACCTCGGCCAGTCCGGCGTCCAGCACCTGCAGGGAACGCCCTGGGCGGCCCGCGGCCTGGTCCAGGTCCGCAGCACCGGCCTCGAGTTCGACCACGTGCCGGCCGCCCCGGTCGGTGCGCCCGGCTGGTACCTCGAGCGACCGGGGTTCGCCTGGGGCGGCATCGGCGTGGCCGCGGTCTGGTACGGCGGCGCCGTCGCGGTCGCGCGCCGGATGCGCGAGGCCTCGACCCTCCGCGAGCCCGACCAGATCGCGCTGGCGCACCTCGGTGCGGTCGACGTGGCCCTCGCCCGGGCGCGCGCCCTCCTCGTCGAAGCAGCCGCGGTCGTCGACGGACCACGGGTCTCGCCCGAGGACGCCGCCCGCCTGGCGCTGCGGGTCCGGCAGGTCGTCGCCGACAGCGTGGACGAGGTGCTGCTGCGCTGCGGGCACGCCCTGGGACCCGGACCGCTCGCCACGGAGGGAGAGCACGCCGGGCGGGTCAGCGACCTGGCGCTCTACGTCCGGCAGCACCACGCCGAGCGGGATGCAGCGGCTCTCGGCCGCTCGGTGCTCTCCGACAAGGGTGACGGGGCGTGGGCCTGGTGGTGAGCAGTCAGCAGCAACGGTCGTTCACGCACATCGGCCCCGGCACGCCCGCGGGCGTGTGGCGCCGGCACCCGATGTGGGCAGCGGCGGAGCCGCTCGTGCTCGACGGGGTCGAGCGTCTGGTGGTGGTGGCGGCGCACCCCGACGACGAGAGCCTCGGGGCAGGTGGCCTGATCGCCACGGCGACCCGGAGGGGGATCCAGGTCGTCGTCGTCTCGGCCACCGATGGCGAGGGCAGCCATCCCGACTCGCCGACGACGACGCCCGACGACCTGGGCGCCCGGCGAGCGGTCGAGGCCGTCCAAGCAGCCGCGGCGCTCGGCGTCCCCGGTGAGCGGGTGCACCAGCTCGGGCTGCCTGACGGTGACCTGGGCACGGCGGAGGACGAGCTCACCACCTTCCTGGTCGAGCTCGTCGGCGACGGGCGAGGCACGGTCGTGGTGGCGCCGTGGCGTCGCGACGGGCATCCGGACCACGAGGCGGCCGGCCGAGCGGCCTCCGCGGCCGCACGTCGTACGGGCGCGGACCTGTGGGAGTTCCCGATCTGGTTCTGGCACTGGGGCCAGCCCGACGAGGCGCCCTGGACCCTGCTGCACCCGCTCGAGCTGGACGAGCCGGCCACCCGGGCCAAGTCGCAGGCCGTGGCCGCGCACGCCACCCAGGTCGCTCCGCTGTCGACCCTCGCCGGTGACGAGACCCTGTTGGTGCCGGAGATGCTGGCTCACTTCGGGGGCGGGCACGAGCACTTCCTGCGCACGGCCTCGGCCGACTGCGTCGACGACTCCCTCGACCGGCTGCACGAGGAGCAGGCCGATCCGTGGGGGACGGATTCCCGCTGGTACGAGCAGCGCAAGCGGGACCTGGTGCTGGCGATGCTGCCAGCTCCCCGGTTCCGGGTGGCGCTCGAGCTGGGGTGCTCGACCGGTGCGCTCGCCGAAGCCCTGGCCGGGCGAGCAGCCCGGGTGGTCGCCGTCGACAGGTCGGTCGCGGCGCTCGCCACCGCGAGGAGACGGTTCGCCGAGGACGCCCGGGTGAGCGTGCTCGAGCTCGACGTACCCCAGGACTGGCCGCAGGACCTGGAGCCCGACCTGGTGGTGGTCTCCGAGGTCGGTTACTTCCTGAGCCCTGCCGAGCTGGACGCCCTCGTCGACCGCATCGTCACCACGCTCGCCCCTGGCGGGGTGGTCGTGCTGTGCCACTGGCGGCACCAGGTCGACGGGTGGGTGCTGGACGCCGACGACGTGCATCGCGGCTTCGAGGACGCTCGCCTGCCGCCCCTGAGCGCGACCTACCGGGACCGCGACGTCGAGATCCGGGTGCACGCCGAGGAGCACGGCTGGCCGGACCCGCTCCGGTGAGTCGGTCGATCGAGGTCGTCCACGTCGTCGTGCCCGCGCGCGACGAGGCGGCCAGGCTCCCGAGCCTGCTGGCCTCGGTGGAGGCGGCCGCCCTGCACCTGCTCGCGCACCGCGGTGACGTGGAGGTCAGGGTCACCGTGGTCCTGGACACGTGCGTGGACTCGTCCCGGTGCGTGCTGCGCTGCCATCCCTGGGTCGACGTCGTCACGGTCGACTCGGGCGTCGTCGGCAACGTCCGGGCACGCGGCGTCGAGCGCGCCAGGGCGATGGCCATCGGGCACCCGGCGGACCAGGTCTGGATCGCGTGCACGGATGCGGACGGGACGGTGCCCCCGCACTGGCTGAGCGAGCAGCTGCGCTTCGCCGAGCAGGGTCACGACCTCGTCGTGGGCGCCGTGCACCCGGATCCCTCCGACCTGGCGCCCGAGGTGGTGGCTGCCTGGTGGGAGCGGCACCGGCTGCACGAGGGTCACCGGCACGTCCACGGCGCCAACCTCGGCCTCACCCTCGCGGCGTACGACCTGGTGGGCGGCTTCGCCCCGCTGCGGACCGGGGAGGACGTGCGGCTGGTCGCTGACCTGCAGGCCGCGGGAGTCCGCTGGGTCTCGACAGCACGCAACCTGGTGGTGACCTCCGGGCGACGGGTGGCCCGAGCACCCCAGGGGTTCGCGGGCTACCTGCAGGCACTGTCGACGGGCTGATCTCGCTCCTCGACCATCGACTACGCACGCATGTGCAGCTTCTCGTCGAAGAAGGCGAGGACGCGGTCGACGCCTTCCTGCTGGCGGTGCTCGGTGAGCGTGGCGTGCTGGCGGCCCTCGAACTCGACGCGGATGAAGGCGTCACCGATCTCGCGGGTGAGCGTGTCGAAGCGCGAACCGACGGCGAGGTCCTTCTCGTAGCGCAGGCCCAGGACCTGGCAGCCGCCGGCAGCACGCTCCTTGACGGCCGCGAGGTCGCTGGGACTCAGGTTCAGGTCGGCGCCGCGCTTCCTGCCGACGGCGAACGGTGCGGAGGGTTGCGCCAGCACGGGTGCGACGACCGAGGTGTCCACCATCATCGCCAGCGCGAAGCCGCCGGTGAAGCACATCCCGACGGCGCCGACACCCGGGCCGCCGAGCTCGTCGTGCAGCTCTCGGGCGAGGCTGCGCAGCCAGCCGGCGACGGGGGTGGTGACGCCGGTGGCGAGCTTGGTGAACTCGTTGCTGACGCACACCTGCCTCAGGGTCTTCAGCGTGTAGCCGGCGCGGGCCGGCTTCCCAGGGGTCCCGAACAGGTGCGGCATCACGACGGTGAAGCCGGCGGCGACCACCTCGTCGCCGAACGCGATCACGTCCGGGGTCATGCCGGGGATCTCGTGGATCACGATGACGCCGGGACCCGAGCCCTTGCGGTAGGTCGGGTGGCTGGTGCCGCCGAAGGAGTGTTCGCCCTGGGCCCAGCTGTCGAGGAAGCTCATGGCGCGATCCTGCCATCGGCTCGCTGGGAGCGCTGTGGAAGGCTGCGCAGGTGAAGGCCTTCCGCTGTCGCCAGTGCGACAAACCGCTCCATTTCGAGAACTCCCGCTGCGTCTCCTGCGGCACCCGTCTCGGCTTCTCCCGCAGCGAGCGGGCGATCGTCCCGGTCGACGAGAAGGGTCGCTACGTCGACAGCGACGGCGACGAGTGGTTCGTGTGCAAGAACCTCACGCTCTCGGGCTGCACCTGGCTGACCACGACCGACGGCGGGCAGTGCTTCAGCTGCGACCTGACCCGCACGCGCCCGAACGACGAGGACGCCGTCGGGCTGGCCAACTTCCCGGCCGCCGAGCGCGCCAAGCGGCACGTGGTCTTCGAGCTGGACACCTTGGGTTTTGCCGTCGTCGGGCAGCACCAGGACCCCGACAACGGCCTCGCGTTCGACCTGCTCAGCAGCGTCGAGGAGAACGTCGTGATCGGGCACGCCAACGGGGTGATCACCATCGACCTCGCCGAGAGCGAGGCCTCGCACCGCGAGCTGGTGCGCGAGAAGCTCGGCGAGCCCTACCGCACGATGCTCGGACACTTCCGCCACGAGATCGGGCACTACTACGAGTGGCAGCTGATCCGCGGCGACGACCTGATGACCCGCTGCCGCGAGCTGTTCGGCGACGAGTCGAAGGACTACCAGGGCGAGATCGACCGGCACTACGCCGAGGGCCCGCCGGCCGGCTGGGAGGCGTCGTACATCTCCAGCTACGCGACGATGCACCCGTTCGAGGACTTCGCCGAGACCTGGGCGCACTACCTGCACATCTGCGACACCATCGAGACGGCGTCGGAGTACAGCCTGACCACGGTCGGCACGGTGTCGTCGTTCAGCCAGTTCCGTGACGTCGTCGTGGGGATCTGGATGCCGCTGACCGTCGCGCTGAACATGATCAACCGCAGCATGGGCCACGACGACCTCTACCCGTTCGTGATCCCCGAGGGCGTGCTGGACAAGCTCGACTTCGTCGCGACGCTGGCGAAGGCCGACTGAACCGACCAGGGTGTCAGGCCGGGGTGTCAGGCCGGGGTGACCACGCAGTCGGCCAGCACCGGAGCGCCGTCGCGCTCGCCCTCGCCGCGAACGGTGGCGGAGACCACGACCCCCTCGTCGGTGTGCCAGCCCCGGACCCGGATGGTCTCGCCCGGGAAGACGACCCCGGCGAACCTCGCGTCGAAGCCCTTGACCTCGGCGGCCACGCCGCCGAAC
This sequence comes from uncultured Actinomycetota bacterium, assembly GCA_963797525.1. GTDB lineage: Bacteria > Actinomycetota > Actinomycetes > Propionibacteriales > Nocardioidaceae > Marmoricola. The sequence continues at coordinate 254,546 of CAWCPT010000012.1, forward strand.
AGCTCGTCGGTGACCGTGCGCAGCACGATGCCGTAGGAGCAGAGGCCGTGCAGGATCGGCGCCGGGAAACCGGCCCCCTCCGCGAAGGCAGGGTCGGCGTGCAGCGGGTTGCGGTCGCCGCAGAGGCGGTAGAGGAGCGCCTGCTGCGGCGTCACGGCGTACGACGCGTCGCAGTCGGGTGCCCGGTCGGGGATCGCCACCTTGGCCGACGACCCGCGGTGGCCACCCCAGCCGCCCTCGCCGCGCACGAAGATCGAGGAGCGGACGGTCCAGAGGAGATCGCCCTCCGCGGAGAGCGCCTGGCCCTCCTGCCAGATGACGGCCGCCTTGCCCTTGTCCCAGACGTCGCTGATTCGCGTGCGCAGGGTGGCCGACCCGTTCGGCGGCAGGGGAGCGGCGACCTCGATCTGCTGGCTGCCGTGCACCACCTGGGCCAGGTTGATGTCGCAGCCCGGCAGGTCCAGCGGCGGCGGGTCGGTCTCGTGGAACGTCGGCGCGACGATGCCGAAGCTCGGGAGCACCTGCAGGTCGTCGTCGTCGAGCGTGTAGCGCAGCGCCGCGCGATCGAGGTTGTCGCCCGGGCGTGAGCCCGCCCCGATGCCGAGGTGGTAGAGCAGCACGTCCGAGCTCTCCCAGGAGAACGTGCGGTCCGGCAGCTGGGCGCCGATGGCGACGTCGGCGTCGATCGGCATCAGCTGGCCTCTTCCGCGACGTGGCCTCGGTTTCCCGGCACCGTGGCGGCAATGTCTTGAGCGGCCAGGTAGCCGAACACCAGCGCGGGGCCGATCGTGGCGCCGGGACCGGCGTAGGTGTGGCCCATCACCGCGGCCGAGACGTTGCCCGCGGCGTAGAGGCCGTCGATCACGGAGCCGTCGGGCCGCAGTACCCGAGCGCGCTCGTCGGTGACGAGGCCGCCCTTGGTGCCGAGGTCGCCGGGCACGATCTTCACGGCGTAGAAGGGGCCCTGGTCGATGCTGTGCAGCGACGGGTTCGGCTTGACGGTCGGGTCGGAGTAGTACTGGTCGTAGGCGCTCTCGCCGCGGTGGAAGTCCGCGTCCACGCCCGTCCGGGCGAAGCCGTTGAACCGCACGACGGTCTCGTTCAGGGCAGCGGCGGGGACACCGATCTCGGCGGCCAGCGCCTCGAGGGTGTCGGCCTTCTTGACGGTGCCGTGCTTGTACCAACGGCCCGGGAAGGGCTGGCGCGGACTCAGGCCGGCGAACAGGTAGCGGTTGCGGTAGCGCTGGTCGATGACCAGCCATGCCGGCACGTGCGGGACGCCGGTCGCCTCGCCCTTGTAGATCTCGTGCACCGCCTCGACGTACGGCAGCGCCTCGTTCATGAACCGCTGGCCGGCGGAGTTGACGATGATCGAGCCCGGGAGGTTGCGCTCGGCGAGCGCGAACCACGGGCCGCGCGGGAGCGGGATCGTCGGACCCCACCACGCGTCGTCCATCAGGGCCACCTCCGCGCCCGCCGCCATCCCAGCGAGGTGGCCGCCGCCCGTGTTGGACTCGGCGCCCGTCGTCCAGTCGACGCTGGTGGGCTCGGGCTGGTAGCGCTCGCGCAGCTCGAGGTTCTTCTCGAAGCCGCCGCTGCCGAGGATCACGCCGTGGCGCGCGTGGAGGGTGCGCACGGCGCCCTGGCGCAGCACCGTGACGCCGGTGACGCGACCGTCCTCGACCACGAGATCGCGCAGCTCGGTGCCGTACTCGACGGGCACCCCGGCATCGATCAGGCCCTGGCGCAGGCCGATCGACAGCGCGTTGCCCATCGCGTACATCTTGCGGCCGCGCAGGATGCTCAGGAACCGGTTGACCATCACCTTGAGCATGGTCAGCGGGCCCTTGACCGTGCGCAGCCCGAGGCTGATCTTGCGGAAGTCCGCCTGCGTGACGATCAGGTTGGCCGGCGCCTTGGTGTACGCCGGGTGCAGGTGCTCGAGCTCCTCGCCGAGGAAGCGGGCGTCCATCGGGACCGGCTCGACACTGCGCCCGCGGACCCGTCCGCCCGGCCGCTCGGGCAGGTAGTCGGCGTACTCCGGCACCCAGGCGAACCGCACCGGGGTCTGGTCTCGGACGAAGTCCATCACCTCGGGGCCGCGGTCGATGAAGGTGTCGCGACGGACCTTGGGGACGACGTCGCCGACGATCGCGTCGAGGTAGCGCTTGGACTCCGCCGGGTCGTCGGCCTCACCAGCCTCGACGAGCGCGTAGTTGCCGGGGATCCAGACCCCGCCACCCGAGCGTGCGGTCGACCCGCCGAAGTAGTTGCTCTTCTCGACGAGCACGGTGTCGAGGCCCTGCCTGGCCGCGGCCAGGGCGGCTGTCATCCCGGCCCCACCTGCGCCGACGACGACCACGTCATACGAGTCCTTCATGGCGCAAAACTGTAACAGGTTCTATTGTTGGCCCATGCTTTCCGACGACCTGCGACGCACCGTGGCGGACGCCCTCAGGGACGCCGAGCGGGACCGCTCGCCGATCCCTCCGCTGCGGGAGACCTGGCCCGACATCGACGTGGTGGACTCCTACGAGATCCAGCTGCTCAACATCCGGCGTCGCCTGGCTGACGGCGCGAGCGTCCACGGGCACAAGGTCGGCCTCTCCTCGAAGGCGATGCAGGAGATGATGGACGTCGACGAGCCCGACTACGGCCACCTGCTCTCGGACATGGAGGTCGGCCACGGCCAGTCCGTCCCGGCCTCGCGCTACTGCTACCCGCGCGTCGAGGTCGAGGTCGGCTTCGTCCTCGGCGAGACCCTTCCCGGCCGAGGGTGCACCGAGGCGGACGTCATCCGGGCCACGGAGTACGTCGCGCCGGCGATCGAGCTGATCGACAGCCGGGTCGTCGACTGGAACATCAAGATCGCCGACACGATCGCCGACAACGCCTCCTCGGCGGGCTACGTCCTCGGACCCGAGCGCGTCCGGCCCGAGGACATCGACCTGAAGGCGATCGAGGCGGTGCTGGTGCGCAACGGCGAGAAGGTCGCGGAGGGCCGTTCCGACGCGGTCCTCGGCAACCCGGTCACAGCCGTGGCCTGGCTCGCCGACAAGGTGGCGAGCTTCGGAGTCACCCTCGAGGCCGGCCACGTGATCCTGCCCGGCTCGGTGCACCGGGCGATCGACGTACGACCTGGCGACGAGTTCGTCGCCGACTTCGACGGCCTCGGCTCCGTCCGCCTGAACTTCACCTGACAAGCCGGTGGTCGAGCAGCGAGCGAAGCGAGCGGACAGACGAGACCACCACGACGAGGAGACAGATGAGCAAGCTCACGGCCGCGATCGTCGGTCCCGGCAACATCGGCACCGACCTGATGTACAAGCTGCTGCGCAGCGAGCTGATCGAGCCGCGCTGGATGATCGGCGTCGACCCGGAGAGCCCCGGCCTCGGACGTGCTCGTGACCGAGGCCTCGTGGCCAGCCACGAGGGCGTGGACTGGCTGCTCAAGCAGGACGAGCTGCCCGACCTGATCTTCGAGGCGACGAGTGCCTACATCCACCGCGAGTACGCGCCCCGCTACCGCGAGGCCGGCATCCGCGCCGTCGACCTGACTCCCGCCGCCGTCGGCCCGGCGGTGATCCCCGCCGTCAACGGCGACGAGCACGCGGCCGCGGACAACGTGAACATGATCACCTGCGGGGGCCAGGCGACGATCCCGATGGTCGCGGCCGTCTCGCGTGCGACCCCGGTGTCCTACGCCGAGATCGTCGCCTCGGTCGCCTCGCTCTCGGCAGGACCGGGCACGCGCCAGAACATCGACGAGTTCACGCGGACGACCGCGAGCGGTGTCGAGACGATCGGCGGCGCGGAGAAGGGCAAGGCGATCATCATCCTGAACCCGGCAGAGCCGCCGATGATCATGCGCGACACGATCTTCTGCGCCGTCGGCCCGGAGGTCTACGAGGAGGGGCAGGACGCCGTGTCCGAGTCCGTGCACCGGATGGTCGAGGCGGTGCAGGACTACGTCCCCGGCTACCGGCTGCTCCAGGACCCTCAGTTCGACCCACCCACCCAGGCGACGCGCGGCCAGACCAAGGTGAGCGTCTTCCTGGAGGTGGAGGGCGCCGGCGACTTCCTGCCGCCGTACTCCGGCAACCTCGACATCATGACCGCGGCGGCCACGCGCGCCGGAGAAGGGATGGCGAGGCCGGTGGTTGAGGAGCGAGCGCAGCGAGCGTCTCGAAACCACGACGAGGGGAGCAAGTGACATGACTGTCTTCGGAGACCCGGCGCTGAACGCCCTCGAGAGGACCTGGTCGGACGAGCTGGACATCCGGCTGACCGATACCTGCCTGCGGGACGGCTCGCACCACAAGCGGCACCAGTTCACCGGCGAGGAGGTGCGCTCGATCATCGCTGCGCTCGACGCAGGCCGGTGTCCCGGTGCTCGAGGTGACCCACGGCGACGGGCTGGGCGGGTCGAGCTTCAACTACGGCTTCTCGCACACCCCCGAGCAGGAGCTGATCAAGATCGCGGCCGAGACCGCGAAGCAGGCGAAGATCGCGTTCCTGATGCTGCCCGGGGTCGGCACCAAGGACGACATCCGCGAGGCGCAGGGCAACGGCGGCTCGATCTGCCGGATCGCGACGCACTGCACCGAGGCCGACACCTCCCAGCAGCACTTCTCGCTCGCCCGCGAGCTGGGCCTCGAGACCGTCGGCTTCCTGATGATGAGCCACACCCAGCCTCCCGAGGTGCTCGCGAAGCAGGCGCGGATCATGGTCGACGCGGGCTGTCAGTGCGTGTACGTCGTCGACTCGGCCGGTGCTCTGATCATGGAGGGCGTCGGCGACCGCGTCTCCGCGCTCGTCGCGGAGATCGGCTCGGAGGCGACCGTCGGCTTCCACGGCCACGAGAACCTCGACCTCGGCGCTGCCAACACGGTGATGGCCGTGCGCGCCGGCGCCACCCAGATCGACGGTTCCGTCCGCCGCTTCGGTGCCGGCGCGGGCAACACGCCGCTCGACGCGTTCGTCGGCATCTGCGACAAGCTCGGCTGGCGGACGGGCGTGGACTTCATGAAGATCATCGACGCCAGCGAGGACGTCGTACGCCCGGCGATGCCGGAGGAGTGCCGGCTCGACCGGATGACGATGATGATGGGCTACGCCGGCGTCTACTCGTCCTTCCTCAAGCACGCCGGCAACGCGGCGGAGCGCTACGGCGTCTCCGGCGCGCAGATCCTGGCGATCGCGGGGGAGCGCAAGCTGATCGGCGGCCAGGAGGACCAGCTGATCGACATCGCCCTCGAGCTGCGAGCCAAGCAGGATGCCGACGCCTGAGGCTCAGCCCCAGCGTGAAGCGAAGGTCGAGACGCCCTCGCCCGAGAGGTTGTCCAGAGCGGCCTTGCGCCCGGTGGCCGCCATGAGCAGGTCGATGAGCCGACCCTCGACGAGCGGACCCTCACCGTGGCTCCACTCGGCGTCGGTGGCCCTGAGCGTGAGGCCGTCGATCCGGTTCCTGGTGCCGATCAACGTGTTGGAGCCCTTGTAGAAGTCGAGCACCGTCTTCACGGCGTCGACCGGGTAGTCGTGCTTGATGCCGAGGGGGCGACGGATGTCCTCGGCGTGCACGATCGTCTCGCCCAGCCAGGAGGGCTTCGGTCCCGGGGGAGAGGTCGTCGAGTGCTGCTGGTCCCGGAACCGCTGCAGGGTCTCGGCCGAGGAAGTGCCTCGTTGGCGGGCGATCCCCTTGGCGGAGAACCTCGAGAAGTCGAAACCCGAGCCGACGAAGCCGACGAAGAACTTGGCTGCGTTCATCTGCGCCGTCGAGGTCATGTGCGCGAGCACGTCCTGCACCGACCAGTCGGCGCACAGGGACCGTGCGGCCCACTCGTGCTCGGACAGTCCGCTCAGGTCCTGGGCCAGCGACCCCCTCTCGGAGGCGATGGTCGTCCACATGTCAGCCATGACGGGAGGGTAGTCCCCCCGGTCGTGGACGGGACACTAGAACGTGTTCTAGTATTGATGCTGGGGAGAGCACCACATCCACGAGGAGGAGCCCATGAGCCAAGCGGTTCTGGACGGCGTACGCGACCTGTTGCCCACACTGCGTGAGCGAGCAGACGAGGCGGAGCGCCTGCGCGTGGTCCCCGAGGCCTCCATCAAGGAGCTCGAGGAGACCGGCTTCTTCCGGCTGCTCCAGCCCAAGCGGTACGACGGGCTGGAGTCGGACCCGATCGACTTCTACACCGCCGTGCGCGACATCGCCGGCGCCTGCGGCTCGACGGGCTGGGTCTCCAGCGTGGTCGGAGTGCACCCGTGGCAGGTCGCTCTCTTCGCCGACGAGGCGCAGCAGGCGGTGTGGGGAGAGGACACGAGCACCCGGTTGAGCTCGTCGTACGCCCCCACCGGCAAGGCCGTGCAGACCGACGGCGGATTCACGCTCTCCGGCAAGTGGAGCTTCTCCTCGGGCTGCGACCACTGCCAGTGGGTGCTGCTCGGCGGGCTGGTGTTCAACACCGAGGGTCAGGTCGTCGACTTCCGGACGTTCATGGTGCCGCGGGCGGACTACGAGATCGTCGACGTCTGGGACATGGTGGGCCTGCGTGGCACCGGCTCCAACGACATCGTGGTCAACGACGTGTTCATCCCCGAGGCGTTCACCCTCTCCATGGGCGACACCGGGCGCTGCTTCGGTCCCGGTCAGGAGCAGAACACCTCCGACCTCTACAAGCTGCCGTTCCACTCGATCTTCACCGGCACCATCACCACGCCGATCATCGGGATGGCGATGGGCGCCTACAACGAGCACGTGGAGATGCAGCAGAAGCGCACGCGTGCGGCGTACCTCGGGGAGAAGGCGTCCCTGGACCCGTTCGCCGCTGTCCGCATCGCGCGTGCGTCGAGCGAGATCGACGCGGCCTGGGCACTGCTGGTGAACAACATCCGCGAGGAGCAGGCCTACGTCGCCAAGGGCGAGAAGATCCCGCTGGGCACGCGCCTGAAGGTGCGCCGCGACCAGGTGATCGGCAGCCAGCGCGCGATCGACGCGATCGACTCGCTCTTCGAGGCCTCCGGTGGTCGTGCGCTCGCGAACGGCACCTACCTCCAGCGCGCCTGGCGCGATGCGCACGCCGGCCGCGTGCACGCGGCCAACGACCCCGAGCGGGCGCTGCAGATGTACGGCGCGCACGAGTTCGGGCACAAGGTCGATCCGGGGATGTACTGACTTGAGCGACACCGACGCGGACTTCGGCAAGGAGGCCACCCGTCGTTCGGGCAAGGCCGATGACCTGACGCTGAACTACTACGAGGCAGGGGAGCCCACTTCTCTCGGTGGTGGCCTGCCCCTGGTGATGCTGCACGGCGGTGGGCCGGGCGCCTCCTCGTGGAGCAACTTCGGGACGGCGTTGCCCGGCTTCGCGCAGGACTTCCGCACGCTGCTCGTCGACCAGCCCGGCTTCGGCGGCTCCGACAAGCCCGAGGTGGTGGGCAACTACTACCGCTTCGCCGCTGACCACGTCGTCCAGCTGCTCGACGAGCTGGGCATCGACCGGATCCACCTGCTCGGCAACAGCCTCGGCGGCGGTACGGCGATGCGCCTGGCACTGACCCATCCCGACCGCGTCGGAAGGCTCGTCCTGATGGGACCGGGCGGCCTCTCGCTCAACCTGTTCCACGCGGACCCGACCGAGGGTGTCCAGCGGCTGATGGACTTCTCCGGCAACCCCACCCGGGAGGCGCTGCGGGCGTTCATCTCGACGATGGTGGTCAACCAGAAGCTGGTCACCGACGAGCTCGTCGAGGAGCGCTTTGCCGACGCCACGGCTCCGGGTGCCCAGGCGGCGATGACCTCGATGGGGATGTCGTTCTGGAACCCCGAGACGGCCGAGGACGGCATGCTCTGGCGCGAGGCCCACCAGCTGCGCCAGCACACCCTGCTGACCTGGGGACGCGAGGACCGGGTCAACCCGCTCGACGGCGCGATGGTCGCGCTCAAGCTGATCCGCAAGGCCTCGCTGCATGTCTTTCCCAACTGTGGGCACTGGGCGCAGATCGAGGCTGCCGAGGAGTTCCGCGAGGTGGCCACCGCGTTCCTGGCGCGCCACGTGGAGAGGGGGGCCCGATGACGATCGACGTACGCAGCATGGGCTACGCCCGCGTCGCCAGCACCGACCTCGAGCAGTGGAAGCAGTTCGCCGGCAAGGTGCTCGGCCTCGGTGAGGGCCGCGGTCCCGACCCGGACAACCTCTACTACCGGATCGACGAGGTCTCCGCCCGGCTCGTCGTCTTCCCCTCGGACAAGGACGAGCTGTCCTGCGTCGGCTGGGAGGTCGCCGACCACCCGGCGCTGCAGGAGGCTCGCGAGCACCTGTCCAAGGCGGGGGTGGAGTTCGAGGAGGGCAGCGCCGAGGAGCTCGCCGAGCGTCGCGTCCAGGAGCTGGTCCGGTTCACCGACCCCTTCGAGAACGTCTTCGAGCTGTTCCACGGGATCACCTACGAGTCGCGGCCCGTGGTCACGCCGTACGCCGCCTCGTTCGTGACCGGCGACCAGGGCATGGGGCACGTGGTCATCCCGGTCTCCGACGACGTCGAGGCGCTGCGGTTCTACACCGACGTGCTCGGCTTCCGGTTGCGCGACTCGATGAGCATGCCGGGGGAGTTCGTCGGCAAGGAGCCCGGCTCGAAGGTGTGGCTGCGTTTCCTCGGCGTCAACCCGCGCCACCACAGCCTGGCCTTCCTACCGATGCCGAACCCCAGCAAGTGCGTCCACATCATGCTCGAGGTCGACAAGCTCGACGACGTGGGCCGCGCGCTCGAGCGCGTCCGCAAGCACAAGGCGCCGCTCTCGGCCACGCTGGGCCGGCACATGAACGACCAGATGGTCTCGTTCTACGTCAAGTCTCCGGCGGGCTTCGACGTGGAGCTCGGCACCGAGGGACTGCAGGTCGACGACGCGCGCTGGGTGGCGCGGGAGAGCACCGCAGTCTCCTACTGGGGTCACGTCTTCGGCGGACAGTGATGTCCCCGAAACCGGGCACTGGTATGACTCCTTCCATGTCCTCGACGCCGCCGCCCTCGGACGACATCCCCGACGGGATGGCGACGGACGCGCGCGAGACCTGGCCGAGCCCGACCCTGATCGACTCCTACCTCGGGACGGGGTTCGACTTCGAGCTCCGGCTCGGCGAGCACACCCCGCTCCCGATCGACGACCCCGAGGCCGCCGAGCGCGCCCGGCAGTTCCGCGACGTGCTCGGGATCTTCGCGACTGGTGTCACCGTGGTCACCTCGCTGTCCGGCGACCAGCCGGTGGGGATGACCTGCCAGTCCTTCTCGAGCGTCTCCCTCGAGCCGCCGCTCGTGATGTTCTGCCCGGCGAAGACCTCGCGCGCCTGGCCGTTGATGCGCAGCGCCGGCTTCTTCTGCGTGAACTTCCTGGCCTCGCACCAGCAGGACATCTCCAACGGCATGGCCACCAAGGGCGACGAGAAGTTCCACGGAGTCGGTTGGAAGCCGGCCTCCACCGGGGCACCGCTGATCGACGGGGTGCTCGGCTACGTCGACTGCACGATCGACCGGGTGCACGAGGCCGGCGACCACTACATCGTCGTGGGTCGCGTACAGCAGCTCGCCTTCGGCGATGGTGTCGAGGGCAGCTCCGGCTCCGCGGCTCCGCTGCTCTTCCACCGGGGCGCCTACACCCAGCCGGAGTAGATCTTTGGCACGCTGGGGTCATGCCTTCCCCGGCTTCTCTCGCTTCGCCCGCGGTCTCCGCGGACTTCACCGAGCGGCTGCTGCGCCGTTTCCTGCTGCTGTGCGAGAGCCCGCGGACGCAGCGCCGGGTGCTCGCCCTGGTCAAGGGGAGCGTGAGCAACGGTCGCGCCGGCAAGCGGCTGTACGCCCTGATCAACAAGGCGGTGCTCAGTCCGGTGGCGCGCACCATGGGCGTCGAGACCTCGGCCGTGCGCCTCGAGCTCGTGGGTGCGCAGCTGATCGGGCTGGCGATGATCCGCTACGTGCTCGAGGTCGAGCCGATCGCCTCGCTGGACATCGACGACCTCGTCCCGCTGATGGCGCCACCGCTGCGTCAGGCACTGACCGGTCGGGCGCCCGCTGCCGAGCCGGTGTGCGGGTGTCGTGAGGAGCTCGTCTCCGTCCCCTGGTGAGCTTGTGCCTCGCTTGATCCGGTGCCTGTGGATTGCCGTTCGACGGATGCGTCCGCCGGGGTGAGGGTGGCGTCATGGACGACGCCCTGGACCTGCGACCGCTCACCTCCCGGTTTCCGCTCGACCGACCCTTCACGCCAGGCATCGCCCGCGCAGCCGGGCTCGAGCGTTCCGCACTGGAGCGGCTGCAGCGGTCGGGGCTCGTGCGCCGGGTGCTGCGCGGGGTCTACGCCGCCGCCGACGCGCCGGACACGGTCGGCTTCCGGGCCGCCGCCGTCGCCCTGGTCGTCCGGCGCGACACGGTCGCCGTCGACCGGACGGCCGCCTGGATCCACGGCGTCGACGTGCGCGTCCGGTCCTCGGTCGATGACCCGGTGCCGCTGGACCGGGTCACGCGTTCGAGGCGGGGCTCAGCCGGGACGCGGGAGCTGACCGGTCGCGACGTGGTGCTGCTCGAGGGAGTGCACGTGACCACGCCGCTGCGCACGTCGCTCGACCTGGGGCGGTTTCTGCCCGTCGGACGTGCGCTCGGCGCGATGGATGCGCTGCTCGGCACCGGGTCGTTCACGCACACCCAGCTGCTCGCGGAGCTGCCGCGGATGGCGGGCTGCCCCGGCGTGGGTCAGCTCCGGCTGCTCGCACCGCAGGTGGATGCCCGAGCGGCCGGGGCGGCCGAGTCCGTGCTCCGGCTGCACTGGAACGAGGCTCGGCTGCCGACGCCTGTCCCCGGCATGCCGGTCGTGGCTGGAGACCGGCTGGTGCGCCTCGCGCTGGGGGTGGACCGTCGCCAGTTCGGGGCGGTGTTGCTCGGCCGGATCTCGGCCGACGACCTGGTGGCCCTGGAAGGGACGGGCTGGCGGGTCGTCGTGCTCCCCGAGGAGCGCGTGCTCGCAGGCGACCCGATCTCGTGGACCAAGCACCTCGAGCGGGAGTTCCACCAGCAGCTGCTCGCCCAGACAGGCTGAATCTCTCCGCGTTCGCGTCGGGCAGGTGCCGTTCCCGTCCTTTCGAACAGGCCCGGGGACAGGGTGCGACCAGTCTTGCCCGTACGACGGGCAGTTTCACCCGGGCACCCCCTTGTCCTCCGGGTGGCCTCCGGAACCGGCCCTGGCCTCGGGCCACTCATCTCGCGAAGGTGACCCCATGACCACCACGTCCGTCCCCGAAGAGACCGCAGTCGCCGCCGCGCCTACGTCGCGTTCACGTTCGTCCTCGTGGGCGTCTACCTCTTCGTCGGCGCGATGAGCGAGGAGACCGGCGGCAAGCCGCTGCCTCTCGGTCGACCGGTCCTCGGCTGAGCGGTCGACCGCGCCGCATCCGGCTCCCTGGCCTCTTCCGGGGCTAGGGTGCTCGGGTGGACCAACCGAGCGTGGACGAGAAGAGCTGGCCGACGAACTGTCCCGAGTGCGGCACCCGGCTCCAGCACGGCACCATCGACTTCGACCAGACCAACCGCCCTGACCCGGAGTTCCAGGCCGGCGAGATGGCGATGGTCGACTACTGCCCCAACCCGGAGTGTCCGACCAACCAGGAGGACTGAAGGTTTGGTCGGGAAACCGGGTAGTCCAGAACATTTAGCCGGTCCGGAGCCCCTCCTGACCGGCATTTTGATCTGGACTACCCGTTCGACTGACCACCTGGCATCCACAGCGAGCGGTCTTAGGCCCTGGGTGCACAGGTGGCTCTCGCCGCCCGGCAGAAGTGCGCCGCGGCACGCACGGTGGGCTCATGGATGTCGAGCACAAGTGGAGTCCGGGCTGCGTCAGACCCACTGATCTGGTGAGGCCGCGACCCGTCGATCCCTCGGGCGAGTCGGGCCCGACTCGCCACCAGGCGGCGGGCCCTCGGTGGCGGCAAACCTCTCCAGGTCTCTACGTGCCGGCCGAGGTGGATTCGACGATCGTCGAGCAGCGCATCCTCGAGCAGGGCTCACGGATCCAGACGTACGGCGCGGTGACCGGTTGGGCGGCGCTGCGATGGCGCGGGGCGCGGTTCTTCGACGGAACCACCGATGGCGGGACCTCCGAGCTGGCGGTTCCCCTCGTGGTGGGGCACTACAAGCTGCGTCCTGACCGCCGCATCCATCTCAGCCAGGCGCAGATCGCTCCGTCCGAGTTCACCAAGGTGGGTGGGATCCGGTGTGCGACCGTGCAGCGGGCGCTGTTCGACGAGATGCGTACGGCGCGCGGCGTACGACTCGCTGTGATCGCCATGGAGAAGGCCGCAGCGGCCAGGCTCATCTCCGTCCGCTTGATGTCGCTGTACGTCGTGGAGCGGTCAGGCTGGACCGGCGTGGAGCAGGTCAGAGACGCGCTCGCGCTGTCCTGCGATCGGAGCCGCTCGCCCCAGGAGACCGCGCTGCGCCTCGTCTGGGAGAAGGACACTGGCCTGCGTCGGCCGCTGTGCAACGTGCCTGTGTTCTCGTTGACGGGAAAGCTGCTGGGTTATCCGGACCTGCTCGACGTGGAGGCCGGCATGGTCGGTGAGTACGAGGGCGAGGATCACAAGGACGGGTCGCGACACCGCAAGGACGTGGCCCGCGAGCAGCTCTTCCGCGACCATGGCTTGGAGTACTTCGCAGTCGTTGGCGGTGACCTGCTGAACCGGAGGATGGTTGTGAACCGAATCCTCAGCACTCGCGCCCGGGCGGGGTTCGCCGCCCCCGGAGAACGTCTCTGGACCCTCACGCCGCCGTCGTGGTGGGTGCCCGAAGAGTCACTCGACCAGTATCTGCTCCGCATCGGCGTCGCCTCGATGCTCGAGCGCTCCTGACCCTTGAGCCGCAGGCTCAGCAGCAGTGAACTCGGATAGTTCAGATCAAACCGCCGGTGGGAGGAGCCTGTCGACCGGCCAAATGATCTGGACTATCCGAAATTCTCGCCAACCCTCAACCCCGCGCGCGGATCGCCTCGTGCATGGTCAGGGTGCGCTGGGCGGACTCGACGTGGAGGTTCTCGATCATCCGGCCGTTGTAGGTGACGACCCCGCTGCCGCGACCGTCCTCCCACGCCTGCAGGATGCCGCGGGCGTCCTCGACGGCTGACGAGGACGGGGCGAAGGCCTCGTTGGCGCCGTCGACCTGGCCCGGGTGGATCAGGGTCTTGCCGTCGAAGCCCAGCTCGCGGCCCTGCCGGCACTCCGCAAGGAAGCCGTCGGTGTTCTTCACGTCGTTGTAGACGCCGTCCAGGATCGCCTTGCCGGTCGCGCGGGCGGCGAGCAGGGCGAGCGACAGGCCGGTGAGCAGCGGCTGCCGACCCGGCACGTGCTCGGCGTACAGCTCTTTCGCCAGGTCGTTGGTTCCCATCACCAGCACGGTGAGCCGGTCGGAGGCCGCAGCGATCTCCTCCGCGTGCAGCATGGCGTACGGCGTCTCGACCATCGCCCAGAGCTTCGTGTGCTCGGGTGCGTCGTGGCCGGCCATCGCCTCGACCAGGCGCAGCACGGCGTCCGCCGAGTCGACCTTGGGTACGACGATCGCGTCCGGCCCGGCGGCACACGCAGCCTCGAGGTCGGCGGCGTGCCACTCGGTGTCGGCGCCGTTGACGCGGATGGTCAGCTCGCGCGACCCGTACTCGCCCGACGCGGCGGCCGCACATGCGGACTCGCGAGCGGACACCTTGGCGTCCGGGGCCACCGCATCCTCGAGGTCGAAGATCAGCCCGTCGCAGGCGATCGACTTGGCCTTCGCGAGCGCGCGCTCGTTGGACGAAGGCATGTAGAGCACCGACCGGCGCGGACGGAAGGCGTCAGAGGAAGACGACGAGGAGGACGAGGGGGTCGAGGAGCTAGAGGAAGGAGAGCTCATCAGGACGCCTCGATCGCGTCGTACTGCTTCTTCAGCTCCGGGTCGATCTCGGCCAGCTGCTCGGCGAGCTCGACCATCACGAGGCACTGCTTCAGCGAGGCGTCGTCCTCCATCTTGCCGTCGAGCATCACGGCGCCCGTGCCGTCACCCATCGCGTCGACGACCCTGCGCGCGTGAGCCACGTCGGACGGCGCCGGGCTGAACACCTTGTTGGCGATCGCGATCTGCTTGGGGTGCAGCGACCAGGTGCCCACACAGCCGAGCAGGAAGGCGTTGCGGAACTGGTCCTCGCAGGCGACCACGTCGGCGATGTCGCCGAACGGCCCGTAGTAGGGGTAGATCCCGTGCATCGCGCACGCGTCGACCATCCGCGCGATCGTGTAGTGCCACAGGTCCTGCTGGAAGACCGTTCGGGTGCGGTGAATGTCTTCGTCGGAGCCGGAGGCGGGGTCCTGCCGCACCAGGTAGCCGGGGTGACCGCCACCGACCCGGGTCGTCTTCATCCGGCGGTCGGCAGCGAGGTCGGCCGGGCCGAGCGAGAGGCCCTGCATCCGTGGCGACGCGCCGCAGATCTCCTCGATGTTCACCATCCCGCGTGCGGTCTCGAGGATCGCGTGCACCAGGATCGGGCGGTCCAGGCCGGCCTTCGCCTCGAGCTGCGCCAAGAGCCGGTCGACGTAGTGGATGTCCTCGGCGCCCTGCACCTTCGGCACCATCACGACGTCGAGCTGGTCGCCGATCTCGGTGACCAGGGTGGTCAGGTCGTCGAGTCCCCAGGGGGAGTCGAGCGCGTTGATCCGGGTCCACAGCTGCGTGGGGCCGAAGTCCGTTGACTGAGCGATCTTCACCAGCCCCTCGCGGGCGGCGAGCTTGTTGTCGGCCTTGATGGCGTCCTCGAGGTTCCCGAGCAGTACGTCGACCTTGCCGACCATGTCCGGGACCTTGCTGGCCATCTTGGCGTTGCTCGGGTCGAAGAAGTGGATCGCCCGGCTCGGGCGGGCCGGGATCTCGCGGAGCGGAGTCGGTGCTCCGACGGCGAGAGGGGCGAAGAAGTCCTTGGCAGAGCGCATGGGCCGGACGCTAGCAGCGCGGATCGGAGCAGCGGTATGACCAATGCCACGACCCGACCCGACCCGACTCTGGCCATCCCCGCCGGTCGGGTGGGACGGTGGCCATCCGCACCCGGCAGGCGCAACGAAGGACACCCATGGAGACGATCGCGTTCGACAGCCACGGGACCCGCTGCGGGGCGACGCACCTGACCGCCCGGTCCGACGACCTCACCACCGCCGCCGGACGCCCCTGCGTCGTGATGGGGCACGGCTTCGGCGCGACCCGTGACGCCGGCTTGTTGCCCTTCGCGGAGCGGTTCGCCCTGGCCGGGGCCGACGTGCTGCTCTTCGACTACCGGGGATTCGGCACGTCGGAGGGCACCCTGCGCCAGGACGTGGACCACCGCCGGCACCGCGAGGACTACCACGCGGCGGTCGCGGCGGCACGGGCGATCGACGGAGTCGACCCGGAGCGGATCGTGCTCTGGGGCAGCTCCTACTCCGGCGGGCACGTCGTCGTGGTGGCCGCGCAGGACCCGAGGATCAAGGCGCTCGTCAGCCAGGGTGCTGCGATGGACGGGCTCGCCGCGCTGTTCGGCGTACGCGAGGAGAGCGGCACGGGCAAGACCGCCGCACTCACCACCGCCGGTCTGAGGGACCTGGGTCGGGCGCTGACCCGGCGGGCGCCGTACCTCGTGCCGGTCGTCGGCCGCGAGGGCTCCGACGCGGTGATCTCCGCGCCCGGCGCCGAGAAGGGCTACCAGGCGATCATGGGACCGACCTTCCGCAACGAGATGTGTGCGCGCGGGATCCTGCGGATCGCGCTGAACCGGCCGGTCCGGTACGCCGCGAAGGTGCGCTGCCCCGCCTTCATCGTGATCGCCGAGCAGGACAACATCGCGCCGGTGAAGTCGGTCCACGAGGTCGCGGAGATCCTCGGTGACCGAGCCGAGACGCTGAGCTTCGACTGCGGCCACTTCGACATCTACGTCGGCGAGATCTTCGAGGAGTCCGTCTCGGCACAGGTCGAGTTCCTCACGCGCGTGCTGGCGCCCATCGGCTGATGGTCTCCGAGGCTCGGGTGTTCGTCCTCGTCGAGGGGGAGAGCGACCGAGTCGCCCTGCGCACGCTCGCCCGTCGGCTGGGGCGGGACCTGCCGCGCGAGGGTGTGCAGATCGTGGCCCTGGCCGGTGCGACCAACGTGGGCCGGTGGCTCGAGGATCTCGCTGCCATCGGCGTGGGGCCGACGCTGGCCGGGTTGTACGACGCACCCGAGGAGCGCTACTTCCGGCGGGGCCTCGAACGCGGCGGTCACGGTCCCGTCCCCGACCGTGCTCGCCTGGAGGAGCTCGGGTTCTTCGCCTGCGAGCCCGACCTGGAGCACGAGCTGATCCGCGCGCTCGGGGAGGACGCCGTCGAGGCGGTGATTGCGGCCCAGGGCGAGCTCCCGTCGCTGCGGATCCTCCAGCACCAGCCCGCGCAGCGTGACCTGTCGACGGTGCAGCACCTGCACCGGTTCATCGGCACCCGCTCAGGTCGCAAGAGCCTCTACGCGCGTGCGCTCGTCGAGGCCCTGGACCTGGACCGCGTGCCGGCGCCCTTGAGCCGGGTGCTCATGCGGGTGTGATCCCTCGTGCGGGCACGGGCGACTGCCGGCTGAGCTCGCGGAGCGTCGAGGCGTGCACGAGCACCCAGGTGGCGGCGAGGATCGGCACCCACAGACCCCAGGACGGTCCGGCGTCGCCACCGTCGAGCTCCGGAAGCCACAGACCACCCACCCAGACGCCCACCCCGGCAACGAGGAGAAGCGTGCCGGCAGCCAGTGCCGGCCAGGACCGTCCTTCCGGCTGCGTCAGCAAGGTCGACATGGTGACGGCACAGAGCACGAGTCCGACCACCAGCAGCACGAGGGAGACCCGGAGGACACCGACTCCTCCGGGCACGGCGTGCGGGTGGCTCTCGGTGGAGCCGAAGACGCCGGTGCTCGTCGAACGAAACACCTTCCCCATCAAGGAGAAGGCGGCGAGGTGGACGTCGCGCTGGTCGCTGCCTTCGTCGGCGCCGCTGACGGCGAGCGGTGCCACGAGGGCCGCACCGAGGAGTCCGTAGGTGAGCACCAGGTGGCTGCGCAGGAGCAACCGCAGATCAGGCATTCTGGAAGGCTAGCGACTCCCGCGCCGGATCGGGCGGACATCCACCACACATCAGCGCGACGGGAGGGAGAGGGTGCGCCTGGCGATCTGGCCGGGCCTCTGCCTCACTCGAGGAGGCGTGCGCGAGCCACGTGGGCGGGATCCCACAGCCGGCTCAGGACGTGGGCCCGCTTGAAGACCAGCTGGGCGTCGTGCTCCCAGGTGATCGCGATGCCGCCGTGCAGCTGGACGGTCTCGGAGGCGACGTGGTCCAGGGCGTCCGAGCAGTACGAGCGGGCTACGGCGGCACGTCTCCGGAGCATGGCGGCGTTCTGCGCGGACGGGTCCGCGAGGTATGCCGCCGCCGAGGCCGTCGCGCCCCAGGTGGCGGACCGGGACGCCTCGACCAGCACGAGCATGTCGGCCATCCGGTGCTTGAGGGCCTGGAACGACCCGATCGGCCGACCGAACTGGACCCGCTCCTGGGAGTAGGCGACGGTCAGGTCGAGACCGCGCTGCGCGGCGCCGACCTGGAGCGCCGAGGTGAGGGCGGCAGCGATGTCGCGGACCGGCTGCAGGTCGTGCGGCTCGCCCACCTGGTCGCCGGCGATCCGACCGAGCCGGATGGTCTGGTCGAGGCACTCCTGGGGGACGAGCGCGCCCGCTTCCAGGAGCAAGAGATCGTCCGCGAGGGGCTGGAGGGCGATCGACGCCTCGGGGTCCAGCACCAGCTCGTCGAGCACCACCGTCGCGGTCTCACCAGCCGCGATCCGTGGCAGCAGGTCGCGCTTCGCGTCCTCGTCGGCGTGCAGGATCACGGCCGCGGTGGCGATGCTCGTCGCGAGCAGAGGCGACGGGGCCAGGTTGGCGCCGAGCTCCTCGAGGACGACGGCCGTCTCGACGAGCGAGGCGCCGAAGCCGTCGTACTCCTCGGGGACCGGGAGGGCGGCGACACCCACCTGCTCGCAGAGCGCCTGCCACAGGCTCTTGTCGTACCCGGCCTTCGACTCCGTCGCCGCGCGCACCGCCGCGCTGTCACTGCGCTTGTCGAGCAGCGACCGGACGATGCCCGCGAGCTCGTCCTGCTCTTCGGTCCGGGCGAAGTGCATCAGCGGGCCGGGTTCGTGAAGGACTGGGCGATCCGGCCGCGGTGGTACGACGTGGTGCCCCAGGCACCGACCAGCGCCCGGACGCGGTTGATCCAGAGGCCGAGGTCGAACTCCGCGGTGTACCCGATGGCACCATGCACCTGCAGCGCCACGCGTGACGCGAGGTAGGCCGCATCACCAGCGGCGACCTTGGCGGCCGACACGTCGCGGCTGGCGCCGGTGAGCGCTGCGCCGAGCACCAGCGGACGCGCGAAGTCCAGCGCGATCCTCACGTCGGCCAGCTGGTGCTTGATCGCCTGGTAGGAGCCGATGGTGCGGCCGTACTGCTTGCGCTGCTTGACGTACTCCACCGAGTCGGCCAGCAGGCGCTCGCCGCAACCGAGGAGCTGGGCGGAGCAGGCGAGGGCGGCCCGGTCGAGCGCCGCGTCGTCGAACGTCGACGGAGCGTCAACTAAGAAGAGGCGTCGAGTGGTGTCGACCGACCGGACCTGCTCACCGGGAGCGCCGTGCAGGAGCCGGGCCACGTCGGCGTCGAGGGCGTACGGCGTGAGCGCAGCGACCGCCGCCGTGACCATGTCGCCGTCGACCTGAGGAGCCAGCGCGGCCGACTCGATCCACGGACCGACCGCGAGGTGGTGGCCCAACACCTCGAGTGCGACGACGAGATCGACGAGAGTGCCGCCCAGACCGCCGTCGTCCTCGGGCGCCACGAGAGCCGTCACCCCCTGCTCGGCCAGCCGCTTCCAGAGCGCGATCCCGGGCTCGTGGTCCCCGCCGGCCCAGGACCGGGCAGCCGCCACCGAGTCGGCCTTGCTCATCAGCTCGCCCAGCGACTGGGCGAAGCCGGTCTGCTCGGGGGTCAGTCGGAAGTCCATCAGGCCCCCTTCGGCTCGCGGGGGAGTCCGAGGATGCGCTCGGCGATGACGTTGTGCTGGACCTCGTTGGTGCCGGCGTAGATCGGGCCGGACAGCGAGAACAGGTAGCCGTCCAGCCAGGGGCCACGCAGCTCCGACTCCGGACCGAGCAGGTCGAGCGCCGTCTCGTGCATCGCGACGTCGAGGTCGGACCAGAACACCTTGTTCACCGACCCGGCGTACCCGATCTGGCCGCCGGCGACGAGCCTGCTGACGGTGCCCCAGGTGTAGAGGCGATAGGCCTCGGCACCGAGCCACGCGTCGACCACGCGGTCGCGGTGCTCGGGGGGCGCGCCCTGCTCGTGCCACAGGCCGACCAGCCGCTCGGCCGTGGCGCAGAACCGGCCGGGTGAGCGCAGCGACAGGCCGCGCTCGTTGCCCGCCGTACTCATCGCGACCGACCAGCCGGCTCCGGGCTTCCCGAGGACGTCGGCGTCCGGGACGAACACGTCGTCGAAGAACAGCTCGGCGAAGCCCGGGTCGCCGTCGAGCTGGGCGATCGGGCGCACGGTGACGCCGTCGGCGTCCAGGGGGAAGCAGAAGTAGGTGAGGCCGTGGTGGCGCTGCGACTCGGGGTCGCTGCGGAAGAGACCGAAGCCCCAGTGGGCGTACGCCGCCCGCGAGGACCAGGTCTTCTGGCCGTTGAGCACCCAGCCACCACGCTCCTCGTCGCGCTCGGCCCGGGAACGGAGGGAGGCGAGGTCGGAGCCGGCTTCGGGCTCGGACCAGGCCTGGGCCCAGATCTGCTCGCCGGTGGCCATCGACGGCAGCCAGCGGTCCTGCTGCTCCTCGGTGCCGTTCTCGAAGATCGTGGGGGAGAGCAGGAAGATGCCGTTCTGGCTGACCCGTCCGGGGGCGCCGGCGCGGTAGTACTCCTCCTCGAAGATCACCCACTCGACGAGCGAGGCGCCTCGGCCGTGGTACTTGTCGGGCCAGCTCACCACCGCCCAGCGTGCCTCGGCCAGCTTCGCCTCCCACTCCTGGTGGGCCGCGAAGCCCTCGGGGGTGTCCATCGAGGGCAACGGCTCGCTCGGCACGTGCTCGGTCAGCCAGGCGCGGGCCTCGGCCTGGAAGGCGAGCTCGGACTCGGAGAGGTCGAGGTTCATCGCGACGTTCCTGAGGAGCCGAGGGACGAGGCGTCCCGAAGGACGGTCTTGAGGACCTTGCCGCCGAGGTTGCGGGGGAGCACGTCGATGAACTCCACCTCGCGCGGGGCCTTGAAGCCGGCCAGCCGTTCCTTCGCGAAGGCGATCACGTTCTCGGGGGTCACCGAGTCGTCGGCCCGGACGACGTACGCCTTGCCCACCTCGCCCATCCGCTCGTCCGGTACGCCGACGACGGCCACGTCGTCGACCCCCTCCAGGCGCATCAGCGCCTGCTCGACCTCGGCGGGATAGACGTTGAAGCCGCCGGAGATGTACATGTCCTTGAGCCGGTCGGTGATCGTCAGGTTCCCGGCGTCGTCGAGGGTGCCGATGTCACCGGTGTGCAGCCAGCCTTCACGGTCTATCGCCTCGCGAGTGGCCTCGGGGTCGTCGAGGTAGCCGAGCATCACGTACTCGCCGCGCAGCAGCAGCTCGCCCTCCTCCGAGATCCGCGCCTCCATGCCGGGGATGGCGCTGCCGCACGTGGTGGCGACCGTCTCGGCCGAGTCGCCCGGCCGGCACATGGTGGCGACGACGGCCTCGGTCATCCCGAAGGCGGTGACCACCGTGTCGATCGCCAGCCCCTCGGGACCGGGGGCGCGCATCCGCTCGATCAGCACGACGGGCACCACCGCCGCGCCCGTCACCGCGAGCCGGAGCGAGGACAGGTCGAACCCCGCGCGCCCGGGTGCCGTGAGCAGGGACTGGTAGATGGTCGGCGCACCCGGGAGCAGGGTGATCTGCTTGTCCTGGATCAGCCGCATCGTCGCGTCGAGGTCGAACGTGGCCACCGGGTAGAGCGTCGCGCCGGTGAGCAGCCCGACGACGATCCCGATCTTGTAGCCGAACGAGTGGAAGAACGGATTCACCACGAGGTAGCGGTCGTCGACGGTGACCCCACCGAGCCCGGCCCACGCGTCCGCGACGCCGATCGTCTGGCGATGGGCACTCATCGCACCCTTCGGGCGGCCCGTCGTACCCGAGGTGAACAGGACGTCCGCCACGTCCTCCGGCGACACCGCGTCCGCCCGGGCCTCCACGTGGTCGGCACTCACCTCGGCGCCGAGTCCGGCGAGGTCAGGGAGCTCGACGACCCGGGTAGTCCAGGTCGTTCGGCCGGTCTCGGGCCCCGCGGCAGCGGCTTTTTGATCTGGACTATCCGGTTCCCCGATCCGGATCACCGCAGCAAGGGAGCCCAGGTCGGGGAGGGAGAGCAGGTCGGCGACCTGGGTGCGGCCGAGGAAGCCGTCGGCGACGACGGCCAGGCGAGCATCGGTACGACGGACGAGGTCGGCGACCTCGTGCCCCGTGTAGCGACTGTTGGCGGGCACGAGCACCCCGCCGGCGTACGAGACGGCGAGCCCGGCCACGGCCCACGCGATGCTGTTCGGCGCCCAGACCACGACCTTGTCGCCCGGTTCGAGCCCGAGATCGACATAGCCACGCGCCGTCTCCCGCACCCGCTCCAGCAGCTCCGCGTAGGTCAGCGAAGAGCCGCCCTGGACGTACGCCGGACGGTCGGCGTACGTCGTCGCCGCGGCGCGCAGGACGGCAGGAAGCGTGCGCGGTGAGGCGGGCATCGACGCTCCTGACGGCTGACCAAACAAGTGCTTGGTAGGGTACCGTACCGGCATGGATCTCTCCTACAGTCCCGAGGACGAGGCGTTCCGCGCCGAGGTCCGCTCGTGGCTGGAGGAGGCGCTCTCCGGCGAGTTCGCCGAGCTGCGTGGGCTGGGTGGACCCGGTCGCGAGCACGAGGCCCACGAGGAGCGGCTCGCCTGGGACCGGCACCTCGCGCAGCACGGCTGGACCTGCATCGGCTGGCCGGTCGAGCACGGCGGCCGTGGACTGCCGCTCTTCCAGCAGGTGATCTTCCACGAGGAGTACGCCCGCGCCGACGCGCCCGCTCGCGTCAACCACCTCGGGGAGGAGCTGCTCGGGCCGACCCTGATCGCGTTCGGCACCGACGAGCAGAAGCAGCGCTTCCTGCCGAAGATCGTCGCGGTCGAGGAGCTCTGGTGCCAGGGCTACTCCGAGCCGGGTGCGGGCTCCGACCTGGCCAACGTGTCCACGAAGGCGAGGCTGGAGGGCGGTCAGTGGGTGATCGACGGCCAGAAGGTCTGGACCTCGCTCGCGCATCAGGCCGACTGGTGCTTCGTGGTCGCGCGCACCGAGCCCGGCTCGAAGCGCCATCACGGCCTGTCCTACCTGCTCGTCCCGATGGACCAGGACGGCGTCGAGGTGCGGCCGATCATCCAGCTCACCGGCACCTCGGAGTTCAACGAGGTCTTCTTCAGCGGTGCCCGCACCGACGCCGACCTCGTCGTCGGCGGCGCCGGCAACGGCTGGCAGGTCGCCATGGCCACGCTCGGCTTCGAGCGCGGCATCTCCACGATCGGCCAGCAGGTCGGCTTCCAGCGCGAGGTCGACGCGCTGCTCGAGGTGGCCCGCGCCAACGGCACGTACGACGACCCGGTGATCCACGACCGTCTCGCCAGGGCGCAGGTCGAGCTCGAGGTGATCCGGCTGAACGCGCTCCGCACCCTGAGCGAGGACCAGGCGCCCCAGCAGGCCAGCATCTCCAAGCTGCTGTGGGCCGGCTGGCACCGCACCCTCGGCGAGCTCGCCATGCAGGTCCGGGGTCACGACTCGTTGACCACCGGACCCGACTACGACCTCGACGAGTGGCAGCGGATGTTCCTGTTCACCCGCGCGGACACCATCTACGGCGGGTCCGACGAGATCCAGCGCAACGTCCTGGCCGAGCGAGTGCTCGGCCTGCCCAGAGAGCAGCGACCGATGGAGAGCCGATGACGGCAACCAGACCCGAGCAGCCCACCCCCGACTACGTGCCGGGCCACGACCTGCTCCGCGACAAGGTCGTCGTGGTGACCGCCGCCGCCGGGGCGGGCATCGGCGCGGCGGTCGTCCGCAGGGTGCTCGAGGAAGGGGCCCGGGCGGTCGTTCTGGGGGACACCCACGAGCGCCGTCTCGGCGAGGCCCAGGCTGCCCTCGAGGAGGAGTTCGGTGACGACCGGGTGCGTTCGCTGCTGTGCGACGTCACCGACGAGGCGCAGGTGCAGGCGCTGGTCGACGCCGCCGACGAGTTCGGTGGCGTCGACGTGATGGTCAACAACGCCGGCCTCGGTGGCACGGCAGCGATCACGGAGATGACCGACGACCAGTGGAGCAAGGTCATCGACATCACCCTGACCGGCACCTTCCGCTGCGTCCGCGCCGCCTCGATCAAGATGATCGACACCGGCAAGCACGGCGTGATCGTCAACAACGCCTCGGTGATCGGCTGGCGGGCGCAGGAGGGCCAGGCTCACTACGCCGCCGCGAAGGCGGGCGTGATGGCATTGACCCGCTGCGCTGCCCTCGACGTCGCCGAGCACGGCATCCGGATCAACGCCGTCTCGCCGAGCCTGGCGATGCACCCGTTCCTGGCCAAGGTCACCTCCGACGACCTGCTCCACGAGCTCAAGCAGCGCGAGGCGTTCGGGCGGGCGGCCGAGCCCTGGGAGGTGGCCAACGTGATGGTCTTCCTGGCGAGCGACTACTCGTCGTACCTCACCGGCGAGGTCGTCTCGGTGAGCAGCCAGCATGCCTAGCGAGGCCCCGGCCCCAGCCCCGGCACCGACCCGTCGCGAGGAGCTGCTGGCGATCGCAGCGAAGCTCTTCGCCGAGCGCGGGTTCAAGAACACGACCGTGCGCGACATCGCCGATGCCGCCGGGATCCTGTCCGGCAGCCTCTACCACCACTTCGACTCCAAGGAGGCGATGGTCGACGAGCTGCTCGACTCCTTCCAGACCGAGCTGTGGAAGCAGTACGACGCGATCGAGGCGTCCGACCAGAGCCCCCGGGCCAAGCTCGAGGCGGTCGTGCGGGTCTCCTTCGACGCGATCGACCGCCACCACAGCGAGGTGGCGATCTTCCAGACCGACGCGGCCTACCTGGCCACGTTCGACCGGTTCGCCTACCTGCACGAGCGCAACGTCCGCTTCCGCACGCTCTGGACCGGGCTGCTCCAGGACGGCGTGGCCGCGGGGGAGCTCCGCTCGGACCTCGACGTCGAGCTCGTCTACCGGTTCCTGCGCGACACCGTCTGGGTGGCGGTCCGCTGGTATCGCCCCGGTGGGGACCTCTCGCCCGACCAGGTCGCCGACCAGTACCTGCATATCCTGCTGGAAGGAATTCAAGAACATGCCTGAGGCCTACATCGTCGACGCCGTCCGCACCCCCGTCGGGAAGCGGGGTGGCTCGCTCGCGCAGGTGCACTCCGCCGACCTCGGCGCCCACGTGCTCAAGGCCCTCGTGGAGCGCACCGGCATCGACGCCGGCGCCGTGGACGACGTGATCATGGGCTGTTGCGACACGATCGGCTCCCAGGCCGGCGACGTGGCGCGTACGGCGTGGCTCGTCGCCGGGCTGCCCGACCACGTCCCGGGCGTGACCATCGACCGGCAGTGCGGCTCCTCCCAGCAGGCCGTGCACTTCGCCGCCCAGGGCGTCATGTCCGGCACCCAGGACCTCGTCGTCGCCGGCGGCCTGCAGAACATGTCCGCCATCCCGATCTCCGCGGCGATGCTGGTCGCCCAGCAGTACGGCTTCTCGACCCCGTTCGCGGAGTCGCCCGGCTGGCGGGAGCGCTACGGCGACCAGGAGGTCTCGCAGTTCCGCTCGGCCGAGATGATCGCCGAGAAGTGGGACATCAGCCGCGAGGAGATGGAGCAGTTCGCGCTCGACTCGCACACCCGGGCCAGGACCGCCATCGACGAGGGCAGGTTCAAGAACGAGATCGCCCCGGTCGGCGGCTTCGAGACCGACGAGTGCCCCCGCGACACGTCGCTCGAGAAGATGGCCGGGCTCAAGCCGTTGGCCGAGGGCGGGCGGATCACGGCCGCGGTGGCCTCGCAGATCTGCGACGCGTCGTCGGCGATGCTGATCGCGTCGGAGCACGCGCTCGAGCAGCACGGTCTCACCGCGCGCGCCCGGATCCACCATCTCTCGGTGCGCGGTGACGACCCGGTCTGGATGCTCACCGGCCCGATCCGGGCGACCCGGCACGCCCTCGAGAAGACCGGGCTGTCCGTCGACGACATCGACCTGTTCGAGTGCAACGAGGCGTTCGCCTCCGTCGTCCTCGCCTGGTCGCGTGAGCTCGACGTCCCGCTCGAGAAGGTCAACGTCAACGGCGGCGGCATCGCGCTCGGTCACCCGATCGGTGCGACCGGCACCCGGATCATGTCCACGTTGCTCAACGAGCTCGAACGCACCGGCGGTCGTTACGGGCTGCAGACGATGTGCGAGGGCGGCGGGCAGGCCAACGTGACGATCATCGAGCGGTTGGGCTGACCGGCACGTGCGACGCGCGACCTGGGTGTGGGAGCGGCCGCCGGCCGGTGAGCTGGTGCCGTGGGCGGTGGGTCACGGGGTGGACGAGCTCTTCCTCGCCGTGCGACCCGACCTCGCCCCGGTCTCGGACGTGCGTTGGGCGCGCGAGGTCGTCAAGGCGGCGCACGCTGCCCACATCTCCGTCTCGGCGCTGGGTGGTGACGCGGACTGGCTCGACCACTCCGAGCAGGCCATGGGCTGGGCGCGTGCCGTGTGCGCGATGCAGGTCTTCGACGGTGTCCACCTCGACATCGAGCCCTGGGCACGCACGGACTGGGACGCGCGTCGCGCCGAGGTGGTGGTCGGGTACGTCGACGTGCTCCGGCGGCTTGCCGCCACCTGTCCGCTCCGGTTGGAGGCGGACCTCGCCTTCTGGCTCCACGAGGTCCCCACGGCCTCCGACACTCCGCTGGACGAGGCGGTGATGCGCCTCGTGGACGCCGTGACTCTGCTCAGCTTCCGCAACGAGCCCACTGGTCCGGACAGCATCATGGAGGTCGCTCGCACCAGCCTCGCGACGGCCGATCGACTCGGCATCCCGTGCCGCCTGGCCGTCGAGACCCACGACCTCGGGACCGGACCCGGTGCAGCGCAAGCAGACGCTTCTTCGGCCCGGGACACGCGGCGATGATCCGTGCCCTCGAGGTGGTCGACGGCGAGGCGGCTCGCGTGCCGTCGTACGCCGGGACCGCGGTGCACGACCACGACGGCTGGCGCGAGCTGGAGGCTCGGCCGGTCAGCTCAGCCGGCTGGCGGGGAAGGCTGAGCGTGAAGACCGAGCCCTCGGGTCCGGTCGACTCCAGCGACCAGCTCGCCCCCCTGTGCCCGAGCCGCCTCGCGGGACACGTGCAGGCCCAGGCCGCTGCCCTTCTGAGCCGTCGAAGGCCCGAAGGCCTCGAACAGCCTGGCCAGCACCTCCGGGCTGACGCCGGGCCCGTCGTCGATCACCCGGACGATGAGGTCGTGCTCGTCACCGCCGAGCCGGATCTCGATCCCCGAGCGAGCGACGCGCTTCGCGTTCTCCACCAGGTTGTGGAGGATCTGCTCGGTGCGCTGCCGGTCGCACCGGATCTCGGTCGCGACCTCGTCACCGCTGACCCGGATCCCGTCGTGCTCGGAGGCGACGGCGCGGACCACCACAGCGAGGTCCACGAGCTCGATCCGGATGGGCAGCGGCTGGTTCATGCTCAGTCGCGACCAGTCGAGGAACTGGGTGACCAGGCGGGTGAGCTGCGAGGCGCGGAAACGCGCACGGCTCGCGATCCGGGTGCGGTCCTCGTCGGCGAGATCGGGCTCGCCGAGGAGCCCGAGCGAGGTGGTGATCACCGCGAGCGGGGTCTGCATGTCGTGGCTGACCCCGGCCAGCAGCGCGCCGCGCACCTGGCCGGCGGCCGCCCGGGCGCGGTAGTCGGCGAGCTCCAGGCTGGTGCGGCACCGGGCGAGCAGCTCGCCGGGGGTGAACGGCTTGACCACGTAGTCGTCCGCGCCGGCCTCGATGCCGCCGGCGGCCGCCTCGGATCCCGCGCGGGCGGAGAGCAGGATGACCGGCGTGCCGCGCAGCGCTTCGTCGCGCGCGGATCTCCTTCAGCAGCCCGAGCCCGTCGAGCCGCGGCATCATCACGTCGGTGACGACCAGGTCGACGTTCGTGTTCCGCAGGACCTCGAGTGCCGCCAACCCGTCGCCCGCAGTCCTGACCTGGCCCAGGCTGCCGAGCAGCCGCGCGACCCTGGCCCGCACCGCCGCGTTGTCCTCGACGACCAGGATGACCGATCGGCCCGCCCCGGGCTCGGGATGGGCCACCTCGAGGTCGGCCGGAGTCTCGCCGGACAGCGCGACGTCGTCGGCCAGGGCATGGGCGGCCTTGAGGCTGGGAGACCAGCCGGAGGCAGGGTCCCCGGGCCCGCCGGGCACCAGTGGGAGCGCCACCTCGAAGGTGGACCCGATCCCCACCTCGGAGGTCGACCGTGGCCGAGCCGCCCATCGCCCGGGCCGCCTCCGCCACGAGCGTCAGTCCGACGCCGGTGCCCTGGATGTCGCGGGCGTCGGCGCTGTGCGACCGGTGGAACCGGTCGAAGACGCTGGCCCAGCTCCGCCTCGGGGATGCCGGGCCCGGTGTCGGCCACCCGCAGCACGACCTGCTCGCCGCGGCTGGTGAGGACGACACGCACCGATCCCTCGCGGGTGAACTTGATCGCGTTGGCGACCAGGTTGAGCACGACCTTCTCCCACAGCTCCGGGTCCACGAGCACGGGACCGAGGGACGGGCTCGAGCTCGGCGACGAGCGTCGAGTCCGGCGCGGCCCGCGGCGTCCGCGAACGGGCTGGAGCAGGTCCTCGGTGATCTGCGCGAGGTCGGTCGGCTCCGGGTCGGCGGCCAGGCCGTCGGCCTCGATGCGGGCGACGTCGAGCAGGGCGTTGACCATCCGCAGGAGCCGGTGCGCACTGGCGTACATCACCTCGACGTCCGCGTGCTCGATGGACTGCTCGCGTCCGTTGAGGACGTCCTCGAGCGGCGCGAGCAGCAGGGTCAACGGCGTGCGGAACTCGTGGCTGACGTTGGACAGGAAGGCGGTCTTCGCAGCGTCGAGCGCGGCCAGCGCCTCGAGGCGGGCCTGTTCGCGCGCCCTGGCCGTGGCCATCGGCGAGGATCTGCCCGAGCTGGTCCCCGATCAGGCTGACGAAGCGCTCGTGGTCCTCGTCGTACGGCCGCAGCGGGTGCGGCACGAGCACGAGGACCGCCTCCACCTCGCCCTGGCCACGCACCGGCACAGCGGCCCACGGCTGGGGAGCCGCCCGGTGGACCGGGCGTTGGACGGCCCACGCCCGGGTCACCGGATGGTCCGGGGCGTCCACGACCCGGGGGAGGAGCTCGGCGTCGGCCTGCCCGAACACCATGCTGCGGGAGAGCGGACCGGTCCCGCCCCCGACCAGGCCCCTGCGCGTGTAGAGCGCGCCGCCCTGGAGCTCGTGGTCCGCGGAGCCGAGCACCTCCAGGGCAGCCGTCAGGGCCTGCTCGTGGATCGTCCGCCCCCTGGGCCACCACCGCCAGCTGGTTGAGGACCGCCAACCGTCGCGCAGCCACGACCTTGGGGGTGGTGACGGTGAGGACGGCGAGCACCCCGCCCGTCCCGGCCTCGTCGGGCACGTGCGAGTAGGAGAAGGTGAAGAACGCCTCCTCGGGTCCGGTGCCCCGCTCGATCACCAGCGGGAGGTCCTCGTCCCAGGTCGCCGGTCCGCCCGCGAGCACGGACTCCTGCATGGACCCCACCGAGTCCCAGACCTCGGCGAACTGCTCCCGGAGGAGACCACCCACCGCACCGGGGTGCTTGGTGCCTAGCGTCGGGATGAACGCGTCGTTGTAGAGCATCACGAGGTGGTCACCCCAGCTGAGCAGCATCGGGTAGCGAGTGCGCAGCATGATCCCGACCGACGCGCGGAGTCCGGGCGACCACGACTCGACCGGGCCGAGCGGGGTGCTCTCCCAGTCGTGGTCGGCCAGTCGGCCCGCCATCTCCCCTTCGCAGGCGAAGAGTGGATCAGTGGGCATGTCGCGAACCCTAGTCGCTGACCACGGCAGTCGTCGTCCTCGGATCGTGCGGGTGGACAACCCGGTGCCCGGACGTTGGTGGCGCTCAGAAGGCAGTCGATAGCAGGTCGGCGAACAGGGCGTTCTCGTCGGCGACGTCCGGGTCCAGGCCCTTGCTGCGGAACCAGGTGCAGACGTTGGCGCAGTCCCGCAGCAGGAAGTCCATGCCCTGCGGGTTCGCCACCAGGTCGACGCACTGGGGCAGGTCGATGATCACCAGCCGGTCGCCCGCCGCCAGGATGTTGTACGCCGACAGGTCGCCGTGCACGATGCCGTGCTGCGCCATCGTGGCCATCGCCTCGCGGAGCTGGTCGAAGTACGACGCGAGCAGGTCGGGCGTCGGCCGTGACTGGGCCAGCCGGGGTGCCGTGTCGCCGTCGACGCTGATCCACTCCAGCAGCAGCTCGGTGCCGTCGAGCTGCACCGGGTAGGGCACCGGCAGGCCCAGCGACCAGCACTGCTTCAGCGACTCCCACTCGGCGTTGGCCCACTGGCCGGCAGCGACGAGCCGCCCGAAGGACGAACCCTTGGCGGCGGCCCGAGCCTCACGACTGTCCTTGCCGCGTCGGCCCTCGGTGTAGGCGGAGGTGCGGTGGAAGTTGCGGTGGTCGGTGCTCCGGTAGCGCTTGGCTGCCATCACCACGCCCGGACCGTCGTCGACGGCGCGTTCGAGCAGGAAGACGTCGGCTTCCTTGCCGGTCTTGAGGATGCCGAGCTCGGTGTCGACGGCAGCCTGGTCGGTCACCACCCAGTCCGGGCGCGGTTCCGGGCCACGGCAGAGCGGCTCGACGTCGAGCCAGGTGGTCCAGCGCTGGTGGCCGGCGAGCGGTTCGTCGTAGGCGCGGAAGTCGAAGACGAACGAGGGGTCGATCTGCTCAGAGGTGGTGGTCTCCGGGATTGAGGACATGCGTGCTCCATGCGTGGAAGAGGCGGTCTGCGGACAGGCCGGTGACAGTCGTGGACATGTCTGCATCTCCTCTCGCTCACGTGCCGGAGCACTCGTCGATCTCAGTCGAGGGTGACCGAAGAGCCTCGCGGTGACAACTGGTTTATCCCTCCACTTCGCTGAGGTCGCCGGCCCACAGGGTGTGGAAGGTGCCCTCGCGGTCGACGCGCTGGTAGGTGTGTGCGCCGAAGTTGTCGCGCAACGCCTGGATCAGGGCCGCGGGGAGCCGGTCGCGGCGCAGGGCGTCGAAGTAGGAGAGCGAGGAGCCGAAGGCGGGCACGGGGATGCCGTACGCCGTGGCCGTGGAGACGACCCGTCGCCATCCCGCCTCGCCGTCCTTGAGCGCCTTGGCGAAGTACTCCTGGGTCATCAACGTCGTCAGGTCCGGCTCCACCTCGTAGGCCTCGCGGATCCGGTCCAGGAACTTCGCCCGGATGATGCAGCCGCCGCGCCAGATGGTGGCGAGGTCGCCGGGGGAGACGTCCCAGTCGTGCTCGTCGCTGCCGGCCACGATCTGGTCGAAGCCCTGGGCGTAGGCGACCACCTTGGCGGCGTACAGCGCAGCGCGCACGTCCTCGACGAACTGGTCGGCGTCCTCGATGGGGGGCGTGTCGCTGGTCTCGTCGAAGACCTTGCGGGCCGCCTCGCGCTGCTCGGTGTGGCCCGAGACGCTGCGGGCGAAGGTGGCCTCGGCGATGCCGGTCACCGGTACGCCGAGGTCCAGCGCGCTCTGCACCGTCCACCGACCGGTGCCCTTCTGCTCCGCGGCGTCGGCGACCACGTCGATGAACGGCTTGCCGGACGCGTCCTCGTGCTCGAGCACCGTGGCCGTCAGCTCGATCAGGAACGAGTCGAGATCGCCCTCGTTCCACTCGCGGAAGATGCCCGCGAGCTCGGCCGGCTCCTTGGAGAGCACGTTGCGCAGGATGTCGTAGGCCTCGGCGATCAGCTGCATGTCGGCGTACTCGATGCCGTTGTGCACCATCTTCACGAAGTGCCCCGCACCGTCCGGTCCGACGTGCGTGGCGCACGGGGTGCCGTCGACCTGCGCCGCGATGTCCTCCACGATCGGGCCGAGCCGCTCGTAGGCGTGCTCGGACCCGCCGACCATGATCGACGGACCGTTGAGCGCGCCCTCCTCGCCACCGGAGACGCCCATCCCGACGAAGTGCAGGCCATGCTCCTCGAGCGCCTGCTGCCGGCGCAGCGTGTCCTCGAAGTGCGCGTTGCCCGCGTCGATGACGATGTCGCCCTCGTCGAGGAGGGGGACCAGCTCGTCGACGACCGCGTCGGTGGCCTCCCCGGCCTTGACCATGATGATGATCGCGCGTGGCTTCTTGATGCTGGCCACGAAGTCCTCCATGGACTCCGAGCCGACGAAGTCGCCGTCGTCACCGTGCTCGTCGAGGAGCGCCGTCATCCGCTCCGTGGTGCGGTTGTGCACCGCGATCGTGTGTCCGTGCCGGGCGATGTTGCGCGCGAGGTTGCGGCCCATCACGGCCAGGCCGGTGAGGCCGATGTCTGCCGTTGCGTCTGGAGTGCTCATGTCCTCGACCCTAGGACGTGCCGATAATCGTTCGACACGGACCGATGCCGGGCACACGCTGATGCGATGCAGCTGAGGGAGTACGTCGCCGACGACACGGAGGCCGTCGAGACCGGACGGGTGATCATCAACGCCACCCGGGCCTTCGAGACTCCCTGGCTGCCCGAGGTGAGCGCACACCGGCGGGAGATGCAGGTGCGGCACGGCTGGGACGGGCCGCCGGACCGGCACTTCCTGGCTCTCGTCGAGGGTGTGCCCGTCGGCGTGGCGCACGTGGAGACGGGGGAGTGGGACAACCGCGACCTCGCGTGGCTCGCCCTGGTCGTCCACCCGGAGTGCCGTGGCCGGGGCCACGGGTCGGTGCTCCTCGAGCGCCTGATGCACGTGGGTCGCGGCGAGGGGTGCACCAAGGTCGGCGGGAGTGCCTGGGACCTGCCCGGAGTCGAGGCGTTCGCGAGGCGTCACGGGTTCGAGCGCGCGTCCCAGGAGGTCAACCGCGTGCAGTATCCGCAGGAGCTGCCGCCCGGCCTGGCCGCCGCGGCGTACGACGAGGCGCTGCCGTTCGCAACCGACTACGAGCTCGTCCGGATCGTCGGCCGCACACCGGAGCCGCTGCTTCCGTCGGTCGTCGCGCTCGCGAACGCGATCAACGACGCCCCGACCGACGACCTCGACATCGAGGACGAGGTGTTCACGGCCGAGCGGGTGCAGTCCTACGAGAGCGCCACGATCGACGGCGGTCACCGGCTCTACCGGGTGGCGGCCCGGCACCGACCGACCGGTCGCCTCGCCGGGCACTCCGTCGTGGTGGTGGACGTCGAGACGCCGCGAGTGGCCCACCAGCACGACACCTCGGTGCTGCGGGAGCACCGAGGTCATCGGCTGGGGCTGCTGCTCAAGGCCGAGATGATGTGCTGGCTCGCAGAGCAGGAGCCCCAGATCGCGGCCATCGACACCTGGAACGCCGAGACCAACGACCACATGATCGCGGTCAACGATCGGTTGGGCTATCGCGTCATGGGGCGGGAGCTGGCCTTCCAGCGTCGGCTCTAGGACCGCTGCGCTTGGCATGATCGAGGCATGAGGTGACGATGATCCGTGTTCTCGTCGCGCGCATCGAGCCCCACTGAGTCGTCGCAGCACGGTCGATTCTCGCTTTGAGCGGGCGAGCACCCCATCCCCGTTCGCCCCACCAGGTGGCGGATGGTGGACCGGGGCGGCGTGGACGGTCATCGACGGCGGCGCCGATCAGGATCGACCTCGACGCCCAGAGCCACGCGCGGCAAGGACGACACCTCTGACTGCGCCGTTCTGAAAAACTCGTTGGCCAGTTCCAGATCCGAAGAGATCTGCGTACCATCGGGCGCTGGCAGCCAGGTCACTCACGGGCAACTTGATCTGGCGGACGCCAACGATGGGCAGCGTCACAACTGCAGTGTGTCAAAAGCGTCGCCGCCCGGGCCGGGATCGCTCAGATCGAAGGTCGGCGTCCAATCGAGCATGGGGGCCCAGCCAGGAGCGGAGCCGGCGCGCACCGAGCTCTCCTCCGCGAAGACGTGACCCGCGACCCAGCGGAACACACCCTCTCATCGGCATGACAGCGCGGATCGCGGTGCGGGCTCAGGCGGTCAACGCAACACCTCGGCTAATGCTTGTGATGGTGTCTTGAAGCCGAGGGTCTGTCGAGGACGTCCGTTGAGCTGGTCGGCGATGGCGTCGAAGTCGGCCTGGGTCAGGGTGCGGAAGTCGAGGGTCCGGGGTAGGTACTGGCGCAGGAGCCCGTTGGTGTTCTCGTTGCTGCCGCGCTGCCAGGGTGACTTGGGATCGCAGAAGTAGACCTCGACACCCGTCTCCTCGGTGAACCGGAGGTGTTGAGCCATCTCGTGGCCCTGGTCCCAGGTCAGGGTCCTGGTCAACGCCGCTGGCAGGGTGGTGATCTTGGCGGCCAGGGCGTCGGCAACGACGTCGGCCTTGTGTTGGCCTCCGGGCAGCTCGACGAGCATCACGAACCGGGTGGAGCGTTCGACCAGAGTGGCCACCGGGCTCATGTGTTTGCCGAAGACCAGGTCACCTTCCCAATGCCCAGGCACCGCCCGGTCGTCTGCTTCGGCGGGTCGTTCGGAGATGTTGAGGATCCCCGGCCGGCCACCACGGCCATCGGGCAGCCGGGTTCCATGAGGACGTCGGATCACTCGCCCGGTCCGCAGATGCGCGGTGAGTTCCCTGCGCAGTGCACCGCGCGACTGGATGAACAGGGTGCGGTAGATGCTCTCGTGGGAGACCTGCATCTGTTGATTCTCGGGGTAGGTGGTCTTCAACCAGCCGGCGATCTGCTCGGGCGACCACCGCTGTGCCAGTTTCTCGGCCACCACTCCAGCCAGGGCTGGGTTGGTCGCGAGCTTGCAGACCTTGGGACGCCTCGAGCGCGACCACGCAATCTGGTCTGCGCTCGCGGCCCGGTAGCGGTATCTGCCGCCGCGGGCGGCGACCTCACGGCTCACCGTCGACGGGGCTCGACCCAGCCCGGCCGCGATCGCACGTAGCGACAGTCCAGATGCCAGACCACGAGAGATCTCTTCCCGTTCGGCGAAGCTCAACCGACCCGGTGACCCTCGCCGCGGATCGGGCCGGATCCCGCCACACCGCACCAGATAGGCCCGCACCGTCCCGGTCGACAGCCCCAAAGCACGAGCCGTCGGTTTGGCCGCATGGCCAGCTCGCAGCCGCGACCAGATCTCATCCTCATCCGCGAGAGACAACCTCCGATAACCACGCGCCATCACAACCTCCTCCAGTCAAGGAAGTGTTGCGCTGACCCATTGAGACCACCGGCATGAGCGGGCGTTCGCTTCTCGATCCCGGTCGCGGCTGAGATTTGTCATTCTTCGGGCTGTGGGGCGCGCCGTACTTCCTCAGCCTTCGGGGTGGAGGGCCTCGTCAGCGCCTGTTCGGCGCCAGGACGTGAAGTGAACGGTGAGGGCTTCAGACGACGGGGCGCAGCAGTACGGTCCGGAGTGCACCACCGCGGATGCGTCCAAGGGCGCCACCCGGACCAGCTGCCAGGGCTCTGAGTCGATCCGGGCACGAATGGTCACCGCGTTGCCGGCACGGCTGGCACGGACGGTGACTCGGCGCCCGGCCCAGCTCGGCACTGGTGAGAGCGACCAGTCGGACTCTCCGCGGGTGACGACGGCACCGAGGCTCTCCACGCCATCGCTGAGTTCGACACCGGCCTTGATCCAGGTCCCGGGTTCTGTGCGGAGGAAGATGCCGGCTTGGTCGAACTGGTTCGAGAAGTCGAGCTCGAACGACACCTCGAACGCTGTGTCCTGTTCCTGAGCGGTCAGGAGGGCATGTTCGCTGTCGTGGATGAAGCCGTAGGCCGTGGTGCGCCAGGCGTCGCTGCCTGCGCGAGCGGTGACGACGAGGCCGTCCCCGACGATCTCGACGTGGGCAGGGTCGTGGGTCCAGCGGCCCTCAGACCACGGAATGTCGTTCACTTGGGGGAGGCTATCCTCCCGGCCGGTTGACGGGGTCACCTGCAGCACTGAAGCCAACTCAGGCAGTGACGGTCTCGCAAGTGGTTGACCGCACCGGCGCCCGGGAAGGCATCCTGCGGTCGACGGTCGAAACCTCGGGCGCAAGGTTTCGAGGCCGCGAGCGTGCGCACGACCGCACAACGGCGGTCGGCATGGACGCGCACCAGGTCTACCCAGCCAGCTTCCGCCCAAGGAAGCGTCTATGCCATGCGCCTTTCTGGGCGGAGGGATGCGCTCGCACACCGTGCGTGAGAGCACGCATCGCGGCAGTTCCGGACGTTCCCCCGGACATGACAACGCCCGCCATGGCGGGGGGACCAGAGGGGCGCTGACAGTGAGGGCGAAGCCCGCCAGGGTCCGGGTCACTAGCGGGCTTCGCTGCCTGAATGCTGCTTCACACGGCTTGCGAGACCCTGAAACAGGCCCCAACACATACTGTGAAATGTCGATGCGCAGTGTGTGTGCGTGGAGGAGTTGCATGCATCGGCACGTCGACATGTCAGGACGTCGAACGAGCGTTCTGGCGATCCCTGAAGCGGCGGCAACGCCCAAAGGCGCCATGCTCGTTGACCCGAGTCGGCGGATTGGGCCTCGCCCTCAGTTCTTCGCAGTGTTGTCCGCGTCGCGCCTCTCGCCGAGATCGGCCAGAAGCGAGTCGACCGTCATGAAACCGCCTCCGAGCACGACCGCACCGATCGGTGCCGGGAGTCTTGTACGACGCAGGGCGGTCGTCGCTGCCAGCATCGCCGTCGACCACGCTGCCACGGACGTGGCGAAGGAGAGGGAGCCGCGTTTCCACGGCTCGTCCACGTCCGGGAAGATCCAGTAGATCTGCAGTCCGGGCTTGTTCACGAACCATGCGCCCGCGTAAGACGCGAACAGGATGCCGGAGCGCGTGGACCTGCCAGGCGCGAGGTAGGAGACAGCCACGCCGACTCCTCGGATGACTGCCCCTGGTCGCACCTTCATGACCCACCTCCGCGCCGCTCGTCGTGTCTCCCTCGTCGATCGTCTCGTCTCCCTCGTCCGGGGGCAATGGCCCTAGATCGCTCATCGACATGTCAGGAAGTCGAGACGGTCCTCTGATGAGCCCGAAGGCGGCGGGAGGACACACTCTCCCGTCGCGCGGATCGCGGCAGATCCGGTGTGCCGCAGCGCACGTCATCTGAGGCAGATCCGCCACACGCCAAGCATCAGGCTCCTGCCGGACGGCGAGTCTTGGTGGGTCGTCTCACGCCCGGGAGGGCATTGGAAATCCGCCCAGTGAGGTGCCCCTCCGAGAATCCAGGAGGGGCACTGGCCGCTTCGGGGGAGAGCGGCCCTCGACCCAGGTCCGAGGGTCGATCAAATAACGATACGCGCGAAACTCGGATTGAGACAGAGGTCGGTCGAGACGACCGCAATCGCGGCAGCACAGTCGAGAGGGCTTCACGCCCTTTGGTCAGAGACCCCACAGCGAGGCGACGTGTCGGGCGTCGGTGCCGCAGCATCCGCCGATGACGGTGAGGTTGGGTAGGTGGATCCGCAGCTCCTCGAAGGAGGTGGTCAGCAGCTCGAGATCGCCCTCGTCGAGCACTTCCATCGCGTCCAGCTCATCGTGTGTGAGGGTCGAGGCGTTCGGCCGGATGCCAGCGACGCGTTCTTGCCAGGCTCCGCCGTCGAAGGCGTGTGCGATGTGCGTCGGGTGAGCGCAGTTGATGCCGAACCAGTCGGGTCGCGTGTCAGCGTCCACGCGCTCGACCGCTGTCGCCAGCGGCGTCCCGTCCGGCAGGCGGCCGTCGGACTCCACAGTGAAAGACAGGGCAACCGGCAGCCCCACTGACCGTGCGGCCCGAACCACCCCGACCCCCTCTTCCGGGGTCGTGATGGTCATCGCGTGCACGAGGTCCACCCCGGCAGCCGCGAACGACCCAGCCTGGGCGAGGTGATACTCAGCTGCCTGGTCCGGATCCGCCGCCGCTCCGGCCA
Source organism: uncultured Actinomycetota bacterium (assembly GCA_963797525.1). Taxonomy (GTDB): domain Bacteria; phylum Actinomycetota; class Actinomycetes; order Propionibacteriales; family Nocardioidaceae; genus Marmoricola. The sequence goes on from CAWCPT010000012.1 coordinate 291,805, forward strand.
CGTACCCGTCCCCTCGCGGCCCGTGGATGCCGACGACCAACGAGCGGTCCACACCGGCACGCTCCTGTGCACGACGGACCAGGTCCACGGCTTCGCGATTGGCTCGGTCCAGCGCGACGTCGTCATACCCGACCCTCTTCGCCCAATCCGGATTGGCACGCCACGTGGGCGTCTCGAGCAGAAGGCCCTGCCCAGCAGCACGAGCGATCGCTGCGTACGCGTCGTAGTAAGCATCCAACGCGACCCGACCAGCAGTGTCTTCGAGCAACGGAAAGGCTGCGAACTCGGGGAGATCGAAGCCGTGGTGGAACAGCAGGTCGGTCTCGAGCCCGCCGTCTGTGACAAAAGGACCGCCGGCCAGAAGCGGGGCTACGCTCATGGGCGTACCTCCTAGAGGACAGAGTGCCAAAGTCTGCTGCTACCACATAGCTTGAACCGGGACACCCTCGCACCCGGGTTGGTTGCCTTGTCACACTACGGCCTGACCGGAAACCAAGACTGCCCGTTCCGACGCACGCACTTCGGTATGCGGGAAGTTGAGACGATCCTTTGGCTCGCCCGAAAGCGGCGGGATGACGCGAGCCTGCACGCGTGGTTGTCTGGTGCTTGCGCTGCCTACCTGCTCCGAGGAGCACCAACTCGACGTTCACCCAGGGCGGGAACAGTCAGCTGATGAGGGAGCGGACTCGTGGAACCAGCAAGGGCGGCGATCGAGGAGCACTGGCGAGCATCTGAGGCGGGCGACGTCGTGGCCGAGCACGCGATGTACGCCGCGGACGCGATCCTCGACTATCCGCAATCAGGCGAGAGGTTTCGCGGGCGCAAGCGCATCGCCGCGCAGCGCGGTGGACATCCAGCGGATCGGCACTTCACGGTTGCCCGGATCACCGGCGTCGAGAACGTCTGGGTCAGCGAGTGCACCATCACCTACGACGGCGCGCCCAGCTACTCCGTCTCGATCATGGAGCTCGTCGACGGTCTCGTCGTTCATGAGACCCAGTACTTCTCGGACCCGTTCCGGGCGCCGGAGTCTCGACGAGCGCTGTCTGAGCAGATGGGACCGTGACCGGACCTCGGCACTGATGGCCGACCCCTGTCGATGATCGGCTGCTGGGTGCGACCGTGACGCGGCGGAGGGACGCACGTCCGTGAGGGTGAGCCAAGGCTCGGCCGAACGGCTGTGAAAGGCGGAGGCCGCCAGCACTCAGATGGACGCCAGAACCGGACGCTTGGCAGTGATGCCGTCTCCCAAGGAGCGTCGTCTGAGCCGACGGTAGATCCACGGGCCGGCAAATGTCCTGGTCCACTCGACTTCGGCCAGCAGCCGCTCTCGTCTGGTCAGGCCACTGGCTTCGGGCAGGACCAACGGATCGCCGTCGTGGCGGATCCCCAAGCTGTTCAGCACGTGCAGGGCGGCGAGCTGGTGGCCGAACGGTGAGAGGTGGATCCGGTCTGCGTGCCAGTAGCGCGGGTCCCGTGCCTCCCTGAGTCGCCAGTTGTCGACGAGGACGGCGTTACGCGCGTCGACGACTTCTCGAAGGAGCTCGTTGAAGATCGCTACCCGCCCGCGAAGCACGCGGAACGGTCCGGCGGCGGGAGTTCCATGAGTGAACAGCACGACACGGGAACCGACGTCGTTGGCCTTTGCGACCGCCGCATCAATCGACCCGACGAGCGCGTCGATGTCGACTCGAACGTGCAACAGGTCGTTTCCTGCCCCCTGGATGGTGAGGAGGTCTGGCTTCAGGTGCAGCGCAGGTGCGAGCTGTTCATCGAGGATCTCCTCGACCGTGCGGCCGCGGATCGCGAGGTTGGCATACCGGAAGTCTTCGCGGTCAGCCGCCAACGCCTCCGCGACGCGGTCCGCCCAGCCCCTGAGCCCATTGGGTCGGGTTGGATCCGGGTCCCCGACGCCCTCGGTCCAGGAGTCCCCGATGGCCACGAATCGGCTGTACGACGGGGTCGGCACAGTCGAGCGAGGTTCGTCCGTGCGCTCGCCTGATGCCGTGTCCTCGAGAGTCACCAGCCGATCCTGACACATGGCCTCCATGCCCATTGCCAGGGTGGTGGCTCTGCAACCTCGGATCACTCAGCTACTCGATCCGGCTGCCTGATCCCCTTCGACAGGCGGCGGAAGGTCGCGATTCGCAGCAGCCGCGCTCAATGCAGGGTGTAGCCGCCATCGGTCACCAGTACGGCGCCGGTGGTGAACGATGCGGCGTCGCTGGCGAGGTAGACCACGCTCGGCGCGATTTCCTCCGGGGTCGCGTACCGCCTCATGGGGACGTCGTCGATCCAGTGCTGCCGGAACTGGGGCTCGTCGACCGGAGACATCTCGGTCTTCACGTAGCCCGGGGCGATCGCATTGACGCGGATGTTGTGTGGGGCCCACTCCGCGGCAAGTGACTTCGTGAGCTGATGGACGGCGGCCTTCGAGGCGTTGTACGCCGGCTGCCATTGGGGGCGGTTGACGATCATGGCGGAGATCGATCCGACGTTGACGATGGAGCCCCCTCCGGCCTCGATCATCGAGGGGGCGACGGCCTTGGACATTCGCCAGATGCCGGTCACGTTGACGTCGAAGACCGCGGCGAACTCGTCGTCGGGCACATCGAGGGCTGGCCGGTGAAAGCAGATGCCCGCGTTGTTCACCAGGATGTCGATTCGATCGTGAGCGGAGAGTGCGTCGTCCACGATGCGGCGTACATCCTCAGGGTTGGTCACGTCGCCCGTCCCCACCGTCGTACGCCGTCCGGTGAGATGGGCAATCTCGGAGGCCGCGTCCTGGTTGAGATCCTCGTGTCGGCCGATGACGACCACATCCGCACCCGCCTCAGCCATCGCCTGGGCGAAGGCTCGTCCGAGGCCTTGGTTTGCACCGGTGACCAAGGCCGTGCGGCCTTCGAGATTGAACGGGTTCATGATCGTCCTCAAGTCGGGGCAGTGAGCTGTCATCGTCTCCCGATGGTGTGCCAGCCGCCACCAACGCGGGCCCTTGCCCGGCCAAGCGCGCCGGTTCAAGTACATCGGAGACATGCGGGGTCCCTGACTCCCGACACTCTGTAGTCACTCGCACCGCCTCGAAAATGCGCTCAACGGCACGTGGCCCGGAGGCGGCGAAATGACCCATCTGCTCATGCGCACCAATCGTGCATTCAGCCTCGCTGGAGTCAGCGACCACCTTCGGCTTCCCCCGGCTTGGTCCGGGTGGGCCAGAACAGTGCCAAGACACGGTTGTCGTCGCACGGCTTTCGGGTCGACTATCGAGTCGGAGGACGGCGATGGAGGTCGACGAGCAACCGCATCTGGAGAAGGTGGTGTTCCGGGGCACCCTGCTCCTGCTGATGGCGGTCATGTTGCCCGTATTTGGTGTGCTGTGCATCGGCCTCGCAGTCGACAGTTTTCGTACAGCAGATGGATTCGAGGAGCGCTTGCTGACTCTGGGCTGGGGCGTCGGCGCACCGATGTTCCTGTGGTTAGGCGTCCGGTCTGCTCTCGGCGGCATTCGCGCCGACGGCGAGGGTGTGCAGATCACGAATGTGTGGTCCAAGCACCGGCTGCAGTGGGACGACGTCAAGGACGTCGTCGTCCACCAGACCAGCGACGAGGGCGTTGGGGCGTATGTACTCCATTTCCAGCTCGCAGAGGGCTACATCGCATCCACGTTTCCCGAGGTCTGGTTCTCGAGCGAGCCCTTGGAGCGGGCTCGGCTCGCTCTGCTGCGTCTGCGCGCCGACGCGCTAGAACGACGCGTCGACTGAGCCGACGGAGTCGTCAGAGTGCAGATCACGCGGCCTCGCCACCCGGCAACGGGAGGCGGGTGGGCCGCCACCACCGTCAGTGACGTGCTTCAGTAGAAATGGGCCCTCCGAACTTAGGGGCCGGGGCCTCCGCCGATGAAGCGGCCGCGGCCGCCCATCTTGCTCGGACGAGAACGTGCCTCTGTAGCGTTGCGGCTTTGTGCCTCGCGGCGAGCGCTGTCCCGGCTCGCCGCCCTGAAATCGCTGGAGACGCTGCGGTGGCGCCGCGCTTTCAGGTCGTAGACGACCGCTACGCCAAGGACTGCGACGATGACGCCGATGACCACCCAGAAAAGCACCATCTCGGCCTCCTTTACGTCCGCTGCCATCCATGGTGCGCCGATCTGCCGCGGATGGCGAGCCCGCGATGGTGAATGCTCCTGGTGCCGCCCGTGGAGCGGCTTCGCGCTGAAGCTCTGCTGCGTGGGCGCGGAAAGGTCATGCAGTCAGGCCTGCCGTTCGGTGAGCTCTCGGTCGGCGCGGTGGGTCCGACGCCGGGCCACTTCCGCGGACACAGCCACCAGCACACCCCACACCGTGGTGAGCGCTCCGCCGGTCGCCCCAAGGCTGGCCTTCAGATCCGGATAGACGACCGACTCGATCCCCAACCAGCATGCCGAGAACGCTGCCGTCCAGGCCGGCAGCCGGCTGTGGGTCACTGCGGCGAGGGCGACGAGGCTCACCACGGCCAACGCGAGCGAGGCTTGCATGGGGTAGTGCGAGACCCCGTTGGTGATGTCCTCCACGTCGGTGGTGTTGCGGGCCAGCGGTGCGCCGTACATCACCGCCGGTGCCAGCCCGATGATCGCGAGCACCGAAAGGGCCCGGTCCGGGCGACGCAACGTCGGCGGACGCGCTCGGCCGAGCCACGCCAACATTCCGACCGTGAGCGCGAGGCCGAGCCCGTTCCACAGCTGGGGCCAGGCGAGACCCCACAACCCACCTATGAGGACGGCCAGAGTCGCGACGACCAGCTGCGCGAGCGCGACCGGGTCGCCGGGCCGCATCGCCAGCACCACCAGGGGCACCGCAACCACGACCAGGTAGAGCAGCCCCCACCCGGACTCGAACAGATAGTGCTCATGGAAGCGTTCGTCCTGCTCCAAGACCACGAGGAGGTCGATCAGCCCGAACCAGAGGAAGCCCCAGAACACGGCGGCCAGCGCAGCGACCACCCGCGCCCCGGTACGCCGTATGTCCGTCCGCACCTGCAAAGTGTCGCCCGGACTCCGGGCCGGCCGCCAGTCCGGGTGCAGAGTTCAGGCGTGGCAACCGGGAACGCCTCGGCGCACGCCCCGACGCTGAGGTGGCCACGAGGGCGGCCACCATGGTGCGTTCGGCGAAGGTCAACGCCGATCGGTAGGAACAGTGCAGGTCGGCCACGAGGAACTGGCCGTCGCAGGGGTGAGGTGGCGGACGTTGGCCGGATCGAAGAGCAACGCCGCAGGCGGTCAGGCTTCTTCCGGCGCAGCCTGTGCCCGGGTCGCGCGTTCGACGCAGGGTGTCGTGCTGTTCACGGAGGAGGCCTGCTGCCGCTGATCAGGCGTCGATCACGAGATCTGTGGTCGGGGTGGAGCAGCAGAGAAGGATCCTGCCCTGGTCGATCTCGCGACGCCGGATGCCTCCTTGGTGGTCCATCTGCACGTCCCCGGACACCAAGGTGCTCTTGCAGGTGCCGCACATTCCCTCTCTGCACGACGAGGGCAGGATCAGGCCGGCTGATGCGGCTGCCTCGAGGATGGTGGTGGCGCTGTCGGAGACGATCGTCCGGCCGGACCTGCGGAACTCGACGGAGTGTGTCGTGGGCTCGATCAGTCCTTGCGTGGGCCGCGACGCACCCCACGCATCGGCCTGGGTTGAGGCCGTCGTGAAGTCGAAGCTCTCCTCGTGGCAGGTGGCGGGATCGACTCCGGCGAGGTGGAGGAGTGCGCGGACGGCTTCCATGTAGGGGGCAGGGCCACAGATGAAGACCTCCCGCTCGTCGAGGTCAGGTACCGCTTCCCGGAGCAGGGCGAGGTCCACCCGACCTCGAGGTCCGGACCAGTAGCCGCTGCCCGAGGTCTGCTCGCATACGTTGACGACTCGGATGCCCTCACGGGTCGCGTGGAGGTGGTCGAGCTCGGCGCGAAAGATGATGTCGGCCGGTGTCCGGGCACTGTGCACGAACGCGATGTCGGCGGTCGAGGACTGCTCCACGGCCGCGCGCGTCATCGACATCAGCGGTGTGATTCCGCTTCCGGCGGAGAGGAAGAGGTACTTCTCCGCGTCGCACGCGGCCGTGGTGAACTGACCGAAGGGACCTGTGGCGGAGAGCCTCGCACCGGGTCGCACGTGGTCGTGGAGCCAGTTCGACACCGGCCCGTGCGGGACGCGCTTCACGGTGATGGTGACCGAGTCAGCTCCGGTGGGAGTGGACGCGATCGTGTAGCACCGGCTCAGGCGCTCCCCGGCGACCTCGAGCGTCAGGGTGAGGTACTGGCCGGGATCGAACCAGAACCGGTTCGGCCGCTCCGGGCGGAGCGTGAAGCTCATCACGTCATGGGTCTCCGGTTTGATCCCGACACAGGCCAGGGTCAGGTCGGAGTCCTGTGCTGATGCAGCGGCTCCTGGCAACAGGACGGGGGTGCTGATCATGCGCCGAGTCGTTCGCGCACGCGGTCGACGTACCAGTTGACCAAGGCGTCCACCTGGTACTCGCTGGGTGCATACGGGCCGGGTCGGTACGCCGGACTGCTGACGCCTTGCTGGGCGCGGGCGCACAGCGTGGCGTCCTGCTCGTTGGTCTGGCGCCACACGTGGGTCAGGTCGCTCGTGTCGTAGTCGTGGCCCTCCTCGGCCTCCTCGTGCACGAGCCAGGTCGTCCGCAGCAGCGTGCGATCCGCAGCGATCGGGTAGGTCGCGAAGACGACGGCATGGTCGGCGAGCAGGTGGAGCCAGCCGTTGGGCTGGGTGTGCAGGCTGACGCGACCCAGTCCCGGAGTGTCCAGGTCCCCGAGCAGTCGACGTGAGGCCGCCTTGCCATCGATGGTGTAGGACTCCCCACCGCCGTCCAGGGGTTCGCGCTGGATGCGGAAGCCGGTGACTCGTGTGTCGAGCTCCTCGATCGCAGCCGACGGCAGACCGCGCTGGGCACAGACCGACCTCAACGTGAGGTCAGCCTGGAGGTAGCGCTCGTGGGCCGAGCGCATGCGGGCCGGGACCTGGTCGGGCTCGTATCCGTACGTCGGGAAGAAGGTCTGCATCAGCTCAGGGTGCCCGGCTTCGCAGTGGTAGCACTCCCGGTTGTTCTCCATCACCAGCTTCCAGTTCGCAGTCTCGACGAGATCGACCTGAGCAGCGACCTTGGTCCGGTGCAGCTGGTAGGGCTGCGAGTAGGGGACCACCGCTGCCGCCATGTCGTCGACGTCGGCGGGTGCTTCGGTGGCCAGGTTGATGTAGACCAACCCGGCTACGACGCGCACGTGAACCGGCCTCAGGCCGAAGCAGGACTTGTCGAAGCCCGGTGCCTGGTCGCCTGCATGGAGCAGGGACCCGTCGGTCGCATAGGTCCACTGGTGATAGCCGCACACGATGTTGCCGACTGATCCCGCTCGATCGGTGATCAGCCGCGACCCGCGGTGCCGGCACACGTTGTGCAGCGCGCGCACCTCTTCGTCGTCATCACGAAGCACGACCACGGAGTAGGGGCCGATGTCGAGCGTGACGAAGTCGCCGGGCTCGCGCACCTCGGCCTCGGTCGTGGCGAAGAGCCAGGTGCTCGCCCAGACCGCGGCGATGTCGAGGTCGAAGACCTGCTGGCTGGTGTAGCACCGACCCGGCAGGGCGTGCCCGGGAACCCTCGAGTCGAACAAGGCGCCGAACTCCTCGGTCAACGATGTTTCCTGCACGGTTGAAGCCATCGGGCCACCCCTTCGTTGTCTCTCGTGTCTTCAGATGGCCAGACACAGACGCAGGGCGTCGTACGTCGCGGCGTGGATGTTCCGGCTGGCCACGGCGTCCCCGATCCGGAACAGGTCGAATTCGCCGTCGTGGTTCCCCACGACGATCTGCGGTTGCAGCGTGAGCAGCTGCTGGTGGTCCACGGCTCCGAGGTTGCGCGAGAAGGGCACCAGATCGAGATAGAGCTCGTCGTTGGGCAGCGTGCCGTGCTCCACCACCACGTGGTCGACCCGGCGCTCGACAACCACATCGGCGTACTCGCTGCGAAGGTGCGCCACGCGCCCACCCTGACGGTCGGTGGTGACTGCGAGCAGGCGGTAGCCGAGCGTCACGCTGACGTCATGCTCAGCGAAGGCGCGCAGGTAGGCCGGGGAGTTCATGCTGCCGACCAGCGGCGCGAGAGTCCGCTCCGGGGTGACGATCTCGACCGTCGCGCCATGTGCCGCCAGGAGCTCGGCGGCGTCCATTCCGGGCTCGGCCCCGTTGTCGTCGTAGACGAGGACGTTCCCGTGCGGATGTGCGGCGCCACCCATGACGTCCCAGGTGTCGAGAACCAGCCCTTCTCCCTCCAGGAAGCTCCGGTTCGGCAGGCCACCCGTGGCGACCACGACCACGTCGGGCTGTTCTGCTCTCACGAGGTCGGCGTCCGCGAAGACGCCGTACCTGAAGTCCACGGCGCTGCGTTTCGCCTCCGCCAGGCGCCAGTCGATGATGCCGATCAGGTCACGACGACGGACCGCAGCAGCCGCCAGCCTCACTTGTCCTCCCGGCGCATGGGCGGCCTCCATCAGCACGACGCGGTGCCCTCGTTCGCCCAGCACCCTGGCCGCCTCGAGTCCCGCCGGTCCGGCCCCGATGACCACCGCCTTCTTCACCTGCTCGGACGGGGCGATCACGTGCGGCAGCGTCTGCTCGCGTCCGGTGGCGGGGTTGTGGATGCACTTGGCGTCCCCGGACTGGTAGATCGAGTCGAGGCAGAAGTTGGCCCCGACACAGGGACGGATGCGGTCCTCGTCGCCGGAGGCGACCTTGCTGACCAGGTGCGGGTCCGCGATTTGCGCCCGTGTCATGCCGACCAGGTCGACCAAGCCTTCGCGGATCGCATGGCGCGCCGTGGCCACGTCCGAGATGCGTGCCGCGTGCATGACCGGCACGTCGACGGCACGCTTGATCTCGCCCGCGAAGTCCAGGTGGGGCGCGGAAGCAGTCCCCATCGAGGGGATCACCTCCGACAGGGACGCGTCGCTCTCGATGGTCCCGCGGATGACGCTGAGGAAGTCGATGCCGTCGGTGACGTAGTGACGCAGCGCCTCCAACGCTTCGACCCGCCGGAGGCCATCGGCTCGGTCCTCGTCCATCGACATGCGGATTCCGACGATGAAGTCGGGACCGACGGCAGCACGCACTGCCGCGATCACCCGTCGCGGGAACGACATCCGACGCTCGAGGCTCCCTCCGAGGTCGTCGCTGCGGAGGTTGGTGGCAGGGGAGAGGAAGCCGTCGAGGAGGTGCCCGTAGGACTCGAGCTCGATGCCGTCGAGCCCGGCCGCGACGCAGCGCTGGGCTGCGGAGACGTAGTCGTCGACGATGCGCTCCAGGTCCCAGGGCTCCGCGGCCTTCGGGAAGCTGCGGTGGGCCGGCTCGCGTAACGACGAGGGATAGACCACGGGGAGCCAGTCGGCGGTGTAGCTGCTGGTACGGCGACCGAGGTGCGTCACCTGGCACATGACCGCTGCACCTTCGGAGTGGACGTCGTCCGTCAGGCGCCGCAGCCAAGGCACGATCTCGTCCTGGTAGAGCAGCAGGTTGCCGAACGCCGGCGGGCTGTCCGGGCTGACCACGGCCGACCCGCCGATCATCGTGAGACCGACACCTCCGCGTGCCTTCTCGAGGTGGTAGAGGCGATAGCGGTCCTTCGGCATCCCCTCCTCGGCGTACGCCGGCTCGTGGGAGGTGCTCACGACCCGGTTGCGCAGCGTCACGCCCTTCAGCTCGAAGGGTTCGAGAAGTGGATCAAAGGACGACACGAGCCCAGTGTCCGGGCCGATCGGCCACCACGACCAGCGGCTGAATCTGCACGGCGTCGTGCACAATCCATGAATGATCGATCGTCGTGTCGGGGTGTTGCGCATGGTGGCGGCCTGCGGGACTGTCACGGGCGCGGCCGAGGCCCTGCACTACACACCATCGGCGGTCTCCCAACAGCTCCGCGGCCTGGCGAAGGACCTGGGCGTGGACCTCGTGGTCCAGGACGGGCGACGCATCCGGCTGACCTCGGCAGCGCGCGTCCTCCTCGAACAGACCGAGGATCTGTACGCGCGATGGGAGGAGATCCGTGGCCTGGTGGCCGTGGCCGGTGACGAGGGCAGCGGCGTCCTGCGACTGTGCGGCTTCTCGACGGCGGCTTCGGCGCTGCTGCCCCGGGTGGTCGTGCACCTCGGTGAGGTCCGGCCGACGTGGCAGGTGCGCATCATCGAGGTGAGTCCCCAGAAGTGTTTCGAGCTCCTCCTCGCCGACCAGGCAGACATGGCAGTGGTCGTGGCCACGGCGGAGCTGCCATCGACCGACGATCCACGGTTCGAGCTCAGTCAGCTCCTGGTTGATCCGTTGGACCTCCTGCTTCCCGAGGGTCATCCCTTGGCCAGCAATACGCACGTGCGCCTTGCGGACCTGGTCGACGAGCCGTGGATCATGGACATACCCGGAAGCCCGTACCACCAGCTGCTGCAGACAGCCTGTGCCGCCGCCGGTTTCACGCCCGCGGTCGCCCACTACGCCTCCGAGTGGGACACGGGCGCAGCGCTGGTCGCGGCAGGCCTGGGCATCGCCCTCATCCCCAGGCTCGCGCACCTCCCCGTCGGCTACCCGGTCGAGCGGGTGTATCTGTCGGGCGACCCGGCCTCCTCCAGACGTATCGTCACGGCCATCCGGCGCGGCAGTGGGAACCAACCCACGATCGCCGCAGCCATCGACTCCCTCAACGAGATCGCCCAGGAGATGGAGCGCGGCCTCCTGCCCCCTTCTCAACACCAGACTTGATCGCATGACCGCGCGGGATCGCGTCGATGAAGAGGCTCCACGTGCGATCCGTAGCTGCCCAGCCGGCCGCTGATGCGGGGCCTAGGCTCACGCCACCAGCGGCGCAGCGCGTCGCGAGATGAATCGAGGTCATGAAGTGCGTCGCCCTCGACATCGGTGCAGACCTCTCGCTGTCGTGGCGGCTTCACCCGCGCTTTCGGCGTCAGGAAGTCGAGAACTTCGCCTGACTGGCCCTCAGGCGATGGAAAGACTCGCAGCGGCAGATGCGGGCCAAAGCGACGACCTGTGTTGTTGGCCGAGGGGATGTGCCTGGGCGAAACGGCTTGGGGCTAGGACGTCAGGCGACGTGGCGAGGGACACGGCGGCAAACTGACCTCGCGGATATTCGTTCCTGGGGACGTGAGCAGGGACGGAGCGTGGGTGATCGCGGCAGGGTGCCCGCAGAGCTGATCGCTGCTTTCGATTCTGCTCGCTAGTGAGCCCGACCGCGATGGTCTTCGAGCCACTGCTTGACGTCGTCGCGGCGCCAATGGGTGACGTCGCCGAACCTCGTGGCCGGGGGTAGCTTCTTGTCGCGTTCCAGTTCCTGGACGTGCTCAACGCTCTCGCCCAGGTACGCGGCAAGCTCCTCGATGGTCCAGAACGCCTTGTCTGGCTCGGTCACGGACCAAGGATAGGTAGCCGCTGAGCAACCCGTCCAGCCCCCTCACGAGGGTCGCTACTCGTCGGCGCGATTCAGCCGCGGTCGCGGTGCAGGCGGCGTGACAGAAGGGTGAGCCCTGAAGTCGAAGCGGCTCGGGGGCAACTCCGCTGTGGAGGCAGCGTCATCCGGGCGTCAGGACGTGCTCACCTCTCGACTCACCGCATGGGCGTACGAGGACTCTGCGGCGCAGTGCGCTCACCCCTCGGGTGAGCCGCGTGCTCTGGGTGGTTGCAAGAGTCGAGCGGACAGGCGTCGAGCACTCAAGGGAGCAGCCATGGTGGATCTGGAAGACGACGGGGCCAGGTCCGGGATGTCGCCAGAACAGATGCAGCGGGCCATCGCCTCCCTGTCCACGCCGGACACCGTCGAGTCGCACTTCGGGCAGCTCACCTTCTTCTACGGAGTGCCTCTATCTGAGACGGCCGCTACCGCCTACGACACGCTCGACCTCATGCGTCGCATCGAGGTGTTCCTCAACGGGGTTCCGGGGACCTCGCTGGTCGCGATGCGCCGCGGCCTACGGGTCGCGGGAGTGACCTCCTCGCGGATCATCGGCACCCGGCGATGAAGCAGACCCGCATCTACCCCCTGTCAGCGGTCGACGCACCCGAGAACAACGAGTTCATCGACGTCGCCGAGAGAGTTTTCAACACCGAGAACGCTTCGGGTGCGCCGACGTCGGGCGCGGACGCGTCATCCTGGGTTGGCAGTGGGTCCCAGGACGCGGCGCGGGATGTCAGCTGCCTGGCGGTGAGTAGTCGACAGACATGTTCGCGGCGTCGTCGATCTGACTCGGCGTCAGCAGGACGACGGTCTCGTAGTTGCTCAGCGCACCGGTCTGGCCGACGGTGCCGGCGATCGCTGCCATCGCCTCATGGCTAGGGGCCTCGACGATGGCGAACAGGTCATCGGAGCCGAACGAGAAGTAGACACCGTCCACGGAGCCCCCGACACCCGCAGCCAGCTTCTCGATGGCTTCGGCGCGTGCCGAGCCGCCCTTGGCCATGACGCCCTTGAGGCCGTCGGGGGAGTAGGAGGCTTTGATCATGTACTTGGCCATGGTGTGCTCATCTCTCGTTGGTGGGCTTGGTTGCTGCAACACCCGAGAGGGCCTCTGTCGGGCCGTCGAATACACCGAGATCTTCGACCGAGTCAATCCGCCAGGGCCACTTCGAACGTACGCCGACCGTGAAGAATGCGGAAGGGACCAGGTCCCTCACCACGGCAAGACAGGGCGCCGTGAGACCGCCGATGGGCGGGCGTCATGCGGCGAACTGGCCTTGTCTGGTCCACATGGGCCTGGGCCAGGCCGCTCGCGGGGCCAAACGTCCAGAGGTCCAGCACTCGTCGCTGGCCCTGCAACGGCAACCATCGCACAGTTCCCGGCTAACAGGACCGACGGAACCTTGCGATGAGCGTCGCCATGAGACCCAGCGAGATCACGACGATGAGGATGCCGGTCCAGGGGCTGAGCATGGCAATCACAACTCCGATCACCACACCCAGGCCGCACAGCCGGATCTGCCGGACGAGCACTACTGGTCACATCTCAGGCGGCATCACGCCACCGTCTTCCTCGGTGACGCCGATCGACCGCGCGTGTCACCGCCGCCTTTACGTCAGCACTTGCTGCACTGGCGGCGGAAGGTCGCAGGTCCTCGAAGCACGCGCATCACTACAGCGGGAGGCCACGGTGGGGGGCGCCGGGCCACTGTCAGGGTGGTGACGTCAATCATCTTCGCGCGAGTCGGCCGACCGGGTCGGTCGGGCGGCAGGGAGCGCAGCGTCGACGTTGGGTTTGGTACTCCGCTCGCCCGTCACCCGGCTGGAGCTGCCTGGTGGCGGCGGCCCCAGGCGCTGATCAGCACGCCGGAACCGACGATGGTGTCGGGGTCGGCCAGCACTGCGAGGAAGCGGTCGACGTCTTCGGGTGAGATGCCCTGGCCGATGAGGCCGTCGCGCACCTGGCGCGCGTTCGCCGCCTGCACGGTGGCCCAGCCGGTGCCGCCGTGGTCGATGGACAGGTAGCCGCTGGCACCGGTGCCCTCCAGCCCGTGCCCCCGCAGGTGGCGCAGGGCGTTGGCGGCGAAATCGCTGGTCCCGCCCCGGGTGCCCAAGAGCCGGTTGAAGGCCTGTGCCATGCGCACGATCAGCTCGTAGTTGGGCCCGGCCCGATCAACGGTGCGCACCTCGCCGGTGTCAAGGTCCTCGACCAAAATCACGCCGCCGGGCGCCAGTGCATCCACCAGCCGGGCAAGCACGTCGAGTCGCTCGGGAATGTGCTGAAGCACCAGTCGCTCGTGGATCACGTCCCACGGGCCGGGCGGGATGGGTTGCGCTACGAGGTCCAGTGCGCGGACTTCGAGTTGCGGGCGGCCGTTCCGCCGGGTCCAGCGGGGGTCGAGGTCCACGGCCAAGACCCGCCCGGAGGAACCCACTCGATCTGCCATCCATCGGGCAATCGAGCCGCTACCGGCACCCACTTCCAGGCAGCGTGCCCCCGACTCCAGCCCCAGCCGCACCAGGTGGCCGCGGGTGACGGGATCGAACGCGGCCTCCAATCCGGCGAAGCGATCGGCCGTCTCGAGTTCGGCGTTCGTCAACAGGTACGGCGCCTCATCGTCACCCACCCTCGAGTTCTAGCACGCTGCCGCCGGCTGGGGTCCGCCCGCCGGAGGTGCAGGTTGCCTCTTGGGAGGGTCCAGGCCGATCACCTTGAGGACCAGCGCTCACCGGTGCGGGCTCAAGCGGTAACCGATTGGCGGCGAAAAGATGCGCCATGCATCGCGACCGGAGCGGATGGCATCAGCGTTCGTCCGGCGCTGGGAGGGCATGGCGACGCTCGACATCGTGCTCAGTCGTCGGAGAGCTCGGATTGCCCCGCCAGGGTGGCCAAGACCGGGGTTCCGATCTGCACTGTCCGGCCGACCGTACAGAGGCGATCGTTGGACCGCTCCACCGCCATCGGGAGAACGGCGCGGGCAGCGTCACCCCCTGCGCCCTCGGGGTAGCGCAGGTCAACAATGACCTTGAGGTCGGCAAGGTGGTTCCCTGCGCCGTCGCGGATCTTGCGAGCGCTGGACCTGAGCCGGCCCGATTCGGCCTCGGCCCGCTTGCCAACGATGTAGTCGACATCCATCGCAGTGCACGCAGCCAGGGCGGTGAGCAGGAGCTCGACCGGCGTGAAGGCAGCGTCGTTGCCCTCGCCGACCTCGATGGACCCGCCTCGGCGGTTGGTCGCGACGTAACGGGCTTTACGCTGGCGCGTGAGCTCGACGTACCTCAATGTGTCAGGGTTGGTCGCCTCGGTCGGGTACACAGTCATGGATCAAGCCTAAGCGGCTGTCGCATCGAGCGAACCAGTCTTTCTCGTGGCTTGTCCGGTCACGCTTCACGCCGCACGAGCACCTTCTCGAGCACCCAACCGGCCCTGCAGGTGGCGGCGCCAGCCCGAGCAAGATATTGGCCAGAGGCCGATAGGAACGGTTCGTGTTTCCCCGCGCGCGGGGTAGCCCTCTTCGCGGCGCATCTGGTCGGTCCAGCCGTATGGCGCACGCAGGAACGACCCGATCTCGAACGGGACGAGCGCGCGAGGAGGCTTCTCACTCGATCCCGACGCCATCTGCTGAGGGTGACACGGCCGGTGCCGCCTCGTCCGCTACATGCGTCCACACATCGGCATGACAGCGCGGATCGCGGCAGATCCGGACGTCAGCTGATCAACGCGCTGGCGTTCCCCGTCGACGGTCCTGCCGAACGCTCAGGTAGCCGAACAGAGAGAACATGATGACGTCGAAGACGATGAACATGGGCTGAGCCGGCGACCATATGGTCAGCTCCGCCGTGATCAGGGCCAGCGCCAAAATGGCGATGAACCCTAGTTCGATCATCAATCTGCGGGTCACGCTCAATCCTCCTCTGCTGGAGCAACTCAAATCACGCGTCGACGACGCGGTCGGTAAACAGTCCTCGATCCCCTACGGAGGGTCAATGCGATGACCAGTTCCCACATGATCGCCCCGAAAGCGGCATGAGCGTGTGGTTTCGCGGCTGGTGTTGACTGGTTGCACGACTCGCCGACGAGGGAGGAAGTATGGACGCCCGGGTCAGTGGGCACCGGACCACGAAGAGGGCCACGGGTGACAGCGAGCCCACACGCCGCAACCGCGCTGTCAGCGATCCGGACGTCACCCAGGTCTCGCTCACCCCGCTCCGCCGGCCACCTGCCGCTGACGTCTCGGAGTTCGTGAGCGGCTGTGTGGGATACGGCTGCGATGTGGCCGCAATGGCCGCACACTGCTGGGTGTGACCACCACCGGCGCCCCTGCCACCGAGACGGGATCCGCTCGAATCCGGCTCGACCGCGCAGTACTCGTCGGCAACCTGGTAGCCGGCACGTTGTTGCTCTCGCCCTTGGCGTTCCTCAGTTGGCCCCTGCTCGTGATCGGTGCGGTGTACGTCATCGCGGCCAGCGTGTTCCTCGCTGCGGTCTACGCGCACGAGGTGCTCACCCGGCGGCAAGAGGCGCTGGCTTGGATCGCATCCTGGCTCGTCGCCGTGGCGCTTTGGTCCGTGCTAGTAGCCGGCACGTCCTTCGAGAACACCGCGCCGCACTATCTCCTCGGGCTCTACGGCGGCCTGCTCTTCGGCACGCCGTGTTATCTGGTCTGGCAGATCGTCGCTCTGGCGATCAGGCAGCTCATCGCGTGGCGATCAGCGAGACCGACGCTCCCGTCCTGACCCTGCAGCAGGTCAGCTCTCCAGCCGTACCTAACCGTCACTCGTGACGGCTGATGCGCCTGAGCCCGCAGACGTGGGCGGACGGTCGGGTGGTGCTCGGCCATCGAGCCGGACAACGTTCGTGCAGATGTCGGCCCGGTAGAGCGCGGAGCGAGGTGGTGCTAGTCGAACAGTTCGCGCCAGCGGGCCTCGTGTGCGGCGCGTGCCGCCTCCGCGGCAGCTCTCAGGGACTTGCTGCGCTCGATGAAGTCGCGGTCGATGACGTGCTCAGAGACGACGAGTGTGTGTAACGCAGCCTCGGCCTGCTCTCTCAGCAGGCGCAAGCGCTCCAGGTCCGCGACCTCGGCCGGGGAAGTCGGCGGCACCGCCTCGACGAACGAGGTCACCGCCGCCATCATCGAGCGGCTCCACAGCTGATATGTAGGGGCTTCGTGTCAAGGGGCAGGGTGAGGCGCCTCAGGGTCGCCCACGTGCCTGGTCAAGCCTTCCAGACGTGGATGACGTCGAGGGGAACGCGTTCGGGCTCGGGCGGCATGTTCTCGCCGAAGACCGCGTGCAGCATCGGGTGGACGACTGGGTGCAGTCGTTCTTCGGCGAATTTCTCGAAGTCCGCCTCTGTGTCCCAGACGTCGATGTAGCGCAGGCCGCCCTCGGGGCGCGTGATCGCCAGATGCACGACGAAGCCCGGTGCGGGGTCGGGCCCGAGCTCAGCGACGATCTTGTCGTACGCCGCTGCGTCGATCGGGACGTCTTGGGTGAATGCGTAGGTCATGGCGCCTGTCTCCTTAATTGATCCGAAGGATCTTCGGATCAACTATGCTCTCGAGCGAGGCAGCCGTCAACAGGGAGTGCAATGAAACGCGGTTACGACAGTGAGCAGCGCCGGGCCCAGTCCGAGGCCACGCGTCAACGGATTCTGGTCACGGCCCGGGCACTGGTCGTCGAGCGCGGCTACCGGGGAACGACGATCGCCGAACTCGCCCGTCGTGCCGACGTGCACGTCGACACGATCTACGAGCTGGTCGGGCGTAAACCCCTGATCCTGCGGGAATTGGTCGAGCAAGCCATCTCCGGAGTGGACAGGCCACTCGACCCGTTCGAACGCGACTACGTGCAACACATCACCGCTGAGCCTGACGCGGGCCGAAAGCTCGATCTGTACGCAGCCGCAATGCGCCGGATCCTTGCCCGGCTAGCACCGCTCTTCCTGGCGCTGCGGGACGCCTCGTCCACCGACCCGGAAGCGGCTCAGGTCTGGGCACAGATAAGCGAGCGCCGTGCCGCGAACATGCGACTGCTCGCCACAGACCTGCTCGCTACCGGTCAGCTCCGCGACGGCCTGAGCATTGACGAGGTCGCTGACACCATCTGGGCCACCAACAGTCCCGACCTGCACCAACTCCTGGTCGAGGACCGCGGCTGGTCGCCGCAGCACTACCAGGACTGGTTGGCCAACAGTTGGCGACGGCTGTTTCTCGCCGAGAACTGAGGAGGCGGCGTCCCCGACGCGGCGGTAAGACGCACCTGCCGGAGGGCCCGGGATCGCGGGCGGTACGGATGTTCGGAACGGCGCATGCGAGCGGTGGACTTTGTTCCCTGGCGTACGGCGGGTGGTGCCGCGGTCCTCAGACTTCCACATCCGGTGCTGCGGCGTACTCCTCGTCAGCCACGGGCTGAAGCCAGTGGACGACGTCGTGCCGGTCGTCTGCTTCGTTGATGGCGAGGTGGACCATGAGGCGGTTGGGGGCGGCGCCGTGCCAGTGCTCCTCATCGGCCTCGAAGAGAACGCGGTCGCCAGGGCGGATGACCTTGACGGGTCCGCCGCGGCGTTGGCACAAGCCGACGCCTTCGGTGACGAAGACTGTCTGGCTCAGCGGGTGGCGGTGCCAGTGGGTGCGGGCCCCGGGCATGAAGTGGACCAGGTTCGCGGTCACCCTCGACGGGGGCGGCGCGGCGGCGACGGAGTCGATGTAGACGTCGCCGGTGAACCAGTCGGCCGGGCCCCTGGCGGTGTCGATCGAGCTGCGTGTGATCTGCATCAGGTTCCTTCTACGTGTTCCGTGGTGGGGGTGTTCAGGGAAAGGTCCTCGGGAGCGGCCCAGGAGGCGAGCAGGCCGAGGCGTTCGGCGGAGGGCGAGCCGGGCTCGGCGGTGTAGACCATGAGCACCAGGCCGGGTTCGGCGGTGATGGCGAGCTCCTCGTAGGCGAGGGTGAGCTCCCCGACGACCGGGTGGTGGAACCGCTTGGTGCCCGCGCCGTGGGTGCGGACGTTGTGGTCGGCCCACAGCCGCCGGAAGATCTCACTCTGGGTGGAGAGCTCACCGACGAGATCCTGAAGTCCGCGGTCGTGGGGATCGCGCCCGGCCTCGGTGCGCATGATCCCGACGCACATCTGGGCGAACAGCTCCCAGTCCGGGTAGAAGTCGCGTGAGGCCGGGTCGAGGAACTGGAACCGCGCGAGGTTGGGCATTCGACCCTTCTGGTCATCGTCGCCGATGACGGGCGAGTAGAACGCACGACCCAATGTGTTCGTGGCCAACAGGTTCTGGTGGGGGTCGCGGACGAACGCGACACCGTCGGTGATCGCCTCCAGTGCCCACCGCAGGCTGAGCCGGGATGCCGCCTTGCTGGCCGTGCGACGGCGCGGCCGACCCGAGGTCGGGATGCCGTCGGCGGCGCGCGCGAGGTCGAGCAGGTGGGCACGCTCGGTCTCGTCCAGCTGCAGCGCCCGGGCCAGGGCGTCGAGGACTCCGGCGGAGGCGCCGGCGATCTGGCCGCGCTCGAGGCGGGCGTAGTACTCGACGCTCAACCCGGCAAGGGAGGCGACCTCGCTTCGGCGCAGTCCGGGCACGCGACGACTGCCGGTGGTCGGGAGGCCGACCTGGTCCGGGGTGATCCGCGCGCGACGAGTGGTGAGGAACTCACGCACCTCTTCGCGCACGTTCTGACGGTTGTCCACGATGTCGAGCCTAAGCCGGTTCCGGCTCTGACTCCGACGCTCCAGGGATGCCCTGTCAGTACACCCATCGACAGTGACTTCCAGTCCGCCGGGCCTCCGGGTTGACTCGATGCGGTGGCACCGTCCTGGTGTCGCGACCACGTGAGACGAAGCGACAAAAAAGGAGCACGCTGCGATGCGTCAGGTAGTCATGCACGGTCCTGGGGACGTCCGGGTCGAGGACCGCGAGGATCCGAGGATCGTCGAGCCGACCGATGCGATCATCCGTCTGTCGGCGACGTGCATCTGCGGCAGCGACCTGTGGCCCTACCGCGGTGCTGAGCCGGTCGACCACCAGGTGATGGGTCACGAATACGTCGGCGTCGTCCAGGAAGTCGGCTCCGAGGTCCGCACCGTCAAGGTCGGCGACTTCGTGGTCGGCTCCTTCTGGGCCTCCGACAACACCTGCGAGATCTGCCAGGCCGGCTACCAGGCCTACTGCGTCCATCGGGTCCTGATGGGCACCCTCGGCACCCAGTCCGAGCTCGCCCGCATCCCGCTCGCCGACGGCACGCTCGTGGCCACCCCGGGTATGCCGGACCCGGACCTCATCCCGTCGCTGATGGCCGCCTCCGACGTGCTCGGCACGGGCTGGTTCGCCGCCGTTGCCGCCGAAGCCGGCCCTGGGAAGACGGTCGCGGTCGTGGGCGACGGCGCGGTCGGTCTCCTGGGCATTTCGGCGGCCCAGCAGCTGGGCGCCGAACGCATCATCGCGTTCAGCCGGCACGCCGACCGCCAGGCGCTCGCGCGTGAGTTCGGGGCCACCGACATCATCGAAGAGCGTGGTGAGGCCGGCGTCGCCAAGGTCAAGGAGCTCACCGGCGGTCTCGGTGCCCACTCCGTCATCGAAGCCGTGGGGACCCAGGAAGCGATGATGCAGGCCATCCACTCTGCCCGCCCCGGCGGTCACGTCGGGTTCGTCGGGGTCTCCCACGACGTCGCCATCCCGGGCGACGAGCTCTTCATGGCCGGTGTGCACATCCACGGCGGTCCGGCGCCGGTGCGGCAGTACCTGCCCGAGCTGATTCAGCTCATCTGGCACCGCAAGATCAACCCCGGCAAGGTCTTCGACCTCACCCTTCCGCTGGAGAAGGCCGCCGAGGGCTACCTGGCCATGGACCAGCGCACCGCGACCAAAGTCCTGCTCACCCTGTGAGGCCCCGAGATCAGAGGCACACGATGTCTTCGCGGACCGCGACTCGCGCCCTGCTCTCCGCGGTGCTCGGCGCAGCTGTCGGCATGGTCGGCGCCGGTTGCGCAGGCGCCGCGACCGGTAGGAGCACAACCCAGCGAGAGGCGTCCTCGAGCAGTAGCCCGTCGGCGTCCCCGAACACCGGCCGCACCGCCGCGGTCAAGGAGGAGAACAGTATGAGGATCAAGATCACCATCGGCGGGCGGCGCTTCGGGGCCCGCCTCTCCGACAGCGCCGCGGCCCGAGATCTGGTTGCGCAGCTGCCGGTGACGATCGAGATGGTCGACCACGGCCGGCTCGAGAAGACCGGCGCGCTGCCATCACCGCTTTCCCTGCAGGGCCAACCCAAGGGCGCGGACCCCGAAGTCGGCGACCTGGGCTACTACGCCCCCGGCAACGAGCTCGTCCTCTACTACGGCGACCAGTCCTACTTTCCTGGCATCGTCATCCTCGGCCGGCTCGACGGCGACACTGCGCAGCGCATCTCCGAGCTCGACGGGTCGGTCGCCGCGAGGGTCGAGGCGCAGGATGACTGACCTCCAGCCACCTTCGACGGAGCTTCGGGACTTCCTCGCCCACGTGAACGGCGGCAGACTGATCGAAGCCGGCTCGCCACAGCACAGGTTCATGCACGGCGCAGCCCAGGAGGCACTGCAGATCGTCGCCGAGCTCAACACCGCATACCGCACCCCGGACGAGGTGCGAACCTTGCTGGCCGAACTCACCGGCCAGGAGGTCGACGAGTCGGTCGCTCTGTTCCCGCCGTTCTACAGCGAGTTCGGCAAGAACCTGACCCTCGGCACCAACGTCTTCATCAACATCGGCTGCCGCTTCCAGGACACCGGGGGTATCACCATCGGAGACGGGACCCTCGTCGGCCACGGCAGCACCCTGACCACCCTGAACCACAGCGTCGACCCTGACCGGCGCGGCGACATGGTCCCCGCACCCATCGTGATCGGCCGCAAGGTGTGGCTCGGAGCATCCGTGACCGTGGTCCCCGGCGTGACCATCGGTGACGGAGCGATCGTCGGCGCCGGAGCCGTTGTTACCCGCGATGTGCCACCCGATGCGATCGTCGCCGGCGTCCCGGCCCAGCTCATCCGGGAAACAGGATTCAACACGTCCCCGGCTTAGCGCACAGTCCACACCAGTCCACTAACCCACTCGCCCCGCCCGCTGCCGCTGAGAACGAGCACCGGATCCCGGCTACAGATCTCTACCTCCGCTGCGTCCGACA
>CAWCPT010000013.1:0-18096 GCA_963797525.1 uncultured Actinomycetota bacterium
CCTGCTTGGGGGCCTCCTGCTTGGTGGCCTCCTCGCCTGCTTGGTGGCCGGGCGGGACTTGGGTGCTCCGGTCGACTCGGTGACCTTCGTGCCCGTTCCGCTCGAGCCGTTCTTCTGGGTGGTGGGCGAGCCGGAGGCCTGTGCGGCCGTCCCGGCCTTCGTCGGGCGCTGCTCCTTGCCGAAGAAGTCCCACCAGACCTTGTCGACGCTGTTGGGGTCCTGCTGGTACTTCTCGTACATCTCGTCAACGAGCCATTCGTTGGCTCCGAATGCCGCCATCGGGCTGTCTTCCGTCGACTCGGCCACGGCCAGTCTCGCCTCTTCCAACGCGCGTGAATATGAGTACCCGTCAAGGCTAGACCCCCGCCCACGCGGTGCGCAGGCGAGGAGGGGCAACGGGTCCTTCCGGACACCACGGGGGCGACCAGTAGGGTCCTCATTTCTGTCCCCGTCCAGGATCGGATCCCGCGGCGCGTTGCCGTCGGTTGATCCAAAGGGTGAGAAAACTGGACATTTCGTGACATTACTCACCATACTGGTGGAGAACCATTCATTCGGGGGGGCCGAAATGAAGGGAGCGCATCATGCGCTTGCTCCGTCCCACACGACTTCTGTCCACGCTCGTCATCACGCTGGCCCTGGCCGGCTCGATGTTCGTCAGCACCTCGTCCGCCACCGCGTCGACCTCGACGCCGTCGAACGCCCGCGCCGGCGCCGTCGCCTCGGTCTCGTCGATGTACGACGCGCAGATCCGCTACTGGACCAACCGGGCGCGTAGCGCGCACCACCTCCGTCCCCTGGTCGCCCGCTCGTGCGTCGACCGGTACGCCGAGCGCTGGACCGTCACGATGGCGCGGTACAGCAGGTTCAGCCACCAGAACCTGATGCCCATCCTGCGCCGGTGCCACCGCACGGCAGCGGCTGAGAACATCGCGGTCGGTTCCTCGCGGACCAGCGCCCACACGATGGTGCGGATGTGGATGCGCTCGCCGAGCCACCGCCACAACCTGCTCAACCCGAAGTACCGCTACATCGGGGTCGCCGCCTGGCGTTCCGCGAGGACCGGTCGCCTCTACGCGACCCAGGACTTCACCAACTGACACACACCGAGACTGCCTCTTCGCACGGGTCACTGCCCGTGTGGAGAGGCAGTTCCGTTGGCGCCTCCGGCAGGATTCGAACCTGCGACACCTGGTACCGGAAACCAGTGCTCTATCCCCTGAGCTACGGAGGCCTGCGCCAACGGCGCGATCCCGAACACTACCGGGCGATACTCCGACGTCGGCAATCGGCGCCGCCGATAGGCTGGAGGGGTGAATCCCGCCCAGCTCTCCACGACGATCGTCTCCGCCCTGACCACCCTGAGCGCGGACGGTCGCCTCACCCTCCCCGACGGGGTCCCGGCGACGGTCGTGGTCGAGCGCCCGCGGAGCAAGGAGCACGGGGACTACGCCACCAACGTCGCCCTCCAGCTGGCCAAGAAGGCCGGGTTGAGCCCACGGGACCTCGCCGGGATGCTGGCCGAGCAGCTGCTCACGGCCGAGGGCATCAGCGCCGTGGACGTCGCCGGCCCGGGGTTCCTCAACATCACCGTCGAGACCGGCGCGCAGGGACAGGTGGCGGCCGACGTCGTCGCGGCGGGTGACCTCTACGGCCACACCGAGGTGCTCGCCGGGCAGAAGATCAACGTGGAGTTCATCTCCGCCAACCCGACCGGTCCGCTGCACCTGGGCCACACCCGGTGGGCGGTCCTGGGCGACGCGATCGGGCGGGTCCTCAGCGCCGCCGGTGCCGAGGTCACCCGCGAGTTCTACATCAACGACCGCGGCGTGCAGATGAACCACTTCGCCGACTCGATCATCGCCTCCGCTCTCGGCCAGCCCAAGCCCGAGGACGGGTACGCGGGGGGCTACATCGACGAGCTCGCGAAGGCGGTCGAGGCGACCAGCCCCGGCATCTTCGAGCTGCCCGCCGACGAGCGGCTCGTCGCCGTACGGGCCAAGGGCTACGAGCTGCAGCTCGCCGCCCAGCAGCACTCCCTCGAGCACTTCAACACCCACTTCGACGTCTGGTTCTCCGAGCTGTCCCTGCACGACTCCGGCTCCGTGCCGGAGACGTTGCAACGGCTGCAGGACCTGGGTCACGTCTACACCGAGGGCGGCGCACTGTGGATGCGCACGACCGACTTCGGTGACGACAAGGACCGGGTGCTGATCAAGTCCGACGGCGAGCTGACCTACTTCGCCTCCGACACGGCCTACTACCTGAACAAGCGGGCTCGCGGCTTCGACCACTGCATCTACCTGCTCGGGGCCGACCACCACGGCTACGTGGGCCGCCTTCGGGCGATGGCGGCCTGCGTCGGGGACGACCCCGACGTCACGCTCGACGTGATGATCGGACAGCTGGTCAAGATCATGCAGGGCGGCGCCGAGATGAAGCTCTCGAAGCGGGCCGGCACCATCGTCACCCTCGACGAGCTGGCCGAGGAGATCGGCGTGGACGCCCTGCGCTACTCGCTGGCCCGCTACCCCGCCGACTCCCCGCTGGTCCTGGACGTCGCCGAGATCACCAAGGCGTCCGCCGACAACCCGGTGTACTACGTCCAGTACGCCCACGCGCGCACCTGCCGGATGATGGCCAACGCCGCGGACCTCGGGATGTCGCTGCCCGACGACTTCGACCCGACGTTGCTCTCCCACCCGCGCGACGGCGACCTGCTGCGTGCGCTGGCCGAGTTCCCGCGGGTGGTGGCGAGCGCGGCCGAGCTCAGGGAGCCGCACCGGGTCGCCCGCTACCTGGAGAGCACGGCCTCGACCTTCAACCGGTGGTACGACACCAAGGAGTGCCGCATGCTCCCCCAGGGCGACGCGCCGGTGACTCCCGCCAACGAGGCCCGCCTGGTGCTGGTGGTGGCGACCCGCACCGTCATCGCCAACGGCCTCCGCCTGCTCGGGGTCTCGGCCCCGGAGCGGATGTAGCCGGTGCGAGCACACGAAGCAGGCTGGGCGCACGCTGCCGTCTCCGTCCGGGGGCCGGCGTGGCTGCGCGAGCCGGGTGACGTCGACGCCCTCGTCCCGCAGCTCTGGTCGCAGACCGCGCGCAAGGTCGACGGTGTCCTCGAGGTCGGTGGCGTCCGGCTGACCGACCTGGTCGCGGAGCACGGCTCTCCGGCGTACGTCCTCGACGAGGCCGACTTCCGCTCCCGCGCCCGGGCCTTCCGCGACGGGTTCGCCGGCTGCGACGTCTTCTACGCGGGCAAGGCCTTCCTCTGCACGACGGTCGCCCGGTGGATCGCCGAGGAAGGGCTCAGCCTCGACGTCTGCTCCGGCGGTGAGCTCGCCGTGGCCGAGCGGGCCGGCTTCCCGATGGAGCGGGTCGGCTTCCACGGCAACAACAAGACCGTCGCCGAGCTCGAGCGCGCCGTCGAGCTGGGCGTGGGCCGGATCATCGTCGACTCCTTCCACGAGATCGCCCGACTGACCGAGGTGGTCGCAGCCGGCTCCGCCAGCGCGCGGGTGATGGTGCGCGTGACGGCGGGTGTCGAGGCGCACACGCACGAGTACATCGCCACCGCCCACGAGGACCAGAAGTTCGGCTTCTCGATCAGCAGCGGCGACGCGCTCGAGGCGGTCCGCCAGATCCACGCCGCTCCCGGCCTCGAGCTGCTCGGCCTGCACTCGCACATCGGGTCCCAGATCTTCGACTCCTCCGGGTTCGAGGTGGCTGCACGGCGCGTGCTCGCCCTGCACGCCCAGATCTCCGACGAGGTCGGGGTGCAGCTTCCCGAGCTCGACCTCGGCGGCGGGTTCGGCATCGCCTACACCACCCAGGACGACCCCTCGGACGCCGCGCAGCTGGCGACCGAGATGACCAAGATCCTGCGCGACGAGTGCGCGGCCCGCGACCTCGACGTGCCCCGGCTGTCGATCGAGCCGGGCCGCGCGATCGCGGGGCCGGCCATGTGCACCGTCTACGAGGTCGGCACGGTCAAGGCCGTCGAGCTCGACGGCGGCGCGGTGCGCACCTACGTCTCCGTGGACGGCGGGATGAGCGACAACATCCGCACTGCTCTCTACGACGCCGACTACTCGTGCACGCTGGCCAACCGGGCCTCCCGGGCGCCGGCGCTGATGACCCGGCTCGTCGGGAAGCACTGCGAGGCCGGCGACATCCTCGTCAAGGACGAGTTCCTCCCCGGTGACGTCGCGCCGGGCGACCTGGTCGCTGTGCCCGGCACCGGCGCCTACTGCCGCTCGATGGCGAGCAACTACAACCACGCGCTCAGGCCGCCCGTGGTGGCTGTCGCGGAGGGCGAGTCGCGGGTCGTCGTACGCCGGGAGACGCTGGACGACCTCCTGGCCACCGACCTCGGCTGACGCTCGCCGGGCCCTCGGCGGCCCGCCCTCGGGGTCAGCCAACGGATACGAGTCACACCGGCGCCGTGCCGGGTGGGAGGATGTCTCGCGATGAATGAGCACTCCTCCCACAAGGCACGCCCGGTGAAGGTGGCCCTGCTCGGTTGCGGCGTCGTCGGCTCCCAGGTCGCGCGACTGCTCCACGAGCAGGCGGACGACCTCACCGCGCGGGTCGGCGCGCCCGTGGAGCTGGCCGGCATCGCCGTCCGGCGGCTCGGCCTGGCGCGCGACGTCGAGCTGCCCGAGCACCTGTTCACGACCGACGCCGCGGCGCTCGTCGCCCGGGACGACATCGACGTCGTCGTCGAGGTGATCGGCGGGATCGAGCCCGCCCGCACGCTGATCCTCTCCGCGCTGGAGCACGGCGCCAGCGTGGTCTCGGCCAACAAGGCCCTGCTCGCCGAGGACGGCGGCACCCTGTTCGAGGCCGCCGAGAAGGCCGGTCGCGACCTCTACTACGAGGCGTCCGTCGCCGGCGCCATCCCGATCCTGCGGCCGCTGCGCGAGTCGCTCGCGGGTGACCGGGTCACCCGCGTGCTCGGCATCGTCAACGGCACCACCAACTTCATCCTCGACCGGATGGACACCGCAGGCAGCGGCTTCGACGAGGCGCTGCAGGAGGCCCAGGAGCTCGGGTACGCCGAGGCCGACCCGACCGCCGACGTCGAGGGCTTCGACGCCGCCGCCAAGGCCGCGATCCTCGCGAGCCTCGCCTTCCACACCCGCGTCGTCGCCGCCGACGTGCACCGGGAGGGGATCGCCGAGGTGACCGCCAGCGACGTGGCCTCGGCCGCCGAGATGGGCTGCGTGGTCAAGCTGCTCGCGATCTGCGCGCTGGAGGACGGACCCGACGGTCCGGCCGTCTCCGCACGCGTGCACCCCGCGATGATCCCGAGGAGCCATCCGCTGGCCAGCGTCCGCGAGGCCTACAACGCGGTCTTCGTCGAGAGCGAGGCCGCCGGGCAGCTGATGTTCTACGGCCCCGGTGCGGGTGGGGCGCCGACGGCCAGCGCGGTGATGGGTGACCTCGTCACCGTCGCCCGCAACCGGCTCGAGGGTGTCCGCGGCGCCGGGGAGTCGTCGTACGCCGACCTGCGGGTGGTGCCGATGGGGGAGACCCAGACGCGCTACCACGTCCAGATCGACGTCGACGACAAGGCCGGCGTGCTCGCGGCCGTCGCCCTCGCCTTCGCCGAGCACGACGTCTCGATCCAGACCGTGCGTCAGGAGGGCCGGGGTGACGACGCCCAGCTCGTCGTGGTCTCCCACCGCGCCAGTGACGCCGACCTCGCCGCGACCGTCGAGACCCTGCGCGGGATGGCCAACGTCCGCGACGTCTCCTCGGTGATGCGGGTCGAGGGCGAGTCCGAATGATCACCCCACTGAACAGCGCCGCCCCCAACCCCGGCTCGCGCCAGTGGCTGGGCGTGATCGAGGAGTACGGCGACCGCCTCGACCTGCCCGACGGCACTCCCACGATCACCCTGCGTGAGGGCGGCACCCCGATGGTGGAGTCGGCCTGGCTCTCCCACCTCACCGGCGCCGAGGTCTGGCTGAAGGTCGAGGGCGACAACCCCACCGGCTCCTTCAAGGACCGCGGCATGACCGTCGCCCTGTCGGTCGCCGTCGGTCAGGGCGCCGAGGCAGTGGTGTGCGCGTCGACGGGCAACACGTCCGCGTCGATGGCGGCGTACGCCGCGCGCGCCGGCGTCAAGCCGCTCGTGCTCGTGCCCCAGGGCAAGATCTCCGCCGGCAAGCTCGCCCAGGCGATCCTGCACGGCGCCCAGGTGATCATGGTCCGCGGGAACTTCGACGACTGCCTGCGCATCTCCCGGGAGCTCGCGGAGCACTACCCCGTGGCGCTGGTGAACTCGGTGAACCCGATGCGTCTGCAGGGGCAGAAGACCGCCAGCTTCGAGATCGTCGACTTCCTCGGCGATGCTCCCGACGTGCACGTGCTCCCGACCGGCAACGCGGGCAACATCTCGGCGTACTGGCTCGGCTACCGCGAGGCCCACCAGCGAGGAGACGCCACCAAGCTGCCCGTGATGCGGGGCTGGCAGGCCGCCGGTGCCGCACCGCTCGTCGTCGGCGCGCCCGTGCCGGACCCGGAGACCGTCGCCTCGGCGATCCGGATCGGCAACCCGGCGTCGTGGGACCTCGCCGTGGCCGCCGCCGATCAGTCGGGGGGCAAGTTCCGCCAGGTCACGGACTCCGAGATCCTCGCCGCCCAGCGCGAGCTCGCCGGCCGCGACGGCGTCTTCGTCGAGCCCGCCTCGGCGGCCGGGATCGCCGGTCTGCTCCTGGAGGCGGGTGAGGGCATCCGGTACGCCGGGCAGCAGGTCGTGGTCACCGTGACCGGCCACGGCCTCAAGGACATCGACACCGCGCTGTCCACCTTCACCGACCTCGTCGACACCGTCTGCGACGCGGACGTCGACGCCGCTGCGAGCGCCGCCGGGCTGGCCTGAGGTGTCGTTCGTCGCGGGTCCGGTCACCGTCGAGGTGCCCGCCACCAGTGCCAACCTCGGACCCGGGTTCGACTGCCTCGGCCTGGCGCTCGAGCTGGCCGACACCCTCGTGGGCGAGGTCACCGCGGGTGGTCTGGAGATCGTCGTCGAGGGTGAGGGGTCCAGCGAGATCGACTGCGACGAGACGCACCTGGTGGTCCGCTCGATGCGGGCCGCCTTCGCGGCTCTCGGCGAGGAACCTCCGGGCCTGCACCTGCGGTGCACCAACCGGATCCCGCACAGCCGGGGGCTCGGTTCGTCCTCCGCCGCGATCGTCGGCGGGATCGTGCTCGCGCGGGCGCTGGTCGAGGGTGGCGAGGCCAGGCTCGACGCCGAGCTCGCCCTCGCGCTCGCGAACCGCATCGAGGGACATCCCGACAACGTCGCCCCCGCCCTGCTCGGTGGGTTCGTGGTCTCGGGGCAGGCCGGTGACGAGGTATGGGCCCAGCAGTCCCCGGTCGACGCATCGATCTCCGCGGTGGTCTTCGTCCCGCCCCACGGCGTACGCACGGACGTGGCGCGCGGACTGCTCCCGGACGTGGTGCCGCACGCCGACGCGGCTGCCAACACCGGACGAGCGGCCCTGCTCGTCACTGCACTCGGCGGGCACCCGGCGATGCTCCTGCGCGCCACCGAGGACTTCCTGCACCAGCAACACCGGGAACCGGCGATGCCGGAGTCGCTCGCCCTCGTGCGCGAGCTGCGCGAGGCCGGGATCGCCGCGGTGATCTCGGGTGCAGGACCGACCGTGCTCGCCTTCGTCGTGGGAAGCCGGGGGAGTGCTCCGACCGGGGTTGCGGACCTCGCGCCGGCCGGATGGCAGACGCTCTCCCAGACCGTCGGTGGGCCCGGCGCCCGCGTGCTAATGTGACGAGCGCGTCACGACCGGCCGCCCGGCCCAGCACCGACCGGAGCCGACGAAACCGAGACGCCAAGCCGATCATCTCCCGACTGGGTTCCTGACACGCCTGTGTCCGGTCCCGCTCCCGGATCTGACGGCCACCGCAACGCCACTGACGCTGTCGGCCCAGCCGCCCAGCCGACGAAGGGGAAGGACCCCACATGACCGAATCCACGGACACCGCCTCGGGTGCACCGGCCGCCGGTGGCCGCAAGAGCGGCCTGAACGCCATGCTTCTCCCCGAGCTCAAGCAGCTCGCCGGGGGCCTGGGCATCAAGGCGACGGGGATGCGCAAGGGTGACCTGATCGAGGCCATCAAGGCCGCCCAGGGGGGCGGCCAGAACGGCGCCCGCAACGGCGCGTCCCGCGAGGCCAAGGGCCAGGACGTGGCCACGGCAACTGCCCAGGAGAAGGCTCCGGAGGCGCGCCGGGAGAAGGCCCGCCACCGCAACGCCGCGAACACCCAGGACCAGCCCGGTCACGAGCAGACCGGCCAGGACCGGCCCGGCCACGACCAGCCCGGCCACGACCAGGCCGGCAACGACCAGGCCGGCAACGACCAGGCCGGCAACGACCAATCCGGCCAGGAGCGTGCCGAGCAGTCCGGCCGGGGTGAGGAGAAGGCCCGGCAGCAGGAGCGGACCCGCGACGACAACCGGAACAACGACAACCGGAACAACGACAACGCGGACCAGAACCGCGGCAACGACAACCGCGAGCAGAACCAGGGCGGCGGCAACCGGGGCAACGACAACCGGGGCAACGACAACCGGAGCAGAACCGGCAACGACAACCGCGAGCAGAACCGGAACAACGACAACCGCGAGCAGAACCGCGGCAACGACAACCGGGCGGACAACCAGAACCAGGGCGGCAACCGCAACGACGACGACGGTGGCAGCAGGCGCAACCGCCGGCGCCGCGGCCGTGACCGGGCCGGCACCCAGACCGGTGGCAACCAGGCGGGTTCCAACCAGGGCGGCGGCAACCAGGGCGGCGGTCGCGGCAACCGCAACGAGCCGGACCTGCAGATCCTCGAGGACGACGTGCTCGCACCCTGCGCGGGCATCCTCGACCTGATGGACAACTACGCGTTCGTCCGGACCAGCGGCTACCTGCCCGGCAACGACGACGTCTACGTCTCGATGTCGATGGTGCGCAAGTTCGGCATGCGCCGCGGTGATGCGGTCACCGGTCAGGTGCGCCAGCCCCGCGAGGGCGAGCGCAAGGAGAAGTACAACCCGCTGGTCAAGCTCGACTCGATCAACGGCGCCGACCCCGAGGCCTCGCGGACCAGGGTCGAGTTCAGCAAGCTCACCCCGCTCTACCCCTCCGAGCGGCTGCGCCTCGAGACGACGTCGACCAACCTGATCGGCCGGGTGATCGACATCGCCGCGCCCATCGGCAAGGGCCAGCGCGGCCTGATCGTCTCGCCGTCCAAGGCCGGCAAGACGATGATCATGCAGTCGATCGCCAACTCCATCACCACCAACAACCCCGAGTGCCACCTGATGGTGGTCCTCGTCGACGAGCGTCCCGAGGAGGTCACCGACTTCGAGCGCTCCGTCAAGGGCGAGGTCGTCAGCTCGACCTTCGACCGCCCCGCCGGTGACCACACGATCGTCGCGGAGCTCGCCATCGAGCGCGCCAAGCGACTCGTCGAGCTCGGCCACGACGTCGTGGTGCTCCTCGACGGGATCACGCGACTGGGGCGCGCCTACAACCTCGCGGCTCCGGCCAGCGGCCGGATCCTCTCCGGCGGCGTCGACTCCGCGGCGCTCTACCCGCCCAAGCGGTTCTTCGGTGCAGCGCGCAACATCGAGGACGGTGGCTCGCTCACCATCCTGGCCACGGCACTGATCGAGAGCGGCTCGAAGATGGACGAGGTCATCTTCGAGGAGTTCAAGGGCACCGGGAACATGGAGATCCGACTGCGCCGCGACTTCGCGGACAAGCGGATCTTCCCGGCGATCGACGCCGTCCAGTCCGGCACCCGCCGCGAGGAGCTCTTGATGAGCAAGGAGGAGCTCTCCATCGTCTGGAAGCTCCGCCGCGTCCTCTCGGGCCTCGACGGCCAGCAGGCGCTCGAGCTGTTGCTCGAGCGGCTGAAGAAGTCCCAGAACAACCTCGAGTTCCTGATGCAGGTCCAGAAGACCACGCCGACGGCCGGGGGACACGACGACTAGGGACGAGCACCTCGACGTGCCCCGGACGGGACCTCTGGGTCCCATATGCCCGCGCATGTCCGGCCGTGTGGATATGCTCCTCCCGGTGAATGCTCAGACTCCAGGGGGAATTACATGGCTCGCATCGTGATTGCGGACGACGACGCGGATATCCGCGAGCTCGTCGTCTTCAAGTTGCGCCACGGGGGACACGACGTCGTACCAGTGGGCGACGGTGCCGCGGCGGTGGAGGCGTGCACTGCGCAGAAGCCTGACCTGGTCATTCTCGACGTGATGATGCCGGGGATGAGTGGTCTGGACGCCGCCCGCGCGTTGCGCAAGGACTCGACGATGGACGGCCTGCCGATCATCATGCTGACGGCTCGCGCCCAGGAGACCGACATCGAGCAGGGATTCGAGGCCGGCGCCGACGACTACATCGTCAAGCCGTTCAGCCCTCGCGAGCTCGCCTCGCGCGTCTCCGCGGTACTCGCCCGCACCCCGTAAGGATCGGCCCACTCGCCATCGGGGGCGAGCTTGACAGAGGATCCAGATGCGCAGCTGGTCCGTCAGGCGACTCCTGGCCTCGCTCCTGGTCGCCAGCACCCTCGTGGCGCTCCTCGTCGGACTGATCGGCGCCTTCGCGGTCCACGAGACCACCGAGACGGTCGATGTCGTCTCCCAGGAGCTGGGCCCGGCGCAGAACTCCAACTCGCGCTTCATGGAGGCGATGCTCGACGCCGAGACGGAGCTGCGCGCCTTCACCATCTCGGGTGAGCGGCAACAGCTCTCGGACTACCGCGAGGCGATCGGGCAGGCGACCCCGCTGGGCGCGGAGCTGCGCAGGTACGCCGCCAGGCACCCACCGCTCGACACGCTGGTCACCGCGCAGTTCGCAGCTGCCGGTGCCTGGGTGCGCGACTTCGCCGAGCCGGCCGTGAGTCGCGGCGGAGGGCCGGGCACCTACGACAAGCCCCTCTACGAGGTCGGCGTACGACGCTTCGACGAGATCAAGGCCGTCAACCGCCAGATCACCGAACGCCTCCAGAACGAGGTCGCCCGTGCCCGGGACATGGCCCAGGACCGGCTGGACTCCACCGTCACCCTGATCATCGTGGTCGGCCTGCTGGGAGCGCTGAGCAGCTTCCTCCTCGGCTGGTGGTTCACCCGCTCGCTCCGCAGACAGCTGGTCGGGATCGAGGACGCCGTCGACCGGATGGCAGCGGGGGACGACCAGGCGCGCGCAGAGGTCACGGGATCGGCAGAGATCGCCCGGCTGGCGAGCGCGTTGAACGAGCTCGCCGAGGGGAATGCGCGGGCCCAGGCGGTCGAGCACCGTGTGCAGAGGCAGCTGATGGAGGTGGACCGGGCGAAGTCCGAGTTCGTCTCCAACGTCTCCCACGAGCTGCGGACCCCCCTGACGATCATCAACGGGTACCTCGAGCTGCTCATGGACGAGCTCGACGGTCAGCTCACCGAGACCGAGGCCGAGATGTTCGACGTCACCGCGCGCAACGTGACTCGTCTGCGCGTGCTGATCGAGGACCTCCTCGAGCTGAACCGCACCGAGGGTCCCCGCACGCCCCAGCTCAGGGAGGTCGACCTCGTCGGCGTGCTCGAGGACGTCGTCACGGACGTCGGGCTGGCAGCCAGCAACCGCAGCGTCTCGATCGCGCTGGACACCGGCGACGAACCGGCCGTCGTACGCGCGGACCCCGGGCAGCTGCACCGTGCCGTGCTCAACCTGGCCTCCAACGCCGTGAAGTTCTCCCCCGAGGGGAGCGAGGTCCGGGTGCGCCTGGTCACGGCGGCCGACCAGGTCGAGGTCACCATCGCGGACGACGGCATCGGCATCCCCGCGGAGGACCAGGCCAAGGTGGGGGAGCGCTTCTTCCGGGCCTCCAACGCGGTGGCGGGCGAGGTGTCCGGCACCGGCCTCGGACTGCGCATCGTGAAGTCAATCGTGGACAACCACCACGGCACCTTCGGACTCCAGTCCGTGGAGGGCAAGGGCACCACGGTGCGCCTCCGGCTGCCCCTCCAGCGCCAGCCGGAGGAGCCCCAGGACCGGGAACAGGCGACGGTCGATCAGCGTTGAGGACTTCGCAAGCTGCGCTGGATTGGCACCGACACGGGCCTCGATGGCAGACTTGCTCGCTGGCTCCGGTTCACGTCCTCGGTCGAGGGCGACCCGGCGGCTGTAACCCCGAGAGGAAACCCATGAAGAAGGACATCCACCCCGAGTACGTGACCACCGAGGTGCGCTGCACCTGTGGCAACACGTTCACCACCCGCAGCACCAAGGCGAGCGGCTCGATCCGCTCCGAGGTCTGCTCCAACTGCCACCCCTTCTACACCGGCAAGCAGAAGATCCTCGACACCGGCGGCCGCGTCGCCCGCTTCGAGGCCCGCTACGCCAAGAAGGCCGACAAGAAGTAGCTCTCCGGGCTGGTGGTTTCACTAGGTCCCTGGTGGAACCACCACTTCCCCCGCGTTGCAACGCGTGGGAAGTGACAATTTCACCAGGTCCCTGGTGAAACCGTCACCACCCCAGGAGAGCCACCCATGTTCGAAGCCGTCTCCCAGCTCGCTGACGAGCACGCGGAGGTCGAGACGAAGCTGGCTGACCCTGCGGTCCACTCCGACCAGTCGCTGGCGCGTCGGCTGGGGCAGCGGTACGCCGAGCTGAGCGCGGTCCTGCGCGCCCACGCGGACTGGATCCAGCTCGGCGAGGACCTGCAGGCTGCGCGCGAGCTCGCGCGCGAGGACCCGGACGGGGACGACGGAGCGTTCGCGATCGAGGCCGAGGAGCTGAGCACGGCCAGGGCGAAGGCCGAGGAGCGCCTGCGGCACCTGCTCGTCCCGCGCGAGCCCTCCGACGGCAAGGACGTCCTCCTCGAGGTGAAGTCCGGCGAGGGCGGCGAGGAGTCCGCCCTGTTCGCGGCCGACCTGCTCCGCATGTACACGAGGTACGCCGAGCGTCGGGGCTGGTCCACCGAGGTGCTGGACGCCAACGAGTCCGACCTCGGCGGCTACAAGTCGGTGACGGTCGCGGTCAAGGCGAAGGGGACTCCCGAGCCGGGCGAGGCGCCGTACGCCCTGATGAAGTTCGAGGGCGGCGTGCACCGCGTCCAGCGGGTGCCGGTCACCGAGAGCCAGGGACGGGTGCACACCAGCGCCGCGGGCGTGCTGGTGCTCCCCGAGGCCGAGCCGGTCGACGTGCAGGTCAACGACAACGACCTGCGCATCGACGTCTACCGGTCCAGTGGCCCGGGCGGGCAGAGCGTGAACACCACCGACTCGGCCGTCCGCATCACCCACCTCCCCAGCGGCATCGTGGCCAGCTGTCAGAACGAGAAGTCGCAGCTGCAGAACAAGGAGGCCGCGATGCGCATCCTGCGTGCGCGCCTCCTCGCCGCGGCCGAGGACGAGGCCAACGCAGAGGCGAGCGACGCGCGTCGTTCACAGGTCCGCACGGTCGACCGCTCCGAGCGGATCCGGACCTACAACTACCCGGAGAACCGGATCTCCGACCACCGCACCGGCTACAAGTCCTACGACCTCGACCGGGTCCTCGACGGCGAGCTGGAGCCGGTCATCGCCTCGTGCGTCGAGACCGACATGGCCGCTCGCCTCGAGGCCCTCGGTGACTGACCAGGCGGTGCCGACCCGCGTGCTGCTGCGCGACGCGTCGGCCCGGTTGGCGGCAGCCGGCGTGGCCAGCCCGGAGTACGACGCCGCGGAGCTGCTCGCCCACGTCCTCGGCTCGACCCGCAGCCGGCTCCCGCTGGTGGACGTCGTCGAGCCGCCGGCAGGGGAGGCCTTCGAGGCGCTCGTCGTCCGGCGTGCGGCCCGGGAACCGCTGCAGCACCTCACCGGGACTGCCGCGTTCCGCCACGTGGAGCTGGAGGTGGGCCCGGGAGTCTTCGTGCCCCGGCCCGAGACCGAGCTGCTCGCCGGGTGGGCCATCGACCGTGCCCGGGAGGCAAGCGGGTCACCGGTCGTCGTCGACCTGTGCACCGGGTCGGGCGCCATCGCGTTGAGCGTGGCCACCGAGGAGCCGGACGCGGTCGTGCACGCGGTCGAGCTGGACCCGGACGCCCACGCCTGGGCGGCCCGCAACACCACCGGGAGCGCGGTGGACCTCCGCCTGGGCGACATGGCGGACGCGTTCCCCGAGCTCGACGGGTCGGTCGACGTGGTGGTCTGCAACCCGCCGTACATCCCGCTCGAGGCCTTCGCGACCGTCGCTCCCGAGGCCCGCGACCACGATCCGTCGCTGGCGCTCTGGTCCGGTGACGACGGACTCGACGCCATCCGGGTGCTCGAGGCGACGGCCGCCCGGCTGCTGCGACCCGGGGGATGGGTGGGGTCCGAGCACGCGGACGTCCAGGGCGAGGCCGCGGTGGGGGTCTTCGCCGGGGCCGGGCGCTGGACCGAGGTGCGCGACCACCGCGATCTGGCAGGTCGTGCGCGCTTCGTCACGGCCCGGCTGGCACGATGACCCCGTGAGGACTGACCGGTGACGACCCGCTTCGACCTCGCCGACCCGGAGCGACGCGAGGCCGGCCTGACCGCCGCCGTGTCCGCCGTACGCCGCGGCCAGCTGATCGTGCTGCCGACCGACACCGTCTACGGCATCGGCGTCGACGCCTTCGACGCCGACGGGGTGCAGCGACTTCTCGACGCCAAGGGACGCGGCCGCGACATGCCGCCACCGGTGCTGATCTCGGCCAGCACGACGCTCGAGGCGCTGGCCACCGAGCTCCCGGGCTGGGCGACCGGACTGGTCGAGAAGTTCTGGCCCGGACCGCTCACCATCGTCTGCCGGCAGCAGCCCTCCCTGCGCTGGGACCTCGGAGAGGCCCGCGGCACGGTCGCCGTCCGGATGCCCAACCACGAGGCGACTCTCGAGCTGCTCGGCCGCACCGGACCGCTGGCGGTCTCCTCGGCGAACACCACAGGAGACCCGGCAGCCCTGGACGCCGACGAGGCGGAGCGGATGCTCGGCGAGCACGTCGAGGTCGTCCTCGACGGCGGCCGTAGCGCCGGGGCCGAGGCCTCGACGATCGTCGACTGCACCGGCACCTCGCCGCGCATCCTCCGCGCGGGTGCCCTGGGGCACTGGGAGATCACCGCGTGCCTGGAGGCCCTCGGCGCCGACCTGCACCTGCTCGTCGAGGACGACCCGGAGCCCGACGCCGACGAGGGCCCGGAACGTGCGTGAGTACCTTCTGGTCTTCCTCGTGGCCGGGGTGGTCAGCTACCTGCTCTGCGTCTTCGCACGCGAGCTGGCGATCCGCGCGGGTGCGGTCGCTCGGGTGCGGGACCGTGACGTCCACGCGACCCCGATCCCGTACTTCGGCGGGGTGGCGATGCTCGGCGGCCTCGGCGCCGGTCTCCTCCTGGCCCGGCACCTGCCGTTCCTGAGCACCTCGCAGCCCTTCGTCTTCCACGACTCCGGCATCGTCCTGCTCGCCGGAGCGATGATCTGCGCGCTCGGTGTGGTCGACGACCTGATCGAGCTCGACGCGCTCACCAAGCTCGGGGGCCAGGTCGTCGCGGCCGGGTTCATGGTGCTCAACGACGTGCAGCTGTGGTCGATCAAGCTGCCCGGCGTCGGCCAGTTCGTGCTGGATCCCGCCCAGGGCGTGCTGCTGACGATCCTGCTCGTCGTCGGCACGGTCAACGCGGTCAACTTCGTCGACGGCCTCGACGGGCTGGCCGCCGGGGTCGTCCTGATCGGGGCGATCGCCTTCTTCCTGTTCTCCTACAAGCTCGCCGACGCCAACGGGGAGACCCTGGCGATCACGGCGGCGATGCTCTGCGCGGCGATGGGTGGTGCCTGCGCCGGCTTCCTGCCGCACAACTTCTTCCCGGCACGCATCTTCATGGGCGACTCCGGCTCGATGCTGCTGGGCCTGGTGCTCTCCGGCTCGGCGCTGACCCTGACCGGGCAGTTCGCCAGCGTCTCGATGGAGACGGCCCAGGGCTCCACGGCCTCCTGGCTGGTGTTCGTGCTGCCGATCCTGCTGCCGGTGACGATCCTGATCGTGCCGCTGCCGACCTCGTGCTGGCGGTCGTACGACGCACGCGTCGCGGCCAGGCGTTCTACCAGCCCGACAAGGAGCACCTGCACCACCGACTGCTCGAGATCGGGCACAGCCAGCGCCGGGCGGTGCTGATCATGTGGTTGTGGGCCGGGCTGGTCGCGTTCGGCGCGGTGCTGCTGAGCCTGTACTCCGGCCCGCTGACCTGGACCGTCCTGGCCGTGGGCGCCGTTGCCACGATGGCCCTGACGTTCATCGTCCCGCGGGTCCAGCGTCCCGGCGAGGTGCGCGCCGAGGACCAGCGGCCGCTGAGGACGCTCGATTTCGACGCCGTCCGGACTTTGTGCTAATTTTCACAAGACCGCCGCACGACGACGATCCGACGAGGCCGCCAATGACGACGACCGCCAGCTCGGCCCACTGTGCTCGGGCGCCCGTTCGGGTCTCGCTCGGCTCCTCCGCCCCGAAGCGCTGTGATAGTTTCCCGCGGTCGGGGTCGGTTGCCGCGGTCGCCAAGAAGCAGGCATCGAGCGCGTTCGGCAGCCCTGGATCCCCCACGCACAGTCACCAAGCAAACGGATCGGGCACATGGGCGATGACGGCACCGAGAACACCTTGCGCGGGCGCGATCTCGCCGGTCTGGGTGGGGTCCTGGTCGGCGCAGCCGTCGGCGGCATGGTCATCGGACTCGTCGTGGACGAGCGGCGGAGCCACGCCGGTCGGCGTCCTCGTCGGAATCCGGTCGGCGTCGCCGCCGGGGCCGTCGGTTTCTGGTCCGCGTCCGTTCCGCACTGCCTGACTGAGGCGCTCCCATGACCCACCACCCCGTGACTCCCACCCGTGAGGCGAGGCGGCGACCGAGTCGCCTCTCGAACCCGGCGAGAAGGCGTCCGTCGCTCCGGGTCCTGCGCGACCAGCGCAAGGTGATCCTGGTCGCGGCCGTCCTGGTCGTGGCGGACTTCTGGGACCTGATCCAGTCGACGAGTGGACCCTCGCCGGGTGCATCGCCGGGGGCATCGCGCTCGGGCTGCTCAACCACCTCTACACGGAGTACTGGCTGCTAAGCTCCTCGCCGCGGGGAGCAGCCACCCGCAAGTCGCTGACCACGGCGACGATCGCCCGGCTCGCCATCCTCTCGGTCGTGGCCGTAGGCTGCGCCGTGGCCTTCTGGCCCGCGGGTATCGGTCTGCTGCTGGGACTGGCCGTGTTCCGCCTGATCGCCCTGGTGATGACCACCATCCCCTTGCTCAAGGAGTTGAAGTCCCAGTGATGCCAGCTGTGCTCGCGCCGCTCGAGATCTCGATCCACCCGGGTGAGCACCCGGAGGGGCACCTCTTCGGCATGACCTTCAACCTGGACACGATCTGGGTAACGGTCGTCGCAGGCGCGATCGTCGTCGCCCTCGGCTTCTGGGCGAAGTCGAAGCTCACCGAGGAGACCGACGACAGCGTGCCGACGAAGATT
The DNA here is from genome assembly GCA_963797525.1 of uncultured Actinomycetota bacterium. Lineage (GTDB taxonomy): Bacteria > Actinomycetota > Actinomycetes > Propionibacteriales > Nocardioidaceae > Marmoricola. The sequence continues at coordinate 17,509 of CAWCPT010000013.1, forward strand.
CAGCTCCTGTGGGAGACGATCATCGAGCAGGTCACCAAGCAGGTGACCGACAACCTCGGCAAGCCGAACCCGTTCGTGATCCCGCTCGCGACCGCACTGTTCTTCTTCATCCTGATCGCGAACTGGATCGAGATCATCCCGACCGAGCTCGACGAGAACGTGCACATCCTGCCCTCGCCGACTGCCGACACCAACCTCACCTACGCGATGGCGTTCATCGTGATCGTGGGTGTGTGGACCTTCGGCATCCGGCAGAAGGGCCTGAAGGGCTACCTCAAGCACTTCCTCGAGCCCTACCCCTACCTGCTCCCGCTGAACATCCTCGAGGAGCTGGTCAAGCCGATCACGCTGGCCCTGCGACTCTTCGGCAACATCTTCGCCGGCGGCATCATGCTGGCGCCTGATCGCCGGCTTGGTCAGCCTCGCGCCGGGCAACCTGCCGATCGGCGCCTTCCTGGCCGCAGTGCTCAACGTGATCTGGAAGCTGTTCGACACGATGTTCCTCGGCGGCCTGCAGGCCTTCATCTTCGCCCTGCTGACCGTCCTCTACTTCGGGATGGCTGGCGCCGGCCACGACGATGAGCACGA
>CAWCPT010000014.1:0-1739345 GCA_963797525.1 uncultured Actinomycetota bacterium
ACTCGGGAACCACACAGTGGACGCGCAACATCTTTGAGGGACAAGCCCTCGGCCTATTAGTACCGGTCGGCTAGGCATTACTGCTGTACACCTCCGGCCTATCAACCCAGTCGTCTACTGGGGGCCTTACCCGGTTAACCCGGTGGGAAACCTCATCTTGAAACGTGCTTCCCGCTTAGATGCTTTCAGCGGTTATCACTTCCGAACGTAGCTAACCAGCCGTGCTCCTGGCGGAACAACTGGCACACCAGAGGTTCGTCCATCCCGGTCCTCTCGTACTAGGGACAGCCTTTCTCAAGTTTCCTGCGCGCGCGGCGGATAGGGACCGAACTGTCTCACGACGTTCTAAACCCAGCTCGCGTGCCGCTTTAATGGGCGAACAGCCCAACCCTTGGGACCTACTCCAGCCCCAGGATGCGACGAGCCGACATCGAGGTGCCAAACCATCCCGTCGATATGGACTCTTGGGGAAGATCAGCCTGTTATCCCCGGGGTACCTTTTATCCGTTGAGCGACGCCGCTTCCACATGCCAGCGCCGGATCACTAGTTCCGACTTTCGTCCCTGCTCGAGATGTCACTCTCACAGTCAAGCTCCCTTGTGCACTTACACTCGAAACCTGATTGCCAACCAGGCTGAGGGAACCTTTGAGCGCCTCCGTTACATTTTAGGAGGCAACCGCCCCAGTTAAACTACCCATCAGGCACTGTCCCTGATCCAGATAATGGACCTAGGTTAGATATCTAATACGACCAGAGTGGTATTTCAACGTTGACTCCACCTGAACTGGCGTCCAAGCTTCACAGTCTCCCACCTATCCTACACAAGTCGAACCAAACACCAATACCAAACTATAGTAAAGGTCCCGGGGTCTTTCCGTCCTGCCGCGCGTAACGAGCATCTTTACTCGTAGTGCAATTTCGCCGAGTCCATGGTTGAGACAGCGCCCAAGTCGTTACTCCATTCGTGCAGGTCGGAACTTACCCGACAAGGAATTTCGCTACCTTAGGATGGTTATAGTTACCACCGCCGTTTACTGGGGCTTAAGTTCTGCGCTTCGCTCCGAAGAGCTAACACGTCCCCTTAACCTTCCAGCACCGGGCAGGAGTCAGTCCGTATACATCGTCTTACGACTTCGCACGGACCTGTGTTTTTAGTAAACAGTCGCTTGGGCCTGGTCTCTGCGGCCATCATTGCTTCTTGCAGCAAGTGCAATAACAAATCCGGCCCCCCTTCTCCCGAAGTTACGGGGGCATTTTGCCGAGTTCCTTAACCATGGTTCACTCGATCGCCTTAGTATTCTCTACCTGATCACCTGAGTCGGTTTGGGGTACGGGCGGCGCACAGCTCGCTAGAGGTTTTTCTCGACAGCATAGGATCATCCACTTCGTCCATACGGACTCCCCATCAGGTCTCAGGCACGTGCAACGCGGATTTGCCTACGTTGCGCCCTACACCCTTAGCCCGAGGACAACCATCGCCCGGGTTGGACTACCTTCCTGCGTCACCCCATCGCTTGACTACTACTAGTTCGGGTCGTGCGCTCCGCCTCCATCGTCCCGAAGGATCCCGGAGGTTTTGGGCACTTAGCATCACTAGGTTCGTCATGGGCGCTGTTTTGCCGGTACGGGAATATCAACCCGTTGTCCATCGACTACGCCTGTCGGCCTCGCCTTAGGTCCCGACTTACCCAGGGCAGATTAGCTTGACCCTGGAACCCTTGATCATTCGGCGGAAGAGTTTCTCACTCTTCATTCGCTACTCATGCCTGCATTCTCACTCGTGTGGCGTCCACAACTGGTTCACACCGCTGCTTCACTCGCCACACGACGCTCCCCTACCCATCCATGCACCTGGACCACAAAGGCCTAGCTTTACGCATGAATGCCATAGCTTCGGTGGATAACTTGAGCCCCGCTACATTGTCGGCGCGGAATCACTTGACCAGTGAGCTATTACGCACTCTTTCAAGGGTGGCTGCTTCTAAGCCAACCTCCTGGTTGTCTCTGCGACTCCACATCCTTTTCCACTTAGTTATCGCTTAGGGACCTTAGCTGATGGTCTGGGCTGTTTCCCTCTCGACAATGGAGCTTATCCCCCACTGTCTCACTGCCGCGCTCTCACTTACTGGCATTCGGAGTTTGGTTAATTTCGGTAAGCTTGTCGGCCCCCTAGACTATCCAGTGCTCTACCTCCAGCAAGAAACACGCGACGCTGCACCTAAATGCATTTCGGGGAGAACCAGCTATCACGAAGTTTGATTGGCCTTTCACCCCTATCCACAGGTCATCCCCTCAGTTTTCAACCTAAGTGGGTTCGGTCCTCCACGCGGTCTTACCCGCGCTTCAACCTGCCCATGGATAGATCACTTCGCTTCGGGTCTTGGTCGTGCCACTCAGTCGCCCTATTAGGACTCGCTTTCGCTACGGCTTCCCCACACGGGTTAACCTTGCGACACAACGCAAACTCGCAGGCTCATTCTTCAAAAGGCACGCTGTCACAATGACCGAAGTCATCGCTCCAACGGTTTGTAGGCACATGGTTTCAGGTACTATTTCACTCCCCGCCAGGGGTACTTTTCACCTTTCCCTCACGGTACTTGTCCGCTATCGGTCACCAAGGAGTATTTAGGCTTAACGGGTGGTCCCGCCAGATTCACACGGAATTTCAGGGGTTCCGTGTTACTTGGGGTGACGCTTCAGAGCCATCGTCTTACGTATACGGGGGTATCACCCTCTATGCCGGGACTTTCCAGTCCACTTCGACTTCAACGATGGTTTCTTACTCTGTGTCGGATCGGCAGATCCGACCAAGCGGCCCCACAACCCTCAACCAGCAACGCCTGCCGGCTATCACACTAGTTGAGTTTGGCCTCTTCCGATTTCGCTCGCCACTACTCTCGGAATCACTTTTGTTTTCTCTTCCTGTGGGTACTGAGATGTTTCACTTCCCCACGTTCCCTCCAACTGCCCTATGTGTTCAGGCAGAGGTAACTGGACATGACTCCAGCTGGGTTTCCCCATTCGGAAATCCCCGGATCACAGCTTGGTTGCCAACTTCCCGGGGCTTATCGCAGGCTCCTACGTCCTTCATCGGCTCTTGGTGCCAAGGCATCCACCATGTGCCCTTAGTAGCTTGTCTTGCTACAAAGATGCTCGCGTCCACTGTGTAGTTCTCAAATTACGGGCGGTACCGACACCAGGTCCTCGCTTGCCTCGACGCGTCCGAGGACGTGTCGAAGGAGTTCGAGGGGGTGCAGGCCCAGAAGAATCGATCAACTCGATCCCTCAGGACCCAACAGTGTGCCTGGAGAGCTCCCACGGTCAGGGCTCGAGGTTCCACGCGCGCCGCGTCCACCAGAGGTGATCGCGGGTTGCAGTACTGACGAGCTCTTCGCATGAGAGCAGACCAAATAGTCGACGTTCCACTAGTGAGCAGTGCAGGCCGATGAACGGATGTCATCGAAACCTGCGCCCTGGACAGCTCCCTCGAGAGGGTCTGCCAGTTGATGCTCCTTAGAAAGGAGGTGATCCAGCCGCACCTTCCGGTACGGCTACCTTGTTACGACTTCGTCCCAATCGCTCGCCCCACCTTCGACAGCTCCCTCCGAGTAAACGGTTGGGCCACTGGCTTCGGGTGTTGCCAACTTTCGTGACGTGACGGGCGGTGTGTACAAGGCCCGGGAACGTATTCACCGCAGCGTTGCTGATCTGCGATTACTAGCGACTCCGACTTCATGGGGTCGAGTTGCAGACCCCAATCCGAACTGAGACCGGCTTTTTGGGATTCGCTCCACCTTGCGGTATCGCAGCCCTTTGTACCGGCCATTGTAGCATGCGTGAAGCCCTAGGCATAAGGGGCATGATGACTTGACGTCATCCCCACCTTCCTCCGAGTTGACCCCGGCAGTCTCTTATGAGTCCCCACCATTACGTGCTGGCAACATAAGACGAGGGTTGCGCTCGTTGCGGGACTTAACCCAACATCTCACGACACGAGCTGACGACAGCCATGCACCACCTGTATACAAGTGTCCAAAGAGACCTCTGTCTCCAGAGGCTTCTCGTATATGTCAAACCTAGGTAAGGTTCTTCGCGTTGCATCGAATTAATCCGCATGCTCCGCCGCTTGTGCGGGCCCCCGTCAATTCCTTTGAGTTTTAGCCTTGCGGCCGTACTCCCCAGGCGGGGCGCTTAATGCGTTAGCTGCGGCACGGAACTCGTGGAATGAGTCCCACACCTAGCGCCCAACGTTTACGGTGTGGACTACCAGGGTATCTAATCCTGTTCGCTCCCCACACTTTCGCTCCTCAGCGTCAGGTAATGCCCAGAGAACCGCCTTCGCCACCGGTGTTCCTCCTGATATCTGCGCATTTCACCGCTACACCAGGAATTCCGTTCTCCCCTGCATACCTCTAGTCTGCCCGTATCAGAAGCAGGCTCGGGGTTAAGCCCCGAGTTTTCACTCCTGACGCAACAGACCGCCTACGAGCCCTTTACGCCCAATAATTCCGGACAACGCTCGCACCCTACGTATTACCGCGGCTGCTGGCACGTAGTTGGCCGGTGCTTCTTCTGCGCATACCGTCACTTTCGCTTCGTCTGCGCTGAAAGAGGTTTACAACCCGAAGGCCGTCATCCCTCACGCGGCGTTGCTGGATCAGGCTTTCGCCCATTGTCCAATATTCCCCACTGCTGCCTCCCGTAGGAGTCTGGGCCGTGTCTCAGTCCCAGTGTGGCCGGTCACCCTCTCAGGCCGGCTACCCGTCGAAGCCTTGGTGGGCCATTACCCCACCAACAAGCTGATAGGCCGCGAGCTCATCCTCCACCGCCAGAACTTTCCACCACCATCAGATGCCTGAAGTGGTCGTATCCGGTATTAGCTCCCGTTTCCGGGGGTTATCCCGATGTGGAGGGCAGATTGCTCACGTGTTACTCACCCGTTCGCCGCTCGTGTACCCCGAAGGGCCTTACCGCTCGACTTGCATGTGTTAAGCACGCCGCCAGCGTTCGTCCTGAGCCAGGATCAAACTCTCCGTTGAATTCTAGCGACGACCACTCGGAAGCGATCGTCAATTCTTTGGTGTTCAAACCCCAGCAAGAGAACGATTACTGACTATTGTCAGAATCATCGTTTGTCTTACCAAAGGAACCGCCGACCTCTCATCGACCGACGAATGTCGGCTTCCGGTCAGTCGGACGGGTAATTAATTCGTCGACTTTTGGCACACTGTTGAGTTCTCAAGGATCAAGCGCGCACCACTGTCAAGCCTCTCGGCTGGACACGCGGGGCAACCTACAGAAACTTACCGGGTGCGATCTGCGGAGTCAAATCCGCTTCCCGCTCCCAGCCCCCCGGTGCAGCACTCACGACCTCGGCGTTCCGGGGCCGCATCGAGGCGCACACCCGGACCACCTCAGTTGAGGTGAGCTGTGGGGGTTGGGGCCCGGTTCGGCCGCCCGACCTCTCGGTCTTGCGTCCTGCACTTCCGGGCCAACGAGGTGAAACATTAGGGGCCTGCGGCACGCGGGTCAAATCGGCCCGGAGTGGCCCCGGTCACACGGCCCGTTCACGCAGGTCAGAGCCCTCTCAGGGCGCGAATCCCCTGTCAGGACTGGCGATTCCTGCCGTGGCGGCCAGGTCACCGCACCCCGAGAGGCGCATCGACTCCACGAGCTCGGCGTCGATCTCGGCCAGGGCGCGGGACACTCCGTCGGCGCCGTCCGCCGCCAGCGCGTGGAACATCGGGCGGCCCACGAAGGCCGCGTCTGCACCCAGGGCGAGCGCGAGCAGGACGTCGAGACCCGAGCGCACTCCCCCGTCGACGTACACCTGGACCTCGTCGCCCACGGAGTCGCGCACGCCTCGCACGCACAGGGCCGTCGCGACCGTCCGGTCGAGCTGCCTGCCACCGTGGTTGGAGACCCACACAGCGCTCGCCCCCGACGCCGCACACCTCTGCGCGTCGTCGGCGCGCAGCACGCCCTTGACCACGAGCGGAAGGCCCGTGACGGCACGCAACCACCGGAGGTCCTGTGGCCCGAGGTCCATCGCCTTGCCCCGGTCGGAGGGCTCCAGCCCCAGGGCTCCGGCCCAGTTGGCGCCGGACCAGGACGGGTCCGCCACCTCCCAGACGCGTGGACCCCCACCGGGGGCCGGGTAGCGGGTGCCCACCACCGGGGTGTCCGCGGTCAGCACGACGGCGCCGGCGCCGGCCGCCACCGCCTGGCTCAGCAGCGGTTCGGCGCGACCGCGGTCGGGTGGCATGTACAGCTGCAGCCACCAGGTGACCCCCGTGGCCGCAATCTCCGCGAACGTGCTGCCGGCGTTGCTGGAGACCACCAGGGGTACGCCGGCCGCAGCCGCTGCTCGCGCCATCGCGACCTCACCCTCGGGGTCGGCGGCACGCTGGAGCGTCATCGGGGCGATCCCGACGGGCAGTCGGAAACCGGCGCCCAGCAGGGTCGTCGACGTGTCGACCTGACGGACGTCGTGGAGGACGCGCGGGGCCACCCGGAGCGAGCGCCAGGCCTCGACCGCCTCCCCGGACGTCACCTCGTCGCGGGCGCCCTCCTGGACGTAGCGGAAGACGGGCTCGGGCAGCGCCTCCCTCGCGAGGGACTCCACCTGGTCGAGCCAGCGCGCGGTCATGGTCAGCCGAGCTCCACGCCCGCGAGGTTCTTCTTGCCGCGGCGCAGCACCAGCCAGGTGCCACCGATCAGGTCGGTGTCGTCGGGGACGTGCTCGACGTCGGTGATCCGCTCGTTGTTGAGGTAGGCGCCGCCCTCGGTGATCGTCCGCCTGGCCTCACCCTTGCTCTTCACCAGGCCCGACTCGACCAGCAGGTCGACCACACCCGTGCCCTTGCTGGCACGCGCCGATCCCGCCTCCTGGAGTGCGGCTGCGAGGGTCTCGACCCTGAGCTCGCGCAGGTCCCCACCGCCGAACAGGGCCGCGGCAGCAGCCTTGGCGTGGTCGGTCTCGGCCTGCCCGTGCACCTCGGTGGTCACGGCGTCCGCGAGTGCCTTCTGGCCGGCCCGGAGGAACGGCTTCTCGGCCGTCTGCGCCTCGAGGTCGAGGATCTCCTCGTGGGTCAGGAAGGTGAAGATGCGAAGGAGCTCGCCGACCTTGTCGTCCTCGACGTTGAGCCAGAACTGGTGGAAGGCGTACGGCGACATCATCTGCGGGTCGAGCCACAGGGCTCCCCCCTCGGTCTTGCCGTACTTGGTCCCGTCGGACTTGGTCACGAGCGGGGTCGCGAACGCGTGCGCCCGCCCGCCGTCGGAGCGACGGATCAGCTCGACTCCCCCGGTGAGGTTGCCCCACTGGTCACTGCCGCCGAACTGCAGCCGGACCCCGTGGTCGCGGTAGAGGTTCAGGAAGTCCATCGACTGCAGCAGGATGTAGCTGAACTCGGTGTAGCTGATCCCGTCCTCGAGGCGGGTGCGCACGACGTCACGTGCGAGCATCCGGTTGACCGGGAAGTGCTTGCCGACGTCGCGCAGGAAGTCGATGGTCGACAGGCTCGCGGTCCAGTCGTAGTTGTTCACCATCGTGGCCCCGGTCGGGCCCTCGAAGTCGAGGAACGGCTCGATCTGCCGGTGCACCTTCTCGACCCACTCCTTGACCGTGTCCAGGGAGTTGAGCGTGCGCTCGCCCGACTGGCGCGGGTCGCCGATCATGCCGGTCGCGCCGCCGACCAGCGCGTACGGCGTGTGGCCGGCGCGCTGGAGCCGCTTCGCGGTGAGCAGCTGCACCAGGTTGCCCATGTGCAGGCTGGGTGCGGTCGGGTCGAAACCCACGTAGAAGCGCACGCTGCCCTCGGTCAGCGCCTCGCGCAGAGCCGCGGGATCGGTCGAGTGGGCGATCAGGCCGCGCCACTCGAGGTCGTCGAGGAGAGTCGGATCGGTGGTCACCGGATCAGCCTGCCATGCGGCGTACGGCCCGGCTGCGCTGCCTGAGGAGCGGACACCGGCTCAGGGTGCCCAGCCTGGGTCGCGGCCCGCCTGGGCGAGCACCCGGTCGAGCGGCGGTGCGTCCGCGGGTACGTCGACCAGCTCGCCGAACGCGCCCTGGGACCGCCCCATCTCACCGATCTGGTTCATCACCTCGAGCGCGGCGGCCAGCACGTCGTCGTCGTAGGCCACCTGCTGGCCGGAGCCGCGGGCCAGGTCCCAGCCGTGCAGGACCACCTCGGCGAAGGCCATCGCGCCGATCATCTGCTTCGGCATCTTCCCGCCCATGGCCTCGCCCTCGAAGGCGTCGGGGCTGTCCCACGCCTCGGCGAAGCCGGACAGCCGGTCGGTGAGGTCGTCGCGCCAGCCGTCGCGCATGTGGTCACCACCGGTGCCCCAGGGGTCGTCGGGGTCGAGCTCCTCACCGGCGCCGATGCGGCGCATCGCCTCGACGGTGCCGAGCAGGTGGTTGGCCAGGGTGCGTACGTCGAACTCGGTGCACGGCGTCGACCGGTCCAACGCCTCGTCGGGCACCGCGGCCACCACCGGAGTGACCGCGTCGACGAGGGTGTGCACGTGCTCGTGGATCGGCATGGTTGCCCCTTTCAGCTCCGTGCCACCTGTTCTACCCGATCCGTCCACCCGATCTGGGCTTCGCCGCCTGGTAGCGGCTGACCGTCGGGTCGTCGGTGAGCCAGAACCGCCACGGCCGGTCGGCGGCCTGGCGCAGACCGACGCGAGGTCCTGTGCTCACCGCCCCGGGGGTCGAGGGGGTGATCGCCGAGGCGAGGTCGATGCCGTTGTCGGCCAGGTCGATGCCCATGGCCTTGCACATCCGTCCGGGGCCGCGGGCGAGGTCACGGTCGCTCGCACCCGGCCGGCGGGCGCGCGCGAGGTCGAGACCGTCTACCACCTCGCCGGCGCGCAGGAGCACCGCGCTGGCCTCGCCGTCAGGGCCGCAGGTCACGTTGCAGCAGTGGTGCATCCCGTAGGTGAAGTAGACGTAGAGCCGGCCCGGTGGCCCGAACATGACCTGGTTGCGGTCGGTCATCCCGCGGAAGGCGTGCGAGCCCGGGTCGCCGGCCCCGTCGTACGCCTCGACCTCGGTGAGCCGCACGGTGACGCCGCCGTGGGTGAAGTGGGCGCCCAGCAGCCCGGGGGCCACCTCGAGGACCGGGCGCTGCAGGAGGTCGGTCAGGCCAGCCATGCGCGGTGCTCCGCGACCGTGGACCGCAGCTCGGCCAGCTGCTCGGCGACCCGGTCGGGTGCCGTGCCGCCGCGCCCGTCGCGCGAGGAGACCGAGCCCTCGGCCGTGAGCACGTCGCGCACCGCAGGGGTCAGACGCGGGTCGATGTCGGCGAACTGCTCGTCCGTCAGCTGGTCGAGCTCGAGGCCGAGCTCCTCGCAGCGTCGTACGCAGGCGCCCGCAAGCTCGTGGGCCACCCGGAAGGGCACCCCCTCGCGCACCAGCCACTCGGCGATGTCCGTGGCCAGGGAGAAGCCCTGGGGGGCGAGCTCGGCCATCCGGTCGGTGTCGAAGCGCAGCGTCGCGACCTGGCCGGTGAACGCGGGCAGCAGGACCTCGAGCGTGTCGACCGCGTCGAAGACCGGCTCCTTGTCCTCCTGCAGGTCGCGGTTGTAGGCGAGCGGAAGCGCCTTGAGGGTGGCCAGCAGGCCGGTGAGGTCCCCGATCAGTCGACCGGCCTTCCCGCGGGCCAGCTCGGCGATGTCGGGGTTCTTCTTCTGCGGCATGATGCTCGACCCGGTCGACCAGGCGTCGTCGAGCGCCACGAAGCCGAACTCGCGGGTGGCCCAGACGATGATCTCCTCGGCCTGGCGGCTGACGTCGACGCCGATCATCGCGGTGACGAAGGCGAGCTCGGCGACGAAGTCCCGGCTCGCGGTGCCGTCGATCGAGTTGGCGGTGCTGCCGGTGAAGCCGAGGTCGCGGGCGACGGCCTCGGGGTCGAGGCCGAGGCTGGAGCCGGCGAGGGCGCCGGAGCCGTACGGCGAGTCCACCGCGACACGCGCGTCCCAGTCGCGAAGGCGGGACACGTCGCGGACCAGGGGCCACGCATGGGCCATCAGGTGGTGGCTGAGCAGCACCGGCTGGGCGTGCTGGAGATGGGTCCGCCCGGGCATGATCGCGCCGTGGTGCTGCTCGGCCTGGGCAGCGATCGCGTCCACGAGGTCGAGCACCTGCGCGGCGATCACCCGGGCGTGGTCGCGGAGGAACACCTTGAACAGGGTCGCGATCTGGTCGTTGCGGCTGCGGCCCGCGCGGAGCTTGCCGCCCAGGTCGGGCCCGACCAGCTCGACCAGTGCACCCTCGAGGGCGCCGTGCACGTCCTCGTCGCTCTCCTTCGGGAGCAGCTCGCCGGCCCGGACGCGCCGGTCCAGCTCGTCGATGCCCGCGAGCAGCCCGTCGCGCTCCTCGTCGGTGAGCAGCCCGGCCGCGTGCAGCGCCCGCGAGTGCGCCCGCGAGCCGTCCAGGTCGTAGCTCGCGAGGCGCCAGTCGAAGTGCGTGCTGCGCGAGAGTGCCTCGAGCTCGGGGCTCGGTCCGCCGGCGAAACGGCCGCCCCAGAGCTTGCCCTGGTTGGTCCCTGGGCCCGTCGAGCCGGGAGTGCTGTCGGTCATGGTGCCTTTCGTAGCAGGTCTGGTGGTTTCGAGACGCTCGCCGGAGCTCGCTCCTCAACCACCGAACAGGTCAGTCGGTGCCGATCTCCATGGCGACGTCGTCGAGGGCGCGGTCGCTGTCGTCGGCCTCGGCTGCGGGGTTGCGGGCGATCCGGTCGTAGCCGCCGGCCTCGATCTCGCCGAACAGGGTGCCGTTCTCGACGAGCACCTGTCCCTGGTCGAGCGGCTGGGCGGCGTACAGCTCGAGCTTGGCGCGCGAGTCGGCGATGTCGAGGTTGCGCATGGTGAGCTGGCCGATCCGGTCGGTCGGCCCGAACGCGGCGTTCTCGGTGCGCTCCATCGAGAGCTTGTCCGGGTGGTAGGAGAACGCTGGTCCGTCGGTGCGCAGGATCGTGTAGTCCTCGCCGCGCCGCAGCCGCACGGTGACCTCGCCGGTCACCAGGGAGGCGATCCAGCGCTGGATGGCCTCGCGGAGCATCAGTGCCTGCGGGTCCAGCCATCGGCCCTCGTAGAGCAGCCGGCCGAGACGACGGCCCTCGGCGTGGTAGTTCGCGATGGTGTCCTCGTTGTGGACGGCGTTGAGCAGGCGCTCGTAGGCGATCCAGAGCAGACCCATGGCGGGTGCCTCGTAGATGCCGCGCGACTTCGCCTCGATGACCCGGTTCTCGATCTGGTCGGACATGCCGAGGCCGTGGCGACCGCCGATCAGGTTGGCCTCGTGGACCAGCTCGACCGGGTCGTCGTAGTGCTTGTCGTTGATCGCCACCGGACGACCGCCCTCGAAGCGGATGGTGACGTCCTCGGGCTCGACGTCGACCGCGGGGTCCCAGAACCTCACGCCCATGATCGGCTCGATGCTCTCCAGGGACACGTCGAGGTGCTCGAGGGTCTTCGCCTCGTGGGTGGCGCCCCAGATGTTCGCGTCGGTCGAGTAGGCCTTCTCCTGGCTGTCGCGGTAGGGCAGGCCGTGCTCGACGAGCCACTGGCTCATCTCCGCGCGGCCGCCGAGCTCGTGCACGAAGTCGGCGTCCAGCCACGGCTTGTAGATCCGCAGCTCGGGGTTGGCGAGCAGGCCGTAGCGGTAGAACCGCTCGATGTCGTTGCCCTTGAACGTCGAACCGTCGCCCCAGATGTCGACGTCGTCCTCGTGCATGGCGCGGACCAGCATCATCCCCGTCACGGCGCGGCCGAGCGGCGTGGTGTTGAAGTAGGCGCGGCCGCCGGAGCGGATGTGGAAGGCGCCGCACGCGAGGGCGGCCAGTCCCTCCTCGACCAGCTGGCGCTTGCAGTCGACGGCGCGCGCGATCTCGGCGCCGTACAGCAGGGCGCGGTCGGGGACGCTCTCGATGTCGGGCTCGTCGTACTGGCCGATGTCGGCGGTGTAGGTGCAGGGGATCGCTCCCTTGTCGCGCATCCAGGCGACCGCCACGGACGTGTCCAGGCCGCCGGAGAAGGCGATGCCGACACGTTCGCCGGTGGGAAGGGAGGTGAGGACCTTGCTCACGTTGGGTTCCTTACGTCGTGGTGCGAGTGGTGCTGGGTGAGGGCGGACCTGGCTAGCCGAGCGCGCGGCCGGCCAGGCCCACGAGTCGTCGTACGACGTCGTCGCCGCCGTCCGGCTGCCGGGAGATCACCAGCACCGTGTCGTCACCGGCGATGGTGCCGAGCACGTCGCCGAGCTCGGCCTTGTCGAGCGCCGAGGCGAGGAAGTTGGCGGCTCCGGGCGGGGTGCGCAGCACCACCAGGTTGGCGCTGGCCTCGGCCGAGACGAGCAGCTCCTCGCACCAGCGGGCCAGCCGGCTCTCGCTGGCGGCGGTCTCGCGCGGTGGGACCGGGGAACGGTCGCCGCCCTCGGCCGGGACGGCGTACACCAGCGAGCCGGAGGCGGCACGCACCTTGACGGCGTCGAGCTCCACGAGGTCGCGGCTCAGGGTGGCCTGGGTGACCACGACGCCGTTCTCGGCGAGCAGCTCCGCGAGCTCGGTCTGGGACCGGACCTCGTTGGTCGCGAGCAGGTCGATGACCAGCTGCTGCCGGGCGTTCTTGGTGTGCGGGATGACCGCGTGGCCGTGGAGGTGCTGGGTCATCGGGCACCGCCGACCAGCCACGTCGAGCACGGCCTTCTGGGCGTGACGACGGTTCTCGGCCTCGTCCCAGACCACGCTGCGCGGGCCGTCGAGCACCTCGGCGGTGATCTCCTTGCCGCGGTAGGCCGGCAGGCAGTGCAGCACGATCGCGTCGTCGGCCGCGTAGGCAAGCAGCGCGTCGTTGAGCTGCCAGGGCGCGAACACCTCGGCCCGCGCTGCGGCCTCCTGCTCGCGCCCCATGGAGACCCAGGTGTCGGTGACGAGCACGTGGGCGGCGGCAGCAGCCTCGGTGGCGTCGGGCACGAAGGCAGCGGAGCCGCCGGTCGCCCCGGCGATCGCCTGGGCCTTGGCGAGCACGGCCTCGTCGGGCTGGTAGCCGTCGGGGCCGCTGACCCGGACGTGCATCCCCGCGGTCGCGCCCGCGAGCAGCAGGCTGTGCGCCATGTTGCAGGCGGCGTCGCCCACGAAGGTGAGGGTCTGGCCGGCCAACGACCCGCGGTGCTCGTGGACGGTGAGCAGGTCGGCGAGCGCCTGGCAGGGGTGGAACTGGTCGGTCAGCGCGTTCACGACCGGCACCCCCGCGTGTGCGGCCATCTCGTCGAGCCGGGACTGCTCGTGCGTGCGCCACACGATCACCGACGCCTGCCGTCCGAGCACGCGGGCGGTGTCGGCGACGGACTCACGCACCCCGACCTGGGCGAGCGAGCCGTCGATGATCATCGGGAAGCCGCCGAGCTCGGCGATGCCCGAGGCGAAGGACGCCTGGGTGCGCAGGGTCGGCTTGTCGAAGAGCACCGCGACGGTCTGCGGGCCGGCGAGCGGCCGCTCGTCGTACGGGCTGGCCTTGAGCTTCAGGGCGAGGTCGAGCACCCACGCCTGCTGCTCGGGGGTGAGGTCGTCGTCGCGCAGGAGGTGGCGCGTCATCCCGGCTCCTGGGCGTACGCCGCGTCGAGGATCCCCGGCCAGGCGTCGAGGAACGAGCGGGCCTGCTCCTCGGTGAGGATCAGCGCCGGCGCGAGCCGGATCCGGGCCGGAGTGGGGTTGTTCACGATGAAGCCGGCCTCGAGGGCGGCGGCGGACACCTGTGCTGAACGTTCCTCGTCGAGATCGAGGCCGATCAGCAGACCACTCCCCCGGACCTCGGTCACGCGCTCGTCGGCCGCGAGGCCCTCGCGCAGGAGCTCCCCGACCTTGGCGGCGTTCTCGAGCAGCCCGTCGGCCACGATCGTGTCGATCACCGTCAGGGCCGCCGCGGAGGCGACCGGGTTGCCGCCGAAGGTGGTGCCGTGGTTGCCGGGCTGGATCAGGTCGGCTGCCTCCCCCGTGGCGATGCAGGCGCCGATCGGGAAGCCGCCGGCCAGTCCCTTGGCCACGGTGACGATGTCGGCCGGGTGGGCCATCGGATCGGCGACGTCCGGGTTCTGGTGGGCGAACCAGGTGCCCGTGCGCCCCACGCCGGTCTGGATCTCGTCGAGCCAGAGCAGTGCGCCCTTCGCGCGGGTGATCTCGCGGGCCTCGGCCAGGTAGGCGAGCGGCGGGGCGACGACGCCGGCCTCGCCCTGCAGCGGCTCGAGGATCACGGCTGCGGTCTCGTCGGTGACCGCGGCAGCGAGCGCCTCGACGTCGCCGTACGGCACGAAGGTGACGTCGCCGGGCAGTGGCTCGAACGGCTCGCGGTAGGCCGCCTTCGAGGTGAGGGCGAGTGCACCCATCGTGCGTCCGTGGAAGGCGCCCTCGGTAGCGACGACGTGGGTGCGTCCGGTGCGTCGGGTGAGCTTGAAGGCGGCCTCGTTGGCCTCGGTGCCGGAGTTGGTGAAGAAGACCTTGCCCGGGGCACCGAGCAGCGAGAGGAGCTTCTCGGCGAGCTGGATCTGGGGCTCGGTGGCGAAGAAGTTCGAGACGTGGCCCAGCGTCTGGAGCTGGGTGGTCACGGCCTCGACGAGGGCGGGGTGGGCGTGGCCGAGGGAGTTCACGGCGATCCCGCCGAGCAGGTCGAGGTACTTCTTGTCCGCGTCGTCCCAGACGTAGGGGCCCTCGCCTTGGTGAGCACCAGCTTCGGCGGGCCGAACGCGTTCATCAGCGACTCGGCGTAGCGCGCCTGGAGGTCGTGACCGGTCATGACTTCGACTTCCTCTCGCCCGAGGCGTAGGCCTTCCGGAGCCGGTGTCTCGATGCCGGGCAGCACCTGGGTGCCGACGCCCTCGTCGGTGAACAGCTCGAGGAGGACGGCGTGCGGCTCGCGGCCGTCGACCACCGTGGCGCGGGGTACGCCGCCGGTGACGGCGTCGTAGCAGGCCTGCATCTTGGGGACCATCCCGGAGTCGAGGCTCGGCATCAGGTCGGCCAGCGACTCGGGGCTGATCTCCTGGATGACGTCGTCGCTGTCGGGCCAGTCGCGGTAGAGGCCCTCGACGTCCGTCAGCACCATCAGCTTCTCGGCCTTGAGGGCGATCGCCAGCGCCGCTGCGGCGGTGTCGGCGTTGACGTTGTGCACCAGGCCGTTGTCGTCGGGGGCGACGCTGGAGATCACCGGGATCCGCCCGGCGTCGACGAGGTCGTCGACGGCCTCGGGTCGCACCCGGGAGACCTCGCCGACCAGGCCGAGGTCGACCTCCTCGCCGTCCACGACCGTGTTCGTGGGCTTGGCGGTGAACAGGCCGGCGTCCTCACCGGAGAGCCCGACGGCGATGTGGCCGTGCTGGTTGATCAGCCCGACCAGCTCGCGCTGGACCTGGCCGACCAGCACCATCCGGACGACGTCCATGGCCTCGGGGGTGGTCACCCGCAGGCCGCCCTTGAACTCCGACTCGATGCCGAGCTTGTCGAGCATCGTGGAGATCTGCGGGCCGCCGCCGTGCACGACGACCGGCCGCATGCCGGCGTACCGCATGAACGCGATGTCCTCGGCGAAGGCCTTCTTCAGCGTGTCGTCGATCATCGCGTTGCCGCCGTACTTCACCACGACGACCTTGCCGTAGTACTGCATCAGCCAGGGCAGGGCGCCGGCGAGGGTCTCCGCGGGATGCGTGCGAGTAGGGCTTCTCGTTGCTCTCGGTGTCAGTCATGAGGAATACGCGCTGTTCTCGTGGACGTAGGCATGGGTCAGGTCGTTGGTCCAGACGGTCGCCCGCTCGGAGCCGGCCTTCAGGTCGATGGTCACGCTCGACCTCGCGGTCGCTCAGGTCGACCTTGGCGGGATCCTCGGCAGGCGTGGACTCCCGGCACACCCAGACGCCGTTCATCGCGACGTCGAGGTCGGCCGGGTCGAACGCGGCCTGCGTGGTGCCGATGCTGGCCAGGACGCGTCCCCAGTTGGGGTCCTTGCCGAAGACCGCAGCCTTGAACAGGTTGCTGCGAGCGACGCTGCGCCCGACCTCGACGGCCTCGTCGACCGACGCCGCGTGCAGCACGGTGATCGCGATCTCGTGGTCGGCGCCCTCGGCGTCCTTGAGCAGCTGCATGGCCAGGTCGGTGCACGCCTGGGTGAGCGCCTCGGTGAAGTCGGAGGGTGACGGTGTCACCCCGCTGGCGCCGCTGGCCATCACGGTGACGGTGTCGTTGGTCGACATGCAGCCGTCGGAGTCGAGCCGGTCGAAGCTGGCTGCCGTCGCTGCGCGCAGGGCCTCGTCGAGGTCGGCGGCAGGCACCACGGCGTCGGTGGTGAGCACGACGAGCATCGTCGCCAGCTGGGGCGCGAGCATGCCCGCGCCCTTGGCCATCCCACCGATCGACCAGCCGCCGCCCGGGCCCTCGACGACCACCTGCTTGCTCACCGAGTCGGTGGTCATGATCGCCTCGGCAGCGTCGTTGCCGGCGTCGTCGGCCAGCGCGGCGATGCAGGCGTCGACGCCCTGGACCAGGTTCTCGCGCGGGTTGCTCAGCCCGATCAGGCCGGTCGAGCAGACCACCACGTCGCAGCGCACCGATGCCCAGAGCCCTCGGCGACCCGCTCCGCCACGGCGTGCGTGGTCTGGAACCCCTCGGCTCCGGTGTAGCAGTTGGCGCCACCGGAGTTGAGCACGACCGCGCGCACGGTGCCGTCCTTGACCACCTCCTGGCTCCACAGGATCGGGTTGGCCTTGCAGCGGTTGGCAGTGAACACCGACGCGGAGTCGAAGGTGGGCCCGGCGTTGACGACCAGCGCGACGTCCTTGCCGCCGCTGGTCTTCAGGCCTGCCTCGACGCCGGCGGCAGTGAAGCCGGCGGGATGGGTGACGCTCATGCTCTGTTCTTCTCCTCAGGAGTGACGGGGACGGCGGGCGCGACGGTGTGCCCGGATCGTCGCCACTCCTCGGCCGCGCGCTCGGCGTCTCCCACCGGGACCAGCACCCAGTCGGTGTCGAAGGTGGAGATCGTGAAGACGCTGATCTCCGCGCTGGCCAGCGGCTGCAGCAGCGTGGCGAGAACGCCGGTGAGGGCGAAGTCGAGCGGTCCCTTGACGGCGAAGGCGGTGAAGGGACCGGCCTGCTTGGCCTTCTTCGGCACGCTGCGCATCGCGCAGACCACGCTGGTCTCCAGGGCGGTGGCCGTGATCGAGAACAGTGAGGACGACTCGGCCCACGAGGGCACCTCGGCACCCGGGCCGAGCCGGACCACGGCCAGCTTCTCGGGGAACTGCTCGAGGGTGAACGTCTCCCCGCTCATGGCGCCAGCCCCACGGTCGACAGGCCGGTCTGCTCGGGGAGCCCGAGCGCGAGGTTCATGCACTGCACGGCCGCTCCCCCGGTGCCCTTGGCCAGGTTGTCCACGGCACCGACGGCGACCACGCGACCGGCGGCCTCGTCGAGGGTGACCTGGAGGTGCACGCTGTTGGAGCCGGTGACCGACTTGGTGGCCGGCCACAGTCCCTCGGGCAGCAGGTTCACGAACGGCTCGTCGGCGTACGCCTTCTCGTAGGTGGCCCGCACGTCGTCCGCGGTCACCCCGTCGCGGACCGAAGCACTGGCCGTGGCCAGGATCCCCCGCGGCATCGGCACGAGCACCGGCGTGAAGCTGACCCGCACGGCGTCCTCGGTGAGGCCGGAGAGGTTCTGGATGATCTCGGGCGTGTGCCGGTGGGTGCCGACGCCGTACGCCGAGGCCGACCCCATCACCTCGCTGCCGAGCAGGTTGGTCTTCGGCGCCTTGCCCGCGCCGCTCGTGCCGGAGGCGGCCACCACGACCAGGTCGTCGGCGTCGACGATGCCGGCGGCGACTGCGGGAGCCAGCGCCAGCGTGGACACGGTCGGGTAGCAGCCCGGGACCGCGATCCGGCGCGCGCCCTCGAGCAGCTCCCGCTGCCCGGGAAGCTCGGGCAGTCCGTAGGGCCAGGAGCCCGCATGGTCCGAGCCGTAGAACTTCTGCCACATGGCCGGGTCGGTGAGCCGGAAGTCTGCACCGCAGTCGATCACCACGGTGTCGTCGCCGAGCTGCTCGGCCACCGCGCCGGACTGGCCGTGCGGCAGCGCGAGGAAGACGACGTCGTGGCCACCGAGCGTCTCGAGGGACGTCTCCTCCAGGACCCGGTCGGCCAGCGGCACGAGGTGCGGCTGGAGGACACCGAGCCTCTCGCCGGCGTTGGACCCACCGGTGAGCGCGCCGATCTCGACGTCGGGATGGGCCAGCAGCAGGCGCAGCACCTCACCGCCGGCGTACCCGCTCGCTCCGGCCACGGCGACACGTGTCTTCGACATATGCATGACTATACAGAGTCATGCATGTGCTCGCGACCTGGTTCGGGCACCCGTTACCGGGCGGGCGGCACTCCGGGGCCGAGCACGGAGTCGAGCAGGCCCGGGAACGCAGCGTCCAGCTCCTCGCGTCGCAGGCTCAGCAGCCGCCCGCGCCCCTTGGGGACGTTGCGCACCACCCCGGCTTCGCGCAGCACCTTCAGCTGGTGGGACTTGGTCGCCTTCGGCACGGGGCCGCCGGTCGCGCTGCAGGCGGCCATGTCCAGCGGGCCGTCGACGAGCTGGCGGGCCAGGTCGAGGCGGGTCGGGTCACTCAGGGCGAACAGCACGTCGGTGAGGGCGACGTCACACATCTCGGGGTGCTGGAGCTCTGGCGCGAGCGGGCATGGTTCGACAATAGTTGAACCAACGGAAGAATTCACGTACGGTCCGATAGTTCGATTATTTTCGAACTGTCGCTGCTCGACCCGAACGCCCCGAGGACCGCCCCGTGACCGTCGCCGTCGAAGCCCCCGTTCGCGCCCGCCGCGGTCACACGACCGGGTTCGCCTTGTCGCTCCTCGCGCTCCTGGCGATGATGGTGGGGGCCAGCGCGCCGTCGCCGTTCTACCCCGTGCTGGAGCGGGAGATCGGCTTCTCGCCCGGCACGCTGACCGCGATCTTCGCGGTCTACGCCGTCGCGCTGCTGCTGACCCTGCTGGTCACCGGATCGCTGTCCGACCACGTGGGCCGGCGCCCGGTCGTGTCGGTGGCGTTCGCGCTGCTGGCGCTGAGCATGCTTGTCTTCTGGCACGCCGACTCCGTCGCGCTGCTCGTCCTGGCCCGGATCGTGCAGGGCGTCGCGAGCGGTCTCCTGCTCTCGTCGCTGACCGCGACCGTGGTCGACCTCGAGCCCGAGGAGCCGTCCCGGCATGGCCGCGACCTTCAACAGCGTCGTCCCGCTGGCCGGCCTCGCGCTGGGAGCACTCGTCGGCGGTGTGGTCATCGACCAGGCGGACTCGCCGATGGCCGACGTCTTCGGCGCGCTCGCCGGCGTGTACCTCGTGCTCGCACTCGCCATCTGGCTGGTGCCCGAGACCTCCCCCCGCCACGACGGCGTCCTGCGGCTCCTTCCGCCCCCAGGTCGGCGTCCCGCGTTCGGCCCGCCCCACCTTCGTCCGCAGTGCTCCGGCACTGTTCGCCGGCTGGGCCACGGGTGGGCTCTACCTCTCGCTCGGCGCCCCGATCGTGGCCCAGGAGCTCGGCGGCAGCAACCACCTCGAGCAGGGACTCGTGGTCACCACCCTCGCCGGGGTCGGCGCACTCTCCAGCTTCCTGGCCCGCAACCGGTCGTCCCGGCAGATCACGCTGTACGGCACGACGGCGCTCGCCCTCGGCACCGCGCTGACGATGGTGGCGCTTGCAGCGGGCTCCTACTGGGGGTTCATCGCCGCGGCGGTGCTCGCCGGTTCAGGCTTCGGCACCTCGTTCCTCGGCGTCATGCGCTCGATCACCCCGGTCGTCGCCCCGGACGAGCGAGGCGAGCTGTTCGCCTCGGTCTTCGTGGTCAGCTATCTCGCGTTCGGCATCCCTGCCGTGGTCGCCGGCATCGCGGCGCCCCACATCGGCCTGGCCACGACGACCTACGCCTACGGCGCGCTGGTCATCGCCCTGTCCGGCTCGGCCGCCCTGCTGCGGAAGTACCGCTCCACCGACTGACAGGACCGAGCGACTCGCTCCTGGCGCGACGCCCATCGATCCCGGCTGACGACGGGGCGCACGCTTCGCCCGAGCGAACTACCGTGGGAGCAGCATCATCCGGGAGGGCTCATGGCCGACGTGTTCGTGCAGGGAGACGCCTACGAACGCTTCATGGGGCGATGGAGCCGGCTGGTCGCGCCCCTCTTCCTGGAGTGGCTCGACGCCGCGCCAGGGTCGAGGTGGGCCGACGTCGGCTGCGGCACTGGCGCGCTCACCGCTGCGGTGCTGGAGCACGCCTCCCCCACTTCGGTCCTGGGCGTCGACCCCTCGCCGGGTCAGGTCGAGGAAGCCGGGCGTCAGGTCACTGACGGCCGTGCCCGGTTCGAGACCGGCACGGCCGAGTCACTTCCTCCCGACAGCTTCGGGGTCGTGGTCTCCGGGCTGGTGCTGAACTTCGTCCCCGACCCGGTCCACGCGGTCGCGGCGATGTCACGCGCGCTGGTGCCGGGCGGGACCGTGGCGGCGTACGTCTGGGAGTACGCCGCGGGGATGCAGCTGCTCCGGACGTTCTGGGACACGGCCGTCGCCCGCGACCCTGCCGTGGCGGACCTGCACGAGGGGCACCGGTTCCACCTTCCCGACCCCGAGGCGCTGGCGGGCGTCTGGGAGCGGGCTGGCCTCAGCGAGGTGGACACGACCGCCCTCACGGTGCCCACGGTCTTCGAGGACTTCGAGGACTACTGGCAGCCGTTCCTCGGCGGCCAGGGGCCCGGTCCGGCGTACGTCGCCTCGCTCGGTGCCGCGGACCGCAAGGAGCTGCGCGCGGCCCTGGTGCGTGCGCTGCCGACGGAGCCTGACGGCCGGATCGTCCTGTCCGCGCGCGCCTGGGCCGTGAGCGGGACTGCCGGCCGGAGCTAGTGCGAGCTCAGGTCGAGTGTTCGACCGCGACGACTGTCCACCCTCGCGAGGCCGCGGTGTCGAGGCGCATCGTGAAGACGAACGACAGCGTCCGAGCTGCACGTGGGTCGCCCGCGACGACCTCCTCGGTCCTGCGGTCGACCTCGTAGTAGATCCCGTGCGCGGCGACGGCGACCTGGAAGGCGATCGGCTCGCGCGAGACGAGCTCGCGCACCTCGATCCCGCGGACCGAGGCGGTGCGCATGACCGTGCGGTTCGGGGTGCGGACGGCCGTGAAGTCGAGGCTGCCGTCGTTCATCGCCCACTCCTCGAGGAAGGTGGAGATGGCCACCTCGAGCACCGACTTGTCGAAGCGGGCGTCGACCAGGCTGAGGTCACTCGCCGCCTTGTCGGCGTCGCCGGCCCAGGAGATGTTCGTCAAGTCGAGCACGTCCGTCGTGCGTGCTCCTGAGGTGCGCTCGGCGACCTCGAGCGTGGCGTCGCGCGCCACTGCCTTCTGGTTCCACGTGTCGGTCTCGATCGCGTCCGTGAGGTGGTGGATGCCGTCCTCGGCCTGCTCGATCCCCGCGACGATCCACTCTCCCGCGCCGTTCTTGCGCAGCGTCCAGTACTCGACCGGCCGTCGCGAGCGGTCCCTGCGCGAGAGCTGTTCACCGGTCCGGCGGTCGACGACGTAGTCGTTCAGCCTGGCCGTGATCCGGAAGGTGACCGTGTCATCGGCCTCGCCGGGGCGGTTCGCGACGTTGACCATCCGCACGTCAGGACCCTCGACGACCTCGACGACGTTGACCTGACCGCGCGCGTAGTACCCGTGCAGCTGCTCCGTCCACTTGCCGTACACGATCGGCGACAGGATCGTGTCCAGCGTCGCCTGGTCTCCGGCCGTCCAGGCACGCTGAGCCGTGACGTAGAGCTGCGCGGCGCGCTCCTTGAGCGTGTCCAGGTCGAACGTGGCGTCGGTGTCGGCGAGGGCGTCCACCTGCGCCTCGACGGCGGTGGCTCGAGCGTGGGCCTCCTTGTCGGACCGGTGGGCTCGACGGTCGCTCGTCGTGTTCATGGTGCGCTTCGCTCGCCGCCGCTCGGACCAGGTCTTGACCAGGAAGTAGGCCACGAAGAGCAGGATGATGATGACCAGCCCGTTGCCGCCGCCGCCGAAGAAGAGAAACCCGCCACCGCTGCCGAACCGAGTGCCGCGCGCGCCACCGAGACCGCCCCCGCCGAAGCCGTGGCCGCCACCGCCACCGCGGGCGAAGGCGGCAGCCGGCGCTGACAGCACCGACACCGTGATCAGGGTGAAGACCAGGGCGGCGGGTGCCGCCAGCCGACGGATGCGGGCGCGGCGTGCAGGTCGTGGATCTATGGCGGGCCAACTTCCGGGTGGGACGCTCTCGCGCCGACGTTGCGTTCAGTGCTTTCGTCCTGGTTTCCAGGTCCGAAACCCATCGTCCCTCGGCCGACCAAGTCCTCGTCGTCACGGTGCGATGACTTCGGCGGGCCCGTGAGGTCGGTACCTCGAATCCGATCTCGGGCCACGAAGGAGCACACACCATGGGGCAGGTCATCGACGCACGCAGGCTCTTCGACCTCGTCGAGCCGATCGGGGTGATCCCCTACTCGGCCGACGAACCCAACGAGGCGATGTTCGCCCTGGGGTTCACCAACTACTGGGACACCTACTTCGCCGGTCGGGCTGCCCCTCTCGGCAGCTCGGTGCCCGCGGAGGTCGTCCATGCTCTCTTCTACAGCTTCGCACCGGGCGAGGTGGCCCGACACATCCCGAAGGTCTGGAGCACGACCACACCGCAGGCGGCGATCGCCGCTCGGCAGGAGGGGTGTGCCACCGCGCTGCGCCACATCCTCGGCGATCTCGTCGACACCCCAGGCTTCACGCGTGCCGCTGACCTGCTCACCAAGGCAGCGACCAGCGCCCCGCTCGAAGGCCGTCCCATGTACGCCGCACTACGGACGCTTCCCGTGCCCGAGGAGCCGGTGGCCCGACTGTTCCACGCCGCCTCGCTGGTGCGCGAGCACCGCGGCGACGGTCATGTCTCCGCGCTCATGGCCGAGGGCATCGGCGGCCTCGAGGCCCACGTGCTGCTCGCCCTCGACCAGGGGATCCCGGCCCCGACGTTCGGCCGGATCCATCACCTCCCCTCCACGCAGCTGAGCGACCTGATCGACGCGATGAAGGATCGAGGGCTCGTCGAGGACGAGGCGACGTTCACCCCGGCCGGCCGGCAGGCGAAGGACCGGGTGGAGGCACTGACCGACGAGCTGGCCGTCGCGCCGTACGAGGCCCTGGAGACCGCTGAGCTCGACGAGCTGATGGCTGCCCTGGGACCGCTCGCGCAGCGGCTCGTCGCCGCTCAGAGCTGAGGCTGAGGCTGACCTCAGACCTCGAACTCCCCGAGGCGGTCCCAGTGGTCGCCCTCCATCTGCACGTTGCGGATGTACGGCGTCTCCTGGACGTACTGCGGGAGGTCCGACTGCGCCTTCTTGAAGTGGTCGCTGGTCACGTGCGCCTCGGCGGCGTCGTCCTCGAACGCCTCGATCAGCACGTACTCCTCGGGGTCGTCGACGCTCCGGGACCACTGGAAGAACAGGTTGCCCTCCTCGGCCCGGGTGGCCTCGGTGAACTCCTTGGTCAGCTCGACCCACTGGTCGGCGTACTCCGGCTTCACCTTCCACTTGACGCAGATGAAGATCATGGGGGCTCCCTCGCTGGTGCGACGTCTCGGTCGTCCTGATGCTGCCATGCGCGATGCCGGAGTGAAACCGCCGTGAAACCGACTGCCCGCACAGTGGTGACATGACCAACTCAGACACCCTCACCAGCGCTCCGCTCGCGGTTTCCGCGCGGGGGCTGGTCAAGACCTTCGGCGACAACCGTGCGGTCGACGGCATCGACCTGGAGGTCCGCCGCGGCGAGATCTTCGGCGTGCTCGGTCCCAACGGCGCCGGCAAGACCACCATGCTCAGCATGCTGGCCACCCTCCTGAAGATCGACGGAGGCGAGGCGGAGATCTTCGGTCTCGACGTCCGGCGCCAGGCGCACGAGGTGCGGCAGCTGCTCGGCGTCACCGGGCAGTACGCCTCCGTCGACGAGAACCTCACCGGCTACGAGAACCTCTGGCTGTTCGCCCGGCTGCTCGGCCTGTCCCGAGCCGAGTCCCGTGAGCGGGCGACCAGCCTGCTCGCCCAGTTCGGGCTCGAGGACGCGGCCGACCGGCCGATCTCGAAGTTCTCCGGCGGCATGCGCCGTCGGCTGGACCTGGCGGTCAGCCTGATCACCCGTCCGCCGCTCATCTTCCTCGACGAGCCGACCACCGGGCTCGACCCGCGCACCCGCGGCCAGATGTGGACCACCATCCGCAGCCTGGTGGCCGACGGCTGCACCGTGCTGCTGACCACTCAATATCTCGACGAGGCGGACCAGCTCGCCGACCGGATCGCGGTCATCGACCGCGGCGTCAAGGTCGCCGAGGGGACGCCCGACCAGCTGAAGAGCTCGATCGGGTCCTCGACGCTGCACCTGCGGATCGCCGACCCGGCGCACCTGCAGCAGGCGGTGACCATCCTGGCTCGCGTGCTGCCAGACGAGCCCGTGCTCACCCCCGAG
Organism: uncultured Actinomycetota bacterium; assembly: GCA_963797525.1. Lineage (GTDB taxonomy): Bacteria > Actinomycetota > Actinomycetes > Propionibacteriales > Nocardioidaceae > Marmoricola. The sequence goes on from CAWCPT010000014.1 coordinate 24,565, forward strand.
GCGGGCGGCATCAGCGTGCCGCTCAACGACGCCGACCAGGCAGCCGAGGCGCTGATCGCCCTGCGGCAGGCCGAGATCAGTGTCGCCTCCGTGAGCGTCGCCAAGCCGACCCTCGACGAGGTGTTCCTGGCCCTGACCGGTCACGACACCAACGAGGACGCCGCCTCCTCCGACCGCACCGACGACAAGGAACTCGAGGTCGCCCGATGACCACCACCCTCAGCCCGCTCGACGGATTCGTGGCCGACCCGGCCGCCAGGGTCACCCACCGGGTCAGCCCGGCCGACACCGTGAGCCAGACCATGACCATGGCCTGGCGCGCCACCAAGAAGATGCGCCGCAACCCGGAGCAGTTCTTCGACGTGGTCTTCCAGCCGCTGCTGTTCACGGCGATGTTCGCCTACATCTTCGGTGGCGCCGTCTCGGGCAGCGTGGCGGACTACCTGCCGCTGCTGATCCCCGGGATCCTGGCGCAGACCACCCTGACCGCCTGCATCGCGACCGGCATCCAGCTCCGCGAGGACATGGACAAGGGCGTCTTCGACCGGTTCAAGTCGCTGCCGATCGCACGGATCGCCCCGCTGGCGGGACCGATGGTCGCTGACCTGCTGCGTTACACGATCGCGACGGTGCTGACCTTCGCCACCGGGTTCGCGATGGGCTACCGCCCCGACGGCGGCGTCTTCGGTGTCGTCTCGGCGACGCTGCTGGTCATCGTGACCGGCTGGTCGCTCGCGTGGATCTTCACGTTCGTCGGGATCATCGGCCGCAGCGCCCAGTCGGTGCAGGGCATCTCGATGATGATCATGTTCCCCCTGACGTTCCTCTCCAACGCGTTCGTCCCCGAGGACACGCTGCCCACCTGGCTGCAGAAGTTCGTGCAGATCAACCCGGTCTCGCACGTCGTCTCCGCCGTCCGGGACCTCGCCAACACCGGCACGGTCACCGCCCAGGTCGGCTGGGCCCTGCTCGCCTGCGTCGCGGTGGTCGCGGTCTTCGCGCCACTCTCGGTGCGGGCCTACCGCCGGGCCATGTGACTTCCCCTGCAGGGCAGGGTCACCGCAGCCGCTGGACGGCCGCGGTGGCCTCGCCCCGCAGGTCGGCGGCCGGCTGCCCGGCGTACTCCTCGACGAGCTTGTCGAGGGCGCCGGGCACGACCGCGTCCGCGACCGCGTGCACGTTGGTCCAGGCCATCGTCGGCAGCGTCCGGTGGTAGCCGAAGCGCTGCCCCAGCGCCACCAGGCGGACGGCCGCGTCCCGCTGGTTCTCGTCGAGGCTCTCCGGCCAGCTCCCAGCAGCCGACGGCCAGCAGCACCCCGCCCAGCACCGGGTAGTCCAGGAGCGGCATCGAGTCGCTCAGCAGCTCCGGGAGCTTGACCCGAACCCGCTCGGCCAGCGAGCGGGCTTCCTGGCGACGACCGTGGAGCACGTGCGCGAACAGGGCCGAGGCCTCGGCGAAGAGGACCCAGGGCATCAGCAACGTGGAGGCGCCGGCGAAGCCGACCCGTCGCTCTGTCGCCATCGTGATGCAGTCGAGGTAGAGCCGCAGGCCTCGGTCGACGTCGCCGCGCGCCAGGGCGAGCTCGGCCTCACCGGTGATGCCGGTGACGCTCCAGCCGATGGTGGTGTACGTCCGCTCGTCCGAGACGATCTCGTCGATCACCCGGGCAGCCTCGTCCAGGCGGCCGTGGGCGATGTCGGCGAACGCCAGGATGCTGCGCAGCTGCACGGCGTCCTCGGCGGCGCCGAGCGCGCGCATCACCGGCAACGCCCGGGACGCGTGCTCCACGGCCAGGTCCCAGTCGCCCGCCTGGGTTGCCAGGCCGCTCACCTGGGAGTCGAGCAGCGCCCGTGTCCACGGGCCCTCGCTCGCGTCGGAGAGCAGCAGCGCACGGCTCGAGGCCTCGATGGCACCGGCGAGGTCGCCGGAGTTCTCGCGGACCTGCGTGGCCCACTGCAGGGCGCCGCGTGCCAGGCCCGGGTCCGGGTCGTCACAGAGTCGGTCCAGGGCCTCGAGCGACGGGGTGCCGTCGGCGTACACCTCGAGGATCAGACGGGCCAGGACATCGGTGCGGCTGCTGTCACCGGCCAGCCCGATCTCACGCAGCAGCTGGAGAGCGTCCTCCGGCGGTGAGCCGGTGAAGATCGTCGCGGTCACGGTCAGGGCGGCGAGCACGCCGCGCACCTCGGCGAGGTCCTGGTCGGGCGCCGGTGGCTGCTCGACGATCAGGTCGAGGACCGGCTGGGAGATCGCGTGCACGCCCAGGTGGTCACCCTCGATGGTCCAGAAGCCGGAGAGCGTCCCGGCGAGCGGCACCACGGTGCGGACGTCACGGTCCTCGATGGCCGAGCGCATCACCCCGGTCAGGTTGCCGACCTCGGCCCGGACCTCACCCATGGCCGCCACCTGGTCACGGCCGAAGAGCCTGCTTGTCGAGGCGCGGGCGGTGTCGACGGCCCAGGCGCGGAGGCGATCGCGCGCCGCGGCGAGACCGTCCGAGGCGGCGAGCTGCTTGACGCCGTACTCGCGCACGGTCTCCAGGAACCGGTAGCGCACCTGCTCGCCCTCGCGGACGACGAGCAGCGACTGGTCGACCAGCTCGGCGAGGGCCGCCAGGGCATCAGCGCCCAGGACCGCCTCGGCCCCGTCGAGGGAGAAGCCGTCCGGGAAGACCGAAAGGGTCTGCAGCGCGCCCTGGTCCTCGGCGCGCAGCAGGTTCCAGCTCCAGGCGATCACCGCCTCGAGGGTCTGGTGCCGGTCGGGTGCCGACCGGTCGCGACCGGCGAGGAGGGCGAACCTGTCCTCGAGCCGGCGACCGATCTCGGCGACCGACATCACCCGCACCTTGGCCGCTGCCAGCTCGATCGCCAGCGGCAGTCCGTCGAGCCGGGTCACCAGCTCCGTCACCTCGTCCGGGTCCAGTCGTACGTCGGACCGCGCGGCTCGCGCCCGCTGCTCGAAGAGCCGGACGGCGTCCACGTCCTCGAGCTGCGGCAGCAGGTAGACCTGCTCGGCCGCGATCCCCAGCGGGGCCCGGGAGGTGGTCAGGACGCTGGTCGAGTCGGTGCTCGCCACCAGGAACGCGACGAGGTCGGCCGCGGCCTCGACCAGGTGCTCGCAGTTGTCCAGGATCAACAGCGTCGGCGGCCCGGAGAGCTGCTCGGCCACGCGCGAGCGGAGGTCGGCACGCAGCTGGGCGGTGCGCACGTTGGTCACCGACTCGCGCACACCCAGGACGGAGGCGACCTCGGGCAGGACGTCCTCGGGCGTGGTCACGCCGGCCAGCTCCACGAAGTAGACGACCGGCTGCTGCGCCAGGCGGCCGACCAGGTGCGCCATCCGGGTCTTGCCGAGACCTCCGGCGCCGACCACCGAGACGACCCGGGAACGCTCGAGCAGAGCCCGGATCGAGGCCACGTCGTCGTCGCGGCCGACCATCGGCGCCGCGTCGTACTTCAGGCCCTCACGCACGGGTGCATCGCGCGCCAGGAGGTCGAGGTGCAGCCGGCGCAGCTCCTCCCCCGGTTCGGCACCGAGGTCGTCGCGCATCCGCTCGGCGTACGCCGCATAACGGGCCAGCGCCGGCGGGACACCCCGCACCGACGACTCGGCCCGCAGCACCTCGGCGAGACGGGTCTCGTCGCCCGGGTCGCGCGCCAACGCGTCCTCCAGCAACGGCAGCGCCTGGGCGGCGTCGCCCCGGGCCAGCAGGACCGAGCCGAGAAGGCGACGCGCGCGGGCCTGGAGCTCGAGCGCCTCGGCGACCAGGGCAGCGACGGGACCGTCCACCGGCGGCGTGGTGACGACGAGGTCCGCGGCCTGCCGCGCCTGGTGCCGAGCCACGTCGAGATCGCCGGCTGCGCGGGCAGCCTCGGCCTCGGTGACCTGACCGCGCAACCTCGACGCGTCGACCTGGTCCGGGCGCAACCCGATGTGGTAGCCGTTGCCCTGGTGGTGCACGACGTCCGGCGCGGTGTTCGAGCGGACCCGGGAGACCAGGACCTGGAGGGCCTTGTCCGGGTGGCTCGGCTCGTCCTCCGCCCACACCTGCTCGACGAGGTCGGCGGCGGTGACGGTGCGTGGTGCTGCGAGCACGAGCGCGGCGAGCAGTGCGTGCGCGCGCCCGCCGGCTACGGGCGTCCCCTGCCAGCGCACCCCGTCGAGCAGGGTCAGCTCCGGCTCACTCATGAGGGGCGGCCCGCCCGACGCGGTCGCTCACGTCCGTTGCCGGGCTCCGTGGCGCTGCGCCGCGAGCTCGACCGCGGCGTCGCGTGCGGCGGCGGTCTCCTTCTCGGTCAGGGTGCGATCGTCCGCGCGGAAGCGCAGCGCGAAGGCCAGCGACTTGTGCCCGGCCTCGACCTGCTCCCCCGTGTAGACGTCGAAGAGCCGCACGGACTCGCACAACGCGCCGGCGCCCTCGCGCAGGGTGTCGGCCAGCTGCTCGGCCGGGAGGTCCTCGGACACGACGAGCGCGACGTCCTCCTTGGCCACGGGGTAGGTCGAGAAGTCGGGTGCGACGGCGACGACCGCCCGTGACAGCAGGGCGTCGAGATCCAGCTCGGCGACAGCCGTGCGCGGGGGCACGCCGAAGGCCCGGCAGACCTTGGGGTGCAGCTCACCGGCGTGCCCGACCGAGACCTCGCCGACGAACAGCTCGGCACAGCGTCCGGGGTGCCACGGAGCCAGGCTCGACGCCTGCACGCGGAGCTCGAGGCCGAGGGCGCCGGCGACCACGCGGGCCGTCTCGACGACGTCGTTCCAGCCGGCCGGTCGTCCGTCGCCCCACCAGCCGGCGCGGTCGCGATCGCCGCAGACGGCGTAGCCGAGGTGGAGCGGCTGATCGGGAAGCGCCTTGTTGAGCTCGTCCCACTCCCCGTCGGTCGGTCGTCGGTCGACCGGCAGGATCGGTGACCCGGCACCGGAGTGCGGCAGCGTGACCGGGGCGGCCTCGAACAGGGCCAGGTCGCTGGTGCCGCGGCTGACGTTGCGAGCGAGCGTGCGGAGCAGGCCCGGGAGCAGCGTGGTGGTCATCAACGGCTCTTCGTTGCTGAGCGGGTTCGCCAGCCGGAGCGTCGTACGCCGCGGGTCGGCGCCTTCGAGCCCGAGCCGATCGAGGTCGGGCTCCCCGATGAAGGGGAAGTTCAGGACCTCGACGTACCCCTCACCGGCGAGCGTGCGACCCACCCGGCGACGCATCGTCTGGGACGGGGTCAGGCCGCGGCCCGAGGGCGCTGTCGGGAGGACGCTGGGAACGTCCTCGTAGCCGACGATCCGGGCGACCTCCTCGACGAGGTCGAACGGGTCGTTCAGGTCGGGCCGCCAGGCCGGGATCGTGGCGTCCAGCGTGTCCGCGTGCGTCGTCACGGTGCAGCCGACGGCCTCGAGGTTGGTGACGGTGGTGTGCGAGGCGATGTCCATGCCGGTGACACGCGCGGGCAGGTCGATCGGGATGGTGACCGACCGGTCAGCCGGCGGTTCTCCGACCACGGTCACGCCGGGCTCGATCGTGCCGCCGCCGTGCTCCGCGAGGAGCTCGGCGACCCGCTGTGCGGCGGCCTCGCAGATGGTCGGGTCGACACCACGCTCGTTGCGCTTGCCGGCCTCCGAGGTGAGCTTGTGCCGCCGGCCGGTGCGGAACATCGACGCGGCGTCCCAGTGCGCCGCCTCGACCAGCACCCGGGTGGTCGTCGCGGACATCTCGGTGGTCTCGCCGCCCATGACCCCGCCGAGCCCGATGATGCCGGAGTCGTCGGTGACCACGAGGTCCTCGGTCGAGAGCGCCCGGTCGTTGCCGTCGAGCGTGGTCAGACGCTCACCCTCGCGAGCGCGGCGGACCAGGATCGCACCCGACAGCTTGTCCTGGTCGTAGCCGTGGATCGGGCGCCCGAGCTCGAACATCACGTAGTTGGTCACGTCGACGGCCAGCGAGATCGGGCGCTGCCCGCAGAGCATCAGGCGACGGGCCATCCAGGTCGGGGTCGGTGCGGTGGCGTCGAAGCCGGACACCGTCCTCGCGACGAAGACCGGGCAGCCCGCGGTGTCCTCGACGGACACCGGGAAGCCCTGGTCGTCGGCGGCCGGGGACTCCCGCTCGGCGGGGTCGTGGAACGGCACGCCGTACGCCAGGGCCGCCTCGCGGGCGACCCCACGCAGGGAGAGTGCGTAGGCACGGTCGGGGTTGATCTCGAACTCGATCACCTCGTCGCGCAGGTGCAGCAGCTCGAGGACGTCGTCGCCGGGCTCGCCGGAGTCGGCGGGCAGCACGATGATCCCACTGTGGTCCTCGCCCAGACCGAGCTCCTTGGACGAGCAGATCATCCCGGCGCTCAGGTGCCCGTAGGTCTTCCGGGCGGAGATCTCGAACCCACCCGGGAGCACACCACCGGGGAGCACGACGACCACGAGGTCGCCGACCGCGAAGTTGTGCGCCCCGCAGACGATCCCCTGGGGCTCGCCGGTGCCGTTGGCGTCGCCGACATCAACGTGGCACCAGTTGATGGTCTTGCCGTTCTTCTGCGGCTCGGGCTCCATCGTGAGCACCCGACCGATCACGAGCGGTCCGGTGATGTCGTGGCCGGGGCGTTCGAGGGCCTCGAGCTTGAGGCCCAGCGCGGTCAGCCTGGCAGCGAGGTCATCGGCGGTGACGTCGGCCGGGAGGTCGGCGTACTCACGGATCCAGGACAGGGGCGCTTTCACAGGTCGGCTCCGAACGCGAGGGAGAACCGGACGTCGCCCTCGAACATGTCGCGCATGTCAGAGACGCCGTGCCGGAACATCAGGGTGCGGTCGATGCCCATGCCGAAGGCGAAGCCGGTGTAGCGCTGGTTGTCCACGCCGCAGGCGGTGAGCACGCGTGGGTTGACCACGCCGCAGCCGCCCCACTCGATCCAGCCCTCGCCCTTGCAGGTGCGGCAGTCCTCGACGGCCGGGCTCAGGCCGCGGCAGACGAAGCAGCGCAGGTCGACCTCGGCGCTGGGCTCGGTGAACGGGAAGTACGACGGACGGAAGCGCGTGTTCACGCCCTCCCCGAACATCGACGAGGCGAAGTGGTCGAGGGTCCCCTTGAGGTGGGCCATCGTGATGCCCTCGTCGATGACGAGCCCCTCGACCTGGTGGAACATCGGGCTGTGCGTGGCGTCGTACTCGTCGGTGCGGAACACGCGACCGGGCGAGACGACGTAGATGGGGGGCTTCCGGGTGAGCATCGCACGGGCCTGCACGGGGCTGGTCTGGGTGCGCAGCACGAGGTGGTGCTCGGCCGGCTCGGTCCAGAAGGTGTCCTGCATCGTGCGCGCCGGGTGGTCCGGGCCGAGGTTGAGCGCGTCGAAGTTGAGCCACTCGGCCTCGACGAGAGGACCTTCGGCGACTTCCCAGCCCATCGCGACGAAGACGTCGGCGATCCGCTCGGAGAGCATCGTGATCGGGTGCCGGGCCCCAGGGACCTGACGGTCCCAGGGCAGCGTGACGTCGACGGTCTCCTCGACCAGCATCCGCTGCTCGGCCTCGACCTCGAGCTCGGCCTGACGCTTCGCCAGTGCCTGGTTGACGGCTCCTCTGGCCTGGCCGACCCGCTGGCCGGCGTCCTTCCGCGCCTGGGGCGGGAGCGCGCCGATCTCCCGGTTGGCCAGCGCCAGCGGCGAGCGGTCGCCGGCGTGCTCGGTCCGGACCCGCTTGAGCTGCTCGAGATCGGTCGCTCCGGCGATCGCCGCGAGGGCCTGCTCGCGCATCTCGCGCACGTGCTCCTCGTCGAGCGGGGTCACCTGGACCGGGTCGTACTCGGAGTTGGGGCCGGACATCGCTGCCTTTCGCATCGGAGCACCAGTGGGTGCGCGGGCCAGTCTAGGAAGTGGGCCGCTCCCTCGGCGAACCGGTTACGTGATCCGGGTAGTCCAGGTCGTTCGACCGGTCATCGGGGCGTGCAGACCGGCGTATTGATCTGGACTATCCGGAATCGACGATCACCGGCGGTCGTCGGAGGGCCAGCGGATCTCGAGGCGGGCGCCACCGCTCTCGGAGTCCGTGATCAGCACCTCGCCGCCGTGGATCCGGGTGAGGCCGTTGACGATGTACATGCCGAGGCCGGTGCCGCCACGGGCGCCGTGCTTCCAGAACTTGGTGAAGACCCGGGAGCGGATCTCCTCGGGGATCCCCTCGCCCTCGTCCTCGACGCTGATCAGCGCACCCGGGAAGGGGCTCGTGATCGGCTCGACGTGGACGCGCACGGTGCCTTCCCCGTGGCGGATCGCGTTGTCCACGACGTTGGTGACGACCTGGCTCAGCTTGTCCGGGTCGGCGAAGATCTCCGGCACCTCGTCGGCGTACGACGACTCGACGCCGCGGCTCGTGCCCGCGCGCACGGACTCGACGCACCGTTCGACGAGCTTCGCCGTGTCGACCGGACGCGGGTACAGAGGCAGCCGCCCCGTGTCGATGCGCGCCACGTCGAGCAGCTCGGCGATCAGCCGCGAGAGCCGCTCGGAGTCGGCGTGCACGGTGGTGAGCATCAGCTTCTTCTGCTCGTCGTTGAGCCGGTCCCACTTGCTCAGCAGCGTCGAGACGAAACCCTTCACCCCGGTCAGCGGCGAGCGCAGCTCGTGGGCCACGGTGGCCACCAGGTCGGAGCGGTCACGGTCCAGCCGGGCTCGACCGCGTCCGGACCGGATCACCAGGGCGACGTTCTCGACCGGGCCGAACCGGTGCTTCCGGGTGATCCGCCCGGTCACCAGCACCTCGTCGCCGTCGGCGGTGAACCACGACTGCTCGGTCAGCCCCACGCGGCTGGCCAGCCCCTCGTAGGGAGCATTGCTCGGGTACCACTCGCAGCTCTCCTGGTCCTGGAGGCCCATCACCGCCTCGAGCGAGCGGCCGACCGCGGCCCCCGGCCCGAGCAGCCGACGAGCCATCGCGTTCACCACGGTGACGGTGCCGCCGGCATCCGCCACCACGACCCCGTCAGGCAACGAGTCCAGCAGCGCTGCGGCGTCGGCATCCACAGCGCCAGCGTAGGTCACCCGGACGCGTCAGGGTCCGCATTGCCTAGGCTCTCGACATGGCTCGACCAGCCCGTGTCCAGGACGTGCACCGGATCGCCGGAAGGATGCCGCACGTGACCCGGGTCGAAGGCACGAAGGACAACGCGGTCTACCAGGTCGGGCAGAAGTCCTTCGTGTTCTTCCGCAACCCGAGACCCGACGCACGCGACCCCGAGACCGGGGAGCCGCTGGAGGACGTGATCGTCATCTGGGTGGCCACCGAGGGCGACAAGCAGGCCCTCGTGCAGGATCCCGGCTCGCCGTACTTCTCGACGCCGCACTTCGACGGGCACCCCTCGGTGCTGGTGCGGGCGAGCAGGCTCGCCGAGATCGGCGTCGACGAGCTGACCGAGCTGGTCCAGGACGCGTGGCTCTCCCGCGCCTCGCGTCGCCGGGCCGAGGTCTGGCTCGCCTCGCGCTGATCGAGCAGCTCAGGCGCGGCGCTGCCGCGCGCTGGCGTAGAGGCAGACCGCCGCGGCGGTCGAGAGGTTGAGGCTCTCCGCGCGGCCCAGGATCGGGATGGACACGCGGCGGTCGGCGAGCGCGGCGAGGTCCTCGGGCAGTCCCCAGGCCTCGTTGCCGAACAACCAGGCGACCGGCTGGGCCAGCAGGCCCGCGCTCTCGGCCTCGAAGAGGTCGGTCTCGCCGTCACCGTCGGCGGCGAGTACGACGAGGCCCGCCGCCTTCGCGAGGCGGACGGCCTCGGCGGGGTCGCCGTGCAGCGCGACGGGCAGGTGCCAGAGGCTGCCGACCGTCGCGCGGACCGTCTTGTCGTTGTAGGGGTCCACGCTGCTGCCGGCGAGCACCACGCCACCGGCTCCCGACGCGTCGGCCGTGCGGATCACCGTGCCTGCGTTGCCGGGGTCGCGGACGTCGGCGCAGATCACGAGTGGGGCGCGGTCGAGCAGCTGCTCGAGGGGCACGTCGAGGAAGCGGCAGACCGCCACCAGCCCCTGGGGGGTGACGGATCCGCTGAGCGAGCCGACGGCATGCTCGTCGGCGAGGTGCCACGGGATCCCGCCCTCGTCGACGGCCTTGCGGAGGGCGGCGTACCGCTCGCTCGCGTCCAGGGTCGCGAACACCTCGACGACCCCGCCGGGAGTGGGCAGCGCCTCGCTCAGTGCCTTGGCGCCCTCGGCGAGGAACAGGCGCTGATCGCTCCGCTCACCGCGTCGGGTGAGCTTCCGGGCGGCCTTGACCCTGCCGCTCCTCGGCGTCAGCTCGGGAGTCGTCACGCCGCGACGGTTTCCCAGGTGAGGAACGGAACTGCCTCTTCCCACAGGTTGCAACCTGTGTGAAGAGGCAGTTCGGGTTCATCACCTGGGAAACCGGTTCCCGCTGGCTCAGGCCGAGGCCGGGGCGTTGACGTCCTCGGGCAGGTTGGCCTTGGCGGTCTCGACGAGCGCGGCGAAGGCCGGCGCGTCGTTGACGGCCAGGTCGGCCAGGATCTTGCGGTCCACCTCGACACCCGCGGCCTTGAGGCCCTGGATGAAGCGGTTGTAGGTCAGGCCGTTGGCGCGGGCGCCGGCGTTGATGCGCTGGATCCAGAGCTTGCGGAAGTCGCCCTTCTTCTTGCGCCGGTCGTTGTAGCTGTAGACCAGCGAGTGGGTGACCTGCTCCTTCGCCTTGCGGTAGAGCCGCGAACGCTGACCCCGGTAGCCGGAGGCGCGCTCGAGGACGACCCGGCGCTTCTTGTGGGCGTTGACCGCCCGCTTGACGCGTGCCATTTCAGTACTCCTTCAAAGATGTGTGGTGGACGCTCAGAGACCGAGCAGCTTCTTGGCGCGCTTGACGTCGGCCTTGGCGAGCTCGGTGGTGCCCGACATGCGGCGGGTCATCTTCGAGGGCTTCTTCTCCAGGTTGTGGCGCAGACCGGCCTTCTGGCGGCGGATCTTGCCCGAACCGGTCACGCGGAAGCGCTTGGAGGCACCGGAGTGCGTCTTGTTCTTCGGCATCTGATTTCTGTCCTTCTTCTCGTTACGCGTCGATCTCGGGGTCGAGGTTCTCGGAGCGTCCGCGCTCCTTCTTCGGCGACGGCGTGGCGTGGGCTGCACGACGCTCTGCGTGCTCCTCGGCACGCTCGGCCTCTCGAGCGGCTGCCCGCTCCTGCTTCTCCGCCTTCACCTCGGCCTTGGCCTCGGACTTCTTCTTGTGCGGGCCCAACACCATGATCATGTTGCGGCCGTCCTGCTTGGGAGACGACTCGACGAAGCCGAGCTCGGTCACGTCCTCGGCGAGGCGCTGCAGCAGCCGGTAGCCCAGCTCGGGGCGGTGCTGCTCGCGTCCGCGGAACATGATCGTGATCTTGACCTTGTCGCCCGAGCGGAGGAACCGCACGACGTGACCCTTCTTGGTCTCGTAGTCGTGCTGGTCGATCTTCGGCCGGAGCTTCATCTCCTTGATGACCGTGTTGGTCTGGTTGCGGCGTGCTTCACGGGCCTTCTGCGCGTTCTCGTACTTGAACTTGCCGTAGTCCATGAGCTTGCAGACCGGTGGCTTGCCCATCGGCGCGATCTCGACCAGGTCGAGGTCGGCCTCCTGGGCCAGCCGGAGCGCGTCGCTGGTGGACACGATGCCGACGGTCTCGCCGTTGGGGCCAACGAGCCGGACCTCTGGTACGCGGATCCGGTCGTTGATTCGCAGCTCGGTGCTGATGGGTCCTCCTGTGTTTTGAACGATGGTCTGACCTCAGGAGAACGCCCTGGCCGGCTGATTTCTGCCCCGGCATGGAAGAAGGCTCCCGTGCGACGCACGGAAGCCCCTTGGGAACGAGCTGTACGGCGACACCTGTCGCCCTGCTCGTGACCGGAACCCGACGACCTGTGGTGCTGTGGATCAACGGCGGTCGATGCGGGTGGGAGGAGGCCTCCGCTTGTCAGATCCACCCGTGGCAAGCCACGAGCGGATCGGTCACGCACAAGGGTACAAGGCGGGCCGGACGATGGGAAATCACCCTCGTGCCAGCGCGAGCAGGTCCTGCCCCTCGACCACGAACATCACCGGACCCGCCACGTCGACCAGCAGCGCGGCCGCCTCCTGCTGGACCGCGGCCAGGGCCGCCTTGGGAGCCGGGACCGGGACCGGCCGGGCCTCGGGGTTCCACTGCTCCAGGCTCGCGGAGCAGGTGAAGGCGAGCAGCGCCGTGCGGCCGTCGCGGCCGGTCATCAGCACGGCGGCCATGTCGCTGGTCTTGTCGTGGGCGAGGCCGGCGTCGTCGACCTCGACCTCGCCGAGCACAGCCACGACGGGGACGAGCAGACGGGCGTCGCTGAGCGCGGAGAGCGCGCCCGCGCGGGCGTCGAGGTCGTCCGGCGCCGCGTCGTACGCCGCGAGCGCAGCCGTCAGCCGAGGTGGGGCGCTCCCGTCGTCGCCCGCGAATCCGGGATCTGGGATCGTCCGCATGCCCCGATCGTTCCAGACCGTCCGTAGGCTGGACGCATGTCCCTCGACTCCGCCACCTGGGCCGCGCTCGCCCTGGTGCTCACCGTGGTCGGCGCCGCGCTGAGCTTCCTCGCCTGGCGCCGCCGCGGCCTCGCCTCGGGTCTGCGCGGGCTGGCCTGGACGCTCGTGCCCGGTCGCGGCCTGGCTGACCGGCACGCTGAAGCTCGCCGGGAACATCGTCAACGACGTCACCGACTGGGCCGCCCAGCTCGTCTTCTCCCCCAGCGTCTGGCTCGGCATCGTCGTCGCGGGCGCTGGCGGTCGTCCTGTGGTTCGTCTCCGGCGCGATGCTGGCTCGCGGCGTCGGGACCCGCGGAGTCGCCGGCCGAGACCGGGCGGCCGCGGTGCCCGGACAGGACCGCAAGCAGGTTCCCGCCGCACCGTCGAGGAAGAAGGCCGCCAAGAACGACGACCTGGACGACATGGCCGACATCGAGGCGATCCTGAAGAAGCACGGGATCTGATCGGTGGCGACCCCGGTTCAGCAGCGACGTCGCACGCCACCAGCTCGCCCGGCGTCTCGACCAGGCGATCGGCGCCCTCGACGACCCCGCGACCCCGATGGTCGTGATCGACCTCGACGCGTTCGACGCCAACGCCGCGGACCTCGTCCGTCGCGCCGGCGGCAAGCCGATCCGGGTGGCCTCCAAGTCGCTGCGGGTCCCCGCGCTCGTGCAGCGCGCCCTGGCGAGGCCAGGGTTCGCCGGGGTCCTCTCCTACTCGCTGCGCGAGGCGCTCTGGCTCGTCCGTGAGGGAGTCACCGACGACGTCGTGATGGGCTACCCCAGCGTCGACCGCGGCGCGCTGGCCGAGCTGCTCGCCGACGACCACGCGCGGGAGCGGGTCACCCTGATGGTCGACGACCCCGCCCAGCTGTCACTGATCGAGGCCGCCGGAGCGGGTCAGCCGGCCCGGGTCGCGATCGACATCGACGCAGGCCTGCGGCTGGGTCGTTCCCACGTCGGGCCCAAGCGCTCGCCGTTGCACGACGCCGCCGAGGTCGTGGCCTTCGCCCGGCAGGTCGTCGACCGGAAGTTCTCGCTGGTCGGGGTGATGACCTACGAGGGACAGGTGGCCGGCGTACCCGACGACGTGCCCCACCAGCGCGCGAAGTCGCTGGTCGTCCGCAAGCTCAAGACGGCCTCGATCGCGCAGCTGACCGAGCGCCGGGCCGAGATCGCCCGCGGTCTCGCCGAGCTGGCCGAGCTGGAGTTCTGGAACGCGGGTGGCTCGGGCAGCGTCGAGGCCACCGCGGCCGACCCGACCGTCACCGAGATCGCCGCGGGCTCAGGTCTGCTGGTCCCGGGGCTGTTCGACCACTACGAGAGCTTCGAGCCACGTCCGGCCGCCTTCTTCGGCGTCCCGGTCGTACGCCGGCCCGGCGGCGGCGTGGTCACCGTGGCCGGCGGCGGGTTCGTCGCCAGCGGTCCGGTCGGCAAGGACCGGGCGCCGGTCCCGTGGGCTCCCCCGGACCTCCACCTGACCGGGCTCGAGGGGGCAGGCGAGGTGCAGACCCCGCTGACCGGCTCGGGGGCGCGCGTCCTCCAGGTCGGCGACTGGGTCTGGTTCCGGCACGCGAAGTCCGGCGAGCTCGCCGAGCACACCAACCTCGTGCACCTGCTGGCCGGCGACGCGATCGTGGAGACCGTGCGCTCCTACCGGGGGCTCGGACTGGCCTGGTGAGCCCGGGGCACAAGACGGCCTCCGACGCCGTCCTCGAGCTCGCGCTCGACACCCCGCCGACGCTGGGTCGAGGACGGCTGGTCTGCGTCGACGGGCCGGCCGGGTCCGGCAAGACGACGCTCGCGGCGGCGCTGGATGCACCGACCGTGCACATGGACGACCTCTACGAGGGGTGGTCCGGGCTGGCCACCATCGACGCGCAGCTCGACGGTCTGCTCCGGCCGCTGGCGACCGGGGTCGCCGGACGCTACCGCCGCTTCGACTGGGAGGCCGGCGAGCTCGCCGAGACCGTCGTCGTGGAGCCGGTCGCCCTGCTCGTGGTCGAGGGAGTCGGCAGCGGAGCCGCCCGGTTCGACGACCTGCAGACCGTGCTGGTGTGGGTCGAGGCGCCGTACGACGTGCGGATGGCGCGCGGGATAGCCCGAGACGGCGACGCGTTCGCCCCCCACTGGGAGCAGTGGGCACGGGACGAGGCCGCGCTGTTCGCACGCGAGCACACCCGCGAGCGCGCGAGCATCAGGATCGACGGCTCGGGTCAGGTCGAGCGGTAGTTGGTCCAGCGCTGGTCGGTGCGGAAGCCCGCCCGCTCGTAGACCCCGAGGGCGCCGGTCGGGTTCTCGGAGTCGACGTCGAGGGCGGCGTGGTCGAAGCCGTCCTGCCGGTAGCGCTCCAGCGCCAGTCGCAGCAGTGCGCCAGCCAGCCCGCGGCGGCGGTGGTCCGGAGAGGTGCCGACCTTGGCCACGTAGGCCTCGCGGACGCCGGTGGCCTCGGCGACCGCGTCGTACTCGCTGCTCTGGAGGTACGCCGCGATCGCGCCCGACTCGTCGCGGACGAGCAGGCTCAGCCCGGGTCGGAGGGCACGGCTGTCCCAGACCCACTGGCTCCACATCTTCGCGTCCCACGCGGTGAAGCCGGGGTGGTCGACGAAGGCTCGGTTGTGCGCCTCCCGGACCTCGTCGGCGTCCTGGTCCTCCCAGGTGGAGAGCACGAACCCGTCCGGCAGCCCGTCCGCGTGCTCGGGCGCCGTGGTCCTCAGGTCGGCCAGCATCACGAACTGGTAGCGCTCGGGGTGCAGGCCCAGGCCCTCGGCGATCGCGGCGAGGTCGGTGTTCCCGGACGGTGCGCTCAGCGTCACCGAGCAGCGGAGCCCGGCACCGCGCTCCGCGACGTAGGCACGTGCCCTGGCCACGGACCTGGCGACGAGCTCGGCCCCGATCCCCTGCCTCCGGTGTTCGGGGTGGACGGTGCCGTCGACACCCACGCTGATCGCACCGTCGGCCGGGGCGCGAGGCGTCAGGACGCTGTGGCCGACCAGCCCCGCCGCGGTCTCCGCGACCAACCAGTCGCGGGCCACGTCGATCATCGGGTTGTCGAGCTCCTCGAGGACGTCGTCGAGGTTGTAGTGCTCACCGGTGCGGTCCACCGCTTCGGCGGCAGCCCTCAGCTCGTTGACGGCCGGGGCGTCCGCACGCGTCATCGGCCGGAACGTCGGTGGACCACCCGGGGTGCTTCCTGAGCTGCTCACGCACCGATGCTAGGGAGCGCCGACCGGGCGGTCACCCGGTTTTCACCCCTACGCTGAGGCAATGCCTGACAGCACACCACCTACCGGCCAGCAGTGGACGATCAGTCACTCGGGTTACGCAGCCACGGTCGTCGAGTCCGGCGGCGGCATCCGCGAGCTGACGCACGCCGGACTCCCGGTCCTGGCCGGCTACCCCGTCGAGTCCCTGCCGGGCGGAGGCCGGGGGCAGGTGCTGATGCCGTGGCCCAACCGGATCCGGGACGGAGCATGGACCTTCGCCGGCCACGACCTGCAGCTGCCGCTGTCCGAGCCGGCGAAGCACAACGCCAGCCACGGCCTGGTGCGGTGGTCCAGCTGGCGCGAGCTCGCGTCGTCCGCCGACGAGGTGACGCTCGGCTACCGCGTGATGGCGCAGAGCGGCTACCCGTGGACGCTCGACCTGACCATCACCTATCGACTCTCCGAGGCGGGTCTGCAGGTCACGACGGGCGCCACCAACGTCTCTGCCGAACCAGCTCCCTTCGCGGCCGGGATGCACCCCTACCTGGCCCTCTCGGCCCGCTGTCGACCACCGACGCCTGCTGCTGCCCGCGTCGACCCGGGTGCTCACCGACGAGCGCCTGATCCCCACGGGCGCGGAGCCGGTCGCCGGCACGGCGTACGACTTCACCGCGGCGCGGGCGGTCGCCGACGTGACCATCGACGACTGCTTCGGCGACCTCTCCCGGGACGCGGACGGGCGCGCCGTGGTGCGCCTGGGAGACGTCGAGCTGTGGGTCGACGGGTCCTGGTCGTGGCTGCAGGTGTTCACCGGCGACGTGCTGCCGCCGGGGCCACCCGGCACCGGCCCCCGCGAGTCCGTGGCCGTGGAGCCGATGACCGCTCCCCCGGACGCCTTCAACTCGGGGCGCGACCTCGTCGTGCTCGAGCCGGGGGCCAGCTGGTCGGGCACCTTCGGCGTACGGCGCCGCTAGGGGATGGCCGGGGGCGTCTGGGTCGCGATCACGTCCCGCGAGCTCCCTGATCGCCCGCCGGGCCCGGGCCCCGTCGGAGCCCTGCACGGCGAACAGCGAGACCGTGGTGCCGTCCGAGAGGTCGGCGGTGGCCCACGGTGCGCCCCGGCGCAGGGACACAGCGATCACCTGGGACCACTCGTAGTGCCGCGTGCGGTAGCCGTTGACCACGGTCAGCCGGTCGGACGTCGCGGTGACCCGCGACCTCCACAGAGCGTTGTAGGTGACGAGCAGCAGCACCGCGAGGAACACCAGGGTGCCGCGCTGGAAACCGGTGAACTGACGGCGCACGCTCTCGTCGAGCCCGATCCAGACGAGGGCGACGAGCACGAACAGCATCCCGCCGAGGATCCCGACAGCGATCCGGACGCCGAACGGGCGCCACGTGCGCGGCAGCTGGGGCGCGGCCTCAGAGTCGGCAGGCATGGATGTCGGTGAGCAGGATGGCCCGCGCGCCGATCTCGTAGAGGTCGTCCATCAGCTTCTGGGCGCCGTCACGCGGCACCATGGCGCGCACGGCCATCCAGCCCTCGCGATGCAGCGGCGACATCGTCGGGCCCTCGAGACCCGGGGTCAGGGCCACGCCCTCCTCGAGCCGGTCCTCGGGGATGTCGTAGTCCATCATCACGTAGGTGCGCGCCACCAGGACGCCGTCGAGGCGGCGCTTGAACACCTCGAAGCCGTGCGGGTCCGGGGTGTCGGCGCGAGTGATCAGCACCGCCTCGGACTCGAGGATCACCTCCCCGACGATCTCCAGACCGGCGGCCTTCAGGGTGCTGCCGGTCTCCACGACGTCGGCGATCACGTCGGCGACCCCGAGCTGGATGCTGGTCTCCACGGCGCCGTCGAGGCGGACCACCTCGGCGTCGATGCCGCGCTCCTCCAGATGACTGCGCACCACCCCGACGTACGACGTGGCGATGCGCTTGCCGGCCAGGTCGTCGAGCGACGCGAGCGTTCCCGGCCGGGCGGCGAAGCGGAACCGCGAGCGCCCGAACCCGAGCTGGCGGGACTCCTCGGCCTTCGCGCCGGAGTCGAGCAGCAGGTCGCGCCCGGTGATGCCGACGTCGAGGGTGCCCTCGCCGACGTAGAGCGCGATGTCGCGCGGCCGGAGGTAGAAGAACTCGACGCCGTTGGCGGTGTCGAGCAGGGTGAGCTCCTTGGAGTCGGTGCGCTGGCGGTAGCCCGCCTCGCGCAGGATCTCCGACGCGGCAGGTCGAGAGCGACCCCTTGTTCGGGATCGCGATCCGCAGGAGCGGGATGTCCCCGTTGGTCGAGCTCGTGCCGTCGGTGGTTGAGCTTGTCGAGACCATGGTTCCTCAGAGGTGTGCGTAGACGTCGTCGAGCGAGATTCCGGCGGCGAGCATCAGCACCTGCGCGTGGTAGAGCAGCTGGCTGATCTCCTCGGCCGCCCGCTCATGGCCCTCGAACTCCGCGGCCATCCACGACTCGGCGGCCTCCTCGACGAGCTTCTTGCCGATCTGGTGCACGCCGGCGTCGAGCGCCTTGACCGTCCCGGATCCCTCCGGACGGGTCTCGGCCTTCTCGCTCAGCTCGGCCCAGAGCTCCTCGAACGTCTTCACGGGGGCAAGCCTAGGCGTAGCCGGACCGAGGCGACGCACCCGGCGGAGCTCGTGGACGCCGAACGGCCTCACGAGTCCGCGACCTGCGGGAACTGCTCGCGCAACGTCTCCCAGGCATCCCGGTCGAGGAAGGACGGGTTGCTGCCTGCGGGCATCCGCAGCACCTCGAGGCCGTGCAGCCCCGGAGTGGCGAGCAGCTCGGCACGCGGCACCATCGGATCGGTCGTCCGCAGCCGCACGGCATCACCGGGCCGGACTCGTCGCCGCCGCCGTCGCCCCGCACGGGGCCGGTCGTCTGCCCGTGCGCGTGGATCCCTGCCGGGAAGTCGCGGGTCGCTCCCGCTGACCCAGAGCAGCACCGGCTGTCCTCCGCGCACCGCCTCGGTGCGGTATGTCGCCCGCACGCAGCGGCTGGTCACGGTGGCGAAGTCCGAGCGCCGCCACTCCTCCATCGGAGCGTGCGTCGGATCGACCTTGAGCAGCCAGGCGCCGAGGGACTCCTCGGTGACAGCGCGCTTCGGGCGGCCCACCTCAGCGGTGGTCGCCGGCGGGCACGACCTCGCGGAGGGCGCGTGCGGTCAGCAGCGCCGCGGCTGTCGCCTCGTAGCCCTTGCTCTCGCTGCTCCCTTCGAGGCCGGCCCGGTCGAGCGCCTGCTCCTCGGTGTCGCAGGTGAGCAGCCCGAACCCGATCGGGACGCCAGTGTCCAGCGCGACCCGGTTGAGCCCGTCGGTGGCGGCCGAGCAGACGTAGTCGAAGTGCGGGGTGCCGCCCCGGATGACCACGCCGAGGGCGACGACAGCGTCGTACCCCGCCGCGGCGTAGGCCTGGGCGACCACCGGGAGCTCGAAGGAACCCGGCACCCGCACGACCTGCACCGCGCCCACGTGGTAGCGCTCGACGGCCTCCTGGGCGCCGGCCACGAGGCCGTCCATCACGGGCTGGTGCCAGCTCGCTGCGACCACGGCGACCCTCAGGTCGCTGCAGTCGACAGGGGTGTCCTGCGGGATGCCCTCGCCGCTCACTGGGGTGCTCCTTCGTGGTCGCGCTCGAGGTCGGCCAGGTGGTGGCCCATCCGGTCGCGCTTGGTCTGCAGGTAGGCGAGGTTGTGGTCGTTGGGCCGCGGCGTCAGGGCCACCCGCTCGACGACGGGGATCCCGTAGGACTCCAGGCTCGAGGTCTTGGCCGGGTTGTTGGTCAGCAGGCGCACCGAGCCGATGCCGAGGTCGCGCAGCACCTGCGTCGCCGCGCCGTAGTGCCGGGCGTCGGCCGGCAGGCCGAGGTCGAGGTTGGCGTCCACGGTGTCGCGACCGCCGTCCTGGAGCTGGTAGGCCTGCAGCTTCGCCAGCAGCCCGATCCCGCGCCCCTCGTGCCCGCGCAGGTAGATCACCACTCCCCTGCCCTCCTTGACGATCAGGTCCATCGCCTCGTTGAGCTGCGGGCCGCAGTCGCACCGCTCGGAGCCGAACACGTCGCCGGTCAGGCACTCGCTGTGCACCCGGGTCAGCACCGGCTCCCCGTCGGCCAGCGCCGCGGGGTCGCCGTACACCAGGGCGACGTGCTCGGACCCGTCGACCGTGATCCGGTAGCCGAACGCCGTGAAGTCGCCGTGGCTGGTCGGCAGCGTCGTCTCCGCGACGCGCACCACGTGGGTCTCCGTGCGGCGGCGGTAGTGCACCATCTGCTCGATCGAGATCATCTTCAGGCCGTGCTCGTCGCAGAACTCGCGGATCTCGGGCGCCCGCTTCATGCTGCCGTCGTCGTTGACGATCTCGACGAGCACTCCGGCCTGGGTCAGGCCGGCCATCCTGGCGAGGTCGACCGCCGCCTCGGTGTGGCCGCGCCTGTTCAGCACCCCACCCTCGCGGTAGCGCAGCGGGAACACGTGGCCGGGGCGGGTGAGCTCCCACGGCTCGGTGGCCGAGTCGGCGAGCACGCGAGCCGTGTGCGCCCGGTCGGCGGCCGAGATGCCGGTGGAGACGCCGTCGCGCGCGTCGACGGAGATCGTGTACGCCGTCCGCAGCTTGTCCTTGTTGTGCGGCGTCATCAGCGGGATCTCGAGCCGGTCGAGCATGTCGGCCGGCATCGGCACGCAGATCACGCCGCTCGAGTGGCGGATCGTGAACGCCATCAGCTCGGGCGTCGCCTTGCTGGCGGCGAAGATGATGTCGCCCTCGTTCTCGCGGTCCTCGTCGTCCACCACGACCACGGCCTCGCCCGCGGCGACGGCGGCGATCGCCTCCTCCACGGAGTCGAGGCGGATCTTGTCGCTGTCGGTCATTGCTTCACCATCTTCTCGACGTACTTCGCGATCACGTCCACCTCGAGGTTGACGACGTCGCCGGGTTGCTTGAAGCCCAGGGTGGTGCGGGCCAGGGTCTCGGGGATCAGGCTGACGGTGAACGACTCGGCGCCCACCTCCACGAGGGTCAGGGAGATCCCGTCGACGGTGATCGACCCCTTCTCCACGAGGTAGCGCTCGAGCTCACTCGGCAGCGAGATCTCGACGAGCTCCCAGTGCTCGCTCGGCGTACGCCGCACCACAGCGCCGGTGCCGTCCACGTGCCCCTGCACGATGTGTCCGCCGAGCCGGGTGGTGGGTGTGACCGCGCGCTCGAGGTTCACCCGGGTGCCGGGCTCGAGCGCGCCGAGCGAGGTCTTGGCGAGGGTCTCGTGCATCACGTCGGCGGTGAAGGTCTCTCCGTCTGGCCGTCGCGACGGTGAGGCAGCAGCCGTTGACCGAGATCGAGTCGCCCAGTCCCGCGTCGCTGGTGACGAGCGGACCGCGCACGGTGAGCCGGATCGCGTCGCCCTGGTCCTCGAGGGACTCGACGCTGCCGAGCTCCTCGACGATGCCGGTGAACATGTCACGGTCTCCTGGTGGGTTCGAGGGTGAGTCGGCAGGTCGTCGCCCAGGTGGGTGACGTCGAGCAGGTGCAGGTCCAGAGCCTCGTCGATGCTGCCGACTCCGAAGTCGCCGACCGCGTTGGCCCCTGCACCCAGGAGCTTCGGCGCGACGTAGGCGACGACCTCGTCCACCAGCCCGTCGCGCAGGAAGGCGGCCGCGAGCTGCGGACCGCCCTCGAGGAACACGTGCCGCCGCCCGCGCTCGTGCAGGACGGCCAGCGCCTGCGCAGGTTCGCGGGTCTCCAGGCGCACGGTCTCGGCCCGGTCGTCGAACACCCGCAGACCGGGGTCCAGGCGACGCAGGCCCATCACCGCTCGCACCGGCTGGTGGGGCAGCAGGTCGTCGTACTCGTCTCGCACGGTGAGCTGCGGGTCGTCGGCCTCGGCCGTGCCGGTGCCGATGAGCATCACGTCGCACTGGGCGCGCAGGCGGTGGCTGTCCACCCGAGCTGCCTTCGAGGTGATCCACCGGCTCGTGCCGTCCGCGGCCGCGCTGCGCCCGTCGAGCGTGGTGGCGAGCTTCCAGGTCACGAAGGGCGGCGGTGCTCCATCCCGAACGTCCACGCCCGGTTCAACGCGCGCGACTCGCGCTCCATCAGCCCGAAGGCCACCTGGATGCCGGCCGCGCGCAGGGCGACCGCGCCACCGGCGGCGACCGGGTTGGGGTCGGGCTGGGCGAACACGACGCGGGCCACCCCGGCCTCGATCAGGGCGAGCGAGCAAGGACCCGTCCGGCCGGTGTGGTGGCACGGCTCGAGCGTGACCACGGCCGTCGCCCCCCGGGCGGCGTCGCCGGCCTCCGCCAGCGCAGCAGCCTCGGCGTGGGCCGTCCCGGCGCCGCGGTGGTAGCCCTCCGCGATCTCGTCACCCTCCGGCGACAGGAGCACGCAGCCGACGCGAGGGTTCGGGCCGAGGGGTACGCCGGGAGTGCGCGCGAGCTCGAGCGCGCGACGCATCGCGCGCTGCTCCGCTGCGGTGAACTCCACGTCGTGCCCTCACTGGTCGCACTCGCGCGAACCAGGGGCGACGGGCACCTCGGTCGGGACCGACGTGACTCGTGCGTGCACCTTCTCATCCGGACTTTGACCGTCGGTCCAGGAGTTCCACCTGGTCAACCGGCCGCTGGCTGCGGCCGGGTCGCGGACTTCCGAGCTCTCGCTCGGTCACCGCCGGTGCGGAGTTTCACCGCCCCCAGAGCACGCGAGCATTTCTGCTCGTCACGGACAAGCGTGCCACACGGGCGGGAGCGCCGCAGTGTGAAGCCCCCCACATGGTCCGACCGGGCGCCGATGTCACACCTCGACGGCACCGCGGGTCCACCGGTTGAACCCCCACGAGAGGAGCACGACATGACCACCCAGACCTCGGGCCAGACCTCGGGCCAGACCTCGAGCCGGACCTCCACCGCCCGCGTCCCCCTGGAGCACCCCGGCAGCCTCCTCGCCAGGACGCTCAACTTCTGGACCCGTAAGCAGTACGGCCAGGAGATGGAGCCGATGCTCGCCATGCTGCACAACCGACGGGTGACGCTCTCCGTCGCGCGCTTCGAGATGGGGGTGGCGAAGTGGTCGAAGCTCGGCGACGACCTGACCGAGCTGGCCAGCCTGGCGGTCGCCTCGCACATCGGCTGCAGCTGGTGCATGGACTTCGGCTACTACCTGTCCCGCACCAACGGCATGCCCGTTGCCAAGCTCGAGCACGTGCTGGAGTGGCGGTCCAGCGACGTCTACACGCCGCTGGAGCGCAAGGTCCTGGAGTACGCCGAGGCGATGACCGCCACTCCCCCGGAGGTGACCGACGAGATGGTCGCCGGCCTGCGCGCCGACCTGGACGATGCCCAGCTGGTCGAGCTGACTGAGATCATCTCCGTGGAGAACCTCCGCTCGCGGACGAACTCCGCACTCGGGCTGACCAGCCAGGGCTTCAAGGCCCAGTGCGACCTGCCCCCGAAGAAGTAGGTCGGCAGAAGGGATGGACGACGTGACCACCGGAGATCCCACCGGAGATCCCACCGAGGTCTTCGAAGGCCTGCGCTCGACGCTCATCGGGGCGGCGTACCGCATCCTCGGCAGCCGGGTCGAGGCCGAGGACGTGGTGCAGGAGGCCTGGATCCGCTGGTCGGGTGTCGAGCACGCCACGATCGAGGAGCCCCGGGCGTTCCTGCTGACGGTGACGACGCGGCTGGCCCTCAACCGCGTGCGCCAGCTCGCCGTCCGCAAGGAGAGCTACGTGGGGCCGTGGCTGCCGGAGCCGGTGTCGACGGACCTGCGCGAGGACGGTGCGACGGCCGCCCTGCTGGCCGACGAGGTGTCCATGGCGATGCTGATCGTCCTCGAGTCGCTCAGTCCGCTCGAACGGGCGGCGTTCGTGCTCACCGAGGTGTTCGGGATGTCCGCGCCCGAGGTGGCCGATGCCCTGGACCGCAGTCCGGCCGCCGTCCGTCAGCTGGTGCACCGTGCCCGGTCCCACGTCGAGGCGCGGCGGCCGCGGCAGCCGGTCTCAGAGGAACGGCACCGAGAGATCACCCAGCGGTTCATGGCAGCCGCCGGCGGCGGGGACATCACCGCTCTGATGGAGGTGCTGGCGCCGGACGTCGTGCTCGTGACCGACGGCGGCGGCATCAAGCAGGCCGCGCTGCGGCCGATCCACGGCGCCGACAAGGTGCTGCGCTGGCTCGCCGGGGTGCTCGGCAAGCCGGAGAGCGAGGGGTTCACCTTCGAGCTGCGGCCCGTCAACGGCGAGCTCGCGATCGTGGCCAACTACGCGGGCGCGGTCGACGGCGTCATCTTCGTGACGATCGAGGACGACCGGATCACGGCGCTGCACGGTATCCGCAACCCGGAGAAGCTCGGCGCGGTCTGAGCGAGCCACCGGGCAAGAGTTCGGCGCCGTCCGAGGACGGCGCCGAGCTCCTCCCAAGCGTGCTGCAGCGTCAGCGCACCTCCAGCCCGGCGGCGGCGAGGAGGATGCGAAGCGGACGCACGCACGCACCAACGAGCAGCGCCTCGGCAGGTCACGCGCCGGCGGCCGCCTCGGCTGCTGCCTTCCGCAGGCGGGTCGACCATCGCGTCGGGGTCCTCGGCGGAGTACACCGCCGAACCGGCGACGAACACGTCGGCTCCGGCCTCGGCGCAGCGTTCGATCGTCTCGAGCGAGACTCCCCCGTCGACCTGGAGCCACACCTCGAGGCCGGCGGCCGAGATCAGCTCGCGTGCGCGGCGGATCTTCGGCAGGCACAGGTCCAGGAACTTCTGGCCGCCGAACCCGGGCTCGACGGTCATCAGCAGCAGCATGTCGAGCTCGCCCAGCAGGTCGGCGTAGGGCTCGACCGGGGTGGCCGGCTTGAGCGCCATCGACGCCCGGGCCCCCTTGGCGCGCAGCTCGCGGGCCAGCCGGACCGGGGCCTTGGCCGCCTCGGCGTGGAAGGTGACCGACCCCGCGCCGGCCTCGGCGTACGCCGGCGCCCACTGGTCGGGGTCCTCGATCATCAGGTGCACGTCGAGCGGCAGGTCGGTCGCCTTCGCCAGGCTCTCGACGACGGGCAGCCCGATCGTCAGGTTGGGCACGAAGTGGTTGTCCATCACGTCGACGTGCACCCAGTCGGCGCTGGGGATGCGGGCGACCTCGTCGGCCAGCCGGGAGAGGTCGGCGTTGAGGATGCTCGGCGTGATCTGCACGCTGCTGGTGTGTTCGGCCATGGTGAGCCGATCCTAGGCGCGGCGCAGGAGCGCCATGAACATCGCGTCGGTGCCGTGGCGGTGCGGCCACAGCTGTACGGCGCCCGCCAGGTGCCGCGAACCGGCGTCCAGCGCCTCGGGGACGAGGACGGTCGCGTCCTCGAGGAGCGCGTCGGTCCGATGCTCCAGGACGGCGCGCACCACGCCCGCCGTCTCGGCCACCGCGGGCGAGCAGGTCGCGTAGAGCACCACCCCGCCAGGTCGGACCGAGTCCAGCGCGCTGTCCAGCAGCGCGCGCTGCAGCGGCACCAGGTCGCCGATGTCGCCGGGCGACGACGCCAGCGGCTCTCGGGTCGGCGCCGCAGCGCGCCGAGGCCGGTGCACGGGGCGTCGACGAGGACCCGGTCGAACGACCGCCTCGCTCCACGGCGGCCGGGTCCCGTCACCCACGACGACGTCGCCCGTCGTCGCGCGCATCGCCTGGGCGACCAGCCGGGCCCGGTGCGGCAGCCGCTCGTTGGCGAGCAGCCGGGCGCCTCGCTGCGGTCGCCAGCGCCGCCAGCAGGGCGGCCTTGCCCCCGGGACCGGCGCACAGGTCCAGCCACCGGTCGTCACGTCCGTCGACCGCGGCGCGGGCGAGCGCGAGGGCCACCAGCTGGGAACCGGCGTCCTGGACGCCAGCCCGCCCCTCGCGGACCGCCGGCACCTCGCCGGGGTCACCGGAGTCCAGGACGACGGCCAGGGGCGAGACCGCCGCTGTCCCGTCGGTCGAGCCTGCCGAGACCCCGTCGGCCGCTCGCAGCTCGTCCACGGTCGACAACCCCGGACGCGCCACCAGGGTCACCCGCGGTCGTTCGTTGTCAGCGGCGAGCAGCGTCTCGAGCTCGTCCGGCCGGTCGAGCGCCCGCGCCAGCTCGTCGACGACCCACTGCGGGTGCGAGAACCGGACCGCGGTCGAGGCCTTCAGCTCGTCCAGCCAGGTCGGCAGGTCGCGCTCGGAGATCCGTCGCATCAGGGCGTTGGTGAAACCCGCCGGCTTGTGGCCCGACCCGGTGGCGGACCAGCTCGACGGTGCTGGTCACCGCCGCGTGGTCGGGCACGCGCATCCCGAGGAGCTGGTGGGTGCCGAGCCGCAGGGCGTCCCGGACGCCGGGGTCGGGGTCGCGGCCGGCGAGGTGGTCGATCACCGCGTCGTACGAGCCCTGGCCCCGCAGGGTCCCGCCGACCAGCTCGGTGACGAAGGCGGCGTCCCGGCCGGTGATGGCGCGCTCGCGCAGCAGGCGGGGAAGCACCAGGTTGGCGTAGGCGTCCTCCTCGCGGACCGCGACCAGCACGTCGTACGCCGCCAGCCGGGGTTGGTCGACGCGGCCCCTCCCCTGTCCCCTGCGTGGTGGCCCCTCCCGGCTCATCCGAGGGTTCTGTCATCCAGGAACTGGCGGACCAGCTTCTTCGGTGCCGTGGCCAGCCACGCGTCCGTGATCACCTCGGTCAGCTCCTCGCGGGAGATCTCCCCGAGCCGGGACTGCTGGACGAGCACGGCGTTGGTCCCCTTGAAGTGGTCGATGGTGAAGAAGGGCCCGTCGGCGTCGACGAGCGCCCTCTTGTCGTCGGAGTCGGCCGTGCGGATCACGAGCAGGTCCTCGTAGAGCTCGCCCGTGTCCGGGTCGACGGCCGACCGGTGCGGCCTGCGGTAGAGGACGAAGCCGCGGCCCTTGTCACCCTTGACCCGGAGAGGGACCAGCCAGGTCGGGACGTCACCCCACGAGGTGGCGAACCAGGTCTCGGGCAACGCGCGACAGATCTCGTCGACGTCCCCCGGACGGGCCTTCCTGGCTGCCATGCCGGGGACGCTACTCGCCGAGACGGACGCCGGGCTCGAGCCGGGCGCCACGCGCCCAGTCGGCGGCCGCCATCTCCTTGCGGCCGTGGGCCTTGACCAGGCCGAGCTGCACCGGACCGGTGCCGGTGCCGGCGAAGACGGCGTTGCGGGTCACCTCGAGGAGGCCGGGGGCGAGGCCGGCGCGCTCGACGGGCTGCACCGGGCCGAGCTTGATGCGCTCGCCCGCGAACGTCGACCAGGCTCCGGGGAACGGGGTGCACGCGCGGATCCGGCGGTCCACGGCGATCGCGGGCTCGGTCCAGTCCACGCAGGCGTCCTCGACCAGGATCTTGGGGGCGAGGCTGACCCCGTCCGTCGGCTGCTCGCGGGCCTCGATGGTGCCGTCCTCGATGCCGTCGAGCGTCTGCACGAGTAGCCCCGCACCACCCTCGGCGAGACGGTCGAGCAGGTCGCCGGCCGTGTCTCCGGGCCGGATGGTCTGCGTCATCAGCCCGAAGGTGGGACCGGCGTCGAGCTCCTTGACGATCCGGAAGGTGGTGGCGCCAGAGACCTCGTCACCCGCCCAGATCGCGTGCTGGACGGGGGCTGCCCCACGCCACGACGGCAGCACCGAGAAGTGCAGGTTGACCCAGCCGTGCTCGGGGATGTCGAGCGCCGACTGCGGCAGCAGCGCGCCGTAGGCGACGACCGGACAGCAGTCGGGCCGCAGCTCGCGGAGGGCAGCCTGGAACTCCGGGTCGCGCGGGTGCTCCGGCTTCAGGACGGGTACGCCGAGCGCCTCGGCCCGCTCGGCCACGGGCGAGGCCACCAGCCGCCGACCACGACCGGACGGGGCGTCGGGCCGGGTGACCACGCCGACCAGCTCGTGCCGGCTGGCTGCAACCGCCTCGAGGGCGGGCAGGGCGACCTCGGGTGTGCCCGCGAAGACGAGCCGCACGCCCTAGATCCCGAGGCCGTTGGTCGCGTGCGGGGAGAACTTCACCTGCGGTGTCGGCTCACCGAACCAGTCGGCCTCACGGATGAACTTCATCGCCTCCTTGCGCGCCTCCCGGTCGAGCCGGTCGACGAAGATGATGCCGTCCAGGTGATCGGTCTCGTGCTGGATCGCGCGGGCCAGCATCTCGCTGCCCTCGACGAGCAGCGGCTCGCCGTACATGTCGAAGCCGTGGGCGACCACCGACAGGGCGCGCTTGCAGTCGATGCTGAAGCCGGGGATCGACAGGCACCCCTCGGGGCCGTCCTGGATCTCCTCGGACAGGGTCAGCCGCGGGTTGACGAGGTGACCCAGCTCGCCGTCGACGTGCCAGGTGAAGACCCGCATCCCGACACCGAGCTGGGGCGCGGCCAGGCCGGACCCCGGAGCCTCGATCATCGTGTCGGTCAGGTCCTGGACGAGGGTGCGCAGCTCCTTGTCGAAGTCGACGACCGGCAGGGCGGGCGTGCGCAGCACGGGGTCACCGAACATCCGGATCGGCCTGATGGACACACGAACTCCTTCTGGGACAGCTGCTGGTCGAGCCTTCGAGACCAGAGTCTAGGAGCGATGAGTTCACGACCCGCGCACGGTCGACCCTGGGAAGGCACCACACCTCGTTCCCGGGAGAGGACCCATGCGCACACTCGCGATCACGCAGAACATCACGCTCGACGGCTCGATCGAGATGCTCGACGACTGGTTCGACCCACAGGCACGCGGCCTCGGTGACCTGAGCGACCTCCAGGAGGTGGTGCAGCGCCAGAGCGCCGCGGCCGACGGCTTCCTCACCGGCCGACAGACCTTCGAGGACCTCCGCTCCTATTGGCGGCACCGCGACGACGACACGACCGGAACGAGCGAGTACCTCGACCGGGTCGCGAAGTACGTCGTCTCCTCCACGCTCACCGACCCCGACTGGGAGCACACCACGATCCTGTCCGCCGACCTCGCCGAGGAGGTCACCGCGCTCAAGGAGCAGGACGGGACCGACATCGTGGTGACCGGCAGCATCAGCCTGGTGCACGGCCTCCTCGAGGCGGGTCTCGTGGACGAGGTCCGGCTGTTCACCTACCCGGTGGTGCAGGGCCGGGGCCGGCGGCTCTTCCCCGACGGCTTCCAGGTCGAGCGCCTCAGGCTCCTCGAGGCCACCTCCTTCCGCTCGGGGATCACCCTGGCGACCTACGCGCTCACCTGACGACCTCAGCCGAGCTCGGCCGGGTCGACCTCGACGCGCAGGTGCGGCAGCTTGCGGGTGGAGCGATGGACCTGCAGCTCGCCCAGGGCGGTGGACAGGGCCGGACCGACCGCGCGCGGGACGCGCACGACGTAGCGGACCTGCTCTCCGTCGGAGCGCTGGTCCCGACCCTCCCAGGACGTCTCGACCGGCACGGGACCCAGCACCTCCGCTCCCGTCGGCAGCGCGAGGCCGGGCAACGCCGCCTCGAGGTCGTCGGGATCCCCGGTGATCGTCGCCACGCGTGAGGCGGGAGGCAGGTGCGCGGACTGGCGCTCGTCGATCTCCCGCCGGGCCAGGCCGCCGGGGTCCCAGCGGACCAACGCCTGCAGTCCCGGGTGCGAGGGGTCGCCCACGACGAGGACCCGGCCGCCCTCGGCCGCCGGCCGGACCAGGGCCGCGGCGTTGGCCCAGCGGCGTACGGCCTCCTCGGTGGCGCGCAGGTCCGCGCGGCCCAGGAGCAGCCACGTGTCGAGCAGCAGCACCGCGGCGTAGCCGCCGTCGGCGACGGGCTCGGCACCCGGAGTGGCCACCACGATGGCAGGCGTCCCGTCGACGGTCGCGAGCACGCGATCACCCGACGACGTCCGCACCGGCACCCCGGGCAGAGCCCGTCCGAGCTCCTCGGCGGTCCGGGCGTCGCCGAGCACCGGCGCGCGCAGGCCCTGGCTGCCGCACTCGGGGCAGTGCCGGCCCGGTGCCGGGGTCGCGCACCAGGCGCACTCGGGAGCCCGCGCGGGACCGCGCAGGCGCAAGGGCCCGTGGCAGGTCTCGCAGACGGCCGGGGTGCGGCAGCGGTCGCAGGCCAGCCGGGTCGCGTAGCCGGCCCGTGGGGTCTGGACGAGCACCGGCCCCCGCTTGACCGCCTCGCGCAGCAGCGTCAGGGCCTCGTTGGGCAGACGGGCCGATCGCGCGCCGGGGTCGCGGTCCTGGGCGCGGTCGGTGTCCCCAGCGACGTTGACGGCGATCCGGTCGCGGATGACGTCCCGGGGCGCGACCACCTCGGTGGCCCACCCGGTGCGCAGGAGGTACTCCGCCTCGACGCTGCGCGCGTAGGAGGCGAGCACGACGGCGCAGCCGGTCTCCTGGGCGCGCATCAGCAGCACCTCCCGGGCGTGGGGGTACGGCGCCCGCGGCTCGTCGTACAGGTCGTCACCGTCGTCCCACATCGCCACCAGCCCGAGGTCGTGCACCGGCGCGAACGCGGCCGCCCGCGTGCCGATGACGATCCGGACGGCTCCCCTGCTGATGGCGAGGAAGGCGCGGTAGCGCTTCGCCGGGCCGGCATCGGCCGCGAGCACCACGTGGCTCGACCCGCCGAGCCTGGCCGTCAGGGCCGCGTCGAGACGGGCGACGTCACGATGGTCGGGGACGCATACCAGCGCACCCTTCCCGGTCGCGGCCGTGGCCACGACGGCCTCGGCCAGCAGTGTGGTCCAGTCGTCGCCGGGGACTACCGTCCAGACCGCGCGGGGGGTCTCACCACGGCCCAGGGAGCTCAGCAGCCCGGCGCCACCCGAGTAGTGCTCGGCCATCTCGGGCCGTGCCTCGGTCCCGGCCGCCGACGGGACCTCCTCGGACGGCTGCTTCTCGACCGTCGCGTGCCGCGGAGGCACGGCGAACCGCAGCACGTCGGAACGGGTGCCGGCGTAGCGCGCGGCGACGGCACCGGTCAGCGCGGCGACGTCCGGCGTCAGCACCCGCTCCCCGCTCACCACTCGCCGCAGCGGCTGGAGCGTGCCGGTGTGCTCGGTGGTGGCGGCACGCTCGATCACGAAGCCGTCGACGTCCTGCCCGGCGAACCGCACCTTGACGCGCACGCCTGGCTGCGCGTCTTCGGCCATCGTCTCGGGCACGGCGTAGTCGAAGGGGCGATCGAGGTGGGCGAGCGGCAGGTCGACCAGCACCCGGGCGACCGGGTCGACCTCGGCCCGCGGGACCTTCTTCTTCTCCTTGGGTGGCTTGGCCTTCCGGGCGACCGCCTTGACGCGCTCCGGGGGCGGCAGCAGCGCCGGCTGCTCCTCCTCGCCCGTCGTCACACGCGCATGCTTTCACCCACCGACGACAGGCTCGTTCCAGCCCTTCGTGAGCAGGTCAGTGGCGACCCGGCAGCTGGTAGGCCCGACCGTCGAGGCGATGCGTGGCCGGGATCTGCATCTCCTCGAGGATCGTCGGCATGATGTCGACCGACCGGACCCCACCCCGCAGGTCCTGGGAGCCGACTCCGCCACCGGCGAAGACGATCGGGATCTGCTGGGACCGCCGCTGGATGCCGCCGTGGTCGCCGGCGACGGAGTACGTCGTGTCGTCGACGAGGGTGGCGATCACGTCCGCGCCGTACGCCGCCGCGGTGGTGTCGAGCAGCTCCTGCGCGTGGTCCCGGAACCACTGCCGCTCGCCGCCCGACCTCATCCGGTCCCACCGCACGGGCGTGGCCCGGTCGAAGTGGTCACCGTGTCGCTTCCAGACCGCGGAGACGCCCGGCATCTTCGCCATCACCCCGACCGCCTGGTCGACCTTGGCGGACGACTGGTCCTTGAGCCACGCCCGCACCATCGAGTCCGAGTAGGACATCGCCAGGTTGCCGGTGTCGACGAGCGGCTGGATGGCGGGCTGCGGCGAGAGGTACTCGTCGTTCTCCAGGCTGCCGTAGTACCAGTTGTTGTAGCCCCGGTCCTCGGTGCCGTCGTCGACCCCGTAGAAGTTCCGGCCGGGCACCGAGCCGTGGTCGGCCGTCAGCACGACCAGGGTGTCGTCGAGCTGGCCGGTGTCGCGCAGGTGACCGACGATCCGGCCGACCTGCTCGTCGGCGACCTTCGCCGCGGCCTTCAGGTGGGTCATCGGCACCGTGCCGCCCGGGTCGTCGACGCTGCCCCACATGTGTGCGGCCTTGTCGACCCCGGGGAGGGTCACGAAGACACCGCTCCAGTTGGGCTCGTTGTCCATGGTCGCCATCGCCACGTCGGCCGCCCACACGTCGCCGCCCTGGTGTGCCTGGTCGAACCCGACGGTGTAGCGGTTGCCGTCGAGGGGGTAGAGCCGTGCCGGGCTCTTCCAGGTGTCGTAGGTGAGCGCCGAGTTGGAGTTGACGTAGTAGCGCCCGCACGTGGGCGAGGAGAGGTACGTCGGCACGTTCAGGCCGCCGGGCCCGCGCCAGTTGAGGCCGCCCCCGTCGCAGTCGTAGTTCTTGCTGGAGAAGGTGATCATCCGGTCGGCGCCCGCTCCGGCGAGCGCGTAGCCGGCGTACGTCTTGGGGCTGACCGCGACCACCGTGGAGCCGGGTCGCTTCGCGTGCAGGTAGTCCGCCAGCTTGGGGTAGCCCGAGTGCGCCTGCAGGGGGTACATCTGCTTGTTGCTGAAGTTGCTGGTCAGCCACATCCCGGACCCGTTGGTGGCCTGGCTCGCCAGCACGCCGTCCACGTCGCGGTAGCCCTCGTCGGTCCAGCCCATGTGCTTGGGCAGCGCACCCGAGGTGAGCACGTTGTGCGAGACCACCGTGACCGAGCCGAGGTGCCCGAGGTAGGCGTTCGGCGCGTTGGCACCGCTGCGCATCAGCGCCTGGACGTTGCGCATCTTGTACTTCTGCACGATCTCGCGGGACAACGCGTCCACCACGATGATGACGACCTTCTTCGGCGGGTGCGCCTGCGGCTTCCCACGTCCGGCGCTCGCCGAGGACTGTCCGAGCGCCAGCACGACCAGCGCCATCGTCAGCAGGGCGACCAGGACACGAGTGGCACGACGCATGGGAGAACCTCCGGCTCCATCCCCCTACCGACACCCCCGCTCGGGCGCACGGTCCGGCGAAACTAGCACCGGAAATGCGGGAGCGGCAGGGCGCGGAAGGACAAAGCGGGTGGGGTTCTGGGGCAATCCCGGACGTTGTCGGGCGAAGCATTGCCCGAGAACGTCAGGTTTCCCCGGTCAGCCGGGGAAACCTGCAACCGTCAGGCGCCCGCAGCAGCCTTGAGCTTCTCGGCCCGGTCGGTCTTCTCCCAGGTGAAGTCGGGGAGCTCGCGGCCGAAGTGGCCGTAGGCCGAGGTCTGGGCGTAGATCGGGCGGAGCAGGTCGAGGTCGCGGATGATCGCGGCGGGGCGCAGGTCGAAGACCTCGAGCACGGCCTGCTGGATCACCTCGTCGGAGACGACGCCGGTGCCGAAGGTCTGCACGAAGACGCCGACGGGCTGGGCCTTGCCGATCGCGTAGGCGACCTGGACCTCGGCGCGCTTGGCCAGGCCGGCGGCGACGATGTTCTTGGCCACCCAGCGCATGGCGTACGCCGCGGAGCGGTCGACCTTCGACGGGTCCTTGCCGGAGAACGCTCCGCCGCCGTGGCGGGCCATCCCGCCGTAGGTGTCGACGATGATCTTGCGACCGGTCAGGCCGGCGTCACCCATCGGGCCGCCGACGACGAACACGCCGGTCGGGTTGACCAGCAGGCGGTAGTCCTCGGAGGGGATGTCGAAGTTGGCCAGCACCGGGTCGATCACGTGCTTCTTGATGTCGGCCTCGAGGGTCTCGAGGGTGACGTCGTCGGCGTGCTGGGTGGAGAGGACCACGGTGTCGACCCGGACGGGCGCGTCGTTCTCGTCGTACTCGATGGTGACCTGGGTCTTGCCGTCGGGACGCAGGTAGGCCAGCGTCTCGTCCTTGCGTACGTCGGTCAGCCGCTCGGCCAGCCGGTGCGCGATCGTGATCGGCAGCGGCATCAGCTCGGGGGTGTCGTCGGAGGCGTAGCCGAACATCAGGCCCTGGTCGCCGGCACCCTGCTTGTCCAGCTCGTCCTCGGAGGCGCTCACCCGCGACTCGTGGCCGTGGTCGACGCCGGCGGCGATGTCGGCCGACTGCCCGCCGATGGCCACCTGCACGCCGCAGGACTTGCCGTCGAAGCCCTTGAGCGACGAGTCGTAGCCGATCTCCAGGATCTTCGCGCGCACCAGCTCGGCGACCGGCGCGTAGGCGTTGGTGCGGACCTCGCCGGCCACGACGACCAGGCCGGTCGTCAGCAGCGTCTCGACCGCGACGCGGAGGTTCTGCTTGTCGCTGTCGTTCGCGAGCAGGTAGTCGAGCACCGTGTCGCTGATCGCGTCGGCGATCTTGTCGGGGTGACCCTCGGTCACGGACTCGGAGGTGAACAGACGTCCAGTCACTTCTTCTTCTCCTGCGCGGTGTGTGCGAGCTCGGGGCGGCGCCGTGAGGCGGCCCTGAAGCCTAACTGAGGGGGGTGGCCGATCTGAACCGTCTCATCAGGTGTCGGGGTTCTCATGCGTGTCATTGATCGTGCATGGCCCGCACGCGGTCCCAGATCACGTGTGCGAGGGCGGCCTTGGAGCCCAGAGGCACGCTGACCGAGCTGCCGTCCGCGGCGAGCACGACCGCCTCGTTGTCCTCCGAGCCGAACACCGCCCCGCCGCCGACGTCGTTGACCACCAGGAGGTCGCAGCCCTTGCGGGCGAGCTTGGCGCGGGCGTGCTCCATCACCGAGCCTGCGTCGTCGCCGGTCTCGGCGGCGAAACCGACCACGACGATGTGGTCGTTGGGACGCTCGGCCGCGAGCCCGGCCAGGATGTCGGGGTTCTGGGTCAGCCTGATCTCCGGGCTGCTGCCGTCGTCCGACTTCTTGATCTTCGTCGTCGCCAGGTCGACCGGCCGGAAGTCGGCCGGGGCAGCCGCCATCACGACCGCGTCGGCCGACGCACAGGCCTCCAGCACGTGCTCCTGCAGCTGCGCAGTCGTCTCGACGCGGACCACCTTCACGCCGGCCGGGTCGGGCAGCGCGACGTTGGCCGCGACGAGCGTCACCTCGGCGCCACGAGCCGCGGCCGTGCGAGCCAGCGCGTATCCCTGCCGGCCGGACGACCGGTTGCCGATGAACCGGACCGGGTCGAGGTACTCGCGGGTCCCACCGGCGGAGACCACCACACGGAGTCCGGCGAGGTCCTGCGCCGGCGAGCCGCCGTGCTCGCCGCGGCGGGCGAGCAGGTCGAGGGCCAGGGCGAAGATCTCGTCCGGGTCGGGCAGCCTCCCCTTGCCGGTGTCGGCGCCGGTCAGCCGTCCCTCGGCGGGCTCGATCACGACGGCGCCCCGCTCACGCAGCGTCGCGACGTTGGCCCGGGTGGCCGGGTGCTCCCACATCTCGGTGTGCATCGCCGGGGCGAAGACGACCGGGCAGCGAGCCGTGAGGAGGGTGTTGGTGAGCAGGTCGTCGGCCAGCCCGTGGGCGGCCTTCGCCAGCAGGTCGGCCGTCGCGGGGGCGACGACCACGAGGTCGGCGCTCTGGCCGATGCGCACGTGCGGCACCTCGTGCACGTCGGCCCACACCTCGGTGGACACCGGTTTCCCGGACAGCGCGGCCCAGGTCGGCGCTCCCACGAACTGCAGGGCCGCGGCCGTGGGGACGACCGTGACGTCGTGGCCGGACTCCGTGAGCCGGCGCAGCAGCTCACAGGCCTTGTACGCAGCGATCCCGCCGCTCACGCCGAGAACGACACGAGGGCGGGACTCACCGTGGTCCATGGCGGGCACCATGACGGTCTAGCTGATCACTCGACCGTGGGCTCGGCGGCGGGGGTGGCGGGCGGGACCGCGGCGGCCAGCGCCTCGGCGGCGGCGGCCTCCTCCGGGTCGATGTCCTCGCAGGTCAGCAGGTCCTCGTTGATCTCGCGGAGCGCGATCGAGAGGGGCTTCTCCTGGACGTGGGTGTCCACCAGCGGGCCGACGTACTCCAGCAGGCCCTCGCCGAGCTGGGAGTAGTAGGCGTTGATCTGACGAGCACGCTTGGCGCTGTAGAGCACCAGCTTGTACTTCGAGTCGGTCTTGGTCAGCAGGTCGTCGATCGGGGGGTTGGTGATCCCCTCGGCGACGGGCTGGGCACCGGAACCGGACACGCTCATGGAGCCTCACTAACGAGATTGGTCGCGCAGAAGATGGTCTCAGGACGCTGCGGAGGTCCCGGACCGCATCAACTCTACCAATTCCTCACCAGCATCGTGAATCCGGCGGTTCACGACCGTGACGTCGAACTCCGGCTCGGCGGCCAGCTCCGCACGGGCGCTCTCCAGCCGTCGCTCCCGCTCGGCCTCGTCCTCGGTGCCGCGGCCCACGAGGCGGCGGACCAGCTCCTCCCACGACGGGGGCGCGAGGAAGACGAACCGCGCCTCGGGCATCGACTCGCGGACCTGC
The DNA here is from genome assembly GCA_963797525.1 of uncultured Actinomycetota bacterium. Taxonomy (GTDB): domain Bacteria; phylum Actinomycetota; class Actinomycetes; order Propionibacteriales; family Nocardioidaceae; genus Marmoricola. Next base: position 60,657 of record CAWCPT010000014.1, read on the forward strand.
CGGGCGCCCTGGAGGTCGATCTCGAGGAGCGTCAGCCGGCCCTCGGCGAGCGCCGCGACGACCGGTCGTCGCGGGGTGCCGTAGCGGGCTCCGCGGTGCACGACGGCCCACTCGAGCAGCTCGCCGTCGGCCACCAGCCGGTCGAACTCGTCCTCGGAGACGAAGTGGTAGTGCACCCCGTCCTGCTCCCCGGGGCGCCGCTTGCGCGTCGTCGCGGAGACGGAGATCCAGATCTCGGGGTGGTGCTCGCGCACCCAGGCGGTGATCGTGCCCTTGCCCACGGCCGTCGGGCCGGCCAGCACGGTCAGCCGGGAGTCCTGGTCGAGACCCGGTCGCGTCACTCGGGGGCGAACTCGTCGACCAGCGCCGCGACCTGCTTGGCGCCGAGCCCGCGCACGCGACGGGTCTCGGAGATCTTCAGCTTCTCCATCACCTGGCGCGCCCGCACCTTGCCGATGCCGGGCATCGACTGGAGCAGCTCGCTGACCCGCATCTTCCCGATCACCTCGTTGTTCTGACCCTCGGTGACGACGTCGGCCAGGGAGGCACCGGAGTGCTTGAGCCGGTTCTTGAGCTCCGCTCGTTCCCGGCGGGAGGCGGCTGCCTTGTCGAGCGCAGCCTGGCGCTGTTCGGGCGTGAGGGGCGGCAAGGCCACTGAGGTTCCTCGACTTCCTGCTCGCGAGCAGCGAGCGGGTGGGACGGTGGAAGAGGTCTACGACCCGAGAGAGGCGCAACATCCGGTCACGGGCAATCTAGCCACGGCTCCCGGCCACCTGCAACGCGGGACGGCGTGCCGTGAGCAGGTGGAGACCAACGTCACCGTCGCGAGGAGCGCTCAGAGACCGAAGTTGATCTTGCAGACGTCGCGCGCCTGCTGCTCGATGCCCGCGGCAGCCTGCACCACCTCGTCGGTGCGGATCTCCCCCGCGGCGTCGGCCACGGCCTTCCGGTCGCCCTCGCTGAGCCCGGCGGGAGGCTGGCCGTCCTTGAAGTCCGAGGCCTTCACTCCGGCACGGTCGATCGCCTTGTCGAGGCCCTCGACGGCGTCGAGGAAGGTCTGCCACTCGTCCTGCAGGTCCTCCGGCGCCTTCTCGGCCAGCTCGCGCAGCATCGGCAGGTGGCTGAGCAGGGCGGTCGGCGACTCGGAGGAGACCATGTCGGCCATCTCCTTGCGTTGCTGGCCCAGGTCCTTGCAGTAGTCGTCGACAGTGCTCCCCCCGCAGCCGGCGAGCGCGAGCAGCAGCGCCAGCACCACTCCCGGGACGGCCGACCTCGGCGCCAGCCTCATCGGGGACCTTCCCGCAGGGCCGCGAACGACTCCAGGGCGCTCTCGACCGCCGCGTTCAGGCCTGCGGCGTCGGGTCCGGCAGCGAGGATCTCGCGCGAGCTCGACGGCAGCACCAGGTCGAGCGCGTCGCCGAAGATGCGGCGTACGTCGTCGGCGGTGCCGCCCTGGGCACCGATCCCCGGCACCAGCAGCGGCCCGTTGACGGCCAGGTCCTCGGCCGTCTCGCCGATCGTGGCGCCCACCACGGCGCCGAAGGAGCCCATCGGGGTGACACCGGCGTTCAGCCGGGCGAGCTCGGCGAGCACGGTTCCTGCGACCGTGCCCCCTGACTCAGTGCGGGCGTGCTGCACCACGGCCGCCTCGGGGTTGGAGGTCAGGGCGAGCACGAAGACACCCTTCCGGTGCACACGGGCCGTCTCGATGAACGGCTCGAGGCTCCCGAAGCCGAGGTACGGCGAGACCGTGACCGCGTCGGCCGCCAGTGCAGAGGTGGGGTCGAGGTAGGCGTCGGCGTAGGCCTGCGCGGTCGAGCCGATGTCGCCGCGCTTCACGTCCAGGACGACGAGCGCTCCGGCCTCACGGGCGGTCTCGACGACCTGCTCGAGCACGGCGATGCCGCGCGAGCCGAAACGCTCGAAGAACGCCGACTGCGGCTTGATCGCGGCGACGCGGGGGGCGAGCACCTCGACGGCGGTGCGCGCGAACTTCTCCAGGCCGTTGACCGAGTCGGTCAGTCCCCAGGCGTCGAGCAGGGAGGCGTGCGGGTCGATGCCGGCGCAGAGCGGTCCCCGACCGTCCATCGCCTCGCGCAGCCGCTCGCCGAACGGTGCCTCCTCGATCTCACCGATCATCGCCGTGCTCATCGCAGTTCCCATCACTGGGCCCTCCTGACGCCCTCGAGGGCTCGGTTGATCCGCGCCGGCCACCACGGTCCCTCGTAGACGAAGGCGGTGTAACCCTGCAACAGGTCCGCACCCGCGTCGATCCGCTCGATCGCGTCCTGGACGGTGGTGATGCCACCGACACCGACCAGCGTGAGGTCGGGGCCCACCCGGTCACGCAGGAGCCGCAGCACCTCAGCGGCGCGCGACCGCAGCGGCGGCCCGGACAGGCCGCCACCACCAGCCGTCTCGACCGCCTCCGGTGAGCTGGCCAGGCCGTCACGGGCGATCGTGGTGTTGGTGGCCACGATGCCGTCGAGCCCGACCTCGACCGCCAGGTCGGCCACGGCGAGCACATCGTCGTCAGTCAGGTCCGGGGCGATCTTCACCAGGAGGGGGACGTGGTGGTCCGACACGTCGTCGGCCCGGCTCCTGACCGCGCGCAGCAGCGGCTCGAGCCGGGAGACGGCCTGCAGGTCGCGCAGGCCCGGGGTGTTCGGCGAGGAGACGTTCACCACGAGGTAGTCGGCGTACGGCGTGAGCAGGGTCGTGCTCTTCTCGTAGTCGCGGACGGCGTACTCCTCGGGCACCACCTTGGTCTTGCCGATGTTGATCCCCATCGGCACGCCGGTGCGCCGGCCGGTGCGGTCGAACCGCCGCGCGCCCAGTCGCCGGGCCACCGCCTCCGCGCCGTCGTTGTTGAAGCCCATCCGGTTGACGATCGCCCGGTCCGCCGGCAGGCGTGCGAGCCGGGGCCTCGGGTTGCCGGGCTGCGGCTCCCCCGTGATCGTGCCGACCTCGATGAAGGAGAAGCCCATGTTGGCCAGGGCGTCGACCCCGACGGCGTTCTTGTCGAAGCCCGCGGCCAGGCCGAGCAGTCCCGGGAAGTCGAGGCCCATCACGCGGGTGGTGGACCTGCCCTCCACCCTGCTGACCCGTCCTCCGACGAACCGGGTGACGGGCTGCGCCGCCCGGATCGCGCGGAAGGCGGCGTGGTGCGCCTTCTCCGCGTCGGTCCGGGTCAGGACCTTCTCGAACAGCCGGTGGTACGCCGTCACTCAGGCATCCCGGGTCGACGCACTCGCCCAGTCCTGCAGCGAACGCACGCCGATGTCGGCGGCCCGCATGGCCTCGATGCCCTGCACCGCCGCCCCCAGCCCCTGCACCGTGGTGATGCACGGGATGTTGTTCAGGATCGCCGCCGTCCGGATCTCGTAGCCGTCCAGGCGCGGTGATCCACCGCTCGTCGTGCCGTGCGGGGTGTTCACGACCAGGTCGACCTCACCGTCGAGGATCTTGCCGACGATCGTCTTCTCGCCGTCCTCGGCATCGCCCTCGAAGTGCTTGCGCACCACCGTGGCGGAGACGCCGTTGCGGCGCAGCACCTCGGCGGTGCCCTGCGTCGCGAGGATCTCGTAGCCCAGGTCGGCCAGCCGCTTCACCGGGAAGACCATCGTGCGCTTGTCGCGGTTGGCCATCGAGACGAACACGCGTCCGCCCAGCGGCAGCGAGCCGTAGGCAGCTGTCTGCGCCTTGGCGAAGGCCTTGCCGAAGCTCCGGTCGAAGCCCATCACCTCGCCGGTCGAACGCATCTCGGGGCCGAGGATCGCGTCGACCGTCTGGCCGTCGGCGGTCTTGAACCGGTTGAACGGCATCACCGCCTCCTTGACGGCGATCGGTGCGTCACCGGGCAGGTCTCCCCCGTCCCCGTGGGCCGCCAGCACGCCCTCGGCCCGCAGCGCGGCGATGCTCTCGCCGAGCATCACCCGGGCCGCCGCCTTGGCTAGCTGGGTCGCGGTGGCCTTGGACACGAACGGCACCGTTCGGCTCGCCCGCGGGTTGGCCTCGAGGACGTAGAGCACGTCGGAGCCCAGCGCGAACTGGATGTTGAGCAGGCCGAGCACGCCGACGCCGCGGGCGATGCCCTCGGTGGCCTGGCGGATCCGGTCGATCTCCTCCTTGCCGAGGGTGATCGGCGGCAGCGCACAGCTCGAGTCGCCGGAGTGGATGCCGGCCTCCTCGATGTGCTCCATCACGCCGCCGAGGTAGAGGTCGGTGCCGTCGAAGAGGGCGTCCACGTCGATCTCGACGGCGTCGTCGATGAACCGGTCGACCAGCACGGGGTGCTCCGGGCTGATCTCCGTCGCGCGCTGGATGTAGCCGCGCAGCGACTCGTCGCCGTAGACGATCTCCATGCCCCGACCACCCAGCACGTACGACGGTCGCACGAGCACCGGGTAGCCGATGGTGGCCGCGATCTCCTGCGCCTCGAGGAACGACGTGGCCATCCCGTGCTTGGGAGCCATGAGTCCCGCCTCGGCGAGGACCCGCCCGAAGGCGCCCCGCTCCTCGGCCAGGTGGATCGCCGAGGGTGAGGTGCCGACGATCGTGACGCCCGCGTCCTCGAGCCCCTGGGCCAGCCCCAGCGGCGTCTGGCCACCGAGCTGGCAGATCACGCCGGCGATCGGGCCGGCCTGGCGCTCCGCGTGCACGATCTCCAGCACGTCCTCGAGGGTGAGCGGCTCGAAGTAGAGCCGGTCGGAGGTGTCGTAGTCGGTGGAGACGGTCTCGGGGTTGCAGTTGACCATCACGGTCTCGTAGCCGGCCTCCGAGAGCGCCATGCTGGCGTGCACGCAGGAGTAGTCGAACTCGATCCCCTGGCCGATCCGGTTGGGCCCCGAGCCGAGGATGATCACTGCTTCCTTCTCGCGCGGCGCCACCTCGGTCTCCTCGTCGTAGGAGGAGTAGTGGTACGGCGTGCGCGCGGCGAACTCTGCCGCGCAGGTGTCCACGGTCTTGTAGACGGGACGGACCCCGAGAGCGTGCCGCACCCCCCGGACGACGTCCTCCTTCATGTCGCGGATCCGGCCGAGCTGGGCGTCGGAGAAGCCGTGCCGCTTGGCGCGGCGGAGCAGCGGCGGGGTGAGCTCGGCGGCGGCGATGACCTCCTGCGCAACCTCGTTGATCAGGCACAGCTGGTCGACGAACCACGGGTCGATCAACGTGGCGTCGTGGACCTCCTCGGCCGTGGCTCCGGCACGGAGCGCGTCCATCACCTCACGCAGCCGACCGTCGTGCGGCGTCCGGATCTGCTCGAGCAGCGCGTCCTTGTCGAGCTCGACCTGGCGGTGGCTCCAGTCGAAGACAGCCTTCTTGTCCTCGAGGGAGCGCAGCGCCTTCTGCAGCGCCTCGGTGAAGTTGCGCCCGATCGCCATCGCCTCACCGACGGACTTCATGTGCGTGGTCAGCGTGGGGTCGGCCGCCGGGAACTTCTCGAACGCGAACCGCGGCACCTTGACCACGACGTAGTCCAGCGTCGGCTCGAAGCTGGCGGGCGTCTCCTTGGTGATGTCGTTGGGGATCTCGTCGAGGGTGTAGCCGATCGCCACCTTGGCCGCGATCTTGGCGATCGGGAAGCCGGTGGCCTTGGAGGCGAGCGCGCTGGACCGCGAGACCCGCGGGTTCATCTCGATCACGACCACGCGGCCGTCGGCCGGGTTGACCGCGAACTGGATGTTGCAGCCACCGGTGTCCACCCCGACCGACCGGATGATCCCGATGGAGAGGTCGCGCAGGTGCTGGTACTCGCGGTCCGTGAGTGTCATCGCCGGCGCCACGGTGATCGAGTCGCCGGTGTGCACGCCCATCGGGTCGAGGTTCTCGATCGAGCAGATGATCACCACGTTGTCCGCGGTGTCCCGCATCACCTCGAGCTCGTACTCCTTCCAGCCGATGATCGACTCCTCGAGGAGCACCTCGGTGGTCGGGCTGGCGGCCAGGCCGGAGCCCGCGATCCGTCGCAGGTCGTCCTCGTCGTAGGCCATCCCCGACCCGGTGCCACCCATGGTGAAGCTGGGTCGCACCACCATCGGCCAGCCCAGGTCGGCGGAGGCCTCGAAGCAGTCCTCCAGGGTGTGGCAGATCGCCGATCGGGCGGTCGTCCCGCCGAGCTCCTCGACGATCTTCTTGAACGACTCCCGGTTCTCGCCGCGGTTGATCGCCTCGATGCTCGCGCCGATCAGCTCCACGCCGTACTTCTCGAGCACGCCGAGCCGGTCGAGGTCCATGGCCGCGTTCAGGGCGGTCTGCCCACCCAGGGTCGCGAGGAGCGCGTCGGGTCGCTCCTTCTCGATCACCTTCTCGACGAACTCGGCGGTGATCGGCTCGACGTACGTCGCGTCCGCGAACTCCGGGTCGGTCATGATCGTCGCCGGGTTGGAGTTGACCAGGATCACGCGCAGGCCCTCGGCCTTGAGCACCCGGCACGCCTGCGTCCCGGAGTAGTCGAACTCGCACGCCTGCCCGATGATGATCGGCCCGCTGCCGATCACGAGCACGCTGTGGATGTCGGTCCGCTTCGGCATCAGGCGTTCCTCTCCATCAGGTCGGCGAATCTGTCGAAGAGGTAGGCCGCATCGTGCGGGCCGGCCGCCGCCTCCGGGTGGTACTGGACCGAGAAGCTCCTCAGCGCACCGTCCGGCGAGCGCAGCTCCAGGCCCTCGACGACGTCGTCGTTGAGGCACACGTGGCTGACCGTGACCTCGCCGTACGGCGTCGACGTGGAGCCCTCGAGCGGGGCGTCGACCGCGAAGCCGTGGTTGTGCGCGGTGACCTCGACCTTGCCGGTCGTGCGGTCCATCACCGGCTGGTTGATGCCGCGGTGGCCGTACTTGAGCTTGAAGGTGCCGAACCCGAGGGCCCGGCCGAAGAGCTGGTTGCCGAAGCAGATCCCGAAGTAGGGCAGTCCTGCCTCGAGCGCACCCTGGAGCAGCGCGACCTGGGAGGTCGTCGCCGCGGGGTCGCCGGGGCCGTTGGAGAAGAACAGCCCGTCCGGCTGGACGCTGAGGACGTCCTCCAGGGACGACGTCGCCGGCAGCACGTGGACCTCGATGCCGCGCTCGCTCATCATCCGCGGGGTGTTCGCCTTGATGCCCAGGTCCACGGCCGCCACCGTGAACCGCTTCTGCCCGACCGCCGGCACGACGTAGGCCTCGGTGGTGGTCACCTCGTCGGCGAGCTCCGCGCCGGCCATCTCGGCCGTCTCCTGCACGCGGGCGAGCAGTGCGGCGGGGTCGGTGGTGTCGGTGGAGATACCGACCCGCATCGCGCCGCGCTCGCGCAGGTGACGGGTCAGCGCTCGGGTGTCGATGCCGCTGATGCCGACCACGCCCTGCTCGCGCAGCTCGTCGTCGAGCGAGCGCACGGAGCGCCAGCTGGAGGGGACCCGGGCGGGGTCGCGGACGACGTACCCGCTCACCCAGATCTTCCGGGACTCCGGGTCCTCGTCGTTCATCCCGGTGTTGCCGACGTGCGGGGAGGTCATCACCACGACCTGCCGGTGGTACGACGGGTCGGTCAGCGTCTCCTGGTAGCCGGTCATCCCCGTCGAGAACACCGCCTCGCCGAAGGTCTCTCCCCGGGCGCCGTAGGCCTCGCCGGTGAAGGTGCGCCCGTCCTCGAGGACCAGGATCGCAGTGTCGGGAGTGGGACTGGTGTGGGCACGCAGGGGCACGCCGTACCTCCTTCTCCGCCTCACGGGACGGATCGTTAAAGGATGTCGATCGCCGCCGACCCTACCAGTGCGAGAAGCCTCCCCGGCGGTGCCTCGTCGTACCATCTCGGGGTGACCGCGGAGGTGCTCGAGCGGGGGCGTGAGCTGACCGCGCTGACCGCGTCCGTGCAGTCGGCCGCGCAGGGGCGGGGCAGCGTGGCGCTCGTCCACGGCGAGGCAGGGATCGGCAAGTCCACCCTCGTCGACGCGCTGCGCGAGCAGCTGCCTTCCGACGCCCGGCTGCTCGTCGGGCACTGCGACGACCTGGTCACCCCGCGTGTCCTCGGCCCGCTCCGCGACCTGTCCCCCAGCGTGGGCGCCGAGCTGGCGCACGTGCTGCGCGGTGACGGGGATCGCGACCAGCTCTACACAGCCCTGCGTGACGAGCTGACGTGGCCGGGCCACGCCACCGTGCTGGTGATCGAGGACGTCCACTGGGTCGACGACGCCACCCTCGACGCGCTGCGGTTCCTGGTGCGCCGGGTCGCCCAGCTGCCCACTCTGCTGCTGCTGACCTACCGCGACGACCTCCCCCGGGAGCACCCGCTCCACCAGCTGCTGGCGCTGTGCCACTCCGCTGTCGCGGCGACGGACCTCGCGCTCGGACCGCTCTCGACCGACGCGGTCCGCCAGCTCCGGGACACCGTCGGCGCCACCGCGGGTGCCGACGCCGAGCGGCTGCACGCCGTCACCGGCGGCAACCCGTTCTTCGTGCACGAGGTGCTCCGGGCCGGCGAGGCGCCTGCCGCTGTGCCGGCGAGCGTGGTGGAGTCCGTGCTGGCCCGCCTCGAACGCCTCGACGACCGGAGCCGCGCCGCGGTGGAGCAGCTCTCGGTGTTCACCACTCCCCCGGGCCGTGCGCTCGTCGAGGCGGTGGTCCCGGAGGGCCTCGCGGCGCTGGTGCAGGCGGAGGAGCACGGGCTGCTCACCGTCCGACCCGACCGGGTCAGCTATCCGCCACGAGCTGACCCGGCGCGCCGTCCTCGACGCCCTCCCGTCGGCACGACGATCGATGCTGAACACGACCGCCCTGGCGGCCCTCGAGGCGGACGGGAGGTCCGACCCGGCTCTGCTGGTGCACCATGCCGCGGAGGCCGGGGACGCGGCGGCCGTCGTGCGCCTGGGCCCGCCGGCAGCCCGGTCGGCCTCGGCGAGCGGCGCCCACCGCGAGGCGGCCGCCCACTACCGCGTGCTGCTCGGCCACCGGCAGGCGTTCACGGTCGCCGAGCAGGCCGTGCTCCTGCAGGCGTCGGCGATCGAGTGCTACGCCGTCGGCGACCTGGGCCGCAGTGCACTCGCCGACCAGTCCGAGTCGGTGGTCCTGCGACGCGACCTTGGCGACAGCGCCCAGCTCGGGATCGCCCTCCGGTGGCTGTCCCGGATCGCCTGGTGGGTCGGGGACCGACCGCTGGCCGAGGAGGCAGGGACGGAGGCGGTCGCCGTCCTGACCACCTGCGACGACCGGCAGCAGCTCGCCCTGGCGCACAGCAACCTGTCCCAGCTGGCGATGCTCGCCGCACGCAGCCAGCAGGCCGTCGAGCAGGCGGAGCTCGCGATCGCGCTCGGTCGGGAGGTCGACGACAACGTCGTGCTGGCCCACGCCCTGAACAACCTCGGCACCGCGCTCTGGGGCGTCGGCGACCTGCGCGGCCGCGGGTTCCTCGAGGAGTCCCTGGACCTGGCGCTGGAGACCGGGCAGCACGAGAACGCCGCCCGCGCCTACTGCAACCTCGTCTGGCAGCTCTGCGCCACGCACGAGCTGGAGGAGGCCGCGGTGCGGGTCGAGGAGGGCATCGCGCACGCGGAGCAGACCGAGCACCTCGTCTTCTGGAAGTACCTCCACGTGGAGAAGGCGATGATCAACCTCGCCCGCGGCAACTACGACCGAGCGGTGCAGCTGGCGACGCTGGGCCTCGACTCGACCAGCCCGATCCGGAGCAGCGCGCTGGAGGTGATCGCGACGGTCCGGGTCCGCCGCGGCGAGGAGGCTGCCGAGCTGGTCGCGGAGGCGTGGCAGCTGGCCACCGACCTGGCCGAGCTGCAGCGGACCGCGCCGGCGGCGGCCCTGCTGTGCGAGGACGCGTGGCTGCGTGACGACCCGGAGACCATCCGCCGGATCGGTGGAATGGTCCACGCGGAGGCGACGCGGCTGGGGAGCCACGACTGGGTGGCGCCGCTGGGTTTCTGGCTGGGTCGCGCGGGCGTCCAGGCCGACGTCGGCGTGGCGGGATCGCCGTACGCCCTGATGGCGCGGGGTGAGTGGAGCGAGGCCGCGGCGGCCTGGCGGTCCCGCGGCTACCCCTACGAGACCGCCCTCGCGCAGGTCCTCTCCGGCGACGTCGCGGAGCAGCTCGAGGGACTGGTGGCGCTGGACGAGCTCGGCGCGGAGCCGGTGGCCCGCCGAGTCCGGCGGGACCTCCGCGACCGTGGCGTGACCGGCGTACCCCGTGGGCCGCGGCCAGAGACGCGTCAGAACCTCGCCGGCCTCACCGTCCGCCAGCTCGAGGTGCTCGAGCTCCTCGCGGACGGCCTGACCAACGCGGACATCGCGCAGCGGCTGGTGCTCTCGGTGCGGACCGTGGACCACCACGTCACCGCCGTGCTGGAGAAGCTGGGCGCGGGATCGCGCTCTGACGCCGTGGCCGCCGCGCGCCGACAGGGGTGGACGGCTCGTCCTGAGCGGTGAGCGCAGCGAGCGCCTCGACGGGCCCAAGCTGGGTAGTCCCCCGGCCAGAGATGGGCAGCCGCCACGGATCTGCATGACGCCCTCGCTCTCGTAGGAAGGAGGAACACCACCCACGAGAGGTTCACCATGACCCAGACCACCCATCAGCCCGTGACCGAGACCGACGAGGACCGCGCCCTCAAGGCGAAGCACCGCACCATGTGGGCGCTCGGCGACTACCCCGCCGTGGCGACCGAGATCATCCCGGCGCTCGGCCCGGTGCTGGTGCAGGCCAGCGGGATCGGAGCCGGCACCCGCGTGCTCGACGTCGCCGCGGGATCCGGGAACGTCGCCATCCCCGCCGCGAAGGCGGGAGCCCAGGTGATCGCCTCCGACCTCACTCCCGAGCTGCTCGAGGAGGGGGAACGACAGGCCGAGGCCCAGGGGGTCAGCGTGGAGTGGCGCACTGCGGACGCCGAGGCGCTTCCGTTCGCCGAGAACACCTTCGACGCCGTGCTCTCCTGCGTGGGGGTGATGTTCGCGCCGCACCACCAGGCCAGCGCCGACGAGCTGGTCCGGGTCTGCCGTGCCGGCGGCACCATCGGGCTGGTCAGCTGGACTCCGGAAGGCTTCATCGGCCAGCTGTTCGCCACGATGAAGCCGTACGTCGCCCCACCGCCCACCGGTGCCCAGCCCCCGCCGCTGTGGGGCAAGGAGGAGCACGTCACCTCGCTCCTCGGCGACCGCGTCGACGACGTCAAGGCCGAGAAGCGGCTGCTCCGCGTCGAGGCCTTCGCCGAGCCCGCGGACTTCCGGGAGTTCTTCAAGCGCACCTACGGGCCCACCATCGCTGCCTACCGCGGCATCGCGGACGACCCAGAGCGCACCGCCCAGCTCGACGCCGACCTGCTTGCCCTCGCCGAGCGTTACGACCAGGGCACCGACGGCGTCGCCGTGCTGGAGTGGGAGTACCTGCTCTACACCGCGACCAAGCGCTGAGCTGGCGCTGCCGGTTTCCCAGGTTAGGAACCCGAACTGCCTCTTCACTCAGGTTGCTCCCTGTGTGAAGAGGCAGTTTCCCTTCCTAACCTGGGAAACCGGCCGACCGACCGCGTCAGACCAGGGCACCGTCCAGCACCGTCGGTACGCCGCGCAGCAGGGTGGCGACGACCGCGCCGGTGAGCTTGCGCTCGTGCCAGGGGTTGTTGCGCGAGAGCGAGGCCGAGTCGGCGCGGTCGACCACCACGACCGCGGCGGGATCGACGAGGGTGACGTTGGCCGGCTGACCCACGGCGAGGGTGCCGCCGTGGCCCTCCAGCCCGGCGATCCGGGCGGGGGCCTGGGACATCACCCGCGCGACGTCGGTCCAGGTCATCGCCCCCGAGCCGACCATCACCTCGCTCACCACGGACAGCGCGGTCTCGAGGCCGAGCATCCCGAAGGCGGCGTCCACGAACGCGTGCTCCTTGTCGTGCCGGGCGTGCGGGGCGTGGTCGGTGGCCACGGCGTCGATCGTGCCGTCGGCCAGCGCGTCCCGCAGCGCGGCGACGTCCTCGTCCGGGCGCAGCGGCGGGTTCACCTTGTAGACCGGGTCGAACCCGGTCGAGCAGGTCGGTGGTCAGCAGCAGGTGGTGCGGGGTCACCTCGGCGGTGACGTCGATGCCCAGTGCCTTGGCCCAGCGGATCACCTCGACCGAGCCGGCGGTCGACACGTGGGCGACGTGCACCCGGCTGTTCGTGTGCCGGGCGAGCATCACGTCCCGAGCCACGATCGTCTCCTCGGCGATCCCGGGCCACCCGGGCAGGCCGAGACGACCGGAGAGCTCGCCCTCGTGGCAGCACGCCGTCGGGCCGGCGAGATCGGGGTCCTGCGAGTGCTGGGAGATGACGCCCCCGAACGCGCGGACGTACTCCAGCGCACGGCGCATCACCCGCGGGTCGTGGACGCACTTGCCGTCGTCGGAGAAGACCCGCACCCTGGCCCGCGAGCGGGCCATCAGGCCGAGCTCCGCGAGCTCCTCCCCCGCGAGGCCGCGGGTCACCGCACCCACCGGCTGCACGTCGACCAGCCCGGCCGTCCGACCCAGGTCGAGGACCCGCTCCGCCGCCTCGGCCGTGTCGGTGACCGGGGAGGTGTTGGCCATCGCGAGCACCGCCGTGAACCCACCGAGCGCCGCGGCACGCGAGCCGGTGAGCACCGTCTCGGCGTCCTCGCGGCCCGGCTCACGCAGGTGGGTGTGCAGGTCGACGAGGCCGGGCAGGGCCACCAGGCCCTCGGCGTCGATCACCTGGGCGCCGGTGGGCGCCTCGGGCACGAGCACGCCGTCGTCGACGTAGAGGTCCTGGGACTCGCCCCCGAACGGCGCGGCCCCCTTCAGCACGAGCGCACTCACTGGGCGCTCCCTTCTCCGGCGAGCAGGTGGTAGAGCACGGACATCCGGACAGCGACTCCGGCCGAGACCTGGTCGAGGACCGCGGACTGCGCGGCGTCGGCGGCGTCGGCTGCGATCTCGAGCCCGCGGTTCATCGGTCCCGGGTGGCAGATCGGCGCGTCGGGCTTGAGCACGCCCAGTCGGTCACGGGTGAGCCCGTAGCCGACGGTGTACTCGCGAGCGCTCGGGAAGTAGCCGCCGCTCATCCGCTCGCGCTGGACCCGGAGCATCATCACCGCGTCGGCGTCGGGCAGCACCTCGTCGAGGTCGTACGTCGTGGCGAAGCCGGCGTCCTTCGACCACGCGGTCACCCCGGCCGGCATCAGCGTCGGCGGGGCCACCACGGTCACGTGGGCGCCGAGCTTGTGCAGCAGCAGGATGTTGCTGCGGAACACCCGGCTGTGGGTCAGGTCGCCGACGATCACGACGTGCTTGTCCTCGAGCGTGCCCATCCGGCGCTGCAGCGTGTAGGCGTCGAGCAGCGCCTGGGTCGGGTGCTCGTGCATCCCGTCGCCGGCGTTGATCACGACCGCGTCGGTCCACTGGCTGACCTGCTTCGCCGCGCCGCTCGCGCCGTGCCGGATCACCAGCCCGTCGACGCCCATGGCCGCGACGGTGAGCACCGTGTCGCGCAGGCTCTCGCCCTTGCTCACGCTGGAGCCCTTGGCGGAGACGTTGATGACGTCGGCCGAGAGCCACTTGCCCGCGATCTCGAAGGACGAGCGGGTGCGGGTGGAGTCCTCGAAGAACAGGTTGACCACGGTGCGTCCGCGCAGGGCCGGCAGCTTCTTGACCGAGCGGTGCTGCACGTCGTGCATCTCGGCCGCGGTCTCGAACAGGGTGGTGACGTCATCGACGCCGAGGTCGTCGATGGAGAGGAGGTGCTTGCTGCTGATGGGCTGAGTCATGCCAGGTCTCCCGTCGGCGCGATCCGCACCTCGTCGTACCCGTCGGACTCCTCGAGGCGGACCATCACGCGCTCGGTGCGCGCGCTCGGGAGGTTCTTGCCGACGTGGTCGGCGCGGATGGGGAGCTCGCGGTGCCCGCGGTCCACGAGTACGGCGAGACGCACCGTCGCGGGCCGGCCGAGGTCGTTCATCGCGTCGAGGGCGGCGCGCACCGTGCGTCCGGAGAAGAGCACGTCGTCGACCAGCACTACCACCTTGCCGTCGACGCCACCCGGTGGCATCTGGGTGTGGTGCGGGCCGCGCGCGGGGTGCTTGCGCAGGTCGTCGCGGTACATCGTGATGTCGAGGGTGCCGAGCGGGACGTGGGCGCCCTCGACCTTGGCGATCCGGTCAGCGATCCGCTGGGCGAGGTGCACCCCGCGCGTCGGGATCCCGAGCAGCACCAGGTCGTCCAGACCCTTGTTGCGTTCGAGGATCTCGTGCGAGATGCGGGTCAGGGCCCGGGAGATGTCACGGGCGTCGAGGACGGTGCGGCCCTCGCGGCTCTCGTCGTGGGGAACGGGCCCCTCGGGGGCGGGCGGAACAGATGCGGGATGAGCGGAAGCCATCGGCACCGGACCTCCTTCTCCGCCTCTCGGGACGGCTCGTTAAAGGATGTCGATCGGGGCCGACCCTAGCACCGCCGGAGCCGGTCAGACGGACGGCGCGGTGCGGGGCGGGAGCTCTGCGGCGGCCGCGACCGGGGGCAGCGCCGCCACCAGCAGGGCGAAGCCGAGGGCTCCACCGTGGACGTCCCGGGCGGCCAGCAGCATCACGGCGCAGCCGGTGCAGAAGGTGCCGACCAGCGCCGCCGCCCAGACGGGGTCGCGCGTCGGCGCGCCGGCCACCCACCCGGTCACGGCACCCATCAGCGCGAGCGGCCACCAGACCGCCGATGCGAGCAGTCCGCACCAGAGCGACGGAGCGAGGAACGGCAACGGTCCGGGTGCTCGGCGACCCCGGACGAGCATCACCACCACGAGCGCGACGAGGCCGCAGACCGCCACCGAGTTGCCGCCGCCGACCGGTTGCCACCACTGGCCGAAGACCTGGCCGACCAGCCCGGTCACGACGTACGCCGCCAGCCACGCCGATCGACGCACGACCTGCTCCGCCGCCCAGCCGACGAGCACCAGGCCAGCGAGGTTGAACAGCCCGCCGACCAGCCAGCCGTCCTGCACGACCAGGGAGGTGGCCCACCGCCAGGGCTCGCCGTGCAGCGCGGCCGGCGACCGCTGGAGTGCCGTCAGGGTGCCCGGCACCTGCTCCTGCACCAGCAGGCCGACCGCGGTGACCGCCGCCACGGCGAGCGTCAGCCCGGAGAACCTGATCGCGACGGGCGGCTCAGGCTCGGCGGACACACCGGAAGCCGACGTGCGAGGTGGTGTCGCGCACGCCGTGACCCTGGCGTGCGGCGGGGCGGTAGCGCTGGCAGTACTGCGGCGAGCACAGGTGCGACCCGCCCTTGGTGACGATCCGGTCGCCCTCCTGGAGCGACGGAGCCTCGAGCCGCATGGAGCCGCCGCAGCACGGCGAGCCCACGGGCACGGGGTCGTCACCCTCTGCGTGGGTCGGTGTGAACCGGCTGCTGGTCCACTCCCAGACGTTGCCGATCATGTCGACCAGCCCGTAGCCGTTGGGCGGGTAGCTCCCGACCGGGGAGGTGCGCCGGTGGCCGTCGGGGTCCCGGTCCTGCCACGGGAAGTCGCCCTGCCAGGTGTTGGCGAGACGCGCTCCGTCGGGTGTCATCTCGTCGCCCCAGGCGAAGTCGCGGCCGGTCAGGCCGCCACGCGCCGCGTGCTCCCACTCGGGCTCGGTGGGCAGCTCCTTGCCGGCCCACTCCGCGTAGGCCGACGCGTCCTCCCAGCCCACGTGCACGACCGGGTGGTCAGGGATCGACTTCCACGAGCTGCCCGGCCCGTACGGCGCCCGCCACTCAGCGCCCGGCTGCCACCGCCACCACTGGGTCCAGTCGCCGAGGTGCACCGGACCGCTCGTGGCCGTGAACACCTGCGAGCCGGGCACCAGCAGCGCCGGGTCGGCGTCGGGGAAGTCCGCGGCGTCGGGCGCCTTCTCGGCGACCGTGACGTGCCGGGTCTTCTTGACGAAGCGGGCGAACTCGGCGTTGGTCACCGGGTGCGGGTCGAACCAGACGTCGCCGACCTCGACCTCGCGGAGCGGGCGTTCCTCCGGGTAGTAGTGGTCGTTGCCGATCGTGGTGGCCCCACCCGGGACCAGGACCATGCCGTCCGGGCCGTCGGTGCCGATGGAGGCGTCTGCCGCAGTCACGATCTCTACTGTGGCAGACGCCTGGCGACCTCAGTCGCGCGACATCGCGGCCTGGAAGTCGCGCTCCAGGTCGAGGTAGACGTCGTCACCGATGTTGATCTCGACCACCTTGATCCGCCCACCCGTGAAGGCGAACGGGCGCGCCGTACTCCTTCGTGACGGGGTCGGAGCTGTCCCGCCCGACGGTCAGTCCCTCACCGCAGAGCGCGAAGTGGCCCGGCTGGGTCTTCCGCTCACTCTCGGCGACAGCGGTGTCGTCGACGTAGAGCGTCGCGGTGCCGACTGCCTCACCGTGCGGCCCGTGGCTCTCCTTCGAGAGCTCCGACGCGCTGGAGGCGATGCGCCGGTCGAGGTGGTTCGGCGACGCCGAGGGCGAGGGGCTGGCCCAGCCCACGGTCGACGCCGCGATCGAGCGGTCGTCGCGCGCGGCAGACTGACCCCATGACCCACGACACCGAAGCAGTCCCTGGGGCCAGGGGCACGCAGCACCCCACCGACGACCCCCGCAACGACGACATCCTGATCTGGGTGAACGGGGACCTGCTCCCCCGCGACCGCGCGGTGGTGTCCGTCTTCGACTCCGGCTTCGTGCTCGGTGACGGTGTCTGGGAAGGGCTGCGCGTCTCCGGCGGGCACCCGGCCTTCCTCGAGCGGCACCTGGACCGGCTCGAGGAAGGTGCCCGGGCGATCATGCTCGACCTGGGTCTGTCCCGTGGGGAGCTCACCGACGCGATCTACGCGACGTTGCGCGCCAACGCGATGACCGACGGTGTGCACGTCCGGTTGATGGTGACGCGCGGGGTGAAGTCGACGCCCTACCAGGACCCGCGCGTGACGATCGGCCCCGCAACGGTGGTGATCATCGCCGAGCACAAGGCGCCGTTGCCCGCGACCGTCACCGACGGCATCACGCTGTTCACCACGCACGTACGCCGGGCCACCCCCGACACCCTCGACCCGAAGCTGAACGCGCACAGCAAGCTCAACGACATCCAGGCGTGCATCCAGGCCTACACCGCCGGAGCGGACGAGGCGTTGATGCTCGACCCGCAGGGTTTCGTCGCCACGTGCAACAGCACGCACTTCTTCATCGTCACGCGCTCCGGCGAGGTGTGGACCTCCGACGGACGGTTCTGCCTGGCCGGGATCACCCGGGCCAACGTGCTCGAGGTGTGCCGCTCCCACGGCATCCCGGCGCGGGAGACGACGTTCAGCCTCACCGACGTCTACAACGCGGCCGAGGCGTTCGTGACCGGCACCTTCGCCGGCGTGGTGCCGGTCCGCACCGTCGACGGGCGCACGATCGGCACCGGTGAGCGCGGGCGCGTCGTGCACCGGCTGCAGGAGCTCTACCAGCGCCACGTGGCCGCCGACGTCGGCCGCCGGTCGCACGGATGACCGTCCGACCAGGAGTCGGACCCGTCGTACGGGTGGCGATGTGGTCCGGTCCCCGGAACATCTCGACGGCGATGATGCGCGCCTGGGAGAACCGTCCCGACACCACGGTGGTCGACGAGCCCTTCTACGCCGCCTACCTCGTCCGCACCGGCCTCGAGCACCCCGCACGCGACGAGGTGATCGCGTCGCAGCCGACCGACCCGGCGGACGTGGTCCGCGCGCTGGAGACTGACGACACCTCCCCGGTGCACTACTCGAAGCAGATGACCCACCACCTGCTCTCGGACATGCCGCTCGCCTGGGTCGACGGCTTCCGCAACGTGCTGCTGATCCGCGACCCCGCCGAGGTGGTCGCCTCCTACGTGCGAGCACGGGAGTCCTGCGAGCCGGACGACATCGGCCTGCTCCAGCAGGTCCGGCTCCTCGACGCACTCGACGAGGAGCCGCCGGTGATCGACGCGGGCGACTTCCTGCGCGACCCGGAGTCGCACCTGCGCTGGCTGTGCGACTGGCTCGGCATCGACTTCACCGACCGGATGCTGCACTGGCCGCCCGGGCTGCGTGAGTCCGACGGTGTCTGGGCGCCGCACTGGTACGACGCGGTGGCGCGATCCACCGGCTTCGAGGCGTGGCGGCCCCGCGAGGTCGAGCTCAGCGAGCACGACACGGCGGTCGCGGAGGCCTGCCGGCCGGCGTACGACCTGCTGCGCGAGCGGCGTCTCCGACTCTGAGCCCATGGGCAGGATCCGGTCCCATACTGATCCGATGGAGAACCCGCACGCAGCGCTCGAGGTGGCCCATCGGGAGGCCCTGGACTGGCTGGACTCCCTCGGCGAGCGCCCGGTGCCGCCGCAGGCGAGCGTTTCCGAGGTGACCGCGGCTCTGGGCACCACCCTTCCGCCGGGGCCGACGCCGTCGGACGTCGTGGTTCGCGAGCTGGCCGAGGCCTGCACGCCCGGGCTCACCGGCATGCCCGGTGGGCGCTTCTTCGGGTTCGTCATCGGCGGCACGCATCCTGCGGCGTTGGCCGCCGACTGGCTGGTGAGCGCCTGGGACCAGAACTGCGGGCTGCGCGGGCTGACTCCGGCGCACACCGCGGTGGAGGACATCGCGTCGGCGTGGTTGCGCGACCTGCTCGGTCTCCCCGAGACCGCGGCCCTGGGCTTCGTCACGAGCGCCACGACCGCGAACTTCACCGCCCTCGCCGCGGGACGCGACGCGGTGCTGCGCCGGTCCGGTTGGGAGGTCGGCCGCCGCGGCCTGGTCGGCGGCCCGCGGGTGCGGGTGCTCGTGGGCGCGGAACGCCACGACACCATCGACCTGGCGCTGCGCTACCTGGGCCTGGGCGAGCCGGAGGTCGTCGCCGCCGACGCCGAGGGCCGAATGGAGCTCTCCGACCTGCGGGCGCGGCTGGAGGCGGGTGCCGACGGACCGACCCTCGTGAGCCTCCAGGCGGGCAACGTGCACTCCGGTGCCTTCGACCCGCTGGCCGACGCGATCGAGCTCGCGCACCAGCACGGCGCGTGGGTGCACGTGGACGGCGCCTTCGGGCTCTGGGCCGCTGCGTCGCCGCGCTTCCGCGAGCTGGTCCGCGGCCACGAGGCGGCGGACTCGTGGACGACCGACGCGCACAAGACGCTGAACGTCCCCTACGACTCCGGCGTCGTCGCCGTGCGTGACCCGGAGGACCTGCGCGCCGCCATGGGCGTGCACGGCCCCTACCTGATCCACGAGGACGCCGGTCTGCTCGAGCCCTCCGACAAGGTCCCCGAGCTGTCGCGGCGCGGGCGCGCCTTCCCGGTCTGGGCGGTGCTGCGCGCCCTGGGACGGTCCGGGGTGGCGGACCTGGTCGACCGGCTCTGCGGGCAGGCCCAGATGTTCGCGCAGGGACTGGCGGAGCTGCCGGGCGTGACCGTGCGCAACGACGTCGTGTTCACGCAGGTGTGCGCCGACTTCGGCGACGACGCCCGCACCGATGCCGTGATCGCGGGCCTGATGGAGGACGGGACGACGTGGATGACCGGTTCGACCTGGCACGACCGGCGAGTGCTGCGGATCGCGCCCAGCAACTGGTCGACCACCGACCACGACGTACGCCGCAGCCTGGACGCGGTGCGCCGCGTGCTGGCCCAGGTCTAGGACCCGGCGGGTCAGGACCCCAGGTCGGCCAGGGCGGACTCGACGGCCCGGTGCAGGGTGGGGTAGGCGTAGATCATCGACCGCAGCTTTGCCGTCGGCACCTCGGCGTGCACCGCGGTCGTCAGCATGCCGAGGATCTCCCCGCCGGCCGGCCCGACCACGTTGGCGCCGACCAGGACACCCTTGTCGGCGTCCTCCACCAGCTTGACGAGCCCGTCCGCCTTGGCGATCCAGCCCCGTGTCGAGGAGGCGAGATCGGTGAGGCCCACGCGCACGGTGATCCCCGCGTCGCGCGCCTGCTTCTCGGTCATCCCGACACCGCCGACCTCGGGGTCGGTGAAGGTGACGTGCGGGACCGCCCGGTAGTCGGCGGTCGGTCCGTCCTTGCCGAGGACGCTCGCGACGGCGATCGCCGACTGGTACATCGACATGTGCGTGAAGGCGCCGTGGCCGACGATGTCGCCGATGGCCCACAGCTTCTCGCCGGCACCCATCCGCTCGTCGACCTCGACCTTGCGGGCCGAGGGGTCGAGGCCGACCGTCTCGAGCCCGATGTCGTCGAGGTTGGGCGTGCGCCCGGCGGCCACGAGCACCTTGTCGAAGGTCAGCTCCTGGTCGTCCACGGCGACGGTGAACTGCCCCTCGGCGTACGAGACCTTCGAGATGGTGACGTCGGCCAGCACCTGGATGCCCTCGCGCCCGAAAACGTCCGCGACCAGGACTCCTGCCTCCGGCTCGACCGGGCCGAGGATGTGCGGTCCGACCTCCAGCACCGTGACGCGTACGCCGAACCGGGCCAGCGCCTGTGCCAGCTCGGCCCCGATCGGTCCACCGCCGATCACCGCCAACGAGCCCGGCAGCGTGTCGATCCGCAGCACCTCGCGGTTCGTCCAGAACGGCGTGTCCGCCAGCCCTTCGATCGGCGGGGTCGCCGGCCGGGTCCCGGTGTTCAGCACGACGCCCTTCGACGCCTCGAACGTCTCGCCGCCGACCTCGACGAGACCCGGACCGGTCAGTCGGCCGTGGCCGCGCACGAAGCGGACGCCGGCGTCCTCGAGCCGCTTCACCGCGACCGTGTCGTCCCAGTCGTCGGTCGCCTCGTCGCGGATGCGGGCGTGCACGGGAGCCCAGTCGGCGCGGACGTCGGCCGTCCCGGCCAGCCCGTCGATCCGCCGGCCCTCGGCCAGCGCGTCCGCCGCGCGGATGATCATCTTGCTCGGGATGCAGCCGAAGTAGGGACACTCCCCGCCCACCAGCCGCTCGTCCACCCCGACCACCGAGAGCCCGGCCTTGGCCAGCTCCGTTGCCGTCGCCTCGCCACCCGGCCCGAGGCCGATCACCACCACGTCACATGAGTTCGTCGCCATGCGGGCAGTCTGGCACCCGGCTCAGGGCAGGTCGATCGTGGTGACCAGCGAGGTCACCGACGGCCGCTCCGGGGTCGACCCGAACCCGAAGCCGGGCTCGGGCGAGACCGGCGCCAGTGCGCCGAGGTCGGCTCCGCGCCACGAGCCGGCGAGGTTCGCCAGCCGATGCAGGTCCGTCGCGCCGTAGTACTCCCGCCGCCCGTTCCCCGCCGTGCCGCGTGTGCGTACGCCGCGGAGCATGATCCTCGCGAACGGATCCGTGACGATCGCCCACGCCGGCGCGGTGGCGATCCGCCGTGGCACGAGCCGGAGCAGCCGGCCCAGCCAGGTCCGCCCGCCGACCTCGAAGCTCACCTCGAGCCCGGGCGCGCGCACCTGCCAGCCGACGCCCTCGTCGGCAGCACTGACCGGGCCGATCTCCACCCGGTCGAAGTGGTACGTCGTGGCGACGAGCTCGGCGACCTCCTGAGAGGGCGCCAGCAGCACCCGCGTGCCGTCGGGCTCGGCGAGCATGACGTCGGTGAACGACCCCAGCGGCGACTCCGCCCACCGGCCCACCACGATGCGCACACCGCTGGTCGAACCGACCCCGGCGATCCGGCCGGTGAACCGCTGCCGCGGCACCTCAGCGATCCAGGTGCCGGGCCCGGGCGAAGCAGTAGAGCCCGTAGCACAGGAACCCGAGGGCGATCGCGAACAGCAGCACCTGCCCGAACGGTTGCTGCAGCACCTTCGTCAGCGCCTCGTCGAGACCGCCGGACTTCCCGGACTGGTGGGTGACCCCCGCATAGACGAACAGGCCGCCGACGATCGCCAGGGCCACGCCCTTGCCGATGTGGCCGATCTTCCCGAGCACGAGGTACGCCGCACCGCTCGTGCCGAGCTTGCCCTCGGTGTCCAGGTTCTCGGCGAACTTCTCGGTCCAGCCACGCCAGGCCACCTGGACGGCGTACCCGATGATCGCCAGGCCGACCAGCACGACGAGCCACTGCCCGCCGGGCTTCGACATCAGCTTGGCCGTCATCGTGTCCGAGCCGGAGCCGCCCGAGCCGCCGGACCCGAGGGCGACCTTCGTGGCGGTCACGCAGAGGGCGGCATAGATGGCGGCCTTGAGCAACGACGCTGCCACCTTGCCGACGCGCGTCCAGCCTTCCTCCGAGCGGTGCCCGAACGCCGCCTCCATCAGCCGCCACAGCACCAGCAGGAACATCCCGATCGCGACGGCCCACACGAGGAACTTGCCGAACGGTTGCTGCGCGAGCTCGCTCATCGCGCCGGAGGTGCTCGCCTCCTCGCTGTGGTCACCGAGCGCGAGCTGCACCGTCAGCCACGCCAGCAGCAGGTGCACGACGCCGTAGGCGACCAGCCCTGCCCTGACGAGGTGGTCGAGGGTGTCGCTCTGCTCGGCCTGCCGGCCCTTCTGCTCGGCCTCTCGGCCCACCTGCTCCGCGTCCGTCACGAGGAGGACTCTGCCACCATTCGGGCCGCCTCACGCCTCTCGCGCGCGTTTGCACGGCGCGCGAGGCGGGAAGACACCAGTCGGGCCGACGGTGGCCGGACTGACGGGGGCAAGGCGATGGCGGAGACGTTCGCAGCGGAGAGGGTCGGCTTCAGTGGCCCGCCCGGACCGGAGATGCTCCGCATCCCGGCGGAGCCGGCCCAGCTCGACCAGGCCGCCCAGCAGCTCGGCGACCTCGCGGACCACCTCGTGAAGTCCGGCGAGCACCTCAGCGGAGCCGACGGTCGCCACGAGGACCGGAAGGGTCACACCACCTCCGCGCTGATGCACGTCGCCCAGTGGAACGGCCGGACCCTGGTCAAGGACGCCGGACTGCTGCGCGAGCTGGGCGAGGTGGTCCACCACGAGGGCCAGCTGCTCGGCGACATCCAGGCGCACGACCTGCCGCAGCTGCGCCGGCGGTGGTCGCAGGCGCAGGACCAGCTCGTCAGCGAGCTTCAGCAGGCCAACGCACAGGCGCACGAGGCCCAGAGCGCCCAGCACCAGAATCAGGGGGGCCAGGGCCACCCGGGTCACCAGGTGCACCACGGCCAGCCGGGAGACGGCCCCCGTCGGGAGGCGCACGGCGAGGCGTTCGTCGCGGCCCAACCCGTGCAGCAGCCGGTCCACCAACCCGACCTGCCCGGTCCTCACGCCGTGCTGCAGCACCTCGACGAGAACCTCGTGGCGCCGTACGGCGAACTGTTCCGCGACCTGCACGGCCGCCACGCGTCGTACGGCGCTGGGCACGGGCAGCCCGGCGCGTCACTGTCCGATCCCCGCACCGAGCAGGCCATCGGGTCCTACCGCCAGAGCGTGCACTCGTTGCTCGAGGAGTTCTCCGGGCTCGTGCAGCGGGTCCAGCAGGCCGACCGCCAGGTGGAGGAGAAGATCCACCGCCGGGAGGTCGACCGCGAGGAAGGTGACGGCGCCCAGGCGGTAGCCATGGGCACCGCCGACATGGTGTCGGGCGCCGCAGTCCTCAGGCACCTGGTCGAGGACCTCCGCGACGGCTCCCAGGCCGCCGACCATGCCCACGACCGGCTCGCCGGGATCGCCCGGACCCTGCAGGACGGGCGGCTGCCCGTGCGCGACGGCGAGGAGCGTGACGGGTTCCGCGCAGAGTGGGAGCAGCACTTCGCCCGGCGCGCCGAGCGGCTGCGCACGGTCTGCGGCAAGGTCGACGACGTGCTGGAGAAGTTCAGCCGGCTCGACGCGGAGTGCGCGGCCGCGATCCGCGCCCACTGAGCCCGAGGCCTCAGTCCGACCCGTCGGCGAACTCGAGCTCCTTGAACCACGACTCGAGGACGTAGTCGGTCTTCCAGCCCATCGAGTAGTAGAGACCGTCGGCACCGGTCGGTGAGTCCGAGTCCACCTCGAGGCCCACCCGGTCGCGTCCGCGCTGGGCCGCGTCGGCGATCACGGTGTAGAGCAGCGACTTCGCGACCCCGCGACCGCGGGCCTGACGGTGCACGCCGATGTACTCGATGTAGCTGCCCTCGTGCCCGTCGGCGTTCTCCGGCAGGACGGTGCTCACCACGGCACCAGCAGCGAGCAGCTCGCCCTGCTCCCCCTCGACGAAGGCCAGCCACCAGTGGTCCCAGCGGTGACCGGGGTCCTCGCGGAGCCGCTGGACGAACTCGGGGAAGCTCTCGCGGTAGGAGTTGAAGTGGTCCTCGAAGGACGACTCGAGCATCTCGTGGACGAGCTGGAGGTCGCGCGCGATCGGCAGGCCGTTCTCGTGGCTCGCGACCCGGCGGATCGTGACTCCCTCCCGAGGACCCGGCAGCGAGGTCGCCTCCTCCGGCGTGACCGGGCGCGTCATCTGCGGCCAGACACGGCGCTTGTCGTAGCCCGCGTCCGTCAGCCACTGCTGCTGCACGGTGTCCTCGGCGAACGGGCTCGCGTCGAGACGGGTCTCGGAGACCTCGCGCAGGGCGCTGAGCTCCTCCGCCTGCTGCTCGGCCCAGGCGTAGAGCGCGCCGGCCAGGACGTCGGCCGCGTCGTCGGTGCGGTCGACGTACAGCATCACCATGGTGCGGCGGGCCGCCCGGTCGTGGACGACGATCCACGCACGGGGCGTGCCCTCGGGGTCGACGGCGAGCAGCTGACGCCGGGTCCACGACGCCGGGCCGGCGACCTCGGACTCGATGGCCTCGCGGTCCACGGAGGCCGAACCGGTCCAGGCGAGCCGGTCGGCACCCCGGAGCCTGACCAGCACGTCGAGGTCGGCGAGCTCGGGAACCCGCACGGTCCACCCCTCGGGAAGCCCCTCGGGGCGAGGAATGGGCGGCAGCTCGACGTCGGAAGTCACCGGGCCATCCTGCCGCAACCCGGGCCTCAGCGGAGCAGAGCCTCGCGGTCCCGGACGATGTTGCCCAGCACACCGTTGACGAACGCGGGCGACTCGTCGGTGGAGAGGTCTCGCACCAGGTTCAGCGCCTCGGAGACCGCGACCGCGTCGGGCACGTCGTCGACGTACAGCACCTCGTAGGTGGCCAGCCGCAGCACGTTGCGGTCCACGGCCGGCATCCGGTCGAGCGTCCAGTCCTGGAGGTAGGAGGAGATCACCTCGTCCAGCCGGGCCTGGTGCTCCGAGACGCCCCGGACCAGCTCCGAGGTGTACTCGTTGACCTGGGTGTCCGCGGACTGCTCCTCCAGCGCCTCGACGGGGGAGCGCTTGCGCATCTCCGAGGCGTAGATCAGGTCGAGGGCGCGCTTCCGGGCCTTGGACCGGGCACTCATCGGCGTGTGCTCGAGGTGGGCATCAGGAGCTGACGCGGCCGAGGTACGACGAGTCGCGGGTGTCTACCTTGATCCGCTCGCCGGTCACGATGAACAGCGGCACGTTGATCTGGTGCCCGGTCTCGAGCGTTGCCGGCTTGGTCCCGCCGGTGGAGCGGTCACCCTGGAGGCCGGGCTCGGTGTACTGCACCTCGAGCTCGACCGACGCCGGGAGCTCGATGTAGAGCACGGTGCCGTCGTTGGTCGCCACGATGGCGTCCTGGTTCTCGAGCATGAAGTTGGTGGCGTCGCCGACGACCTCCGGCGGCACCTCGAGCTGCTCGTAGGTGCCGGTGTCCATGAAGACGAACGAGACGCCGTCGTTGTAGAGGTACTGCATCGTCCGCTTGTCGACGTTGGCGATGTCCACCTTGACGTCGGCGTTGAACGTCTTGTCCACGGTCTTGCCCGAGCTGATGCTCTTCAGCTTGGTCCGCACCACGGCACCGCCCTTGCCGGGCTTGTGGTGCTGGAACCAGATGACCTGCCAGAGCTGGCCGTCGAGGTTGAGCACCATGCCGTTCTTCAGGTCGTTCGTCGTTGCCATCGGTGTGTGTCGCGCCTTCGCTGTCGGGGATCGTGCCGGGAGTCCGCGTGGGAGAGGTGAGCGGTCGGGACCGCAGCCGCTGAGTCTAGCCCGGTTGACTCTGGTCACCCGGTCGACCCGATGACACAGTGGGCCGATGGGCTCTCGGACCAGGTCACTCGTCGTACTCCTCGCCACCCTCGCCCTGGCGGCGACGCTCGGGCTCGCGCCCGCCAGCGCCGCCGACGGTCCGCGACCGCCCGGACCGGTGGCGAAGGGCAACCCCGGCTTCACGGCCAACGTGATGGCGCCCCTCAAGGTGACCGACTGGGCCGACTTCGAGCACGACCTCGCCGCCGTCGAGGCGTACGGCGTGGACGCCGTCAGCGTGGACGTCTGGTGGGGTGACGTCGAGAAGGCGGGCGACAACCGGTTCGACTGGAGCTACTACGACCGGGTCTTCCGCACGATCACCGACGCCGGCCTGGACATCGCGCCGATCTTCTCCTTCCACCAGTGCGGCGGCAACGTGGGTGACGACTACACCAGCCTGCTGCCCGCGTGGCTCTGGAAGAAGTACGCCGACCGCCGGGTCGACGGGATCCGGCTCGGCGCCAAGGGGTTGCAGCACCGCAGCGAGCAGGGCAACTACTCCCCCGAGACCGTGCAGGGCTGGGCCGACCGCGTGGTCGCGAACGAGTACCGCGACTTCACCACGTCGTTCACCCGTCACTTCGAGCGGAGCTTCGGCCGGGACATCATCGAGATCAACGTCTCCCTCGGCCCGTCGGGCGAGCTGCGCTACCCGTCGTACAACAGCCACGACACGGGCACCGGCTACCCGACCCGCGGTGGCCTGCAGTCCTACTCGCGGCTCGCGGTCAAGAACCTCCAGGAGTGGGCGCTCGACCGCTACCACTCCCTGCGGGGCGTCAACCGGGCCTGGGACACGCACTACCGCTCGGTGAGCCAGATCCGGCCGCCCGCCGACCCCGACGCGTTCTTCGACAGCGGCGCCTACCGCGACACGCGCTACGGCACCGACTTCGTCGACTGGTACAACGGCTCGCTGGTCGCCCACGGCAAGCGGATGCTGACGACCGTGATCGACGCGCTGGGCCACCACTTCCGCCGGGCCGACGTCGGCTACAAGGTGCCGGGGATCCACTGGCAGATGGGCGACGGGTCGCCGTACCCCCGGGCGACGGAGGTCACCACCGGCCTGATCCAGACCAGCGTCGACGAGTCGGCGTGGCGCACGGGCCACGGCTACGCCCGCATCGTCGAGCTCGGCTCGAGGCCGATCCACGGGCGACACCTGGTGATGCACTTCACCGCGCTCGAGATGGGCGACAACAACCCGGGTGAGCCGGATGCCGCCACCGGCCTGCGGCCCTACTCGCTCGCCAAGACCCTGGTCGGCTGGATCGGCGACTACGCCTACCGCGTCGGCACCGACCTCAAGGGCGAGAACGCGCTGAGCGGTGGGGTGCAGTACGACTTCGGCTGGGACCAGATCAACGACGCCTTCGCGACCTGGGGCTACCTCGGCCTCACGGTCCTCCGGATGGGCGACGTCGCCGAGGGCACCGGCGCCACCCGCTACGCCCAGTTCATCGCCGACTACCGCTGAGCGGGCAGTCTCGGCACGCCGTACGACGTCGAGCGGGCACTCGTCGCACGCTGCAGTTCGCCGAGCGGGCAGTCTCGGTACGCCGTACGAGGTCGAGCGGGCAATTCTGGCCCAGGGCGTGTACCGAGATTGCCCGCTCACCCTGTTCTCGCGTGCACAGAATGCCCGGTCGGCGACTACTTGCTGAGGATGAGGCCAGAGGTGGGGACGCCGGTGCCGGCGGTGACCAGGACGTGCTCGGCACTCTGCTGTCCCTGCTTGGCGACCTGGTTGACGGCGGTGCCGCGGACCTGGCGGACGGCCTCGGCGATGCCGTTCATGCCGTGGATGTAGGCCTCGCCCAGCTGGCCGCCGTGGGTGTTCAGCGGGAGCCGGCCGCCTATCTCGATGGCGCCGTTGGTGATGAAGTCCGGGGCCTCGCCGCGGCCGCAGAAGCCGAGCTCCTCGAGCTGCATCAGCACGTACGGCGTGAAGTGGTCGTAGAGCACGGCCGTGTCGATGTCGGCGTGCCTGAGCCCGGACTGCCGCCAGAGCTCGCGACCCACGACGCCCATCTCGGGCACCCCGATGTCCTCGCGGTAGTACGACGTCATCACGTACTGGTCGCCCGCACTCCCCTGCGCCGCCGCCGTGATCGACACCGGCGGCTGCTTCAACGAGGCCGCCCGCTCGGGCGTGGTCACCACGATCGCCACGGCGCCGTCGCTCTCCTGGCAGCAGTCGAGCAGCCGCAACGGGTCCGCGATCATCCGGGACGCCTGGTGGTCCTCGAGCGTGATCGGCCGCCCGAAGAAGAACGCCTCCGGGTTGGTGGCGGCGTGCTTGCGGTCGGCGACCGCGACCAGGCCGAACGCCTCGGAGCTGATGCCGTACTCGTGCATGTAGCGACGGGCCTGCATCGCCACCGTCGCCGCCGGGGTGGACAGGCCGTGCGGATAGGTCCAGGCGTTGTCGAGGCCGTTGGAGTTCACCTGCTGCGCGGCCCAGCTCTGCACCTGCCCGAACCGCTGGCCGGAGCGCTCGTTGAAGCCGCGGAAGCAGACCACGGTCTCGGCGACGCCGGTCGCGACCGCCATCGCCGCCTGCTGGACGGTGGCGCAGGCCGCTCCGCCGCCGTAGTTGATCCGGCTGAAGAAGCGCAGGTCACCCATCCCCAGCTCGCGCGCCAGGGCGATCTCGGAGGTGTTGTCCATCGTGAAGGTGACCAGGCCGTCGACGTCGCCCGGTGACAGGCCCGCGTCGGCGAGTGCGGCGAGGGTCGCCTCGCAGGACAGCTGCAGCTCGGAGCGGCCAGACTCCTTGGAGAACTCCGTCGCCCCGATGCCGGCGATGGCCGCCAGCCCGCTGAGTCGGTCGTTCACAGCGACACCCTGACCTGCGCGTCGACGTGGTGCATCCCGTTGGTCGGTCCGTCGGTGAGGACCTCACCGACCACGGCCAGGGTGAGTACGCCGTCGGCCTCGTCGGTCACGGTCGCCGTGAACCGCACCGTGTCGTAGGGGTACGCCGGGGCACCGAGCCGGAGGCCGCAGGAACGGATCACGAACCCGTCGCCCAGGGCACCGCGGGCCCACTCACCGACGTAGCGCTGCACCAGCCCGGTGGTGGTCAGGATGTTCAGGAAGATGTCCTGGGAGCCGTGCCCCTGGGCCAGGTCGCGGTCGTGGTGCACGTCCTGGAAGTCGCGCGTCGCGAGAGCGGTCGACACGACCAGGGTCGGCGTGACCGGGAGGTCCCACGCGGGCAGCTCGGTGCCCGGCACCGTGGTCGCACTCACCGGGCGACCTCCCAGGTCGGCAGCGTGGTGTCCTCGTCCAGACGGTCGAAGGACGCGACCACGGCATCGCCGATCGCGAGGTCCTCGGGAGGAGCGGTCACCGTCGCGACCATCCGAACGCCTTCCTCGAGCTCGACGAGCGCGATCGTCAACGGCAGCTGGCGTCCCGGCATCTTCGGCGCGTGGTGCACCAGGAACGAGAAGATCGTGCCGCGACCGGACGCCACGACGTACCCCCGGTCGAAGGCGTGGCACTCCGGACAGCTCGGGCCGGGCGGGTGACGGAGGACACCGCAGGCGTTGCACTTCTGGATCCGCAGCTCGCCCTGGGCCGTGCCCTCCCAGAAGTAGTCGGTGTCCTGGTTGCGCACGGGCCGGGTGATCAGCGAACGGTCCACAGCTGGCTCGGTCGCCCGCGGTCGTGGCTTGAACTTGAGCACCCGGAACGACATCGTCGCCACCAGCTCGCGGTCGGCACCGTCCCCCACCCACCAGCGGTTCTCGGTCGTGACGAAGTAGCCCTCGCCCACGCCGGTCTGCTTCGGGCCGACAACGGACTCGAGCCGGGTGGTGATCGAGACCTGCTCCCCCACCTCGAGGTAGCGCTCGTAGGTCTGGTCGCAGTTGGTGCCGAGCACCGACTCGAACCCGGCTGCGTCGAGCATCTGCATCGCCCCGTGCAGCGGGTCGCCCTCGGGACGTGTCGGGTCGAGGCCATACATCGTCCACACCTGGGCCATCGCCGGCGGCGCCTCGCCCCGGACGAACCTCGGGTCGGTCTCGCCGAGGGCCTCGAGCCAGTTGTTGATCATCGGCTGGTTGACCGGGTCCCGGGCGAGCCGCGGCTCGGTCTCGCCGAGCGCCTTGAGCCGCTCGGCCTCGGCCATGATCCAGTCGTGGTCGGTTGCCTCAGGACGAGGCCGCGGCATGGTCGACGTCACCGCGGAACCTTGGGGAGGTCGAGCCCGAACATCGCGATCAGCTCTCGCTGCACCTCGTTGACGCCCCCACCGAAGGTGAGCACGAGGTTGCGCTTGGAGGTGGCGTCGAGGTAGCGCATCAGTGTCGCGGTCTCGGGCTCAGCCGGGTCGCCGTACGCCGTGACGATGCGCTCCAGCGCCAGCCCCAGCGACTGCACCTCGTCGGAGGCGAAGACCTTCGAGGCGGAGGCGTCCGCGACCGCCTCCCGGCCGTTCGCCCCTGCTCCCGCGCTCTGCCGTTCTGTCGCCCCCGCGACCTGCCAGTTGAGCAGCTCGTTGACCCGGAACGCGGCCGTCGTGCGCGCCAGGGTGTCGCGGACGGCCTGGATCGCCAGCAGCGGCGTGCCGTTCGCGTCCTTCCGGTCACGGGCCCACCCGACGACCAGGTCGCGCAGGCCTTCGAGCCGCCCGGCCGGGCCGAGCATCACGCGCTCGTGGTTGAGCTGGGTGGTGATCAGCCGCCAGCCCTGGTTCTCCTCGCCGACCAGCATGTCGGCCGGGACGCGCACGTCGTTGAAGTACGTCGCGTTGGTGTGGTGCGAGGAGTCCGAGGTGATGATCGGGGTCCACGAGTAGCCGGGGTCCTTCGTGTCGACGATCAGCACCGAGATGCCCTTGTGCTTGGGGGCGTCCGGGTCGGTGCGCACGGCCAGCCAGACGTAGTCGGCGACGTGGCCGCCGGTGGTCCACATCTTCTGGCCGTTGACGACGTACTCGTCGCCTTCGCGCCTGGCTGTCGTGCGCAGCGAGGCGAGGTCGGTGCCGGCGTCGGGCTCGGAGTAGCCGATCGCGAAGTGCACGTCCCCCTCGAGGATCCGCTTGAGGAACAGGTCCTTCTGCTTCTCCGTGCCGAAGGCCTGCAAGGTCGGGCCGACCGTCTGGAGCGTCACGGACGGGAGGTGTACGTCGGCGCGCGCGGCCTCGTTGGCGAAGATCTGTGCCTCGATCCCGCCGAGCCCCTTGCCGCCGTACTCCACCGGCCAGGCGACGCCCATCCAGCCGTCGGTCCCCATCTGCCGGATCGTGCGGTGGTAGGCCTCGCCGTGCCGGTCGCTCATCATCTGCGCGCGGTCCTCGGGCGAGACCAGCCCGGCGAAGTAGGCACGGACCTCGTCGCGGAAGGCGCGCTGCTCGGCGGTGAGCTCGGTGCTCTCGTCCGGAGCTTCGTCGCCAGCGGGCGCGGCGGCGAGGGCCGCGTCGGCGCCGCCCAGCAGCCGGGTGACGTCCTTGGCGCGTGCGAAGTAGCGGTGCAGCGGATAGGTCTCGTCGACCCCCATGCCCCCGTGCAGGTGGTGGCAGGTCTGGAGCGCGGCCGGCGCCCGGTCGCAGAACCAGAAGGTCGCAATGGCGAGGTCGTCGTCGGCCGGCTCCCCCGCGGCCACCCGTCTGGTGGCCTCGTCGGTCGCGAGAGCGACCATCCGGGAGGTCACGTAGACGTCGGCCATCTGGATCGCGACGCCCTGGAACTCCGCGAGCCGGCGTCCGAACTGCTCCCGCTCCTTGACGTAGCCCGCGGTCAGGTCGCGCGCCCCGGCGAGGAGCCCTTCACCCCGGAGCAGGAGCCCCGCCACGGCATGCCGGCGCAGGATCCCTGCCGCATCGTCGCCGAGCACGCCGAGGACCGGCGCGCCGTCGAAGTCGTACGTCGCCTCGGTGCGCCCGCTCGAGGACGGGGTGTCCGTGCGAGTGACGCCCTCGCTGGCCGGGTCGACCAGTGCGACCTGTGCTCCGTCCGGTGAGGATGCGGAGACGACCAGAAGGGTGGAGCGGTCGGCGAAGTCGTCGTACACCGGGACCGCGAGCTTGCGACCGGTGACGCGCTCCCCGTCGATCCGCGTGGTCGGCCGGGTCGGCAGGGCCACCCCGATCTCGTCGAGCGCGGGGGCGACGAGCAGGTCACCGGAGACGATGCGCGGGAGGAAGAACTCCTGCTGCTCCGGAGTGCCGGCCAGTGACAGCGGCAGCAGCCCGCACACCAGGGTCTCGCGCACGGGCAGGTCGAGCGCTCGTGCCGCCACCTCCCGCACGAGGACCGCGACCTCGGCGAGCCCGAGACCCTCGCCACCGGCTCCAGTCGGCGCCGCCAGGCCGAGCAACCCGGCCTCCGCACAGGCGGCCCAGCTGGCCCCGATCTCGGCGGGACCCTTGTCGAGGACGTCGGCGAGCACCGAGCGGATCTCGTCGTGGAGGTCGACCGACACGTCGTCGCTCACATGGACCCCTTCGTCGTTCGAAAACTGTAACCTGTTCTAGTCTAGGGATTGCTCGGACAACCGCAACCACGAGGATGCATCCATGGCGCAGCTCGGCAGCTGTCTCGGTGAGTCCCTGCGCACCCAGGTGCGCGACTACGCCCGCGTCCCGCAGGTGGAGATCCCGCACGGACGCTGGCTGACCCTCCCCCGCCGCGGCCGGACCTGGCTGACCGAGCTGGAGGGCCCGCCGGGCGCCCAGTCCATCGTGCTGCTCCACGCAGTCGGCTGCACCGGCATGCTCACCTGGTTCCCGGTGGTCCACGAGCTCGCGAAGCGCTACCACGTGGTGGTCTTCGACCAGCGGTGGCACGGTCGCGGGATCATCTCGGAGAGCTTCTCGCTGCACGACTGCGCCGACGACGTGGCCGCCGTGATCACCGAGCTGGGACTGGACCAGCCGATCGTGGCGGGGTACTCGATGGGGTCCGTGGTCGCCCAGCGGGTCTGGCGCCAGCACCCCGACCTCGTCGGCGGCCTGATCCTGGGAGCGACCACCGATCACTTCCGCACCAACGGCCGCGAGCGCCTGTTCCACTCCGGCATGGAGGTCGCGATGGGGTCGGTGCGGATGCTCGCGAAGTCGCGTACGGCGCGCTGGGCCAGCCGCTCGACCGTGGAGGCCCTCGACATCGGCCCCACCGACATGGGCACGTGGGCGCTCAACGAGTGGCGCAGCACCAGCCCGTGGGCGGTGGCCCAGGCCGTCGCCGCGCTCGGACGGCACCACTCGACGCCGTGGCTGACCCGGGTCGACGTACCCACCGCCTTCGTGATCCCCGCCAAGGACCACGTCATCCCCGCCGAGCGCCAGCGCCGCCTCGCCGCCCGGGTCCCCGGCGCCACCGTCCACGAGGCCGCCTGCGGCCACGCCGGCTGCGTGATGCAGGCCGAGGCCTTCGTCCCGACCTTCCTCGAGGCGGTGCACGTCACCGCGGCCCGGATCCGCGACCGCCGCCCGATCGACGACCTCGACGACCTGGACGACCTGGCCGCGCAGGACGCCTAGGAATTCCGGATAGTCCCCTGCAACAGGACCCCTCTGCGGGCCAATTGAGGGTCCGATCGCAGGGGACTACCCGGTCTTGACGGCTCGCGCTCTCACTGCGGGAGTCCGGGACTCGGGTAGTCCAGATCATTCGACCGGTCGCGAGGACCGCGGGGCCGGCAATTTGATCTGGACTATCCGCTCTGGGCGGTCTTCTTCGCAGCGGTCTTCTTCGCAGCCGCCTTCTTCGCCGGCTTCTTGGCCGCAGGCTTCTTCTTGGCCGCAGGCTTCTTCGCGGCCGCCTGGGCCACGGCCTCGTGCAGGGCGTCGAGCTCAGCGGGGAACTTCTCGACCAGCTTGGCGGGGTGCGGCACCAGCTCACGGCAGGCGATGGCGCCCACGTGCACCTTGCCGTCGCTGGACATCACCGTCAGGTTCAGGCCGGCGCCGTGGAAGATCGGGCCCAGGGGGTAGAGCCCCTCGATCCGGGCGCCCATGAAGAACAGCGGGACGGGCGGACCGGGGACGTTGGAGATGACCAGGTTGTGGATGACCGGTCCGGCGTCGGCCAGCCGGAGCGAGGAGACCATCCGTACGGCGAGGCCGAAGGTGCGCGGCGCCGCGAACTCCGCCCAGTCCTGGAGGGTGTCGGCAGGGATCGCCTTGTGGTGGTCCTTCGCGTTGGTGTTCCCCTCGGCGACGAGGGCCAGGCGCTCCAGGGGGTCCTCGATGTCGGTGCCGAGACGGGCGAAGATCGTGGAGACCTTGTTGCTGCCGCCCTTCCTCGTCGACTTCCCGCGCACGGAGACGGGGACCGAGGCGAGCAGCGAGGTCTCGGGCAGCTCGCCACGCTCCTCGAGGTAGCGCCGCAGCGCTCCCCCGCTGACGGCCAGCACCACGTCGTTGACGGTCGCGCCCTCGACGGCGTTCTTGACGTCCTTGATCTTCGTCAGCGAGAGGTCACCGATGGCGATCGTGCGGTGGCCGGTGATGGTGCCGTTGAACGAGGTGCGCGGCGCAGTCAGCGGCGCGGCCATCGCCGTACCGCTGCGAGCGCGGGTCAGCGTCTTGGTGAGCACGCCAGCCGTGGGCGCGACCAGCTTGGCGGCGGCCACCGGCTTGGCCAGGTTGGTCGCCACGCCTCGCGCGAACAGCTCGGTGTCGCTCGGTGTCCGTGGCGTCCTCCCGTCCTTGGGCGCCGTCTCCAACGGCGGAGCATCGGGCTCGAGGCTGCACAGGAACGAGATCGCGTTGGCTCCCGAGACCCCGTCGACGGTGCAGTGGTGCATCTTCGTGAAGACGGCGACCTTGCCCGACTCGAGGCCCTCGATGACGACGAACTCCCACAGCGGGCGCGAACGGTCCAGCGGGATCCCGGCCATGTGTCCGCACAGGTCGGCGAGCTCCTTGTCCCCGCCCGGCGTCGGTAGCGCCATCCGGTGCACGTGCCGGTCGATGTCGAAGTCCTCGTCGTCGACCCACACCGGGTGGTCGATGCCGAGCGGGACCTGCTTGAGCTTGCGGTGGAACATCGGCACACCGTCGATGCGCTTCTCGAGCTCGTCCTTGAACGTGTCGAAGGAGTAGCCCTCCGGGATCGTCTCCGGGTCCAGGAGGATCACGCCACAGACGTGCAGCAGCTGCGACGGCGTCTCCAGGTAGAGAAAGCTGGCGTCGAGTCCACTGAGGCGATCCATGGGCGGAGTCTAGACCGATTTGTGAAACACGTTCTAGTTTCTGAGACGTCGTCGATCCTCACACGCGCGCGAGGTTTACGCGCACTAACCTGCTGGTCATGTCCTACCTCAGACGACAGCTCGTGACCACCGCGCTGACCGCCAACGCCCTGCGTCCCGTGGGTGGCCGCTACGCCACCATCCCCGCGTTCTTCGCCGGCTGGCTGGTCAGCGAGCTGGCTCCGCAGCTGCTGGTCGCCAGTGCGGCCGACACGCTCGCCGAGATCGCCGTACGCCGCGACACCGGGCGCTCGGTCCGGGGCGATCGGCTCGCCATGGCCCTGGCTGCTGCCTCGACCGCCGGTCTCGGCTACCTGATCGTGAACGCCAACCGGGCCGCCTCCCACGTCGAGACGACGCTGCGCGACGGGCTCGGCGAGGACTACCTCGACGACCTCGAGGAGACCCCCGACGTCGAGGACCTGAAGACCCGCTTCCGCGAGGTGGCCCGGCCGTTCAAGATGGCCAAGCCCGACGTCGAGGTGATCCGTGACATCAACTACACCGAGGGTGGCAAGCGCGCGCGCCTCGACGTCTACCGACCCAAGGGGGTCGAGCTCGAGAACGCCCCCGTCCTCGTGCAGATCCACGGCGGCGCCTGGACGATCGGCACCAAGGAGCAGCAGGGCCTGCTGCTGATGAACCGGATGGCCGAGCGCGGCTGGGTCTGCGTGGCGATGAACTACCGGTTGGCGCCCAAGCACCCCTGGCCCGCGCAGATCGTCGACGTCAAGAAGGCGATCGCGTGGACCCGCGAGAACATCGCCTCCTACGGCGGAGACCCCTCCTACCTCGTCGCCACGGGTGGCTCTGCCGGCGGGCACCTGGCCGCCCTCGCGGCACTGACCCCGGGCGAGCCGGAGTACCAGCCGGGCTTCGAGGACGCCGACACCAGCGTCGCCGGCTGCGTCCCGTTCTACGGCGTCTACGACCTGGCGGGCCTGACCGGTGAGAAGCACGCGGTCCAGATGCGCGACGGCTTCCTCGGACCGCGGGTCTTCCAGCAGGACCCCGCGAAGCACCCCGACGACTTCGTCAAGGCCTCGCCGCTGGCACACATCTCCCCCGACGCGCCGGACTTCTTCGTGCTGCACGGCGCCAACGACTCACTGGTCGACGTCTCCCAGGCGCGCACGTTCGTGGAGCAGCTGAAGGCCGAGTCGAAGGCGACCGTGACCTACGCGGAGTTCCCGGGTGCGCAGCACGCGTTCGAGGTGTTCGGGTCGATCCGCAGCCACCACGTGATCAAGGCCGTCGAGCGCTGGCTGATGCACCACCGCGCCCTCTGGCTGCGCGAGAGCTCGGACGACTCCCCCGAGGGGCAGACGTCGGCCTCAACCTCGGGGTAGCCCGAGGATCCGCTCCCCCGCCACGTTGCGCAGCACCTGGGTGGTGCCGCCGGCGATGGACAGGCAGCGCGTGGTGAGCAGCTCGTGCAAGGCAGCACGGGCGAGCTCGTCGTCAGTGAAGATCCGGTGCTCCAGCAGCTCCACGACCAGCTCGGCGGAGTCCTGCCGGCTGCGTACGCCGACCAGCTTGGCCACGCTCGACTCCGGACCGGGACCCTGCCCGCCGAGAGATCGCAACGTCGCACGCGTGCTGAGCAGCTTGACGACCGTGGCCCAGGCGACCGCCCGACCCACGGCCACCGCGTCGTCGCGTGTCGAAGCCTGGACCGTCAGCACCTGCAGGGCGCGCTCGACGGAGGTGCCGAGCCTCGATCCCGCCATCGCGACCCGCTCGTTGGCGAGCGTCGTCCGGGCCAGCCTCCAGCCGCCGTTCACCTCGCCGACCACGCAGTCGTCAGGGACGAAGACGTCGTCGAGGAACACCTCGTTGAACATGGACTCTCCGGTGAGCTCCCGCAGTGGCCGGACGTCGATGCCGTCGCTGGTCATGTCGACGAGGAAGTAGGTGATCCCGGCGTGCTTGGCTGCGTCGGGGTCGGTGCGTGCCAGGCAGATCCCCCAGTCGGAGCGGTGGGCGAGCGAGGTCCACACCTTCTGACCGGTCAGCCGCCACCCGTCCCCGTCACGGACCGCCTTGGTCCGCAGCGAGGCGAGGTCCGACCCGGCGCCGGGCTCGCTGAACAGCTGGCACCACTCGATCTCGCCGCGCAGGGTGGGGCCGACGAACCGCTCGCGCTGCTCGTCGGTGCCGTGCCCGAGGATCGTCGGAGCGGCCCAGCCGCCGATGCGGAGGTCGGGCCTGGTGACGCCCGCAGCAACCAGCTCCTCGTCGATGACCAGCTGCTGCACCGGGTCGGCGCCGAGCCCGTGGGGCACGGGCCAGTGCGGTGTCAGGTAGCCGCTCTCGGCGAGCTCGGCACGTTGCCCGTCAGCGGGCAGGTCGGCGATGCGTCGTGCGCGGGCACGCACCCCGTCACGCTGCTCGTCGTCGGCCGCGCCGAGGTCGATGTGCAGCTCACGTCGTACGCCGTCGGTGCCGGCCAAGGACGCCAGCCCCGCCGCGGCGTCGCGGGGCGAGCCCATCGAGGCGCGGAGGGCGAGAGCACGGCGCAGGTAGAGGTGGGCATCGTGCTCGAAGGTGAAGCCGACCCCGCCGAGCACCTGGATGCACGCCTTGGCCACCTCGACGGCGCCGTCGAAGCACACGGTCCCGGCGACCGCGGCGGCGAACGCTGCCTGCTCGGGCGCCTCGTCGAACGCACGCGCCGCGTCCCACGCGGCGGCCGTCACCGACTCGGACGTCTCGAGCATCTCGGCGCACAGGTGCTTGATCGCCTGGAAAGCACCGATGGGCCGGCCGAACTGCTCACGTGTCTTCGCGTAGGCGACCGCGGCGTCGAGGCACCAGCGCGCGACCCCCGAGGCCTCGGCGGCTGCCAGCGTCACGAGCACGGTGCGCAGGCGGTCCGGCTCGAGATCGGGCACAACGGTGCCGTCCGCGGTCGACAGGTCGGCGCGCGACGTACGCCGGGTGAGGTCCGGCGAGACCCCGGGCGCCAGGTCGACACCGGCGAGAGGCACCAGCACGACGCCGTCCTCACGCTGGACCAGGGCGTGCGTGGCTCCGGGCGCGTCGAGGACGACACCGTCGCTGTCGAGGGCGAGCGCGACCCGCATCTCCCCCGCGGCCACGGGACCGGCGAGCTCGCCCAGCACCACGGAGGCGACGGCCGTGCCGAGCAGCGGACCCGGGACGAGCGCCTCGGCGGCGGCTTCCAGGGCGACGGCGAGGTCCAGGACCGAGCCGCCGGCTCCGCCGAGGCCCTCGGGTACGGCGATCCCGGCCAGCCCCATCTCGGCCACCGCGGCGCCGTGCTCCGCGAACTCGGCAACCGGGTCGTCCTCGGCAGCGCGGGCGGCCTCGACCCCGCCGAGCGAGGCGGCCCACTTCCCGAACGCGTCAGCCAGTGCGACGTGGTCGTCGCTGATCCCGATCGGCACGTCGCCGCCTTCCGCTGGTCGTCGAAACCCAAAACTAGAACGTGTTCCAATCATGCCACGTGCGTGCGCCGACGTCCCACGACCTAGGCTGCCGCCGTGACCGAGATGCCCCCCGACCTGCTGACCCGCGCCCGCGAGGCGAAGGGCTTCATGCCCGAGGACGAGGGTGCGCTGCTCCACCGCAGCGCCCTCGCGCACCTCTACGCCGGCCCCGCGCTGGAGATCGGCACCTACTGCGGCAAGTCCGCGATCTACCTGGGCGCCGCCGCCCGCGAGGCCGGGAGCACGGTGTTCACGCTCGACCACCACCGCGGCTCGGAGGAGAACCAGGCGGGCTGGGAGCACCACGACCCGACCCTCGTCGACGCCGAGACCGGCCGGATGGACACCTTGCCGGTCTTCCGGGCGACCATCGCCGAGGCCGGCCTCGAGGACGAGGTGGTTGCCGTGGTGGGTCGCTCCACGACCGTCGCCGAGCACTGGCGCACGCCGCTGGCGCTCCTGTTCATCGACGGCGGGCACGCCGAGGAGCACGCGCAGAACGACTACACCGGGTTCGCCCGCTGGGTGCAGCCCGGTGGCGTCCTGGTGATCCACGACGTCTTCGAGCGTCCCGAGGACGGCGGCCAGGCGCCGTTCCACGTGTGGGAGCGGGCTGTGGAGAGCGGCGCGTTCGCCCCGGCCGAGACGGTCGGCTCGATGCGGGTGCTGCGCCGGACCTCAGGAGCGGCCGGAGAGCACGTCGGCTGACACCTCGTCGGCACAGCCGCACTCGAGCCCGATCTCCCGGAACGGCGCGGCCAAGGTCTCCCCGCGCATGATCCCGGAGGCGGGCGACGTGCGGGACAGCTCGTCGGCGGCGAGGATCACGGCCGCCGCCGTGTAGGTGGTCTGCTCCCCCGGCCAGAAGACGTGCTCGGGGTGCACCGAGCCGGTCCAGTAGCTGCCGTTCTCGTGCCGCAGGTGCTGCATGTCGGCGTACAGCCTCAGCGCCCGGGCGCGATCGTCGAGGGAGTCCAGGGCCATCACCAGCTCGCAGGTCTCGGCGCCGGTGACCCACGGGTTGGTGTCGACGCAGCGGATGCCGAGGCCGGGCTCGACGAAGTCGGCCCAGCGGGACTCGATCAGCTCGAGACCCGCCTGACCTCGGACCGCCCCACCGAGCACCGGGTAGTACCAGTCCATGGAGAACGTCGACTTGTCCAGGAACCGGTCCCGGTGCTCGCGCAGCGCATGCCCGAGGCGACCGCCGGCGAGCTCCCACTCGGGCTGGGGGTCGTCCATCAGGTCGGCGAGCGCCACCCCGGCACGCAGGGACTGGTAGATGCTCGACGAGCCGGCGAGCAGCGCCTCGCGGTTGACCGTCGCCGGGCCGTGCTCGTCCCACTCCTGCGACCAGGCGATGCCGCCGAACGGCAGCTGCATCCCGACCACGAAGTCCAGGGCCCGGCGCACGACGGGCCACATCCGGGCGACGAAGACCAGGTCGCGACGCAGCGTCCAGTGGTGCCACAGGCCGACGGCGAGGTAGGCCGTCATGTTCGTCTCGCCACTGGCGTCCTCGACCTCGCCGGCGACGATCTTCATCGCCCACGAACCGTCGTGGCGCTGGTGGCGCAGGCACCACTCGTAGGCCGCCTTGGCCGCGTCGCGCTCGCCGGCGACGTCCAGGGCCATCGCGGCCTCGACGTGGTTCCAGACGTCGACGTGCTCCCCGACCGTCCACGGGACGGCGCCGTCGGGCTCCTGCATGGAGGCGATGGAGGCAGCGGTCTCGACGACCTGCTCGCTGGTGAGCACGCCGTCGACCGACGGGATCAGGTGGGTCCGGTGCACGCGTGCTACTCCGGCTTGCGGAGGTAGAGCACCATGCTCTTCCCGATCATCGGGTTGAGCACCTTCTCCGCCCCCCGGGTCAGCGTGCTCCAGCGCGGCGTACGCATGATGTCCCAGACCAGCACCTGGTGGTAGGCCTTCACGAGCGGGTTCTGGTCGTTGTCGACGCCCACGGCGCACTTGAGCCACCAGTACGGCGCGTGCAGCCCGTGCGCGTGGTCCTTGCCCTCGAACACCATGCCGGCGTTGACGAGCTTGCCGATCAGCTCCTTGTCGGAGTAGATCCGGATGTGCCCGCCGGGGGTGTTGTGGTAGTCGTCGGACAGCTTCCAGCAGACCATCTCCGGCAGCCAGCGCGGCACCGTGACGGCCATCGTGCCGCCCGGACGCAGCACCCGGACCAGCTCCTCGATGGCCTGGATGTCCGCGGGTATGTGCTCGAGGACCTCGGAGGCCACCACCCGGTCGAACTCGCCGTCGGCGAAGGGCAGCGCGAGCGCGTCGCCCTCCTTGATGTCGGCCTCGGCGCCCGCGGGCACCTCGCCGGCCTCCTTCATCGCGCCGAAAAGCTCGAGCACACCGGCCAGCTCGTCGGCGTCCTGGTCGAAGGCGATCACGTCGGCGCCGCGGCGGTACATCTCGAACGCGTGGCGCCCGGCGCCGCAGCCCATGTCGATGACCCGGTCACCGGGAAGCAGCCCGAGCCGCTCGAAGTCAACGGTCAGCACTGGTCACTCCCTGTGTCGAGCTCTTCGATGTCACTTCTTCGTACGCCGCCGCCGTGGCCTCGGCCACCGCACGCCAGCTGAACTTCTCCAGCACCCGCTCGCGTCCCGCCCGGCCCATCCGGGCACGGCGCTCGGGGTCGTCGAGCATCGCCTGCAGGGCCAGCTCGAGCTCGCCCACGTCACCCGGGGTGACCAGGTCGGCGCACAGGCCGTCGGGCCCGACCACCTCGGGGATGGCGCCGGCGCGACTGACCACCAGGGGGGTCTCGCAGGCCATCAGCTCGGCTGTCGGCAGCGAGAACCCCTCGTAGAGGGAGGGGACGCAGGCGATCTCCGCCGAGCCCATCACCTCGACCAGCTCGGCGTCGCTGATGCCGCTGACGAAGGAGACGTGCTCGCCGATGCCGAGGTGCTCGATCAGCCGCTCGGTGCGGCCCCCCGGCGTGGGCCGGGTGACGAGCAGCAGCTCGACCTCGCGCTCCGTGCGCAGCTTGGCGAACGCCTCGAGCAGCGTCGCGATGCCCTTCATCGGCGCGTCGGCGCTGGCCATCGCGACGATCCGCCCAGGGACCCGGGGCTTCGTCGGCGGCCCGAAGACGTCGTCGACGCCCAGCGGGATCACCTGGATGTTCGAGTCCTCGACGCCGAAGTCCTTGACGATGTCGTGCCTGCTGGACTCGGAGACCGTCAGGATCTTGCCGACCTGCCGGGCGACCTTGCCCTGCATCCGCAGGAAGCCGTACCACCGGCGCAGGGTCAGCCTCTTGCGTCGCGTGGGCGCCGCCTCCATGTCGATGCGCCGGTCGAAGGTGATCGGGTGGTGGATGCTCGTGATCAACGGGAAGCCCATCTCGGCGAGGTCGAGCATGCCGTAGGCGAGCACCTGGTTGTCGTGCACGATGTCGAACTCGTGCTGCCGGCCCTCGAGCAGCCTGGCCACCCGCTTGCCGAACGTCCGGGGCTCCGGGAAGCCGGCCGTGCACATGATCAGGAACTCCTCGACGTCGATCAGGTCGCGGAACTCCGAGGGCTTCGGCACGCGGAACGGGTCGGGCTCGCGGTAGAGGTCCAGGCTCGGGACCTTGGTCAGGCCGACGCCCTCGTCGAGCTCGGGGTAGGGCTGGCCGGAGAAGACCTCCACCGAGTGTCCGAGGGCGACCAGCTCGCGGCTGAGGTGACGGATGTAGACGCCCTGGCCGCCGCAGTGCGGCTTGCTCCGATAGGACAAGAGTGCGACGCGCAAGGATGGCCTCTCCGGGCCCCTTGGCGGTGTCGCTCCGGCGTGGGACCGCCGTTGTGAGAACTGAAACGTGTTTCTATTATGCCGGACCTGACTGATAACCTCGGACCGCGGGGTCCACTGACAAGTCTGATGGCCACAGCCACTGAAATCACGTCCGGGAGGTTGAGATCATGGCCACCGTCAGCTCCCTGGCCTACGAGGACCTCGGCTCGGCCGCCCAGCGCGACCGCCGCAAGCGCATCCTCGACGCCACCGTCGCCCTCGCCTCCAAGGGCGGCTTCGACGCCGTCCAGATGCGCGCCGTCGCCGAGCAGGCGGACGTCGCCCTCGGCACGCTCTACCGCTACTTCCCCTCGAAGATCCACCTGCTGGTCTCGGCCCTCGCCCGCCAGTTCGAGGACACCGAGGTCGCGCTGGGACGTCGCGTCAACCCGGGGAGCACCCCGGCCGAGCGCGTCAGCTACGTGCTCTCCCGCGCCACGCGCAGCCTCCAGAAGGAACCCAACCTGACCGAGGCGCTCACCCGCGCCTTCATGTTCGCCGACTCCTCCGTGGCCGGTGAGATCCATGTGGTCGGCCTGCGCCTGACCACCATGCTCAACCGCGCGATGCAGGGCTCCGACTACGTCGAGGGCGCCGAGCCCACCGACGAGGAGATCGCCGTGGCCCGCGTGATCAGCGATGTCTGGCTGGCCGCCCTGGTCTCCTGGGTCACCGGCCGCTCCACGGCCGCCGAGGTCTCCGACCACCTCGAGACCGCGGTCCGCCTCATCCTGCGCTAGTCATCACTTCTCCCCCGACGTCCGGAGAACCGTCACTCGAAGGCATGGGTGGCCGTGGCGCCACCGTCGACGCCGAGGCTCGGCCCCGGTCACGAAGCTGGACTCGTCGCTGGCCAGGTAGACGTACGCGGGGGCGATGTCGGCGGGGTGGCCGACCCGCTTGAGGGCGACCTTGCCGGCGCCGAACTCCATCGCCGCGTCGCCGCCGTGCACGCGCGTCATCGGGGTGTCGATCATGCCGGGGTGCACGGAGTTGACCCGGATCCCCTTCGGACCCAGCTCCAGCGCGGCGGCCTTGGTCATCCCGCGGATCGCGAACTTGGTCGCCGAGTAGCCGGCGCAGAAGGCCATCCCGGCCAGGCCCTCGATCGAGGAGGCGTTCACGATCGAACCGCCACCGTTCTCGCGCATGGTGCGTGCGACCGACTTCATCCCGAGGAAGCAGCCCAGCTGGTTGACCCGGAAGAGCAGCTCGAACTCCTCGACCGGCATCGTCTCCACCTCGCCGAAGCGGAGGATGCCGGCATTGTTGACCAGCACGTTGACCGGCCCGAACTGCTCGTTGGCCTCCGCGACGAGGGCCTGCCAGGAGGCCTCGTCGCTCACGTCGTGGGTGCGGAAGTACGCCGCGTTGCCGTGCTCCTCGGCCAGCTCGTCGGCGAGCAGCTTGCCGGGCTCCTCGGCGATGTCGGCGATCACGACCTGCGCGCCCTCCTCGACGAACGCGCGCGCGATCGCAGCGCCCTGCCCCTGTGCCGCGCCGGTGACGATGGCGCGCTTGCCCTGCAGTCTGTTCATCGGTCTTCCTTAGAGGTTCATGACGGAGTCGGCCGAGAAGCCGACCGACGGGTCGCGGTCGGCGAAGAAGCTGCCCAGCCCGGCGTCGAGCTGGGCGAGGTCCCAGGTGTCCCCGGTGGCGTCGAAGCGCTGCTCGACGACGGGTGCCGCGAGCAGGGCCACCATCCCGCCGTACACGACGAAGACCTGGCCAGTGATCCGCGACGCCGCGGGCGAGGCGAGGTAGGCCACCAGCGGGGCCACGTGGTCGGCCGAGTAGGGGTCGACCGCCAACCCGGAATCGTCCTCGCCGAAGACCTGCGCGGTCATCGAGGTGCGCGCACGCGGGCAGATCGCGTTGGCCCGCACGCCCACCCTCGAGAGGCCGCGCGCCGTGGACAGGGTCAGCGCAGTGATGCCCGCCTTGGCCGCGGCGTAGTTGGCCTGGCCTGGCGACCCGGTGAGGAACGCCTCGGAGGCGGTGTTCACGACGGCTGCGTCGACGGGCTCGCCGGTCTCCTTGTAGATCCCCCGCCAGTACGCCGCAGCGTTGCGCGAGAGCAGGAAGTGACCCCGCAGGTGCACCTTGAGGACGAGGTCGAACTCCTCGTCGGTCATGTTGAACAGCATCTTGTCGCGGGTGACGCCGGCGTTGTTGACGACGACGTCCAGCCGGCCGAGCTTGTCGACCGCAGCCTGGAGCATCGCCTCGGCCGTGGCGCTCTCCCCCACGTCGCCGGGCACGACGAGCGCCTCGACACCGACGGCGCGGATCTCCTCGGCGGCCTCCTCAGCCGCGCCGGGAAGGTCGTTGAGCACCACGTTGGCCCCGGCACCGGCCAGCGCGAGGGCCTCGGCCCGGCCGAGGCCGGCACCCGCGCCGGTGACGACGGCGACCCGCCCCTCGAGGGACAACGGGTCTGCCGAGG
This sequence comes from uncultured Actinomycetota bacterium, assembly GCA_963797525.1. Lineage (GTDB taxonomy): Bacteria > Actinomycetota > Actinomycetes > Propionibacteriales > Nocardioidaceae > Marmoricola. Next base: position 105,493 of record CAWCPT010000014.1, read on the forward strand.
GCGAGCCTCCGGACACGCTCACTCCTCGATGAGGCTGATCGCCGACTTGGGGCAGGACGCGACGGCCTGCTCCACGATCGCCAGCTGCTCCTCGGTGACGTTCTCGTCGAGGATCTGCAGGAAGTCGTCGTCGTCGACCTGGAAGTGGTCGGGCGCCAGGGCCTCGCACATCGCGTTGGACTCGCACAGGTCGAAGTCGACCTTGATCTTCTTCATCGTTCCTCCGTCACTGACTGGTCATTCGATCCGGGTGGGCCGGCCATCTTCCGGTGGTCCCAGCTGGTCACCTTCTCGGGCTCGACGACGATGCCGACCCGCTTGCGGGCCTGCTTGTCCACGATCTCGTCACCGAAGTCGCCGAGGTCCATGTCGCCGGCCATCCGCTTCGCGACCTTGGCACCGAGGGTGCGGATGTCGTCGTACTCCTCGACCAGGCGGGCTCGTCCCCGGATGCTGACGCCGCGCAGCTCGAAGTACTCCTCGCCGTCCTCGACCAGGCAGGTGATCCGTGGGTCGCGGCGCAGGTTGACGACCTTCTGCGAGGCGCCGTAGGTCCAGAACGCGATCTGGCCGCCCTCCACGACGTAGAACAGCGTGGTCAGGTGCGGAGCGCCGTCGGGGCCGATCGTGGCGATCTGCACCTTCATGTTGTCGACGAGGAACTGCTCGATCTCGCCCTCGCTCATCTTCACCGTGCTGCGGCTGGACGCCATCTGGTTCAGGACCCTTCGCTGGAGTGGCCGGGGAACACGTGCGCCTCGGGGTCGACGAGCACGGCTGCGTTGTTCACGGCGGTGGCGACCTCGCCGAAACCGACGGCGATCAGCCGCACCTTGCCGTCGTACTCGGTGATGTCACCCGCCGCGAAGACGCGTTCGAGGTTGGTGCGCATCGCGGTGTCGACCTTGATGTGCCGCTTCTCGAACTCCATCCCCCACTCCTGCATGGCGCTCAGGTCGGCCACGAAGCCCAGGGCGGCGACCACCGACTGGGCCGGTCGGATGAGCACGTCGCCGTCGTTGGTGGTGATCTCCACACTCTCCACGTGGTGCTCGCCCACGAGCGCGGTGACCTGGGCCTGCGTGATCACCTCGGTGCGGCTGGCCAGCACGGCGTCGACCGTGGCCTGGTGGGCCCGGAACTTGTCACGCCGGTGCACCAGGGTCACCGAGCTGGCGATCGGCTCGAGGCTGTGCGCCCAGTCGAACGCGCTGTCGCCGCCGCCGACGATGACGACGTCGCGGCCGGCGTACTCCGCGAAGGACGGCACGAAGAACACCAGGCCCCGGTCCTCCCAGCCGTCGCCGGCGGGCAGCGGCCGGGCGGTGAACTTGCCGATGCCGGCGGTGATGATCACGACCTTGGCGCGCACGAGGGAGCCGTCGTCGAGACCCATGGTGACGCCGTCGGGGTCGGTGCTGAGCTTGGTGGCCGTCCGGCCGAGGAGGTACGTCGGTCGCGCACTCGCCGCCTGCTCGACCATCTGCTCGACGAGCTCGCGGCCCTTGACGGCCGGGAAGCCGGCCACGTCGAGGATCAGCTTCTCCGGGTAGAGGGCCGAGACCTGGCCGCCGAGCTCGGGCAGCGAGTCGACCACCGTCACGCTCATGCCGCGGAACCCCGCGTAGTAGGCGCCGAAGAGGCCCGCCGGCCCGGCGCCCACGATGAGGAGGTCGGTCTCGACGTCGGGCACGGCAGCAATCCTCTCAAAACTAGAACGTGTTCTAACTTATCAGAAGGCGTCCATCTTGGTCACGCGCCACTCTTCCCCATGTCGACCCAGCGTGACCAGCACCCGGTTCTGGTCGAGGCGCTGGCCCTGGGCGTTCTTCGCCGTGGTGATCTGGTTGACGAAGACGAGCGCCACCACCTTCGTGTCCGTGGCACTGACGATGGAGGAAGCCACCACCGACGCCGTCAGCTTGACCTGGTTCTTGATGGTCTGGTCGCGGACCCCTGCGATGGTCTTGGCGTACTGCTTGCGGAAGCTCGGCGCGAGCACGGCCTCTGTGGACGTCACGTCCTGATCGAGGGTCTGCCAGTTGTAGGAGAGCGCCTTCTGGGTCAGCGTCGTTGCTGCCTGCAGACCGCTCGAGCGTGCCTGGGTGGAGGTGATCGCGCCGGCGGCGGTCTTCTCTGAGTCGTGGTCACGCGACCAGGCGAGTGCGGCCAGCCCGGCCAGCACCAGGCAGACCACGAGGAGCCCGATCATCAGACCGAGACCGTCCAGCCAGGAGGCCTTCCGGGACGGCGGAGCAGCGGCCGGCTCGACCGGCTCGGCCGGCTCGGCTGGGGGGCTTGCCGGCTCGGCGGCTGCCGGCTCCGGGGAGGTCGCCGGCTCGGCCCCGGCAGCGACGTACGGCGACTCGGACGGATCGGGCTGGTCGTCCGGTGGCTCGAGGTCACTGTGGCAGTAGCGGCACCGGATGGCGGCACTCTTGATCGTCTCCGCGCAGAAGGGGCAGAGCTTCTCGTCGGGAGCGAGGGCGTGGGACTCAGGCATCAGACGTCAGCCCACGAACTGGAGGTCGGAGGTTCGCCAGGTGTCACCCTGGCGCACCATCGTGAGCTTGAGGCGGTAGTAGCGCGGGACGGCCTTGCCCTTGGTGGAGGTGTTGGTGACCTGTGAGTTCGCCGCCACGAACACCACCGCGTTGTCCTTGTCGATGTCGGAGATGCCGACCGACAGCACCTTCCCGGTGGAGACCGCCTTGGCCCTCGCGGCGGACGTCTTCAGGTTGGACCTGGCGCCGGAGTACTGCTCCTTGAACGAGCCGCTGGCTCCGCTCAGGACCTTCGCGATCAGGGCATCCATGTTCTTGTAGTCGACGGTCAGGAAGGCGAGCGTCTCGTCCTTCGCGGCCTTGCTGACCGCCTTGGACTGCCGGGACAGACCTTCCGCCCTGGTGTCACCGGGGCTGGCCTTGGCGTCATCGACCCAGAAGAAGACGGTTGCGGCGACCAGCACGAGGGCAAGGGCCATGAGCACGATGTTGACGACTCGCCACGAGGTGCTCGATGGTCCTGCCGGGTCAGCAGAGTCGGTCACCGACCCGCCGCCGGGCCTGTGAGCATCCACGTCCACGAATCGTCACCGAACACTGTGTGCAGACCTTCCTTGCTTCCCATCACCAGATCGCCCCCGCTGCCGTCACCAGACGCGACGGCACCAGTGCGGGCATCGTACGGGGCGACACGATAGCTCCGGCCCGAGGACGCCGCAGAACCGAAGCTGGGCGACGCGCGGTAGCCGCGGGCCTCCTGCGGCGCTCCGGCCTTGCACTGCGCCGGGTAGACCGGCCCTTCACTCTCGTCGAGGGGGGAACGCCACTGCGAGGGCGGCTTGTAGCCCTTGGTGCACGGAGGCACGTTGTTGTTGAACTGCAGGTTGATGTGGCCGTAGCCGTCACCGGGGGTGCCGGTGAAACCTGCCGCGATGACGTGCGGGAACAGGACGAGCAGCTGCCGCACGGCCGGGATGTTCGTGGTGAGCACCTGGTTGGTGGTGATCAGGTTGGACAGGAAGACCGGCAGCGTGGGCTCGAGCCCCTTCAGCAACGCATCGACCTCGCGAACGGCGCCGGGCCCGCCCTGGAGCAGGGTGCGGATGTCCTTGTCGGAGGAGCGGAGGGTGCCGGTCAGGTCCGCGAGATCCTTCGCGAAGCTCTGGATGTCCTTCTCGTGGTCTGCCTGTGTCTGCAGCACGGTCTTGCCGGTGTCGAGGAGCTTGATGGTGTCGTCGGTGTTGGCGTCGGCCTCGTCGACGAACTGCGTGCCGGAGTCGACCATGCGCTGCAGCGGGTTGGCGGTGTCACGGAACATCAGGCCGAGCTCGCTGACGACGGTGGAGAGATCGTTCTTGTCGACCGAGTCCACGAGGGAGTTCATCCGGGTGAGCAGCACCTCCTCGCTCATCGGGAGGCTTGCCTTGCTGCCCTTGATGAGGTCACCGGCCTCGGCGTACGGCGGCTTGTTGTCGGGTGGCTCGAAGTCGAGGTACTGCTCACCGACCGCCGAGAGGTTGTGCACGTACATCTTGGAGTCCATCGGGATCCTGGTGCCGTCCTTCAGCGCCAGGTCGAGCCGCAACCCCGTGCGTGTGACGTGCATCCCGGAGACCTTGCCGACCTTGACGCCTCGGTAGGTGACCTCGCTGCCGGTGAACAGCCCGCCAGAGGTGGGCAGGGTGGCGTGGATGGTCAGTCCGCGACCGAGCAGCCGATCGGTGATGCCGAGGAAGCTGCCCGCGACGTAGACGATGCCGACGGCGCTGAGCACCACGAAGGCGAGCAACCTGACCCTGACTCCGCGAGTCATCAGCCGCCACCTCCCCCGAGGCCGAGGAGCCCGCCCACACCACCGGAGCCGCCGCCGGATCCCGCGCCCGACCCGCTGGAGCCGTTCTTGCTCGAACCCGTCAGCCCGCCGGTGAGATCGGTCAGCGGAGTCTTCTTGGGCAGCCCGACCGACCCGTCAGGGCAGAGCAGGTCCTTGCCGGACTGGGGCAGGTTCTTGCAGATGAGCACCTTGGTCGCGTCGTCCAGGCCCTCGCACAGCTGCGCCAGCGGGGTGGCCGTGCACAGGTTGATCAGGTCGGGGAGGTTCTGGTTGGGCGCCTTCAGGATGTCGTTGAGGTTGAGCTCCACGTGGAACAGCGCGTTGGCGTAGTCGCCCTTCACGATGGACTCGGCTTCCTTGGGGAACGGGAAGCTGGCCAGCATCGAGAGGCCGTTCGGGAGGGCGTCGCCGGCGTCTGCGAGCTTCGTCAACGTCGGCTGCAGGTGCTTCAGCGAGGCCACGATGTTGTCGGTGCTGGCGTTGAGCACCTTCGTGCCGACGTCGCCGAGCCTGTCGAGCTGGCGCAGCATCGTGACCAGCGCCCGGTGCTGTCGGTTGAGGACCTTGAGCGCCGGGCCCATGCTGTCGATGGCCTCCCCGATGACGTCCTTCTCCTTGACCAGCGTGGCGGCGAGCCGGTCGATCGACTCCATGGCGGAGATCAGGTCGTCCTTCTGCTCGTTCAGGCCACCGACGAGCTGATCGAGGTTGGTGAGCAGGTGGCGCGCCTGGTCCTGCCGTCCGTTGAGCATCTTGTTCATCTCGACGCTGATGGTCTTCAGCTGCCCGATGCCGCCTCCGCTGAGCAGCATGGAGAGGGCTCCGAGGACCTCCTCGACCTCGGGATTGCGGCCCGTGCGCGAGAGCGGGATCACCGCTCCGTCGGCGAGTCGTGCAGCACTGGCCGTCCCGGCGGGGGGCTCGACCAGCGCGATGTACTTCTCGCCCAGGAGGCTGGTCTGGCGGACGTCGACCTCGACGTTCGCCGGCAGCTTGACGTCCTTGCGGACCAGGAACTCCACCCGCGCGTGCCAGCCGACCCGGGACACGTCGGTCACCTGTCCGACGACGACGTCGTTGGCGAAGACCGCGGTCCGGGGCACCACGTTGAGCGCGTCCGAGAAGTCGGCGGTGACCTTGATGGCGTCGTCGGCCTTGACCTTGTTGCCGGGCAGGGGCAAGTCGTAGGCGCCGTCGAACTTGCACCCGGAGGCGAGCAGGACGAGCACGAGCAGGAGCACGCAGCCGACCGTTCCGCGGCGGGTGAGGTGTCTCGTCAGGCGCGTCATGGTGTGTTGCCCGCCTTCAGGGAGCTCAGCAGACCCTCGAGCGACGTCGCGGGCGCCGTGCCCCCGAGCTTGATCTGGGGCCGCTGGCTCGGGCCCTGGTTCTGCGAGGGGTCGGCCCCGAGCGAGTCGACGAACGGCTTGAGGAGCTGGTCGAACAGCTGGCACGTCGTGTCCGCCAAGGGCCCTGACTTCTCGAAGCCGGCGGAGTTCCTGACGATGCCGCAGAGCAGGGCGGGGAGGTTGGCGACGTTGGGCGTGGCCTGCAGCCTCGAGCCGACGGACTTCGTCTTGTTGTCGTTGGCCAGGGTGAGGTTGTCCAGTCCGAGGGCGCCGATCCGCGTCACCGTGTTGAGCTCGCTCTTCCGCTTGGCGAGGACGCCGAGGATCTCGCTGAGCTGCCGGACGTCCTTGCTCACGAGGGACCTGTTGTCGTGCACGAAGCTGCGCACGGTCCCCACCGCTCGGGCCAGCGCCGCCAACGCCTTGGCCAGGTTGCCGCGCTCGTCCGCGAGCTGGGAGGACACCGAGGTCAGGTCACCCATGAAGCCGTCGACGAGCCGGTCGTTGGCCGCCAAGGTGTCCGTCAGCTTCGACATGTTCTCGACCGAGTCGAACAGCGGCCCGCTGTTGTCACCGAACGTCTGCACTGCCGCGGACAGGTTGAGCAACGTCTCGTTGCCGAGCTTGCCGTTGTTCTTGAGTGCCTTGGTGCCGGCCGTGAGGAGGGTGTCGAGCGCACCGTCCTTGTTGGCGCCGTTGGGTCCGAGCGCCTGCGTGAGGTCCGACAGGCTCTGGTAGATCCGGTCGAGCTCGACCGGGGTCCCGGTCTGGGGCAGCGCGATCTTCGCGTTGTCCTGCATCACCGCGCCACTGGTGTAGGCGGGTGCGATCTGCACGAACCGGTCGGCGGTCAACGTCGGCGTCACGATGGCCGCCTTGGCAGTCGCCGGGAGCTTGTACTCACCGTCGTACTGCATGGACACGCGCACGCGGTCCCCCTCGGGCACCACGGCGGTGACGGTCCCGATCCGCACGCCCATGACACGCACGTCGGAGCCCTTGTAGATGCTCACCGTCCGGTCGAAGTACGCCGTGACGTTGCGGTTGTCCGGCCCACCCTGGAAGGCGAAGAACGTCGCCGTCAGGAGCAGCAGCGCGAGGAGGAACGCGACCAGCTTGCGGGAGAAGAGCGACGTCATCACTCCGCCCTCCTGCCCGGTTTGAACTCACCGTCGGCGATGCTCGGCAGGTTGGGGACGTAGGCGTCGAACCAGGGGCCCGTCCCGATGATGTTGATCAGGATGGACGCATAGGGATCGAGCCTCTTCAAGATGATGTCGATCTTGGCCTTGCGCGCACGCAGGTACGTCAGGGCCGTGTCCAGCTCCTTGAGCGCACCACCGATCTGCTTCTGGTTGTCGGTGGCCAGTCCCCGGAGCTCGACGGCAAGCCGAGTGGCGTTGACGAGAAGCGAGTGGATCGCGTCGCGCCGGACGATGAGCTCCTTGAAGACCAGGTCGCCCTCGCGCATCAACGTCACCAGGTCTCCGCGACGCTGTGCGAGCAGCTTGGTCACCCGGTCGGCACGCTGCAGCAGCTGACTGATGCCCTCGTCCCGGCTGGCGATCGCCTGGGACACCCGGGACAGCCCGGTGAAGGTGGAGCGGATGTGCGGGCTGGCCGCGTTGAGGGTGTCGCCCAGCGTCGTCAGCGACTGCGAGAGCCTGGGGACGTTGATGTCCTCGGTCCTCGTGGTCAGCTCGCTGAGGGTGGCCACGATGTCGTAGCTGCCGTTGGTGCGGCTCTTCGGGATCGTGTCGCCGGCCTGCATCTCGCCGGCGCCCTTGGGCGTGATCTCGAGGTACTTCTCCCCCAACAGGTTGAGCACCTGCACCGCGGCCTGGGTCTTCTCCCCCATCTTCGCGTCCTTCACGTCGAAGTCGACGGTGACGTGGTCCTTCTCGATGTGCAGCGCGTTGACCCGGCCGACGCGCACGCCGGCGATCTGCACCATGTTGCCCTTGTGCAGCCCGCTCGCGTCGGTGAGCTGCACGTGGTAGGCGGAACCCTTGAAGCCGGGGAACTTCTGCAGGTTGAAGGCGGCGGCACCCACGACCAGCAGCACGACCAGGCTGATGGCGCCCAGTCGGAGGATCCTCGCGTCACTTCGGCGGGCCATCAGGCCACCCCCTCGTGCCGTGGCCGTCGCGAGCGGCACGCTGCGAAGTGCCTCGCACGGCGGAGGAGGGAGACGATGCGGAGCCATCGACGACTGACGACAACGCGGCGAGGTGCCCGCAGCGCGTCGCGTAGCAGGTCACGGTCTCGAGGGGGCTGGTCACTAGGCTCTGCACCTCTTGACCGGGCTGTAGAAGGACAGGTCGTCGAGCTTGTCCTGGATCTGCTTGAGGCCGGGGATCGAGTCGTTGCCGAGGGGGCCGGGGACCAGGTCGGGCAGGATGATCTTCCCGTCGAAGTCGCAGAGGTAGTACTGGTACCAGGACCCGTAGGTCCCGGTGCGGGTCTGCCGGGTCAGCAGCAGCGGCAGCCGGTTGAGCACCTCGTCGAACACAGCCTGGTTCTTGGGCTTGTTCAGGATCTTCATCGTCCGGCGCAGCTGGGCGACGTCGGCCTTGACGTAGGGCCGCCCGAGGGTGAGCAGCTTCGCCAGGTCGGCGGACAGCCCGGACAGGCTCTGCACGGAGTCACCGATGGCGTCGCGATCGTCGGCGACGTTGGTGAGCCACTTCTTGAGCTCGACGACCAGGGAGCTGAGCTGTTGGTGACGGTCGTCGACGGTCTTGAGCAACGACGAGAGGTTGTCGATGACCTGACCGATGAGCTTGTCGCGGTCGGCCAGCGAGTTGGTCAACGAGGCCGTGTTGCTCAGCAGGCTGCCGATCGTGCCGCCCTCTCCCTGGAGCACCTTGATCAGGTTGAGCGACAGGTTGTTGACCTCGCTGGGCTGCAGCGCCTGGAACAGCGGCTGGAATCCGTTGAACAGCTCGGTGAGGTTCAGAGCCGGAGTGGTTCGTGAAGCCGGGATGGTGCCCCCAGAGGGGAGCCTGGGGCCGATCTGTGACCCCTGCTCGAGGGACATGTAGCGGTCCCCGACGAGGTTGAGGTAGCGGATCGACGCCTTCGTCGACGTCGTCAGGTCGACGTCCTTCCTGACCTTGAAGGTGATCTCGGCGGCGTCGCGGTCCTTGATCTCGACCTTCTTCACCGACCCGACCTCGACGCCGGCGACGCGCACGTCGTCGCCCTTCTGGATCAGGCTCGCGCTGGTGAAGTCGGCCTTGTACTCGGTCTCGCTGCCGAAGGCGAAGGACCCCATGATCGCGGTGAGGGTGGCCGTGACGATCACGCTGACCGTGACGAAGACGACCAGCTTGATCCCCGCCACCACGGTCTTGGTGTTGCGGCTCGTGCTCACGGCGGGTTCCCCCCCTTCGCGGTCTCCATGTCCGAGCCGTTGGCGAAGTCGGTGATCGCCGGTAGCGGCTGCTTCGGGTAGGGCAGCCCGTAGCACTGGGGGCCCCGAGTGTCCGCGTAGACCGGCCGGTCCCGCTCGTCGTAGGGGCGACGCTGCGTGGCCGCGAAGCTCATGCTCTGCCGGACGCGTCCCCCGCGGAAGATGTCGTTGAGCCTTCCCGCGTAGCGCGCCGCACCCTTGAGCAGGCACGGGAACTCCGGGGAGTACGTGTCGAGCAGCTTGAGCAGCGGACGGCTCAGCGAGGCCGCCTGGACGATGTTGTCCCCGTTCTTGTCGAGGATCCGCGTCGACCTCTGGCCGAGTCCGGTGGTGTCGTCGAGGAAGGCGCGCAGCTGCGCCTCGCGGTCAGTGAGCGTGTGGGCCGTGGTGGTCGCGTTGCGCAGCAACCGGATCAGGTCCGGCGCCGCGATCGCGTAGGTCTTGCTCACCTTGGCGAGCAGCACGAGGTCTTGCTGCAGCGTCGGCAGGTGCACGTTGATCTTGGTCAGGTAGCTGTCGAGCTTGACGAAGGTCTCGCCGATCTGGTCGCCGCGTCCACGCAGGGCGTTCGCCACGGCGTACAGCGTCGCGCTCAGGTCGGCCGGGCGGATGGCTCGCAGCAGCGGGAACAGGTCGGCGAGGATCTTCTGGAGCTCGACGTTGGTGGTGACCCGTGAGCGCGGGATGACGTCGCCGTCGCTGAGCACCTGCTGCGCGGGGTTCTTGGGGTCCACGATCGAGATGAACTTCTGCCCGAACAGCGTGGTGGGCAGGATCTCGACGCGGATGTTCTCGGGGATCTGCTTCGCCGACGCGGGCGAGAGTGCCACCTTGATCACGGCCTGCTCGCCGTCGTTGCTGATCTTCCGGACCTGGCCGACGAGCACCCCGTGCCGGCGGACGTCGCCGAACTGGGAGAGCTGGAGCCCGGCCTTGTCGGCCTTGATCGTGATCATCGTGGGGTGCGAGAAGGCCTTCTGGTAGACCGCGATCGACAGACCGATCAGCAGGGCCAGGATCGTCAGGAAGACGACACCGAGCAGGAAGAGCCGGGTGTGCTCGGCCCTCGTGTCGTGGGTGATGTTCGCGAACATCCGCGGCTACCCCGTGATCCGCACGGTGGTGGTGGAGCCCCAGATCGCGAAGCTGAGGAAGAAGTCCGCGACCACGATCGTGACGATCGAGGTGCGGATCGCCCGGCCGACCGCCGTACCCACGCCGGCAGGACCACCGGAGGCGGTGTAGCCGTAGTAGCAGTGGATCAGGATCACGGCGACGGCCAGGAACATCAGCTTGAAGAAGGACCAGAGCATGTCGATCGGCGGCAGGAACTGGAGGAAGTAGTGGTCGTAGGTGCCGGCAGACTGCCCGTAGATCAGCGTGGTGATCAGCCGCGGCGAGAGGTACGACGCCGCCAGGGCCACGATGTACAGGGGGATGACGGCGATGAACGCGGCGATCATGCGGGTCGTCACCAGGAACGGCAGTGACGGCACCGCCATCACCTCGAGGGCGTCGATCTCCTCGGAGATCCGCATCGCACCGAGCCGCGCCGTGTAGCCGCACCCGACGGTGGCGGCCAGCGCGATGGAGGAGACCAGCGGCGCCACCTCGCGGGTGTTGAAGTACGCCGAGATGAAGGCCGTGAACTTGGCGACACCGATCTGGCTGAGCGAGGCGTACCCCTGGATGCCGACCTCGGTGCCGGCGAAGAACGCCATGAACGCGATCACGCCCACGGTGCCAGCGATCAACGAGAGTCCGCCGACGCCGAAGGCGACCTCGGCGAGGGTGTTCATGATCTCGCGTCGGTAGCGGGTGATCGCCCGCGGAGTCCAGGCCAGCGCCTTGACGTAGAAGAGCAGCTGGTCGCCGCGCTCCTCGATGCCCATGCGTCCCTCGCGCAGGAACTCCTTGCCGATGGTGCCCATCCCCGCCACGGCTACAACCCGTTCTGCGGGACGACTTGGAAGTAGATCGCCGTGATGATCGAGTTCAGCGCGAACAGCACCATGAACGCGATGATCACGGCCTCGTTGACCGCTCGGCCCACACCAGAAGGCCCACCGCCGGCGTTGAGGCCCTTGTACGCACCGACGATGGCCGCCATGTAGCCGAACAGGATGGCCTTGATCATCGAGATGTAGAGGTCCGGCAGGCTTGCCAGGGCGGTGAAGCTGGAGAGGAAGGCGCCGGCGTTGCCCCCCTGGACGATCACGGTGAAGAAGTAGCCTCCGCCGATCCCGGTGGCGATGACGATCCCGTTGATCATCAGCGCGACGAACACGGTGGCGAGCACCCGGGGCACCACGAGCCGCTCGATCGGATCGATGCCGAGGACCTCCATGGCGTCGATCTCCTCGCGGATCTTGCGAGCGCCCATGTCGGAGCAGATGGCCGATCCGGCCGCGCCGGCGATGATCATCGCGGCAGCGATCGGGGCGGCCTCGCGGACCACCGCGAGCACGGCACTGGCACCCGCGAAGGACTGCGCGCCGAGCTGGCCGGTGAGGTTGCCGACCTGGAGAGAGATGACGGCGCCGAACGGGATGGAGACCAGGATCGTCGGCAGGAGCGTGACGCTCGTGATGAACCAGGCCTGCTCGATGAACTCACGCGTCTGGAACTTGGTCGTGAAGACGGCCTTGGTCACGTCGCTCACCATCGCGGCGATCTCGCCCGGGCCGCGCACGATCGACGCAGGTGTCACGCCCATCGCTACCTCCCCTGGTGGCACGTTCCCCCGGCGGACCCGCCCCCCGCGGCGCCCAAAACCTAGAACGTGTTCTCGTTTTGCGCAACCGCGTGTGCGCGGGTTTGGAAATGGAACACGTTGCGGTACTGAGAACGACTCTGTGGCGCGGAAGTCACGTCGGCGGGGCCACCGTACGGCCCTAGACTCCGCCGAGTGACCGGAATCACAGGAAAGGAGACGGGTGTCCGCGTGCTGGTCAGGCACCCGTCCGGACTCCTCCTTGCAGCCCAGCTCCTGGCCGTGCTCGCCTACCCGTTCCTGGACGGCTCCCGGGTCGGATCAGCCGTCCTCGGAGTGATCTCGATGGTGGCGGTGGGACTGGCCCTGTGGGTCGTCCGCAGCACCCCGGCCCTGACGGTGATCGCCCTGGCCTTCGGCGTCCCGGCGGTGGTGATGACCATGCTCGAGGCGGTTCTGCCGGGCGAGGACTGGGTGACGCTGACCAGCGCCCTGCTGCACGCGCCGTTCTACTTCTACGTCGCCTACAGCACGATCCGCTACCTGTTCCACGACGACCGCGTCACCACCGACGAGCTGTTCGCGATCGGGGCGGCGTTCACGGTGGTTGCCTGGGGCTTCGCCTACGTCTACCTGGCCGTCGTGATCATCGTGCCGGGCTCGATCGCCCCGCTGAGCGACGGGTCGGAGCGGTTCTTCGAGCTGCTGTTCTTCTCGTTCAGCAACCTGACCAGCGTGGGACTCTCCGACATCCTCCCGGCGGCGAGCCATGCCCGCTCGTGGGTGATCCTCGAGCAGGTCGCCGGCGTGCTGTACGTCGCGATGGTCATCTCTCGCCTGGTGGCGCTCTCAACCCTCCGACGTCAGGACTGACGCGCGCTCCTCGAGGATCCGGGCCCGTGTTCGGCGCCGGTAGCGCACGATCTGGACCAGCCCGACGGCCCACAGCACGTACTGCACGCTCATCGCCCAGCGGAAGGCCGACGCCGGGTAGTCGGTGCCGCCGCCCGGCGTACGCCAGTCCAGGACCAGACCGATGGCGACGACGAGGAAGAGGCTGGCGTAGAAGCCGCCCTGGTTGATGATCCCGGTGGCGCTGCCCAGCCGGTGGGCCGGGTTGGAGGTCCGGCCGACGTCGAAGCCGATCACCGACGCAGGCCCGCCAGTGCCGGCGACCACGACCAGGAGCACGAGCAGCGCCAGCGGCGCGTCGCCCGGCCAGACGAGCACGGCGGTCCACACGGCGACCAGCGCGCTGACGATGCCCAGCACGGTCGTCGAGCGGTGCCAGGGATGTGCCCCGATCAGCCAGCCGAGCACCGGTCCCGAGACCATCATCGCGAGGACCATCACCGTCAGCAGCAACCCGGCGGTCGACGGGGAGCGTCCCTCGCCGCGGACCAGGAACGGGTAGCCCCACAGCAGCGTCATCGTGGTCGCGCTGAACTGCGTCGTGAAGTGCATCCAGAAGCCGAGCCGGGTGCCTGGCTGCTCCCAGGAGGCGACCAGGTTCTCGCGGACGGTGGCCAACGACAGCTGCGCGCCGCGGACGTGCAGCTCGCCCGGCGCGTCCTTGAGGAGCAGCAGCACGGCCACGGTGAGGACGATCCCGATCGAGGCGGCACCCAGGTAGGCCGGGGTCCAGCCGAGGTGGCCCAGCGCCCAGGTCATCGGGACCGCCGCGGCCACGGCTCCGAGCTGGCCGAGGGTCCCGGTGACCTGCGTGACGAACGGGATCCGTCGCAGCGGGAACCAGCTGTTCACCAGCCGCAGGACGCAGATGAAGGTCATCGCGTCACCGACGCCGACGAACGCCCGCGCCACGAGCGCCGTCGGGTAGGAGTGCGCGAACGCGAACGACCCCTGCGCCAGCGTCATCAGCACCAGCCCGACGAGGAGCACGCTGCGCGGACCGAACCGGTCCACCAGGAGCCCGACCGGGATCTGCATCCCGGCGTAGACGAGCAGCTGCAACATCGTGAACGTCGCCAGCTGCGTGGCCGAGATGTCGAACCGCTCCGCGGCCACCAGCCCGGCCACCCCGAGCGAGGAGCGGTGGAAGACAGCGAGCACGTAGACGAGTAGTCCGACGACCCAGACCACCCAGGGGTTGGCGATGGATCGCGAGGTTGCCGTCACTTCTACCAGCCTAAGGGTGGTCCGGACCTCTCCTGACCAGAGCGGGTGTGGCCTTCGTCATCCATGACCCGGCCCATCGAGCGGGGCTCCGGGTGGTGCGCCGTCCGGTCCCTCGACGAGTCGTTCGGTCGGCAGCCGGGGGTTGAGGAGCGAGCGCCAGCGAGCGTCTCGAAACCAGGTGACGGGCACCGCCCGCCGGACAGGCAGACGTGAACGGTCAGTCCAGGCAGAACTCGTTGCCCTCGGGATCCTGCATCACGATGTGGCCCGCGCTCAGACCGCTGCCGGGCTCGAAGCGCTCGAGACGGGTGGCGCCCAGGGCCACGAGACGCTCGGCCTCGGCCTCGAGGGCGGTCATCCGCTCCTCGTTCTCCAGGCCGACCGCCTTGCGGAGGTCGAGGTGCACGCGGTTCTTCGCCGTCTTGCCCTCGGGGACCTGCTGGAAGAACAGACGAGGGCCGCTCTCGCCCTCGCGCGGCAGCGCGGCCGAAGCGGTGTTGCGCTGGTCCTCCGGCACACCGACGCTCTCCAGGAAGGCGTCCCAGGTGTCGAAGCCGGGGGGTGGCGGTTGCATCTGGTAGTCGAGCGCCTCGATCCAGAACCGACACAGCGCGTCGGGGTCGCCGGCGTCGAACGTGACCTGGAACTCCGTGCTCATTTGGTGGCCTCCATCATCTGGCGCAGCTCCTTCTTCAGGTCGGAGATCTCGTCGCGCAGGCGGGCCGCGACCTCGAACTGGAGCTCGGCGGCGGCGTTGTGCATCTGCTCGGACAGCTGCTGGACGAGCTCGGCGAGGTCGCTGGAGGGAAGGCCGGCGGTGTCGGGCAGCCGCTCGTGCATCTTCGAGAGGCCCGGCACGGGTGCCTTCTTGCTCCGGTCACCCCGAGCCCCGGTGCCCTGCCAGGTCTCGAGCAGCGCGGCGGTGTCCTCGTCGTCGCGGGCCAGCATGTCGGTGATGTCGGCGATCTTCTTGCGCAGCGGCTGCGGGTCGACGCCGTGGAACGTGTTGTAGGCGACCTGCTTCTCGCGGCGACGGTTGGTCTCGTCGATCGCCGACTCCATCGAGGGGGTCATCCGGTCGGCGTACATCACCACCTGGCCGGACACGTTGCGCGCTGCGCGGCCGATGGTCTGGATCAGCGACTTGTCGGAGCGCAGGAAGCCCTCCTTGTCGGCGTCCAGGATCGCGACGAGCGAGACCTCGGGCAGGTCCAGGCCCTCACGCAGCAGGTTGATGCCGACCAGCACGTCGTACTCCCCCAGCCGGAGGTCCCGCAGCAGCTCGATGCGCTTGAGGGTGTCGACCTCGGAGTGCAGGTAGCGGCAGCGGACGCCGTTCTCGAGGAGGTAGTCGGTGAGGTCCTCGGACATCTTCTTGGTCAACGTGGTGACCAGCACGCGCTCGTTGCGCTCGACCCGCTGGCCGATCTCGCTCATCAGGTCGTCGATCTGACCCTTGGTCGGCTTCACCACGACCTCAGGGTCGATCAACCCGGTCGGCCGGATGATCTGCTCGACGACGTTGTCGATGCCGCCGCCCTTGCTGATCTCGTAGTTGCCGGGCGTCGCCGAGAGGTAGATGGTCTGGCCGATCCGGTCGACGAACTCCTCCCACTTCAGCGGTCGGTTGTCCATCGCGCTCGGCAGCCGGAACCCGTGGTCGACCAGGTTGCGCTTGCGGGACATGTCGCCTTCATACATCCCGCCGATCTGCGGCACAGCGACGTGGGACTCGTCGACGACGAGCACGAAGTCCTCGGGGAAGTAGTCGAGCAGGCAGTTCGGAGCGCTGCCGCGGCTGCGACCGTCGATGTGCATCGAGTAGTTCTCGATGCCGGAGCAGGACCCGACCTGGCGCATCATCTCCACGTCGTAGGACGTGCGCATCCGCAGACGCTGGGCCTCGAGCAGCTTGCCCTGCTTCTCGAAGGTCGAGACCTGCTGCTCGAGCTCGGCCTCGATGCCGGCGATGGCGCGTTCCATCCGGGCGGGCCCGGCGACGTAGTGGGTGGCCGGGAAGACGTAGACCTCGTTGTCGTCGGTGAGCACCTCGCCGGTGACGGGGTGCAGCGTCATCAGCCGCTCGATCTCGTCGCCGAAGAACTCCACCCGCACCGCGTGCTCCTCGTAGACCGGGAAGATCTCGAGGGTGTCGCCGCGCACCCGGAAGGTGCCGCGGGTGAAGGAGAGGTCGTTGCGGGTGTACTGGATCTCGACGAGCCGACGCAGCACGTCGTCGCGGTCCATCTCGTTGCCGACCTTGAGCCGCAGCATCCGGTCGACGTACTCCTGCGGGGTGCCGAGGCCGTAGATGCACGAGACCGTCGAGACCACGATCACGTCACGCCGGGTGAGCAGCGAGTTGGTCGCCGAGTGGCGCAGCCGCTCGACCTCCTCGTTGATCGAGGAGTCCTTCTCGATGTAGGTGTCCGTCTGCGGGACGTAGGCCTCGGGCTGGTAGTAGTCGTAGTAGGAGACGAAGTACTCGACGGCGTTCTCGGGGAACAGCTGGCGCAGCTCGTTGGCGAACTGGGCGGCGAGGGTCTTGTTGGGCTGCATCACCAGGATCGGGCCGCTGCACCTGCTCCGCCACCCAGGCGACGGTCGCGGTCTTGCCGGTGCCGGTGGCGCCGAGGAGCACGGTGTCCTTCACGCCACCCTTGATGCGCTTGGTGATCTCCGCGATCGCGGTCGGCTGGTCCCCCGACGGCTGGTAGTCGGACTGCACGTCGAACGGCGCGACGCGACGCTCGAGATCGGTGACTGGACGCATGCGTACGAGCCTACGTGGGGGCCACCGACATCACGCGCCGACGGCTGAGCTCGCGAGGCCGTCGACAGCGCGGGAGGTTGAGGAGCGTCGGCTCGGACCGACGAAGGAGGGCGTGAGCGACGCGTCTCGAAACCCGGTGAGCCGAGAGTCGGCGGCGGAGCACAGGTCGACGACCTCGTGGTTTCGAGACGCTGGCTGGCGCTCGCTCCTCACCCACCGGGAAACAGCGCTCGCTCCTCGACCACGCACGCGCGGCCTCTGCTTGGATGACCCTGTGCAGCGCCGACATCACCCCCTGATCAACACCGCCACCCGGTGGCGCTGCTGGTGAAGCGGGCACTGCTCGACGATCTTCGGGATCCCGCTGCTGGTGGCGATCGGGATGAGCCTGGTCGACTCCTACCGCCGGCGGGGCAAGAAGCCCAAGCCGTTCCCGACGCGGACGGCCCAGGAGACGCCGGTCGGCGGGGGCACCGTGACGACGTACACCTTCGGCCAGGACCTGTACGACGACATGCTCGCCGCCATCGAGGGGGCGCAGAAGCAGGTCCTGTTCGAGACCTACATCTGGAAGAGCGACGCCGTCGGCCAGCGCTTCAAGAAGGCGCTCATCGACGCGGCCGACCGCGGCGTCGAGGTCCGGGTCATCTACGACCAGTTCGCCAACATCGTGGTGCGTCCGCCGTTCAAGCACTTCCCGCCGAACGTGAAGGTGCTCGCCTACCCGGTCTACTCGGCCGGGTGGCGCTTCTTCGACCTCCGCCGCTACGGCCGCGACCACCGCAAGATCCTGGTCGTCGACGACGAGGTGGGGTTCGTCGGCGGCTACAACATCGGCTCGGCCTACGCCACCGAGTGGCGCGACACGCACTGCCGGATCACCGGCCCGGGGGTGTGGGACCTGACCCGCGCCTTCGCCGACTTCTGGAACCTCCACCGCGAGAAGCGGTTCCGGCGCAGCGAGGCGCCGATGCTGATGTCGACGGCGTCGACGTGGGAGCCGCGGATCCGGGTGCACCGCAACGTCCCGCGGCTGTGGATGTTCCCGATCCGGGGCATGTACCTCGAGGCGATGGACCGGGCGCAGCGCAACATCTGGATGACGCACGCCTACTTCATCCCCGACGAGAGCTTCGTGGACAGCCTGGTCGGCGCGGCCCGGCGCGGGGTCGACGTACGCCTCCTGCTGCCGGCCAAGTCCAACCACATCGTCGCCGACTGGATCTCGCGCGGCTACTTCCGCAAGATGCTCCAGGCCGGCATCGGGATCCACCGCTTCCGCGACGCGATGGTGCACGCGAAGACGGCGACGATCGACGGCAACTGGACCACGATCGGCACCGCCAACGTGGACCGGCTCAGCATGACCGGCAACTACGAGATCAACGTCGAGATCATCGACGCGTCCCTGGCCGAGGAGATGGAGCGCATCTTCGAGACCGACCTGACCAACACGCTGCCGCTCACCATCGCGGAGTGGGAGGCGCGCGACGTCTACAGCCGGTTCACCGAGATGATCCTGACGCCCGCTGCGCCCGCTGCTCTGAGCGCGACCCTCGAGAGGCCCCCGCTAGGGTCCCTCGCATGGACGCCGCCTCGCCCTGACCAGGACCTGCTCCGCCAGTCACGCCGCGCCTGGGGAGCGCTCGAGACCGTGCACGTCATCGGTTACTTCGCCGAGGAGACCACCGCGGAGTACGTCGCCCTCGGCCTGCACGACCGGCTCGCCTACTTCCCCGCCCGCGCCGCCGCCATGGGGGCGGTGGGCCCGCGGGTCACCGAGGCCACGTTCTACGTCTTCGCGCCGTGGCTGCACGACGCGGCCCTGCCCGCCGCCTGGGAAACGGTCACCCCGGAGCGGATGGTGCAGGCGCGACGCGACGGGATGGCCAAGGCGCTGGACCGGGTCCTCGGCACCCCGGACGTGGCTGAGCACGCTCGCCCTCGCCCGGCGACTGTGCGAGGGACTGCACCTCCCCCGGTCGCCCGTTGTACGCCGCGCACGCCCAGCTCGAGTGGCCGGACGACGACCTCTCGCGCTCTGGCACGCAGCGACGCTGGTCCGCGAGCACCGTGGCGACGGTCACGTGGCGGTGCTGACCTCCCGCGGGGTCGACCCGGTCGAGGCGACCCTCCTCGACGGGGCCTGGTCGGGCAAGGACAGGTTCCTCAAGTCGACCCGGGGCTGGGGCGACGAGGAGTTCGCCGCCGGCGCCGACCGGCTCCGGGACCGTGGCTGGTTCGACGGGGACGGTGCCCTCACCGAGGACGGCAAGGCGGCCCGTGACGAGCTGGAGTCGGCCACGGACGCGGCCTCGCTGGCGCCCTGGGAGGCGTTCGGGCTCGAGGACACCACCCGTCTCGGCCGAGCTGATGGCGCCCCTGCGCCGGGCCGTGCTCGACGGTGGCGTGCTGCCGCGCAGCGTGGCCGCGTCGAAGGTCTCCTGACCGGTCAGGCGACCGCGGCCTTGCGGGCGTCGTACACGGCCTTCTCGAAGTCGAGGTAGCCGCCGACCGAGGGCGGGTCGGCGAAGGGGAAGATCTGCGTCGCCCAGAAGCCACCGATGCCGTTGGTGCGGTCGATCCAGTAGTAGAGGTTGGCCAGCCCGGCCCACGCGAGCTCACCGGCCGGACGTCCGGTCGGCGCCTCCTCGTCGTTGATCATGAAGGTCAGCGCCCACGACTTCGGCATCCCGGGGAAGAACTCCGCCTCGTTGGACAGCGTCGGGATCACGCCGGGCAGCGACTTGATCTTCATCGAGCCCTGGAGGTGGTTGCCAACGGCCATCGCCACCGTCTCCGGGGCGAGCACCTGCCCACGCTCGGAGGCTCCGTCGTTGAGCCACATCCGGATGAACTTCATGTAGTCCGGCACCGTCGAGTAGAGCCCGTGGCCCCCCATGTGCACCTCGGGATCGGGCGGCAGCTCGAACTCCACCGGCGTGATCGAGCCGTCGTCGGCGCGCTGGTGCATGGTGGCCACCCGCGAACGCATGTCGTCGGTCATCGAGAAGGCGGTGTCGTTCATCCCGAGCGGGTCGAACACGCGCTCCTGGAGCACGTCGCCGAGGCGCTTGCCGGTGATCCCCTCGACGACCTGGCCGGCCCAGTCGATGTTGGAGCCGTACTCCCACTGGGTTCCGGGGTCGAAGAGCAACGGTGTCGTGATCGCGGCCTTCGAGGCCGTGATCACGCTGGGCTGGCCGTGCTCGTCGGCCATCCGCAGGTAGTTCTCGTTGAAGAAGTCGTAGCCGAAGCCCGCCGTGTGCGTGAGCAGCTGACGCGTGGTGATGTCACTGGCCGGCGGTCGCAGGCGCGGCTGCCCGTCGTCACCGAAGCCGTCGAGAACCTGAACGTCGCCGAGCGGTGGGGCGTACTCCTTCGCCGGTGCGTCGAGGTCCAGGTCGCCGCTCTCCACGAGCTGCAGGGCTGCGGTCCCGGCGATGGCCTTGGTCGTCGAGAAGATGGCGAAGACCGTGTCGGCGGTCATGTCCTGGTCGCCGCCGAGTGCGCGCTTGCCCGCCACGCCCTCGTAGGTCGTGCCATCGGCGTCCGTGGCCATCGCCACCACCCCCGGCACACCGTCGTCGATCGCCTTGGTGAGCACGGCGTCGCAGCCGGCCTTCAGTTCGTCGGACATCGGCATCCTTCCATCGGTGAGCGGACCCGACTCGACTCTAGGACCGCCGGGGCAGATACTGGAAGCACTACCTGATCCATCACTGATCCAGTCGCGGGAGCGCCACATGACCACTGAAACCGCCGCCACAGCCACGTTCGACGACCGATCCGCAACCGGTGGACCCGATCTGCCGCAGGAACGCCGGCTGGTCACCGAGATCCCGGGTCCGCGGTCGCGCGCGCTGCACGAGCGGCGTACGGCTGCGGTGGCCTCCGGCGTCGGCAGCGTGCTCCCGGTGTACGTCGCGGCGGCGGGCGGCGGCGTGATCGTGGACGTCGACGGCAACTCGCTGATCGACCTCGCCAGCGGCATCGCCGTGGTCAGCGTCGGCAACAGCGCTCCCGAGGTGGTCGACCGGGTGACCGAGCAGGTGGCTGCGTTCACGCACACCTGCTTCATGGTCGCGCCGTACGAGGGCTACGTGGAGGTGTGCGAGGCGCTCGCCCGGCTCACTCCCGGGGACCACGCCAAGAAGGCCGCCCTCTTCAACTCCGGCGCCGAGGCGGTCGAGAACGCCGTCAAGATCGCCCGCGCCCACACCGGCCGCGACGCGGTCGTGGCCTTCGACCACGCCTACCACGGGCGCACCAACCTGACGATGGCGATGACGTCGAAGAACATGCCCTACAAGCACGGCTTCGGCCCGTTCGCCGGCGAGGTCTACCGGGCGCCGATGTCCTACCCGTTCCGCGAGGCGAGCGAGCTCACCGGCGAGCAGGCCGCCGCCCGCGCGATCGACGTGATCGAGAAGCAGGTCGGCGCCGACAACCTGGCCTGCGTGGTGATCGAGCCGGTGCTCGGCGAGGGCGGCTTCGTCGTACCCGCTCCCGGGTTCCTGCCGGCCCTCTCGCAGTGGTGCACCGACAACGGCGTGGTGTTCGTCGCCGACGAGATCCAGTCCGGCATGTGCCGCACCGGCGCCTGGTTCGCGTGCGAGCACGAGGGCGTCGTGCCCGACCTGGTCACCGTCGCCAAGGGGATGGCCGGCGGCCTGCCCGCTGGCCGGGGTGGTCGGTCGCGCCGAGATGATGGACGCCGTCCACGGCGGTGGCCTCGGCGGCACCTACGGCGGCAACCCGGTCACCTGCGCCGCCGCCCTCGGCGCGATCGCGACGATGGAGCAGCTCGACCTCAACGCCGCGGCACGCGAGATCGAGCAGACGATGACCACCCGGCTGCGCGCGCTGGCCGAGAAGGTCCCGGCGATCGGCGACGTCCGCGGGCGCGGCGCGATGATCGCCGTCGAGCTGGTCGAGCCCGGCACCACGAAGCCCGACGCTGCCCTGGCCGGCAAGATCAGCGCCGCCTGCCACCAGGCGGGCGTGCTCACGCTGACCTGCGGCACCTACGGCAACGTGCTCCGCTTCCTGCCGCCGCTGGTGATCCCGGCACACCTGCTCGACGAGGCGCTCGACGTGATCGAGGAGGCCGCGCTCGCGGCCACCAGCTGAGCGGCGTCGCTGCTCAGATCTCCAGCATCCGGCGCAAGAACTGCCGGGTCCGTTCGTTCTGCGGGTCGGTGAGCACCTCGGCGCCGCCCTGCTCGGCGACCACTCCCCCGTCCAGGAACAGCACCTGGTCGGCGACGTCGCGGGCGAAGCGGACCTCGTGGGTGACGATCACCAAGCGTCCAGCCCTCCTGAGCGAGGTCGCGGATCACGCCGAGCACCTCACCGACGAGCTCGGGGTCGAGCGCCGAGGTCGGCTCGTCGAGCAGCACCACCTGGGGCTTCAGCGCGAGCGCGCGGGCGATCCCGACGCGCTGCTGCTGACCGCCCGACAGGCGGGAGGGGTACTCGTCCTCGCGGTCGGCCAGGCCCACCTGCTCGAGCAGACGTCGAGCGTCGGCCACGGCCTCGTCCGCGTCGCGCTCCTGCACCTGCACCGGCCCCTCGATCAGGTTCTGCAGGACCGTCTTGTGTGGGAACAGGTTGTGCGACTGGAAGACCATCCCGCTGCGCGACCTCAGGGCCACGACCTCGCGGCGCCGGGCCTTCTTGTCGCTCGGCAAGGTGCTGAAGTCGACCGACGCGTCGGCGATCCGGACGGTGCCTGCGTCGGGAGTCTCCAGGACGTTCAGCGAGCGGAGCACCGTGGTCTTGCCCGAGCCCGAGGGTCCGAGGATCGCGGTCGCCGTCCCCTCGGCCGCGGTGAACCCGACACCGCGGAGCACCTTGGCGTCGCCGAAGGCCTTCTCGAGGCCGACGACCTCGATCAGCGGACGGGACCCGTCGTCCCACGGGCTGCGGTCCTGGAGCCCCGGCTCGATCGGGCTGGGGTCGGTGGGAGTGCTCATGCGACGTACCTCTCGAGTCGGCGCTCCAGCCGCTCCTGGCCGAGCGAGATCACGAAGCAGATGACCCAGAAGTAGAAGGCAGCCAGGATGTACAGAGCGAGGTAGCGAGTGCTCAGTGCGGCGGCGTTCTGGGCCTCACGGAAGAGCTCGGTCACCAGCACCACCGCAGTCAGGGAGGTGTCCTTGACCAGAGACAACAGCGTGTTCGACAGCGGCGGTACGGCGATCCGCGCGGCCTGCGGCAGCACGATGCGTCGCATGCTCTGCTCGTAGGACATCCCGATCGTCGTCGCGGCCTCGAACTGGCCTCGCGGCACCGAGAGGATCGACGCGCGGATGATCTCCGCCGCGTAGCCACCCACGTTCAGGCTGAGCGCGATGCACGCTGCAAGGAAGCCGGGGAGCTTCACCCCCAGCTCGGGCAGCCCGTAGAACACGATGAACAGCTGCACCAGCAGCGGGGTGCCTCGGATGATCGAGATGTAGATCCGGGCCGGCACGCTCAGGACTCGCCGGCTCGAGATCCGTGCCAGCGCCGCGGCCAGCGCGATCAGCAGGCCGAAGGCGAAGCTGATGATGGTCAGCGGGATCGTGCCCTTGATGACGCCCAGGAGCATCGGCCCGGCAGCGTCCTTCACCACGTCCCAGGTGCTGCGCTCGGAGTCGGAGCCCTTCACCTCCACCTTGCCGGCGTTCTCGGTGGAGACGTCCGCCTTGAAGTACTTCTCGGAGATCTTGGCGAGGGTGCCGTCGTCGGCCAGCTTCTTCAGTGCTGCGTCGGCCTGGGCGCGCAAGGCGGGATCTGACTTGCGGAAGGTCAACGCCTGCTTGGAGACCTCGTTGCCCGCGTCACCGGTGATCTCGATCTTCTTCGAGCCGGTGGAGGCCAGGTAGTCGAGGACGGCGATGTTGTCGTTCACGATCGCGTCGACCCGACCCTGGCTCAGCAGCGCAGCTGCCTGGGCGAAGCCCTCCACCGACTGCACCTTGGCGCCGGCGTCCTTGGCCACCTGGGCCCAGTTGCTGGTCTCCGACTGGGCGGTGGTCTTGCCCTTCAGGTCGGCGAGGGAGGTGATGCCCTTGGTGCCCTTCGCGACCACGATCACGCCGTGGGAGTAGGTGTAGGGCTGGGAGAACAGGTAGCGCGCCTCCCGCTCGGGATTGATCGTCACCTGGTTGGCGATCATGTCGATGCGCTTGGCGTCCAGCGCCGGGAAGATCGCGTCGAACTGCGACTGCACGAACTTCAGCCGCCAGCCCGCCTCCTTGGCGACCGCCTCGGCGACCTCGATGTCGTAGCCGGTGAGCTGGCTGGTGCGCGGGTCGACGTAGGTGAACGGCGGGTAGGTCCCCTCCGTGCCGACGCGCACGAGGCGGCCCGAGCCCGGGTCGTCGGCGGCCTGCGCCGGCCCGGCAAGGACACCGACCAGCAGCGGCAGCGCGACGAGCAACGCCACGACGAAGGCCAGCCAGGATCGGACCCGAGATGTCCAGCTAATGTCCACCGGGCAACTCTAGTTTGTCGCGTCGCGATCCCGCACGCATGGGTCGTCGGTGGACTCCTGGCCGGTGGCCCCGCTCGTCGGGTGGTGCCCGGACCTGGGCTCACCGACCTCGTCCGCCATCGCCATGCGCTCGCGCAACCGGCGCGCGACCTCGGCGGCGTCGGGAGGACGGATGCCGGCGATGATCATCAGCCGCGCCCTTCCAGCAGTGGACCGGCAGGGTCGTGGGTGATCCCCACCTTCGCGGCGGCGAGGCCCGACAGGGCCTCCAGGCACACCCGGTTGGCGAGGAACGCCGTGATCTCGGCGTGGTCGTAGGGCGGCGAGACCTCGACGACGTCGATGCCGGCGACCGGGAGCTCGCGACAGATCCGGCGTACGGCGTCGAGGAGCTCGCGCGAGCTCAGCCCACCCGGCTCGGGGGTGCCGGTCCCGGGCGCGTGGCCCGGGTCGCAGACGTCGATGTCCACGCTGAGGAAGACCGCGTCGCAGTCGTCCATGGCGATCTCGAAGGCCTCGTCGAGGCACGCGGTCAGGCCGCGTGCGCCGATCTCGGTCATCTCGTAGGAGCGCATCTGCTGGTCGGCCATCCAGTCCAGCGTCTCGGGACCGGGCCAGTAGCCGCGCAGTCCCATCTGCAGGAAGCGGTCACCCCGCAGCGCCCCCGACTCGATCAGCCGCCGCATCGGCTGACCGTGCCCGTAGAGGGAGCCGAACTCGATGTCGCCGGTGTCGGCGTGCGCGTCGAAGTGGATCATCGAGACGCGGCCGAAGCCGAGGTGCCGGGCGACACCGGTCGCGTCGGGGAGGGCGATCGAGTGGTCACCGCCGAGGACCAGCGGCACGGCACCGGCAGAGGCGACGGCGTAGACCGCCTCCTCGAGGTTGCCCAGCGACCGCTCGATCTCTCCCGGCGGCATCTCGACGTCGCCCGCGTCGACGACGGCGATGTCCTGGAGGGCGTCCACCCGCAGGGCCAGGTGGGGGCGGGAGCCGTCGTGGCCGAGGTAGTCGGTCTGCCGGATCGCCTGCGGGCCGAAGCGGGTGCCGGGCCGGTGGCTGGTGCCGCCGTCGAACGGCGCTCCGACGACCACCACGTCGGCACGACCGAGCGCTTCGACATCGTCCAGATCGACCCGGTCGATGCCGAGGAACGTGATGTCGGGGCCGAACTGGGCGCCGTACCTCGTCATGACCCTGGCGTGTCCTCCCGTTGGCCCCACGGACTGCCGTAGGCAGTCAACAGGTCGAGGAACGGTACCGCGTCGAAGGCCTCCGGACCGAGCACCCCGGCCCCCTTCCAGACGTCCGTGGCGAGCAGCTCGAGCGCCACCACTGGGTTGACCGCGGTCTGCCAGACCACGCACTGGTGGCCGTACTCCTCCATCGACCACTCGTTGTCGACCACGTGGTAGAGGTACGTCGCGCGCGGACGGCCGTCCTTGCCGGTGCCGGTGACGAACAGGCCGGCGCAGGTCTTGCCGGTCATCGCGTCACCGAGGGTGGCCGGGTCGGGCAGGCAGGCGGCGACCACGTCGCGCGGGCTCACCTCGACGCCGCTCGCGCGCACCTTGTCGGTCTTGTCGAGACCGAGCTTGTGCAGCGTCTTGAGCACCTCGATGAACTCGTTGCCGAGGCCGTACTTGAACGTGGCCCGCCGGCAGTCCACCCACCGCGGCATCAGCAGCACTTCCTCGTGCTCCACGTTGACGCACTCGACGGGGCCGATGCCCTCGGGGAACTCGAAGACCTCGGGCTCGCTGAAGGGTGGGGTGGTGAACCAGCCACGCTCCTTCTCCCACACCACGGGCGGGTTCAGGCACTCCTCGATGGTCGTCCAGATGGAGAACGACGGCGCGAACTCGTAGCCGGCGACCTCGAGGTTGGCGCCGTCGCGCACGCCGAGCTCGTCGATCTCGCTGAACAGGTGGTCGGCGGCGTACCGCGCGAACACGTCGGAGAGGCCCGGCTCGACACCGATCCCGCACAGGGCGAGCCGGCCGGCGGTCTCCCACTCGTCGGCGACCGCGAACTGCTCGTCGCCGAGCTTCACCCCGGTCTCGGCGTACGGCGACTCGGGATGCGGCCTGGACAGCGACATCGCCATGTCGAGGTAGTCAGCCCCGCCCGCGAACGCGCCGTCGAAGATCGGCATCACGAACCGAGGGTCGACGGCGTTCATCACGTGGGTGATCCCGTGTTCGCGGACGAGCGACTCGACCGAGCCGGCGTCCGACGCATCCACCTGACCTGCCACGAACCGGTCGTCCCCCAGCGCGTCGACCGCCTTCCGTGACCGTGCCTCGTCATAGTCGGCGACCACGCACAGGTCGAAGAAGCCACGACGGGCCGCGATCGCCGTGAAGGCCGAGCCGACACCACCGGCGCCGACGAGCAGGATCCTCATCCCGGGCACGTCACTCCCCGAAGTAGGACATCACGTGCTTGACGCGGGTGTAGTCCTCCAGCCCGTACATCGACAGGTCCTTGCCGTAGCCCGAGTGCTTGAAGCCGCCGTGCGGCATCTCGGCCACGATCGGGATGTGCGTGTTGATCCAGACGCAGCCGAAGTCGAGCTTGCGCGAGACACGCATCGCGCGGCCGTGGTTCTGGGTCCAGACGCTGGAGGCCAGGCCGTACTCCACCCCGTTGGCCCAGGCGAGCGCCTCCGCCTCGTCGCTGAACTTCTGCACGGTGATCACCGGGCCGAAGATCTCGTTCTGGATCTGCTCGTCGTCCTGGCGCAGGCCGGAGAGCACGGTCGGCTCGTAGAAGTAGCCGCGCTCCCCCTGGCGCTTGCCACCGGCCGAGACCTGCGCGTGGTCGGGCAGCCGGTCCACCATGCCACTGACCCGCTCGAGCTGGTCGGCGTTGTTGAGCGGGCCGTAGAGGATGTCCTCGTCGTCGGGCATGCCGGTGCTGGTGTTGCGAGCCTGCTCGGTGAGGGCAGCGAGGAAGTCGTCGTGCACCCCGGGCCCGGCGAGCACGCGGGTCGCCGCGGTGCAGTCCTGGCCGGCGTTGAAGTAGCCGGCTCCGGCGATCCCCTCCGCAGCGGCCTCCACGTCAGCGTCGTCGAAGACGATCACCGGGGCCTTGCCACCGAGCTCGAGGTGGACCCGCTTGAGCTGCTTGGCCGCGCTGGCGGCGACCTCCATGCCGGCACGGACCGAACCGGTGATGGCGACGAGCTGCGGGACCGGGTGCTCGACCACGGCGCGGCCGGTGTCGCGGTCACCGGTGACCACGTTGAAGACGCCCGGTGGGAGGAACTCCTGGACCATCTCGCCGAACAGGGTGGTCGAGGCGGGAGTGGTGTCGCTCGGCTTGAGGACCAGGCAGTTGCCGGCCGCGAGCGCGGGGGCGATCTTCCAGATCATCATCATCAGCGGGTAGTTCCACGGCGTCACCTGGCCGACGACGCCGATCGGCTCGCGGCGTACCCAGGAGGTGTGGTCCTTGAGGTACTCCCCCGCCGACTTGCCCTCGAGCACGCGCGCGGCGCCGGCGAAGAACCGGAGCTGGTCGATCGCGGGCGGCAGCTCCTCGTCGATGGTGAACCCGATCGGCTTGCCGGTGTCCTTGGACTCCACGTCGACGAACTCGCGGGACCGCTTCTCCAGGGCGTCGGCGATGTTGAGCAACGCCTTCTGGCGGTCGGAGGGAGTCGCGTCGCTCCAGGTCTCGAAGGCCTTGGCCGCCGACTGGTAGGCCCGGTCGACGTCCTCGGCCCCGGACTTGGGTGCGGTCGCGTAGACCTGCCCGTTGGTGGGGTCGATGATGTCGTAGGTCTCGCCGGACGCGGCGTCGACGAGCTCGCCGTTGACGACATTGCGGAAGGTGGATTCAGGCATGCGGCGAGCGTAGTCATCTGGCTGCGGAATCGGTAGGTCTAAGCGGCATCTGCCAGTGATTCCATCGAAGAAGTCCTCCAACACCGTTGAATCGTTTGCCTTCCAGCCGTTCTCAGGGGCAGACTGGGCAGCCCAGACCCAGAACTTTCCGAGGTGCTTCGAAGCGATGAACGACCAGCAGGCAGACGACGCCCGCCAGCAGGCGGCCAAGGACCATCTCTGGATGCACTTCACCCGCCACTCGACGTACGACACCCACCGGGTGCCGACGATCGTCCGCGGCGACGGCGTGCACATCTGGGACTCGCAGGGCAACAAGTACATCGACGGGCTGGCCGGCTTGTTCGTCGTCCAGGCAGGGCACGGTCGCACCGAGCTCGCCGAGGCCGCGGCCAAGCAGGCCGCCGAGCTGGCCTTCTTCCCGCTGTGGTCCTACGCCCACCCGGGCGCGATCGACCTGGCCGAGCGGATCGCGGGCTACGCGCCGGGCGACCTGAACCGCGTCTTCTTCACGACGGGCGGTGGCGAGGCCGTCGAGTCCGCGTGGAAGCTGGCCAAGCAGTACTTCAAGCTGACCGGCAAGCCCACCAAGCACAAGGTGATCAGCCGCTCCATCGCCTACCACGGCACGCCCCAGGGTGCGCTCTCGATCACCGGCCTGCCGGGGATGAAGGCGCCCTTCGAGCCGCTGGTGCCCTCGACGTTCCGCGTGCCGAACACGAACTTCTACCGCTCGGCCGAGACCTCCTACCTCGGCCCGGACGACGAGGTCGCCTTCGGCCAGTGGGCCGCAAACCGGATCGCCGAGGCGATCGAGTTCGAGGGCCCCGAGACCGTGGCAGCGGTGTTCCTCGAGCCCGTGCAGAACTCCGGCGGCTGCTTCCCGCCTCCCCCCGGCTACTTCCAGCGGGTGCGCGAGATCTGCGACGAGTACGACGTGCTGCTGGTCTCCGACGAGGTCATCTGCGCCTTCGGCCGGCTCGGCCACATGTTCGCCGCCGAGCGCTACGACTACCAGCCCGACATCATCACCTGCGCCAAGGGCCTCACCTCGGGCTACTCCCCGCTGGGCGCGATGATCGCGACCGACCGGCTGTTCGAGCCGTTCGCGAAGGGTGACACCTCCTTCGCCCACGGCTACACCTTCGGCGGCCATCCGGTCTCGACGGCGGTGGCGATGGCCAACCTCGACATCTTCGAGCGTGAACAGCTCAACGAGCACGTGCTCGAGACCGAGGGCGACTTCCGCGCGACCCTGAACAAGCTCAACGACCTGCCGATCGTCGGCGACGTCCGCGGCGCCGGCTACTTCTACGGGATCGAGCTCGTCAAGGACAAGGCCACCAAGGAGACCTTCGACGACGACGAGGCCGAGCGCCTGCTGCGCGGCTTCCTCTCCGGCGCGCTGTTCGAGGCCGGCCTCTACTGCCGCGCCGACGACCGAGGAGACCCGGTCGTCCAGCTCGCTCCCCCGCTCGTCGCCGACCAGAAGATCTTCGACGAGATCGAGACGACCCTGCGCGACGTACTCACGAGGGCGTGGGACCAGCTCTAGACGCGCATCAACGGAAGATCCCCGGCACCTGGCGCCGGGGATCTTCCGTTGTCCCGAGCGAACCCCCTAGAAGCGGGAGAACGGCCGCGGGGTCGCGTAGCCGAAGGTGGCGTTCTCCGCGAAGGCGTTGACCCCGAAGGTGGCGTTCAGGGCGCCGGCCGCGGTGTCGGTCAGGGTGAGCCTGACCAGGCCGAGACCCGGACGGTCGCTGCCCCTGATCTTGAACAGGTCGACGCGGCCGACGTTGCCGACGGTTCCGTTCACCTCGCCACTGACCCGCCCTCGTCCGAGGTCGATGTAGAAGTTGCGCAGCTCGATCGTCGCTGAGCCTGCCGTGAGGCTGATGCCGCCGCTGTGCTTGATCCGCAGGCTGCCCAGCGAGTAGCCCGTGATCGGGAAGTTCGCTGCGAGGGTGCCCTTGTAGGGGTAGGCCTTCGCTCCGTCCAGCGGAGCCGGGCTGATCCCTGCGCCGGTGACGAGGTCGTACACCGCCGGGGCGACGACCACCCGGGTGTAGCCGACCTGCTTGCGTGTCTTCGCCTCTGCCGTCCCGCCGCTTGCTGCGACCAGGCCGACCGACACGACCAGCGCCATCAGCACGGCCATCCATCTGCGTCTCATGTCTGCTCCCTCTCCAAGGACCCGGGCTCTCCCCGGCTTCATCACCTCTTCCAGGCCCGGGTCGTCGCTGGATGCACCCCGCGGCAGATTTCTTCGAGCGGAGCCACTCGATCGTCCGTGGCACACTCACCGCATGGCCGACCCGAGCGACGGCGCGCTCACCGACGAGTCGGCGTACGCCGTCGGCAAGCGGTTCTGCTCCGGCGACGAGTCCGCGCTCGAGGAGGCCTACGAGCGCTGGTCGCCGCTCGTCTACACGATCGCCGGGCGCGCCACGACGGACCGGTCGATGGCCGACGACGTCACCCAGCAGGTCTTCGTGAAGGCGTGGCGCAGCCACCAGCAGTTCGATCCCGACCTGCGACCGCTCCCGGCCTGGCTGGTCGGGATCACCAGGCACGTGCTCGCCGATCTCGCCCACCAGCGGGACCGCGAGCGGCGCCTCACCGACCGGATCGCGCGTCAGCAACCCGAGGCGGCCGTGCACGAGACCGACACCGTGGTCGACGCCGTGGTGATCTCCGAGGGGCTGGCGCAGGTGGAGCAGCCGCGGCGGCACATCCTCGAGCTCGCCTTCTTCAGCGGTCTCACGCATGCGCAGATCTCGCACCGGCTCGAGCTGCCGCTGGGTACGGTGAAGAGTCACATCCGCCGAGGACTGCTGCAGCTCCGTGACGTCGTGGAGGTGACCGATGAGCCATCCTGACCAGGAAACCCTCGTCGGCCTCGCCCTCGGGGACGAGCACGACACCGCGCTCGCTGCCCACGTCCAGAGCTGTGCCGAGTGTCGCGGGGAGGTGGACCGCACGCGCACCCTGCTGACCGGTGCCGATCAGTTGACCGGTGGCGTGGAGCTGGAGCGGCCACCCGACCACGTCTGGGCGGCAGTGCGAGCGGAGCTCGACGCCGACGGCGCTGGCCCCGTGGTCGCTGCGACCAGTTCGCGGCGCCCGTGGTGGCGGCCCGCCGCGGCAGCGGTCGCCGGCCTGGCCGTCGGGGTCGCCGCCACCGTCGCGGTCGTCGCCGCCACGAACGAGGACGCGCCAGCTCCCTCGCCGAAGCCCGGCCCGGCGATCGTGGCTCGAGGGGACGTGACCCCCTTCTCGACGGGCAGCACCACCACCGGAACCGCTGAGGTGGTGAGCAGCGACGGCACCCGCACGCTCGCCGTCGACCTCTCGGGTGTGCCGTCCCCCACCGGCTCCTACGTCCAGACCTGGCTGCTCGACCCGAAGACGAACGACATGATCGCTCTCGGGGTGATGGACCAGGACTCCCAGAGCTTCGCGATCCCGGCCGGCGTCGACCTCGACGCCTACACCTCGGTCGACATCTCGCTCGAGCCGCTCGACGGCAACCCGGCCCACTCGGACACCAGCCTCGCCCGCGGCGAGCTCCGCCCCAGCTGATCAGTCAGTCCGAGACCACGACCACCGAAGCCGCCGTACCCCTGACCGGGACGTCGGTGCCGACCCCGGGCACGTGGAGCGGCAGGTCCATCGGCGTGACGACGCGGACGACCACGGTGTTCACCGTCGTGCTGACCGAGTAGTCGAGGCCGGGAAAGCGATGTCGGATGCCACTGCTCGCGAAGTAGGCCGCGACGTAGCGTCGGGCGTTCAGGGGATCGATCTCCGCGCGCTTGCCGAGCCCGTGGGTGTAGACCTCCTCGCCCTGGATGCCGTCGGTCGCGGCCAGGGCGGCGGCGTCGGCCGCGGAGTTGAGGCCCTGCCTGCGCAGGTACGCCGCGGAGGCGTCGACGACGACCGCGACGAGCATCGCCACGAGGACGGCGAAGCCGATGATCAGCGGCGTGACGGAGCCGAGATCGTCGCGACTCCTCACGGCCGGCCCTCGCGGAAGGTTCCGTACGGCGCCTCGTGGTCGGCGTCGACCCGGATGGCCGGGGTGTTCGCACCGAGGGCGGCCGGCATCAGCGGCAGGTCGACCGAGGACTGCACCTCGGCGCGCACCACCGAGCCCGGCGAGAGGCACCGACGTGGGTCGGGTCGGCAGGTGATCCGGACGTCGGGCACGTCCTCGAGTCGTTGGTCGCGGTAGGCGAGCCGAACCGCCGCCATGGCACGTGCCTGGCCGGTCGCCTGGTCGGGCGCGGTGACGAAGGCGCGGCCCGCCGACCGCGCAGCAGCCGACGCGGCGTACGCCGCCCGCTGGGTGTCGAACGCCGCCAGGACGATGTAGAGCAGCGGCACGATCAACAGGATCGCCAGCCACACGAACTCGACGATCGCGGTGCCCGACTCGTCGCGCGCACGGCTCACGGCGCTGTCTCCTGGACGCCGTGCCCGGTCACCGACAGGTCGACGCCCGGTCCCCACAGTCCGAGCGGAGGCACCGTCGCATGCACGGTCACCACGACCGTCGACACACCGTCGACCGTCTCGCGTGACCCAGTGACGTCCTCGGCGAACCGCCCGGCGATCGCTCCGCTCACCTGGTCACGGGTGCGCGCGGCGCCCGCAGCCGGTGTGCGATCGACGTTGGCGCCGTAGCGCGCACCCTCGGTCGCGGCAGCGGCCAGGGTGTTGCGCACGTGCAGCACCAGCCCGACCTGGATCAGGCCGAGCACCAGGGGCACGAGCACCATGCTGACCAGCACGAAGTCGACGACCGCCGCTCCGTGCTCGTCCCGTGGCGCCGGCTCAGCCAGAGACGGACGCGAGGGCTTCACGCAGCATCGAGCCGAGCTGTGACCCGGCGATGGCCCACAGCCCGGCCACGAGGCCTGCGGTCATGACGGTGATCAGCACCCATCCGGGTACGTCACCGCGCTCGTCACGGCGTCGCGGACGCAGCAGCCCGCTCCACATCAAACGGTCCATCTCGATCTCCTCCTAGGGGACGACGAGGCGCAGGCCGACGAGGCCGGGCCAGAATGCGAAGACGACGACTACGGGGAGCACCAGGAAGACGACGGGGACCATCATCAGGACCTCGCGCCGGGCTCCGGACTCGATCAGCGCCCGGCGGCCCGCCTCGCGGACGTCGCCCGCCTGCGCGTGCAGCACCTCGGCGAGCGGGGTGCCGCGCTCGACGGCGATGGCGATGCCCTCGGCGAATCGGGACACCACCGCGAGACCTGAACGCGAGGCCAGCTCGTCGAAGGCACGCGAGATCGGGGTGCCGGTGCGGACCTGGGCGAGGACGTTGCCCAGCTCGTTGGAGAGCTCGCCGTGCGTGCGGCGTACGACGCGGTCGAGCGCCGCCAGCGGGCTCTCCCCCGCCGCGACTGCCAGGGCGAGCAGCTCCGCGATCGTCGGGAACTCCTGCAGGATCTGTCGCTCCCGCCGGGCGACCTGGGCGGTGAGGCGGTTCTCACGGACCAGCACGCCGAGGACGAACGCGATCAGGCAGAAGATCAGCAACGGGACGGACCGTTCCGGGGACGACGCAGCCACCAGTGCCGAGGGCACTGCCACGATCGCGAAGGCAACGAGACCCCAGATCACCTGCTCGACCCGGAACTGGGCGACGTCCATCTCCAGCCCGGCACGTTGCAGCCGACGACGCACGGACGCGGCACCGCCGAGCACCCGCTCGACGAGCTGCCCAGCGCCCGACAGCACGGGACCGAAGACGCCGGCGAAGGCGTTGGCCGGTGCGGCCGGCATCGGCAGCGAGTCGGGGCGAGGCAGGTCCCGGAGGTAGGGCAGCACCCGCACCGCCAGCGGCGTACGACGCGCATCCACGACGGCGGTCGCCACCAGCCACAGCCCGCAGCCGAGCACGGCACCGAGGAGACCACCGACGAAGAGCGTCACGAGAGGATCCGCCTCTCGATCGGCAGCCGGCCGATGCGGACCATCACGCGGTAGGCGACGGCGCACATCACCGCACCAGCCACCAGCACCACCACGCCGGCGCCGGTCGAGTAGCGGTGGATGACCTGGGGCTGGAAGCACATCAGCAGCAGCACCAACCACGGAGCCGCAACCGCCAACCGGGCGCCGTTGACCGTCCACGCCTGGCGTGACTCGAGCTCGGAGCGGGTGCGCGCGTCGTCGCGCAGGAAGCCGGACAGGCTCCGCAACAGTCGCCCGAGGTCGCCGCCTCCGACCTCGCGAGCCACCCGGAGGCTCTCGACGACGCGGTCGCCCACCGGGTCGGACAACCGGTCCTTCAGCCGATCGAGCGCCTCGGAGAAGCGGCCGCTCACCTGGTAGTCGAGGGCGAAGCCTCGGAACGCGTCGCGGAGCGGCTCCGGTCCGCGTTCTGACAGGGCCGAGAGCGCCTCCGGCAGGGACAAGCCGGCTCGCACCGCGGAGGCCAGGTTGTCGACGGCCTCGGGCCAGACCTCGGCGAAGTCTCGCTGGCGTCGGCGAGCGCGCCCCTTGGTCACCGCGATGGGCAGGTAGCCGCCCATCATCCCGAACACCAGCGCCACGGGAAGTGTCCGGGAGGCGATCAGGACCGCTGTGGTGGCGGTGAAGGCACACACCGCGCACACGATCGCGAAGCCCGTCGGGCTCACGTCGCCGAGGCCGGCACTGTTGAGCAGGGGCCGCAGCCGCGAGCGCCCGGCCTGCCTTCGTGGGCCCGGCGCCCAGAAGGACGACCAGACGAGCAGCAGGCCGACGCCGAGGACCAGCCCGAGCACGGCGCCCATCAGTCGGTCCCGCGCAGGAGGCGGTGGATGTCGACCGCTGCTCGCTCGAAGGTGTCCAGGCGGGTCGGCATCCCGCCCGTGTGCACGAGGTCTCCGCCTTGCCGGGCGAAGACGGGCTCGGTCTCGACGATGTCGTTCTCCACCCGCCCCGGGACCGCGACGATCTCGTTGACGCGTCGTACGCCGCCCGCGTCCAGCCCGAGGTGCACGACGAGGTCGACCGAGCTCGCGACCGTGGGCACCACGAACCGGGCCGAGATGTTCTCGCCCGCCAGCAGGGGCAGGGTGCACAGCTTGACCAACGCCTCACGCGCGCTGTTGGCGTGCAGGGTCGCCATGCCGGGCAGTCCGGCGTTCAGCGCCAGCAGCAGGTCGAGACTCTCCGCCGAGCGCACCTCACCGACGATGATCCTGGTCGGCCGCATCCGCAGCGTCTCGCGCACCAGGTCGCGCAGCGACACCTCACCGGTCCCCTCGAGCCCGACCTGGCGCGTCTGCAGCGCGACCCAGTCGGGGTGCGAGAAGCGGAGCTCGAAGACCTCCTCGGCCGAGATGATCCGGTCGCCACCGGGGATGGCGGCAGCCAGGCAGTTGAGCATCGTGGTCTTTCCAGCCTGCGTCGAGCCAGCGACCACGATGTTCTGCCCTGCGAGCACGGCCGCCTCGAGGAACCGTGCTGCGATCGGCGACATCGACCCGAGGCGCACGAGGTCGCTCAGGCGGGCGGCCTTGAGCACGAACTTGCGGATGTTGACCGCCGCGAAGTCACGGCTGATCCCTTGCAGCACGACGTGCAGCCGGTGGCCAGCCGGGAGCATCGCGTCGACGAACGGCTGGGACAGGTCGATCCGGCGACCGCTGGACTTGAGCATCCGCTCGACGAGCTCGTCGACCTCGGCCTTGGTGAGGATCACGTTGGTCAGCTCGTGGCGTCCGTTGCGGGCGACGAAGACCCGGCTCGGCTCGTTGATCCAGATCTCCTCGATCTCGGGGTCGTCGAGGAACAGCTGGAGCGGGCCGAAGCCAGATACCCGCGCCACCAGCTCGGCGATCACCGCCGCCGGGTCGGGCACCGGGGCGACCACACCGGTGAGGCTGCGGTCGTCGTGCGCGGTGACCAGCTCCTCGGCGATGCGGCGCACGCGCAGCACGTCGAGCTGGGGGTCCACCCCCTCACGGCGTACGACGGACCGCACCTGCTGGTCGAGGTCGGCAACGAGATCGACCGAGGCGGCGCCCGAGACTTCCACGGACATGCGCCAGTGCTACCCCGCATATACGGAACGGGAAACCGCGTCCTTCCAGCCTGTGGACAACTCCGTCACACGGATCTCACGAGACCACTCCCGACCCAGCGGCACGCGATCTGGACCAAGCGGGACGTATCTGCACACCCCCTTGCCGTGTCTTCACCAGTGGTCCCACGCTTGGAGCAGAGGAGGCGTCATGCCTGATCCCAGAGCAACGAAGAGCACCGCCGATCGTCCCTTCCACCTCAACCCCCTCTGGCGGGCGTACGACGCCGTCGCGGACCGGGTCGACCACAAGCTCGGCTGGCCGCGCCTGCCGAAGTACCTCGGGCTCGCCAACCTGGTCGGAGTGCGCAACGTGCTGCGCGAGCACAACCTGCACGACACCACGCGACAACCGTCCGTCAACGGGGTCGAGGCGCCGGAGTGGGACGAGAAGTTCGAGACGCAGCGCAGCGTCGACGGCAGCTGGAACGACCTGGGCAACCCGACCATGGGGATGGCCGGCACCCGTTTCGGGCGCAACGTGCCGATCGAGCACACCTGGCCGGACACCGCGAACCTGCTCGAGCCCAACCCGCGCACGGTGAGCCGCCGGCTGATGACCCGCGACGAGCTGCTCCCGGCCTCGGCCGGCAACGCGCTGATCGCGGCGTGGCTGCAGTTCATGATCCGCGACTGGTTCAAGCACGGTCCCAGCCCGACCGAGGACCCGTGGGTCCTCGAGCTCGATCCCGACGACGACTGGCCGAGCCCGCCGCTGCTGGTGCACCGCACGCCCGGCGACCCGACCACCCCGGCGGAGAAGAACTACCTCCCCCCGACCTTCCTCAACGTCAACACGCACTGGTGGGACGGCTCCCAGATCTACGGCAACAACGGGGCGGAGCAGGCGTTCCTGCGCGAGCACGCGGGCGGCCGGCTCCGGTTGGTCGACGGCCATCCCCCGCTGCCCGACGACCCGGCGCTCAACCCCGCGCTGATCCCGGGGTTCTGGGTGGGCGTCGCGATGATGCAGACCCTGTTCGTGCACGAGCACAACAGCGTCTGCGAGATGCTCGCGAAGGCCTACCCCGACTGGGACGACGAGCGGCTCTTCCAGCGCGCGCGGGTGATCACGGCCGCGCTCCTCGCCAAGATCCACACCGTGGAGTGGACCCCGGCCGTCACCGCGCACCCGACTGCGGCCGCGGGCCTGCACGCCAACTGGTACGGCCTGGCCGGCCAGAAGCTCGGCCCTGTCATCGACCGCGTCGTGCACGACGAGATCCTCACCGGCATCCCCGGCACCGAGACCGACCACTACGGCGTGCCGTTCTCGCTCACCGAGGAGTTCGTGGCGGTCTACCGGATGCACCCGCTGATCCCGGACAGCTTCGACTTCCGCGCCGCCGCCGACGACAGCCCGACCATCGGCCCGCTGGAGTTCGACAAGCTCACCGGACCTCCGGGAGCCGACCTGCTGCGTGACCAGGAGCTCGGCGACCTGCTCTACACGTTCGGGACGATGAACCCGGGCCTCGTCTGCCTGCACAACTTCCCGAAGCACCTGCAGACCTTCACCCGCCCGGACGGGCAGCTGATGGACCTCGCCGCGACCGACATCGTGCGCAGCCGCGAGCTCGGGGTGCCGCGCTACACCGAGTTCCGTCGGTTGATGCACCTGAACGTCCCGTCGACGTTCGACGACATCACCAGCAACCGGCAGTGGGCGCGCGAGCTCGAGGAGGTCTACGGCGGCGACCTCGAGAAGGTCGACCTGCTCGCGGGGATGTACGCCGAGGACCGGCCCGAGGGCTTCGCCTTCAGCGACACGGCGTTCCGGATCTTCATCCTGATGGCCTCCCGGCGGCTGAACAGCGATCGGTTCTTCACCGACAGCTTCACGCCCGAGGTCTACACGCCCGAGGGACTGGCCTGGATCGAGGAGACCACGATGGGCACCGTGCTGGCGCGGCACTGCCCCAGCCTGGCGCCGTACGTCGCAGGGCCGAACGCGTTCGCACTCTGGGAGCGGCCCGGGCAGTAGGGAGCACCGCCTACGAGAGTGCGGCCGCCAGTCCCGCGACCGCCGCAAGCCCGACGAGCATCCACGCCTCGCGCGGCCGACCCGCCCGCCGCACCGGGTCCGGACCGCGCGAGCGCTCGCTGAGCAGGACCACGAGCAGCGCCGCCATCAGCCAGAGGCTGTGGCCGGCGAGCATCGCGAGCATCAGCGGGCCACACGTCGCCAGGCACCGTACGCCGGAGCGCAGACCCGCCCTGGCGCAGTCGAGGTCGGCCGCCCGCCCGTCCGCGGCACCGAGCCGCAGCGACGCGCACCGGCGCAGCAGCCGCCTCCGCGGGCGGGGAGACCTGCCACCCGGCGGCCACGAGCAGGATCCCGACCAGCCACGCCGGCCCCAGCGGGTAGACGTGCAGGGCCACCAGCGGCGCGAGCAGCACCGCGCCCCGCGCCCACCCAGACGGCGAGGTACCCGGCGAGGAAGGCTCCAGCAGACCGTTGGCGACGGGTCCAGAGGCTGCGCAGCGCCACCGTGCGCACCTGGGGCGCGACCACGGGCAGCATCATCGCCACCACCATCAGCACCCAGTCCGACCAGGCTCTCCGACCACGACGACAGGAAGCCGACCGGTCTCAGCCGGCATCGCCATCGCGCGCGTGGTGACCGGCCCCCCGTCGAGGCGAGGGACATCAGCGCGAGGTCGACCCAGGCGATCACCGCCACGGCGTACACCCACCACTCCGGGTGCCAGGCGAGCGACCCGTCGGGGAGACTGCCACGTCCTCCGGGTGGTCGCCGCGGCCGGCGAGGGCGGTCATCGAGTCAGCCGGCCACGATCGCGACCCGGCGGGCGCGCACGTCGGACCCCGGCTGCAGGTCGCGTTCGCGCCGCTCGGTGCCACCCGGCGCGGTCGGCGAGTGCGTGCTGAAGCTGACGTCGACGTGCTCCTCGTCCCAGAGTCCGTCGGCGGCCAGCCGGTCGCGCAGCGCCGTGATGTCGAAGGTGGCGGTCAGGCCCCCGCCGTCGTGGTTGTCGTCGGTCCGGGAGGACTCCTCGAGCCCGAACGTGGAGACCGAGCCGGCGCGCAGCTCCGGGTGGTCGGCGGGCTCCTCCCCCTCGGGCACGTTGACGTAGACGCTGTAGAGCGGCGCTGCCTCCGCGCCGGTGATGCCCTCGACGCGCAGGTAGGCCCGCTCCCCGCCCTCGGGCTCCCCCGCGTCGGGCGCCGCGCGTCTGCGGCGAGACGGGGTCAGCTCGACCGGGACGCGGTCGGGGCTCAGCAACGAGACGTCCTCGGCGGCTCCGAGCACGCGGGGCGGCAGGCCTCGCTCGGATCGCGCTCCGCGGTCGGCCATGGCGTCCTCCAGTGGTGGCTCCTCTTCCTCGGGGAGCGGTGCAGGTGGTGGGGGTGGTGGCGGCGCAAGGGCGGACGGCGGCGCGACACTCTCGTAGTCGTAGCCGAAGAAGCCGGTGTCCAGCGCATCGCCGATCTTCCAGGTGATGGTCCCCTGGGTCGGGTGCGGGAACGTGAACGCGGTGTCCAGGAAGGCGGAGTCGTCGGTCGGGTTGCGGTGGGAGTCGTCGAGCTCCAGCCAGACCTGCCACAACCGGTCGAGGTTCGCGTGGTGCAGCCAGAAGATCGGGTCCAGGCCGGCGGTGTAGAACGAGCCCATCCAGCCCGGGTTCACGACCGTGTTGCCGTCGTAGTCGTTGCCGACGAGCGAGTGCACGAGGCCGTGCGGCACGTCCTCCAGCAGCCCCGCCTCGTCGCCGCTGAAGTTCAGGTCGCTGCGCTCGCCTCCCGCGAACGTCGAGACGCCGTCCGGGGTGGTGAACACGTCGGACCGCAAGCGCGTCGAGGAGCGAGGAGCTCAGGAAGTCGACGGGGATGTCGCCGTAGAACGGCCCACCGGACTGGGCGAGCTGCGACCGCTCGTCGGTCTGCAGGTTGTTGCCGGGCCGGCTCCGGTCCAGGAAGGCAGGGGGCAGCGCCGACTTGTCGGCGTCGTCGGGGTCGATGGAGTACCAGTAGGGCAGCGACCACTCCTCGTCCTCGAGGGAGTGCTGGATGATCAGCTCGAACGCGGCGAGGTACATGCGGTGCCAGGGCAGGAAGTACCAGCTGCCGTGCTGGCAGTTGCTCCAGAACGGGTTGCTCGTGTCCGCACCGAACTGCCCGCGCAGCCCGTGGATCGCGGCCTGGAAGCGCCAGCCCAGCTGATCGGACGGCGGGCCACCCGGCGGGTCGAGTGCACGCATCCTCCCGACCGCGGTCTCGTAGCCCTCCAGCACGGCGGGCCAGTCGCCCTCGGCCCTCGTGCGGTTCCAGACATCCATCCGGGTCCGTGCCATCGTCGACCTCCAGTCAGCAGGCTCGACCATCCTGCTACGACTGCCCGGTCCACAGATAGACGACGATTTGGTGCCGAACCACGCATAGGTGGCGGACCGGAACCTGGATCCGTGCCGGAACCGGCGCCCGACGCGGCGACCGGGTCAGACGAGCCGGAGCACCTCGGCGGAGGCCCGCTCGCCGGCGCGGACGGCGCCGTCCATGTAGCCGGTCCAGTAGGTGGAGGTCTCGGTGCCGGCCCAGTGGGTGCGCACGTGCGGGCGGCGGATCTCCTGGCCGTACGTCGACAGCGTGCCGGGCTTCATGATCGCGACCGGCCCGCCCTTGGTCCACCGCTCCTTGGTCCAGTCGTGCTCGACGTAGTCGACGGGGTGCAGCGCCTTGTCCCCGAACATCTCCGCGAAGCCCTGGAGCACCGCCTGTCGACGAGAGGCGAGCGTGGTCAGGCCGTACTGCTTCCAGGTCGAGCCGCCCACGAACGCGAGCAGCACGCCCGGCGACCCGTCTGCCGGGCAGTTGTCGAAGGCCGCGCGCACGGCCCCGTGGTCGCTGATCCCGAACCCGCTGAGGCCGTCCTTGCGCCAGAAGGGCTCGTCGTAGATCGCGTCGCACTTCATCAGGTCGCCCATGTTCAGCTGGTTGAGCAGGGCGGCGTGCCGTGCGGGCAGAGCAGGCGACCAGGTGATCGCGCGGGACAGCTCCGGCGGCACCGCGACGATGACGCGCTTGCAGGTGACCGCTCCGCGGCCCGTGTGCACGACGGCTCGCGATGTGTCCTGGTCGATCCGGGTGACCGGAGCGTTCAACGCGACCCGCGAACCGAGCTGGCTCGCGAGCCGCAGCGGGACGAGCTGCGAACCGCCGACGAAACGACGCTCCTGGGCACCGCCCTTGGTGTCGGAGTTGCGCTCGAAGGTGCCCGTGGTGGTCTCGTTGCCGGAGCAGGCCACGTAGAAGATCACGAACAGGAGCGAGAGCTGGTCGGGGTCGGCGCCGAAGCCGGGCTGGGTCCAGCACTTGATCAGCGTCTCGATGCCGTCGCGGTTGATGGCATGTCCGCGGATGTACTGGCCGAGCGTCATGGAGTCCCACTCCTTGGCACGCGGGTGTGCCCAGGGAGCGTTGACGTCGATCTCCGCCGCCCACTGGTCGAGCTTCGTCTGGAGCACCGCAGCGTCAGCGAGGATGAACGGGTCGGGCGGGACCGTCCCGTCGTACGTCAGCCGACCGAGCGGGCCCGAGGAGTTGTAGACGCTCTTGCCCTCGACGTACTCCTCGAAGATCGGCACCTCGAGCTCCTCGGCCAACGCGATGATGTGGTCCTGGGTCGGGCCGACGAAGGCGCCGCCGGACTCGATCACCGCACCCGAGCCGAGGCGGTGGTTGAGCACCCGCCCGCCGACCCGGTCGCGGGCCTCGACCACCAGCACGGAGCGTCCGCTGCGAGCGACCTGCCGAGCGGCGACGAGTCCGGAGATCCCGCCGCCGACCACCACCACGTCGACGCTCGCGGGCAGCGAGCCCTGCAGGGTGGCCGCCTCGGCGGCCCCTTCGAAGGCTCCTGCGGTGAGGGCGCCCACCCCTGCGACGGCGGCTCCACCCAGGAGGGTGCGTCTGGTCAGCTCGGTCATCGGGAGACCCCTCTCGTTGCCCCCACCAACGACGCAGGGCCGCTGGGGCAACGCCCCGCGACCGTGGTGCAGGACACGTCGGGGTTTCACCGACGCCGGATGTGGGCATCAAGAGGGGCAACACCTCGTCCGCCGTGTCTCGGGAACGGCGGACGTTCCTCGTCCCGGTGGGCGCTCGCCGCCTAGGTGATCGCCGAAGAGGTCGCCCTCGTCCTGCACCCGCTCGAGGACCTCCTCGAAGCGCAGGTGGTCGAGCGCGAGCGGGTCCTCGGCACCCGCCTCGACCTCGTCCCAGGTGCGTGGCGCGGCGACGGTCGGGAACTCCCGGCCGCGCAGCGAGTACGGCGAGATGGTCGTCTTCGCGCCGGTGTTCTGCGACCAGTCGAGGAAGACCTTGCCGCCTCGCCTCGCCTTGGTCATCTGCGAGACCACCAGCTTGGGCTGC
This sequence comes from uncultured Actinomycetota bacterium, assembly GCA_963797525.1. Classification (GTDB taxonomy): domain Bacteria; phylum Actinomycetota; class Actinomycetes; order Propionibacteriales; family Nocardioidaceae; genus Marmoricola. The sequence continues at coordinate 148,043 of CAWCPT010000014.1, forward strand.
TGCGACTCGAGCTCCTCCGCGATCGCCTTCGCGTAGTCGCGCACCTCCTCGTAGGTGCGCTTGCCGTCCAGCCCGGCGTAGACGTGCAGGCCCTTGGAGCCGCTCGTCACCGGCACGCACTCGAGGCCGTCGGCCGCCAGCCGGTCACGCACCATCAGGGCCACCTGCGAGCACTCCCCCAGCCCGGCCGGGTCGCCCGGGTCGAGGTCGACGACGAGCCGGTTGGGGTTCTTCGGGCGGCCGCGCTTGGTCACGGTCCACTGGTGCACGTGCAGCTCGAGGGCCGCCAGGTTCACCAGCCAGGTGAGCGTCGCGAGGTCCTCGATGATCGGGAAGCGCAGCTCGCCTTCCTCACCGGACTGCGTGCGGCTCCCCGACGTCGGGACGTTCACCGTGCGCACCCACGAGGGGGTGCCGCCCGGGGTGTTCTTCTCGAAGAAGGACTTGTCCCCGGTGCCGTGCGGCCAGCGGATCCGGGTCACGGCACGGTCCGCGAGGTGCGGCAGCATCACCGGCGCGACCTGGGCGTAGTAGTTGAGCACCTCGGCCTTGGTGGTGCCCGTGCGTGGGTACATCACCTTCTCGAGGTTCACCAGGGTCAGGTGGTGGCCGTCGACCTCGACGGGGGTCTCGGTGCGCTGGGCGGGCACGTCAGGCTCCTGTCTCGAGGTCGGCGGGGGCCAGGTCGGTGCGGACGCCGCGGTAGGCCGGCTGCCGAAGCCGCCCGTCGGTGGTGAGTCGGAGGAACTGCACGTCCACCACGACGGTGGGCTCGACCCACACCGTGCCGAGCCGGTCGAGCCGCGGCAGCTCGGTGTCGAAGGGCGAGCCGTCCACGATCGTCGGCGTGAGCAGGTCACTCAGGAGTCGACCCGCCTTGCCTGCGATGCCGCTGCCGACCCGCCCGCGGAACGCGAGCCCCTCGGGGGTCGGCTGGCCGACGAGCACGGCGCCGAGCCGGTTGTCGCTGCCGATCTCGTGGCGGAAGCCGCCGACGACGAACGAGCCGGTGGGGCGGATCGGGAACTTCAGCCAGTCCTTGCTGCGCAGTCCGGGCCGGTAGCGCGACGACGTCCGTTTGCTGACGATCCCCTCGAGGCCCTGCTGCTCCGCGGCCGAGAGCAGCATCTGCCCGTCGTCGTACGTCGGGGGGACCTGCCAGGCAACGTCATCGAGGCCCAGCCCCAGGAGCAGCGCGCGCCGTTCGGAGAGCGGGCGGTCGCACAGGTCCTCACCGTCCAGGCGCAGCAGGTCGAAGGCGATCAGGGTGACCGGGTTCTTCTCGGAGAGGCGTACGGCGCGGGCGGCGTCGCGCACGTGCATCCGGTCCTGCAGCGCGCCGAACGTCGGGATGCCCTCTCCCAGCGCGACCACCTCGCCGTCGAGCAGGAAGTCCTCGCCGACGGTGGCGAGGGGGTGCAGCTCGGGGAAGGAGACCGTGACGTCGTTCTCGTTGCGCGACCAGATGCGAAGACGGTCGGGGGTGCGGTCTGCCAGGACGCGCATGCCGTCCCACTTCACCTCGTGCGTCCACCCTGCACCGGTCGGGACGTGGTCCCCCTTGGTCGCGAGCATCGGCAGCACCCGGACAGTCTGGCAGGCCCTCGAGCACGTGGTTTCGAGACGTTCGCCGGCGCTCGCTCCTCAACCATCGAAAGGGATGCGGCAGACTGCGCGGGTGGAGTCGACCGCAGCGCCGTACGCGATCATCGGTGCCGGACCATCGGGTCTGGCCGGGGCACGCAACCTGCAGAGGTTCGGGATCCCCTGGACCGGCTTCGAGCTCGGCGACGACGTCGGCGGGCTGTGGAACATCGACGGCTCCCCGGAGCACGGTCTACGAGTCGGCCCACCTGATCTCCTCGCGCACCACCACGCAGTTCACCGAGTACCCGATGAGGGACGACGTGGCCGACTACCCGAGCCACCGCGAGCTCTTCGGCTACTTCACCGACTTCGCGGACCACTACGGCCTGCGCGACGGGTTCTCGTTCGGCACCGAGGTCGAGCGGATCGAGCCCGTCGACGGCCACTGGGAGGTCACCGCCAACGGGCGCAGGACGACCCACGCCGGCGTCCTGGTCGCCAACGGCACCCTGAGCGAGCCCAAGGTGCCTCCCTTCGCCGGGACGTTCGACGGACCCGTGCTGCACACGAGTGACTACAAGAGCGCGACCGTGTTCGCCGGCAAGCGCGTCCTCGTCATCGGCGCCGGCAACTCGGGCTGCGACATCGCCGTCGACGCCGTGCACCACGCCGAGTCGGTGGACCTGAGCGTTCGTCGCGGTTACCACTTCGTGCCGAAGTACCTCTTCGGCAAGCCGTCGGACACCCTCAACCAGGGCAGGCCGCTCCCACCGCGGATCAAGCAGGCCGTCGACAGCCGGGTGCTGAAGATGTTCACCGGCGACCCCACCCGCTTCGGCTTCCCGGAGCCCGACCACAAGATCTACGAGTCGCACCCGATCGTGAACACCTTGGTGCTCCACCACCTGGGGCATGGCGACATCCGCGTGCGCGAGGACGTCGAACGCTTCGACGGGAGCGGCGTGCGGTTCGTCGACGGCAGCCGCGGCGACTACGACCTCATCGTTCTCGCCACCGGCTACACACTGCACTACCCCTTCGTCGACCGGGCGCTCCTCGACTGGACCGGGATGGCACCCGACCTCTACCTGAACGTGTTCAGCCGCCGCGACCCGAACCTGTTCGTGCTCGGCATGATCGAGGCGTCCGGGATCGGCTGGCAGGGCCGCTACGAGCAGGCGGAGCTGGTGGCCAGCGTCATCAGGGCACGCGAGGACGCTCCCGACCGGGCGGCGGCGTTCGAGGGTCGGGTGCACGGTCCGCCGCCGGACCTCTCGGGCGGCTATCACTACCTCGGACTGGAGCGGATGGCCTACTACGTGAACAAGGACGCCTACCGGTCCGCCGTACGGCACGAGATCGAGCGCCTGGGGGTGCACCCGTGACCGCCCTGCTGGCCCACCTGGTCGTTCCGCTGGCCACCGACGTCGACGACATCACGATCGACTTCAACGAGTCCTCGCTGACCGTCCTGAAGATCGTGATCGGGCTGATCCTGTTCGGGATCGCGCTCGACACCGACGCCGAGGACTTCAGGCGTGCTGCGCGACGGCCGGGCACGATCGCGATCGGCGTCGGTGCCCAGTTCCTGCTGCTGCCGGCCATCACGTTCCTGCTGACGCTCGCCCTCGACGTCCGAGGTTCGGTCGCGCTCGGGATGATCCTGGTGGCCTGCTGCCCACCCGGCAACGTGTCCAACATCCTGACCCACCGTGCCGGCGGCGACGTCGCCCTGTCGGTGTCCATGACCGCGGTGAGCAATCTCCTGGCGATCGTGCTGATGCCGCTGAACATGGCGTTCTGGGGCGGGTTGCACCCCACGGGCAGCGCACTGCTCGAGGACATCGACCTGCCGCCGTCGCAGATGCTCGTCGAGGTAGGGCTCGTGATCGGCGTTCCGTTCGTCCTGGGCCTGACGATCCGCCAGCTGTGGCCGCGCTTCGCCGCCGGAGCGCACCGGGTGGTCGGGCCGGTGTCCTTCGTCGGCCTGACCGCGATCATCGTGCTGGGCATCGCGAAGAACTGGGACATCTTCGTCGACTACATCGGCGTCGTCCTCGTCGTCGTGTTCCTCCACGACGCCCTGGCCCTGCTACTCGGCTACTCGATCGGTCGCGCGACCAGGCTGCCACTGGCGAGCACCAAGGCGATGACCTTCGAGGTCGGCATCCGCAACGCCGGGCTCGGGCTGCTGCTGGTGTTCACCTACTTCGACGGGCTCGGCGGGATGGCGCTCGTCGCAGCCTGGTGGGGCATCTGGGACATCATCGCCGGGCTGACGGTCGCGACCGTCTGGCGCCGACGCACGGCGTCGCTCGAGCCGGCGGGGGCGATGGCATGAGGGTGGTCGTCACCGGAGGCAGTGGCTTCCTCGGCACCTCCGTCGTCGCGGGTCTGGCTGCGGCAGGACACGACGTCACCAGTGCCGATCTGCGGGTCCCCGACGTCGCGGAGACCGCACCCGGCCCGGGCTCGGTCTCCCACGTCTCGATGGACGTGCGCGACCCCGCACGCGTGAACGAGATCGTCCACGAGTGGCGGCCCGAGGTCGTCGTGCACCTCGCCTCGATCGTCACCCCCGGCAAGGACTCCTCGCGCGAGCTGCAGCGGGCCGTGGACGTCGACGGGACGCGCAACGTGCTCGACGCCTGCCTGACGCACGAGGTGCGCCGGATCGTGGTGTCCTCCAGCGGAGCGGCCTACGGCTACCACCCGGACAGCCCCGCGTGGATCACCGAGGACCAACCGGTCCGCGGCAACGAGGAGTTCGCCTACGCCGACCACAAGCGGCAGGTGGAGGAGATGCTCGCGGAGCTCCGTGAGTCCGAGCCCGGGCTGGAGCAGGTCGTGCTCCGCATCGGCACGATCCTCGGCGAGCGGGTCGACAACCAGATCACGGCGCTGTTCATGCGCCCCCGGCTGCTGAAGATCCGCGGCTCGAAGTCACCGTTCGTGTTCATCTGGGACGCCGACGTCGCCGCGGTCATCCAGCATGCGGTGACCGACTCCCCCGCCGGCATCTTCAACGTGGCCGGCGACGGCGCGATGACGGTCGACGAGATCGCCACCGCCCTCGGCAAGCCCACGCTGGCCATCCCCGAGCCGCTGCTGCGGGCGGGCCTGGCGGTGGGCAAGCGGCTCGGTGTCACGGCGTACGGACCAGAGCAGACGAAGTTCCTCCAGCACCGACCCGTGCTCGACAACACCAGGCTCAAGGACGTCTTCGGCTACACCCCGTCGTACACCTCGGCCGAGGCCTTTCACGCGTGGAAAGTGGCGCATCGCTTGTAGGACCGGGCACCATGGTTCACATGCGCGCAATCTGGAAGGGTGCCGTCTCCTTCGGCCTGGTCAGTGTCCCCGTGAAGCTGTACTCCGCCACGGAGAGCAAGGACATCTCGTTCCGCCAGGTCCACGCCAAGGACGGCGGCCGGATCAAGTACCAGCGGGTCTGCAGCCTCGACGGCGAGGAGGTGGAGTACGCCGACATCGCCAAGGGGTACGAGACCGAGGACGGCGAGATGGTCATCCTCACCGACGAGGACATGGCTGAGCTGCCCGCCAACAGCAGTCGCGAGATCAGCGTCGAGAAGTTCGTCCCGAGCGACCAGATCGACCCGATGCTCTTCGAGAAGTCCTACTACCTCGAGCCGGAGAAGACCGGCGCCAAGCCCTACGCGCTGCTGCGCGAGGCGCTCGAGGCCGCGGACCGGATGGCGCTGGTGACGGTGTCGCTGCGCAACCGGATGTCCCTGGCGGTGCTGCGCGTGCGCGACGACGTGATCGTGATGCAGACGATGATGTGGCCCGACGAGATCCGGAAGGCCGACTTCGGCTCGGTCGACACCACCGAGGCCAAGCCCGCCGAGGTCAAGATGGCCAAGATGCTCGTCGAGACGCTGGCCGGCGACTTCGCCGCCGACGACTACGAGGACGACTACCGCGAGGCCGTCGAGTCGCTGGTCAAGGCCAAGGTCGAGGGCGGCGAGGTCAAGCGCACGCCCGAGGCCAAGAAGTCCTCCGGCGAGGTCGTCGACCTCCTCGCGGCGCTGCAGCGCTCCGTCGACGCGGCGAAGACCGCGCGCGGCGAGAAGTCCTCCGAGGCCGACGACTCGTCGGACCCCGACCAGAAGTCGGGCACGAAGAAGACCGCGAAGAAGACCGCGGCCAAGAAGTCAGCGGCGAAGAAGACCACCAAGAAGGCCGCGAAGAAGACGCCGGCCAAGAAGGCCAGCTGAGGATCAGTGCTCCGGCAGCAGTGAGATCTTCTGCCAGATCTTCCCGCTCAGCTGCGCCGACAGGGTCTCGATCTCGCTGACTGTGTTCAGCACGACGGGGTCGGAGGTGCGCTCGGCGCAGAGCGCGGCGGTCTTCGCGATCAACGAGACCAGCTCGCTGCAGTAGTCGAAGTAGTGGTGCAGGTCCTCGGCGTTCATGATCCGGCTCTGCGGGCTCTTCGAGGTGGGCGTGTAGTCGTTGCGGGCCTGCTCAGGGTCCTTGTCGAGCTGGTGCATGTCGACGACGTGCGCCAGCGACCGCAGTCGGTGCAGCAGGTCCAGGAGGGTGCGCCGCTCGAGTCGCTCGGGCATCGCCCAGAGGAAGAACACCGCGATCGCCGTGAAGACCAGGTCGTTGATCAGGCTCTCGGCCAACGGCACCCAGTCGAAGGAGTTCGTCGTGCCCCGGGTGAACGCGTCCCTGAGCGCCAGCGCCAGGGCGACCAGTGCCAGCAGCACGACTGCCAGGCTCGCGGCCCGGGAGAACAGCCGCACCTGCTGGCGCCGCGCCTTCGAGTGCTCGAAACCGTCGCGGATCTCGGGCACCGCCGTGCCGAGCTCGGCGGCGACGTTGCCGAGCCGGCGGTCAGGAAAGCGCGCGCGGATGCGGCCCTCGAGGCGACCGACCGTGTCGGCGACGTACTCCGCGTCCAGCCGGGGTCGCAGCTCAGCACTCACGCGCGACACGCTAGACCCAAGCCAGCAGGATGGGGGTGTGAACGACCTGCGCCCGCTCTTCGACCGGCTACCGGTCGGCTGGTCGGTGGTGGTGTTCGAAGGGCGTCGGTACGGCGTCACCCGGACGGTGCACGGCGAGGGCCGGTCGCAGAGCGTCTACGCCGAGGCGCTCGACGGGAGCGACGTGGTCAGCGCCAACCTCTACGACGTGGGCGAGGGCATCCTCCGGCCGTGCGAGATGCCGGAGGCCCGGGTGCTCGCGTTCCTGCGGGGGCAGGTGCCCGACCCCGACCCGTCCGCCTGATCAGGCCCAGCGGCGCGTTCGCGACAGCAGCGCGGCCACGGCGGCCACTCCGGCCGTCGAGGTGCGCAGCACCGGCTCGCCCATCCGTACGACGTGCGCGTCACCGAAGGCGGCCAGCTCCTCGTCGGTGATGCCACCCTCGGGACCGACGACCACCACGACGGAACCGACGTCGTCCAGGCTCAGGGCGGCCAGCGGCTCGCTCGCACTCTCGTGGAGCACGACGGCCAGGTCGGCCGCCCCGACAAGCGAGACCACGTCCGCCGTGGTGGCCATCTCGGACACCTCGGGGAGCCAGGCCCGGCGGGACTGCTTGCCGGCCTCGCGCGCGGTGCTGCGCCACTTGGCGAGCGACTTGGTGGCGCGCTCGCCACGCCAGACCCCGACGCTGCGAGCGGCCGCCCACGGCACGATCCGGTCGGCGCCGATCTCGGTCAGCACCTCGACGGCCAGCTCGGCGCGGTCGCCTTTCGGGATGGCCTGGACGACGGTCACGGACGGCGCGGGACGCGGGCTCGCGGAGACCGACAGCACGTTCACGTGCAGGGCGTGCTTCGAGGTGGCCGTCACGTCACACGTCGCCGAGACCCCGGCGCCGTCGACCAGGACGACGTGCTCGCCGACCCGGATGCGCCGGACCACGACCGCGTGGCGCGCCTCGTCCCCCTCGACGACGACGTCGTCACCGACCCGGGCGCCCGAGACCGGCCCCAGGAAGACCGGGAGGCTCATGTCGTCGTCCGTGGCTCAGCGCGGGTTGAAGGCATCCTTGATCCAGCCGAAGCGCGACTTGTGCTGTGGCTGGATCTTCCCGTCGGGCGACTCCTCGTGACGCAGCTTGGCCAGCTCGCGCATCAGGTCCTGCTGCCGGTCGTCGAGTCGGGCGGGTGTCTCGACGTCGATCGTGACGACGACGTCCCCACGGACCTGCGAGCGCAGGTGCGGGACCCCGCGGCCGCGCAGCGTCTGCTCGGTGCCGGACTGCGTGCCGGGACGGATCTCGACGTCGACCCACAGCTGCATGTCCGAGTCGTCCTCGGCGACGTCCGCCTCGAGGAGCGGCAGCTCGATCGTCGTACCGAGGGCGGCCGCGGTCATCGGCACGACCACGTGGCAGCGCAGGTCGGTGCCGTCGCGACTGAAGACGGGGTGCTGCGCGACGTGGATCTCGACGTAGAGGTCACCCGCCGGGCCGCCGCCCGCGCCGACCTCGCCCTCGCCGGTGAGCTGGACACGCGTGCCGGTGTCGACCCCGGCCGGGATCTTGACCGTGATCGACCGGCGCGAGCGCACCCGGCCGTCGCCGGAGCACTCCCGGCACGGCTCCGGGATGATCTCGCCGTAACCGCGGCACGCGTTGCAGGGACGCAGAGTGCGGATCTCGCCGAGGAACGAGCGCTGCACGTGCTGCACCTCGCCGCGGCCGTGGCAGGTCTCGCAGGTGATCGGGTGCGACCCGGCGGCCGCACCGCTGCCCTGGCAGACCGTGCACAGCACGGCCGTGTCGACCTTCAACTCGCGGGTGACGCCGAAGGCGGCCTCGGCGAGCTCCACCTCGAGGCGCACCAGCGCGTCCTGCCCGCGGCGGGTGCGGGGACGGGGTCCCCGGCCCTGGGCGCCCTGCTGCCCTCCGAAGAACGCGTCCATGATGTCGGTGAACGAGAACCCGGCGCCCTGGCCCGCGCCTGCGCCGCCACGACCGAAGGGGTCGCCGCCGAGGTCGTACATGCGGCGCTTCTCGGGATCGGAGAGCACCTCGTAGGCGGCCGAGACCTCCTTGAACCGCTCCTGGGTCGCAGGGTCCGGGTTCACGTCGGGGTGCAGCTGACGGGCAAGACGGCGGTAGGCCTTCTTGATCTCGTCGGCCTCGGCGTCCTGCGGGACGCCGAGGATCTCGTATGGGTTCTGGCTCACGTGTCCTTCTTCTAGGTGCAGAGTCGGGAGGTTGACGGTGGAGGCGTGCTGCTTACGCCTGGTCGAGGATGGTGGAGACGTAGCGGGCGACCGCCCGGACGGCAGCCATGGAGCCCGGGTAGTCCATGCGGGTGGGCCCCACGATGCCAAGGGATCCGACCGCCTCGTCACCGGGGCCGTACCCGGTGGCGATCACCGAGGTGGTGGCCAGCTCCTGGTAGGGCCCCTCGTGGCCGATGCGCACGGTGATCGAGTCGGACGAGGTCGCCTCGCCGAGCAGCTTGAGGAGTACGACGTGCTCCTCGAGCGCCTCGAGCATCGGCTTGATCGACTGGTCGAACCCGTCACCGAAGCGGGCCAGGTTGGCCGTGCCGCCGACGACGACGCGCTCGGTCTGGCGCTCGTTGGACATCGCCTCGACGAGCGCCGCGACGATGACCGCGACGTGCGTGCGGTCGAGGTGGTCGGTCTGCTCGGTGAGGGCCCCGAGCGCGTTGGCGGCGCTGGTGATCGGCTCGCCGACGGCCGCGTGCTGGATGCGCGAGCGCAGCGCGACCAGCGCCTCGGGGTCGAGCTCGGCCGGCAGCTCGATCACGCGCTGCTCGACCCGACCGGTGGAGAGGATCAGCACGATCAGCAGCCGGGACGGAGTGAGCGCCACCAGCTCGATGTGACGCACGGTCGAGCGGGCGAGGGAGGGGTACTGCACGATCGCGATCTGCTGGGTCAGCTGGGCCAGCACCCGCACGGAGCGCCCGATGACGTCGTCGAGGTCGTGCGCACCTTCGAGGAAGGTGGAGATGGCGCGGCGCTCGGCCGCGGTCATCGGCTTGATCTCGGTGAGCCGGTCGACGAAGAAGCGGTAGCCCTTGTCGGTGGGGATCCGGCCGGCGCTCGTGTGCGGCTGGGCGATCAGCCCTTCCTCCTCGAGCGCCGCCATGTCGTTGCGCACGGTGGCGGGCGAGACCCCGAGCCGGTGGCGCTCGACGAGCGCCTTGCTGCCGACGGGTTCGCGCGTGGACACGTAGTCCTCGACGATGGCCCGGAGTACGGCGAGCCTGCGGTCCTCCTGCATCTCGCCTCCTCACGCGGCTTGGCACTCGCTGGATCAGAGTGCCAAGCGTACTAGTCTCGCAAGCATGGCTGTGTTCAGCGAGGTCGCCGATCGGGTGTGGGTGGCGCGCTACGAGTGGTGGGACGTCAACGTCTCGATCGTCGAGGGTGAGGAAGGTCTCCTCGTCGTCGACACGAACACCTCGAGCCGGGCCGCGCGCGAGGTGATCGCCGATCTCCGCCGACTCTCCTCGGCGCCCGTCGTCGGCATCGTGAACACCCACGAGCACTTCGACCACACCTTCGGCAACCACACGTTCCGCGAGGAGCTGGGCGCGGTGCCGATCACGGCGCACGAGGAGGCCGCCGCGAACATGGTGCCTCGCGGTCGCGCGCGCCAGGCGTTGGCGGCCACCCTGCCGGACCCCCGCGAGGCCGAGATCGTCGACACGGAGCTGCTCGCACCCGACCAGACCTTCTCCTCGGTCCTGGCCCTCGACCTGGGCGGCCGCGGTGTCGAGCTGGTCCACCCCGGCCGCGGACACACGGCCGGCGATCTCGTCGTACGCATCGAGGACGCGGACGTCCTGCTGACGGGCGACCTGGTCGAGGAGTCCGGCATGCCCGGGTTCGGAGCCGACTGCTTCCCGATGGAGTGGCCGCTCACCCTCGACCTGGTGCACAGCCTCGCCGGTCCGGGCACGGTCGTCGTACCGGGACATGGCGCGCCCGTCGACCTCGACTTCGCCCAGGAGCAGCGCTCGGCGATCGGCATCGTCGCCGAGACGATCCGGGACCTCGCCGGTCGCGGCGTACCCCAGGGTCAGGCGCTCGAGGCGGGCGAGTGGCCCTACCCGCGGGAGGGCCTGGGCAACGCCGTACGCCGTGGCTACGAGCAGCTCCCCCGGTCGCAGAAACGCCTCCCTCTGGTCTGAGGGCAGCCACAACTCCCCACCGAGCCATCGACTGCGCCCACCGTGCTGTTCCAGGGGTGGGGTTCCCAGGTGGACTACTCCGGGCGTTGCCGTCTCGACATGCGGGGCGCACGCTGAGGGGACCTTCGAGCAGCGGGAGTGGTCATGACGTACCTCATCATCGGGATCGTGCTCATCGTCGTGGGCGTCATGGCGGTACTCATCCGCTCGTCGCGGCGCACCTACCACCCGGACTCGGGCGGAGCGATGGGCGCCAAGGGGCGCCGGACCAAGCTGGACGGCCAGGAGCGCAGCACCAGGTGGGGCGCGGGGATGTAGCTAACGCCCTTGGTGGTGGTGACCCGCCCACGGCGGGCGGTGCACGCCGTACTTGCGGGACAGGACGAACCACAGCACCAGGGCGAACAGCACGAACGGCAGGTGGGTCACCACCGTCAGCGCGATCACCAGAAACAGAAACGGGGCCATCACCCGGACCGGGAAGCCGGAGCGCGGGCGCAGTGAGACTGCTTCGGGGGCGGGCTGGGCCGGGGAGCGCACGGGCAGGTCGACGAAGACCGGAGCGAGATCGCCCCTGGTCTTCGCCGACCACACCGCGTCGCTGCGCTCGTCGAGCTCGTCGCGGGTCAGTCGGCCTTCGGCGTACTGCTCGCTGAGCAGGTCCACGGCTGCCGCCCGGTCGGCGTCACTGATGCGCAGCGAGTCCATCACTCCTCCTCGGAGCCCGACGTCGTGCGACGTCGTCGACGTCCTCGGCCGCGTCCGGTCCCTCGGCCAGCAGGCCGTAGAGCCGGCGACGCGTGTCGCCGAGGATCTCGATCGCCTTCTCGCGCTGGTCGGGCGTGCCGGTGGTCGCCACCTGGACGATCGCGCCGACGGTCTGCCCGATGACCTGCTTGAAGTTGACGGCCTCGTCGTCGTCGGTCTCCTGGGCGAACGGCGCCCACACGGCCGCCATCTCCTCGGCGTGCTCGGAGACGTAGGTGCGTCCCTCATCGGTCAGCTGGATGGCCTTGCGGCCGGTGGGCGCGTCCTCGACGAGGCCTTCGTCCTCCAGCTGGGCGATGGTCGGGTAGACCGACCCCGGGCTGGGCTTCCACGCACCGTCGGTGCGCTCGGCGATCTGCTGGATCACCTGGTAGCCGTTGATCGGCTCGGCGCTGGCGTGCAGGACGTCGAGGATCGCGGAGCGTACGTCGCCCCGTCGTACCCTCGGCCGACCGCCACCGCGGCCACCACGGCCGCCTGCGAAGTCCGGGCCGAACATCTGCGCGACCCACGGAGGCGGGCCGCCCATCGGACCGCCCCAGGGTCCTCCCCAGGGGCCGCCTTGGTTTCCGTGACCGTGCCGGCCACGTCCACGCCCACCACCACGCTGGCGGCGGGCGGGTTCGAACTCTTCACTCCAGATGCGGTTGTTCATGTCGAGAGCTCCTTTCGTGTCGTGCCGGCTCCTGGCCTGTGGATCAGTGGAGGTCACCGACACTGTCTCGATATGTTGACGATATATCGCGAACTTCCGTAAGGCAAGTGTCAACTCTGGATAGTCCAGATCGTTCGGCCGGTGATGGCGCCTCGCGAAGCGGCCGATTGATCTGGACTATCCGTTCTCGGGCGCGGCTCCCCCGGCACTACCGACGCTCGCCCTAGCGTGAGCGGGTGACGTCCTTCCCCCATGACCGTTACGGCTCCGACGTGCTCGCCAGCGACTGGCGTACGCCGAAGAAGGGGCGCGCCGTCGAGGTCGACGCCGACCTGGGTCTCGTCGTCGAGGAGGTCGGCACCGACTGGTGCGGCGAGATCGTCCAGGTCGAGCGCGATCTCGGCACGCTGACGCTCGAGGACCGCCGCAACAAGCGCCGCACCTTCCCGCTCGGGCCCGGGTTCCTGCTCGAGGGACGACCGGTGGTCCTCGTCGCCCCGACGCGCAAGGGCCCGGTCGCGCCCACGCGTACGGCGTCCGGGTCGGTCGCTGTGCAGGGCGTCAAGGCCCGGGTCGCGCGGGCCAGTCGGATCTTCGTCGAGGGCCGGCACGACGCCGAGCTCGTCGAGAAGGTCTGGGGTGACGACCTGCGGATCGAGGGCGTGGTCGTGGAGTACCTCGACGGCGTCGACGACCTCGGCGAGAAGCTGCGCGACTTCGGACCGGGTCCCGGCCGACGGGTCGGCGTGCTCGTCGACCACCTGGTCCCTGGTTCCAAGGAGAGCCGGATCGCCCAGTCGGTGCGGAAGTCGCCGGTGGGAGCGCACGTGCTGATCGTCGGACACCCGTTCATCGACATCTGGGCGGCCGTGAAGCCGGAGCGGCTCGGCAAGGCGGCCTGGCCGCAGATCCCTCGCAACATCGAGTGGAAGAAGGGTGTCTGCCAGAGCTTCGGCTGGCCCCACCGCGACCAGGCCGACATCGCCCGCGCCTGGAAGCACATCCTGGGCGGGGTGCGCGGCTTCCAGGACCTCGATCCCACCCTGCTCGGGCGCGTCGAGGAGCTCATCGACTTCGTCACGCAGGGCGCCGACTAGCTCGCTCGGCGTACGGCATCGGCGACGGCCGACCTCAGCGAGGTCGTGTCGACGCCGGCCGCGGTCAAGGTGTCGCGGACGATGACGTCGCCCTCGCGAACCAACCCGAGCAGGACGTGCTCGGTCCCGATGTAGTTGTGCTTGAGCGACACGGCCTCGCGCAGCGCCAGCTCGAGCACCTTCTTGGAGGAGCGGGAGAACCGGACGTGCGATCGCCTCGACCGCTGGGGCTCCGGTGCTGAGTCCTCCAGTCGCCGCGCCACCTCCGCGAGGTCGATGCCGATGCTCGCGAGCGCGGAGGCGTCCTCGTCGTCGAGCCCGTCGACGTAGCGCGCCCGGCGCTTGTCGAGCTCCGCGTGCAGCCGCTCGGGGGTGCCGCCCTGGTCGACCAGCAGGCGCACGGCGAGGCTGTCGCCGTCCCAGAGCAGGGCGGTGAACAGGTGCTCCGGGCGCACCTGGCTCGCCCGCGACTCCTTGGCGATCTCCTGCGCGCGCTCGACCAGCTCTCGCGCCGGCCTCGTGAATCTCTCGAACATCTCCGGTGTCCCCTCAGTCCTTGCCGTGCTTCTTGTGCACGGCCTGCCGGCTGACCTCGAGCGCGTCCCCGATCTCCGCCCACGACCAACCCTTGGCCCTGGCCCGTCGTACCTGCGTCCGCTCGAGCTCCTCGAGCAACCGGCGCAGCGCGCGTACGGCGCGCAGCCCGACCAGCGGGTCCGAGGCACTGGCTGCCGTGGTGAGGTCCGACTCGGTGGTCATGATGTCAATCTAGGTTGACATTCCAGATTTGTCAACAACGGTTGACGAGAGGAGGAATCGGCCGGGGCGGATGGGCAATCCCTGACGCGGAGGGGTGAAGCATCACCCGTCCGCTACCGGAATCCCCGGCCGCCCGGGGAAACCTGCACCCTCAACCGACCAGCTCGCGCACCACGGCGTCGGCGAGCAGGCGCCCCTCCCGGGTGAGCACGAGACGGCCCTCGCCGAGGTCGGCGAGCCCGCGGGCGACGATGCCGTCGACCCGGGTGGCGTCCACGAGGTCGACCGGCAGCCCGTCGCGCAGGCGGACCTCCAGCAGCACGCGCTCGAGCGCTCGCGTCTCGGCGTCGAGCGCCTCACCGTCCAGGGCCGGCGACTCGCCGGCCAGGATCCGGGCGGCGTAGGCGCTGGGGTGCTTCACGTTCCACCAGCGCTCCCCCGCCACGTGCGAGTGCGCTCCCGGGCCGATCCCCCACCAGCTCGCACTGGTCCAGTAGAGCTCGTTGTGGCGGCAGCGCGCCGCCTCGTCGCGGGCCCAGTTGGAGACCTCGTACCAGCCGAGTCCGGCGGCGGTGAGGGCCTCGTCGGCCAGGACGTACTTCTCGGCGAGGTCGTCGTCGTCGGGCGCCGGGATCACGCCGGTGCGGACCTGGCGGGCGAGGCGGGTGCCGTCCTCCACGATCAGGGAGTACGCCGAGACGTGGTCCGGCTCGCACGACAGGGCCGAGTCGACCGAGGCCGCCCAGTCCGCCATGGACTCACCTGGGGTCCCGTAGATCAGGTCCAGGCTGACCTGCTGGAAACCGGCCGACCGGGCCCACGAGACGGCACGGGCGACGTTGGCCGGGTCGTGGGTGCGCTCGAGCACTCGCAGGACGTGCGGGACCGCTGACTGCATCCCGAACGACACCCGGGTGAAGCCAGCCTCGCGCAGGGCGGCCAGGCCCTCCGGCGTGACGCTGTCGGGGTTGGCCTCGGTGGTGACCTCCGCGTCCGGGACCAGTCCGAAGGTGTCCTGCACCGCACCGAGGATGCGCACGAGCTCGTCGGCCGGCAGCAGGGTAGGGGTGCCGCCGCCGAAGAAGACGGTCGAGGCCGTCGGCCGGTCCGGGCCGAGCGTGCGGCCGGCGTACTCCACCTCGGCGACCGCGTGGCCGGCGTACGCCGCCTGCGACCCACCGCCGCCGAGCTCGGTGGCGGTGTAGGTGTTGAAGTCGCAGTAGCCGCACCGGACTGCGCAGAACGGCACGTGCACGTAGACCCCGAAGGGGTCACGGGGAGGGAGAGCAGAAAGCACAGTGCCAGTGTCACACTGCGGCGGCTGCGGAGACGGACCGCTGGCTCACTCGCCTGCGGGCCGGTCTCACACCGGCACGTTCAGCGTCGCGACCCATCCCCGCTCGTTGCTGCCGGTCACCTTGGCCAGCTGCAGCGGGTAGCCATCGCCGAACACGTTGTCGCTGTCCGGCGAGCTCTGCGCGAGGTTGGTGACAACCTGCTCGTAGCCGTCCGCCTCGTACACCTGGGTGCAGACGTCCTTCGGCAGGGCGAGCTGCGAGGTGCGCAGCTTGTTCGACGCACTCGTCGCGTCGTCCAGGCTCGGGTAGACCTCGAAGTGCACGTGCGGCCACCGACCGGAGTACGCCGCGGGGAAGATGCTGGTGAACTCCACCCAGCCCTGCGCGTCGGTCTCCTGGACCCCGCGCAGGAGGTTCTCGTCCTTGATCGCGTCGGCGTACATCGAGTACTCCCCCTCGCGGGTGCAGTGCCAGACGTGGACCGCAGCGCCCTTCAGGATCGAGGCGTCATCACCGTTGAGGTCGCAGACCTTCAACCTGAGGGTGAGCGGCACACCCTCGGCGGTGCCCACCCCGCCGAACAGGGCGAGCAGGCCACGGCGTCCCAGTCCGGCGCGTTCGACGAACCTCGGGAGATCGTGCGAGAGCCCGCGGTCGTGCTCGTGGTCCTCGAGCTCGTGGGGTCGGGTCACGCCCGGAATCTGGGAACCCGACCTGTGCGTCCCCTGTGCAGCGCCTTGCTCAGGCGTACATCTTGTCGATCTCGCTGCCGTAGTTCTCCTCCACGACGTTGCGCTTGACCTTCATCGACGGCGTCAGCTCACCCGACTCGACGGTCAGGTCGTGGTCGAGCAGCTCGAACTTCTTGATGGTCTCCCACCGGTTGAGCTCCCCGTTGAGCGTGTCGACGTACCCCTGCACCATCGCGCGGGTCTTCGGGTCGGCGACGATCTCTTCGTACGACTTGCCGCCGAGGCCGTTCTCCGCTGCCCACTCGTCGACCGAGTCCGGGTCCAGGGTGACCAGGGCGACGACGTAGTTGCGCTCGTTGCCGAAGACCATGAACTGGCTGGCGTAGGGGCACACCGCCTTGAACTTGGCCTCGATCGCGGGCGGAGCGATGTACTTGCCACCGGAGGTCTTGAACAGCTCCTTGATGCGGCCGGTGATGGTCAGGAAGCCCTCGGAGTCGAGCGACCCCTTGTCGCCGGTGCGCAGCCAGCCGTCCTCGGTCAGCGTCTTCGCCGTCTCCTCGGGGAGGTTGTGGTAGCCGTCCATCACACCGGGGCCGGCGATCTGGATCTCGTCGCCCTCCCCCAGGCGGACGCGGCTGCCGGGCATGACCGGGCCGACGGTGCCGAACTTGTAGCCGTCGGGGTGGTTCACGAACGACCCGGCCGCGGACTCGGTCAGCCCGTAGCCCTCCAGGATCACGATGCCGGCAGCGTGGAACCACTCGGCGATGTCACGGTTGAGCGCCGCGGCGCCGGAGATGAAGAACCGCACCCGGCCTCCGAAGCGCGCGCGGATCTTGGCGAACACCAGGCGGTCGAAGAGGGCGTGCTGCGCCTTGAGCGGCAGCGGCACGGACTTGCCCTCGCGCTCGAGCGCGTCGACCTTGCGGCCGACCTTGAAGGCCGTCAGGAAGATCTTCTCCTTCAGCCCGCCCTCGGCGGCCTGCATCGTGACGATGCGGGCGTGCGCCTTCTCGAAGATGCGGGGCGCGGCGCCCATGAAGGTCGGCTTCACGATCGCGAGGTTCTCGATGATCTTGTCCACCCGACCGTCGACCGCGGTCGCGAAGCCGCAGGCGAGCTGGGTGGAGAGGAGCACCTTGCCGAACACGTGGGCCATCGGCAGCCACAGGAACTGGAGGTCGGACTCGTCGAGGATCTGCTGCGCCTGGATCGCGGCACCCTCGTAGGTCCAGGAGGAGTGACGCAGCCGCACGCCCTTGGGCTGCCCGGTGGTGCCGGACGTGTAGACGAGGGTGGCCAGCTGGTCGGGCTCGATGGCGTCGATGGCCTCGGTGACTGCCTGGGGCTTCTCGGCCAGGAGCTTCTCGCCGAGGGCGCTCAGGTCGTCCAGGCCGATCACCCAGTCCCCGTCGGGGGTCCCGTCGAAGAGCACGATCTTCTCGAGGTGGGGCAGCTCGGACCTGTGCTCCCGGAGCTTGGCGACCTGGGACTCGTCCTCGGCGAAGACCACGCGGCACTCGGAGTCCGCGAGGATGTAGGCGACGTCCTTGGCGTGAGTCGAGGGATAGACCGTGGTGGTGGCGCCGCCCGCGCACATGATCGCGAGGTCCGCGAAGATCCACTCGACCCGGGTGCCCGCGGCGATCCCGACCCGCTGCTCGGACTCGAGGCCCAGGGCGAGCAGCCCCGCCGCGAGCTTCTCGACGATGTCGCCGGTCTCCTTCCAGGTGATCGACGTCCACGGCTCGCCGTCAGCGGCGGGGTAGCGGTAGGCCTCGTTGGACGGGCTCTTGTGCACCCGGTCCCGGAACTGGACCGCGACGTTGGGGGCGCGGTTCTCGATGAAGGAGGTGTCGGTGTTCACGGGCGACATGGGGGTGGCTCCTGGGTGTGCGAGGCCCGGTCCGGGGCGCGAACTGGGGGGTGGACTTGGCAGTAACCTAGATCACAGGGCGAGTGAAGGCATCCCCGGTCGGGTCCCCGACAGCAAACTGGTGGACGCGTGCAACCAGCACAAACCCAAGTCGTTCAGTAGATTAAAGGGATGGACCTCCTCGCGACGCCGCTCCCCTCGCTGGACGACCCCCAGGTCGTCGTCCCGGCCCCCGGTGCCGGACCCGGCAACTGGGCAGGGGCCGCCTCGGCCGTGCTGGTCGACGGAGTCACCTGGCTGACCTACCGCGTACGACGCCCGCTGCCCGACGGACGCGGCATCGCCACCGTCGTCGCCCGCTCGCAGAACGGGGTCGACTTCGAGCCCGTGTGCGAGGTCTACCGCGACGACTTCGGGGCCGAGTCCTTCGAGCGCCCCGTGGTGCTGCGCCGCCCCGACGGCGGCTGGCGCCTCTACCTCTCGTGCGCCACCCCGGACTCCAAGCACTGGTGGATCGAGGCCCTCGACGCGGACCGGCCCGAGGACCTGCCTTCGGGCCGGCGCACCGTCGTGCTCCCCGGCGACGCCGCCACGGCCGTCAAGGACCCGGTGATCACCGAACGCGACGGCCACTGGGAGATGTGGCTCTGCGAGCACCCCCTGACCGATCCCGGAGCCGAGGACCGGATGTCCACGTCGTACCTCACCAGCGAGGACGGCCTGGCCTGGACCCGCCACGGCACCGTCCTGGCACCGCGCCCCGGGCTCTGGGACGCACGCGGAGCCCGCGTGACGACCGTGCTCTCGCACGACCCGCTCGTCGTCCTGTACGACGGCCGGGCGACCGCCGAGGACAACTGGCACGAGACCACCTCCGTGGCCCGCGCCGACTCGACGGGCGTGCTGACGTCCGACCCCGACGCCCCGGTGCTGCGCTCCCCCGACTCAGACGGCGCGCTGCGCTACGCGACCGCGGTCCCGCAGCCGGACGGGTCGACGCGTTTCTACTTCGAGCTGGCCCGCCCGGACGGGGCGCACGACCTGGTGACGACGCTCAGCCGTTCGTGACCGGGTCGGCCTTGACGGGCTCGGCCTTGACCTGGTTGCGCCGGCTCTCGTAGGAGCCGCCGTCACGGTAGGTGCGCCACTGCTCGAACGACTCGCCGGTGAGCTGCTCCAGGAGGCTGATGTCCTCGAGGTGCGGGGCCAGCAGCAGCTCGCGCTGCTCCGGGGTGAGCTTCGGCCGGGAGCTGTCGCCCCCCTTGTGCAGCTGGCTGATCAGCGGCTTGCTGACGGTGCGCCAGACCTTGGGCGGCAGGAACTGGCCCACGGTGGCGCCAGCGCGGATCACCGGGCCGACGGTGCGTGCCCGGACGCCGTCGCGGACGAAGACGCGTGAGTTGTCCGACGGGATCTGGTCGATCTCCTGGGTCTCGACCCCGAGGAACGCGAAGACGCGGTTGAGCACCTTGTCCGGCTCGTCGACCAGCGACTTGTAGCGGAGCAGCAGCACCTGCTCGCGCGGGAAGTGGTCGTAGAGGTCCTGCACCTGTCGGCCGTACATCCCCAGTCCCTGGTAGTGCCAGAACGGCGCCCAGCCGTTGTCGATGCGCTTCTGCTCGTGCTTGACCGCCTCGACGATGTTCGCCCGCGGCTCGAGGCCGTCCATCCAGAGGTGCATCCAGTTGGAGTAGGCGCGGTCCACCGGGTCGCGCAGCACGGCGATCAGCTTCGCGTCCGGTCGGTCAACCGCGATCCGGCGGCGGGCGTCCCGGTTGTAGAGGTAGAAGGGCGTGCTCTCGCCGCGCAGGGCGTCCTCCGGGGCCTCGGCGAACAGGTCGAGGTAGCGCTCCCGCTGCCAGATCCACTCCTGGTTGCTGTGGGCGTCCCCCGGCCCCTTGTAGGCGGGCGGCGGCGAGTCGCCGCACATGTAGTACTTCGGCTCCTTGACCGGGCTCAGGTAGAGGTGCGGGTGCAGGGCTAGCGCCGCGTGCAGGGCGCTCGTCCCCGCCTTGGGGGCACCGATCAGGAAGAAGTCAGGAGGGCGGCGACTCATGGGTCTAAGTCTATCGACTTTGTCGATCTTGGCGAATCCACATCACCCGCCGAACACTTGCCACAGTGGAAAGTTCTTTCTATACTTTCCAACATGGAAACTCCTCTCGACCCGACGACCCAGCTGCGCGAGCAGGAGCGGGCTGCCGCCCTGCCCTACACGGAGTACCCACCCACCCCGCGTTGGTTCCCTGTCGCCACCGGACTCTGGTTCGCCGCCCTGCTGGCCGCGATCCTCTACCTCCGAGACAGCTGGACCTACGCCCCGGTGGTGCTCGCGCTGATCGCCTTCGAGCTGGGCTTCCTGGTCTGGTATCGCAGGAAGCGCGGCACGATGCCCTCGCTGCGCGGGGCGCCGCGAGAGTTCCGCCGCGCCTGCGCGCAGTACCTCGCCGGCGTTCTGGTCGTCCTCCTGGTGGTGGCCGCCGCTGTCCGGTGGCTCCCCGACCCGGTCGCCATCCTGATCTGCTTCGCGCTGGTGACCGCAGGGACGGCTGCCTACGAGCGGCTCTACGCCCGGGCAGCCGAGGCCACGCGCGCACGGTTGCGATGAGTCCCTCGCGATCCGGGTTCGGCGACCTCGATCCGGTGATCCACGCTCCGAAGCGGTTGGCGATCATGTCGGTGCTGACCAGCTCGACCTCGACCGACTTCGGCTTCCTGCGCGAGCACCTGTCGGTCAGCGACTCCGACCTCTCCAAGCAGATGACGGCGCTCGAGGGTGCCGGCTACGTCTCGGTGACCAAGTCGCGCGGCCGCGGCGGGACGACCTCCTACCGGGTCACCCGGCAGGGCGCCGCCGCGTTCCGCAAGCACGTCGGCGCGCTGCGCGCGATCGTCGGGGACGGCGCCGAAGCCCTCGAGCAGATCTAGCCCACGCCGACGTACTGCTCGGCCTTGCGGCGCGGCTCCCTGGCGAGGCCGTCGACCTTGAGCAGCTCGGGCAGCAGCGAGCGCTCGGTCGTCATCGCCCGGAAGAGGGTCGAGACGGTCACCCCGTGCCCGGGCTGGTGCACCACGGTCAGGTCGTCACCGGCCTGCAGCTCGCCCTCCTGGACCACGCGCAGGTAGGGACCCGGGCGGCCGACCTGCGTGAATCGCTTGACCCAGCCACGGTCGTCGTAGCCGTTGCGGCCCTGCCACATCTTGAAGTCGTTGCACGGGATGCGGACCATGGCGATCTCGAAGGTGGCCGTCCCGATCTGCCACCGCTCCCCCACCTCAGCCTCGTTGACGTCGATGCCCCGGGTGGTGAGGTTCTCCGCGAACTGACCGTCGCGGATCTCGCGCCCGAGCTCTCCGGCCCACCAGTCGAGGTCCTCGCGCGCAAAGGCGTAGACCGCCTGGTCGACGCCGCCGTGGAACTTCGTGTCCCCCACCTGGTCGCCGTCGAGCCCCAGCCGGTGGGCGCGCACCAGCCCGGAGACCGGCTGCTTGTCCATCGCGGTGCGGCCGAGGGCCGCCCACGGGGCGTCGAGGACCTTGCCTGCGTTGACGGAGATGACCTGGGCCATGCGGACATCTTCGCAGGGGCTGCCACCGGTTTTCGCGAACAAGCACCGAAAAGCCTCACATGAGACCGAGGTTGACGACCTGGACGTCTCTCGACGGAAAGTCGGCGACCGGCTGTCGCCTACCGGTCTACGCGTTCGTGGAGTGAACGACAAGGATGGTCGCGAAGACGCCGTACCGACCTGACCCGCAGAAACCACGAAGGAGCACGTCATGACGCAGTACCTGATCTCCGTCCACCACGCCGAGGGCGGCCCGGAGCTCACCGAGGACCAGATGCAGACCGTCTTCGAGCAGGTCGGCGCCTTCAACGAGGAGCTCCGCGCCAGCGGCAGCTGGGTCTTCGCAGGCGGCCTCGAGGAGCCCTCCCGCGCCAAGGTCGTGGACGCCACGGGGAGCGAGGTGCTGCTCACCGACGGGCCCTATGCCGAGACCAAGGAGTACATGGGCGGGTTCTGGGTCGTCGAGGCACCCGACCTCGACGCAGCCCTCGCGATCGCCGAGCGCGGCTCCGCCGCCTGCATGGGCAAGGTCGAGGTGCGGCCGTTCCAGGAGGAGCCGCCCACCGAGTGACCGTGCCGGTCGACGGTCAGTCCTGGACGGCCTTCGCCACGGAGATGCACGTCGTCAGGTAGTCGTCGGTCGGGGTCAGCCGCCGCACCTCGGGAGGGTCGAGCAGCCGCCAGCAGGCGTTGTTGAGCATGCGGACCACCACCCAGTCGCGGGCGCGGTGCTCGTCGAGCTCTGCGTGGTCCACGAGCGTGTGGAAGCGCTGGCGTACGCCGTCGCGGACCCCCAACGCACTCCCGGGAGCAGCGAGCTCCTCGAACCGGTTCCACAGCATCGGCGCGATCTCGTAGTGCGGGTCGCCACTCATCGGCTTGGGGTCGATCGCCAGCCAGGGCTCACGGTCGGCGGCCATCACGTTCTCGTAGTGCAGGTCGCCGTGGATCAGGGTGCCGTTGGTCGCGGGGTCCCTGACGAATCCGCGCGACAACGAGATCGCCTGCTCGACGAGCCGCCTGGGCAGCGGCGCGCTGCGCGGGAGCTCGGCGAGCTGGTCGGCCCAGCGGTCGACGTACGTGCTGAGCAGGCGGAGCTGGGGCAGCGCGGGCCGGTGGAGCAGCCCGTAGAGCCCGGCGACGACCTCGCAGGCCTCGACGTCCCACAGGTCGACGAGACGCTCCGGGTGCAGCCGCTCGAGGAGCATCGCCGCTCGGTGCGGGTCGGCACGCAGCAGCTTCACGGCACCGCGGCCGCCCCAGTGCTGGAGGGCGAGGTGCTCGTGCTCCGACTCCTCGTCCGGGAAGCTCACCTTCAGCACGGCCGGCCGCCCACCCGTCGTACGCACCGGCACGACCAGCGCGACGAAACCGTGCATCATCCAGCCGTCCGTGCTCAGCTCCCACTCCTCGAGCAAGCCTTCGACGAGCGCGGGAAGCCGCTCGACCCACCCGGCCCAGTCGGGGCCGCGCCGGGCCATCCCGAGCACACCGTCGGGCAGCCTCATGAAGCGTCGGACGAAGTCGGGGCGGGCGAGGACATCTCCGCGATCATCCCACTGCCGAATCCGGCCGAGTTGGGCCATGGTGGGTTCATGCGAGCGCTTCGCGCACCGACTGTCTTCGACGGCGAGCGGTTCCTGACGGGTGGTGCCACCGTCCTCCTGGAGGACGACGTCATCATCGGCGTCGAGTCGTCGCGTCACGACCCACCGGTCGACTGCCCGGTGACCACCTTCGAGGGCACGATCCTCCCCGGCCTGTTCGACGCGCACGTGCACCTGGTCTCCGACGCCGGGCTGGGAAGCCTCGAGCGCGCGGGCTCGGCTGACGGTGACGAGGTCGACGCGGTCATCGACCAGTCGCTGCGTCAGCAGGCGGCGTCCGGTGTCACCACGGTGCGCGACCTCGGCGACGTCGACTACCGCACGCTGGCTTTCCGCGACGCGGCACGCGAGGGCCACCCGCGCATCAGCGCGGCCGGGCCACCCCTGACGGTCGCCCAGGGGCACTGCCACTTCCTGGGTGGCGCCGTGGACGGTCCGGACACGATCCGCGGCGCCGTGCTGGAGCACGAGCAACGAGGCGTGGACGTGATCAAGGTGATGGCGAGTGGCGGGATGACCACGCTCGGCAGCGACCCCTTCGGCGTGCAGTTCGATCCCGCTGACCTCCGGGCGCTCGTCGAGTCGGCTCACGCGGTGGGGCTGCCGGTCCTGGCGCACGCCCACTCCCTCGCCGGCATCCAGCACGCCCTCGCTGCCGGTGTCGACGGCATCGAGCACTTCACCGGTCTCACCGAGACCGGCATCCGCGTCCCGGACGAGGTGCTGGAGGCCGTCGCCGGCGCCGGAGTCTTCGTCGACCCCACCCTCGGCTTCGACCGCGAGGCGTTCGACGCCCTGCCGGCCCCGCCGCTGGGGCTGAAGGACTCGCTGAAGCGGGTCGGTCTGGACCTCGAGACAGCCATGGCCGCTCGCCTCGACGTGGTGCAGCGGGCCCGGGGCCGAGGCATCCCGCTCGTCACCGGTGTCGATGCAGGAGCGGCGCCGGCGAAGCCGCACGGCATCGTCGGCCTTGCCGTGGCGGCGTTGACCGAAGCTGGCCTGTCGATCGCCGACTCGGTCGCGAGCGCGACGGCCGTCGCCGCACTCGCCTGTGGCCTCGACCAGGTCACCGGCCGTCTCGAGCGCGGGCTGGCCGCCGACGTCCTGGTCGTGGACGGCGACCTGGAACGTGACGTGACCGCCCTCCAACGCCCGGTCGAGGTGCTCGTGCGAGGCAGGCCCTTCGCGTCGGTCTAGGCTGGAGCCCCCCTTCCCAGGAGCTTCCCGTGTGCGGCATCGCCGTGGTCCACGACCTGTCCTGCGACGCTCTGCTGCACGACCGTCTCCGGGCCTCGCGCGAGCTCGGCGAGGACATGTTGTCCCGCCTCCACCACCGCGGCCCGGACGGCTCCGGGACCCGACAGGTCGGCCCGACGTGGCTGGGCCACACGCGACTCTCGATCGTCGACCTCGACGGCGGGGAGCAGCCGCTGCACGGTCCGCGCGGCGAGCGCTGGGTGGTGGCGAACGGCGAGATCTACAACCACGAGGCCCTGCGCTCCCGGCTCCAGGGCCCGTTCGTGACCGACTCCGACTCGGAGATCGTCCTGCACGTGATCGACCGCCTGGGCACGCAGGGCATCCACGACATGCGCGGGATGTACGCCTTCGGCACGGCCACCCGCGACGGCGACGTCGTGCTCGCCCGGGACCCGCTCGGCGTGAAGCCGCTCTACTGGGCGCGGGTCGACGACCGGGTGCTGGCCGCCTCCGAGCTGTGGGCCTTCCCGGTCGAGCTCCGCGCCCTCGTGGAGGAGTTCCCACCCGGCCACCACTGGACTCCCGGAGCGGGACTGGTGCCGTTCGTCGACCTGCGCACCGACCCACTCGGGGTCGACTCGCCCCCGCAGGCTCCGCTCACGGACCGGTCCGAAGCACTCGTCGCGATCCGCGAGACCCTGGTCGAGGGCGTCCGCGAGCGGATGATGGCCGACGTCCCGGTGGGTGTCTTCCTCTCGGGCGGGTTGGACTCGAGCATCATCGCCGCGATCCTCGCGCGACTCGCGGCGCCCGGGACCGTGGTCCGGTCCTTCGCGGCGGGCACCCAGGGCAGCGCCGACCTGGCAGCTGCTCGCGTGGTGGCCAACCACCTGGGGCTCGAGCACCACGAGCGGGTCTACTCCGACGACGACGTCGTGGCGGTGCTGCCCGAGGTGGTGTGCGCGACCGAGAGCTACGAACCGTCGCTCGTGCGCAGCGCCGTGCCCAACTTCCTGTTGGCCGAGCTGGCTGCCCGACACCTCAAGGTGGTGCTCACCGGCGAGGGTGCCGACGAGCTGTTCGCGGGCTACCACCACTTCCGCGAGATGGACGTGCCGGCCCTGCGCGAGGCGCTGGCCGACGGGGTGGACGGTCTGCACCACCTCAACCTGCAGCGCTGCGACCGGGTCACGATGGCCCACGGCCTCGAGGCCCGGGTGCCGTTCCTGTCCCGAGACATGCTGGCCCTGGCGTTGCGGATCCCGATGGAGTGGAAGCTGCTCGGGGAGGACGGACAGGCGCAGGCGCAGGAGAAGGCGCTGTTGCGTGAGGCGTTCGCGGGGTGGCTGCCGGAGGAGATCCTGTGGCGGCGCAAGGAGCAGTTCGGTGACGGATCCGGGACAGCCGACGTGATGGCCAGGCAGGCCGCGCGCCTGGTGCCGGACGCGGACTGGGAGCAGGCGCGGATCCCGGGCCTGCCCGTGGCCCGCAGCCGTGAGGAGCTCGCCTACCAGCGCATCTTCGCGGCGCACCTCGGCGGCATCAAGGCCGAGCAGGTGTTGGGCCGGTTCGCGACCGCCTGACCTGTCACTCTTGACCCATGTCGTACGCCGACACGGGACCCGGGCACCTTCCTGCTCACCGCGAGCACCCGACCGCACTCGCAGCGGTCGAGCTCGCCCACCTGGTCTCCACCCGCCAGCTGAGTGCGCACGAGGTCGTCGAGGCACACCTCGACTCGGTGCAGTCGCTCAACGGCGCCCTGAACGCCCTGGTCCGCGTCGACGCCGACGAGGCGCTCCGGGTGGCTGCCCGCCTCGACGACGCAGTACGTCACGGCCGCCCGGTCGGCCTGCTGGCCGGGGTGCCGTTCGTGGTCAAGGACAACATCGACGTGCACGGCCAGGAGACCGCCAGCGGTTCGAGGGTCCACCCGGGCGCGGTCGCGATGGCCGACGCGCCCGTCGTACGACACCTGAGGGAAGCGGGCGCGATCCTGCTCGGGCGCGCGAACATGGACGAGCTGGCGATGGGGGCGTCGACGCAGACCTCGTCCCACGGACCCACCCGCAACCCGGTCGACCGACGGCGCAGCCCCGGAGGCAGCTCGGGTGGGAGCGCGGCGGCCGTCGCGGCCGGGTTCGTCCCGCTCGCCGTGGGCACCGACACCGGCGGGTCGATCCGTGAGCCCGCCTCGCAGTGCGGGGTGCTCGGGATGGCACCCTCCGACGGCCTGGTCTCCCTCGACGGCGTGATCCCGTTCGCCCCGGGGCTGGACCGGGTCGGCCCGCTCGCCCGGTCGGCTGCGGACGCCGCCGCGATGCTCGCCGTGATGACCGGTCGCCCGCTCGACCCAGCCACCCCGGTCCGGCGGGTCGCGGTCGTCGACGAGCTGGTCGGTGCCCGCAACCGACCGGAGGTGCTGACCGCGTTCGAAGCCTGGCTGTCGACGGTGAGCGAGCTCGGCGTGGAGGTCACGCACGTGTCGATCCCGGACGCGCCCGACGCCCTGGCGGCGTACATGACCTTGACGTCGGTCGCCTCGGTCGACTGGCTGGAGCCCTACGTCACGTCCGAGCTGGCCGGTGAGGAGCTGGTGCGTCGCTACCACTACGGGCTCGACCTGCGTGAGCACGGTGAGGACACCATCGCCTCAGCAGTGGCCGTGCAGCGGCGGCTCACCTCGGAGATCGCAGCCGCGCTGCGCACGGTGGACGCGCTCGTGTCCCCGACGATGCCGACGCCCGCTCCCCTGCTCTTCGGCGAGATCACGCCGGAGGAGATGGCCGACCCGCTGGCGGCGCCGTACACCGACTGCTGGACCGTGGTCGCCAACCTGGCCGCTATCCCGGCGATCTCGGTGCCGGCGCCCGTCGACGTCCTGCCCGTGGGCGCGATGCTGATGGGTGCGCCCGGGAGCGACGCCGACCTGCTGGCGTTCGCCGCCGCGTGCGGCGCCTGACGGGCTACTTCTTTCCGGACTTCTCACCCGGGGCGCTCGTGGACAGCGCGGCGATGAACGCCTCCTGGGGGACCTCGACGCGGCCGACCATCTTCATCCGCTTCTTGCCCTCCTTCTGCTTCTCGAGGAGCTTGCGCTTGCGGGTGATGTCGCCGCCGTAGCACTTGGCGAGCACGTCCTTGCGGATCGCGCGGATGGTCTCGCGCGCGATCACCCGGGCACCGATCGCTGCCTGGATGGGCACCTCGAACTGCTGGCGTGGGATCAGCTCGCGCAGCTTGCCGGCGAGCATCACCCCGTAGGAGTACGCCGCGTCCCGGTGCACGATCGCGCTGAATGCGTCAACGGTCTCGCCCTGGAGCAGGATGTCGACCTTGACCAGGTCCGCCACCTGGTCGCCGGTGAACTCGTAGTCCAGCGAGGCGTAGCCCTTGGTGCGCGACTTGAGCTGGTCGAAGAAGTCGAAGACGATCTCGGCCATCGGCAGCGTGTAGCGCATCTCGACGCGGTCCTCGGACAGGTAGTCCATCCCGTCGAGCTGACCTCGCTTGGACTGGCAGAGCTCCATGATCGCGCCGATGTAGTCGCTGGGGCTCAGGATCGTGGCCTTGACCACCGGCTCGCGGACCTCGTCGATCTTGCCCGAGGGATACTCGCTCGGGTTGGTCACCACGATCTCGGTCCCGTCCTCCATCAGCACGGAGTAGACGACGTTGGGCGCGGTGCTGATCAGGTCGAGGTTGAACTCGCGCTCGAGCCGCTCCCGCACGATCTCCATGTGCAGCAGGCCGAGGAACCCGCAGCGGAACCCGAACCCGAGGGCGCCCGAGGTCTCCGGCTCGTAGGCCAGCGCAGCGTCGTTGAGCTGCAGCCGCTCGAGCGCGTCGCGCAGGGTCGGGTAGTCGTCGCCGTCGATCGGGTAGAGCCCCGAGTAGACCATCGGGTTGGGGTGCTTGTAGCCGCCCAGCGGGGTGGTCGCACCGTGGTGCTGGCTGGTCACCGTGTCACCCACGCGGGACTGGCGGACGTCCTTCACGCCGGTGATCAGGTAGCCGACCTCACCCACCCCGAGGTCGCCGGCCTTGACCGGCTCCGGGCTGATCACGCCGACCTCGAGCATCTCGTGGACCACGCCGGTCGACATCATCTTGATCCGGTCGCGGTGGGTGAGCTTCCCGTCGATCACGCGCACGTAGGTGACCACACCGCGGTAGGTGTCGTAGACCGAGTCGAAGATCAGCGCGCGCGGTGGGGCGTCGGCGTCCCCCTTCGGCGCCTGGGTCTGCGCGACGATCTCGTTGAGGAGGTGCTCGACCCCCATGCCGGTCTTCGCGGAGACCCGGAGCACGTCGGAGGGGTCGCAGCCGATGATGCCGGCCAGCTCTGCGGCGTACTTCTCGGGCTGGGCGGAGGGCAGGTCGATCTTGTTCAGCACGGGGATGATGTGCAGGTCAGCGCCCAGCGCGAGGTAGAGGTTGGCCAGCGTCTGGGCCTCGATCCCCTGCGCGGCGTCCACGAGCAGCACGGCCGTCTCGCACGCCTCGAGCGAACGCGACACCTCGTAGGTGAAGTCGACGTGACCTGGGGTGTCGATCATGTTGAGCACGTAGGTGCCGGGCTCGGCGAGCGCGTCGTTGTCCGGCTCGACCGTCCACGGCATCCGCACGGCCTGGCTCTTGATCGTGATGCCGCGCTCGCGCTCGATGTCCATCCGGTCGAGGTACTGGGCGCGCGCCGCCCGCTCGTCGACCACCCCGGTCAGCTGGAGCATCCGGTCGGCCAGCGTCGACTTGCCGTGGTCGATGTGCGCGATGATGCAGAAATTCCGGATGACTGCGGGGTCGGTCCTGCCCGGGACAGGTGCGTTGGCGTTCGGTGACACTTTCTGGGACACGGACTGCTTTCCGGGGAGGCGTTCGGGGAGCGGCCATCCTCCCACGCGGGCGGTCTCCGTCCGAACTCAACGCCGGGGCGCGACCGTAGTCGTCGGGACCCAGTAGCGCAGCTTCACGCCGTGCCGGTCGTCGAGCTCACCACCGTTGGCCTCGATCACCTTCCTGGAAGCCACGTTGTCCACGTCGCAGGTGATCAGTGCTCGGTCGATGCCGAGCCGGGCAGCCTCGGGAAGCACGGCTGCGAGCATGCGGGTGGCATGGCCCTCACGACGGCGAGTGCGGCGTACGTCGTAGCCGATGTGGCCGCCGACCTCCCTGAGCTGCTCGGTCAGCTCGTGCCGCACCGAGATCCGGCCGATGTAGTGGTCCCCGTCGACCCACCACCAGGTCGTCTGCCGGACGAACCCTGGCCGGCGCGGGACCTCCTCGTCCCGCAGCGTCCGGGCGACGTACGCCGCGAAACCCTCGGCGGTCCGCCAGCCGGCACCGAACTCCTCGAGGTCCGAGCCGACCATCGAGTCGCCGCCGGAACGGCCTTCGTCGACGAACTCTGCCATCGCCTCCAGGAAAGAGGTCTTGAGACGGGCGGCGGGTCGGGAGAGGCGCTCCATCCCTCGAGGGTGCGACACCGGCGGCTGCGCGGCCACTGATTTCTCGACGGGTCGATCACTCGGCGCTGTCGACGAACTCCTTGGTCTTCGCGATGGCGAAGCCCCAACCCTGCACGAGGGTCGGGGAGGGCGGGATGGCGACCTCGTTCGGGTTGGTGACCACGTCCAGCAGCACCGGGCCGTGGACGGCGAGCGCCTCCCTGACCGCGGCGTCGACGTCGTCGGCCTGCTCGACGCGGATGCCGCGCATCCCGATCGCCTCGGCGACCTTGGCGAAGTCGGGGTTGCGCAGCACGGTGCCGAACTCCGGGAGCCCGACCTGCTCCATCTCCAGCTTGACCATGCCGAGTCGGCCGTTGTCGAAGACGACCAGCTTCACCGGGAGGTCGTAGCTGACCGCGGTGATCAGATCGCCCATCAGCATCGACAGCCCGCCGTCACCGCAGAACGCGACCACCTGCCGCTGCCGGTCGAGCGCGCTGGCGCCGAGTGCCTGCGGCATGGCGTTGGCCATCGAGCCGAGGTTGAACGAGCCGATCAACCGACGGTCCCCGGTCATCCGGACGAACCGGGAGAGCCAGACCGTCGCCATGCCCGTGTCCGTCGTGAAGATCGCATCCGGGTCCGCGTGGCGGTCGAGCGCCGCTGCCAGGAGCTCGGGTCGGATCAGCGAGTCGGGGTTGTCGACCTTGCGCCGCAGCAGGCCCTTCGGCTTCGCGTCGTACGCCGGGTCGGTGAACGTCGCCTGTCGCTCCTGCCACGCCGCGTACGTCGACCTGGCGTCGTCCAGGTGGGTCCGATCGGTCTTCGGCTCCAGCAGCGGCAGCAGAGCCTGCAGCCCCAGGGACGCGTCACCGACGAGGGCCAGGTCGACGGGCGTACGCCGGCCGATGTGGGAGCCGCGGACGTCGAGCTGGATCACGGTCTTGCCCGAGGGCAGGAAGTCCCGGTAAGGGAAGTCGGTGCCGACGAGGAACAGCACGTCGCAGCCCTCGAACGCCTTCGCGGTCGCGTGGTTGCCCAGCAGCCCCGACTGACCCACCTCGTGGTCGTTGTCCTTCTCCAGCCCCTCCTTCGCCTTGAGGGTGAGCACCATCGGCGCGACCAGGCGCTCGGCGAGCTGCAGCACCTCGTCGCGAGCCTCTCGCGCTCCCTGGCCGACGAGCAGGGTCACCTTGTCGGCCTGGTTCAGCAGCGACGCAGCCTGCTGCACGACGTCGGGCGCCGGCATCGCACGCGGTCGCGTCTGCACGAAGCGGGGCACCGCCGTGTCCTTGGGCAGGTCGAGTCCGCCGACGTCACCTGGCAGGGTCAGTACGGCGACTCCAGAGTCCTGGATCGCGGCGTTGCCGGCCTGCTCGATCAGCATCGGCAGCTGGTCGAGATGGGTGACGGTCTGGCTGAACACCGCCACGTCCTTGAACACGGCGTCGTTGTCGACCTCCTGGAAGAACTCGGTCCCGATGTCCTCCCGCGGCACCTGGCCGCAGATGGCGAGCACGGGTGCGTGCGACTTCTTCGCGTCGTAGAGGCCGTTGAGCAGGTGGACCGCCCCCGGGCCGACCGTGCCCATGCACACAGCGAGCTTCGCGGTCAGCTGGGCCTGCGCGCTGGCGGCGAAGGCACCCGCCTCCTCGTGGCGAACGCCGATCCACTCGATGCGCTCCTCACGACGGATCGCGTCGGTCACGGGGTTGAGGGCATCCCCGACGACCCCCCAGACCGTGGTCACGCCGTACTCGGCCAGGGACTCGATCAACAGCTCAGCGACGGTTGGCATACCGCTCCTCTCGTGGACCCCGCCAGTACCCCGTGCGTGACTCCTTAGGCTGTGCGCGTGCGAACAGCCCTTCTTGCCGGTGCCACCGGGCTCGTCGGCGGCCACCTGCTCGACCTGCTGCTGGGAAGCCCCGCCTGGGACCACGTGGTCAGCGTCGGGCGACGCGAGGTCGAGCGGGAGGACCCGAAGCTGGAGCAGCGTCTCGTGCAGCTCCCCGAGGTCGGCGACCTCGGCGGGGTCGACGACGTGTTCTGCGCCCTCGGCACGACCATCAAGAAGGCCGGCAGCCAGGAGGCGTTCCGGGTGGTCGACCACGACTCCGTGGTGGCCCTTGCCGTGGCGGCTCGGGCGGCGGGTGCGAGCTCGCTCCTGCACGTGACCGCCATGGGAGCCGACCCCGGTTCGCGACTGTTCTACAACCGCGTCAAGGGCGAGGCCGAGCGGGACGTGGGCACGGTGGGCATCGCCCGCACGGTGGCCTTCCGCCCCTCGATCCTGGACGGGGAGCGCGAGGAGTCACGTCCGGCGGAGCAGGCGGGGCTGATGATGATGAGGGCGGTGGCACCGCTGCTGGGCCGCTACCGACCGACCAACGCGGCCGATGTGGCCACGGCGATGGTCAACGTCGCCCTCTCCGAAGGAGACCGACCTGACCGTGGTGGACGCCGGCGCGATCACCCGGTGGGCCAGCACTGCCTGAGTGCCGCCGGTCTCGATTTGGGTGCGCGCGTCGCCCGCTGATATCGTTTCCCTTCGTGTCTGGACTGTGTCCGGACGCCCCCGAACCTGAAGCGATCCCCGAAGAGGCGAGCCTGTAGTGGCGAACATCAAGTCCCAGATCAAGCGCAACCGACAGAACGACGCTGCGCACGAGCGCAACAAGGCCGTGAAGTCTGCGTTGAAGACCTCCGTGCGCAAGTTCCGCGAGGCCACCGAGGCCGGCGACGCCGCCGTGGCCAGGACCGCCGCCGCCGACGCGTCCCGCGCGCTCGACAAGGCTGCGTCCAAGGGCGTCATCCACAAGAACCAGGCGGCCAACCGCAAGTCGGCCATCAACAAGCAGGCCGCCGCTCTCTGAGCTGACCTTCTCGCTGAGGCGTCGTCCCCCGGGACGGCGCCTTTTGCATGCCTGCTAGCTCCTGGGTCGCGCCCGCACCACGTCGAGCACCATCTTCTCCAGGGCGTACGCCGGGTCGCTCGCCTGTCCCTTCACATCGGCGTCGGCACGCGCCACCGTCCTGATCGCCTGACCGAGGCCCTCGGCGTCCCAGCCGTGCGACTGGCGGCGCAGCGTGTCGAGCTTCCACGCGGGCACGCCGACCTCGCGCATCAGGTCGTTGTTGCGCATCCCCCGCGGCGCCGAGATGAACTTGGCCAGGCTGCGCAGGCCACCGGCCATCGCGCTGGTCACCAGCACCGGCGCCGTCCCACGGTCCAGCGCCCAGCGCAGCTCCTCCAGCGCCCGCGCCGTCTGCCCGTAGAGCGCGTGGTCAGCCACCGCGAAGGACTTCGCCTCGGCCCGGCCGCCGAAGTACTTCTTCACCATCTCGGTGGTCAGCGGTTGACCCTCGAAGTCGTTGGCCAGCTGGCTCGCGGCTGCGGATAGCGCGCGCAGGTCCTGGCCGACGGCCTGGATCAGGAAGTCGGCGGCGTCCGGGTCGATCCGCACCTGACGTCCGCGGAGCTCGTTGACCACGAAGCCCGGGAACTCCCTGGCAGTCAGTGGCACCGACTTCACCTCGGTCACCGTGCCGATCTTGCGCAGCTTGGTCAGCAGGCCGCTGCCCTTGGGCCCGCCGCTGTGGGCCAGCACCAGCGCGACGTCCTCGGCCGGGGCTGCGGCGTAGTCGAGCAGACCGGGCGCGGACTCCTCGGGCAGGTCCTCCAGCCGGCGTACGACGACGCAGCGGGTCGTCGAGAACAACGAGGGCGACGCGAGGTCACCCAGCTCGGCCATCGTCAGGGAGCCGGCCATCGTCTCGGAGAACTCGGCCTCGACGTCATGGCGCCGCACCGCCGATCGCACCGCCGAGACGGCCCGCTCCCCCAGGAACTCCTCGGGTCCGGTGACGAGGGTGATCCGGCCGAGCACGTCCTGTGGCTGGGGGTTGGCCATGACCGCACTCTTTCACGGAGATCCGACAGCCGGCGCCTCCGGTGGGGCCCTCCGATCAGAGGCTCGACCGAGCCGGACACGACGGTGCGAGTGGCACCACCGACCCAGATGTCACCGGCCTCGTCGGACCTGACCTGGACGCGTCCGTCGCGTCCCATCGCCGTCCCCTGCCGCGCGACGTACTGGGGAGGCAGGTGGCCCTCACGGATGAGCCACACCGCGAACCCGGCGTTCAGGCTGCCGGTCACCGGGTCCTCCGGCACCGAGAACTCGGGGCAGAACGCGCGCACCTCCTGGTCCGCGCCGGTCTCCGTCCGGTCGGCATCCGTGTGCGGTCCGAGCACGCCGATCTCGAGGCCCTGCATCAGCGCGAAGTCCGGCTCGAGGCTCGAGGACGTCCGCGGCACTCCGCAGCTGCAGGCCGAGCCAGCCCGGACCGTTGTCGATCCAGCTCGCCCGCACCACGCGACCGGGGTCGACCCGCAGCGAGGCGATCGCCCGGTCGAGGGTCTCCTCGTCGACCGGGCCGAACCGCAGGAACTCGGGTGCGCGGAACCACAGCCCTCCCTCGCTGCGCAGCTCCACCAGCCCGACCCCGCACTCCTGCACGACCCGGCCGTCCTCGGCCGGGACGCCGCCTCGCGCCAGCCACGCGTGGGCGCTGCCCAACGTGGGGTGGCCGGCGAACGGGAGCTCCTCGGCCGGGGTGAAGATCCGTAGCCGGTAGTCCGCCGCCGCAGAGGTCGGCGGCAGCAGGAAGGTCGTCTCCGAGAGGTTGGTCCAGCGCGCGAAGGCCGCCAGCTGGGCGTCGTCGAGCCCCGTTGCGTCGTGGACGACAGCGACCGGGTTGCCGGTCAGCGGGCCGCGCCCGAAGACGTCGACCTGGGAGAAGGAGTACGTCGCCACGGACCCAGCCTCTCAGCGGGTCAGCGTCCCTGACCACCCGAGGCAGCACCTCGGTGAGCGACCCGTAGCCCGTCGTGCACCACCACGGCCACGTCCCCGTCCCGGTCGGTCCTCGCCACCTGCATCCGGGCATCGCGCAGGAGTGCCATCAGCGACGGCGCGGGGTGCCCGTAGTCGTTGTCGAGACCCACCGAGATGACGGCGAGCCGGGCACCCGTTGCCCGGACCAGCCCCGGCTCCTGGCTCGCGCTGCCGTGGTGGGCCACCTTCAGCACGTCGGCACGCAGTCCCCCGGTCTGACGGAGGAGCGTGGACTGCGAGGACTCCTCCTCGTCGCCCATCAGCAGGAGACGGACGCCTCGGCTCTCCACGAGGAGGACCACGCTCGAGTCGTTCGGCGGCGACCCCGAGTCGGCCGACGGCTCCCGTGACGGTGCGACCACCTGCCAGCGCAACGGACCCCTCCGTCGGCTCTCGCCGTACGCCGCCTGCTGGACCGGCACCCTCGCCCGGGCAGCTTCACGCCGCACCAGCCGGACTCCGGAGGCCGGCTCGGCGAGCGAGGTCACCTCGACCGCGCCGACCCGGCGACCCTCGAGGACTCCGCGCAGGCCGTCGACGTGGTCGGCGTGGAAGTGGGTCAGCAGGACCAGCGGGACCCGCTCCACGCCGAGACGCCGAAGACAGGTGTTCATCGCCCGCGGGTCCGGGCCTGCGTCGACCACCACCGCGCTGCCGTGGCCGGCGTTCAGGACCAGACCGTCGCCCTGTCCGACGTCACACGCCACCATCACCCATCCGTCCGGCGGCCAGCCGGGTGTGGGGAGCGGCACGAGCAGCACCGCGACCAGCAGTCCCCCGAACGCCACGGCCGCGACGCGTCGTGCCAGCAGGGCACCGAGCACGAGCGCGATCACCACGCAGAGCAGGGTCAGCCCGGCGACGCCGACGGGTTCGGCGGACCAACCCACCGCTGCGACGGGCAGGTCGGCGCACCGCGTTGCCGTCGCGATGATCCACGTGGCGCACCAGGCAGCCGGGGTGGCGACCACCCGGCCGAGGGTCGGGGACACCAGCCCCACGAGCCCTCCGGCGAGTCCCAGCACGGTGGCCGGGCCTACCGCAGGGGCGGCGACCAGGTTGGCCAGCACAGCGACCAGGCTGACCTGTCCCGAGATCGCTGCGACGAGCGGTGTGCACGCCAGCTGCGCAGCGAGCGGCACCGACACCGCCTCCGCGACCCAGCGCGGCAGCCATCGCGCCAACCGGTCCCGCCAGCCCGGCGCCAGCCAGAGGATCCCGGCGGTCGCCAGGGTGGACAGGGCGAACCCGGGCGACAGCGCCAACCACGGGTCGACCAGCAGCAGGAGGAGCACGGCGGCGCCGATCGCGCGGGTTCCCCGCCGGCGCCCGTGATGACCCATCCCGATCAACCCGACGGTGCCCATCGTCGCTGCGCGCAGCACACTCGGTTCCGTGCGGGCGAGCAGCACGAATCCGAGGACGCCGACCAGCCCGACGAGCACCAGTCCTCGTGCACGCACTCCGGCCCAACGCGCCAGGATGAGCAACGAGCCGACCACCAGGGTCAGGTTGGTCCCGGAGACCGCGAGCAGGTGGGTCAGCCCCGATGTCCGGAAGTCGTCACCCAGGTGGTCGGGCATGCCTGCGTCGTCGCCGTCCACGAGGGCCGGGACCAGTGACCGCGGTCCGACGGGGTGATGGTCGACCGCCGCCCGGATCGAGCTGCGCACCCGGGCGGCACCGCGGAACATCGCCCCGGGTCGTTCCAG
Source organism: uncultured Actinomycetota bacterium (assembly GCA_963797525.1). Lineage (GTDB taxonomy): Bacteria > Actinomycetota > Actinomycetes > Propionibacteriales > Nocardioidaceae > Marmoricola. The sequence continues at coordinate 184,378 of CAWCPT010000014.1, forward strand.
CACCTCCGGTGGGCCGCGCGTGCTCAGCACGCCGGCCAGGTCCTGGGTCCTCGCCGGCTGCAGCCGCCCCGAGACGCGAAGGCGCACTCCGAGCGGCACCTCCTCCCAGTCGGGGGGCGCGATCACGAGCACCGGAGCCCGCTGCCGGTGTCTGAGTCCGCGCCCGGTGACGCTGTCGGTCCGGGCACGGAAGACGACGTAGTCCGCGTGGCCACCGCGCCGCCGCACGGGGTCCGACGTGACCGTGATCGTCGCCCCCGCCGCGGCGCGCTCCCGAGCCAGGTCCGTCACCTCGGTGTGCGCCACCGCCTCCGCGCGGAGCAGGGCCGACACCGCGACTCCGCAGGCGGCGATCAACCAGCCCAGCCGGCTGAGCACCTCCTGTCCCGACCGCCAGCGACGCACCGTGTGCAGGACTCCCAGCCCCAGCACCACGAGGAGGAGCCAGTGCGGCGATCGCAGCGCCAGGAGTGCAGTCGTCCAGGCGACCAGCGCCAGGATCGGGGCGCGCAGGTCGAGCCGCTCCCGTGGCGGGTCACTGCCGGGGCGGCTCACACGGTGACGTGCGGCGCCAGGTCGGACAAGGTCTTCTCCCCGATGCCGTCGACCTCGAGCAGCTCGTCGACCGAGGAGAACGCACCGTGGGAGGACCGCCACTCGAGGATCTTCTGGGCGGTGACGGGCCCGACACCCGGCAGCGTGTCGAGCTGCTCGGGCGTGGCGGTGTTGAGGTTGACCAGCGCCCCGACCGGATCGGGTGCGGCGGCGCTGGCTCCGGCCGCCACGCCGCCGGACTGAGCGGGACGCCCGACGAGGATCTGCTCGCCGTCGACCAGCACCCGGGCGAGGTTGAGGGTGCTGAGGTCCACCCGCCCACGCGTCCCGCCGGCTCGTCTCAACGCATCGACCACGCGTGACCCGGCGGGCAGGGTGGCGACTCCTGGGCGGCGCACCCTTCCGGCCACGTCCACGGTCACGCCGGCACCCTGCCTGCCCGCGGCGGTCGCTGCGCCTATTCCGGCGCCGGTCGACGGCGCACCGGCGGCCGAGGCCGTGGGCACGAGCGGCGACGCCGGGAGGCCGGCACGCGGTGAGCCCGCTCGTGGTGCCACGGCCTCGGAGTCACCGCCCATGCGCACCGCGACGACCACGGCGGTCGCGACCGCGATGCCGACGAGGGCGACGACCAGCAACACCGGTCCGGCCTCCAGACCGATCCGCCCTCGTAGCGTCGTCGGGACCTGGTCTCCCAGCCAGCCGCTGGTCGCGCCCCCGAACCGGCGCAGCAGGCCCGGGCGCGGCGGAGGGAGGTGACGCCCGCCAGGCTCCACGGGCACGGGACGGGGCAGCTCTGCCGCGGCCGCGGAGACTTCGTCAACCTCCTCGGACTCGTCCACGCGTCGCAGCCCCGCCTGCTCCAGCTCACGGCCGAGCAGCTCGAGCCGACGTCGCGCGGCGGCCGCGACCTCCTCCTGTGACTGCCTGCTCATGCCTCGACGCTAGGGAGACCCGGGCAGGGAGGACAGCACGGATCTCGAGCCTGTGGACAACCGCGTCGCCGTGCTCCCTGTGGAGCGCTCAGCTGCGCCGAGCCACGGCCACCGCCACCATCCCCGGCCCGACGTGCGCGCCCAGGACCGCCCCGATCTCGCCGAGGGAGACCTCGCGCTCGTCGAGCGCTTCCGCCAGCCGGGAGCCGAGGCGTTCGGCCAGCTGCTCGGCACGGTCCGGGCTGGCGAGATGGGCCACGGCGACCTCAACCTGGGAGTCGCCGGCCGCCTCGACCGCGAGCTCCTCGAGCCGCGAGAGGGCCTTCGCCGAGGTGCGCACCTTCTCGAACGAGCCGATCCGGCCCTGGTCCACGCGCAGGATCGGCTTCACGGCCAGCGCCGAGCCGATCAGGGCCGCCGTCGCTCCCATCCGGCCCCCGCGGCGGAGGTACTCCAGGGTGTCGACGTAGAACAGCGACGTCGTCGCCTCGGCGCGGGCACGCGCGGCCGCACCGGCGGCCGTCGCGTCAGCCCCCTCGTCCACGGCGTCGGCCGCGGCCAGCACGGCGTACCCCGTGCCCATGCCCACCTGCCGCGTGTCGACCAGGGTCACCGGGACGGGGGCGCGGCGCGCTGCGAGCTGGGCCGACTCGAAGGTCCCGCTCAGCTCGGACGAGATGTGCACCGAGACGATCTCCGTCGCTCCCCGGGTGGCGGCCTCCTCGTAGGCCTCGAGGATCGCCTCGGGGCTCGGGCGCGACGTGCTCACCGGGGTCCATTCCCGGAGGGCATCTGCCAGCACCTGCGGGGTGACCCCGCCGTCCGGCCCCTCGTCGTACGACGCGGCACCGATGATCACCTGCAGCGGCACGACCGTGATGCTGCGCTGGGCTGCCGTCTCCGCGCTGAGCTGCGCGGTCGAGTCGGTGACCAGGGCGACGGACATGCGCGAAGGTTATCGCCGGGCCACGAGGCCGGCTCCGGCCGTCCGGGTCCAGCCGCTTGCGGGTCGCGGGCACCCGGCGGCTACGGTCGAAGCAGAGTCCACAGATCAGGAGAGCAGATGCGCATCGTCATCGCAGGTGGCCACGGACAGATCGCCCGGCAGTTCGGCAAGCTCGTCGCTGCCGACGGCCACGAGGCAGTCGCCATGGTCCGCAACCCCGCACACGTGCTCGAGCTCGAGCAGGACGGCATCCAGACCGTGCTCATCGACCTCGAGGACACCGACGTCGACGCGATGACCGAGGCGGTGCGTGGCGCCGACGGAGTGCTGTTCGCGGCCGGTGGCGGTGCCGACGGCAACGCGGCACGCAAGGAGACCGTCGACAAGGGTGCTGCGATCATGCTCGCCGACGCGGCCGAGGCCGCCGGCGTACGTCGCTACGTGATGATCTCGGCGATGGGCACCGACGGCGCCGACCCGGACTCCGAGGACGTCTTCCAGGTCTACCTGCGCGCGAAGCAGGCGGCCGACGACGACGTCCGTGGACGCGACCTCGACTGGACCGTCGTGCGACCCGGCCGGCTCATCGACGACATGCCGACCGGGCGCGTGCAGCTCGGTGACCTCGAGCGCGGGTCGGTGACGCGTGGGGACGTGGCCCACGTGCTGGCCGAGGTGTTCGAGGCCGACAACACGATCGGCAAGACGTTCGACGTGCTCGGGGGCGACGTGGCGATCAAGCAGGCCGTCTCGAAGGTCTGACGACCTCTCAGCCCGCCAGCATCGTCTCCACCGCAGCCACCTCGGAGTCGAGGTCGGCCCGCTCGGCCCTGCTCAGGGTGCGGAACACCTCGAGGTCCACGCGACCCTCCCGCCACCACCACAGACCAGCCATGAACCCGTCGACGAACACCGTGTTGCCGACTCCCCCGTTGACGCCGGCCCAGCGCGATCGCATCTCGACCGGCACGATGTGGTCGCGGTTGGCGTGCGAGAGCCAGACGTTGTCGTAGGTGCCGAGCAGCCGGACCGGCGCCGGCACGTCCCCCTCGGCGTACGGCGCTCCCGGCACGTCGTAGCGCACCTTGCCGTCCTCGCACTCGACCACCAGCAGCTCGTCCTTCATCGACGCGAAGACCGGTCCGAGGCGAGTGACCCGCGACCACGTCGTCATGTCAGCCGCCGTCGCGGGACCGAACGCCCGCAGGTAGCGCCGGACCAGCTCGTGCACGTCGAGGTCTGTGGTCGGACTGCCCAGGTAGCTCTCCACGGTCTGGTAGCGCACGCCTCCGGACTGCTTCCACAGTCCCCGGGGAGGAACCTGCACCATCGGGGCCCGTTCGCGGGCCACGTGCGCCAGGGCTCCGGCCGGGACGTCGGGGAAGACCTCCGCCAGCTGCTCGCCGAGCTGCTTGACCGGAAGCGGCCCCGGTTCGAGGAGGCGTCCGACCGTCGCCACGAGGTCCTCGACCGGCACTCCCTTGGCCGGTCGGCTCATCTGGTTGGACGCGCTCTGCTGGTCGAGCGCCGGCTGCACCCACCGACGGAGGGTCAGCGCGTCGGCCGGCGTGAGCACGTGGATGGTGCCCCGCATGGTCAGGAGACGCACGGCCCGCTTGCTCTCCAGCGCGTCCGACAAGTCGTGCGGGTCGAAACCCGCGATGCGGGCGGCGAGCGAGAGGTAGGGCGGCAGGTTCTCCTGCGCCTGCAGGCCGATCAGGTGATCCACCATCTCCAGCGCAGGAGTGGTCGTCCGCTCCAGGAGGTGCTGTCGCAGCAGGAGCGTGCGGTTCAGGTCACGGACGCCGAGCACAGCGGCAGCCTAGGCCCGGTGCGGGCGCTGATCACCCGGCGACGATGTTGACCAGCTTCGGCGCCCGCACGATCACCTTGCGCACCTGCTTGCCGTCCAGGGCACGCTGCACCGCCTCGTCGGCCATCGCGGCGGCCTCCAGCTCGGCGTCGCTGATGACCGGCGACACCTCCAGCCTCGCCTTCAGCTTGCCCTGCACCTGGACCACCGCCGTGACGGAGTCCTCGACCAGCAGCGCCTCGTCGACGACGGGCCAGCCTGCTTTGGCGACCGTGGGCTGGTGACCCAGGCGCTCCCACATCTCCTCGGCGACGTACGGTGCGACCAGCGACAGCAGCACGGCCACGGCCTCGGTCGCCTCACGCACGGCCGGGTCCCCGGCCCCGCAGCCCGAGTCGATCGCCTTGCGGGTCGCGTTCACCAGCTCCATCGTGCGCGCGACCATCACGTTGAAACGCTTGGACTCGACCAGCTCGGCGGCGTCGTGAACCGTGTGGTGCGTGATCTTGCGCAGCGCGACGTCACCTCCCTCGACGGGGGTCCCCGGCGCCGACGTCACGTCGCCCGACAGCCGCCAGGCGCGCTGCAGGAACCGCAGCGAGCCCGCCGGCGACAGGTCGGCCCAGTCGATGTTGTCCTCGGGCGGTCCGGCGAAGACCAGCGTCAGGCGAACGGCATCCACTCCGAAGTCCGCAAGTTGGTCCCCCAGACTGACGCCGTTGCCCAGCGACTTGCTCATCTTCTTGCCCTGGTTGATCACCACGCCCTGGTTCAGCAGCCGGGTGAACGGCTCCTCGAAGTCGACCAGGCCCATGTCGTGCAGGGCCTTGGTGAAGAACCGGCTGTACAGCAGGTGCAGAACGGCGTGCTCGACGCCACCGACGTACTGGTCGGCCGGCATCCACTCGCGCACCAGGTCCTGGTCGAAGGCCTGGGTGTCGTCGTTCGGGGAGCAGTAGCGCAGGAAGTACCACGCCGAGTCGACGAACGTGTCCATCGTGTCGGAGTCGCGCTTCGCCGGCCCCCCGCACCGCGGGCAGTCGACGTTGACCCAGTCCTCGGCGGCAGCCAGCGGCGAGACGCCCTTCGGCTTCAGGTCGGCGCCCTTCAGCTCGGGCAGCACGACGGGCAGCTGGTCCTCGGGGACGTCCACCTCGCCGTCGACCGGGCAATGGATCACCGGGATCGGGCAGCCCCAGAACCGCTGGCGCGACAGCAGCCAGTCGCGCAGCCGGAAGTTGACCGCCCCGCGACCGGTGCCCTGCTCCTCCAGGTAGGTGATGATTCGGCTCTTGGCCTCGTCGATCGCCAGGCCGTCCAGCGAGACCGCGTCGTTGGCCGAGTTGATCGCCGGCCCGTTGCCGGTGAACGCATCGCCCTCCCAGTCGTCGGGGGGCTGCACGGTCCGTACGACGGGCAGGTCGTACTCCTTGGCGAAGTCCCAGTCACGCTGGTCCTGACCGGGCACAGCCATGATCGCGCCGGTGCCGTAGTCGGCCAGCACGTAGTCGGCGGCGTACACGGGCACGCTCTGGCCGTTGACCGGATTGACGGCGTAGGCCCCCAGGAAGACACCGGTCTTGGGTCGGTCGGTCGCCATCCGATCGATGTCGGAGGACTTGCGGGTCTCGTTCAGGTAGTCCTCGTACGTCGGCCGCTGCTCGTCGCTGACGATGTCGGCGGCCAGCTTCGCGTCGGCCGCGACCACCATGAACGTCGCACCGAACAACGTGTCCGGCCGGGTCGTGTAGACCGACACGACACGGGTTCCGCCACCGTCAGTGGCGACGTCGAAGTCGACGTGCGCACCCTCGGACCGACCGATCCAGTTGCGCTGCAGCGTCAGCACGCGCTCGGGCCAGTCCAGGTCCTCCATGTCGTCCAGCAGCCGCTGGGCGTAGTCGGTGACCTTGAAGTACCACTGGGTCAGCTCGCGCTTGGTCACCTCGGCGCCGCAGCGCTCGCAGAAGCCGTCCACCACCTGCTCGTTGGCCAGCACGGTCTGGTCGTTGGGGCACCAGTTGACCGGGCTCGACTTGCGGTAGGCCAGCCCACGCTCGCGCAGCTTCAGGAACAGCCACTGGGTCCAGCGGTAGTACTCCGGGTCGCTGGTGTGCAGCCGCCGGGACCAGTCGAAGGAGACCGCGAACTTCCGGAACGACGCGGCCTGGGTCTCGATGTTGGCGTAGGTGTACGTCGCCGGGTGCTCGTTGCGCTGGATCGCGGCGTTCTCCGCAGGCAGGCCGAAGGAGTCCCAGCCGATCGGGTTCATCACCTCGTAGCCCTGCTGCCACCAGTAGCGCGCGATCACGTCGTGCAGCGCGGTCACCTCGGCGTGACCCATGTGCAGGTCGCCGCTCGGGTAGGGGAACATCGTCAGCGCGTAGCGCTTCTCGCGCGGGCTGTCGTCGTCGGCGCGGAACGGGTCCATCTCGTTCCACACCTGCAGCCACTTGGCCTCGGTGGCATGGACGTCGTACGCCGCCGCCTGCTCGTTCTCGCTCATCGTCTGGTCTCTCTCACGTCGTCGTGGGTGGTCCTGGACCGCGTGCCCGGGCGTAAAAAAACCCCTCGGGCACGAGGGGCAGCCGTCTCGGGGGTGAAACACCGAAACGGCTAGGGAAGGAGCAGGACCTGCCTCATGACGCCATCGTAGCGTGAACTGGTCGTAGTCCCATCGGACAAGGGTGCAGGTTCGGTGCACCCACGTACGGTGAAAACCATGCTGCCCGCGGCGCGCTGGATCGTTGTGGCGGTGGTCGCGATCGCGTGTGCGACTGCCCCTGCGCTGCTGCACGTCATCCCGGCCCACGACAGCGACATCACCGCCACCGCTCTCGCGAAGCGGATCCACGCCTCCGCGGCGCTCGGCTGGTCCGGTGAGGTCCACGCCATCGGGTCGCTCGAGGTCCCGCTGACCGGATCGACCTTCGGCGGCGTCTCCCGGCTGCTCGGCGGGCAGACGGACCTCCGCGTGTGGTGGCGGGACCAGGAGCACTGGCGCCTCGACCGGCTGCGCACCAGCGGCGAGCAGGACCTCGTCCGGGACGGGACCCAGACGATGCGCTGGACCTACGAGTCCAGCACCGCGAGGTTCACGCCGTACTCCGACGTCCGGCTGCCGAACGACTCCGACGTCGTGCCCCCGGTGCTGGCCACGAGGCTGCTCTCGGGCGCCAAGGCCGCCGAGCTCACCCGACTGCCCGCACGCCGGGTCGACGGCCGTGGTGCCGCCGGTCTGCGGCTGGTGCCCTCGGACCCACGCACCACGATCGCGCGCGTCGACGTCTGGGCAGACGAGGACACGGGGCTACCCCTCCGGGTCGACGTGTACGACGAGGGCGGTCGCGACCGACCGATCCTGACCACCCAGCTCGTCTCGCTGGACACGGACCGACCGTCAGGAACGCGGACCTCCATCCAGATCGCCGGTGGGGTGCGCTTCACCCGCGGAGCGGCTCTCGACGAGGCAGCAGGCGCCAACGCCTTCGCGCCCTTCAAGCTGCCCGACGAGGTGGCGGACCTGCCGAGACGAGGGCGTCCCGAGACCTTCCGCGCGGTCGGGATCTACGGCCGTGGCCCCACGGCCCTGGTCGGAATCCCCCTGCGCAGCTTTGTGACAAAGGCCCTCTACGACCAGCTCTCCAGCAACCGCACCGCCAAGGTGACCAAGCAGCGCGTCTCGCTGCAGGTCGGGCCGCTGTCCGTGCTCCTCCTGGTCGGCCGGGACGTGGGTCTGCTGCTCACCGGGACGGTCTCTCAGGCCACCCTCAAGCAGGCGACGAGCGACATGGTGCGCGGGATGGTGCGGACCCGATGATCCGGACACATGCGCTGACCAAGACGTACGGCGCCGTCGCAGCGGTCCAGGACCTCGACCTGGACGTGGCCGAGGGGGACGTCTACGGGTTTCTCGGTGCGAACGGCTCCGGGAAGACGACGACGGTCCGGATGCTGCTCGGCCTGGTCCTCGCGACCTCGGGCGAGGCCGAGCTCCTCGGTGAGCCGATGCCGCGCAACGCAGCATCGGTGCTGCCGCGGGTCGGTGCCCTGGTCGAGGGACCGGGCGCCTACCCGCACCTGTCCGGCCACGCCAACCTCGCCCTGTTCGACGCGGCCGGACGGGGCGGTCAGCGCGGGAGGATCCGGCGACGGACCAGGGTGACCGAGGTGCTGGAGCAGGTCGGCCTCGATCCCCACGACGACCGCCCGGTGAAGACCTACTCCCTGGGCATGCGCCAACGGCTCGGGCTCGGTGGTGCGCTGATGCGCCGACCTCCGCTGCTCGTGCTGGACGAACCCACCAACGGGCTTGATCCCCAGGGCATCCGGGACATCCGGGAGCTGCTCCTCCAGCTGAACCGGGAGGGGACGACGATCTTCCTGTCCAGCCACCTGCTCGCCGAGATCGAGCAGATGTGCACCCGGGTGGGCGTCCTGGACCGTGGGCGGATGGTCCTGCAGGAGGAGATGAGCACCCTGCACGCCTCGACCGGGCTGGTCCGGGTCCGCACCCCCGACGTCTCCGCGGCTCATGCCCTGCTCGACGGCAGGGTCCAGCACCTCGACGCCCTCGAGCTCGTCGTACGCACCGAGGACCCGGCCGGTCTGAACAGCGAGTTGGTCAAGGCCGGCGTCCGGATCCTCGAGCTGACGCCCGTGCGACCCAGCCTCGAAGAGATCGTGCTGGCCGCGACCGAGTCCTCCGAGGAGGGGATCCGGTGATCAGGGTCGAGCTCCAGAACATGCTGCGCCGCCCGCGCACCTGGGTGACCATCGCCGCGCTCAACGCCCTGCCCACCCTGGTGGCCATCCTGCTGGCGGCGACCGACCTCGGGCCGCGCCCCGGCACCGGTCCCCCGTTCCTCTCGGCGGTGCTGACCGACGGCACGCTGTTCCCGCTCGCCGCCCTCGGGATCGTGCTGCCGCTCTTCCTGCCCGTCGCGGTGGCCGTGGTGGGTGGCGACGCGATCGCGGGCGAGGCGCAGGCCGGAACCCTGCGTTACCTGCTCGTCCGGCCGGTGGCTCGCGGTCGGCTGCTGGTGGCCAAGCTGGCGAGCATCGTGACGTTCGTGGTGCTGGCCGTGCTCGTCGTCGCGCTCGTGGCGTACGTCGAGGGGCGGCTGCTGCTCGGCGACGCACCGATCACCGGGGTCACCAGCATCTCCGGCACCACCCTGACCCAGACGCAGATGCTCGAGCGCACCGTCCTTGCGTTCGGCTACGTCGTGCTCGCCATGCTGGGTGTCGCCGGCATCGCCCTGTTCCTCTCGACGCTCACCGACTCGGCGGTCGCCGCCGCCCTGGGCACGATCGGCTTCCTCGTGGCCTCGTCCGTGCTGCTGGGCCTCGATGCCGCGGACGCGCTGCGTCCCTACCTGCTGACCCGCTACTGGCTGGCGTTCGTCGACCTGTTCCGCGACCCGATCCGCTGGCGTGACGTCCTCAACGGCGTCCTCGCGCAGCTCGCCTACGTGCTGGTGTTCCTCAGCGCTGCCTGGGCCAACTTCGCCACGAAGGACATCAACAGCTGACGTCCGAGGGCACGTGTGGCTGGCCCTTGCCCAGCATGGACTCCACCGAGGCGAGGACGACCGAGTCACCCGGCAGCTGGCCGTGGTTGGTGGTCCGGTCGGGGCACAGGTCCTGGATGCGGACGTTCAGCGCGCCGTCGAGCATCGCGGAGTCGGTCGGGGTCACCGTCTGGTCGGCGGCCGAACGGATCGTCGCCCACTCCGGCCCGGCCGGCGTCTCGTCCCCGGCGTTGAGGTGGCGCAGAAGGTCGCTGTCGATGGCCAGCTGCTCGCAGGCCTTGGGACAGCCGCCGGCCAGCTCGTCAGCACTGGCGGCCACCTCGGCGCCGTGGTGCGGCGAGCCCAGCGTGAGCACGCGGCGTACGACGTCGGCACCGTTGTCGTCACGCACGAACACTCTCGCGATCACGCCGCCGGCCGAGTAGCCGATCAGGTCCACGGAGCCGGCATCGGAGCTGTCCGCCGTCTCCTTGGCCAGCGTCGCGAGCCGCTTCGCCTGGACCCGGAGGTCGCCCTGCTCGTTGTCGGTCGGCTTGAACAGGATCGCCTGGCGCCCTTCACTCCGCAGCGCGGAGAGAAGGGGCGCGAGCGGCGCGGTGTCCCCGCCGTACCCGGGCAGCACGATCACCGGCCCGGGCCGCGCCTGGTCGACGCTCGCGTCGTCCTGCGACCCATCCGACACCAGCACGACGAGCACGATGACCAGCGCGACAGCCGTCACTCCGGCGAGGACGAGCACCAGCCGTCGCCGAGCGGGCGCGAGCCCACTCAGTGGCGAACGCACGTGGTTGTTCCTCCTGGTCGAACCTCAGTGAGCAGGACCGTCGGTCCCCTCGTCGTCCACTGCCTCGGGTGGCACCACGATGGGGCGCACCCGAGCCCAGAGGATGAAGGCCGCCGCCGCGATCACCATGCAGATCCCACCGACGAGGTTGATGTTCAGCCCGTCGCTCTTGTCGATCTGGTTGTCACCGGTGAACAGGCCGGTGATCACCAGGATGATCCCGTAGATGCCGATCAGCCCACCGATGATGATGCGGATGTCGAACAGGCCGACCCGGACGGGTTTCCCTGATCCTGAGGTGTTCTCAGCCATGAGTGTTCTCCCCTACCAGAAGATGATGTTGAGGGCGAGGACCATGATCAGCGAGATCAGGGCCAGCTTGTTCGGCTGCTGGTACCACGGAAGCACACCCTCGTTCGGGTCGTGGAAGTCCGACTTCGGGGTCAGCGAGTAGACGAGCCCACGCAGCTCGCTCTCCGGTCTCGACTCGGTGACGAAGGTGACCACGACGCTGACGATGATGTCGACCACGAACGCCGCTGTGGCCGCCACGAAGCTGGCCCCCTGGCCGGTCAACCCGATCAGGCCGATGGACAACCCTCCGAGCACGTCCGTGCTGATCACGCCGACGAAGATGGCAGCACCCGTGCCGCTCACCAGGCCGGTCCAGCCCGCGGTCGCGGTCATCCGTTTCCAGAACATGCCGAGGATGAACGTCGCGAACAGCGGTGCGTTGAAGAACCCGAACAGGGTCTGCAGGTAGTCCATGATGTTCTGGTAGTTCTTCGCGAACAGCGCCGTGCCGATGGCGATGATGGTCGCCGCCACGGTCGCCAGACGCCCGACCCGGGTGTAGTAGTCGTCGTCACGGTCCTTGATCACGTAGGTCTGCCACAGGTCGTAGGAGAAGACCGTGTTGAAGGCGGAGACGTTCGCTGCCATGCCCGCCATGAAGGCTGCCAGCAGGCCGGCGATCGCGACGCCCAGCATGCCGTTGGGCAGCAGGTCGCGGATCAGGTAGAGCAACGAGTTGTTGTAGTCGAAGTTGGGGTCGCCCGACGCCTTCGCCTTGGCCACCTCGGAGGCCGCCACCGCCGCCACCATGCCGGGGAGGATCACGATGAAGGGCACGAACATCTTCGGGAACGACCCGATGATCGGCGCCCGCTTGGCCGCCGACATCGAGTTGGACGCCATCGCCCGCTGCACCTCGACGAAGTTGGTGGTCCAGTAGCCGAACGAGAGCACGAAGCCGAGTCCGAACACGATGCCGATCACCGAGAGCACCGGGCTGTCGATGGCGGTCAGGTTCGTGCCGGGCCAGGAGTTGAGCTGGGCCGAGCCGTCACCCGCGGCGGTGATCTTGTCCTTCAGGCCGCTGTAGCCCCCCACCTTGTGCAGCCCGACCAGGGTCAGCGGCAGCAGCGCGGCGACGATGATGAAGAACTGCAGCACCTCGTTGTAGATCGCGGCGGACAGACCGCCCAGGGTGATGTAGGAGAGCACGATGATCGCCGCCACGACCAGGGAGACGTAGAGGTTCCAGCCGAGCAGGATGTTCACGATCTTGGCGAGCAGGAACAGGTTGATCCCGGCGATCAGCAGCTGCGCGATGGCGAAGCTCAGGGCGTTGACGAGGTGTGCCCCGGTGCCGAACCGCTTGCGCATGAACTCCGGGACCGAGCGCACCTTGGAGCCGTAGTAGAACGGCATCATCACGACGCCGAGGAACAACATCGCCGGCACGGCACCGACCCAGAAGTAGTGCACGGTGGGGATGCCGAACTGGGCCCCGTTGGCGGACATGCCCATGATCTCGACCGCGCCGAGGTTCGCGGAGATGAAGGCGAGCCCGGTCACCCACGCGGGCAGGGAACGGCCCGAGAGGAAGAAGTCGAGGCTGGTGGAGACAGATCTTCGGGCCATCACGCCGATGCCGATGACGAAGACGAAGTAGATGGCGATGAGCAGGTAGTCGACCCAGTTTGCATCCAGCCGGAGCTGGGGTTGCGCTGCCAGTACCATCGTGCCTCCCGGAGTTGGATCGCATCGAACCGAGTGGCACGTTACTCCCGAACGGCGTGAAACCCGGTCAGAAGCAGGTTTCCTTTTCTGGAGGATTTTCATGTCGTGGATGGTGACCGGGGGTGCCGGCTACATCGGCGCCCACGTGGTGCGGGCGTTCGAGGAGGTCGGGCTCGACGTCGTCGTCGTGGACGACCTCTCCAGCGGGCACCGCGAGTTCGTCCGGCCCGAGGTGCCCTTCGTCGAGGGCACGATCGTGGACACCGAGCTGATGGCGCGATCCATGGAGGAGCACGACGTCGAGGGCGTCGTGCACCTGGCGGGGTTCAAGTACGCCGGAGTCTCGGTCGACCGACCGCTCCACACCTACACCCAGAACGTCACCGGCACGGTCAACCTGCTCGAGGCGATGGAGCGGACGGGGGTGCAGAACATGGTGTTCTCCTCCAGCGCGGCGACCTTCGGCACGCCCGACGAGCGAGCTGGTCACCGAGGAGACACCGACGAACCCGGAGTCGCCGTACGGCGAGAGCAAGCTGATCGGCGAGTGGCTGATCCGCGACCAGGCCCGCGCGACCGGGCTGCGGCACACCTCGTTGCGCTACTTCAACGTCGTGGGGTCGGGCAGCGACGACCTCTACGACACCAGCCCGCACAACCTGTTCCCGATCGTCTTCGAGATGCTGCTGAAGGGAAAGACTCCGCGGATCAACGGGGACGACTACGACACCCCGGACGGCACCTGTGTCCGCGACTACGTGCACGTCGCCGACCTCGCCGTCTCGCACGTCGTCGCGGCCCAGCGCCTCGCCGCCGAGCGAGGACCTGCTGCCGGTCTACAACCTCGGAAGCGGCACCGGCTCCTCGGTCCGCGAGATCATGGACGCCATCCGCGCCGCGACCGGGATCGAGTTCACTCCCGAGATCGCACCCCGCCGTCCCGGAGACCCCGACCGCATCGTGGCGACCGGCGAGGCTGCCGCGCGCGACCTCGACTGGCGGATGCGGCACACGCTGGAAGACATGGTCCGCTCGGCGTGGCAGGCGCGGTCCACCTCCGGCGGTTGAGGAGTCCGCGAGCCTTCGGTTGAGGAGTGAGCGTCAGCGAACCTCTCGAAACGAGCGCTTCGAAACCCCGGTCAGGCATGATCGGCGCATGACGAGCTCTGGCAGCATCACCGACCTGTTCTCCCTCGACGGCAAGGTCGCGATCGTGACCGGCGCGTCCTCCGGTCTCGGGGTCGCGTTCGCGCAGGCGCTGGCCGAGGCGGGTGCCGACGTCGCGCTCGGAGCCCGCCGCACCGACAAGCTCGCCGACACCGCTGCCCTCGTGGAGGGTGCCGGCAGGCGCGCCATCTCGGTCGCCACCGACGTCGCGTCGCCCGAGGCCTGCCAGGCACTCGTCGACCAGGCGATGGAGACCTTCGGCCGGGTCGACGTGCTGATCAACAACGCCGGCATCGGCACTGCCGTACCCGCGACCCGGGAGACCCCCGAGCAGTTCCGCCAGGTGATCGACGTCAACCTGAACGGCTGTTACTGGATGGCCCAGTCATGCGGCCGGGTGATGCAGCCCGGGTCCTCGATCATCAACATCTCCTCGGTGCTCGGGCTGACCACCGCCGGCCTGCCGCAGGCGGCGTACGCCGCGTCCAAGGCGGGCCTGATCGGCCTGACCCGGGACCTCGCCCAGCAGTGGACCGGTCGCAAGGGCATCCGCGTCAACGCGATCGCGCCCGGCTTCTTCGAGTCCGAGATGACTGACAGCTACCCCGAGGGCTACCTCGAGAGCCAGGGTCCCCGGATCCCGGTCGGCCGCAAGGGCGACCCCCGCGAGCTGGCGGCCACCGCAGTCTTCCTCGCCTCCGACGCGGCCGGCTACATCACCGGCCAGACGCTGCCCGTCGACGGCGGGATGACGATCACCTGACGGGTCAGCCCGCGGCAGCGGCGCACGCGTCAGGCATGGTGAAACCCGGACCTCCGAGCTCGACTGTTAGACCTCAGACCTGACAGTCGAGTCATCGAAACCTCGGGCCGGTTCTGGTCGGCGGATCAGCCTCGTCGCGTAGCCGGTCTCAGGCCAGGGACCAGACCAGCAGGCTGAGCAGGGACAGCACCGGGAAGAGGCCCTGGACCGCCGCAGCACGGGCCTTCGAACGGTCGGAGGTGATCAGCACCAGAGCGGCGGCGAGCATCGATCCGGTGCCGGCGCACAGGAGCGCCACGGCAGCCTCCCGGTGCGGACCCGACGAGGGACACCCCCGCGGCGGTGACGATCGCGAGGAACAGGTTGTAGAAGCCCTGGTTGTAGGCCAGCGGCTGGGTGAGCGCAGCAACCTCCTCCGTCGTACCGAACACCCGTCGCGTCGCCGGGTCCTCCCAGCGCACCGACTCGAGCACGAAGATGTAGACGTGCACCAGGGCTGCCAGGGCAGCCAGGACGCAGGCGGCGATCAGCATGACGCGAGGCTACCCGCGCGGACTCTCCCGGCGACCAGTCGTTTGCGAGGACTGGAGCCATGAGCCAGCAGCAGAACTTCCGCATCCCCACCTCGGCCCTGTCCCTCGAGTTCCCCCTGTCCCTCGGCGTCTACGAGCGCTACGAGCAGGCGCAGCAGGCCGTCGACTTCCTCTCCGACAACGAGTTCCCGGTGCAGAACTGCCTGATCGTCGGCACCGACCTCAAGCAGGTCGAGCGCGTCACCGGACGGCTCACCTACGGCCGCGTCGCCGCCGGCGGTCTGCTCTCGGGACTCTGGCTCGGGTTGTTCGTCGGACTGGTGCTCTCCCTGTTCGGCACCGGCAGCGCGTGGTCGATCATCGCGTCCACGCTGCTCTTCGGCGCGATCTTCGGACTGGCCTTCGCCCTGGCCGGGTACGCCGCTACCCGGGGCCGGCGCGACTTCACCTCGGTGAGCCAGGTCGTGGCGACGCGCTACGAGGTCCTGGTCGAGCACAAGTTCGCCGAGCAGGGCCGCCAGCTGCTCGCCACGATGCCCGGCCAACCCCTGGGCCGAGCACCGGGCCAGCCCCAGAGCCCGACCCCGCCACCCGTCGACTGAGACGACCCCGACCGACCGTCCGGTTCGCCCTAGGGTGCCCCCATGCGCCAACCCTCCATCACCATCATCGGCGCCGGCTTCGGCGGCGTCGGCACGGCCATCGAGCTCACGCGGGCGGGCTTCACCGACGTCACCGTCCTCGAGAAGGCCGACGGGGTGGGCGGGGTCTGGCGTGAGAACACCTACCCCAACGCCGCCTGCGACGTGCCGTCGTCGCTCTACTCGTGGTCCTTCGCACCCAACCCCGGCTGGCCGCACCGCTACTCCCGCCAGGACGAGATCCTGGCCTACATCGAGCGCACCGCGGGCGAGCTCGGTGTGCTCGACCTGGTCCGCACCGGGGTGGAGGTCACCGAGGCGGCGTACGACGAGACCGCACGCTCCTGGCGCCTGACCACGGCCGCGGGCGAGGACCTCGTCACCGACGTGCTGATCACGGCAGTGGGCCAGCTGTCGCGGCCGGCCATCCCGCACCTGCCGGGGATCGGCTCCTTCGAGGGACCCGCCTTCCACTCCGCGGAGTGGGACCACGACGTCGACCTGGTGGGAAAGCGGATCGCGGTGCTGGGCACCGGGGCCAGCGCCATCCAGTTCGTCCCCGGCATCCAGCCGGGTGCCGCGCACGTGACCGTGTTCCAGCGCTCGGCACCGTACGTCGTCCCGAAGCCCGACCGGGAGTACACCTCGACCCACACCAGGGCGTTCACCCGCTTCCCCCGGAGCCAGGCCTTCGGCCGCGAGCTCACGTGGGTGCTCTCCGAGCAGCTGAACAAGTCGCTGGGCAGCACCGGCCCGATCAAGCACCTGATGAAGCTCGCGTGGCGGGCGCAGCTCCGCGCGCAGGTGCGCGACCCCGAGCTCCGGGCGAGGCTCCGGCCCGACTACCCCCTGGGCTGCAAGCGCCTGCTCTTCTCCAACGACTGGTATCCCACGCTCGCCCAGCCCAACGTCGAGGTGGTCACGCACTCCGTGGTCGAGGTGCTGCCGCGCGGCGTGCGCAGCGCCGACGGCACCGTCCACGAGGTCGACGTGATCATCTACGGCACCGGCTTCGCGGCGACCGAGTTCCTCGCCCCGATGCAGGTCACCGGCGTCGACGGCGCCGACCTCCATGCCCGCTGGAAGGAGGGCGCCCGCGCCTACCTCGGCCTGAGCGTGCCGGACTTCCCGAACCTGTTCGTGGTCTACGGGCCCAACACCAACCTCGGCGGCAGCTCGATCATCAACATGCTCGAAGCAGCGTCCGGGGCGATCACCACGTTGCTGCGCCACGCGGAGTCGCAGGGTGGCGGGGCGGTCGTCGTACGACCCGACGCGGAGCAGCGCTTCGACGACGAGATCCAGGAGCGGCTCGCGCACAGCGTGTGGGCGAACTGCTCGAGCTGGTACCACGAGGACGGCGGTCGGATCACGACCAACTGGCCGGGCCAGGTGGCGGAGTACCAGCGTCGCTGCGCCGAGCTCGACGTGAGCGCCTTCGACACTGTCTGAGCACGCGGATAGTCCAGATCAGAATGCCGCTCCGGAGCACGCCGGAACCGGCCGATCGATCTGGACTACCCGTGTCGCAGGGATGGGCTCACTCCACGAGCCCGCTGAGCAGGACGCCGCCGACGGTGACCACGACGTTGAGCAGGGCCACGAAGATGCCGACGATCGCGGCCACGCGTGCCGCTCCTGTCTGCGGCCGGGAGCCCCGGGTCAGACCGCCCAGCCAGGCGGCGCAGGCGCCGAAGATGCCGGGTGCGCCTGACCAGAAGAACGGCAGGGTGAGGATCGACAGCGCGCCGAAGACGATGGCCCCGATCCGGGCGCGCTCGGGCGAGCGGTGCATGGCGAGGCCGAACCCGACACCGATCACGAGCGCGGCGGTGCCGACGAGGCCGACGCTGACGATCGAGTCGACCGGTCCCTGGCTGGCGTAGGGATCGTGGTCGGTGAACAGGATCTCGCCGACGAACACGGCCATCAGGCCGAGCACGCAGATGGCGTAGACGCCACCGATCACGGCCGGGGCTGCCGGGAAGGTGACCGTTCGGGTCGGGCTGGGTGTGGGTGTGGTTGAGGTGGTCATGACTCACTCCGATGACTCGTGGCACCGGCGGGTCCGGGCCGTGCCACCACCGTCCGTGCCGTGGCGTCCCGCGCGCCAGAGGTCCGGTGCCCCTGCGCGTCCCGTGCCATCCCCCAGTGTCCCGCGCTCGTCCCGGGATGTCCCCCTGTCCGACAACTGCCTTCCGCACACCTGACCGATGTCGCATGCTGTCGAGTGTGGCCAGCTCATGGGCAGAGGATCCCCCTCGTCCACCCGGCGTCCCCGTCGAGGTGGTGGTGGCTGCCGGCTGCTTCGTACTGAGTGCAGGTCTGGTGGCAGCCACACAGACGCTGTCGGGCTCACCCTCGCCGGTGATGCTCCTGCTCGGGTGGCCCCTGTTCGCCCTGGCCGGCGGCGTCGTGCTGGACCTGCGACCTCGGTGGCGAACGGGCCGCGTGCTCGTCGCCCTCTCGCTCGTCCCGGCGGTCGATCTCCTCTGGGCAGCCGTGCGATCCGGGCCGGCGCTGTCCTCACCGGACCTCACGCAGGCCGTGACCGAGCTGGGCGGTCTCCAGGTGGTGACCGTCGCCTTCGCCATCCCCTGGGCCTTCCCCGTCAGGACCGACCGACCGTGGGCAGCCGGGACCCTGGTGCTCTCCGGACTCGGCGCGCTCCTCGTGCTCGTCGGCACCTGGGGTTCGACCCCGGGCACGCTCGTGTACGCCGGGTGGCTTCTCGTAGCGCTGGGCTGCTCGGCCTTCTGGGCCAGCACTGCACGAGTGGCCGCGCGTGAGCCTCGTACGACGCGGCGCCGGACCTGCTGGCTGCTCGTCGCTCTCGCCGCGGCCGGGGTCGTCCTCGCCATCGGGTGGCTGCTGTTCCCGGGAGCTGCGGACTACGTCGCCTGTGCAGCCCTCTGGCTGTGCGCGATGGCGACGGCGCGACTCCTGTTCCTGGACGACTTCCGTCCCCTCGACGAGCACCTCCTCGACGCGGGCGTGGTGCTCCTGGCGCTGGGTGCCTCGGGCCTGGTGGCGGGGCTGGTCCGGGTGGGCGCCGGCTGGACGGACCTTCCCTCTCCACGGGCCTCGGCGCTGTTCAGTGGGCTGCTCACGCTGGCGATGGCAACGCCGGCCGCTCTGTGGGTACGCCGCTCGGTGCTGGCCCGGCGCTACGGCAACGGCACCATCTCTCCGTCGGACGTCGCGCTGATCACGGCCGACCTGCACGCGCAGACCGAGCCCCGGGACCTGCTCGACAAGGCAGCGCGCATGGTGGCGACGGCGAGTGGCAGTGCCTCGGCGCTGATCGTCCTGGGCGAGGGGACGCCGGACGTTCCCGGCAGCTGGGTCGTCCATCCCCTGGTCGTCGGCGGCGACCAGGTCGGCGCCCTGCTGGTCGAGGCGCCGGACCGGGAAGGACCCGAGCTGCGCCAGCAACGGGTCGTCGCGCAGCTGCTGCCCACGGTCGCGCTCGTCGCCCGAGCCGTCGGCCTCGCGGTCGAGACCGAGCACGCACGCCGGGATGTGGCGCGCGAACGCGACGCCGAGCGCCGGCGCATCCTCGGCGACCTGCACGACGAGCTGGGCCCGGTCCTCGCCGGGATGAGCATGCGGGTCCAGGCCGCCCTGCGGACGACTCCCGCCCCGGACCACGACGAGCTGCTCGTCGACCTCGCCGCAGACCTGGCCCGCAGCCGGACGGACCTGCGGCGGATCGTCGCCGGCATCACTCCGTCGGTGCTCGACGACACCGACCTCGGATCCGCGCTCGAAGAGCTGGTGCGGTCCTTCCAGGGTGTCGCCGGAGGGCCACGGGTCTCGCTCGAGGTCGCGTTGGGCGGCGTACTCCCCGAGGTGGTGCAGGTCGCGGTCTACCGGTCGGTCGCCGAGGGGATCACCAACTCGCTCCGACACTCCCAGGCCTCGTGCATCGACGTCACCGTCCGCTGCCCGCAGCGGTGCGTCGTCGTCGACGTGGTCGACGACGGCGTGGGCGGACCTGTCGTGCCCGGCGTCGGGCTCTCCTCCCTCACGCAGCGAGCGCAAGCCCTCGGCGGACTCCTGCGAGTCGGGCCGCTGCAGCCGCGTGGGACGCAGCTGCACCTGGAGCTGCCCAGCGGGAGGGACGCCTCGTGATCGGTGTGCTGGTGGTCGACGACCACCCCGTCGTGCTGACCGGACTGGCCGCGCTCGTGGGGTCGGACCCCCAGCTCTCGCTCGTCGGTACGGCGGGTTCGGTCGCGGAGGCACGCGCGCTCGACCCGGACCCTGCCCCGGCCGTGGCCGTGCTCGACCTGCAGCTCCCCGACGGCGACGGCATCTCGCTCGGGATCGACCTGAAGCGACGATGGCCCGACCTCCGCGTGCTCATCCTCACCATGAGCGCCGACGAGGCCACCGTCATCCGAAGTCTCGCGAGCGGGCTCGACGGCTACCTGCTCAAGGACGCGGACCCCGAGGACTTCCTCGCGGCGGTGCACTCCGCCGCGAGTGGTGCGCTCGTGGTCGGACGCGGAGCCAGCGCCGTGGTCGTCGCCGCGGCGGCGTCGGCACCCAGGCTGGACGCGCTCGCGGTGCTCGACGCACGGGAGCTGGAGATCCTGGAGCTGATGGTCCGGGGGCTGCCCACCTCGCAGGTGGCCGCGCGGCTCTACCTGGCGCCCAAGACCATCCGCAACCGCGTCTCGGACATCCTCGGCGAAGCTCGGGGTCAGCTCGCGTGACGAGGCGATCGCACTGGGACGTGCGGGCGGCCTGGGAGGGTGAAGACCGCGCGCGGGACAGCTCTCGGTGGTCGCCGCCTGCTGTCCGGGTACCTGTTGGCGCTGCTCCTCCCGGCGCTCTCGACGGTCCTGCTGGTGCCCGCCCGCGGGAGCCTGAACCTCAGCAGCGACGTCCTCGTGTTCCTGCTGGGGAGCGTGGTCGTCGCCCTGGTCGGCGGCCTGGGTCCGGCCGTGGTCTCGGCGCTGGTGGGCTCGATGCTCCTGAACTGGTTCTTCACCCCGCCAGTGCACACGCTCGGTGTCACCGACCCGAACAACGTGCTGACGCTGATCGTGTTCGTGACCGTGGCGGTCCTGGTCAGCCGGCTGTCGACCTGGCCGCCCGCCGTACGCACGAGGCGGCACGGGCTGCAGCGGAAGCCGCAGCGCTGGCCCAGGTCGACCGCACGCGTACGGCGCTCCTCGCGGCGGTGGGCCACGACCTGCGCACCCCGCTCGCCGCGGCCAAGGCAGCCATCTCGACGTTGCGCAGCATCGACCTCGACCTGGTCCGACGCCGACCGGGACGAGCTGGTGGCGACCGCGGACGAGTCCCTCGACAAGCTCACCGCGTTGATCGAGAACCTGCTGGACATGAGCCGCCTCCAGGCCGGGGCGATGGCCGTTGTGCTCCCGCCCTCGGTCGCTCTGGAGGAGGTCGTGTCCCCGGGCCCTCGACGACCTCGGCGACGACGCGGCGCGCGTCCCGGCTGGACCTGCCGGCCGTCCTTCAGACGTCGAAGGCCGACCCTGGCCTGCTCGAGCGGGTGCTGGCCAACCTGGTGGCCAACGCGATCCGGTTCTCACCTACCCGTGGGGCCTCCGCAGTTGTCGGCGACGGTCACTCGGCGACACTCGTGGAGGTTCGCGTCGTCGAACGGTGGCCCCGGGATCCCCGCCGATCAGCACGAGCAGGTGTTCCTGCCGTTCCAGCGCCTGGGTGACACCGACAACACCACCGGTGATCGGGCTCGGGCTCGCCCGTCCCGCGGGCTCGCCGAGGCGATGGGAGGCACGCTCGTCCCCGAGGACACACCGGGCGGCGGCCTGACCATGGTCCTCGCTCTGAGCCACCTGCGCCGTCAGCAATTCCCCCAGCCCGGGCGGCGCGAACGCGCCGACGGGAGGCGGGCCGATGACCCGGGTCCTGGTCGTCGACGACGAGCCGCAGATCCTGCGGGCGCTCGCGATCAACCTCCGCGCCCGGGGGTACGAGGTGGCGACGGCCGGCACCGGGGCCGACGCACTGGCCGCCGCAGCGGCGACCACCCCGAGCTGGTCGTGCTCGACCTCGGCCTGCCGGACATGGACGGCACCGAGGTCATCGCCGGCCTGCGCGGCTGGACCAGGGTGCCGATCCTCGTGCTGTCCGGGCGCACGGACAGCACGGACAAGGTGCAGGCCCTCGACGCCGGCGCCGACGACTACGTCACCAAGCCGTTCGGGATGGACGAGCTGCTGGCCCGGATGCGCGCGATGGTCCGCCGCGCGGGTCACCCCGAGGACGAGCTCCCGGCGATCAGCTTCGGCGAGGTGACCATCGACCTGGCCGCCCGCAAGGTGATCCGCGACGGCACCGAGGTGCGGCTCACCCCCACCGAGTGGCACCTGCTCGAGGTGCTGGTGCGCCACCCGGGCCGACTGCTCAGCCAGCGACAGCTCCTGGCCGAGGTCTGGGGCCCCGGCTACGAGAACGCGCAGGGCAACCTGCGCCTCTACATGGGCCAGCTGCGCCGCAAGCTCGAGCCGGACCCCGCCCGCCCCGTCCACCTGCTCAACGAGCCGGGCATGGGCTACCGCTTCGAGCCCTGACGTCCGTCCCGACGGTCCAGTGACCGGCTGGCCCCATGGTCGCGGGGGTGCGCAGATGGTTCACTGGAACGGAGTTGCCCCGGACCCCGGCAGTGCAGGTCGCACGCACTCAACCACTACCGCACCTACGAGCCCACCAGATCGGGGCAACCTCTCATGCTGGCACCTTCTCCTGAGCCTGCCGCCGACCCTCCGCGCGGCGTCGCGACGCGTCTGCCGCGCGACCAGAGCCTCTACACCGACCTGGCGCAGACGATCCGGCAGAGCGGGCTGATGGAGCGTCGCTACGCCTGGTACTGGACCCAGATGGTGCTGACCGCTGCTGCCTTCGTGCTGGTCTGGGTGGGCGTCGTGCTCGTCGGGAACTCCTGGTGGCAGCTCGCCCTGGCGGCAGTCTTCGGCGTCGTCGTGACCCAGTTCGGCTTCCTCGGGCACGACGCGGCGCATCAGCAGATGTTCCGCTCCCCCGCCTGGAACGCCTGGACCGCGCGGATCCTGGCAGGGGTCTTCGCCGGCCTCAGCTATGCGTGGTGGCGCGACAAGCACAACCGGCACCACGCGGCGCCCAACCGGGAGGGACACGACCCCGACATCGCCCCCGGAGCGATCGCGTTCACCCGTGACATCGTGGAGAGCCGGACCACCGGCTTCGCCGGGTGGTTCGTGAAGCGCCAGGGCTGGCTGTTCTTCCCGCTGTTGACCCTCGAGGGCCTGAACCTGCACTCCGAGAGCATCCGTGGGCTGCTCCGACCCGGAAACGTGCCCTACCGCCGACTCGAGCTGAGCCTCGTCGTCACGCGACTCTCGGCGTACGTCGTGGCCCTGCTTGTGTTGCTTCCCCCGGGCAAGGCCGTGGCCTTCTTCGTCCTGCAGATGGCCGTGTTCGGGCTCTGCCTCGGCGGCTCTTTCGCGCCGAGCCACAAGGGCATGCCGATCGTGCCGGCGAGCTCACGGATCGACTTCTTCCAGCGACAGGTCCTGATGTCGCGCAACGTGCGCGGCGGGGCGACGGTCGACTTCGCGATGGGTGGCCTGAACTACCAGATCGAGCACCACCTGTTCCCGAGCATGGCCCGCCCCAACCTCAGGTTGGTGCAGCCGACGGTGAAGAAGTACTGCCAGGACCACGGCGTGCCGTACACCGAGGTGGGTCTGTTCGAGTCCTACGGCCTCGTGGTCAGCTACCTCAACAACGTCGGGATCCAGGCGCGCGGTCCGTTCGAGTGCCCCATCACGGCCCAGTACCGCACCTGAGGTCTGGATCACGCCCGAGTGGCGTGCCAGTCTCGGTCTGGTGGGTACAGGGACTCCAGTGCTCACCATGGAGGTCTCACCGATGCAGCTGCCCCGTGCGCGCGGGCCGATCAGCAGACACGTGATCCAGATGCTCACGACTGCCGACGGCGTGCGAACGGACCCCTGGACCCGCCGGAGCCGACCCGGACCAGGATCGTCGAGGACGACGACGCCCAGCTGGCCCTCTGGGTCCTCTACGAGCTCCACTACCGCGACTTCGACGGGGTCCCGGCGGACATGGAGTGGGACGCCGGCCTGGTCGCAGATGCGTCGCAGCCTGGAGCTGCGCTTCGAGCGGGAGCTGCGCGAGGCGGTCGAGCCGGCGCTGAAGGAGTGCGCGGCTGCCGGTGACCGGGTGGACGTCGGGGCCCAGATCTTCGCCCTGGTCGAGGCCGACGACGGCCCCTCCGTCGCGACGTTCCTGCAGCGTGAGGCGTCTCTCGAGCAGATGCTCGATCTCCTCCGCGAAAAGAGCTGCCAGCAGCTCAAGGAGTCCGACCCGCAGGCCTTCGTGCTGCCACGCCTCGAGGGGCGTGCCAAGGTCGCCCTGGCCGAGCTCCTCTACGACGAGTACGGCGCGGGCCGGCCCACGCACCTCCACCAGGCGCTGTACGCCGATGCGCTCACCGCCGCAGGCCTCGACCCCACCTACGGCGCCTACGTCGACGACGTCTCGGCCCTGACGCTCGCCAACGCCAACGTGGCGTCGCTGTTCGCGCTCAACCGCCGGCTGCTCGGGGCGGCGATGGGCCACTTCGCCACGTTCGAGGCGACCAGCTCGGTCCCTTCACGCAAGATCGCTGCCGGGATCGAACGGCTCGGGCTCCCCGCTGCCGTCTCGGCGTACTTCCACGAGCACGTCGAGGCTGACGCCGTCCACGAGCAGATCGCCGTCGGTGACATCTGCGGCACCCTGGTGACCGAGCAGCCGTCCCTGCGCTCCGACGTGCTCTTCGGGGCGGCCAGCTGCCTGCACCTCGAAGGTCTCGCTGGACGCGAGCTGCTGCACCGCTGGACGGCACGGATGGACGCCGCCTCATGAGCAGCGAGGTGAGCGTCCGCGTGTGCCCGGGCGGACCCCTCCTGGTCCGAGGCGCCGACGTCATCCTCGACGAGGCCGGAGACGAGCACGAGGTGACCCGCCCGGTCGTGGCCGTCTGCGCCTGCGGCAAGTCCAGCCGCAAGCCCTGGTGCGACAGCACCCACAAGGCAATCCCAGCGTTGACTCGCCGGTCCGCCGATGTGAGTCGGCGGGCAGGGAGGCCGTTGCTCCGCCGTGGGCCGCGGCGTGGGCCCCGTCGGGGGCCCCGTCGGAGCCGGTGGTGATCCGAACAGGTCCGCTCCCCGCAGCGCGCGTCCTCGTGCCGCTGCGGGGCCTATGATCAAGACCTGACGTCCACGCCGATGAAGGTGGGAGCCGTGTCCGCAATCATCCCCCGCTGGGAATGGCGTGGCTTCGGCGAAGAGCTGCGGGACATCGGGTCCGGCTTCGCTCCGGCGTCTCCTGACGTGGTGCTGGAGAGCGACGAGGTCTACCTGCTCTCGGCGGGTGGAACCGACGCCGTCAAGGTTCGCGACGGGCTGATGGACGTCAAGCATCTCGTGGGTCTGAACGACGACGGGCTCGAACAATGGGTGCCGGTGATGAAGGCAGCATTCCCGTTGTCCGTGGCCGACGTTGGCAACGTGCTCCTGGCCCTGGGCGTGGAGACACCGTCGCGCCTCTCCCTGACGGACTACACCTTGCGCGATCTCATCGACGAGGTGGTCGGTCCGGATCCAGACCTGCTCGCCGTGGACGTGCACAAGAGGCGGGAGCGGTTCACGATCGGCGGCTGCATGGCCGAGCTCACCGAGGTCCGCACCGAGTACGGATCGACGCACACGATCGCGATCGAGTCCGAGGACGCGAGTCGTGTGATCGCGACGGTCCGTGAGGTCGGCCTGGCATCACGCCCGAACGTGAGCTTCGCGCGCGGGCTCAAGGCGCTGGTCCGGTTCGGCACCGAGCGGTGGCCGTCGTGGACGTGGGCACGAACTCGGTGAAGTTCCACATCGGCGAACGCAGCGCGGACGGTGGCTGGCGAAAGATCGTCGACCGGGCCAAGCCGACGCGACTCGGCGACGGGCTGCAGGAGACCGGGCGGCTCAATCCGGAACCGATGCAACGCACGGTCGACGCCATTGCCGACATGGCCGAGGAGGCCAGGCGGCACCGAGTCGCCGCGATCGCCGCGGTGGGCACGGCCGGCCTGCGCATCGCGCCCAACAGCGAGGACTTCGTGGCGGCCGTGCAGACCCGGTCCGGTCTGCTTCTCGAGATCATCTCCGGGGAACAGGAAGGGCACCTCGCCTACCTCGCGGCGATGGCGGGCATCGGTCAGGTCCCCGGATCGCGCGTGGTCTTCGACACGGGCGGAGGCAGCTCGCAGTTCACCTTCGGGTTCGGAGACCAGGTCGAGGAGCGGTTCAGCGTCAACGTGGGTGCCGTCCGCTACACCGAGCGGTACGGCCTCGGTGGTGTCATCTCTGCGGAGGGGCTGGCCGACGGCGTTCGCGGCACTCGATCACGACCTCGTTCGTCTCGACGGCCGACCCATGCCCGAGGTGCTGGTCGCGATGGGCGGGGCGGTCACGAACCTCGCTGCGGTCAAGCACGGACTGGCTGAGTACGACCCGGACGTCGTTCAGGGCACGGTGCTCGACGTTGCGGAGATCGACCGACAGATCGCGACGCTACTCCGCGCTCAGCGCCGAGGATCGTCGTCAGGTCGTCGGTCTCCAGCCACAGCGCGCCGACATCATCCTCGCGGGTGCCTGCATCGTGCGGACGGTGCTCCGCAAGCTCGGGAAGGACGAGCTGACCGTCAGCGATCGCGGCCTGCGACACGGCGTGCTGGAGCACAAGTTCGCCCCGCCGCGGGTGACGAGCCCCCCTGCATGCCATCCCAGATCAGGACGCAGCCGCTACCGACTGCGCTCCGGCGCCAGCGGGTGCCTCGAAGGGAAGTACCGGGTGGAGCTGAGGGGATTCGAACCCCTGACCCCCTGCATGCCATCGCCCAGAACAGGACGCAGCCGCTACCAACTGCGCCCGGGCCGCGCGTGGTGTCTCGAAGGGAACTACCGGGTGGAGCTGAGGGGATTCGAACCCCTGACCCCCTGCATGCCATGCAGGTGCGCTACCAACTGCGCCACAGCCCCGTCGCCGCCCGGATCGCGCTGGGCAACGCCGGGAATCTTAGCCAACGACCGACCCGCTAAGCGAATCGGGGTCAGCTGCCGACGCGGGTGTTGTACGTCGAGAGGCGGAGCCGTCCCGCCTCCTGGTCGGCCAGCTCGGCCCAGGCGCAGTTGTGCATCGACTCGATCGCCTCGGCGGTCTCGATCGGCCAGCCCAGCAGGCCGACGAGCCCGACCCTGAGGGCGGCTCCGTGCAGCACCACCACGGCGGTCTCGTCCGGTCCCAGCGAGTCCAGCACCTCACGAAGGGCGGGCACCAGCCTGGCGGCCACGTCCTCGTGGGTCTCGGCGCCCGGCACCACGATGTGGCCGTGCGGGTCGGACCAGCCCTCGACGTCGTCGCCGAGCCGGGCACCGAACTCCTCCCGGGTCAGGCCGGTGCGCTCCCCCAGGTCGTACTCCCGCAGGCGCGCGTCCTCCACTGCGGTGAGCCCGGTCGCCTTCTCCAGGAACGCCGCCGTCTCGCGGGCCCGGGCGAGGTCGCTGCTCACCAGGAGGGCGGGCTCGCGCTCCGCGAGCACGCCGGCCATCGCCTCGGCCTCCCGGCGCCCGGTGTCGTCCAGGCTCACGTCGGCATGCCCCTGGGCACGACCCTCGGCGTTCCAGGCGGTGCGCCCGTGCCGGACCAGGAGGAGCCTGCGACCCCGGCCGGGTGGGGCGGGGGGCTCAGCGGCCACGGCCCGAGCCGACGTCCGCGGGCAGGGCGATCACCGGGCAGTCGCGCCAGAGGCGCTCGAGGGCGTAGAACTCGCGCTCCTCCGTGTGCTGGACGTGCACCACGATCTCGGCGTAGTCGATCAGCACCCACCGGCCGTCGCGTTCGCCCTCGCGCCGCACCGGCTTGGCGCCGATCTCGCGGAGCTTGTCCTCGATCTCGTCGACGACGGAGCGCACCTGGCGCTCGTTGCTCGCGGAGCAGAGCAGGAAAGCATCGGTGATCACCAGCTGCTCGCTGACGTCGAAGGCCAGGATGTTCTCGGCGAGCTTGTCGGAGGCCGCGCGGGCGGCCGTGTGCACCAGCTCGATCGCGTGCTCGGTGGCTGTCATGAGTGGTCCTCAGCGGTGTAGAGGTCGTGCTTGGCGATGTACTGCACGACGCCGTCCGGCACGAGGTACCAGACCGGTTCCCCCTTGAGCCGCCGGTCGCGGCAGTCCGAGGAGGAGATCGCCAGGGCAGGGATCTCCAGGATCGTGACCCGGTCGCCCGGTATCGCCGCGATCGTTGTCGGGTTCATCTCGTATCCCGGTCGCGTGCACCCGACGAACCGGGCGAGCTCGAAGAGCTCCCCGGCGTCGCGCCAGGTGAAGATCTCCGCGAGGGCGTCGGCGCCGGTGATGAAGTACAGGTCAGCGTCGGGGAACTGCTCGGACAGGTCGCGCAGGGTGTCGATGGTGTACGTCGGTCCGCCGCGATCGATGTCCACCCGGGACACCGTGAAGCGCGGGTTGGAGGCCGTCGCGATCACGGTCATGAGGTAGCGGTGCTCGGCGGGCGAGACGACGCGGTCGCTCTTCTGCCAGGGCTGGCCGGTGGGCACGAAGACGACCTCGTCGAGGTCGAACCACGCCTGCACCTCGCTGGCAGCGACGAGGTGGCCGTGGTGGATCGGGTCGAAGGTGCCACCCATCACGCCGACTCGACGGCGCCCGGGGCTCGTGGCAGCGGGCGTGCTCAGGAGTGCTCGCGTCCCTTGCCGAAGGCCAACAGCGCGGCCATGGTGAGGAGCAGGAGCACCAGGATGCCGCCGCCGATCACGTAGGGCCTGATGCCGGCGCCCTCTTCGACGTGGAGCGGCAGCAGGAGCAGGAGGTTCAGCATGCGCAAAGCCTAGCGTCAGGTGTCCGCGACGGCCCGACCGAGGCTCAGTGGAAGATCAGGCCGACCCCGAGCAGCCACGCCCAGAAGAAGAGCGTGCGACCGAGCAGCCCGGCCACGAAGAAGACCACCACGTTCATCCGCAACGTGCCGGCCACCATCGCCATCGCGAAGAACGGCGGGAACCCGATCGCTGCGGAGACGAAGGTGAGCAGGCCGCTCATCAGCGGGCGACCCTGGACGTAGCCGCTCCAGCGCTCGAAGCTGGCCTGGCGCTTGGGGGTCTCGAGCCGTCGCTTGAGCCAGGGGATGTCCAGGGCGCCACGCGAGGCGTAGTACCAGACCAGCTTGCCGATGTTCTGGCCCAGGGACCCCACGAACGCGATCAGCAACGGCGAGCGATGGTCCGTGCTGGCGTACACCACGGAGATGTAGGCCTCCATGTTGAAGATCGGGATGATCGCCGAGATGACGCCGAACCCGAAGGTCAGGAGGAGCAGCTTCACCGGACGTGGCCGTGCCCCGTGACGACGTACTTGGTCGAGGTCATCTCGGGCAGCCCCATCGGACCGCGGGCGTGCAGCTTCTGGGTGGAGATCCCGATCTCGGCGCCGAAACCGAACTCGCCCCCGTCGGTGAACCGGGTCGACGCGTTGACCAGCACCGCCGCCGAGTCGACGGCCGCCACGAAGTGCTGGGCGTTGCCCTGGGAGTCGGTGACGATCGCGTCGGAGTGGGCCGACGAGTGCTGCCGGATGTGTGCGACGGCAGCATCGAGCGAGGGGACGACGGCCGCCGAGATCTCGAGCGCGAGGTACTCCGTGCCCCAGTCCTCGGCGGTGGCCGGCTGCACACCGTCGTGCGCCGCGAACGTCTCGTCCCCGTGGATCACCACGCCCGCGTCCTGCAGGGCGCGCACGATCCGGGGAACGAACTCCTCGGCCACGTCCGCGTGGACGAGCAGCGACTCGGCGGCGTTGCAGACCGAGGTGCGGTGGGTCTTGGCGTTGAGCACGATCCGTTCGGCCATGTCGAGGTCGGCTGCCGAGTCGACGTAGACGTGGCAGTTGCCGACGCCCGTCTCGATCACCGGCACCGTCGACTCCTCGACCACCGACCGGATCAGTCCTGCGCCACCGCGAGGGATGAGGACGTCGACGAGTCCGCGGGCCCGCATCAGCTCCTTGACCGAGTCGTGGCCCTCCCCCGGGACGAGCTGCACGACATCCTCGGGCAGGCCGCTCCCACCCACGGCTCGTCGCAGCGTGTCGACGATGGCGGTGTTGGAGCGCAGCGCGCTGGAGGACCCTCGCAGCAGCACCGCGTTGCCGCTCTTGAGGCAGATGCCGGCGGCGTCGGCGGTGACGTTGGGCCGGGCCTCGTAGATGATCCCCACGACGCCGAACGGCACCCGCAGCTGCCGGAGCTGTAGCCCGTTGGCCAACGTCGACCCGCGGACCACCTCCCCGACGGGGTCCGGGAGGCCGGCGACCTGGCGCAGGCCCTCGGCCATCGCCTCGACGCGCGGTCCGTCCAGCCTCAGTCGATCGACCAGCTGGTCCGCCACACCTGCCGAACCGGCAGCAGCAACGTCAGCGGCGTTGGCCTCGAGGATCGTCAGGACGTCCTGCATCAGCGCGTCGGCCATCGCCTCCAGGGCCGCGTCCTTGGTCGCCCTGGTCGCCAGTCCCAGCTCGGTCGCCGCCGCGCGTGCGCGGGTGGCCACCGCAGGGAACGCGGTGTCGGCCGCGGGTTCGGACATGCCGACAGCGTATCCAGCGGACCGCTCGGTTGATCAGGGACGTCGCCGACGCGGGCGTCGCGCGTCCCGCAGGTCCTTCTCGAGCACCTCGAGACCGACGACCTCCCACCTCGGCAGGTTGGCCGAGTCGCGGTGCTCGTTCCACAGCCGCATCGCGAGCGAGGCCACGTCGAGCATGCTGTCGCCCTCGTCCCAGAACTGGATCTCGGCCGAGCTTCCGGTCGAGGTCACGGAGTCCAGGAACGGGCGTTCCTCGCTGAGTCGGCGCATGGCTGCGCGCACGATCAACGGCTCGACCTTCTCACCCGAGAGGGTCAGCGTCACGTGCCAGTGACGCACGGGCTTGTCCAAAGCGTGATCCCCCTTGGCGGTCCCCAGGCACCCCACCGCCTCGGACAGTGTGTCCGACATCTGGGCAGATGCGAAGCAGAACCGACAATTTCGTGGTGATCTGCCCGCCTCGCCGGAGACCGTGCGACCGCCTCGACCTAGAGCAGGACGAGGTCGTCGCGGTGCACGACTTCGCGCTCGTAGGCGGCACCCAGCTCACGGGCGAGGTCGCGGGTGGACCGCCCGCGCAGGTCCGGCAGCTCGGCCGCGTCGTAGTTGACGAGCCCGCGCGCCACGACCCTGCCCTCCGGGTCGACCAGGTCCACCGGGTCCCCCGCGACGAAGGTGCCCGCCACGTCGGTGATCCCCGCGGGGAGCAGCGAGGCGCGGCGCTCGGTCAGGGCACGCACGGCCCCGAGGTCGACCACGATGCGGCCCTTGGGCTCGGTGGCGTGCGCCAGCCAGAGCAGCCGGGTCGGGCGGCGGCGGCCGGTGGGGTGGAACAGCGTGCCGGTCTCGGCGCCCTCGAGCGCGGCCCGGGCTCCGCCCGTGTCGGTGAGAACGACCGGGATGCCGGCCCCCGTGGCGATGCCGGCTGCCTCGAGCTTGGTCTGCATCCCGCCGGTGCCCACTCCTGCCTGGGCTGCGCCCCCGATCTTGATCCCGTCGAGCTCCTCGATCGCCCGCACCTCGGGGATCAACGTGGCCGACGCCTGCGTGGGCGGAGCGTCGTACAGGCCGTCCACGTCGGAGAGCAGCACGAGCAGGTCGGCGTGCACGAGGTGCGCCACCAGGGCGGCGAGCCGGTCGTTGTCCCCGAACCGGATCTCGGAGGTGGCCACCGTGTCGTTCTCGTTGACGATCGGGACCACGCCGAGCTCGAGCAGCTTGTCGAAGGTGCGCTGCGCGTTGCGGTAGTGGCTGCGACGGGTGACGTCGTCGACGGTCAGCAGCACCTGGCCGGTCACCTGCCCGTGCCGGGCGAACTCCTCGGTGTAGCGGTGCACCAGCAGTCCCTGCCCCACCGATGCTGCGGCCTGCTGGCGCGCGAGGTCTCGAGGACGCCGCTTGAAGGCCAGCGGAGAAAGGCCTGCGGCGATGGCACCCGAGGAGACCAGCACGAGGTCGGCACCCCGCGCACGTACCCCCGCGAGGCTGTCGACGAGCGCACGGACCCGTTCCGGGTCGATGACGCCGGCCGGCGTGGTCAGCGAGGACGAGCCGACCTTGACCACGACCCGTTGGGCTGCGGTCACCGCCGACCGGTCGCTCACTCGTCGTCCTCGTCGAAGGCGCCGAGGTCGTCCTCGACGTACGCCGCGCCGTAGAGGCGACGCGCCACGTCGGCCCGCTCCTCCCCCTCGGCCCGGTCGGGCATGGCCTCGTCGATGGCCCGGCGCCGCTGGGCGGCCGGCCTGGACTCACCGAAGCGCTGGTCCTCCCCGCGTCGGCCGAGCATCTGGGCGCCGGCGTCGATCCCCGGCTTGAAGTCGAAGACCACCGAGTTGTCCGGGTCGCCGATGAGCACGGTGTCCCCCTCGTGCGCGCCGAGCTCGACGAGCCGGGACTCGACACCGAGCCGGTTGAGCCGGTCGGAGAGGAAGCCGACGGCCTCGTCGTTGCTGAAGTCCGTCTGCCGGATCCAGCGCTCGGGCTTCACACCACGCACGCGCCAGCCCTCACCTGTCTCCTTGACGGTGAACTCCGCGCCGCCGTCGATCGACGGGGGCCGGATCACGATCCGGGCAGCCTCGCTCCGCGGCGCCTCGGCCCGGCGAGCGGCGACGATGGCCGCCATCGCGAAGGACAGCTCACGCAGGCCCTCGTGGCTGGACGCGCTCACCGGGATGACCTTCCAGCCACGCGCGGCGACGTCGTCGGCGACCAGGTCGGCCATGTCACGGCCGTCAGGGACGTCGATCTTGTTCAGGGCGACCAGGCGGGGACGGTCCTCGAGACCGCCGTAGCGCTGGAGCTCCTGCTCGATCACGTCGAGGTCGCTGACGGGGTCACGCCCCGGCTCCATGGTGGCGAGGTCGACGACGTGAACGATGGCGGCGCAGCGCTCGATGTGGCGCAGGAAGTCGTGGCCCAGCCCGCGCCCCTCGCTGGCCCCCTCGATCAGGCCGGGCACGTCGGCGACCGTGAAGGTGGTGTCGCCGGCCTTCACCACGCCGAGGTTGGGCACCAGGGTGGTGAAGGGGTAGTCAGCGATCTTCGGGCGCGCACGGGAGAGCGCCGCGATCAGGCTGGACTTGCCCGCGCTGGGGAAGCCGACCAGGCCGACGTCGGCGACCACCTTGAGCTCCAGGTGCACGACGAGGTCGTCCCCCGGCTCGCCGAGCAGGGCGAAGCCGGGTGCCTTGCGCTTGGACGAGGCCAGCGCCGCGTTGCCGAGCCCGCCCTTGCCTCCCTGGGCGACCACCATCTCCGTGCCGGGTCCCGACCAGGTCGGCCAGCACGTGCCCGGCCTCGTCGGTGACGACCGTCCCGTCGGGTACGGGCAGGAGCAGGTCCTGGCCGTGGGAGCCGTTGCGGTGGTCACCCGCGCCGTGTCCGCCGTGCTCGGCCTGCCGCTTCGCGTTGTGGTGGTAGTCGATGAGAGTGGTGACGTCGGGGTCGACCCGCAAGGTCACCGAGCCGCCCGGACCCCCGTTGCCGCCGTCAGGACCACCGAGGGGCTTGAACTTCTCGCGGTGGACCGAGGCGACCCCGTTGCCGCCGCGACCGCCGACGACATGCAGCGTCACGCGGTCCACGAAGGTGGGGACTGCCATGCCGTTCCTTTCGATGGAACACGAAGGGCGCTCCTGATGCTCTCAGGAACGCCCTCGGGTGATGAAGATTCTTCAGCGGAGGAGGTTCACTCCCCCGGGACGATGTTGACGACGCGACGGCCACGCTTGGTGCCGAACTCGACGTTGCCGCCGACCAGCGCGAAGAGGGTGTCGTCCTTGCCACGCCCGACACCGCTGCCGGGGTGGAAGTGCGTGCCGCGCTGGCGCACGATGATCTCGCCCGCGTTGACCAGCTGGCCGCCGTAGCGCTTCACACCGAGGCGCTGGGAGTTGGAGTCGCGACCGTTCTTGGTCGACGCTGCACCCTTCTTGTGTGCCATTTCGTGTCCTTGTGTGTCGTCGTGAACCCGGGTGACCGGACTCAGAGGGAGATGTCGGTGACCTTGACCTGGGTGTACTTCTGGCGGTGACCCTGGCGCTTCTTGTACCCGGTCTTGTTCTTGTACTTCTGGATGACGATCTTGGGGCCCTTGGCGGCTCCGAGCACCTCGACGGTGACGCCGGCCTTGTCGAGACCCGAGGCGGTGACCGTCTCGCCGTCCACGACCATGACCACCGGGAGGGTCAGCGACTCGCCGACGCCGGTCTCGATCTTGTCGATCTCGATGACGTCGCCCACGGCAACCTTCTGCTGCTTGCTGCCAGCGCGCACGACTGCGTACACGGCGGACTCACTCTCCTTGGGTCAACTACGTCTGGAAGAACTGGGACTGCGGCGGCACACGACGACCCGTTCGTGATGACCGGGGAGGCGCTCCGCGCAGGTGACGGGCGTGTGAAGAACACACCGAGGGTCAACTTTACGGTCTGGCTGGTCGCAGGGTCAAAACGACCCCTTCTCGACGGCCTCGGGAGCGAGCGGTAGATTTCGTTGCGTGACGCAACCATCGACGCTGGCCCGCTCACCTCGCTTCGACCGCGACCACCCGCACTACCGCTGGGTCGCCCTGTCCAACACCACGCTGGGCGTCCTGATGGTCACGATCAACTCCTCCATCGTGATCATCTCGCTGCCCGCGATCTTCCGGGGCATCGACCTGAACCCGCTCGAGCCGGGCAACGTCAGCTACCTGCTCTGGATCATCATGGGCTTCCTGGTCGTCTCGGCGGTCCTGGTGGTCACGCTGGGACGTCTCGGCGACATGTACGGCCGGGTCAAGATGTACAACCTCGGCTTCCTCGTGTTCTCCGTCTTCTCCGTGCTGCTGTCGGTGGACCCCTTCACCGGCGGTTCGGGGGCGATGTGGCTGATCGTGATGCGGATCGGGCAGGGTGTCGGCGGCGCGATGCTGTTCGCCAACTCGACCGCGATCCTCACCGACGCGTTCCCCGCCCACCAGCGCGGCATGGCACTCGGCATCAACCAGGTCTCGGCCATCGCGGGGTCGTTCCTCGGCCTGATCATCGGTGGCCTGCTCTCCGAGTGGCACTGGCGCGCCGTGTTCTGGGTGAGCGTGCCGATCGGCATCATCGGGACCGTCTGGGGCTACAAGTCGCTCGTCGAGCTCGGTGAGCAGCGCCGGTCCAGGATCGACGTACCCGGCAACCTGACGTTCGGGGTCGGGCTGACCGCCCTGCTCGTGGCGATCACCTACGGGATACAGCCGTACGGCGCGCACGCCACCGGCTGGACGAACCCCTGGGTGCTGGCGGGCCTGATCGGTGGGGTGCTGCTGCTGGTGGCGTTCGTGCTCATCGAGCAGCGGGTCGAGCACCCGATGGTGCCGGTCGCCCTGTTCCGGATCCGCGCCTTCAGCATGGGCAACCTCGCCGGCCTGATGGCCTCGATCGGCAGGGGTGGGCTCCAGTTCATGCTGATCATCTGGCTCCAGGGCATCTGGTTGCCCCAGCACGGCTACGACTTCGAGTCCACCCCGCTCTGGGCCGGTGTCTACATGCTGCCCTTGACGGTGGGCTTCCTGGCGGCCGGTCCGGCCTCGGGGTGGCTCTCCGACCGCTACGGTGCCCGCCTCTTCGCCACCGGTGGCCTCCTGGTCGTGGCTGCCAGCTTCGTGGGCCTGCTGGTGATCCCGGTGGACTTCGACTACTGGGTCTTCGCGCTCATCCTGCTGGCCAACGGGATCGGCAGCGGCCTGTTCACCGCCCCGAACACGTCGGCCATCATGAGCTCGGTCCCGGCCCAGGATCGTGGCGCCGCCTCCGGCATCCGGGGGACGGTGTTCAACTCCGGCACCTCGTTGTCGATCGGTCTCTTCTTCTCGCTGATGATCGTGGGGCTCGCCGGCGTGCTCCCGGACACGTTGACGCGGGGGCTGACCGGCCAAGGGGTCTCGAGCAAGGTCGCCGAGCAGATCGGCCACCTGCCGCCCGTCGGGTCGCTGTTCGCCTCGTTCCTCGGCTACAACCCGATCGCCTCGCTGCTCGGGCCCACGGGCGCGCTCGACCGGCTGCCCGCGCACAACGTCCACGTGCTGACCGGCAAGGAGTTCTTCCCGCAGCTGATGTCCCAGCCGTTCCACCACGGCCTGGTGATCGTGTTCGGGGCGGCCGCGGTGATGAGCCTCATCGGCGCCGCTGCCTCGTGGGCGGCCGGCGCCAGGTTCGAGCCCGACGCCGAGGCCGGCGAGGCCCTCGGGCGGGAGTGACCCGCCCGCGAGCCTGCGCTCAGCGCTTGCGCGACCCCTTGCGCTTGATCGGCACGTGCATGAGCGAGGAGGCGCTCGCCCGAGTCGTCGCCCGAGTCCGTCGTCCGCGTCCGTCGGCTGACTCCTCGCCCGGCTCCGGATCGGCCCGGGATCGGTCGGCCAGGTGTCGCCCTGCGTAGCGCTCAGAGTCCTCGTCGACCCGCGGGTCGGGTTCGGTGCGTGCCCGGCCGCGGCCGGCTCGACCGGCACCTCGACGGGCTCGGCCGAGGGAGCCGCCTGACGGCCCGCTCCCGATCTCGGGGCGACGTCGGACAGGGCGGACACCTCGGACGTCTGCACGACGGGCGGTCCTGCCGGCCGTCGCGCCGTACGCCGGCGGGTGCTGGTCACCAGGCGAGGGGCCTCGGCCGGTTCGTCCTCCTTCTCGCGGAGCAGCAACCTCGGGAGCAGCAGCCTCGGGGGCAGCGGCCCCTCGGAGGGCACCTCCTGCGGCTCGGGAATCAGGCGCGGTCGGCTTCCCGATCACGGTCTGGTCGGTGACCTCGGCGGAGCTCGGCCTCGGGCAGGCTCGGTCGCACTCGGCGGCCTCGACGGCCGTGGCGTCGCTGCGGTCTCGGCGACCTCGGCGGCGCACCGTCGGTCTCACCGGAGTCGTCCTCGGAGTCGGCGGCCTTCTCCGGCGGCCTCATCTTGGCCAGGTCGGCGGGCGAGGGCTTCGCCGGTGCGCCGTTCCCGTTCCCGTTCCCGTTCCCGTCGTTGCCGTTGCCGCGGCCGCCACGGCTGCGATCCGCCTCCGCCCCGGTTGCGCCGTCCGCGCGAGTCGTCGTCCTCGGACCTGCCGTTGGACTCGACCGGGTGGTCGTGCAGCACCAGGCCACGTCCCTTGCAGGCCTCGCAGTCGGTGCTGAAGGCCTCGAGCAGCCCGGTGCCGATCCGCTTGCGCGTCATCTGCACCAGTCCGAGCGAGGTCACCTCGGCCACCTGGTGGCGGGTGCGGTCCCGGCCGAGGCACTCGACCAGGCGACGGAGCACCAGGTCGCGGTTCGACTCGAGCACCATGTCGATGAAGTCGACGACGATGATGCCGCCGATGTCACGCAACCGGAGCTGGCGCACGATCTCCTCGGCGGCCTCCAGGTTGTTCTTGGTGACGGTCTCCTCGAGGTTGCCGCCCGAGCCGGTGAACTTGCCGGTGTTGACGTCGACGACGGTCATCGCCTCGGTGCGGTCGATGACCAGCGAGCCGCCCGAGGGAAGCCAGACCTTGCGGTCCAGGCCCTTGGCGATCTGCTCGTCGACGCGGTAGGTGGCGAACAGGTCCTTGCCCGGTGTCGCCCTGGCTCGAAGCGCTCGAGGCGCTCCTGCAGGTCGGGGGCGACGTGGGAGACGTAGTTGTCGACGAGGTCCCAGGCGTCGTCGCCCTGGACGACCAGCTTGGTGAAGTCCTCGGTGAACAGGTCCCGGACCACCTTGAGGGTCAGGTCGGGCTCGCCGTACAGCAGCTGCGGGCCCTTGCCGTCCTTCACCTTCTGCTCGATGTCGGTCCAGCGCGCGGTCAGGCGCTCGACGTCGAGGGTCAGCTCGTCCTCCGACGCGCCCTCGGCCGCGGTCCGCACGATGACGCCGGCGGTGTCGGGGACGATCTCCTTGAGCAGCGTCTTGAGCCGGTTGCGCTCGGTGTCGGGGAGCTTGCGGGAGATGCCCGAGGTGTTGCCGTCGGGCACGTAGACCAGGAACCGGCCGGGCAGGCTGACCTGCCCGGTGAGGCGGGCGCCCTTGTGGCCGACGGGGTCCTTGCTGACCTGCACCAGGATCGTCTGCCCCGAGGAGAGCACGGACTCGATCTTGCGCGGCTGGCCGTCCTTGTGGCCGACGGCCTTCCAGTTGACCTCGCCGGCGTAGAGCACCGCGTTGCGGCCCTTGCCGATGTCGATGAAGGCGGCCTCCATCGACGGGAGCACGTTCTGCACCCGTCCGAGGTAGACGTTGCCGATCAGCGAGGTCTGCGACTCGCGGGCGACGTAGTGCTCGACGAGCACCTTGTCCTCGAGCACGCCGATCTGGGTCAGGTCGTCCTTCTGGCGGATGACCATCACGCGGTCGACCGACTCGCGGCGGGCCAGGAACTCGGCCTCGCTGACGATGGGCGCGCGGCGACGACCGGCCTCGCGGCCCTCGCGCCGGCGCTGCTTCTTGGCCTCGAGGCGCGTGGAGCCGCCGATGCTGGTGATCTCGTCCTCGGGGTTGCGCGGCTTGCGGGCGCGGGCGTTGCCGGAACCGTCCGAGCCACCGTCGCCGCCGTTCGCCACCGCTGGCGTCGTCTCCCGAGCGACGCCGACGTCGACGGCGGCGGGGACCGCCACCGCCGTCCTCGCCCTCGTCCGAGTCGTCCTGGCCCTGGGGGCCGTCGGTGTCCTCCGAGTCGTCGGAGTCGTCGGAGTCACCGTCTGCGTTGGCGCTGTCGGAGGGCTTGCGGCGACGTCGTCCGCCGCGGCGACGCCGGCGGCGCGCGCCGCCTTCGCCGTCGCCGGACTCGTCACCGTTGTCGTCGGTGGTCCCGTCCTGGTCGTCGGAGTCCGGCTGCGCACCGTCGGTTCCGCGATCGTCCTTGGCCGGCTCGTCGTCCTGGTCCGGTCCCTGGTCGTTCGCGTCCTTCTCGGCCGGTCCTTCTGCGCCGGCCTTCTTGCCGGACTTCTTGGCGGCCTTCTTCTTGCCGCCGCCCTGCTTCTTCTGGCCCGACCGGCTCCCGCACCGTCGGCGTCGGTCGGCTCGGTGGACGGCTTGTCGCTCTCGGGCGCGTCGGCGGTGACCTCGTCGGCGTCGGCGACCGGCGCAGCCGAGACCTTCCTGGTGGTGCGCTTGCGCGGCGGTGCCGTCTTCTTCTCCGGGGGCTGGAACAGCACCATCGGCGCCGCAGGGGCCTGGCTCTCGGTGTCCGGGGCGGGCGCGGCGGACTCGGTGGCGTCGCCGCCGGCTGCGTCGGCACGTCTGGGCCTGCGACCGACGGGCTTGGCGGCCGCCCGCTTGCGGGCCGCGGCCTTCTTCTTCGGCTTCTCGGCGGGCGTCTCGTCGGAGCCGGCGGACGCGTCCGTCGGGGCCGCGGCGCGTCGACGGCGACATCGACCGGCGACTCGGCCGCCTTGGCGGTCTTCTTGGCCGCTGCCTTCTTGGCGGGCGCCTTGGCGGCCTTCTTCGCCGGCGCCTTCCTGGCGGCCTTCTTCACCGGTCGCGACTCGGCGTCCCCCTCGGGCGTGTCGGGCGGGCTGCTGGCCCCCGGGTCGTTCTCTGCGCTGCGCTCCGAGTCTTCGGTGCCGCTGGTGGATTCGTCGTTGTCGAGCATGGTGAGCTCCTCGTGCACCCCATCCGGCTGTCACCCGGTCGATGGTGCTGGTCGCGGCGTACGGCGCACCGCGAGCGGGCGACGTACGACAAAAGCCTTCGGTCGGCGACGACACCTCTCCGCTGTCGCGTCGCATGGCCGACCCACTCACACCAACCGCGGTCGCCGGGCTGTGTCACGTCAGTGGAGCTGTCACCTTCACTGACCAGCCGCGTCGCGGTCGGGTGCCAACGGGTCACCCACCGTGCCACCCTCTGCATCCAGTGGTCCCTGCGCCAGTCGCTGCTGCAAGACAGCGGTGATGCGAAGACCTGATGCCTGTTGAAGAGCGGCGAGAACGTCATCGGGTCTCACGGACGGCGAACCGTGCCGCAGGACCACGTCGAGTATCGCACACGACTCGACTCGCCGTCGGGTCGATCCGCGATCCGCACCGAGACGATCGCGGCCCGCGCGTCGAAGCTGCGCAGACCCTTCTTGGTCATCCGCTCGACGATCACCTCGTCGAGGGCGAGCAGGGCGGCGACCGCTTCCTGAGCCTCCTCGACGCTCGTCTCCGGCGAGCGTCAGCTGCCACCAGGAGGCCTCCAGGCGGTCCGCCATCGAGCCCCGGCGCTGGCCACGACCTCGATCACGTCGAGGCCCTCGGGCAGCGCCTCGTCGATGAGCGCGTGGGCGTGAGCGGGGTCGACCACCTCGGCCAGCGCGATCTCGAGGTACTCCGCCTCGCTGGCCGACCCGGTCGGCGAGGCACCGGCGTAGGAGATCCTCGGGTGCGGGTTGAAGCCGGAGGAGTACGCCATCGGCACCCGCGCCCGGAAGATGGCCCGTTCGAAGGCGCGGCTGAAGTCACGGTGGCTGGTGAAGCGCAGCCGGCCGCGCTTGGCGTAGCGGATGCGCAGCCGCTGCACCGGCGGGGCCTGCTGCTCTGGCTGTTCGCGCACGCAGGAACGCTATCCCGGGCGCCGTCGGAGCCGGGATCGGGACGGTCAGGCTAGGGCCGCACCGACTTCATCAGGGCCGACGGGTAGACGGTGCCGACCCGCTGGCCGTCCAGCCACGTGCTGAGCCTGGCCGCCTCGGCGTCCAGCGCGCGGACGCCCTCGGAGCCGATGTCGCGGAGGACCACGACCGAGACCACGCCGTCGTCGTCCTGGACCCAGCAACCGACGACCTGGCCGTTCCACCAGGCGGTGGTGCCGGCGTTGCCGTTGGAGTCGAACAGGTGAGGGACGTCGTCAGGGTCGAGGTAGAAGTCGCGCTGCTTCCAGCCCATCGTCGTCGGGTCGAGGACCGGGAGCAGAGCGGCCCACGGCTCGGGTGCCGGAACATCGTCCAGGTCGTCGGGAAGGAGGTAGCCGACGCCGCCGTCCAGGGCCACCTCCACGGCGCCGAGCTCGCCCAGCGCCCGGCGTACGGCGGCCTTGGTCGCGCCGAACCACCAGACGAGGTCAGCCTCCGTGCCGGGACCGAACGTGCGCAGCCAGCTCGCCACGAGAGTCAGGTAGCCCGTCGGCGAGTCGTCCGGCGGCCGTCGCTCCCCCAGCCACTCCTCGGTCAGCGTCCAGCGCGGCCTCGAGACGCGCCAGTCGCCCGCGTTGGCACCGCGCAGGATGCGGCCCGTGACCGCCACCGTGCCCAGGAACCTGGGAGCGATCGGGAAGCTGCCGCCGTAGGACTTGCCCGGGGACAGCTCGAGGCGCTGTGCGAGCGCCGGGATCCGCTCGCGCAGCTCGGCGGTGGTCGCCGGCCCGCTCGGCCAGTGCAGCGAGCACCTCCTCGGTCATCCGGCTCAGCCAGGCGTCTCCGTCGGGGTCGAGGCCGTTGCTGACCACCTCCTTGGCCAGCCGGGTGCGCAGCTGGGTCTCCACCCGCGCCGAAGCGCTCCCCCACACCGACGGCAGCAGTGCTCGCGGGAAGGCGAACAGGGTGCGTCGCATGGCGAGCTGCTTGACCACGCTGCGCTCCTCGTAGAGCGCCCGGTCGACGTCGGCCCGCGACGCCTCGGCTCGCGCGAACGCCGCGAGGTAGACGCTGGCCGGCTCGGTGGCGTGCAGGCAGGTCATCCCCTCGACCGCCTCGGGCACGGAGCCGAACCGGCGCGCGAGCCCGTGCCGTGCCGCGAGGCGCGCCCGGCGCTGGTCGTCGCTGATCTCCCGCATGGCGGGATCCTGCCAGCCGCCACGGACAGTTCACCGACCCCCGGCTCGGCGCGCGGCAGGCGACAGGCACGATGCACGGGTGAGCACCCAGACCCGATCTCGCGCCCAGGGCGTGCTGATCGTCCTCGGCATCGTGGTGCTCGCGTTCAACCTGCGGCCCGCCGCCGTGAGCGTCGGTCCGGTCCTCGGTGACATCAGCGACGGCCTGCACATGACGGCGGCCGAGACCGGCCTGCTCACGTCGCTGCCGGTGCTGGCGTTCGCGGTGTTCGGCGCACTGGCCCCGCGACTCGCGCGGCTGGTCGGTCTGCACCGGCTGACGCTCGTGGCCCTGCTCTGCGTGGTGGGAGGTCTCGCCGGACGGGCGTCGGTGACGTCGGTCCCGGTGTTCCTCCTGCTCTCCCTGCTCGCGCTCGCCGGGATGGCCACAGCGAACGTGCTGCTGCCCTCGCTGGTCAAGCTGCACTTCCCCGACCGGGTCGGGCTGATGACCTCGATCTACTCCACGGCGCTCGCGATCGGGCTGACCTCTGCCTCGGTGCTGACGGTTCCGATCAGCGAGGCCGGTGACGGCTGGCGCTCCGGGTTGCTGGTCTGGTCGTTCACCGCCGTGATCGCGGCACTCCCCTGGTTGCTGCTCGTCGCCCACGACCGCAAGCCGGAGGAGGTGGAGGGCCGCGTCGGTCTGCTCGACGTCGCCCGCACCCGGCTCGGCTGGATGATGGCCCTGTTCTTCGGCCTGCAGTCGCTCCAGGCCTACTCGATCTTCGGCTGGTTCGCGGAGCTCTACCGCGACGCCGGCTTCTCGGCCCACGACGCCGGGCTGCTGCTCGGGGTGATCACCGGCGTGAGCATCCCGCTGTCGTTCCTGATCCCCGCCCTCGTGGTCCGCTCGACGAACCAGAGCCTGCTGATGTGCTCGGTGATGGCCTGCTACCCCATCGGCTACCTCGGGCTGATCCTCGCTCCCCGCTCGGGCGCCATCGTGTGGGCCGTGCTCGTCGGCATCGCCACCACGACCTTCCCGTTGATCCTGACGCTGATCGGGCTGCGGGCGCACACCTCCGCGGGCACAGCCGCGTTGTCGGGCTTCACCCAGTCGACGGGGTACCTGATCGCCGGCATCGGGCCGTTCGCCGTCGGGGTGCTGCACGACGGGTCGGGCGGCTGGACGGTGCCGTTGATCGTCCTGCTGGTGCTGGTGATCCCGCAGGTCTTCGTGGGTCTGGCGGTCTCGCGACCGGCGTACGTCGAGGACGAGCTGCGGCCGACGCGCACGTCGACCTAGTCCGAAGTCGTACCTTTTGGGGTGATCGACCACTAGCGTGGGGCCTCAGCGGTGGGAGGCGATCGCGATGTCGACATGGAGGACGACGTTCCGTCCTGGCTCGGTGCCGGGTCGTGGCGGCGATGCACCTGTCCGGGCGACCGAGGCTGCCGTCGCGCCCGAGGCGACCCTGGCAGGCTGGGCGTTCCTGCTCGGCCGACCCCAGCCGGAGCCCCGTCGGTCCCGCCGGATGGCCCACCTCGGTGGATGTGTCTCCATCCTGGCCCTGGCCCTCTACCTCACCTGGCGGATCGCGTTCACGATGCCCACCGACGGGTGGAACCAGGCCGCGGCCTGGACCCTGGTGGTCTTCGAGGCGCTGCCGCTGCTCGGCCTCGGCATCAGGATCGTGACCCTGTGGGACATCGACTCACGGGGTCCGGACCCGGTCACCGAGACCAAGCCGGGCCAACGCGTCGCCGT
This sequence comes from uncultured Actinomycetota bacterium, assembly GCA_963797525.1. Taxonomy (GTDB): domain Bacteria; phylum Actinomycetota; class Actinomycetes; order Propionibacteriales; family Nocardioidaceae; genus Marmoricola. The sequence goes on from CAWCPT010000014.1 coordinate 227,749, forward strand.
GTTCGTCCCCACCTACAACGAGCCCGTCGAGGTGATCGCCCCGACGATCGCGGCAGCCTGCGACCTCCAGCCCGCGCACGAGACCTGGGTGCTCGACGACGGCTCCCGGCCCTGGGTCGAGGAGCTGTGCGTGACGTACGGCGCCCGCTACGTCAGTCGCCCCACGCACGAGCACGCCAAGGCCGGCAACATGAACCACGCGATGGCCGTGATGGCCGCCGAGGAGGAGGCCGGGGCACCGGTCACCGACATCATCGCGGTGCTCGACTGCGACCACGTGCCGCTGCCGCACTTCCTGACCGCGACGATCGGGTGGTTCGAGGACCCCGAGCTCGCACTCGTGCAGGGCCCGCAGTCCTACTACAACTCCGGCGCGTTCGACGACGACGGCGTGACCGGCGAGCAGGGCATGTTCTTCCACGTGCTGCTCCCGGCGCGCAACCACGACGGGGCCGGCCCGTTCTGGTGCGGGTCCACCTCGCTGATCCGCGCCAGCGCGCTGCGGGAGATCGGCGGCATCTCCACCGAGACGATCGTCGAGGACATGCACACCACGCTGGTCCTGATCCGCGCGGGCTGGAAGACGGTCTACCACCACCAGACCCTGGCGGTGGGACTCGCGCCGGCCACCGCCGAGCAGTACCTCCTGCAGCGGCGCCGGTGGGGCATGGGCTCGATGCAGGTGCTGGCCCACGAGAAGCTCTGGGCCGCCAAGAAGTGGCTGTCGTGGCGCAACTACTACGAGTACCTCGGCGGCACCCTCTGGTGGCTCGAGGGCATCGCCACCCTGTTCGTGTTCCTGATCCCCGCCACGATCATGCTCACCGGCTTGCAGACGTCCACGGCAGCGATCGTCCCGTTCCTGATCGTCTTCGTCGCCATGTTCACGCTCCGCATGTGGGGCACCGGACGGATGTTCCGCGGGCACCTGCACTGGCCGACCGCGTTCGCCCTGCGGATCTTCCGCGTCCCGATCGGCATCGCCTGCCTGTGGTGGCTGCTGACGCGTCGCGAGCTGACCTTCGAGGTGACCCCCAAGGCCGGCGCCGAGGAGCGCGTGCGGGGACGGGTCCCCCGGATCCTGGTCGCCCTCATCGTCGTGGTCACCGGGATCCTGGCGTACGCCGCAGCAGGCCTGCTCGGTTGGGTGCCGTGGCGCACCAACGTCTCCTCGACGCTCCTCTCCGGCGCCTGGCTCGCCCTCGCCGACGTGGTCCTGATCCTGGGCACCCGACGCATCGTCGACACCGACTTCTCCACCTCGCGCCGCAACGCCCACCGCACGGCGATCCGCGCCGCGGTGACCCTCGACGGTGTCCAGGGAGAGCTGGTCGACATCTCGGTCGGCGGTGTGGCCGTCCGCTTCCCGGCAGGAACCGCGCCCACCACCGGGCACGTCCGTCTCGAGCTGCCCGGCTCGGTGCCGATCGACATGTCGACCGTCCGGATCAGCCGGGGGGCCAACGGTGACGACATCGCGTCGTGCCGGCTGCTGGCGGACGACTGGGCCGGCTACCGCGCCATGTCCCTGTGGCTGTTCCACACACCTCCCGGAGTGGTCGCCGGGATGCCCGCCGGAGTCCCTGCGGTGGCCGCCTCGGTGTGGGAGCGGAACCCACGCGCCGTCTCGTCGTTCGGGAAGCCGTTGCCTCCCCCGGCCACCGGATGAGCGCTTCGGTCGCGGCGTCTCCCGCACCCGGGACGACCTCGCGCGCCTGGTGGTCCTTCGTCCTCGTGGGCATCGTGCTGATGCTCGGCTACGCCCTGACGCCTGACGGCCTGGTCCGTGACCTGTTCTACCTCGCGGTCGGCATCGGCTGCGTCACCGCGATCATGCTCGGTGTCAGGCTGCACCAGCCATCGCGACCGCAGCCGTGGTTCCTGATGGCCATCGGTCAGCTCCTGTGGGTGATCGGCGACACCCTGTACTCCCTCCACGACCTTGCGGGCAGTGACTCCTTCCCGGCCGCCGGCGACTACTTCTACCTGGCCGCCTACCCGGTCCTGGCGCTCGGCCTCTTCCACCTGGTGAACCGGAGCCGCTCCTCGGGCGACCTCCCGGGAACGCTCGACACCTGGACCGTGGTGGTCGGACTGACCCTGGTCTCCTACGAGCTGCTCGGGCGGCCGGCGATCGACACCGGCGTCTCGACCCTGGCGACGCTGGTCAGCGTGGCCTACCCGTTCGGCGACATCCTGCTGCTCGCCGGGCTCGTCGGCCTGGTCACCACCACCGGGTGGTGGAACGCCTCGATCAAGCTGCTCCTCGGTGCGGTGGCACTCCTCCTCCTGGCCGACACGGCCTCCACGTCGCTCGGCATCTACTCGCAGCTGGACAGCTCCTGGCTCGACTACGTCTGGTTGGCCTCCTACCTCGCCTGGGGTGCGGCCGCGTTGCACCCGACGATGGTCCAGTTCTCCGAACCGGTGCCGGACGCGGACCCGCACTTCCGGCGTGGCCGGCTCGTGGCCGCAGGAGCCGCCACGCTCGTGGCACCGGTCATCCTCGCGGTCCAGGGCGTGCTCGAGAAGTCCATCGACGTCTGGCCGATCGTGATCGGCTCCGTCGTGCTCTACTCGCTCGTGCTGGCCAGGATGTTCGTCGCCATCCAGCAGATCTCGACCGTCAACAGCCAGCGGCTCGAGCTGCAGGACCAGCTGGCCTTCGAGGCCACCCACGACTCGCTGACCCTGCTGCCCAACCGGGCCCACGGTCTCACCCTCCTCGGCAACGCCCTGGCGGCCTCTCGGGAGAGCGGCTCGACGACCGCGTTGCTGTTCATCGACCTCGACCGGTTCAAGCACATCAACGACACGCTGGGCCACGCGTCGGGCGACCAGGTCCTGCGACGCGTCGCCGAGCGCCTCCTCGCCTCGGTGCGCGGGGACGACTGCGCGGTCCGGCTCGGCGGTGACGAGTTCGTCGTGCTCCTGCAGGACGTGGGGTCGGCGGACCAGGCCCTCCAGGTGGCGGAGCGGCTGGTGACCAGCCTGTCCGAACCGATGCATCTCGGCAGGATGGGATCAGCGCGGCTCGGTGCGAGCATCGGCGTCGCCCTCTGCGAGGGAGGCGTCACCGATGCCGACGCGTTGCTCCACGAGGCCGACACCGCTGCCTACCGGGCGAAGGCCAACGGGCGCGGCCGTGCCGAGCTCTTCGACGGGTCGATGCGCCAGGAGGAGGCCGACGCCGCCGCGCTCGCCGCGGCGTTGTCCCAGGCCATCGAGGACGACGAGCTGGTCCTGCACTACCAGCCGATCATCAACACCCACACCGGCGAGATCGAGGGCTACGAGGCGCTCGTCCGGTGGGACCGTCCCGGCCACGGGCTGCTCTCCCCTGCCGAGTTCCTGCCCGTCGCGGAGACGACCGAGCTGATCTGCGAGGTGGACGCGTGGGTGCTCGAGCGGGCGACGGCGCAGCTCGCCGAGTGGATCCGCACCCTCGGAAGCCCCGGGCTGGTGATGACCGTGAACATCTCGTCCCGGCACGTCGGGCTGCGCCGGATCGTCGACGACGTACGCCGGGCGCTGGCGCTGTCGGACATCCCGGCGCAGCAGCTGGTCCTGGAGCTGAGCGGAACCGTGCTCGGCGACCATCACCGCGCCGTACGACACCTGCGTGAGCTGCGGGACCTCGGCGTCGCGGTCAGCATCGACGACTTCGGCAGCGGCTTCGGCGCCCTGGCACGCCTCGCCCACCTGCCCGTCGACATCGTCAAGATCGACGGCCGCTTCCTCGACGTCGACTCGGCGATGGCCAGCCGGTTGCTCCATCTGATGATCCAGGGAGCCCACACCGTCGGGCTCGTCGCGGTCGCCCAGGGCGTCGAGCAGGACAAGCAGCTGGCCACGCTGCGCGCCCTCGACTGCGAGTCCGTGCAGGGGTTCCACATCTCCCGGCCGATGCCGGCCGACGAGGTCGTCCGCTACCACCACGAGCAGGAGGACGACCGGTTCAGCGGGCTGCTGCCGTGAACACCGGCCTCGGAGAACGCACCAGCTGCTCGGCAGCCGCAGCAGGCAGCGGACGCGAGTAGAGGAACCCCTGGGCGACGTCGCAGCCCAGGGCGATGGCGCGCGACACGTGCTCGGGCTGGGAGATGCCCTCGATGGTGGTGCCGAGGCCGAGCTCCTCGGCCGCCTTGGTCAGCGCCCGGACGACGGCGTCGGCCCTGCCCCCCAGCGCCTCGGCGAAGAACCGGTCGATCTTCACGCCGTCCACCGGCAGCAGCACGAGGTGCTGCAGCTCGGACCACCCCGTGCCGAAGTCGTCGAGCCAGATCGCGTAGCCGAGCTCCTGCAGCCGGCGCAGCTGCTCCGCACCGCTGTTGACGTTGTCCGGGCGAGCCGTCTCGGTCAGCTCGATGTCGACGTTGTCGGGCGACACACCGGCCCGCTGGGCGAGGGCATGCACCTCGTCGGCCCAGGACGGGTTGCTCAGATGACGCCCCGAGAAGTTGACGCTCATCCGCAGGTCGGGCCGCACCTCGAGCCAACGGTGCAGGTCCTGCATCGCCTGGGCCATCACGGCGAGGTCCAGGCGGGTGATCAGCCCGGACTCCTCGGCCAGCCCGATGAAGGATCCGGGGCGCTCGATCTGGCCCGTCGGGCGCTGCCACCTCGCCAGCGCCTCGAAACCGATCAGGTCGCCGGTCGTCATCTGCAGCACCGGCTGGTACCACGGGCGGATCTCGCCCTCGTCGATCGCCCGGGCGAGGTCGTCGATCGCGGTCCCGTCGACCCGGAGCCGGCGGATGTGGTGCATCAGGTCGAGCTGGTCGCCGAGCACGTCGGCAAAGGCGCGGAGCACCGCCTCGATGTCGGTGCCCTCGGGCCACGGCTCGGGCCCGCGGCCCTGCACAGCCAGCGAGCCCACGACCTGCCCCTCGCCGTCCAGCAGCGCCACCCCGGCGGCGTCGTCGGTCTCCACGAGTCGCTGGGCGAGCACGGCATCGGCCACCTCGTCGAAGACCTGCTCACCGGCACCGGTGACGGGGCCTACCGTGACGACCACCTGGCGACCGTCGTCCTCGAGCAGGGTGGCCTGGCCCGCGGCGAACCCCAGGGCCCGGGCGGCCAGCTCCACGATCCGGCGGGGCCCTCCGTGCAGCGATGGCTCGGGAGGGTTCGCACTCATGCACGCACCCTAGAGGAGCCCGGCCGCAACGCGACGCGCAGGCGCGCACAGGCATCAACCAGTGACGGTGCTCTCCCCCGGCCGCACGAACCCGGTCTCGTACGCCAGTACGACGAGCTGGACCCGCGAGCGCACGCCGAGCTTCGCGAGCAGACGGTTCATGTGGGTCTTCACGGTGGCCTCCGAGACCACCAGGGAGGCTGCGATCCCGGCGTTGTCGAGCCCCCGGGCCACGAGGGCCAGCACCTCGCGCTCCCGCTGGGTCAACGGGTCGAGCTCGACGGGGTTCCCTGCGGACGGCGCCGGGCCGCTGACGTGCTGCTCGATCAGGCGCTGGGTCAGGGACGGGGACAGCAGCGCCTCGCCCGCACTGACCGTCTCGATGCCGGACACGAGCCGGTCGGGCGCCGTCGCCTTGAGCAGGAACCCCGAGGCACCTGCCCGCAGAGCGCCGTACACGTAGGAGTCGACGTCGTACGTCGTCAGCACGAGCACTCGTGTCTCCAGCCTTCGCGCCGCGATCTCACGGGTGGCCGCGATTCCGTCCAGCACCGGCATCCGGATGTCCATCAGCACCACGTCGGGGCGCAAGGAGCTGACCACGGCCACTGCCTCGCGGCCGTCGCGAGCCTCGCCGATGACGTCGATGCCGCGGGTCTCCAGCACCATCCGCAGGCCGGACCGGATCAGGTCCTGGTCGTCGGCGATCACGACGCTGGTCATCCGGACTCCATCGGGAGGGTCGCGGCGAGCTCGAACCGGCCGTCCACGTGGCCGTGGCTCAGGGTGCCGCCGAGCAGCGACACCCGCTCCCCGAGACCACGCAGGCCCAGCCCCGAGCCCATCGAGGGTCGGTGCGGAGCGGTCGGGTTGGTGGCCCGGATCGCGACGCGGTCACCGGTGCCACTGACCTGGAGGGTGGCGGTGCCACCGCCGTACCGGAGGGCGTTGGTGAGTGCCTCGCGCGCGATCCGGTAGGCCGAGACGTCGATCCCCGCCGGCAGCGGCGCCAGGTGCTCGTCGACGGACAGGTCGACCTCGAGGCCCTCGGCACGGAACTCCTCCACGAGCCGCTCGAGATCGGCGACGCCCGGCGCCGGGCTGAGCCCGAGCTCGTCCGCGTCGTCGCGGATGATGTGCAACAGCCGGCCCGTCTCGACCAGTGCCTTCCGCCCGGTGTCCGCCACGTCGCGCAGGACCGACTCGGCGCGCGCCGGGTCGGAACGCACGAGGTCCTGCGCAGCCGCCGTCTGCACGACCATGGCACTGACCGAGTGGGCGATGACGTCGTGGAGATCGCGCGCGATCCGGTCCCGCTCGGCGCGCACGGCCTCGCGGGTGACCAGTTCCTCACGCTCCTCGACGAGCGCCTTCTGGGCGGCGAGCCGTCGTACCAGCCGGCCGAACACGTACGGCGGGACGAGGAGGGTGGCAACGAACACCACGTCGGAGAGGTTGTGGTGCCGAGCGTCCTCGAACACGTAGTCGCTGAACGTGACGAGTGCGATCAGCACGACCCCGATGAGCCCGCGCAGGTCCGGGATCCACCTCGCCAGCGTGTAGACCGAGATCGCCCAGAACAGCAAGGGAACGGCGGGCTCGTCGAGCTGCGGTCCGATGTACGGCATCACCAGGAGCACGCAGGGTGCCGCCGTCGCGAACACGATCGGGTTGACCCGGCGGAGTGCGAGCAGCACGGCCGCCACCGCCTCGAGGAGGACACCCCAGCCCCACCCGTCCAGGCGCAGGCCGGCCATCTCGACGGCGCCGAGCACGAACACGCTCGCAGCGAGCAGGGCGTCGAAAACAGGCGGCGAGATCTGCTTCCTCACGCAGGCAGGGTACGGCGCGCACGGTCTCCTGTCCGTCCACCTACGGGTGGACATCGGTCCCATCCCCGGTGTGACGACCGCGGCTCCGCGAATTCCTAGCGTCAGTGGTGCCACAGGGGCACTGACGTAGGAGGACTTGATGAACGAGCAACGCATCGGACGACTGGCTTGGGTGATGGCCTGGGTGGGCCTGGTCGTGGGCCAGTTCCACGCGATGGCACGGCACAACACCGTCGACGGCAAGGAGGACCTGCAGATGTGGACCACGCGCGTCTGGTCCGACCCGGGCCGCGAGATCTTCAAGCCGCTGCTGGACTGGTCGAACCCGGACGCGGTCTACCTGACCTACGGCAAGATCTGGTTCCCGGTGTTCGCAGCCTTCACCGCGTGCGCGTTCGTGCTGTTCCGGCGGCGCCGGCCCACCGGTTTCGAGAAGTTCGCCTGGCGCTTCGCCCTCGTCGGCTACGTGTGGGCCACTATCGCCGTGCTGGTGAGCTACTGGACCCAGTGGACCCACACGACCAGCCTGCTCGACACCGCGTTCCTGTTCCTGGACATCCCGGGGTTGCTGTTGACCGTCCTGGGTTCGACCATCCTCGGGATCACCCTCCTGCGACGCGGCTTCCGCCCACGCGCGACCGCCTGGCTGCTGGCGCTCACCCTGCCCCTGACCGTGGTGATCCAGATGTTCACCTCGATGGGCAGTGGCGCGCTGCCCGTGATGTTCGCCTTCGGGATCGCCGGGCACCGGCTGGCTCGGGAGGCGACGGCCCGGCCCGAGGCGGCCCCCGCCGTTCACCAGGTCTGAGTCTCTGCCGGACGATGCGCCGGACGTCATACGGCGTGGTTGCTCGGGCAGCCTCTTCGTATGACGTTGCGCCGGACGTCATACGAGCTGGTCGCTCCGCTGCCACTGCGCATGACGTCGGGCGAGGCCTCAGACGACGCTGAGCGGCAGCAGCTGCTGGCCGGTGGGTCCGATCTGGATGTCGGTGCCCATCTCGGGGCAGACGCCGCAGTCGTAGCAGGGCGTCCACCGGCAGTCCTCGACGTCGATCGAGTCCGGGTCGAGGGCGTCCTCCCAGTCCTGCCAGAGCCAGTCCTTGTCGAGCCCCGAGTCGAGGTGGTCCCAGGGCAGCACCTCGCCGTACGCCCGCTCACGCGTGGTGAACCAGGCGAGGTCGACCCCGGTGCCCTCGAGCGCACTCTCGGTCGCGGCGACCCAGCGGTCGTAGGAGAAGTGCTCGCTCCACCCGTCGAACCGGCCACCGTCTCGCCACACCGCCTCGATGACGCGGCCGACCCTGCGGTCCCCGCGCGAGAGCAGTCCTTCGATGATCCCGGGCTTGCCGTCGTGGTAGCGGAACCCGATGGCGCGGCCGAACTTGCGGTCCGAGCGAACCTCCTCGCGCAGCTTGCGCAGCCGCTCGTCCGTCGTCTCGACGTCGAGCTGCGAAGCCCACTGGAAGGGCGTGTGCGGCTTGGGCACGAACCCGCCGATGGAGACGGTGCACCGGATGTCGTTGTGGCCGGCGACCCGGCGCCCCTCCGCGATCACCTTCTTGGCCAGGTCCGCGATCGCCAGCACGTCCTCGTCGGTCTCGGTCGGCAGGCCGCACATGAAGTAGAGCTTCACCTGGCGCCAGCCGTGGGAGTACGCCGCCGCGACGGTCCTGATCAGGTCCTCCTCGGTGACCATCTTGTTGATCACCTTGCGCATCCGCTCCGAGCCACCCTCCGGGGCGAAGGTCAGCCCCGATCGCCGGCCGTTGCGGGAGAACTCGTTGGCCAGGGTGATGTTGAAGGCGTCGACCCGGGTGCTCGGCAGTGACAGCGAGACGTTCGTCCCGTCGTACCGGTCGGCCAGTCCCTTGGCGACCTCGCCGATCTCCGAGTGGTCCGCGCTGGACAGCGAGAGCAGCCCGACCTCCTCGAAGCCCGACTTGCGGATGCCGTTCTCGACCATGTCGCCGATCGTGGAGATCGAGCGCTCCCGGACGGGCCGGGTGATCATCCCGGCCTGGCAGAACCGGCAGCCGCGGGTGCAGCCGCGGAAGATCTCGACGCTGAACCGTTCGTGCACGGTCTCCGCGAGCGGCACCAACGGGTTGCGCGGGTAGGGCCAGGCGTCGAGGTCCATCAGGGTGTGCTTGCGCACCCGGTCGGGTACGCCGGGCCGGTTGGGCGTCACGCCGACCAGGGAGCCGGTGGCGTCGTAGGCCACGTCGTAGAACCTCGGCACGTAGACACCGCCGCTGGCGGCGAGCCGGAGCAGCACCTCGTCGCGACCGCCGGGACGACCCTCGGACTTCCACTCGCGGACGACCTCGGTGATCGCGAGCACGATCTCCTCGCCGTCCCCGAGGACGACCGCGTCGACGAAGTCGGCCACCGGCTCGGGGTTGAACGCGGCGTGGCCTCCGGCGAGCACGATCGGGTCGTCGTCGGTGCGGTCCTCGGTGTGCAGCGGGATCCCGGCGAGGTCGAGGGCCGTGAGCATGTTGGTGTAGCCGAGCTCGGTGGAGAAGGAGAGTCCGAAGACGTCGAAGTCACGGACCGCACGGTGGCCGTCGACGGTGAACTGCGGGATGCGGTGCTCACGCATCACCGCCTCCATGTCGTGCCACACGGAGTAGGTGCGCTCGGCGAGGACGCCGTCACGCTCGTTGAGGATCTCGTAGAGGATCTGCACGCCCTGGTTGGGCAGGCCCACCTCGTAGGCGTCCGGGTACATCAGCACCCACCGCACCTCGGCCGCTGCCCACTCCTTGGCGACGGAGTTCAGCTCGCCCCCGACGTACTGGATCGGCTTGCTCACCCGGGGCAGATGCGGCTCCAGCCGGGGGAAGAGCGACTCACCAGGTGAGACGGACATGCATGAACCTTCCACTAACGGGGGAGAACAAATCATACGTGTTTGCCCAGAACGCGTGGTTTCAGCCCGAGCTACAGGGGGGTCGGGTGGCTGAGTCAGCTGTGTCCTGGCGTCCTTCGCGACGCCTCTCCGTGCGCGCCATGTGCGCGTTGTGGGTGTTGTGCCTCGTGCTCACTCCCGCAGCGCTGCTCCTTCAGCATGCCACCACGCCGGCCGGTGAGGAACTCGGTTCCATCCGCGCCGGGACCGTGGTCGTCTTCCTGTGGCTCGTGCTGGCGTGGCTGTGGCCGGTCCCCCGGCTGCGCAACCAGGTGCTCGCGTTCACCGTGACCCTGGCCCTCGTCGTCCAGCTGGTCACCACGGTGGCGCTCGGCTCCTCGTGGGAGCTCGCGGCCCGGGTCTCGCTCTCCAGCGTGGCGCAGGCCGCGGTCACGCTCGCGATCTACCGGCTCGCCATCGGCGACGACAACCTCGCCCCCCACCGACCGCGCGACATCGTGGCGCTGGGCCTGGCCAGCATCGCCGGTGCGGTGGCCGTGATCCCGCTCGGCCCCGGTCCCGGCATCGGGTTGACCAGCTCCGCCTTCGACCTGTTCTGGTGGACCGCACTGAGCGCCGCCTACGTCTTCGTCGGCAGCGGCTGCCTGATGCTTCTCGTGCAGCGTCGGCCGCGCACCGAGGCGATCCCGACGCGGCTCCTCGACGTGTACGCCCAGCTGCTGGTGACAGCGATCTGCCTGGGAGTGGTGTTCGCCTTCGACGACCTGCCGCTGACCTGGATCGTGCTGCTCCCCGCCATCTGGGCGGGTCTCACGATGGGGCCGTGGACATCAGCGGCGTACGCCCTGACCGGCGCCCTGGCCGTGGTGATCGCGCAGGCGGTCCCGGCCACCAACCGCACAACCGGCGCCACCGACGTCTCCTCCATCCTGCTGCTCGACAGCCTGATGACCGCGTTCGTGTTCGTCGTGCTGCTGCTCTCGCTGGTGCGTGACCAGCGCGCCCATCTCGCCAACGAGGTGATCGAGCGACGTCAGGAGGCGATCGACCAGGCGGGGTTGCTGGGCACGGTCTTCGAGTCGATCAACGAGGCGCTGGTGCTGACGGACACGTCGGGCGTCGTCCAGCTGCACAACGCCGCAGCGAGGGAGGTCCTCGGACGCGAACGGCTCTCCACCGAGCCGGCCCGATGGCTGAAGCGGGACGCGGACGCCCCGTCGTTCACCTACGCGTTCAACCGCGACGGCTCGGACGACGGCGTCCGGATGCTCACCGTCCAGCTCGCCCCGGTGCAGTACGCCGGGTCGGACGGCGTCGTGGCCATCGTGCGGGACGTCACGAACGAGCAGCGCCGACTGGAGGAGCTCGCCAGCTTCGCCGCGGTCGCCGCGCACGACCTGAAGGGCCCGCTGGCGGCCGTGCAGGGCTGGCTCGAGGTGGCCGACGACATGGTGGACACCGACCCTCCCGCAGCGCGCGAGGCCCTCGAGCGGGGTGCCCGGGCGACCGACCGGATGGCCCACGAGATCGACGACTGGCTCACCTACAACGTCGCCCGGGAAGGTGTGGTGCAGCCCGAGCCGGTGGCCCTCCAGCCGGTGCTGAACGCCATCACCGCCACCTACCCGGGCGTCGACTTCAGCGTGCAGGCCCCCGACGTCGTGCTGGCCGACCGCACCCTCCTCCAGCACCTGCTCGTGAACCTGATCGGCAACGCGGTGAAGTACACCCCGCCGGGTGAGCGACCCTGCGTGACCGTGCGGAGCTTCTCCGGGGGCGAGCGCGGCTGGGTCCGCATCTACGTGGTCGACGCCGGGATCGGCATCCCTCCCGGGGAGGAGGCCACGATCTTCGAGCCGTTCCGGCGCGCGTCGACCGTGCAGGACAGCTACGAGGGGTCCGGTCTCGGACTGGCCCTCTGCAAGCGCATCGTGCGCCGCCACGGTGGCCGGATCAGTGCTCAGCACAACGAGGGGCCCGGGACCACGATCACCGTGACCCTGCCCTCGGGGGCCCGCGTCACGAGTGACGCGAGTGACGAGAGGCAGCGGATCGCTCAGTAGGCTGCGCCCATGTCCGACCCACACTCCCGCCGCCTGAGCTGGACCGAGGTCGTTCCACCGCTTGCCCTGCTGACTCTCGCGCTGACCTGGGGTCGGCACCCCGGCGCCGTGGGGCTGACCGTGGTGGCTCTGCTCCTCGCCGCCGCCGTGCTCGCCGCGGTGCACCACGCCGAGGTGGTCGCCCTCAGGGTCGGCGAGCCGTTCGGCTCGCTGGTGCTGGCGGTGGCCGTCACCGTGATCGAGGTGGCGCTGATCCTCACCCTGATGCTCGGCGGCGGCAAGGACACCTCGACGCTGGCCCGGGACACGGTCTTCGCCGCCGTGATGATCACCTGCAACGGGATCGTGGGCATCTGCCTGCTCGTGGGTGCGGTGAAGTACAGCACCACCCACTTCAACGCCGAGGGCACGGGCGCAGCCCTGGCGACGGTGATCACCCTGGCCGTCACCTGCCTGGTGCTGCCCAACTTCACCACCACGACACCGGGCCCGGAGTTCACCGGGTCGCAGCTGACCTTCGTGGCGCTGGCTTCGCTGGCGCTGTACGGCATGTTCGTCGTCACCCAGACCGTGCGACACCGGGACTTCTTCCTCCCGGTCAGCGAGGCCGGCGAGCTCCTGCCCGAGACCGACCACGCCGCCCGTCCCAGCACGCGTCGGACCTGGCAGAGCCTCACCCTCCTGATCGTCTCCCTGGTCGCCGTGGTCGGCCTCGCCAAGATCGAGTCGGCGCCCATCGAGAGCACGGTGAAGGCCCTCGGGCTGCCGCAGGCGGTGGTCGGCGTGGTGATCGCCCTGCTGGTGCTGCTGCCCGAGTCGATCGCGGCGGTGAACGCCGCCCGGCGGGACCGCACCCAGATCAGCCTGAACCTCGCCCTGGGCTCCGCGATGGCCAGCATCGGCCTGACCATCCCCACGATCGCCGTGGCCTCCATCTGGCTGGACGGCCCCCTCGACCTGGGCCTGGACCCGACCCACATCGTGCTGCTCTCCCTGACCGCCATCGTCAGCGTGCTGACGGTGGTGCCGGGTCGGGCGACCCGCCTCCAGGGCGGTGTGCACCTGGTGGTGCTCGCCGCCTATCTAGTCCTGTCCGTCCAACCGTGACCCGTGGCGCGCCCAAACGCGCCAATGCCGAGACGCGTCAGGTGCAGGACCCTACACTGATTGTGGAGGAAACGGACATATGCGACGCTACAGCGACCTGCCGGTCGAGGCGCCCACCGCATCGGGTGGCGGCGTCCGGTCGGACACGTCCCTGCGCGCCCTCCTCCCCTACTTCCTGTTCGCGTTCGCCTGCTACTGCCTCGCGCCCTACCTCGGCCTGAGCAGCCGCGACGTCGACCCCCGGATCGCCGAGGTCTGGCCCCCGGGCGGCGTCGGGTTCGTCCTGCTCACGGTCATCTGGTTCACCGGCCGCCGCGTGGTCGCCGGCACCCTGGCCGCCATGGTGCTGATCTACGCAGTCACCGCCGTGGCGATGGGCTACCACCCAGCGCTGGCCCTGTGGCTCGCGCTGTGCGGCGCGGCCCAGCCGCTGGTGATGGCCGCGATCTACCGCAGCCAGCTGCGCCACCGGAGCTGGGCACCGGAGAGTCCCCGGGACCTGGCAGCCCTGTTCTTCGCCGCCGTCGGCTCCTCGCTGGTCCTCGGGCTGATCGGCGGCTACCCCACGCTCGCTGCTGGGGAACCCTCGAAGGTGCTCCTGTGGTGGGTCCTGCGCAACAGCGTGTTCTGCTTCGTCGGGGGCGTGACCTTCATGGTGATGTTCTACGGCCGCCGCTCCGGCGTGCTGCCGGCCAGCTCGTGGGCCAACCGGATCGGGCTGCTCGTCACCAGCGTCCTGTGCGTCTACGGGACCTACTACAACCCTTCCCTGCCGCTGTCGTGGCTGTTGATCATCCCGAGCGTGTGGGGCGGGCTGACGCTCACGGTCCGGGGCACGGCGTACCTCGCCCTCACGGTGGCCCTGATCGCGGCCTCGATGACCTACCTGCCGCAGAACCAGTTCGGCTACACCGGTCTGCTGCCGGCCGCCTCCATCGTCGACCTGCTCGTCATCGCCAGCACCGCCTTCGCGCTGCTGCTGGCACTGATGCGGGAGCAACGGGGTCAGCTGATCCAGGAGCTGGACCGCAAGGGTGCGGAGTCCGAGTCCCAGCGCCAGCTGCTCGAGACCGTCTTCGACTCCATGAGCGACGGGGTCGTCGTCCTCGACGACTCCCAGGTCACGATGTACAACAACGCGGCCCGTCAGCTGCTGGGCCGACCGATCCCCGCCGGTCGCCCGGACTCCTGGGTCGAGGCGTTCGACCTGAGGACGCCCGAGGGCGGGGCACTGGACGAGAGCGGCCTCCGGGAGAAGCTGATCATCCCGGACGGCGCCGCCCACGCTGCCGGCCTCGAGGTGCTCGTCGGTCACGACGGCGCGACCCGGATCGTGGCGATCAACTCCGCACACGTCGGCACCTCGGCGGACGCCTCGCGGATGCTCCTGCTCCAGGACGTCACGGCGCAACGAGCCCGGCTCCGGGAGCTGCGCAACTTCGCCGGGATGGTCGCCCACGACCTCCGCGGTCCGCTCACCGTGATGGACGGCTGGCTGGAGGTGGCCCAGGACGAGGACGCGGACCAGCACATGGTCGGCGACGCCGTGATCAAGGCACGCGAGTCGACCAAGCGCATGCGCCAGGTCATCGAGGACTGGCTGACCTACTCCGTCGTGCAGAACGGGAAGCTGCGCCCCGACGCCGTGAAGCTGCTGGAGGTGACCACCGAGATCGTGGACAGTCGGAGCTCGAGCTGGGCCGAGGGCGTCGACCCGCAGTTCTACCTCGAGCTCCCGCACAGCGTCGAGGCCGACCCCGGACTGCTGCGCCAGCTGCTCGACAACCTCGTCGGCAACGCGATCAAGTACACGCCGGCCGACGAGCTGCCCTGGGTCCAGATCACCTCCTACGACGACCCGGAGCCGGGCTGGGTCCGCGTCGAGGTGACCGACCACGGCATGGGGATCCCCGAGGGCGAGGAGGAGAAGATCTTCGAGGAGTTCCACCGTGGCTCCGAGGAGGGTCGTTCTGCCGGCACCGGGCTGGGACTCGCCCTGACCCGCCGAATCGTCGGCCTGCACGGTGGCGAGATCTGGGCGCAGCGCAATCCCGGGGGCGGCTCGACGTTCAGCTTCACGCTGCCCGAGGCGAAGGCGACCGACTCAGCGAGGTCGGACTGACCGCGAGACCATGCTCCCGCGCATGGCGATGTTCTGCAGCAGCCCGAGCGCCATCATCGACGCGAACATCGAGGACCCGCCGTACGACACGAGCGGCAGTGGCACCCCGGTGACGGGCATGATCCCCAGGCACATCCCGATGTTCTGGAAGGTCTGGAAGGCGAACCAGCAGGCGATGCCTGCCGCGGCCACCCGGCCGAACATGTCGTCAGCGTGCTGGGAGATGTAGAGCGCCCGCCACAGCAGCACCGCGAACAGCAGGATCAGCACGCCTGCGCCGATCAGGCCCAGCTCCTCACCGGCGACGGTGAAGATGAAGTCGGTGTGCTGCTCGGGGACGAAGCGTGATCGGGTCTGCGAGCCGCCGAACAGCCCCTGGCCGAAGAGGCCGCCGTTGCCGATCGCGATCCGCGCCTGGGTGGTGTTGTAGCCGGCTCCGCGAGGGTCGAGGCCCGGATCGGTGAACGCCATGAACCGGTTGATCTGATACTGCTTGAGGACGCCCGCCGAGATCGCGAGGGTGGCGGCCGTGAGTCCACCGAGGAACAGGGACACCAGCCAACGGCGCGGGACACCAGCCACGGCGAGCACTCCGAAGACCGTGGCCGAGAGCACCAACATGGTGCCGAGGTCGGGCTGCAGCAGGATGAGCAGAGCCGGGATCCCCGCGATCACGCCCATCAGCGCCACGTCCACCGCGCCGACCCGCCTGCGGCGGGAGTTCTCGGTGCGCTCGGCGATGATCATCGCCATCCCGATCACCACCGCGAGCTTGGCGAACTCCGCCGGCTGGATCGAGAGGCCGCCGAGCATCAGCCAGGAACGCGAACCGTTGATGGTCGTCCCCATCACCAGGACCAGCATCAGCCCGATCACCGAGGCGACGTACACGAGCGGGGTGATGATGCGCACCCAGCGGTGGTCGGTGGCCATCACGGCGGCTGCGAGCACCAGGCCGATCAGGATGTTGACCAGGTGCTTGTGCAGGTACGCCGTCGAGTCACCGCCCGTGAGCACGTCGTTGCTGGAGGTGGCCGACCAGACGAGCAGGGTGCCGATGCTCATGATCAGCCCGGCGCTGCCGAGCAGGAGCCAGTCCAGTCGGGGGACGGCGACGCGGGTGCGGGCGACCGCGAGGCGCCCGCCCATGGGAAGGACGGTCATCGGCTCTGTCCCTTCGTCGAGGGGGGCAGGATCGAGCCGTCGCGCGCGAACGTCGGCAGCTGCTTCGGTGGGGTGGTGCCGGCGATCGCCGCCTTGCTCTTGAGCACCTTCTCGCCCTTGATGCCGTAGAGGTGCTCCCAGATCTTGCGGACCGCGGGGCCGGACGTGCCCGACCCGGTGCCGCCCTGCGTGATCACCATGACGACCACGTAGTCCTTGGTGTAGGTCGCGACCCAGCTGGTGCTCTGCTTGCCGTAGACCTCGGCGGACCCGGTCTTGCCGCGGAGCTGGACCTTGTCGAGGGGGAACCCGCCGAACTTCCAGGCGAGCGTGCCCTCCCTGGGCGTGCCCTTCAGTGCGTTGTCGACGTAGGCGATGGCCGACTTCTTGGACTTGATGTGGCGCAGCACCTTCGGCTTGATCGTCCGGACCAGCTTGCCCTGCGGGTCGACCACCGCCTTGGCCACGCGAGGCTCCATCAGCTTTCCGCCGTTGGACAGCGCGGCGTAGGCGCGGGCGAGCTGCAACGGCGTCACCATCGTGTCGCCCTGACCGATCACGAAGTTGACGGCGTCACCGGCCCGGTAGTTGAAGCCCTCCAGGCAGAACTCGTGGGCGAAGACGTGCAGGAAGTCGCGCTGCCCCGTCTTGTTGCGCTTGTCGACCTTGCAGTAGTAGCCCTTCATCGCCTTCCAGTAGGCGAGCTTCCACTTGCGGTCGGCGATCCGGCCGCTGGACTCACCCGTCACGTCGCCCCCGGTGGGCTTGCCGAAACCGAAGTCCTTCGCGGTCGCGACGAGCGGGTCCTTGGCGTTCACGTTGGCCGGGTCGCTGCCGTGCTTCTGCCAGAAGGACAGGCCCACCCGGTAGAAGAAGGTGTCGCAGGAGAGCTCGAGCGCCTTGGCGAAGCTGATGTAGCCGTAGGCAGCGGACTCGTAGTTCTTGAACCAGCGGTTGCCGACCTGCAGCCCGGAGGAGCAGTCCAGCTGCGTGCTCTCGGAGAACCCGTGGTTGAGCGCGCCGACGGTCATGAACGGCTTCCAGGTCGAGCCCGGCGCGTACTGGCCCTGGCTGGCCCGCGAGAGCAACGGGTTGCCGGACTTCTCGGAGTAGAGCTGCTTGAGCTCCTTGTGCGTGATGCCACCGGACCACACCGTCGGGTCGTAGGTCGGCTGGCTGGCCATCGCGACGATTCGACCGGTCTTCGCCTCCATCACCACCGCGGCGCCGCTGTCGGCCGCGTAGTTGCGTCCGGTCACCTTGTCGAAGGTGCCGCGCGCGGTCGTCATCGCCGAGTGGAGCTGCTTCTCCACGTCGGCCTGCACCTTCGCGTCGATGGAGGTCACCAGCGTGTCACCGGGTCGCGAATCGGTCTCCCCGGAGTCGCCGAGCACGCGACCCATCGAGTCGACAGCGACCAGCTTGCGTCCGGGCTCGCCCCGCAGGTAGGTGTCGTAGGCCTTCTCGACCCCGGCGCGGCCGACGACCGAGGCCCCGTTGACCGAGTCGTCCTTCGCCTTCTCCGCCTTGTCGAGCTCGCCCTCGGTGATCGGGCTGAGGTAGCCCAGCACGTGCGCACCGTTGACGCCGTACGGCGAGGGGTAGGCGCGCACGCTCTCCTGCTGCGCCAGCACCCCGGGGTAGTCCTCGGACTGCTCCAGCATCTTGACGGCGACCTGCTGCTTCACGTCGCGGGCCACCGGCACCGGCTGGTAGGGCGAGCCGTTCCAGCACTTCCCCTTGACCGAGTCGGGCTGGCCGCACAGCAGCGTCCGTGCCTGGATCTCGGCCAACGGCTCGTGCACGACGCGGGAGAGCTTCTGCAGCGTCGCCATCCGCTTGGTCTCCGAGAGCTTGGCGAGCAGGGTGCGGTCGAGGCTGACCACCCAGCTCGTCCGGTTGGCGACCAGCGGGCGTCCCATGTCGTCGACGATCAGGCCTCGGGCGGGCTGCACCACGACGTCGCGCACGGACTGCTCGGCCGCCTGGGCGCGGTAGCTGTCTCCGGTGAGGACCTGCATGTACCACAGGCGCGCGAACAGGGTCAGGAACAGCGACAGCACGAGAGCCTGCACCACGATGAGGCGCAGGCGACTCTTCTGCGAGGCGTTCGGGCGGATCAGGACGGCAGCCATGGATGCTCTCGGATCAGTACGCGAGCTCGGAGGAACGGGTCCGCTCGAAGAGCCGCATCAGGACCGGCAGCAGGAGCGGGGCCATCACCACGTCCCAGAGCAGGGCGATCGCGATGACCTGGACCATCTCGCCCGCGGGCAGCGCGTGGTCACCGAGCACGACCCCGCTGAGCGCGAAGATCGAGGTGGCGACGAACGAGCACACGGCGACGGTGGCGAGTCCGGCGAGCGGGCTGCGACGAGCGTCGGCACGCACCCGGCCGGCCAGGATCGCCACCACCACGAAGGCCAGCGCCCAGCGTCCGGCCACGTGGTCGGCGGGCGGGGCGAGGTCGAGCAGGAGGCCCGCCACGAAGCCGACGACGGCCCCGAACTGGGCTCCCCGCGAGATCGAGGCGGCGACCACCACGAGCAGGGCGAGGTTGGGCACCACACCGTTGACGGCGAACAGGTTGAACAGCGCGACCTGCAGCACCACGGCGACCAGGATGACGCCGGCGACCAGGCCGGCACGGGAGAGGTTCATCGGTGGCCTCCCGGCTTGGTGGACAGTCCGTTGATGACGAGGCGGTCGCCCGACGTCTTGCGTGGCACGACGACGCCGACGACGTCGATCGAGGTGAAGTCGACGAAGGGGTCGACCACGGCGTGCTTGGCGAGCTCGCGCGGGGTGGAGTACACCGACTCGACCGTGCCGATGGGGATGCCGGAGACGTAGGGGACGCCGTTCTGGCTCCCCCAGGTCACCACGACGTCACCCTTGGCCGGGGTCACCGAGTTGTCGACGAGGTCGAGGTCGAGTCGCCCGCGGTCGCCGGTGACGCCGCGCCCGCGCAGGAAGCCGATCTCCATGTTCGACCCGAGACGCCCACCCACGACGGAGTCGGTGTCGAGGATCAGCAGCACGTTGGCGGTCGAGCGGGTGGCGGCGATGACGCGCCCCACCAGTCCGTCGCTGTTGAGCACGGTCATGTCCTTGCGGATGCCCGAGGAGGTGCCGGCGTCGATCGTCACCGTGCGCGAGAAGGACTGCATCGGCCCCATCCCGACGACGCGAGCCGCGACCAGCGCGTAGCCGGTCTTGTTGGCGGTGTTGGTCAGCCCGTCGAGCTCGGCGAGGCGGTTGCGATCGAGGGGTGCCTGCTCGACCTGGGAGCGGAGCTGGGAGTTCTGCGCCGACAGCTTGGCCACGTCGGCACGCAGGTCGTTGTTGTTGCTGAAGTAGGCCATCGTCTCGCGGAAGGGTCGCGCCGCCGTGGCGGTGCCGGTCTCGACGGGGCCGATGACCGTGCCGACCGCCGAACGCAGCGGGTCGACCGGCGAGGAGTCACCACTGGCGGCGTCGACCGTGATGACCGTGAGTGAGGCGGCGACCATCAGCCCGACGACGAGGCGCGAGGAGCCACCACGATCGCGGCCGAAGCCCGTGCGCTGGTCGTCGTCGCGGACCGGACGGCCGAGGCTGGGCCCCTTGTAGTGGGGACCCTTGTAGTCACGCAGGCGCTTGTTGGCCACCCGTCACCGCCTGTGGTCCGAGACGAGCACCTGCTGGAGGGCTTCGAACTCCTCCACGCACTTGCCCGCGCCCAGGGCGACGGAGGTGAGCGGGTCGTTGGCGAGGTGCACCGGCATCCCGGTCTCGTGCCGGATGCGTTCGTCGAGCCCGAGGAGCATGGCCCCGCCGCCCGTGAGCACGATGCCGCGATCCATGATGTCGCCGGCGAGCTCCGGCGGGGTCTGGTCCAGGGTGGTGCGCACGGCGTCGACGATCGAGTGGATCTGCTCCTCGATGGCGCGGCGGATCTCGGGGCTGGAGACCGTGACCGTGCGCGGGAGGCCGGAGACCATGTCACGACCGCGGACCTCGGCCTGGCGCTCCTGCGGGAGGGGGAAGGCCGACCCGAGCGTCATCTTGATCTCCTCGGCGGTGCGCTCCCCCAGCATCAGGGAGTGCTCCTTCTTCATCCACGCGACGATGGCCTGGTCGAGCTCGTCACCGGCCGTGCGGACCGACAACGTCGTGACCAGGCCGCCGAGGGAGATCACGGCCACCTCGGTGGTGCCACCACCGATGTCGACCACCATGTTGCCCGTGGCCTCGTGGACCGGCAGACCGGCGCCGATGGCGGCTGCCATCGGCTCCTCGATGATGTAGACCCGCCGACCTCCGGCCTGGTAGCCGGCTTCCTTGACGGCACGCTGCTCGACCGCGGTGACCCCGCTCGGCACGCAGATGATCATCCGCGGCTTCGCGAAGTAACGGCGCTTGTGCACCTGCTGGATGAAGTGGCGCAGCATCTCCTCGGTCGCGTCGAGGTCGGCGATGACTCCGTCCTTGAGCGGCCGGATGGCGGTGATGCCGTCCGGCGTACGGCCGATCATCCGCTTGGCCTCGTGGCCGACCGCGAGGATCTCGTGGGTCTGCTCGTTCATCGCGACGACGGAGGGCTCGTCGACCAGGACGCCCTTGCCGCGCACGTAGACGAGGGTGTTGGCCGTGCCGAGGTCCACTGCCATGTCGCGGCCGATGAGACTGTTCGCCATCCGATTCGCCTCGCTGGTGCAGGTGGTGGGGGAAGAGGTGCGGCGCACCATGCGCCCCACCCGTCACCGAAGCGTATGAGCGGAGGGGACCAGCGACCGCGACGACACGCGGCGTGACCAGCGTCGTTTGGGCTGATCAGGAGGGTTTGTGACTCAGGGTGGATCCCGGCTTCAGAGGTCCGGGAACCAGAGCGCGATCTCGCGGGCAGCCGACTCGCTGCTGTCGGAGCCGTGGACGAGGTTCTCGCGGTTCGACAGCGACAGGTCCCCGCGGATCGTGCCGGGCGCAGCCTTGCGTCCATCGGTGGCGCCGTTGATCGCGCGCACCACCTCGATCGCCTCGTCCCCCTCCAGCACCAGCGCCACGAGCGGGCCGCTGGTGACGAAGGCCCGCAGCGGTGGGTAGAAGTCGCGCTCGACGTGCTCGGCGTAGTGGGCGTCGGCCTGCTCGACGTCGATGTGGCGGTGCTCGAGGGCCACGATCGTGAGGCCCTTGGCCTCGAACCGCGACAGGATGTCGCCGACGAGACCACGGCGGACCGTGTCGGGCTTCAGGAGGACCAGGGTGCGCTGGGACATGCGAGCACGCTAGCCGACGAGCGCCGGGTGCTCCCCCGTGACCTCGGCCTCGCCGGCATCGTCCCCGTCGGTCCGCGCAGTCGGAGGCACCTGCACCTCGCGGCCGGGGAGCCAGATGGCCGCTCCCAGGGCGCCGACGAGACAGATCACACCGACCACGACGCAGGCGGCGCTGAAGGCGTCCATGAACGACGCTTGCAGTGCCAGGGCAAGCCTCGGGTCACCGCTGGCCATGGCCAGCGCGGCGCCCACCGAGTCCTGGGCCTGCGTGAGCGCGGCGGCCGGGAGCCGGCCGAACTGGCCGTCGGCGAGGTGCGCCGCGTAGACCGAGGAGAACAGCGAGCCGACGACAGCGACGCCCAGCGTCCCGCCGAGCTCGCGGGTCGCGTCGTTGACAGCCGATCCCACGCCCGCCCGTGCCGGTGGCAGCACCAGCAGGATCGACTCGGTGGCCGGCGTGGAGATCAGTCCCATGCCCAGGCCCATCAGCACCATCTGCGGCACGATCACCGCGGCGTACGACGCGTCCACGGCGACCGTGGAGATCCAGAGGAACGCGCCACCGAACAGCAGCAGCCCTGTGGTCACGACGACCTTGGTCCCGATCCGTGGAGCGAGGAACGCACCGACCACCGAGGCGACGGC
The DNA here is from genome assembly GCA_963797525.1 of uncultured Actinomycetota bacterium. Lineage (GTDB taxonomy): Bacteria > Actinomycetota > Actinomycetes > Propionibacteriales > Nocardioidaceae > Marmoricola. Next base: position 249,955 of record CAWCPT010000014.1, read on the forward strand.
GATGCTCAGGGCCACCGGCAGGATGCGGGCGCCCGTCGAGAGGGTGCCGTAGCCGCGTACGAACTGGAAGTACTGCGTCACCAGGAAGATGAAGCCGAACAGGGCGAAGAAGGTGATCGTGACCGACGCGCTGGCCGCGCTGAACCGGCGGTCCCGGAACAGCGTGACGTCGAGCATCGGGTGGCTGGTGCGTCGCTCGTGGAGGACGAAGGTGATCAGCGAGGCCGCCGCCACGGCGAACCCGGAGAGCGTCGTGCTCGAGCCCCAGCCGTGCTCGGGCGCCTCGATGATCGTCCACGTCAGGGTGCCGAGCATCAGCACGGACAGGGCCAGTCCGGGCAGGTCGAGCCGCGGCACGGCCGGGTCACGCGACTCGGGCACCAGGATGAAGGCCGCCACCGCGGTGATCAGGGCGACGGGCACGAGGGCCCAGAAGACGCTCCCCCACGCGAAGTGCTCGAGCAGCAGTCCGCCCACGACCGGTCCGGCGGCGACACCGACACCCACGACCGCACCCCACACCCCCAGCGCCGCGGCCCGCTGCCGGCGTTCGCGGAAGGTGTTGCTGATGATGGACAGCGTCGTCGGGAAGATCAGGGCCGCGAAGGTGCCCATGGCGACGCGGGCGGCGATCAGCGCACCCGAGTCGGTGACGAGCGCACCGACGACGCTCGAGGCGGCAAAACCCAGCAGGCCGATGATCAGCGCGGGCCGACGCCCGAAGCGGTCGGAGAGGCTGCCCATCGCCAGGACCAGGGCGGCGAAGGCGAGGTTGTAGCCGTCGACGATCCACTGGAGCTCGCGGGTGCCGGCGTCGAGGTCGCCGGAGATGGTCGGCAGGGCGACGTTGACGATGGTGGTGTCGAGGTTGATCGCCAGCACCGCGGCGCAGACGGTGAGGAGGATGCCGAGCTTTCCCTTCATGGGAACTCCTGCGGGTTTGATGTGGACAGTGACAACATAAAGCTAGACCCGAATGTGGGCACTGTCAACATTCCTCTAGGATGGGTTCGTGAGCAGCTATCACCACGGCAACCTGCGCTCCTCCCTGATCGGGAGTGGCGTCGAGCTGGCGCGCAGCAACGGCCCCGACGGCGTCGTGCTCCGCGAGGTGGCGCGGCGCAGCGGCGTCTCGCACAACGCGGCCTACCGACACTTCGCCGACCGGGAGGCTCTGCTGGCCGAGGTCGCCGCGGTCGGGATGGACCGGCTGGGCGAGGCGATGCAGGCGGAGATGGCGCTGGTGACCGACCACGACCCTGTGGCCAGGGCCGTCGCCCTGCTCCGGGCCACCGGACGTGCCTACGTGCGTTTCGCGCTGGCCGAGCCCGGGCTGTTCGCCGTCGCCTTCGCCGCTCCGGCGATCCCGGACGAGCCCGACGCTGCTCCGCCGCCGGAGTCCGCTGAGGGTCCGGAGGGTCCGGCGCCGTCCAACCATCCCTACGAGCTCCTCGGACAGGCTCTCGACGAGCTGGCTGCCTCGGGCGGTCTCCGTCCCGAGCGACGGGAGGGGGCCGAGGTGCTCTGCTGGTCGGCCGTGCACGGGTTCGCCGTGCTCCACCTCGACGGCCCGCTGCGCGGCGTACCCGCCGCTGACCGTGACGTGGCACTGGAGAGCCTGCTCGACCAGATCGAGCGCGGTCTGGTCTGAAGCGGCGGTCTACTGCTCGGGCTGCACCCGGCCCGGGTAGTTGCCGGTCCGTTCCCACTCGGCGCGCTCGACCTCGATCTTGCGGCCGAGGAAGTACGCCGTGGCCCAGAGCGCGAGGAAGATCGCGCCGAGGAAGAACATCGTCGCGACGACGAAGCCGAGCGCGATCGCGGCGAGCTGGATCGCCCAGCCCAGCCAGTAGCCCCAGGCGAAACGCAGCAGCCCCGACACCAGCAGGCAGGCGACGGTGAGCCCCAGACCGATCCACAGGGCCGTCGAGGTGGCCACCCCCGCCACCGAGATCAGCACCGGCGTGCTCAGGCCGAAGGCGATGGCCTCGAGCAGCAGGATCGCTGCGCAGAGTCGCCGCTGCATCAGCCCCGGTCTCCCTGCTCCCTGCGCGAGCCGTCGGCGTTGCGCTGCGGGCGCAGCAGGTGGCGGGCCTCGCCGACGGTGACGACCGAGCCGGTGACGAGCACCCCGCCCGAGCCGATCGCCTCACCGAAGACTCCCCCGGCTTCCGCCAGGGCGGCCGCCTGGTCGATGGCGTCCGCCAGCGACGGGGTCTCGCTGACCCGGTCCTGCCCGAAGATCCCGCGCGCGACCTCCGCGAGCTCGTGCGCGGGCATGGAGCGGCCACTCGAGTTCTGGGTGCACACCACGTGCGCCAGGGCGGGCTCGAACTCGGCCAGGAGTCCTTCGTAGTCCTTGTCCGCCATCACGCCCATGACCCCGATCAGCGGGGAGAAGGTGAAGGAGTCCTCCAGGGCGGCGACGGCGGCCGCGGCGCCGTGGGGGTTGTGCGCCGCGTCGAGCACGATCGTCGGCGACCGCCGGATGATCTCCAGCCGTCCGGGCGAGGTGACCTCGGCGAAGGCCGCCAGCACCAGCTCGGCGTCCAGCGGGTCGTCACCACCGACGAAGGCTTCCACGGCAGCGAGCGCGAGGGCGGCGTTCTGGGCCTGGTGGGCGCCGTAGAGCGGCAGGAACACCTCCTCGTAGGTGCCGCGCAGACCCTGCAGCCCGATCATCTGTCCCCCGACGGCGGGCACGCGGCTGGTGACCCCGAACTCGAGACCCTCGCGGACCAGCGTCGCGCCGACCTCCGCGCACCGCTCGGCGACCAGGCGGGCCACCTCCTCGGACTGCACGGCCGAGACCACCGTGGCGCCGGCCTTGATGATGCCGACCTTCTCGAGCGCGATCGCAGCGGGCGTCTCGCCGAGGTACTTCGCGTGGTCGACCGCGATCGGGGTCAGCACGGCCACGGAGGCATCGATCACGTTGGTGGCGTCCCAGGTGCCGCCCATGCCGACCTCGACGACCGCTGCGTCGACCGGGGCGTCCGCGAAGGCGGCGTACGCCATCGCGACGACGGTCTCGAAGAACGAGAGCGGGTGGTCGTGGTCGGCGTCCACGAGGTGGGTGTACGGCGCGACCTCGTTGAAGGTGGAGACGAACAGCTCTTCGCTGATCGGCTCGCCGTCGAGGCTGATCCGCTCGGTCATCGACTCCAGGTGCGGGCTGGTGAACCGGCCGACCCTCAGTCCCGTGGCCACGACCAACGTCTCGATCATCCGGGCGGTCGAGGTCTTGCCGTTGGTGCCGGTCAGGTGGATCGAGGGGTAGGACCGCTGCGGGTCGCCCAGCAGCTCCATGAACGCCTCGATCCGGTCGAGCGTGGGATCGAGCCTGGTCTCGGGCCACCGGCTCAGCAGGGCGTCCTCGACCTCGGCGTAGTTCTCGGCGGGACGGGGGCTCTCGGTCATGGCCGGACGAGTCTACGGCTCGGATCCGCTCGCCTGCCCGCTGGGAGTGGTTCGACGACGTTCATCTCGACGCCGCGTGCGGTTCACCCTTCTCGACCACGTTGCAGGGGACCGACTCGACCTTCCTCGGAGACCACATGCGCCGTCGCCACACCCTCCTCGCCCTCGCCACCACGATCCTTCTGGCCGGGACCTTCGCCACCACCCCCGCGCTCGCGTCCGACTCGGGGCGAGCGGGTCCACGACCACACCACGATCGCCCGTTCACCTTCGCGATGATCGGCGACGTGCCCTACGGCACCGACGCGGAGGCGCACTTCCCGACCTTCATCCAAGGCATCAACGCCGACCCCGACGTCACGCAGGTCACGCACCTCGGTGACATCAAGAGCGGCTCGACCACCTGCACGGACGAGCGCTTCCAGGCGGTGCGGCAGAACTTCGACCTGTTCGCGGACCCGCTCTACTACACCCCCGGCGACAACGAGTGGACCGACTGCCACCGCGCCAACAATGGTGCCTACCAGCCGCTCGAGCGCCTTGCGAAGATCCGTTCCCTGTTCTTCGACCCCACCGGTCGCACCCAGGGCCACCAGGTCCCGGTCACCACGCAGGCCCGCCGCGGATTCCCGGAGAACTTCCGCTGGACGCGCGGCGACGTGTCGTTCGCGACCATCCACGTCATCGGCAGCAACAACGACCTCGCCCCCTGGGCCGGCATCGGCCAGACCAGCGCGACACCACAGCAGGTCGACGAGCAGGAGCGGCGGATGGCTGCCGCCATCGACAACGTGAAGGCCGCCTACGCGGACGCTCGCAGGCACCACCGTCGCACCGTCGTCATCCAGCAGCAGGCGGACATGTTCGACCCGACGATCACCGACCCGCAGCTCGCTGACTACTCGGCCTTCACCCCCCTCGTGCAGGCGCTGGTCGACCAGTCCCGCCGCTTCCACGGCGTCACCTACCTGTTCAACGGCGACAGCCACCGGTTCAACGAGGACCGCCCTGTCGCGAAGGGCTCACCCTGGTTGTCCTTCTACGGCGTGAAGGGTTCCTCGGGAGACCTGCACCGGATCACCGTCGACGGCTCCGACCTCGGCGAAGCCGACTGGCTGAAGGTCACGGTGCACCAGCACGGTCCGACCCCGCTGACGTTCGAGCAGGTCCCGGGACGGTAGCCACCCGGCATCACGGATACCCGGGGCGGGCGACCGCGCCGGGTATCTCGTTTTCGGCCCGCGGTCAGGCTCCGTAGGATTCGGGCCATGACTGACGCCCCTCACCCCGACCTGTCCGACGAGACGACCGCAACGCCTGCGGCCGTCGTACCGGACAAGGCCGTGCTCGAGGGCCTGGAGGCGAAGTGGGCCGCGCAGTGGAAGGCCGACGACACCTACGCCTTCGACCGGACGCGGCCACGCGCCGAGGTCTACTCGATCGACACACCTCCGCCCACCGTGTCGGGCTCGCTGCACGTCGGGCACGTCTTCTCCTACACGCACACCGACCTGGTCGCGCGGTTCCAGCGGATGCAGGGCAAGTCCGTGTTCTACCCCATGGGCTGGGACGACAACGGCCTGCCGACCGAGCGCCGGGTGCAGAACTACTACGGCGTCCGGTGCGACCCGTCGCTGCCGTACGACGACGCCTTCACGCCGCCCGCGAAGCCGGACCACAAGCGGCAGATCCCGATCAGCCGGCCCAACTTCGTCGAGCTCTGCGAGCGCCTCGTCGAGGAGGACGAACAGGTCTTCGAGGAGCTGTGGCGGACCCTGGGTCTGTCCGTGGACTGGAAGCAGCACTACACGACCATCGGCCCGAAGGCCCAGAAGGTCAGCCAGCGCGCCTTCCTGCGCAACTTCGCCCGGGGCGAGGCCTACCTCCAGGAGGCGCCGACCCTGTGGGACGTCACCTTCCAGACGGCCGTCGCGCAGGCGGAGCTCGAGGCGCGGGAGTACGCCGGCCACTACCACCGGGTCACCTTCCACGGCGCCGACGGTCCCGTCGCGATCGAGACCACCCGGCCCGAGCTGATCCCCTCGGTGGTCGCGCTGATCGCCCACCCCGACGACGAGCGCTACCAGTCACTGGTCGGCACCACCGTCTCCTCGCCCGTCTTCGGCGTCGAGATCCCGGTGCTCGCCCACCCGGCGGCCGAGCCGGACAAGGGCGCGGGCATCGCGATGTGCTGCACCTTCGGTGACCTCACCGACGTCACCTGGTGGCGCGAGCTGCAGCTGCCCGTCCGGACCCTGATCGGTCGCGACGGACGGATGTCGCGCGAGACTCCCGAGTGGCTCGCTGCTCCGACCGCCGCTGCGGCGTACGAGGACCTCAAGGGCAAGACCACGTTCAGCGCCCGCGAGGCGATGGTCGCCAAGCTCCGCGAGAGCGGTGACCTCCAGGGTGACCCGAAGCCGACCCAGCGGATGGCGAACTTCTACGAGAAGGGCGACAAGCCGCTCGAGATCGTGGCCACGCGGCAGTGGTACATCACGAACGGCGGCCGCAACGCCGGCCTGCGTGGCGAGATGCTCGCGCGCGGTGCCGAGGTCACCTGGATCCCCGCCCACATGAAGCACCGCTACGACAACTGGGTCGGCGGGCTCAACGGCGACTGGCTGGTCTCGCGGCAGCGGTTCTTCGGGATCCCGTTCCCGGTCTGGTACGGCCTGGACTCCGAGGGTGAGCCCGACTACCAGCACCCGTTGCTGCCGCGCGAGGACGAGCTGCCGATCGACCCGTCGACGCAGGCGCCCTCCGGCTACAGCGAGGACCAGCGCGGGAAGGCCGGCGGCTTCATCGGCGACCCGGACGTGATGGACACCTGGGCCACCTCCTCGCTCACTCCCCAGATCGCCGGCGGCTGGGAGGAGGACCCCGACCTGTTCGAGCGGGTCTTCCCGATGGACCTGTGCACCAACGCGCACGACATCATCCGCACGTGGCTGTTCTCCCGGGTCGTCCGGGCCCACTTCGAGAACGAGACCGTGCCGTGGTCGCACGCCATGATCTCCGGGTTCATCGTCGACCCCGACCGCAAGAAGATGTCGAAGTCCAAGGGCAACGTCGTGGTCCCCAACGACGTGCTGGACAAGTACGGCGCGGACGCCGTGCGCTGGCGGGCCGCGATGGCCCGTCCTGGCCTGGACTCCCCCTTCGACGAGAACCAGATGAAGGTCGGTCGCCGCCTGGCCATGAAGGTCCTGAACGTCTCGAAGTTCGTGCTCGGCAGCGTGGGGGCCACCGGTCGCGACGCCGGTCTGGTCACCGAGGGGGTCGACCGCGCCCTCCTCGGCAAGCTGGCCGCGACCCTGGGTGAGGCGACCCGCGCGTTCGAGGCCTACGACTACACCACCGCGCTCGAGGTGACCGAGCGCTTCTTCTGGGACTTCTGCGACGACTACGTCGAGCTGGTCAAGGAGCGGGCCTACGGCGACGCCGACGCGGCCGGCACGCGATCCGCGAAGGCGGCCCTGGCCATCGCGCTGCACGCCCAGCTGCGGCTGTTCGCACCCTTCCTTCCCTATGCCACGGAGGAGGTCTGGTCCTGGTGGCAGTCCGGCTCGGTGCACCTGCAGACGTGGCCCACCACGAGCGAGCTCGGCGACGCGGCGTCGACGGACCCGGTGGGGCTGGAGGCGGTGGCCGCGGTCCTCGCCGGAGTGCGCGGAGCGAAGTCGACGGCCAAGGTCGGGATGCGCACCCCTGTCGAGCACGCGACCGTCTCCGGACCCGCGGCCGCCCTGGCGGCGATCCGCGACGCCGAGCGTGACCTGCGTGCGGTGGGGTCCATCACCGGTGACCTCGAGCTGGTGTCCACGTCCGATGGTGCCGTCGTCGTGGACGCCGTCCTCGGCGAGCCTCCGCCCAAGCGCTGACCTCGGCAGTCTCATCCTGCGAGACCAATTCCCGAGCATTCCGGGTCGCTTCCCCCCAAGCCGGACTCCTATTTCCTTGACCGTCTGAATGCGGCGTGCTCCGATCGATTTCTCGGCGTCACGACACACCGGACGTCAGTCGGTCCTGGGGGGCGCTGTGAAGATCTTGCTGTTCTCGATGGGCGTTGCCCTCGCTTCGGCGACCCTGGGCGGTACCGTGGCCGGCGCTGCCAGCGCCGCCCCGGCCTCGGGCCACGTGGTCGTCGTGCAGGCAGTGCCGGGAGCCGAGGTCGCCGTCTCCATCGACGGCAAGACCGTCGAGCGGAAGGCCGACGTCGGGACCTTGTCGGACCCCGTCCAGCTGTCCGCCGGCGCGCACGACCTGGTGTTCGCCGGCGTCCCCGGCGCCGGCAAGGTCATGTCACGGCTCGACGTGAAGCCCGGATCGAACACCGACGTCGTGCTGCACCAACCGGCCTCGGTCAACGGTTCCCCCGTGGTGAGCACCTACCGCACGCCGCTCTCGCCGATCGGGCCGGAGAAGGCCCGGGTGCTGCTGGCGCACACCGCCACGGTCGCTCCGGCCGACGTCCGGGTCGACGGCAAGGTCGTCTTCACCAACATCGCCAACGGCGAGTACGCCGATGCCGACGTGCCGGCCGGAGCGCACCGGGTCGCACTGCTGCCCACGGGTTTCACCAAGAACCCGATCTTGGGGCCGCTCACCCTGACCTTGCCGCCACGCACGGTCACGATGGTCTACGCCGTCGGGAATCCCCAGAACGGATCGATGGATGCCATCGTCCACGAGGTGCCGGTCCCTGCCGACGGCTCGGCAGCGCCCCGGTCGATCGACACCGGCTCGGCAGGTCGTGCGGCGCACGTGCAGGTCGTCCCGTTCGACAGCGACGCCACCCGGCCCGTCCGGGCGCGCGAGGCCGGTGCGGACCTGCTGTTCGGCTGGTTCGGCTGCGGGGTCGCCGGCCTGCTGCTCGCCGGGCTCGCGGTGCGGCGACGACCACGGGCGAGCACCGTGCCCCCACGGCGTCCAGCGACGCCGAGGGCGAGACGCCCGTGACATGAGACGTCCGCTCGTGCGCCTCTCGATCATCTGCTTCGCGCTGGGTGCAGGTGCACTGGCGCTCGTCGGGTGGACCTCCACCGAGGCACCGGGACAGGACGCGGCAGGTCCGGCCGCGGGGTCGCCGTCACCGTCCCCGTCGCTCGTCGTCGAGGCGCGACCTGCCGAGCGCGCAGGAGCGGTGCGGCCCGAGCAGCCGCGCTCGGTCCGGCTTCCCGACGGGGTCGTGATGCCCATCCGGACGGTCTCCACCCGGAGCGACGGCGGTCTCGCGGTGCCGCACGACATCCGCACGGCCGGCTGGTGGCGTGGCGGTTCGCGTCTCGGTGATCCCTTCGGCTCGACCCTCGTGGCCGCTCACGTCGACTCGACGACCCAGGGGCTCGGCCCCGGCGCGGCCCTGCTCGCCGTACGCCCGCACCAGCGGTTCGTGCTCACCTCCACCACCCTCCGGCAGGTGTTCCGGACGACGTCGCTGCGACTCGTCCCCCGCAGTGGGCTCGCCGGGGAACGCTCCCTGTCCAGCGCCTCGGGGGCCCGCAGGCTCGTCCTCGTCACGTGTGCTCCGCCGTTCGTCCCGGCACGGGGCGGCTACCAGAACCTCGCCGTGGTCAGCGCCGTCCCGGTGTCCGATCCGACTCCCCGAGGCAATCGATGACGCATCCCCCTGACCTGTCCTCACCTGACCGTCCCGCCGCACGCTTCCGTCGGCCGCACCCGGACCTGTTCGCGCTGATCGCCTTCGCGGGCGCGCTGATGATCGCCGTCGCGTTCGGTCTCATCGTCGCCCGACCCGATGGCCGCGGCGCCTCGCTGGGTTCCTCAGGTGGCGCGCAGCAGGCGTTCGACGCGCCAGCGAGGGTGCCGGCCAACGGCGAGTACGTCCGCAGCCGCGTCCTCCCTTCGGGCGACATCGCGCGTCGACCACTGGATCCGGAGCACCAACCTCATCTACCGGCTCACCCTCAGCATCCCTTCGGTGCTGCGTGCCGGTGGGGAGCGAGTCGTCGCGAGCCAGCGTGAAGGTGGCGGGCGACGGCGTCAGGCAGTTCGGCCCGACCACGGTCAGGGGGCGAGAGAGCTACCACCCGCAGGGTGCCTCGACGGTTGCGGGTGACGCTATGTGCTTTCCGGTGCGCTGGCGCGCACCGGCTCGGCCCCGCACCGGGCACTGTTGCGTGCGACCTCGCTCAACCTGACGTACACGCTCGACCGCGGACCTCGCGTGGTCTCGGTGACCGGGGCCCGCGTCCTGGCAGCGGCGTGCTCTCCTCCGGGTGACGCGAGCACGGCATCGGCGCGACCGTGCGGCACGTCCCAGGGCCGGGCCTGGCGCGTGCGGCTGGCACCGAGCGCACGAGGCGACGGCGTGCTCGCCCAGCTCGACCTGACCTGACCGCGCGAGGGGGCTCGAGCTCAGTGGCGTCCGCCACGGCCGTGGTGGCCACCGCGAGAGTGGCCGTGGTCGCCATGGTCACCGTGGTCCGTGTCGTGGCGCGCACCGCGCGACTGGTCGTGGCGCGAGTGCTCCTTGGATCCGCCGTGGCGAGACCCCGAGTCGTGCCTGCTCGGCGTCGGTGCCGCGGCGCCCTTGCCGTGGTCGCCCCGGTTGCCGTGGTCGCCCCGGTTGCCGTGGTCGCCCCGGTTGCCGTGGTCGCCGCGGACGTGACCGTCGCCGTGTCCCCGGCCCTGCCCGCCGACCGTGGCCGTGGCCGTGACCATGACCTGGGCCGGCCGCAGGCTGAGTGGGAGCGATCAGGGTCGGGCTCCCGGGTCGCGATCCCGTCGTGGGCGCGGGTTGCCCGCCACGGGGCGGGGTCGGCTTGCCGGCCGGGGGCTTGACCGTCGTCGGAGCAGGTGTCGGGGAAGGAGTCTCGGTCGGTGTGGGGGTCGCGGCAGGCGGGCCGACTGGCGTGGTGACGGCTGCCACCGTCGTCGCACCACCTTGGGAGTGCGATCCCCCCGCCTTCGCGCCACGATGACGAGCGGCCGGCTTCGCGGCGCCACGGGCCTCAGGGGCCTGCTCAAGGGTGATCGTCCTGGGCGTGGAGTCCGCGGGCTCGTCGGTCGTGCCGGGGCTTTCCGCGCGGAACCGCCGGGGCCGCAACAGCGGGCGGTTCGGGCTTGCTGCTGAGCGTCTCGCCGAGCATCACGTCGGGTGCGACGACCCCGACGAGAGCTGCCGGTGCACCGTTGTTGACCAGGACCTGCACCACCTGCGTACGCAGGCCGAGACCGGTGATCAGGAAGCCAGCCGCGCACACCACGAGGAAGGCCGCGAACGGCCTTCGGTGCTCAGCAGCCAGCATGATTCCCCCGTGACGACGCGCCGATCGCGCGCGATGTGTGTGAAGCCAGAGAATACGGGCAAATCGGAAACCGTGTACCGCTGGTCTAGCAATGTGGCGAAGTGGTCTAGTGAGCGCGCGGCGGCACTCAGGCGGACTTCTTCTTCTTCGGCTCGTCCTCGCGTGGTACGAGGGTCGGGTTGACGTTGTCCGAGACGACCTCGCCGGTCACGACGACCTTGCCGATGTCCTCACGCGAGGGCACGTCGTACATCACGTTGAGGAGGACCTCCTCGATGATCGCCCGCAGCCCACGGGCGCCGGTGCCCCGCTCCATCGCCTTGTCGGCGATCGCCTCGACGGCATCGGCGGTGAACTCGAGCTCGACGCCGTCGAGCTCGAAGAGCTTCTGGTACTGCTTGATCAGCGCGTTGCGGGGCTCGGTCAGGATCTGCACGAGAGCAGCCTGGTCGAGCTTGTTGACGCTGGCGATCAGCGGGAGTCGACCGATGAACTCGGGGATCAGCCCGAACTTCACCAGGTCCTCGGGCCGGACCTGGGCGAACATCTCGTCGACCTGGGTCTCGTTGGAGCTGCGCATCTCGGCGGTGAAGCCGAGAGTCTTCTTGCCGACGCGCTGGTCCACGATGTGCTCCAGGCCGGCGAACGCCCCTCCGACGACGAACAGGATGTTCGTGGTGTCGATCTGGATGAACTCCTGGTGCGGGTGCTTGCGACCACCCTGCGGAGGGACCGAGGCGGTGGTGCCCTCCAGGATCTTGAGCAGCGCCTGCTGGACACCCTCGCCGGACACGTCGCGCGTGATCGACGGGTTCTCCGCCTTGCGGGCCACCTTGTCGATCTCGTCGATGTAGATGATGCCGGTCTCGGCCTTCTTGACGTCGTAGTCGGCCGCCTGGATCAGCTTGAGCAGGATGTTCTCGACGTCCTCACCGACGTAGCCTGCCTCGGTGAGTGCGGTGGCGTCGGCGATCGCGAACGGCACGTTGAGCATCCGCGCCAGCGTCTGGGCGAGGTAGGTCTTGCCGCAACCCGTGGGGCCGATCACGAGGATGTTGGACTTGGCGACCTCGACGACGTCGTCCTTGCCCTGCTTGGCTCCGCCGGCCGAGACACCCGCCTGCACCCGCTTGTAGTGGTTGTAGACGGCCACGGCGAGCGACTTCTTCGCCTGCTCCTGGCCGATCACGTAGGAGTTGAGGAACTCGAAGATCTCGCGCGGCTTGGGGAGCTCGTCGAGACCGACCTCGGTCGTCTCGCTGAGCTCCTCCTCGATGATCTCGTTGCACAGCTCGATGCACTCGTCGCAGATGTAGACGCCGGGGCCGGCGATCAACTTCTTGACCTGCTTCTGGCTCTTTCCGCAGAAAGAGCACTTCAACAGGTCGCCTCCGTCACCGATCCGTGCCACTGGCGACGACTCCCCTCATCTTGTTCGGGCTGCGCCCGACCCCTGCTTGACGATCACACAACGTCTGGAAGACCTGCCCCGACCGTATCCCGAGATCCCACTCCGTGGTGGAGGACACGTCGAGGTATCTGCTAGCGCCCGGTCGCCCCGATCGACACGGCCTTGCGCGACTCCAGGATGGAGTCGATCAGGCCGTACTCGAGGGCTGCGTCGGCGGTCAGGATCTTGTCGCGCTCGATGTCGAGGTTGACCTCCTCCGGCGTCTTGCCCGAGTGCTCGGCGATCAGCTTCTCGAGCAGCTCACGCATGCGGAGGATCTCGTTGGCCTGGATCTCGATGTCCGAGGACTGCCCGTAGGTGCCCTCGGTGTAGGGCTGGTGGATCAGGATCCGGCTGTTGGGCAGCGCCAGCCGCTTGCCCGGCGCTCCCGCGGCGAGCAGCACGGCAGCCGCCGAGGCGGCCTGACCCAGGCACACCGTCTGCACGTCGGGCTGGATGAACTGCATCGTGTCGTAGATGGCCGTCATCGCGGTGAACGAGCCACCGGGGCTGTTGATGTAGATCTGGATGTCGCGCGAGGGGTCCATCGACTCCAGGCAGAGCAGCTGGGCCATCACCGCGTTGGCGATGTCGTCGCTGATCGGGGTGCCGAGGAAGATGATGCGGTCCTCGAAGAGCTTGGCGTAGGGGTCGATCCGGCGGATCCCGTAGGAGGTCCGCTCTTCCCACTGGGGGATGTAGTAGTTCATCTGGGAGCTCGATTCGTCGGCGTGGGCGGGGCGGGTCACTTGGAGCGGGCCGGTCGACCCTCGTCGGCGGCCTGGAGCGCGCTCGTGATCACGTGGTCGATGAAGCCGTAGTCCTTCGCCTGCTCCGCGGTGAACCACCGGTCGCGGTCGGCATCGGCCTCGACCTGGCTGAGCTCCTGGCCGGTGTGCTGGCTGATCAGCTCGAAGAGCACCTTCTTGATGTGCAGCGACTGCTGGGCCTGGATCTTGATGTCGGAGGCCGAGCCACCCATCCCTCCGGACGGCTGGTGCATCATGATCCGCGCGTGCGGCAGGGCGTAGCGCTTGCCCTGCGCTCCGGCGCAGAGCAGGAACTGGCCCATGGAGGCGGCCAGGCCCATCCCGACCGTGGCCACGTCGTTGGTGATGTAGTTCATCGTGTCGTAGATCGCCATCCCGGCGTCGACCGATCCACCCGGGCTGTTGATGTGCAGGAAGATGTCGGCCTCGGGATCCTCGGCGCTCAGCAGCAGGAGCTGGGCGCAGATCGCGTTGGCGTTCTGGTCGCGCACCTCCGACCCGAGGAAGACGATCCGCTCGCGGAGCAGGCGCTGGTAGATGTGGTCGTCGAGGCCGTAGGAGCCGCCTCCGCCGTTCAGCTGCGGGGACATCTCGTATGGAGTTCTCAGTCACGGGTCCGACCCTAGACGTCGGCCGCGACAATTCCACGGGCAACCCATCCGTGTTCGCCCAGAGCAGACTCGGCCCGGCTGGCGGGCTCACGCCTCGACGGTCGCCTGGATCCGCTCGAGCGTCGTGCGGATGCCGGCAGCGAGCTCGGTGTCGTGCCCTGCGGCTCCTCCGATGACCGGGGCGAGCAGCGAGGTGCCGAGCGTGAACCGCGGCAGCACCCGCCGGCCGGTGACCGAGGTGCCGCCGGCCGTCGGCTCGAGCTCGTAGACCCAGGTGGCCCCGCTCTCCCGCGTCTTCCAGGCCACCGCTCGACCCGGCTCCCAGCGCACCACCCTCGAGGTGGTCGGCCAGACGACGGCCTTGCGCCGGTTGATGCCGATGATGTTGGCGCCGACTCCCGGCTTCCCCACGACGAAGGCCTTGCGCAGCTCCGGGCTGAACTCCGGCATCCGGGCGAGGTCCGAGACCACCTCCCAGACGTCCTGGGGAGCGGCCTTCATCTGCACGGTCGCGGAGATCGGTGTGGGGCTCTGTGTCATGCGGTCGGGCTCTCTTCCTGGGTGGGCGGGTCGACGCGGTCGCGCAGCCAGGCGCGGATCGCAGCGTAGACGTCGTCGTGGTTGAGCAGGTCGAAGTGATCGGCAGACGGGACGTGCAGCGTCTCAGCGCCGGGGAACATCTCCTCGCCACCCCGGCGCCGACCCAGGGCCGACCTGTAGGGCACCAGGTAGTCGCCGATCGTGCTCGAGGTGACCGAGCGGGGCGATCGGGTCAGGGTGGCGGCCACCAGCCGGTAGCGGGCGTTCGGCAGGTTCTGCACGTCGCGGGCCAACCCGTGGCGCAGGTCGAGGATGCCCACGGAGCGGTACTCCAGGATCCGGCCGAACGGTGCCGCCTCGGGCACGCGACCGAGGGCACCGACCCCCTTGTTCACCACCCGCTCGAGCGGCGCCCCGAGGTGCGGCGTGCCCAGGCACACCACGTCGGTGACCAGGTCGGTCCACGGTGACTCGCTGTCGGTGTTCACGGCACAGGCGGCGCGCATGACCAGCCCGCCCATCGAGTGGCCGACCAGCGCGATCCGTCGTACGTCGGTCGGCCAGGCGGTGACCAGGCGATCCAGCAGGGCCGCCATCGCCACGCCGTTCTCGGCGATGGGGAGGCCGGTGTTCACCCGGAGGAAGACCGGCGTCCAGCCCTCGTCGACCAGGCGCTCGCCGTAGCTGCGCTTCTCCGGGGACTCCTTGCGCGCCTCGGTGCGGGGTCGCGCCGACCGGTTCCAGTAGGCCTCGTTCTCGCTCAGCCCGTGCACGAAGACGACGACCTGCCCGCTCGCCGAGGGGTACGCCGCCGCGATCCCGTCACGGTCGAGCACCACGTCGCGTCCGTCGACGCGCGCACCCATGTCGAAGCAGAAGGCCGAGCCCTCGTCGCGCAGCCGGTCCCCGATCAGCCCGTTGACGGCCGCCCGCACGAACCGCCCGCGGGAGGTGTTCTCGAGCTCGGCCCCGATCCCCGCCTCGCTGGCGAGCCGGAGTCCCTTGGCCGATCCCTTGAGGCTCGCGCTGATGCCGGTGTAGACGACCTTGGAGACCCCGTCGTGGATCCGGTGGCCGATCGTCGTTCCGCCGGCGACGTGGTCGGTGATCCGGTGCACGCGTGCCGAGACGGCGCCGTGCACGTCGCGCACCGTCCCGACGATCACGTCCTCGGCGACCTCCGCCGCCAGCGCCGCCGCATCGAGCACACTCGCGTCATCTCGCTTCACAGTGAACAAGTGTTCACTGAACCAGGTCCGTGGTCAACGAGACGCGCCGCACGTGTCGAGGTGCGGACGTAGGTCAGGCCTTGGCGTCGTCCTCAGCCGGCTCCGCGGCGTCGGCAGTGGCCTCGGGCTCGGCCTCGGCGGCCTCGCTCCGACTCGTCGGCGGGCTCCCCGATGCTGCCGTCCGGCTGCAGGTGGGCGAGATCGACGACGTTGCCGGACTGGTCGGTGACCGTCGCACCCTCGACGATCCTCGCCAGCGCCTTGCCGCGCACGACCTCGGAGACCATCTCAGGGATGTGGTTGTGCTCGACCATGTGCTTGATGAACTCGTCGGGGTTCTGGCCGGACTGCTGCGCACGACGGAAGAGGTGCTGGGACAGCTCGTCCTGCTCCACGCCGATCTCCTCGGCCTTGACGACCTCGTCGAGCAGGAACTGCGAGGCCAGCGCGTCGCGGACCCGCTTCTCGAGCTCGGCCTCGAACTCGTCGATGGTCTGCCCCTCGTTCTCGAGGTAGGCGTCCATCGTCGTGCCGGCGTACGCCAGCTGCTGGTCGATCTCCTGGCGGCGGCCGGAGAGCTCCTCGGCCACCACGGCGTCGGGCAGCGGGATCTCGGCCGAGTCCAGCAGCTGCTCGAGCACGGCGTCGCGGGCGGCGGCAGCCTGCTCGAGGCGCTTGCCGCGCTCGAGCCGCGTGGCGACGTCGTCGCGCAGCTCCTCGATCGTGTCGAACTCAGAGGCCGTCTGCGCGAACTCGTCGTCGAGGCCCGGGAGCTCCTGCTCCTTGACGGCCGCGAGGGACACGCTGACCTCGACGTCCTCACCGGACAGGTCGCCGCCGAGCAGCTGCGAGGTGAAGGTCTTGTCCTCGCCGGCGCTGAGGCCGCGCAGGGCGTCGTCGATGCCCTCGAGCATGTCGCCCGAGCCCACCTTGTAGGAGTAGCCGCTGACCTCGCCGCCCTCGACGGGCTCGCCGTCACGCGTGGCCTTGAGGTCGATGGTGACGACGTCGCCGTCCTGGGCGGGGCGCTCGACGTCCTTCAGGGTGGCGAACCGCTCCTGGAGCGCCGCGACCTGCTCCTCGACGTCCTCGTCGGAGACCACGAGGTCGTCGACCTGCACGCTGAGCCCGTCGTACGCCGGGACCTCGATGCTGGGCCGGACGTCGACCTCGGCGGTGAACTCGAAGAGGGTGTTGTCCTCGAGCTTGGTGACGTCGATCTCCGGCTGCGCGAGCGGCTGGAGGTCGTTGTCCTGCAGTGCCTGGACGTACAGCTTCGGGAGCGCGTCGTTGATCGCCTCGTCGAGCACCGCGCCGCGGCCGACCTGGCGGTCGATCACCGGCGGCGGGACCTTGCCCTTGCGGAAACCGGGGATGTTGATCTGCTTCGCGATGGACTGGTACGCCGCGTCGAGGCTCGGCTTGAGCTCCTCGAAGGGCACCTCGACGGTGATCTTGGCCCGGGTCGGGCTCAGCGTCTCGACGGCGCTCTTCACAGGTTTCTCCTCATGCTTGATGGTCGGTGCAGTGGTGCTCGGGAATGGGCAGTGCGGTCGGGGCGACAGGACTCGAACCTGCGGTCTCCTGCTCCCAAAGCAGGCGCGCTAGCCACTACGCTACGCCCCGCCAAGAGGCCCGAAAAAACGCTCCGGGGGCTCCTGGAGCGGATGACGGGAATCGAACCCGCGTAATCAGTTTGGAAGACTGAGGCTCTACCATTGAGCTACATCCGCGCACTGCCCGTTCTTGGGCGGAGACCATCGTGCCACAGGGCACCGCAGCCTCACGAACTGGCGCGACTCCCCCACCGGCGATGCACCAGAACCAGCGCGCGATCGTCGTTCGTCTGCTCCATCGAGTCGATGAGCAGCTGCGCTCCACCCTCGAATCCCCGCTGGAAGAGTCGCTCGCCGAGCCCGGCCAGCTTGTCCATCCCGAGAGCGATGTCACGCTGGGCCGTCTCGACGAGTCCGTCGGTGAACAGCAGCATCCCGTCGCCCGGAGACATGTGGCCGCAGATGCACTCGAAGTCCGTGTCGTCGAGCAACCCGAGCACCGGCCCGTCGGAGTTCAGCACCGACCAGCGGCCCGACCCCGCGTGCAGCCACACGGCCGGGGGGTGACCGGCCTTGCGCAGCTCGAAGTCGCCGGTGACCAGGTCGAGGTGGAGGTGGATCGCGGTCGCGAACCCCTCGTCCCAGTTCTGGCCCATCAGGTAGTCGTTGGCCGCGGGCAGGAACTGGTCCCCCGGCAGCGCGGAGACGATGCCGTTGAACGCGCCGGAGAGGAACAGCGAGCGCGCCCCGGCCTCGACCCCCTTGCCGGAGACGTCGACGACCACGAGCTCGAGCTGGTCGTCCTGGGAGCGCCTCGCCACGATGAAGTCACCTGCGAAGGAGGTGCCTCCCGCGGACTTGGCCACCGACTCCACCAACCAGTCGGACGGCAGGTCCGGGAGGTTGCCCTGCTGGGAGATCCGGTCGCGCAGGTCGATGAACATCGACTCGCCCAGCGGGCCGGAGACGCCCAGTCGGCTCCGCCTGAAGGAGGTGATCATGATCAGCAGGGCGATCGCGAAGGTCACCACCACGCGCCCGATGCTGCGCAGGCTGATCGTCGGCTGGTCGAGGAGCAGCACGCAGAAGCAGGCGGACACGAACACGATGAACCACGGGAGCGTCCTCGGGCCGAGCCACAGGCTGCCGATGAACATCGGGAGCAGCATCACGGTGGACGGCACGAAGTCCGGGTAGACGAGCGCTCCGACCGTGCACAGCACGGTGAAGACCACCAGCGTGATCACGGCCGGCCGGTCGGAGACCGACATCTCCCGGCGCAGGCGCAGGGTCCATCCGCTCCAGGGGCGCCCATGACGGTTCGCCACAGTCTCCCCCTGCTCCTCTGCTGGAAGTGTCAGCGCCCGGCCCCTGCCAAACCGGACGTGGGCCGCCGCCCCGAGCGGCCTCTGATCTGGCCTAGCGTACGGCCCGCGACCGGAATGTGGGCTGACATCGCGGACACCAGAACATATTTCGCCCATTCAGGACCTGGGTCCGCACCCGAGTCCCACACACCAGGCACGGCTGCCCGGTCCGCCGGTAGACGTACACCTCGCCGCCGTGGTCGTCGACCCGCGCGGCCCGCCCCATGGCCTCCGGCGTGTGCTCGGGGCGGACCGTGTCGATGGACCCGGTCCGGACGCCCTCGGCCATCAGCTCGACGAGGTCCTGCCAGATCGCCTGGAACTGGCCCACGCGCAGCGTCCTCCCAGGACGCAGCGGATGGATCCGGTGCCGGAACAGCACCTCGTTGCGGTAGATGTTCCCGACACCGCTGAACATGGTCTGGTCGAGGAGGAGGTCGGCCATCGGCCGGTTGCTGCGCCGCAGCCGCACCCACGCCTTCGTCGGGTCGGCGTCGGCCCGCAACGGGTCCGGGCCGAGCGCGGCGAGCACCCGCTCGCGCTGCTCGGCGCCGATCAGGTCGCACTGGGTCGCTCCGCGGAGGTCGGCGTACGTCGTGTCGTTCTGCAGGCGCAGCCGCACCTGCCCGACGGGTGGAGGAGCGGGCGCCGGGCGCAGGTCGAACTTGCCGATCAGGCCCAGGTGCACGTGGATGTAGCGATCACCCGCGAACTCCACGAACAGGTGCTTGCCCGCCGAGTCCGCACCCAGCAGGACCTGGCCGTCGACGACCGCGGCATCGGCGGCGAACCTGCCCTGGGGACTGCTCACCCGTGCCGGGCGCCCGGCGAAGGCCGCGTCCAGGTCGTCTGCCAGGCGCCGGAGGGTGTGCCCCTCAGGCATCGTGCCCGAGCGCGGATTCGGGCAGCGGCGGCAGGTCGCCGGTCGACTCGTAGTCGCTGAGCATCGCGATGCGCCGCACGTGTCGTTCCTCGCCGGAGAAGTCGGTCTCCAGGAAGATCCCGACGAAGCGGGTCATCTCCTCGACGCTGTGCATCCTGCCCCCGACGGACAGCACGTTGGCGTCGTTGTGCAGGCGGGCGAGGGACGCGGTCTCGTCGCTCCACGCAAGGGCGGAGCGGACCCCTTCGACCTTGTTGGCCGCGATCTGCTCGCCGTTGCCGGAGCCGCCGATCACCACCCCCAGGCTCCCCGGGTCGGCGACGACGCCCTCGGCCGCGCGCAGGCAGAAGACCGGGTAGTCGTCGAGGGCGTCGTAGACGAACGGACCGTGGTCGACGGGCTCGTGACCGTGCTCGCGGAGCCACGACACCAGGTGGTCCTTGAGGTCGAGGCCGGCGTGGTCGGAGCCCAGGTGCACGCGCATGTCCCGAGCCTAGCCGTGTGCGACGCAGGAGCAGGTGGGGTGGGGAGGGAGGTCGAGCAGGCCCTGCTAGCGAGCCTGCGAGGTCGCAACGGCGCGTCGAGACCGAGGAGTCGGGCAGCCCCACCGACTCAGCTCGAGGCTGCGAGCGTCTGCACGAAGCCGGCCACCTGCCGAGCGAGCGGCTCGGCGGCGTCGAAGACGTCCGGGTGCCGCCAGAACCCGTGCACCTGTCCCAGGTACCGCGTGGCGGTCACCTGGACGCCCGCTCGGGCGAGGAGCCCGGCGAGGTGCTCGCCCTCGTCGCGCAGGGGATCCTGGCCTGCGGTGACCACCAGCGTCGGCGGCAGGTCGGCGAGGCGGTCCTGTCCGGTCAGGTCGGGTCCGAGCGGCGCGAGGTCGGGGTGGGCGAGGTCGTCGGGTGATGCGGCGTACTGCTTCCAGTACCACGCTGCCTCGCGCGGGTCGAAGCCGTCCGCAGCGCTGGTGTAGGAGTCGAAGGACGCCGTCGGGTCGAGGAAGGGATAGATCAGCACCAGTCCCGACGCCACCCCTGGGTTGCGCAACGCCGCTACCAGGGCGAGGTTGCCTCCGGCGCTGTCACCGTGCAGGACCAGCGGCCCGTCGAGTCCGTGGGCGGCTCCCTCGCGGACCACCCAGGCGAGCACGCTGTCAACGTCGTCCGGCGCCGCCGGGAACGGGTGCTCGGGCGGGCGTCGGTAGTCGACGCTGAGCACGGCGGTCCCGCACCGGTTGGCCGTACGCCGCGCCGCGGCGTCGTGCACCTCGAGGTCGTGGAAGACGAAGCCCCCGCCGTGCACGTGGACCAGCAGACCCGGCCCGGAACCGGTCGGGCGGTAGAGCCGGCACGGCACCCCGTCGGCGTCGAGGTCGACCACCTCGGCGACGTCCTCCCGCGGGGCCAGCGCTGCCTCCTCGCGCGCGGCGCGACGCGCGTCGTCGATGTCGGTCTCCCACACCTTCGGGTCCCCGGCTGCGTCGTCGACGGCCTTCCTGGCCTGTGGATAGAGCACGGCCGTCACTCGGTGGAGGCGAGCCGCGCGAGCTCTTCCTCGACCACGGCGGGGTCGAGCTTGGTGAAGACCGGCGTGGGCTTGGCGATGGCCGTCCCCACCGTGATCGGGAGCCGCTCCCAGCGGGCCGCGCCCGAGTAGTCGCCCGTGAGGATGGGGTAGCCCGGTCCGCCGTCGAGATCGTCGACCTCGTGCAGCTGCGGCATCGGCTGCACGTCTCCGGCGCCCCCGAGGACCAGGTCGACCGCATTGGCCGAGAACGGGAGGAACGGGGACAGGATCGTGTTCAGGTCGGCGACGCACTGGGCGACCACGTGCAGGATCGTGCCGAGCCGCTCCCGCTCGTCGTCCCCCTTGAGCTGCCAGGGCGCGGAGTCGGAGACGTAGCGGTTCACGTCCGCCACGGCGCGCATCGCCTCGCCGATGGCCGCCTTCTGCCGGTGGCGGGCGATCAGGTCGCCGACGACCCCGAAGGTCGCGTCGATGTGGTCGAGCAGCGCCTGGTCCGTGGCGGTCAGCTCCCCGGCGGGCGGGATCTCGCCGAAGTTCTTGGCGACCATGGTGGCCGTGCGGTTGACCAGGTTGCCCCAGCCGGCCACGAGCTCGTCGTTGGTGCGGCGTACGAACTCGGCCCAGGTGAAGTCGGAGTCCTGGTTCTCCGGCCCGGCGGCGGCCACGAAGTAGCGGAAGGCGTCCGGCTGGTAGCGGCTGAGCAGGTCGCGCACATAGATCACGACGCGCTGCGAGGACGAGAACTTCTTGCCCTCCATGGTGAGGAACTCCGAGGAGACGACCTCGGTGGGCAAATTGAGCTCGCCGTACTCCCCCGGCTTGCCGCCCTTGTCCCCCTTGCCGCTGTAGGCCAGCAGCTCGGCGGGCCAGATCTGGCTGTGGAAGGTGATGTTGTCCTTGCCCATGAAGTAGTAGGACAACGCTTCCGGGTCGTTCCACCAGGCACGCCAGGCATCCGGGTCGCCCCCGGCCTCGGCCGAGCGACGGGCCCACTCGATGCTCGCGGAGAGATAGCCGATCACGGCGTCGAACCACACGTAGAGCCGCTTGGTCGGGTCGTCCCGCCACCCGTCCAGCGGCACCGGGATGCCCCAGTCGATGTCACGGGTCATCGCTCGCGGGCGGATCTCCTCGAGGATGTTCTGGCTGAACCGGATCACGTTGGGCCGCCACGTGCCGCTCGCCTCGCGCTCGTCCAGCCACTCCTTCAGCGCGTCGGCGAGCGCCGGCAGGTCCAGGAAGAAGTGCTGGGTCTCGACGAACTCCGGCACCTCGCCGTTGATGCGGGAGCGCGGCTCGAGCAGGTCGGCGGGGTCGAGCTGGTTGCCGCAGTTGTCGCACTGGTCGCCGCGTGCGCTCGGGTAGGCGCAGATCGGGCAGGTGCCCTCGATGTAGCGGTCGGGCAGGGTGCGCCCAGTGGACGGGCTGATGGCGCCGTAGGTGGTCTTCTCGATGAAGTAGCCGTTGGCGTAGACACCCGTGAACAGCTCCTGCACCACCGCGGTGTGGTTGCGCGTCGTGGTGCGGGTGTAGAGGTCGTAGGAGATCCCCAGGGCCGTGAGGTCCTCCGCGATCACGCGGTGGTTCTCGTCCGCCAGCTGCTGCGGCGTCACGCCAGCCTCGTCGGCGGCGATCAGGATCGGGGTGCCGTGCTCGTCGGTGCCCGAGACCATCAGCACGTCGTGCCCGGCCATCCGCATGTAGCGGCTGAACACGTCGGAGGGCACGCCGAAACCGGCCACGTGGCCGATGTGGCGCGGGCCGTTGGCGTACGGCCAGGCGACGGCGGACAGGACTCTGCTCATAGCGGTGATCCTAGGGTCGGTGGTGAATGTGATTCTGCGGGCGTCCTCCTAGGCTCGAAACCATGACGAACCTGATCGCGGAGGATCTCGTCCTGCTGCTGCTGGACGACGAGTCGGGAAAGCTCGAGCACACGACCTACCTCGACGTCGGCATCGGTGGGGCGCTGCTGGTCGAGCTGGCCGTGGCCGAGAACGTCTCGGTGGTCAAGGGTGATGGTCTGTGGGCGCGGGCCAGGGTGAGCGTGAGCAGCGCTCCCCCGCCCGACGACCCGGTGCTGGTGGAGGCACTGGCCCTCGTGGCCGAGAAGCCTCGCTCGGCGGAGGACCTCGTCGGCCGGCTCGGCAAGAAGCGGCGCGACGTACTGCTGGCACGGCTGCGCCAGCGCGGGATCCTGGAGGAGACGGAGCACCTCACCCTCGGGCTGATCCCGCGCAAGCGCTGGCCCACCGTCGACAGCACCCACGAGGACGGCGTACGCCGCGCCCTGGCCGACGCACTCGTCCGCGGAGCTCAGCCCGACCAGCGCACGGCCGCGCTCGTCGCGCTGCTGTCCGCCCTCGACCTCGCGCACAAGGTCCTGGACCGAGAAGGCCTCCCCGCACGCGAGGTCAGGAAGCGGGCGAAGGAGATCGCCGAGGGCAACTGGTCCGCGAAGGCGGTCCGCGACGCGGTCGCTGCCGCCCAGGCTGCCGTCACCGCTGCGGTGATCGCCTCGACGGCGGCCACCACCGCGGCGACGTCCGGGAGCTGAGCCGGCTCGGCTCAGGTGAAGTCGAGCTCGGCCGTGCGGCTGCGCTTGAGCTCGAAGAACAGCGGGTACGACGCGACGGCGACACAGCCGTCCCAGAGCTGGCCGGCCTCCTCGCCGCGGGGCGCCTTGGTGATGACCGGCCCGAAGAACGCGACGCCGTTGATGTGGATCGTCGGCGTGCCGACGTCGTCGCCGACCGCGTCCATCCCTTCGTGGTGAGACGTGGCGACCGCCTCGTCGAGGGAGGCGTCGTCCATCGCGTCGGCGAGGGAGAGCGGCAGTCCGGCATCCTTGAGGGACTGCTCGACCATCTGGCGGTCGCTGTCCATCTTCTCGATGTGGATCCGCGTGCCCATCGCCGTGTAGAGCGGCAGCAGCACCTCGTTGCCGTGCTCCTGCTCGGCCTTGATCAGCACCCGGACCGGGCCCCACGCCGTCGACAGCATCTTGCGGTAGTCGTCGGAGATGTCCTTGTCCTGGTTGAGGTAGGCCAGGCTCATCACGTGCCACCTGACCTCGATGTCACGGACCTTCTCCACCTCCAGGATCCACCGCGAGGTGAGCCAGGCGAAGGGACAACGGGGGTCGAACCAGAAATCTGCGCGCGAAGTCGTCATATCTGGTCGAACACGGTGTGGTCGCCCAAACATTCCCGGCCCCTCGCGCTGGTGCGCGCCCTCTCGGTTGGAGACCTGTCCTGCGCGGGTGCAATGATGCCGGGCATGCCTGGAACCAACCTCACTCGGGAAGAGGCGCAGGCTCGCGCCCTGCTGCTGGACGTCGACTCCTACCTCGTGGAGCTCGACCTGACCACCTCCGAGACCTCCTTCGAGACCACCACGACGATCGCCTTCACGAGCAGTGAGGACGGCGCCGGGACGTTCGTCGACCTGGTCGGAGCCTCCGTCCACGAGATCACGCTGAACGGCACCGCACTCGACCCCGCGGAGGTCTACGCCGACCATCGGATCGCGCTCTCCGGCCTCCGGCCGACCAACGAGCTCGTCGTCCGGGCCACCTGTCCCTACTCCCGCACCGGGGAGGGCCTGCACCGTTTCGTGGACCCCGTCGACGACCGCGTCTACACCTACACCCAGTTCGAGGTGCCGGACGCTCGTCGCGTCTACGCCACCTTCGAGCAGCCCGACCTGAAGAGCGTGTTCACCTTCCACGTGACGGCACCCGAGGGCTGGGCCGTCGTGTCCAACGCACCGACGCCCGAGCCCCGGTCGCTGGGTGAGGGCAAGGCCGTCTGGGAGTTCCCGGCCACCGAGCGGATGTCGACCTACATCACCGCGGTCATCGCCGGCGAGTACCACGCGGAGTTCGCCACCTACAGCGGTCAGCACGGAGAGATACCGCTCGGCCACTACTGCCGCCAGTCGCTGGTCGAGCACATGGACACCGACGCCCTGGTGAAGCTCACCTCGGAGGGTTTCGCGTTCTTCGAGGAGGCCTTCGGCTATCCCTACCCGTTCCACAAGTACGACCAGCTCTACGTCCCTGAATACAACATGGGCGCGATGGAGAACGCCGGCGCGGTCACGCTGCGCGACGAGTACCTCCCCCGGAGCCGACAGGACGCGTCGTTCTACGAGTTCCGCTGCTCGGTGATCCTGCACGAGATGGCGCACATGTGGTTCGGCGACCTCGTCACCATGAAGTGGTGGGACGACCTGTGGCTCAACGAGTCCTTCGCCGAGTGGGCCTGCTACCACGCCGCGGTCGAGGCCACGGAGTTCCACGAGTCGTGGACGGGGTTCACCAACGCCCGCAAGAACTGGGCGCTGCGCCAGGACCAGCTGCCGAGCACCCATCCCATCGCCGCCGACAACTACGACCTGCAGGCCGTGGAGGTCAACTTCGACGGCATCACCTACGCCAAGGGCGCCTCGGTGCTCAAGCAGCTCGTCGCCTGGGTCGGCCTCGACAACTTCCTCGTCGGGCTGCGTGCCTACTTCCAGCGCCACGCCTTCGGCAACTCGGAGTTCAGCGACCTGCTGGCCGCGCTCGAGAAGTCCTCGGGACGCGAGCTCGACTCCTGGGCCAAGGAGTGGCTGCAGACGAGCGGTGTGAACACGCTGGTCCCGCGCTTCGAGCTCGACGCCGATGGGGCCTACACCTCGTTCTCGGTCGAGCAGAGCGCCACCGTCGAGCACCCGACGCTGCGTCGGCATCGGCTCGGCATCGGGCTCTACGACCGGGTGCCCAACGAGGCGGGAGTCGAGCGCCTGGTCCGGCGTACGACCGTGGAGGCGGACGTCGAGGGTGAGACCACCGCGATCGACGCACTGGTGGGGGTCCGCCAGCCGGACCTGCTGCTGCTCAACGAGGGTGACCTCACCTACGCCAAGATCCGGCTCGACGAGCGCTCCCTCGACACGGTGGTCAACGGCCTCTCGCTGCTCGACGACTCGTTGGCCCGTGCCCTGTGCTGGGGTGCCGCCTGGGACATGACCCGCGACGCCGAGCTCAGCGCGACCGACTTCGTCGCTCTCGTCCTCGGCAACATCGCCACCGAGACCGACGCCTTCGGCTCCTCGCGCATCCCGGCGTACGCCGCGCAGGCGGTCAACAGCTTCTCCGCGCCCGCCAACCGCGGGGCGCTCAAGGCCACCTGGGAGCAGGGGGTGCGCGGCCTGCTCGACGGAGCCGAGCCGGGGAGCGACCACCAGCTCACCTTCGCCCGCGCGTTCGCCTCGAGCGCGCACAGCGACGAGGCGCTCGCCACCCTGGAGGGCCTGCTCGACGGTTCCGTCGTCCTCGAGGGCCTCACCATCGACACCGACCTGCGTTGGAGCCTGCTCGGGGCGCTCGCCCGCGCGGGGCGAGCCGACGAGGAGCAGATCGCGGAGGAGGAGCGTCGCGACCACACGATCTCGGGCCAGGAGCGCGCCGCCGCCGCCCGAGCCGCGCGGCCGACCGCCGAGGCCAAGGCGGACGCCTGGGAGATCGCCATCGTCCGCGACGACGTGCCCAACGAGACCCAGCGAAGCGTGGTCGCCTCGTTCATGCAGCCGGGTCAGGAGGACGTCCTCGCGCCCTACGTCGACAAGTACTTCGCCATGGCCGAGACGCTGTGGGAGGAGAAGGGCACCCAGCGCGCCTCGACGGCCCTGGAGTACATCTTCCCGCGGCCGTTGGCCTCCCCCGAGCTGCTCTCCCAGGCGGGATCCTGGCTGCGCGAGTCCTCGGCCAACCCCGCCGCGAAGCGCTACGTGCACGAGGGCGCCGCCGACGTGGAGCGCTACCTGGCCGGGCAGGACAAGGACGCCCAGGAGAAGGGCGCCGGGCGCTAGGTCGAGCGACCTACTCGTGCAGCGTGACCGGCTTCCGGGCTGACTCGGCCAGCTGGCCGACGCCGTGCTTGATGCCTCCGACGAGGTCGCCGGCCGCGAAGGACGACTCCATGCCCGCGACGGCCAGGCGTACGGCGTCGTCGTTGAGCGAGCGGCGTACGACGGAGCCGGTGATCACCTCGATCACACGCGCAGCCGGATCCACGAGGATCAGCACGCTGCGATCAGGTGAGGCCAGCGAGGCGTGCAGCTTCTGGGCGAACGCGTGCGCCTGCCCGCCGACGGCGCCGACGTAGACCGAGAACTCGAAACGGCAGGAGGTCTCGGCGCCACGGATGGCGCGATCGATCTCGGCCTTCTGGTCCGAGGAGAAGGGCTCACCACCGGCCACTGGTGCCCCCGCTGTCCTTGGAGCTCGCCTCGACCTGGGCCGGGGTGACCTCGTCTGCCGTCTGCACGCCCTTGGTGGGGCCGCCGAACCACTCCGACTCACCGCGCCACGACTGACCCGGCTCGTAACCGCGGTCGTGGGCCAGCGACGGGAGCATGACCAGCACGCTGATCACCAGCGCCAGGGCCACGCGGGATGATCAGCAGCACCAGCAGGAACTCGAGCGGGGAGACGCTCGGTGCGGTCTCCCAGTCCGCGGGAGTGTCCGCAGCGGCGGGGACCAGGAACGCGGCCCCGAGCACCAGCGAAAAGGCCCCGGACAGGGCGAGGAAGAGTCGACGGACGGGACGGGAGGAGTCGTGAGTGAACACACACGAAGGATAGCCATTCTCGGCTTTGCGGGCGCGGCGGTCCCTCGTAGCCTCCCTGACATGCTTTCTCTCACCCTCCTGCCCGCCACGATCCTGGAGATGCCGAGCACGTGCCGCTCCAGCGACAGCTGGACCTGCGCGGCCGTCTACGACTGGACCGGGAACGAGACGCTCGCGCACAGCGCCACCTGGGTGATCGGCAAGCCACTGGCGATCCTGGTGATCGTGGTCGGGGCCGTCGTGGCCCGGTGGCTGGCCGTCCAAGGCCATCGACCGGGTGGTCCGCCGCGCTGAGGTCGCTCCCCTGGCGGGTGGCAAGAACACCTTCAACCGCCGGGCGCAGCGCGCGAACAGCCTCGGAACGCTGTTGAAGAGCATCACCACGACGGTCGTGTTCGGGGTGGCGTTCGTGATGGTGCTCTCCGAGCTCGGGATGAACGTCGCCCCGATCCTGGCCAGTGCCGGTGTGCTGGGCCTGGCGATCGGCTTCGGGGCACAGAACCTCGTCAAGGACTTCCTGTCCGGCGTGATGATGATGATCGAGGACCAGTACGGCGTGGGCGACGCCGTCGACCTCGGCGAGGCCATCGGCACCGTGGAGAACGTCGGCCTGCGCGTGACGCGCGTCCGGGACGTGGACGGCACCGTCTGGTACGTCCGCAACGGCGAGATCCTGCGCGTCGGCAACCAGAGCCAGAACTGGGCCCGCACCGTGCTGGACATCTCGGTGAGCTACGCCGAGGACCTCCAGCGCGTGACCGAGGTGCTGACCGAGGTCGCGCACAGCCTCTGGGAGGACGAGGACTACAAGCAGATCGTCATCGAGGAGCCCGAGGTCTGGGGTGTGCAGAACCTCGGCCCCGACGGGGTCGTCGTCCGGGTCACCCTCAAGACCGCACCGATGCAGCAGTGGGCCGTCGCCCGCGAGATGCGCGAGCGGATCAAGGCCCGCTTCGACCACGAGGGCATCGAGATGGCACTCCCCCAGCGGGTGGTCTGGCACCGCGAGCCGAGCACCGTGGACACGGACCCGGTCTCGCCGACCCCGGCTGAGTAGGTCTACTCAGGCCGAGTGAGTCGGGCGCCCGACGCGCCGGAGACCCCGCTGGCGCGACGATCGGTCCATGAGCAGACTCGTCGACCCCACCATCTGTCCCGACTGCCGCGCGGTGCTCGACGCCAGCGCCAGGTGCACGGGATGCGGGCTGCAGCTCCAGGGACCTCTGGCGGCCCAGCTCTGGACGGCGATGACCACGGCCGACCGCGTGGTCGAGCAGCTGCGTGCGTTGTCGACCTCGCTGTCTGCCGAGCCGGTCGGGCGGTCGGCTGCCGTGCCGGCCGCCGGCCCGGTCCCGCTGCCGCGGTACCCCGCGCCGGCACCGCCGGAGCGCTCCTCGCGTCCGCGCCGGCTCCCGTCGGCGTCGGTCCCGGTGGTGCTGCTCACGCTCGGCGCCCTGTGCGTGCTGGTCGCCGCAGTCGTCTTCGTAGCAGTCACCTGGAGCCTGCTGGGGCTCACCGGCAGGACCGTGGTCCTGCTCGGCTTCACGGTCCTCCTCGCCGGGATCGCGGTCCTGCTCACCCGCCGGGCCCTGCGCGGGGCGAGCGAGACCTTCTGGCTGGTGGTGGCCGGCATGCTCACGGTCGACCTCCTGGGCGCCCGGTCAGCCGGCCTGGCCGGGCTGGACGCGCTCGACTGGCGCGGGACCAGCGCACTCGTGGGCGGGGCACTGCTCGTGCTCGGCGTCGGGGTCGGCGCCTGGTCCCGCAGCCAGCCCCTCCGCCGCGTGTACGGCGCCGAGGTGGTCGCCGCGGTCGGCGTCCTCGTCCTCTGCCTGGGCAACGGCTGGCTGGCCGAGAACCCGGCGATCGGCACGACGGTCGCGATCCCGCTCCTGGTGGGCCTGGCGCTGGTCGTGCGGCGAGTCGTGCCGCTGACGGCGTACGCCGCGGGTGGGTTGGCCCTGGTCTCGTGGGTCTACCTGCTCGGCCTCGGCTGGGAACGAGCGCTCGAGTCGAGCACGCCGGCGGCGTGGTGGTCCGACTTCCGGGGTTGGCCGCTGGTGGTCGCCGCGGTCCTCGCTGCCGCCGCCGTGCACGTGCCCGGCACGCCAGCGGTGCTCCGCCCGGTCGCTGCCGGGGCCGCGTTGCTCCCCGTGATGATCCTCGCCAACGGCCCCAGCACGGTCGGGTCCACGACCGCCGACCTGCTGGGCTGGACGGCCACCCTGATGGTCCTCGGTGTGATCTCGGCCTTCGGGCCCCG
Source organism: uncultured Actinomycetota bacterium (assembly GCA_963797525.1). Taxonomy (GTDB): domain Bacteria; phylum Actinomycetota; class Actinomycetes; order Propionibacteriales; family Nocardioidaceae; genus Marmoricola. The sequence continues at coordinate 279,463 of CAWCPT010000014.1, forward strand.
GGTGTGGGCGCTCGGTGCGGCGCTGTGGACGGGCGTCGGGATCCTCGGCATGGGACTGTTCCTGGCCGTGAACCCCTGGAACTCGGTCGGCTACCTCGACTTCGACGGTGCGACCGCGGTCGACAGCCGCTTGCCGGCCTTCGAGGACGACGCCGCGACCTGGGCCTTCGGTGTGGCTGCCCTCGTGGTCGTCGCCGCGATGGCCGGTCTGGTGCGACGGGTCCCGGCGGCGCGACACTCGCTGGCCCTCGGACTCTTCCGTGCCCTCGCGCCCGCCGTGCTGGCCCTCGGCGCTGTCGTCGTGGTCTTCGAGCTCGAGCCGTCGCTGTGGGTCGGTGTGCTGGCAGCCGCGCTGGCGACCGCCGCGGCAGCTGGAGCTGCGTGGGTGGTGCGGGGACTGACCGTCCCGGGCGTGGCCGGCAGCCTCGCCGCCACCTACCTGGCGGTGCTGACGCTCTGGACCGCCTCTGCCGCGCACCTGCTCTCGGCGTGCTCGGCGACAGCCCTGGCACTCGCCCTGCTGGCGGTGTTCGCCCTCCGCGAGCGTGAGGGCAGCGATCTCGCCGCTGGGCTGGCGGCCGCGTCAGGCGCCCTGGTCGGCGGCTACGCGCTCGTCTCCTGGGCCCTCGTCCTCGAGACCGGCCAGGAGGTCGAGGCGCTCGTCCTCGCGGTGTACGCCGCCCTGGTCGGCGTCGTCGCCTCCCCCATGGCGCGGCGTGCTCCTGCACGTGTCGCTCTGGAGCTCGCCGCCGGCGTGCTCGCCGTCTTCGCCCTCGCCCTGTCCGCGGACGTCGAGGGTGCCGCGATGGTGCTGACCGTCGTCGGCACCGGGGTCGCCGTCGTCGCGGTGACCAACCGGGACCGTCTGGTGCTCGGCTGGCTCGGTGCGCTCGTGCTCGGCCTCGCCACGGTGATCCGCGTGGTCGAGGAGGTGCGTCTCCCCGAGCTCTACACCTTGCCTGCGGCCGCATTGCTGGTCGGGGCCGGGATCTGGCGCCTGCGCAGGGACACGGGGATCAGCAGCTTCGTCGCGCTGGGCAGCGGTCTGACCCTGGCGCTGCTGCCGAGCCTGCTGCTGGCCCTGGGCGAGCCGGTGTCGCTCCGCGGGGCACTCGTCGGGTTCGCCGCGCTCGTCTCACTGGCCTGGGGGGTCCAGCAGCGACTGGCCGCGCCGTTCGTGCTCGGCTCGCTGGCCACCGCGGTCCTGGCACTGAGGCACCTGGAACCCGTCGCCGACGCCGTCCCCCGCTGGGTCTCGCTGGGCCTGGTCGGTCTCGCGCTCCTGCTCGTGGGGATCACCTGGGAGGCGCGGCGTCGCAACGTCGAGACAGCCGGCCGATACCTGACCGCACTGCGCTGAGTCCCTCTCGGCACAATGAGGCCATGAGCACCTTCTTCGACGACATCGGCGGCAGCCCGACGATCCGCGGGATCGTCAAGCGCTTCTACGAGGGCGTCGCCGAGGACGAGGTGCTCCGTCCCCTCTATCCCGAGCCCGACCTGGCCGCCGCCGAGGACCGGTTCGCGATGTTCCTGGAGCAGTACTGGGGCGGTCCGACGACCTACTCCGACCGCCGGGGACACCCGAGGCTGCGGATGCGGCACGCCCCCTTCGCGGTCACCCCGCTCGCCAAGGACCACTGGCTGCTGCACTTCAGGGCCGCGCTGGACGAGGCCGACCTGACGGCCGAGCAGGACGCGCAGTTCTGGGACTACGTCACGCACGCTGCCCAGTTCATGGTGAACACCATGGATGACCTGAGCCAGGACAACCTGGGCTAACGGAGCTCCTGCTCGAGCCGGGCGCGCTGGGCGGGTGCCATCTCGGCCGTGCGCTGCGTCTCGAGGTCGAAGCAGACGAGGACCACCGAGGCGCCGGCGACGACGAGGTCGCCGTCCCTGATCTCGGACCGGATCGTGAACGAGCGGCTGCCGAGGTGGCCGATCCACGAGTGCACGGCGTACGGCTCGAGGCGGTGGGCGATCGGCTCGCGGTAGTCGACGTCGGTCCGGGCGATCACGTGCTGGCTCCACTTCTCGCCGCGCGTGTGCAGGTTCATCAGGTACTGGATCCGGGCTTCCTGGACGTACTCGAAGAAGGTCACGTCACTCACCAGCCCGCCCTCGTCGAGGTCGGAGCGCCGCACCGTCAGCGAGTACGCGTCACCGTGCGGGCGGGACTCGACGACGAGCGGCCGCCACTCGTGGGGCGGCCCGCGGTGCTCGTCGACCAGCGCGCGCTCGGCATCACCGAGCCGGTGGTCGAGGGTGGTCTCGGCACGCAGGTAGACGGTGCGCGTCTCGGAGCCGTCCTTCGGGGGGTCGTAGATCTCGTGCGCGAGGGTCAGGCCGTCGTCCGTGACGGCGACCACCCAGGAGTCGACCGACACCGGGCGACGGCGGAACACCAGGGGCGAGACGAACTCGACCTGGTGCAACGACACCGAGGCCCGGGCAGCACCGTGTCCGCTGAACAGGTGCTCCCGGGCCTCGGCCAGGTAGTCCAGGTAGGTGACGTTGTTGACGTGACCCAGGAGATCCATGTCGGCCCAGCGCATGGGGCACTCGTAGGTGTGCGGCACGCGCTGATCCTCTCAGCCAGGGATCAGTGTCCGAGGGTGAGGTGACCGTAGTAGCTGAACACGCCCTCGTGGCGGCGCACGCGTCGCGCGTGGTTGACCTTCACGAAGTCGGTGACGGCGACGGCGGCGAGGCCGAGCACCACCAGTGCGGCAACCACGTCGATCAGGACGAAGGCCAGCACGAACGAGGTCAGGTCGGGGGCAAAGTTGTTGGTCATGATGTTTCCTCTCAGAGGTGTTCTACATCTGTAGACTTCTTCGATACTACATCTGTAGAAGTCTCGGTCAAGAGAGCGCGGTAGTGTCCTGCGTCACCGAAAGGAGTTCCCGGTGGTTGTGGCACCGCTTGTGTTCTCACCACGTCAAGAGCGGCTGCTGTCGGCCGGAGTACGTGTCGTGGCCCACAGTGGCCTGCGAGGGCTCACCCACCGTGCGGTCGATCGCGAGGCGGGGCTGCCGGAGGGCACCTGCTCGGCGTACATGCGCACCCGCCTGGCGTTGCTCACCCGGCTCACGGAGTACGTCGCAGGCTGGTTCGCGGAGGCGATCGCCGAGCTCACCGGACGCATCGAGGCGAACGCCGGCGTCGAGGGGTACGTCGTGCAGCAGACGTCCGCCATGCTGCGCGGCTGGCTGCTCGAGCCGGACCTGCTGCTGGCCCGGCTCGAGCTCTCGATCGAGGGAAGTCGCGAGCCGGAGATCGCCCGGATCTGGCAGGCGCAGGCACACCAGCTCGTCGCGATCGTCCAGCACGCCATGGGCAGCGCGGCGGTCGAGCACAGCGAGGCGCGGGCCGTGACGCTGATCGCCGCGCTCGACGGCGTCCTGCTCCGTGCCCTGCGGGAGGAGCCCGCCAACCGGGCGGCGTTCGTGCGCGAGAGTCTCGAGCTGCTCATGGGCGCGCTCGTCGGAAAGCACACCGTCTAGGCTGGCCGGTGCTCCACGGCGCCGTGAGCGCGCCGCTGACCCAGACGACTACACAACAGGAGGCCCCACATGCCCGAGGCAGTGATCGTTTCGGCGGCTCGCTCCCCCATCGGCCGTGCCAACAAAGGCTCGCTCAAGGACTTCCGTCCCGATGACCTCAGCGCGCTGATCATCAAGGCGGCCCTGGACAAGATCCCCGAGCTGGACCCGGCGACGATCGACGACCTCATCCTCGGCTGCGGCCTGCCCGGCGGCGAGGCCGGCAACAACATGGGCCGGGTGGTCTCCACCCTGCTGGGCTACGAGATCCCCGGCACGACCATCACCCGCTACTGCTCGTCCTCGGTGCAGACCTCGCGGATGGCCTTCCACGCGATCAAGGCCGGCGAGGGCGACGCCTTCATCTCGGCCGGGGTCGAGACGGTCTCCCGTTTTGCCAAGGGCACCTCCGACCACATCCCCGGCACGCGCAACCCGCTCTTCGACGAGGCGAACGCCCGCACCGACGAGTACGCCCAGGGTGGCAAGGACTGGCACGACCCGCGCGAGGACGGCCAGCTCCCCGACATCTACATCGCGATGGGCCAGACGGCAGAGAACGTCGCGCGGATGCGCGGGCTCGACCGCAAGGAGCTCGACGAGTTCGCCGTGCGCAGCCAGAACCTCGCCGAGAAGTCGATCAACGACGGCTTCTGGGCCAACGAGATCACCCCGGTGACCACGCCCGACGGCACGGTCGTCTCGGGTGACGACGGCCCCCGGGCCGGCGTGACGTACGAGGCGATCTCCGGCCTCAAGCCGGTCTTCCGCCCCGACGGCGTCGTGACCGCGGGCAACTGCTGCCCGCTCAACGACGGCGCAGCGGCCGTGATCGTCATGTCCGACACCAGGGCCAAGGAGCTCGGACTCACCCCGCTGGCGCGGATCGTGTCCACCGGCGTCACCGGCCTGTCCCCCGAGATCATGGGTCTCGGCCCGGTCGAGGCGACCAAGCAGGCCCTGAAGCACGCGAACATGTCGATCGAGGACATCGACCTCGTCGAGATCAACGAGGCCTTCGCGGCGCAGGTCGTCCCGTCCTACCAGGACCTCGGGATCGACCTCGACCGGCTGAACGTCAACGGTGGCTCCATCGCCGTCGGCCACCCCTTCGGGATGACGGGCGCGCGGCTGCAGAACACGCTGCTGAACTCACTGAAGTGGCACGACAAGCAGACCGGCCTGATCACCATGTGCGTCGGCGGCGGCCAGGGCATGGCGATGATCCTGGAGCGCCTCTCCTGACGCCCAGTCGTCACGGATGAAAGCCTGAAGAGCATCGAGGCGTCGCAGATGAAACTTCATCTGCGACGCCTCGGTGGTTCGGAGCGTTTCACCTGCGACGTCTCGGCGGTCGCGGGCCGAGGGTCAGGCCTGCGCGAGCACGGCCTCCACGGCGAGGTGGATGCTCACCTTGTCGCCGATGAGCACCTTGCCGCCGTCGAGCGGGATGTTGAAGTCGATGCCGAAGTCCTTGCGGCTGATCTCCGCGGTGGCCTCGAAGCCCACGCGACGACCACCCCACGGGTCCTGGCCTGCGCCGAGGAACTCCACGTCGAGCTCCACCGGACGCGTGACGCCCTTGATGGTCAGGTCGCCGGTGGCGGTGGTGCCGTCGAAGGAGGTGGTGGTGAAGGTCATCTGGCCCGAGTTCTCCACGTCGAAGAAGTCGGCGGAGCGCAGGTGACCGTCGCGCTGCTCGTCGCGGGTGTCGATCGAGTTCAGGTCGACGGTCGCCGTGGCACGGGTCGACTCGAGCGAGTCGCCCGAGGTCAGGGTGCCCTCGAAGGAGGTGAACTGGCCGCGGACCTTGCTCATCAGGTGGCGGACGGTGAAGCCGACCTCGGAGTGGCTGGGGTCGATCGTCCAGGTTCCGGTGGCGATCTCGGTCTCGAAGGTGCTGTCGATGCTCATGCAGAACGTCCTCACGTCGTGGGGCGGTGCCGGTCGCACCGCATGTTGATAGAACGTTCAACTAACTCCAGCGTTCAGATATTCCCGTTTCGGGCACCGAAGATTCCCGGCGTGCCCCCTAGACTCCCGCCATGGGGAACGGGGACGAGGTGCGTTGGCTCAGCAGTGAGCAACAACAGTCGTGGCGCGCGTACATCATGGGGACCGAGCTCCTGCAGCACCAGCTCGATCGTGAGCTGCGCGAGGAGCACGACATCTCGTTCAGCGAGTACGAGATCCTCGTGCGACTCTCCGAGGCCGACGGTGGTCGGATGCGGATGGCGACGCTGGCGGACGCGATGTCCCACTCACGCAGCCGGGTGACGCACACGATCAGCCGGATGGAGAAGGCCGACCTGGTCGTGCGTCGCGCCTCGGACTCCGACGGTCGCGGGGTCGAGGCTGTGATGACGGCCGAGGGCCAGCGGATCCTCGACGAGGCTGCGCCGACGCACGTCCGCGGCGTGCGCCAGCACCTGGTCGACCTGGCCGACCGTGCGGACTTCGCCGCGTTGGGTCGGATCTTCAACGAGGTCAGCGACCGGCTGCTCAAGGGCAAGCCCGAGGACGCCGACATCCGTTGACGCCGGCGCCCGCTGCGAGCGGGGTCAGTCGCGGGTGAGACGGCGGTGCGTCACGCGGTGCGGACGGGCTGCGTCGGCACCGAGGCGCTCGATCTTGTTCTCCTCGTAGGACGCGAAGTTGCCCTCGAACCAGAACCACTTGCCGGAGTCCTGGTCGTCGCCCTCCCAGGCGAGGATGTGGGTCGCGACGCGGTCCAGGAACCACCGGTCGTGCGAGGTGACCACGGCACAGCCGGGGTACTCGAGCAGGGCGTCCTCGAGCGAGGACAGGGTCTCCACGTCCAGGTCGTTGGTGGGCTCGTCGAGGAGCAGCATGTTGCCGCCCATCTTCAGCGTCAGCGCCAGGTTGAGCCGGTTGCGCTCTCCACCGGAGAGCACGTTGGCCTTCTTCTGCTGGTCGGGGCCCTTGAAGCCGAACGAGGCGACGTAGGCGCGGGAGTTCATCTCGAAGTTGGCGACCTTGATGAAGTCGAGACCGTCGGAGACGACCTCCCAGACGTTCTTGGTCGGGTCGAGGCCTCCGCGACTCTGGTCGACGTAGGAGATCTTGACGGTCGTGCCGACCTTGAGCTCGCCCTCGTCGGGCTTCTCCTGGCCGGTGATCATCCGGAACAGGGTCGTCTTGCCGACACCGTTGGGACCGATGACGCCCACGATGCCTGCGCGGGGCAGGCTGAACGAGAGGTCGTGGATCAGGATGCGTCCGTCGAAGCCCTTGGTGAGGTCGTGCGACTCGAGGACGACGTCCCCCAGGCGCGGACCGGCGGGGATGTTGATCTCCGAGGTGTCGATCTTGCGCATCCGGTCCGCCTCGGCCGCCATCTCCTCGTAGCGCGCGAGACGTGAGCGGCTCTTGGTCTGTCGGGCCTTGGCGTTCGAGCGCACCCACTCGAGCTCGCGCTCCAGCATCTTGGCCCGCTTGGCGTCCTTCTGGCCCTCGATCTTGAGCCGGTCCTTCTTGGTCTCGAGGTAGGTCGAGTAGTTGCCCTCGTAGGGGTGGGCCTGGCCGCGGTCGAGCTCGAGGATCCAGCTGGCGACGTTGTCGAGGAAGTAGCGGTCGTGGGTCACGGCCAGGACGGCACCGGGGTAGGAGGCGAGGTGACCCTCGAGCCACTGCACCGACTCGGCGTCGAGGTGGTTGGTGGGCTCGTCGAGCAGCAGCAGCGACGGCTGCTGGAGGAGCAGCTTGCACAGCGCCACCCGACGCCGCTCACCACCCGAGAGGTGGTCGACGATCTCGTCGGGGGGCGGGCACCGCAGCGCGTCCATCGCCTGGTCGAGCCGACTGTCGAGGTCCCACGCGCTGGCGTGGTCGAGGTCGGTCTGGAGGTCGCCCATCTCGGCGAGCAGGGTGTCGTAGTCGGCGTCGGGGTCGGCGAGCTCCTCGGAGATCGCGTTGTAGCGGTCGAGCTTGCCCTTGATCTCGCCGACGGCCTCCTCGACGTTCTCGAGCACCGTCTTGCCCTCGCTCAGCGGAGGCTCCTGCTGGAGCATGCCGACCGTGGCGTCGGGGTCGATGATCGCGTCGCCGTTGTTGGCGTGCTCGAGGCCCGCCATGATCTTCAGCAGGGTCGACTTGCCGGTGCCGTTGGGCCCGACGACGCCGATCTTGGCGCCGTGCAGGAAGGACAGGGTGACGTTGTCGAGGACGACCTTGTCACCGTGGGCCTTGCGGACGTTGCGGAGCGTGAAGACGTATTCGGCCATGATCCGAAAGCCTAAGGGGCAACACGCCCATCCGCCGATTCGGGTCAGGCGGCCGGCGAGACCGGGTCTCCCGCCCCGTCGAGCTGCGGACCGTCGGCCTCGTAGGCGTGCAGCATCTCGCGCACCGCGTCGTCCTCGCGCGGGTCCCGCGTGACCGCCTTCGCCGTCTTGGTGAACGCACTGGTGCCCTTGGTCAGGTCGTGACCGACGAAGGTGGCGTCCAGGACCCACGTCACCGAGCTGGTCTTGTCCTCGCGCTCCCAGACATCGACCCGGACCCGGCCGTGGACGACGACGGCGTCACCTCGCTGGACGGACTCCTTGACGTTCTTGCCCAGGGCACGCCAGCAGTTGACCGTGAACCACGAGGTCTGCCCGTCGACCCAGCTGCCGTTGCGCAGGTAACGCGGGGTCGAGCCCACCCGGAACGATGCGCACTGGGTGTCCCCCACGTCGCGCACGTCCACGTCTCCACCGACCCAGCCCTGCAGCGTCACGTATGACTCGTTCATCTTCCTGCCTCCTGTGTGTTCGTGGAGAGCAGTCCACCGGGGCAGTCGGACAGCCGTGGGCGCGGTGGCCGGTCGCTGTGGAGCACGCCGTGACCGCAGCGGGCTGTGGACGGGAAACGGTCAACCGCGTGCCTGGCGCAGGCCCTCCCAGGTGCGACGGTGGGCCGTGAGCTCGACCTGGATCGGCTCGACGACCAGGTCCTGGGCCACCTCGGCGACGGCGGCACGCAGGCGCTTGTCGGCGCTCCGCGCCCGTGATCTCGCCCCGACCGCGATCAGCGCACGGGAGAGCAGCGCCAGCAGGACGCCGAGCAGCACCCCGAGCACGAGCATCACCGTCGGCAGCGGAAAGCCGACGAGGTCCGGCGTGGGGGGCGCGTCGAGCCGGAGGTAGGAGATCCCGGCCAGCGCCGCGAGCCACACCGCGCCCGCGAGGGCGACGACGAGCAGCACCCACTGGAGCACCCGGACGCCCTTGCACCAGCCCGGCGTCCCGCTGACCCCGAGGTCGGTGGTCGCCACGACGCGGTCCAGCTGGTCGCCGAGGTCGTCGAAGCGCGAGGTCGATGCGTGTCGGACCGACCGGACCCACGGCTGGGCGAGTCCGGTCGAGACCCGGTCGCAGAGGTTGCGCACGGTCGTCTCCACCCGTGCCTGCTGGACGGCGTCCGCCCCGGGCATCGAGGTGCGAGCCGCGGTGACGAGGTCGCGCCCGGAGGAGCCTCGGTCGAGGTGCAACCGTCGCAGCGGATCGGGGCGCAGTCGCGAGACCCAGGCGGTGAGCGGCCAGCCGGTGGCACGACGTGCCCGCATCGTCGTCGCTCGCTGGACGGCGTCGACCACGATCGGGACCCCCGCGGCGTCGGTGAGCGCCTCGACGAGCTCCCTCTCGTCCCTGCCGCCGAGCTCGCGGGGTTCGGCGTCCCCGCTGTGCGCGGCCAGGCGGGCTGCGGCGTCCGTCACGTCGCCGGCCAGTCGTTTCCTCGTCGTCGCCTTGTCGGCCACCCGCTTGGCGATCTCCGCCCTCAGCTCGGGGATCCCCTCCCCCGTGCGGGCGGAGGTCCCCAGCACCGGAACGCCACCGAGGCCGTCGATCTCGAGCAGGCGGCGCAGGTCCGCGATCATCGCAGGGCGCCGGCCCTCGGGGATCTGGTCGACGTGGTTGAGCACGACCAGCATGACGTCCTTGTGGCTCGCCATGGGCGTGAGGAAACGGTGGTGGATCGCCGCGTCGGCGTACTTCTGCGGGTCGAGCACCCACACCATCAGGTCCGTCATCGCCACGAGCCGTTCGACCTCGAGGTGGTGGCTCACCTCGGTGGAGTCGTGGTCGGGAAGGTCGAGCAGCACCAGGCCGTCGAGCGCCTTGTCCTGCTTCCCCTGGTCGAGCATCGAGTCACGCTGCACCTGGTGGCGCGGCGGGATGTCCAGCCACTCGAGCAGCTCGCCCGCAGGCTCGTCGCCCCACGTGCACGCGGTGGCCCACGACGTGGTGGGACGTCGTACGCCGACCGCGGCGAGGTCGAGACCGCAGAGGGCGTTGAACGTGGAGGACTTCCCCGAGCCCGTGGCGCCGGCGAGGGCCACCACGGTGTGGTCGGCGGAGAGTCGGAGGCGCGTGCCCGCGCGATCGACGACCGCGCCGGCCGCGTCGACGAGGGCCTCGTCGAGCCGACCCCGGGACGCTTCCACGGCCTGACCGAGCCCGGCGACGCGGGCGTCGAGCGGCGTGGTCCGGCCGAGCACCTTGCGGGCGCTGGCGACGAGTCCGCTCATGCCTTGCTCCGCGAGCCGGCGAGCCGGACGTTGTCGATCTGGCGGGCGAGGACCCGCAGTGGCTCGGAGCTGTCGGTCGGCAGGTCGAGCGCGTCCAGGAGATCGAGGAACCGCTGCCGCTCGCTGTCCATCAGCGCCTCCACGCGTCGGGCGAGGTCGGTGCGGGCGTTCTCCGCGAGGCGCCGCACCGCATCGTCACCGAAGACGGCCTCGAGCACCTTCTGGCCGACGACGGCCGAGCCGCCGGCGATGCCCACCTCGGCGCCGGTGATCCCTCCCGTCGAGGCGAAGACCACCATCATCAGCGCGACCGAGAGCCCGTTGACCCCGAAGGCCAGGAACCGCGCGGTCTTGCGCTTGTCGACGCCCTCGCTGCGGACCATGTCGAGGACACCGTCCTGCCAGTCCCGCACCATCCGCTCGGTCCGCCCGCGGAAGTCCCGCGAGGCGCGGGAGAGGTCGGTGCTGCCCCCTTCCAGCACCTGCGCCCCCGCGGTCACCGAGCGCCAGGACGCGTCGGCGCGCTCCGCGGCGGCCTCGGCATTCTCGAGGATGAGCGTCTCCAGCCCGGACTCGACGGCCACGGTCACCCGCTCGGCCTGCTGGGGCTTTCCCTTGAAGGCGTTGGTCACCCGGTCCCGGAGCCAGCTCACCTTGGTCTCGAGGTTGCGGAAGAGCTCGCCGGTGCCGACGAACTCCTGCCAACGGGCGAGCACCTCGCCGCGGAGCAAGGTGCCGTCGGCCGACGCGTGCTCGACGTCGGCCACCGCCTGGTCGTAGGACACGTGGACGTCGCGGGCCAGTCGGGCCTGCATGTCGGCCTGCGCCTGGCTGGCGTCGGCGAGCTCGTGGGTACGGCGTGCGATCGAGCGCACCGCGCCGTCGAGCGTCTGACGCACCACGCCGTTGCGGGCCTCGACGTCCTCGGCCAGCTCGCGGAGCCAGCCCCTGATGTCGCTGACTGCCGAGGCCGGCAGCAGCCCGTTGTCGTCGAGCGGCGCCTCCGCGACGGTGAACAGCGGGGAGTCCTTGAGCCCGTGCTTCGTGAGCAGCCGGGCGAGATCGCCCGCCACTTCGAGGATCGCCTCGGCCGCCGTGCGGTCGAGCACGATCGCGACAGCCGCGCTGCGCTCGGCGGCCTGCTTGAGGAAGTCCCACGGCACCTGGTCGGCGTACCGCGCCGCCGAGGTGACGAACAGCCACAGGTCTGCGGCGGCGAGGAGCTGCGACGCCAGGCTGCGGTTGGCCAGCTCGACCGAGTCGATGTCCGGAGCATCCAGCAACGCGAGACCCTGCGGGATCGCCGTCGAGGCGACCAGCTGGAGGGCACCGGGGTCGGGGGTCGAACGGGTGGTCCGCTCGAGCTCGGGGAAGATGCGTGCCTGCTGGAACCACTCCGCGTCCGCGGGATGGTGCACGAGAACGGGTGAGCGGGTGGTCGGGCGGAGGACACCAGGCTCGCTGACCCGTTCGCCGACCAGGGAGTTCACCAACGTCGACTTCCCCGCGCCCGTGGAGCCACCCACGACCGTGAGGAGCGGCGCGTCGATCTGGACCAACCGTGGCAGCACGTAGTCCTCGAGCTGGTCGATCATCGCCAGCCGGCGCTCACGCTCCTGGTCGACCCCCGGGACGTCCAGCGGGAAGCGGGCGAGCTGCAACGCCTCGCGCAGCGCCGTCAGGGTGGTCAGCAGCTGGACGGAGCTCTCGCTGACCGACCGTTGCTGTCCCGGTCCTGGCCCCGAGGCATGACCGGGGGGCGTCACCTGATCGCCCCGGTCCCACGCCCGGGACCGCCCACGTGCGGCATCTGCGGTACGCCGCCGAGGCCGCTCGGCTGCGGCCAGACCACGCCTGGTCGCAGCATCCGCATCCGGTCGACGTGCTCCTGTCCGAGCTGGGCGAACCCGGGTGGGGCCACCCCACGCAGGTAGCGGCTGTGCAGGAAGCCGAGCTCCACGGCCTCGAGCTGGTAGTCGACCATGGTGCGCCGGGCCGGCCGGCCGCCGACCTTCTCCGCGTAGCGACGGGCGAACCGGCGCGCGGGGATCCGGGAGAGCCACGGGATCTCCGCCGGGTCGAGGAAGCCGCGCTGGGCGCAGTCGCTGAGCGCCGCGGTGAGCACCGCACCCTCGCGCCGACGCGACCAGGTGGCGAACCCGGTCAGCAGGAGGAAGGCCGGCACCATCAGGAAGACGTAGGAGGCGACCGCGTTGCGCCCGTCGTCGAGCAGGAGGGAGCCGTTCCAGGCGGCGTGGGCGCACACGGCCACCACGTACCCCGCGATGGGCGCGACCACGCGCACCGCCTTGTTCCGGCTGGTCACCGCGATCCCGATCCCGATCCCGATGAACGAGGTGAAGAACGGGTGCGCGAACGGCCCGAAGAGGCAGCGCACGACGAACAGCCCGACGGCGTTGCTCAGGCCACCGGCGTGGTCGCCGTCGCCCATGTAGGCCTGGGTCAGGTACAGGATGTTCTCGGTGAAGGCGAAGCCGATGCCGACCATGCCGGCGTACACCAGGCCGTCGAGCACGCCGTCGAGCTCGTTGCGGCGGTAGAACAGCAGCAGCAGGATGAACAGCCCCTTGGCCGCCTCCTCGGTCACCGGTGCGACGACGATGGCCGTGAAACCGCTGGTGTTCTCGAAGATGAAGCTGTCGAAGACCTGCAGGACCAGGGCGATCGACGTCGCCACGAAGGCACCCCAGCCCAGCCCCATGACCAGCAGTGAGCGTGGCTCGGGCTCGTAGCGGTCCAGCCACATGTAACAGGCGATCAGCGGACCCACGGGAAAGGCGGCCAGGACGAGGCCGACGACGAGGGCTCCGGGCGCGCCGGAGAGCAGCAGGACGATGCCCATCCCGATGGCGCCGACGAACATCACCAGCGTGACGGTGATGGTGAACGCGGCGGATCTGCGTCTCTGCATGCGCGTAGCGTAACGAGATCCCACACGTAGAGTGGACGCGTGAGTGACGCGATGGACTCCCCCGAGAACGCAGCCCCCGAGGGTCACGAGCCGGCGACCGAGAGTCATGACCCGCCCGTGCCCGAGGCCTACTCCGCCTTCATGCGCACCGGCTGGGGCGAACGCGAGCTCGACCTCCCGCCTCACCCGATCACCTCCTGGGCCGACGCCCGACGTCGACGGCTGGCCGAGGAGTTCCCCCACGAGCGGCTGGTCATCCCCGCGGGCGGCTTCAAGGTGCGGGCGAACGACACCGACTTCCGCTTCCGCGCCGAGACCGCGCACACCTACCTCTGCGGCAACCAGACCAGCGACGCGGTGCTGGTGGTGGAGGGCGGCGATGCCGTGCTCTACGCCAGGCCCCGGAGCTCGCGGGAGACCGACGAGTTCTTCCGGGACCGGCAGTACGGCGAGCTCTGGGCGGGACGACGCCCGTCCCTGAAGGAGATCTCGGACTCGCTCGGCATCGAGACCCGGCACCTCGACGAGCTGGAGAGTCGCCTCGGCGGCTCGGCCAAGACCCGCGTGCTCGGTGGTGTCGACGCTCGCGTCGAGGCTCTGGTCGAGGGCGAGGTCCGGCCGCGATGACGACTTCGCGCGTGTCCTCTCCGAGCTGCGCCTCGTCAAGGACGAGTGGGAGCTGGGCGAGCTGCAGAGCGCCTGCGACATCACCACTCTCGGCTTCGAGGACTCGGTCCGCGAGTGGGACCGGGTGCTGGAGCACGGCGAGCGCTGGCTCGAGGGCACCTTCTTCCGCCGGGCCCGCACCATGGGCAACGACATCGGCTACGACTCGATCGTGGGCGGCGGTCGCCACGCCACGACGCTTCACTGGATCGACAACTCCGGCCCGATCACTCCCGGCGAGCTGGTGCTGCTCGACATGGGCGCCGAGGCGACCTCGCTCTACACCGCCGACGTGACCCGCACCCTGCCCGTCGACGGGACGTTCACGTCCCTGCAGCGCGACCTCTACTCGTTGGTCCTGACCGCCCAGCAGGCCGGCATCGACGCCGTACGCCCCGGAGCGGCGTTCCGCGCGCCGCACGAGGCGGCCATGTCCGTGCTCGCGCACGGCCTCGAGGACCTCGGCGTGCTGCCGGTCTCCGCGGAGGAGGCCCTCTCCCCCGACAGCCGCGTCTACGCGCGCTGGACCCTGCACGGCACCAGCCACATGCTCGGCCTCGACGTGCACGACTGCGCGGCCGCCGACACCGGCATCTACCCCGGTGGCGACCTGGCCGAGGGGATGGTCCTGACCGTCGAGCCCGGTCTCTACTTCCAGGAGGACGACCTGCTCGTCCCCGAGGAGCTGCGCGGCATCGGCATCCGCATCGAGGACGACGTCGTGGTCACCGCCGACGGCTGCGACAACCTCTCGGCCGCCCTCCCGCGCGAGCCGGACGAGATCGAGTCCTGGATGGCCGCGCTGCGCGGCTGAAGCGCGCACCAGCCGGTGAGCTAGCTGGCCGCGAGGGCGCCGGGCAGCGTCGTGCTGGTGAGGGGCTCGGCCTTCTTCGAGGCGTCGTTGCGTAGGTCGACGATCTCCTGGGCGACCTTGCGCAGCTTGACGTTGCTGTGGGACGAGACCCGGGTGAGGTAGGCGAACGCGCCGTCCTCGTCCAGCCCGTGGCGCTCCATCAGGATGCCGATCGCCTGGCCGATGACCTTCCGCGTGAGGAGCGCGGCGCTCAGCTGCTCCTCCCGCCGGGCATGCCCCAGCGCCAGGGAGGCGTGGGCCGCGAAGAGCTCCGCCATGTGCACGACGTCAGGATCGATGGTGTCCGAGGACGTGGAGTACATGTTCAGACCGCCGAGGGTCTCCCGTTCGGTGTACAGCCGCATCCCGATCTGCGACCGCAGGCCCCTCGCGACGGCCAGTGGCACGAAGCGCGGCCAGCGTTGCTCGCGGCTGACCCACTCCACCGTGGTCACCGGGTCGACTCCGATCGCATGCACGCACGGCCCCTCGCCGAGCTCGTACTGCAACCGGTCCAGCTCGCGCACGAATGGATCCGAGCTCGCCCTCGTCTCCATCTCGCCGTCCCGGCTCGCGATCGTGATGCCGACGTGGTCGATGCCTGGCAGCGAACGTGCCGCGGTCTCGACGATCATGTCGAGGGTGGCCTGGAGCTCGCGGGGCTCGTTGATCTCGCGGGTGACCTGCAGGAGCGCAGCGCTGATGTCTGGTCGGAAAGTCATGAGCGAATCTCGGATTCAGTCGTGAAGGACCACAGGCGAACGGCGAGCAGCCGCGGCGACTGAAGAGATTCTGTTGTCGAGGCCGGAACCGACCCGTCGCTTGCAGGGTACTCCCGCCCCCGTGCCCTGCCCTCTCGACAACGCCGCGACCCGGAAGAACCTGCTAGTCTGACACGCCCATGCGAAAACGCTTACATGGTCGGGATCTCGAGCGGTCCCCAAGGAGGGACACGGATGAGGAACGCACTTCCAGACGGCTCCCGCCTCGACTTCGGGGTGGCCACGGCGTCCTACCAGATCGAGGGCGCATCCCAGGCCGACGGCAAGACCCCGTCGATCTGGGACACCCTCACGTCGGTCCCGGGCGCGATCGACGACGGTTCCGACGGGTCGGTGGCCTGCGCGTCGTACCCCGACCCCGGGCCTGACATCGACCTCGTCACGGGCCTCGGCGTGCGCTGGTACCGCTTCTCCGTGTCCTGGCCCCGGATCGTGCCCGATGGGCGGGCCGACGTGAACAAGCAAGGGCTCGACTACTACGAGCGCCTCGTCGACGGCCTGCTGGAGCGTGACGTCCTGCCGATGGCCACGCTCTACCACTGGGACCTGCCGCAGGCGCTCGAGGACCGCGGCGGCTGGCTGGTGCGCGAGACAGCCGAGGAGTTCGCCGACTACGCGATGGCCGTCCACGACCGGCTCGGTGACCGCGTCAGGCTCTGGGCGACCATGAACGAGCCGTGGTGCTCGGCCTACCTCGGCTACGCGGCCGGACGACACGCGCCCGGCAAGCAGGTCGGCGCCGAGGCGCACCGAGCCGCGCACCACCTCCTGCTCGGGCACGGCCTGGCCGCCGCGCGGATGCACGAGGCCGGAGCCGACGGGGTCGGCATCGTGCTCAACCTGACCCCGGTGCTGCCCGAGACCGAGGGCGCTGCCCTCGCGACCGACGGCGTCGACGCGCTCCGCAACCGGGTGTGGCTGTCGCCGCTCGTGGACGGGCAGTACGACGAGGGGACCCTCCGCGTCGCCCCCGTCCTGGCGGATCCCGAGCTGGTGCGACCCGGGGACCTCGACGTCGTCCGCGGCTCGGCCGACTGGCTGGGCGTCAACTACTACACGCCCTCGCGCGTGGCAGAGGTGACCGACCAGGAGGGGAGCACCGATCCGATGACCGACGCCGACCTCGCCGCGTTCCCGGGAGTGCCCGAGTTCCGGTTCGCACCACGCCACCCCCGCACCGACATCGACTGGGAGGTCGACGCCGACAGCCTGGAGTCGCTGCTCGTCGAGACCCACCAGCGCACCCGGCTGCCGTTGATGGTGACCGAGAACGGCGCGGCCTACGCCGACACGACGGTGCTGCCCGACGGGAGCGTCGACGACGCTGACCGGGTCGAGTACCTGCGCTCGCACCTGGCCGCCATCGACGCAGCTCGAGCCGCCGGAGCCGACGTGCGCGCCTGGCTGGTGTGGACCCTGATGGACAACTTCGAGTGGTCCCACGGGTACACGAAGAAGTTCGGGCTGGTCAGCGTGGACCGCAGCACGCTGCGTCGTACGCCGAAGAGCTCCTACCACTGGTTCGCCGACGTGGTCCGCCGACGCGAGTCCTGACCGCCGGTCAGTACGGCGAGGCGGCAGCTCGCCCTCGGGTCACTTGCTGAAGCCCTCGCTCAGCCCGCTGACCAGCTGGCGCCGGCCGACCGTGTAGAGCACGAGGATCGGGACGGTGCTCAGCACCACCGAGGCGAGCACGGCCGGGACGTTGACCTGGAACTGTCCCTGGAAGCTCCACACCGCGAGCGGCATCGTCCGTCGCTCAGGGCTCTGGGTCAGCACGAGCGGCAGCAGGAAGCCGTTCCACACCGTCACACCGGTGTAGATGGCGACCGTCACCATGGCCGGCCTGGTCAGCGGGAACGCAAGGCGCCAGAGCATGGTCCACTCGGATGCTCCGTCGAGCCGCATCGACTCGAACAGGTCGCGGGGGACGTCGCGCAGGAAGTTGGTCAGCACCAGGACCGCCAGCGGGATGGCGAAGGCCACCGACGGGATCGCGATGGCGGCGAGGCTGTCGTAGAGGCCGAGCTTGATGATCACCAGGAAGATCGGGATGATCGCCGCCTGCAGCGGGATGGCCAGGCCCATCAGGAACAGGCCCTGGATCCGCTTGAGCCACTTGCTCGTGGCCCCGCGCACGATCGCGTAGGCCGCCATCAGGGCGAGCAGGACGGTCGGGACGGTGGTGCCCACGGCGACGACGGCACTGTTGACGAAGTAGTGCAGGAAGTCGTTCTGGAGCACCAGGCGGTAGTTGTCCAGCGTCGGGTTGGACGGCGGAGCGAAGGCGTTCTCCTGGTAGTAGTCGCTCGACTTCTTGAAGCTGGTGATCACGATCCAGTAGAGCGGGATCAGGACCACGGCCAACCAGAACCAGCCGGCCAGGCCGGCCAGCCAGTTGGGGCCCCCCGAACCGCGACCCGCCGCCCGGGAGACGGGGTGCGCGGCCTGCTTCGGTGGGCTCGTCGAGCGTGGCCCCGAGAAGCGTGGTCATCTCAGATCCCCTCCAGCTGGCTCTCGTCGGCGTCGCCGCCGAGCCGGTTCAGAGCGAGCGCGATGCCCAGGCCGACGAGGACGAGGACGACGGCGATCACGCTGGCCGCCCCCATCTGGTTGGCCTGGAACCCGCGCCGGTACATGTCCAGCGCCAGCACCCTGGTGGAGTCTCCGGGACCACCCTCGGTCAGCACGAAGATCAGGTCGAAGAACGTCAGCGACCCCACCACCATCAGCGTGGACGAGGTGATGATCGTGTGCTTGAGCTGGGGCAGGGTCATGCTGAAGAACGTGCGCATGCGCCCCGCACCGTCCAGGGCCGCGGCCTCGTAGAGGGACTCCGGGATCTGGCGCACGGCACCTTGGTAGATCAGTGCGTGGAACGGGATGAACTGCCAGGAGACGATGAAGATGATCACGCCCATGGCCAGCACCGGATCGCCCAGCCAGTTCTGCGTGAGCAGCGAGGAGTGCAGTCCCGGACCGAGGCCGAAGTTGGGGTCGAGCAGGGCCTTGAACGTGACCGCGATGGCGGCCGCACTCAGCAGGAGCGGGATGAAGAAGAAGACCGCGAGCACGGCTCGGTAGCGGTGACGCCCTGCCATGAAGACCCCGAGCAGGAGGGCGATCGGCGTCTGCACCAACCAGGAGAAGAACATCACCTCGAAGGTGACCAGCAGCGAGTGGAGCAGGGAGGGGTCGACGAGAGCCGAGCTCCAGTTGCTGAACCCCGCCGCCCTGATCGGGCCGAGCCCGTCCCACCGGGTGAAGCTGAGCGCCAGCACGCCCACGAGGGGGACGACGGCGAAGCACACGAAGACGGCCAGGGCCGGCAGCGCCATCCAGGCCACCGACCCGTGCTGCCCCGCCCGAACGTCCCGTCGACGAGAGCTCGGGGACGCCGGCGGGGCAGCCTGTGCGGTCATGTACCGATCGTCTTGTTCATGTTGGCGGCGAACTGCGCGGGACTGATGCTCAGCTGGAACAGCTTGCCGATGTTGTCGAGCAGCGCCGTCGCCTGGGAGGGCGGGAGCGCCTGGTCCCAGGACTGGGCGAACACGGAGGCCTGGCTCGAGGTGTCGTAGACGAACTGCAGCCACGCCTTGTCGGTCTTGTCGGCGACCGCGGCGATCTGGTCACCCGCAGACTTCGCGACCGGGATGTTGCCGATGTCGATCCACTTCTTGACCTCGGTGTCGTCCAGCATCGTGGTGGAGAGCATCTTCATGGCGGCGTCCTTGGCCTCCGGCGTGGCCTTGGACGAGATCGAGACGTACTGACCGGGGTTGCCGACGGTGTCCTTGGGGTTGCCCTTGCCGCCGTCGACGGGCGGGAAGTTCATGTAGCCCAGGTTGCCACCGGTGACGAAGTCGCCGCCCTGGTCCTTCATCGACCCGTAGGTCCAGGCGCCGTGCAGCATCATGGCGGCCTTGCCGGTGTAGAGCAGCGCCTGGTCGGCGTTCTGGTCGGCGACCGTGGACTGGAACCCCTTCTGGAAGCCCTTGGCCTTGACCAGCTTCTGCACCTCACCCAGCGCCTTCAACGAGGCCGGCTGGGACCAGGCACCCTTCTCGCCGTCGAAGACGGCCTGGAAGACCTCGGAGCCCCCGATGCGGTCGTAGAGGAACTCCAGCCACATCATGTTCGTCCACAGCGACTGCCCTGCCAGCGAGAACGGGGCGATGCCCTTGGCGTTGAACTTGGGGACGAGGTCCATGATGTCGCCCCACGACTCCGGGGGATCCACACCGACCTGGTCGAAGATCTTCTTGTTCCAGAACAGCACGATCGGCGCCACGGTCTCGATCGGCATCGCGTAGAGCTTGCCGTTGACCGTCGCCGCCCCGAACGCGGACGGGAAGATCTTGTCCTTGAGCTCGGGGTTCTTCGCGAAGAAGGCGCTCATGTCCTCGACCTGGTCCGCGTCGACGTAGCTCTTCAGCCCGCCGCCGCCCCAGCCCCAGATCAGCGTGGGGCCCTTGCCGGCGCCCATCGCGGTCTTCACCTTCTGCTTGTAGGCGTCGTTGGCGAAGAGCGTCTCGTTGATCGTCAGCTTCGGGTTCGCCTTGTTGAAGCGCGCGACCGTGTCCTTGCGGATCTCCTCCTGCGGCTTGCCGGACAGCGTCCAGTAGGACGCGACCCCCTTGCCGCCACCGGATCCCCCTGCAGCGCCGGTCTGGCTCGGCGAGCCACCGCAGGCCACGAGGGCCACGCTCACCGGGACGCCGAGTCCGACGAGTCGAAGGAAACTGCGGCGGGACGTGTTCATCGGTTCCATGGTTCACCTCCACGTCGACGGCCGCGACCACCACGGCTCGTCAGTGAGCGACTCGTCGCCCGGTCCACGGACGACCACTCGAGCACGGCTCCAGTCCGAAAGAAGTTTCGGTGTCACCACGTCGAGTTGACGGGAGGCTAGGCCGATGCCGAGGGAGTGTCAAGCATCACATGTAAACGTTTTCTTTCCGAGACCAGAGCGCGAATGTGCCGGGCTCGTCCAGGCGTTTCCAACGAGCCCTGGTGGCGGTACTGTGCGTGTGCGCCGCCCCTGCGCCCGGTTTTCCGAAACATGTTTCGGGCCGCGCCGGGCCCCATCTCCCGTCAGGAGGACTCGTGACCGATGTCGTGACGCCGCAGCCCCCGGCTCAGCCCGGACGCGCGTGGCAGGACGAGACCCGCCCCCTCGCCGAGCGGGTCGAGCTGCTCCTGGCTGCCATGACCCTGGAGGAGAAGGTCGGCCAGCTGGGCAGCCGTTGGGTGGGCAACAACCTCGCCGGCGAGCCCGGTGTGGAGGACACCGACCTCCAGGTGGCACCGATGCAGGAGGTCTTCGCCGCCTCGGGCACGGTGCCGCTGTCGGAGGCGAGCCGGCACGGGCTGGGGCACCTCACACGGGTCTACGGGAGCGAGCCGGTCTCGGTCGCCGAGGGCGCGGACGAGCTGGTCCGCCAGCAACGCATCGTGATGGAGGCCTCCCGGTTCGACGTCCCCGCACTCGTGCACGAGGAGTGCCTGACCGGTTTCACGGCGTACGGCGCCACGGTGTATCCCGCCGCCCTCGCCTGGGGCGCGACCTGGGACCCGGGCCTGGTCCGCCGGATGGCCGCGATGATCGGCCGCGACATGGCCGCGCTCGGGATCCACCAGGGCCTCTCCCCCGTGCTCGACGTCGTGCGCGACTACCGATGGGGACGGGTGGAGGAGACCATCGGCGAGGACCCCTTCCTGGTGGCCTCGCTGGGCACTGCCTACGTCCAGGGCCTCCAGTCGGCCGGCGTGATCGCGACCCTGAAGCACTTCGCCGGCTACTCGGCGTCACGGGCCGCACGCAACCACGGGCCGGTGTCGATGGGGCCGCGAGAGCTGCGCGACATCATCCTGCCCTCGTTCGAGATGGCCGTCGCCATCGGCGGTGTCAGGTCGGTGATGAACTCCTACGCCGACGTCGACGGCGTCCCGGCAGGCGCCAACCCGTGGCTGCTCACCGAGGTGCTGCGTGAGGAGTGGGGCTTCGAGGGCACCGTGGTCTCCGACTACTGGGCAGTGCCCTTCCTCGCCTCCATGCACCGCGTCGCGGCAGACCCCGCCGAGGCCGGCGCCCTGGCCCTCGAGGCTGGCATCGACGTCGAGCTGCCCGACACGCTCGGGTACGGCGACGGACTGGTCGAGCTGGTCCGCGCGGGCTCCCTCGACGAGTCGTTCGTGGACCGGGCTGCCCGCCGGGCACTGCTCGCCAAGGCACAGCTCGGCCTGCTCGACGCGGGGTGGACCCCGGAGGCGTCCGTCGCCGACGCGGCCGACGTCGACCTCGACGCGGCGGCCAACCGCGAGCTGGCCCGCGAGGTGGCCGAGCGCTCGGTGGTCCTGCTCGATGCGGGCACGGCCCTGCCGATCAGGAGCGACCAGCGGCCGCTGCCGCAGAAGCTGGCGGTGGTCGGTCCCACGTCCGACGACCCGCTGACGTTCATGGGCTGCTACGCGTTCCCCACCCACGTGCTGCCGCGCCACCCGCGGGCTGGCCTGGGCATCGAGGTCCCGACGGCCCTGGACGCCCTCCGGGCCGAGCTGGACGAGGTCGAGGTCCTCCACGAGAGCGGGTGTGCCGTGATGGGCGAGGACCGCAGCGGCTTCCCGGCCGCGGTGGCAGCCGCCCGCGACGCCGACCTCTGCATCGCCTTCGTCGGCGACCTCGCGGGTCTCTTCGGCCACGGCTCCTCGGGTGAGGGCTGCGACGCCGAGGACCTCCGACTGCCGGGCGTCCAGGCCGATCTCGTCGAAGAGCTGCTGGAGACCGGGACTCCCGTGGTGCTCGTCCTGGTGTCGGGCCGCCCCTACGCCCTGGGACAGTTCGACGGGCGCCTCGCCGGACTGGTGCTGTCCTTCTTCCCCGGGGAGGAGGGCGGCTCCGCGCTCGCGGGTGTGCTCTCGGGTCGGCTGTGCCCCGGTGGCAGGCTTCCGGTGCAGGTCCCCCGTCGCGCGGGCGGCCAGCCCAGCACCTACCTGCAGCCGCCGCTCGGCGGCATCGAGAGCGCCGGGCATCACGACCGTGGACTCCAGCCCCCTCTACCCCTTCGGGTACGGCGCCTCGTACACCTCCTTCGAGCTGGGCGAGGTGCGAGCCAGTGCCGAGGAGATCGGCACGGACGAGGCCGTGGAGCTCAGCGTGGTGGTGACGAACACCGGCGATCGCGCGGGCGACCAGGTCGTCCAGCTCTACCTGCACGACCCGGTGGCCCGGGTCGCCAGGCCCGTGAAGCAGCTGATCGGCTTCGCCCGGGTCCAGCCTCGAACCCGGTGGCACGGCCGAGGTCGTCTTCGACGTCCATGCCGACCGCACCGCCTACACCGACCCGAGCCTCGACCGGATCGTCGAGGCTGGCGAGGTGCAGCTGATCCTCGGGAGCTCGGCCGCGGACGAACATGCACGCGTCAGCGTCCAGCTCACCGGCGCCACCCGCGTCGTCGGCCACGACCGACGGCTGGACACGCCCGTGCGGGTCCTGAGCCCGGCGACACACTAGGTCACCCGGCCGAGGAGGACCACACATGTCGACGACGGAGCCCCGCACCACCCTGGCCACGGTGGCTGCGTCCGCGGGTGTCTCCATCGCCACGGTCTCCAAGGTGCTCAACGGCCGGCGTGACGTCGCGCCGGCGACGCGCGCCCGGGTCCAGGAGATGCTCCGTACCCACGACTACGGCGGCCGGCTGAAGACGATCGAGCAGCACCCGACCATCGAGCTGACCTTCCGGGGCAAGATCGGCTGCTACTCCTCCGAGATCGTCCAGGGCGTCGCTGCTGCGGCAGCTGAGCTCGGAGTGGCCGTGACGATCGGCGTGAAGTCGGTCGACCAACGACCGTCGGCGAGCCTCGAGGCCGGCACGTGGGCACGCAACCTCGCCATCAACGGTCGTCGAGCCGTCATCGCCGTGACCGACGAGCTCGGACACGAGGAGATCGCTGCGCTCGCCCGGATGCGACTGCCGCTCGTCGTGATCGACCCGATGAACGTCCCTCGCGCGACATCATCAGCGTGGGGTCGACCAACTTCCGGGGCGGTCAGTCCGCCGCCCGGCACCTCGTCGAGCTCGGACACCGGCGCATCGCCTATCTCGGCGGCCGCGCGTCAGCGGAGTGCAGCCAGGCGCGCCTGGGAGGCTTTCGGTCCGCGCTCGAGGCGGCCGGCGTCGACACTGCCGGAGGAGTACGTGCTACAGCACCCAGGACTTCCACTACGAGGACGGGATCCAGGGGGCTCCCCAGCTCCTGTCGCTCGTGCAAGCGGCCGACCGCGATCTTCGCAGCCAGTGACGAGCTCGCCCGAGGCGCCATCGAGGCGGCACGCTCGGTCGGCCTGTCCGTGCCCGACGACCTCAGCGTCGTCGGCTTCGACGACACCGAGATCGCCCGCATCGCCTCACCCCCGCTGACCACGGTGCGCCAGCCGCTGCAGGAGATGGGCGCGGTCGCGCTGCGCACGGTCCTGCGTCTTCTCGCCGGCGAGAAGATCGAGTCGAACCACGTCGAGCTCGCCACCACGCTCGTCGTACGCGCGTCCACGGCGGCCCCGCCGTGAACGACCGACGGGCACCCTGCCCACCGATGACCTCCCCTGCTGTCAACCACAACGGATCGTCCGGCACGTTCCTGCCGGTGAGGAGATAGTCATGGCAACAGTCAGCTTCAAGAAGGCACAGCGCTGGTATCCAGGGATGGACAAGCCCGCGGTGCCCGGCATCGACCTCGACATCGAGGGACGGCGAGTTCATGGTGCTCGTCGGCCCGTCAGGGTGCGGCAAGTCGACGACCCTGCGGATGCTCGCCGGCCTCGAGGAGGTCAACGACGGGCAGATCTTCATCGGGGACAGGGACATCACCGACCTGCCGCCCAAGGACCGAGACATCGCCATGGTGTTCCAGAACTACGCGCTGTACCCGCACATGACGGTCGCGGACAACATGGAGTTCTCGCTGAAGATGGCGAAGATGAAGCCGAGCGAGCGCAAGGAGCGGGTCGCCGAGGCTGCGCGGATCCTGAACCTGACGGAGTACCTCGGCCGCAAGCCGAAGGCCCTCTCCGGTGGTCAACGGCAGCGCGTCGCGATGGGGCGGGCGATCGTCCGCAATCCTCAGGTCTTCTGCATGGACGAGCCGTTGTCGAACCTCGACGCGAAGATGCGCGTCCAGACCCGCACCGACATCGCCAGGCTCCAGCAGGACCTCGGGGTCACCACGGTCTACGTCACCCACGACCAGGTCGAGGCGATGACGATGGGTGACCGCGTCGCGGTGATGAAGGACGGCTACCTGCAGCAGGTCGACACGCCGCTGAAGCTGTACGACAAGCCGGTCAACCTGTTCGTCGCCGGGTTCATCGGCTCCCCGCAGATGAACCTCCTCGAGGCGACCGCCGTCGACGGTCAGGCGAAGATCGGCGACTACCTCGTCCCTGTCGACGAGACTGCCGAGCAAGCGGATGACCGGGAGAGTCGTCGTCGGAGTGCGACCCGAGGCGTGGCGCGTCGTCGACCGCCGAGGACGGCGGTCTGCCGGTCCAGGTCAGCGTGGTCGAGGAGCTCGGCTCCGATGCCTTCGTCTACGGCACCAGCGGCGTGGAGGGCACGCCGAGCAACATCATCGTCCGCGTGGGCGCCCGCCAGAACGTCCGCAAGGGAGACGTGCTCCACGTGACGACGGACGCGCACGACGTCCATGTCTTCGACGCCGAGTCGGGTGACCGACTCAGCGAGTGACGTCCGTCGCTCCAGAGCGCCACGGCCCGGTCAGGTCACGCCGAAGGAATATGCTGCCTAGGCAGTGAAAGGCGTGTGGCGGCGTGCAGGTCGACTACTCCGTACGGTCCTGCGGGGTCACCTCCCTGGTGGCCTTGCTGGTCTCGGTCGCGGCTGCGTGCTCGACGTCTGAACGCGAACTCGAGACAATCCCGTCGGCCTCCGCGAAGCCGTCGGATTCCGCCGGCCCCACGCGCACCCCGAGTCCCTCGCCCGTCACGAGTCCCCGGTCCGTCTCGAGCCCCTCGCCCGTCTCGCGTCCCTCCTCGGGCCCGATCCGGCGCGCTTCATGGGCATGGGGGCCACCTGAGCGCGTGGCGAGCCGTCGCCTCGGCGAGCCCGATGCACCCACCGCGCTGATCCGGGTCCGCGGAGCTTCGGCATCCGCCGTCTGGGTCGCCCGACGGGGCCGCTCGGTCCAGGTGGAGGTCGCGTCCCGCGCCGCCACGGGCCGATGGGCGAAACCGGTCGTCATCGGGCCCTCGACGGGCGGTTACGTCTACTGGGTCGAAGCTGCGCTCGGCCCGAACGGTTCGGCCACCGTCGCGTGGACAGACACAGGCCCCGGAGGGGACCGGCCCCGTGTGCTGGTCGCCACTCGGGAGGACGACGCCTGGCAGGCACCGCACGAACTGGGAGAAGGCGCGATCGGCGACGTCGCCATCGACAACTCGGGCGCCGTCACCGTCGCCTGGGCCACGTCGGACCGGGTGGTGACCGTGGCGCGCCGGGTCGGAGGCCAGTGGGAGAACCCCCAGGTCCTCTCCAGAGACGGTGAATCGCCGGAGGTGGCAGTGAATCGCCACGGCGATCTCGCCCTGGTGTGGACCACGTGGGAAGGCGTCGGCGTCGCCCTGCGACCGCACGACACCGGGCGCTGGACACCCCCCTCGTCCATCCATGGCCCTTGGCATCCCGAAGACGCCAAGGTGGCCATCGACGACCTCGGACGTGCCTTGGCCATGTGGCCTCGCTCGGAGGAGGAGGAGAGCTTCGCCCGAAGGCACCTGGCCTGGGCGCGGACAACGAACGACGGGACGTGGACATCGGCGCAGTACCTCGACGTCCACGCCCGCGCAGACCTGATCGGAGACATGCTCGGCCTGTCCATGAATCCCGAAGGGCAGGCGGTCGCGGCATGGTCCTCGGACGACGCGGGGTTCCGAGTCGCGCGCTTCTCCTTCACAGGCGGATGGACAGCTCCACAGAAGCGTGCGATCTACTCCTACGAACCGACCGCGTTGATGACGCCGTCAGGATCCGCGATCGTGATGATGAACTTCAGCGAGTTTCCACACTGGGTGTACCGCAAGCCGGCCAGCAGCTGGACGGTGGGTGGCAGGGTCACCAGTCGTGACCCCCTCGACTCCTACGGTCAGGGTCAACAGATGTCGGTCCTCTACCAGGTCGGGGACACCCTGACCGCTCGCTTCATCAACGTCCCCGCGGGACCCGGCTGACCGAGACGCCTGGGCGCGAACGGCCGACGCGGCACAGGAGTAGACCGCCGGCACCTCACCCCTTGCCGCCTCCCAGCGCACCAGAGGACGCTGGAAGAGCAGCACACCAACGCGGCCACCATGACGACGTCAATCAGCCCAGCGTCGGGTGCCGCGCCGATGCAGGCTCCAGGGCACACCCCGCACCGCTCCGCCTGCCGGCCCGGCACCAGCCATTCGGTGCTCGCGATCAACAGCACGCACCTGGGGTCGCGCCCGTGAGGCGCCCGAGCCAGGACACGCGGAGACTGGCGGTGGGCGGTGGAGGCGGCGGGGGCACCGTTGACCACCCGGAGCGCGGCGTGGCCGTGCCTGGGCGTCGGTACTCTCGGCGTCGGTGTCGGGTTGGCCGGCGCCGGCCGCCCATCGATCTGGTACGACGAAGCGGCGACCTTGAGTGCCATCCGCAGGCCTCCGGACGAGATTCTCCGGCTCACCAGTCACCAGGATGCTGTTCACGCCCTGTACTACCTGCTCGCATGGACGTGGTCTCGCGGCCTGGGTGACGGCATCCTCCCCCTGCGTGCCCTGAGCGCGGTGGGTCTCGGGGTCATGGCAGGACTGGTGGTCCTGGTCACTGACCGCCTGTTGTCGTCGCGCAGTGCGGCTGTCTGGGCGGGTGTGGTGGCTGCCTTGATCCCCGGGCTGATGCTGCTGGTGCACGGGATCGCCCTGCTCGTCGCCGAGCGACGCCTCGTGCGCCCGTGGGTGCTCGCCAGTGTGGCGACCACCCTGGCGTGCCTGCCTCTGGTGTGGGTTGTGCAGGGGCAGTCGAGCCAGATCAGCTGGATACACCAACCACCGATCAAGGTGCTGAGCAACGTCGCACTCCGCCAGGTCCTGATGGGCCAGGGACAAACGCACCGGGCGTGGGACTCGACGAGATGGCCGCCGTCGGACTGGGCACGGTCATCCTGATCGCGGTGGCCGGATGGCTCCGCAAAAGGAGAGCGGCGAGAGAACCCCCTCGCGGTACCACTGGTCCTCTCCTGGACAACGGTGCCGACACTGCTCTTGGCGGGCGCGAACCTGCTCGCTCTGCAGAACTACCAGTCGCGCTACGTGGCCTTCAGCACGCCCGCGATCGCGATCGCCATGGGCTCAGGGCTAGCCGCGATTCGCCTGCGACCACGAGTGGCCTTGGCCCTCGTGGGCTGTGTCCTGCTGACTCCGATCCTGCTCGGGCAGCGGTCCGAGGACGCCAAGGCGGGCGACGACTACCTGCGCCTGGAGCACCTGGCCCGCGATGCGCACGCAGATCTGGTGGTCTTCGACAGGGCGGACCTGCGCGGGATCTGGATCGCCTACCCCGACCTGTTCCGCGGAACACGGGACGCCTCTTTCGCCGAGCCGCCCAGACACACCGAGTCCCTCTGGGGACGCAATCGAAAGCCTCGGCAGCTCCGACGCCGGGAGTTGGCCGGCCGCACCCTCGTGCTCTACCAGCCGTCGAAGCCAGCGCGGGCGAGGTTCAGCTCGGCGCTTCGCCGCCTCGGCTCCGAACGGACCCAGGTGAGCGTGCACACCGCCCGGTCGGATGCGGTGGTGCTGCGGTGCTGACCGGCGTCCGACCGGTCGCCGGGGTGGGACGATCAGCGAGCACCCGAACGTGGGCGGTGCCATAATCTGCATCGGCTCAGGTCGGAGCTTGGACCACTGTGCTGTCACCCCACGGGGCGGCTGATGTAGTTTGCCGACCGCCGGCCCCTGTAGCTCAGCTGGATAGAGCAAGAGCCTTCTAATCTCTAGGTCGCAGGTTCGACTCCTGCCAGGGGCGCTCAGCCGGAGTGGCTGGCCAGCTCGGCAGCCATCAGCTCCATCAGCGTGGTGAGACCCTTGAAGGGGCGGACCATCACGGTGAACTCCACCAGGCGACCGTCGGCGCCCCAGCGCAGCATGTCGATGCCATGCACGGAGAGGCCGTTGAGCTCGGCGGTGAACTCGAGGACTGCGGATTCCTCGTCCCACCACTCGTGTCGGTAGGTCAGGGTCGGTCCGAGCACGACGAGTGCGGCGCTGAGATAGGCCGTCGTGATCGCACGGCCCTCCTGAGGTGTGTGCACCGCAGGGGATCGGAAGACGCAGTGCTCGGCGAGCAGCTCCTCGAGCCCGGACGGATCGCGACTCTCGGCGATCTGGTGCCAACGTTCGAGGGGTCCGGGGCGCTCACTCATGGCTCGAGCCTACGGCCCGGCTCGGATCGCGAGACGTCACCTCGTGATCCTCTTCACGCCGTCTGCGTGTCGCAGCCAGGACACCTGTTTGCGCTGTCGTACAAAGGATGTGGCCCTGCGGAGTATGAGACCGCAGGGCCTTGTGCATGCCCGGTGTGGTTTGGCGCACGCTCGCTCCTCAACCACCGATCTCGGTGTCGATCTCGGCGAGGATCCGGGTCTTCACCTCGTCCGGGGCGAAGGAGACGCGCACCGCGGTCCGGGCCAGGTCCGCGACGCCGGTCTGGTCGAGGTCGAGCAGGTCGGCGGCGATGGCGTACTCCCGGTTGAGGGTGGTGCCGAACATCGGCGGGTCGTCGCTGTTGATCGTCACGACGACTCCCGCGTCCACGAAGGTCCGCAGCGGGTGCTCCTCGAGAGTGGCCACCGCCCGCGTGGCGATGTTGGACGACGGGCACACCTCGAGCGGAGTGCCCGTGGCGGCGAGGTGCTCCAGCAGCTCGGGATCCTGGGCCGAGGACGTGCCGTGCCCGATCCGCTCCGCTCCGAGGACGCGCAAGGCGTCCCAGACGGTCTCCGGCCCGGTCGTCTCGCCGGCGTGCGGCAGGCAGTGCAGCCCGGAGGCGCGGGCGGCGTCGAAGTGGCGCTGGAACTGCGGCCTGGGTACGCCGACCTCGGGACCGCCGAGCCCGAAGCCGATCAGCGAGTCAGGAGCATGGTCGAGCGCATAGCCGAGCGTCGCGTCGGCGCCCGCCAGCCCGAGCTCGCCCGGGATGTCGTAGATCCAGCGCAGCACGATCCCGAAGTCATGCTCGGCGGAGACCCGCGCGTCCTCGATCGCCTCCGTGAAGGCCTCGATCGGGACACCGGTGAGGACGGAGGTGTGCGGCGTACAGGTGAGTTCGGCGTACCTCACTTGCTGCACCTGAGCCATCTCGCGGGCGATCTCGTAGGTCAGCAGTCGGACGTCCTCCGGCGTACGGATCAGGTCGACGACGGCGAGGTAGACCTCGATGAAGTGGGCGAAGTCGCGGAAGGCGAAGAACTCCGCGAGCCGGTCGGGATCGCTCGGCACCGTGCCCGGGTGCCGCTGCGCGAGCTCGGCGACGATGCGCGGGGAGGCGGAGCCGACGTGGTGCACGTGCAGCTCGGCCTTGGGCAACCGGGCGATGAACTCCTCGAGCGCTGGCATGGCGCCAGCATGTCAGCCCCGGAGGACCGGCGAGGACGTGGTCAGCGGATGACGCCGGTCACGAGCCGGAGACGATCTTCTCCAGGTTGTCGGCCATGTCGGAGACCGACGAGCCCTCGAGCGGCTTGCCGTTGACGGACACCGTCGGTGTCCCCTGCACGCCCGCCTTGGTCGCAGCAGCGTCGGCGGCCTTGACGAACGCGGGGTCGTCGGCCTTCTTCACCGAGTCGAGCACCGAGCTGCTGGTGACGCCGGCTTCCTTCGCCCAGCTCGCGAGCTTGTCGCCGTCGGGCTTGTTCGGTCGACGCCTCGTAGGGCTGCTTGTCGTAGAGCAGGTCGTGATAGGTCAGGGCCTGCTTCGGTGTGCCCTGCTGGAGCACCGCTGCCCAGGCCGAGAGCGCGCGCGTCGAGTAGTCGTCCTGGAGGAGGTGGAAGGGCCGGTACTCGACCTGCACCGTGCCCTTGTCGGCCGCTGCCTGCAGGAAGTCGCGCGTCGAGGTCTCGAACTGGCGGCAGTAGGGGCAGAGGAAGTCCTCGTAGACCACCACCTTGGTGGCGGCCTTCGCGTTGCCGCCCATCACGAGGCTCTGGCCCTGCGCTGTCGCGGGCGGCAGCGCGGCTGTCGACTCGGGCTTCTTGCTCCCGCCGCCGGAGAACACGACCACGGCCGCGATCACGGCGGAGAGCACCACCACGATGGCCACGGTGATCAGGATCCGGCGGTTGCGCTCACCTGCCGCCTGCTCGCGCTGGATCGCCCTGGCGCGCTCGGCTCGGTTCAGCTCACGGTTCTTGGTCGACATCTCGGTCCTCGGTTCGTTCGGGGAAGATCACGTTGTCCAGGGCGAACGGCGTACGCCGCAGCCACACCACCAAGAGTGACGCGGCCAGCAAACCCACGTCCCTGGCGATCTCCCAGGGGTACTTGCTGATCGCGTTCGGGTCGACTCCCCCGTCGCCGAAGCATCCGCAGTTGATCGAGATCCCGCGAGACCAGACCGACGCGATGCCGATGATGAACGCGACCTGCAGCAGCGCCGAGACCGCCGCACTGATGCGGGTCAGCAGGCCCACGACGAGGCAGACCCCCACGACGACCTCGACCATCGGGAGCGCCCGACCCACGGCGTCGGCAGCGGAGGCCGGGAGCAGCTGGTAGGCACGGACGGCGGTGACACTCGCCTGCGGATCCGGGAGCTTGATCAGCCCGGCCCAGATCCAGACGACTCCGACGACGAGGCGGGAAGCCAGGCCCACCCAGCGCAGCATGAGGCTCACTGTAGGAGGGCGGACCCAAGCCGTGAGTAGGCTGACCCCTCGTGACCGACCGACTTGTCTGGATCGACTGCGAGATGACCGGCCTCGACCTGGAGCACGACGCCCTGATCGAGGTGGCCGCCCTGGTGACCGACTTCGACCTCGAGGTGCTCGGCGACGGCGTCGACATCGTGATCAAGCCCCCCGCCGAGGCCCTCGACCAGATGGTCGAGTTCGTGCGCAACATGCACGTCAGCTCGGGCCTGCTCGAGGAGCTGGACAGCGGTACGACGCTCGAGGACGCCGAGGCGCAGGTGCTGGCCTACATCCGGGAGCACTGCCCGGACGGGACCCGTCCCCCGCTCGCCGGAAACACCGTGGCCACCGACCGGTCCTACCTGGCTCGCGACATGCCTGAGCTGGAGGGCTTCCTGCACTACCGGATCGTCGACGTCTCCTCGATCAAGGAGCTCTCCCGGCGCTGGTTCCCCCGTGCGTACTACAACGCCCCGGCCAAGGGCGGCAACCACCGGGCGCTCGCCGACATCCGCGAGAGCATCGAGGAGCTGCGCTACTACCGCGACGCCGTGTTCGTCGCCCCGCCCGGTCCCGACTCGTCCACCGCCAAGCGGATCGCGGCCCTCCACCAGGGCTCGCTGACCGGGAGCAAACCCGGTTCGGAAGACGCCTGAGTGACCGGTATGCTCTTGCCTCGCACGAATCCATGGTGGGTATAGCTCAGCTGGTAGAGCGCCGCCTTGTGGTGGCGGATGTCGCGGGTTCAAGTCCCGTTACTCACCCCAAGAAGCAGAACCGCAGGTCGGACCACGTCCGGCCTGCGGTTCTGCTGTGTCCCGGGCCGAGACTCTGCCCAACGAGGTGGCGGATGTCGCGGTGCGGTCAGTACACGTGCACTGGTATGGCCTTGCCGTCGGCCGTGGCGGTCACGGTGACCTTGGTCGTGTCGGTGCCGCCGTAGGTCGCCACACAGAGCTTGCCGGGGTCGATGTTGGTGTCGAGGTCGACGTCGATCAGGGTGATCGTGGCGCGGCCTAGGGCGTGAAGGTGAATGTGCATGGCGCTGGAGTAGATCCCGTCCGGAGAAGGGTGCCCACCCTTGCCGTCACGGTTGGGCCAGCAGATCCCGCCGTCCCAGACGAGCTCGAACCCGTCGGCGGTCTCCTCGAGGTTGAGCCCGGGACCGCCCCATCGAGAGACGACGTCGACGAGCTCGTGCTTGCCGGACGAGGCCCAGATGGTGGGCATGCCGGCGAGGGCCTGGGAGGCCTCTCCGTGCTCCCAGCGCCCGCCGGGGAGCTGTGGTTGATCATGATCGGGGAGGACCCGACGCGGTTTCCTTCCGCGTCGAGCGGTGACGTGGAGCAGCGGGAGATGAGGTACTGGCCCCCGAGGACGGAGATGGCTGCGGTCTCGCCGTTGGGGACTGCCGGCGAACCCGCGCCAGGCGCCGTCGAGGCCGAGTCGCTCGGCGGTCCCGCCCTTCATCGCGATCGCGCTGTACGCGACGCCGCCGAAGTCGGCGGCCCTCATCGTGAAGTTGCCGTAGTAGCCGTCGGCGTGCTCGGTCTCGACGACCTTCTCCTGGGCGCCGACGAGCTCGCTGACCCCGGTCCCCGGTGAGTCTGGTCCAGAACCGTCCGGGGTCACCGGTCGCGTCGTCCCGGTCGGGGATCTGGCGCTCCTGCTTGAACGCGGACGGCTTGGGGGCCAACACCGAGGTCGGGGCCGAGGCCGACGATGCCGCGGCGTGCGCGCGCCATCGCGAACCAGGTGCGGGCCGGCTGGCCCTGGTAGGTGGAGACCACCGGGATCTGGGTGCCGTTCGCTCCGTCGACCGAGGCGGCCCCGGCGGTGCGGAAACCGTCGGCGGTGTCGAAGTACCGGGTGGTGTCCCGGGGGATGCCGAGGAGCTCCCCGGGCGCCATCCCCATGAACATCTCCTCGAGCGTCTTCACCGGGTCGGTCCACTCCACGATCGGGGCGTCGGCCGGGATCCGGAGGGCTGCACGCGCGGTGGTCCAGTCGGGGACCGGGACGGGGCCTCGGTCGGGCAGGCGCGGCGAGAGGAGCGCGTCCTCGACCCGGTCGCGGACGGTCTTCTCGTCCAGCAGGGCGGCAAGCGTGGCGCTGGTGGTGACGACCGCGCCCACACCGAGGATCAGGGCCGTTCGTCGCGGCACGTGCAGTGCCATCAGCCTAGGCGTCGAGCAAGGCCTGCCTCACGCGTGCGCCCGCTCGTCGCCTCGGTGGGACCCCGTCAGTCCTCGGAGCTGATCGGGGTGGTCGGCGCTCCGTGCACGTCGGGCATCTCGGTCGGGATGGTGCCGAGCCGGCCCTTCTGGAAGTCCTCGAACGCCTGCATCACCTCGGCCTTGGTGTTCATCACGAACGGGCCGGCCCAGGCGACCGGCTCGCGGATCGGCTGGCCGCCGATGACGAGCACGTCGAGCGCCGGCGTACGGCTGTCCTGGCTGCCGGACGCGTGCACGGTGACGAAGTCGCCGGCGCCGAGGACGGCGAGGTTGCCCGTGCGGACCGGGCGACCTCTCGTCGCCCACGGTGCCCGTGGCCGGAGAGCACGTAGACGAGCGCGTTGTACGCCGCGTTCCAGGGCAGGTCGAGGCGCGCGCCGGGCTGCGACGGTGGCGTGCACCATCGTCATCGGGGTGTACGTCGAGCCGGGGCCCTTGGTCGCGCCGACGGTCGCCGGCGATGACCCGGACCAGCGCGCCGGCGTCGGCGGAGGTGGCCAGGCCGACCTGGGCGCTGCGGATGTCCTGGTAGGCGGGCGGGTTCCACTTGGCGTCGCGCGGCAGGTTCACCCAGAGCTGGATGCCGTGGAACAGGCCGCCGCTGGTGACCAGCCACTCCGGCGGGGTCTCGATGTGCAGCAGGCCGGACCCGGCGGTCATCCACTGGGTGTCGCCGTTGGTGATCGATGCCGCCGCCGCCGTGGCTGTCGTGGTGGTCGAAGACGCCGTCGATGATGTAGGTGACGGTCTCGAAGCCGCGGTGCGGGTGCCACGGGGTGCCCTTGGGCTCGCCCGGCGCGTAGTCGACCTCGCCCATCTGGTCCATGTGCACGAACGGGTCGAGGTCGCGCAGGTCGACGCCGGCGAAGGCGCGGCGTACGGGGAAGCCCTCGCCCTCGTAGCCCGACGGGCGCGTCGATGAGCTGCTTGACGGGGCGGACGGTGTCGCCCAGGCCGGGCGTCTTGAGGCGATCCAGGACGGTCAGGTCGTCAACGGTCACAGCGGGCATCGCGCACCTCCGGGCTTTTCCGGGTTGTCTCCATCATGCTCCCACAACGCTAGTTGAACATTCAATGTTCCGCAGGGTCGAGCCGTTCCTGCGGATACGGTGCCCGGCATGAGCAGCGCATCGCGCGGCCCGCTACGACGTCGTCGTCGTGGGTGGCGGCCACAACGGACTGACCGCCGCGGCGTACCTGGCCGGCGCCGGGCTCTCCGTGCTCGTGCTCGAGCGGCTCGGCCACACCGGCGGCGCCGCGGTCAGCGCGGAGGCGTTCCCCGGGCACGGGCGCGCGGCTGTCGCGGTACTCCTACCTGGTCTCGCTGCTGCCCGAGCAGATCGTCCGCGAGCTCGGGCTCCCCCTCGAGCTGCGCTCGCGCGGACCGCGTCGTACTCCCCCACCGTGCGCGACGGCCGCGCACCTCGGCCTGTTCGTCGAGCGCGACGAGGGCGCGGCGACGCGGCGAGTCGTTCCGCGCGCTCACCGGCTCCGACGAGGAGTACGACGCCTGGCGCGCCTTCTACGCCGAGGTCGCCGACCTCGCCGGCGTCGTCGCGCCGACCCTGACCTCCCCCCTGCCGCCGCTGCCGACGTCGCTGCGCGGGCAGGTGCCCGGCGGACCGATCTGGGATCAGCGTCGTCGAGCGGCCGCTGGGCGAGGTCGATCGAGCGAGCGCTTCGCCGACGACCTGGTGCGCGGCGTGGTCGCGACCGACGCGCTGATCGGCACCTTCGCCGACCTGCACGACCCGTCGCTGGTCCAGAACCGCTGCTTCCTCTACCACCTGATCGGCAACGGCACCGGCGAGTGGCGGGTGCCCGTCGGCGGCATGGGCGCGGTCACCGAGGCGCTCCTGCGACGGCCGCGCTCGACGCGCGGCGCCGAGGTCCTGACCGACGCCGGCGGTCAGCGCCGATCCGGGCCGACGGCGGACGGCGCCGAGGTCGACCTGGCACGACGGCTGCCGGCACCCACACGGTGCGGGCGCGGCACGTGCTGGCCAACGTGGCGCCGTGGGTGCTGCAGCGGCCTGCTGGGCGAGGAGACGCCGCGCGATCCGAAGCCCGCCGGCTCGCAGCTGAAGATCAACTTCCTGCTCTCCCGGCTCCCCCGGCTGCGGAGCGGCGCACGATCCCGCTCGAGGCGTTCGCGGGCACCCTGCACGTCGCCGAGGAGTACTCCGCCCTGAACCGGCTCGTACGAGGAGGCCGCGGCGGGCAGCATCCCGACCGCGCCGCCGGGCGAGTTCTACTGCCACTCGCTGACCGACCCCTCGATCCTCGGCGACCTCGCCGACGACGGGCGTGCACACGCTGACCTACTTCGGGCTGCACATGCCCGCGGCCCTGTTCGAGCAGGACCGTGCGTCGGCCAGCGCGACGAGGCCGTACGCCGCGCGATCGCCGCGGTCGACGTACACCTCGACGAGCCGCTGATGGACTGCGTGCTCGCGCGACCCGACGGACGACCGTGCATCGAGGCCAAGGTGCCGCAGGACGTCGAGGACGACCTGGCGATGCCCGGCGGCCACATCTTCCACGGCGACCTCGCCTGGCCCTGGGCCGGCGACCGCGAGGCGCTCGACACCCCGGCCCAGCAGTGGGGCGTCGCCACCGACCTCGACTCCGTGCTGCTCTGCGGGTCCGGCGCCCGCCGCGGCGGCGCCGTCAGCGGCCTCGGCGGCCACAACGCCGCCCAGGCCGTGCTCGACGCCGTGCGCTAGGTTCGGGTACCACCCACGAGCCAGGAGGCCCCATGAGCGTCAACGTCGTCGCCGTCATCACCGCCGCAGCCCGGTTCGGAGGACGTCGTACGCGAAGCGCTGCGGCGTCCTGGTCGCGCCCACGCGCGCCGAGGAGGGCTGCCTGTCCTACAGCCTCGTCCGAGTCTGTCGCGGCGCCCGGGACCTTCATCACCATCGAGGAGTGGAGCGACCCCTCCGACCTCGACAAGCACCTGGCGACCGAGCACATCCAGGGGCGCTCGGCGCGCGTCGGCGAGCGAGCTCGCGGTGGCTCCGGCGATCCACCCGCTGACGCCGCTCGACATCAGTAGGCCGGGCCTG
The DNA here is from genome assembly GCA_963797525.1 of uncultured Actinomycetota bacterium. Lineage (GTDB taxonomy): Bacteria > Actinomycetota > Actinomycetes > Propionibacteriales > Nocardioidaceae > Marmoricola. The sequence goes on from CAWCPT010000014.1 coordinate 316,028, forward strand.
GAGGAGTGGCCGGAGCACCTTCGCCCGATTTCATTCCGCCGCGAGCTGACTGCTAAGGTTCCAGTCGCTTCAACGCGCTCGCGCCATTAGCTCAATTGGCAGAGCAGCTGACTCTTAATCAGCGGGTTCGGGGTTCAAGTCCCTGATGGCGCACCACACCGCAGGTCAGGGCCCTTAGGGGTCCTGACCTTCTGCGTCAGCCATCGTTTTGGCCTCCACGGACTGCTCCCGTCAGCCCCGCCTCGAAGGCCAGAGCGGCCACGGAGCCACCAGGCCGGCGAGCCAGATCGACGTCTTGGGTCATCGAGGGCCGACTGTGTCCCAAGTGGTCAGCGATCAGGCGTGCGGACAGCGCTGCGTCGTCGAGGATCGTCGCCGTCGTTTTGCGGAAGGTGTGCGACGTGACCCAGTGCATCCCTGCGGCGTCTCTTGCCTCCCGGAGCGGATCTCGCGTCGCACCTTGGCCGGCAGATCGGGACGAACTGGGGCGCCATCCTCACCGGGGTCCCCGACCTGCACGCCGAGGTCCCGGTGTCGGTGCGGGATGGAGACGTCGTGTGGAGCGAGTGGCAGTGGTGGGGCACGACCGAGAAGCGTGAGCCGTTCGAGATGCGTGCGATCACCCAGTTCACGGTGCGGGAGGGGGGCTTGTCGTCAGCGGCCGGCTCTTCGCGGAGATTGTCGAGCAGGGAGGCGCCGGCATCAAAGAGTCTGTCGAGACGACGTCGGGCGACCGCCCACGGCTCGAGGGCTGATCTGGCCACACGATGACTTTCGGGACGACTTCCCGGAAAGCGGATCGTCAAACGGGGACAGCTCAGTCAGCGATCGGTTGACGCGCATTGTCGTTGGAAAGACATGCCCAGGGTCGCGGTATCTGGCAAGGACGAAAGTTACTCCCCTTGGAAGGGTGGCACTGATCTGATCCGCGTCGTGAAGGGGTGTGAGATGCATGAACACGGATGATGGGCCGCGGATGCGCCGTCTCTACGTGGAATGGCTGCTGGGAGCGCTGGTGATCGCGGGAGTAGTCGTGTTGGTCCGAGCCTTCCTCTGACTCAACGTGCACATCGAACCCTTGTGTGGATCCTCGCGATGCGGCGTCCATGGACGTCGCGACACCAGGTGGACGAGGGACCCTTTATGAATTGGCCGACGGGCCAAAGACACTCACCGAACTCGAGGCGCGAGCCACCATCGGCAAGCTCGCACTGCTGCCCTGATCGCCATCAGGTCCGGACCCAGAGACGTGCGCTGGTCCGCGTCGTGCGGGCGATGAATGCGATCGGCTCAGCTGCGGAGGTCGCGAGTCGAGTTGTATGGCGCGTCCGTCGCTCGGGAGTTTGAACCGTGCAGCCACGACCGCTCATGGGCGTGACAACGCGCGGATCGCGGCCTGTCCGGATGTGTGCGCAGCTCGCGTCAGGGGCCAGGGACGAGCGCAGGAGGTGCCCATTCGCCGTTGCGGACCTCGTCGCGGGGAAGGTAGAGGCGTAGGTCGGCGGTGAACGGCTTGCCGCCGGGTGTGGGCAACCAGTTGCTCTCCGGGAAGTTGGGGGGCAGCTGAGGAGCGAAGAGCAGCGTCAGCGATCCGTCCTCAGCGAACGTGAGGTCTGACCGGGTGCTGACGTTGTAGCGAGCAGACGGATTCGGAACCAACATGTAGTCGGGCTTGCCGTAGACCGTCAGGGACCAGAAGGAGTCGACCATGCGGCTGGGTACCTGGTCGGCGGCGAAGGTCATCCGGTAGCTGGTGTCGCCAGTGGTCGGTGCACCATTGGCGTCTACGTGGAGGAGCTCGTAGACAGCCTCGTTGGAGGAGTTCCACCAGATGCCGCCGAAGTTCGCGGTAGCGCGGAACCAGAAGTCGTCACCGAAGGCCGGGTATGCCGCGGTCGAGGACCAGCCGTTCGTGACGTTGCCGAAGGTCACGACGAAGTGCAAGAAGCTCGGTACGGCGCTCTCGTGAACGATCGTGTCGAGCTCAGCGAGGCGGGCGGGCCCCTCGGCCAGCCAGTCACTGATCTGACGCACCAGGGGTTGTATGTCGGCCGCGCGACCGCACGCATCCGCGGGAGCCAGAGCAGCGTCGAGGTGCTGCGACTCGAACACCCACCCACCCGGCAGGTGCGCGTTGTCGAAGTCGGGCAGCTGCGCAGGAGGCAGAACCGTGGGGGAACCCGTGGACGAAAGCGAGAACTGATGCTGGAGGGCGACCGCACCCTCAACGTCGTCACCGAGTGCGACCCGCGTGAGGAGCTTGGCCTTCCCGGACGGGATGTCGATGCGCAGACAGCCCTCGGGGATGTCGGGTGAACTACCTTCCAGACAGATGGCGTAGCGCCCGTGTGGATGGTTCGGGAAGTTGCGTTCGTTGATGTTGTGTGTGATCTCCGCCCACTCGTCAACGATCTGGGCCGTGTAGTAGCGCCCGGCTGGCACCGCAGGTATCTCCAAGATCGCGGGCGTCGCCGCGTCGACCCCGATCCACGCCTCGGAGTAGACGACGTCCAGGTTCGGGTTCACGAACGTCGGTGCAGCGTCGGAGTCGGTGCCCACCACGACTGCCGGGTTGTGCTTGATCACGTTGTAGTCGATCCCGTCTTCAGCCAGGTCGATGCCTTCCTGCCGCATCACCAGGTAGCGACCGAACAGATAGACCCACCCCTCGGTGAGCTGCTCCGCAGACAGCTCAAGTTCTCCAGCCACAGCAACCTCCATCACATGGCCCACCCGATTGGCCCATCCCTACGACCTGACCAACGTAGCGGGACCGGCACACGGCACGAGATGAACCAGCAGAGGTCCGGTGTGGCGGATATCGCGCTCCGCCCACTCCCGTCTAGCGTGACGAGCGGCCGCCCCGGTACGGATCATCGAGGTCAGCTCGGTCACCCGAGGCAGCGTGCGAGAGCGGCCCTGGAGCGGGGAGGAGGGTTGAGTGCAGAAGCCCCTCGTCGGACTCACCAGTGAAAACCTCGTCCGCGAGGCGACCGCTGGGGTCACCCTGCTGGCGATCGCGATCCCGCTCAACATCGGGTACGCACAGATCGCCGGGCTTCCGCCCACCGCCGGACTGTATGCACTCGTGCTGCCCGGCATCCTGTACGCCCTCACGGTCTCCTCGCGACAGGTGGTGGCCTCGCCGGATGCTGCCGCCGCTGCCCTGGTGGCGTCCTCGGTCGGCGCGCTCGCCGTCGCCGGCAGCGAGGACTACCTGACGATGTGCCTGGCGCAGGCACTGCTGTGCGGGGTCATGTTCATCGGTTTGTCGGTGTTCAGACTGGGCTTCCTGGCGAACTTCCTCTCCAAACCCATCCTGGTCGGCTTCGTCGGCGGCCTGGCGTTGGACATCGGGGTCAGTCAGGTCGCGAAGATGCTCGGCGTCAAGATCGACTCCGGCGGCGCGTTCGTCGAGAAGCTCGCCGATCTGGTCACCGGACTGAACACGATCAACGCCTGGTCGGTGGCGATCTCGGTGGTCTCGGTGGTGGTTCTGATCGGTGGCAAGCGTGTGGCGAGGGGCGTCCCGTGGGCGTTGCTCGTGCTGGTGGTGGCCACCGTGGTCGTCGTGCTGGGCAACCTGGCCGACGCAGGGGTCAAGGTCCTCGGGGCGATCGAGTCCGGTGCGCCTACCCTGACCTGGCCAGCACTCAGCTGGCACCAGTGGCTGGCTCTGGTGCCGTCGGCCATCGCGCTCACCTTGGTCACCACGGCCGAGGGGCTGCTGGTCTCCCGCAGCTACGGCGAGAAACGCGAGTACCGGACTGACCCGAACCAGGACCTGTTCGCGTTCGGTCTCGGCAACCTGGCGGCCGGGGTCAGCGGTGGCTTCGCGGTCGGCTCGTCGACCTCGCGGACGGCCGCGATGGACCAGGCCGGCTCACGGACCCAGCTGCCCTCGCTGGTCACCGCCGCGGGCACGCTGCTGCTGCTGATCTTCGGCACGGCGCTGCTCGAGGACATTCCGTCGCCCGCCATCGGCGCGATCGTCGGGGTCGCGATCCTGCCGCTGCTCGGGATCAAGGAGTTCCGCGAGCTGTGGGCCACCGACCGTGCGGAGTTCCTGATTGGGGCGATCTGCTTTGGGGTCACCCTGTTCGTCGGGTCCATCGCGGGGATCGTTGTCGCGTTCGTGTTCTCGCTGATCAACCTTGCCCGTCGTGCCGCGAACCCGGCCATCGACGTGCTCGAGGCAGAAGACAACCCGAACCATTCGCTGCTGGCCGAAGCACCCGCCGGTACCGCGACTGCCCCGGGCGTGGTGGTCATCCGGATGGCGGCGCCACTGTTCTTCGCCAACGGCGTCGTCTTCGGCGACGCGGTCCGCAAGGCGGTCAACGCGACCGACGGGATCAGGCACGTGGTCATCGACATGGAGGCAGTCACCGACGTCGACGTCACCGGCGCCCAGGCCTTCGAGGCGCTGCGCACCTGGCTGAACGCCAAGTCGGTGGAACTGTCCTTCAGCCGCGTCCGTGACGACGCCCGCGACCGGCTTGCACAGCTTGGCCTACTCACCGACGAGCAGGTCTTCGTGACCAATCGCGAGGCGGTCGCCTCACTGACAGCGGAGGAATCCTCATGAACGTCGTCGGACCCGATCAGCGGGAAGACCACCAAGTCGTCCTCGCTGCGGTTCCCCGCTTCACCAGCGGTAGGCCGTCACGAACATCACCGACGCAGTCGCTGTTGAAGGGCCGGAACACCGCTACCTGATCCAGCACTCGGCCGGGTCAGGGAAGACCGACTCGATCGCCTGGACCGCGCACCGGCTGGCGCGGATCCAGGTGGGTCCACGTCTGGAGTCCTGGCCAAGGTTCTCCAGGACGGCAAGCTCATCATCGTCGTCACCATCCAGACCTTCCCGCACGCCATGGACGAGATCCGTGCGATGAAGGGCACGAAGTTCGCCGTCATCGCCGATGAGGCCCACTCGTCTCAGTCCGGGCAGATCGCGTCGAAGCTGTAGGCAGTCCTGACCGCCGAGGAGGTCAAGGAGATCGAGGCGTGCGCTGAGATCGACGTCGAGACGATCCTCGCCTGCCGAGGCCACCGAGCGCGCCGACTCCACCAACATCTCCTACTTCGCGTTCACCGCCACCCCGAAGGCCAAGCCCTTGGAGTTGTTCGGTCGGGTCCCGGCCGGTACCGACCAACTACCACGACCGTTCACGTCTACGCGATGAAACAGGCCGTCGAGGAGGGCTTCATCATCGACGTGCTGAAGGGTTATCACTCGTTCAAGCTGGCCTTCAAGGTCGGCCAGGACGCCGGTACCGGTGCCGAGGTCGACCAGTCCCAGGCCACCAAGGAGGTGATGCGGTGGGTCACGTTGAACCCCCAGACGATCTCGCAGAAGGCGGACCCCATCGTCGAGCCTTCCCCGAGTTCGTCGCAAGGCCTTCGACCGGTTCACCAGCGCGGGGTCGAGTCGCAGCACCCGCGGCACCGGCCTTGGACTCTCGCTCGTGCAGGCCGTCGCCGAGGCCCACGGCGGCACCGCCACCATCACCGACAGCCGTGTCACCCTCGACCTTCCCCTCGTGCAGTCCTCGACCTGAGTCGGACTTTTACCACCACAACGCCCGGTCCCGGTCGTCGAACGTGCCCAGAGGGTTTACAACGCAGACGCCGAGGTCTACATCTAGGGAAGGGACTCTGGACGGAGGGTTCATGCGTCGGGTACGCCGCGGCCTCGCCGCGGCAGCAGCACTCATCACCGCTTCCGGTCTGCTCGCGGCGTGCGGGTCCGGTTCGGGTTCGGCCGACGTCCTCACCTGGTACATCAACCCGGACGCCGGGGGCCAGGCGAAGGTCGCGGAGAACTGCAGCACCGACTCCTACAAGATCGATGTCCAGGTCTTGCCCCAGAACGCGAGCGAGCAGCGCATCCAGCTCTCGCGGCGGCTGGCGGCGGAGGACCCCGAGATCGACATCATGAGCATCGACCCGCCGTACACCGCCGAGTTCGCGAACGCGGGATTCCTGGCCACGATTCCCAAGTCCCTTCAGGACAAGCTCAAGACCCAGTCCTTCAAGGGCGCAGTGGACGCCGCCACCTGGAACGGCCAGCTGGTCGTCGCGCCGTTCTGGTCCAACACCCAGGTGCTCTGGTATCGGAAGTCGTTCGTCAAGAAGGCCGGGATCGACATGAGCAAGCCGGTCACGTGGGACCAGATCATCGACGCCGCGGCGAAGAACGACGGCAAGGTCGCCGTCCAGGCGAACAAGTACGAGGGTTACGCCGTGTGGATCAACGCACTGATCTCCGGTGCGGGCGGGGCGATCGCGACCAACACCGACAAGGGCGTCAACCTCACCCTCGAGGTCGACTCGCCCGCAGGTGAGACCGCGGCGAAGATCATCGAGAAGCTCGCCGGCTCGGAGGCCGCGCCGGCCGACCTGTCGGTGTCCAACGAAGGCACCGCGGGCGGCACGTTCGGCGGCCCCAAGGGCGCGTTCATGGTCAACTGGACCTATATCTGGACCAACTACGACGCCACCCAGCCGGAGGTGAAGAAGGACCTCGGCTTCACCCGATACCCGCAGTCCACCCAGAGCGAGACGTTCCGACCCCCGTACGGCGGCATCGGCGTCGGCGTGAGCAAGTACACCCGGCACAAGGACGAGGCGATGAAGGCGATCGAGTGCATCACCTCGCCCGACAACCAGGGCGTCAACGCCAAGCTCACCGGCAACATGCCCGCCAGCGCCGCCGGTTATCGCTACCCGGCACTGGCCAAGATCTACCCACAGCCGCTGCTCACCTTGTTCCAGGAGAGCCTCGACGCGGCGGCTCCACGCACGGTCACGCCGTACTGGAGCGACATCTCCGGGGCACTCCAGAGCACCTGGCACCCACCGAACGGCGTCGACAGCAAGACCCCGCCGGACTCACAGAAGTTCATCGAGGACGTGCTGCACGGAAGGAGGCTGCTGTGAGCACCGTGGGCACCACCTCGGCGGCGAAGGCGAGCGAGCAGCCGCCGCCCAAGAAGAAGCGCACTGACCGCGCGCGCGCTGAGAACCGGCTCGGCCAACGCCTGGTGGCACCGGCCGTCATCGTGATGCTGGCGGTCACGGCCTGGCCGATGATCCAGGCCCTCTACCTCTCCTTGTTCCGCTATCGGCTCACCTCCCCGGACGACAAGGAGTTCGTCGGCCTCAGCAACTACGGGACGGTCCTCACGGACAGACTGTTCTGGCAGGACACCTGGAACACCGTGCTGATCATGGTGATCACCCTCAGCGTGGAGCTGGTCATCGGCTTCGCCTTCGCCATGGTGATGCACCGCATCCTGTTCGCGCGCGGCATCATCCGCACGGCGATCCTGATCCCCTACGGCATCGTCACCGTGGTCTCGGCGTACGCCTGGCAGTTCGCGTTCAGCCTCAACAACGGCTGGGTGAACACGTGGTTCGACTGGTTGCCCTGGCTCACCGCGGACACGAACTGGTTCGGCAGCCACTGGCCCGCGATGTTCGCGATCATGATCTCGGAGATCTGGAAGACCACACCGTTCATGGCCCTGCTCCTGCTCGCGGGACTGGCTCAGATCTCGGAGGACATGGTCGAGGCCGCGAAGGTCGACGGCGCCACCTGGTGGCAGCGGCTCTGGAAGGTGATCCTGCCGAACATGAGGGCTGCGATCATGGTCGCGGTGCTGTTCCGGGCGCTCGACGCGTTCCGCATCTTCGACAACATCTACGTCATGACGAGGGGGGCACAGGACACCGAGTCCTCGTCCTTCCTGACCTACCGACAGGTGATCGAGCAGATGCAGCTCGGTCTCGGGTCGGCGCTCTCGGTGCTGCTCTTCATCTCCGTGCTCCTGCTGGCCTTCCTGATCGTCAGGCTCTTCAAGGTCGACCTGGCGCAGGCGCGGGGTGAGGGCTGATGAACACCGAGACACGGACGAGGATCGGCACCTGGGTGGGCTTCCTGCTCATCCTCGTGTGGTGCCTGTTGCCGGTCGCCTGGATCATCTCGCTGTCCTTCAAGGGGCCAACGGAGACCGCCGCGGGCAGCCCGCAGTTCCTGCCCAAGGAACCGACGCTCAAGAACTACTCCGACATCTTCAACAACCCCGACTTCAAGGACTCGCTGATCAACTCGCTGGGCATCGCGGCGATCTCGACGACCCTGTCCGTGATCCTGGCGACCCTCGCGGCGTACGCGATCGCCCGACTCGAATTCAGGGGGAAGAAGCTCGTGCTGTCGATCGCGCTGGCGATCGCGATGTTCCCGGTGGTCGCGCTCGTGGGGCCCTTGTTCGACCTGTGGCGGACACTCGGGCTGTTCAACACGTGGCCGGGCCTGATCATCCCGTACATGTCGTTCACGTTGCCGCTGGCCATCTGGACGCTGTCGGCGTTCTTCCGGGAGATCCCCTGGGAGATGGAGCAGGCCGCCCAGGTGGATGGCGCGACCTCGTGGCAGGCGTTCCGCAAGGTGATCGTGCCGCTGGCGGCCCCGGGCGTCTTCACCGCGGCGATCCTGACGTTCTTCTTCGCCTGGAACGAGTTCGTGCTCGCGCTCTCGCTGACGTCGACCACGGCGTCCCGCACGGTGCCAGCGCAACTCTCCTACTTCGTCGGCCCTGACCCGTTCAACCCGCCGTACGGACAGCTGGCCACCGCCTCGGTGATCGTCACCGTCCCGATCATCATCATCGTCCTGCTGTTCCAGCGAAGGATCGTCGCCGGGCTCACGTCCGGCGCTGTGAAGGGGTGACCCATGGCTGCCATCGACATGAAGAACATCGTGAAGAAGTACGGCGACGGATTCGCGGCGGTGAACGACGTCAGCATCGACGTGCAGGACGGCGAGTTCATGATCCTGGTCGGACCGTCCGGCTGCGGAAAGTCAACGCTGCTGCGGATGATCGTCGGCCTCGAGGACATCACCTCGGGCGAGATGTTGATCGGCGACAAGGTGGTCAACGACCTGGCGCCGCGGGACCGCAACCTCGCGATGGTGTTCCAGAACTACGCCCTCTACCCGCACCTGTCCGTCTACGAGAACATCGCGTTCCCACTCAGGCTGGCGAAGGCGTCCGAGGAAGAGATCGACAAGAAGGTCCGCGAGGCGTCGAAGACCCTGGAGCTCGACGAGCACCTCGAGCGCAAGCCGGGCAACCTCTCCGGCGGTCAGCGGCAGCGCGTCGCGATGGGCCGCGCGATCGTCCGCGAGGCCGACGCGTTCCTCTTCGACGAGCCGCTCTCGAACCTCGACGCCAAGCTCCGCGGCCAGATGCGCACCGAGATCACCCGGCTGCAGAAGCGGCTCGGCGTCACCACGGTCTACGTCACCCACGACCAGACCGAGGCGATGACGCTGGGCGACCGCGTCGCCGTGCTCAAGCGCGGGATACTGCAACAGCTCGCGACGCCGCGTGAGCTCTACGAGAACCCCGGCAACCTCTTCGTTGCGGGCTTCATCGGCTCACCGCCGATGAACTTCCTGCCCGCCACAGTCGAGGGCAACTCGGTCAAGCTGCCGTTCGGAACGGTGCAGCTCCCCCCGGAGCGGGCGGAGAAGGCCGTCGGCAAGGGGCTGCTGCTCGCCGGCATCCGGCCCGAACACTTCGAGGACGCGTCGGTGCGCACCGACAAGGGCTCCGGTTCGACCTTCCGGGCGCAGATCGACGTCGTCGAGTGGCTGGGCAACGAGACCTACGCCTACATCCCGTTCGAGGCGGCGCCCGAGGTGGATGAGTCCCGGCGCCAGCTCGAGCGCGACCTGGACGGGGAGTCGGTGCGCACCCAGCTCGTCGTCTCCCTCGACGGCGCCAGCCGGATCCGGGAGGGCGAAGAGGCCGAGATCTGGGTCGACGGCACGAAGATCCACCTCTTCGAACCGGAGTCCGGTGAGAACCTCACCGTCGACCTCGACCACGCCGGCCGGATCCCCCACCAGGGGTAGGGAGAGCGGCTGACGAGCCGGCCCAGCCCACCTGAGACATGATGGCGGCGCCGCGCCTACATCAGCCGGGCGCGATGCCGGACGGTGTGCGCGAGATCTTCCACGGGCACTGCTCCGGTGGTGGCCGCCGGCACCCAGCAGGTGGGGTCCGTGCAGCACGCGTGGATCGCCGAGGACGTCCGGAGAACACGTGGCCGGGCTCCCGCAACCGCCTTCGCGACAGTGAGGTCGAGAACCACATCTTCGAGGGAAACGTGGAGAACGTCGGGCGGAACTTCTTCGAGGCCCGCGAAACCTGACCTGGTGTCCCGGGCAACCCCGCCGTCTGTACACCGACGCACCACGTGGTCGGATAAGGATGCGGCTCCGGTCACCGGGATCGGACCAAGCTGAGGACCACGGCATCGCCAGGACGTGCGGGAGCGGAAGGACACACAGTGACTACCAAGGATGACTTCACCGAGGAAGAGTGGGCCCGCGTCGTACGGGCACCGATGGTGGCGGGGATGGCGATCTCGTTGGCCGACCCGGGCGGGCCCATCGAGGCCGCCAAGGAGACGATGGCGACAGCCAAGACCGCCACGAACCCACCCAGCCACGAGCAGCTCCTGACCGAGGTGGCACTCGAGATCCAGGCACAGGTGCAGCAGCACCACAACCCGCTCAAGGGCTTCAAGCCCACGGCGTCTGGCAGCAGCCCCGGAGAGCAGGTGCTCGAGGAGCTGCGTGCCGTGGGCGGCATCATCGCGGCCAAGGCCACGGCCGAGGAGGCTAGGGCGTTCGGGACCTGGTTGGTCGCAGCCGCGCAAGCGGCAGCCGACGCAGCCAAGGAGGGTGGCTTCATGGGGTTCCACGCCGAGCGGGTCAGCGAGCGCGAGCAGGCGATGCTCGACCAGGTCCGCGGCGCCGTGAACGGGTGACCCTGATGTGTCGCCCGGGCTAGTGCTGCGGTGCGTGGTCCGGCGGCGGCGCGGGGGGCCCCAGGGCGACCTGCAGGTCAGCGATGACTTCGTCGAGGTCGGCTGCCCAGGTGTCATGTGGCGCGACGAGTGCCAGCGAGTCGAGTCGTTGCCGGGCCTGGCGAACGGCGTCGCGCAGGGTGCGTGCCCGCGTCCGATCCTCGTCGGTCGGGGCGGAGGCCTCGAGCGCGGTCAGCCGATCCTCCGCAGCCCCCACGCGTGCCGATCCGACGTGCCACCCGCCCACGACCTGGTCCAGGGAGGTCGAACGCCGTAGGTCCGGGAGCAGCTCGCGAGCGAACCAGCCGACGTCGCCCTCGGTAACGGCCAGCTCCTCGCGCCACCGGTGCTTGCGGCGCGCGTGGACCACGGCTGCGATCGTCCCAGCGACGGCGGCGAGCACGATTGCTGCCAGCAGCCACCAGACCCACGCGGGTGTGCCGTCCGCTTCGGCGGGGGCCTCCTTCTCCGGTGTCGCTTCCGGGGCGGCGCTCTGCTGTCCCTCCGCGTCGCCGCCCTGTCCGGCACCGTCGCCCGGCTCCTGGGTGCGGTCGGGCCGCGGCTCGGTGTCCTCGGTCGGTTCGGTGTCCTCAGTGGGACGGCTCGTGCGTGTCGGTGCGGGCACTTCGGCCGAACGGGTCGGTTCGGGCACTTCGACAGATCGTGTCGCGGATGGACGCGGTGTGGTGGCACTCCCGCCGCCGTCGCCGTCGCCGCCTCCGCATCCGCTGAGCAGGGCGGCGGCGAGCGCGCACCACACGAGGCACCGAGACACGCTGTTGCGGGTCGGGCGCCCGGACCCACCCCACGGGGCGGTCCTGCGATGACGCTTGGGGCCTGAGCCGGGTTCGGCGCGAATCATCTTGGACTCCCTGGATGGCGGGGAGGTCCACAGTGCCATGGGAGGCGGCGCAACGCGGCCAGGCCAACGACCTACGAACCCTGGGACGGGCACGGGTCACCCGTCGCGGGTGACTGGGAGCCGTGAGCAGCCGGACACGCACGGTCGGAGACGTCAACCGTGCGCGCTGCGTCACGTTCAACCGCCGGACTGATGTCTTCTGGATCACTTGCCTTGGTCATGAAGAGATCGCGGACCCGGCTTTTGCACGTCTCATCGCACACACCCCGCCGGTGGGGCCGCCGACTACACCGTGGAGGTCGCGAGGCGAGCCTGGAGAGGTCGTCCGGCCTTTGCGTAGGCGTTGGTCTTCGCACGGTGCTTCTGACGCACCTCACCCCTGCAGTGGTTGACCTCAGGTCCGAATGAGGGGACCGTGCGACCATGATGCAGCGACACGCCGCTACGCGCCTCGCGGCCGCAGCCCTCGTTCTGGGCTCTTCCACCCTGGCCGGGTGCGGAGCAAGTGGCGCCTCCAGCGAGACTCCCGCCATCTGCTCAGACGTCAAGGCGCTCAAGGCCTCGGTCAAGGACCTGAAGCAGGTCGACGTCACCAAGAACGGGCTTGCGGATCTTACGGACAGCCTCACCCAGGTGCAGACCGACCTGAAGAAGGCGACCAGCGACGCCAAGAAGCAGTACGCCACCGAGGTCGACTCCATCAACGCGTCGGCCTCCTCCCTCGGCACGAGCCTGGAGGCCGCCACCGCATCGCCGTCCGCGGCGACGGTTGCCGCGGTCGGCGCGGCCCTCAGGGCACTCAAGACCTCCCTGACGGAGCTGGAGAGCGCCGTCAAGGGCTCCTGCTGAGGGCGACGGCTGACGACACGACGCCCCCAACGATCACGGTGATCCCGGCGGACTGCTCCACGCTGCCGGGGGGCCCACCCATGTCTGGGGATGACACGTTGATCCCCCAGTCCTCGGACATCATCGAGACGGGCCCCTTCGGAATCGAAGACACACGTGGAGGAAGTGAGCCCGAACAACCGCAGCTCCTGCTGGATGACCTTGAGTGCCAGGCCAAGGGCCACGGTGTCTCCGGACATGGCTGTGTCCCAGATGGCTGCTCGCAGGTCGTTCAGCCGTGCGGCCTCTACCTCCCGCAGGTGATCGACACCTTCGGCCGCGCGCTCGGCCAACGCGAGCTCCACTGCGTGCGCCCTCTTGAGCCTCGCCTGTGCCAACGACTTCATGACGGGTCACCTTTAAAGGAGATCACCACGATCTAGTCGCTCACCCCCTTCGGCAGCGACAGCGACGTGTTCCGGTTCCCACCATCGAGAGACCTCCTTCGCGCCAAGAGCGACGGCCATGCCCACGGGTACTTCCAGTGCAGTCATCGCGGCCGTGCAGGACGGCACTTGCTCCACCGACCCACGGAACGCAACTTCCCGCTGGCACCCATGACAGGGCGGTTCAGACTGCGGCGAGGACTCTCAGCACGTCTTCTCGATCATCGCTTCTGCGAGAGCGGAATACTCGGTCTGACGCTGCTGCCGCATGTCCATCAAAGGGTGGAGATCCTCGTAGGACTCCATCTCGGCGATGGGCAACGGCGCGTGGGTGCCGCCGCCAGATTCGCCGTCACGATCGAAGGCGAACGCCACGATGGCTGGGGACTCGTCCAGGACATCCTGGCCACAGGCGACAGCGATGACCCGATCTGGGCCCTTCCGTGCCTCGTCACCAGAGACGATCACCTGGGGACATTGGCCGCTCACAGCCCCAGGCGCTCGAGCACACGATCGGTGGCGTGGCCGTCCTCGAGATCGGTGAAGGTGCGCCGGAACGCCGCGTAGCGGGCGGCGTACTGCTCCCTTGTCCGGGGAAGCGCGGCCAGGGTCTCCAGGAGGTCCGACTGGGTCATCACGACCGGCCCGGGCGCGTCGCCGGGCCCGAGCTCGAAGTAGAAGCCGCGGACGATGTCTCCGTAGCGGTCGTGGTCGTAGGGGTAGAACACGATCGGTCGCCCGGTGATGGCGAAGTCGAACATGGTCGAGGAGTAGTCGGTGACCATGACGTCGGCGGCGGCGTAGAGCTCGTTGATGTCCGGGTAGTAGGAGACGTCGTGCACCCCCGGGGACGCTGCCACCCGCGTCCGGCCGGTCGCCAGGTAGTGCGAGCGGAACAGAAGGGCGTGGTCCTGGCCCAGCGCTGCTGCGAACGCCGCCGGGTCAAGGGCCAGCGGGAGCTCGGCCGTCGGGTCGAGCTGCACCTCGTCGTCGCGCCAGGTCGGCGCGTAGAGCACCGTGGTGACCGCGTCGTCGATGCCGAGCCGACGACGCAGGTCGGCGCGGACCTGCTCCTGCTCGGGCAGGCTGAGCAGGTCGTTCCGCGGGAGGCCGGACTCCAGCACCTCCCCGTCGTACCCGAACGCCTTGCGCAGCCTCGGCGTGCTGACCGCGTTGGGTGAGAGGAGGAGGTCCCACTTCGCGATGTCCACGTCGAGCTCGTCGAGTCGACCCGGAGGAGCCCACAGCACGTCGCGGTGGACCCGCTTGAGCGGGGTGCCGTGCCAGGTCTGGAGGTACGTCGTGCCGGGTTGCTTCTGCCACTCGACCTCGGTGTGGCTGCTCGCGATCACGAGGTCGGCCGCCTCGAGCGCCGCACGCGCCTGCAGTCCATCGATGTCGACCGTGGTCGCGTCCGAGGGAAACCCGTCCCCGTGGACGGCGTCCGCCAACCAGACGTGCTCGATCCCAGGTCTGCCACGGAGCCGCTGGTAGAGAGCCCGCGGATTGTCGGAGTAACGGCCGTGGAAGCTGTTGTAGACGATCCGCATCCCCCCATCCAACCAAGCAGCACCCCGCACCCCTCACTGCCGGGCCTCCGAAGTTGGCGATCTGGGTCCGCGCACGCCTCCCGGTGTACTCACCGCTCAGCCGTCCGAGAGTTGCGGGCGCCCCGGCCTGGCTTGTCACCTTCGGCTTGACGCCAAGCCGGCGCAGGGCGGACACGTCTTGATCGCCCTGGGTCGTCTACCGCTCGCGGCATCGACTCCAGCATTGGACCGAGCCGTTGGCGGCAGATCAGGACCTGCGTTTGAACTCGCAGCGCCTCCAAGCCAGCCGATGTCATCGGCCAGGATCAGGAGCACGTTCGGCTTCTCTCTTGCCATGACTTCTAGGGGCCCTTCAGAGGTGCGCGCCAGATCTCCGGAACCGGGGGCACGGGTGACCATGCCGGGAGCACTCGTGCGCGGCCCGGGACTTCGATCGATCCTGCGAGACCCGACGAGGTCAGGGTGTCGGCCCTGCGAGGCGACGTCGCTGGCGCCGGCGTCCTCCCGACGAGGCTCAGATGCGTCGTCGACGGCGGCCAGGGGTGACCGCAGCTGCTACGACCGCCGTCTTCGCAACGGGTGCCGGTCCCGGCGTCACGGCCCTGGCCACCACAGCCGTCTTCGCGACCGGGTGGCGCACGACTCCGACACGACCTACGCGTGCGGCTCTGAGTGGCATGTCAATCTCCTACCGTCTCGAGTGCGTCGTCCGCCTCGATGGAGGCGATGATGGCTTGGATCGGGATCCGTCCGTTGGCGATCAGCTGGCCACCGGCTCGGCGCGCGGCCGAGGCGAAGGGTGCGGCCCACAGGTTCTCGTAGATGAGTACGCCGGCAGTGCTGCCGGGGTCCATGGCCTCGGCGAGGTTCACCACGTCGTCCGCGGCCAGCAGCTCGGCCAGGTCCGCCTCGATCCTCTCCAGCTCACCGAGGTCGCCCAGGTCGGACAGCTCCATCGCTTCCACCTCACCGTCCTCACCCTTGACCAGGATGAGGATGTCGATGACCCGGATCGTGCCTGCGTCCACGAGCGTGAGCAGCTCGTCGATCATCTCGCCGGTGAAGTTGGAGGCTCCCGCCGGAAACTCGACGATCACGTAGTCAACGGGGCCCAGGTCGTCGAGGGGTGTCTCGGTCATGTCTACCTTCTTCGCATCGAGTGAGCAGTTCGGTGAACCGGCTTCGTTCTCCGACGGGTGGAGGTGTGCGTACTGCATGCCCTGCGACATCCACGTCAACGAATCTAGGCTCGGCGGACCAGCCGGTCGTCACCCGCAGCGGGTAGGCACGGGCCATGGTCAGCGTGCGCGGACTCCGTTGCCTTCAGGAGCCGACGACCCGGAACTCGTGCTGAAAGCTCACCAGGTCGGCGTCGTACGGACGCACCTCGACGCTCACCACGTGTGCTTCGACCCCCGCGCCGACCGGTGCGAATGCGAGCCCTTGCTCGAGGGCCTCGGCGATGCGCTCACGCCCGACCAGGAGCTCGTCGGACGGAACGTCATCAGCCATCTGGCGCAGCACCAGGACGCAGACCGCGTGCAGGGCGATCTCCTCTGCCGGGTTGTACCCCAGCACGAGATCCTCGTCGTCAGTCGCCTGACGCACTGCCAGGCGCACCGTCGCGTCGACAAGCACGACATGGTCGTCCTTCGCGACCAGTGGACAACCGGTGAGCACGTAGTCCCTGTCGCGAAGATCATCGGGCCTGGATGAGTGACGTGAGAACAACCCCATGCGTCCGTGGTTCCCCGAGGGCGGGGCTTCCAACCGCTGAACCTTGGCCCCATCGGCATGACAGCGCGGATCGCGGCGTGTCAGGTCGTGAGTCGGCAGCCAGCGGAGTCAGGGACCTATCCCACCGCCCGAAGGACGGCTCCTCGAGGGCTAGACAAGCCCGATGCTCAGTAGCCGACCTCTCCCCCGCGGAGGACACTTGAACGCGTGTTTCTGCACCGACACCACGCTGGAGGGCCCGAGGACCTTCCCGTCACTCCCGTCCCCCAGGACGTGGATCCCCGGTCCCTGCGGACGACCGGAGCTGGGTCCACCAAGCCCGACAGTGGCGCCTCCCGCTGGCACAGGTTCTGGCACCCGGTCCCTCCGTGGGAGGACAAGCTCCAAGTGGTGAGCCTGCGGCGCGGTCGACTCGAACCCGCGAGCGTGGAGATGGCCATCGTCATGCGCGCACCCGACGGGGGCTACGTGCATCGGAGGATGAGATGCATGGGAAGGGACCTGTCGGGTGCGCTGCCACACCTGGTGAACTCCGACGCCGACGCACTTGCCCGGGGCGGGGGGCCCTCCACACCGCGTTGGGTGCACGACGACCACTTCGAAACTGCCCAGCAAGCCCTGGAGGCGGCTCATCGTCAGGGTCCGTCCGCGGACCCGGACAAGTGGAAGACCCCGGATGAGTTTCGCGAGTCCTTCAAGGACGAGCTCGACGCTCAACTGGTGCCGGAAGCCCAAGCCCCCGAGCCGTTTGACCAGGTTGTTGCGGGGGCGGCAGCCCTGGTCGCCTTCTTGGTGGCGGGCTTGGCCGCTGTCGTCGTCCTGAGCTGGCTCGGCGTCTCCGACAGCAGCGACGACGACTCCGACATCGGCCTCATCGTCTGCGGGCTCTTCCTCTCCCTCAGTGCGGCCGGGGCGGTGTATCGCTTCATCACGGGTCGCTTCGGTCGGCGCAATCTCGCCCGAGCCATGAAGCAATAGGGCTCACAACGGGACTTGGCGCGGAGAGGAAGGTGCATATCCTCCGGTCGCCACCCGCGGTTCAGGGGGTGGTGAAGGTGACCAGGTCGTCGCAGAAGTTGCGGCCCGAGAAGTCGGAGTTGCCGGTCGAGGCGCGGATGATCCGGAAGGAGTTCGGCACATCGGTGTCGTCATCGGGGTTGCCTGGGGTGCCGTGGTAGTCAACGTCGAAGGCGACACGGACCTGACCGGGGTCCTTGAGCACGAACTTCCCGTCCTGGTCGTAGTACTTCGAGGAACCAGAGGCGTAGCTCGTGATGGTGATGGTGCCGTCGCCGTTGTCAGTGATGGTGTGGTCGTGGTTGCTGATCACGAATCGGTTGGTGAAGGTGCCACCGGTGTCCAGGTTCGTGGTGACGACAGTGCCGTTGAAGTGCTCGTGGAAGTAGGGGAACGGACTGGAGCCGCGCACGTTGGCCGAGGCGACGACCTTCACGGTGCCAGAGTCCGAGGCCGGGGTGCCCTCGCAGTCGTAGGGCGTGGGGTCAACGACATCGGTGAAGTGCTCGTGGTTGAACGACTGGGCACTGGCGGCGGGGGCAGTCAGAGCGGCAGCGGCAGTGAGGGCGGAGAGGGTGAGGGCTGCGCCGAGGACAGCGGAACGATGTGACATGTGTGCTCCTGTGCAGGCCCGAGGCTGATGCCGTTGGGGAGTTCAGCGTGGCACCGTGGCGTGAGGTCGGCAACGGATGACGTGCAGTGGTAGAGACCGGCGGCGAGGTGCGAGGAGGAACACCACGTCCTGCGCACCCTGCAGGGTGACGGGCCTGCGGAAGCCAGCCGACCGAAGCCACGAGGACTCGGCACTGCCATCCGGGTTCCCGCGGGCTTACCGTGACCCGTAGTCCATCATTTCCTGGACAGGTCACGAGCCCGGAGGTCGCGAAGTGCACATACTTGTCGCCGACGCACTGCCCGAGACAACCGTGACCACGCTCGAGGAGCGCGGTCACACCTGCGAGGTCGATGGCTCCCTCCGTGCGGAAGATCTCGTCGACCACATCCCGGGCGTGGACGTCCTCGTCGTGCGCAGCACCAAGGTGGTCGCGTCCGTGTTCGAGGCCGCGGACCGGCTCGGGCTGGTGGTGCGCGCGGGTGCCGGGACCAACACCATCGACACGGCCGCGGCGGCCGCTCGGGGGGTGCTCGTCGCGAACGTGCCGGGCCAGAACTCCGCCGCCGTCGCAGAGCTCACCATCGGCCTGCTGATCGCGGTCGACCGGCGCATCGCGGACAACGTCGCCGACCTGCGAGCAGGACGCTGGGACAAGAGTGGCTACAGCAAGGCCGGTGGTCTGCTCGGGTCGACCATGGGCATCGTGGGACTCGGCTCCATCGGCCTGTGCGTGGCCGAGCGGGCACGGTCCTTCGGCATCAAGCTCCAAGCGGTGCAGAGCGCTCGCAGACGGCCGCACGTCGAGGCCCGCGCCGCCGACCTCGACATCACCATCTGCCCGTCGCTCCCGGAGATGCTGGCCTCCTCCGACATCGTCACGCTCCACGTGCCGGCAGCGCCCGAGACCCGCCACCTCGTCGATCGCGACTTCCTGCGACACCTGCGGCCGGGTGCGATCCTGCTCAACACCTCACGCGGGGACGTGGTGGACGAGTCCGCCCTCCTGGAGGCCCTCGACTCGGGCAGGGTCCGTGCCGGTCTCGACGTCTACGCAGACGAGCCGGGGAGCGGCAGGGCTGAGTGGAGCTCGGCACTGGCCGCACACCCCGCGGTGGTGGGCACGCATCACATCGGGGCCTCCACCGAGCAGGCCCAGCTGGCCACCGCGGTCGGGGTCGTGGAGATCGTCGACGCGTTCGTTGCCGGTGAGGCTCGCAACTGCGTGAACCTGGCGCTCGACCGGCTCGGCTCGGTGACGTTGACCGTCCGCCACCTCGATCGACCTGGGGTGCTCGCCCGGATCCTGGACGTGCTGAGCGCGGCCCGGCTGAATGTCGAGCACATGGAGAACCGCGTCTTCCGCGGAGGGGACGCCGCAGTTGCGTCGATCGACGTGGCTGGACCGGTCACCGACGACCTGCTCCAACAGATCAGCTCCGGCTCGGACGTGCTGGGTGTGTCGGCGGCCCAGTTCGCCGGCACGGAGTGACGACCGTGATCCGCACATCGACGGGACGCGCCCGGTGAGCCTCATGCGACCGCTCGTGGCGCGGATCGTTCGCGAGGAGTACGCCGCGGCCAATGTCTCGCGGATGCTCGACGCACTGCCGGCTGCCGAAAGAGTGGGTGCGCTGGAGGCACAGCTCGACCCGCTGCGGTCCGTGCCCGACGGCGCCTATGCGCAGTGCAACGCGGCCTTCTACGTCTACCGGCTGCGGCGCGGGGACGACGAGCACGTCGGGGTGGTGGGCGACGTCAGCCCCATGGCCTTCCTCGACGGCAGCGTGCGCGGCCACGAGGCGGTCCAACCGCGCCGAGTCGAGGGTCTCGTGGAGCACTTCGGCTCTGCTGCCGTGCGGTCCGAGCTGGTGGCGCTCCTGCACCGGCCCGGTCCCACACTCGCAGCTGCCGTCGCCGGCGCCGCAGAGGGAGTCCCGGTGCTCACCTTCTCGGGACCCGATGGCTGGGAGCAGAGCGTATGGCGGGTGCCCGACGACCTGACGACGAAGCTCTCCGAGGAGCTCGGCCATCGCGTGCACTACATCGCCGACGGCCATCACCGTGTCGCGGCGAGCCTCGCCGTCTGGGACAACGCCGGCCGCCCGCACGACGCGGGGGTCATGTGCGTGATGTACCCGCTCGACGGGCTGAGTCTGACCGCCTTCCACCGCCGGGTCCGTGGCCCCGTCGACGTCACCGACGTTCTTGTCCTGCTCGGGAAGGGCTGCGAGGTTCGTGAGGTGGCCACGCTCGAGGAGACCGTCGGCTGCTTCGGGGTCTACGTCGACCACCGCTGGTACGACCTGACCTACACCCGTGAGCGATTGCCCGGCGCTGCTGGACTCGACGTCGCGATCCTCGACGACCTCGTGCTGGCGCCTCTCCTCGGCCCGAACCCACACGCGAGCCCGCGACTGGAGATCGCGTCCGCGCAGGGCGGCGTGGAAGAACTGGTGCACGCCTGCGACCAGGACGCGGGGGCGCTCTTCACCCTGCGCCCACCGAGCCTGGACCAGCTCACCGAGGTGGCCGATCGCGGCGAGGTGATGCCGCCGAAGACGACGTACTTCGACCCGAAACCGTACGCCGGGATCTTCTTGCGCTGAGGCAGCCGATGCTCGCGCATCATCACCAGACCTGATTGCCGCAGGTCGAGGACCTCATGACTAGAGCACGCTCATGCCGTTGTCCGCGCGGGAAGCCGTGACGCGCCAATGGCCAGGACTGGGTGTGAAGTCGGGCTCCGACCGCTCATCGACGGTCGACGTAGATGACTTCGATGGCGTTGTTGCCGTAGCCCAGTCGGTTCCAGGGGGGCACGTCGGGTTGCACGTTTCCGGCGGCGTCGGTCGCTCGGGCCCGCAGGGTGTGCCGGCCCACGCCGATCCCGTCCCAGGTGAAGCTCCAGTCCTGCCACCCGAAGTCGTCGGGGTCGGTCGGCTCGAGCTTTGTCGGGAGCCAGTCGCCCTCTCCGGTGAGGCTGACCTCGACGCGGGTGATGGGGCCGGTCCCGGACCACGCCTTGCCCCGGACGGTGCAGGTGTCCTCGTGGATGACCGCGCCGGGTGCCGGGTCGGTGATCCGGGCGCGAACCCGCATCAGGGTGACCGGCTCGTGGGGTTGGTCCGGCCACTCGTAGATGTAGTGGCCGGTCTGGAACTCACCGCTGTAGGGCTCGGTCAGGACGTCGAGCCGCTTGAGCCACTTGACCGATGCCACTGCGTACCAGTGAGGGACGATCAGCCGGAACGGTGCACCGTGGTCACGTCCCAGGGGCTTGCCGTTCATCGCGTAGGCGATCAGGATCCCCGCCGCCGGGTCCGTGGCCTGCGCCAGTGGCAGGGAACGGACGAAGGTGAGGTTGTCCTGGTCGGTGTCGGGAAGGATCGCCTGGAGGTGGTACGGGCCGTGGTCGGCGCCTTCAGCGAGAACCTCGACCCCGGTCGCCGCTGGCGCGGCCTTCGCCAGGACCTCGTGCAACAAGGCGCCGGTCCACCGTGCCGTGGACACGGCGAAGTCACCCCAGGGCTCTCCGGTCGGCAGCGGCCTCATCTCCAGGCGACCGTTTCCGGCGCACTCCAGGGTGACCGTGTGGTCGTGGGCGGGCATCGCACGCAGGTCTTCGAGGGTCAGGCTCGTCGGAACATCGACCGCGCCGCCGATCTCCAGGGTTCCGTCGTGATCGGGCACCGCGAAGTTGCTGCGCACGTAGTGGAGCTGGGTCGGGGTGACCTCACCGAGCAAGGCGGCTGGCGGTGCCTCCGCGTTGTACGGCGAGGGGTTGATCATCACCAGCTCGGCACGTGCTGCTTCCAGATCATCAGCAACAGTCATGTCAGCCTCCTGCGGCGGGTCGAGGGGTGTGCTGCTCAGAAATCAGAGTCGTCGAACGTGGGTTCGCGGCCGTCGTTGAAGGCACCGATGCCCTCGACGCGGTCGGGATGGACGGCCGAGCGCCAGTGAGCGTCCATCATGATCGCGATGGCCTCCTCGATCGGCTGCCCTTCGCCCAGGTGCACCGCGCGCTTCACGGACTGCACGGCGGTGGGAGAGTTGCCGGCGATCCTGTCAGCGATCTGCTCGGCGGCGGCCATCAGCTGGTCGGGTTCGTGCAGCTCGTTGACCATGCCGAGTCGGTACGCCTCCGTGGCAGGGACAGGGTCTCCGGTCATCAGCATCTGGAGGGCTTTTCCCCGAGGTAGGAGGCGGGGTAGCAACGCCGGCGAGCCGCCGCCGGCCGCCAGGCCGAGCATGGCCTCGGGTTGTCCGAAGGTCGCCGTGGTCGAGGCGATGATGAAGTCCGTGCTCTGCGCCAGCTCACAACCGCCGCCGTAGGCGATGCCGTTGACGGCCGCGAAGATCGGTTTGCGCAGCTGGCGCACGGTGTACAGCGTGCGGTCGAAGGCTTGGCGTTGGCGTAGCCAGTCCTCCTTCGTCATGGCCTTGCGCTGCCGCAGGTCACTGCCCACGGAGAACGCGCGGTCACCGGCGCCCGTGAGGACGACGACCCGCACGGAGGTCCGTACGGCGATGGTCTCGACGACCTCGGTCAACAAGGCACCCATCTCGGTGCTGATCGCGTTGTCGGCGTGAGGTCGGTTGAGGGTAATCCGGGCGACTCGGCCCTCGGCGAGGTAGTCGAGCAGGACCGAGGGTTCGGTCTCCTCGAAGTCTGGATCCGGCGGGGCGAAGTCGAGCGCGGCCCAGCGGTCGGTGCTTGATGAGCTCATCGTGCTTCCTCTCTGTCGCGCATGGTCAGGTGTCGAGCTCGGCCAGCCACCGCAGAGCGCTCAGGCTCGGCGCAAAGCAGTACTCACCACCGCGGGTGACCACGAACGGCGGCAGGTCACGTAGTCGGCGACGGATCGGTCGTTGCGCGATGGTGAAGCTGCTCGCGTCGTCGTGCGGCCCGACGAGAGGGTCGGGTTCGTTCGGGGCGCCGATGAAGATGCCGTCGTTGAGCCACTGGGTCTTCACGAACTCGAACTGCCGTTTCAGGTGCGCACCGGCGAAGACGAAGATGATCCCTCGGTCGATGCCGTCGTCCTCGGTGACGCCGTCGGGCAACGGCGGTCCATAGCTGGTGCCCCGCCGGATCATCCGGTGGAGCCGGACGTCGACGCTGCCTTCATCGTCCAGGGCGTCGCGCGGGTTGGCCCTGCGCGCGTGGGCACCCACAGGACACTTGAAGCCTCGAGGGTCGTCGCCGAAGCCGAAGTCGTTGTTGCGCCGCGAGTTGCCACCGAGCTCGGGATCGTCGTGGTCCGGGGCGAGCGCCAGCGGGGCGCCACTCTGCCAGCGGCCGACCATCTTCGCCCCCAGGAGCTCTGCCTCCTCGCGGCTCGCCGCCCGCGCGCGCAGGTAGCTCCGGTAGGCGGCCACCTTGGTGTGCAGCTTGCGGAAGACGACGTAGGTGCCGTTGCGGCCCAGCACCTCCGGGGTCGGCATGGGCGGCAGCTCTCCCGTCTCGTCGGGATACCCCAGGATGATCTCGCCCGCCTTGAGCGGCCGCTCACGAGTATCCGAGGCAGGGCGCCCGCTCCCCTCGATCGCGGGCTGGCCGATGCCGTCCTTGAACCCGAACGACGTACGCCCCGTGGCGAGCTGGTAGCAGTCCTGACGCCACAGAAGCTCGATGCCGGACAGGTCGGCATGGGCTGAGCGGGCGCTCTCCGCCAGGGCTGCGAGCTGAGCCTCATCGGAGGAGAGGACAGCGATGGCGATGTGCACGTCGGTGCTGCCCAGGGGCTGCTCCCAACGTTCGGGAGCGCTGTCGCCGGTGTCGCCCAGGATCTCGCCCCGGGCCGCCATCCCCTGCCGGAACTCCGGTGCGAAACTGTCCAGGGACCGCTGCGGCACACCGAGCGCCCTGAGGCCCTCGTAGGTGAAAGCGACCGTCAGCGAGGTCGCGTCCTCGGTGTCGGCGCCAGCGGCAGGCTTGGCGATCCGGTGCAGCCGCCGGACCAGCTCACGTCCGTCGGCGCGGTCGCGGATGGCCAGCAGGAGGTACGCACCGACGTATGGCGACGGGCGCTCAAACAGCGCGCCGGCCTGGATGTCGTCGAGCTCTAGAGCTGCCGTGGTGGTCGCGTCCACCGGCATCACACCTTCCATGGTCAATGGTGCTCGGGGGGCTCAGGCGGGTCCGGGTTCGGCTCTGCCAGGTAGGGGAAGGTGACGGTTCCCGGGTTGGTGGCGCCGTCGACCCCGTCGCGGATCGTGGGGCCGAGGCCGGCGTTGACCAGCTGGGTGAAGATCGTGTCCATGACGTCGTCGTTCAACGTGCGTCCCCCGCACGTCAGGTGCGCCTCGCCCCGGCGGGCGGCGAGCTCGATCTCCAGGAAGGATCCTTGCTCGACGTAGGGCTTGGTCACGTCGACGATCAGGTAGTCGGCGAGGACCAGGTCCGTGAGCGGGTGGCTGCCGTCCTCCCCCGTGGGCCAGTCCTGCTTGCCGTCGAGGCCGTCCCAGAACGCAAGGTTGGCGTCCAGCCGCGCTCGGAAGGCTCCGGCGTAGGAGTCTCCCAGGTGGAACGCGTCCTCCATGTTGTACAGGTCCCGGATCTCCAGGTCTCGATTCACCTGATCGAATTCCTTCGGCGCGAGCATCATGTTCTTCACCTCGGGTCGACCCACGCGTTCGATCCGGACATTGAACTCACCGCGGGTCAGGGTTTCGGCGATCACGCCCACGAGCGTCCAGCCGGGCAGGAACCCGGTGTCGATCTCGACGACGATGCTCAAGACGTTCTTGCCGTCGAGGAAGATCGACCCCTCGTCGGTGAAGGCGAGCTTGCGGGTGGCGATCGTCGCGAGGGCGGCGCGGGCGTCCATGATGAACGGATCCCACCGGGCGCCTGCGAAGACCCGCATGCCGCGCCCCACGCCACCTGCTTCGTCGTTGACGCGGAAGGACACGCGCTCCCCGTCCGGGGTCACGCAGCTTCCGTGCTGCTCGTGGCTCGGTCGGCCCGTGAGTGGATCGGACACGTGATCCGGGGCATCGAAGACGCAGTCGAGCAGCACCTCCTCGTTGCCCGGCACGAACTCCCATCCGGAGGCCTCGCTCGCCGGCGCGGTGAGAGGTCGCAGCCGGAAGCGGTACAGCAACCCTGCGGAGAACAGGTCGTCGGGCTTGGCCATCGGGAGGGTGTTCACCACGAGGACGAGACGCTCCGGTGACTCGGGGCTCGGGAACGCGTAGAAGTCGGTGATGTCCGCGATCGGATCGGCCAAGGCGCGCGGCCCGGAGATGTGGTCAGACATGAAGAGTGTCTGCTCTCGGCCGCGTTAGTCCGCGGCCTCGTCCAGCAGAGGTTGCAACGCCGGATGCTGAAGAGCCTCCGCCGCCTGCGGATGGTCGAGCACCTGCTGGAATGCGGTGTTCACGCGCTGCGCCTTGCGGATCTCCTTGACGGTGCCGCCGTAGTTGCGCGCGTAGGCCGCTGCCGACTGCTCGGCACCGAGGACGAAGGCACGTACGGCGGCGACGTCGGGCAGCCCGTCGTAGCCCTCGACGTGGCCGAAGATCACGTCGAACAGAGCCAGGGTGGGACCGGAGGTGAAGAAGTCCTCCATGTAGGCGTCCCAGGGGCCGTCGAAGCTGGTGATGAACGCCAGCCGGGTGTCGTCGTCGAACAGCACGAACCGCGCTTCGTGGATGGTCTTGATGGCCATCCCGTAGTCGCCGGGGCGGTACCCGGGCGTGTCCTGCAGCTGGAGGAGCGCTGTTCGCAGAGAGGGCGCCTCGCCGTCCTTGACCCGGAAGAAGAGGCTGAACTCGCTCGTCGGACCGACGCTGAGGCCCGGCTGTACGGCGCCGTCATCTGAGGTAGTGATTGGGGTGCCTCCCAGCTCGGCAGGCTCCCGCCATCGCGCCGGACGAGCCAGATGTCGGCTGGAAGACTCCAGCCAATCGCCACCCTAGACCCCACGGGCAAGGCAGCCTCACCCCCTGAGGGTGAAGCGTTCGATCGAGGGCTTGCCCGAGCTGTCGTCTGCACGACACCCCGATCTGCGCCCGACACTGCCACGAAAGGTGGTGGGGAGACGACCAGGCTCTGTCACACTGCGCCAACCGGTCGTCGTTGACCGGACCAACGAGAAGAGGGTCGCCATGGGCGCCATGACCAATGACTTCGGCGAAGTACTCCTCTGATCGTTCTGGTTCTTCATCTGGATCGCGGCCTTCATGGTGTGGTTCCGGTGCCTGTTCGACCCGCCGGCCGCGCCCTTTGCCATGGTGCTGGTGCGGGTGCGCCAACTTCTCGAGGACCTGCTCGAGACGGTCCCGCCGTCTGGCCGTAGCGAGTTGTCGCGTCTCCACGCCGATGTCAGCGCGCGCCCGGCTTTCCTCTCTTGGGCGGTCGCTCATTGGTCCCGCGGGCGGGGGCGGGCGTCAGCTGTCCAGTACCCGCACGAGCTTCCTGTTGTTGGCGAGCTCGTCGAGACGGACGGCCCGAGCTCACGGCCGAAGACCGCGGCTCCCAAGCGGAACGGCGAGTCGTTCAGGATCGCGATCGCCTCCTCTGCTGATTCCGCGCGGTAGAGCACGGCGCACCGGACCGAAGCGCTCCCCAGACCAGGCCCGCATCGACGGCTGGACAAGGACAGCGCGGTGGCCGGGTAGGGCCCCCTGGGCCGGCTGGCTCGCATCGTCGATGGCCCGCGACAGCAGAGTAGACGTGTATGACAGGGCGGGGTTGGAGTGATCCCGGGGCAAGTCCCCCGATGGTGCTCAGATCGCGACCGATCCTCACAAGCTGCTGGGTCGAGCACACGTTCCGGGGCCGTACGTGCTGGCCGGACATTCCTCTGGCGGGCCTGTACGTGAGGACGTACGCCGCTCAGTATCCCGAGGAGGTCGCCAGCCTGGTCCTGGTCGCGGAATTCTGCTCCCCCCGGAAGGAGCTGGGCGGCTTCCTCGACGAATTTCGGCGTCGCGAATCGGTCCGAGTCCGAGGGCGGGAAACTCCGAGGGATGGACGGCCGTCCAGAACAGGATGGCCAGGCTGTCGACCGACACCGGGGTACCGCTGAGTGTCCCTGGCAGTCGAGCGCACGCGAACAGGGACCGCCCTCAGCGCGTAGCCAAGGACGGTCGCCGTCGAATAAGGAGTCACCCGCCACGTTCCCCCCGGGCGGGATGACTCCGTTCACGCACAGTACGCCGCTCCCTCGTGGTCGGCCACCTACGTCTAGACCATGCTGCGTCTGTTCCGAATCAACAGCGCACACTGAGGTCACGCAGCCATCTCGTGTGTTGACCATCCCCCCGTGTCAGTACGCGGGGTGGCTGTCTGCACCTGCTTTTCGAGGCTTTGCAGGGATGACGATCAGGACCCCGGTTCGCGACGTCGTTCTTGGTGAACGGCCTTGACCACGAGGACGCAGGCCCGTCCAGACCCGTTGCCGCAGTGGTCGTGTCGATCCCCCACCGGTTCGTGAGCGTGACGACCCCATCGGGGTACCGGTGGGCCGTCCCTGAAACGCTCGGACGGCCCGTAGCGTCAACGTCGTGGACCACCGCAAAACGGAAGCAGGACACCGCGAACGCCCCTCACCAGCACCCCTCGAAGGAGCATCACCATGCGCACACGCATTCTCGGCACCTCAGGACTCCAGGTCTCCGCCCTCGGCCTCGGCTGCATGGGGATGAGCCAGTCGTTCGGCCCGCGACCGCCGCGGGACGAGATGATCACGTTCATCCGTGCCGCGGTGGACCGAGGTGTCACCCTGTTCGACACCGCCGAGGTCTACGGGCCGTTCCACAACGAAGAGCTCGTCGGTGAGGCCCTGGAACCAGTCCGCGACGACGTCGTCATCGCCACCAAGTTCGGGTTCGCCTTCGACGACGACGGCGCACAGACAGGCGTCACCAGCAGGCCCGACGACATCCGTGCCGCCGTCGAGGGGTCCCTGCGTCGGCTGCGAACGGACAGCATCGACCTGCTCTACCAGCACCGCGTCGACCCGGACGTGCCCATCGAGGACGTCGCCGGCACCGTCAAGGAGCTCATCGACGCGGGCAAGGTGAAGCACTTCGGCATGTCCGAAGCCGGCGTCGCAACGATCCGTCGCGCCCACGCCGTTCAGCCGGTGACCGCACTGCAGAGCGAGTACTCGCTGTTCTGGCGCGAGCCCGAGGACGAGATCCTGCCCGCTCTGGAGGAGCTCGGCATCGGCTTCGTGCCGTTCAGCCCGCTCGGTCGCGGGTTCCTCACCGGTCAGGTCACGGCGACCACCGAGTTCGGCGAGGGAGACATCCGCGCCCGTCTTCCCCGGTTCGAGCGCGAGGCGCTCGAGGCCAACCTCGCCCTCGTCGACCTCGTCACCCGGGTCGCCGAGCGCAAGGACGCCACCGTCGGCCAGGTGGCGCTCGCGTGGTTGCTGGCGCAGGAGTCCTGGGTCGTGCCGATTCCCGGGACCAGGCGTCTGACCCGGCTCGAGGAGAACCTGGGAGCCGCGGACCTCGAGCTCTCCGCCGAGGACCTCGCGGAGCTCGACCACGCGTCAGCCAGCGTGCAGGTCCAGGGCGACCGCTACCCCGAGGCGATGCAGAAGATGATCGACCGCTGACCTCTGGTCCAGGTCACGGTCCTGGCCCGAGTGGTAGAAACGCAGGCGATGGCAGAGAACGAGGTGGACGCTTCGATCGCCTGGCCGACGGACGTGCATCGTCCCGACGATCTCGACAGCATCGTCGGCTGGGACGCGGCGGAGCTGTCGGTGGCGATCCGTCGGCGGACGGTGAGCTGTGTCGAGGTCATGACGGCCTTTCTCGACCACATCGACCGGGTGAACCCTCAGGTCAACGCGATCGTCAGTCTCCGCCCGAGGGAGGAGCTGCTGACCGAGGCCACCACGAAGGACGCGAAGCTCGAGCGCGGCGAGTACGACGGGTGGATGCACGGTTTCCCCCACGCCGTGAAGGACCTCGCCGACGTGCGCGGCCTGCCCACCACCCTCGGGCTGATCAGGCCGTCCTGGGGACTGCCCGACCCTGTCGACGACTCGCTCTTCGTGGCGCGGATCCGCGCCGCCGGCGCGATCTTCATCGGAAAGACCAACACCCCCGAGCTCGGTCTCGGATCGCACACCTTCAACGATGTCTTCGGCACCACCCTGAACGCCTACGACCAGACCAGGACAGCCGGCGGCAGCAGCGGCGGCGCCGCCGTCTCGGTCGCTCTGCGGATGCTCCCGGTCGCCGACGGCAGCGACTTCATGGGGTCGTTGCGCAACCCGACCGGCTGGAACAACGTGTTCGGCCTGCGACCGAGCTTCGGCCGCGTCCCTGCGGGTGGGGAACAGTTCGTCGACCAGGGCGGGGTCAACGGCCCCGTTGCTCGCACGGCGCTGGATCTCGCGCTGCTGCTGCGCACGATGTCCGGGTACGACGCCCACGCGCCGTTGTCCGTGGAGCAGGGCCCGGAGTCCCTGACCACGTTGCCCGGCCATCCCGATCAGGCGGTGCGGGGCCGCACGGTGGCCTGGCTCGGCGACCTCGGGGGCTACCTGCCGATGGAGTCCGATGTCCTGGACGTCACGACCGAGGCGCTGGGCCACTTCGCTGACCTCGGCATGACGGTGACCGCCCTGGACGGGCTGCCGAGGACTCCGGCCTTCAACGGCAACGAGGACCTGTGGCCGACCTGGCTCACCTACCGCCACTGGCTGGCCGGCATGAGCGTCAAGGACGCCTACGACGCGGGCTGGGGTGACGCCATGAAGCCCGAGGCTGCCTATGAGTACGAGGGTCTGGTCGGCACCGATGACAGCGCTCCGATCAGCGCGGTGGAGGTGTTCGAGAACGCGTCGAGACGCAGCGAGCTGTACGACGCGTTCCGGGAGCTGTTCGAGATCTACGACTACGCCGTGCTCCCGACGGCTCAGGTGATGCCGTTCGACGCGCAGGCCCGGTGGCCGAGCAGCATCGCCGGGACGGAGATGTCGTCGTACCACCGCTGGATGGAGGTCACGACCATCGGCACCCTCATCGGTGCCCCGGTCCTGGCCATGCCTGCCGGGTTCAGCCGCGCGGGCCTGCCCATCGGCCTGCAGGTGATCGGCCCCAACCACAGCGAGCACTCGCTCCTGGAGCTGGCCCGCGCCTGGGAGGAGCAGACCGGATTCGTGCAGCAGAGCCCGCCGCCGTTGCTCACGGCCGGGGCGGGCGACGACCGCTAGATGTTCCCTCGCATCACGAGCGCGATCACGGACTCCAGCTCGGCGCCGAGCGCCTCGTAGTCGAACAACCCCATGCCGGCTTCGAGCAGTGCGCCGGAGAACGTGTAGCCGAGGGTGCGGAGCAGCACGGGGTCGACCTCGTCGCCGAGCGCAGCGCTGAACAGGTCGAGCCAGTGACGCCCGATGGTGATGCGCAAGGTCTGCACGTCGGGATCGGCCACCAGGAGGCTCTTCGTGGCCGCGGCAGCAACGGCCGGCGACGCGGCGATGAGGTCGGACAGGTGGCGCACGGTCTGCTGCAGCCTGTCGACGGGGTCACCCTGGACGTCGGGCAGCTCGGCGTCGGCGACGTGTCGCCAGAACAGCACCGCGAAGAGATGGTCCTTGGAGGAGAAGTAGGTGTAGGCCGTGGCCGCCGAGACACCCGCCTCCGCAGCCACGATGCGCAGGGTGAGGTCCTCGTACGCCGATCCGTCGAGCAGGTTCCTGGCGGCTGCCAGGAGCTTCTCCACGGTCTCGACCTGGCGAGCGTTCAGTCCACGTCGGGGCAGGGTGGACGATTGACTGGACATCTGTAAAGACTACCGAGGGACGGGTGGCTGTCCAGCCGCTCCCCGGCCTCCCTACGCGCCGGAGCCCTGGGGACCCACGTAGGTTCCGCGGCCCGTGGGCAGGGGCAGGTCGAGGGTCGTCCGGATGCCGGGTGCGGCCGCGCGTACGTCCGGGATCGCGTTCACGATGCGGCCGCACGCAGCCACGATCGCGGCGTGGTTGTGGTCGCCGTGCTCGCTGCTCGGCACGACGTCGACGACGTAGCTGGGCTCCCCGGTGATCTCCACGCGGTAGGAGCCACCGCCTGCCGCGGGCCGGGCCCAGTCCGGGCGCAGGTCGTCCCGGGTGCGGGTGACGTGCTCGACCACGATCGCGGGATGCCCGGCGACCATGCCGCTGATGGAGAACTTCAGGGCCGCGATGGTGCCCTTCTCGATGCGCCCGGCGGCGATGTCGTAGCTCTCGGGAGCGGGCTCGGCCTCCCAGTGCTCGACGAGCTCGTCCACCTCGATGCCCAGCCCGGCAGCGATCATCCGGATCGCGGTGCCCCAGGCGAGGCCGAGCACCCCCGGGAGGAAGAGCAGCGGGGTCTCCGTGACCGGCTTGCCGAAGCCCATCAGGTCGAACATGACCTCGGCCCCGTCGTACGTCGCGTAGTCGGCGAGCTCGTAGCACTTCACCTGCTCGATGCGCTGGCAGGTGCTCGCGAGTGCGAGCGGCACCAGGTCACTCGCGAACCCCGGATCGACACCGGTGACGTAGAGGGTCGCGTTGCCTGCCTGCGCTGACGCCTCGACCTTCTCGATCACCTTGGCCGGCATCGTGCCCCACGGGTACTGCAGGGTGCCGGGCGCCGAGCCGACCACGTCCAGGCCCGCCTCGAGGAGCCTGCGGACGTCATTCGTCGCCTCGACGGGGCGGGTGTCCCCCATCGCGCAGTAGACGACGCACTCGGGTTCGGCAGCGATGACGCCGTCGAGATCCGCGACGGCCAGGATGCCGGTGGTCTCCGGGAGACCGGCGAGCTCCCCCGCATCCATGCCGACCTTCTCCGGGTGGGAGACGCTGACGGCGACGAGCTCGAACCGGTCGTCGGTGATCAGCTGCCGCAGGGTCAGTCTGCCGGCGTTGCCGGTGGCCACCTGCGCGACCCGAATGGTCATGGGAGTCCCTTCTTTCCGCGACCGCGAACACCTCGGGGGAACACCCTAGAACGTGTTCTAGTTTCCGTGAGAACGATGTTATCGTCCCTCGCGTGGGACGCGTAGACGACAAGGTCGTGCTGATCAGTGGCGGTGCTCGCAACATCGGCGGCGCGAGCGCCCGGTTGCTGGTCGCCGAGGGTGCCAAGGTGGTCATCGGTGACCTGCTCGACGAGGAGGGCACTGCCCTCGCCGAGGTGCTGTGTCGAGACTTCGGGCAGGGTGCCGCGCGCTACGTGCACCTGGACGTGACGAGCGACGAGGACTGGAGAAGCGCGGTCGCGCTCACCGTCGAGGAGCTCGGCAGGCTCGACGTGCTGTTCAACAACGCGGGCATCTTCAACGGGGGTCAGCTCCAGCGCTACAAGACCGAGCAGTGGCACGAGATGCTCGACGTCAACCTGACCGGCCCGTTCCTGGGCATGAGGGCAGCCGCCGACGCGATGATCGCCTCCGGTGGTGGATCGATCATCAACACCTCGTCCATCGAGGGGCTTCGCGGCACCCCGTGGGCGCACGGCTACGTGGCCTCGAAGTGGGGCCTGCGCGGGTTGACGAAGTCGGCCGCCCTGGAGCTCGCTCCGCACGGCATCCGGGTCAACTCGCTGCATCCAGGACGGATCCGGACCCCGGCCACCGACGCGATGCCGGACGACCTGATCCCGATCCCCCTCGGTCGCCCCGGCCTTCCCGAGGAGGTGGCGACGTTCGTGCTCTTCCTGGCCAGCGACGAGTCGTCGTTCGCCACCGGATCCGAGTTCGTGATGGACGGCGGCACCGTCACGCAGATCCCGACCAAGGTCTGAGCCGCCTCCGCGACTGACCAGCCTCTGGTTGCGCCGGCTCAGAGCCGGAACGTCTGGCCGCCGTCGACCGCGAGGATCTGGCCGGTCACCCAAGAAGCCTCGTCGGAGAGCAGGAACAGGCAGGCGCCGACCATGTCCCGGGGTTGCCCCATGCGCTTCAGCGCCAGCCCCTTGACGAGGTCCTTGGCGGCATCACCGGCCTGGGTCCGCGTGGCGGCGGTGTCGGTCGGGCCGGGGGCGATCGCGTTGACCCGGATCCCCATCCCCCCGAGCTCGTGCGCCAGCTGCTGGGTCAGCCCGTTGATCCCGACCTTGGCCAGGCCGTAGAAGCCGGAGTAGAGGTACGCCGCCGTCGAGCTCTGGTTCACGATCGATCCGCCCCCGCGCTTCTGCAGCTCGGGGTAGACCGCGCGGGTCATCACCAGCGCGCCGTCCATGTTCACGCTCATGAATTTCTTGTAGTAGTCCCAGTCGACGGTGATCAGCAGGTCGAACGCCATCTCGCCGTAGATGGCCGCGTTGTTCACCAGGCCGTCGATGCCGCCGTACGCCGCCACCGCGGCCTCGACCATGGCGGTGGCCGACTCGGCAGAGGAGACGTCGGTGCGCACGAAGAGCGCACGACCGCCGTCGGCCTCGATCTGCTCGGCGACCTGCTCGCCGGCGGACTCGTTGAGGTCGGCGACCACCACGGCCGCACCTTCGGCTGCCAGTGCCCGCGCGTAGGCCTCGCCGATCCCCTGGGCCGCGCCGGTGACGACGACGGCCTTGTCCTTGAGTCTCACTGCATCTCCATCATGTCGTTGGTTGCTGCTGGTTCTCGTCTCACGCGGGCTCCGCGACCGTCTTTGTCTCGAGGTACTCCTCGAACCCGGCCACGCCCATCTCCCGACCGATGCCGGACTGCTTGTAGCCGCCGAACGGGGCGTCCGGGCTGAACCACACGCCCCCGTTGACTGCGATCGTGCCGGTGCGGATCCGGGCTGCGACCGCCTTGGCTCGTTCGAGGTCACCCGACTCCACCGACCCCGAGAGCCCGAACGCGGAATCGTTGGCGATGCGCACCGCGTCGTCGTCGCCGTCGTGCGGGATCACCACGAGCACGGGCCCGAAGATCTCCTCCTGCGCCAACCGGGAGGAGTTGTCCAGGCCCGCGACGACGGTCGGCTCGATCCAGTAGCCCTCCTGGTCGATGACGTGACCGCCGGTGGCGAAGGTGCCGCCCTCCGCCTCAGCCAGGCGCAGGTAGGACTCCACGCGATCACGCTGTGCCTGGGAGATGACGGGTCCGCAGATGGTGCCCGGATCCGCCGGGTCCTTGGCTCCGATGGACTCCATCGTCGAGGCCGCGACCTGGACCGCCTCGTCATAGCTCGCTCGTGGCACGACGAGGCGCGTCGTGATCGCGCAGCCCTGGCCTGCGTGGATGCACGCGGTGAAGGCCGTGGCACCAGCAGCAGCGGCGACGTCGGTGTCGTCGAGCACGATGGCAGCGGACTTGCCGCCGAGCTCGAGGAAGACCTTCTTCAGGGTCGGCGCGGCCGCCGCCATGATCGCCCGGCCCGTGGCGGTCGATCCCGTGAAGGACACCATGTCGACCCGGGGATCGGTGGTCAGCGCGGCGGCCACCTGGTTGTCGCGAGGGGTGACCACGTTGAACACCCCCGCAGGGATGTCGGTGTGCTCGGCGACCAGCCGGCCCAGCTCGCAGGCGACCCACGGGCGTGTCGGGGGCAGGCTTGAGCACGACGGTGCAACCGGCCGCCAGGGCCGGGCCGATCTTGGCGAGGTTGATCTGGGTGGGCACGTTCCACGGCGTGATCGCCGCGACGACGCCGACGGCCTCGCGGCGTACGGTTCGGCGGCTCTTGATGCCCATCGGGGCGGCGACGCCCAGGTCGCTCTCGAACTCGTAGCCCTCGAGCAGGTCGGTGACCCACTTCAACCCCTCGACCGGCACGTCGAAGCCGGCGGCGCCCATCATGAACCCGGGCATGCCGACCTCGACCGTGGTCAGCTCGGTGAACGCCTCGGCGTCGTCGAGCAACGCCTGGTGCAGCTGACGGAGACCACGCAACCGCAGCTCGGTGTTCGTCGACCAGTCCGTCTCGTCGAAGGCCCGGCGTGCCGCAGCGATCGCCTTCTCGACGTCTGCTGCTGTGCTGTCCGGGGCGTGCCCGATCTGCTGGCCGTTCGCGGGG
This sequence comes from uncultured Actinomycetota bacterium, assembly GCA_963797525.1. GTDB lineage: Bacteria > Actinomycetota > Actinomycetes > Propionibacteriales > Nocardioidaceae > Marmoricola. Next base: position 350,920 of record CAWCPT010000014.1, read on the forward strand.
TTGAGGACGGGGTACGTCGTCCCGTCGCTCGCCCCCACGAGCTTGCCGTCGATCAGCTGCTGGGCCTCGGGAGGAAGGGTGCTCATGCGGTCGCCTCCCCCGCCGCCGGGGGCGCCTGCTGCTGGGTGACGTAGTCGCCGCGCTCGACGGGCGGCGGCCAGACGCTCGAGGGGAGGTCCTGGTGGCGGTAGTGGCCGGGCACGTCGAGACCGCTCACCGACATCCGCTTGAGCAACGTCTCGGGGGCCTTGTCCGCCTTGATGATCTCGACGAACGTGTGCGCGGTCGAGGGCATGTCGAACCAGTCACGCTGCCAGGCGAACTTGATCAACCCGTCGTCGGCGCCACCGACCTGCCGCTCCACGCCGAACCACGACCCGCCGATGCCGAGGATCTCGTACTCCTCGCCGGTCTCGTCGTTGATGATGCCGGAGCGCTGCTTCCAGAAGCCCAGCACCATCGCCTTGGCCTCGTCGATCATCGTGCACTGGTAGTCGTAGTGCCAGCCGTCGAGACCGTCCATCTCGATGCCGATCGCGTAGTCGCGGATCTGGTCGCGGCCGACCGCCATGAAGTGCTCGTCGACCGAGTACATCCAGCCGTACGTCGCGTCCTCGGCGTACCACTCGGCCATCGGCCGCCAGTCGCCGGTGGCCTCGACCCGCCGGTTGACGTCGAGCCAGGTCTCCCAGAACTCCTCGATCTCAGCACGGGTCAGACTCACGGTTCCTCCTCGATGGCAAGCGCCATGGCTGGGCAGTACTTCACGGCCGACGCGACCTTGGTGCGCAAGACCTCGTCGGGATGGTCCCGGACGACGACGACCTGGTCGGCCTCCTCGTCGAACGCGAAGACCTCGGGCGCCTCGTGCTGGCACATCTGGTGCCCCTGGCACAGGTCGAGGTCGGCGACCACGCGATAGACCATGGGCGGCTCAGCTCCTCCTGCGGCGATACGTCACCCGGCACGGCTGCTGGAGCTGGATCACCATCTTCGAGACGTCGTCGCGGTAGTCCTCCGACGGCTGCGCCATCTCGAACTCGAAGTCACGCAGGATCACCGAGAAGATCGCCTTCATCTGCATCATCGCGAAGGCGTTGCCCACGCACCGGTGCTTGCCCGCACCGAACGGGATCCAGGTCCACCGGTTCTGCAGGTCCTCCTGCCGCGGATCGAGGTAGCGCGCCGGGTCGAAGCTCTCCGGGCTCGGGAAGTCCTCGGCGATCCGGTTCGAGACCCGCGGCGACGCCGCCACCACCGTGCCCGGCGTGATGCTGTGCCCGGCCAGCTCGATCTCCTCCGCGACGACGCGCATCAGGATGATCAGCGGCGGGTGCAGGCGCAGGGTCTCCTTCAGCGCGGACTCGAGCACGGGGATCGAGCGCAGCGCCTGGAACGACACCTCCACGGCGCCGTTTCCATCCGGGTCGGCGTAGAGCTCGTCGAGCTCCGCGACGACGTCCCTCATCACGTCGGGGTGCCGCATCAGCTCGATCAAGGCCCAGGACGCGGTCCCGGAGGAGGTGTGGTGGCCGGCGAACATCATCGAGATGAAGATCCCGGTGATGTAGTCGGCGCCCATGTCGATCGAGATGAGCACGTCGAGCAGGTCGCGCTCCTCCTTGGGGACCGTTCCCCGAGCGGTGCGCCGGTCGATGATCCCCTGCACGAGCTCGACCAGCTGCTCGCGGGCCAGGTCGCGGCGACGGAACGACTCGATGTCGGCGTACGCGTCGACGTAGGCCAGCGCATCGGTGCCGCGCTCGAGCTCGTGGTAGAGCTGCGCGAAGCTGGCGTCGAGCTCCTCGCGGAAGGGTTTGCCGATCAGGCAGGCCGACGTCGTGTAGATGGTCAGCTCGGCGAACCAGTCGAGCAGGTCGATCTCGCCCTCGTCGCCCCAGTCCGCGACCATCCGGTTGATCTCTGCCTCGATGGTGCTGGCGTGGCCGCGCATCATGTCGCCACGCAGGGCCTGGTTCTTCAGCATCTGCTGGCGTTCCTCGGGGCTGGCGTCGAACACCACGCCCTGCCCGAAGATCGGCGTCATGAACGGGTACGCCGCCGCCTGGTCGAGGGTGCTGTCGGGAGCCCGGAAGAACTGCTCGTTCGCCTCCGCGCCGGAGACCAGCACGACGTCGCGGTCGGCCAGGCGGAAGCGACCGATGTCACCACACTCGGACCGCACCCGCTCGAAGAGCCCGATCGGGTCGACGCGCATCTCGGCGAGGTGACCGTGACCGTCGTCGGGGACGGCGTAGGAGACCTCGGGGACGTCGGCGAGGCCGGGCGGCGAGAGCTGAGGGGTCATCGGTCCTCCACGGAGGCTTCGGGGCTGACTTCGATCAGGTTGAGGTGGACGCCACGAGGAGCCGTGACGATGGCGGTGATGGCATCGGCGATCGCAGTCGCCCGGAGGACCCGAGGGTGGCGTGCGAGGCCGAAGCGGATCCACTGGTTGATCACGAAGGCAGCCTCCTCCTCGTCCCAGTCGGAACCCATCTCGCTCCGCGTAGGGCCGGGACGCACGATGGACGCGCGCACGCCCGTCCCCTCGAGCTCCATCTGCAGCGAGTGCGCCATCCCCTCGAGGCCCCACTTGCCGGTGGCGTAGGCGGACATGAACGGCCGCGGCCGGACAGCGACGTCCGAGGAGACGAAGACGAGGTCACCGCGTCGGCGCTGCACCATGGCCGGCACGAAGGCCTTGAGCAGCCGGTGCGCCCCCACGACGTTGAGGTCGAGCTCGTGGGCGAAGCGCTCGCTGTCGACCTCGTAGATCGTTCCCGGCGCGGCCTGCCCGGCGTTGCTGACGACCACCTCGGCCTCACCGATGTCGGCGACCGACTTGGCGGCGAACGTCGCCACCGAATCCTCGTCCGTCAGGTCCAGCGGGTGGGCGACGGCCTCACCGCCCGCCTCGCGGATCTGCGCCACCAGGTCCTGGAGCCGGTCGGTCCTGCGCGCTCCCAGTGCGACCGGGTGACCGAGGGCTGCGAGGGCCAGCGCCGTGGCCGCACCGATGCCGGAGGAGGCGCCGGTGATGATCGCGGGGCGTCGTTCGGGGTGCACGGGCCGGGCCATCAGCGCACCTTCAGCCGCACGGGGACCGAGGCGAAGCCGCGGACGTTGACCGAGTGCACCCGGACGCACTCGTCGTGGCTGACCTCGACGTCGGCGAAGCGCCTGACCAGCTCGCCGAGCGCGATCCTGGCTTCCAGACGAGCGAGGTTGGCGCCCAGGCAGAAGTGCCGGCCACCACCGAAGCTGAGCAGCTGGGCCACTTCGTCCTTGTCCCGGAAGATGTCGTAGCGGTCGGGATCGGAGAACACCCGGTCGTCGCGGTTGGCGGAACCGAGCACCAGCAGCAGCTTGGAGCCAGCGGGTGCGGTCCTGCCGTGCAACGTCACGTCCTCCAGCAGGTAGCGGGCCACCATCTGGCTGGACGTGTCGAACCGCAGCGTCTCCTCGATCCACCTCGGCACCAGCTCGCCGGAGCCCTCGGTGAACACGGCGGAGAACTGCTCCGGGTGCCCGGTCAGGTGGTAGAGCGCGTGACCCAGGAGCTTCGTGGTCGTCTCGTTGCCCGCCACCACCATCAGGAACAGGAAGGCGATGATCTCCTCGTCGCTCAGCCGGTCCCCGTCGATCTCGGCGGACAGCAGCGCGCTGGTGAGGTCGTCGGTCGGCGACTTCCTCCGCTGCGCGAGCATGTCGGCGTAGTAGCCGATCAGGGTGAGCGCGGCGTCCACGCCCGCGGGCGGCACGTCCTTGAGACCGGGTTCGCGGTGGACCACGAGATCGGCCAGGCGGCGTACCTCCGCGCGGTCCTGGTCCGGCACGCCCATCATCTCCGAGATGACGTCCATGGGCAGCCGTCCGGCGAAGTCGACGATCCAGTCGACGTCAGCGCCACTGCGGGACAGCTCCAGGCAGTGATCGAGGTAGTGGTCGGTCAGACGCTGGATCTGCGGGGTCAGCTCGGTGACGCGGCGCGGCGTGAAGCCCCGCGACACCAACGACCGGAGCCGCGTCTGCCGAGGCGGGTCCATGGCGAGGAACGACGTCACCCGCTGCGCGTGCGGACCCCAGGAGCTCGGGTCGATGGACACACCCATCGAGTTGGAGTAGACGCCCTCCCCCGCGCGGAGGGCGTTCTGGACGTCGGCGTGCCGGCTGAGCACCCACAGGTCGTAGTCCTCGCTGTGGTGAAGGGGATCCTCGTCGCGACAGCGCTGGTACGTCGGGTAGGGGTCGTCCTGGAACGCGTAGTCGTAGGGGTCGAAGGCGATGGGAGCCTGCTCGGTGGTCTGGTCGCGGGTCAGGGTCACGATCAGCCGTTTCCTCTCATGATCACGGCGACCACGGCGTCGAGCCGCTCGCCCATCTCCGGATAGGTCATCAGGCCCATCCCGCTCTGCAGCAACGCACCCGAGAAGGACAGTGCCACCGCCTCCACGAGGGCCGGGTCGGCATCCTCGCCGAGGGCGGTCACGATGCGGTCCACGAACTCGGCGCCGATGCGCAGCCGGAGTCGCTGGATGTCGGTGTCCGAGCTGAGCAGCGCGGGCGTGACGGCCGCCGTCAGCTCAGGGGCCGACGCGAGTCGGACCACCAGCCCCTGGATCACGGACCGGACGCGCTCCTCCGACGAGTCACCGGCCGGCTCCTGGCGGTCGTCCTCGAGCAGGAACCGCAGGAACAGCTCGGCGAACAGATGGTTCTTCGAGGCCAGGTAGGTGTACGCCGTGGCCGGCGACACGTGGGCGCGTTGCGCCACGGTGCGGACCGTCATCGCCTCGTGCCCGACGGCCTCCAGCTCTTCCCTGCCCGCCACCAGCAGCCGCGACGCGGTCTCCGCCTGGCGGGCGTTGAGCTGTTGCCGCGGTGAGGCAGACAGTTGGCTGGACATGTGTCCAGCATGGCGTACGGGCGGGCCGCGCGCAAGGGGCGACCGGCACCCGAGCACGATTGCTGGACGCTCGACTGGACATCTGTCAATCTCAGCCCACCCCATCGTGACACGAGGAGCAGCCGCATGACCGGTGCGGGCCGTTCCTCCCGCACACCCCACGGTCCCCTAGAAGGCTCCGGGTGCCCTGCGCCTCTCGGCCGACTGACCAGCGGCGGGCAGCGTGGGTCCTCAGATCCGGGCGAGGGTGTCCAGGTCCCGCATGGCTGCACAACCACGCCTCACCATGGCCGCGAACATCCGGTCGCCGCGCTCGGTGGAGGTCCCGTAGACCTGTCCGAACACGCTGGTCATCGGCACCTGCACCATGCTGAACGCATAGTCGTCCCAGCACTCGTCCAGGGAGTAGGCCTCGGTCACCACCGGCCCCAGAGCAGCGTGGTACGCCGCGACGAGACCGCGCTCGTGCTCGCGCCGTACGGACGGCTCGACGCTGGTCGACACGAAGTAGGCCAGGTCGCGCGCCGGTAGTGCCAGGCTCAGCGTCTGCCAGTCGACGGCCACGCAACCGGCGACGCCGTCGGGCGGGAACAGCAGGTTGTCGAGACGGTAGTCACCGTGCACGAGTCCGAACCGCTCCGACCGCGCCAGCAACCACCGGCCGCTGGGCTCGGCCACCGAGCGCAGCAGGTCGTGGTCCTCCGGGTCGAGCCGAGGCCCGATGTTGTCCAGGAACATCTCGATCGCCGGGCCGAACAGCTCGACGAGGAAGCCGGCCTCCTCGGGACCGTTCAGCGTGAGTCCGTCGAGGTCGAGCAGGGCGGGGTCGGACCACCGCGGGCCGTGCAGCCCGGCCAGGTTGCGGACGGCGTCGTACGCCTGGGCGACCGTGCAGCCGGCGACCTGGTCCCCCTGCCGGGCCGGCGCCAGGTCCTCCATCAGCAGGACGAAGTCCCCGTTCTCGGAGAAGTCGACGTGGTGGCACCTGGGCGTGCGAACGGCCACGGTGCCGGCGATGTCCCGGTAGAACCTCGCCTCACCTCGATAGGCACCGGCGACCATCGCTCTTGCCGCTGGATCGACGACGGGGAGCTTGACGACCAACCGGGCAGGCACGGCGTCACCCTGGAGGTGGAGCCGGTAGCAGGTGCCGATCTGACCGGTCCCCACGGCCTCGAAGCGCAGGCCCGTCACCTTCCCGCCGAGCACCTCGCCCAGCCAGTCCGGCGTGATCTCCTCGACGAGCAAGGGAAAGCCCGTCACCGCGCCACCATCTTCCCGGGGTTGCTCGTCAGGTGTGCCAATGCGGCGGCGTCGCGGATCGGTCGCCAGGCATCGAGCACCGGTGCCAGCTCGTCCGGTGCCGCGCCGTGCAGGATGACGCTGTCGGCCCCGGCGTCGAGCTGGTCCTGGATCCGTGCGGCACAGCTGGTCGCGTCCCCCGTCGCGCTGGCGGAGAGCCACGCGGCGGGAATGACGTCGTCGCGCAGGTGCGCGAGCTCGTCCGGGGTGCCGACGGCGTCGAAGGCGCCCGGGTATCCCTGGACGAGGGGGTCGGACCGGAAGCGCTCGAGAGCCGCGGGGTCCCAGCCGTTGGCTCGCACCAGCACCGGGCCGTAGCCCTGGAGGTAGGTCGCGAGTCGGCCCACGAGCCTGCGCAGCCGCAGCTCCTCGGGAAGCGCGTCCGGCACGGTCGCCATGACCGCCCACACGCGGACCGAGGCGGGGTCGCGACCAGCCTCCTCGGCCGCGCGGCGGATCGTCGCGACCGAGCGCGCCAGCGTCTCGTCGGTCATGAAGGTGTGCAGCACCACCCCGTCGGCCACGCGTCCCGCCAGCTCGAGCGTCCTGCCCCCGATGGCCATCATCAGCACCGGGATGTCCTCGTCGAACGACGCGTCCTGGGACAGGTACGGAAACGACCCGGCCGGGCCGTCGTGGCCGATGACCGCCTGGCCGTGCCACAGGCTCCGATAGACACCGATCACGTCCTCGAGCTGAGCTCCCGTCACCCGCGGCAGGCCCATCACGTCGAACAGGAGGTCGAACCCTCGGCCGAGGCCGAGGGCGTAGCGACCGCCTGACATCCGGTGCAGCGTCGTGGCCATCGTGGCGGTGACGAGTGGGTGCCGGGTGTTGTGGTTGGTGGCGGCGGTGCCGATGCCGATCCGCTCGGTCACCGCGACGGCAGCACCGGCCAGAGCGCCGGCGTCCTTGACGTTGAACCGCTCGGAGAGGAACAGGGCGCCGAGACCGAGCTCCTCTGCACGACGCGCTTCGTCGATCAGGTCCCGCGGGCTGTCGCTGTGCCCAGCCAGCCCGTAGCACCCGAGCTCGTTCAAGGGCTCGCTCATCCAGGTGTCTCGGCCTTCTTCATCTCGGCCACCAGCTTCTCGGTGACGAACATCAGGGTGGTGCCGTTGCCCCACCCCGCGTAGGGATGCAGGTGGGCCGCGAGCTCACGCAGCTGCGGTGCCGTCAGCTCGCCGTTGGTCACGGCACCACGCAGCTGGGTCTCGAGGAGGTCGGCCCTGCCCAGCATGGTGGTCGCGCCGAGGACGAGCAGGCGACGATCACGCAGCGGGAGGTAGGGACGAGCCCAGACCTGGGGGAACAGGTAGTCGATCGTGCCGCTCACGGCCGGGACCGCGTCGGCCTGCTCGTCGGTGACGAACTGGTTGTAGCCGGGTCCGTAGGTGCGATCCATCATCGCGCGTCCCCGCTCCCGGTTGTCCTCCGGCAACGGCTCATCGAGCTCCCCGGCGTACACCGCCTTCATCCGCGGTCGCACCAGGTCGACGATCGGGGTCTCGACGCCCACCTCAGCCGCCAGCTCCTGCGCGGCGTCGAGGTCCTTGTCCGCCAGGCCCAGCGCCCACGCGGCCTGCTCCTCGCTCAGGTGGTAGTCGGCCGCGAGGAGCTCGAGGTGCATGGTCGGCTTGACGCTGTCGTCCGCCGTGCGCATCACCTCGAGCAGCGTGGCGGGGTCCACGCCGCTCGCGGCCGCCAGTGAGGTCGCCTCACGCACTGCCGCCCACATCGAGTAGGTGATGGCGTTGCGGGCGAGCTTGGTGGCCATGCCAGCACCCACGGGGCCGCAGTGCACGACCGCCTTGGAGAAGTCCTCGAGCACGGGCAACGCACTCGCCACGGCCTCGTCAGGTCCACCGACCATGGTGACGAGCCCGTTCGTGGCCGCGGCCGACCCGCCCGTGACACCGGCGTCGAGCAGGGTCACGCCATGCGCTTCACACAGCGTCGCGAGCTCGCGGACGGACGCGAGGCTGACCGTCGAGAGCAGCACCACGACGTGACCTGCCGCTGCGGTCGAGAGGAGGCCGTGCTCGCCGGCGAGCGCCGCGCGAGCCTGCTCCGCGGTGTTGACGGCGATCAGGCTGACGTCGCAGAGCTCCGCGACGGCGGCCGGAGAGGCCACGCGGGCGGGGACCCCGGCCAGTCCCTCCGCCGCCTCCGGGCGGACGTCGTAGACCGCCGAGGCCGGGTGGCCGCTCGTGGCCAGGCTGACCGCCACGCCACCGCCGATCATGCCCAGGCCGACGACGCCGACTCGCAGGGCGGCTGAGGTGGTGTTCTCGGGCACGAGGGTCTCCAGTCGACGACGGCGGGGCTGGACATCAGGCTAGACACCTGACCAATTCCTGTCGACCCTTCGGAGGTGCCGACTGTTGACACGCGTCAAATAGAACCTGTTCCATACCCGCATGACCTACGACGTGATCATCCGTGGCGGACGCTGGTTCGACGGCACGGGAGCCGCCTCCGCCATCAGGAACATCGCGGTCAAGGACGGCCGGGTCGCCGTCGTCACCAGCGACGACCTGGACGAGACCGGGTGTCCCGAAGTGGTCGACGCCGCCGGCCACTGGGTGATCCCGGGCCTCGTGGACATCCACACCCACTACGACATCGAGGTGCTCGACGGGCCCGCTCTGCCCGAGTCGCTGCGGCACGGGGTGACGAGCCTGCTGCTCGGCTCCTGCTCGCTCTCGACCGTGCACGTGGGCGGCGTCGACGCCGGCGACCTCTTCGGACGGGTCGAGGCGATCCCCCGCCAGCACGTCATCCGCGCCATCGAGGAGCACCAGACCTGGAGCACCGCGGAGGAGTACGTCGCCGCGCTCGAGTCGCTCCCGCTCGGTCCCAACCTCGCAGCGTTCGTCGGGCACTCCGACATGCGGACCGCGACCATGGGTCTGGACCGAGCCACCCGCAAGGAGGTGCGGCCGACCCGCCGGGAACAGACGCAGATGGAGACGTTGCTGGAGGAGGCGCTCGACGCGGGCTTCGTCGGCATGTCCGCCCAGCAGCTGCTGTTCGACAAGGTCGACGGCGACCTGTGCCGGTCGCGGACGTTGCCCTCCACGTACGCAAAGGGCAAGGAGATGCGGGGTCTGCGGTCGATCCTGCGGCGTCGCCGTCGGGCGCTGCAGGCCGGACCTGACGCGAGCCATCCGCACACGATCCTCACTCAGGCGGCGGGCTCGATCGGCTGGTTCGGCAAGCCGGCGCTGCGCACCAGCCTCCTGTCGGCCGCCGACATCAAGGCGATCCCGTTCGTGATCCACCTGATGCGGCCCATCGCGTGGGTGGCCAACTGGTTCGGCGCGGACTTCCGCTGGCAGCACCTGCCCGTGCCCTTCGAGGTGTACGCCGACGGCATCGACCTGGTGATCTTCGAGGAGTTCGGTTCGGGCGCGATGGCCCTGCACATCCAGGAGAAGGTGGCGCGCGACGAGCTGATGCGCGACCCGGCGTACCGCGAGAAGTTCCGCAAGGACTACGAGAGCAAGTACGGCCCCCGCGTCTGGCACCGTGACTTCTTCGACGCCGAGATCGTGGCCTGCCCCGACGGCTCGGTGGTCGGGAAGTCCTTCGGTCAGGTCGGCGTCGAGCGCGGCGGCAAGCACCCGGTCGACGCCTTCCTCGACCTGGTCCTCGAGCACGGCACCGACATCCGCTGGCGGACCACGATCAGCAACCACCGCCCCGCCGTGCTCCAGAAGCTCGCGCAGGACCCCGGCATCCAGGTCGGCTTCTCCGACGCCGGAGCCCACCTGCGCAACATGGCGTTCTACAACTTCGGACTGCGGTTGCTGAAGCACGTCCGCGACGCGGAGGTGGCCGGGAAACCGTTCATGACGCTCGAGCAGGCCGTGCACCGACTCACGGGCGAGCTCGGCGACTGGTACCGCATCGACGCCGGCTTCCTGCGGGTGGGTGACCGGGCTGACCTCGTGGTCATCGATCCCGAGCACCTCGACGCGAGCCTCGAGGAGTACGCCGAGAGCCCGGTCGAGCAGTTCGGCAACCTGTCCCGGATGGTCAACCGCAACGACGCGGCCGTTCCGGCGGTGTTCGTCAGCGGTCGCCGCGTCGTCACCGACGGGGTGCCCACCGCACTCGCCGGCACCGAGCGCACCGGGCAGTTCCTGCGAGCCGACCGCCCAGGAGATCCGGTGCGGCCGACCGACACGTCGGAGCACGCCCGCGCGCAGGCGGCGTCGTGATCGATTCGCCCCAGGAGGCGGTGCCCGGAAAGTGAGGGTTGATGCTGCTCTGGACAGTCAGGATTCCGCGGTCCCCCAGCTGGTCTAGTTGTTGAAACCAGACCAAACGCCTGTTCCGGGCGGACGAATCGGATTTCGAACCCAGAACGGGCGAGGCGTCTCACTATGTGCGACAGAACGTGTCACGCAGATGCCTTTCACGTGAACGAGTGCTTACGTTCCAAGCACTGATGCATCTCGTCTCAAGCCTAGTGACGAGGCCGGCACATTCGCCTGAGGGAATTGGATCCCCCCTCGCGCGTCTTGGGGTTTGGGGGCCGATCCACGTGAACAAACGACAGACAGTGGCGCCATGGGAATCGCTGAGCCAGCGCACCCTGTGCCACGACCTGAAGCAGTACGTCGCTGCGGCGATGTTGGTCAGCACCTCACCCGCGAGCCAGCCTCTCGACCAGGAGACGCGGCAACGGTTCGACATGATCACCCGCCAGCTCTCGCTGATGAGGTCCGTGCTCGACGACTGCCTCGACCAGCCGGAGACCGACACTGTGGAGAACGTCGCTGACCTGGTCCGTGAGTGCGTCGAGTCCGCAGGCAGGCAGCACCACATCGACGTCATCGACGACCTGACGCACACCCGGTTGAAGGGGAACCCCACGGCGCTGCGGCGAGCCGTCACCAACGTGCTGGACAACGCGGTCCGTGCCGCCGGGGACGACGAGAAGGTCGTGGTGCGCGTCTCGGGCACCGACACCGAAGTGGTCGTCGAGGTGCGCGACACCGGTGTCGGTTTCGGCCGGCTGCGATCAGGTCACGGGCTCGGCATGTCGTCGGTCGCAGACGCCCTGGCCTCGTTCAACGGCTCCCTGGAGATCTGCAGCGGGCCCGGGCCGGGCACGCTCGTCCGGTTGGTGCTGCCGAGGACCTTCTCGTGAGCTCGACCCGGGTCGTGCTCTGTGACGACGAGGAGATGGTGCTCGAGGCGCTGACCATGGCGATGGAGGCGCTCGGGGTCATCGTGGTGGGAGCCACCGTCGATCCGGTGGTGGCTCGCACGCTCGTGCGTCTCTACCAGCCCGATGTCTGCGTCCTGGACGCACACTTTCCTGACGGGTCCGGTCCGGAGACCGCCGCGATCATGCACACCGAGGCTCCCGGCACGTCCATCATCATGTTGACCGCAGATGCTGACTTCGAGGTCTGGGCGGCCTACGACAGCCGGATGCTGAACGGCATCATCAACAAGTCCCTCGACTGCGAGACCCTTCATTCCGCGATCCAGGCGCTGTCCCGTGGCGAGCGCGTGGTCGCCGGGTGGAGCCGCATGCCTCGACAGCGGCACTCCCCCGTGCTCGTCGAGACCCTGACCGATCGAGAGCGCGACGTCCTGGGCGCCCTGGTGCGGGGCGCGGCGACGGAGGACATCGCGCAGGAGCTGACGATCTCCACCCACACGGTCCGCACCCACATCCAGAACGTCCTGCGCAAGCTGAACGTCAGCACTCGCGCGAAGGCGACCCAAGTGGCACTGGACCAGGGCCTCGTCCGCGCGTCCTGAGGTGCCACCCGAGAGTCGACGACCCGTGGACACCGCAACTGAGATTCCCCCGACCTCGGTGCTCGTGGTCGACGACCATCGGATGATCGCGGACTCGCTGCGGCTCCGGCTGCTCGCGGCGCGTTCCCGGTATCGCGCCTTCGCACCGGTCGCGACGGCGTACACGCTGGACCAGGCAAGGGCTTCCCTCGAGCGCACTGTGCCCGACCTCGTCCTGCTCGACTACCACCTGGGTCAGCAGTGCGGTCTCGATCTCTTCCCGGTCATGGAGGCGTTCCCCAGTCCGCCGGTCACGCTGATGGTTGCAGCATCAGGGGCCCCGACGGAGGTCATCGAGGGGCTCAGCCACGGCGCGGGTTGGGTGTCGAAGGGAGCCCCGTTCGATCAACTGCTCGTAGCGATCGAGACGGCGCTCCTCGGTCGCACGTACATCGCGCCAGGCCTGGTCAGGCCGGTCATCGACCAGCTCCTCGTCGAGTCCGGCCGGCTCCGCGGGGAGTCCACGTTCCTCGACGACCTCTCGGCGCGCGAGCGCGAGGTGCTGCACTGCCTGGTCGGAGGGATGACCCGCCAGGAGGTGGCAGAACACCTCTTCATCTCGCCCAACACCGTGCGCACGCACGTGCAGAGCCTGCTTCGTCGCGCGGAGGTGCACAGCACCCTCGCGCTCATCGCAGCGGCGCGTGAGCTCGGCGTCGTCGGCGACCCCACGAAGTGACGTGAAGACCCACACCGTGGTCTGAATGGCGTAACCACAGTCACCCCGACGCGCGACGCCCGCAGGGTCTCCCGCGACCTAGCGTCACTGCTCGAAGGGGGATTCCATGACGACTGACACGAACCCGGTCCGAGCACCGCGCGAGACACCGACGCTGCAGGTCCCGTTCGCGGACTGCTTCATCTCACCGGCCGCCCGAGCCGCGGCCGACCGGGTGCTGGCCTCGGGATGGGTGACGACGGGCGCCGAGGTCGCTGCCTTCGAGCGGGAGTTCGCCGAGTCCGTCGCAGCCCGGTACGCCGTCGCGGTGACGTCGTGCACCGTGGCTCTCGAGCTCGCACTGCGATCGCTCCGGCTGCCGCCAGGTTCCTTCGTGCTGAGCTCGACGAACACCTTCTGCGGCGCCGTCAACGCCATCGTGCACGCGGGCTTGAGGCCAGTGCTCGTCGACGTGGACCCCTGCCTCGGCATGCCGACTCCGCAGACCACCGCTGCCGCCGTCGAGTGGTTGCGCAGCCGGGGCGAACAGCCTGCGGCGATGGTCGTCGTGCACTGGGCGGGCGACCCCGCCGACGTACCGGCCCTGGCGGAGGCCGCGGGGCTTCCGACCACCCGGGTGGTGGAGGACGCCGCCCACGCGGTGGGGACCTCCACCGCCTCCCACCCGGTGGGTTCCGACTCCGCCGCAGCGTGCTTCAGCTTCTACGCCACCAAGAACCTGCCCGTCGGTGAGGGCGGCATGATCACCACGAACGACGCGGACCTGGCTCGGGCCTGGCACCAGAACCGCCTGCACGGGATGTCGAAGGACGCCTGGCGGCGCTACCAGCCGGGCGGCTCCTGGCGGTACGACGTGATCGAGCCCGGCCTGAAGGCCAACATGTCCGACGTGCAGGCGGCCATCGGCCGGGCACAGCTCGCCAACCTCCGGCCGTGGCAGCGGCGCCGCGCCGAGATCGCTGCTCGCTACGACGCCGGACTCGACCGGCTTCCGGGGATCGCGCTGCCCCATCGGCCGGAGGTGGGCTTCGGTGTCCATGCCTGGCACCTGTACGCCGTCCGCGTGCTCGCCCAGTCGCGGACGACCCGCGACCACCTCGCCGGCGAGCTGGCCGACCGCGGGGTCGGCACGTCGGTGCACTTCATCCCGGTCCACCAGTTCGTGGCCGGCCACCAGGGCTTCTACGGCGAGCCGAGGCCCCTGCCCGGCGCAGATCTCTTCGCCAGCCAGGTGCTCTCGCTGCCGATGCACCCCCAGCTCAGCGACGCCCAGGTCGACCACGTGATCAACGTCGTCGCGCACGCGGTGACGACCTCCGACCTGCGACCCGCTTCCACCGAGGAGGAGACCTCATGTCTCATGTGACCACCACCCCGCCGACCGTGGACGTGCCGCGCCAGCGCTCACGACCTGGGTTGACCACCGTCGTCGTCGGCGCCGGAGCCGCCGGGCGAGCCCTGGTCAGGGACCTGATCCGAGTCAGCTCGTTCGGCCTGAACCCGGTCGGCTACGTGGACGACGACCCTGACCTCGCGGGAGGCCACCATGCCCGCCGCAAGGTCCTGGGCACGCTCGCGGAGCTCGAGCGAGTCCTCGACGACACCCGTGCGGAAGTGCTCGTGATCGCGATCCCGTCGCTCTCGGCCCACGAGATCCAGGAGATCGGTGCCCGGGCGATGGCCTGCGGAGTCGCCGTACGCCACCTGCCGCCATTCCTCGCCGCGCTGCAGCGCGAGGTGGCCGGCACCGACATGCGGGCGCTGCAGGTGCGGCCGCTGATCGGGCGATCGGAGATGCACGTCGTCAGCCGCGACGCAGCGCGGTCGATCTGCGGGAAGCGCGTGCTGGTGACCGGTGCAGGTGGCTCGATCGGCAGCGAGCTCTGCCGCCAGATCCAGGGGTTTGCGCCGCAGTCGCTGGTCATGCTCGACCACGACGAGTCGAACCTGCATCGCCTCGAGCTCGAGATCACGGGCCAGGGGCTGCTGGACACCGACGCGACGGTGGTGGCCGACATCCGGGACCGGGCGCGCATCCATCAGGTCTTCCGGCAACACCGCCCCCAGATCGTCTTCCACGCCGCCGCCCTCAAGCATCTGCCTGTCCTCGAGCGGCACCCCTGCGAAGGTGTCAAGTCGAACGTGCTTGGCACCCACAACCTCGTCGACGCCGCCCTCGCACACCGTGTCGAGAAGCTCGTGCTGATCTCCACGGACAAGGCCGCCGACCCGAGCTCGGTGCTGGGCGCGACCAAGCGACTGGCGGAGATGGTGCTCGGCGCCCACCAGAACGACGACACTGCCCTGGCCTCCGTGCGCTTCGGCAACGTGCTCGGCTCACGTGGCTCGCTGCTCTACGTGATCAAGCAACAGCTGGCCTCGGGGCGGCCGGTCACCGTCACCCATCCCGACGTGACCAGGTTCTTCATGACCGTCGAGGAGGCGGTGGGCCTGGTCATCGAGGCGGCCCACATGGCCGACGGGGCCGGCACCTTCGTGCTCGACATGGGCGAGCCCGTTCGGATCGTCGACATCGTCGAGCGGTTCGCGTTGATGCTCAACGCGCACCGCGCCGACATCGAGTTCACCGGGCTGCGTCCCGGCGAGAAGCTCCACGAGGAGCTGTTCGGCTCGACCGAGGACGTCGAACCCACCGCCCATCCCCGGATCGCACGCTCCAGACCGGCGCGGACCGACCATTGGTTCCGGGCCCGCCTGCTCGACCTGTACGACGCCGCGGAGCACAACCGTCCCGACGAGGTGCGCGAGCACCTGCGCCAGCTCGTGCCCGAGTACGAGCCCACCGTGAACCAGCCGGAGGCGCTGGCCGCGCCGTACCCGGACGACTACTGAGACCACGACTGCAGAAGGAACCCATCACGCCATGACCACCGACATGAACCCGAACGCTGCCCCGACCCGGCTGATCTCCAGCCTGGGCCCCACCGTGTTCGAGGACGACACCCTGCTGGCCGCCGACCGGGAGGCACTCTCGGCCGTGCAGGCGCGGGTCTCCGAGGCGGACCTGGCGGCACCGCCGGTCGTACTGCCCGACTTCCACCACAAGTCCAAGATGGAGCTGCCGTCGAGCGTGGCCGTCGCCACCCAGAGAACGGTGCGTCCCGACCTGACTGGCTCCTCGGTCAACTGCGGGATGGCTCTGATCGCACTCGACTCGGACGAGGCGGACCCGCGGGCCGTCGAGCGGTTCATGCGCGGTGTCCGCGAGCGCTTCCCCTACCCGACCCAGGGACGCAAGGACCTCAGCGCCAGCGAGGTCCTGCGCGCGGCCGAGCTCGGGGCAGTGTTCGGGGTCGAGCGATGGAACACCCCGGCCGACGACCTCGAGCGGATCGAGGAGGGCGGCCGTCTCGACCTCGACCGCTACGGCGGCATGGACCGGCTCACCTCCGAGCTGCCCGGACTGGCCGTGCAGCTGGCGAGGTTCCGCTTCGGGACCATCGGACCCAGCAATCACTTCGTGGAGATCCAGCGGGTCGAGGAGGTGCTGGAGCCGGACACGGCGGCGCGACTGGGCGTTCGCGAGGGACAGCTCACCGTCCAGTACCACGGCGGTGGCGGTGTGCTCGCCGGCGAGATCGGTCGCCTGTTCACCCGGCGCAAGGACTACCCGCGCCAGGTGAAGGCGGTCAACCTCGCCCTCAAGCCCCTCTTCCACCTGCGGACCGCGCGCTCGTGGCGGCAGCTACGCGAGCGGCTCAACCTCTACTTCACCGATGGATGCCCGTCGATCTCCCTGGACAGTGATGAGGGACAGCGGCTGATGCTTGCCAATGCGGCAGCCATGAACTACGGGTTCGCCTTCCGCGTCTCGACGTACGCCTCGCTGCGGCGACTCGCCGCGGAGTGCTTCGGCGGCGCCACCGGCCGTCTCGTGGTCGACTCGCCGCACAACAGCATCTACGAGGAACCCGTCGGCACCGGCACGGGCGTGGTGCACCGGCACAACGCCTGCCGCGCCTTCACCGCCGACATGATGACGCCGGGCACGACCTTCGCCGAGACCGGCCAGGCGGTGTTGCTGCCCGGGACACACCGGACCTCCAGCTTCCTCGGCGTTGCGGGCGACGACGCCCAGGCCAGCCTGCACTCGGCCTGTCACGGTGCCGGCACGGTGATCTCCGACCTGGTACGCCGCGGGCTGTCCGGTGAGGACCCCCACGGCCGCACGACGATGCGCTACCGCTACAGCGACGCCGCCCCGACCGAGGTCACGCATTTCGACGACAACGGGGTGTTCGCCGCCCTGGACGTCCTCCGTCGCCATGAGCTCGTCCGTCCCGTGGCGCGCATGCGCCCCCTGGCCGTACTGCACTGAGAGCCCGACATGACACACGACCACTCCTCCGGTTCGCGATCCACTGCGCGTCGTCCCGCACGAGGACGACCGCTCTCAACGACGACCGGGCCGACGCCCGGACCGAAGACGCTCGGGGTCCCAGGGGCCCTCGTCGGTGGCTCCGCCTCCTCGACGAGGGCGCCCTGGGAGAGCTCGTCCCCGACCCTCCGGCCAGGAGGCGTTCGATGACCCTCGACGACCTCTTCAGCAGGGTGATCCGGGCGCACTTCCTGATGATCGCCGTCATTGCCCTCGTTCCCGTCGGGATCGTCCTCGCCGTGGGCGCCGTCCAGGCGAGCGACTGGCGAGCCACGGTGCGGATCCAGACGACCGCAGCGGTTCCCACCAGCTCGACCGAGGCAGAGGCGCTCAGCTCACGGGTGTTGGCCATCGCCACCACACCGAGCGTCGTGGGCGAGGCGATGTCGAGTGCGGGGCTGAAGGGCGACCGGGTCGAGGTCTCGGAGAAGCACGTCAGCGCCCAGCGGCTCGGTGAGTCACCGATCGTGGAGCTGACCGTGACCGATGCGAACGGCGCCGACGCGAAGAAGCTGGTGCGCACGCTGAGCATTCAGGTGCTGACCTTCATGAACAACGCCGATCGTGGGCGCTTCGAGACCGCCGTGGAGGACGTGAACCGCAGGCTCTCCGACTCGCGCGACCAGCGGGAGAGGTTGGCGAAGAAGATCGCCAACACACCGCCCGGTGATGCCCGCGACCGACTCGAGCAGCTGGCCGCCGAGGCGGCGAAGGTGACCTCCGAGCTCGCCGCACAGCGCGCCAGCCTCGAGATGGCCGACATCACCCGCGGGCAGGCCGTCCTCGTCGACGGAGCCCGGCCCACCCTCGTGCGCGTCCCGTCGTCACTGCTCCCCCGCGCCGGGCTCGCCCTGGTACTCGGTCTCTGCCTCGGCATCGCGTGTGCGGCGGCCGTGGAGACGCTTCGTCCGAAGGTGCCCGATGCCCGCGGCCTAGCACGGGTTCTCGACACCCCCGTGCTCACCACCACCAAGCAACCGCCCGCCGACCTGGCCCGGACCCTCTCCCTGGTGGCGCGCCGAAACGGACTGGACACCGTGGTGATCCTCCCGGCCGACACCGCCGCGCCCGCACAGCAAGCGGCGGTCTCGGCCCTCGTCCGCGGCCTGGGGCGGTCCACACCCGACTGGGACCTCCGACTGGACTCCGTGGCGCCAGTGGGCTCCTCGACCGGCTCGGGCGGTCTCGGCGGAGGCAACAGCGGACCGCACGGCTCCAGGCTCGAGGACGCGGCGAAGGACATCGCACAGCCGTGGACGACGACCTTCGCGGAGCTCTCCTCGCTGCAGGCGAAGCAGGAGGTGAGCGCCGGCGTCGCCGTGGTCTGCCCGGGCGCGGTCCCGCACGCCCAGGTCGAAGCGCTCCAGGACATCCTCCGTGCCACCCACTGGCCGCTGATCGGGGTGCTCGACGCAGGACGCGCGTGGGCGGCGGATCGTCCCGACGTGTGGACCTCCGGAGGGGAGGGATGATGATCCGACCCGGACTGGTCACGGCCGGGCAACGCGTCGCCCTCGGCACCAACGCCGGGGACCACCTGCTGCGGGCCGTGCAAGCCGCCGCCGGGGAGCGGCTCGTGGCTCTGCCGGGGCCCTGCGAGCTGCTGCTGGACGGGCTCGAGCACGTGCCGCCGCTGCGCTCCCTGACCCCCGTCACCCGAGGGGTGTGGGTCGGGCCCGAAGGTGTCCTGCTGGAGAGCGCAGGGGGCTCCGGCTTCACGCAGCTCTGGCGCGCGTGCCAGGACCCCGCGGGCGACAGTCCGTCCGCGTGCATCCGGGTCTCCTCCCGCTGGGCGCCCTCGGCAGCAGAGAAGGGAGCCGCGCACGTGCTGCGCCAGCGCTTCCGCGCTCTGCGCGCCCAGGTGCTGCTGCACCACCCTGCCCTGTGGACGGCACTGGCCGTCGGCGGACTCACCCCGCTCCACGTGAGCGTCCTCGAGGTCGACGGGGTGGTCGTCCTGCTCGCCGGGCCGGGCGGGGTGGGCAAGTCCTCCCTGGTGGCCGACGCCCTGGGCCGTGGTGCTCGTGCGGCCTGCGACAACCTCGGCGCCAGCGACGGGCACCTCGTGCACGGCGTGGTGGAACCCCTTCGCCTCCCGTCCGGGACAGGGCCGGCAGGCGCCACCGGGCGTCGAGC
This sequence comes from uncultured Actinomycetota bacterium, assembly GCA_963797525.1. Lineage (GTDB taxonomy): Bacteria > Actinomycetota > Actinomycetes > Propionibacteriales > Nocardioidaceae > Marmoricola. Next base: position 370,168 of record CAWCPT010000014.1, read on the forward strand.
CGCCCACGGTCGTCGGGAGCATCCGTGGGTGGGTCGGGTGGCGAGCCTGCGGCCCGACCTCGTCCTGGTGGTGCGTCGCAATGACCAGGCATGCACCCGGGTCCGCCCAGTGCGCAGTGAACGGGCTGCTCGCGCTCTCGTTGCCGGCACGTACGCCGCCGGTGAGCTGCAGCGATTCTGGCCACTCGTCTCGCAGCTGGCGCTGGCCGGTCTCGGTCCGGTCCACCCGCCCGTCGAGGAGACCGCTGCGCGGCTCACCGAGTCGCTGCCGTGCTACGAGCTCACCCTGGGACGGCCCGGGACGGGTCCGCTGTCCATGCCGGACGGACGGCTCTCCCAGCTGCTGGAGCGTGAGCTCCTGGGTGCACGGTCAGTGGCCACGCCGGTCCGGATCCCGTCACAGAACCGCAGGAGGACGAGATGAGCCAGCGCGTCGAGGTCGCCACGGTGGTCACCCGCATGATCGCAGGTGCCGGCGGCGTCGCCCTGCGCGGCGCACGTGCGCTCGATCCCGCGCGCTACCACGTCACCTTCATCACCGGTGAGGGCGGCGTCCTGGCGCAGGTGGCGAAAGACGCAGGGATGGACGTGATCGTCGAACCCTCGTTGGTGGCGCCGATCTCCCCTCGCCACGATCTCGAGGCGCTCGGTCGACTGAGCGAGCTGTTCCGCGTCCGGCGCTTCGACGTCGTGCACACGCACAGCGCGAAGGCAGGGGCGATCGGTCGCATCGCCGCCTACCGCTGCGGCGTACCCGTGATCGCGCACTCGTACCACGGCTTCCCCTTCCACGAGTTCCAGAGCCACGCTCGCCAGTCCGCCTACGTGGCGATCGAGCGTCGCCTCGCCCGGATGACCGACATCGTGATGTGCATCGGCAGTGGCGTGGCGACCGAAGCCCTGCGACGCGGCCTGGCCGACGGCGCCACGCTGCGCACCATCGCGCCCGTCGTCGAGTCGCGGGTGGTGCCAGCCAGCGACGAGACCAGGCGGACGGCACGACGTGCGCTCGACCTCCCTGCAGAGGTCCCGGTGGTCGGCACGGTGGGCCGGCTGGACTACCAGAAGGCACCGGAGCACTTCGTCAAGGCGATGGCCGCCCTGCGCACCACGCATCCCGATGCCCGCGGCGTCTGGATCGGGTCGGGCCCCCTGCTCGACGCGGTGACGAAGCAGCTGCGCGACCTCGGACTGCAGGACCACGTGCTGCTCGCCGGCGAGCGGCGTGACGTGGCCGACCTGTTGCCCGCCTTCGACGTGTTCGCGATGTCGAGCCGCTACGAAGGCCTGCCCTGTGCCGTGGTGGAGGCGATGCGGTGCGGTGTACCGGTGGTGGTGACCGCGGTCAACTCCGTGCCTGACCTCGTGGTGCCCGGTGAGACCGGCGTCCTGGTCCCACCGGGTCGACCCCGCGAGCTCGCCTCGGCGATCGCCGGCGTGCTGGAGGATCCCGGGCGAGCGCTGGCGATGACCGTCCGAGGCCGTGCGCGCGCCTCGGACGCCTTCGACGAGGAACGCCTCGGCCAGGCACTCGACGAGGAGTACACCCGCGCGCTCCGGTCGGGCCTGACCCGGATGGCCGGGTGAGGACGTGACCCTGTTCACCGCGATGGCGAAGCTGTCCACCTCACCCCAGGCTCGTCCGGCGCTCGCGCAGGTCCGGCCGGCCGCGGCTCCCCACCCACCGTGGCGCGTCTTCTGCCCCGAGGACACCGTCGCGATGCTGGTCAAGGACGCACCTCGGGTGCTCGCGACCCTGCCTGCGGGCACTCCCGTCGCCGTGGTCGCGAACCGGCCCTTCGCACGCGCCGCGGTGCGGCGCCTGTGCGACCGCCACGGTGTCCGCGTCCACCGGGAGCTGGTGGCCCTTCCGTCTGCCACCCACCCGCTGGTCCTCTTCGACGACGACGAGCCATCGGTGTCCCGGTTCTGGAGCAGCGTGGCGGCGATCCCGCCGGCGCCCGGATGGGTGACGGCACCGGCGACGATCGTCCTCGGTGCAGCCGTGCGCGCCCCCTGGCGATGGACCGGGCTCGTCGTACCCGGACGCGTGGTCCTCGGGGAGCGACGATGAGCACGCGGCGGCCCGTCGGTCCCGGCGGCACGACGCGTGGGGTGCTGCTCGCAGCCAGCCGTGATCCCGACGCCAAGATGACCTACCTGCTCACGTCGCCAAGCCTTGAGTCCGGCCCCGGGCTGGTCTGCAAGATCCCGACCACACCGAGCGCCCGGTCCGCCGTACGCCGTGAGGCGCAGACGCTCGTCGAGCTGCGCCGGATGCCGTTGGGGTCGCTGCGCGACACCATCCCGCGGTACGTGGCCGCCTCGTCCATCTCCCTGGTGGTGGCGGCCGGCGAGGATCGGGCGACCGTCCCAGGCTCCCCCGAGACCCTCGTCTCCACCCAGCTGTCCGGCCGTCCGATGAGCCGCGGCTACCACCAGTGGCGGCACACCTCGGGACGGACCCGCGTCACGACTGACCTCGACCGGGCACTCGAATGGCTCGCATCGTTGTGGGACGCCACCGTCACGGCGCCGCAACCGCTCACCTGGGCGGAGGAGGTCGCCGAGGAGCTGGCCCGGCGCTGGGACGGCAGCGACCTCCTCGGGCCAGCCCTGGATCGCCTGCGGGCCGCGGACGCGGAGATGGCGGGCCAGCTCAGTCCTCGCGCCACGGTGCACGGCGACTTCTGGTTCGGCAACGTGCTCGTGGACGAGGGCTCGGTGAGTGGAGTCGTCGACTGGGAGTCCGCCGCGATCGAGGGGTGGCCTCTTCGGGACGTCGCCCGGTTCCTCCTCAGCTACAGCCTCTACATCGACCGGCACACGCGACCGGGTCGGCCGGTGCCGGGGCATCCCGGGTTGCGTCGGGGTGACAACGGAGACGCACTGGCGTACTCCCTCCTCGGGCGCGGTTGGTACCCGGACCTGGTGCGGGGACGCCTCGCGCGCAGCCTGCGGCAGCTCGGCCTGCCCGTCCACCTCTGGTACGCCGTCGCGCTGACCGGCCTCGCCGAGATCGCGGCCGGCGCCAACCAGGAGGCCTTCGGGCACGACCACCTCCGTGTGCTCGCCACGTTGCCGATGCATCCGACACGGCCGAGGCGGTGGGGCAGGTGAGCCCGACCAGGGCCGGGGCCGCACCGAGCCCGGGCGCAGCAACCCAGGCCCGGTTCCGGACCCATGCCGACCGACAGCCGTCCCACACACCGCTGACCCTGATGGTCGGCGCGACCGTCGCGCTGACGCCGATCCTGGTGCCGGCCGGTCCGGGCAACACCTCGCTCGCCGACGTCTTCATGGTGGGCTCCATCCTGATCGCGGCCGTGACCCTCAGCGGCACCCGCACGGCTCTCCGCCTGCCCTACTCGGCGGGGGTGGCCCTGATGGTGATCGGCGGCCTGGTCGGCGCGCTGTCCAGCGGTGCGCCGGTGCACGTCGTGCTGGTGATCGCGCAGGACGTGATCCTGCTGCTGTGGTGCTTCGTCGTGGCCCTCGGACGCGACGACCCCCGGCTCGTGGAGGTGGTCACGCGCACCTGGTGTCGCACCGCGCCCCTCCTGGCAACGGTAGGGGTTGCGCCTACGTGGTCGGCTTCGCGCCGCTGTCCGGCGTGACGGCCGCGGACGCCTCTCGTGCGTCGTACACGTTCGGCGACCCGAACCTGGCCGGCAACTACCTCGTCCTGAGCCTGATCGTCATGTGGGCGTGCCGGCGGCCCGTGCGCAAGCGCCTGCGGTGGGCCTCCTACGCGATCGTGCTGACCGCCCTGGTGATGACCGGGAGCAATGGCGGGATGCTCAGCCTCGTGCTCGCCCTCAGTGGGTGGGTGATCCTGAGGACCCTGCGCAACCGGGGTGCGACCGCCGGCCTGGTGGCGCTGAGCCTGTGCGGTGCCGCGATCGTCATCGGTTCGGTCTACGTCGCTCCGCGGGTCGACCTGACGAGCGTGCGCGTCGCCGCGGCCGACTCGGCCCCACTGCTGCGCGACTCGGTCGGCCGCAGCGACGGCTCGGCCGGAGAGCGTGAGGAGCTGTTCCGCGAAGGAGCGCGTCTGTGGTTCGCGGGAGACGGGACCGGTGTCGGTCCGGCCCGGACCAAGGCCACCCTGCTCGCGTTCCAGGCGCCGTACGTCAAGGAAGCGCACAACGACTACCTGGCCACGCTTCTCGAACGCGGCCCCATCGGGGTGATCGGGCTGCTCGTCCTGGTCCTGGCCACGGTCACCCACCTGCGCCGGTTGCTCCGCACGCCGACTTCGCGGGGCCTGGCACGACGCGGTCCCGCGGGCCTGGGCCCTGGTGATCGCCGCGCCCGTGCTCGCGTTCGCTGCCGCGTTCTACGAGGTGCTGCACTTCCGGCACGTGTGGACCTGGCTGGGTCTCGTGGCTGCCCTGGCGCTGGTCCGCGCCCAGGAACCCTCCGACGTCGAGGCCCGGTCGTGATGCTGTTCAGGACGCGCCCGGTGCCGCTGTGGCGACAGGTGGCCGGCAACGTGTCGGCGCGGGTGGTGGCCATCGTCGGGCTGACGCTGGCCACCGTCATGGTGGCCCGCGCAGGCGGGGCCAGCGCAGTCGGGTCCTACGCCCTGTTGCGGATGCTCCCTGGACTCTTCGGGGTCCTGGCCGTGCTGGGACTTCCCGGCGCCATGGCGTACTTCCTCTCGCCGGCACGCGAGGACCGCCCGCGGCTGTGGCCGACCATCGCCGCGCTCGCCGCGGCCGGGGCCCTGGTGGGAACACTGGCCTGGATGGTCCTGGTGCCGGTCCTGCAGCGGGCCTTCTTCCGGCTCGACACGACCCTGGTGGTCGCCGCCGCCGGGCTGACGGTCTCCAGCCAGCTCGTCATCACCCTGGGCAAGACGGCTCTGCAAGGTCTGGAGGACCGGCGTGGAGCGGACCTGGCCATCGCTGCCGAGGAGGTTGCCTTCCTGCCCCTGTACGCGGTCACGCTGCCGGTCACCGGCCCCGGCAGCGTCGGGGTCATCTACGCGCTGATCGGCGCCGACCTCGTCGTCGGCCTGTGGGCCTGGCGACGTGTCGCCCGCGCGCTGCACTGGCGTCGCTACGGTCTGGCTCCGGCGCCACTCGGTTTCTGGAACCGTCCGGACCCTCGACTGGGGCGGACCATCGCGTCGTACGGCATCCGCGGCCAGGTCGGTGGCCTGCTCACCCTGCTCAACACGCGGCTGGACTTCGCCATCCTGGCCGCCCTGTCGGGGCCGGCGGTCCTCGGCAGCTATGCCGTCGCCTCGAAGTACGCCGAGCTCCTGCGTCTGCCCTCCCTGGCCCTGACCTGGATCACCTATCCGCGTCTGGCCAAGCTCGACGACGTCACGGCGACGCGACGTGCCGTGGCGATGGCCCGACCGGCGCTCGCGGTGGTCGCTCTCGCCGCAGTCCCCGTCTTCGTGCTCGCCGGTCCGGTCACCCGACTGCTGTACGGCAACGGGTTCGACTCCGCGGTGCTTCCCGCTCACGTGCTCATCGCGGGCATGGTGCTGTCGGGTGGCGCCGGCGCCGCCAGCGGCTACCTCTACGGTCGTGGACGGCCCGGACTGAACTCCACCGTGCTGGCCCTCGGGCTGGCCATCACCGTCGTGCTCGACCTGCTGCTGATCCCGCCGTACGCCGCGGTGGGTGCCGCGGTGGCCTCCGCCGTCGCCTACCTCGTCAGTGACGGGATGCTGATCCTCGTGCTGGTGCGGATGAACCGCGCGGCCCGACACCCCGACGGGACGAGGACCGGGCGCGCCGTCCACGGATCGAAGGCGCAGGTCTCTCCGTGAACCACGAACATGGAGCGCCCGCCTGGACCCTGCTTCTGGTCGTCCTGGCACTCCTGGGCGTCACGGCCTGCCGCGAGGACCGGCTCAGCCCCTCCACCGCACCCCCGACGCCGACCCGGTTGGTTTCCCCCGAGCCTTCCGGGTCGGTTCCCCGGGCCATCGAGCCAGTGCCCACCATCCCTGCCTCACGGGGACTGCACCTTCGTCGTACGGACGATCCCTACCTGCGACTGGGAAACCTCCTGCACGAACGAGGAGTGCGCATCTGGTGGGAGAGCGACCTGGTCGCGCGCTGGCTCGATGGCCCGGCAGTCTTCTCCCAGGCGATCGCCCGGCTTGCCCTGCTGGCCCGCCAGCCGGGCACGGCCGGCATCAAGGTCGCCGACGAGATCGGCTACCACGACGGACTGGAGTCTCCGGCCCAGGCGCTGAGCTTCCTCCGTGACGTGCACCGGGCGCTCGCCACGGCGGCACCGCGAGCAGCCGTCCTCGTGGATGCGGTCGTCCTCGAGCTGGGCTGCCTGCCCCGCAGCTACGGTGTGGACGACTGCGCGCGACGGGCCCGCGCCACAGCACCCGCGGCGACGATCACCGCGGTCACGTCCTACCTCCGGGCCGGGCTGATCGACCGGCTGGACCTGAGCACGGGTCTCGGTGAACCCGACGTCTACCCCGGGGAGGACCTGCAGGCCGCACAGAACGTCGCGTGGACCTACGTGTCGAGCGGTCCGTGGCCGGCCCTGGTCACCCTCCAGTCACGGAAGGCGCTGGCCGAGGCGAACGGATACTCCGGGGGACGCCGCCTCCGACGTGAAGGTCTTCGTCGACACCCCTGGGCGCCATGGCGCGGCGGCGACGGACATCTGGGCCTGGCGCCAGCGCTACGAGAGCCAGACCGTCTCCCTGTTCGGGGAGCGCCCGCAGCAGAGCTCCCTGTGGCCGGTGCTCGTGGCCGAGCACCGCCGCGGCTTCATGCTGTTCACGCACATGACGCCCTCGTCGATGCCGACCTCCGTCCCCGACCTGGGGCACGAGTGCGACGAGGTCGCCCAGGTCTTCAGCGACGTGTTCGTCGCCGCTGGGACGGGGTGAGGGATGGGATGCCGTCCTCGACCCATGACCGCGTCCCGTCACGTCTCCGCTGCCCGGCGCATCATCGACGTGCTCGTCGGCGGTGTCGCGCTCCTGCTCGCAATCCCCGTCCTGGCCCTGGCGGCGACGGCCATCCTGGTGAGCTCGCGGGCGCCCCCTGCTCCACCGCGCAGAACGTGTCGGGGAGGGCGGCAGGCCCTTCGGCCTCCACAAGCTGCGCACGATGCGCGTCGGCTTGGCCGGACCCGGTGTCACGGCCGCCGACGACGATCGGATCACCCGCCTCGGCAGGGTCCTGCGGCGGTTGAGCATCGACGAGCTCCCCCAGTTGTGGTGCGTGGTGCGGGGCACGATGACCCTGGTGGGGCCGCGCCCGGAGAGCGTCCAGCTGGCCGCCCGCTACGCCCCGGAGTGCCGACCCGTGCTGCTGGCGCGGCCGGGCCTGACCGGTCCGGCGCAGCTGCGCTACCGGGAACGCTCGGCCGTGCCTCCACCGGGGTGGGACGTCGAGCAGTGGTACCTGGAGGTGCTGGTGCCCTTGCGCGTGCAGGCCGACCGTGAGTACGTCGACCACCCCACCGTGGTGAGGACCCTGCGCTACCTGTGCCTGACGGCGCTGTTCGTGATCGGGCTCGTGGACCTCTCCGAGGAGTCGGTCGAGGCGCCGGTGCCGCGGACGGACAAGGGATCGCACCGCGCGTTCAGGCACTGACCGGTGGCGAGGTCGAACTCGAAGTTGTGGCCAAGGCACCGCAGGACCGGTCCGGACTCCCCCGCCAGCACCACGCCCGCCTCGGAGAGATCCTCCCCCGCGTGCGGGCAGTAGCGACTCACCAGGCGGCTCTCGTCGCCCACCTGCACCACCGTCACGTCATCGGGGTCGCGCGCTGCCTCGAACTGCTCGACGGCACGCAGCGCCGCCAGGTCGGCGTGCTTGAGGAGGCCCACCAGGTAGTCGTTGTACTGGTCCGGCTCCCGGCGGGCGGAGAAACGTAGCGAGAGCAGCAGCTCCTCCCACCGGGTGTGGCCGCTGACCACGCTCGCCAGCCAGCGCGATTCGAGGCGCAGCCGGTAGTCGGCCGGCCCTGCGCCCCCGTCCAGCTCCACCCGCACCGTGTCCGGTCCGATGAAGGCGTCCCACGTCCCCCCGCCGGGCCCGGTCACCTCGAAGCGCAGGAGCATCCCGATCCTGGCCAGGAAGTACGCCGACAGCGTGCCGAGGGCCTCGAAGTGCTCACGGAACGCCTCGCCGAGGCCGGGACCCTCGTCCGGCACCGGATGGGTGGCCCACACCTCCTCGATCTCGGGCCTGCGGCGGGCGGCGTACGCCTGGAGGTAGGCGCGCCGGTCCTCGGCCGGACCGGTCAGGGAGAAGTCAGCCCACTCGGGGTCCCGGTCCACCTCTAGGTTCTCGAGATCCAGCGAGTCACCCGGCAGGAGGTAGGTGCCTCGTTGGGCGGGCAGCCGCTCGAGCAGCCAGTCGAGGGCCTCGGCCTGGTCGGGGAAGATCCCCGGCCCGTGCAGTCCGCCGTTGTGCTCGAACAGCTCGGGGTCGAGGAAGCAGGGCGGACCGGCGTACGGCATCACCATCCGCGGTGCCACCCCGCGCACGAGCCGACGCACGGCGGCATACTTGCCGAGTCGCTTCGCCTCGCTGATCCTGGCGCGGTCGTGCTCGTCGTACTCGTAGGCGACCGGGTGCCAGCTGGCCCCGGACATCTGCAGGCCCATCAGGTCGATCGGCGCACCGACCTCCGTAACCGCCCGGCGCGCCTGGGCGAGCGAGATGCGTGCGTCGTTGGTGTGCAGCACGCTCCGGCCGCCGACCCGAAACAGCACGGCGGCGTCGTGGCTCATCGGGCACTGCTCGGGGATCACGCACAACCAGTCCCCGGACCCACCGAGTGGCAGCCGTTCCCAGGCCCGCAGGACCACCAGGTTCTCGTGGCCCAAGGATCGGATCCGTCGCTGGAGGATGGACGACGGATAGTCGGGCACCACCACCGTCACGTGCTCCGGCAGCCCGGCGATGAGGCGCAGGTCCAGGTGGTCCAGGTGCTCGTGGGAGACGACGACCACGTCGGCGTCGAGGACCTCGCTGGCGCGCAGGTGCGCGTTGTCGGGAAAGGGGAACCACGAGCCGAGGAAGGCGCCGCCCCGCGCGAACCAGGGATCGGCCAGCACGCGCAGGCCGGTGTCGGGTACGTCGATCCGCAGGCCGGCATGACCAAGACCTCTGACTCGCGGAGTTGCACGGGTTGCCACCATGCCTCCAACTTCGCCGATGGGCTCGCGCTCCACCTCCGGCATGCGGACGAGTCGGACTACGTCGGACGAGTGAGCGGCGTTCCACCACGCCGCCTCACGTCAACCTCGCAACGTCACCACCACCGCGAGCCACGGGCCGCTGGCCGTGCCGCTCGCCGTCTGAGGTCCGGAGACCGGCAGCTGGTAGGCCCTCCCGAGGTAGCGGTTTCCGATGGTCTGGGCTCCCAGGTCCCGCCACCCGCCGGACCAGCCCGGGTTCGCCGAGCCGGCGGGGATCGACACGGCGCCGAAGGCGATCTCGTTGTCCGTCGTGGACGGTGCGGGCCCGGACGAGAACGTGGCAGCACTACCGGTCGCGGCTGCTGCACCGTCGACTCGAGCGGCACCGGTGAACTCGTCGCCCGCGAGCCGGTAGGACGACGCCGAGGGGAACGTGGCGGTGATCCGGTCGTTCACGGCCAGCGGTCCCGCTGCCACCCCGGTCAGCACGACCAGGCGGCTGCCGGCGCCGTCGGAGACACTCGCCGACTGGGTGTACGTGGTGCCTGCGGGGTCCGTGGCGGCCACGGCCCCGGTCGCGCTGGTGCCACTGAGCTGCAGGGTGAGCACGACGAGGTCGCCCGCGCGGACTCCGGCGGCACGCCACACCGTGATGTAGCCGGAGGACTTCGTCGACGTCGAGTAGTTGTTGGCGACCGTGCCCACGAACGTCGGGTTCGACGCAGGGGGCGTCGAGACCGTCACGGTCTGCGTGCTGGTCGAGGACAGGCCGCTCGTGTCGGAGACCGTGACGGTCACCGCGTAGCTGCCCGCAGCGGTGAACGTGTGCGAGGCGGTCGCCCCCGGTCCGGCCGGCCGGCCGGTCCCGTCACCGAAGTCGAAGGCGTAGGTCAACGCCTGGCCCTGCGGATCAGTGCTGGCCGAGGCGTCCGCCGTGACCTGCACCGGGGCGGTCCCGGACCCCGGGGACACACTGAGCCGCGCCACCGGTGGTGAGGGTGCGGGGGGATCGACCGTCACGGTCTGGGTCCTGGTCGAGGACAGGCCGCTCGTGTCGGTGACCGTGACGGTCACCGCATAGGTGCCCGCAGCGGTGAACGTGTGCGAGGCGGTCGCCCCCGGTCCGGCCGGCCGGCCGGTCCCGTCACCGAAGTCGAAGGCGTAGGTCAACGCCTGGCCCTGCGGATCAGTGCTGGCCGAGGCGTCCGCCGTGACCTGCACCGGGGCGGTCCCGGACCCCGGGGACACACCAGCCGCGCCACCGGCTCCGACGGCGGGGGCTCAGGCTGGAACTCGTAGGCGCCGAGATCGTCGTAGAGCCGTGGTCCGGAGGCGAAGGTGTTCGGGGTGGCCGGATCGTCCGCTCGCGAGTTGCCGAGGATGTCGGACGCCTGGGCACCGGAGACGCCGGAGTCTGCGCGGTCGATGGCCGCTGATCCGCTCGTGATCCTGAGGTTCCAGGCTCCGGGATCGGCGAATCTCGGGGGTGCCTGGACGCCGGAGGCCTCCTGCCCGGTCGCTGCCTGCATCGCGGCGAGCGTGGTGTAGGAGTTCTTGAAGACGTACATCTTCCCGGCCGTGCTCAACGAGACCAGGTTGTGGTCGACGATCGTCGTGGGAGGTGCCGAGTCCCAGATGCCGATGTTGCCGGCACGGCGCGCGCACGAGATCCCGTCGTACGCCGGGTAGACGGCGTTGTCGACCGCGATGTTGTTCACCACCGTGTAGTTCCCGGAGGTGCCCTCCACGTTGATGCCGGTCGTGCAGTTGCGGAAGACGGTGTTGCCGATCAGCCGGCCGCCGGTGACGTTGAGGTCGTCGATCCCGTGGTCGCCGTTGTTGTAGGTCACGTTCGAAGCGGCCAGGTTGTTGTTGCCGCCCGTGTAGAACTGGATCCCGGAGTCCTCGTTGTCGTGGGTGACGTTGCGCAGCACGTCGTTGCCCGCGGCGGTCACCATGATGCCGTTGGCGTTGCGGCGCCAACCCTCCGCGTTGAAGCCGGCCCTGTTGTCCGCGACGGTGTCGGCCGTGCTCGAGCCGGTGACCGCGATGCCGTGCCCGTTGTTGTGGTCGGTCGAGTTCCCGCGGACGGTCGAGACGCTGGTCGAGCTCAGCGTGATGCCGTTGGCCGTGGCCCCCTGGAGTGGTCGGCCCGCACCGCTGACGACGTTGTCGCGCACCGAGATGTTGTTGCTCTCGACGACCGAGATCCCGTCCCTGACCGTGTCTGCGACGACCAGGTTCGAGACCACGATGTACGAGCGGCTCACGATGCTGACGCCGTATCCTCCAGCGCCGGTGATCGTCGGTGAGCGTCCTGGCCAGCGCGTGATCGTGACGGGACTCGACGGGGTACCGGAGACCGCCGGCTTCACCATCTCGGCGTAGCTCCCGTCGCCGACGTACACGGCGTCACCCGGCTGCAGCCGGGCAACGGCAGTCGCGATCGTGCAGTACGGCGTCGTCGAGGTGCCCGGCCCTGCGTCGGAGCAACCCGCCACGGTCTTGTCCACGTAGTAGCCGGGCACTGCGGCAGCTGCCCCCTGAGGAGAGAGCACGACGACGGTCAGCGCGGACAGGAGCAGAAGGACGAGCGCGGCCGCGGGCTTGCGAGCCTTCGGCCGTCCGGGGGCAGAGAAACCGACCACGGCTGCTCCTTGGGAGAGAGTGGAACTCACCATGGCAGCCCCCGGCGGTGGTCACCTCCCTCGTTCGGCGTACTGCCCCTACGTCGGGAGACGTCGGGACGCCTTCAGTCGACACCTGCTCCGCACCGGTGCGGAGCCGTGGCAACCTGCGGATCCCGTCAGTCAGGTACTGGTCAGGTGAGCGTCCCTAGGTTCCTGACTCATGCAGCCGCGAGTCTTCCCTGTCTCCAAGGTCCCCGAGGTGTTCCTCCTCTTCTGGATCGTCAAGCTCCTCACGACCGGCATCGGCGAGTCGGGCGCCGACTTCCTGGGCACGGTGAGCATCCCGCTCGCCGCCGCGGTCGGGATCGGCGGGTTCTTCGTGGCCCTGTGGGTGCAGCTGCGCGCTGACAGCTATCGCCCCGTCCGCTACTGGGTGACGGTCCTGATGGTGGCCCTGTTCGGCACGATGATCGCCGACGGGCCGCACGTCGCCCTCGGGACGCCGTACTACGTCGACTCGGTGATCTACCTCGTGCTGCTGTGCGGCCTGCTGACCTGGTGGCACCGCAGCGAAGGCACCCTGTCGGTGCACTCGATCACCACCGCCCGCCGCGAGCGCTTCTACTGGGGAACGGTGCTGCTCACCTTCGGGCTGGGTACGGCGGTAGGCGACACCACCGCGATCAACATGGGCCTCGGCTTCGACTGGTCGATCGTGCTCTTCGGCGTGCTCATCCTGATCCCGTTCGGCCTGTGGCGGATGGGCCTGAACGCCACCATCGCGTTCTGGGCGTCCTACGTGCTGACCCGCCCGCTGGGTGCCTCCGTGGCCGACTGGTTGGGCAAGAAGCCGACTGCGGGCGGGCTGGGCTGGGGCGACGGCACCGTCACCGCGCTCGGCCTGGCGCTCTTCGCGGGCCTCGTGCTGTACCTGGAGGTCACCCACGCCGATGTCGAGGGCGCGCACGCCGTCCACGAGCACGACGGTGTGCCGGTCAACGAGCCCGACCCGGCGCTGGACTGATCCGGACCGTTGAGTTCCGGATTTCTGGGCACAGGACGGCTACACCTGCTCGTGCATCTCACTGCCTGACGAAGACACTGAAAGGTCCACCGTGATCGAGGCTCGCGAGCTGACGAAGAAGTACGACGAGAAGCTGGCCGTCGACGCTCTCTCCTTCACCGTCCGGCCCGGGATCGTCACCGGGTTCCTGGGACCCAACGGCGCCGGCAAGTCCACGACCATGCGGATGATGCTGGGACTGGACCGCCCCACGTCGGGATCGGTCCTGGTCAACGGCAAGCCGTACGCCGAGCACGCCGCCCCTCTCCACGAGGTGGGCGCCTTGCTGGAGGCTCGTGCCGTCCACACGGGCCGCACCGCCCGCAACCACCTCCGCGTGCTGGCCGCTACGTGCGGGATCGGTCGAGCGCGCGTCGAGCAGGTCATCGACATGGTCGGCCTCGAGGGCGTCGCCGACCAGCGTGTCTCCGGGTTCTCCCTGGGCATGGGACAGCGTCTGGGGGTGGCCGCGGCCCTCCTCGGCGACCCGCACACCCTGATCCTCGACGAGCCGGTCAACGGCCTCGACCTCGACGGGATCCGCTGGATCCGTTCACTGCTGACCCGGCTCGCCGCCGAGGGCCGCACCGTGTTCCTGTCCTCGCACCTGATGAGCGAGATGGCCGTGACCGCCGACCACGTGATCGTCGTGGGCCAGGGCCGGTTGCTGCGCGACCAGGCGATGGCCGAGTTCATCCGTGAGGCGTCGGTCGAGTCGGTCCGCGTGCGCACGCCGGACCAGGCACGGCTCGCCGACCACCTGCGCAACGCCGGCGCCACGGTCACCCCCGGCGATGCGGAGGGCTTCACCGTCCACGGGGCGACCAGCCAGGAGGTCGGCACGCTCGCCGGACAGGCCGGCATCACGTTGTGGGAGCTCTCCCCCGTGTCCGGGTCGCTGGAGGACGCCTACCTGGCGCTGACCCGCGACGCCCTCGACTTCGAGGAAGCGGCATGACTGCCACCATCGAGCCACCCACCGCAGGACGGGTGGACCGGCCCGTCACCCAATGGCACGTCATCGGCTCGGAGTGGCTGAAGTTCCGCACCCTGCGCTCGACGGTGATCGTCCTCGGCGCCGCGATGCTGGGCATGGTGTTCTTCGGGGCGATCATCGCCCACAACACCCGCAACCCGGCCGGCCTCGACCCCGAGGACGTGGTCGCCTCGGGGCCGCTCCAGGGCTACTACCTCGGCCAGCTGCTGATCGCGGCGCTCGGCGTGCTGGTGGTCAGTGGGGAGTACAGCACCGGCATGATCCGGGCGACTCTCGCGGCGGTGCCGCGACGCCAGCCCGTGCTGATCGCCAAGGTCGTGGTGTTCACCGCAGTCGTGGGCCTCGCCATGGTCGCCGCGTCGGTCGTCGCGTTCCTGGTGGCCCAGGCCTTCCTCTCGGGCTACCGGCCGACGTACTCCTTGGCAGACGGGAGCACGCTGCGCGTGGTGGTCGGCACCGGTGTCTACCTGACCCTCGTGGGCCTGTTGGGCAGCGCCCTGGCGTGGATCATCCGGAGCACACCCGGTGCCCTCGTGGCCGTCGTCGCCCTGATCCTGATCCTGCCCGTGCTGTTCGAGCTGGTCCTGCCCAGCTGGGGCACCCACGTCGCGGCCTACCTCCCGACCGGCGCCGGTGCGAGCTTCTCGACCAGCCTGGCCATGCCCAACGCGCTGTCGCCGTGGACCGGACTCGGCGTGATGGTCCTCTGGGTCGTCGTCGGACTGGTCACCGCCTCGGTGGTCCTGCGCCGCCGCGACGCCTGAGCCCAACCCCGGCCAGGACGGCCTGGCAGTCAGGTTCTCGGCAGGCTGGGTGCGCGACCCTCGATCCACCGACTCGAGGAGAGATCATGAGCGCCGCCGCCACGGAGATCCAGACCGCAGTGATTTACCAGGCCACCCGTCCCTGGGGATCGTGGGAGGTGCTGGACGTGGGCAACGGCTACAAGGTCAAGCGGATCACGGTCGCGCCGCGCTCGAGACTCTCCCTCCAGACCCACAGCCACCGGGCCGAGCACTGGCTGGTCGTCTCTGGTGTCGCCACCTGCGTCCTGGGTGAGGACCAGGAACGGCTCGCCCCAGGAGAGCACTTCTTCGTCCCGTGCGGGGCCGTCCACCGCATCGCCAACCAGGAGGTGGACGAGCTCATCGTCCTCGAGGTCCAGGTCGGTTCCTACACCGGCGAGGACGACATCGTCCGCCTCCAGGACGACTACGGGCGGCACTGAGTTTCCCCGCCCGGCGAAGACGCCATGACCATCACGGAGACGGGGGCAGGACCCCGTCCCGAGCGCTCGGCACGACGGGTCGGTCGGTCGCGTTCGTGGGCAGGCTGGGCCTGGAAGTCGACCCTGGTCGGGGTGCTGATCTGCGGCGGTCTCTGGACGGCGACCCACGGCGTGGCCGGGACCACGTGGAGCGACGTGCTCACGGCGCTGGCGGCCCTGCACGCCAGCCAGGTGCTCACGCTCGCGACGATCTGGCTCGGTGGCCTGGGTCTGTACGCCACCGTGCTGTCCGCGGCGCTGCCGGGACTCGGCGTACGCCGGAGCCTGTTGCTCAACCTGAGCGGCAGTGCCGTCGCCAACGTGGTCCCTTTCGGGGGCGCCCTCGCGACCGGGTTGAACTGGCGCATGGTGCGCACCTGGGGGCACTCCAACCTGGCGTTCGCCACGTTCTGCGTCCTGACCAACGCCCTGGACGTCGCCACGAAGCTCGTGCTGCCGTTGGTGGCCGTCGTCGGACTCACCGTGGTGGCCACCCACGTCCCGGTCGCGCTGTGGGTCGTGGCTTCGGCCTGCGCCGCCGCACTGGTGATCGCGGGCGTGGGCCAGAGTCTCGTCCGCCGGTCAGCTCCCCCGTCCCCGCACCCCGCCTCGTCGCGGCTCGGTGCCCGGCTGCCCTCGCTGGGCGAGATGCTCGTCCCCGTCCACCAGACGGTCCTGCGCACCCGCGGGCTGTTGCTCGACCGCTGGGGTCGGCTGTTGCCCGCGAGCATCGCCTACGTGGCAGCCCAGGTGGTCCTGCTGGTCTTCAGCCTGCGCGCCGTCGACCTGCAGGTTCCGTTGACGATCGTGCTGATGGCGGCTGCGATCGAGCGTCTCAGCAGCCTCGTCCCGCTGACTCCCGGTGGCGTCGGGTTCGCCGAGATCGGCACGATCGCCTGGCTCGTCGCCAACGGCCAGGACCCCGTGAAGGTGGTCGCCGGCGTGCTCGTCTACCGGTTCTTCCTGATCGCGATGGAGGTCCCCCTCGGCGGCCTCCTGCTGGGGGCGTGGGCGTGGTTCCAGCGCTCCCCCCGCCGGCCCCTGGGACCGGTCACATGAGGATCCTGCACATCACCGACCACTACCTGCCGGTCCTCGGAGGCATCGAGACCCACGTCGACGCGCTGGCACAGCGGCAGGCGGCCCGCGGCGACGACGTCACGGTGCTGACCTCGACGCCGCCCGGAAACGAGGAGCGCACCGGCCCTGTCCACGTCATCCGCGCGAGGTCCTTCCTCCAGGCAGCCACTCTCGACTTCGGGGACTTCGACATCGTCCAGGCACACGTGTCCGTGGTGGCACCGTTCACCGCGCCGCTGGCGGCCGTCGCGGCGCGCAGCGGCTTACCGACCGTGGTGACCGTGCACTCGATGTGGGACGGGATGGGCCCCGTGCCCGGCATGGCCGCCGCGGCCGCCGGACTGCGCGGCGCCCCGGTGTCATGGACGGCCGTCAGTCGCGTGGCCGCCACCCAGCTCGCGACGCAGCTGCCCCGCCGAACGCCGGTGATCGTCCTTCCGAACGCCGTCGACGTCCTGCCGCGCAGCCGCACGCCGCGCGCACGACCCGACGGCTCAGTCCACCTGGTCAGCACCATGCGCCTGGCCCGACGAAAGCGCCCGGTCCCTATGGTGCGGATGTTCCGGGACCTGCAGGACC
Organism: uncultured Actinomycetota bacterium; assembly: GCA_963797525.1. Taxonomy (GTDB): domain Bacteria; phylum Actinomycetota; class Actinomycetes; order Propionibacteriales; family Nocardioidaceae; genus Marmoricola. The sequence continues at coordinate 386,932 of CAWCPT010000014.1, forward strand.
GGGTGGACGTCCCCCTGCACCTGACGATCGTCGGTGACGGCCCGCTTCTCGGCGCCGTCCAGCGTGAGATCGCTCGGCGTGGCCTGGGCCCGTCGGTGACGCTGACCGGACGGGTGGCGCCCTCGGCAGTGCTGGACCTCCTGACGGCGTCGGACCTGTACGTCGCTCCGTCGATCAGGGAGTCCTTCGGGCTGGCGGCGCTGGAGGCCCGAGCCGTGGGGTTACCGGTGGTGGGGTACGCCGTCAGCGGACTCACGGACTTCATTCGCACCGGGGTCGAGGGGCACCTCGCCGACTCCGACGCGGATCTCGTGTCGGCACTCCGCCGTCTGGTCACCGACGAGACGCTGCGCTGGAGGACCGCCGAGCACAACCGCACGGTCCGCACCGAGATGACCTGGACGAACAGTCTCGACCGCCACGACCGCGTCTACACCGAGGCGACCACCCGCGCGGTGTCGTCGTCCGAGTCGGACGCGGAGGGCGCACCCACCGGCGAAGTGCGCGCCTGACGGCGACGCAGGACCTCGACGCTGGCGGGGATGATCGAGACCGCGGCGATCGAGATCGTGATCAGCTCGATGTGGGCCGCCACGAAGCTGATCCCTCCGAAGAAGAACCCCACCGTGACGATGCCGACGGCCCAGGCGAGGGCACCGACGAGGTTCAGGACGGTGAAGGAGCGGTGAGACATCTTGCCGACTCCCGCGACCACCGGAACGAACGTGCGCACGACCGGGACGAACCGCCCCAGGACCACGGCGAGTGCGCCGCGTCTGGCGAAGAAGGCCTGCGCGCGCTCGGCGTTCTCGTGCCGGAACAGGCGCGACTCGGGCCTCGAGAAGACCCTCGGCCCGTAGCGGCGTCCGACCAGGTAGCCCACCTGGTCGCCGGCGACCGCGGCTGCGAAGACGCCGAGGGTGAGCACCCAGAACGGCAGCGCGATGACGTGGGATGCGACCAGGGCGCCGGCGAGGAAGAGCAGCGAGTCACCCGGCAGGAAGAAACCCAGCAAGAGCCCGGTCTCGACGAACACCACCGCCATCACCAGCACGATGGCCAGCGGGCCCAGGGTGTAGAGCAGCGGGGTCAGGATGGCGATCATGGGCCGACCGTAGGTCCGTCCACCTGACCCGCACCTGACTGCCTGCCTCCTCGGCGACGCGATCGCCGGGCGCCGAGGCCGAGCAGCGCGACGACAGCCATCAGGAAGACCCCGCTGGTCACGTTGATCTCCAGTCCCAGGCCTCCCGCCTCGGGGCTCGCGGTCAGGAAGTTGCCCAGCGCCGCGCCGGTCGGGGCGGCCAGCACGTACGCCGTCCAGAAGGCGACCAGCCCGGGCAGCCCCAGCCGGACGTAGGCGAAGGCGGTGACAGCCAAGGCCGCCACGAAGACGAGCCCGGCGGCCGCGAATCCCAGGCCCACCCGCTCCGAGACGACGTCGTCGATCGACGCCCCCAGCGAGAACGCGCACAGGACGACCAGCCAGTGCCAGAGCTCGCGACGCCGGGTACGCACCGTGTGGATCGACACGGTGCGCTCGGTGCCGTACCAGCTCGCGAAGGCCGCGGCCAGAGCAACGCAGAACAGCCCGGTGGCGCCCCAGGGACCGAGGCCCAGCCGGTCGACGAGGTCGTCCGAGCTCAGGGTCCCGAGCACGCTGAGCGAGATCACCGTGAGCCAGTAGCTGACCGGTAGGTAGTGGGCGGTGGAGACCTGCCACAGCAGGCTGATGACCACCAGCAGGCTCGTGATCGCGGTCGTGGCCGACATCCCGACCCCGAGACCCGAACCCAGGTCGGCAGACACGAGCTCGGCCGTGATGGCCCCGACGGTGGTCGAGAGAAGGGTGAGGATCCAGAATTGCGTCGACAGCTCGGGCACCTTGCTCCGGACCGGTCGCGTCCACGGGTGGTCGAGGTCGAGCGAGGCGATGATCGTCGCGCCGCGCACGGGTTCGCCACCTGGGGGCAGGGTGGTCATGGTGCCAGCCTGCGCCCGTCCACCTGCCCAGAACCTGACTGCCGGACCTAGGGTCGCGGCAGGGTGAGCGTGAAGCTGGTGGGGGCGCGTTCCGAGGTCACCATCACCTCGCCACCGAGGGTGCGCGCGACTCGTCGCGCCAGCGCCAGTCCCAGGCCGGCGCCGGTGCTCTCGGCCGCCCGGGCGCCAGGGGCGAAGAGGAGCTCCGGGTCGTTTCCGTCCTGCGGGAGCCCGGGCCCGTCGTCGGAGACGGTGATGTCGACGGTCCGCGGTGTGCCCCCCACGGTGACGATGACCTGCGCCTCGGCGTGCTGCACCGCGTTCTCGACCAACGGTGACAACGCCCGGACCGCGCTCTCGGTGGTGGCGTTGACCCGGACGTCGTCCGGGGTCGTGCCGTCGTCACGCCGGACCTCGATGACCTTCTCGCGAGAGCTGGTGCTGGCCAGCGTGGCGGAGATGACCTCGGTGACGGTGGTGCGGGTGGAAACCTGCTCCTCCTCACCCCGCGCGATCGCCAGCAGGGTGGTGATGGTGGTGCTCATCTGGTCGACGAGGGAGACGACCCGGTCGAGCCGCTCGCGAGTCGCGGGCTCGGACGAGGACATCATCGCGAGCTCCGCCTCGCCCCGGATCCCGCTCAGAGGCGTGCGCAGCTCGTGGGCCAGCTCGGAGGTGAGCCGCTGCTCACCGCGCAACGCACCCGCGACCCGGTCGAGGAGCACGTTCAGGGTCCTGCCCAGGTGGGCGATCTCGTTCTCGGGCCCGCGGTCGTCGAAGCGGGCGTCGAGCTCTCGCTCGCTCCAGTCCTCCGCGAGCCCGGCCATGGCCTCGACGGGTGCGAGGGTGCGCGACATGGTCCACGCCGCGATCGCGGTGGCCCCGGCGGTCACGACCAGACCCAGGGCGATCAGCCCGATCAGCACCTCGGTGCGGTTCGACTCGTAGGGCTCCAGGCTCTCGGAGACCACCACGACCCCGGGCCCCGCGCTGGACCCGCCCCCGATCGTGACCGGCCCTGCGAGGTAGACGCGTTCGTGCCTCGTCTTCAGGGTCCGCTTCGACACCGAGCCGAGCTCGTCGGCCACGGCCCGGACGTGCCTTCCCGCCTTGGGTCCCTCGACCAGGTTCCCGGACTGGTCGTAGAGCCAGGTGCTGTCCTCGATCGAGTCGACGGGGCTCTCCAGCGCCTGCGTGGGGGTGCTCTTCCCACTCTCGACGGCCGAGCGAGTGGCCGCGAGCCGGTCCGCGAGCGTCGCCCGGACGTTGCTCTGGGTGGCGCCGTTGAGGGAGAGGACGACCGTGCCGATCATCGCGCCCATGGCGAGTGCGGAGACGAGGGCCGTCGTCCAGATGATCCGGGCGCGCAGACCCCGGCCGCGCAGGAACGTCCACGGTGCGTTCACCGCAGGACGAACCCGACTCCACGGACCGTCTCGAGGGCGACCGGGGAGTCAACGGCCTCCAGCTTGACCCGGAGGCGTCGGACGAAGGAGTCCAGCGTGTTCTCGCTCACCATCGCCCCGTCGGGCCATGCCGCCGCCACGGCGGCTCGGCGGCGGACGATGGTCCCGGGCTGCGCGGCGATCGAGGCCAGCAAGCGGAACTCGGTCGGAGTCAGCTTCACCTCGGCTTCGGCGTAGCGCACCGCGTGCCGGTCAGGGTCGAGGTGCAGCCCCGAGACACCCTGCGGGGCGGGCCGCACCCGCTTGTGCAGTGCCTGGATGCGCACCATCACCTCGGAGATCGAGAACGGCTTCGCGACGTAGTCGTCACCACCCGAGTTGAAACCCGCGATCTTGTCATGGACCGCGTCCAGCGCCGTGAGGAACAGCACCGGGGCGTGCTGCCCCTCGGCGCGCAACGCCTGGCAGACATCGCGACCGTCGGAGTCAGGGAGGCCGATGTCGATCACGAGGACGTCGATGCCAGCGCTTGGGGAAAAGTTGTTCAGCGCCTCGCGTCCGTTGCGGGCGATGACGACCTCGTGCCCGTTCATCCGGAACGCGTCGCTCAGTACTCGTCGCACCGACTCGTCGTCCTCGCAGATCCCGATCTTCGTCACAGCGCCATCCTGCCTCACCGTCCGACGATCACCGTGCCCTGAAAGGGATCCGGGCACAGGTGGTCAGGTATTGGTCAGGTCAGTCGCTGCACTCTCGAATCATGGCGACCACCATTGCGTCCGGGGAGCGTCTCGCCGCGTCGCCGACGAGATGGCCGAGCCTCCCGGAGGTCCAGAGCGGCCTTCGACGGCACGCCGTCCTCGTCGCCGCCGGGGTCGCGGTCCTCGCGAGGATCCCGTTCCTGGCGAGCGATCCGAGCCGCGACGAGGCCGGGTTCCTGATGGTCGGCCAGCAGTGGCACTCCGGCGGATCGTCGCTCTACGGCAGCTACTGGGTGGACCGGCCACCCCTGCTGATCACCATCTTCCAGGTCGCGGCCCAGCTCGGTGGGCTGGTCCCGCTGCGGTTGATCGGCTGCCTGGCGACTGTCCTGATCGTGCTCGGCACGGCGCACGTCGCGCGGCGCCTTGGCGGTCAGCGGGCCGCGACGTGGGCCGCCGTCACCGCGGCGGCGTTGTGCGTGACTCCCCTGCTGGGGGGGCAGCAGGTCAACGGCGAGCTGCTGGCCGCCCCCTTCGTGGTGGCCGGCATGGTTGCGGTGCTCGCCGTGATCAGCCAACCGAACGACCGCCGGGCCACCGTTGCCGCTGCGCTCGCCGGCGCAGCCGCCGTGGCCTCGCTGCTCGTGAAGCAGAACATGGCCGACGTCGGCGTGTTCGCCTGCGTCGCGCTGCTCGTGGCGTGGCGACGGGGCGAGCTGGCCACGCCCCGTCTTGCTCGCTCGCTCGTGGCCGCGGTCGGCGGAGCTGCAGCCTGTCTGCTGGTGCTCGCTGCCTGGACGATGGTCCACGGCACGTCCCTGGTCGGGGTCTTCGACGCGATGTACCCCTTCCGCATCGAGGCAGGCCGGGTGATGGCTGCTTCCAACCGCACCACGGCGGACGCCCGGCTGTGGGGGCTCGTGGCGTGCTGGGTGGTGTCCGGCGGCGCCGTGATCACGGGCGTCGCGATTCGCGCGCTCACCTCGAGGCGATTCCGTACGACGGCCGTCTGGGCGCTCGTCGCCACCGTGCTCTTCGACGTCGCCTCGATCGCGCTCGGCGGCAGCTACTGGAACCACTACCTGGTCCAGCTCGTCGTCCCGGTCGCCGTGCTCTCCGGTCTGCTCGTGGCGAGCAGGCAACCGGCCGCGCGCACCGTGCTCGTGGCGGTCGCCCTGGCAGCCGTCACCGCGGTGGGCGTCTACGGCACCGGCAGCCACACCACGGCGGGCACCTCGGTCGGTGAGGCCGTCGGTGACGTCGCTGCTCCCCAGGACACGATCGTCACCACCTGGGGACACGCAGACGTCACGCGCGCCTCGGGCCTGAGCTCGCCGTACCCCTACCTGTGGAGCCTCCCGGCACGCACGCTCGACCCGAATCTCGTCGATCTCCGCGCGCTCCTGGCGGGGCCGAGGGCCCCCACCTGGTTCGTTGCGTGGCGCAGCGTCGGCACCTGGCACTTCCACGGCAACGGCGCCGTCGCCGCCCGGGTGCTGGCCGCGCACTACAACCCGGTGGCCCAGGTGAGCGGCCACACCATCTATCTCCACCGAGGCGTCGAGCGGGCCGTCCCCGACCTCTCCCCACCGAGCGCGGACCTGTCCGCCTCGAGCGCCAGAACCCCCGACCACCCCCCGACGAAGGACCAGCCATGAACCCGATCGTGATCGTGCCGACCTACAACGAGGCCGAGGGCATCATCGCCTTGCTCGACGCGGTGCTGCGCGAGGCGCCGGAGGCGGACGTCCTCGTCGTGGACGACAACAGCCCCGACGGCACCGCGAAGCTGGTCACCGAGCACCCCGAGCACCGCGGACGCCTCCACCTGCTCAGCCGACTCAAGAAGGACGGGCTCGGCGCCGCCTACCGCGCCGGCTTCAGCTGGGCGCTGGCCGGGTCGTACGACGCCATCGTCCAGATGGACGCCGACCTGTCGCACCCGCCCGAGCGTGTGCCCGCCCTCCTGGCGGCGCTCGAGGACGCGGACGTGGCCATCGGGTCCCGCTACGTGCGGGGCGGCGCCGTACGCAACTGGCCGCTGCGCCGTCGGGTGATCTCGCGCGGTGGCAACCTCTACGTGCGGCTGGTCCTCGGCATGCCGGTCCGTGACTCGACGGCTGGCTTCAAGGCCTTCCGGCGCGAGGCCCTGGCAGCGATCGGTGCGGTGCACTCCGAGTCCAACGGCTACTGCTTCCAGATCGAGAACACCTGGCGCGCGAGCCGACTCGGGCTGCGGATCACCGAGGTGCCGATCACCTTCACCGACCGCGCCCTCGGCACCTCGAAGATGACCGGCGACATCGTCCGCGAGGCGATGCTGCGGGTGCTGACCTGGCGCTGGCGCGAGCTCGCCCACCGGCCGACCGCGGCGCCGACCGAGCCCAGCGAAGGTCGGCACGATGTCGCGGTGTGACCAGCTGCTGACCAGGCTCACCTCGCCCGAGGTCGTCACCTTCCTCGCCGTCGGCGGCGTGGGGTACGTCGTCGACGTGACGTCCTTCAACCTGCTGCGGACGGAGTCGATCCTGAGCACGGTCGACCCGTCGTACGCACGAGTCGTGGCCGTGGCCCTGGCGATGGTCGTGACATACCTCGGCAACCGGTTGTTCACCTGGCGCGGCCAGAACGACGGTGACCGCCGCCGCGAGATCGCGCTGTTCGTCGTCTTCAACATGATCGCGCTGGGACTGTCCGTGGCCACCCTGGTGATCTCCCACGACGTGCTCCGGTTGACCAGCGCGCTGGCGGACAACATCTCGGCCAACGTCGTCGGTCTGGCCCTGGGGACACTGTTTCGCTACTGGTCCTACAAGACGTTCGTCTTCACGAGCACCGCGTCGGTCGACCCGGCCAGGGATGCCCTACCAGTGCTCCCGCAGCGGTCCGACGAGCACGTCGGAGCCGAGCCAGCGCGTTAGCAGCAGGTCGGTCGCCACGAGGGTGCGACGCCACGACCCCGGCGCTGCGGTCCGGTCGGTGTCGTGGAGCAGCACCGTCCCACCCGGCAGGACCGATCGGGACACCGTCGCCACGATCGTCGCCGGTGTCGCGTTCCGGGCCCAGTCGACCCCCCACGACGACCACAGGACCGTCTGCAGGCCGGCCTGCCGGGCGGCGTACAGGCCCTCAGCGGTCATCACGCCGTACGGGGGCCGGTACCAGGTGACCTCGGTTCCGCTCAGGTCCTCGATGACCTCGCGACTGCGGACCAGGGCCTTCACCAACCCGCCGGGGGCGCGCAGTGCGAGGCAGCCGTGCTCCCATCCGTGGACGGCGAGCTCGTGACCCGCGGCCGTCATCTCACGCACCAGCCGAGGATCGCGCTGCGCATGTGCCGCCAGCAGGAAGAACGTCGCCGAGACGCCCCGATCAGCGAGCAGGTCCAGGAACTGGGGCGTCGTACGTCGATCGGGACCGTCGTCGAAGGTCAGGGCGATGTGGTGACGCCGACTGATGCCCGCCAACCGCGGCAGCAGCCTCCGACGGAGCGGGGTGACGCAACCGACGGAGGGCAGCAGGTTGGTCACGGCCAGGGCCGTTCCCAGCGCCGCACCCGTCCCGAGCACCGAGCGGCGGCCGGAGTCGCTCACGCGATCAGCGACGACACCGGGAAGAGCGCGTCCACGACGTCGGTGGCCGGCCACGACCGCTCTGACCACGCGGCTCGTCCGTTCAGTGCGCTCAGCAGCGAACGGCGCAGCTGCGCGGCATCCTGTGCCCAGGGCGCGAGTCCGGCCACGTCGAGAGCCGCCGCGTTCGTCTCACCATGACCGGCGATGCACCGGTAGGTGATCATCGGGACCCCGGCGGCCCGCGTCTCGAGGGAGGTCATCCCGCCTGAGTTCTGGATCACCACGTCGACCGCCTCCAGCACGCGCGGCATGTCGCTCACCCAGCCCAGCCCGATCAGCGACGGGTGTCGGGCGACCCGGGCCAGCAGCCGGGAGTTCGTGCCGCACAGCACCACGGGCGTGACCAGACCGGTCGCGGCCAGGTCGCACGCTGACGCGAAGAGCTGCCCGATCCCGTAGGCGCCACCGGTGACCAGCGCCAGGTTCCGGTGGTCCAGCGGCAGGCCCAGGGCGCGACGTGCCGCGCCCTTGCCGTCGGGGCTGCCGGTCGTGCTCGCGAACGAGGCGCGCACCGCTGGGCTGACCACCCGTGTCCCCCGCGCACCCAGGCTGCGGGCCTGGCGTGCGGGGATGTCGTGAACGGCCAGGTGGGTGTCAACACCGGCGTGGATCCACAGGCGGTGCACCGACATGTCGGTGAGGTAGGTGGTGACCGGCACCGTCGTACGTCGCGTGGCCCGCAGGTGGCCGAGCGCCTGGCTGGGAAAGGGGTGGGTGGAGACGAAGTGGTCGGGACCGTCCGCGGCGATGTCGAGCAGGGCCGACTCGGTCGCCCGGAGCGCGCGCACGATGCTGCGCATGACGGCGTCGTGCCGATCGATGGCCGCCAGGGTCCACCGCCAGGTGGCGGGCATGGACTGGATCTGCTTGAGGTAGCCGGACCGGAGCATCGTTCCCAGGTGTCCGGGCATCAGGTCGACCACGTCCCAGGTCCGCGTGGCGAAGCCGCGGGCGTGGAGCTGCTGCGCGATCGCCTCGGCAGCAACGTCGTGGCCGGCACCGAAGCTCCCGGAGACGATGTCGACCCGGTGAGACGTTGCTGCGGGCGAGAGGCGGACCGGGGAGTGGCCGGAGCTCATGGTCGTCGTCCTTCTGTGGGTCGGCCAGGCCACGCGCCTGGTGATCGTTCTCCCACGGTGGACCGATCAACCTGTTCTTCACCTGACTGGGCGGCCGTTGAAGCCTCACCCGCGCGGACACCTGCGCCAGCCGAGGCGCACGGTCAGGATCTAGTCAGGTGACCCGTCTGAGACTCGCCGCATGACGAGTACAGACGCAGTCAAGTCCCGTAGCCGCCAGATGCTCAACAAGGTGCCCGAGGTCACCATCTACTTCTGGGTGATCAAGATCCTGTGCACGACGGTCGGCGAGAGCTTCGCCGACTACGTCAACGAGACCCTGGGGTTCGGCCTGACCAACACGACCGTGATGTTCTCCGTCGCGCTGGTGGTGGCGCTCGTGGTCCAGTTCAGGCTGGACCGCTACGTCCCCAGCGCCTACTGGCTGGCGGTGGTGCTGATCAGCGTCGTCGGCACCCTGTTGACCGACAACCTCACCGACTCCCGCGGCGTCCCGCTGTGGGCCAGCACCACGTTCTTCGCGCTGCTCCTCGCCGCCGTCTTCGGCATCTGGTACGCGCGTGAACGCACCCTGTCCATCCACACGATCGTGACCACTCCCCGCGAGAGCTGGTACTGGCTCACCGTGCTGGTGACCTTCGCACTGGGCACCGCGGCCGGCGACTGGACGCTCGAGCTGACCGGCTGGTCGCCGGGCGCGGCGGTGCTGCTGCCCGCCGGTCTCATCCTGGCGGTGTTCACGGCCTGGAAGCTCGGAGCGGGCCCGGTGCTCTGCTTCTGGCTCGCCTACATCCTCACCCGCCCGCTGGGCGCCAACATCGGCGACTACCTCGCGTCCCCCCACGCGGACGGAGGCCTGGGCCTGGGGACGCTGTGGACCAGCGTGCTGTTCCTCGGCGCCATCCTGGCGACGGTCGTCTACCTGACCGTGACGCAGAAGGACCGCACCGAGCTCGTCAACCAGGAAGCGCGGGACTGACCCCGCTCAACATCGAAGCCACCGCGAAAGGACACCCACCATGGAATCACGACGAGCGACCCGCATCCTGGTCGTGACCGACCACGCCGAACCCGGCGCCGCGTTGGTCGAGGCGATGAGGCAACGCACTGCGACCGAGAACGTGCAGTTTCGCGTCGTGGTCCCGAACCCGGCGCGTGCGGAGCTGCACCTGCTGCACCCGGAACGCCACGACAAGGCTGCCGAGGCAGAGCAGGTCCTGCACGAGGCCTTGTTCGCGCTCGAGCTGGCGGCAGGGGGCCGCGTCCTGGGCACTGTCTCGGTGCGGAGCGACCCGATGGACGCCATCGAGGAGGTCCTCTTCAGCGAGCCCATCGACGAGATCTTCCTGGCGGTCGTGACCCACACCCTCTCGACCCGCCTCCACCAGGACCTCGCGCACCGGTTGCACCACTACGGGCTGCCCATCACGGTCGTCTCCCCCGACAGCTCCGTGGGCTGACTGCCACCGTCGTGGGGGGCCGGAAGCGCGAGACCACCGTGGCGTCGGCGAACATCCAGAGCTCGCTCGACGCAGCGCAAGCCCGCCGATCGGTGCGCTCCGTCCTGGACCTCTGGCCCGACCTGGTCGGGCTGCAGGAGTGGTATCCCTCGCGGTTCGGGATCCTGGCCGACATCGGTCGCACGGGGCTGGTCCCGCACCTCGGCCTGCGCTGGCCGCGCAGCACAGCAGAAGGCACCCCCGCCTATGTGTGGAACGCGCCGCTGCTGGGCGGCTGCGCGGTCGGCGCCCGGGCCGACCGCTTCGAGCTGGTGCGGTGCCGCACGCACCTCCTGAGCCGACCCGGCCTCGCCGACCGGGAGCAGGACCGGCGCACCCTGGAACCGGGCCGGGCCGCCACTGTCGCCGTCTACCGCGACCTCCTCGTCGATCGCACCGTGTGCCTGCTGAACTTCCACCTGGTCTCCGGTGTCCAGACCGGCGGTCGCTACCGGTTCGACCGACCGCTCCTGACGGCACGACACCGCCGTGAGACGACGGTCCTCCGGACGCTCGTCCAGGCACAGCTCGCCGCCGGCCACGTCGTGCACGCCACCGGCGACTCGAACTTCGACGGGCTGCGGATCCCCGGGCTGACGTCCGCGTGGGAAGGACGCGAGAACCATGCCGGCACGTTGGGGCCGAGGCGCAAGGTCGACGACGTGCACGGGCCCGGCCCGGCCGAGGCGGTCATCACGATCACGACAGCCTCCGACCACCGTGCGGTCGTCGCACGACGACTCGGCGAGGAAGGAACCAGACGGTCAACCTGACTGCAACCTGACTACGGCGTGCTCAGGTCTGCCCGGATCCCATCGCGACACCTACGTTCGAGCCATGCACCAAGTCGACCGGGCCCGTCACGAGAAGGCGGCTCGTCGACCGATTCGTCGGCTGCTGCTCGCCAGCGCGCTGATGCTGTTCCTGGAGCTCGCTCTCATCCGGTGGCTCGGCGCCAACGTGGTGCACCTGAGCTACTTCTCCAACTTCGTGCTCCTCGGGTCGTTCCTCGGCATCGGGATCGGCTTCCTGATCAGCAGCAAGAGCTGGTCGGTCCTGCCATGGACCGGGCCGCTGCTGGCCCTTCTCGTCGTCGCGACCCTCGTCTTCCCCGTCAGCATCCAGCGACAGGGCAGCGACGTCATCTACTTCACCGCGATGAAGGTCAGCGGGCCGCCCGCCTGGGTCGCGCTGCCGGTCATCTTCGTGCTCGTGGCGGCGACTCTCGCCGGTCCCGCGGAGGTGGTCGGACGGTGCTTCGGACAGCTGCCGCCGCTCACGGCGTACCGCTACGACCTGCTCGGCTCGCTCATCGGCATCGGTTCGTTCACGTTGCTCTCGCTCTTCTGGGCCCCGTCGGTCGTGTGGGGGGCGATCGCGGGCCTCGCGCTGCTGCTGCTCAACAAGGGTGCGTGGCAGCGACTGCTCGCGGGCGCGTGCGCCCTGGTGATCGTCGGCATGCTGCTCTCCGAGACGCTGACTCCCGGAGTGAGCTGGTCGCCGTACTACAAGGTCACGACGCATCCGTCGCACTCTGGACCGGGATCCCTGGCGATCTGGGTCAACGGGGTGCCCCACCAGACGATGGCGCGCGCGGACTGGCGCCTGGCCAACGCGAGCGAGCAGTACGGCACGCCGTACGAGCGGCTGCCGGGGGTGAGCCTCGACAACGTGCTCGTCGTCGGCGCAGGTTCGGGGTCGGACGTCGCCATCGCCCTGCGCAAGGGTGCCAGGCACGTGGACGCCGTCGAGATCGACCCCCGGATCCTGCAGCTCGGCCGCCAGCACAACCCCGACCAGGCCTACCAGGACAAGCGCGTCACCACCCACGTGAACGACGGCCGGGCCTTCCTGGAGAACACGGACACGAAGTACGACCTGATCCTGTTCGCCCTGCCGGACTCGCTCGCTCTCGTCAACGGCGCCTCGCAGATCCGACTCGAGTCCTTCCTGTTCACCGAGGAGGCCCTGCGCTCGGCGCACGACCACCTCAAGCCCGACGGCGGCTTCGCGATGTACAACTTCTACCGCGAGAACTGGCTGATCGACCGGCTCGCGGGCACGGCCGCGACTGCGTTCGGGCACACCCCCTGCGTCGACAGCTTCACCGCCCACCAGGCAGTCGTCACCGTGGCGGCCCGGGCCGGCAACCAGAGGTGCCGGAGCGCCTACCGGCCGAGCTCGACTCGTGTCGTCGCGCCTGCGAGCGACAACGCTCCGTTCCTCTACTACCGCGGGGGCGGGATTCCGCAGATCTACGTCTGGGCCCTGGTCGGCATCCTGCTGCTGTCGGTGGTGCTGGTCCGCGCCGTCGGTGGGCCGCTGCGCGAGATGCGTCCGTACGCCGACCTGTTCTTCATGGGTGTGGCCTTCCTCCTGCTCGAGACCAAGAACGTCGCCACCTTCGCCCTGCTGTTCGGCACCACGTGGATCGTCAACGCGATGGTCTTCGCCGGTGTCCTGATCGTCGTCCTCGCCGCCGTCGAGACGACACGACGGTTTCGAACACCCTCGCTCCCGGTCGTCTTCGCCGGCGTGGCCGGCGCGCTCGCCCTGGCGTGGGTCGTCAAGCCCGAGCACCTGCTCTCGCTGCCGTTCGTCCCACGCCTGGTCGCGGCCACGGTCATCGCCTTCTTGCCGGTCTTCCTGGCCAACGTGGCGTTCGCCAAGCGCTTCGCCCAGACGGCCGACTCCCAGCAGGCCTTCGGGATCAACCTCCTCGGGGCGATCGTCGGCGGTTGCCTGGAGTACGCCGCCCTGCTCACCGGCTACGACAACCTCCTCCTCGTGACCGCGGGGATCTACCTGGTCGCCTTCCTGCTCCTGCCGAAGTCGGCCCGCGCCTCCATCACCCCGCGCACAACGGGTTGAGCCAACCCCGGCCCTGTCCCCGATCGGGTTGACACGCACGCACATCATCGCAATAGTGAACCATATGGTTCACCATCAGTTCGCAGCCCTGGGCGACCCCACCCGCTTGGCCATCATCGAGCGGCTCGCCCATGGTCCGGCCTCGGCCGGCGACCTCGCGGCTCCGACCTCGATGTCGCTGCCCGCCGTGCTCAAGCACGTGCGCGTGCTCGAGGCCGCCGGCCTGGTGACGACGGTCAAGCGTGGCCGCGTGCGCGAGTGCCGGATGCACGACGACGCGCTGGTCGCCGTGGCCACGTGGACCGCACAGCAGCAGGCGCTCTGGTCAACCCGGCTGGACGCTCTCGGCACCCTTCTGGAGGACTCGTGACCACCGCACCGCTCCTGTCGTTCGACCTCGACCGCACCTACCCCGCGCCACCCGAGCAGGTGTGGGCCGCTTGGACCCGCGCCGACCTGCTCGAGCGCTGGGTCTGCCCCGACCCGGACTGGCGCGTCTCGACCTGCGAGGTCGATGCCCGCACGGGCGGGGGCTACCGGCTGCGGTTCGGTCCTCGCCCAGCCGGCGACGACTACAGCGAGAGGGCGACGTTCACGGTCTTCGAGCCCGTGGAGCGCCTCGTGTTCGACGTGCTCACCACGGGCGAGGACATGGCCGAGAGCTCCCACTGCACGGTGCTGCTCCTGCCGGTCGACGGCGGGACGCGGCTCGACCTCACGGTCGAGGGCGTCTCGGGTGCTGCGGTCGAGCACCTGCGGACCGGCTGGCAGTGGTGCCTGGAGGGCATCGCCGCGCAGCTCGGAGCAGCCCGATGACCTCCGACACCGGGACCTTCGCAGGCTCGGAGTCACGCCGGACCGACCACGCCCACCGGTTCCGCAGGCTCGCCGGCGCGGGCTTGCTCGCCACGCTCGTGGCGATGGTGGCCACCACCCTCGCCGCGGCGCTCGCCCGTGGCGCAGGCGTCGACTTCGAGGTCCCCGACGGTGGCGAGACGATCCCGTTGCCCGGGTTCGCGGTGGTGACCGGGTTCTTCTCGGTCGTCGGCGTCGTCCTGGCCGCTGCACTCCTTCGGTGGAGCGCTCGTCCCGCCGAGCTGTTCGTGCGCACGGCCGTGACGCTGACCGTGATCTCGTTGGTGCCGCCCGTCATCTCTGGGGCGGATGCTGGCACGGTCAGCGCTCTGCTCGTGCTGCACCTCGTGGCTGCGGCGGTGATGATCCCCCTCCTGGCGCGGACCCTCAGCGCCCTGACCGACTGACGATCCCCCGACTTCCTCTCGATGGGAGAGTGCACGCATGCTGAACGAGGTCGCCGACGGAGTCTGGGTCCGGCAGAGCGAGTGGGTCTGGAGCAATGCCGTCGTGGTGCGTGGGGACGACGGGTTGATCCTGGTCGATCCCGGCATCGACGGCTCCGACCTCGACGAGCTCGCCGATGACGTGGGCCGTCTCGGTCTTCCGGTGGTCGCCGGGTTCTGCACGCATCCCCACTGGGACCACCTGCTGTGGCATCCGCGGCTCGGCGACGTGCCGCGCTTCGCCACTGCAGACTGCGCCCGCACCGCGAGTGAGGCCCGGGAGCGGGCGCAGGCCATGGCCGCAGAGAGCGCCACGGGCATCCCGCTCGAGGTGGTCGCCCTGCTCACCCCGGTGCCCGCGGACGGCGGTCCGTTGCCGGGTCAGCTGGTCGAGCACGAGGCGCATGCCATCGGCCACGCGGCGCTCCTCCTCGCGGACCGTGGCGTCCTGATCGCCGGCGACATGCTCTCCGACGTGCTGATCCCGATGCTCGACCCCCGCCGCCCCGGTCAGGTGGACGCCTACGAGACCGCCCTCGACCGGCTGGGCCTGGCCGCCGAGCACGTCGACGTCGTGGTCCCCGGCCACGGCGCTGTGGCTCGGGGCGCCGAGGTGGCCACCCGCCTGGCCGCCGACCGTTCCTACCTCGACGCGTTGCGGCGTGGAGACGACCCTGTGGACCCACGTCTCGACCAGGACTGGCTCTCCGGCCCGCACCAGTCGAACCTGGAGCAGGCGCGGACCGCACCCTGACGACCACCGCCTCCAGGCCTCCTGCGAGGCCCGATTGTCCTCAATGTCCGCCTCAAACCCGTTACGGATCGGACGGCAGGGGTAACCGCCTCCTGAGTGCCCGGGGAGAAACTCTGGGCAGGGAGGAAAACTATGTTGCATCTCGGAAACATGAAACGGCCCGGCCTTGCGGGCCTGGTCGCCGTGATCCTGGCGCTCAGCATGACGATGTTCGGGGCCATGGTCAGCAGTGCGTCCGCTACCCACCGGGGCCCTCACCGGCTCCATGACACGGCGAAGCACACAACGGTCAAGTCGTTCATCTACGGCAAGACGGCCTCTGGGAGGAACGTCCGCGGGGTGTTCGTCCCACGGAAGTTCAAGACCGTCAACCACAAGCTCTACGCCCAGGGTCGACTCCGCGGCAAGATCATTCGCCCCGGCAAGGACCGGCACTTCGTCAAGCGCGGGGTGCTGATCCCGGTGAAGTCGGTGAACGGCCGGTCGGTGCGGCCCAGCGCGGCCCGTGCGAACGCGGCTCTGGCTCCCAACGCCCGGGCGACGTGCTCCGTGCTGAACCTCGTGCTCGGGCCACTGCACCTGAACCTCCTCGGACTTCAGGTCGACCTGAACCAGGTCGTGCTCAAGGTGATCGCGAACTCGGGGGCCGGACAGCTCCTCGGCAACCTGTTGTGCGCGGTCGCCGGCCTGCTGGACGGGGGGCCGCTGGGAGGCCTGCTGGGCCAGCTGCAGGGTCTGCTGAACAGGATCCTCGCGGTCGTGGGTCCCTTGCGGGCCTAGCTCGACCGTCGAGTCAGAACAGCTGCGCCAGGGGCGGCGGAACTCTCGGGGTTTCGTCGCCCTTGGCGCGTCGTCGTTGCGGGGCTACCGGTCAGCGCCCTGAGGTCGTTTCACAAATTCACAAAGACTCCTCGGCGCCGCTCCGGCAGGCGCAGCGGCCAGAAACCGGCCGGTGGCCGCGTCATGCGAGGTCGAACCGGACGTGTCATAGGTATGAGACACGAATGCCCACAGGCTGAAGAGCCCTCGATTCTCACGATGCCGAGCCCCCACCCCACCGAACCGCAGGACGAGTACGCGTGCGAGGAGCTGCTCCGCACCCGCGAGGAGAACGCCCACCTGAAGCGGGCCCTGAGCTCGCGCACCGTCATCGGTCAGGCAACCGGTCTGCTGATGGCGACCTCGAACCTGGCCCCCGATGACGCGTTCGCGGAGCTGGCCAAACGGTCCTCGCACGCGAACCGCAAGCTGCGCGACGTGGCAGCCGAGGTCGTCGCGGCCGCCCATGTCGACCACGAGGACACCGTGCCCCCGACCGAGCAGTCCGAGTCGATGCTGCTGCTGTCGAAGCTTGCTTCCGACTCCGGCAGCGCTACTTCTGAACCGTGAACGTCACCTGCCGGCTGACCGGCTCGGCCAGCTCGCTGCCGAGGTACTGGACGGTGACCATGCTGCCCCCCGGCGTGCTTGTAAGGGGCGAGCACCAAGGTCGTGCGGCCGCCGTCGAGCAGCTCGACCGCGAGGATCGAGCCGTTCTGGCGTACGACGACGGTGCCGCTCACCACCTGGCCGGGGGCCGCGAGCGCCACCTCCAACCGAGGACTGGTGGTCCGCCTGTGGACCACGGAGGGCTGCACGTCGACCGTCATCGTCGGCGTCGCCCTGACCACGTCGAAGGTGGCCGTGCCCGCCGAGGCCGCCAGGGTCCGTGACCCGGAGTACGCCGCCGTGACGGTCCGCGACCCCACGCTGTCGTACGCGGGCAGCTGGAGTGAGGCGTGGCCGCCCGAGACCGGGGAACTCCCGAGCACGGTGCCGCCGCTCGAGAACGTCACCGTCCCACCGTCCACGGTGCCTGCATCGGAGACGACCGTCGCGGTGACGGTCGGCCTGGTTTCCCGCACCACGACCGGCTTCGGGGCCACCGCAGCGGTGGTGCTGGTCGCGGCCGGTGGCGCCGGCACGTCGAAGCCCACGAGCAGCGGGTCGTGGTCGCTGGAACGGAACGGGTTCGGCGCGTAGAAGTCGGTGGCGTTGTAGTTGAAGCGGCTGTACTCGTAGGCCACCGACTCGACCGAGTTGATGTTCCAGACGTGGGCACCGGTGACCTGGGCGAGCGCGGTGCTGTTGGCCAGCACGTGGTCGAGCGAGCCGACGGTGCCGTCGAACTGGTAGGTGTACTCCTCCGGCGCCCGGTCATGGCCGATGTCGGTGTAGCCGGCGGCGTACAGCACCTGCAGCGGGTCCTCCTGGGTGTAGGAGTTGAAGTCCCCCGTCAGGAACACCGAGTCCGTGTTCGCCAGCGCCTTCTGCTGGTCCGCGAACTTCACGAGGGCCTTGGCCTGAGCGACACGGTCAGGGTTCGCGTTGCCCTGACCGGTGCCGTCATCGATGCCCGAGCCCTTGGACTTGAAGTGGTTCACGATCGCCAGGAAGTCCTGGTTGGGGGTGCCACCCGCGGGACGGAAGGCCTGGGCCAGCGGCTCACGCGCGTTGTCGAAGGCGGGGTCCTGGAGGATGTGCGAGGTGCCGACCGGTTCGACCTTCGCCCGCTTGTAGATGAAGGCCGTGCGGATCACGTCCTCGTCGGTGACCGCCGGACGGTCGGCCGGGGCAGGCGACGGGACGAATGCCCAGACGTCCGAGCCGGCTGCTGCGTTCAGGGCGCCGACCAGCGTGGAGAGGGCGTCGTCGCGACGGTTCGCGCCGGCGTACTGCGCAGAGTTCTCGATCTCCTCCAGGGAGAGCACGTCAGCACCGAGCGTGTTGATGGCGGCGACGATCTTGGCCCGCTGGCGGGCGAGGTTGGCGTCATCGGCCGCGCCACGGGGGCCGTTGCCGTTGCAGGAGTTGACCGTCACCTCGGCGCCGGCACGGTCGGAGTAGAAGCTGCAGGTGCCGCCGTCCGCGACGAAGTCGTCACCGGTCTCGGTGAAGAAGTTCAGCACGTTGAAGCTGGCCACCTTCAGGTCACCTCCGACAGCGGCCGGGGACTCCGGGCGCGTGTCCGGGAACGTGGCGGGCTGGACGCTGCTCGCGTTCGCGGCCGTGAGCTGCTGGGTGGGCTGGAGCTTCCAGGCGCTGTTCCGGTAGTCCAGGATGACGGGCCGCGTGAAGGTGGCCGGCGCGCCGACCCGGATGGACAGCTCGCGGGTCAGGTAGGGCAGCGGGGTGTCCTTGCCGGTCGTGAAGTAGTTCAACGACGAGCCGTCGTCGAGCACGACCTTCTTGCGCGCGTTGTCGGCCTCGACGACCTGCGCCGCCGGACCCGGCTTCGCGACGTCGGTGGACTGCGGCAGCGGCCTGGTGTCGTGGGCGAGCCCGATCTCGGCGTACTGGTTGAGCGTGTAGATTGTCGGTCACGGTGTAGTCGCCCTGCGGGGCGACGAGCATGCCCTCGAGCGACTCGCGGCCGGCGTCGGTGGCCGGGAAGCCGACCGTGGCCGGAGTCGGCGGAGTGACCTGGCCGGTCAGCGTCGTGACCCCTCCCGAGGCCGGGGTCAGCTCCGTCATCCCGGCGAACTCGCTGACCTTGCCGGTGACCTGGAGGTGGTCCCCGATCTTCGGGTACGCCGCACCGCTGCCCGCGAAGACGAACAGCGCGTCGGAGGTGTCGTGGCTCGACAGGTCGAGGGAGCCGCCGGTGCCGGGCGTCTGGATGTAGTAGCCGTTGAAGCCGCCGGTCGGGTACGCCGCGGTCACCACGCCCGTCGTGACGACCGACTGCTGGTCGAGCGGACTCGTGGCGCCGTTGCCCTGGATCTCCTCGATGGTCTTCGCGACCGGGTCTCCCGGGGGCGGCGGGGTGACCGTGGAGGAGTTCTCGGGCTTCGGAGCGGCCGCGGTGAAGTCGGCGGCGTTGTTGTCCGTGTCCGTCCCGGCACCGGCGCGAGCGGCGGCGGTGCTGTTGGTCAGGCCGGGTGCAGGTCCCGTGCCCTCGAAGGCCGTTGCGGTGCTGCCGTAGCCGACGAGGTCGACGACTGACGGGTCGTTCGCCGGCACCGGGGTGGCCTTGGACGCCAGGTACACCACGCCGGCGCTGCCGGACATGGCGAGCGTGCCGGTCGCGTCGGGCGCCGGCAGGGCACCCGAGGGGGTGGCTCCGGCCGACTCGGCGACCAGGAACTTCCCGTGGGCCGGCACGCTGCCGGACAGGGCTGTCGCGGCGGACGTCGTGCCGGCGGCAGAGCGGTACTGGACGCTCATTCCGGTGAGCGGGATCACTGCACCAGTGGTGTTCTGGAGCTCGATGAAGTCGTTGGTGAGGGGCGCACCGGTGTTGCCGCCCCCGCCGTACACCTCACTGATCACGAGGCCGGTGCTGCTTGCCGCAGCCGGTGCGACGAGAGCGAGCGGTGCGGCGACCAGGGCGAGGCCGACGACAGCGGTCCGGGCCGTGGCCCAGTGGGAGGGGGTGGGACGAGTCACGCTGGTTCTCCTGGGGGGCGCGGTGCTGCCGGAACCCGGCAGACCACCGGAGCGCTGTTCAGCGCTGCCCGGAGGCGTGTGGCGATCTCCCGAGATGAAGACCTCCGGAGCCTAACCACCAGAACGGAACGGCAGGTATCAGGAAGATGACGATCGTGCCGTGATGCCATCAGGCCGACGGGCTCTGGCGAGGCGGTGCCGGATGTGGTTCGGTGCTGACACAGTCCGTGGACCTCCACAGGAGCACTGATGACGAACTCGCTCGAGCTGGACCTCCGGTGGTGGAACGCCGCCAACTACCTGACGGTCGCGCAGATCTACCTGCGGTCCAACCCCCTGCTGCGGCAGCCGCTGTCGGTGGATGACATCAAGCCGCGGCTGCTCGGGCACTGGGGCACCAGCCCCGGCCTCTCCCTGGTGTACGTCGCCCTGAACCGGCTGATCCGCGAGACCGGGCAGGACTGTCTCTACGTCACGGGACCCGGCCACGGCGGGCCGGCCCTCGTCGCGAACGCCTATCTCGAGGGCACCTACTCCGAGATCTACCCGCAGGTGAGCGAGGACCTCCCGGGGCTGACCACCCTGGTGCGGCAGTTCTCCTCGCCGGGAGGGATCCCGAGCCACGTCAGCGTGCAGACGCCCGGAAGCATCCACGAGGGCGGCGAGCTCGGCTACGCGCTGGTCCATGCGGCCGGCGCTGCGTTCGACCACCCGGACCTGCTCGTCACGTGCGTCGTCGGGGACGGCGAGGCCGAGACCGGGCCCCTCGCGGCATCGTGGAAGATCCCGGCCTTCCTCAACGCTCGTCGCGACGGGGCCGTGCTGCCGATCCTGCAGCTCAACGGCTACAAGATCGCGGGGCCGACCGTCCTCGGACGGACCAGTGACGAGGACATCAGGGCCTACCTGTCCGGTCAGGGCTGGGACCCGGTCGTCGTCGAGGGCAACGAACCCGCAGCCGTGCTCCAGGAGCTGTACGCCGAGGTGGCGGCCGCGCACGAGCGCATCCGCGAGATCCAGGCCGACGCGCGGTCCGGTGGACCGGTGCAGATCGGCACCCGCTGGCCGGCGATCGTGCTGCGCACCCCCAAGGGCTGGACGGGTCCCGACGTCGTCGACGGCGTGCAGGTCCAGGGCACGTTCCGGGCCCACCAGGTGCCGCTGTCCGGAGTGCGCGAGAACCCTGCGCACCTCGAGATGCTCGAGGCCTGGATGCGCTCCTACGACCCGGACGCGCTCTTCGACGCCAACGGCCACCTCGTTGCGGAGGTCGCAGCCCTCTCGCCCGCCGGCGACAAGCGGATGTCAGCGACGCCGTACGCCAACGGTGGGCGGCTGCTGCGCGCGCTCGACGTGCCGCCCACCGAGAGGTTCGCCCGCGAGGTGAGCGCTCCCGGCGCCACGTCGCACGAGAACACCAAGCCGTTCGGCGAGATGCTCCGCGACATCTACAGGAGCACGACCCGGGAGTCGGACGGAGGCGGCGACTTCCGGCTGTTCTGCCCCGACGAGACCCTCAGCAACCGCCTCGGCGCCGTCTTCGAGGCGACCGACCGCTGCCTGCAGGCCGAGGTCCTGGACACCGACGACCACCTCTCCCCCGACGGCCGGGTGATGGAGGTGCTCTCCGAGCACCTGTGCCAGGGCTGGCTGGAGGGCTACCTGCTCAGCGGGCGGCACGGCCTGTTCGCCACCTACGAGGCGTTCGCGATGGTCTCCGCCTCGATGCTGATCCAGCACACCAAGTGGCTGCAGCACGCGCAGACCCTGCCCTGGCGCGCGGACGTCGCCTCGCTCAACGTGCTGCTCACCTCGACCTGCTGGCGCAACGACCACAACGGCTTCTCGCACCAGGGGCCGGGGCTGATCGACACCGCGATCCCGTTGGCACCCGACGTGGTGCGGGTGTGGCTGCCGCCGGACGCCAACACCACGCTGTCGATCGGGCGGCACTGCCTGGAGAGCCGCAACCACGTCAACCTGATCGTGGTCGACAAGCAGCCGCACCTCCAGTACCTCGACATGGACGCCGCGGAGGAGCTGTGCTCGGTGGGCGCGGGCATCTGGGACTGGGCCGGGACCGAGGACGGTAGTGGCGACGAGCCCGACGTCGTCCTGGCGGCGGCGGGGGACGTGCCCACCCTGGAGATCCTCGGGGCCGCTGCGCTGCTGCGCGAGCACGTCCCCTACCTGCGGGTGCGCGTCGTGAACGTGGTCGACCTGATGGCGCTGCTCCCCCAGGACGACCACCCGCACGGGTTCAGCGACGGCCAGTTCGAGGGGTTCTTCACCCGCGACTCCGAGGTGGTCTTCGCCTTCCACGGCTACCCGCGCGCGGTGCACCAGCTCGTGCACGGGCGCAACCGTCCCGGGCGGTTCCACGTGCGCGGGTTCTCCGAGCAGGGCACCACGACGACTCCGTTCGACATGGTGGTGCTGAACCGGATGAGTCGCTACCACCTCGTGCTCGAGGCGCTGCGACGCTCTCGGCGGATCCCCCAGGGCGGCGCCGAGCTCGCTGACCTGTGCCGCTCCCAGCTCGACCGGCACGCGACGTACGTCCGCGAGCACCTGGAGGACATGCCGGAGGTGCGTGACTGGGTGTGGCCCGGGTGAGGGTGCTCGCCCTCAACGCCGGATCCTCCTCGCTGAAAGCCGCCCTGCGGGAGCACGCGTCCGGCAGCCCGGTGCTGCGCGCGCACGTCGACCGCATCGGCACCCCCGACGCGACGCTGAGCATCGACGGCGAGCCGGGTCGACCGATCGGCGCCACCTGGACCGAGGCGATGACTGCCGTCGCGGACGTCGTCCACGAGGCCGTCGGGACGCCGGACGCCGTCGCGCACCGGGTCGTCCACGGGGGTCCCGGCACCACTCCCCGACGCTGATCGACGACGCCGTCGTCGTCGACCTCACCGACGTCGTGCCGCTCGCACCGCTCCACCAGCCGGCGGCCCTCGACACCGTGGCGCGCGCGCCGGAAGCGCTGGCCCGAGGCCCGGCACGTCGCCTGCTTCGACACCGGGTTCCACGCCGACCTGCCGGAGGTCTCACGCAGGCTGCCGGTCTCCGAGACCCTGCGTGCCCAGGGCGTACGCCGCTACGGCTTCCACGGGCTCTCCGTCCAGTCCGTGCTGGCCGCCCGCCCTGAGCTGGGCAGCGTCGTCATCGCCCACCTCGGCAGCGGCTGCAGCGTCACGGCCGTCGGCCCCGATCACCTGCCGCGGCACACGTCCATGTCGTTCTCCCCGGACAGCGGGATGATCTCCGCCACCCGGGCCGGCGACCTGGACCCCGAGATCCTGCTCTACCTGATCGAGCACCACGGTCACTCCCCCGCCGAGCTGCGCGAGGAGGTCAACCGCCGCTCCGGGCTCATGGGTGTCTCCGGTGGCCTGCGTGACGTCCGTGACCTGCTGGCGAGCGACAGCGCCGATGCGCGCCTGGCAGTGGAGATGTTCGTGGCCAGCGCCGCCACCACCATCGCCGGCGCGGCCACCACGCTGGACAGCTGGGACTCCCTGGTGTTCACCGGCGGGGTGGGCGAGCACGCCGCAGAGGTCAGGTCGCGGATCTGTGCCCGGCTCCGTCTCGGGGACGCGAACGAGGAGGGGGTCGAGGTCTCTGTCGTCCCGGCGGACGAGGAGCGGGTGATGGACGCTCAAGCCCGGTCCCTGCTCCATGCGTGACCAGGACCCCGAGCGCACGCGAGCCGGTGCGCGGCCCCTGGATGACAGGGCCGACGACACCGGCGACGCGTGTTCCTGACCGAGTGCGGTCAGCGCGGTCGGCGCGTGCGTGCCAGGCGCTTCGCCAGGGTGGGCACCACGATGGACGCCGCGACGGTGTGCAGCGTGATCAGGGTGGCCGCTGAGGCGATGTCGAAGCCGAACGTCAGGTCCGGGACGAAGGAGAGCGCCGTCAGGACGAGCGCGGTCCGCACGAACGTGGTCCGCGGCCGGCGAGCCTTGCGCGCCATGACCGCGGCCATGGCGACGCCGATGAGCGAGAAGACCAGCGTCAGCTGGGTGAACCCCGCGATCGGGATGCTGGCACCGGTGTTGTCGGCGAAGCTGACCCCGGCGGCCGAGGCGATCGCCGCGAGGGCGGTCGTGGCGAGGGAGGCAACCACCGCGGCGGCGACGCCGTGCTTCCAGACCGGCTTCCTCGAACCAGTGGGGGCGGCTGCGTGGGTGGTGGTGCTGGTGGGGACCTGGGTGGTGGCGGACATGTCGAGCTCCGTTTCCTCGGCGGGTCGCCCGGTGCGACCTGCTGTTACTCCCACCACGAACGGCCAGCAGCGGATCCGACAGGTGGTGGGAAAGGATCTGAGGTCGACGACGAGTTGTCGGATCGACTGGTCGCCGTTCGTGGTGCCAGTAGAGGGCGGTCGACCGGGATCGCCCGGAACTGAGGAGAACGCAATGTCGAAGGTTGTCGCCGTCATGTCCATGTCGCTCGACGGGTACGTCGCCGACCCGAGCGACGGAGTCGCCGAGGTGTTCGACTGGTACATGAGCTCGGGAGACGTCGAGATCCACACCGGAGGCTCGGCCCCCATGACGTTCAGGATGTCCGAGTCGAGCGCCGGACACGTCCGGCAGCTGACCTCCGAGCTCGGTGCGGTGCTGACCGGGCGACGTACGTTCGAGGTCGCGCAGGGATGGGGTGGGAACCACGCGTGGGGACCGGCCTTCGTGCTCACCCACCAGGTCCCCGACGGTTGGCCCCGTCCGGACTCGACCGTCCACTTCGTGAGCGACGGCATCGAGAGCGCCGTCAACCAGGCCAGAGCCGCCGCCGGCGACAGGTCCGTGGGCGTCCACGGCGCCGACACCATCCAGCAGTGCCTGAACGCCGGCCTCCTCGACGAGATCAGCGTCGACGTCGCTGCGGTGCTCCTCGGCCAGGGAGTCCGGCTCTTCGACCACCTTGCCGGCACGCCCGCCACCCTGGGCAGCCCCACCGTGACCCAGGGCGTCGGAGTGACCCACGTGCGCTACCCCGTTCGCCAGGGGTAGCCGGGTCGCACACTTTTTTCTGTGGCAGGTTGTCGTATCGACGCGATGCCGTTCGTGGACAGGGCAGGAGGCGGTCACCGAGACCGCCCGGAGCAGAGGAGAAACGTGATGACTCACTACCTGTTGGCCGTGCACGGCCCCGCCGAGATGGACGAGTTCGGCAGCTACGGATCCAAGGAGGAGATGGAGGAGTCGTTCGCAGCGACCGGCGTCTTCAACGAGCAGCTGAAGACCGACGGCTACTGGGTCTTCGCCGGCGGCCTCCAGGCCGCGTCGACGGCCACGGTCGTCGACGGCCGGGGCGACGCTCCCGTGATGACCGACGGCCCCTACCTCGAGACCAAGGAGGTCATCGGCGGCTTCTGGGTGATCGACGCGCCCGACCTCGACGTCGCACTCAGGCTGGCGGCCGAGGGGTCCAAGGCGTGCCGGGGCAAGGTCGAGGTCCGTCCCTTCGACGGCCTCGCCTGAGCCGGCCAGAGCGCTGACTGATCGATGCCGATGGAGACGGTGGCCGTCGAGCGGGTCTTCCGCGAGGAGTACGGCCGTCTGATCGCCTCGCTCGTCCGCCGCTTCGGTGACATCGACATCGCGGAGGAGGCGGCGAGCGAGGCGCTCGTGATCGCGTTGGAGAAGTGGCCGGAGTCCGGCGTACCCCCCAACCCCGGCGGCTGGCTCACCACCACCGCGGGCAACCGCGCGATCGACCGGATCCGCCGCGAGAAGCAGCGCGACGCCAAGCACCAGGCGGCTCTCATGTACGACGACGACACACCCCACGAACCCACGGGACCGGTCGAGGACGACCGGCTGCGGCTGCTGTTCACCTGCTGCCACCCCGCGTTGGCACCGGAGGCACGGATCGCGTTGACCCTGCGCCTCCTCGGAGGCCTGACCGTGGCCGAGATCGCCCAGGCGTTCTTCGTGCCCGAGTCCACGATGGGGCAACGGATCACCCGGGCGAAGAAGAAGATCGCGGCAGCGAAGGTGCCCTACCGGGTGCCGGAGGCCGCCGATCTCCCCGAGCGCCTGAGCGGCGTCCTGGCCGTGCTGTTCCTCGTCTTCAACGAGGGCTACCTCGCGACGGGCGACGGCGACCCGGTCCGGGCCGAGCTCACGGGCGAGGCCATCCGGCTGACGCGGATCCTGCGCCAGCTGCTCCCCGAGGAGCCGGAGGTGGTCGGTCTCCTCGGGCTGCTGGTGCTCACGGAGGCCCGGCGCGAGGCCCGCGTGCGGAACGGGCAGCTGGTCCCGCTCGACGAGCAGGACCGCGCAGGCTGGGACCGGGCGCTGATCACGGAGGGCCACGACCTGGTCCGCGAGTGCCTCGCGATCAACCGACCGGGCCGCTACCAGATCCTCGCCGCGATCAACGCCGTGCACACCGACGCCCCCACGGCGTCGGACACGGACTGGTCGCAGGTGGTCGCGCTGTACGACCAGCTGACCCGGCTCGACCCCTCACCGGTCGTGGCACTCAACCGTGCGGTCGGGGTCGCCGAGCTGGACGGCCCCGAGGTCGCCCTCACCGTGATCGACCGACTCCCGCTCACGGACTACCACGCCTGGCACGCCGCCCGCGCCGAGCTGCTGCGGAGGCTCGGCCGCAGCGCCGAGGCGAAGGAGGCGTACGCCGCCGCGATCGCGGCCACCCAGAACTCCGCCGAGCGCGCCTACCTGGACCGGAAACGGGGCGAGCTGGTCTGAGCAGGCCGGCGTCCCGCAGCGGGGCGAGACACCCGCTGCGGGTGAGGACGGCGCCCCGGCCCGGGACCGACAATGACGTGACCGACGCTGCCTCTCGGCAGTCGCCGTACGGCCCAATCAAGGAGATCTGTCGTGATCCCACTCGCTACATCCTTCGGCAACGGGGACGTGTTCCTCTGGATGCTGGAGTTCTTCCTCTTCGTGATCTGGTTCTGGCTGCTGCTCACGATCTTCAGCGACCTGTTCCGCGACCACGAGACCTCCGGCGGCATGAAGGCCGTCTGGATCATCGTGCTCGTCCTCCTGCCCTACATCGGCATCCTGATCTACCTGATCGCGCGAGGCCGCGGCATGGCGGGCCGGGCAGCCAAGCAGCAGGCGGACCTGCAGGAGCAGATGGACAACCGGATCCGGGCGGCTGCGGGCACGTCGAGCACGCCTGCCGACCAGATCGCACAGGCCAAGTCCCTGCTGGACTCCGGAGCGATCGACCAGGCGGAGTTCGACCGGCTGAAGGCCAGCGCCCTCTCCTGACCACCGCTTCCCCCTTGTGCGCCCCGTGCTCGCCTCGCGAGCATGGGGCGCATGACGTCCACGCGTGTGACCAGGCACGTCCGGGCTCCCCGATCACGGGTGTACGCCGCGCTGGTCGACCCCGCGGCGATCGTCGCGTGGAAGGTGCCGAGGGAGATGACCTGCGAGGTCCACGAGTTCAGCCCTGACTTCTTCCGGATCTCGCTGACCTACACGGCACCCGATCGCGCCGGCAAGACGACTGCGCACACCGACACCTACCACGGTCGGTTCGTGCGCCTGGTGCCCGACGAGCTGGTCGTCGAGGTCGACGAGTTCGAGACCGACGACCCCGCCCTGTCCGGGGAGATGACCATCACGATCGCTCTCACCGACGCCGACGGGGGCACCGACCTCGTCGCCGTGCACGAGGACCTGCCTCCGGGAGTCCCGCCGGAGGACAACGAGACGGGCTGGCGCGAGTCGCTCGACCGCCTGGCCGCGCTTGTCGAGAACGACTGAGGCTCCCGGAGCGGAAACCTAGACTGACGCCCACGGCGGGCCGGCTCCGCTGGGAGAGGCGGTCAGGGTGTACCTCAGCGACCGTCCTCGCCGCGACCTGGACGAGGCCAGGGAGGCGGCTTCGGGCGCGCACCAGGGCAGGGTCGCGCGCACCGTCGTGCTGCTCGGGTTCGTCAGCCTGCTCACCGACCTCTCGTCGGAGTCGACCGCGGCCGTGCTGCCGCTCTACCTCACGGTCGGACTGGGCCTCTCGCCGCTCGCCTACGGGTTGGTGGACGGCATCTACCAGGGCGCCTCCATCCTGGCGCGCTTCCTCGGCGGCTGGGTCTCCGACCGCCTGGACCGGCCCAAGCCGGTCGCGGTGGTGGGGTACGGCCTCTCCGCCGTGGCGCGGCTCGGCCTCCTGGCCCTGCAGAGCCTCGGCGGGATCACCGCCGTGCTCACCGCCGACCGGATCGGGAAGGGCCTGCGCACCGCCCCCCGAGACGCCCTGATCGCCGCGGCCAGCGACTCCCCCGGTCTCGGTCGCGCGTACGGCGTGCACCGCGCCCTGGACACCACGGGCGCGGTCCTCGGGCCGCTGGTGGCCTTCGTCGTCCTGCTCGCCCTGCCCGGCGACTACTCGTCCGTGTTCGTGGTCTCGTGCGCAGCGGCGCTCGTCGGCCTGGCCGTGCTCGTCCTGCTGGTGCCCGACCTGCGCCCGGCCCAGGGCGCTGCCGACGGAGTGCAGGTCTCCCGCCCCTCCCGGAAATTGCTGACGGCACCCCCGTTCCGACGGCTCGCGGCAGCCGCCGGCTTGTTGGGGTTGCTCACGATCAGCGACGGATTCCTCTACCTCGTCCTGTCGGACCGTGACGACCTCGCGGCCCGCTGGTTCCCGTTGCTGTTCGTCGGCACCAACGTGGCCTACCTCGCCCTGGCGGTGCCCATGGGCAGCCTGGCGGACCGGTTCGGGCGGGCTCGCGTGCTGGTAGCGGGGCACGTCCTGCTCATCGGTGCCTACCTGTGCGCCGCGGGCCCCGCCACCGGTGGCGCCGCCACGCTCCTGTGCCTGTTCCTCCTGGGGGCCTTCTACGCGTGCACGGACGGCGTGCTGTCCGCAGCGACCGCTCCGCTGGTCCCGCCGGGGCTGCGTGGCAGTGCGATCGCCACCACCCAGTCGGTGGTGGCCGGCGCCCGGCTGGTGGCCGCCCTGGGATTCGGCTGGCTCTGGCTCCAGCTCGGGCGGGAGACTGCCGTCTACGTGTTCGGCGCTGGTCTCGCCCTGGCCGTCCCGGCAGCCTGGCTCCTCGTCCGAGGGGTCGCCTCCAGCGAGGTGCAGGCAGCGTGAGCCAGCGGGCCAGGGTGGTGACCCTGATCGTCGTGGTGGTGGTGATCATCGGCCTCGCCGCGGCGTACGTCGCCCGCTCGGCCAGCCGCGACGAGACGACCTCCGGACGACCGGCGCCCGAGCAGGTCTCCGCGGCCCGCATCGAGAGCCAGCCCCGCATCGTCTTCCGCAACACGGCGACCGGGCCCGGCTACGGCCACGTCGCGATGGTCGCGCTGGCCGACCCGTCGGGTCCGCGGGCCGTCACCGGCACCGCGTGCGACCGCGTGGACGAGGACCGGGACACGACCCTCTGCGTGAAGGCTCGGACCGGGGTGACCTCGGCGTACTCCGTGACGGCGGAACGCGGCTCGGACCGGCTCCTCCGCGTGGAGCGTCCCGGCATCCCGAGCCGGGCGCGACTGTCCCCGCAGGGAACGGTGGCAGCCACGACCGCGTTCATCGCAGGTGACTCCTACCTCAGTGCGGGGTTCTCGACCCGCACCTTCATCACTCCGCTCGCCACCGGGCGCGCGCAGCACGTCGAGAACTACACGCTCGTCCACCGCGGGAAGCGGATCGCACCGATCGAACGCAACTACTGGGGCGTGACCTTCGTCGACGAGGACGCGTTCTACCTCACCGTGTCCTTCGGCGGCGACACCTGGCTGGCCAGGGGCAGCGTGCGGAACCGCAGGGTCGAGACGATCAGGAAGACCGCCGAGTGCCCGTCGGTCTCGCCCGACCACACCCGCGTCGCCTACAAGGTGCGTCAGAGCAGCGGCGGATGGCGGATCGCGATCCTGGACCTGGCCTCGGGACGCGAGACGCTGCTGGCCGAGAAGCGCAGCGTCGACGACCAGGTCGAGTGGCTGGACGACGACACCGTCCTGTACGCCCTGCCCCTCACCGGCGCGCGGAGCGGGGAGTCGGACGTCTGGGCGATGGCGGCCGACGGCTCAGGACGGCCGAGACGTCTGATCGAGCAGGCGGCGTCGCCCTCCGTGGTGCGGTGAGGCAGCGCACGAGACGTACCCATCGGGGGTGAAAGCGTCGCGGCTCCTCCCTCTCGGGGTCACGGTGAGTCATGCTGTCGGCCATGGCTGAATTCTGGAGCTTCCTGGCAGCGGCGCTCTACCTGGCCGACCTGGCGATCAAGGTCGTGGCGCTCGGCGTGATCCCCGCCAACCGTCGACCGTCGACCGGCATGGCGTGGCTGCTGCTGATCCTGATCATCCCGTTCGTGGGCTTCCTGGTGTTCCTGCTGCTCGGCAGCACCCGGCTCCGCGGGAAGCGCCACGTGCAACAGCAGGAGGTCAACGAGATCGTGGCCGAGCGGACGGCCAACCTCCCCGCAGCCGTGTCTCTGAGCCACCTGCCGCCCTACGTGACCTCGGCGTCGGAGCTCAACCGCAACCTGGGAGCGCTGCCCAGCTCCTCGGACAACGAGGTGAAGCTGTTCCCCGACTACCAGACCTCGATCGACGCGATGGCCGCCGAGATCCGCACCGCGACCGACTTCGTGCACGTGGAGTTCTACATCACCGCCTGGGACGAGATGACCACGCCGGTGTTCGAGGCGATGGTCGACGCGACGAAGCGCGGCGTCTCGGTGCGGCTGCTCTTCGACCACATCGGCTCGCGCGGCATCCCCGGCTACAAGGACATGCTCAAGCGCCTCGACGAGACCGCCATCGAGTGGCACCCGATGCTGCCGATCCAGCCGTTCAAGGGCGAGTTCCGGCGCCCCGACCTGCGCAACCACCGCAAGATCCTGGTCATCGACGGCAAGGTCGCGTTCACCGGCTCGCTGAACATGATCGAGCCCGGCTACAACAAGCCGAAGAACCACGCGGCCGGACGCAAGTGGGTGGAGCTGGTGGCGCGCGTCGAGGGCCCGCTGGTGCTCGCGCTCAACGTGCTGTTCGCGACCGACTGGTACTCCGAGACCAGCGAGCGGCTCACCCACGGCGTGGACGTCATCCCGAGCGGCAACGGCAACGTGTGCGGCCAGGTGGTGCCGAGCGGGCCCGGGTTCGCCGAGGAGAACAACCTGCGGCTGTTCACGACGCTCATCTATTCCGCCCAGCGCCGGATCTCCATCGTGAGTCCCTACTTCGTGCCTGACGAGTCCCTCCTCTACGCCGTCACGACCGCAGCCCAGCGCGGCGTCGAGGTGGAGCTCTTCGTCAGTGCCGAGGGCGACCAGTTCATGGTCTGGCACGCTCAGCGGTCCTACTACGAGGCGTTGCTCAAGGCCGGCGTACGGATCTGGCTCTACCCCGCACCCTTCGTGCTGCACGCGAAGTTCTTCAGCATCGACGACGACGTCGCCGTGCTCGGATCCAGCAACATGGACATGCGCTCCTTCGCGCTCAACTACGAGGTCTCCTTGATGCTCCTCGGTGCGGAGTCGGTGGCCACGATGCGCGAGGTGCAGGACACCTACCGCGCCCTCTGCGCCGAGCTCACGCTCGACGAGTGGGTCTCGCGCGGGCGCAAGGCGACGTACGTCGACAACGTGATGCGACTGACGGCGGCGCTGCAGTGACTGCCGAGGGACAGAACACCCGACGTGCACGACGACGCGAGCTCCTGCGTCGAGCGCTCGCGGTGCTCGGCCTGCTCGTCGCCTACTTCTGCGTCCCTGTCGGCACCGCAGGCTCTCCGGTCGAGGTGACCGTCCAGATCGTCGGCGCGATCATCGGGATCGGCATCCTCGGCTGGGTGCTGGGGCTCGAGGTGGTGCACGCCGCGGAGGGGGCTGAGACGCGGACCGTGCCGGCGCTGGTGCTGCTGCTGTGCCTCATGGTCTTCGCGTTCTCCCTGTCGTTCTACCTGATGGAACGCGTCAACCCTGCGTCGTTCGACGGCCTGCACACCCGCGTCGACGCGTTGTACTTCACCTTGGTGACGATGGCCACCGTCGGCTACGGCGACGTGCACGCCGAGGGCCAGGGCGCCCGGCTCCTGGTGATCGGCCTGATCGTCTTCGACGTGGTCATCGTCGCGTCGCTCGTCCGGCTGTTGCCGCAGCTCCGGCGCAACCGCCAGGGCTGAGCGTGGCCGACACCCCCCGCCGCGGTCGCCCCGGGTACGACGCCGACACCATCCTGCGCCGGGCCATCGACCTGTTCATCCGGCAGGGCTACGAGGCCACCAGCATGGGCGACCTCGCCACCGAGCTCGGGCTGAGCAAGTCGGCGATCTACCACCACGTGCCGAGCAAGGAGCACCTGCTCGCCGCGGCCCTCGACGAGGCACTCGACGGGCTGTCGGCGGCCATCGACGACGCCGTCGAGGCCGCGGCACTGAGCTCCTACGACCGGCTCCAGGCCGCGGTCCGCAGCTCGGTCGAGGTCCTCGTCGCCCACCTCCCGGCTGTCACCCTGCTCCTGCGCGTCCGCGGGAACAGCGCGGTCGAGATCGCCGCCCTGCGTCGTCGCCGCGAGCTCGACGACCGTCTGGCCGAGCTCGTCCGGGCCGCCGTCGACGAGGGCCGCCTGCGGGACGACGTACCCCCGGAGCTGATCAGCCGGCTGCTCTTCGGGATGGTGAACTCCCTCGTCGAGTGGTACCGCCCCGACGGCCCGGTCAGCGTCGAGGACCTCGCCGACGCCCTCACCGGGCTGGCGTTCGAGGGGCTGCGGAGCGAATCCGGGTAGTCCAGATCAATCGGCCGGTCAGCAAGGCTCTCGGACCGGCCGATTGATCTGGACTACCCGGAGATCTCGCGACCCGTCGACCGGCTGCGTCCCCGGAACTCGGCGATCACGGCGTCGTCGGAGGTACGGCGCACGGTGACGTCGTACAACCCCGAGCGGCCGCGGAGGGCTCGCTCGACCGCCGTCGCCACCAGCTCGTCGCCGAGGTGGGCGGACTCCAGGAAGCTCACCTCGAAGCCGGACGCCACGGTCACGGTGCCGTGCGAGTTGCAGGCGAAGGCGAACGCGCTGTCGGCGAGCGAGGCGATCAGGCCGCCGTGGCACATGCCCCAGCCGTTGACCATGTCCTCACGCACCTCCAAGGACATCTCGGCGGTGCCGGGACCCACGCTCACCAGGGTCATCCCCAGCGCCTGCGAGGCCGCGTCTCCCGCCCACATGGCGTCCGCGCTCCGCCGGGCAGTCTCGTCGGTGCCGGTCACGCGTCGAAGTCCACGGTCAGCTCGTCGGAGACCGGAAAGGTCTGGCAGGTGAGCACGAACCCGCGCTCCACCTCGTCGTCCTCCAGGGCGTAATTGCGACGCATGTCCCCCTCCCCCGACGTCAGGTGCGCCCGGCAGGTGCCACAGACTCCGCCCTTGCAGGCGAACGGCAGGTCGGCACGGGTGCGCTGCGCCGCATCCAGGACGGGCAGGTCCTTCGGCACCGCCGCGGTCGTGCTCCGCCCGTCGAGCACCACGGTCAGCGTGCTCGTCTCCCCGGTCACGACCGGTTCGGGCCGGTCGACCTCGGGAGGAGGCTCGTCGACGTAGAAGAGCTCGAAGTGCACCCGCTCACGGGGGAACCCCAGCTCCTCCAGCACGGCGCGCGCGTCCGCGATCATCCCGAACGGGCCGCACAACCAGACGTGGTCCACCGAGCCCACCGGGACCAGCGCGGTCAGGAGGCGACGCAGGCGCGAGGCCTCCAGCCGTCCGGAGAACAGCTCGACGTCGCGCGGCTCGCGCGAGAGCACGTGCACCAGGTCGAAGCGCGAGGCATGACGGTTCTTCAGGTCGGCCAGCTCCTCGGCGAACATCACCGAACCCGTGGTGCGGTTGCCGTAGAGCAGGGTCAGCCGCGACTCCGGATGGCTCAGCACCGTCGAGGCGATGGACATCATCGGCGTGATCCCCGACCCGGCCGCGATGCACAGGTGCCGGCCACCGTCCGGGCTGGCGCGGAAGCTCCCGCGCGGCGTCTGCACCTCGACCTCGTCCCCCGGCCGCACCTCGTGGACCAGCCACTGCGAGAAGCTTCCACCGGGGATCAGCCGCACCCCCACCCTTGGCCGCTCCCCCACGGCCGCGCAGATCGAGTAGTCCCGGCGGTGGTCCTCGCCGTCGATGATCCGTCGCAGGGTCAGCGACTGGCCTGCCCCGAACGCGTACGCCGCACGCAGGTCGTCCGGCACGTCGAAGGTCACCGCGACCGCGTCGTCGCAGAGCCGCTCGACCGATGCCACGGTCAGGGTGTGGAAGCTGCCTCGGGTCGATGCCTCGGCGACCACGTCCGTCGTCGAGCTCATCAGATCTCCTTCACGTGCTCGAACGGCTCGAGGCAGGACGTGCATCGGTAGGCCGCCTTGCACGCTGTCGGCCCGAACTCCGAGGTCAGCTCGACCTCAGCCGACCCGCAGCGCGGGCACGCGAGGGAGCGACGGCGCGGGAGCAGCGACAGGCCGACCGGACCACGCGGGGCCGCACCCGGGGGTGAGATCCCGTGCGCCGCGAGCGCGGCCCGGCCCGCAGGCGTGATCCAGTCGCTCGACCACGCCGGGCTCAGGCTGACCCTCACCTCCGCAGCGATGCCCGCGTCCGCGAGCCCGTGCACCAGGTCGTCGCGCATCGCGGCCATCGCCGGGCAGCCGGAGTACGTCGGGGTGATCGTCACGACGACCCGGTCCTCCTCGCACTCGACCGAGCGGAGCACCCCGAGGTCCTCGAGGGTGAGCATCGGCATCTCGGGGTCACGGACCGAGCCCGCGATCCGCCGAGCACAGTCGAGCGTGGTCTCGACGACCCCGGTCGCTGACAGGTTCGTGTTCACCACTGCCCCCTCGGGTGTGCACGGGCCACGGACTGCATCTCGGCGAGCAGGTGGGAGAGCGCCTCGGTGTGGCGGCCGTCGCGGCCGGTCCCCCCGGCGACCGTGCCCACCTGGGGCGGCGTGGGAGGTTGCACCGCGCTGACCGAGAACACCTGCTCGAGGACCCCGGCGACCTCGGCCGCCACGGACGACGGCGCGACCCCCACCCCGTCAGCGGCGAGGGCCGATGCGACCGGGTGGTCGAGGAACAGCTCGTCGTGGAACGCGAACACCGCAGGCAGCGCTGCCAGCAGGCGAGCACGCGACTCCTCGGTGCCCTGCGCGAGGGTCAGGAACCAGCGGCCCGCGTAGTCGCGGTGGTAGGCAACCTCCTTGACCCCCTTCTCGGCCACGGCCGCCAGCACGTGGTCACGCGAGGAACGCAGCCCCTCGAGCAGGGCCAGTCGCCAGGTCGAGAACAGCAGGAGTCGCACGATCGTCACGGCGAAGTCGCCGTTGTCCGGCTCGACCAGCCGCACGTTGCGCAGCTCCCCGTCGTCGCGGAAGAACGCCAGCGCGTCCTCCGGCGGGACCGGAGAGCCGTCGGGAAGCGGCGGGACCACGGAAGCACTCGCCGCCGCGGCGCGCGCCAGCAGCAGGCGCGCCTGCCCGAGCAGGTCGAGCGCGATGTTCGCCAGTGCGATGTCCTCCTCGAGGTCCGGAGCGCGGCTGCACCACTCCGAGAGCCGGTGCGAGTAGACCAGCGCGTCGTCGCCGAGCATCAGGCAGTACGCCGCCAGGTCCTCGGCGTCGACCCCGTCGGGAACGGTCGTGTCCACGCCGGCGAGAGGGTCCTCGAAGTCGGTGCCGAACGCCCACTGGGAGTCGTCGGTCACGGTGTGGTGGTCCAGCAGCCCGTCGTACGCCGAGTCGTGGAAGCCCTGGTCGGTCATCAGAACTCACCCCTCACATGTGCGGAACGTCGTCGGGGATGTCGTAGAACGTGGGGTGCCGGTAGACCTTGTCGCCGCTCGGCGCGAACAGCGGGTCCTTCTCGTCGGGGCTCGAGGCGGTCACGGCGTCCGAGCGGACCGCCCAGATGCTGACACCCTCGTTGCGCCGGGTGTAGACGTCGCGCGCGTGCCGCAGCGCCATCTCGTCGTCGGCCGCGTGCAGCGAGCCGACGTGCACGTGGTTCAGTCCCCGCTTGCCGCGGACGAAGATCTCGTAGAGCGGCCACTCGTCCTTGATCTCGCTCACCGGTCGCCTCCTTGATCCAGTGGTTTGTCCGCGAACGCCATCGCGGCCTCCCGGACCCAGGCGCCGTCCTCGTGGGCCCGGCGACGGTGGGCGATCCGCTGGGTGTTGCAGGGGCCCTCACCCCGGACGACCCTGGCGAACTCCTCCCAGTCCGGCTGACCGAAGTCATGGGCGCCGCGGTCCTCGTTCCAGGCGAGGGCAGGGTCCGGCAGGGTGACGCCCAGTGCCTCGGCCTGGGGCACCGTCATGTCCACGAACTTCTGGCGCAGGTCGTCGTTGGTGTCGCGCTTGATCCCCCAGGCCATCGACTGCGCCGTGTTGGGAGACTCCGCGTCGGGCGGTCCGAACATCATCAGCGCCGGCCACCAGAACCGGTCGACCGACTCCTGGACCATGGCGCGCTGCTCGGCGGTTCCGCGCATCATCGTCGCGAGCAGCTCGAAGCCCTGGCGCTGGTGGAACGACTCCTCCTTGCAGATCCGGATCATCGACCGCCCGTAGGGCCCGTAGGAGGTCCGGCAGAGCGGGACCTGGTTGCAGATCGCCGCGCCGTCCACGAGCCAGCCGATGGTGCCGACGTCGGCGTAGGACAGCGTGGGGTAGTTGAAGATCGAGGAGTACTTCTGGCGGCCCTCGATCAGCATCTCGGTCAGCTCCCGTCGGGAGACACCGAGCGTCTCGCATGCGGAGTAGAGGTAGAGGCCGTGCCCGGCCTCGTCCTGCACCTTCGCCAGCAGGACCGCCTTGCGGCGCAGCGACGGGGCGCGCGTGAGCCAGTTGCCCTCCGGCTGCATGCCGATGATCTCGGAGTGGGCGTGCTGGGCTATCTGCCGGACGAGCGTCCGGCGGTACTTCTCCGGCATCCAGTCTCGCGGCTCCACCCGGTCGTGGCGCGCGACGGTCTGCTCGAACTCGGCGTTCAGCGCCGCTTCGGTGGCTGTCTCGGGGGCGAGTGTCATCGACCTTCCCATCATTACTGACCGATCGGTCGGTAATAGTCTGACAGGCGCACGACCACGTGGCAACGCCCGCGGTGGACCGAACCGGGCGTTTGCCCCAGGCACCTGCCGGGTACGGGGCACGAGGGAGAAAACAGGCGCGCGCTCAGCCCTCGCGCCCTAGTCAAGGGAGAACAGCACATGGAGTGGATCATCGGAATTCTGGTCGTGGTGGCAGTCCTGCTGCTCATCGGCCTCATCTGGAGCTCGATGAAGCGCAAGCGGGACCAGGTCGGCCGTGAGCGGGCCGGCGAGCTCCGTTCGCAGGCAGCCGGGACGGTGCTGGACCAGCACGAGCAGGAGGCACGGGCACGGCAGACCCACGCCGAGGCGCAGCGCGCCAAGGCCGAGGCCGACCAGCTCGAGGTCCAGGCGGCGAAGGAGCAGACCGCCTACGACCAGACCCGCGCGCAGCGTGAGGACTCCCTGCGTGAGGCCGACCGCGTCGACCCCGACGTGAACCACCGCGCGGACGACTACGAGCCCGACCTCGACGGCGGCACGCCGACCCAGCGCGTCGATCCCGACGTGAACCACCGGGCGGACGACTACGACCGTGACCTCAACGGAGGCACGCCGACGCAGCGCGTCGCCCCCCACCAGGCGCCGCCGCCCGCCGACCCGCACGCCTGACCCGGCCGGCCCGGGCCTGGTCCCGGGTGAACTTGCGACATCTGCCACGAAACTCCTCCTGAACTGATCTAGTTGGGCCGGTAGCTCCGGTACCGACGAGACGTTCAGGAGGAGCGTTGTTCCAGTCGCGCCGCGCGCGCGTGGCGGCCCTGATAGCCCTCCTCGGAGTGCTGGGGTGTGCCGCGACGGCCGGCGCACCCGATGGAACCCACTACGCCGGCCTGTGGCCGGTGGGGCTGGGCTCGGGGATCCTGATCTACGCCCGACCGGGCTCACGAGCACTCGGGCGACTGGTGCCGGTGCTGGGACTGGTCATCCTGGCCGGCCTCGTCCTCGGCGGATATCCGTGGGACGTCTCGATCGGGTACGCCGTCGCGATGACCCTGGAGTGCCTGGCGGTCCACCAGGTGCTGGTCGGCCGCTGGGGCGGCCGACGTCTCAGCGACGACCAGGACCTGGTCCGCTTCGCTGCGGCCTGCCTGACCGGCGCCTTCGTCGGAGCGGTCGGCTTCGGCGTGCACCTCTGCCCTCACGGACTTCGGTCGACCCGGTGCGGTGGCGATCGCCACCTTCATCGTCCACCTCACCTCGCAGCTGATCCTGCTCGGACTGTTCATGGAGGAGTTCCGGCACCCGGGGTTCGGCGGGCGCACCGAGCGGACCGCTCGCTGGACCCTCTCCGTGACGGTCACGGTCGCCGCCTTCCTGCCGACCACGGTCCCGTCGCTGGTCTTCCTCGTGCTGCCGCTGATCGGCTGGACGGCCCTGCGCTCACCGATGCGGGAGGCCCTGTGGCAGCTCGTCGCGGTCAGCTGGATCGCGGCCGGGCTGACCAGCCTGGGTTACGGGCCCTTCGTCTCGATCTACGCGATCCGCGACCGTTCACCGGAGCTGGTGTCCATCCCCCTGCAGGGCTTCCTGCTGGCGTGCGCCCTGGTGTGCATCCCGTTCGCGATGGCGGTGGGCCGGCAACGGCGCAGCGCCACCGAGGCGGACAACGAGCGCGAGCGACTGCGGCGCATCGTCGAGGGAGCGATCGGCACCGTCATCATCGAGAGCGACCCGGTCGGCCGGATCACGCTGTTCAACTCCGGCGCCCAGGCCATCCTCGGGTACGCCGAGGAGGAGGTGCTCGGCAGGACGCCCGCGATGTTCTTCACCGAGGCGGAGATCGCGCGCCATGCCGAGCTGCTCCACGTGCCGGCCGACCTGATGCAGGTCTCGCAGGCCTCCGCCCGGCCCGAGAACGGACCCCGCGACTGGAACTACCGGGCCAAGGACGGCCAGGTCCGCACCCTGTCGGCGAACGTCGTACCGATCACCGACAACAACCGGCAGGTCGTCGGGTACCTCGCCACCGGCGACGACATCACCAAGCGGGCGGACGCCCAGATCGCGCTCGAGACCGCGTTGCTCGCCGAGCGCAAGGCGGTGGCCAACCTCACCGAGGTCGACCGCACCAAGGACGCGTTCGTGTCCAGCGTCAGCCACGAGCTGCGGACTCCGATCACGAACATCGTCGGCTACCTCGAGCTGCTGCTCGACGGGGCGTACGGCGCGACGACGGCGCCCCAGCACGAGGCCCTCGGCCGCATCGACACGAACAGCCATCGACTGCTGGAGCTGATCGACGACCTCCTGACCCTCTCCCAGATCGAGTCCCTGGACGTCGAGCTGACCCGCCAGCCGGTCGACCTGCGCGAGGTGGTGCGACGGGTGGCCAGCGAGATCCGTCACGACCTCGTCGCACGCGGACAGCAGCTGGACCTGGAGCTGCCCACGGGGCCGGCCGTCGTGCTCGGCGACCACGGGCATCTCCAGCGGATGGTCTCCAACCTGGCCACCAACGCGGTGAAGTTCACCCCGACGGGCGGTGTCATCACCCTGCGGGTGACGTCCTCGGGCACGTCGTACGCCGTCGAGGTCCAGGACACCGGCGTCGGGATCCCCGACGAGGAGCAGGCGTTGCTGTTCAACCGGTTCTTCCGCTCGAGCTACGCCCAGAGCGAGGCGATCCAGGGCAGCGGGCTCGGCCTGTCCATCGCCCGCTCGATCGCCCATCGCCACGGAGCGAGCATCAGCGCGACCTCCGCAGCCGGCAGCGGGTCCGTGTTCACCGTGTCGCTTCGGGAGGCAGGCCGTCCTCGACGGCTGGAGCACGCCTGCGGCCTCGCAGCCGGAGACCGTCGCCTGACCCGTCCGGCGGTTGCCTGCCCGAAAAATGTGATTTCTGACATTTGGCGTTCTTCTGTCATACGGTCGACCCAGAACCGAGACTGATCGCCCCTGATCAGTTCTCGGGTGGACGCCTGGGACGAGAGAGGGACAGGTCCGTGCAAGGGTCTCGGTCGACGTACCTGCTCACCATCGGACTGGCGGGTCCGGCACTGCTCCTGGCCGTGCGCTCCCTGGACCACGCTCCCGACCCCGACCTGGTGGCGCGGTGGTGGGTCTCCACCGCGCTGGTCACGACCCTGCTCGTACTGGCGCCCCGCGACCACCTGCGACGCCTCACGTGGGTCGTCGCGCTCGTCTTCCTCGTCGCGGGCCTGGTCGCCGGCCGTGGCGTGACCTTCTCGATCGGCCTGGCCGTCGCCAACACGGCGGAGGCGCTCGTCGTGCTCTGGTGGCTCACCGGGTTCAGACCCGGCCGACCACCGCTGCGCGCCTGGAAGGACTACCGACGCTGGCTCCTGGCGATCTCGGTGGGCAGTCTCGTGGCTGGCGTGCTCACCGCTGGCACGCTCGCCCTCGGTGGCACCGACGACCTGTGGCGACCGCTGCTGTGGATCAGCGTCACCCACCTCGGTGCGCAGGCAGTGCTGCTCCCCCTGTGCATGCGGCAGAGCGCGCACCGCGGTCCGGGTCTCGATCGATCGAGGTGCTCAGCCACCTCGCGCTCCTCGCCCTCGCGGCGGTGGCCTGCCTGACGGCGGACGAGTCCCAGCCGGTCGCGTTCCTGCTGCTGCCCGTGCTGATGTGGTCGGCTGCCCGGTTCACGCCTCGTTGGGCGACGCTCGAGCTGTTCGGTCGTCTCCACCGGCATCGCTGTGCTGACTGCGCTCGGTCACGGGCCGTTCGTCCCGCTGACCGGGCGAGGCGTCCGTGCTGGAGATCGCCGCGAGCTCGCAGACGTTCGTGGCCATCAGCGCCGATCACGGCGGTCGCGTTCTCGGTGGCGATGGGGCACCTGCGCGACTCGCTGCGCAAGAACCGCGAGCACGAGGTCCAGCTCGGCCAGCTGCTCGACTCCGCCAGCGGCACGGCCTTCATCGCCACCGACCTCGACGGGGTGATCACCTGGTTCAGCCCGGGGGCCGAGCAGCTGCTGGGCTACACGGGGCCGGAGGTCATCGGCCAGATGACCCCGCTGCAGTTCCACGAGACCCGCGAGATCCTCCGCCGAGCACGTGAGCTGGGCATCCCCCCGACTACGGCGTGGTGACGGCGCCGGTGACACGCGGGGGCCGAGCAGGACACCCGCGACTGGACCTACGTGCGCAAGGACGGCAGCAGGCTCACCGTCTCGCTGAGCGCCACGGCGGTCCGCGACGACGACGGCCGCCCGCTGAGCCACCTCAGCGTGGTGCGCGACGTCACCGACCGGCGAGCGGCCGAGCAGGCGCTCGTCTTCGCCCTCGACAAGGAGCGTGAGACCAACCAGCGGATGCACGACCTCGACCGCGCGAAGGGCGAGTTCGTCTCCTCGGTGAGCCACGAGCTGCGCACGCCGCTGACCAGCATCGTCGGCTACACCGAGCTGCTCGCGCGACGACGACTCCGGGACGCTCACCGACTCCCAGCACCAGCTGATCGAGCGCATCGACCGCAACGGTGACCGCCTGCTCCACCTCGTCGAGGACCTGCTCACGCTGGCGCGGGTCGAGGAGGGGAGCCTGCAGCTGGAGCACGCGACGACCGACCTGTGCGAACGCGTCCGGGCGGCCACCGCCGAGGTGTCCCACGCGGCCCACAAGGCCCGCGTCGCGCTGCACGTCGACCTGCCTGACGACGCCCGTGCTGATGGAGGGAGACGCCGCCTACCTCGAGCGGCTCACGCTGAACCTGGTCGGCAACGCGGTGAAGTTCACCCGCTCGGGTGGCACCGTCGAGGTCGACGTCACGGTCGCCGGTGACGTCGCCCGGCTCACCGTCAAGGACAACGGGATGGGGATCCCCGTCGAGGAGCAGGACCGGGTCTTCCAGCGGTTCTTCCGCTCCTCCCTGGCCACCGAGCACGCGATCCAGGGCACCGGGCTCGGGCTGAACATCGTGCGGGCGATCGCGGAGGCCCACCACGGCCGGTTGAGCTTCGAGTCCGCTCCCGGCGTGGGTACGACGTTCCGGTTCGAGGTCCCGATCCCCAGCACCCTGCCCGACGTACCGGACACCGCACCGGTGCTGCCCGGTCAGCCTGCGAACGACCTGCAGGACCGCTAGGGGTGGAGGCGCTCCTGGCTCAGGAGACGATCTTGCGGGCGAGGACGAACAGGGTGACCGCCCCGGCGACGCCCCCGGCGACCTTGAGGATGTTCT
The DNA here is from genome assembly GCA_963797525.1 of uncultured Actinomycetota bacterium. Classification (GTDB taxonomy): domain Bacteria; phylum Actinomycetota; class Actinomycetes; order Propionibacteriales; family Nocardioidaceae; genus Marmoricola. Next base: position 428,820 of record CAWCPT010000014.1, read on the forward strand.
CGGTCCGTGGCGCACCGGTGGGGTCGACGAAGTAGGCCTTCACCGACGCGACCTGGCGACGCAGGATGGTCTTGGGGCTGGCGCGGTAGACGAGCTCGTCGATGGTGGCGCCGAGGCGCTCACGGGTCTGCTCGATATCGTGCTCGAGGGACGACACCTGGTCGGACACAGTCGATGACTCCTGTCGTTCTGCGCGTGCAGCCGGTGCCCCGGGCCGGGGCGGCGTGGCTCAGGCAGGAAGGTTACCAATGCCGGGCAGTCCCGGGATGGTGGCCGGGTCGAACCCGAACGGCAGCTCGAGGCGATGGGCCCGCATCAGCTCGTGGTCGGTGAGCAGGTCGTAGGTACGGCCGTCCGCGACCACCTGCCCGTCATGGAGCACGACGGACCGCGGGCACAGCTCGAGGGCGTAGGGCAGGTCGTGGGTGACCATCAGCACGGTCACGTCGAGCGAGCGCAGGATGTCGGCGAGCTCGCGACGAGAGGCCGGGTCGAGGTTGGAGGACGGCTCGTCGAGCACCAGGATCTCGGGCTCCATCACGAGCACGGTCGCCACGGCCACCCTGCGCCGCTGGCCGAACGAGAGGTGGTGGGGTGGCCGGTCGGCGAACTCCGCCATCCCGACCTGCTCGAGCGCGGCCATCACGCGCCGGTCGAGCTCGGCTCCCCGGACGCCCAGGTTGGCCGGACCGAAGGCGACGTCCTGGCGCACCGAGGCCATGAACAGCTGGTCGTCCGGGTCCTGGAAGACGATGCCGACCCGGCGCCGGATCTCCTTGAGGTTGGCCTTCTCGACCGGCATCCCCGAGACCGAGACCGTGCCGGCACCGGCGGTGAGGATGCCGTTGAGGTGCAGCACGAGCGTGGTCTTGCCCGCGCCGTTGGGGCCGAGCAGCGCCACCCGCTCGCCCTGGTGCACGTGCAGGTCGACCCCGAACAGCGCCTGGTGCCCGTCGGGATAGGCGTGCGCCAGGCCACGGACCTCGAGCACGGGAACAGCCATCAGGAGTGCACCTCGTCATGACCCTTCACCGTCGGCGTGAGGTGCGGCAGGGTGCCGTCGTACCCCCGGGCCAGCATCGCGAGGTGCACGCGCTCGCCACGCTCGTAGGAGCGGATGAACAGCGCACCGAGAGACGAGGCCAGCACCGGCCAGTGGCGCGGCGACCGCGGGTCGGAGCCACGCGACTTCATCGAGGTCGTCATCCGGCCCATCTCCGCGGTGACGACCTCGAGGTAGCGCAGCATGAACCCCATGATCTGCACGATCAGGTCGGGCATCCGCAGCCGGCGCAGCCCGACCAGCACGTCCTGCGGATCGGTCGTCGCCGCGAGGGTCAGCGAGGCGAGCACACCGAGGCTGCCCTTGACGATCAGGCCCCAGGCCGCGACGAGGCCCGGCTGCGACACGGAGACGCCGAGCACATCGATGCGCGGCCCTTCGGCGATGAACGGCACCAGCACGGCGAAGACCACGAACGGCGTCTCGATCAGCATCCGCTTCGCGAGGTAGCGGTAGGGCACTCCGCTGACCCGGATGACCGCGAGGAGCACCAGCAGGTAGCCCAGGAAGGCGAGGTACCACTCCCGCGGGGTCGCGACCACGACCAGCATGAAGCTCACCAGCAGCACGAGCTTGACGTGTGCCGGAGCCCGGTGCACCACGCTGTGCCCGTGGTAGTGGAGGCGGTGCCCGTGTCCCGCGCCCACGCGTCAGGCCTCCGAGCCTGCGTGCTCCCGCGACTCTTCGTCGTCGGTGCGGTCCCCACGGCTGCGCACGACCCAGAAGAGCCCGCCGGCGAGGCCCAGCACCAGCAGGCAACCCGCGATGCCGGCGACGCCACCGCTGACCCGGTCGTTGGCGATGCCCTTGGTCGAGTAGCCGGCCAACGGGCTGTCCGACGCCGGTGACTTCTTCTCCTTGTCGATGAAGCCGGTCTTCTTCGCGACGAAGTTGAGCCCGTCCGGGTGGGTGCTCGCGTAGTAGCTCGCCACCCCCGCGATCAGGAGGGCCACGAGCAGGAAGCCGCGAAGAACCGGCGCGTGCTCATCCGGTCTTCCCGGTGGGCGTGGCGGTGGCGCTCTCCCGGACCTCGAGCGTGCGGGCCCGCAGCGCCGGCCGGGCGCCATACACCAGGTCGGGGCGTACGGCGATGACCGAGCCGACCACGAGTCCGGTGATCACTGCCTCGCCGATCCCGATCAGCACGTGCCAGGTCACCATTGCGGCGGCGACCTTCTCCACGGAGACCGGCGCCGTGCCGCCGATGGCGAACAGCAGCCGTGAACGCGAGGGCCGCGACCGGGACGCTGACCAGGGCTCCGACGGCAGCCGCCGGCGCGATGGAGCGCAGCCGGTTGGGCAGCACCTTGCGGACCAGGACGAACACGCCCCAGCCCACCCCCACCCCGACCAGGCCCATCAGGGTGATGTTGGTGCCGAGCGCCGTGATTCCGCCGTCGGCCATGAAGAGTCCCTGGACGAGCAGCACGGTGCTCACGCACAGCACGGCGGTCCAGGGGCCGGCCAGGACCGCGGCGAGCGCCCCACCCAGCAAGTGGCCGCTCGTGCCACCCGCGACGGGGAAGTTCATCATCTGGCCGGCGAAGACGAACGTCGCGACCAGGCCCGCCATCGGCGCGGTACGGTCGTCGAGTTCACGACGCGCTCCCCGCAGCGCCAACGCGACCCCGCCGACCGCGATCACTCCGGTCGCCACCGAGGTGGGCGCATCCAGGAAGCCGTCGGGAACGTGCATGTTCGACACACTACGTTATTGCAAGTAGTTGGCAACAACCCTCCGAACGGACAGGAGCGTCCCCTCCGTGAGTGCCACCCAGACCCCACCCGACCGCCTCTCCCCCGGCGACCCGGCCCCCGACTTCACCCTGCCGACCGACACCGGTGAGGACGTCTCCCTCGCCGCCCTCAAGGGGCGCAAGGTGATCGTGTACTTCTACCCGGCCGCCATGACACCCGGGTGCACGAAGCAGGCATGCGACTTCACCGACTCGCTCGACTCGCTGCAGGGCGCGGGCTACGAGGTGGTCGGCATCTCCCCCGACAAGCCGGCCAAGCTCGCGAAGTTCCGCGAGCGTGACGCCCTGACGATCACCCTGGCCTCCGACGAGGACCGCTCGGTGATGACGTCGTACGGCGCCTTCGGGGAGAAGAAGCTCTACGGCAAGGTCGTGCAGGGCGTGATCCGCTCGACGATCGTGGTCGACGAGGACGGCAAGGTCGCGTTGGCGCAGTACAACGTCAAGGCGACCGGCCACGTGGCCAAGCTGCGCAAGGACCTCGGGCTCGGCTCCTGACCCAGCGCTTCTTGTCGGTGTCCGGGCATAGCGTCGGAGCGTGGGCAGGATCTATCGGAAGTACACCGAAGAGTTGCTCACTGAGGCCTGTTCTGCACTCGACGTCGGTCGCGGGCGTCCTTCGCTACCTGGAGCTGAGGCAGTCGGGTGGCATGCACACCCATCTGAGCCGGATGATCAAGGCGATGGAGATCGACACCTCCCACTTCGTCCGACATCAAGGGGGCGGCCAAGCCCGACGTAGAGGTGCTGACGACCTGCTCGTTCGCATCGTCCCTGGTTCGCGACGCACGAAGCCACATCAGCTTACCCGCGCGCTCATCGAGCGAGGGCGGCGATTCGAGTGCGCACTCTGCGGAAACGAGGGCCTGTGGTTGGGACAACGGTTGTGTCTGCAGGTCGATCACATTGACGGCGACTTCCACAACAACGAGGAATCAAACCTGCGCTTCCTGTGCCCCAACTGCCACAGCCAGACGCCGAACTTCTCCGGGCGAAGCCGGGGAAAGTTCGTCGGAGACGAGGACATGGCCCCATCTCGTCCTGCCAGCGGCACCGAGCGCGACGTGGGTTCCTAGACTCGGGCGCACACAGCCGGAGTGGTGGAATCGGCAGACACGCAGGTTTTAGGTACCTGTGCCTTCGGGCGTGGGGGTTCAAGTCCCCCCTCCGGCACCTTCGTCACCGTGTGTGACGCGCCCGATGAGGGCACGCGCCAACCCTGCACACAACCTGTCCGGTCACTACAGTCCGGTCATGGACTCCGTCCTCACCACCGTCGGGCTGCCGATCGCCCTGGCCATCATCATGCTCGGGCTCGGGCTGGGGCTCAGCGTCGCCGACTTCCGTCGGATCGGTCGCCACCCGAAGGCGGTCGCCATCGCGCTGGCCTGCCAGCTGGTGCTGCTCCCGGCCGTGTGCTTCGCCCTGGTGGTGCTCCTGGACCTGCCCCCGCTGCTGGGCATCGGGATGATGCTGCTCGCAGCGTCTCCCGGAGGCACCACGGCCAACCTGTTCAGCCACCTCTTCCGGGGCGACGTCGCCCTGAACATCACCCTGACCGCCATCAACTCGGTGATCGCACTGTTCACCCTGCCGCTCATCACCGGCCTGGCGATCAGCTACTACGACCGCGGTCACGACGTGTCGCTCCCGCTCGGCGAGGTCCTCAACGTCTTCGCGATCGTGCTGGTGCCGGTGGCCATCGGCATGGCGGTGAGGGCTCGCTGGCACGACTTCGCCGCCCGGATGGAGCGTCCCGTCCGGATCGGGTCGGCGGTGATCCTGGCCGTGCTGGTGATCGGGATCCTCGCCGACCAGCGCTCGAACCTCGCCGGCTACCTCGCCGACGTCGGACTCGTCGCCGGGTTGTTCTGCGCGATCAGCCTCGTCGTGGGGTACGTCGTGCCCAAGGCGTTCGGGGTCAACGACGACCAGGCGATCGCCTGCTCGATGGAGATCGGCCTGCACAACGCGACGCTGGCGATCTTCGTCGCGGTCGAGGTGCTGGACGAGACCGCGATCTCGGTCCCTGCAGCCGTCTACTCCGTGTTCATGTTCGTGCTCGGGGTGCTGTGGGGCTCGTTCGTCTCGCGCCGCGTCCGCGCCACGGCGACCGTCTAGATCTAGACGTCACGACACCCCAGGGTCGATGACGGCCAGCCGACGGCTGGTGTCCTCCGCGCGCCTACCGCTCCCGGACGGCGTACGTCAGGTGTGTCACCCTCGGAGAGGGCTCCGCGCCGACCTGCTCCAGGGCGACACGGCCCGCGTCGACACCCTCGAAGAGTCGGATCCCGGAGCCGAACACCACGGGTGAGAGCGCGATCGAGAACTCGTCGACCAGGCCGGCGTTCAGGTACTCCAGGATCGTCGCGCCGCCGCCCGCGATGCGCACGTCACGGTCGCCGGCGGCCTCGCGAGCCCGTTCGAGGGCGTGCTCGATGCCGTCGTCGACGAAGTGGAAGGTGGTCCCACCAGGACGCTCCCAGGGGGCACGCCTCTCGTGGGTGACGACGAAGACCGGCGTGTGGAACGGCGCCTCCTCAGGCCACATCGCCTCCCCGGCGTCGAACATGCGCTTGCCCATCACGCTGGCGCCGGTGCGCTCGAACGTCGCCCGCAGGATGTCGTTGTCGCGCCCTTCCTCGCCGCCCTCGCCGAGCGAGAGGTTCTCCCGGAAGAACCGCTGCGGGAAGACCCACTGCTGCAGCTCCATCCACTGCTGCCCCATCAGGTCCCCGAGGGACGCGGGCGCGATGAAGCCGTCCAGCGACATGGACACGCTGAAGTACACGGTTCCGGCCATCAGTCCTCCACTCCCGAGCGAACCATCTCGGTGACGTAGGCAGCCAGGTTGGCCAGGGTCTGCTGGCCGCCCTCGATCGCGTGGTACTTCTCGACCGCCTCGTCGCGCAGCTCCCGGGTGGGAAAGACCGTGTGCATCCGGATCCGGGTCACCACGCCGGCGGCCTCGAACGTCAGGACCGACTCGAACGCGTTCGGGTCGCCGCGGGTCTCACCGTGCAGCAGGGCGATCCGTGCCGGTGGCACGATCTCGGTCCAGGAGATCCACTCCTGGTAGTCCGTCCCGTCCGGCCCGTGCATCACGAAGACCCACTCCTCCCCGACCCGGAACTCGAACGACGTCGTGGTGGTGCTGAACCCCGCCGGTCCCCACCACTGCGAGAGGTGCCGCACCTCGGAGAACGCCTCGAACACCAGCTCCCGTGGGGCGTCGATGACCCGGGAGATGACGATCTCGCGGTCGGCCCCGGCTGACTGCGCAGGGGCTCCTCGTCCCGTCTCGCTCATCTGCTACTCCTCCTGCCTTGCCTGCTTCAGGTCCTGCACGTAGGCGTCCAACCGGTCGAAGCTCTCGTTCCAGAACCGCTCGAACCCACCGGCCCACTCATGCACCGGCCGCAGCCCGCGGGCGTCCAGGCCGTAGACGCGCTGCTTGCCTGCCCTGCGGTCCTGCACCAGCCCGACCTCCCGGAGCACCCGCAGGTGCTTGGAAGCCCCCGGCTGGGTCATCCCCAGCTCCCGGGCCAGCTCGGTCACCGGTCGCTCCCCCGCCCGCAGCAGCACCAGGATCTCCCGGCGCTGCGGCTCGGCGATCGCGTTGAAGACGTCCGAGGTCGTCGCTGCGCGTGCCATGCCCGCAATCATATTCCCATATCGGCATGCGTCAAGCAGAGGACCGGAACCTGGGCGGCTACGCCAAGGGGAACAGCTCGGCCACCTCGGGCGCGATGGCTCGCAGCGCTTGACCGCGGTGGGAGATCTGGTCCTTCTCCTCCGCGCTCATCTCGGCGGACGTGAGCGCGCCACGCTGCTCGTCGGGCACGAAGACCACGTCGTAGCCGAATCCGCCGGTCCCGCGCAGCTCACGGATCACGCGGCCGCGCATCACGCCTGGAGCCACCCGTTCGGCCCCGTCCGGGTGGCAGAAGGCGACGACGCAACGGAACTCGGCGGCCCGTCGCTCGTCCGGCACGTCGGCCAGCTGGTCGAGCAGCAGCGTGTTGTTGCGCTCGTCGCTCTTCGGCTGGCCGGACCATCGCGCCGAGAGGACACCCGGCATGCCGTTCAGTGCATCGACGCACAGCCCGCTGTCGTCGGCGAGCGACGGGAGCCCGGTGGCAGCGAGTCCTGCCCGCGCCTTCAGCAGGGCGTTGCCCTCGAAGGTCGGCTGGTCCTCCACCGGCTCGTCGTAGGCGACGACGTCGTCGAGGCCGAGCACCTCGATCCCGGGCAGGTCGACGTCGAGGATCCTCCGCATCTCCTCGATCTTCTTCCCGTTGCGCGAGGCGAGGAAGACCTGAGGGGCTTCAGCCAACGGGACCTCCGGACAGCGCGTCGCCCTGCAGGCGGGTCAGGTCGGCGCACCCCTTCTCCGCCAGGGAGAGCAGCGCGTCCAGCTCGGCACGGTCGAACGTCGCGCCCTCGGCGGTGCCCTGGACCTCCACGAACGAGCCCGTGCCGGTCATCACGACGTTCATGTCGGTCTCGGCACGGACGTCCTCCTCGTAGGGGAGGTCCAGCCGCGGGATGCCGTCGATGATGCCGACGGACACGGCGGCCACCGAGCCGGTCAACACGTCGTTGGATGAAGCAGAGCCGGCGAGCGCACCCTCGCCGCGCAGGTGCGCCACGGCGTCGGCGAGGGCGACGTACGCCCCGGTGATGGCGGCCGTGCGGGTCCCGCCGTCGGCCTGCAGCACGTCGCAGTCCAGCACGATGGTGTTCTCCCCCAGCGCCTCGTAGTCGATCACCGCGCGCAGCGACCGACCGATCAACCGGGAGATCTCGTGCGTGCGACCGCCGATCCGGCCCTTGACCGACTCGCGGTCCGAGCGGGTGTTGGTGGCCGACGGGAGCATGGCGTACTCCGCCGTCACCCAGCCCAGCCCGGATCCCTTGCGCCAGCGCGGCACGCCGGTGGAGGCCGACGCCGCACAGAGCACGCGGGTGCGGCCGAACTCCACCAGCACCGAGCCTGCCGGGTGGTCCTGCCAGTGGCGGGTGAGGGTGATCGGTCGCAGCTCGTCGTCGGAGCGGCCGTCGGCTCGTGAGGAAGTCATGCCCCGGACCCTACCGACGCCGTACGACGAGCCGACGGGCGCTACTTCACCTCGGCGCGCAGGATCCGCCAGAGCCCGAGAACGACCGGGATGACCAGCCAGATGAAGCCCGACACCAGGAGGTAGGCCCAGTCCTTGCCGGTCATGCTGGCGTCGATCAACGGCTGCTGCGCCTGCGTGAAGTCGATCCACGGCTGCAGGCTCTTGAACCAGTCGAAGAACTGCGCGGCGATGGCGAAGATCGTCGGGATCAGGAAGCTGTAGGCGAAGTAGACGACGATGGCCGCCGCCGTGTTGAGCAGCAGCGTCGCGAAGGCGAACCCGGTCAGCATCGCGATCACCTGCGTGAACAGGAACCCGAGGAGATTGAGCAACGGGAAGTGCCAGTCGGCTCCGCCGTGCGCCACCGCGTAGACGGCGTTGACGAGGAAGGCCGAGACGGTGGCGATCAGGCTCACGATCAGCGCCAGCAGGAGCCCGGCCACCAGCTTCGCGGCCACGATCCGACCACGATGAGCCTCCAGGGTGAAGGTGACCATGGCCGTGCGCTGGCTCCACTCGCTGGTGACCAGCATGATGCCGAGCACCGGGAGCAGGAAGCCGGAGATGAAGTTGGCGACCGCGACGAAGTCTTCCAGCTTGATCGTCTGGTCCTGGACGAGCACGACGATCAGCGCGATCACCATCGCCGCCACCGCCAGGAACGCGGTGATCCCCAGCAGCCAGACGCCGGCCCGAGTGTCGTAGGTCTTGCGCAGCTCGACCTTGACCAGCCTGGCGAACGGGACCCTGGCGGTCGAGGTCACGTCGAGGGTGTGGCGCTGCGTGGTGGCCTGGGGTGTGGTGGTCATACCTGGACTCCTTCGGCGGTGATGCTGTCGCGCTGGTCGTCCGAGGTCAGCTGCAGGAACATCTCCTCGAGCCCGGCACCCTCGGCGCGCTTGAGCTCGGCCAGCACGACGCCCGCGGCGGCAGCTGCTCGTCCCACCTCGATGGGCTCGGACTCGGACCGGAAGCCCCCGTCACCCGACGGGGTGGCCTTGATGCCGGCGACGTCCAGGGCCCGCTGCAGCGCCGCGGGGTCCTCCGGCTTCACGTAGGTGCCGGCTGTGTGCAGCAGCTCGGCCTTGGTGCCCTGCGCGACGATCTTGCCGCGGCCGATCAGCACCATCTCGTCGGCGATCATCTCCACCTCGTGCAGCAGGTGCGAGGACAGCAGCACCGTCCCGCCCTGGCCGGCGAAGTTGCGCAGGAGTCCTCGCATCCAGTGGATGCCTGCGGGGTCCAGCCCGTTGACGGGCTCGTCGAGGATCAGCACCGAGGGGTCCCCGAGCAGCGCGTTGGCGATGCCGAGCCGCTGGCGCATGCCGAGGGAGTAGTTGCGGACGCGTCGCTTCGCCTCGGTGCCGGAGAGCCCGACCAGGGTCAGCATCTCCTCGACCCGCTCCTTGCCCATGCCCATCGTGTCCGCGGAGAGGCGCAGCACCTCGCGGCCGGTGCGCCCCGCGTGCTGCGCCGAGGCGTCGAGCAGCACGCCGACGTGACGCGAGGGGTTGGGGATCTCGGAGAAGCGGTGGCCGCCGATCAGCGCGTGGCCGCCGTCCTGCGGCGTCAGCCCCACCATGATCCGCATGCTCGTCGACTTCCCGGCGCCGTTGGGACCGAGGAAGCCGGTGACCCGGCCCGGCTGGGCCACGAAGGAGACGTCGTCGACGGCGGTGAACTGTCCATACCGTTTCGTGACGTTTTCGAGGGTGATCATGCCAGCCATCATGACGGACGGCGCAACCGGATTGCGGGTGGTGGTGCGGCGTGCCTCAGACGTCGTACGACGTGCCGGGCGTGGCGAGGCCCACGTCGCCGGTGTACTCCTTGGTCGCCTCGGCCAACACCTGGGCGGGGTCGTGCCACGGCGGGATGTGGGTCAGCAGCAGCCGGCGCGAGCCGGCGTCGGTGGCGGTCCGACCCGCCTCCGCACCGGTGAGGTGCAGGTCCGGGGGGTTGGGCGCGCCCTCGAGGAACGAGGCCTCGCACAGGAACAGGTCTGCCTCGCGGGCCGTGTCCTCCAGCCCTGGGCAGACCCCGCTGTCGCCCGAGTAGGCCAGGGTGCGACCGCCGACCTCCACGCGCAGGGCGTACGCCGTGACCGGGTGCACGACCTCGCGGGCGGTGACCCTGAACGGCCCGAACTCCACGGCGTGGTTGTCGTAGGGGATGAAGTCGAACTCCTCGTTCATCCCCGGGTCCTCGTCGAGGTCGTAGGCCTTCGCCATCCGCCGGGCGGTGTCGGCCGGGCCCCAGACCGGGATCCTGGGCAGGGCGCCGTCCGGGTGGTACTTGCGCATCACGTAGTAGCCGCAGAGGTCGAGGCAGTGGTCGGCATGCAGGTGGGAGAGGAAGACGGCGTCGATGCTGTGCGCGTCGGCGTACTTCTGCAGCGAGCCCAGCGCACCGTTGCCGAGGTCGAGCAGGACCCGCCAGGTACGGCCCTCGTGCTCGGCCTCCAGGAGGTAGCAGCTGGCCGAGGACGACGGTCCGGGGTAGGAACCCGAGCAGCCGATCACGGTCATGCGCAAGGGTGTCCCGCTCATGCGGACTTCACCCAGGCGCCACCCGCGAACTGGGTGACCGAGTCGAGCTCGGGGCCCAGGAACCGGCGACCGGTGACGGCGAACTCGTCGGGCTGTCCCGTGGTCAGGAAGTGGTGCTCGGGGACCTCGGTCGACTCCCGCTCGATGCCGTGCTGGACCAGCATCCGGTAGACGTCCTTGGCGCACTCCTCGGCCGAGCTCACCAGGGTGACCCCGTCGCCGACGACCATCGAGATGACGCCGGTGAGCAGGGGGTAGTGCGTGCAGCCGAGGATCAGCGTGTCCACGTCGGCCGCGACGAGCGGGTCGAGGTACTCGTGCGCCGCCGCCAGCAGCTCCGGCCCGCTGGTGGTGCCCTGCTCGACGAACTCGACGAACCGGGGGCACGCCTGCGTCGTGAGGATCACGTGCGGAGCCGCCGCGAAGGCGTCGTCGTAGGCCAGGGAGTCGGCCGTCGCGCGCGTGCAGATCACGCCGATCCGGCCGCTCCGGGTCGCGGCGACCGCCCTCCGGGTCGCGGGCAGGATCACCTCGACGACGGGGACGTCGTAGCGCTCGCGGGCGTCGCGCAGCATCGCCGCGCTCGCCGAGTTGCACGCGATGACCAAGGCCTTCACGCCCTGGTCGACGAGGTGGTCCAGGCACTCGAGGGCGTACTCACGGACCTCGCCGATCGGCTTGGGACCGTAGGGCTGGCGTGCGGTGTCGCCGAGGTAGACCACTGCCTCGTGGGGCAGCTGGTCGATGACGGCCCGGGCGACGGTGAGTCCACCGAAGCCCGAGTCGAAGATCCCGATCGGCGCGTCAGTCACAAGGTGACACGTTAATGGCGGAAGTCGCCGCCAGGGCCCATTAGCGACTCAGGTCACCCTGTTCACCGGGTCACGCTTTGGCATCGGTTGCGTCCGGCAACCGTGTGCAGCTCTTCCGCGACCGGCCATGGCGGGCATACGTTCGACATCTCCATCGGCCACACCTGGCCGTTCTCGACGGGATGGAAACCACATGAGAAGAAGCAAGACAGCACTGTTCCTTGCCACAACGGTGGCCACGCTGGCCGCCACCGGCCTGATGAGCACATCAGCTCAGGGAGCGCAGCAGGCCAACCAGCCGAAGCGGCGGATCGCGAGGACGGCCCCCTCCTGGGTCGCTCACACGAAAGCCATCGGGGCAGCCCCCCGCGCCGGCACGTCGACCTTCCGGGTCTACCTCGCCCCGCAGGGAGGTCTCGACGCCCTCAAGGCCGACGTCGCGAAGGTGTCCAGCCCGCGGAGCGCCACCTACCGGAAGTTCATCTCCGCGAAGCAGTTCCACGCGACGTACGACGCCACGGCAGCCACGGCAGCCACGGTGGGCGACTGGCTCGGGACGAACGACCTGAAGGTCACCTCCACCGAGGCCCACCGCCGCTACCTCTCCGTGGTCGGGTCCAACGCATCGGTCGAGAAGGCCTTCTCCACCTCGATGAAGCAGTTCAAGCACCGGGGTCGCACGGTCCAGGCCAACACGACTGCGGTCGCGGTGCCGGCCGACCTCGCGCCGCTCGTCACGACGGTGACCGGTCTCGACACGACACCACACCTGATGAAGCACCACGCGCCGCCGCCGGCGGGCTTCCGCAACGCTCGCCCCTGCTCGAAGTTCTACGGGCAGGTCGCGGCGTCCACCCAGGCGGACTTCAAGACGCCGCTGCCGAAGTTCAAGGGCGCCACGCTCCCCTACGCGGTCTGTGGCTACACGGGTCCGCAGTACCGCGCGGCCTACCAGCAGGGCTCCGCGCTCGACGGCTCCGGCACCAAGGTCGCCATCACCGACGCCTACGCGGCTCCCACGATCGCCAAGGACGCGCAGCGCTACGGCACCGACAACGGTGACGGTGGCTACGCCACAGGTCAGCTCGTGCAGAGCGTGCCGGACAAGTACACCCACCAGGCCGCCTGCGACCCGTCGGGCTGGTACGGCGAGGAGACCCTCGACGTCGAGGCCGTGCACGCCATGGCCCCGCGCGCGAACATTCTCTACTACGCCTCGGCGAGCTGCTACGACGCAGACTTCCTCGAGACGCTGGGCAGGGTCGTCGACGACGACCAGGCCTCGCTGGTGAGCAACTCCTGGAGCGACGTCGAGGAGGCGGAGACGAGCGAGTCCATCGCGGCGTACGAGCAGCTCTTCCTCCAGGGCGCCATGCAGGGCATCGGCTTCATGTTCTCCTCCGGCGACAACGGTGACGAGGCTGCGCGCACCGGTCTCAAGCAGGTCGACTACCCGGCCTCCGACCCCTACGTCACCGCAGTCGGCGGCACCGCGGACGCCATCGGGGCCAACGGGAAGTTCCTCTTCCAGACCGGCTGGGGCACCGACAAGTACAGCCTCAGCGCCAACCAGTCGTCCTGGAGCCCCGTGGGATACCTGTACGGCGCGGGCGGCGGCAACTCCGCGCTGTTCAACCGTCCCGACTACCAGACCGGTGTGGTGCCGAGCAGCAACGGCAGTGGCCGCGCGGTGCCGGACGTCGGTCTGGACGCAGACCCGACCACGGGCATGCTCGTCGGGGAGACGCAGACCTTCTCCGACGGCAAGGCCTACGGCGAGTACCGGATCGGCGGCACCAGCCTGGCGTCGCCGCTGTTCGCGGGCATGACCGCGCTGCGCACCCAGAAGGCCGGCGCTCGGCTGGGCTTCCTGAACCCCTCGATCTACGGCAGCGCCGCGGCGTTCACCGACATCAAGGGAGCACCGAAGGACGCGGGCAACGTGCGGGTCGACTACTCCAACGGTGAGGACGCCTCGGGCGGACTGCTCTACTCGGTCCGCACGTTCGACGAGGACTCGTCGCTGACGGTCAAGCCGGGTTGGGACAACGTCACCGGGGTCGGCTCGCCGAACCCGACGTGGATCAACTCACCGACCGGCTGAGGCCCGGCAGCACCACGCGAGCCCCGTCGACCCCACCGGTCGGCGGGGCTCGTTGCTGCCACCGTCGGCCTCACGGGCACGGGATCAGGTGCGGCGCGAGCCGCGCAGCAACCACCAGAGGCCGACGAACGGCAGCACGAGGGGGATGAAGCCGTAACCAGCACCGAAGTCCGACCAGACCGTCGCGTCGGGGTAGTCGCCGGGCAGCAGCAGGCTGGTCACCCCGACGGCGAGCACACCGACCAGCTCGATCCCGACAGCTGCCAGAGCAAGGCGCCGGCGATCGGTGGCCAACGCGAAGGTCGCCACGACGTAGATCACCGCCGCCACCGCGCTCAGGGCGTAGGGCACCGGCGCCTCGGAAGCCTTGCTGGCGAGCTGGAACGAGGACCGCCCGGTCGCCGCGAGCGCGAAGATGCCGTAGACGAAGACGAGCACGCGGCCGAACCCGCGGCCCGTGCCCTGGCGTGCCTGCTCAGCCATGCGCGGCCCAGATGTCCGCGAGCCGCACGAACATGAACGGGACCAGCAGCACGGCTACGAGGAGTACGCCGGTGCCACCGCGGGTGCGCTCCCCGGCCGACCAGACCAGCCCGACCGGGACGAACAGCAGCACGCCGATCAGGTAGCCGAGGTACTCCCACACCGAGACTCCGGCGGGCACGTCCCCGGTCACCCGGAAGATGCCGAGCACCAGGTTGGCGAGCAGGCCCACCTCGATGACCCCGAGCGCGTTCAGGACGAGGCTGTCGGGGGTCCGGTCACGGACGATCAGCACCACGAGCCACACGGCGACCAGCGCGCACAGCACGGAGAGGGCTATCTGCAGAGGGATCATCGGGTCGACTCTCTCAGGACCGGGCTCACGCCCAGAGCTGACCCTCGAGGCGCTCCTCCGCCTCGTCGACCGTGCCCTCGTAGGCACCGGTGGAGAGGTACTTCCAACCGCCGTCGCAGACCACGAAGGCGATCTCGGCGTGCTCCCCCGCCTTGACGGCCTTGGCTGCCTGTCCCAGCGCGGCATGCAGGATCGCGCCGGTGGAGATCCCGGCGAAGATGCCCTCCGCCTCGAGGAGCTCGCGAACCCGGCGCACGGCGTCGCGCGGACCGACGGAGAACCGCGAGTCGATCAGCGACTCGTCGTACAGCTCCGGGACGAAGCCCTCGTCGAGGTTGCGAAGCCCGTAGACGAGCTCGCCGTAGCGCGGTTCGGCCGCAACGATCTTGACCTCGGGCTTGTGGGCCCGGAAGAAGCGGCTGACGCCCATCAACGTGCCGGTGGTGCCCAGCCCACCGACGAAGTGGGTCACCTCGGGAAGGTCGGCGAGGATCTCGGGACCGGTGCCCTCCTCGTGGGAGCGAGCGTTCGCCTCGTTGCCGTACTGGTAGAGCATCACCCAGTCGGGGTGCTCCTCGGCGACCTGCTTCGAGCGGCGTACGGCTTCGTTGGAGCCGCCCGCCGCGGGTGAGGAGACGATCTCCGCGCCCCACATCCGCAGCAGCTGTCGCCGCTCCTCCGAGGTGTTCTCCGGCATCACGCAGACGAGGCGGTAGCCCTTGAGCTTGGCGGCCATCGCCAGCGAGATGCCGGTGTTGCCGCTCGTGGGCTCCAGGATGGTGCAACCGGGGCGCAGGACGCCGTCCTTCTCGGCCTGCTCGATCATCGCCAGCGCCGGCCGGTCCTTGATGGAGCCGGTCGGGTTGCGGTCCTCGAGCTTGGCCCAGAGGCGCACGTCCGGCGTCGGCGACAGCCGCGGGAGCCCGATCAGCGGGGTGCCGCCGACGGAGTCGAGGAGGTTGTCGAAGCGGGTCATCAGCCGCCGGCGACCGCGGGGAGCACGACGACCTGGTCACCGTCCGAGAGGCCGGTCTCGAGGCCACCGGTGAACCGGACGTCCTCGTCGTTGACGTAGAGGTTGACGAACCGGCGCAGGTCGCTGGACCCGTCCTTGTCCTCGATCAGGCGGTCCTTGATGCCCGGGTGGTTGCTCTCCAGGTCGTCGATCACCTCACCGAGCGTCGACCCCGAGGCCTGGACTGCCTTCTCCCCGCCCGTGTAGGTGCGCAGGATGGTCGGGATGCGGACCTCGATGGCCATGGACTCACTCACTTCCGTTCGACTGGGGCACGACGCTGACCTCTTCCTCGGTCACCTCGCCGTCGATGATTCTGTAGGACCTGAACTCCACCGGTCCCTCACTATTCCCGTGCTCGCGTGTGCTCACCAGCACGTAGTGGGCTCCGGGCTCGCTGGCCAGCCCGATGTCCGTGCGGCTGGGATAGGCCTCGGTGGCCGTGTGCGAGTGGTAGATCACCACCGGCTCCTCGTCGGCCTCGTCCATCTCCTTGTAGAGACGGAAGAGCTCCATCGAGTCGAACTCGTAGAACGTCGGGCTGCCCGCGGCGTTGAGCATCTCCACGAACCGCTCGGCCCGGTCGCTGCCCTCGGGCCCGGCGACGATCCCACAGGCCTCGTCGGGGTGGTCCCGCTTGGCGTGGGCGACGATCGCGTCGCGGATCTCCTCGGTGAGTTCGAGCACGCCCGACAGCCTAGGTGAGCGTATGGGCGTCGATGGCGCCCCGTCCATCTTTCGGTGGTTGAGGAGGCCGAGGGACGAGGCCGTCTCGAAACCACTCGATCGCTCCTCAACCACCGAACAAACGGGTTCAGCGGGCCGACTGGACGAGGGTCTCCTGGAGGAAGCCCAGCCAGTCGTAGATGTCGTGCACCTGGGCGCGAGGGTCGTCGTCGGGCAGCGAGAGCCAGTACTCCTCGTCGCCCTCCTCGATGCCGAGCCGGGTCGCGATGGCGAGGCGCATGTCGGTGAACGAGCGCATCCACGTCATCGCGGCCGTGTCGTCCAGCTCGACGTCGATGAACAGCCCGTCCTCCGGCTCGGGAGGAAGCCCGGCGTCCTCGAGCGTGTCGATGATCGAGGCGGCGGCACCCGCCTTCCCGTCACGCAAGGCGCTCTCGGTGAAGCGGCGGAAGTCGCCGGCCGCCTCCTCGTCGTCGGGGTAGGCGGTCGGGAACAGTCGGGCGAGGACGGGGTCGTCGGGGGCGGTGGTCGGCCCCGAGAAGTCCAGGAGCTCCTCGAGCGGGTCCGCGTCCACGACCGTCGTGGCCGACTCGTTGCGCAGCAGCTCGATCAGCTGGGCCGCGAGCGAGCGCAGCAGGTCCGCCTCGAAGACGGTGAAGTTCGCGACGCTGGAGCCACTGCGCCGGTGTCGGCTGAATCCACTCATCGGCTAGTCGTCTGCCTTCTGCATCGTCGCCCACAGGCCGAAGCCGTGCATCGCCTGCACGTCCCGCTCCATCTCCTCGCGGCTGCCGGTGGAGACGACGGAGCGCCCGTCCTCGTGCACCTCCATCATCAGCTTCTCGGCCTTCTGCTTGCCGTAGCCGAAGTACTTCTGGAAGACGAAGGTCACGTAGGACATCAGGTTGACCGGGTCGTTCCACACGATCGTCACCCAGGGGCTGGCCAGCGACGTCACGTCGTCGACCACGGGCTCCTCGAGCTCGACCGGAGAAGTGGACACGCCCCCATTGTGCATTCCCCTGCCCGGCGAACCGTCGCAGGCGTGGCCACAACTAGGCTGAGCCGGGTGAGCTCATCCACCGCGATGCTGACCGATCACTACGAGCTGACCATGCTGCAGTCGGCGATCGCCTCCGGCGCCGCCCACCGGCGTTCGGTCTTCGAGCTGTTCCCGCGCCGGCTCCCCACAGGCCGGAGGTACGGCGTGGTCGCGGGGGTCGGGCGGGCCCTCGACGCGATCGAGGCGTTCCGGTTCACCGACGCCGAGATCGCCCTGCTCGGCGAGCAGGACATCGTGGACGACGCGACCCTCGCCTGGCTCGCGGACTTCCGGTTCCAGGGCGACGTCTGGGGCTACGCCGAGGGCGAGACGTACTTCCCCTACTCCCCCCTGCTCGTGGTCGAGTCCAGCTTCGCGGAGGCGGTGCTCCTCGAGACGGTGCTGCTCTCGATCTACAACCACGACGCGGCGATCGCCTCCGCCGCCTCGAGGATGACCTGGGCTGCCGGCGACCGGCCGTGCATCGAGATGGGCTCGCGGCGCACGCACGAGCAGGCTGCCGTGGCCTGCGCCAGGGCGGCGTACGTCGCCGGGTTCACGGCCAGCTCCAACCTCCGCGCCCGCCAGGAGTACGGCGTGCCGACCGCCGGCACGAGCGCGCACTCCTTCACCCTGCTCCACGACACGGAGGAGGACGCCTTTCGCGCCCAGGTGAGCAGCCTGGGCACGGGCACCACCCTGCTCGTCGACACCTATGACATCGAGGAGGCCGTCCGGCTCGGGATCGAGGTCGCGGGCACCGAGCTCGGAGCCGTCCGCATCGACTCGGGCGACCTGGGCGTCCTGGCCCACCGGGTACGTGCCCAGCTCGACGCGCTCGGCGCGAAGCAGACCCGGATCATCGTCACCTCCGACCTCGACGAGTTCGCGATCGCCGGGCTCGCGTCCGCGCCGGTCGACGGCTACGGCGTCGGGACCCAGCTCGTCACGGGGAGCGGCCACCCGACCTGTGGCTTCGTCTACAAGCTGGTCGCGCGCGAGGGCTCGAGCGGCGAGATGGTCGGGGTGTCGAAGAAGAGCAAGGACAAGATCTCGATCGGGGGCCGCAAGTACGCCCTGCGCCGGCTCTCCCCCGGCGGTGTCGCCGAGGCGGAGGTGATCGGCATCGGCCAGCCGGCGGTGAACGACGGAGACGACCGCTCTCTGCTGGTGCCCCTCGTCGAGGGTGGCGAGGTCGTCGGACGCGAGTCGCTCGAGGACGCGCGGGCCCGACACCTGCGCGCCCGTGCGGAGCTCCCCCTGGTGGCTCGACAGCTCTCCAAGGGAGAGCCGGTCGTCGAGACCATCCACGAGGGAGCCTGACCCTGCGCCCCTGTCGCATCCCGAGGTCGATCGGTAGCCTCCGAGCATGAAGCGCGCCCTCATCGTCGTCGACGTGCAGAACGACTTCTGCGAAGGCGGCTCACTGGCCGTCACCGGAGGGGCGCGCGTCGCCAGCGACATCGCGGACCTGCTCCACCACTGGACCAGGCAGGACCCCAAGGCGCCGCCGTACGACGTCGTCGTGGCCACCAAGGACCACCACGTCGACCCCGGTGACCACTGGTCGAAGGAGCCGGACTTCAAGGACTCCTGGCCGGTGCACTGCAAGGTCGGCACCGACGGCGAGGCGTTCCACCCGAACCTCGACCCCCAGCCGTTCGACGCGATCTTCCTCAAGGGTGAGCACGCGGCGGCCTACTCGGGCTTCGAGGGCTCCCACGACGAGACGTCCCTTGGTGACTGGCTGCGCGACCACGGGGTCGAGCAGGTCGACGTCTGTGGCCTGGCCACCGACTACTGCGTACGCGCGACCGCGCTGGACGCCGTCGAGAACGGCTTCACCACGCACCTGCTCACCGACCTGTGCGCCGGCGTGGCCCCCGATACGACGCAGACGGCCTTGGCCGAGATGCGGGCTGCCGGAGTGAGCATCCAGGGTCGGTGACCAGTTTCCTCCGTTGCCGGTGTCTACATGATCAGGTGGCACGAGAGGAGTGGGTTCAGGTGTCCGAGGAACTGGTGTCGATGGCTCGCGCCGGAGATCGCGAGGCCTTCGGTGCCCTCGTCGACCCTCACCGGGTCGAGCTCCAGGTGCACTGCTACCGGATGCTCGGCTCGCTGCAGGATGCCGAGGACGTGCTGCAGGAGACGTTGCTGGCGGCGTGGATGGGCATCGACGGTTTCGAGAGCCGGTCCTCGGTGCGCACCTGGCTCTACAGGATCGCCACCAACCGGTGCCTCAACCACCTCCGGTCGGACACACGGCGACCGGAGATCGCGACGCCGCTCGGAGTGCCGGCACCGTCCAGCATGAGCGAGCTGACCTGGCTCCAACCCTTCCCCGACCTGCTGCTGGAGAGCCTTCCCGACGACCAGCCGGGTCCCGAGGCCAGGTACGAGTCGCGCGAGGCGATCACCTTGGCGTTCATCACCGCGATGCAGCGTCTCCCTCCCCGGCAACGGGCCGTGCTCATCCTGCGCGACGTTCTCGGCTACCCGGCTCGGGAGACCGCTGACCTCGCCGGGATGTCCGTCGATGCGGTCAACAACGCCGTCAAGCGTGCCCGGGCGAAGCTCGAGGGCGCGGGCACCACGGTGTCGCCGTCCCGCATGACGGACGACCCCTTCTCGCCGGAAGGGAAGGCGCTGGTGGCCAGGTTCGCCGAGGCCTTCGTCGAGCTCGACGTCGACGCGATGGTCGAGCTGATGTCCGAGGACGTGTGGCTCCGGATGCCGCCGCTCCCGTTCGAGTACCACGGCCGGCAGTCCGCCCGGGAGTTCTTCTCGGCCGTGTCCCGCCTCCGGAGACCGGCTCCCCTGCTGGTCGCGACCGTGGCCAACACCCAGCCTGCCTGGGGCGACTACCGAGCCGATCCGGTGACCGGCCTGCTGCACCTCACCGGGATCGAGGTGCTCACGCTGTCCGGAGGCTTCGTCACCGAGATCAACCGGTTCGAGGCGACGATCGCTCCGTGGTTCGGGCTGCCGAGAACCCTCGATCCCTGACCCACCCGCTCCACCCCTCCACGACACACACCCGATTCGACGACGGCTTCGAGTCGTGCCCGAGCACGCCCTCGCGTCCTACCCGTCCCCGGACGGCCGCGCGACGCCCCTGACCGACCCCGACCTCCCAGGAGAACAGCATGAGCACCACACACCGGTGGCGCGCCTTCGGCGTCCTCGCGATCGGCTACTTCATGACGATCGTGGACCTGACCATCGTCAACGTCGCGCTGCCGACGATCGGGCGAGACCTCCAGTTCTCCGAGTCGGACCTGCAGTGGGTCGTCACGGCGTACGGACTGACCTTCGGGGGGCTACTCCTGCTGGGCGGGCGGACCGCCGACCTGCTCGGCCGACGTCGGATCTTCATGGTCGGGATGGGCCTGTTCACCGCTGCCTCGTTGGCGTGCGGGCTCTCCCAGAGCTCCCCGGAGCTCATCCTCATGCGCGCCCTGCAGGGAACCGGCGCCGCACTCGTCCTCCCCGCGGCACTGTCCCTGGTGCTGAGCCTGTTTCCCGAGGGTGCCGAGCGGAACAAGGCGTTGGGCGTCTGGGGTGCGCTCGGTGCCGGCGGAGCCACGGTCGGGCTGATCACCGGCGGTCTCCTCACCCGGTACGCGAGCTGGGAGTACGTCTTCCTGCTCAACATCCCCGTGGGGCTGGCGGCGCTGGCCCTGGCCTACCGCGTGGTCCCGGAGAGCCGGAGAGCGTCCAGCGCCCGTCGGTACGACGCGCTCGGTGGCACCGTCGTGACCGCGGGCCTGCTGCTCGCGGTCTACGTGATCTCCACCGCCCCCGGCGACGGATGGACGACTCCACGCAGCATCGGCCTGATGGCAGCGGCCGGAGCGCTCCTGGTCGCCTTCCTCGTCATCGAGAGAGGGGTCGCCGAACCGCTCCTCCCGCTGGGCGTGCTCCGGAGCCGGTCCGTCGCCGGTGCGAACCTCGTCGGGTTCGCGCTCGGCGGAAGCTTCTACGCCTTCCTGTTCGTCGGCACGCTCTACATGCAGCAGGTCCTGGGGTTCTCGGCGCTCCAGACCGGCCTCGCCTGGCTGACCACCTCACTGATGTCCGTGGCACTGGCCGGGCTGGCCCAGCTCCTCACCACCAGGATCGGGGCCGGACGCGTGATGGTCATCGGGATGGCCCTGATCGCGAGTGGCATCGCCTGGGCCACCCGGGTCCCTGTCGACGGTCAGTTCTCGCGCGACCTGCTCGGACCGCTCCTGATCACCGGTGCCGGCACCGCATTCGGGTTCATCCCGGTCTCCGTCGCCGGCCTGACCGGCGTGGCGCAGCACCAGGCCGGGGTCGCGTCCGGTCTGCTGAACACCGCGCAACAGGTCGGTGGAGCCCTCGGCGTCGCGATCGCCAGCACGGTGGCGACCACGCACGCAGCGACACTGCTCGCTGACGGCGCCCCAGCACGCCAGGCGCTCACCTCTGGCTTCGACCGGGCCTTCTGGACCTGCTGCGCGATCGCTCTCGTCGCCGTACCGATCGGCTTCTTCGTCCCGCGCACACGATCCGCCGATGTCGGGCAAGTGAGTGTTCCGAGCCTGAGCGGGCGGGACTCGTGAACCCCGACACGAGGCGCCTGGCCGAGCTCGCCGGCCAGCTGCGAGACCTCCACCGGACCCAGATGCTCGTGCTTCCGAACGTCTGGGACGCGGCGAGCGCGCGGGTCGTCGCCGAGGCGGGGTTCCCCGCCGTCGCCACCACGAGCGCTGCCATCACCGCCATGCTGGGCTTTCCCGACGGCGAGGGTGCACCGTGGCCGGAGATGTTCGCCGCCAACGAACGCGTGGGGCGGGCCGTGGCGGTCCCGGTCTCGATGGACGCAGAGGGCGGCTACGGACTCGCTCCCGCCGACCTGGTCAATCACCTGCTGGAGATCGGTGTCGTCGGATGCAACCTCGAGGACACCGACCACCGGGAAGGCGGCCTGGTCGACGCCGAGGAGCAGGCAGCCTGGCTCTCGGCGGTCAGGAGCGCCGCGAACGATGCCGGCGTCCCCGTCGTCGTCAACGCCAGGGTCGACGTCTTCCTGCCGACGAGCGGCGTCCCGGACGCGGAGCGCGTCGACGAGGCTCTCCGACGTGGCCGGCTCTACCGGGCTGCCGGCGCCGACTGCGTCTACCCGATCGGGGTCGGCGACGAACACGTCCTGTCCGTGTTGGTCAGCGGCATCGACGGCCCCGTCAACGCCAACACGAGCGCCACTCTGGATCTCCAGAGGCTGCGTGCCCTCGGGGTCGCCAGGGTCTCCTACGGCCCCACGTTCTACCGTACGGCGCTCGCGGACCTGGACCGGGCAGTGCGCGCTCTCGGGTGAGTCAAGCGGCTGGTCGCGGACGGCGACGGCCCGGCCCCGTCGAACTCAGCGGCCCCTGAACTCGGGGCGGCGTTTCTCCGCGAACGCCTTCATCCCCTCGGCGGCGTCACCGGTGCGGAGCAGCAGGGACTGGCCCGCGCGCTCGCGCTGGAACGCCCCGCCGAGGTCACCGAGGGTGGCGGCGTTGACGGCCTTCTTGGTGGCGGCGAACGCGAGCGGTGCTCCGCGGGAGAGCCTGGCCACGATCTTCGCCAGGGCGTCGGCGTAGTCGTCGTCCGGGAAGACGTGCGAGACCAGCCCGGCGTCGTACGCCTCGCGGGCGGTGAGCAGGTCGGAGAGCAGCGCCAGCCGCATCGCCTTGGCCCGCCCGACCGACGCGGCCACGGTGGCGGTCGCGCCGCCGTCGGGCATCAGCCCGATCTTGGTGAAGGCCAGGGTCAGCGCTGCGGACTCGGTGGCGACGACGAGGTCGCAGGCCAGCGCCACCGACATGCCGACGCCGGCTGCGATCCCGTTGAGCGCGCAGACCACCGGCTTGTCGAGCTCGGTGATCGCCCGGATCAGCATGTTGGCGCCGTCGACGGAGGCCGCGTCGTAGTTCTCCTGGGCGTTCTCCCCGCCGAGGTCGGCTCCCGCCGAGAACGCCGGCCCGGTCCCGGTCAGCACCACGAGACGTACGTCGTCGCGCGCGACGGCACCACGCAGCTCCTGGACGAGCGCGACCACCATCTCGCCGGTCAGCGCGTTGAAGTGCTCCGGACGGTTCAGGGTGAGCCAGAGCGCACCTTCCTCGAGCACGATCTCGAGGTCGCTCATGCGGAGGCCCCGGCGTACCGCTCCCGCAGCTTGCCCTTGACCAGCTTGCCCGTCGGCGTCCGGGGCAGGTCGTCGGTGACGATGAACTCGCTGGGGACCTTGAAGTGCGCGATCCGCTCCCGGGCGTACGCCGTGAGCTCGGCGCCGAGGTCGTCGCCGGCTCTCGGGCGCAGGCTCGACGAACGCCACCACGCGTTCGCCCATGTCCTCGTCGGGCACCCCGATCACGGCGATGTCGAGCACCGACGGGTGCAGGCTGAACAGGTCCTCGATCTCCTGCGGATAGATGTTCACGCCGCCGCTGATGATCATGAAAGCCTTGCGGTCGGTGAGGAACAGGTAGCCCTCGTCGTCGACGTAGCCGAGGTCGCCCACCGTGGACCAGAACGGGTGGTCGGGGTGCCGCGTGGACGCGGTCCGCTCCGGGTCGTCGTGGTAGGTGAACGGCTCGTCGTCGCGCTCGAAGTAGATCGTCCCGACCTGACCGGGAGGCAGCTCGACGCCCGTCGGGTCGCACACCCGGGGCGTCCCCAGCAGCGAACGACCCACCGTGCCGGGATGCGCCAGCCAGTCCTCCGGCCCGACGTAGGTGGCGCCGTTGGCCTCGGTGCTGGCGTAGTACTCGTGCACGATCGGCCCGAGCCACTTCATCATCTGCTGCTTCACCTCGACGGGGCACGGCGCCGCCGCGTGCACGACGGTCTTCAGGCTGGAGGTGTCGTGGGCCGTCCGCACCTCGTCGGGCAGCTTGAGCAGGCGCACGAACATCGTCGGGACGCACTGGGTGTCGGTGACGGAGTACTCCTGCACCGCCTTCAGGAAGGCCTCCGGCTCGAACCGCTGCATCAGCACCACCGTGCCGCCGAGCGCCTGGATCACGCCCGTGTAGCGCAGCGGCGCCGCGTGGTAGACCGGCGCCGGCGAGAGGTAGACGGTGTCGGGGCCGTAGCTGAACAGGGCGCCGAAGATCATCACGTAGGGATAGCCGGGCTCGTCGACCTGGATCGGCAGCAGCGGCAGCTTGATGCCCTTGGGCCGACCGGTCGTGCCCGAGGAGTAGAGGAAGTCGTCGCCGTGCGGCTGGTCGGCCAGTGGCTCGGTGCTCGCGGTCGACAGCGCCTCGTCGTACGACGTGCAGCCGGGGACGGCACCGCCGAAGGCCAGGCGCACGGGGACCGTGATCTTCTCGGCCATCGCCTCGACCAGCTCGGTCTTCGCGCCCGGAGACCACCATCGCCTTGGCGCCGCAGTCGTTGACGATGTAGGCCGCCTCGTCGGCGGAGAGGTGGTGGTTGACCGCGGTGACGTAGAGACCGGAGCGCAGCGCCGCCCAGTAGACCTCGTAGGCCTGCGGGGCGTTGTCGCTGATCAGGGCGACCACGTCACCGGTCACCAGACCCGCGTCGGCGAAGACGTGCGCGAGCCTGAGGCTGCGATCCTCGAGCTCGGCGTACGTCGTGGTCTGACCGGTCTCGGCGATGATCAACGCCGGCTTGTCGGGCGTGCTCGCCGCCCAGGTTCCGGGATACATGACCTCATCCAAGACGTTGACAGATTCACTGTCAACGTCGGGTGCGTGAACCCCGGCAGGAGGCTAGTCTCGACAGATGGTCAAGGTGCTGGTGATCTCCGACGAGGTGGCACCGGCACTGCACGTCCAGATGCTCCGCGGCCTCTCCCCCGACCTGGTGCTCTCGGCCGGTGACCTCCCCTGGGACTACCTCGAGTACGTCGCCACGGCCGTCGACGCGCCCATGGTCTTCGTCCCCGGCAACCACGACCCGGAGATCGAGCGGGCGAAGCTGAGCCGCAACGGCACCTACACGGTGGCCGGGCGGCCGACCGACTCCCCGCGGCCCCGGGGCGCCGTCAACGCCGACCAGCGCGTCGTCGAGGCGGCCGGTCTCCGGATCGCCGGTCTCGGCGGCTGCGTGCGCTACCGCCCCGGGGCCCACCAGTACACCCAGCGCCAGTACGCCGCCCGCACGCGTCGACTGCTCCGCCGCGCCAGGAAGGGCGACCCGGTCGACGTCCTGCTCACCCACGCACCGCCCCTCGGGCTCGGCGACGGCGACGACAAGCCGCACGAGGGCATCGAGTCGCTGCATTCCGCGCTCGCGCGCCTCGAGCCGACGTATCACCTGCACGGTCACGTCCACCCCTACGGCCAGGCGATGCCCGACCGGCAGGTCGGGCCCACGACGATCCGCAACGTGATCCCCTGGAAGGTGATCGAGATCGCACCGCGGGCGGGCCGATCGGTAACGCCCGCGCAACGCCCGAGCGGGACAATGTCGTCATGGTGAGAGACACGGGATCGCCGCGCGCGGACGCCGAGAACGACTTCCTGCGAGCGCGCCGGCACCAGGTCCTGTCCAACCTCGCCGGCTGGATGCGGCACGACTCGCACGTGAGCAACGAGACCCTGTCCTTCAGCGAGGTCGTCGAGGCGCTGGGCCGCCGCGGCGAGCGCTCGCTGGGCCTGCAAGTGATCCCGATGGACTCCATCGTCGGCTCGGTCGACAAGGTGCGCGACTTCGACCGCAGGTTCCGACCCACCTCCAACCGGAGCCGGCAGCGGTGGGAGCGGATGGCCCTGAAGAGCCGCACCGGGCAGTCGTTCCCGCCGATCGACGTCTACAAGCTCGGCAACCTCTACTTCGTGCGCGACGGCCACCACCGCGTCTCGGTCGGCCGCTCGCTGGGCGCCAACTCGATCGAGGCCTACGTGACCGAGATCGACACGGTGATCTCCACCGACGGCATCGGCGGCAGGCGCGACCTGGACGGCAAGAACTGGGGGTTGCGGTTCCTCAAGCGGGTCCCGCTCACCGGCGAGCGCCGCGCCGAGATCAACTGCACCGACCCGTCCAACTACCACCGGCTGGCCGAGATGATCGAGGCCTGGGCCTGTCGGCTGATGCACCACGAGGGTGCCTACTTCGACAAGCAGACGATGGCCCGTCGCTGGTACGACGAGGAGTACGAGCCGGTGCTCGAGCTGATCGACGGCGCCGGCGTGCGAGGACGCGACGAGACCGGCGCCGACGCCTACCTCAGGATCGCCGGCGAGCGCTACCGGCTCATCCGCGAGCACGACTGGAGCGAGGACGTGCTCGCGATGATCGGCGAGAAGGGCCGCACCCGCAAGGGGTGAACGGCCCTTCCACGCTGGTCGATCGGCTGGTCGGTCGGGACCGACCGGGTTCAGGCCCCGGCGTGCGCCCCGGCCTGCTCGTTGGTGAGGTTCGCACCGGTCTCCGCGTCGAAGACCTGCATCTTGGCCGTGTCGACCCAGAGGTCGGCCTCCTTGCCCGGCTGGGCGTTGGCGGCGGCGTCGAGGCGTGCCACCACCTGGGTGCCCTCGCCGTGCATGTCCTGCCCGGTGTCCTTGGCCAGGTCGTCGAGGTCGCCCGAGTGCGCTGCCTGGCCGCGAACGGTGAAGTAGGCGTAGATGTCGGAGCCCATCGACTCGACGAGGTCGATCGGCACCGTGACCTTGCTGCCGGGGGCGTCGCCGACGAGGGCGGCGTCCTCGAAGTGCTCCGGGCGGATGCCGATGATCACCTCGCGGCTCTGGCCGCGGTCGGCTGCCTGCCGGATCTGGTCCGGCATCTCGAGGGTGCCGAGACCGCAGTTCAGGTTGCCCCCCTCGACGGTGGCCGGCAGGAAGTTCATCGACGGGCTGCCGATGAAGCCGGCCACGAACAGGTTGTTCGGCCGCTGGTAGAGCTCGGTCGGCGAGCCGACCTGCTGGACGATGCCGCCCTTCATCACCACGACCCGGTCCCCGAGGGTCATCGCCTCGGTCTGGTCGTGGGTGACGTAGAGCGTGGTGGTCGCCAGCGTCTTCTGGATGCGGGCGACCTGCGTGCGCATCTGGACACGCAGCTTGGCGTCGAGGTTCGACAGCGGCTCGTCCATCAGGAACGCCTTGGGGCTCCGGACGATCGCACGACCCATCGCCACGCGTTGCCGCTGGCCTCCGGAGAGGTTGGCCGGCTTGCGGTCGAGGTGCATGGTCAGCTCCAGCATCTCGGCAGCCTCGTCGACCTTGCTCTTGATCGTGTGCTTGTCGACGCCGGCGAGCACGAGCGGGAAGGCCATGTTCTCCCCCACCGTCATGTGCGGGTAGAGCGCGTAGGACTGGAACACCATCGCGATGTCACGGTCCTTGGGTGCCTTGTCGTTGACCACCTGGCCGTCGATGCTGAGCTCACCCTGGGTGATGTCCTCCAGCCCGGCGACCATGTTGAGCAGGGTCGACTTCCCGCAGCCGGAGGGTCCGACCAGGATGATGAACTCGCCGTCGGCGATCTCCAGGTTGAAGTCGTCGACTGCCAAGGCCCCGTCGGGATAGCGCTTGACGACGTGGTCCAGGACGATTTCTGCCACGAGGTGCTCCTTTGATAGGGGTCGAGGGCCTCAGCCCTTGACCGCTCCCGATGTGAGGCCAGCGACGATGCGACGCTGGAAGAACAGGACGAAGATGACGATGGGGATGGTGATGATCACGGCGGCGGCAGCGATGGGTGCCGTCGGCTTCTCGAACGTGGTCGCGCCGGTGAAGTAGGACATCGCCGCCGGCACCGTGCGGGCCCGGCTGGTCGAGGTCAGCGAGATCGCGAACAAGAAGTCGTTCCAGCAGGCGATGAACGCCAGGATCGCCGTGGTGAACACGCCCGGCATGGCCAGGGGGGTGATCACCTTGCGGAAGGCCTGGTACGGCGTGGCCCCGTCCATCTTGGCCGCCTTCTCCAGCTCCCACGGGATCTCCCGGAAGAAGGCGGAGAGGGTGTAGATCGTCAGCGGCAGCGCGAACGTGATGTAGGGGATGATCAGGCCGAGCCAGGTGTCGAAGATCCCGATGCTGGCCTCGATCTTGAACAACGGCGTGACCAGGGCGATCTGCGGGAACATCGAGACCAGCAGCGCCATCCCGACGATCGTCCTCTTGCCCGGGAAGTCGAGCCGGGCGATGGCGTACGCCGCCATCGTGCCCAGGACGAGCGCCACGAACGTCGAGATCACGCAGATGCCGATCGAGTTGATCAGCGCCCGGATGAAGTCGTCGTTCTTGAAGATGTCCGAGTAGGCCGTCGACACCGGGTTGCCCGGCAGGAACTTCCCGTCGTTCAGGGTGTCAGGACCCTTGAGGGACAGCGAGATGATCCAGACGACCGGGATGAAGGCGTAGAGCAGCACGATGATGTCGGCAGCGGCCCAGCCCAGCTTCTTGGCGGGGGTTTCTGTCAAGGCGGCCATCGGATCAGTCCTGTCCCGGTGCCGCTGCACCGAAGAGCTTGATGAAGATGAACGCGATGATCGCGGTGGTGAGGAAGATCAGCACCGCCATCGTGGATCCGATGCCCAGGTTGAGACCTCGAATCAGGTTGTCGTAGGCGACGATCGACACCGACGCGGTCTTGTTCGCTCCGCTCGTCAGCACATATATGTTGTCGAAGACCCGGAAGGCGTCCAAGGTGCGGAACAGCAGCGCCACCAGGATCGAGGGCTTGATCAGCGGGACGGTGATCCGCCAGAACCGCTGCCAGGCGGTGGCGCCGTCCATCGACGCCGCCTTGAGCAGGTCTTCGGGCACCAGCGCCAGCCCGGCCATCAGCAGCAGCGCCATGAACGGCACCGTCTTCCAGACCTCGGCCAGCAGGATGATCCACAACGAGGGCCATCGCTCGGTGAGTGGCGCGCTGTCGCCGGCCAGCCAGCCCAGACCCTGGGTCCAGGCGAACCGCCAGGAGAACGCCGCGACCACGGTCACGATCGCGTAGGGGACCAGGGCCGAGGTCCGAACCAGTCCGCGTCCGATGATCGTGCGGTGCATCACGATCGCGAGCGCCATCCCGAGCGCGAGCTCGAGCGTGGCGCCGACGATGGTCAGGCCGAGGGTGACCCAGAAGGCCGTCCACCAGATCGGGCTGCTCAGCACGGTGACGTAGTTGCCGAACCAGATGAACTCGTTGGCGTCCGGGGTTCGCAGGTCGGCCTTGAAGAACGAGAGGTAGATCGCGTAGAGGATCGGGTACGCAGCGACCGCGAGCATCACGATCACGGCGGGGGCGCAGAGCATCAGGCCCAGACGCTGCTCCGCCCGCTTGCCCTCGCTAGCGCGTCGCTTCGCGATCTCGACGCCCTCGTCTTGCTGCACGGTGGCAGTGCTCACGGCAAGATTCCCTTCCCATCGATGGCCTGCTGGATCGAGTCCTTGAGCTTCTTCGCTGTCTTCTCCGGGTCGATCGAGGAGGGCGGTGACAACGTCGTCGACACGACGGTCGAGATGTTCTGGTAGAGCGGCGTCACGGGCCGCGGCACTGCCGTCTTCAGCTCGGCCAGGATGTCCGGGGCGAAGGGGTAGACCTTCTTGAACTCAGGCTTCTCGAAGACGCTCTCCAGCACCGGGACGTTGCCCGCGGGGCTGAGGGCGCCGTCGAGCTGGTGCTGCGGGTTCCTCAGGCACATCGCGGCCTCGAAGGCCTGCTTCGGGTGCTTGCTGTAGGTGCTGACTGCGTAGTTCAGCCCACCGAGGGTGGCCCGCGACGGCTCACCCGCCTCGAACTCGGGGAGCCGGGTCACGCCCAGGTCGTCGGCGATCTTCTTGTTCGCCGCCTTCATGGCGCTGAGGACGTAGGGCCAGTTCATGATGAACGCGGCCTCGCCGTTCTGCATCTGCCCGAACACCTCGGGCTCCTGGCTGTTCGACAACGACTTGCTGGCCAACCCGTCGGTGGCGAGGTTCTTGAGGATCCCCAACGCCTGCACGGTCTTGTCGTTGACGGTCACCTTGGTGCTGGTCTTGTTGACGAGCGTGCCGCCCAAGGAGGACAGGATCGTGTTGAACCCGACGACGTAGCCCTCGTACTGGGCTGCGGTGATGCCGATGACGTAGGGCTTGCCCTCGGCCTTGAGCTTCTTGCTCGCAGCCAGGACCTGGTTCCAGGTCTTCGGCGCCCTCGGGGTGAGCGACTTGCGGTACCAGAGCAGCTGCACGTTGGTGCTGCGCGGGATCGCGTAGAGCTTGTTCTTCCAGGTGGCGGTGTCGACCGGCGGCTGGAGAACGCCCTCGGTGGCCGCTTCCTTCTGCGCCCCCTTCAGCTCGCGGATCCAGCCGGCCTCGGCGAACTCGGCGGTCCAGGTGACGTCCATGCCGAGGACGTCCATGCCGTCGTCGTGGGCGGCGAGGCGCCGGACGAACTGCTCGCGCTGGCTGTCCGCGTCACTGGGGATCAGGTTCGGGACGATCTTGTACTTGCCGGCAGCTTCCTTGTTGCAGTCGTTGAGGATCTTGTCGAAGCCGGCGTCGGACGTGCTGCCGTAGACGTTGATCGTGGGGGTTCCGCTGTCGGAGCCGCACGCCGTGAGCACGCCGCAGGCGATCACACCTGCCCCCAGCAACGCCGTCAGCCGACGGTTCTTCCGCAATTTTCCTGAGCTCATGCGCTGCTGTCTCCTCCGACCCGGACCGGTCATGTTGGTGACGAGAGTCACATCACGGGACTGAACGTAGTCCTGCCGTTGCGGCCTGCGCAATCCCACAGCTCGGCATCCGTCTCGTGCGTCTCATGTCAGTTCGTGGTCAACGTCCCTCGTCACACCCGTCACAGCAGCCGCACCGATGACAACGTTGTCCGAGGAGTACATTGCTGCGTGCTCGGGAATGTGTCAAGCATCACACCGCGATTTCTGACATCGTTGTCTTCCCGGCGGACGCGGAAGGAGACGGCGCCCATGGCCAGCCGACGAAGTCGTGCCCGGCAGACGGCGACCACCACGAGTCGCGCCACCATGCACGACGTCGCCGCCCTTGCCGGCGTCTCGCTGAAGTCCGTCTCCCGCGTGGTCAACCAGGAGCCGGGTGTCTCGGCAGAGCTCGCCAGGAAGGTGGGGGCTGCGGTCGCCGAGCTCGGCTATCGCCACAACCTCGCCGCCAGCAACCTGCGCCGCGGACATCGCACCGCCTCGATCGGGGTGCTCGTGCAGGACCTGAGCAACAGCTTCTGCAGCGAGGTCCTGCACGCGATCGAGGACCGTGCGCGTTCTCGAGGTGTCGTCGTGATGGCCTCCAGCATCGAGGAGGACCCGGAACGCGAACGAGAAGCCGTCGACGGACTCGTCGCACGCCGGATCGACGGGCTGATCCTGATGCCGGCCAGTCGCGACCAGTCGTACCTCGACGCCGACCGTGCTGCCGGGCTGACCGTGGTCGTGGTCGACCGCGCCCCGCTCTCCACGCCCCTGGACGCCGTCGTCGCCGACAACCAGGGAGGTGCCGCCGAAGCCACCGGTCACCTGCTCGCTCGGGGCCATCGGCGGATCGCCTTCCTCGGCGACAGTGCGGGCATCTCGACAGCAGCGGAACGCCGAGACGGCTACCGGATGGCCCTGCGCGCGTCGGGAATCCGTCCCGATCCCGACCTCGAGCGCCTCGACCTCCGGACCCGCGACGATGCCGCGCAGGCGACCCTGGACCTGCTCGCGCTGGACCGTCCCCCGACGGCGGTCTTCGCCGGACGCAACGTGATCTGCACCGGCGCCGTGCTGGCGCTCCAGCAGGCCGACCTGTCCCACCGGGTCGCCCTCATCGGGTTCGACGAGGTCGCCGTGGGTGAGCTCGTCCAGCCCCGGGTCACCGTCGTGCGGCAGGACACCCAGGCGATCGGCAGGCACGCCATCGACCGGCTGCTGGCACGCCTCGACGGCGACACGTCCCCTCCCCGGGTCGAGGTGGTCCCGACGACGCTCGTGCAGCGGGGGTCGGGGGAGATCCCTCCCCCGTCCTGACCCCCTCCGGGCTCACCGCACCCAGACGGTGCAGTCCTTCGGCACACCCACGGCGGGATCGACCTCGGCACTCGCGACGAGGATCTCCACACCGTCGGGCAACGGGACCGGATCACCTCCGACGTTCGCGATCACCTGGAGGGGAGCGCCCGACTCGGTGCCGACCTCGAAGGCCAGCGCCTGCCCGCCCAGATCGAGCCAGGTGAGCTCGCCACGGCCGGTGCGGAGCTCGCGACGCAGCCGCAGCAACGTGCGGTAGAGCTCGAGGGTCGACCCCTCGACCCCGGTCTGGCGGTCGACGGCGAGGTCGCCGTACACCGCGGGCTGGGGCAGCCACGACTCGGCGCTCGGCCCGAACCCGTAGGCCGGGGCGTCGCCCTCCCACGGGATCGGCACCCGGCAGCCGTCCCGGCCGCGCGAGGTGTGGCCGGACTTCTCCCAGGTCGGGTCCTCCCGCACGTCGTCGGGGAGCTGGGTCGCCTCGGGCAGGCCGAGCTCTTCCCCCTGGTAGAGGTACGCCGAGCCCGGCAGGGCCAGCATCACCGCGGTGGCTGCACGTGCTCGACGCAGGCCCACCTCCGCGTCGGGCTGGGGGTCGTCGGCACCGATGCCCTCCATCCGGAGCAGCCCGGGGACCGGGTCGAAGCCCAGCCGCGAGGCGTGGCGCACCACGTCGTGGTTGGACAGCACCCAGGTCTGCGGCGCGGCGTACTCCTCGACGGCCTCCAGGGAGTCGTCGATCACCTGCTGCATCTCGCGCGCGATCCACGGGCTCATCAGGAAGGAGAAGTTGAACGACTGGTGCAGCTCGTCCTCGCGCACGTAGAGCGCAAGCGACTCCGACGGCTTGACCCACGCCTCGGCGCAGAGGATCCGGTCGGTGTCCTCACCGTCCCTGGCGTAGGAGTCGGTCACCTTGCGCCAACGGCGGTAGATGTCGTGGACGCCGGGCTGGTCCCACATCGGGAAGTCGGCGGTGCGCTCGGCGTCGGCGATCTCGTGGCCGGGCGGGGCGTCCGGGAGGCCCGCGACCTTGACCAGCCCGTGGGCCACGTCGATGCGGAACCCGTCGGCGCCACGGTCGAGCCAGAAGCGCAGCACCGACTCCATCTCGTCGCCGACCTCGGGGTTGGTCCAGTCGAAGTCGGGCTGGGTCGGGTCGAACAGGTGGAGGTACCACTGGCCGGGCGACCCGTCGGCCTCGGTCACCCGCTCCCACGCGGGCCCGCCGAAGTTGCTGACCCAGTTGTTGGGAGCCTCGTCGCCGTTGTCGCCCCTGCCGTCGCGGAAGACGTAGCGGGCGCGCTCGGGACTGCCCGGCGCAGCGGCGAGTGCCTCCTGGAACCACGGGTGGTCGCTGGAGGAGTGGTTGGGCACGATGTCGACGACCACGCGCAGGCCGAGCTCATGGGCCCGCGCCACCATCGCGTCGTAGTCGGCGAGGGTGCCGAACCGCGGGTCGACGTCGCGGTAGTTCGCCACGTCGTAGCCCGCGTCGTGCTGCGGCGAGGTGTAGAACGGCGAGAGCCAGACGGCGTCGACACCCAGCTCGGCGAGGTGCGGCAGCCGTGCGGTGATGCCGGGCAGGTCGCCCATGCCGTCGCCGTCGGCGTCCGCCCAGGACCGTGGATAGATCTGGTAGATGACGGCGTCGCGCCACCACTGCTGCTTGCTCATGCGCCCCACTTCTCGGTCAGCTTCGTGATCACGGTCAGGCTACGGGTGGTGGCGACCCCGAGTCTCTTCTCCACCTCGGCGTTGCTCGTGGTGGCCTCGTGGTAGGGCTTCGTGGTGAGCAGCAGGTGCACCGCGCGCTGCCCGACCCGGACCTCCTCCCCCGCGTCAGAGCGGTCCTCGAGAGCCTTCGACCCCTCGGCGTCAGGCATGGCCGCGAGCAGGCTGAGGTAGTGCCCCTTCAGCTCGCGACCCCGGGCCAGGTCGACCGCCTCGTCGTACACCTCGGTGAGCTCGGCCGGTGTCAGGAGCACGACCGGAACCTCGAACCCGCGGTCCTCGAGCATCGCCTTCTCGAGGGCGGCGACCACCTTGGTCCGGGATCTCAGGCTGGTCCGGAAGAGCACGTTGCCGGTCTGGATGTGGGTCTCCACCTCCTCGAAGCCGGCGTCGGTGAGCGCTTGGCGCAGCTCGGCCATGGGGTACTTTCGCTTGCCCACGTTGACGGCACGGAGAAAGGCGATGAAGGTCGGCATGGCATCCATCATGGTGCGTCCCTACGTCGAGGGCGATCTCTTCTCGGTCGGGCGGGTGCACGCACTCAGCCGGCAGGCGGCGTACGACGGGCTGGTGCCGGCCGATGCGCTGGCGAAGGTCACCCCGGAGTCGCAAGCTGAGGTCTGGCGCGAACGACTCTCCCAGGGAGCCACTGTCCTCGTGACGGAACGGGAGGGCGAGGTGGTCGGTTTCGCCGCGCTCCTCGAGACCGATCAGGGCACTGAGCTGCATGCGATCCATCTCCTGCCGGAGGCCGTCGGCACCGGACTGGGAGCCGCGCTGATGGAAGCGGCCGTCGAGGAGGCACGTCGGCAGAGAAGGTCGCACCTGCACCTCTTCGTCCTCGTGGGCAACGACCGGGCCCAGGCGTTCTACCGCCGCACGGGCTGGCGTCCGGCCGGGCCGGCGGGGATGCACGACATCGGCGGGGCACAGGCGGCGCACGTGCGCTACGAGCTCGGATCTGGGCCCTGCGCGCTGACGGACGGGCGAGGACCTCTGCCTCCAGCCAGAGGCCACGCACGTCTGGAGACCGACGCCGACGCTCGCGGGGCCGCGTAGCCTGCGGCACATGACAGGCCGGGCGACCGAGGCGCCGTACGACGGGGGCGTGTGGTCAGCGATGTCCCGCCGCCTCGCGCCCTACCTGGACCTCACCCTGGGCGTGGTCGCCGCCGGACTGTCGGTGGTGTCCCTGCTCAGCGACCGACGTCGCAGAGATCGACCCCCGGCTCCAGCCGACCGACGCCGTCTCCGTCATCGCCGCCCTGGTGGCCGGGCTGTCGCTGATCTGGCGTCGCACCAGGCCGGTGACCTCGTTCTGCGTCTTCATCGCCGGGTGCCTGGTGGTCACCCTGACCGACCACTACATCGGTCTGCTCTCGGTGCTCCTGCTGTTCAGCCTCTACTCACTGGCCGCACACGGGGCGCGTCGCCGGCACGGGGTGCTCGGCCTGGTCGCGGAGCATCGTCGTGTTCATCGCGTCTCGCCCTGCTCGACGTCCCCGACCTGGGCACGGTCGACCTGCTGCAGGCCTGCGCACTGCTCCTGGCGGCGTGGGCGCTCGGTGACGCCCTCCGGTCGCGCCGCGCCCAGCAGGCACAGCGGCTCCGCGTGGCCGAGCAGGAGGCGGCCACCGCGCGCGAGCAGGCCGCCCGCGCGGTGGTCGAGGAGCGGCTCCGGATCGCCCGCGAGCTGCACGACGTCGTCGCGCACAGCATGTCGTTGATCGCCGTCCAGGCAGGCGTCGGCGCGCACGTCATCCGCACGGACGTGGCCGCGGCCGAGCACGCCCTGGACGTCATCGGGGAGACCAGCCGCAAGGCCTTGACGCAGACGCGGGCGATGCTCGGACTGCTCCGCGACGAGGACGCCAAGCACACCGATCCACCGCTCCAGTCGATAGCCGATCTCGAGGCACTGGTGGCGGACGTGCGCGACGCGGGCGTCGAGGTCACCCTGACGACCGGCGGGACCCCCCACTCCCTGGGGGCAGGGGTCGAACTGACTGCCTACCGGATCGTCCAGGAGTCCTTGACCAACGTGCTCAAGCACTCGGGCGCGGGCCGCGCCGAGGTCGCCCTCGACTACCTTGCCGACGGCCTCGACATCGAGGTCCGCGACCCGGGGACTCCGGGCTCTCCTCGAGGCCCGCGGTGTCAGCCGGTGGCCATGGGCTGACCGGGTTGCACGAGCGCACCCGCATCCTCGGCGGCACCCTGGAGTACGGCGCCTCCGGTCAGCGGATTCCGCGTGCACGCCCACCTCCCCGACGAGCCGGTCGCGGCACCGTGATCCGGGTCGCGGTCGTCGACGACCAGGAGCTGGTCCGGAGCGGGTTCGTGGTGCTGCTCAGCGTCCGCGGCCGGAAATCGAGGTGGTCGGCGAGGCCGGCGACGGCGTCGAGGCGATCGAGCTGTGTCGTCGTACGACTCCGGACGTGGTGCTGATGGACGTCCGGATGCCGCGGATGGACGGCCTGGAGGCAACCCGCCGGATCATGACGGACCCGCGGCTGCGAGGCGACGCACGTGCTCGTGCTCACCACCTTCGACGAGGACGAGCTGGTCCACGAAGCGCTCCGCGCCGGCGCGAGCGGGTTCCTCCTCAAGGACACCAGGCCCGCGCAGCTCCTCGACGCCATCGCCGTGGTGGCTTCCGGTGACGCACTGATCGCGCCCTCCATCACCCGCCGTCTGATCGAGCAGTTCGCCGCACTCCCCCGCAGTGCCGACCGTTCCACCGATGACGGGCTGACCGAGCGCGAGCGTGAGGTACTCGTCGCGGTGTCCCGCGGCCAGTCCAACCAGGAGATCGCTGACCACCTGCACCTCGGCTACGGCACCGTGAAGACTCACGTCAGCCACCTGCTGACGAAGCTCGACTGCCGGGACCGGGCCCAGCTCGTGATGCACGCCTACGAGTCCGGCCTGACCGTCCCGGGACGTGACTGACTCTGTCGCGAGGCTTGCCAGCACGAGACCCGCGGCAGATGTGGCGGACCCCGGTCTACGGCGAGGTTGGTGTCACGGCCACCCCGGCCGGACACCCACCGGAGGTTCCTCTCATGTCACGACCACTGCGCGAAGTCATCACCTACCTGGGGATCGCGTTCTCACTCGCCATCGCCATCGCCATCGCCCTCCCCCACGCCGGCATCGGCGTCCTGCTGAGCGCGATGATCCCGATCACGACGATGCTGGTCATCACCCTGGTCGCCACACCGCGCGGCAGCCGACGGCGCGCTGTGGGGCAGCTTCGGGCTCAACCGCTCGGGCAAGCGTCTGTGGCCCTTCGCGATCCTGGTCCCGATGCTCATGGCCGGTGTCGCTTACGGCGCAGCGGTCGGACTGGACGTGGCCGATCTCCGGGACTGGGACCCGTCTCACGGACTCGTCTGGTGGGGCGTCAACATCGTGACGACGCTGGCCTCGATGACGGTCATCTTCCTCGGCGAGGAGATCGGCTGGCGCGGCTACATGCTGCCGCGCGTGCAGCAGCTGACCAGCCGTCGTCGGGCGGCCGTGATCACCGGGTTCGTGCACGGGTGCTTCCACCTGCCGCTCATCCTGATCGCCACGACGTACGACGAGTTCGGCAGCCGCTGGTTCGTGGCGCCCATGGTGGTGGCGACGCTGACCATGGGTGGTGTCTTCTACGCCTACATCTGGGACCGCACCCACACCGTCTGGCCGGTCGCGATGGCTCACGGCGCCGTGAACTCCGCCTTCGGCTGGGGTGCTGCCGCAGTCGTGGGCTCGCAGACCGACCTGGCCTACGTCGCCGGCGAGAGCGGCCTGGCCACCTTCGTCGTCGCGGCAGTGGTCGGCGGCCTGCTGCTCGCGCGGGCCGAGGTGTGGCGCACCGACCGGGCGGCGTCGACCGATCAGCCGCGGCCGCTCGAGAAGGTCGCCTGACGACAGGGTCGACCCGGCGGTGCTCAGCTGTTGCTGAACACCGCCGGGTCGTCGCCCTCTCGCGGGCCTCGTCCACTCCACGTCCAGGCGTAGGCCGGGTCCTCGACCAGGCGACCGGCCTCACCGAGCTCGAGCGGGCGGAACGTGTCGACCATGACGGCGAGCTCGTCGAAGTACTCCACCCCGATCGAGGCCTCGATCGCGCTCGGCTGCGGGCCGTGGGCGTGCCCGCCCGGGTGCAGCGAGATCGAGCCGACGTCGATCCCGGACCCCTTGCGTGCCTCGTAGTCGCCGCCGACGTAGAACATCACCTCGTCGGAGTCGACGTTGGAGTGGTAGTAGGGCACCGGGATCGACTGCTCGTGGTAGTCGACCTTGCGCGGGCAGAAGTTGCAGATGACGAAGTTGGCGCCCTCGAAGACCTGGTGCACCGGCGGCGGCTGGTGGACCTTGCCGGTGATCGGCATGAAGTCCTCGACGTTGAACGTGTAGGGGTACAGGCAGCCGTCCCAACCGACGACGTCGAGCGGATGGGTGGCGTAGGTCAGGCGGGACCCGACCAGGCCGGACGGGCCGTTGCCGCGGTGCTTGACCAGCACCTCGACGTCGGTGCCGGACTCCACGAGCGGCTCGGCGGGACCGTGCAGGTCGCGCTCGCAGTACGGCGCGTGCTCGAGCAGCTGGCCGTAGCGGGAGAGGTAGCGCTTGGGCGGCGCGATGTGGCTGTTCGCCTCGATCGCGTAGAGCCGGCTCTCCTCCGTGGGGAGCCACCGGTGCGTGGTGGCGCGCGGGACGATCACGTAGTCGCCGGTCCGGTAGCCGAGCACGCCGAACGCCGTCTCGACCGTGCCGCTGCCCGACTCGACGTACACGCACTCGTCGCCGACGGCGTTGCGGTAGTAGGGCGAGGGTGCGTCGGTGACGACGTAGGAGATGCGCACGTCGCCGTTGCCCAGAACGAGACGCCGGCCGGTGACGGGGTCGTGGTTTCGAGACGGGCGCTGCGCGCCCTCCTCGACCACCGGGGTCAGATCGTGCAGCTTGAGGTGGCGCGGCTTGAGCGGATGGTTCGGCGCGGTGCCCAGGTCGGGCAGCTCCCACGGCTGGCTGTCCACGATGGCGGACGGGACACCTGCGTGGTAGAGCAGGGACGAGTCGGAGGAGAAGCCCTCCTCCCCCATCAGCTCCTCGTAGCGGAGGTTGCCCGCGTCGTCGCGGAACGCGGTGTGCCGGGTGCGCGGGACGGCGCCGACGGATCGGTAGTAAGCCACGCGCTCACCTTCTCCTGCGTGATCTAGCCTCGCAACCATGAGCACCTTCGACGCGTTCGTCGACGACGCCTCCTCACTGCCTCCCGGGGAGGTCCCGATCCACGAGGCGACGGCGGCCTTCGCACCTCGCGCCGCCGATGCTGCCGTCGGGGCCTTCGTCATCCGTGACACCGACGTGCCGCTGGTCCGCGGGTTCGCCGGGCCGCTGGCCGTGGTCGTGACCGGCGGAGCGGGTCAGGTGGCCGGCCCGGCCGGACTGTGCACGAAGCTCGGGTTGGACCTCGGTCGGATCCAGATCACCCTGCGCGACCTCGACGACCTGCCTGGGAACGCGCGGCGCGTGGTCGCTGCCGTCGACGACGCCCGTGCGGCGGGTGCGCTCGGCGAGGACACCGCGGTGCACGTCGAGCTGCCTGCGACTGCCGCCGGTGCCGGTTGGCTCGCCGCGGCAGACGAGGTCGCGGCGGCCGACCTGCGGCTGACCCTTCCTGCTCCCCCCGACGGCTCCGCCCTGGCGGGCTGGATCGACGCAGCGCTGGACCGCGAGCTGCCGTTCACCTGTCGCGGCCTGCGCCACGCGGTGTCCTCCGGGTCGGACCTCGGTGTCGTGAACGTGCTGGCGGCCACCCAGCTGCTCTTCGACGGTGAGCCGGACCCGCTCGCTGCCTTGACGGAGCAGGACTCCGGGCGGCTGCTGGAACGGGCCGGGGACCGTCGGGCGGGCCAGGCGCTGGTTCGTGTCCTTCGCGTCGGACGAGCCGGACTCCTCCCTGCGCGAGCTGGCGGAGCTGGGGCTGTGAGCACCCTCTTCGGTCTCGACAACCTGCCGTACGGCGTGTTCTCGGTGGACGGCGACGAGCCGCGGGTCGGCGTACGGCTGCACGACACGGTGGTGGACGCGCACCGGCTCACGGGGCGTGCCGAGCTCGGCCGTCCCGACCTGGGCGCGTTCATGGCGCAGGGCCCGTCGGCGTGGCAGGAGGTCCGGGAGGAGCTGGTCGCGCGGGCCCCCGACGCCGAGGGCATCCCGCTCGGCTCGGTGACGCTGCACCGGCCGTTCGAGGTGGCCGACTACGTCGACTTCTACTGCTCGTTGCACCACGCCACCAACGTCGGGCACATCTTCCGTCCCGACGGCGAGCCGCTCAGCGCCAACTGGAGACACCTGCCGATCGGCTACCACGGGCGGGCAGGGACCGTGGTCATCTCGGGCACCGACGTCGTCCGTCCGCGGGGCCAGCGCCCGGAGAGCGGCGGGAGCCCGTCGTACGGCGCCACTCGACGGCTCGACATCGAGGCCGAGCTCGGCTTCGTGGTCGGTGTCCCGACCGCGCTGGGGACGCAGGTGCCGACCGCCGACTTCGCCCAGCACGTCTTCGGCGTCACCCCGCTCAACGACTGGTCGGCGCGCGACATCCAGGCCTGGGAGTCGCAGCCGCTGGGTCCGTTCCTCGGCAAGTCGTTCGCGACCTCGATCAGCCCGTGGATCACGCCGCTGGATGCCCTGTCAGCAGCGCGAGTGGCGCTGCCGGGCCAGGACCCGGCGCCGCTGGACTACCTGCGCGTGGCCGAGCCGGCCGGCTACGACATCGCCTACGAGGTGGTGCTCAACGGCGAGGTGGTCAGCCGGCCGCCGTACGCCTCGACGTACTGGTCCCCCGCCCAGATGCTCGCGCACCTGACCGTCAACGGCGCCTCGCTGCGCACCGGCGACCTGTTCGGCAGCGGCACGATCAGTGGCCCCGAGCGCGACCAGCGCGGCTCCCTGCTCGAGCTCAGCTGGGGCGGCCGCGAACCGTTCGGGGACGGGCGGACGTTCCTCGAGGACGGCGACGTCGTCACCCTGCGCGCCACCGCCCCCGGCGCGCTCGGTGGCCGGATCGCCCTGGGCGAGGTCACCGGGACGGTGCTCCCGGCCGCTGCCGGTTTCCCAGGTTAAGAGGTCGAACTGCCACCTCACACAGGGCGCAACCTGTGTGAAGTGGCAAGACGGGTTCTTAACCTGGGAAACCGGCCAGCCTCAGCCCAGCAGCAGGGAGGCCCGCCAGACCCGCTCCTGGCTCTTGGGGAGCAGGCCCTGCTCGCGGAGGAAGGCGAGCGGCTTCTCACCCATCCACTGCATCGTGTCGCGGTAGTGCGGGTTGCCCAGAGCCGTACGACGACCGAGCGCGGGGTCGATGCCGACGCTGCGGTAGACCTCGGGGTTCACCAGCGCGCGGGCGACCATGAAGCTGGTCTGGGCCGTGACCGTCTGGTGCCAGAGCAGCTGTCGCCTCGAGAGCTCGGGCATCTGCCGCTGCACCTCGTCACGCGCGAACGCCATGTGCCGGGCCTCCTCGAGGACGTGGATGCGCGAGACCATCCGGGTGACCGGCTGGATGCGCTCGTCCTTGATCACCTCGCGCTGCCAGGTGTCGAGCATCTCCTCGGCGACCAGGATCGAGGCGTAGGCACTGGGTCCGCGCACGAGGTGGTTGAACAGCCGCCCGAGGCGGTGGATCCTCGGCTGCGGTCCGTAGGCCGGGATCCCGAAGTGGGCGATCGCCTTGCCGAACATCGTCGAGTGGCGGCACTCGTCGGCCACCTCGGTCAGGGCGTACTGCATGTGTGCGCCGGTCGGCTCGTCGTCGTACAGGTCGCGCAGCATCATCTGCATCAGCAGGATCTCGAACCACAGCCCGACGCTGGCGAGCGAGGCCGCCTCGTGCGCCGAGAGCGTGATCTGCTGCTCCTCGGAGAGCCCCTCCCACAACGTCGTGCCGTAGAGCGACATCCGCTCCGGCTGCATCCCCCACTTGTCCGTGGGCACGGGCGCCGACCAGTCGATGTCGACCTCGGGGTCGTAGGAATGGCGCGCCGAGGACGACAGCAGCCGCTCCGCGAGAGCGGCCGACCGGGGTGGCAATGCGGCGGACATCAGGCCTCCTGAATCACAGTAACTGTTACTTCGAGTAACGGTTATCGGCTACTGTGAGTCACATGCCTCGTCTCGTCAAGAACCCCGCCAGGAATGACGACGGTCGGAACTCGCGCTGGGACGACCACCGCGAGGCGCGCCGCGCCGAGCTCGTCGACGCCGCCGTAGCCGCGATCGACGAGCACGGCCCCTCGGCCGGCATCGCGGAGATCGCCGCTTCAGCGGGAGTGAGCAAACCGGTCCTCTACCGCTACTTCGCCGACAAGGACGACCTCTACCGGGCCGTCGGCGCCTGGGGCGCCAACGCGGTCCTCGAGGGGATCCTCCCGGTGCTGCTCAGCGACGGTCCGATCCGGCCCCGGGTCGAGAAGGGCTGCGCGGCGTACCTCGAGCTGATCTCGCGCCACCCGCACGTGTTCTTCCTGCTCGTCGAGCACCCGACCAACGAGGACCCGCTCGCGGACGGCAAGGAGATGGTCGCGGCGGCCATCTCGCGCACCTTGGGCGACGCGCTCCGCGACCTCGGCGTCGACGCCGCGGGCGCCGAGCCGTGGGCCCACGGCCTGGTCGGGCTCGGGCTCTCCACCGGTGAGTGGTGGCTGCGGCGCCGGACGATGAGCAAGGCCGCCGTCTCGGGCTACCTGAGCTCCTTCGTCTGGAACGCGTTCGAGGGGATCGCCCGCGAGAACGGCGTACGCATCGACACCCAGGGCCGGTTGCGGCTGGTGAAGAACGGGAGGAACGGATGACGCGACGCCCAGCACGACCCCGGCGAGCAGTACGACGGACCCGCGCAGATCGGCCAGACGACCGTGGCCGTGCGCCTGCGCGGGCACTTCGAGCCGATCGACGGGCGCTTCCACTGGTACGGCCGGATCACGACCACCCCGCCGGTCGAGGCGCACACCTCAGGCTCCACGGTCACCCTGGTCACGCCGTACGGCGAGGCGCAGGGCCGGCTCTCCGACGTGGACCCGTGGGGTCGGTTCCGGGTCAGCGGGACCGGACGGCCGCCCTTCTGAACGACCTGGTCGAGGGGCATGGCCCGGCTCACGTTGCATATACATAGGTTCCCTATGTAATGTGGGGGACATGAGTGACCCCCAGGTGCGCCAGCTGAGCAACGACCTCGTCGTGCTGAGCGCTCGCCTGGTCCGCGAGGTGCGGCGCAACACCACCGACCTGCACGCCGCGAGCATCCGGCTGATGAGCCTGCTCGACGAGCTCGGCCCGAGCACGGTCGGCGCGCTCGCGCAGGCCGACCGGTGCACCCAGCCGACGATGACCGGCATCGTCAACGGGCTCGTCGACAAGGGCTGGCTGCAGCGCGACCCGCACCCCGACGACGCCCGCTCGAGCCTGGTCTCGATGACCGCCGAGGGGCTCGACAAGCTCGCCACCGTACGCCGCCGCAACGCCGATCTCGTGGCCGAGCGGAT
The DNA here is from genome assembly GCA_963797525.1 of uncultured Actinomycetota bacterium. Classification (GTDB taxonomy): domain Bacteria; phylum Actinomycetota; class Actinomycetes; order Propionibacteriales; family Nocardioidaceae; genus Marmoricola. The sequence continues at coordinate 472,045 of CAWCPT010000014.1, forward strand.
CACGTCGTCCGGTCGCTCACCCGAGGAGCTGGCCATCGCGGTGGCCGTCCTCTCCGACCTGCTCAGCCACGACTGAGCCAACCCACGTAGTCAAGAAGAAGGAAGAGATGCTGAAGCAACCACGCGCAGTCTGGGCCGTCGCCTTCGCCTGTGTCATCGCGTTCATGGGGATCGGTCTCGTCGACCCGATCCTCAAGGACATCGCCGCCCAGCTGCAGGCCACGCCGAGCCAGGTGTCGCTGATGTTCACCAGCTACATGGCGATCATGGGCGTCGCGATGCTGATCACCGGCGTCGTCTCCAGCCGCATCGGCCCCAAGCGCACCCTGCTCGCGGGCCTGAGCCTGATCATCGTGTTCGCCGCCCTGGCGGGGTCCTCGGACACCGTCGGCCAGATCGTCGGGTTCCGGGCGGGCTGGGGCCTGGGCAACGCGCTGTTCGTGGCCACCGCCCTGGCCACGATCGTCAGTGCCTCGTCGGGCTCGACCGCGCAGGCGATCATCCTGTTCGAGGCGGCGCTCGGCATCGGCATCGCGTCCGGCCCCCTCGTCGGCGGCCTGCTGGGTGAGCAGTCCTGGCGCGCACCCTTCTTCGGGGTGTCCTGCCTGATGATCGTCGCACTGCTGGCGACGTCGGTCTTCCTGCCGAAGACGCCGCCGACCGGGCGGCGTACGTCCCTGCTCGACCCGTTCCGGGCACTGCGCTACCCGGCGCTCCTGCTGACCGGCCTGACCGCGATCTTCTACAACATCGGCTTCTTCACGATCCTGGCCGCCGGCCCGTTCGCGCTCCCGGAGGCGACCATCCTGCAGATCGGCTGGATCTTCTTCGGCTGGGGCCTGCTGCTCGCGTTCACCTCGGTGTTCGTGGCACCCGTGGTGCAGCGCTGGTTCGGCAGCGTGCCCAGCGTCATCCTGATGCTGGTCCTGTTCGCGGCCGACCTGGCGATGATCGCGATGTTCACGAGCACCACGGCCGTGGTGATCACCGGCATCGTGCTCTCGGGTGCGTTCATCGGCATCAACAACACGCTGATCACCGAGATCGTGATGGGGGCTGCCCCGGTCGAGCGTCCGGTCGCGTCCGCGGCGTACTCGTTCCTCCGGTTCGCCGGTGGCGCGGTCGGTCCGTACGTCGCGCTGAAGCTCGGCGAGAACGTCAGCCCACACGCGCCGTTCTGGTTCGGCACCTCCGCCGTCCTGGTCGGCGTCGTGATCCTGGTCGCCGGCAGGCACGTCGTGGCCGGAGCCTCCGCTCCTGCCGCGCACAGCCTCGAGGAGGCCGAGGTCGAGCTCGTCGGGGACGCTGCCTGACGATCCCCCACCTGCACAGACGGACCGCCGGCACCCACCCAACCAGGGGTACCGGCGGTCCGCGTCTGTGGGGCTACTTGGTCTTGACGTTGATCGTGGCGATGCCGACGAGCAGTCCGGACTTCACGGCCTTGGTCTTGAAGGTCTTGTTCAGCAGGGGTGCGGCCACCGGCGAGATCTCCACCTTCGTGCCGGTCAGGATCGCGCTGTTGCCGACGGTCTTGAGCGGCTTCAGCGTGCGACCGTCGAGCTTGAACAGGTAGGCGTTGGTCACGGCCAGCTTGCCGTTGACCCGCACATCGCCGTAGACGCGGGAGATGCCGGGGTCGACGTTGAAGTTGGTCAGGCCGACCTTGGTGCCTCCCGCGGAGAGCGAGAACCCGGAGCCGTCGTGCTGGATCTGGCCGATGACGTACGGCGAGACCTCGCCCGGCTTGAAGACGGTGACGTTGCCGCCAGTGATCGGGAAGACGAGCGCGCCCTGCTTGGTCAGCTTCGCACCGCCGATGGTGCCGGGGGTCAGCTTGAGCTTGGTGAGCGCTCCGACGAAGCCCTTGTCCAGCTTGATCGCCGTCGTCTTGCCCGTCACGTTCGGCACCGCGGCAACGGGTTCGGGCGCTCCCCCACCCGGGAGGCTGCACGCCGAGAGCGGGAGTGCCAGCAGGCTGGCGGCCGCGACGGCGGCGAAGGTCTTGTGCGAGCGCTTGCTCATGGAGATCCCTTGTGAGGGTGGGTCACCCCGAGCGTTCCCGGCCCACCACCAGGTCTTCGGCGCGGCACCCGACCCCGGATGGGTCACGCGTCCGCACTGTGGTCAGCCGCCTCGCGAGCTCGCTGGTGAGCTCAGAGGTTTCCGCGCAGGTCCTGCTCGCGCTCGATGGCCTCGAAGAGGGCCTTGAAGTTGCCCTTGCCGAAGCCCAGCGAGCCGTGCCGCTCGATCAGCTCGAAGAACACGGTCGGGCGGTCGCCGAGCGGCTTGGTGAAGATCTGCAGCAGGTAGCCGTCCTCGTCGCGGTCGACCAGGATCCCGCGCTTCTGGAGCTCCTCGATCGGCGCGCGCACGTTGCCGATGCGGGCGCGCAGCTCGGGGTCCTCGTAGTAGGAGTCGGGGGTGCTCAGGAACTCCACGCCGTTGGCGCGCAGGGCGTCGACGGAGGCGAGGATGTCACCCGTCGCGACCGCGAGGTGCTGCGCACCGGCGCCGCGGTAGAAGTCGAGGTACTCGTCGATCTGCGAGCGCTTCTTGGCGATGGCCGGCTCGTTGAGCGGGAACTTCACGCGGTGGTTGCCGCTCGCGACGACCTTGCTCATCAGCGCGGAGTAGTCGGTGGCGATGTCGTCACCGATGAACTCCGCCATGTTCGTGAAGCCCATCACCTTGTTGTAGAACTCCACCCACTCGTCCATGTGACCGAGCTCGACGTTGCCGACGATGTGGTCGAGCGCCTGGAAGAGCCGCTTCGGCTGGCCCTCGGGACGCACCCAGGTGCTCTCCCGGGCGACGTACCCCGGCAGGTAGGGGCCGTCGTAGCGAGAGCGGTCGACAAGGGTGTGCCGGGTCTCGCCGTACGTCGCGATGGCGGCGATCCGGATGGTGCCGTGCTCGTCGGTCAGCTCCTCGACCTCGCGGACCACGGTGGCGCCGACCTTGCGGGCCTGGGCGATGCAGCGGTCGACGTCGGGCACCTCGAGCGCGATGTCGACGACACCGTCCCCGTGGCGACGGTGGTGGTCGGCGAGCGGGCTGTCGGGGTCGACGGCTCCGTTGATCACGAACCGGATCGAGCCGGAGCGGAGCACGAACGACTTGTGGTCGCGGTTGCCGTTCTCGGGTCCGGAGTAGGCCTCGAGCTGCATCCCCCACGCGGACTGGTAGTAGTGCGCGGTCTGGGTCGCGTTGCCGACGACGAACACGATGGCGTCCCAGCCGGTCACCGGGAACACGTCACGGTCCTGGTCGTACTCCACCAGCCCGACCAGCTGCTGGAGCTGTTCGAGGGTCAGGTCGGCGCGAATCTCTTCGGGAGTCAGGGAGGTCATGGACACAGGGTCGTCGGTGAACGACAATCTGTGCAACCGAGCGTCAACATGGTGCACAACTTGTCCAGTCAGGAGCATTTTCGTGGACCAACTCGACCGCAACCTGATCGAGCTCTTCGCAGGCGAGCCCCGCGTGGGCGTGCTCGAGGCGTCCCGGCGTCTCGGCGTCGCCCGGGGCACCGTCCAGGCCAGGCTGGACCGACTGCAGTCCACGGGCGTGGTCTCCGGCTGGGGTCCCCAGCTGGAGCCCGCCGCGCTGGACCACCCGGTCACGGCGTTCCTGACCCTCGAGATCCGGCAGGCGGGTGCCGGCGGCCACGACGCCGTCGGCCGACACCTGGCGACGATCCCCGAGCTGCTCGAGGCCTGCACCATCACCGGCCCCGGAGACATGTGGTGCCGGGTGGTCGCCCGCTCCAACACCGACCTCCAGCGGGTGATCGACCGCGTCCTGGGCCACGAGGCGATCGTGCGCTGCTCGACGGTGATCGCGCTGGCCACCCAGGTGCCGCACCGGGTGCTGCCGCTGCTGGGGTCGGTCGTGGGCTGACCGCGGCGACCGTGGCAGCCTGAGCCCATGATCCTGGACCAGTTTCCCCGGCACCCGTTGACCTTCGGCCCGAGCCCCGTCCACCGCCTCGACCGGCTCAGCGCCCACCTCGGCGGCGCCGCGGTCTGGGCCAAGCGCGAGGACTGCAACTCAGGGCTGGCCTTCGGCGGCAACAAGACCCGCAAGCTCGAGTACATCGTCCCGGACGTGCTGGCGAAGGGTGCCGACACCCTGGTGTCGATCGGAGGCTTCCAGTCCAACCACACCCGGCAGGTGGCGGCCGTCGCAGCGCACCTCGGTCTCGGCTGCCGACTGGTGCAGGAGAAATGGGTGGACTGGGACGACCCGGTCAACGACAAGGTCGGCAACATCCTGCTCTCGCGGATCATGGGCGCCGACGTGCGGCTCGACGAGAGCGGTTTCGACATCGGGATCCGGCCGTCCTGGGAGGACGCCATCGCCGAGGTCGAGGCGGCCGGCGGCACGCCGTACGCCATCCCGGCCGGGGCCTCCGAGCACCCGCTGGGCGGCCTCGGGTTCGCCGGCTGGGCGTTCGAGGTGGCCGCGCAGGAGGAGGCGCTCGGCGTCTTCTTCGACACGATCGTCGTGTGCACGGTCACCGGCTCCACGCACGCGGGGATGATCGCCGGCTTCGCCGCGCTCGAGGACCAGACCGGCCGACGCCGCCGGGTGCTCGGCATCGACGCCTCGGCCACGTTGCAGAAGACGCGCGACCAGGTCGGCCGGATCGCGCGCAGCACCGCGTCCCTGATCGAGCTCGGCCGCGACCTGCGCGACGACGAGATCACCGTGCTGGAGGGCTGGGCGGGCGACCTCTACGGGATCCCGGTCGAGTCGACCATCGAGGCGATCCGGCTCAGCGGCCGGCTCGAGGCGATGATCATCGACCCTGTCTACGAGGGGAAGTCGATGGCCGGCCTCGTCGACCTGGTCACGAGCGGTGAGATCCCGTCCGACTCGACGGTCCTCTACGCCCACCTCGGCGGCCAGCCGGCGCTGAACGCGTACTCCGGCATCTTCGACTGACCGGCCCGCTGGGCGGCGTACTGCCCTAGAAGAACTGTCAGTTCCCCCGCGTTGCAACGCACGGGAAGTGACGGTTTCACAAGGGACCTAGTGAAACCGCGCCACTCACCCGCGCCTCGCCCACTCCCGCAGCAGCTCGATCCGCTGGCTCAGCTGGGCGGCGTTGGCGGCGGCGGCCGCGGGGCCGCCGCACTCCTTGCGCAGGGCGGCATGGGTGATGCCGTGGGGCTGGCCGGTGCGGTGGTGCCAGGCGGCGACCAGACCGTTGAGCTCGCGTCGCATGGTGGCGAGCTGCTCGTGGGTGGTGACCTCGCGCGGCTCGGGCGCGGCCGACGATCCAGGCGTACGCCGACGCGCTCGCTCGCTCTGCCGGTGCTTGAGGAGATCGCGCACCTGGTCGGCCTCGAGCAGCCCGGGGATCCCGAGGAAGTCCATCTCCTCCTCGGAGCCGACATGGACCTCGCCCGCGTGACCGAACTCGGCACCGTCGTAGAGCACCCGGTCGAAGGTGGCCTGCGACCCGATCGCCTGGAACGGCAGCAGCTCCTCCTCGCCGGGGGCGTTCTCGGCCTGCTGCGCCTGCTGGAGCAGATCGTCCTCGGCGGCGAAGATGTCTCCCTCGTCCGAGATCGTGCGGCCCAGGACGTGGTCTCGCTCGACCTCCATCTCGGAGGCGTGCGCCAGCAGCAGCGGCACCGAGGGCAGGAAGATCGAGGCCGTCTCCCCGCGCTTCCGGGCGCGGACGAACCGGCCCACCGCCTGGGCGAAGTAGAGCGGGGTCGAGGTCCGGGTGGCATAGACGCCGACCGCCAGCCGGGGCACGTCGACACCCTCGGAGACCATCCGCACCGCCACCATCCACCGGGACCCGTCGTCGGCGAACGTCGCGATCTTCTTCGAGGCGGCCTTCTCGTCGGACAGCACGACCGTGGGCTTCTCCCCCGCGATGGTCGTGAGCACCTTCGCGTAGGCGCGCGCCGACTCCTGGTCGCTCGCGATCACCAGACCACCCGCGTCCGGCACGTGGCGACGCACCTCGGAGAGTCGGCGGTCGGCGGCCGCGAGGACCGACGGGATCCACGCGCCACCGGGGTCGAGCGCCGTACGCAGCGCCTGGGCCGTCAGGTCCTTGGTGAGCGGCTCGCCGAGCCTGGCCGCGACCTCGTCACCGGCCCGCGTGCGCCACTGCATCGAGCCGCTGTAGGCCATGAACAGGACCGGGCGGACGACGTGGTCCGCCAGCGCGTGCGCGTAGCCGTAGGTGTAGTCCGCGACCGAGCGGGGCACGCCGTCGTCGTCCGGCGCATAGGTCACGAACGGGATCGGGTTGATGTCGGAGCGGAACGGGGTCCCGGTCAGGGCCAGTCGGCGCCTGGCCGGCTGGAACGCCTCCCGGACCGCTTCTCCCCAGGAGAGCGCGTCGCCCGCGTGGTGCACCTCGTCGAGGATCACCATGGTGTTGAACCGCTCGGTGCGGATCCGGTGGGCCAGAGGGTTGGCGGCGACGCCCGCGTAGGTCAGGGCGATGCCGACGAAGTCGCTGCTGCTGCGGCCCGTGCGCCCGGAGTACGCCGGGTCGAGCGGGATGCCGACCTTCGCGGCGGCCTCGGCCCACTGGGTCTTGAGGTGCTCGGTCGGGGCGACCACGGTGATCCGGTCCACGACGCGGCGCGCCAGCAGGTCGGCCGCGACCGTGAGCGCGAACGTCGTCTTGCCCGCCCCCGGCGTCGCGACCGCCAGGAAGTCGCGCGGGCTCGACTCCTGGTAGGCCCGCAGTGCGGCCGTCTGCCACGCGCGCAGGCTCGTGGCCGTGCCCCAGGCGGCGCGGTCGGGGTAGGCCGGTGGGAGGTCGAGCTGGACGGACGGTACGGGGTCGGGCGCGGCGTCTCCCTCAGCCAAGCGTCACATCCGCCATTTCACGAAGGCACGGTCCATCCGGTCCACCTGACCCCGGGTCAGCAGGTTCATGCACGCGTCCTCGGAGTAGTCCATGAAGTTGCGCACCGGGTCGCGCCCGGGAGCCGTGCAGGTGTCCCGCGTCGTCTCGCAGTAGAAGCTGGGCTCGGCCTCGGCGGCCGTGTCGGCGACGAGGTCACCCTGGCGACCGCAGCCACCCTGGAACGTGTGGAACAGACCCAACCAGTGGCCGGTCTCGTGGATCACGGTGTCGTCGAGGTTGTACCCGGTGGCCCGTCCGCCGAACAGGGCGGCGACGTTGACGCTGACACTGTCGAGCTTCGGCGCACCGGCGTACTGCCAGGGAAAGCGTGACCAGCCGAGTGCCGGCTGGTCACCACTCGGGCCACCGCCGTTGACGTAGAGGTTGAGGGTGCGCGCGTTGCCGACGTGCAGCGCGCGCTTCATCCGCTTGTCACGGGGGCCGTTGAAGTAGGCGTGGTACCAGCCCTCGCGCTTGGTGTAGCTGGTCTTCTTCAGGGTGAACCGGTAGCGCGTGGCAGCGCTCAGCTGGTTCTGGTTGCCGGCCATGCCGTTGTTGAGCACCGAGATCATCTTGCGGACCCGCTTGGGGCCGATCGGGTTGCGCTCACCCTTGTGGGTGCCCTTGATCACGTGGACGTAGGTCGGGATGGCCACGTGCGTGGGCAGCTTGGGGGTCAGGTCGCGAGGAGCGATGCCCCGCTGCCGGGCTTCCTCCGCCGGCGCCGGCAGCGCGTCGAGGTCCGCCTGGGTGACTGCGGTGGTGTCGCCGTGCTCACGCCACCCGGGAGTCTCACGCGTGCCGGGCGCGAGCCGGGCAGCGGCCCCGTTGACGCAGGGCACCTTGCCAACCGTGGCGGCGGGAGCTGCGGACGCCGACGGAGCGGTCACCGCGGGCAGGCCGATCAGTGCGAGGCCCGTCAGCAGGACGGCCGCGCCTCGGAAGCGACTCACGCGTCGTCCCCGCCCTGCATGCCGTTCCAGATCTCCTGGCACTCGGGGCAGACGGGAAACTTCTGGGGATCGCGGCTGGGGATCCACACCTTGCCGCACAGCGCCACGACCGGCGTGCCGTTGACCATGGCCTCCATCAGCTTGTCCTTGGGGACGAAGTGGGAGAGGCGTTCGTGGTCACCGTTGTCAGTGGGCTGGGTGCGTTCGTCGAGTCGGGTGTCCTCCAGGACATCGGTCCCGAATCCCGCTGTCTGTTGGCTGCTCACCGAGGCATCCTAACCGCTGCAGGTGACGGTTGCCCGCACCCCGGGCATGGCGAAACCCCAGGCCCTGAAGGAGGGAGAGAGCGCGGAGGGAGAGCCGCGTCGGGGCCTGGGGTCACGCCGATCCGGGGGATCAGGCGGCGAGCGTCGCCTTGATCCGGGCCACGAAGGCCTCCTTGGCGACCGCGTCAGGGGCCGTCGTGTCGGGCGTGTCGATGGGGGTCCGCGGGCGCACGATGTTCATGCGACGCAGGAAGGCGGTCCAGTTCATGCTGCTCACCTCTCTTGATGATTCACATACCGAAGGTACGTACTCACAGTATGTAGCCGACCAGGCGTATGCAATCCAGACGCGTCCAATTCGGGCGTGACCTGACCCACACCGGGGTCGGTGCCGCCCTAGACTGCCGGGATGACCCGCTCGGCCGACCGGCTCCTGACCGGCCTTCCCAAGGTCGGGGGTTCCTCCCGGCGCCAGCAGTACTCCGCGTCGACCAAGAAGGCGCTGATCGAGGTGGCCACGGCCCAGTTCACCGAGCACGGGTACGGCGGCACCAGCCTCGATGCGATCGTCGCCGGGGCCCGGGTCACCAAGGGCGCGCTGTACCACCACTTCAGCGGCAAGCAGGGTGTCTTCGAGGCGGTCTTCGCCAAGGTCGAGGACGACGCGGCGAAGGTGATCAAGGCGGCCCTGAAGGGGACCCGCGACCCGTGGGAGAAGGCACTGGCCGGGCTGCGGTCATTCCTCGCCGTGGTGCAGGACCCGACGTACCAGCGCGTGGTGATCCAGGACGGCCCCGCCATCCTCGGCTACGAGCGGTTCCGGGAGCAGGAGGAGCGCTCCAGCTACGGCATCGTCCAGGACATCGTCGGCTCGGTGCTGGAGGCGTCCACCTACGAGCTGGACGAGCCGATGAAGCAGACCTTCAGCCGGATCTTCTTCGGCGCGATGTCCGCCGCCGGGGAGAGCGTGTCCTCGGCCGAGGACCCCGCGCAGGCCGTGGCGCGGATCGAGGCCGCCATCGGCTTCATCCTCGAGGGCCTGCGCCAGCTGGCGGACCAGGGCATCGTCGTCACCGACCCGGCTCCGAGCAGCACCGACACCTGAGCGACGCCCGGGGACGGCACTACTTGCGGAAGGTGACCTTGCCGCCGGCCTTGTCGGTCGGCACCAGCTCGATCCACACGTGGCCGGAGGGCACCTTCATCGGACCCGCGGCGGTGCGCAGCCGCACAGGGGCTCGCTTGGAGCGTTTGGCCCAGGTGCCGCGCACGACCTTTCCGTGGTGGAACAGCATGGCCGGCCCCTTGCCGAAGAAGAGCGTCTCGGGAACCTTGTTGCCGGCCGGGTCGAGGTAGCCCGCGTCACCTTGCCGGACGCGCAGGACGAGCACGCTGTCCGGAAGGAACCGGTCGCCCTGGGCGGCGTTGCTGTTCTCGTTGACGTAGCGCCCGCCGCGGTAGGTCCACGACGTCGTCTGTTCGCGGCTGAACTTCGCGGCGATGCTCCTGGCGACCTGGCTCCCGCTGAAGTCGGCTTCCGTGCCCCACGGCAGGTAGCTCGCCGGGACGACCGGCTTCGTCTTCAGCGACGCGGCCAGCTCGGGCATCTTGACCATGAGGTTGTGCGGAGCCACCCGGCTGTAGTCGCGGTAGTAGCCCGGTCCACTTCCTTCGAAGAAGGGGATCTTGTTGAACTTCAGCCGCGCCAGGGTGGGCGGCGCGGCTCCGCTCGCCACGATCGTCGCGTGGGCGGGCTTGACGATGCCGATGTCCGAAGCACGCATCGAACGCACCGGTCCCGCCACGGACGGGAGCTGTTGGTAGTAGAAGACCGCGAGGCGGGTGATGCCGCCCTCGACGAGCTCCTCGGTGACCAGGTCGGCCTTCTTGAGCCCGACCTGGGGTCGGCTGTCCGGGCTGTTGTCGATCTTGGTCACCAGCACGGGCCGGTCGGGCGTGGCTCCGGTGACCGGCTCCCCGGTGAGCGGCCACAACGCAGCCAGCTGCGTCCCACCCGCGACCGGCTGGGAGTCGGGCTTGTCCGCCTTGCCGTCCTTGCTGCCGCCACAAGCCGCGAGCGTGGCGCACAGGACCACGACGATCAGGGCGGCCGTGGAGCGAGAGCTGGCTCTGGATACGCGCGCGCGAGCGAACATGGGCGTCAGCATGACAAGGCGGGCCCTGCGATCAGCGCAAGGCCCGCCGTTGTTGACGAGTAATTCACCTGACTCAGATCTTGGCGCCACCGTCGACGTAGAGCGTCTGGCCGGTGATGTACGACGCCTCGTCGCTGCACAGGAACGCAGCTGCGGCAGCGATGTCCTCGGGGAAGCCCACCCGCTTCACGGGGTTGGACTCCGCAGCGGCCGCGCGGAAGTCCTCCACGCTGACACCCACCCGGCGGGCGGTGTCGTCGGTCATCTCGGTGGCGATGAAGCCCGGGGCGATCGCGTTGACGTTGACCCCGAACTTGCCCAGCTCGAGGGCCAGCGTGCGGGTGAAGCCCTGCACCCCCGCCTTGGCGGCCGAGTAGTTGGCCTGGCCGCGGTTGCCGTTGGCCGAGACGCTGGAGAGGTTCAGGATCTTGCCGTACTTCTGGTCGACGAAGGTCTTCTGCACGGCCTTGCTCATCAGGAACGCGCCCTTGAGGTGCACGCCCATGACGGAGTCCCAGTCGTCCTCGGTCATCTTGAACAGCAGGTTGTCGCGGGTGATGCCGGCGTTGTTGACCAGGATGTGCACGCCGCCGAGCTCCTCGAGCACCCGGGCCACAGCCGCCTCGACGGAGGCGCCAGTCGGAGACGTTGCACGCGACGCCGATGGCCTTGGCGTCGCCGCCGACTCTGGCCAGCGTCTCGCGGTGGTCGCCGCCTGCCCCTCGTCGAGGTCCAGGATCGCCACCGAGGCGCCCTCCTCGGCGAACCGCTTGGCGGAGCCGGCACCGATGCCCCGCGCGCTGCCCGGTGACGATTGCTACCCGTCCGTCGAATCGACCCATCTGGTGGTCCGTCCTCTCGAAGTCGCTGCTGGCCCGCTTGTCTGGCCGCCGGTCACTCTATTTGGGCCGTCCACCGCCGTGCTGATCCGGGCTGCCCAAGCGTCGCGGTCGGCCGTGTCGGCGTACTTGGTGCGCGGCCAGAAGAACCCCCGGAGGCCGTCCCCCTTGGTGCGGGGCACGACATGGCAGTGCAGGTGCGGCACCGACTGGGAGACGGTGTTGTTCATCGCCACGAACGACCCCTCGGCACCGAGCCCGTCGACCATCGCCCGGGAGAGCCGCTGGGTCGCCGCGAGGAACGGGTCACGCAGGCCTGCTGGCAGGTCGGGGAGGGTGACGACGTGCGCGCGCGGGACCAGCAGGACGTGTCCCTTGAACAGCGGCCGGATGTCGAGGAACGCCACGAAGTCGTCGTCGCTCCACGCGATCGAGGCCTCGGTCTCCCCCGTGGCGATCTGGCAGAAGAGACAGCCCGGCATCAGCTCAGCTGGTCGGGCTGGACGTCGGACTTGTGGCCGAGGTCGGACCCGACGGGATCGCCGGCCCCCTCGGACCCGGCGTGGACGCGGGTCGCCTTCTCGAGCCGGATGATGATCGACTTGTAGGTGGGCTGGTTGCTCCCGTCTGCGGTCGCGTCCAGCGGGCTCAGCGGGTTGACCTCGGGGTAGTAGGCCGCAGCGCAACCACGAGGGGTGTCGTACTCGACGATGCGGAACGACGGGACGCTGCGTTCGGTGCCGTCCTCCCACTCGCTGACCAGGTCGACCAGGTCGCCGTCGGCGAAGCCGAAGGCCGCGATGTCGTCGGCGTGCAGGAACACCACCCGCCGACCGCCGGAGATGCCGCGGTAGCGGTCGCTGAGCCCGTAGATCGTGGTGTTGAACTGGTCGTGGCTGCGCAGGCCCTGCAGCACCAACCGGCCCTCGGGGACGGCGACCACCGACATCGGGCTCACGCTGAACAGGCCCTGGTCGGCCTTGGTCGGGAAAGGTGCGGGAGTCCCGGGGCGGGTGCGGGAGCACGAACCCACCGGGCTGGTCGACCTTCTCGTCGTACGCCGCGCAGCCGGGCACCACGTGCGAGATCGCCTTGCGGATGCGGGTGTAGTCGGCGCGGTACTCCGACCACGGCACCGGCCCCGAGCGGCCCAGGGTGGACTCGGCCACGCTGCAGACGATGTCGACCTCGGAGCGCAGGAACGGGCTCGCCGGCTTCAACGGACCACGCGAGGCGTGCACGGCCGACATCGAGTCCTCGACGGTGACCCGCTGGTCGACTCCCCCGGTGCGGTCCTGCTCACTCCGGCCCAGGGCCGGCAGGATCAGCGAGACGCGGCCGCACCGGACGTGCGAGCGGTTGAGCTTGGTGGAGACGTTCACGGTCAGCTCGGCCTGCTCCATCGCCTCCTCGGTCACCAGGGTGTCCGGGGCCGCGGAGACGAAGTTGCCGCCCATGGCGAAGAACACCTTCGCCTTGCCGTCGCGCAGGGCTCGGATCGAGTCGACCGTGTCGAGGCCGTGCTCGCGCGGGGGCTCGAAGCCGTACTCGTCGCGGAGGGCGTCGAGGAAGTGGTCGGGCACCTTCTCCCAGATGCCCATCGTGCGGTCGCCCTGCACGTTGGAGTGGCCACGCACGGGGCACAGCCCAGCACCGGGCTTGCCGATGTTGCCCTGCAGGAACGCGACGTTGACGAACTCCTTGATGGTCGCGACAGCGTTGCGGTGCTGGGTGATGCCCATCGCCCAGCAGTGCACGGTGGCGTCGGAGGCGAGCAACATGTCCGCCGCCTCCTGGATCTGGCCGCGGGTCAGCCCGGTCGCCTCGCACACCTCGTCCCAGTCGAGGTTCTTGATCTCGCGAGCCCAGTCCTCGAAGCCGGTGGTGCAGCGAGCGATGAAGTCGCGGTCGAGCACGGAGCCGTCGTTGCCGGCGGCCTCCTCCGCCTCCAGGATCAGGCTGCCGATCGCCTGCCACAGCGCCAGGTCACCGTTGATCCGGATCGGCAGGTGGAGGTCGGAGAGTCCGGTGCCGGGGCCGACCACCCCCCGGGGCGTCTGCGGGTTCTTGAACTTCATCAGCCCCGCCTCGGGCAACGGGTTGATGGAGAGGATCTTCGCGCCGTTCTGCTTCGCGATCTCCAGCGCGGACAGCATCCGCGGGTGGTTCGTGCCCGGGTTCTGGCCGCTGATCACGATCAGCTTCGCCATGTGTACGTCCTCGAGGCTGACCGAGCCCTTGCCGATGCCGATCGTCTCGGCCAGCGCCACCGACGTCGACTCGTGGCACATGTTCGAGCAGTCCGGCAGGTTGTTGGTGCCGAACGCACGCGCGAAGAGCTGGTAGGCGAACGCCGCCTCGTTCGAGACCTTGCCCGAGGTGTAGAAGACCGCCTCGTCGGGACTCTGCAGCCCGCGGAGGGTCTCCCCGATCAGCTCGAAGGCCTCCTCCCAGCTGATCGGCTCGTAGTGCGTCGCGTCACGCCGCCGTACGACGGGATGGATCAGCCGGCCCTGGTGACCCAGCCAGTAGTCGGTGTGCCGGCGCAGCTCCTCGAGGCTGTTCTGCTCGAAGAAGGCCGGGAGGACGTGCTCGGTGGTGGCCTCCTCGGCCACAGCCTTCGCGCCGTTCTCGCAGAACTCCGCAGGGTGCCGGTGACCCGGCGCCGGGTCCGGCCAGGCACAGCCCTGGCAGTCGAAGCCGTCGACCTGGTTGAGCTTGAGCAGCGTGCGGGCGGTGCGGGTCACGCCCATGCTGCCCAGAGCACGCTTCATCGACACCATCACGGCGGGTACGCCCGCCGCGCTCTTCTTGACGTGCCCGACCTCGATGTCGTTCTCGTCGATGTCGGTCAGCGGGGAGGTACGTCGGATCGGCATGGTCCCTGCGTACCCGCACGGCATCGCCGCAATCAACTCCGGGTGGCCGGTACTACGACCAATGCCCGATGGCACCGCGCCCGTCGGAGATTCGAGAGTGGTGGCAACACCGGGACAGCCGGTCCACATCTGGAGGTTCACCATGAAGCGCACCACGATCACCACAGCGGCAGCCGGACTGCTCACCCTCGCCCTCGTCGGCGGCGGGGCGGGCGCGGCCCAGGCCAAGGGCGGCAACGACCGCGAGGTCCGCAGGGCAGGCCACTGCTCGGCGGCCACCGTCTGGAAGCTCAAGGCCAAGCACGACGACGGCCGGATCGAGGCGGAGCTGGAGGTCGACTCGAACCGGAACGGCCAGCGCTGGACGGTCGCGATCGCCGACAACGGCGTCCGCGTCTTCACCGGCGCGCGCACGACGCACGCCCCGAGCGGCTCGTTCGAGGTCCAGCGGACGATCGCCAACCGTCGTGGGACGGACCGCATCACCGCCCTCGCCCGCAACGCCGCCACCGGCGAGCGCTGCTACGGCAGCGTCGCCCTGTCCTGAACCGGTCGACCGACCGAACCGTCCTGAAATACTGAGCACGGAGGAATCCAATGAAGCGCATCCAGATCTACGCGGTGGCGATCGTCGCTGCCCTCGTCCCGGCCGTTCTCGGCCTGTGGGGCAACGCGTCCTTCTCCCAGGACGTGCCGGTCCGGGTCCCGGCGTCGGCCGAGACGACCCCGGCCACGCCGCACGCGACACCGACGGCCACCCCGACCGACGACCGCGGTCGCGGTCGCGACCACGCCGAGGACTCGCCCTCGGCCACACCCACGGCCCGACCCACGGCCGACGACCACGGGCGCCGTCACGGCGGGCACGGCGCGGACGACCCGGCCGGCGACGATCGCGGCAGGCACCACGCAGAGCCCGGCGACGACCACGGCGGTGACCGCGCCGACAACGGCGGCTCCGGCCGTCTCGGACGACTCGGGATCCGACGACAGCTCCGGGTCGGGTTCCGGCAGCTCGGGTCCGGCGGCGGCTCCGGCGGTCCGGTGGTGGTCACGGCGGCGACGACGGTGGGGGGTCGGGTGGCCACGGGTCCGACGACTGATCCACCGGAGCCGACCCAGCCGCTCCAGGTCCTCGGTGGCTCCCCGCCCGCCATGGGCGGGGAGCCACCGCGGTCCGCCGACGTCTCGACCCAGGCCGCTCCCCCAGCCTGGGTGCTCGTCGGCATGCCGCAGCAGGAGACGCTCGCCGGTCCCCCGCTGAGCACGCGGCGCGTGGTGGTCCAGCTCGTCGTGGGCATCCTCGTCGTGCTCGCCGCGGTCACCATCGGTGGATCGCTCGCGGCCCGCCGGCTCGCGGAGCGCGAGGCCGTCAACGACGCCGCCCAGATCGCCGACGTGCTGGCCGAGACGGTGATCCAGCCCGAGCTCACCGACGCGTTGTTCGCCGGGTCCCCCGCCGCGCAGCGACAGTTCGACCAGCTGGTCCGCCGACGTGTGCTCGGCGACAACGTCGTCCGCGTGAAGATCTGGAGCCCTGAGGGCAAGATCCTGTACTCCGACCAGCCCGAGCTCGTCGGCCGCACGTTCCCCCTCGAGCCCCAGGAGCGCGAGGTGCTCCGCGATCCGCGCACGGTGGCGGAGATCTCCGACCTCGACCGCGCGGAGAACTCCCTGGACCGCCAGATCGGCGACAAGCTGGTCGAGGTCTACCGACCGGTGTGGACCTCCACGGGCCAGGAGGCGCTCTTCGAGATCTACGCGCCGTACGACCAGGTCGGGCAGCGCACCAGCCAGCTGTGGCGTGGCTTCGCGGGGGTGACCCTGAGCAGCCTCCTGCTCTTCGTGGTGCTCGTGGCGCCGCTGGTGTGGCACCTGCTCTCGCGCGTACGCCGCTCCCAGAGGCAACGCGAGCTCCTGCTGCAGCGAGCCGTGGATGCCTCGGACGCCGAACGGCGCCGGATCGCAGCGACCCTGCACGACGGACCGGTGCAGGACCTCGCCGCGACGTCCTTCGTGATCGCCGGCGCCACGGCGCACGCCGAGTCTGCGGGCCGGACCGGCCTCGCCGAGGAGCTGCACAGCGTCGCGGGGTCCGTCCGCACCAGCATCCGCGCACTGCGGAGCCTGCTGGTCGACATCTACCCACCGAGCCTCGCTCAGGCCGGGCTCCCGGTCGCCCTGACCGATCTCGCCCAGACGGTCCGCGCTCCCGGCCTCACTGTCGAGGTCGAGCCGGTCCAGGACGCCGAGCTGGGACTCCGGCCGGAGCAGGAACGACTGGTCTTCCGCGTCGCCCAGGAGACCCTGCGCAACGCGGCCAAGCACGCCACGCCCTGCACCGTGCGCGTCTCGCTGCACCGTGAGGGTGCCGACGTCGTGCTCGACGTGGTCGACGACGGGCGCGGCTTCGACCCCACCACGACGCTCGCCGACCCGGAGCACGGCCACTTCGGCCTGCAGCTGCTGGCCGAGCTCGCGGCCAACGGCGGCGCCACCCTGCAGGTGGCCTCGGCGCCCGGGCAGGGCACGCACTGGCAGATGCTGGTGCACCCCGCCGCGTCCCACGACAGAGAGGCCGACCGATGACGAGAGTTCTCCTGGTCGACGACCACGCCATGGTCCGCACCGGCATCGCCACGCTGCTCGGCGTCACCGACGACCTCGAGGTCGTCGGCCAGGCCTCGGACGGCGCGGAGGCCGTCACCGCGGCGGCGGAGTCCCAGCCGGACGTCGTCCTGATGGACCTGTCCATGCCCGGCGTCGACGGCGTGGAGGCGACCCGACGGATCCTCGCCGTCCAGCCGGAGGTGCGGATCGTGGTGCTCACGTCGTTCTCCGACCGCGACCGGGTCAGCGACGCCCTGGCGGCAGGCGCCGTCGGCTACCAGCTCAAGGACTGCGAGCCGGCCGACCTGCTCGCTGCGGTGCGCTCGGCCGCGGCCGGGCACGTCCCCATCGATCCGAGGGTCGCTGGGGTGCTGCTCCCCGAGGCCACGGGTGGTCGTCCCGAGGACCTGGTCAGTCCGCGGGAGATCGAGGTGCTCCAGCTCGTCGCCGAGGGGATGGCCAACAAGCAGATCGGGCGCCGGCTGGGGATCAGCGAGCGCACGGTCAAGGCGCACCTCGGGCGTGTGTTCCGCCAGATCGGGGTCGCCGACCGGACCAGCGCGGCCATGTGGGCCCGGGACAACCTCGGCAGGTCGTCCGGCTGACGCGTCAGCCGACGGGCAGGGGCTCGACGACCTCGCGAGCCCCGGTGCGTTCCGCCCCGACGCCCGCCGCGACCACGAACCCGATCCCGATTGCGGCGAGCAGGCTCGGCACCTGGCCGAGCAGGGCCAGGCCGACCAGCAGCGCGAACGCGGGCTCGAGGCTCATCAGGGTCCCGAACGCCGCCGTGGTGAGCCGGCGCAGCGCGAGCATCTCGAGCGTGAACGGCACCACCGGCAGCAGCACGGCGAGCCCGATCCCGACCAGCCAGAGCTCCGGCGTCATCTTCCCCAGGGTCTCCGGGCCTGCCACCAGCGAGGCGACCAGGGCGGCGACCGGCATCGAGATCGACAGCCCGGTGACGCCGGAGACCTCGTCCCCGACCCGCTGGGTCAACAGGATGTACGCCGCCCAGCAGCACGCCGCGGCCAGGGCGAAGGCCACGCCGACCGGGTCGGCCTGGCCCGACCAGGGCTCGGTCAGGAGCACGACGCCGGCGCCGGCGAGCAGAGGCCAGGTGAGCCGGTGCGCGCCGCGTCCGCGGGCGACCGCCACCCCGAGCGGACCGAGGAACTCCAGCGCGCTCGCCATCCCCAGCGGCAACCGTGCGACCGCGGCCATGAACAGCAGCGTCACTCCGGCGATCACCACGCCGAGGAGCACGCTGGCCACGAGGCCGGGCCGGGTGAACCGCGTCCGCCAGGGCCGACCGATCAGCACCATCAGCGCGCCCGCCCAGACCAGGCGGAGCCACGCCGTCCCCTCGGCACCGAGCCGGTCGATCAGCCCGACCGAGACGGCGAGACCGAGCTGCACGCACAGCATCGAGGCGGTCGCCATCAGGGCGCCGGTGCGGGCGTGCGAGCGGGTCGACGTACTCGAGGTCCGGGCCTCCGCGAGCGGCTGGGTGAGACTCATGGCCTCAGTGAATCCCGCCATGATCGTTCGCGTCCACGTGAATCACCTGGACGTACTGTTCATGAATGATGGACAATCGCGGGATGGATGCCCGTCGGCTGCACCTCCTCCTCGAGCTGTCCCGGCTGGGGTCCATGCGGGAGGTCGCGGACACGCACGGGCTGACCACCTCCACGGTCTCGCAGCAGATCGCGGCGCTGGCCCGTGAGGTCGGCACCCCGCTCGTCGAGCCCGAGGGCAGACGGGTCCGGCTGACGCCGGCCGGACGTCGCCTGGCAGACCATGCGGTCACGATCCTCGCCGCGGTCGACGCCGCACGGCTCGACCTCGACCCGGACGCCGAGCCCGCGGGACTGGTCCGGGTCGGCGGCTTCGCCACTGCCATCCGCGCCTCGCTGCTGCCGGTCGTCGCCGCGCTGGAGCAGAGCCACCCGCAGGTCGCGGTGGTGATCAGCGAGTTCGAGCCGCTCGAGGCCTTCACCCTGCTCGAGGACGACGACCTGGACCTCGCGCTGACCTACGACTACAACCTCGCGCCTGCCGCGCCGGGAGCGACCCTGGCGCTCGTGCCGCTCTGGACGTCCCGGTGGGGCCTGGCCGTCCCCGAGTCCGAGGCCACGTCAGGCACCGCCGACCTCGCCCGCGCGTCCGAGCGCCCGTGGATCGTGAACTCCCGCAACACCGCCGACCACGACGCCGCCCGGACGCTGGGGAAGCTGAACGGGTTCGCGCCGAGGATCAGCCACCGCATCGACAGCCTCGACCTCGTCGAGGAGCTCATCCTCGCCGGCCACGGAGTCGGGTTGCTGCCCCTCGATCGGCCCGTCCGGACCGGCGTGCGCGTGCTCCCGCTGGGCGAGCCGGACGTCCTGTTGACGGCGTACGCCGTGACCCGGCGCGGTCGGGAGAGCTGGCCGCCTCTGCGCCTCCTCCTCGACCACCTGACGACCGCTCGCCCGGCGTAGCCGGGCGGGAGGCTCACGGGACGCGGAGGTCCGGCGACGCCGGCTCGGCAGACGACTCCGGCCCTCTGGGCGCGCGCACGTTGCCCGCGAGGAGGAACGCGGCACCGAACAGGGCGGCGACGGAGGTGAACGCCTGCAGCACACCGACCTGGTGCCCCAGGAAGCCCACCAGGGGTGGACCCGCGAGGAAGGCGCAGTAGCCCACCGACGCCACGACGCTGACCCGCGCCGCTGCCATTGCAGGGTCGTCGGCGGCAGCACTCATCCCGACCGGGAACCCGAGCGAGCAACCGAGGCCCCACAGGAGCGAGCCGACGAAACCGATCGGGGTGCTGCCGCCCACCACGAGGAGGACCACGCCGACCACGCCGACCAGTGCCAGCACCCGGACGACGACCACGCGTCCGTGGCGGTCGAGCAGCGCCGGGCCGAACCACCGTCCCACGGTCATGGCTCCGAGGAACGCGGCGAAGCCCAGCGCGCCGACAGCGGCCGAGGCGCCGTAGCCGTCGATGAAGGCGACGCTCGTCCAGTCGTTGCCGGTGCCCTCCGCGAAGGTGAAGGCCAGCACGAACAACCCGATCAGCACGGTGCGGGGCTCGCGCCAGGCCGCCAGGACGCGTCCGCCCGCGGTGCCGGTCGGCTGGGCGTCGGTCTCGTCGGTGTCGGGCAGGAAGCCGCGCACGGACCACGGGACGACGACCACGATCAGGAGGGCGACGGCCGCGAGGTGCGACCAGACCGGCATCCCGAGCGCCACCACCCCGGCCCCGATCAGGGCTCCGGCGACCGTGCCGACGCTGAACCCGGCATGGAACCTGGACATGATCGCCCGGCCCAGGCGTCGCTCGGCGACGGTGCCCTGCACGTTCATCGCCACGTCCCAGGCGCCTTGGGCGAAGCCGAAGCCGAACAGCCCGATCACCAGTGGGACCACGCCGGCCAGGGAGCCGAACGCGATCACCCCCAGCGACGCCGCGTTGACCAGCGCCATGAACGTGACGGTGCGCTGCGAGCCGTAGCGACCCACCGCGGCCCCGGACAACGGCAGCGAGACCAGCGATCCGGCGGCGATCGCCAGCAGCACGAGGCCCAGCTGGGCCGGGTCCAGCCGGAGCTCGTCGCGGACCTGCGGGATCCGGGAGGCCCAGCTGGCGAAGACGAACCCGGTCGAGATGAACGCCGCGTAGGTCGCCCGGACGCCGGCGGAGACGGCCGGGTCGGGCCGCACGGAGCTGGGGCGTGGCACGAGTGGAGGACCTTCATCGCTGGGCGGAGACGCTCACGCTATCCAGTCGGTCCGACAAGTCCTGGGCCGATCGGTCGGACGCTCACACGTCGATGGCCAGGCGCACGGTCACCGTGTCACCCAGCTCGATCTTCTCGGCCTTGCGGATCCGGTCCTTCACCGGGACGACGTAGGCGCCGTCCTTGGGCCACAGCGCGGTCGTCCACCGGGTGTCGCCGATCGTCACCGCGACCGGGATCATCCCCCAGCCGTAGGTCACGAGCGACGACGCGGCCTCGATCTCGACACTCTCGTCCTCCGGCACGGTCACGAAGTGGAACGGCGCCGGCCCCCGCCACCACCACACCTCGCCGGTGAACTCCAGGTCCATCGGCTCAGCATAGGGAGCGGGAGCCCTGCTCAGGAGGCGCCCGGGCAGCTTGCTAGTCCCAGCTGTCGACCTTGACGTCGTGCGGGTGCGAGGCACCCGTGCCGGTCTCCACCAGCTGCTTGAGGCTCATCAGGTACGTCGCCCACTTGGTGCTGCAGTGATGCATGAACTCGACGGGCTCCTGCCACCCCTCGTGCTTGAACAGCACGGTGGTGTAGTCGCCCTCCTGGTGCAGCTCCCAGTTGACGTGGGTGCCCTTCCACTCGTCGGGGCCGTCCGTCACCAGCCACTGCACCCGCTTCGCGGGTTCGGCCTCCAGCACCTCCATGTCGAAGCCGCCCTGCTCGAAGCGGAACTCGAGGACTCCCCCGACCTCCGGCTTCCCGTTCGTGTCCTCGGTCCACCAGCCCGCGAGCCCGTCGCGGGTGGTGAGCGCCTCGTAGACGTGGTCCGGTGACGACTTCACTCCGACCTTGTGCAAGATGTCGACCATCTCTCTCAATCCTCTTCCTGTGTTGGGTTCTCGGCTTGGTTGTCCTGGTTGCGCTGGATCGTCTCGGCGATCCGCTTGATCCGCCGGAGCCGGGCGTCCCAGGTGGCGCCGACGTCGGCGAGCTGGGCGACGGCACGTGCGAGCTGGGCGTCGTCCACCCGGTAGCGCCGCTCGCGACCGGCCGGCGTGGCGTGCACCAGGCCGACCCGGTCCAGCACTCCGAGATGCTTGGCCACCGCCTGGCGCGTCACCGGCAGGTGCTCGCTCAACGTGGTGGCCGTGCCGGCACCCTCGGCGAGGAGCAGGTCCAGCATCCGGCGCCGGGTCGGGTCTCCCACGGCCGACCACAGGTCGTCGTCGACGGCGACGGTCATCGCGAGGACACCAGCCCTGCGGCGTACGCGGCGAGGCGCGGCAGGAAGTACTCCCAGCCCTGGACGTGGTCGGCGTACTGCTCCTCGAGCACCGCGACCTCCCAGCCCATCTCGCGGAAGCCGACCTCGGTCATCCGCACCGAGGTCCCCTCTCCCGACGGGGTGAGCTCGAAGGTCACCAGCATCGAGTTGCCGACGCGCGCGACCTCGCCGGCGTCGTACGCCCAGCGGAAGGAGAACAGTCGCGGCGGTTCGGCCTCCACCACGATCATCGGCACGACGTTGGCGCGCGGGGTGTTCTCGTCACCCCAGACCAGCTCGCCCTCGGACCCGGGGGCCGACGACTCCAGCACGGCCTCGTCGGGCCACCACTCCTGCAGGTGCTCGGGGCTGCTGATCACCTCGAAGACCACCTCGGGTGAGGCCTCGACGTGGATCTCGCGCTCAATGCTTCCGTACTCCATGGGACTCTCGCCTTCTGCAACGTTTGGTTGCACATCACCGTAGTACGAGATCGTGCATGACGCAACCATTGGTTGCATGTGATGTCCCGAACCGCGTGGGGAGATGGCCCCCGCGACCCGGATGACCTAGATTTCGCCGGGACGTCATCCGCCCGGCGAAGGGAACAGCCGCATGTTCTACATCCTGGTGTTCGTCGGGATCGCGGTCCTGCTCGTCGTCGTGGTGCTCATCCGCAACGGGCGGCCTCGGGGTGGCGGCGCCACCCCCAAGCCGCACGGGACCGCGGGTGCGTCCCGCACCTCCAAGGGCAGCGCCCAGCGTCACGAACGCAAGCGGCGTCGCGCCCAGTCGGCCCACGACAGGCGCAAGCGCCACTGAGCCACGGCCACACCGGTCAGTGCGACTCGCGGGAGACGCGGTCGCCGCTGGACCCCACGAGGAAGTCGAGGTCCGCGCCGGTGTCGGCCTGGAGCACGCTGTCGACGTAGAGGCGCTCCCAGCCCCGGGTCGGAGCGGCGAACGCTCCGGCCGCGGTCTCGTCGGGGGTCCGCGCCGCGAGCTCCTCGTCGGACAGCTCGACGTCGAGCCGTCGGCCAGCGACGTCGAGCACGATGACGTCGCCGGTGCGGATCAGGCCGAGTGGGCCACCCGCTGCGGCCTCGGGAGAGACGTGCAGGACGACCGTGCCGTACGCCGTGCCGCTCATCCTGCCGTCGCAGATCCGCACCATGTCGCGGACGCCGGCCTCGAGCAGCTTCTTCGGCAGCGGCAGGTTGGCGACCTCGGGCATGCCGGGGTAGCCGCGCGGACCGCACCCCCGGAGCACGAGCACGGAGTCGGCGTCCACGTCCAGGTCCGGGTCGTCGGCGCGTGCGTGCAGGTCCTCGATCGAGTCGAAGACCAGGGCTCGTCCCCGGTGCTGGAGCAGCGCGGGCGTGGCTGCGGCGGGCTTGATGACCGCACCGGTCGGCGCCAGGTTGCCGCGCAGCACGGCGATGCCTGCGTGCGGCTGGAACGGCTCGGCGCGCGGGCGGATGACCTCGCGGTCCCAGATCTCGGCCTCGCCCACGTAGCTCACCAGTGGACGACCGGTGACGGTGATCGCGTCGGGGTCGAGGAGGTCGACGACCTGGCGGAGCACGGCCAGGAGTCCACCGGCTCGGTGGAAGTCCTCCATCAGGAAGGTGCCCGCCGGCTGCAGGTTCACGAGCAGGGGGACGTCGGCGCCGGTCCGGTCGAAGTCGTCCAGGGTCAGCTCGATACCGAGCCGACCTGCGATCGCGAGCAGGTGGACCACGGCGTTCGTCGAACCGCCGACGGCGGCGAGGGCGACGATCGCGTTGAGGAACGATCCGCGACTGAAGACCTCGCTCGGTCGCCGGTCGGCCGCGACCATCTCGACCGCCAGCCGCCCCGCCTCGTGGGAGCCCTCGAGCAGACGGCTGTCCGGCGCCGGGGTGCCGGCCGTTCCCGGGATCGTGGACCCGAGCGCCTCGGCGACCATGGCCATCGTCGAGGCGGTGCCCATCGTGTTGCAGTGCCCGCGGCTGCGGATCATCGACGACTCCGACTTCATGAAGTCGTCCTCGGAGAGGGTGCCGGCGCGGACCTCCTCGCTGAGCCGCCACACGTCCGTGCCGCAGCCGAGCGGCGTACCCCGGAAGGTGCCGGTCAGCATCGGCCCGCCGGGCACGACGAGCGCCGGGATGTCGACCGACGCGGCGGCCATCAGCAGCGAGGGAATGGTCTTGTCGCACCCCCCGAGGAGCACCACACCGTCCACGGGGTTGGCGCGGAGCATCTCCTCGGTCGCCATCGCGGCCATGTTGCGCCACAGCATCGCGGTCGGCCGGACCAAGGTCTCCCCCAGGGACACCACCGGCAGGTTGAGCGGGATGCCGCCGGCCTCGTAGACCCCCTGCTTCACACTCTCGGCGACCTCGTCGAGATGGGCGTTGCAGGGCGTGAGGTCCGACGCCGTGTTCGCGATCGCTATGTGGGGCCGGCCGTCGAAGGCGTGCGCCGGCAGGCCGCGACGCATCCAGGCCCGGTGGATGTAGGCGTTGCGCTCGGTCCCGGCGTACCACTGGCTGCTGCGCGGTGAGGTCATCGGTTCCACTTCTCGAAGCTCAGGTCTAGCATCTGGAATCGTGACCGACGCTACCGCGAGCGCTGCTCGCGCGTGAGCACCGCCGAGCAGGTCACTGACCCCGTCTACGAGCTCGCAGAAGGGCCCGTCTGGGACGCGCCACGCGAGCGCGTCCTCTGGGTCGACATCCTCCGGGGCCTCGTCCTCGAGGGGCGCCTGCACTCCGGCTCGGTCGAGGTCGAGAAGCAGCACCAGTTCGACTCCTACGTCGGGGCGACAGCGTCCGCGCCAGACGGGACGCTCGTCGTGGCGGAGCACCACCGGCTCACCAGCCTCGCACCCGACGGCTCGCGGAGCTCGGGACCCGACCTCTTCGTAGACCACCCGGACGACCGGTGGAACGACGGGGTGTGTGACGCGCGGGGGCGCTTCCTGGTCGGCACCGCGTCGATCACCGGGGCGCGGCACTCCCAGCGGTTGCTCCGGGCGGACGGCGACACCACGACCGTGCTCGACGACGACCTCGGGCTCGCCAACGGGATGGCGTTCTCTCCAGACGACTCCCTGTTCTACAGCATCGACAGCGTCCCGGGGCGTCAGGTCCGGGTGCGCGAGTACGACCAGGACACCGGGGTCGTCGGCGCACGACGCCCCGTGCTCGAGCTCACCGACGCGGTGCCCGACGGCCTGTGCCTCGACGCGTCCGGGAACCTCTGGCTGGCGGCGTGGGGCCAGGGACAGGTGCGCTGCTACACCCCCGCCGGTGACCTGCTCGAGGTCGTCGAGCTGCCGGCGCCGCACACGACGAGCCTGGCCTTCGTCGGCCCCGAGCTCGACCAGCTGCTGATCACCACTGCGCGCGGCGAGCTCTCGCCGGCTGAGCAGCAGGAGTTCCCGCTGTCGGGCAGCCTGTTCCTCACCCGACCAGGCTGCACCGGCCTGCCCACCCATCCCTGGTCCGGACACCTCACCCCTCAGGAGACACCGTGAAGCTGATGCGCCTCGGATCCGTCGGCGCCGAACGTCCCGTCGTTCGCGTCGACGAGACGACGTACGTCGACGTCTCGGACCTCGTCGCCGACTACGACGAGGCCTTCTTCGGCTCCGGCGGCCTGGAGGCACTGAGCCCGCTGGTCGCGGAACGTACGGCGAGCGGCCGGGTGCAGACCTTCGGCGACGAGCGCATCGGCTCGCCCATCGCACGTCCCCACCAGATCCTCTGCATCGGGCTCAACTACAGCGACCACGCCGCCGAGACCGGGCAGACCGTCCCGGACGAGCCGATCCTGTTCACCAAGTCGCCCAACACGATCGTGGGCCCCCACGACGACGTGCGGATCCCGCGAGGCTCGACGAAGACCGACTGGGAGGTCGAGCTCGGGATCGTGATCGGCAGGCGCACGTCCTACCTCGACTCGGTCGAGGAGGCCAGGGACGCGATCGCCGGCTTCGTGCTCGTCAACGACGTCAGCGAGCGCGCGTTCCAGATGGAGCGCAGCGGCCAGTGGTCGAAGGGCAAGTCCGCCGAGACCTTCAACCCGACTGGACCCTGGCTGGTCACGCCGGACGAGATCGACGACGTCTCGGGACTCCAGATGTGGCTCGACGTCAACGGCGTCAGCCGCCAGCGAGGATCCACCGCGACGATGGTGTTCGACCCCTACTTCATCGTCCACCACCTCAGCCAGTTCATGGTGCTGGAGCCGGGCGACCTGATCGACACCGGCACCCCGCCCGGCGTCGGAATGGGCTTCGACCCGCCCGTGTGGCTCGCACCGGGTGACGTCCTCGAGCTGGGCATCGACGGCCTCGGCACCCAGCGCCAGACCGTGATCGCGCCACGCTGACGTGCACGCCCTCGTCCTGACCGGACCCGGCCGGTCCGAAGTGCACGAGGTCCCGGACCCGGAGCCCGGGCCGGACGACGTCGTTGTCGACGTGGCGCGCGTCGGCATCTGCGGGACCGATGCCGAGCTGTTCAGCGGCGAGATGGAGTACCTCAGACAGGGACACACGACCTATCCCCTGACCCCGGGCCACGAGTGGTGCGGCACCGTCACGGCTGTCGGCACCAACGCCCCGGAGAGCTGGATCGGCTGTCGCGTCACGGGCGACACCATGCTCGGCTGCGAAACGTGCCGACGCTGCCTCGACGGACGCCACCACGTGTGCGAGACCCGGTCGGAGATCGGCATCCGCGGCAGCTACGCCGGCGCGCTGGCCGAGAAGCTCCGCGTGCCGGCCCGTGCGCTCCTGCGCCTGCCCGACGAGGTCGACGACACCGCCGGCGCCATGGTCGAACCCGGTGGCAACGCGCTGCGCGCCGTCCGCGCCGCCGCCGTGACGCCCGGAGAGCGACTGCTGGTGGTCGGCACGGGCACCATCGGCCTGCTGGTCGCGCAGCTCGCCCGCGCCGACGGCGTCCAGGTCCACCTCGCCGGCGTGGCAGGGCCGGGTCTGGAGTTCGCCCGAGGGTGCGGCCTCGGTGACACCTCCACGCTCGACGAGCTTCCCGACGTGCCCTTCGACGCCGTCGTCGACGCGTCCAACTCCAGGGCGGTCCCCGCGCAGGTGGTGCGCCTGGTCGAACCGGGCCGGCGGGTGGTCCTCATCGGCCTCTCCGCCGAGCCCAGCCTCGTCGACTCCCGCGAGATCGCGCTCAAGGACGTGACCGCGGTCGGCATCCTGGGCGCCTCCGCCGGCCTGGCGGGCACCATCTCGGCGTACGCCTCCGGGGCGGTCGACCCGAGCCCGCTCGTCGCAACCGTGGTGGGCCTGGACCAGGCGCACCACGCGCTGGCCGGCCGGCGACCTGACCACGCGACCTCTGCCCCCAAGATCCACGTCGACCCACGACTCCAGGAGATGAGATGAACGAATTCGACGGACTGACCGCCCTCGTGACCGGAGGCGCCAGCGGCATCGGCGCCGCGACCGCCCGGCTGCTCACGGCCCAGGGCACCCGGGTCGCGATCATCGACCGAGCACCCACGGGGGACAGCGGGCTGCTCGAGCTGTCCTGCGACATCACCGACCGGGCCGCCGTCGACGTCAGCGTTGCCGAGGCTGCGGAGGCACTCGGCGGCATCGACGTGCTCGTCAACAACGCCGGCATCGGGGCGATCGGCGACGTCTCCGAGAACGACGACGCCGAGTGGGCGCACCTCCTCGACGTGAACGTCGTCGGCACGGCACGGGTCTCGGCCGCGGCCCTCCCCCACCTGCGCGCGTCCGAGCACGCCGCGATCGTCAACGTCAGCTCGGTCGTCGCCGCCGTCGGCGTGCCACAGCGCGCGCTGTACTCCGCCAGCAAGGGCGCCGTGGCCGCCCTGACGATGGCGATGGCCGCCGACCACGTGCGCGAGGGCATCCGGGTCAACGCCGTGCTCCCCGGAACCGCCGCAACGCCCTGGATCGGTCGCCTCCTCGACCAGGCCGACGACCCGGAGGCGGCCGCCGAGCAGCTGCGCGCGCGACAGCCGATCGGCCGCCTGGTCGAGGCCGACGAGGTCGCCCACGCGATCGTCTACCTCGCCAACCCGCTCAGCGCCTCCACCACCGGCACCCTGCTCGGCGTCGACGGCGGGATGAGCTCGCTCCGACTCCCGACCTGAGCACCGCCCGGACAGCACCAGAGCCTCCCCGGCGGGTGCCGGGAGGCTCTGGCTCAAGAGGGCTGGACCCTGCGTCGGATCCGTTGGTGGTGGTGGAGCTGGCGGGAATCGAACCCGCGTCCTGTGGCGCCGTACCAGGTCTTCTCCGGGTGCAGTTCGTGATAGCGATTTTCTCGGCCCCGGCACTCCCACGAACAGTGTGCCGACGGGCCCAGTCAGGATGAAGTCCCGATCAACCCTCCTGACAGGAGTTGATCAGCAAGTCCTCTAGATGAGGCCAGGGTCCGGGACGAGGACGGATGCCCGGTCTGACCCTTCGATCACTGCTCAGGCAGCGAGAGCGAAGTCGTTGCGATTAGATTCGGCAACTATAGGTTCCAACGAACGTTTACGAGATGACGTTGGCTTCTCGACCCGCTTCTCCTGGGACTAACGTCCCCAGTCGAAACCAATCAGCCCCTCTTGAGTTGTTCCAGGGAGTCTAACGTCCCTCGGCTCGGCTTTCATTCCAGTTCCCCGCTTCACGCAGAAGTCGCCAGCGCTCACCAGGGGGTCAGACGGCCCGTGCGTACCGCTCACTCACCCGGCGTACGGCGTCGGCGAGGTCAGGTGAGTCCTCCACCTCGAAGTCGCAGTCGAGCGCCCCGAGCCAGAAGGCGATGTCGGCGGGCGAGCGCGCGCCGATCTGCACGCGGCACCGGTCCTCGCCCAGCGGCTCGATGCTGCCCTGCGTCCACGAGCCCATCCGCTGCTCGACCACCGACGCGGGTGCGTGCACGACCACCCGGCCGGTCACCTTCATCTGCACCTGGCGGGTCTTGCTCGCGACGTACGCCGCGACGTCCTCGGCCGGGAGCTCGCGGGCGCGGAACCGGTGTCCGACCGAACGGGTCTCGCTCATCCGGTCGCAGCGGAAGGTGCGCCAGTCGTCGCGCTGGAGGTCGAAGGCGACGAGGTACCAGCGCTGGCCCCAGTTGACGAGCCGGTAGGGCTCGACCCGGCGCTCGGTGGCGGAGCCGGCGTGGTCGGAGTAGGCGAACCGGACCACCTCACGGTCGCGGGCAGCCGCTGCGACCTGGGCCAGCAGCCGCCCCGCGACACTGGCGCCGCGACGCCGACCGGCCACCCGGACCGTGTGGGCCTGGAGTGCGTCGACCCGGCCGCTGAGCCGTTTCGGCAGCACCTGCAGCAGCTTGGTCAGCGCCTGCAGCGCGGTCTCCTCGAGACCGTCGACCGCGCCACCGCTCGCGGTGCCCAGCGCGACCGCGATCGCGACGGCCTCGTCGTCGTCGAGCAGGAGCGGTGGCATCGCCGCTCCGGCCGAGAGCCGGTAGCCGCCGACGGAGCCGCGGGAGGCGAGCACCGGGTAGCCGAGCTGGCGCAGGCGGTCGATGTCGTTGCGCACCGTGCGCTGGGTGACACCGAGCCGCTCGGCGAGCTCGGGGCCGGGCCACTCGCGCGGGGTCTGCAGCAGCGAGAGCAGCTTCAGGAGTCGTCCGGAGGTTTCTGCCATGTGCTCGAGAATAGGTCACCATCAGGAACGAAACGTGCCTGATGGGCTCCTAGCGTGGCTGGCATGACATCGATCCCCCGGACGACGATCCCGACCACCAGGAGCACCCGATGACCACCCTTCTCGAACCTCCCACCCCCGCCGTCACGGCTCGGCAGAGCACCGACACCGAGGCGCCACGCCTGATGTGGGCCGGCTTCGCGGTCGTGCTGTCCGCGATGATCCTGAACATCCTCGACTCGACGATCGTCAACGTCGCCGCCCCAGCCATCCAGCGCGACCTGGCGATGTCCACCTCGTCGCTGGAGTGGGTGGCGGCGGCGTACACCCTGGCACTGGCGGTCGGCCTGATGGCCGGGGCACGGCTCGGCGACATGTTCGGCCGCAAGCGGATGCTGCTCCTCGGCCTGGTCGGCTTCGTGCTGTCCTCGGCGTTCTGCTCGTTCGCGTGGTCGGGTGACGTGCTCGTCGGCGCACGGGCGGCCCAGGGACTCTCCGCGGCACTGATGGTGCCGCAGACCTTCGGGCTGATCCGCGACCTGTTCCCGCCCCAGCAGATCGGCAAGGCGTTCGCCGCGTTCGGCCCGGTGATCGGCCTCTCCACCGTGCTCGGCCCGGTCGTCGCCGGGCTTGCTGATGAAGGCGGACCTCTTCGGCACCGACTGGCGTGCGCTGTTCCTGATCAACCTGCCGCTCGGCGTCTTCGCGCTCGTCCTCGGAGCGAAGGTGCTGCCCGACGGCGCCCCGTCGCACGCCGGCCTGCGGCTGGACGGTGTCGGCACCGTGCTGCTCGGGGCCGCGAGCTTCCTGCTGGTCTTCCCTCTGGTCGACGGGCGGACCCTGGGCTGGCCGACCTGGGTCTTCGGCGTGCTCGCCGCCTCGTTGCCGATGCTCGCCGCGTTCGTGCTCCAGCAGCGCGCCCGGTTGCGCGCCGGACGGGCCCCGCTCGTCGAGTTCAGCGTCCTCCGCAAGCGCTCCTACGTCTCCGGCACCCTGTTCACGCTGGTGTTCTTCGGCAGCATCGTCGGCTTCTCGCTCACGATGGGACTGTTCCTCCAGATCGGGCTGGGCTTCACCGCGATGCACGCCAGCCTCTACCTCGCCGCGATGGCCGTCGGCGCGTTCTTCGGCTCCGGGGTCGGCGCCTGGGCGGCCACGGCCGTCGGTCGCCCGATCCTGCACGTCGGGCTGACGATCATGGCCGCGGGTGCGCTGGTGCTGTGGTGGTCGCTGCGCTCGCAGGACGGCCAGCTCGGGTTCACCGACCTGGCTCCGGGACTGTTCGTGTTCGGGGTCGGGATGGGGATGATCTTCGTGCCGCTGTTCAGCATCATCATGGGCGAGATCGACGACCACGAGGTCGGCTCGGCGAGCGGTCTGCTCGAGTCGCTCCAGCAGCTCGGCGCCTCCCTCGGCGTCGCGGTGCTCGGGACGCTGTTCTTCGACAAGATCGCTCTCGAGGACGGCGGACCGGTCGCCGCGATGACGGCCGGTCGGCACCTCGTCGCCGCCGAGGACACCCTCCTGATGCTGGTGGGCCTGATCGCCGTCGCCTGGTGCATCGGCTGGCTGCTTCCGCGGAAGGCGCGGGAGATGGTCTGAGGCTCCCTATGCTGAGCCGATGAGGCGTTCGCTCCTGTCGGTGCTGGTGCCGCTGCTCCTCCTGGGGGCAGCGGCACCGGTCTCCGCGGTCGAGGCACCGCCCGTCGGCACGCACGTGGACTACCAGCTCGGTGGGAACCGCACGGTCCCGGCCGACGTCGGGATCGTCGTGCGCGACCGACGGAGTGCTCCGGCCCCGGGCCGCTACAACGTCTGCTACGTGAACGGGTTCCAGACCCAACCCGACGAGAACGTCTTCTGGCGCCACCGGATGGGGCTGGTCCTCCGCAAGCAGGGCCGGCCCGTGGTCGACGGCGCGTGGGGCGAGTGGCTGCTCGACATCCGTACGACGACCCGGCAGGTCACGTTGGGCCGGATCATGGCCTCGTGGACGCGGGGGTGCGCCGCCCGAGGCTTCGACGCCGTCGAGCTCGACAACCTCGACTCCTACACGCGCAGCGGCCGGATGATCACGCGCGGCCAGGCGATCACCTTCGCCCGTCGGCTGGTCCGTGTCGCCCATGCTTCGGGTCTCGCCGTCGGCCAGAAGAACCTCGCGGACCTCGACGGTCGGACGATCGGGTACGACTTCGCGGTCGCCGAGGAGTGCGGTCGCTACCGCGAGTGCGGCGACTACGTGCGCCACTACGGGCGACGGGTGCTCTCGATCGAGTACCGCCGCGCCGACTTCGACTGGACCTGTGCCCACTACGGTGCGCGGCTGCCCGTCGTGCTGCGCGACCGGGCGCTCAGCCCACGTGGTGTCCGCGCCTGGTGCTGAGGCTGTTGGCGAACCCGGCGATCAGGCGCCCGGGACGCCGAACAGGTCGACCCCGTTGTCCCAGCAGACGCGGCGCAGCCAGTCCTCGCCCAGCCCGGGATGGCGGTCGGCCAGCCTGGAGAGCCCCTCCAACTGCTCGAGGTAGGGGTAGGGGATCGTCGGGAAGTCGCTGCCGAGCAGCACCCGGTCCCCGATGTCGGCCAGACGAGGCAGCAGGTCGTCGGGGTACGGCGCTTCCTCGTCGAAGAAGCCGGTGAAGACCATCGTCGTGTCGAGTCGCGTGTGCTCGTGGGCCTCCGCGAGGGCGAGGAACTCGGTGTACTCCGGGGCGCCCATGTGGGCGATCACGACCGGCAGCCGCGGATGGCGCGCGAGCAGGCGCGCAAGGTGCTCGGGGCCGGTGAACTCGTTGCCGACCGGACCCGAGCCGATGTGCGTCACCACCGGGGTCCCGGCGTCCTCGATCGCCCCGAACGCCTCGTCGAGCAGCGGGTCGTCGAGGCGGAACTCCCCCACCTGCGCGTGCAGCTTGAAGACCTCGACGCCGGCGTCGATCAGCTCGGGCACGTAGCTCGCGGCCTCCGGCTCGGGATAGAACGTGCCGGACCAGAGGCACTCCGGGATCTCGCGGGCGAAGTCGCGCGCCCACTCGTTGAGCCAGGTCGCGACGCCCGGCCGGTGCGCGTAGGGCAGCGCCGAGAACCGTCGTACGCCGAAGGAGCGCAGCTGCTCGACGCGCTCCTCGTGGCTGCCCCGGTAGCGGATCGGCCACTCGCGCCCGATCTTGGGGCCGGCCGCGTCGAACTGCGCGTAGACCTTGGCCTGGAGCCGGGGCGGCAGGAAGTGCACGTGCACGTCGAACAGGCCGGACAGGCCGAGCCGCTCCCACCAGGCGCGGACGTCGGGCTCGCTCTCCATGCGGCTCACCGAAGCAGACCGATCTCCCGAGGTGGGGTCCTGGCCATCCCGATCGAGGACAGCGCACGATGCAGCATCGGCGTCAGGCTCGTGACGTAGGTGGCGGTGAGGTGGCTCCCCCGTCGGTAGACCAGCGTGTGTGCGATCACCGCCGGGCAGGTGTCCCCGGGTGGGCAGATCCACCGGTTGAGGTCGACGTAGGGCAGGTCGAGCTCGTCGGCGGCGTCCTTCAGCAACGGCGACCCGCTGCGCGCCAGTCCGGCGTCGCGGTCGAACGAGCACGCGGTGAAGTCGGCGGGGTGGCGCTCGACGCAGTCGTAGACCGTCTGGGTCAGGGGTGAGGCGTTGTCCGCCAGGGCCACGACCTCGGTGCCCAGGGACTTGATCGCGGCGAGTCCGTCGACGAGGCCACCCGTCGAGGCGTCGTAGTTGGTGCCGCGGTGCGAGACGATGGCGTAGTCGGGGGCACCGCGCTCCTTGAACCGGGCCAGCACCTTCGCGTTGTACGACGCGCAGTCCGGCACCACTCCCGCCGTGGTCACCGTGCACGCCGCCTTCAGGTAGACCTCCAGCCGCCACCCCTCCCGGTTGGCGATCCTCCTGAGCGCCGGGATCCACTGGTGGGCCTTCGAGTCGCCCAGCAGCGCCACGGTGACGTCGCTGTCGCGCCGGCCGAAGACGCAGCCGTTCAGGATCCTGTCGCTGCCGAGCCTGGTCAGGCAGGTGTTGGACACGGGCACGTCCAGCGGAGCCGCCCCGGGCTCGGGGACGACGTCTCCGGACGCGGTGTAGAGCCGTTGCGGATCCGGCACCAGCCGCCATCGGGCGGCACCTGCATCGGCCACCAGGGCGCCGGCACCGCTCGCGCCGCTCGTGCTGCCGACCACCGGGGCGGAGCCGATGACCAGGTAGCCCGCGAGCACGCAGGCCGCCATCGACGCGGCACCGAGCGCGAGCGCCCGCGGGTTGCTCCTCGTCACCCACCCGAACCGCAGCGGGTCCTCCACGAACCGCTTGGTGAGTGCTGCCAGAGGCAGCGCCAGGAGCCCGATCCCCACGACCGTCCAGGTCGAGAGGCCCGGCCACCTCGCCTGGGCGAGGACGATCAGCGGCCAGTGCCACAGGTAGATCGCGTAGGACCTGCCACCGACCCAGGTCATCGGGCGCAGCCCCAGGACGCCGTCGGCCCCTCCCCCCGTCCTGCTGCACCCGGCGGCGATCACGGCTGCCGTGCCCAGGGTGGGCAGCAGGGCGGCAGACCCCGGCCACGGTGTGCTCCGGGAGAAGAGGAGCGCGGTGCAGGCGATCGCGGCCAGTCCCGACCAGGCGAGCAGCACCGAGGCGCGCCGGGTCAGCCCGCGCAGGGAACCGGCGGCGAAGGCCATCAGGGAGCCGATGGCGAGCTCCCAGGCACGCGTCGTACTCACGAAGTAGGCCGTCTCCGGAGACGTCCGCGTCAACCAGACGGAGTAGACGAGCGAGGCGACGCCACCGACGGCCACCAGCGCGAGGAGCACCCGCCGGGGACGCCACCCGAGCCGCCGGGAGAGGGCCACGGCGAGGAGGATCGCCAGCGGCCACACGACGTAGTACTGCTCCTCGACGGAGAGGGACCAGTAGTGCTGCAGGGGCGAGACGGCAGCACCCTGGGCCAGGTAGTCGACCGAGCGCCCCGCCAGCGTCCAGTTCAGGACGTACAGCGCCGCCGCGATGCCGTCGGCCCCGAGGTCGGGTCGTGCGGAGCTGGGCATGACCCGCCAGCCGAGCGCCAGCGTGACCAGGATGACGAGCGTGGCAGCGGGAAGCAGCCGGCGTGCACGACGGGCGTAGAAGGCGGAGATGGACACGGTGCCCGAGCGGGTCAGCTCGCGCAGCAGCAGCGAGGTGATCAGGAACCCGCTGATCACGAAGAACACGTCCACGCCCGCGAATCCGCCCGAGAGGACGCCCAGCCCGGTGTGGTAGACGAGCACCATCGTGACGGCGATCGCCCGCAGGCCCTCGATGTCCAGGCGGACCTCGCGCGGAGCTCGTCGCGGAGCAGCCCGGCGTTCGCTGCCCGGGGGCGACTGGACCGTCGTCAAGCTCAGCCCATGCCCTTGAGCTGCCGCCCGAGCGCCTGCTGCTTCTCCCTGTCGGCCTGCTTCTCGGCGAGTGCGTGCCGCTTGTCGTAGGTCTTCTTGCCCCGGGCGAGCGCGATCTCGACCTTGGCCCGGCCGTCCTTGAAGTACAGCGAGAGCGGGATCAGGGTGAAGCCACGCTCGTTGACCTTGCTCTCCAGCCGGTCGATCTCGTGGCGGTTGAGCAACAGCTTGCGGACGCGACGCGGCTCGTGGTTGGTCCAGGTGCCCTCGGTGTACTCCGGGATGTGCACGCCGTGCAGGAACACCTCGCCTCCGTCGATCTCGGCGAACCCGTCGACCAGGGTCGCGCGACCGGCGCGCAGGGACTTCACCTCGGTGCCCACCAGCACCATCCCGGCCTCGAAGGTGTCGTCGATCTGGAAGTCGTAGCGCGCCTTGCGGTTCTGCGCGATCAGCTTCTGCCCCTTCTCCTTGGCCATGGGGTCATCCTCTCAGCCGCGGCAACCGGGTCGTGACAGTGCGCGCCGAGTCGTGCCGAGGGCTCAGAAGTAGTTCATCGGGTTCACCGGGCTGCCGTTGAGCAGCACGGTGAAGTGCAGGTGGCAGCCGGTGGACCAGCCGGTGCTGCCGGCGTACCCGACGGTCTGGCCGCGCTTCACGCGCGCACCGCTGCCGACGGCGTAGGAGGTGAGGTGGTTGTAGACCACGGTCATGTTCTTGCCGTTGACCTTGCCGAGGTCGAGGTAGAGGCGGTTGCCGTAGACGCTGGACCAGGCCCGGGAGATCACCGTGCCCGCGCCGGCGGCACGCTCCGGGGTGCCACAGGGGGCGTGGAAGTCGGTGCCGTCGTGCAGGCCCCAGTAGCCGTAGATCGGGTGCCGTCGCCAGCCGAACGGCGAGGTGACCGCGCCCGGGACCGGTCGGGCCAGGAACCCACCGGAGTCACCCCGGAAGCCACCCTTCTGGCGGCGTGCCCGCTCGATGATCTTCAGGCGGACCAGGTTCTCCTGCTTCTTCAGCGCGCGCAGCTGGACCAGGTCGGCCTTGCGCGCGCGGGCAGCCACGACCTGCGCGGCCCGCATCCGGCCGACGTGCGTGGCCACCTCGCTCCGGGCAGCAGCAGCGGTGTTCTCGAGCGACTGCTTCTTCACCAGGTTGGCCCGCGCAGCCTTGCGCTGGGCAGCCACGACCTGCTTCGCCTGCTCGACCCTGGCTTCCTCCGCGACCATCCGGGCGCGCGCCTTCTTGAGATCGGCGAGCATCGTGGTCTGCCGACTCATCAGGGAGTCGACGGTGTTCATCTGGCTGGTGACGTCCTCCGGGTTCTGCGAGTTCAGCATCACCGAGAGCCCCATCAGCGAAGGGTCACCGTTGGCGTAGTTGCTGGCGGCGAGCCGGCCGATCGCGACGCGTTGCGAGACGACCCGTGCCCGGGCCTTGTCGAGCGCCGTACGCGCCCGGGCCAGCCGCTGCTCGGCCGCCTGGAGACGGGCCTGCATCAGCGCGTCGACGCGTGCTGCCGCGTCGAGGTTGCGCTGCGCGACGGTGAGCCGGCGCTGGGCGGCGCCGAGTGCCGCACGGGCCCTGGTCAGTCCCCGGGCAGCACTGGAGAGGGCCTTGCTGGACTCCTCGAGGTCGCCCTGCGCCCCGCGGACCTGGCCCTGGACGTGCCGCTGCCGGTCGCGGAGCTTGTCGTCCGCCGTCGCCTGCGGTGCGATCGCGCTGACACCGATGAGCAGGGTCGCGCAAGCGGCGGTGAGCTTGAGCCGGGTCGGGAGCGGAGTGCTTCCGAGGGAGGAGCGGACCACGAGAGAAGCCGTTCATCTGGGGAAGAAGTGAACGCGGCGACCGTAACCCGCGGCCCTCACACTTTGAGGTATTTGCGCGTCATCACGAGTGTCGGGATCAGGGTGAGCAGGATCCCGAGCACGGCGATGCCTGCGATCGCGAGGTAGGCGTCGTTCCAGTCGACCCACTCGACGATGTTGGAGGTCGGCCTGAGCTTCCCGTAGATCACGAAGTACATGAACGCCAGCAGCGCTCCCGAGGCGAGGGCGATCCCGATGACGGCGGCGACGAGCGTCTCCATCAGGAACGGCAAGGAGATGTAGAGCGTCGAGGCGCCGACCAGGCGCATGATCCCGATCTCCTTGCGGCGCGCGAAGGCGGCCATCCGGATGGTGTTGCCGACCTGGAGGATCGCCGCGACCAGCAGGAACGCCGCGATCGCGATCGCGCCCCACTTCATCACCGTCATCCAGAAGTAGATCGGCTTGAGCACCTGCCGCAGGTCACGGACCGCGTCCACCCCGGGCATGCCCGCGAGGGCGGTCTTCACCCCCTGGAACTTGTTGGGGTCCTTGAGCTTGACCCAGTAGGACTCCTGCATGTCCGAGGCCCGCACGGTGGAGTAGATCTCCTGCTGGGACTTGTCCTGGGAGAGATAGACCCGCTTCCAGGTCTTGAACGCCTGGTCCTTGCTCTGGTGGTAGAACGACGCCACCTCAGGGTTGGTGCCGATCGTGTCCTTGACGGCCGTGCGCTGCGTCGGCGAGACCTCGCCGGCGGCGCAGTTGGCGGCCTTGCTGTTCTGGTTGCACATGAAGACCGTGATCTGGAGCTTGCTGCCCCAGAAGTGCTCGGCCTTGTCCGCCTGCTGGTTGAGCAGCAGGCCCATGCCCACCAGGGTCAGCGAGACGAAGATCGTGACGATGAGCGCCACGGACATCGAGATGTTGCGCCGCAGTCCGGTCGCGGTTTCCGAGAAGACGTATCTGAGCTGCATCGGGTGGATCAGCGCTCCTTCTAGGCCTGGTAGCCGTAGACACCGCGGGCCTGGTCGCGTACGACGTGCCCGTCGGCCAGCTCGACGACGCGCTTGCGCATCTGGTCGACGATGCCGGAGTCGTGGGTGGCCATCACCACCGTCGTGCCGGTGCGGTTGATCCGGTCCAGGAGCTTCATGATGCCGACGCTGGTGTTGGGGTCCAGGTTGCCGGTCGGCTCGTCGGCGATCAGGATCTTGGGCCGGTTGACGAAGGCGCGCGCGATGGCCACGCGCTGCTGCTCGCCGCCGGAGAGCTCATCGGGCATCCGCTGGCCCTTGCCCTCGAGACCGACGAGCTCGAGGGTCTCGGGGACGACCTTGTTGATCTGGGCGCGGGGCTTGCCGATCACCTGGAGCGCGAACGCGACGTTCTGCGAGACCGTCTTGTTCGGCAGCAGCCGGAAGTCCTGGAAGACCGTGCCGATCTGGCGACGCAGGGCCGGCACCTTCCAGCTGCGCATGCGGTTGAGGTCGCTGACCGGCCACGAAGACCTGGCCCTTCGTCGACCGGGTCTCGCGCAGCACGAGCCGCAGGAAGGTCGACTTCCCGGAGCCGGACTCACCGACGAGGAAGACGAACTCGCCCTCGTCGATGTCGGCAGTGACGTCCACGAGTGCCGGCTTGGTGTGACCGGCATAGGTCGAGGAGACGTTCTCGAATCTGATCACGACTGGGGTGGCCGGTCTCGGGGATGGGGGGAAGGTTCGTGCCCGACCGCTGGCCAGCCTAAGTGAGCGGCCCTACGGTTGAGCGCATGTCTGCTCCCTCGGCCCGTCGCGCGCTCCGCCGCCTTCCGCGTGTGGCTGCGGGCGCCGTCTGCGCGGTGCTGGCGATGTCCGTGGCGCTCACCGGCTGCGCCTCCGACGAGCCCCAGAAGTCCGCGCCCTCTCCGGCACCCACGCCGATCGCCGGCCTGAACACCGCCGTCATGCAGGTGCCCCGGATCGACTTCTGTGCCGCGGTGCCCGACGACGCCGTGACCGACGCCCTCGGTGGCAAGCCGGACTCGAAGGCGACGTACGGGAACGGCGACCGGGAGAAGCTCGACGGCGCCGGTGAGGACGTGGTGCACGAGATCGGCTGCTCGTGGAGCACCGACGAGGGGTCGACCGCACGGGCCTGGGTCTTCGCCCGGCCGGTCGACGCCACCTTCGCCCGGCGTGTGGTCGCCTCGAACAAGGACGCCGCGGGATGCCGGGTCGTGTCGGGTCCGGCGTACGGCAGGCCGACGGCGACCCAGGTGTGCCGCCTCCCGGGTGGGGACCAGCGGGTCCGGCACGCGGGCCTGTTCGGCCAGACCTGGCTGAGCTGCGAGGTCTCGGCCCCCTCCGCGCAGGCGGCGGGGATCCGCGGGCGGGCCGACGCATGGTGCGTCCAGGTCGCCAACGCCCTGAACACCGCGCGCTGACCAACGGTCGGCCCTCCTCCGTGCGAGCCGAGGGCCGGTGACATGCTGGTGGACCCCTGTTCTCGTCCTCCGAGGAGCTCCACGTGACCACCTCCACCCAGGTCCGACTGGCCCGACGTCCCGAGGGCGAGCCCGACGACGACACCTTCTCCTTCGAGGAGCACGAGCTCCCCGAGCTGGCCGACGGACAGGTGCTGCTGCGGGTCGTCTACCTCTCGCTCGACCCCTACATGCGCGGCCGGATGAGCGACGCGAAGTCGTACGCCGACCCGGTGGCCATCGGCGACGTCCTCGTCGGCGGCACCGTGTGCGTGGTCGAGGAGTCCCGCGACCCCTCCCTGGAGGCCGGCGACGTCGTGCTCTCCTACTCCGGCTGGCAGACGCACGCGATCGCGGAGGCCAACGGGACTGCGCAAGCTCGACCCATCGGTCGTGCCCGTGTCCACGGCGCGTGGGGGTGCTCGGGATGCCGGGCTTCACGGCGTACGCCGGCCTGCTGGAGCTCGGCCGCCCGCAGCCCGGTGAGACCGTCGTCGTCGCCGCGGCCACCGGCCCGGTGGGGTCGGCCGTCGGCCAGATCGCGAAGATCCAGGGCGCCCGCGCCGTGGGGATCGCCGGTGGTGAGGCCAAGCAGCAGCTGCTGCACCGAGGAGTTCGGCTTCGACGTCGCGCTCGACCACCGCTCCCCCACGTTCACCGACGAGCTGGACGAAGCCGTGCCGGACGGGGTGGACGTCTACTTCGAGAACGTGGGCGGCAAGGTCGGCCGCGAGGTGCTCAAGCGGATGAACCTCTACGGCCGCGTGCCGGTGTGCGGGCTGGTGGCCGACTACAACGCCACCGGGACCCCCGACGGTCCGGACCGGCGCACCGGCGCTGATGCGCCAGGTGCTCACCAAGAGCCTGACCATCCGTGGCTTCATCCAGGGCGAGTTCGCGAAGTCCCACGGCCGGGACTTCGTGCGCGACATGTCCGCCTGGGTGGCCGACGGATCGGTGCGCTACCGCGAGGACGTGGTCGACGGTCTCGACGCAGCGCCCGAGGCGTTCCGCGGGATGCTGCGCGGTCGCAACTTCGGCAAGGTGCTGGTGCGCGTGTCCGAGGACCCGACGCAGTGACCGCCGACCGTGACCCCGTGGGTACGGGTCCGGTCACCGTCTCGATCGTGCGCCACGTGGCGCCCGACCATGCCGACCAGATGGTGGCCTGGGTCCGCGCCGGGACCTCGCTGGCCGAGCGGTTCGAGGGCTTCCTCGGCACCGGGTGGGTGCGTCCCTTCGCCGCGTCCGACGAGTGGCACATGCTCTACCGGTTCGCCGACCAGGCCGCGCTCGCCGCGTGGGAGTCCTCACCGCAGCGCGCCTGGTGGCTCGGCTCGGCGCAGGGCCTCGTCGGGGAGTCGCGGGTGGAGCGGCGTACGGGGATCGAGGGGTGGTTCGACACACCGGCCGAGGTCGACGTGCAGGACCTGCGACCAGCGGCGCCGGCGCCACCGAGGTGGAAGCAGGCCGTCGTCATCTGGCTGACCTTCTTCCCGCTGAGCCTGGCCCTGGGATCGCTGCTCCTGCTCACCGGCCTCGAGCTCAACATCGTGGTGCGCACGTTCGTGACCACGCTCGTGGCGACGCCGATCATGACCTACGCGCCTGCTGCCCTGGATGACGAGGCGCTTCGAGTGGTGGCTCAAACCTGCGCTCCACGGGGTAAGGGCAAGGAGACCGACCCACCCGAGGAGGCACCGATGCCGAAGGCCTGGAGCGCGAAGCGCGAGCGTCAGTACGAGCACATCAAGGAGGGGCTGGAGGACTCCGGCCGCAGCGAGGACACCGCCGAGGAGATCGCCGCGCGCACCGTCAACAAGGAGCGGGCCCGCAGCCGGCGAGTCCGAGGAGAAGAGCAGGACGTCGACCGACGACATCTCGTCGGGACGCCGAGGCGGCCTGCGCTCCCACTCCGGTTCGGGAGGACGCACCAAGGCGCAGCTCTACGAAGAGGCGAAGAAGAAGAACATCGACGGCCGGTCGTCGATGACCAAGGCCGAGCTCGAGAAGGCTGTCGGCGGTCGCTCCTAGGCTGGTTGCATGAGCGAGTCTCGGACCTATCCAGCCGGGGTCACCTCCTGGATCGACGTGACGGTCGACGACGTCGAGGCGGCCAAGGACTTCTACGGACGCCTCTTCGGCTGGACGTTCACGCAGGCGACGCCGCCGCGCATCCCAGTTCAGTACGTCATCGCCCAGCTCGACGGCCAGGACGTCGCCGGCATCGGTGGACCTGCCGAGCCCACGGGAACACCTGCCGGTGCGTGGAGCACCTACGTCGCCGTCGACGACATCGACGCCACCATCACCGCGGTCGAGGCGGCGGGCGGTCGCCTGGTCGACCCGGTCGAGCAGGCCGGCGAGGGCGGGCACAACGCCACCGTCGCCGACCCGTCCGGCGTCGAGCTCCGGCTCTGGCAGGCCGAGCGACGCCTCGGTGCCCAGGTGACCAACACCCCGGGCGCGTGGAACTTCAGCGACCTGCGGGCGGCCGACCCGCTGGCGTCGCAGGCGTTCTACGAGCAGGTCTTCGGCTGGGTGTTCGTGGATATCGGCCAAGGAGATTCGACCAGCGCGACGATGATCCAGGTGCCCGGCTACGGCGACCACCTGGCCGCCACCGTCGATCCCGGCATCCACGAGCGCCAGGCCTTCGCACCGCCGGGCTTCGCCGACGTGATCGGCGGCGTCGTTGCCGCGGCGGACGAGCAACCCCACTGGCACGTCACCTTCACCGTGGCCGACCGGGACGAGTCGGCCAGCCTGGCCGAGTCCCTCGGCGCGACGGTGCTGAGCCGCGAGGACACCGACTGGACCAGGCAGGCGACGCTCCGCGACCCGCAGGGTGCGGTGTTCACGGCGAGCCAGTTCACCCCGCCGGACGCCGGCTGAGTCAGCCGCGCAGCGGGTGCGGCGGGTTCGCGACGTACGACGCGTCGGCCACCAGCCCGCCACCCGCGAGGTGCACCGGGATCGGGTCGATGATCTCGAAGTCGTGGATGCCCTCCGGCTCGAGGTTGCGGAACCCGAACAGCACCCACGAGCCGTCGCGCCGCTGCACCAACGGCGCCGCGAACAGCTCCGGCTCGGCGGTGAACGGCACGGCTCGACCGAGGTCCCAGGGTCCGAGCAGGCTGTCGCCGGTCACCGCCCAGGTGCAGTAGTCGCCGTGCTCCGCGCGTCGGGCGGCCGACAGCTCGTGCGGGTGGCAGGTGAACACGAGCACGTGCGTCCCCTCGACCACGCGGACCTGGGCCACCTCGAGCTGGCCGAAGCCGTGCCCCGGGCTGGAGACGGGTGCCCGCACCTCCCAGTGCACCAGGTCGGCGCTCCAGGCATGGGCGAGCACCCCGTCGTCGAACCGGTCGATGCCGCGAGCGCGTGCGGTGACCAGCATCTGCCACCCGTGACCGGCCTCGTCGCGCACCACGAAGGGGTCCCGCCAGGTCTCGCTGACGGTGTCGTCCTCGTCGATCGACTGGTACCACCGCGAGTCGACCGAGAGGGCCGGCAGCTGCCCGGGCCGCCGCCAGGTCAGCAGGTCGTCGGACTCGGCGACGCCGATCCGTTGGTCACGCACGCCGTACCCGCGTGAGGACAGGGCGGTGTAGAACATCCGCCACCGGCCGTCGTCACCGCGGACCACCGAGCCGGTCCAGATCGCCAGGTCGTCCCAGGCTCCTGGCACGGGGACCAGCGCGTCCGGGAGCACCTCCCAGTCACGCAGGTCGGCGGACACGGCATGGCCGACCGAGGCGGACGTGTGCCGCAGGTTGCCGTCCTCGAGGGACCGTGGCGCCTTGAGGTAGAAGAGGTGATAGCTCTCGCCGTCGTCGGCGACCCAGCTGTCCCAGACCCACTCGCTCTCCAGCCGCAGCACGGTGTGCCCGTTCGGTCAGGCGGAGGCGGCCTCGGCGCCGCGGCGCCAACG
The DNA here is from genome assembly GCA_963797525.1 of uncultured Actinomycetota bacterium. Lineage (GTDB taxonomy): Bacteria > Actinomycetota > Actinomycetes > Propionibacteriales > Nocardioidaceae > Marmoricola. Next base: position 514,884 of record CAWCPT010000014.1, read on the forward strand.
GATGCCGGCCTCGAGGAACGCGTCGATGTCGCCGTCGAGGACGGCCTGCGGGTTGCCCGACTCGTACTCGGTGCGCAGGTCCTTGACCATCTGGTAGGGGTTCAGCACGTAGCTGCGCATCTGGTCGCCCCAGCTCGCCTGCACGTCGCCGCGCAGCTCGTCGAGGTGCGCCTTCTCCTCGGCCTTCTTCATCACGAGCAGCTTCGCCTTGAGGATGACCATGGCGCTGGCCTTGTTCTGCAGCTGCGACTTCTCGTTCTGGCAGGACACGACGGTGCCGGTCGGGATGTGCGTCAACCGCACGGCCGAGTCGGTGGTGTTCACCGACTGCCCGCCGGGGCCGCTCGACCGGTAGACGTCGACCCGCACGTCCTCGTCGGGGATCTCGATCTGGTCGGTCTGCTCCAGCACCGGCACCACCTCGACGGCGGCGAAGCTGGTCTGGCGGCGGCCCTGGTTGTCGAACGGGCTGATCCGGACGAGCCGGTGGGTGCCGGCCTCGACGCTCAGCGTCCCGTAGGCGTACGGCGCGTGCACCGCGAAGGTGGCCGACTTCAGTCCGGCCTCCTCGGCGTAGGAGGTGTCGAAGACCTCGACGGGGTACTTGTTGCGCTCTGCCCAGCGGGTGTACATCCGCATCAGCATCTCGGCGAAGTCAGCGGCATCCACGCCGCCGGCGCCGGACCTGATCGAGATGATCGCCTCGCGGGCGTCGTACTCCCCGGACAGCAGGGTGCGGACCTCGAGCTGCTCCACGGACTTGTGCAGCTTGTGCAGCTCGGCCTCGGCCTCGGCCATCGAGTCGGCGTCCGCCTCCTCCTGGGCCAGCTCGACCAGCACCCCGAGGTCGTCGATCCGGTCCTCGAGGGAGACGAACCGGTCCACGGTGCCCTGGAGCAGGGAGAGCCGGCCGGTGACGCGCTGGGCGTTGGCCTGGTCGTCCCACAGGTCGGGGACGGCCACCTGCTCGCCGAGGTCGGCGATCTCCTCGCGCATGCCGTCGAGGTCCAGGACGGACCCGATGGTCTTCATCGTTGCCTGGAGCTGCTTGATCTCGGAGTCGAAGTCGGTTGCTGCCACAAAGGTGAAGGCTACGTCCCCGCGTGACGCGGCGCTGCGACCGGTTCAGCCGCTACCCTGACGCGAGGGTGGAGGGAGGTCGCCGTGAGTGGCGTGGTGCTGATCCTGATCGGTCTGGTCCTCGGCTTCGTCGGCGTGCGGTCGCTCAAGCTGACCATGGCACTCGTCGGCTTCGCCGCCGGCTGGTTCCTGGCCGCCGTCTTCGACTCCTCGACCGCTGCCACCAACCTGCTGGTCGGACTCGCCGGTGCCGTGATCCTCTTCTTCGTCGCGCTGCTGGCGGTGAGGTTCATCTTCTGGGTGTTGGGGGCCGTCACCGGTGTCGTCGTCGGCGCCAAGCTCTTCTTCGTCGTGGACCAGGGCGACTCCAGCCTGGTGCTCGCCCTCGTCTTCATCCCCGCCGTGGCGATCGCGGGCGCCTTCCTGGCGGAGAAGATGCGCCACCGGTTCATGCGCTGGGCCACCGCGGCTGCCGGTGCGGCGCTCACCCTCAGCGGGCTCGGGCTGGTCGCGCCGTCGTCCATGGGTTTCCTGCGCGACCCGAACAAGCCGGCCACGCAGACCACGTCGTTCCTGATCTGGGTGGCGCTCGGCATCTTCATGGTGGTCGTCCAGAAACGGCAGAAGGCCGACGACTGAGGCTCGGGTCTGGGCTCAGGTCTGGGTGGGAGCAGGCTCCTCGAAGGGCCGCGACACCAGCAGGTCGAGCCCGAGTGCCTCCGAGAGCAGCTTGGTGGCCAGCTGTCCGCGCACGCTGTTCCCGGCCGCGTCCAACGGGGGCGAGAACGTGGCGAGGCCGCCCTTGCCCGGTGCCACCGTGACGATCCCGCCGCTCACCCCGCTCTTGGCCGGCAGCCCGATCTCGTAGAGCCAGTCCCCTGAGAGCTCGTAGAGACCGGCCGTGAGCATCACCGCCAACGTGCGACGACAGGTGTCCGGGCTGACCACGCGTCGCAGCGTGACCGGGTTGACCCCGCCGTCCGCGAGAGTCGCGCCCATCGTCGCGAGATCCATGGCCGTGACCTCCAGGGAGCACAACCGGGTGTACACGTCCGTGGCCTCGTCCGGGTCGAAGTAGAGCCGACCGTGCCCGGCCATCAGCCGCGCCATCGCCTCGTTGCGACCGTTCGTCGCCCGCTCGGAGTCGAGCACCACCTGGTCGACCTCGAGGTCGCGTCCGGCGAATCGCGAGAGGCCCTCGCGGAGGAACTCCCACTTCTGCTCGGCCGTGTCGCCCGGTGCGAGGCTCGTGGCGGCGATGGCACCCGAGTTCACCAACGGGTTGGTCAGCCCGTCCGCCGCGATCTCGACCGCCATCACCGAGTCGAACGGCAGACCGGTGGCGTTCACGCCCAGCTTCTCGCGCACCTCGCGATGGCCGAGCGCCTCGCAGACGAGGGCGAACAGGAACGGCTTGACCACGCTCTGGATCGTGAACGGGTGGGTGTTGTCCCCGATGCCACCAGCCCGGCCGCGGACCCCCACGATGGCGATCCCGAAGAGGTCGGGCGAGGCCTCGGCCAGCGCGGGGATGTAGTCGGCCACGTGGCCGTCGCCCACGTCCAGGTAGGTGCGATGGGCGAGCGCCACCAGCCCCTGCACCGTCTCCAGGTCGGGCAGGTCGCCGGTGGAGACCTGAGCCGCCGTGTCCTCGGGCGTGCTGTCGTGGGCGCGCATCCCGTGGTCGGAGCCGGGTCGTACGCCGCCCCCGCGAACCTTCCTGTCGGCTGCCTCGTTCATGCTGCTCCTTCCGTGTGCCGCCACCAGGCGACGGACGCCAATCCGAAGACCACGGGCACGAGCAACGTGGTCACGCGATACACCACCAGTCCGCCGACGATCTCGGGCTCGAGGGCCAGACCGCCAGTCTCCACCAGAGCGGCCAGCACCATGGCGTCCACGACACCGAGCCCAGCGAGCGGGAAGAGGGTCAACGGGTAGACGACCAGGAACACCCCGACGATCGCCGCCGCGGAGAGCGCGCTCGCGGGCACCCCGACGAACCGCAGGCTCAGGGTGAGCAGGAATCCGTCGACGACCACCATGACGAGCAGGCTGGTCAGTGACAGTGGCACCCCGCGCGGCGAGCGACGTACGACGTGGCTGCGGAAGTCGGCGGCGCTCGCCGCCCACTTCTCCGGCTCGACCGAACGCCGGAACCGCCGGCAGGCCTGTCCGGCGGTCCTCCCGATCCACAGGGCTGCGGTTTCCCGGCGAAGAGCCGCCCACAGGAGACCGAGGATCGTCAGGGCCACGGCACCACCCAGGACAGCCGACCAGCCGTAGATGGCGTGGTACGGCACCGAGGAGGCGCCGATCAGGAGCACTCCGACGGTGGGTGCGGCGAACCTGATCACGTAGAAGGTCACCGTGTTCATCATCGCGCCGGCCAGGCCCCTGGTCGCCGAGATCTGCCAGGAGGCGAACATCGAGAGCCGCATGACGAGGTCGGCCGGGGGCGGCGCGATCGTCGACATCAGGATCGCGGACTGGTCGTTCTGGACGGCGCGACCGATCCCCAGGCCATCGATGAACACGGCCAGCGGCGCCGCGTTCAGCACCTGCCGCACCACCAGCACGGCGAGGAGCACCGGCCCCTGCCAGAGCGCGAGCTTGCCGAGGGCGTCGCCCACCTCGCGCCAGTCGACCCGACCGACGAGACCGACGATGATCCAGGCGCACGCCAGCGAGAGCAGCAGCAGGACCAGGGACCGCACCCACCGGCGCATGGGCGACGCGGCCAGCACGTCCGACGCGCTCTCCGCCGACACCGGGATCCGCTCAGAAGTCAACCGCGTCGCGGATGATCGGGCAGGTCATGCAGTGCCCGCCGCCGCGGCCACGCCCCAGCTCGGCGCCGACGATGGTGATCACCTCGACACCGGCCTTGCGCAGCAGGCTGTTCGTCAGGGTGTTGCGGTCGTAGGTGAACACCACGCCCGGTTCGAGCGCGACGGCGTTGTTCCCGCTGTCCCACTGCTGGCGCTCGGAGGCGTAGACGTCACCTCCGGTCTCGATCTCCTGGAGGCCGTCGAGGCCGAGTGACTCGGCGACCACGTCGAGGAACCGCTGGTCGCCCTCGTCGGTGACGTCGACGGCGCCCTCCTTGTCGCCGGGCCGCAGGGAGAACGGATGGATGCCGTCGACGATGTTCGGGAAGTAGGTGACGATGTCGCGGTCGGCGAAGGTGAACACGGTGTCGAGGTGCATCGCGGCGCGCAGCTTCGGCATGCCGGCCACGACGACGCGCTCGGCGCCTCCCTGGGCGAAGAGGGCAGCCGCGACCTGGGTGATGGCCTGGCGCGAGGTGCGCTCGCTCATCCCGACGAGGACGACGCCGTTGCCGATCGGCATCACGTCGCCACCCTCGAAGCTCGCCTGCCCCCAGTCCTGCTCCGGGTCACCCCACCAGACGTGGGAACCGACGAAGTCCGGGTGGAAGCTGTAGATCGCCTTGTAGAGCAGCGTCTCGTCGTGACGGGCGGGCCAGTAGAGCGGGTTCAGCGTGACCCCGCCGTACAGCCAGCAGGTGGTGTCCCTGGTGTACAGCGTGTTCGGCAGAGGTCTCATCAGGTACTCGCGCGCGCCGAGCGAGTCACGAGCGAGCGACACGTAGGTGGACCGGAAGTCGTCCGGCAGGTCGGTCGTGGCCAGTCCCCCGATCAGCACCTCCGCCAGCTCGCGCTCGGTCAGGGTCTCGAGGTAGCTGCGCGTGGGGTCGACCAGTCCGAGGCCCACCTCGTTGGGGATGATCTTGCGGTCCAGCACCCAGTCACGGGCGTTGTCGACCGCCAGCGTCTCCGCGAGCAGGTCGTGCAGCTCGACCACCTCGACCCCGCGGTTGGTGAGCTTGTTGACGAAGTCGGCGTGGTCGCGCTGGGCGTTCTCCACCCACATCACGTCGTCGAAGAGCAGGTCGTCGTTGTTGCTCGGGGTCAGTCGCTGGTGCGCCAGGCCCGGGGAGCAGACGAGCACCTTGCGCAGCCTGCCGACCTCCGAGTGCACGCCGTAGGTCGAGGAGACGCTCTCGGTCATCGTGATGCCTTTCTGTCGATGTCGGTCTCGAGGTCAGATCGTGATCCGGCCGGTCCACAGGCCGACGCCGCCGATGATCGCCCCGGTGACGATGAGGGCGAAGAGCCCGACCTCGGCCGGGGTGAAGAGGCGCCGACCGTGCTCGCTCCTGGCCTTGACGTAGAGCAGAGCAGCGGGCGCGAGGATGACCGTCGAGAGCAGGACGAACTTCATCCCCGCGGCGTCGAAGAGGAAGAGGGTGTACGCCGTCGCTGCGCCCGCGACGATCGTCTCCTTGCGCCGGGTGCCGGCCGAGATCCCCTCGTAGGACTCGCCCGTCAACCCGAGCTTGAGGGCGTACGCCGCGGCCAGCAGGTAGGGGAGCAGCGCCAGGCTGGTGGCGAGGTCGAGCATGAAGTTCAGCGCGTCGTTGACGAACAGGGTCAACGCCAGCAGGCCCTGCACGCCGAGCGAGGTCACCACCAGTGCCGTGATCGGTGTGCCCGCCGCATTCTCCTGGCCGAGGAACTCCGGGAAGTCGTCGGCCCGGGCCGGGATGTACATCACCTCGGCGGCCATCAGGGTCCAGGCCAGGTAGGCGCCGAGGACGGACACGATGACCGCGACGCTGATGAAGACCTCTCCCCAGTCCCCGACCACCGACTTGAAGACACCGACCATGGACGGTTGGCGGGTGTCGGCGAGCTCCGGCTGCGGCACGACCGAGTAGCTCGAGAGCGTGACCAGCGCGAACACCGAGAGCACGCTGAGGAAGCCCAGGACCGTCGCCTTGCCGACGTCCTCGCGCTTCTTCGCGTAGCGGGAGTAGACGCTGGCTCCCTCGATGCCGATGAACACGAACGTCGTGATCAGCATGGTGTTGCGGACCTGCTCGTCGAGGCCGCCGAGGTCGCCGTACCCGTAGGCCGTCCAGTTGTCGGCGAAGACACCGGCGTCGAAGTTGACGAACAGGACCACGATGAAGACGAGGATCGGGATGATCTTGAAGATCGTGACGATCCGGTTGATCACCGCGGCGTCGCGGACACCCCGGGCGATCAGGTAGTGGAAGGACCAGACGCCGACGGTGGACAAGGCGACCGCCAGCACCGTGTCGCCGTCGCCGAAGCCGTCGAAGAACGCCCCCAGGGTGGCGCCGATGAACACCCAGTAGAAGGTGTTGCCGGCCACCGAGCTGGCCCAGAAGCCGATGGCGGAGTTGAAGCCCGCGTAGTCGCCGAAGCCCGCCTTCGCGTAGATGAAGACGCCGGAGTCGAGGGCCGGCTTGCGGATCGCGAGATTCTGGAAGACGAACGCGAGCATCAGCATGCCCGAGCCGGCGATGGCCCACGCGATCAGGGAGCCCAGGATTCCGGTGGCGACACCGAACCGGGCGGGCAGGGAGAAGACACCCGCCCCGACCATGCCGCCGACCACCATGGCGGTGAGGGTCGGCAGGCTCATCTTCGCGACGGCATGCGTCTCCGTGACTGCGGTCTCGGTCACGGTGACGCGTGAGTTCGCAGGATCAACGGTCACGACCCCACCCCCTTCTCGAGTGGACGGCGACGACTCGGACATCTGTCCTACCGAAACCTAACCTCATCTGTCCCTCACGGCCCTCACCCCAAATGGACGAGGCGGCCCGTCCACTCGACGGTGATCCGCGCTCACAGCGGCGTGATGTCGTGCGCGGGCAGCCAGCGCTCGACCGTGGCCCATCCGACGGCATCGATCCAGAGCACCGAGATCACCCGTCCCTCCCACCCACGCTCCGTGCGGCACCACTCGACCAGCAGGCTCGGCTCACCGTCCACGTGGCAGTGCCGGGCCGGTGTGTGGGGGGTGCCCGTCGGCGCGGGCGGCGCGGGCTCGGCCGCAGCGCCGGCGACACGCTCGGCGAGGGTGCCGTGCTTCCCCGTCCCGTAGCCACCGCGCATGGGAACAGGGTCGCACACCTGATCGAACAGGTGATCGAAAGAGGTGGCGCGCTGCTCGGACGGTCAGTCGACCCGTGCGTACGTCGCGAGGAGCAGACCCCCGGGAGTGGTGGCCGCGTCGAGGCACTGCAGACGTGCGGGCGGACTCCCCTCCGGGAACAGTCGATGTCCTGAACCCAGCACGCACGGGCTCACCATCAGCAGGAACTCGTCGATGAGGTCGTGCGGGAGCAGGGTCTCGATCAGGTGGCCGCTGCCCATGATGCCCAGCACGCCGTCGACACGATCCTTCAGCTCCACCACGGCGGCCACGACGTCGCCTGCGAGCAGCGTCGAGTTCGCCCACCGCAGCGGCTCGTCCGGCCTGGTCGAGGCGACGTACTTGTCGGCGGCCTCGAGCATGGCCCCGAACGGGCTGTCGGGCTGCTGGGTCCAGTGACCCAGGACGTCCTCGTACGTGCGCCGCCCGAACAGCCAGCCGGAGAGCCCGCCTCCCGCCGCCATCCGCTCGCCCATCTTCTGACCGGCAGCCTCGTCCGACAGCGCCCAGCCGCCCAGCGTGAACCCACCTCGGGTGTCCTCGTCAGCGCGCGCAGGTGCCTGCATGACTCCATCGAGACTCACGTGGTTCATCACGACGATCCGACCCATCGGTGTCTCCCCTCTGTCGTTGTCCATGAAGACTTCCGCACCTGGCGCAACTCATCGACGTACGCCCCGGTCACGAAGACGGCGGCGATCTTCAGTCACCCGGTGACTGCCGATCGCCGCCATCATGGGATGGGACAGGCTGAGCGCCTACGAGTCGAACCCGAGCCCGAGCTTGTCCATCGCCTTGAGCCAGAGGTTCTCCTTGCCGCCGTTCTCGTCGGCCCGGGCCAGCGACCTTCGGGTCGCCTCGACGCCGACCCATCGGAGCGGGCTCGGGTGGGAACGGCACCGGCTTCTTCGGCGCACCATCTCCAGCCTGGTCCGCTCGGTGTCGGCTGCCGGCCAGGAGGTCGAGCACCACGTCACCGGCGAAGCGGGTGGCGGCGACGCCGAGGCCGGTGAAGCCCAGGGCGTAGGCGACGCGACCCGACAGTGCCGTTCCGTAGAACGCGGTGAACCTCGTGCAGGTGTCGATCACGCCTCCCCAGGCGTGGGTGAAGCGCAGGCCCGAGAGCTGCGGGAACGTCGTGAAGAAGTTCGCGGCGAGCACCTCGAAGGTCTCGCGGCGCCCGTCGTACTCCGGCTTGATGCCGCTTCCGTAGTGGTAGATCGCGTCGTACCCGCCCCACAGGATGCGGCCGTCGCGGGTGGTGCGGAAGTAGTGGAACTGGTTGCCCGCGTCGCCGATCCCCTCGCGACCGTGCCAGCCGATCGCGTCGCGCTGCGCCTCGGTGAGCGGCTCGGTCATCAGGGCGTAGTCGTAGACCGGCACCGTCATCAACCGCAGCCGACGCAGCAGTGGCGGGAACGCATTGGTCGCGAGCACCACCTGGTCGGCGAGCACGCGACCGGCCGCGGTCTCCACGGTGACCCCGCTGCTGACGCGGGAGAGCCCGGTCGCCCGGCGTGCCCTCCGCGATCCGTACGCCGACCGACAGGCACGCCTCGCGCAGGCCCCAGGCCAGGCGAGCCGGCTCGAGGATCGCCCCCTCGGGATCGTGGTACGCCGCAAGGAAGGTCGGCGAGGTCACCCGCTCGCGCAGCTCGGCCGGCCTCGAGCCAGGTGGAGGGGATCCCCCGCGCCCGCATCTCGTCGTACTCCTCGCGGAGCCCGGCCACCTGGTGCGGCTTCGTCGCCACGGCGAGGGATCCTGCCCTGACGAAGTCGCAGTCGATCGCGTGCTTCTCGATGGTGCGCTCGATCCCGTCGAGGTTCTCGACACCCATCCTGGTGAGGACCTCTAGCTCGTCGGGCCAGCGGGCCAGCCCGTTGCCGAAGCCGTGGGTCAGGCTCGCCTCGCAGAAGCCACCGTTGCGGCCGCTCGCGGCCTCGCCGCAGCGACCTGCTTCCAGCACGAGCACGTCCCGCCAGGGGTCGCGCTCCTTGGCCAGCAGCGCGGTCCAGAGGCCGAGGTAGCCGCCACCGACGACCGCCAACGCCGCGGAGGTCGAGCCCCGGAGCGAGGGCAGCGTCTCGGGTCGGGCAGGGTCGTCGAGCCAGAAGGGGGTGGTGCTCGCATCGCGGAGCGAGGCCGACACCGCGGGCGTGGCAGTGGAGCCCATCAGGCGAGCGCCTTCTCCTGCCGCCGGCGGTTCATCTCGGCGCCGACCACGATCGTGATCGAGATCAGGAACATCAGCGTGCCGACCACGTTGACCTGCATCGGCACCCCGCGCTGGGCCACGCCCCAGACGTACATCGGGAACGTGGTCGTGTTGCCCGCGTTGAGGTTGGTGATGATGAAGTCGTCGAAGGACAGTGAGAAGGACAGCAGCGCGGCCCCCAGGATGCCCGGGAAGACGAGCGGGAAGGTGACCCGCCAGAAGGTCTGCGACTCGGTGGCGTAGAGGTCCATCGCAGCCTGCTCGAGGTTGTTGTCCAGCCCTGCCAGCCGGGCTCTGACGGTGACCACCACGAACGACAGGCAGAACATGATGTGCGCGATCAGGATCGTGAAGAAGCCCAGCTGACCGCCGAAGCCGGAGGCGACGAAGAGCGCCAGCAGCGAGGAGCCCATCACGATCTCCGGTGAGGCCATCGGCATGAAGATCACCAGGTTGGCGGCCGAGCGACCCGCGAAGCGGTGCCGCACCAGCGCGAAGGCCATCAGGGTGCCCAGGACCGTGGCCACCAGCGTCGCCAGCAGACCGATCTGGATGCTGCGGCTCACGGCCGAGCACATGCTCGCGTCACGCGCAGGGGTGCAGCCAGTTCTGCAGGGTGAACCCGTCGAAGCGGTAGATCAGCTTGCTGTCCGGGTCGTTGAAGCTCATCAGCACGACCACGAAGATCGGGACGAACATGTAGACGATGACCAGGATCCCGCCCATGAGGACGAGGTGCTGGCCGATCCAGCGGCCGAGCCGTTGCAGGGGGGAGTTCACAGCAGCTCCTCCGTCCCCGCGCGCCGGACGTAGAAGATGACCATCACCAGGATGAGCAGCATCAGCATCACGGACAGGGCGCCGGCGGCCGGGTAGTCGTTGGCGTCGGTGAACAGGTTCTGGATGACGTTGCCGATCATCCGCTGCTTGGGGCTGCCGAGCAGCTGGGCGTTGATGTAGTCACCGACGGCCGGGATGAAGGTCAGCAGCGTGCCGGAGACGACGCCCGGGCAGGGACAGCGGCCAGGTGACCTTGAAGAACCCCACGATCGGACGGGAGTAGAGGTCGCCGGAGGCCTCGATCAGGCGGTGGTCGATCTTGTCGATGCTGGCGAAGAGCGGGCAGCACCATGAACGGCAGGAAGTTGTAGACCAGGCCCGCGATCACGGCGACCGGGGTGGCGAGCAGCCGGCCGTCGCTGCTCATCAGGTGCAGGAACTGCAGGGTGTTGACGATGAATCCGTCGTCGCGCAGCAGCAGCTTCCACGACAGCGTGCGGACCAGGAAGCTGGTGAAGAACGGAGCGATCACCAGGACGAGCATCAGGTTCTTCCAGCGTCCCGACTTGAACGCGATCGCGTAGGCGAGCACGTAGCCGAGGACCAGGCAGATGAACGTCGCCACGGCGCCGTACACGCAGCGAGCGGACCAGCGGCCGCCAGTAGGCCTGCAGCGCGTCGGCGTAGTTCGAGAAGGCCCAGTCCATCTCGTAGCCCTGGAGCACGGAGCCGTCGGGGTCGTAGAGGCTGGTGGCGACCAGCGAGTAGAGCGGCACCACGAAGAAGACGACCAGCCACAGCATGCCGGGCAGCAGCAGCCAGTAGCCGGTGAGCTTGCGCTTCTCCCGTGCCGCTCCTGCGCTGGCTCGTCGGGTCGAGGCGGCGACCGACGGTGGCGCCGCCCACGGTGGCTGCCGTCACAGCGCGACGTCCTCGCGGTCGACGCCCGCGTCGGCGGCCTGGTTGTGGTCGAGGAGGAACGCGAACTCGGGTCGCCAGGAGAGGTCGACCTGCTCGCCCTGGCGGAAGAGGCGTCGGCGGCCGGTGTTCTGCTCGAAGACCTGGATCTCCTGGCCCCAGGGCATCCGGACGAGGTACTGCGTGCTCACGCCGACGAAGCTGACGTCGCTGACCACTCCGCCGGTGATGCTGTTGCCGGGGGCGTCGATGTCCTCGCCCACGTCGGCGATGAGCACCTTCTCGGGTCGGATCCCGACCCAGCCGAGCTCGCCGCGCCGTGCCGCTGACGTGGGCGCGCTCGGCCGGGATGGAGGCCAGCACGCCCTTCATGTCCACGACCACGAAGTCGCCCTCGCGACCCTTGATGTTGCCCTCGATCAGGTTGGACTGGCCGAGGAAGTTGGCGACGAAGGTGGTCTGCGGGTTGTCGTAGAGCTCGCCCGGGGCACCCATCTGCTCGATCACGCCCGCGTTCATCACCGCGATCGTGTCGGCCATCGTCATGGCCTCCTCCTGGTCGTGCGTGACGTGCACGAAGGTGAGGCCGACCTCGGTCTGGATCCGCTTGAGCTCGATCTGCATGGAGCGACGCAGCTTGAGGTCGAGTGCGCCGAGGGGCTCGTCGAGCAGCAGCACCTCCGGGCGGTTGATCAGCGCCCGGGCGAGGGCCACGCGCTGCTGCTGGCCACCGGAGAGCTGGGCCGGCTTCTTGCGCGCCTGCGAGTCGAGCTCGACGAGGTCGAGCATCTGACGCACCTGCTCGTCGACACCCTTGTCCTTGCGGCGACGCAGTCCGAAGGCGACGTTCTCGAAGATGTCGAGGTGCGGGAACAGCGCGTAGTTCTGGAAGACGGTGTTGACCGGCCGCTTGTAGGGCTTGTCCCAGGTGATGTCGCGGTCACCGAGCTGGATCGTCCCGGACGTCGGGGTCTCGAGACCGGCCACCATCCGCAGGGTCGTGGTCTTCCCGCACCCGGAGGGGCCGAGCAGCGCGAAGAACGAGCCGCTGGGCACGTCGAGGTCGAGCGTCTTCACCGCCGTGAAGTTCGCGAACTCCTTGGTGAGACGGCGCAGTCGCAGGCCGTCGAAGGGTGCGTCCCCGTCTCCGTCGCGGGGAGGCGTCGAGACCTCAGCCACCTGTGACATCCGACCAGTCTCCTTCGTACTTCTTGGTCTGTTGGTCGTCGAGGGCCATGAAGTCGAACGTGTCCTTCAGGTCCTCGTCGCTGGGGAAGATCAGCTTGTTGTCGACGAGGGACTTCGTCGATCTTGCCCATCTCTTCCCGGGCCCCTTCGACCGGACAGATGTAGTTGACCCAGGCGGCCAGCTTCGCGGCGACCTCGGGCTCGTAGTAGTAGTCGATCCACTTCTCGGCGTTGCTCTCGGTGCTGCGGCCTGGTTGGGCACGAGCATGTTGTCGCTCCACAGCGCCAGGCCCTCCTCGGGGACGACGAACTTGATGTCGGGGTTGTCGAACTGCGCCTGGATCACGTCGCCGGACCACGCCTCGCAGGCGACGATGTTGCCCGCGGTGAGGTCCTGGATGTACTCGTTGCCGGTGAACGCTCGCACCTGGCCGGCCTTGACGACGCCGGAGAGCTTGGCGATCGCCCGCGACCACTCGAGCTCGGTGAAGTCGTCCGGGTTGGCGCCGACGAGCTTGAGCATGAAGCGCCATCGTGTCGTGCATCTCGGAGAGCAGCGTGATCTTGCCCTTGAGGTCCGGCCGGGTGAGCAGGTCCTCGAAGCTGCCGACCTCCTTGGTCAGCTTGGCGTTGTAGGCGATGCCGGTGAGGCCGCTCTGCCACGGTGCGGAGTAGGTCCGGTCCTTGTCCCACGGCACGGTCCCGCAGGGGCTTGATCAGGTTCTTGTGCAGGTTGGGCGACCTTGTCGGCGTCGAGCGGCTGGATCCAGCCGAGCGCCGATCATCTTGGCGGCCATCCAGTCGGTGAGCACCATCATGTCGCGCCCGATCGGCTGGCAGTCGCCGAGCTGGTTGCGGACCTTGGCGAAGAACTCGGCGTTGTCGCTCACGTCGTCGGTGTAGGAGACGCTGATGCCGGTCGCTGCCTCGAAGTCCTCGAGCGTGTTCTTCTGCTTCTTCTCGGCTTCGTCGATGTAGGCGGGCCAGTTGGAGACGACCAGCTTCTTGGTCGAGGCGGAGACGTCCTTCGCGGAGCACTCCGCCGGGTCCTGGACCGCGGACGGGGTGCCGAAGAGGGGCAGCACCGCGGCGCTGCCGATCCCGAACGCCGCGAAACCCGGCCCCTTTGAGCACCGTGCGACGCGACATTGCGCCTTCCCGCCGAGCCAGCGCGCCCTCGGTGAGTCCCGACCACCCGGACTCCTTCGTTCGGGAGTCACCTAAACATGCGGAACCGGCGATGCGACAAGGGATTCAGTCGTCGGCCCATGTTAAATCCACGAAAACATGACACGTACCGACGCAATGCAACGATTTACTGCATCAGTTCGGCCACAATCGCTTGCCACGCCCACTCCTGAACCACCACGATGACTCGCATGACCGAGAAGTCGCCGGCGGGACCACGCGGCACCCCACAGCTCGACGACGTCTCCAAGTCGATCATCGAGCAGCTCCAGCAGGACGGCCGTCGCTCCTACGCGGCGATCGGCAAGGCCGTGGGGCTCTCCGAGGCCGCCGTCCGGCAGCGGGTGCAGCGGCTCTCCGAGGGCGGCATCATGCAGATCGTCGCCGTGACCGACCCGCTCCAGCTCGGTTTCGACCGCCAGGCGATGGTCGGGATCTGCGTCGACGGTGACATCCAGCCCGTCGCCGAGGCGCTCTCGGCCCTCGAGGAGGTCATCTACGTGGTGATGACCGCGGGCAGCTTCGACGTGCTCTGCGAGGTGGTCAGCGCCGACGACAAGGAGCTCCTCGAGCTCGTCGCCGGTCGGATCCGGGCCGTGCCCGGAGTGCGCACGACCGAGACGTTCATGTACCTCCAGCTCGCCAAGCAGACCTACTCGTGGGGCGTGCGCTGAGCGTGCCTGACGACCTCGGGAGGGACTACCGCTCGCTGTCGCTGTGGCACGAGACCGCCGGTGACGACTTCGCACCACGCCCCTCGCTGCCCGGCCCGACCACCTGCGACGTCGCGATCGTCGGCGCGGGTCTGACCGGGCTCTGGACGGCCTACTACCTGCACCGTGCCGATCCGTCCCTGCGCATCGTGGTGCTCGAGCAGGAGGTCGCCGGGTTCGGCGCCTCGGGCCGCAACGGCGGCTGGTGCAGCGCGCTGTTCCCGACCTCCTGGGACGCCCTCGCTCGCGCCTCCTCCGCGAGCGACGCCCTCCGGCTGCACCGGGCGATGCAGGAGACCGTCCGCGAGGTGGGCCGCGTCGTCGAGGCCGAGGGCATCGACGCGGACTACCAGCGCGGCGGGACCCTGACCCTGGCCCGCACCCGCCTGCAGCTGGACCGACTGCGGGCCGACGTGGCGACCGCGCACGCGCGCGGGTTCACCGAGGAGGACGAGCGGCTGCTCGGTGCCGACGAGGCGCGTCAGCCGGCTCGGGGCCAGCGACGTCCTCGGCGGCGTCTTCACCCCGCACTGCGCGGCGGTGCACCCGGCGCGGCTCGTCCGCGGCCTTGCCCGGGTCGTCGAGGCGGCCGGCGTGCCGATCTTCGAGCGCACCCCGGTGCGGGCCATCGAGCCGGGCCGCGTGCAGACGGACGTGGGGACGGTGCGGGCCGAGGTGGTGCTGCGCGCCACGGAGGGCTACACGCCGCGACTGGCCGGCCAGCGGCGCGCGGTCGCCCCGGTCTACTCCCTGATGGTGGCGACGGAGCCGCTGCCCGACGACGTCTGGGAGTCGATCGGGCTGTCCGAGCGGTCGACGTTCAGCGACGGACGACACCTGATCATCTACGGCCAGCGCACGGCCGACGGCAGGCTGGCCTTCGGTGGCCGGGGCGCGCCGTACCACTTCGGCTCGCGGATCCGGGCGTCGTACGACGTGGAGCCGCGCGTCTTCGACGACCTGCGGTCCGTGCTGCGCGAGCTGCTCCCCCAGATCGGCGACGCGGCGTTCACCCATGCCTGGGGTGGTTGCCTGGGGATCGCCCGCGACTGGGCCGCCTCGGTAGGGCTGGACCGAGCGAGCGGGATCGGCTGGGCCGGGGGCTACGTCGGCGACGGCGTCGCCACCACCAACCTGGCCGGCCGGACCCTGGCCGACCTCGTCACCGGGCCGACCGATCCTGCTCTGGCCAGCGACCTGGTCACGCTCCCCTGGGTCAACCACCACAGCAGGCGGTGGGAGCCCGAACCGCTGCGCTGGCTCGGGATCAACGCCGGCCTGCGAGCCATGTCGACGGCCGACGCCGAGGAACGCTGGACCGGTCGACAGAGCCGGATCGCCCGGTTGATGGCCCCGCTGACCGGCGGGCACTGAGCGCCGCCTCCCGGGTCAGCCGCCCGAACCGACCCGTGGCCGCGGCGTAACCACTATCGTTTCGGAGCACGTGCGGGTGTCGGGGCCCGGAGAACCTGGCCCACGAGTTCTGGGGACGAACGTGATCAAGGGTGAGACGGGTGGCGACGGCGAGCGGAGCGTGACCTCGCGCCGCCTCGACAACGCGAATCACATCGACCGCGTCTCGAAGTCCATCATCGAGATGCTCCAGGTCGACGGACGGCGGTCCTTCGCCAGCATCGGCGAGGCGCTCGGCATCGCGGAGTCGACGGTGAGCCAGCGCGTCACCCAGCTCTCGGACGCCGGAGTCATCCAGATCACGGCTGTCTCCGACCCGCTCCAGCTCGGGTTCGCGCGCCAGGCGATGATCGGGATCACGGTGGAGCACACGGCCGTGAAGGCCGTCGCCGAGGCACTCGCCGCGATCCCGGAGGTCGTCTACGTCGTCATCACCGCGGGTGGCTTCGACATCCTCGCCGAGGTGGTCGGGGTCAGCGACGCCCACCTCCTGGAGCTGGTCACCGCGCAGATCAAGCCGATCAGCGGCATCACTGCCATCCACACGTTCCTCTACCTCGAGCTGCAGAAGCAGACCTACACGTGGGGCGTGCGCTGAGGAGAGCCGAGGCCTCAGGCCTTCTCGACGGAGATCTCCTCGTCGGCGTACCACCGGCGGATGACCTTCTTGTCGAACTTGCCGACGCTGGTGCGAGGCACCTCGTCGATGAACGCCCACGAGTCGGGCAGCTGCCACTTGGCAAAGTCCTTGCTGAGGAACTCGCGGAGCTCTGCGGGGGTCAACGACGCTCCCTCGCGCAGCACCACGGAGGCGAGCGGCCGCTCGTCCCACTTCTCGTCGGGGATGCCGATGACGGCGGCCTCGACGATGTCGTCGTGGGCCATCAGGGCGTTCTCCAGGTCGACCGAGGAGATCCACTCACCGCCGGACTTGATCACGTCCTTGGCCCGGTCGGAGAGCCGGATGTAGCCCAGCTCGTCGATCGAACCGACGTCACCGGTGCGCAGCCAGCCGTCGTGGAACTTGTCGTCGACGTCCGGGTCGTCGGACTCGTAGTAGCCCGCGGTGACCCAGGGCCCCCGGACCTCGAGCTCCCCGACGGCCGTTCCGTCCCAGGGCTGCTCGTTGCCGTCGTCGGCGACGATGCGGCCCTCGACGCCGCACAGCACGCGCCCCTGGCTGCCGCGGTAGTCCCAGACGTCGTCACCCTCGACGCCCACGGGAGGCATGCCCGCGGAGGCCACGGGCGAGGTCTCGGTCATCCCCCATGCCTGCCGGATCTCGATGCCGTGGCGGTCCTGGAGCGCCTTCTGCAGCGAGACGGGTACGGCGGAGCCGCCGCACAGGATCAGCCCCAGGGACTCGGGCTTCTTCTCGGGGTTCTTGTCCAGGTAGCCGAGCACGTCGTTCCACACCGTCGGCACGGCACCGGACAGCGTGGGTCGGCTCTCGTTCATGAACCGGCAGAGCGGCTCGGCCTGCAGCCAGCGGTCGGGCATGCACAGCGACGCGCCGCTCATGATCGCGGCGTACGCCAGGCCCCAGGCGTTGGCGTGGAACATCGGCACGATCGGCAGCACCCGGTCGTGGAAGCTGATCGCTCCGGCGTTGCCGGTGCTGACCGCCTGCGAGTGCAGCCAGGCCGATCGGTGGCTGTAGACGACCCCCTTGGGGTTGCCGGTGGTGCCGCTGGTGTAGCACATGGCCGCCGCGTCCCGCTCGTCGATCTCCGGCCAGTCGAACTCGTCGGACTGCTCGTCGAGGAGCTCGTCGTAGAGCAGCACCTCCTTGCCGCTCGAGCGCAGCGAGTCGAGGTCGGCGGAGGCCGCCTCGGGCCCGGCGACGAGGACGTGCTGGACCGTCTTCATCTCCGGGAGGTGCGGAGCCAGCAGGCCGACGAGCGAGTCGTCGACGATGACGACCTGGTCCTCGGCGTGGTTGGCGATGTAGACGAGCTGCTCGGGGAACAGCCGGATGTTGAGGGTGTGCAGCACCGCGCCCATCGACGGAACGGCGAGGTAGGCCTGCAGGTGCTCGGCGTTGTTCCACTGGAAGGTGCCGACGCGCTGGTCGCCGTCGATGCCGAGCGAGCGCAGGGCGTTGGCGAGCTGGGCGACCCGCTTGCCCAGCTCGGCGTAGGTCATCGAGCGCGTCCCGTCGGCGGTCGCGGTGACCACCTCGGAGTCGGCCTGCACGGAGGTGCCGTGCTTGAGGATCGAGCCGATGGTCAGTGCTGAGTCCTGCATGGTGCTGCGCATTGCGGGGTGACCTCCTGAGCCGGGCGAGCGGACGTGCCCAGAGCCTTGCGCACGACGCAAGCGATATCCAGACCCTGACGGCCCTGAGCTCTAGGGTCGGCCCATGCGACCTCGCATCTCTCCCGGTGGGCTCCGCGACCTCGGGCTGCCGATCTGGCTGTTCAGCCGCCTGGCCGGTCGGGTCACCCGCTCCGGTCCGCCCCGCATCTTCACCACGCTCGGGCGTCACCACGGGCTCTTCTGGGGCTGGCTGCACTTCGCCGGGAAGCTGATGCCCGGTGGCCGGCTCCCCCGCATCGACACCGAGCTGGTGATCCTCCGGGTGGCCTCGGTGCGCGGGAGCGACTACGAGCTCGACCACCACCGCGCGCTGGGTCGGCGGGCCGGGCTCGACGAGCACGACATCGAGCGGGTGCTGGTCGGGGCGAGCGCGGCTGGCTGGAGCGACCGCCAGTCACTCCTGCTCCGTGTCACCGAGTCGCTGCTCGAGCAGCGGGACCTCGACGACGCGCTCTGGGCGGAGCTCCGCGCCGCGGAGGACGAGCGCACCTGCATCGAGCTGCTCATGCTCGTGGGCCACTACGACATGCTGGCCACGACCCTGCACACGTTGCGCGTCCAGCCCGAGGAGCGATGAACCCCCGATGACCTTCACGACCCGGCCGACGTTGCAGGGCACCTTCGGGATGGTCTCCACGACCCACTGGCTGGCCTCGCAGTCGGCTCACCGGATGCTCGAGCTGGGCGGGAACGCCTTCGACGCGGCAGCCGCCGCGGGGTTCGTGCTGCACGTCGTCGAACCGCACCTCAACGGCGCGGGTGGCGACCTGCCTGCGATCATCTCCACCGCGGTCGACCCGGCGCCCCGCGTGCTCTGCGGGCAGGGGCCGGCCCCTGCGGCCGCCACCCGCGAGGCGTTCGCCGCGATGGGCCTGGACCACGTCCCGGGGTCCGGCCCGGTGGCCGCCGCGGTCCCGGGTGCCGTCGACGCCTGGCTGCTCCTTCTGCGCGACCACGGCAGCCTTCCCCTGGCGACGGTCCTGGAGCCCGCGACCGGCTACGCACGCGACGGCCATCCACTGCTGGCAGCGGTCTCGGCGACGATCTCGCGGGTCCGGTCGCTGTTCGAGGACGACTGGACGACCTCCGCCGAGCTCTGGTTGCGTGGCGGCGCGGTGCCGCAGGCCGGCTCGCTGTTCAGCAACCCGGCGTACGCCACGACGCTGCAGCGGCTGACGGACATCGGCACCGCCGCCGGCCCGGACGTGTCCGCCCAGGCAGAGGCAGCCCGTCAGGCCTGGGGACAGGGCTTCGTCGCGGAGGCGGTCGACGCGTTCCGGCCACGCGAGTGGCGGCACTCCGGTGGGGCGGTGCTGCCCGGCCTGGTCGACGGGGCCGACCTGGCGGCGTACTCCGCGACGTGGGAGCAGCCTGCCGTGCTCGACTGGCACGGGATGCAGGTCGCGAAGACCGGGCTCTGGGGCCAGGGCCCGTCCCTCCTGCAGGTGCTGGCCATGCTGGACCAGCAGGGCGCCGCTGCCCTGGACCCCGGCACCGAGGCCGGCATCCATGCGGTCGCGGAGAGCTGGAAGCTCGCGATGGCCGACCGGGAGGCCTGGTTCGGTGACCGCTCACCGGTCTCCGTCGACGACCTGCTCGCCCCTGACTACGTCGGGACCCGAGCGGGTCTGGTCGGGCCGTCGGCCAGCGTCGAGCTGCGTCCGGGGTCGCCGGGTGGTCGCGAGCCACGTCTCGCCGAGCACGTACGCCGCCTGCTCGCCGGCGAGCAGACCGGGCGCGCGACGGACGCGACGACGGACGCGACGACGGGCGAGCCGACCGTCCAGCGCGACGGAGCGACGAAGGGCGACACCTGCCACGTCGACGTCGTCGACCGCTGGGGCAACATGATCTCGGCGACGCCGAGCGGTGGCTGGCTGCAGAGCTCGCCGACGATCCCCGAGCTCGGGCTGTGCCTGGGCAGCCGGTCGCAGATGTTCTGGCTGGACCAGGGACTGCCCGCGTCCCTGGAGCCCGGAGCGCGACCGCGCACCACGCTGTCCCCCACGCTCGTGCTGCGAGGTGGCCAGCCGGTGCTCGCGTGCGGGACTCCCGGCGGTGACCAGCAGGACCAGTGGCAGTCGCTGTTCCTCCTGCGGCACGTCGTGGGTGGCATGTCGCTGCAGGAGGCGATCGACGCCCCGATGTTCCACACCACCAGCTTTCCGGGCTCCTTCGACCCGCGGGAGATGGAGCCGGGCGTGCTGGTCGTCGAGGACCGGGTCGACGCTGCCGTGCTGTCGGCGCTGCGCTCCCGTGGCCACGTCGTGGTGCCCCAGGGCCCGTGGTCGCTCGGGCGCATGTGCGCCGTGACCCGCGACCCCGCCACCGGCGTCCTGGCCGCAGGTGCGAACCCCCGCGGCATGCAGGGCTACGCGGTGGGCCGCTAGCGCCGGCGGAGCTCGGCGGCGACGGCGGCGTAGCTGACGGAGACGTCGTCCTCGGGCAGGTAGCGCCACGGGTACTCGCTGACCCGGCCGTCGAGCAGGTCGAGCGCCTGACGCACGAGGTCGTCCTCACCGATCTGCGCGAAGGCGAACAGGAAGGTGTTGAGGTCGCGGACCCGCCAGGCGGCGTCGGCGTCCTCGCCGCCGGTGAACGCGGCCCACGCGATGCCGAGACGGTGCGCCGTGGCTGCATCGCGCCACAGCTGGGCGGCTCCCTCGGGGTCGGGAGGCCCGGCGGCTCCCAGCCGCGAGATCCAGACCTCGACCAGCGCCTCCGGCACCAGACCGTGCAGGGTGGCGCCGGCCGTGCTCGACTCGCTCAGCGACCACGCGAACTGCTGCGTGTGCTCCTCGGTCCCGCCCCACTTCGGCGTCAGTGCGCGTAGGGCGTGCGAGTGTCCGCGGCGGTGGGTGGGGGCGACGTCGCGCAGCCGGCCCAGCCTCTGCAGCGCCACCTCCGCGCCGCGCTCGAGGGCCCGCGCGCAGCTGACGAGGTACCAGAGCGGCACTTCGTCGTCGGGCAGGTCCAGCGAGAGCAGGTCCAGCCGCTCCTCGGCCTCCTTCATCAGGCTGAGGAAGTCTCCCGCCTGGCGCTCGCTCGTGACGGCGACGACGCCGCGACCACGCGCGGCCCAGGCCGTGTTGTGCAGGTGGACAGCGGCCAGCAGCCGCACCTGCGGGTCCTCCGAGGTGCCCGCACCGGACACGGCTTCCTGCAGCTGTGGCGAGAGCGCGAGGGCGTGCACGGCCACGGCCCGCTTCTCCACGTGGGCGCGCGACTGCACGAGGTCGACGTACGCCGCGAGGTCGACGTCACCCGTGAGCAGCTGCTCGAGCTCCTCGTCGCCGTCGGCGGGCGACAGACGCGGACGGTCGTCGGCGTTCTTGCGGAACCACCCCATGGCGCTGACCTCCCCGAGAGTCCGGACAAGGTAACGCCGCGAGGGTGACGGGGGAACCCTCTACGCCGGCGGCGCTAGGACTTCCTGGGCTGCGGCGGCACCATCACGGCGTTCAGCGCGAGCGCCTTGGCCCGGTCGCCCTTCACCTTCAGGGCTCCGGTGAGCACGCCGCGCACGGGGTGGAGCTGACCGGTGGCCAGGCGCAGGAAGTCGGCTCCTTCGATGGTGATCGTCGCGTCCCGACGCTGCCCCTCGGGCGGGCTGGTCTCGATCGTGCAGACCCCGTCCGAGATGTGTACGGCGTAACGGTCGACCTCGCCGTCGCGACGACCGCCGATCCGGAACCCGACCGAGAGCTGCAGGTCGCTGGCCTTGTCGACGTCGATGAACTCGGGGAACCGACGGAACACCTCCTCCAGCACGATCGGCCGGAAGCCGCCCTCCATCACCGCTCGCATGTGCTTCGCCGAGGTGGTGGCGACGGCCGTCGCCACGTCGACCGGGTCGAGCGCGGTCGGGTCGACCGCCTTCTGGTCACTGCCCGGCACGGTGAAGACCGCGCCGACGGCCAGGGCGAGCATCTCGTGGCCCTCGATCCCGAGCCGCGCGCCGAGGTAGAGCAACGCCGCGTTGGGCTCGCCGGTGACCAGCCGGACGAAGTCGACGATGTCCGCGGCGATGACGACGTCGGGCTGCGCCTCGCTGTCGATGGCCACGGAGCCTCCCTGGAACCGGACGGTGTGGCACTCGGCGTCCTTCTTCGACCGGGCGAGCTCGAAGCGGACCACTCCCTGGATCTCCCCGAGCCGTTCGGCGTCGGCGAACTCGGCGAACCGGTCCAGGATGGCCACCACCCCGGCGGCCCGGAAGTGCTCCAGCTCGATCAGGCGCCGCAGGTCGGCGTCGTCGGCCGACCGGATCACCTCGGTGATCTCGAGGACGTCGGTGCTGTGCAAGAAGTCGTTCAGCTCGTCGGCCGACATGGCGGCGAAGCGGTCGATCACGTGAGATAGGGCTCCGGTTCGAGGGACGTGCCGACGGGGTCTGGGTCGGCCAGGGCCGACGTTAGCCGGGAAGGTGCGTCCGGGGGGCCATTCGGGGACCGCGTCTCGGCCTGGACAACCCGGCGAGCTCGACCAGGCGCTGCACCCGGTGGCGGTGGCCGGCGTACGGCTCGAGCAGCTCGGCCATCCCGGCGTCGTCCACCGGCTGCCCGGTCAGCACGAACCCCACGTTGGCAGCGACGTGGTAGTCGCCGAAGCTGACCGCGTCGGCATCGCCCAGCGCGCGGAAGCGCGTCTCCGCACTCGTCCAGACGCCGATGCCGGGAAGCGTGCGCAGCCGGCGGTCGAACTCCACCGGGCTCTCCCGTCCGGCCCGCTCCAGCGAGCTCGCGACCCTGGCCGCGTGCTGGATCGGGCGTGACCGGCCTCCGTCGACCGGCAGTCTCAGCCACTCCCAGGAGGGGATGGCCCGCAGCTCCTCGGGCGACGGCTGCACCCAGAGCCGCACCACCGGCTCCGGCTCGCTCGGTGGGCCTGGTGCCCGTTCGCCGAACCGGTGCACCATCACCCTGAAGGCGCCCAGCGCCTCCATGCCGGTCACCTTCTGCTCGATGATCGCCGGCACCAGCGACTCCATCACCAGGTCGGTGGCGCCGACCCGCCAGTGCCGGTGACGTCGCCACGCCTGGGTGAGCTGCGGCGGTGGCACGAACCCCGTGGGGTCGTCGTCGGCGCCGAGCATCCGGGGCAGCTGCTCCAGCGCCCAGTCGGCGCCGTCGCCCCAGGCCTCACCGATCACGGTGCCGTCGGCCGCGTCGGACCGGATGCAGAGCGTCGCGGTGCCCACGGGCGTGCGGATGCCGCGCCAGATGGCGCCGTCGGGGCCGCGGCGGTACGTCGGGTCACCCGACCCGTGGCGCAGCTGCAGGAGGTTCACCGCAACCGGGCAGGGCCAGTCCGGGCGCCAGACCCGGGACCGCGAGGCGGTGGATCGCTGCCATGCCCGCACACTATGTCGGCGCCTGCCGACACTCCGCACACGTGTCGGGGGGCGACACAATGGCGGGCATGTTGCTCGCCCGACTCGTCGACGTCTCCGGCCAGGTCGCCGCCACCGGCTCGCGGTTGGCCAAGCGCGACCTGATCGCGGGCCTGCTGGCCGAGGTCGCGGCCGACGGAGACACCGAGGTCGACATCGCCGCGTCCTACCTCTCCGGCACGCTGCGCCAGCGACGCACCGGTGTCGGCTGGCGCGGCCTGGCCGACCTGCCGGCTCCGGCCGCGGAGGCCTCCGTCTCGCTGACCGAGGCCGACGCCGCGTTGGAGGAGATCAGCGTGCTCTCCGGCTCCGGCTCCGCGGGCGCGCGACGGGGCGCCGTCGGCGCCCTCTTCGAGCGGCTGACCGGCGCGGAGCAGGACTTCCTCCGGGCACTGATGACCGGCAACGTCCGTCAGGGCGCCGCCGACTCGGTGATGCTCGACGCCATCGCGGCTGCGGCCGGGCTCCCACCGAAGTCGGTGCGCCGCGCTGCGATGTTCAGCGCGCCCACGGGGCCGATCGCGGTCGCCGCCCTCGGTGAGGGTGCCGCTGCCCTCGAGGCGTTCAGCCTGCTGGTCGGCCGGCCGGTCCGACCGATGCTCGCCGGCACGGCGCCCGACGTGGCGGCCGGCGTGGCCAAGGTGGACGGCCCGTTCGCGGTCGACACCAAGCTCGACGGCATCCGGATCCAGGTGCACAAGCACGGGGACGAGGTCACCGTGTTCACCCGCAGCCTCGACGACATCTCGGCACGTCTGCCCGAGGTCGTCGCCCTGACCCGCTCGTTGCCGGCCACCGACCTGATCCTCGACGGCGAGGCGCTGGTCCTCGACGAGACCGGTCGCCCGCGGCCCTTCCAGGAGACGGCGTCGACGACCGCGACGCACACGGGCGCGACCGGGATCCGGCCGTTCTTCTTCGACCTGCTGCTCCACGAGGGTGACTCGCTGATCGAGTCGCCGACCAGGGAGCGGCTCGAGCGACTCGACGCCGTCGTCCCCGAGGACGTGCGCGTGCGACGGCTGGTCACCGACTCGGTCGAGGAGGCCCGGTCGTTCTTCGACGAGGCGGTCGTCGAGGGGCAGGAGGGGGTGATCCTCAAGCGACTCGACGCGGCGTACGACGCGGGGCGGCGGGGGTCGGCCTGGGTCAAGGTCAAGCCGCGGCACACCCTCGACCTGGTCGTGCTCGCGGTCGAGTGGGGCAGCGGGCGCCGGAAGGGCTGGCTCTCGAACATCCACCTCGGCGCTCGTCAGGGCGACGAGTTCGTGATGCTCGGCAAGACCTTCAAGGGGATGACCGACGAGATGCTCGCCTGGCAGACCGAACGGTTCCTCGGGCTCGAGACCAGCCGCGAGGGCCACGTCGTCCACCTCCGACCGGAGCAGGTCGTGGAGATCGCCTTCGACGGCGTGCAGCGCTCGACCCGCTACCCCGGCGGCGTCGCCCTGCGGTTCGCCCGGGTGCTGCGCTACCGCGACGACAAGCCGCCGAGCGAGGCCGACACGCTGGATCAGGTCAGCGCCCTCCGATAGCCCGTTTTGCGGTCTCCCCGGCGCTCCCGCAGCGGCGTAGCGTCGCAAGGTGGCGACAACGCCAGGACAAGGGAGGGTGACATGTTTGTGCAGGTGATCCAGGGCCACGTGTCCGACGCGGCCAGCGTGCGCGCGCGACTCGACCAATGGGCCACGGAGCTGGCTCCCGGGGCAGTGGGCTGGCTCGGCAGCACGGCCGGAGTGACCGACGACGGAACGCTCGTGGCGCTCGCGCGCTTCGAGTCGGAGGAAGCAGCGCAGCAGAACAGCGATCGACCGGAGCAGTCGGCGTGGTGGGAGCAGACGGCTCCGTTGTTCACCGACGAGCCGAGCTTCCACAACAGCACGACCGTCGACGTGGACACGCCGGGCGACCCCTCGCAAGCCGGCTTCGTGCAGGTCATGCAGGGGCGGACCAGCGACCCGGACCGCGCGCGTGAGCTGATGGACGAGGACCCGACCGACTGGCAGGCGTTCCGGCCCGAGATCCTCGGCACCGTCTCCGTGGGACACGACGGCGACGGCTGGACGATGGCGATCTACTTCACCTCCGAGCAGGCGGCCCACGAGGGCGAGCAGAAGGAACCCCCGCTTGAGCTGCAGCAGGTGATGAAGGAGATGGACGCGCTGACCGTGGGCGAACCGGTCTTCTACGACCTCAAGGACCCGTGGCTGCGCGCTCCGGGCTACCGGATGGCGACCCGGTGACACGCGGCACACACGTGTGTAAACCGGTGTTGCACTAAGATCCTGCCCATGACCAGCACGAGCACGTCGAGCCGGCAACCGGCCGCTGCGCGGCGGCGTGCTCGCGAGCGCGAGATCCTCCGCGCGACCCGGGAGCTGTTCGACGAGAGCGGCGTCCGCGACGCGCAGATCGAGGACATCGCCCGGGCGGTGGGCGTCAACCGCGCCATCATCTACCGCCACTTCAGCGGCAAGGAGGAGCTCTTCGCGCTCACCCTGGTCAGCTACCTCGACGACCTGCAGAAGCGGCTCTCGGCCGCCGCCGGCTCCGACGGGTCGGCCACCGAGCGGCTGGTCACCGTGGTCGAGGCGTTCGTCGACTTCGGCCTGGAGTACCCCGCGTTCGTGGACTGCGCCCAGACCCTGATGCGCCGACCCGGCCCCGAGCTCCTCGAGGAGATCAGCGAGGGCTCGCTCTTCCGGCTGGGCCGGGGCATCTCCGCCTGTCTGACCCAGCTCAGCGACGTCCTCGACGCCGGCGTGGCCGCCGGTGAGTTCCGCGTGGAGGACTCCACCCTGTTGGCCAACCAGATGTACGCCAGCGGCCTCGGCGCCCTCCAGCTCGCCCGGGTCGGCGTGCTCGTCAAGGAGTCCGCCCCCGGCATCCCCGCGATCGCCCCGGTCTCCGCCGACCAGGTGCGCAGCTACGTCGTCGCGTCCGCGAAGGCGCTCGCCACCCTCTGACCCCCCGCGGGAGGTGCAGGTTTCCCCGGTGAGCCGGGGAAACCTGACGTTCTCGGGCAGTGCTTCGCCCGAGAACGTCAGGAACTGCCCGAGAACCCAGTCCGGTTCGTCCCACCACCCGAGCGGCGGGCGCGGGCTACTTCTCCAGGATCGCGGTGACGCCCTGGCCGCCGGCGGCGCAGATGGAGATCAGGCCACGGCCCGACCCCAACTGGTCGAGCAGCTTGGCCAGGTTGGCCACGATCCGGCCGCCGGTGGCGGCGAAGGGGTGACCTGCAGCGAGGGAGGAGCCGTTGACGTTGAGCTTGGTGCGGTCGATCGAGCCGAGCGGGGCGTCGATGCCCAGTCGCTCCTTGCAGAACACCGGGTCCTCCCAGGCCTTCAGCGTGGAGAGCACCTGCGAGGCGAAGGCCTCGTGGATCTCGTAGAAGTCGAAGTCCTGCAGGGTCAGGCCGTTGCGCTCGAGCAGCCGCGGCACGGCGTACGCCGGAGCCATCAGCAGGCCCTCACCGCCGTGCACGAAGTCGACCGCGGCCGTCTCGGCGTCGACGAAGAACGCCTGCACGTGCAGGCCGTGCTCCTCGGCCCACTCCTCGGTCGCGAGGAGAACCGCGGAGGCGCCGTCGGTCAGGGGCGTGGAGTTGGCGGCGGTCATGGTGGCGGCCTCGCCCTTGCCGAAGACCGGCTTCAGCTTCGCGAGCTTCTCCAGCGAGGAGTCGGCGCGGAGGTTCTGGTCGCGGTCGAGACCGTTGAACGGGGTGATCAGGTCGTCCTGGAACCCGCGGTCGTAGGACTCGGCGAGGTGGTGGTGCGAGGCCACGGCCAGCTCGTCCTGCGCCTCCCGGGTGATCTGCCACTCGAGCGCGGTCAGGGCGGCGTGCTCGCCCATGGACAGCTTCGTCCGCGGCTCGCCGTTCTGCGGGATCTCGATGCCGATGTCGGTCGGCCGGATCGCGCCGAGGGCCTTGATCTTCCCGGCGGTGTCCTTCTGCTGGTTGACCTTGATCAGCTTCTTGCGCAGCTTCTCGGAGATCGCGATCGGCGCGTCGGACGTGGTGTCGGACCCACCCGCGACGCCGGCCTCGATCTGGCCGAGGGCGATCTTGTTCGCGACGTAGATCGCGGCCTGGAGCCCGGTGCCGCACGCCTGCTGGAGGTCGGTGGCCGGGGTCTCAGGGGCCAGCTTGGAGCCGAGCACCGACTCGCGCGTCAGGTTGAAGTCGCGGCTGTGCTTGAGCACGGCGCCGGCGACGACCTCGCCGAGACGCTCACCCTCGAGGCCGAAGCGAGCGACGAGACCGTCGATGGCCGCGGTGAGCATCTCCTGGTTGGAGGCGGTGGCGTAGACGCTGTTGGAACGGGCGAACGGGATCCGGTTGCCGCCGACGACGGCGACTCGGCGAGTCTTGTCCTGCATGAACGATTCGTCTCCTCTGGATGGATGCTGCGCTCATCCTCCCGCCCGGCGGGGTGAAAACAAACCAGGTGAGGGGCACATCACCTTGTTTGGACACGGAGTTACACCTCTCGTTACATTTGCACCGTACCGGCCAGTAGGAGGCGATCGTGCCCAGCGCCTGCCCGGCCCCGCGTGCGCCGTACCGTTGGCTCGACACGCGCATCCAGAGGACCACCCAGAGGAACGTGAGATGACCGACCACTACCAGTCCTTCACCGCCAGCCCCGTCGGGAAGCTGTTCGTCAAGAACCTCGGCCTGCCGAACCCGACCACCCTGGAGCGCTGGACCGAGGGCGCGCCCGTCGTCGACGGCACCGTCGTCACCGGCGGCAACGGCCGCCTGACCAAGACCCTGACCGTGGCGCTCGACAACCTGGGCGTCACCCACGTCGGCACCGCACCCGAGGGCGAGAAGCACAAGGCCCTGGTCTTCGACGCCACCGGGATCAGCTCCTCGACCGAGCTGCTCACCCTCGAGCAGTTCTTCACTCCGCTCATGCGCAGCCTCACCGCCAACGCCCGCGTCCTCGTGCTGGGCACCGTCCCGGAGCAGGCCGAGGGCAACGCAGAGCGTGTCGCCCAGCGAGCCCTCGAGGGCTTCACCCGCTCGCTCGGCAAGGAGATCGGCAAGGGCAGCACCGTCAACCTGGTGTACGTCGCGCCCGGCGCCGAGAGCACCCTGGAGTCCACCCTCTCCTTCTTCCTGAGCCCCAAGAGCGCCTACGTCTCGGGACAGGTCGCCCGCCTCGGCGCGACCGGGACCACCGAGGCCGCCCCGGTTGCGGACCCGGCCAAGCCGCTCACCGGCAAGGTCGCCATCGTCACCGGCGCCTCGCGCGGCATCGGCGAGCAGATCGCCCGGGTGCTGCACCGCGACGGCGCGACCGTGCTCGGCATCGACGTGCCGCAGGCCGCCAGCGAGCTGCAGGTGCTGATGAAGGAGCTCGACGGCGACCACCTCACGCTCGACATCACCGGCAAGGACGCGCCGCAGCGGATCGCGCAGCACGTCAAGACGAAGTTCGGCCAGGTCCACGCGGTGGTGCACAACGCCGGCATCACCCGCGACAAGAAGCTGGCCAACATGGCCGAGGACCGGTGGAGCTCGGTGATCGCGGTCAACCTGACCGCTCCGGAGCGGATCACCCGCGAGCTCCTCGACCAGGGCCTGATCGAGGACAACGGCCGGATCGTCGGCGTCTCGTCGATCGCCGGCATCGCCGGCAACGTGGGACAGACGAACTACGCCGCGTCCAAGGCCGGCGTGATCGGGCTGGTCGACACGCTGTCCGGTGAGCTGGAGGACGGCATCACGATCAACGCCGTCGCACCCGGCTTCATCATCACCCAGATGACTGCCGCCGTGCCGTTCGCGACCCGCGAGGTCGGCCAGCGGATGAACGCCATGAGCCAGGGCGGCCTGCCGGTCGACGTGGCCGAGGCGATCGCGTGGTACCTCTCCCCCGGCTCCACCGCCGTCAACGGCAACGTGGTCCGCGTCTGCGGCCAGATGATGCTGGGCGCCTGAGCATGGCCCAGAAATCGACGCAGCGCACTGTCGAGGGGCAGCCGAGCGCGCTGCCGACGATGCTCAAGGCAGCCCTGCCCGTGCTGCCCGTGGTCAACCTGATCCCCGGGGTCGCGAAGAAGGGCGGCGAGCTGCCGGACCTCACGCTGCACCGCAAGGACGTGGCGATCGACCCCGTCCACGTGGCGGCGTACGCCGAGGTGTGCGGCTTCGAGCCCCGCCAGACGGTGCCGTTCACCTACCCGCACATGCTGGCGTTCCCGCTGCACATGGGAATCATGACCGACGGCTCGTTCCCGTTCCCGGCGATCGGCACGGTGCACGTGGGCAACTCGATCACGCAGCACCGACCCGTCTCTGCGCAGGAGACGCTCGACGTCTCCGCGAGCGCCGTCAACCTCCGTCCCCACCCCAAGGGCAAGGTCTTCGACCTGGTCACCACGGTGACCTCCGCCGGAGAGACCGTGTGGGAGTCCACCTCGGTCTACCTGCGTGTCGGCCGGAAGGACGACTCCGCGAAGCCCGAGGGTGCGCCGTACGACGTGATCGCCGGCACCGGCATCGTCTGGAAGCTGCCGGGCAACCTCGGTCGGGAGTACGCCGCCGTCTCCGGCGACCACAACCCGATCCACCTCTACCCGCTGAGCGCGAAGGCCTTCGGCTTCAAGCGACAGATCGCGCACGGCATGTGGACCAAGGCCCGTAGCGTGGCCGCGTTCGCCAACCGGCTGCCGGACCACGCGACCGTCGAGGTCGAGTTCAAGAAGCCGGTCTTCCTGCCCGGGAAGGTGGCGTTCGGGTCACGCGTCGTCGATGACGGACTCGACTTCTCGCTCACCGACCCCGGAAGTGGCGCCCCGCACCTCGTCGGCCGCGCGCGACGCGGCTGAGCCTCAGCCGCGTCGGGCGCCGTAGTCGCGATAGCTCGTGGTCACCCGGCCGGCCTTCGTCACGGTGCGCAGGTAGAAGCGCCCGGTCGAGGGGCGCCACACCCCCAGGTCGGTGACCCGGTCACCGTTCCAGTCGCCGGCGACCGGCATGTCGCCGACCGAGCCGAAGAGCAGGCGCTTGGTGACGTAGCTGCCTCCCGACGGGACCCTGAGGGTCCACGTCCGCGTCGACGGGTCGAACACCCCGACGTCGGTGCGCCGGTCGCCGTTCCAGTCCCCCGTCACGGGCTGGTCGCCCGTCGCCCCCCACCGGACCGCGGTGAGCGTGCCGCCCGCCGACCGCTCGTAGAAGGTGTGCGTCGAGGACCGGTACCAGCCCAGCTCGCTGCGCCTGTTCCCGTCCCAGTCACCGGCGACCGGGATGTCCGCCGCGGAGCCCAGCCCGGAGACGTAGACCGCCCTGCCCGACGCGTTGCGCAGCGCCCACGTCGAGCTGCCGAGTCGTTTCACCCCGAGCTGCGTGCTGCCGTTGCCGTCCCAGTCGCCGGCGAACGGCACGTACCCGGGACGGCCGAAGGTCCGGGAGACGGCCCTGGTGGCCATCTTGAAGTACATGATCCCCACCGTGGGCGTGTTCCGGTAGACGCCGACATCGGCCTTCCCGTCGCCGTCCCAGTCACCGGCCATCGGCCGGTCGTTGCAGTTGGCCGAGCGCCGGGTGGACCCGAACGGGAACAGGGCGCGGTGCAGGTAGGGGTGGAAGTAGCCGCCGTTCAGGCGCTCCTCGTGGTGCAGGTGCGGGCCGGTGACGTTGCCGCTCCCGCCGACGTACCCGAGCAGGTCACCCTGGTCGACGACCTGGCCCACCGTGGCGACGATCTTGTTCAGGTGGGCGTACAGCGTCGTGTAGCCCCGCCCGTGGTCGACGACCACGTAGCGCCCGTAGCTGCCGGTGAGCGTGACAGCGCGCGTCACGATCCCCGGCGCGCTCGACAGCGCGGGCTTGCCCAGGTCGTTCGGGGTGTTCCAGTCGATCGTGTAGGCACTCGGCGAGTGCGAGGACCGCGTCGTGCCGGTCCAGCTCTGCCCACACAGGAACGGCATCTCGAAGTCGGGTCCCGAGGACGGGCTCACGGCGACGGTCCGGGCGTTCGCCGGCCCCATCCGGCCAAAGCCGTGACCACCGTCCGAGCGGGCCGTCGCGGGCGGCGTCGCCGCCGTCACGACGACGCAGCCGAGCGCGAGCGCGGAGACCGAAAGGGCCACGAACCGAGACGCCACGACTGATCACATCCATCACTTGAGTCGCAATAGTCGACAAAAGTAACGGAAGTCACGGCGTGTCGCGACCCGTCTGTCCAAAAACCAGGCTAAGGAGCTTCTGGATGGAGGCGGATCAGGCCCTCCTGGGCCACCGTCGCCACGAGCTGCCCGTCCTGCGAGAACACCCGGGCGAGCGCGAGCCCGCGACCGCCGGAGGCGGACGGCGAGGCCTGGTCGTAGAGCCACCACTCGTCGGCGCGGAACGGCCGGTGGAACCACATCGCGTGGTCCAACGAGGCCGCCTGCATGCCCGGGGACTGGATGAACAACCCGTGCGGCACGAGCGCGGCCACCAGCAGGGTCATGTCGGAGGCGTAGGTGAACGCGGCCAGCTGCGTCACCGGGTCGTCCGGGAGCTCGCCACTGGCGCGGATCCACCACTGCGAGCGTGCCGGGTGGTGACGGGAGTCCAAGGTGCCGCCGTCGCGTGAGTCCGCGATGGGTCGTACGTCGAGCGCCGACCACTCGCGCAGCCACTCGTTGTTGGCCTCCTCGGAGCCCCGGTCCATCGCCGGCCGGCAGTCCTCGGGCGAGGGCACGTCCGGCATCGGGTCCTGGTGCTCGAGGCCCTGCTCGGGGATCTGGAAGTTGGCCGTCAGGAAGAAGATCGGGCGCCCGTGCTGACGGGCCGCGACCCGGCGGGTGGCGAAGGACCGCCCGTCCCGGATCGTGTCCACGTCGTAGATGATCGGCACCTTGGTGTCGCCGGGCCGCAGGAAGTAGGAGTGCAGCGAGTGGCACGCGTAGCTCTCGGGGACGGTCCGCACCGCGGCGACCAACGACTGGGCGAGCACCTGGCCCCCGAAGACGCGCTGCATCCGGGTGTCGGGCTGGCGACCGCGGAACAGGTTGTCCTCGATCATCTCGAGGTCGAGCAGCTCGACGAGCTCAGCGACGGACGACGGCACGAGTGCTACTCGCCCTCAGGGTCTTCGAGGCGGGCCAGGAACTGCTCGAACTGCGCCCCGATCTCCTCACCACTGGGCAGCGGCTCGTCCTCGGCCAGCAGGTTGGCCGACTGGGTGTGGAACGCGTCGTACTGCTGCTCGAGCCCGCTCACCACCTCGCGCACGTCGTCGGAGTCGGCGATCTGGGTGGCGATCTCCACCTGGCGGGCCTCACCGGCGTCCTTGAGCGCCGTCTGGTCCCACTGCAGCCCGGTGACGTCCTCGAGACCCTCGAGGAGGGCGGCCGACGCCTGCGGGTAGTCGAACTGCGCCACGTAGTGCGGGATGTGCGCGACGAAGCCCATGGCGTCGTGGCCCCACTCCCCCAGCCGGAGCTCGACGAGCGAGACGGCGCTGGCCGGCACCCGGATCTCGCCCTTCCACACGTTCTCCTGCACCAGCAGGCGGTGCGACGTCGCGTGGTTGGTCAGCTGGACGGGTCGCGTGTGCGGCACCGCCATCGGCACCGACCCCAGGGCCACGGTCAGCCGGACGTCGAAGTGCTCGACCACCACCCGGACCGCCTTGGCGAACGCCTCCCAGCGGATGTCGGGCTCCGGCCCGGTCATCAGCAGGTACGGCGAGCCGAGCAGGTCCTCCATCAGGCGTACGACGAGCCGCGGGGCCTCGTAGTCGCTGTAGTGGTCCTCCACGAACATCAGCGGAGGTCGACGCGCCCGGTAGTCGTAGAACTCGTCGACCTCGAAGCTGGCGACCACGCGCCCGGCGCCGTCGGAGGTCAGGTGCGCGACCGCGAGCCCGGCTGCGTTGCCGGCGTCGAGGAAGCCTTCGAGGGCCGTCACCAGGACCGGACCGTCCGCACGTCCGTCCAGCTCGGGGACGTCGTCGACGATGTGCACGAACCGTGCCTCGGTCACGAGGGCTCCTCCAGCTGGCGGGCGGATGACGAACGGGCTGTGTCACCACAGTAGTGCGGCCGTGGCCGACGCCGTTTCAGACCCTCGACCGGATCCGGGCTCAGTCCTCGGTGGCCTTCACCGAGTAGTCCTCGGCGGGCACGCCCTCGCCGCGGCCGACCCGGCTGTGCCCGTAGCCGTAGAGGAAGTAGATCGCGAACCCGAGGATCATCCAGATGACGAAGCGCAGCCAGGTCTCGATGCTCAGGTTCAGCGCGAGGTAGAGACAGACCACGGCCGCGAAGATCGGCAGGACCGGGTTGAACGGCACCTTGAAGGAGCGCTCGAGGTCCGGCCGCCGCTTGCGCAGGATCGGCACGGCCAGCGAGACCAGCCCGAACGCGGTCAGCGTGCCGATGTTGACCATCTCCTCGAGCTTCCCGATCGGGGTCAGCGAGGCCACGATGGCGACCAGGGTGCCGATCGTGAGGGTGATCATCACCGGGGTGCCGGTCTTCGGGTTCACGTGCGCGAAGGGCCGCGGGAGGAGGCCGTCGCGGCTCATCGCGAACAGCACCCGGACGGCGCCGATCATCAGGGTCATCACCACGGTCGTGAGGCCGGCGACCGCACCGGCCGCGATCAGCGTGGCGAATCCGGACTTGCCGACGTCCTGGAACGCCGTGGCAAGCGCCGCGTTCGGGTCGATGTCCTTGTAGTTGACCATCCCGGTGATCACCAGGGCGACGGCCACGTAGAGGAAGGTGCAGATGATCAGGGACCCGATGATGCCGCGGGGCAGGTCCTTCTGCGGGTTCTTGGCCTCCTCGGCGGTGGTCGCGACGACGTCGAAGCCGATGTAGGCGAAGAACACCACGGAGGCCGCGGAGACGATCCCGAGGACGCCGTAGGTCTGGGCCTGGAAGCCGAAGATCCACTGGAAGAGGGGCTGGGCGAGGCCGCTGGCGTTCACCGGGTCCGCCGCTGGCGGGATGAACGGCGTGTAGTTGGCGGGGGTGATGTAGAACAGCCCGGCGATGATCACGAACAGGACGACGAACAGCTTGATCCCGACGAGCACCAGGTTGACCCGCAGCGACTCCTTGATCCCGATCGCGATCAGCGTGGTGAGCAGGGCGACGAGGATGAAGGCGGCCAGGTTGAAGTGTCCCCAGCCGGCGCTCTCCGAGGCGGGCCCGAGACCGTCCGGCCAGCCCAGTCCGATGGCATCCAGGAAGGTGACGAAGTACTGGCTCCACCCCTGCGCCACGACCGAGGCTCCGAGCATCAGCTCGAGGATCAGGTCCCAGCCGATGATCCACGCGACGAGCTCGCCGAGCGTCGCGTAGCTGAAGGTGTACGCCGATCCGCTGACCGGCACGGTCGAGGCGAACTCCGCGTAGCAGAGCGCGGCCAGACCACAGCAGATGGCAGCGATCACGAACGAGAAGACCACCGCCGGACCCGCGTAGTCGGCCGCGGCCGCTCCCGTGAGGGTGAAGATGCCGGCGCCGATGATCACGCCGATACCGAAGACGGTGAGGTCGAGCGCGGTGAGGCTGCGCTTGAGCTTGAACCCCTCGTCCTGGGTGTCGCTCATCGAGTGCTCGACCGACTTTGTGCGCAAGACGTCCATGTCGGGCACGCTACAACCGGGCCGGCCTCCGTGGCGAGACGCCGCACCCTCTGCAGACGCGGCAGAATCGAGCCGTGCCGGCAGTCGATTCCGCCCTGGTCAGCCGCGTCCGCGAGACGTTGCGCGCCGAGGGTGATCCCGAGCTCGCCGGACCGATGCAGTCCTACATGAAGTCCGCGATGCCCTACCGGGGCCTGCCCGCACCACGGCTGCGCAGGGTGCTCAGGCCGATCCTGGACGGCGCGACCCTGCACGACGAGGCGACCTGGCACGCCACCGTCCTCGCGCTGTGGGACGAGGCCGGCTACCGCGAGGAGCGGTACGCCGCCCTGGCCCTGGCTCGTCACCGCCGCTACCGCGAGCACCGCCAGGTCGCGACGCTCGACCTCTACGAGCACCTCGTGCGCACAGGAGCCTGGTGGGACGTGGTCGACGAGACCGCCACCCACCTCGTGCGCGAGCTGGTGCTCCTGCACCCAGGAGAGGTGGTGCCCGTGATGCGGGCCTGGGCCGAGGCCGACGACCTCTGGGTGCGGCGCACGGCCGTGATCTGCCAGGTGGGCACCCGCGAGCGGTGCGACCAGGACCTGCTCGGTGCCACCATCCTGGCCAACCTGGACGGCTCGACCAGGACGGCGCCCGCCATCTCGCCGTACGGCCGGGAGTTCTTCGTGCGCAAGGCGATCGGCTGGGCCCTGCGCGACCACGCCCGCACCGACCCGGCCTGGGTGCTGGCGCTTCGTGGACGGCCACCGCGAGGGGCTCTCCGGGCTCTCGCAGCGGGAGGCGTTGAAGCACGTCGACCCGGCGCCCCGCGCACGGGGAGCTCAGCCGTAGATGCTCCTGATCCGGGCGGCCGCCCGGCGAGCGAGCTCGTGGCCGTCGTAGCCGAGGACCTGCTCGAGCACCCGGTCCTGGTCCTGGTCGGCGGTCCCTTCACCGCCGTTGTGCATGGCGTCCACGAGCTCCCAGATCCGGGACTCGCCGTAGGTGGAGACGATGTAGTCGCAGGCCATCCAGCTCAATGCGTAGTGCCACTCCTGGTCGCTGTTGTTGAACGTCCGCGAGACGGGCATGCCGCCCACGTCCTCACCGGCACGGCCGAGCGCGGACGTGGGGATGATCCGCGATCGCACCGGGATCTCGCGAGCCCCGAGGTACTCGGCCACACCCTCCGAGACCCACGCCGGGGCGCCGTCGTCGCGCGGGCCGATCGCGACGTGACTCAGCTCGTGACGCGTGATCCGGCCGAGGAACACCTGCCCTGCGCTGATCGAGCTGGGCAGCAGGAGCATCCTCGTCGAGGCGACCTGGCCCCCTTCGGCACCGGCGTACGTCGGGAAGGTCAGGGCCCCGAGGTGGTCCAGGCTGCCGCCGGGGACGTCGGTGAAGGACGCCAGGACGCCGGCGTTCTGGATGTTGTAGACGACGACGTGGTCGGACCAGCTGAAGGGCAGCGCACTGTCGAGCTGCGTGATGCCGGTGCGCACCGCCTCCATCACCTGCGCCGACGAGCCCCGGGTGCGGCGGTCGAAGACGCCCAGGACCCCCGGAGCCCGGCGCACGGTGATCGCGGTCAGGTCCCACGGCGCCTGGGCGCCCTCGAAGAGCGCCTTGCCCGTGGCCGTGCGGTCGGAGACGATCGTGCCGCGTCCGTCCTTGAAGGAGAACACGAACCCCACGGTCCGGGTGACCGGGACGGCGTCGAACGACGCGAGCTGGGTGACGAGCCTGATCCGTGGGATGTGCACCTGGGAGCCCCAGCGGTCCGGCACCGCGAGACCCTCCCACTGGCGGTCGGTGACCCGGTAGCGCAGCTGCGCCAGCGGCAGCTGGACCAGGTTGCGGTAGTAGCGGCGCTGCCGCGCCATCAGCTGCTGGTCGGAGTGGTCCACCCGTCGGAGGAACAACGCGAGGTCGCGCTTGCGGACCGCCTGGACGCGCTGGTCGAGGATGCGCTGCTCCTGGGCCCTGGCCTGGACAGCCGTGACCTGGTCCCCACCGCTCTTGCCGAGGAGGCTGTGGTCCGGCTCGTCGTCGTTGCACGCGGCGAGGCCGCCGCACAGCAGCCCCAGGGCAGCCACCGAGGTGGCCACACGTCGGGCTCGGTCAGTCCCCCACGCCACGGTCGGCCGGCGTCTGGAGCGGCGGCTGTCCGGCGTCGTCGCCGAGTCCGGTGACGTCTTCCACGATGCCGCGCGCCAGCGCCTGGGCCGTGAGGCCCACCCGCTCCAGGATCGCGTCGCGCTTGGCATGGTCGAGGAACTCCTGCGGGATGCCGTACTGGCGGTAAGGAGTGTCCACCTGCTCG
Source organism: uncultured Actinomycetota bacterium (assembly GCA_963797525.1). Lineage (GTDB taxonomy): Bacteria > Actinomycetota > Actinomycetes > Propionibacteriales > Nocardioidaceae > Marmoricola. The sequence continues at coordinate 552,002 of CAWCPT010000014.1, forward strand.
TCGTTGAGCAGCTGCAGCAAGGTCGAACCGCATCCGCCCACCCTGCCGTTGTCTTCAACGCAGACGACCTGCCGATGGTCACGGGCCAGCTGCACAATCGCCGGATCCCACGGCTTGACCCAGCGCGGGTCGACCACGGTCACGCCGATCCCCTGGTCGGCGAGCCGGGCGGCGACGTCGACGGAGACGGCGGCCATCGACCCGATCCCGACGATCAGCACGTCCTTGGCGCCGTCGCGGACCAGCAGGTCCATCGAGCCGACCCGGTCCACGGCCTCGAGGTCGTCGGGGGGCGGCCCCTTGGGCAGCCGCAGCACCGTGGGCGCGTCGTCGACCGCCACGCACTCGCGCAGCAGCTCACGCACGCGCGCCCCGTCGCGCGGAGCGCAGAGCCGCAGTCCCGGGACCACCTGGAGGATCGACATGTCCCACATGCCGTTGTGGCTGGCACCGTCGTCGCCCGTGACCCCCGCGCGGTCGAGCACGAGGGTGACGCCACAGCGGTGCAGCGCCACGTCCATGAGCACCTGGTCGAACGCCCGGTTCAGGAACGTGGCGTAGATCGCGACGACGGGGTGCAGCCCGCCGAGTGCAAGGCCGGCCGCGCTGGTGACGGCGTGCTGCTCGGCGATGCCGACGTCGAAGGTGCGCTCGGGGTACGCCGCGGCGAACCGGTCCAGGCCCACCGGGTAGAGCATCGCAGCGGTGATCGCCACCAGGTCCTTGCGCTCCGCCCCGAGGGCCACGATCTCCTCGGAGAAGAAGTCGGTCCAGATCCGCCCCTTGGGGGTGCCGATCCCCGTCTCGACGTCGAACGGCCCGATCTGGTGGAACTGGTCGGCCTCGTGCCGCTCGGCCGGGTCGTAGCCGAAGCCCTTGTGGGTCATCACGTGCACGATCACCGGACCGCCGAACTTCTTGGCCTGGGCGAGTGCGTGCTCGACGGCAGGACGGTCGTGGCCGTCCACCGGCCCGACGTACTTCAGGCCGAGGTCCTCGAAGAGGCCCTGGGGTGCGAGGGCGTCCTTCATCCCCTTCTTCATGGCGTGCAGGGCGTCGTAGACCGCGGGGCCGACTCCGCGCACGCCGTTGAGGCGACGCTTGACCTGGTCGAGGATCTGCTCGTAGCGCGGGCTGGTGCGCAGCGAGGTGAGGTGGTTGGCGAGCCCGCCGACGGTCGGCATGTAGGAGCGACCGTTGTCGTTGACGACCATGACGAGGCGTCTGTCACCCTGCCCGTTCGAGCTGGCCTCGGCGATGTTGTTCAGCGCCTCCCAGGCCATCCCACCGGTGAGCGCACCGTCGCCGATCACGGCGACGACGTGGCGGTCCTCGCCGCGGATCGAGTAGGCCTTGGCCAGGCCGTCGGCGTAGGACAACGAGGTCGAGGCGTGCGAGTTCTCGACCACGTCGTGGTCGGACTCGGCCTGGCTGGGATAGCCGGACAGCCCGCCCTCGGTGCGCAGCGTGTCGAAGGCCGTGGCGCGACCGGTGAGCATCTTGTGCACGTAGGCCTGGTGACCGGTGTCGAAGACGACGCGGTCGCGTGGCGAGTCGAAGACCCGGTGGATCGCCATCGTCAGCTCGACGACGCCCAGGTTGGGCCCGAGGTGCCCGCCGCGCGGGGCGCAGGTGCGGATCAGCTCGTCACGGATCTCGGAGGCCAGCTCGGTGAGCTGGCGGTCGTCGAGCCCGCGCAGGTCCTGCGGACCTGTGATGTGCTCGAGGTGACCCATCTGGTGCGTGCTCCCTGGTTGGTAGGTGTCGAGAGGGCGGTAGAAGTCTAGACGCCGCTGGTCGTGAGGGTGAGGACCGCCAGCGCGGGCTCGTGCAGGCTGCCCAGCCACACCTCGCCGTGGTGCTCACGTACCCCGGTGACCAGGTGGTACTCCGTGCTGTCCACCTCGAGGTCGTGCACCAGCCGCCCGTCGTCGTCGAAGGCCTGCACCCGCACGCTCCGCTTGGGCTTGGGCTGGAGGGGTCCGGGGAGCCGGGTGGCGGCCCGGCGCACGAGCAGCGGCGCCTTCGTGCGCAGGTTCTCCAGGACCGGGTCGACGGGCGAGGCGATCGTGACCCAGATCAGTCCGTCGCTGCCGCGCGAGATGTTGTCGGGGTAGCCGGGCAGGTCACTCGCGAGCAGGTCGGTCGCACCGGCCTTCTCCCCCGACAGCCACCGTCGTACGACGGTCCGGCGTCCCGTCTCGGCCACGCACACGAAGGACTCGTCGGCGGCCAGGGCGACCCCGTTGGCGAAGGCGAGCCCGTCGAGGTGCACCTCGAGCGTGCCGTGCGCACGGCGGCAGAGCAGCCTGCCCGTCTCGGTGTTCTCGACCAGGTCGGCCTTCCATCGCTCGATCGGGTGGACGGTGCTGGAGTCGGAGAACCAGATGTCGCCGTTCGCGGCGACCGCGGCGTTGTTGCAGAACACCATCCGCGTGCCGTCCACCTCGGTGAGCAGCCGGGTGACCACCCCGGTGGTGGTGCTCATGACCAGCAGGCCCTGGCGGGCGTCGGCGATCAGCAGCCGACCTTCCCCGTAGAGCTCGATCCCCAGCGGACGGCCACCGGTGTTGCCGACCCGGTGCACCGATCCGTCGGGCGAGACGCGGAAGACGCTGCCGTCCTCGGTGCCCGTCCAGGCGTTCCCCGCGGAGTCGAGGACGACGTCCTCGGCACCCATCGCGGGCACCTCGACGCGGCGCAGCCGATGGTCGGTGGTCATGGGCGGTTCCCTTCGTCGAGCAGCTGTCGGTAGAGGTCGGAGGCGAGGAACAGCGGCAGGAAATGGGCCAGGGACTCCGCCAGGTCGAGACCTCGCGCCCGCTCCGGGTCGACGAAGACGATCGCCCGCCCCTCCCCCAGCACGATGTCGTCGTCGGTCAGGTCCACCAGTCCGGCGTACACCCGGTAGGCGCTGCGGTGGCCGTCGGAGTAGCTGAACTCGGTCTCCTGCCACAGCACCAGGTCACCGGGGGCCGTCTCGATGCCGGTCTCCTCCCGGATCTCCCGGTGCACGGCCGTGTCGAAGTCCTCGCCGTCCTCCACGTGGCCACCGACCATCCCCCACTGGTTCGCGGCGCGGGGTGCGTGCTCGTCACGGTGCTGGAGCAGGACGTGGCCGCGGGAGTCGATGAGCAGGACGACGGCGATCCGGGGCATCCGGCCACCGTAGTGGGGCGCTGCGCACGGCCAGGGGAAAGGGGCCTACAGCCGGGCGACGAACCGGCGCCCACGGAGGGCCTCCTCCACCAGGCCGACGGCGCGGCGCACGCCGAGCAGCCGCGCGGACTCGCGTTGCCACGTCTCGACCGCCGCCTCGACCACCGCGCCCTCGGCCACCTCGCGCAGGTCACCGCGCGCCTCGCTCAGCCCCTGGTTGACGGCCGACTGGCAGGCCTCGACGTGCAGCACCGCGAACCGGGCCAGGACGACCGCGTGCCGCCGCAGCGTGGGGTAGGAGCGGTACTCCGGCGGGCACAGGTCGAGCAACCACGCCACTGCCGTCGTCTCCCAGTCCGGCGCGCCCGGCGGTCGCACGGCAGCCGGCCACCCCGGCGGGCTGACCGGTCGGCCGGAAGGACGGTCCGGGACCGAGGAGGTCCGTCGGCGGGGGTGCGTGGTCGACATGGATCCAGCGTACCCGGTGATCGAACAGGTGTTCGAACTATTCCCGAGAGTAGACCAGTTGGGCCCCGCAACTAGACCAGTGCTGTTCCGCGTCATGGAGTGGCCGGGGGGCCGTCTCCTCCACAAGAAGCACCACCCCACGGCCGCGGGCCACGTCATCCGAGGAAACTTCGATGGAGCACAAGCAGAAGACTTCAACGACAACCACCACCGTGAGCATCACGGTTCCGTTCGTCTCGGGCGAGGCCCTCACCGATCTGCTCGAGGGCGAGCTGGTCTTCGACGTGGCCGACCCGTACGCGATCACGATGCACCTCGCGGCAAAGTCGGGCCGCGTCACCTGGACCTTCGCGCGGGAGCTGCTGGCCGAGGGCCTCTACGACCCGACGGGCGACGGTGACGTGCAGGTGTGGCCCTGCCTCAGCGGGACCGGCGAGGCCGTCGTCATCGTCGAGCTCTGCTCGCCCACCGGCCAGGCCATGCTCCAGACCGGGTCGCGTGCGATCCAGGCGTTCGTCGCCTCGACCTACGAGCTCGTCCCGGCGGGTCAGGAGAGCAGCCGTCTCTCGATGGACGCGCTCGTCGCGCAGCTGCTCGCCGTCTGAGCAGAAGTTTTCCCGCTCGTCTGTCGATTCCTCACGGCCGACTTCGTCACAGTGGTGTGGCGAGAGTCGCCAAAGCCCGCAGAGGGCCACTGGAAGGACCGGACATGACCGACACCTACATCTACCTGATTCGCGAGAAGGACTGGGACTCCGACAACTACCTGCCGGGCACGACTCCCTCCACCGACTCGCACGAGGACACCTTCCGTGAGCACGCGGAGTTCCAGGCCGCCGTCGCCGCGCTCGGCGCCCGCATCGTCGGCGCCAACGCGCTGCAGAACGCGTCGTACGGCGGCATCGTCACCCGGGGCGCCGGAGACCGGGCCGTCGAGGACGCCGTCTACACCGACAGTCCCTACACCGACTCCAGCGAGCTGATCACCGGCTACTACGCCGTCGAGGTCGACGACGAGCCGATGGCTCGCACGGTCGCGGCCCTCGTCCCGAGCGGCGGCACCGTCGAGTGGCGCAAGGTCTTCCCGATCGGCTGAGCCACCGGCCGGACCTGTGGGCGCCCGCTGCCACGATGTGGGGGTGGCGCCGACCAGCGAGGAGTTCCAGGCGGCCTGGCCGCGCATCGTGCGCGCCCTGGCCGCGTGGACCGGCAGCCTCGACGACGCCGAGGAGTACGCCGCCGAGGCGGTCTCCCGGGCCTTGACGCACCACGACGTGGACGACCTCGCGGCGTGGTGCGTCAGCGTCGCCAAGCGCGCCTGGATCGACGACCACCGCCGCCGGGACGTCTTCACACGTCGGATGCCCGAGCTGGCGCCGGACGAGGCGATGGCTGCCATGGACCCAGACCACCTGGACGACCTGCCCCACGGGCTCGACGACCGGCTCGCCCTGCTGTTCGTCGCCTGCGACGACGCCCTGGGCCCGGGCTCGTCGATGGTCCTCGCCCTGCGCGTGGTGTGCGGGCTGAGCGTCGCGCAGATCGCCACGCACCTGGGCATCGACACCGCGACTGCCGCCGCACGGCTGACGCGTGCCAAGAAGGCGCTCGCCGCGGCCCGGGGCGAGTTCCGCGTGCCGACGGCCGCGGAGCGGGCAGCCCGGTTGCCGGTGGTCCTCGACTGCGTGGCCGGCATGTTCACGGTCGCCCACCGGGTCGGGTTCGACCCGCCCGACGCCCTCGCGGACAGCGGTGGGCAGGCGCTGTCGATCGCCGACGCGCTGGTGGCGACCTTCCCGGAGGAGACCGAGGTCCACGGCCTGCGTGCGGTCATCCGGCTCGGCCTGGCACGGAGGCCCGGCCGGGTCGACGAGCAGGGGGTCGCCCTCACCCTGGACGAGATGGACCGGTCGCGGTGGGACCAGCACCTGGTGCGGGCCGGCCTCGCCGACGCGACGTACGCCGCCGGCGGGGACGGGAGGTTCGCGCTGGAGTCCGCGATCTCCGGCCTGCACACCGTTGCCCCGGCGTTCGCGGACACCGACTGGCCCAGGATCGCGGACCTCTACGTCGCGCTCGAGCAGCGGTGGCCCTCGCCCGCCGTCCACGTCGCCCTGCTGGTGGCACGCGCCCAGGTCGCCACCTCCCCCGAGGAGCTGGCCGCGATCGAGCACGAGCTCGATCGCGTCGCCGCGCACGGCCCCTCGTTCGCGCGGCGTGACGCCCTGTTCGCGCTGGCCGACCTGCGCTGGCGTTCCGGGCGCGCGGACGAGGCGGAGGTGCTCTACGCCGAGCTGCTGGAGAGCGTGACGAGCGAGCCGGTGAGGCGCTTCTGCCTCAGGCGGATGGGCTAGCGGTCCGCATCGGGCCGCCGGGACGCCCGTAGGACTCGGCCACGATCTCGGCCACCACCGACAGGGCGATCTCGCCGGGCGCCCGGCCCCCGGTGTTCAGCCCGGCGGGCACGTGCAGCTTCTCCAGCCCCGGGGCGGCTTCCTGCGTGAGCTCGGCGAGCAGGCCCTCGGAGCGACGCCGGCTGGCCATCATCGCGACGTACGACGCCTCCGAGGCGAGGGCCGCTCGCAGCACCTGGGGCGCGTCCGGGGCGTCGTGGTCGCACAGCACGACCGCGTCTCCCTCGACGAGGGCCAGTCCGACGACCTCCTCGAGCCCGAGCCCGTCCTCGTCGCGCTCCACGACCACCACCGGTCGGCCGACGACCTCCGCGATCAGCTCGATGGACTCGGCGATCGGGTTGCGCGAGAGCACCACGATCCGGGCCCGTGCCTCGTCATCCTCGACCCAGGGCTGCTCACGCGTCGTCATGGGCCCAGCCTACGAGCGGTCACCCGGCCAGGCTGCGGACGAGGAGCACCAGCGCGGAGGCGGCGCAGATGCCCAGGACGGCGTACCTGATCCCCCGGTCGGGGAAGACGCCGTGCAGGGAGGCCCCGATCCAGGCGCCGATCGCGAGGCACGGGGTGAGCAGCAAAGCCAGGAGCAGTGTCTGCTCCTCGAAGTCGCCGCCCAGCCAGATCCCGAAGAGGCTCATCGCCGCACCCATCGTGAACAACACCGCCAGCGTGGACCGGATCTGCTCGGGGGAGCGGTGCTGGTAGAGCAGCGCGACCGGGGGTCCACCGATGGAGGTCGCCGTCCCGGAGACGCCGGAGAGCAGCCCCGCCGCGGCCAACGTGCCCGGCCGCACCGGCACCTCGACGGCGGTCAGGGTGAGCGCAACAGCCAGCAGCACCATCAGCGCCACGGCGATGCCGACCGCCCGGTCCGAGAACCACGCGAGCAGCAGCACCCCCAACCCGGTGCCCGGGACACGGGCGGTCAGCACCCAGCCGAGGCCGTGCCAGTCGATGTCCGAGTGCGAGTGGATGAGGGTGAAGAACGGCAGGAGCGCAGCCAGCACGAGCATCAGCTCCGGCATCAGCGACGGGTCCAGCAGCGTCACGATCGGCGCTGCCACCAGCCCGAGGCCCAGGCCCACGAGCCCCTGGATCGCGGCCGCCAGCACCAGCACGCAGGCGATCACCGCCACCGTGGTGGCATCTACCCCGAGGATCATCCGGGCAGGAAGGAGAAGCGCACCTGCCGGTCGGGGTTGTCGACGTTGAGGTCGACGAGGCAGACGCTCTGCCAGGTGCCGAGCGCGAGACGACCGCCCAGCACCGGGATCGTGGCGTACGGCGGCACCAGCGCCGGCATCACGTGGGAGCGACCGTGACCCCGTGAGCCGTGGCGGTGACGCCAGCGGTCGTCGGCCGGGAGGAGGTCCCCCAGCGCCGCGAGCAGGTCGTCGTCCGACCCAGCGCCCGTCTCGAGCACCGCGATCCCCGCGGTGGCGTGCGGGACGAACAGCTGGAGCAGCCCGTCGTCCTCACCGGAGACGAACGCTGCGCAGTCGTCGGTGATGTCGAGCACCACCTCGCGGTCGCCGGTGCGGTACTCGCGTGTCTCGGATCTCATCGCAGTGTCTCCTCGAGCTCGGCCAGCAGTGGGTCGCGCAGCCCGGCGGCGTCGTGGCGCCACCAGACGTCCGGGTAGACGATCCGTCCGGTCATCCACCCCTCGTGCGCGTCGAAGCACGTCACCCGGAAGGCCGCTGGCGGGGTGCGCTCGGTGGCGGGGAGCAGTCCGAAGGAAGCGCCTGGCGAGAAGCCGCGAGATCCGTAGAACCCGGGGTCGCCCTCGAGCACGAGCATCGGGGTCCCGCTGTCCCGGGCAGCCTGGACCGCTGCCGCGACCAGCCTGGTGCCGATCCCCTCGTTCTGACGCCCGGGCTCGACGGAGAGTGGGCTGAGCAGCCAGATCTCGACCAGCCGGCGTCGCGCGTCCAGCCACGCGCTCGAGAGTCCGACGTGACCCACGACCCCGCCGTCGTCGCCCGCGACCAGGCTTGCGCGCAGCAGGTCGCCGGCCTCGATGTCCGACCAGAGTCGGGCGACCTGCTCGCCCTCGCCGGCGAACGCGGCACCGATCACCGACGTCACGTCGTCTCCCGGGCCCGCCGGGCGGACCGAAGGTTCACCCGTCACGCAGGTGCTCCTCGACGCGATCGACCTTCGCGGCCAGCTGGCCGTCGTACCCGGGCCTGATGTCGGCCTTGAGCACCAGGCCGACCCGGGGGTACCGCTCAGCCACGACGTCGACAGCCTGCTTGACCGCAGCCATCACCTCGTCCCACTCGCCCTCGACGTTGGTGAACATCGCGTTGGTCTCGCAGGGCAGGCCCGAGGCCCGGAGCGCCCGGACGGCTTCGGCGACGGCGGCACTCACCCCGCCGTCGGGGGCGGAGTCGGACGGGTCGAGGGGCTGACCCGAGGGGCTGATGCTGAGCGCCACGATCATCTGGCCAGCCTTGCAGTGCGCGGGGTGTTCGCCAACTCCGGGCCGGAGTTGAGACGATGGGCGTGAGGGACATCGCCGGAGACGTCCGGTGGTGACGGGATCAGGAGCAGACATGTCAGTGGCACGGTGGTGCGCGTGCGCGCTCCTGCTCGTGCTGACCGCTGTGCCCCTGTCGCTGGACGGGTTGCAGCCCACGTCGTACGGCGGGTGGCCGGCGCTGGGATTCGCCGTCGCCCTGTTCCTGGTCGCCGGTGCGGAGCGGCGCTGGCTGGTGGTCGTCGCGGAGACGGCCGTCACGACCCCCGCGCTCATGCTCGGCTACGACATCGCACTGTGGCGGGCCCTGCTCGGCAGCCTGGCCGTCACCGTCCCGGCCCTGCTCAGCCAGCACCTGCTCACCCGGGAGCGGCCCGCCCACCACCTCCTCGACGAGGTCGACAGCGTCCGCTACCACCTCAGCACCGCGGTGACGGCGCTGCTCTGCGCCGGGTTCGCGGCGCTGGCCGTGGTCGACAGCCTCAGCTCGCACGACCTCGGGCTCTCGGTGCTGATGGCCTTCCTGGCGGCCCTGACCGCCCAGCTGGCCGTGCTGCCGCTGCTCGTCCCGCGCTCGCGACGCCGCGCGAGCGGAGTCGTCATCGAGCTGACCGTCCAGCGGCTCCTGCTGACCGCGGTGATGCTGGTCGTCTTCCTGCCCAGCACGAGCATCTCGCTCGCTTTCCTGGTCTTCCCGGTCCTGGGCTGGGCGGCCTTGCGGGCCACCCGGCGGGAGGCACACATCCAGCTCTTCGTGGTGTGCGTCGCGGCGTACGCGTTCACGTTCCAGGGCTACGGGCCGTGGGCGGTTCCCAACGAGGTGGTGCCCGAGGACCTCACGCCCACGCTGCTGTACCTCTACATGGCCGCGTGCTGCTACCTGATCGTCCCCCTGACGCTGAACGTGGAGCGTCTCTCCCGGATGACCTCGCAGGCGACCCGGTCGGCGACCACCATCCAGCGGCTCCTGGACTCGGCCAGCGGCACGCTCTTCATCGCGACCGACGCGATCGGACGGATCACGCACTACAACGCCGGCGCGGAGCAGGCGCTCGGGTACTCCCAGGAGGAGGTCCTCGGCCAGAGCCCCGGGATGTTCCACACCGAGGAGGAGACCGCACGGCAGGCGCGCGAGATGGGCGTACCCAACGCCTACCTCGAGGTCGTGCTCGAGATGGTGAGCAGCGGTGCCCGGCGCGACTGGGAGTTCGTCCGCAAGGACGGCACCCGACGGATGACCTCACTGACGCTGAGCGAGGTGACCGACCCCGAGGGCGGGGTGCTCGGCTACATCGGGGCCGGGGAGGACATCACCGAGCGCGTCCGCGCCCAGGAGGCGCTGACGGTCGCGCTCGAGCGCGAGCACGCCTCGGTGCAGCGGCTCGTCGAGGTCGACAACGTCAAGCAGGACCTCGTCTCCAACGTCAGCCACGAGCTGCGCACCCCGATCACCAGCATCTCGGGCTACGCGGAGGTCCTGGTCGACGGCAGCCTGGGCGAGCTCAACGACGAGCAGGCCGACGCCGTACGCCGCATCGAGCGCAACACCGGACGGCTCGGCCTCCTGGTGGAGGACCTGCTCACCCTCTCCCGGGCCGAGACGGGGCCGCTCGACCTCGACCACGGCGAGCTCGACCTCCGCGACGTGGTGGCCGAGGCCTTCGAGCTGCTCGAGGACCTGGTCCGGGCACGCGCGCTCGACGTGCGTCTGGAGCTGCCCGAGGAACCCGTGGTCATCCTCGGGGACGCACCAGCCCTGGAACGCGTCGTGATGAACCTGATGAGCAACGCGATCAAGTTCACCCCCGACGGGGGCCGGGTGACCCTCACGGTCCGCACCACCGCGGATGGCGCCGAGCTCCAGGTCGGCGACACCGGCATCGGGATTCCCGAGGTCGACCAGGACCAGCTGTTCACCCGGTTCTTCCGTGCCTCGGCAGCGAACGAGCAGGCGATCCAGGGTTCCGGCCTGGGCCTGAGCATCGTGCACGCACTGGTGGTGCAGCACGGCGGCACCGTGTCCGTCGTGTCGCGCCCGGGAGAGGGCACCACCGTGACGGTGCTGCTCCCCTTCCCGCCGGCCGACCGAGAAGCGTCAGCCGTTCCTTGATCTCGAGACGCTCGCTGGCTCAGTCCGAGCTGCCTCGCAAGTTCCTCAGCACGTAGTGCATGATCCCGCCGTGGCGGTAGTAGCTCGCCTCGCCCGGGGTGTCGATGCGGACCTTCGCGTCGAACTCGGCGTCCCCCGCCTTGACCTTGACGGTCTTCGGGATGGTGCCGTCGTTGAGCTCGGTGACGCCGGTGAAGGAGAACTCCTCCTCGCCGGTCAGGCCGAGCGACTCGGCACTCTCACCCTCGGGGTACTGCAGCGGCAGCACGCCCATCCCGATCAGGTTGGAGCGGTGGATCCGCTCGTAGGACTCGGCGATCACGGCCTTCACGCCCAGGAGCGCGGTGCCCTTGGCCGCCCAGTCACGTGAGGAACCCGAGCCGTACTCCTTGCCCGCGAGCACGACCAGCGGAGTGCCGGCCTCGAGGTACTTCTCCGAGGCCTCGAAGACGGTGGTCACGTCCCCGTCGCTCCCGCCAGGTCCGGACAGGTCGCGGGTGAAGCCACCCTCGGTGCCCGGGGCGAGCTGGTTGCGCAGGCGGATGTTCGCGAAGGTGCCGCGGATCATCACCTCGTGGTTGCCGCGACGCGAGCCGTAGGAGTTGAAGTCGCGCTGGCCGACGCCGTGGTCGGCGAGGTACTTGCCCGCCGGGCTGTCCTTCTTGATCGCGCCGGCCGGGCTGATGTGGTCGGTGGTCACCGAGTCACCCAGCTTGAGCAGCACCCGGGCGCCCTCGATGTCCTCGACCGGCGCCGGCTCGTCGGCCATGCCGTCGAAGTACGGAGGCTTGCGGACGTAGGTGGAGTCCTCGTCCCACGCGAACGTGTCGCCCTCCGGCGTCTCGAGGGACTTCCACTGCTCGTCGCCCGCGAACACGTCGGAGTAGTCGTTGGTGAACATGTCCGAGGTGATCGCGCTCGCGATGACCTCCTCGACCTCCGCGGCGGTGGGCCAGATGTCCTTCATGAAGACGTCGTTGCCGTCCTCGTCCTGGCCCAGCGGGTCGTGGTAGAGGTCGACGTCCATCGAGCCGGCCAGCGCGTAGGCCACCACCAGCGGCGGGGACGCGAGGTAGTTCATCTTCACGTCCGGGTTGATCCGGCCCTCGAAGTTGCGGTTGCCCGAGAGCACCGAGACGACGGCGAGGTCGTTCGCGTTGACCGCGTCGCTGACCTCCGGGATGAGCGGGCCGGAGTTGCCGATGCACGTCGTGCAGCCGTAGCCGACGAGGTTGAAGCCGAGCTTGTCGAGGTACGGCGTCAGCTCGGCGCGCTCGTAGTAGTCGGAGACGACCTTCGAGCCGGGAGCCAGCGTGGTCTTCACCCAGGGCTTGGTGGTCAGCCCCTTCTCGACGGCGTTCTTGGCGAGCAGAGCCGCGCCGATCATCACCGACGGGTTGGACGTGTTCGTGCACGACGTGATCGCCGCGATCGCCACGGCACCGTGGTCGAGCTCGAACTCGGTGCCGTCGTCGAGCGTGACCTTCGCCTTGTTGGACGGACGCCCTGAGCCGCTGCCGGCAGGGTGGTTGCGCCAGTTGTCCGGGGCTCCGTCGCCGTTGCCGCCCTCGGAGTGGGAGGGGGCGTCGCTCGAGGGGAACGACTCGTCGGACTGCTCGTCGACCTTGGAGTGCTGCGCCTCGTCGGGCTTCTCCTGCGCGGGCACGCCCTCCTTGTCCGAGCCACCCTCCGTCATCTCCTGGGCGTCGCCTTCGTCGACGTAGTCGGCGAGCGAGGAGCGGAACGCCTCCTTGGCGTCGGACAGCGAGACCCGGTCCTGCGGTCGCTTCGGTCCGGCCAGCGACGGCACCACCTCGGCGAGGTCGAGCTCGAGCCGCTCGGAGAAGCGCGGCTCCGCGTCGGGGTCGTGCCAGAGGCCCTGCTCCTTGGCGTAGGACTCGACCAGGGCGATCTGCTCGTCGTCGCGGCCGGTGAGCTTCAGGTACTTCGTGGTCTCCTCGTCGATCGGGAAGACCGCGATCGTGGAGCCGAACTCCGGGCTCATGTTGCCGATCGTGGCGCGGTTGGCCAGCGGCAGCGCCGAGACACCGGGTCCGTAGAACTCGACGAACTTGCCGACCACACCGTGCTCGCGCAGCATCTCGGTGATCGTCAGGACGAGGTCGGTGGCCGTCGCACCCTCGGGCAGGTCGCCGTTGAGCTTGAAGCCGACCACGCGCGGGATCAGCATGGACACCGGCTGGCCGAGCATGGCCGCCTCGGCCTCGATGCCGCCCACGCCCCAGCCGACGACGCCGATGCCGTTGACCATCGTGGTGTGCGAGTCGGTGCCGACGAGCGTGTCGGGGTACGCCGTGAGCTCGCCGTCGATGTCGCGGGTGAACACGACGCGCGCGAGGTGCTCGATGTTGACCTGGTGGACGATGCCGGTGCCGGGCGGGACGACCTTGAAGTCGTCGAACGCACCCTGGCCCCAGCGCAGGAACTGGTAGCGCTCCTTGTTGCGCTCGTACTCGATCTCGACGTTGCGCTCGAACGCCTCGGGGGTGCCGAAGACGTCGGCGATCACGGAGTGGTCGATGACCATCTCGGCGGGAGCCAGCGGGTTGATCTTCGAGGCGTCACCGCCGAGCTCCTCCATGGCCTCGCGCATCGTCGCGAGGTCGACGACGCAGGGCACTCCGGTGAAGTCCTGCATGATCACGCGCGCGGGGGTGAACTGGATCTCCTTGTCGGGATCCGCGTCGGGGTCCCACCCGGCGAGGGCCTTGATGTCGTCCTCGGTGATGTTGGCGCCGTCCTCGGTGCGCAGCAGGTTCTCGAGCAGCACCTTGAGGCTGAACGGCAGCGAAGCGACGTCGAGACCGTCGCCCTCGACCGCGTCGAGACGGTAGATCCCGTAGGACTTTCCGTCGACGTCCAAGCTGCCCTTGGCGCCAAAGCTGTCCGGTCGTTCTCCTGCGCTCGCCATGGTTCTCCTCAAGTCATCGGGGTGTTCCCGGTCGCGGATCCCATCTTGCCCATCGCCGCACGAGCGGGGAAAGAGAGGCAACCCTTAGTCAGGTATCTTGATATCAAGATACCACGACTGTGGTGCTGCCCCTAGGGTGGACAGATGCGCTATCGAACCCTGGGAAACAGCGGCTGCTCCGTCTCCGAGCTCTGCCTCGGCACGATGACCTTCGGCGCCGAGACCGACGAGGAGGGATCGCACGCCCAGCTCGACCGCTTCGTCGAGGCGGGCGGCACCCTGGTCGACACGGCCGACGTCTACTCCAAGGGCGTCTCCGAGGAGATCATCGGCCGCTGGCTGTCCGCGCGTCCGGCCGAGGTCACCGACTCCGTCGTGCTCGCGACCAAGGGGCGGTTCCCGATGGGGCCGGGGCCGAACGACCTGGGCCTCTCGCGACGGCACCTGACGCGTGCTCTCGACGACTCGCTGGCACGCCTCGGCACCGACTCGGTCGATCTCTACCAGGTGCACTCCTGGGACCCGTGGACGCCGATCGCCGAGACGCTGCGCACCCTCGACGACTTCGTGCGCGCAGGCAAGATCCGCTACTACGGCTTCTCCAACTTCTCCGGCTGGCAGCTGACCAAGGCGGTCCACACCGCGCGCGCCCTGGGTCTGAGCGAGCCGGTGACCCTGCAGCCGCAGTACAGCCTGATCGTGCGCGAGACCGAGTGGGAGATCGTTCCCGCCGCCCTCGATGCCGGGATGGGCCTGCTGCCCTGGAGCCCGCTGGGGGGCGGCTGGCTCAGCGGCAAGTACCAGCGCGACCAGCGTCCGACCGGCTCCACGCGGCTCGGCGAGGACCCGGGCCGGGGCATGGAGGCCTGGGAGCGGCGGGGCACCGAGCGCACCTGGCGGATCATCGAGGCCGTGCAGACCGTGGCCGAGCAGTCGGGGTCGACGATGGCGCAGGTGGCGCTGTCCTGGCTCACCGGCCAGCCGGGCGTCACCTCCACCATCCTCGGCGCCCGCACCCTCGAGCAGCTCGACGACAACCTCGGCTCGGTCGACTGCGTCCTGGACGTCGACCAGCTCACCCTGCTCAACGAGGCCAGCGACCTCCAGGCCTCGGACTACCCCTACGGCGCACTGGCCCTCGACCAGCGCGACCGCGACCTCGCCGGGGGCTGATCCCGAAAGGGCTCAGCCCTGGGCGAGCTCGGCGACGTCCTGCCAGGCCTCCCAGCTCGTGAGCCGGGACTCGTAGTCGGCCTTGGCGATCCCGAGGGGTGCGCTGCCGAAGAACGCGCGCAGCGGCGGCTCGTCGGCGTCGACCAGGCGCAGCACGGCGGCGGCCGAGGCGGTCGGGTCACCCGGCTCCGCCATCCGCTTCTTCCGCAGCTCCGCGAACTTCGCCCGGGTCTCGTCGTACGCCGGGAGCGGCTCGGCGTGCCTGGCGGAGGGTCCGCCCCAGTCCGTGGAGAAGCCGCCCGGCTCGATCAGGGTGACGTGGATGCCGAAGTCGGCCACCTCCTGGGCCAGTGCCTGGGAGAAGCCCTCGAGGGCCCACTTCGACGCGTGGTAGGCGCCGACGTTCGGGAAGGCGGAGATGCCGCCGATCGAGGAGACCTGCAGGATGTGGCCGCTCCCCTGCTCGCGCAGGTAGGGCAGCGCTGCCTGGGTGACCCACATGGCGCCGAAGACGTTGGTCTCGAGCTGCGCCCGGAAGTCGGACTCGCTGAGCTCCTCGACGAACCCGAACTGCCCGTAGCCGGCGTTGTTCACCACGATGTCGAGGCCACCGAAGTGGTCGTGCGCCTGCGTGACCGCCGCGAAGTCGGCCACCCGGTCGGTGACGTCGAGCTCGATCGGGAGCAGCGCGTCTCCGTGCTTCTGCACGAGATCGTCGAGGGTGGAGAGGTCGCGGGCCGTCGCCGCGACGCGGTCGCCGCGCTCCAGGGCAGCGATCGCCCACTCGCGGCCGAAGCCGCGCGAGCAGCCGGTGATGAACCAGGTCCGGGAAGAGGAGTCAGTCATGTCCTCGACGCTACGACTTCGAGTGCGATCGAGGTCAAACAGCTTCAGTCGGGGAGCCGGTCCCCGCGCTCGCTGACCAGCTGCTGCGGCGCCGAGAGCCGCCACGCCTCGAAGGCGAGCTCGGCGAGCTCGTCCCGGTCGATGCCGTCCAGGTGGACCACCACCCAGCCGAAGCCGTAGGCCGTGAACTGCACCTCGAAGACCTCCGGCCGCTCCCCCACCAGGGCCGCCTGCTCCGCGAGCGTCTGCTTGAGGCCGACGGTCCGGGTGGGCTCCCAGAGGTAGCCGAAGGTGCGTCCGGAGACCTGGAACGCGGTGTAGCGGGAGTGCTCGACCGCCTGGACGTCCTCGAGCTGGCGCACCAGCGCGAGGAACTCCGCGATCGTGGTCACGCCGGCACCACCAGCGCCACGCACTCGACGTGGTGCGTCATCGGGAACAGGTCGAAGGCACGCAGCGACTCGAGGCGGTAGCCCGCCTCCGCGAAGTAGCCGAGGTCACGGGCGAGCGCGGCGGGGTCGCAGGCGACGTACGCCACGGCGCGGGGGTGCAGCCCGGCGATCGCCCGCACCACCTGACGCTTGGCGCCGGCACGCGGAGGGTCGAGCACGACGAGGTCGACGTCGTCTCCCCCGCGGTGCATCGCCCGGTCGACCCGGTCGCGCACCACGAACGCCTGCGGGTACGCCGCGAGGTTGTCGTTCGCGAGCCCGGTGGCCCGCCGGTCGGCCTCGATCGCGGTCACGGACCCGTCCGGACCCAGTGCCTCCGCCAGGAACGCCGTGAACAGGCCGACCCCGGCGTACAGGTCGAGCGCCTGCTCCCCGGGTCTGGGTGCGAGCAGCTCGAGGACCGTCTCGACGAGGACCCGTGGCGCCCCGGGGTGGACCTGCCAGAACCCGTCACCGGCGACGGTGAAGTCGTGCGTCCCTGCGGTCGTCTCGACCTGCTCGACCACGGGGTCCGTGCGGTCCGGCTCCCGGGCGTCGGGTCGGGCGATCAGGCAGGTCTCGACCTCCACGACCTCGTGGGAGCGGTGCTTGCGCAGGCCGACGCTCCCGTCGGGCAGGTGCACGTACTGCATCCGCGTGCGCCAGAACAGGCCGTGGTCGTCTCCCGGCACCGCCTCGACCACCACGTCGCGCTCGATCCCGGCGAGGCGCGAGAGCTGTTCGGCCACGACGTCCGCCTTGAGGACCCGCTGCTCCTCGAGCGACACGTGCTGGAAGTCGCAGCCGCCGCAGCCGTCCGGATGGGCGAGCGGGCAGGGGGCCGGCACCCGGTGTGGCGACGGCGTCAGCACCTCGACCGCGTCGCCACGCAGGAAGCTGCCGCTGTCCTCGGTGATCTCGACGACCACCCGCTCCCCCGGCAGCGCGTGCCGGACGAAGACCACCCGGCCGTCGTGCCGGGCCACGAAGTGGCCGCCGTGGGCGACCGGACCCACGTCGACGTCGAACCGGCGTCCGACCAGCGGGCTGGTTGCTCCGGTCACCGTCCGGAGCGGGTCCGACCGCGACGCACGTCACCGGGGCGGAGCCGCTGGAACTCCCAGTCCTCGCGGTCCTTCGCGATCTCGGCTCCGCGCAGCTGGTAGGGCACGGAGGTGACCATCACGCCCGGGGTGAACAGGAGCCTGCCCTTCAGGCGCAAGGCGGTCTGGTTGTGCAGCACCTGCTCCCACCACCGACCCACGACGTACTCCGGGATGTAGACGGCGACCACCCCGCGCGGGTTGGCCTCCCGGATCTCGATGGCGTAGTCGACGATCGGCCGGATGATCTCGCGGAACGGGGAGTACAGCATCTTCAGCGGTACGTCGATCCGCTGCGCGTCCCACTCGTCGACGAGCTTGTTGGTGGCACCGCCGTCGACGTCCACGAACACCGCCTCCAGGACGTTGGGGCGGGTCGCCTTGGCGTAGGCGAGCGCCCGCATCGTCGGCCGGTGCAGCTTGGAGACCAGCACGATGGCGTGCACCCGGGTGGGAAGCATCGGGTCGCTGTCCTGGATCACCAGCTCCTCGGCGACCCGGTCGTAGTGCTTCCGGATCGCCCGCAGGATGACGTAGAAGATGATCATCGCCAGGATGGCGATCCACGCCCCCGCGAGGAACTTGGTCAGCAGGACCACCACGAAGACCGACGCGGTCATCGCCAGGCCGAACGAGTTGATCAACCGCGAGCGGAACATCTTGCGCCGCGTCGCCGGGTCCTGCTCGGTGCGCAGGTGGCGCGTCCAGTGCCGGATCATGCCGAGCTGGCTGAGGTTGAAGGAGACGAACACACCGACGATGTAGAGCTGGATCAGCCGGGTGGGCTCCGCGTCGAAGGCGATCACGAGGACCATCGCGAAGCCGGCGAGGATCAGGATGCCGTTGCTGTAGGCGAGCCGGTCACCACGCGAGCCCAGCTGCCGCGGGGCGTAGCCGTCCTTGGCGAGGATGGAGCCCAGCACCGGGAAGCCGTTGAACGCGGTGTTGGCCGCCAGGATCAGGATGATGCCGGTCATGGCGACGACGAAGTAGAACCCCGGCGGGAAGTCGCTGAACACGGCCTTCGCGATCTGCGCGATCACCGTGTGCTGGTCGTAGCCCTCGGGAAGTGGTGAGCCGTCGGCGTAGGTCAGGCGTTCGAGGTCGTGCGGGTCGACCATCCGCAGGCCCATGTCGCGGGCCAGGATGATGATGCTCAACATCATCGTGACGGCGATCGCGCCCAGCAGCAGCAGCGTGGTCGCCGCGTTCCTGCTCTTCGGCTTGCGGAACGCCGGCACGCCGTTGGAGATCGCCTCGACGCCGGTCAGGGCGGCACAACCGGAGGAGAACGCCCTGGCGAGCAGGAAGATCATCGCCGCCTGCGAGATCTCACCGCCGTAGCCCTCGACCGGGTGGATGACCAGGTCGGCGCTCTCCACGTCGGGCAGGGTGCCCTGGGCGGCCCTGATCGCGCCGTACACCGCCATCCCGAGCACGGCGAGCATGAAGCCGTAGGTCGGGACCGCGAAGAACGCACCCGACTCGCGCACGCCACGCAGGTTCAGTGCCGCCAGGACCACGATCAGCACGCAGGCCACGGTGGCCTCGTGCCCCGAGAGCCCGGGGATCGCCGACGCGGCGTTCTGGACGCCTGACGACACCGACACGGCCACGGTCAGCACGTAGTCGACGAGCAGCGCGGCGGCCACCGTCACACCCGCCCGCTCGCCGAGGTTGACCTTCGCGACCTCGTAGTCCCCGCCGCCGCTGGGGTAGGCGTGCACGTTCTGCCGGTACGACGCCACCACCGTGAGCATCACGATGGACACGGCCACGGCGATCTTCCAGCTGTAGACGTACGCCGAGGCGCCGGCCACGGAGAGCATGATGAAGATCTCGTCCGGCGCGTAGGCCACCGACGACAGCGCGTCGCTGGCGAAGACGGGCAGGGCGATGCGCTTCGGCAGCAGCGTGTCGCCCAACTGGGAGCTGCGCAGCTTGCGGCCGAGCAGGATCCGCTTGGAGACATTTCCGACGCCCACACTGGGAGGCTATTGCACGGCGCGCCGCTCCGACGCCAGAGACCTACTAGTGTTCGCACCGTGCACGTTGTGATCATGGGCTGTGGCCGCGTCGGCTCGACGCTCGCCCGAAGCCTCGAGGACCGCAACCACACCGTCAGCGTGATCGACAGCAACCCTGACGCCTTCCGCCGGCTGGGTCCTTCGTTCAACGGGACCAAGGTCACCGGCTACGGCTTCGACCAGGCCGTTCTCGCCGAGGCGGGCATCGAGCGCGCCGACGCGTTCGCGGCCGTGAGCAGCGGTGACAACTCCAACATCATCGCCGCGCGCGTGGCGCGGGAGACCTTCGGGATCCAGCAGGTGGTGGCCCGCATCTACGACCCCGGCCGCGCCGAGGTCTACCAGCGCCTGGGCATCACCACCGTCGCCACGGTGAGCTGGACCGCCGACCAGGTGCTCCGCCGGATCCTCCCCGCAGGCGCCGAGCCCGACTTCCGCGACCCTTCCGGCACGATCCGGGTCGACCACATCGTGGTCCCGGAGACCTGGGTCGGGCACCGCACCGTCCAGCTGCAGGAGCAGTCCGGCAGCCGGATCGCCTGGATCGACCGCCTGGGTGCCGGCATGCTGCCCACCCGCGAGACCGTGATCCAGGAGGGCGACATGCTGCACCTGGTCATGCGCGAGGAGAAGGCCAGCGGCGTCTACGACGTGCTCAAGAAGGGTCCGGAGGACGATTAGCTGATGAGAGTCGCCATCGCAGGGGCAGGGGCCGTGGGCCGGTCGATCGCCCGCGAGCTGATCGGCAACGGCCACGAGGTCCTGCTCATCGACAAGGAGCCCGCGTCGATCAAGCCCGACCGCGTCCCCGACGCGGAGTGGCTGCTCGCCGACTCCTGCGAGCTCTCCTCGCTGGAGGAGGCCAGGCTCCAGGACTGTGACGTGGTGATCGCGGCGACCGGTGACGACAAGGCCAACCTGGTGACCTCGCTGCTCGCGAAGACGGAGTTCGGCGTCCCGCGCACGGTCGGCCGGGTGAACCACCCCAACAACGAGTGGCTGTTCACCGAGGCCTGGGGCGTCGACGTCAACGTCTCCACCCCGCGGATCATGTCCGCCCTGGTCGAGGAGGCCGTCTCCATCGGCGACCTCGTGCGACTGTTCACCTTCCGCCAGGGCAACGCCAACCTCGTCGAGATGACGCTGCCGACCGACTCGCCGTACGTCGGGAAGCCGGCCGGGCTGATCCCGTTCCCGGAGAACTGCTCCCTCGTGACGATCCTGCGCGACGGACAGGTCTACACGCCCGACCCCGAGCAGCCGATCGAGTCCGGCGACGAGCTGCTGTTCGTCGTTCCGGCCGAGGTCGAGGAGGAGCTCGAGCGGATGCTCGCTCCGACCGAGCACGGCCGCGACGGCGACTGACCGAGCGGCGTCAGCAGGTGCGGCTCGGGGTGGCCCTGCTCGATCGGGGTCCGGTTGCGGGTGAGCACCCACAGCATCGCCGCGAGCGCGGCGAGCTGGAGCGGCCAGCCCATCCCCAGCTTGGCGACGCCGAGGGCGCGCCACCGCCGAGTCGGTCGACCACCAGCCGTTGCGGCCGGCGAGGTAGATCGGCCCCTGGACGAGCACGCGGAGCAGGCAGGGCAGTGCGAGCAGCCAGGTCAGCCGGCTGCACAGCCGGACCACGTCGCGGTCCGCGTGCCAGGCCGTGGGGTCGCCCCCGGCGACGCTGCCCACGATGAAGCCGACGATCGGCCAGCGGATCACGATCGTGAACACCATCAGCACGGCGTAGCCGAGGTTGTAGATCAAGCCCGGGCGCGAAGTACGCGAGTGCCTGCTCGCCCGCGTCACCGCCACCGCGAGCCGCCCGCCAGGCGAACAGGGCACCGATGCCGATGCCGAGCAGCGCGTTGAGCACGAACTGCGGCGACGAGCGCTGCACCAGCCGCACCAGCGAGCAGCACGCCGGCGCAGCCGACGCTGACGATGATGGCGAGCCGGAGGTCGTGCACGGTCAGGAACAGGACGGTGAACGCGATGGTCGGGACCGCCGCCTCGAGCATCCCCCGCCCGCCGCCGAGGGCGTCGCCGAGCTGCTTGCGGACGACCTCCTCGACCGTGCGGGTGGTCGGTGGTCTCGGTCATGCGAGCGATCACATCGGCCTCAGGTCGTAGCGCGGGTTGTACATCATCCGGGCGCCGTCCTGGACGCCGATCCGGCCCTCGACCCGGATCGCCCGCCCGGGGACGATGCCGCCGATCCGGCGTCGGCCCAGCCAGACCACGTTGATCGAGCCCGATCCGTCGTACAGCTCGGCCTCGAGCGCCGGGACCCCGCCGCGCGGGCGGAGCGTCACGGTCTTCAGGGTGCCGCCGACGATGACCTTGCTGGCGGTCGGGCGCCTCGCGGATGGTGACCAGGCCGGCCTTCTCGGTGTCCTTGCGGAGCTCGCGGGCCTCGTCGCGGTCCTGGTTGGCCCAGCGGCTGATCGAGGTGCGCAGGCGGCTCTTGTGCTCGGACATGCAACAGATCGTAGTCAGTGACAGGTCGCCCGGAGCGTCGTCGGCGATGTTCAGTCGACGCGCCTGGCCTCGGGAGGCAGGGAGAGCGGCAGCGGCGGCGCCCGGGCGCCATCGCGTCGCGGCCCCGGCGTACGACGGTCTGCCGGATCGTCTCCTCCCACGGCCCGGCACTCCCGGCGTCGACCGCCGGCAGGCCCATCAGCGTCGCGCGCAGCAGCCAGGCGCTGCCCTCGTGGGCCACGATCCTGCTGGCCTGGGTCACGAGCTGGCCGTTCTCGTCCTCCACCGGCACCTGGCAGAGCAGCTCGGTGCCGAAGGTGCCCTCCTGCTCGGTGGCGGTGCCGCCCAGCCGGGCGGTCTCGGCGGCGATCCGGGGGCGCAGCTCGTCCCAGGCGCCGCCACCCCGCGAGGCGGCGAAGGCGCGCAGCTCGAGGGCCCCTTCCTCGGCGACGAGGACGGCGGCGATCACCGCTCCGGTGTCCTCCTCGACCTGGAGCCGGAGCTCCATCTCCCCGACGGGCGTGACGAGCAGGCTGCCGAGGTCGACGCAGTCGCGGGTCTCCTCGTCGACCTCGGAGATGTCGAAGGGCCCGATCGCCGGCTCGGCCTGGTCGGCCGGGGAGTCGCTCTCCTCGAGCGTCACGTCCTGCGGGCCTGACTTGCGACCGAACCTCACGTTGTTGCGCCTCCTGACCGGACGTCGTCCGGTGACTGCTCGAGCTGGGTGAATCCTCCGGTCGAACCGTAGCCCCCGTCTCCGCGTGCGGAGTCCGGCAGGTCGACGACCTCGACGAACGCAGCCGTCTCGAACCGCTGGATCACCAGCTGCGCGATCCGGTCACCCCGCGCACGGTGAAGGGCTCGCTGCGGTCGGTGTTCACGAGGCACACCTTCACCTCGCCGCGGTAGCCCGCGTCGATGGTCCCGGGAGCGTTCACGATCGAGATCCCGTGCCGGGCCGCGAGGCCCGAGCGCGGGTGCACCAGCGCGACGAGACCCTCGGGGAGCGCCAGCGCGATGCCGGTGGGCACCAGGGCCCGCTCCCCCGGCTGCAGGGTCACCTCCACCGCGGAGTGGAGGTCGGCACCGGCGTCGCCGGGGTGGGCGTACGACGGGGCCGGGAGCTCCGGATCGAGTCGCATGAGCGAGATCTGCACCATGGCTCGCGACCCTACCGGCGCTCGAGCGAGCCCGTGGTGACAGGCTTTGCCCGTGCCGTCGCCCGCCTCCTACTCAGAGCGCCTGAGCGTGCCGCTGCGCTGGTGGGTGCAGGCCACGATGCTGCTGGCCACCCTGTGGCTGGCCTTCGTGGTGGCGATGCCGGCCTGGGCGGCCTGGTCGGCGACCGGGGCCCTGCTGCTCCTCATGGTCGGGCTCTTCGTGTGGTTCGGCAACGCGCAGGTGCGCGGTGAGCGACCAGGTCCTGTACGCCGGCAGGGCGCACATCTCCGTCGACCTGATCGGCCCGGCCGAGACCGCTGGACGCCGAGGAGACGCGTCGGGTGCACGGGGTCGACGCGGACGCGCGCGCCTTCCTGCTCACCCGGCCCTACCTCAAGCGTGCGGTCCGGATCCCGGTGCGGGACCCGGCCGACCCGACGCCGTACTGGCTGGTCTCGACCCGACACCCCGACGAGCTGGCCGCGGTCCTCGCCACGGCCGGCCCGGCGCACAGCGGTGGTTCTGACTAGGGTTGAGCGGGTACGGGTCCACGGGGACGCCCACCCGGGCACACCGACCACGACGCTGAACAAGCACCATCGAGAGGCAGCACATGGCCAAGGACAAAGACACGTCAGAAGCAGCAGCAAGGACAGCTCGAAGATCTGGTCGATCTTCTCGCTGGTCGCCGCGCTGCTCGGCGCGACCGTTGCCCGCAAGAGCCTGACCACGGCCTGGCAGAAGGCCACCGGCAAGAACCCGCCGGCCAACCCCGCCGACCCGGACGTCGACCTGTGGGAGGCGGTCCTGTGGGCCACCGTCAGCGGCACCGCCGTGCAGATCGCCCGGATGCTCGCGACGCGCAAGGCCGCGAACTACTACGCCAAGTCGACCGGGCACCTTCCTCCCGGGCTCCAGAAGGACGACCAGGACGACAGCGCGCCCGCGCCCACGACCTGACCCCGAACGCGACGAAGGGCCGCCCCCGACCGGGGGCGGCCCTTCGTGCGCGTGAGTCGGTGGCGCTCAGGCGCAGTCGCGGCAGATCAGCTTCTTCTCGTCCGCGAGCTGGCTGCGGTGGTGCACCAGGAAGCAGCTCATGCAGGTGAACTCGTCCAGCTGCTTGGGCTTGACCTCGACGGCCAGCTCCTCGTGCGAGAGGTCGGCTCCGGGCAGCTCGAAGGACTCGGCCGCCTCGGCCTCGTCCTCGTCGACCTTGCCGGAGTTCTTGTCGTGACGGCGGGCCTTGAGCTCCTCGAGGCTGTCCTCGCTCTGCTCTTCCTCGGTCTTGCGTGGTGCGTCGTAATCGGTTGCCATGCTCTTTCTCCTGCTCCCAAGTCCCAGTGGTCCCGGGTGATCGGTCGGGCAGATGCCCTGATCGAAGCCCCGATGCTCCTCGCTGCCTCGCATCCCCGTGACGGCGGTGATTGTGCACTAGTCGCAGCGATTGTGCACACCCATTCCCCGGAGTGCTGTCCATGCGTGTCGGACGAGACGTGAACGCACCCAGATCGGTGGTTGTTCCCGCTCTCTTCCGTGCATTTTCTGCACCGAAGAGAGCGAACCTTAGAGCATCAATGAGTCGTCGAGGTAACCGCAGGCCCTGACCAGCGCCGCGAAGGCGGCCCAGCCGTCCTCGGGGGCCGCCACGACGAGCTCCTGGGCGGCCGCCGTGGTCCACACCTCGACCCGGGCTCCGGCCTCCGTGGCGACCAGGGCCCCGGCCGCGTGGTCCCAGATGTGCGGCCCCTCCTCGACGTAGGCGTCGAGCATCCCGGAGGCGACGGCGCAGAGGTCCAGCGCGCACGATCCCTGCCGGCGGATGTCGCGCACCTGAGGGAGCATCCGGGCCGCCGCCCGGGCCTGACGAGCACGGGCCGTGGCCTCGTAGCCGAAGCCGGTGCCGATCAGCGCCTGGTCGAGCGGCGGCGTGCTGCGGACCTCGATGGGGGTCCCGTTGCAGGTGGCGCCCCCGCCCCGCAGCGCGGCGTACTCCACCTCCGTGGCGGGGTTGCGGACCACGCCGGCCACCACCCGGTCGCCGCGCATCGACGGCGATCGAGACGGCGTACTGCGGGATCCCGTAGAGGTAGTTGACCGTCCCGTCGATCGGGTCGACGACCCACGTCACGCCCGAGGTGGACGCGACGTCCGCGCCCTCCTCGCCGATGAACCCGTCGCCGGCTCGCGGCCCGAGCAGCCGCTCCCGGACCAGCTCCTCGCAGGCCCGGTCGGCCGCGGTCACCACGTCGACGGGGCTGGACTTGGTGTCGGCGACGGCGACGCCGCGCTCACGCAGTGCCACGACCAGCTCCCCCGCCTCGCGTGCGGTGGCGAGCGCCAGGTCGAGCAGCTCGGGCGTCCTCGGGATCCGCGGCCATCGTCAGTCCCGACCGCACAGGGCCGGCCTCGGACCGCGCGGGTTGGGGCAGCACCCGGCCGGGCACACGTCCCAGACCGCCTCGGACCCGGTCGCAGCCCGGTCCGGGGACTCGCCACGCTCCGCCGCCGCACGCTCGAGGAGGAGGTCGCGCACCATCGCCACGAACCTCGGGTCGAGGCCGGCGGTGGCTGCCCGGGCGAACGGGAGCCCGATCTCCTCGGCCGTGGCCCGGGCCTCGGTGTCGAGGTCGTAGATGACCTCCATGTGGTCGGAGACGAACCCGATCGGCACCACCACCACGCCGGGCACGCCGCGCTCCTTCAGCGAGCGGAGGTGGTCGTTGACGTCGGGCTCCAGCCACGGGACCTGGGGCGGGCCGGACCGCGAGCAGAACACCAGCTCGGAGGGGTAGCGGTGCCCGGTCTCCTCGCGGACCCGCTCGACGATCTCGGCGGCCACGACCCGGTGCTGGGCCACGTAGGCACCGCCGCGGGGGCCGCTGTGGTCGTTCATGTCGAGCGGGATCGAGTGCGTCACGAAGGCGATGTGGCCTCCCCTGCGGGCCTCCTCCGGAAGCTCGGCGAGCATCGACAGGGTGGCGTCGACCATCGGCTCGATGAAGCCGGGGTGGTTGAAGTAGTGCCGCAACCGGTCGAGCTGAGGTGCGTCCGGGCACCTCGGCCACGGCCGCGGCGAGGTTCTCGCGGTACTGGCGGCACCCGCTGTAGGAGGAGTAGGCGCTGGTGACGAGCACGGCTGCCCGGGTGATCCCGTCCGCCCGCATCTGCTCCAGGGCGTCGCGCAGGTAGGGGTCCCAGTTGCGGTTGCCCCAGTAGACGGGGAGGTCGACGCCGTCCGGCGGCCAGGTCGGCCTCGATCGCGGCGATGAGGGCCCGGTTCTGGTCGTTGATCGGGCTGCGTCCGCCGAGGTCGTAGTAGTGCTGCGCCGACCTCCTCGAGGCGCTCGTCGGGGATGTCCTTGCCGGCGGTGACGTTGCGCAGGAACGGCACCACGTCCTCGGCCTTCTCCGGGCCACCGAACGAGACGAGCAACAGGGCGTCGTACGGCTTCGGCTCCAGCATGCTTCCCAGCCTAAGGTGAGCATGGTGCTGAGCCTCCTACCGCCGGGTCTTCGCCTACCCCGGGGCTCCCGCCTTCTCGGCGACCGGGCTGGTGGCGCGGTTGCCGATCTCGATGATGACGCTCGGCATCGTGCTGCTCGTCTCGTCGCTCACCGGCTCCTACGCACTGGCCGGGCAGGTCTCCGCGGCGTACATCATCGGCAACGCGGCCTTCGCCGTCCCGCACGGCCGGTTGGCCGACCGGTTCGGCCAGCGCCGGGTGCTGTACGTCGACGCGGTGGTCTTCGCGCTCTCGACCAGCCTGATGATCCTCTCGATCGTGCGAGGACTGGCCGCTGCCGTGGCCGCACCTGCTGGCCGCCGTCGCCGGCGCCGCCATCCCCCAGATCGGCACCATGGTCCGTGCCCGGTGGGCCCACCTGCTCACGAGCGACGCGCGAGCGGCACACGGCCTTCGCCGTCGAGGGCATCGCCGACGAGGTCGTGTTCGTGACCGGACCGGCCCTGGTCACGCTCCTGGCGACGTCCTTCGCGCCCCAGTCCGGACTGGTCGTGGCGCTCGTCGCGGGCACCGTGGGCACGGTCGCGCTGGCGGCCAACGCCGGACCGAGCCACCCGCCCACCCGCGCGACCGGGCGGTGGCGCGGGCGCCGATGCCGTGGGGCCTGCTGGTCCCGCTGACGGTCGGCGCGCTCGCCCTCGGCAGCCTGTTCGGGGCGCTCGAGGTGGCCACCGTGGCCTTCGCCGACGACGAGGGCCACAAGGCGGTGTCCGGCCTGATGCTCGGCGCCTTCTCCCTGGGCAGCCTGATCGCCGGTGTCGTCGCCGGTGCCGGCCAGTGGCGGCGCGGCCCGCTGCAGCGCGCCAGGATCGGGATGGCGCTGCTGGCCGTGGGCACGGTCTCGCTGCCGTTCCTGCCCGGCCTGACGATCGTCACGCTCGCCCTGTTCGTCACCGGGCTGACCCTGGCCCCGACGCTGATCGCGCTGTTCTCGCTGATCGAGGCCTCGGTGCCGCGGTCCCGGCTGAACGAGGCGATGGGCTTCGTGCAGACCGGCATCAGCGCCGGCATCGCCCCGGGCGCCTGGCTGGCCGGGGTCATGGCCGACGAGGTGAGCGGGTCGGCGGCGTACTGGGTGTGCACCGCCTCCGCCGTGCTCGCCGCGCTGGCCGGGCTCGCGGTGCGCGCGCCCCGGGCAGCCGTCCGGACCGACCAGGAGGTGGCGGGCTAACCTGCCGCGCATGGGCACATGGACCAACTGGACGGGGCTGAGCACCGCGCACCCGATCGGTGAGCTGACCCCGCACGACGCCGGAGACGTCGTCGACGCCGTGCTGTCGCGCCCGCCACCAGGACCTCGCGGTCAAGATGCCCGGCACCGGTCACTCCTTCACCGACATCGCCCTCACCGACGGCCTGCTGCTGCGCCCGGACAGCCTGCGCGGCGTCGTCGGCGTCGACCGTGACGCGATGACCGTCACCGCGCTCGCCGGCACGCCGCTGCACGAGCTGAACACCGCCCTGGAGAAGCTCGGCCTGTCGCTGCACAACATGGGCGACATCGACGAGCAGACCATCGCCGGCGCCATCTCGACCGGCACCCACGGCACCGGAGGACGCGTCGCCTCGCTCAGCGCCCAGGTCGCGGGCCTGGAGATGGTCACCGGCGACGGCACCCTGCTCCGGGCCGACGCCGAGGAGAACCCGGACGTCCTGGCGCTGGCGCGGCTCGGGCTCGGCGCGCTCGGCATCCTCACCTCGGTCACGCTGCGGGTCGAGCCGCTGTTCACCCTGGAGGCCCACGAGGCGCCGATGCGCTGGGACGAGGCGCTCGACCGCTTCGACGAGCTGGTCGCGGACAACGACCACTTCGAGATGTACTGGTTCCCGCACACCGACCGGCTGCTGACCAAGCGCAACAACCGCAGCCTCGACGCCGGCCGAGCCGCTGTCGCGGTTCCGGGCCTGGCTGGACGACGAGTTCCTCTCCAACCGGGCCTTCGGCTGGAGTCAACCGCCTGGCAACCGCCGCCCCGCGGCTGGTCCCCCGGCTCAACGACCTCTCCGGCCGCGCGCTCAGCGAGCGCCGCTTCAGCGACGTCCCGCACAAGGTGTTCACCTCGCCGCGCCGGGTGGTCTTCCGCGAGATGGAGTACGCCGTGCCCCGCGAGGCGGGCGTCCAGGCGCTCCGCGAGGTCCGCGCCCTGATCGACGCGAGCGACTGGCGGATCAGCTTCCCGGTGGAGATCCGGGTGTGCCCGGCCGACGACGTCCCGCTGTCCACGGCGTACGGCCGCGACTCGGTCTACCTGGCCTTCCACATCAACCCGCAGACCGACCACACCGACGTACTTCCGCGGCGTCGAGGAGATCCTGCGCGGCGTACGACGGCCGCCCGCACTGGGGCAAGCTGCACACCCGCACCGCCGCGGACCTCGCGCCGGCGTACCCGCGCTGGCAGG
Source organism: uncultured Actinomycetota bacterium (assembly GCA_963797525.1). Lineage (GTDB taxonomy): Bacteria > Actinomycetota > Actinomycetes > Propionibacteriales > Nocardioidaceae > Marmoricola. Next base: position 580,706 of record CAWCPT010000014.1, read on the forward strand.
AGTTCCAGGCGCTGCGCGACCGGCTCGACCCCGACCGGGTCTTCACCAACGCCTACCTCGACCGGGTGCTCGGGGGCCTGAGCCGCAGCGTCCGACGCTAGACGCTGGCCGAGCCCGCGCGGCAGCGGCGCGCGCCAGTTGCGCCACAGCGCCAGCACGCGCAGCCCGAAGCAGATCGCCACGCCCGGGCAGCGCGACCAGCCGCCTCCGAGAGCCCGAGCTCGTGAGGCGAGCACCGCCCAGGTGGCGCCGAGCAGCGCCGGGGTGGCGTAGAGCTCGCTGGAGAACACCACCGGCACCCGGCCGGCGAGCAGGTCGCGGGCGATGCCGCCGCCGATGCCGGTGACCATCCCCATCAGCGCGGCGGGCACCGGGCCGAGGCCGTAGTCGAGCGCCTTGAGCGCGCCCGGTCACGCAGAACAGCCCGAGCCCGGCCGCGTCGAAGACGTTCACCACCGCTCGAGCGCGGCCCAGCGCCGGGTGGAAGACGAAGGTGACCAGCCCGGCCGCGACCGGGACCAGCAGGTAGCGCCAGTCGGCCAGCGCGGCCGGCGGCGTCGCGCCGATCAGCACGTCGCGCAGGAAGCCGCCGCCGAGGCCCGTCGTGCCGGCCAGGACGAGCACCCCGAAGATGTCGAGCTCCTTGCGCACGCCGACCAGGGCGCCCGAGATCGCGAACACGAAGATGCCGCACGAGGTCGAGGACCAGGAGCAGCGTGCTCTGGTCGCTCCATGGACGAAGGGTAGGGCGGTCGCGGCCGAGCCGCTACGCCGCTCGGGTCCGCCCGCCGGCGCGTCGCCCGGCTCACGGCGCGCCGTCACGCTGAAGTAGGCTCGGGCCGCAGGTGCGATCGAAGGAGCGGCAACGGATGCAGGACCTCACCCCGGTGGGGCTGAGCGAGGACGGCACGACGCTCGTCCTGGTCAGCCCGCGGGCGAGGAGTTCGCCGTTCCCGTCGACACCCGGCTGCGCGCAGCACTGCGCGGCGAGAACGCTCGACTCGGCCAGTTGGAGATGAAGATGGAAAGCGCACTGCGCCCCCGCGACATCCAGGCCCGCATCCGCGCGGGCGAGTCCCCCGAGGACGTCGCCGCCGCCGCGCAGACCACGGTCGAGGCGATCATGGGCTTCGCCGGCCCCGGTGCTCGCCGAGCGCGCGCACGTCGCCCAGACCGCCCTGAAGGCCTCGCGTCCGCCGCCGGTCCGGCGAGGCCACCGGCCGGCCCGCACCCTCGGCGAGGCCGCCGCGCTGCTACTTCGCCGACCACACGCTGCACGACGAGGACGTCGAGTGGGACGCCTGGCGCCGCCCGGACGGCCGCTGGGCCCTGGTCGCGGCGTACGCCGTCGGCGGGCGGCGCCCGCACCGCCGAGTTCACCCACGACCTGCCCGGCCGCTACGTCGTCGCCGAGAACGACGAGGCCCGGGTCCTGACCGGCGAGCTGCGGCCAGCCCGGGCCGCGCCGGCCGCCGGCCCGGCCGCGCAGCCCAGGTCCGCCGGCTCTCCTCCGTGCCCGCCCAGGACGAGCTGCCGCTCGGCGACGACGCGATCGAGCTGGTCCGCGACCGCGCCGGCCGAGGGCGCCGACGGCGGCCGACGCCGCGAGCGTCCCCGACGCGCCCGGCCCCGCTCGACCGGACCCGCTCGCCGACGAGCCGCCGACGCGGACTGGATCGCCGACGCCGCACGCCCGCGCCCGACGACGTGCCCGCTGCGCCGTGGCCGAGACGCAGACCGGCCGAGCGAGCCGGCCGTCCGACGAGCCGACGAGCCCGCCGGCCACGAGCCGAGGCCGACGAGCGCAGCGAGCGCCGCCAGCCGCCCGCAAGAAGGGCCGCTCGTCGGTGCCCGTCGTGGGACGAGATCATGTTCGGCGGCGGCAAGGGCGAGTGACCGGTCCCACGGCTCCGGCGGACCAGTCAGGTCAGGCTGTCGCTCAAGGTTACTCGCCAGTAATATCGCCGCAGTCGCGTGACCGCAGCAGGTCGCGGCGCGAGTTGAATGACTAGCCAACACCTCCGACCTCCGAGAGCGGTGACTCACCATGGCCTACTTCGTCACCGGCGCCACCGGCTTCATCGGCCGCTACCTCGTCCAGGAGCTGCTCGACAACCGCGAGGGCGAGATCTTCGTGCTGTGCCGCGAGGGCTCGCGCGACCGGCTCGAGGCGCTGATCGCAGCAGTGGGGCACCGACCGGGTCACCCCCGTGGTCGGCGACCTCGGCGAGCCCGACCTCGGGGTCGAGCCCGCAGTGGATCGACCGCCCACAAGGACGACGATCGAGCACTTCTTCCACCTCGCCGCGATCTACGACATGACCGCCTCCGACGAGATGAACGAGACGATGAACGTCGGCGGCACCCGCAACGCCGTCGCGCTCGCCGGCACGCCTCGACGTCGGGCCACTTCCACCAGGTCTCCTCGGTCGCGGCGTCCGGCGACTACCGCGGCGTCTTCGACGAGTCGATGTTCGACGAGGGCCAGCGACTGCCCTCGCCGTACCACCGCACGAAGTTCGAGTCCGAGAAGATCGTCCGCGAGGAGTCCACCGTGCCGTGGCGGGTCTACCGCCCGGCGATCGTGGTCGGCGCACTCCGAGACCGGCGCGATGGACAAGATCGACGGTCCCTACTACTTCTTCCCGGTGCTCAAGCGGCTGCGCGACACCCTGCCCGGCTGGGTGCCGCTGGTCGGCGTCGACCTCGGCGACACCAACGTCGTGCCGGTCGACTACGTCGCCAAGGCGATGGACCACATCGCCCACCAGCCCGGCCTCGACGGCCAGGCGTTCCACCTGGTCAACCCCGAGCCGCAGAACACCGTCGACCTGGTCAACACCTTCGCGGCCGCCGCGAAGGCGCCGCAGTTCGCCGTGCCCGGTCGACCGCAGCGTCACCGGCCTGGTGCCGACCGGGCTGCTCCCCCGCGCCCTGCGGCCCGCGACGCTGCTCGGCGCCGCGCTGCGCGGCCGGCGCCGGTGCACCTCGCGCTCGAGCCAGACGATCGGCCGGCTCGGCATCCCGCCCGAGGTGCTCGAGCACGTCTCGTTCCCGTCGGTCTACGCCTCGCGCTCGACCGAGAAGGCGCTGGCCGGCTCCGGGATCTCGGTGCCCGACCTCGAGTCCTACGCCACGACGCTGTGGTCGCTACTGGGAGGAGATGCTCGACGACTCGATCAAGAGCGACTCCGCGACGGTCAAGGCGCTGACCGGCAAGACCGTCGTGATCACCGGCGCCTCCTCGGGCATCGGCCTGGTCACCGCCGTCCAGGTCGCCAAGGCCGGCGCGCATCCCGATCCTGGTCGCCCGCGGCGCCGACAAGCTCGAGGCGACCAAGCGGCTGATCGAGAGCCAGGGCGGCACGGCGTACGCCTACCCCTGCGACCTCTCCGACCTGGACGCGATCGACGCGCTGACCAAGCAGCTCTCCGAGGACTTCGACCACATCGACTTCGTCGTCAACAACGCCGGCCGCTCGATCCGCCGCTCGCTGAAGCTCAGCGAGGACCGCTTCCACGACTTCGAGCGCACCATGCAGCTCAACTACTTCGGCGCGATCCGGCTGGTGATGGGGCTGCTGCCGAAGATGCGGGAGCAGAAGTCCGGGCACATCGTGAACATCTCCTCGATCGGCGTGCTCACCAACCCGCCGCGGTTCTCGGCGTACGTCGCCTCCAAGGCCGCGCTCGACGCCTGGAGCAACGTGGTCTCCAGCGAGCTGTCGGCGACGGCGTCTCGTTCACCAGCATCCACATGCCGCTGGTGCGGACGCCGATGATCGCGCCGACCAAGATCTACGACCGGTTCCCGACGATCAGCCCCGGCGCAGGCCGCCGAGCAAGGTGATCACGGCGCTGGTCGACCGGCCGCACGAGATCAACACCCTGACCGGCAACCTCGGCGCGCTCGCGCACACGCTCGCGCCCAAGGCGGCGTTCCGGGTGCTGCACCTCGCCTACCAGGTCTTCCCCGACTCGGCCGCCGCCCGCGGGAGCGACCCCGAGGCCCGGCCGAGCGGGTCAGCGAGCAGATGGCGCTGGCCCGGGCTGTTCAAGGGCGTCCACTGGTGAGCTCGCCGTGCGGATCTTCCACATCGCGACGCGTCGCCGACTGGGGGCCGCGCAGCGCGTCCGGCAGCTACACGACCTCGACGCGCGGGTCGCACCCTCGAGCAGGAGGGCTTCCTGCACGCCTCCCGCGACGACCAGGTGGCCGGTGTCTTCGACGCGCTACTACCGCGACGCGGGCGAGCCGCTGGTCCTGCTGACGCATCGACACCGACCGGCTCGACGTGCCGTGGCGCGAGGACGAGGTCGGCGAGCGACACCTACCCGCACATCTACGGACCGCTGCTCCCCGACGCGGTGGTCGACGTGCGGCCGCTGGACCGCAGCCGCTCACGTGGTCGACCGACGCAGCGCTGACCACGTCGACGCAGCGGCGATCGCGATCGCGGCGAGGAACGGCACCCGGTCCACGCCCGGTCAGGGCGACGAGGGCGAGCACGACGGCCACGGCGAAGGCGGCCCACGGTCGCAGCAGCTCCGGCGTCCGCCGGGCCGAGCAGGGCGCGGCCGACGCCGCGAGCAGCACGAGCGGGTGCCAGCGAGCGCACCCGGCGGGCGCCCGAGCCGGTGCGGCAGCCCGTGGACGCCGGTGGCGCGCGTCGTCGGCCAGGTCGGGCAGCGCGTTCAGCAGGTGGGCACCGACGCCGAGCAGCGCCCGCGGCCACGATCGTCCACGGTGCCGGGCAGCTCCGGCTCCGGCCGAGCGCGAGGGTGACGACGGCCGGCAGGCAGCCGAAGGCCACGGCGTACGGCAGCGGACGACCACACGGTCCGCTTGAGCACGAGGTTGTAGGCCCAGCCGGAGCTCACGCCCAGCACGAGGTGGACGAGGCCCGAGCGCCGGCCGCAGGCCAGCGAGAGCACCACGCAGGCGGCCAGCGCGACGGCGGTCGCGCGGCGTACGACGGGCCTCGCTGACCTCGCTCCCGGCGACCGGCTTGTCCGCGCGACCGACCTGGCGGTCGCTGGCGGCGTCGATCAGGTCGTTGGACCAGCCGATGCTGCAGCTGCCCGGTCGCCACGGCCGCCGTCACCAGGCAGCGCTGCCGGCGCCCTTGTCCGGCGCCGAGCGGCGAGCAGCGCCGTCAGCAGGGTGACCGCCAGCGCCGGGGCCGGGGTGCGCACGGCGCAGCGCGAGGGCGCGCGATCACCTCAGGCGCCCGTCGCCACCGGGCGGGCCGGGTCGGCCACCCACTCGCTCCAGGAGCCGGGGTAGAGCGCGGCCTCGATCCCGGCGACCTCCATCGCGAGGATGTCGTGGGCGGCGGTCACGCCCGACCCGCAGTAGGCCGCCACCTCGTGGCCCTCGCGCCGGCGGCGTAGACCTCGCGCAGCTCGGCCGGGCTGCGGAACCGGCCGTCGGCGCTGAGGTTCTCCCCGGTCGGGACGTTCACCGCCCCGGGGATGTGCCCGGCGACCGGGTCGACCGGCTCCACCTCGCCGCGGAAGCGGTCGCGCGTTGCGGGCGTCGACCAGCACGCCGCGCTCGGCGAGGTCGAGGACTCGTCGGCTCCAGGACGGGCATCTCCCCGGGTCGGCGGTGAAGTCGCCCCGCGTCGGCGCCACGGCTGGTCGTCAGCGGCTGGCCGCCGGCCGCGACCCAGGCGGACCAGCCGCCGTCGAGCACGCGTACGTCGGGGTGGCCGGCCCAGCGCAGCAGCCACCAGCACCGCGCGGCGGCGCGGCCCTGCCAGTCGTCGTACACCACCACCGGGCGGTCGTCGCGTGACGCCGGCCGCGCGCATCGCCTCCTCGAAGACCTCCGGCGTCGGGAAGCGGGTGCCGACCGCGCGGCCCGGGTGGCGGCGGCGAGGGCGCGTGTCGAGGTCGACGTACGCCGCCCCGGGGACGTGCCCGCGCGGCGTACTCCTCGACGCCGGGCGGGCCGCCCATCCGGTAGCGGACGTCGAGCAGCGTGCAGGCGTCGTCCGCGAGCAGCGCGACGAGTTCGTCGACGTCGACCAGTGGCAGAGCTCATGGCATGATCCTCCCCGATGGCCGAACTCCAATTCTTCACCGGGACGATGGATTCCGGGAAGAGCACCCTCGCCCTGCAGACCAACCACAACCACGCGGCGCGCGGCCGGTCGGTCGGATCTTCACCACCCACGACCGCGCCGGCGAGGCGATGGTCTCCTCCCGGCTCGGCCTGACCCACGACGCGATCGAGGTCGACGCCGACTTCGACTTCTGGCGGTACGTCGTCGACGACCTCACCCACGGCGCCCGGATCGACTACCTGATCTGCGACGAGGCCCAGTTCTACACCGGGCAGCAGATCGAGCAGCTGGCCAAGATCGTCGACGAGCTCCAGATCGACGTCTTCGCCTTCGGCATCCTCACCGACTTCCGGACCCAGCTGTTCGAGGGCTCGCAGCGCCTCGTCGAGCTCGCCGACCGGATGAACGTCCTGCAGGTCGAGGCGCTGTGCTGGTGCGGCAAGCGCGCCACCCACAACGCCCGCACCCTCGACGGCGAGATGGTCACCGAGGGCGAGGTGATCGTCGTCGGCGACGTCGAGAGCGAGACGCCGGCCGAGGTGGCCTACGAGGTGCTCTGCCGCGCCCACCACCGCCGCCGGATGACCGCCTCCCGCGCCCGCGCCATCTCGATGGTCGCCGAGCCGCTGCCGTTCGCGTGAGGGGTGTCGGTTTCCCCGGCCGCCCGCGGGAATACCTGCGCCTAGCTCACCAGGATCGGGATGTGCATCTCCCGGGAGGTGAGCGAGCCGTGCAGGCCGATCAGGGTCATCTCGTAGTTGAAGTCCACCGAGCTCATCAGGGCCCAGTCGTCGTGGGCGGCCACGACGACGTCGCCGAGGCGCAGGCGTACGCCGTGGTCCACGGTGCCGAACCAGCCGCGGGCGATCGCCTCGTCGCGGGTGAGCACGGTGGCCTTGTCGCCGAGGACCGAGCGCCAGGTGGCCGCCACGTCCTCGACCGCGCCGCCGCGGCAGTAGACGTGCCGGAACCGCGCCTCGCCGCCGAGCAGCACCACGCCGTCGCGCAGGCCCGGTTGCTCGTCGACGTCGATGTGCGTCTCGGGGGTCGAGTCGACCATGCCGTGGTCGGCGACGACGAGCAGGCGCACCTCGTCCGGGCAGCGCCTCGCGCAGCTCCTGGACGTCCTCGTCGATGTCGCGCAGCTGGGAGCGCCAGCGCTGCGAGTCGACGCCGGCGCGGTGCCCGTGCCAGTCGAGGTCACCGTCGTAGACGTAGGTCAGCGACGGACGTCGACCCGCGCCCGCCACGGCCCCGTCGATCCGCTCGGTGAGGTCGTCGGCGCCGACGTACTCCGCACCCCGCTGGCCGCAGCGCGTCAGGCCGGAGCCGGCGAACTCGCGCTTGCTGACCACGCTGGTGTGCACGCCGGCTCCCTCGAGCCGGTCGAAGGCGGTGCGGTGCGGCTGCCACTCCAGGGGGTCGACCGGCTGGTCCCAGAACAGCGAGTTCAGCAGCTCCCCGGTCTCCGGGACCCGCGAGGTGAACCCGACCAGCCCGTGCTGGCCCGGCGTCAGCGCCGTGCCGAGCGAGGTGAGCGAGGTGGCCGTGGTCGACGGCACGCCGCAGGTGGCGGGCTCCTCACCCAGCAGCGAGTGGAGGTACGGCGCCTGCGCGCGGTGCTCGGCCAGCAGCTCGTGGCCGAGCCCGTCGACGAGCATCACGACGTACGCCGGGGCGGGAGGCAGCACCAGCGAGGTCTCGTGGAGGCCGATCCCGACACCGAGCGCGGTCGCGACCGCCGGCAGCACGTCGCCCAGCGAGCGGCCGGGTACGTCGGGCTCGACGAAGCCCGCTCGGGCCTGCAGCGGGGCCACGCTCAGCTCTGGGTGCGCGCGGAGAGGCTCTCGGCGAACGCGAGCACGTCGTCGACCGCCTGCTGGCCGTCGGCGGCCGAGCTCACCCGGAGGGAGAAGTCGTCGGAGGCGAGCACGCCGGTGTAGCCGTGGTCGGCCTCGCACTCGGGGTCGGCGCACGCAGCAGGCTCGAGGTCGATCCGGTTGATCCCGCCCCAGCCGACCGTGAGCACGACCTCGCTGGGCGTCGGGCTCGCCGCTGCCGCCGTAGGTCGCCGGGTTGGCCACCATCCGGTTGAGCACGACCGAGCGCACCGACGACAGCCGGATCGCCTCGCTCGACGTCGAGGTGTAGGGCTCGGGCAGCAGCTCGTCGGGGGCGTGCTCGTCGGTGTGGCACAGGATCAGCCGGGTGGCCGTGAGCACGGCGACGGTGATGTGGCGGCGCACCTCGTCACGGTCGATCGTGGGCTCGTGGTGCACGAGGTAGGACGACGACCTGCTCGCCGGCCACGGCGGACCGGACTCCGGCGGCGACCACCTGCGGGTAGTAGCCGGTCTTGTCGATCGCCACGACCAGGTCGTCGAAGCGGTCGCTGGGGGCAACGGAACGCATGCGGTCAGTGTGTCACGGCGCCTCGCCCCCCAACGTCGTGAGCGCGCTGCCTTCTCGCGCGGGACGGATCAGCCGGGCAGCGTGTCCGTCGCCGGGTTGCTGAGCCGTCGCACGAACAGGTCCGACCTCGGATCTGCGACCGGCATCACCCGACCCGTGGCGTGCAGCACCGCGACGCCCTGGACGGTCGCGTGCACGAGCATCAGGTCGACCTGGCTCACCTGCGGCAGGTCGATCTTGAGCTGGGCGAGCCTCCTGATCAGGTCCTCGACGGCGCCGACGTCGACCTGCTCGCTGCCGCGGTAGCCGAAGAGCAACGGCGCCGCCTTGATGGCCCGCACCATCTCGGCCGCGTCGAGCGCGCTGATGGGCGGGATCCGGAAGGCGCGGTCGCCCACGAGGTCGGTGAGGGCGCCCGAGACGCCGAAGGAGAGCGCCGGCCCGAAGAGCGGGTCCTCGAGCCCGCCGATCGCCACCGGGACTCCCGGCGCGGCCGTGCGCTGCACCACGAACTCGGCGTCGGCCGGGTCGCTGATGATCTCCATCAGCGACTCCCAGGCGTCCCGCATGTCCGAGGCCTCGTGGATGCTGCGCCACACGTGCGCCTGGTCCGGTCGCTGGCGCAGGCGCTCCGCGGTCGCCTTCAGCACGACGTCCCAGCCGAGCTCCTCGGCGGCGGCGAGCGCCTCCTCGACCGTGGCGACGGGGATGCGCCTCCACAGGTCGATGCCATAGCTCGCGAGCAGGTCGTGCAGCTCCTCGCCGGTCAGCTCCCGCCCCTCGGGCGAGCGCATCAGGATCTCGTTGACCTGCCGCTTGGCCGCGTCGTTGTCGATGTCCTCCAGGACGGCCACGGAGTCGTCGTGGCGCTGCAGCCAGGCGGCGTACTCCACGACCCGCGCGAGCGCCCGGACGGCGGCCTCCACGGCTGGGTACGACGGCACCGAGCCGCGGCCGGCGGTGTGGCCGGCCAGATCGGGCACGCGGAGCAGCTCGGGCACGCCCTCACGCCCGAGGAACGTCGAGACGAGCGGCTTGTCGGACTGCTCCCCGACCGCGGCGAGCACGTTGGCGACCTCCTCGCCGCCCGCGTCCAACGGCGGGATGTAGACCGCCACGACGGCGTCCACGTGGTCGTCGTCGATCGCCGCGTCGAGGGCGTCCTCGAAGTCGTCGGCGGTGGCGTCGGCGCCCAGGGCGATCGCGCTGGTCACGGTGAGGCCGCTCGCCGCAGCGGCGTCGACCGCGAGGAGACCGAGGGCGTCGGAGTTGCCGACGATGGCGACACGGGAGCCGCTCGGGAGCGGCTGGTGGGCGAGCAGCTGGGCGACGTCGAACATCTCGTCGAGGGCGTCGACCTGGATGATCCCGGCCTGCCGGAACATCGCGTCGACCGCCTCCGGGGGCGCCGCGATGTGGCGGACCGCGTGGCCCATCGGCACGCCCTGGGTGGTGCGACCGGAGCGGACGGCGATGATCGGCTTGGAGCGGGAGACCCGGCGGGCGATCCGGGAGAACTTGCGCGGGTTGCCGATCGACTCCAGGTAGAGCAGGATCACCTCGGTCGCGTCGTCCTCCTCCCAGTACTGCAGGAGGTCGTTGCCGGACACGTCCGCCCGGTTGCCGGCGCTCACGAACGTGGACAGGCCGAGGCCACGGCCCCGGACCTTCTCCAGGATCGCCGAGCCGAGCGCACCGGACTGGCAGAAGAAGCCGGCCCGTCCGCGGGGCGGCATCACCGGCGCGAGCGAGGCGTTCAGGGACACGTCCTGGGCGGTGTTGATCACGCCCAGGCAGTTGGGCCCGATCAGCCGGAGGCCGTAGGAGCGGGCCAGCCCCACCAGCTTGCGCTGCCGCTTGCGTCCCTCCTCCCCCGTCTCGGCGAAGCCGCTGGAGATCACGATCAGCCCGTGCACGCCCTTCGCGGCGCAGTCGAGGACGACGTCCTGCACCGACTCCGCCGGCACCGCGACGATCGCCACGTCGACGTCGCCGGGGATGTCGCTCACCGTGGGGTACGACGGCATGCCGGCCACCGCGTCGGCCGCAGGGTTCACCACGTAGACCCGGCCGGTGTAGTCGCCGAGCACCAGGTTGCGCACCAGCACCGACCCGATGGTGTCGCTGCGCCGGGAGGCGCCGATGACCGCCACGCTGCGCGCGTTGAGGAAGGTGGCGATGGAGGCCGCCTCCGAGCGGTGCTCGCGGGCGGCGATCACGCCGATCGCGGTGTCGGTGGGGTCGATGTCGAACTCGAGGTGCATGACGCCCTCGTCCCAGCCGCCCTTGACGACGTAGCCCTGCTCGCGGAAGACCTGGATCATCCGCCGGTTGTCCGGGAGGATCTCGGCCACGAACCGGTCGACCCCGCGCTCGCGCCCGGCCTGGGCGAGGTGCTCCAGCAGCAGCTGGCCGATGCCGCGGCCCTGGTGGGAGTCCTGGACGAGGAAGGCGACCTCGGCCTGCCCCTTCTCGATCACGTCGTAGCGACCGACGGCGATGATCTTCTCGGCCACGGTCATCACCAGCGCGACCCGCTCGTGGTAGTCGACGTTGGTGAAGCGCTTGACGTCGCGGTCCGACAGGGTCGGCATCGGCGCGAAGAAGCGGAAGTACTTCGACTCCTCCGAGACCTGGGCGTAGAAGTCCACCAGCCCCTCGGCGTCCTCGGGGAGGATCGGGCGCAGGTGGGCGGTCCGGCCGTCGCGCAGCAGGACATCGGCCTCCCAGTGCTCCGGGTAGTCCCTGGGAGCCCCGGCGACCTCGTCGGTGTCCTGTGCCGTCACGGTTGAAATGTACCGTCCGGCGGCGAACGGCGTGCCCGTGCGAGATTCTCCTTGCGCGTTGGGGAGAATCGCGCCATGGCCCGTCGTACCGCACCCCTTCCCGAGGACTTCGAGGAACACATCGTCGACATCGACGTCGGCGACGAGATGCGGACCAGCTTCCTGGAGTACGCCTACTCCGTCATCTACTCGCGCGCCCTCCCCGACGCCCGCGACGGCCTCAAGCCGGTGCAGCGGCGGATCCTCTACGCGATGCACGACATGAACCTGCGTCCCGACCGCGGGCACGTGAAGTCCTCCCGCGTGGTCGGCGAGGTCATGGGCCGCTTCCACCCGCACGGGGACGGCGCCATCTACGACGCCCTGGTCCGGATGTCGCAGAGCTTCTCGATGCGGCTGCCGACCGTCGACGGCCACGGCAACTTCGGCTCGCCGGACGACCCGCCGGCCGCCATGCGCTACACCGAGGCCCGGATGGCGCCCGCCGCCGTCGCGATGACCGCGGACATCGACGAGGACACCGTCGACTTCCGCCCCAACTACGACGGCCGCGAGCTCGAGCCCTCCGTGCTGCCCGCCGCGATCCCGCACCTGGTGGTCAACGGCGCCGCCGGCATCGCGGTCGGGATGGCCACCAACATCGCCCCGCACAACCTGGTCGAGGTGATCCAGGCGCTCCGGCACCTGGTCAAGCACCCCAAGGCCGACCTCGACGCCCTGATGCGCTTCGTGCCGGGTCCGGACCTGCCCACCGGCGGCAAGATCATCGGGCTCGACGGCGTGAGGGACGCCTACGAGAGCGGCCGCGGCAGCTTCCGGATGCGCGCGACCACGCGGATCGAGTCGGTGACCCCGCGACGCAAGGGCATCGTCGTGACCGAGCTGCCGTACGGCGTGGGCACCGAGCGCGTCATCGCCGCGATCAAGAAGCTCGTGCAGAGCAAGAAGCTGCAGGGCATCGCCGACGTCAAGGACCTCACCGACCGCGAGAAGGGGCTGCGCCTGGTCATCGAGGTGAAGACCGGCTTCCACCCCGAGGCGCTGCTCGAGCAGCTGTTCAAGAGCACCCCGCTGGAGGAGTCCTTCGGGATCAACGCCGTGGCACTCGTGGACGGCCAGCCGCGGACGCTCGGGCTCAAGGAGATGCTCGAGGTGTTCCTGGCGCACCGCTTCGAGGTCGTCCGCCGACGCTCGACCTACCGCCGCGGCAAGGCTGCCGACCGCCTGCACCTCGTCCAGGGCCTGCTCACCGCGATCCTCGACATCGACGAGGTGATCCAGCTGATCCGCTCGAGCGACAACGCCGAGGAGGCACGCGGGCGATTGATCACGGTCTTCGACCTGACCGAGATCCAGGCCAACTACATCCTCGACATGCCGCTGCGCCGGCTCACGCGGTTCTCCAAGCTCGAGCTGGACAAGGAGTCCGACGAGCTGCGCCGCACGATCGAGGAGCTGGACGCGATCCTGGGCGACGACGCCAGGCTGCGTGCGGTCGTCTCCGACGAGCTCGCCGAGGTGGCGAAGACGTTCGGTACGCCGCGTCGCACCGTCCTGCTCGAGTCGTCGGGGCAGACGACGACCTCGACCGCGACACCGCTCGAGGTGGCCGACGATCCCTGCTACGTGTTCCTGTCCTCCTCCGGCCTGCTCGCCCGCACGACCACCCTCGACCCGCCCGGGGACGGTGGCGGCCGCACCCGTCACGACGTGATCGTCTCGGCGGTCACGGCGACGGCCCGCGGCGAGGTCGGCGTGCTCACCTCGGCCGGCCGGGTCGTCAAGCTGGGCGTGCTCGACCTGCCCACGTTGCCGAGCACGGCCAACCACCCCAACCTCCAGGGCGGGGCCCCGGTCGGTGAGTTCCTGACCCTCGAGGGTGAGCGCGTCCTCGGCCTGACCAGCTTCGACCCGGCCTCCCCCGGGCTGGCCATCGGGACGCGCCAGGGCGTGGTCAAGCGGGTCAACCCGGAGTACCTCTCGGCCCGCGACGACTGGGACGTGATCTCGCTCAAGGACGGCGACGAGGTGGTCGGCGCCGTCGAGCTGCGCTCCGGCGAGGAGACCCTCTGCTTCGTCACCAGCGAGGGACAGCTGCTCCACTTCGCCGCGAGCGGGGTGCGACCGCAGGGACGCTCCGGCGGCGGCATCGCGGGCGTGAAGCTCGGCGCGGGTGCGCGGGTGGTCTCGTTCACCGCGCGTCGACCCCGACGCCTCGGTCGTGCTCACGGTCTCCGGTGCGAGCTCCGCGTTGCCCGGCACCGAGGCGGGCTCGGTCAAGGTGACCCCGTTCTCGGAGTACCCGCCCAAGGGCCGCGCCACGGGTGGGGTGCGCTGCCACCGCTTCCTCAAGGGTGAGGACGAGCTCGTCTTCGGGTGGGCCGGTCCGGCTCCCGCACAGGCTGCTGCCGACAGCGGCGCCCCGGTCGACCTCCCCGAGCCGGTCGGACGGCGCGACGGCTCCGGCCACCCCGGCAGCCAGCCGATCGCCGCGTGCGCGGGTCCGGTGTCCGTCTCACTTCCGGCAGCGCCTCCCACGGACGTGGCAGGCTGACGCCATGCCTCACCTCCGGACGCTGCGCGTCCCGACCCTGCTCGCCGCCCTGATGGCCGCCCTCCTGCTCCTCTCCGGGTGCGGAGGCGGCGGTGACACGGCGAAGAAGGCGGAGCAGACGCCGCAGCAGGCGATGGAGCTGGCCAAGAAGAAGTTCGACGACGCGTCGAGCGTGCAGATCGACCTGTCCACGAAGTCCACCCCCTCCGGCGGCAACGGCGTGCTCGGGGCCAGCGGCACCCTCACCCAGGCACCTGCCTTCAAGGGCGACGTGAAGGTGGTGCTCAACGGCCTGACCGCGACGGTGCCGATCACCTCGGTGGACGACAAGGTCTACGCGCAGCTCCCCCTCCAGACGCAGTACACCGTGATCGATCCCTCCGAGTACGGCGCACCCGACCCGGCCGCGTTCGCCGACCCCGAGACGGGTCTGTCCTCGCTGCTCACCCAGATCGACGGCCTGGAGAAGAAGGGCAAGAGCCGCAGCGGCGACCAGATCCTGACGACCTACACCGGGACGCTGCCCGGCAAGGCGGTCAAGGAGATCATCCCGAGCGCCGCGGCCGGCCAGACCTACGAGACGACCGTGGGGGTCGACGAGAAGGGCTACGCCCGGACCGTCAAGATCACCGGCACGTTCTTCGCGGGCAGCGACAACGTCACCTACAACGTGAAGCTCAGCAACTACGACGCAGGCGTGAAGATCAGCGCTCCGTCGGCCTGAGGGGCGACCCGACCGTGGCCTCCGAGCGGCGCCCGGCCCCGGTCACCGGACCTGACCGGGCCGCCCGGCTGCTTCTGGGCCTCGCTGCGGTCGCCGTGGCATTCGCAGCGGCCGACACCTACGTCGTGGTGCTCTCCCTGCCGGACATGATGGGCTCGGTCGGGCTCAGCGTCGACGAGCTCCAGCGGGCGGCTCCCATCGTGAGCGGCTTCCTGCTCGGGTACGTCGCGATGCTGCCCCTGATCGGCCGGATCGCCGACCTGCGCGGGCGTACCCCCGTCCTCGTCGCCGCGCTGGTCGTCTTCGCCTTCGGCTCGCTGGTCACCGCTGCGGCGTACGACCTCGAGAGCCTGGTGGCCGGGCGGTTCCTGCAGGGCGTGGGCGGCGGGGGCCTGGTGCCGGTCACCCTCGCACTGGTCGCCGACCTCTACCCTGCCGACCGACGCGGTGTCCCGCTCGGCGTGGTCGGCGCCGTCCAGGAGCTCGGCAGCGTGCTCGGTCCGCTGTACGGCGCCGTCGTGCTCTCCTTCGGCACCTGGCGCGACATCTTCTGGATCAACCTCGCCGTCGGCCTCGTCCTCGCTGCTGCGGTCACAACGCTGACCCGAAACTCGGGTAGTCCAGATCAATCGGCCGGTGCCGTACGGCGTGTCGACCGGCCGATTGATCTGGACTATCCGATCTGGCGCCGGCTGGACTGGGTCGGGCTCGTGCTGCTCGCGCTGGTGCTCGTCTCGATGCTGCTGGTGATGCGGCAGCCGAGCAGCCTGGTCAGCTCGGTCGACCTGGGCGGGCCGTTCGTGCCGTTCTCCAGCGGCGGGTCGGTCTGGTGGTCGCAGCTGGGCGTGCTCACGGTCGTCCTCGGCGTCGCCTTCGTGGTCTGGCTGCTGGTCGCCCGGCGGCCCCTGGTCGACCTGCGCGACTGGTGGCGCTCGGTGCGCGAGGCCGACCTCGTGGGAGCCGCGCTGCTGTCGGTCGCCCTCGGCGGGATCATCCTGGCCTTCGCCACGGCCGACCCCGAGGTGCAGGTGTTCTCTCCGGCCGGGCTCTGGTACCTCGTCCTCGCCGCAGTGGCCGCCGTCCTGTTCGGGCTGCACAACCGCCGCTCCACCGCTCCGCTCGTGCCGCACGGCGCGTTCGCGCAGCGACCCGCCTGGGGCGCGGTGCTGGTGAGCTTCTTCGTCGGCGCGGCCCTGATCGCTGCGCTGGTGGACATCCCGATCTTCGCGCGGATCACCGTCGCCGACGGTTCGCAGATCAAGGCAGCGCTCGTGCTGGTGGAGCTCCTCGTGGCCCTCCCGGTCGGCGCGCTCGCGGGCGGCGTACTCATCCGGCGGCTGCCGGCAGGAGCGGTCGCCGCCGTCGGGATGGTGCTCGCGGCGATCGGCTTCGTGCTGATGGCCGGCTGGGGATTCGAGTCCCTGGCGCACCTGGGCGCGTCCGCCGTCCTGGCGATGACCGGCCTCGGGTTCGGGCTGGCACTCGCCCCCGTCAACGCTGCGCTCCTGGCCAGCACCGACGACACCGTGCACGGGGTCACGAGCGCGCTGCTCGTCGTGTCGCGGATGGTCGGGATGCTCGTCGGGATCTCCGCCCTCACCACGATCGGGCTGCGGCGCTACTACTCGGTGCAGGTCGGGATCCCGTCGCCCAACAGCGTCTGCGGTGGCAACAAGACCCGGTGCGCGGCGTACACCCGGATGATCGAGCAGGCCGGCATCGAGCAGCTGCACGCCATCTTCCTGGGTGCCGCGGTGTGCGCCCTGGTCGCCGCCGTCGCCGCGCTGCTCTGCTTCCGCGGCGCCCGCACCAGGGGGGTCACCGCTGACCGGGCGATCCTCGGCACCGGATAGTTTGCTCCTGTGTCCACCGACTTCGACGACATCCTCGAGGCGAACCGTGAGTTCGCGCAGACCTTCGACCTCGCCGGCTTCGACGGCGTCGCCCACGCGGGCATCGCCATCGTCACCTGCATGGACTCCCGGATCGCGCCCCTGCAGATGCTCGGGCTGCACCCCGGCGACGCCAAGATCTTCCGCAACCCCGGTGGCCGCGTCACGCCGCAGGCGCTCGAGGCGCTCGTGCTCGGCGTGCACCTGCTCAAGGTGGATCGGATCCTGGTGATCCCGCACACCCGCTGCGCGATGGCGAGCGCCACCCTCGACGAGCTCCGCGAGCGGGTCGGTGAGTCCGCCGGCCAGGACGCGTCGTGGCAGCACTTCGGCGTGGTGACCGACCAGCAGGCCGCCCTGCGCGACGACGTCCGCATGGTCCGTACGCACCCACTGATCCCGAGCACGGTCGCCGTCGGCGGTTTCCTGTACGACGTCGACACCGGCCTGATCGACCAGCTCGTCTGAACCCTCTCGACCGGACTCAGCGTTGCTCGTCGCGCTCGCGACTCGGCACGGCCTGCGCCACGCCGTACGCCTGCTGGCGATCGACCACCACCCCGGCCGCCTGTGCGGTCTCCGGTGCGATCGCGCCGACCCCGATGACGCCCACCACCGCCGCGCTCAGCACTGCGGCCACGACTCGACGAACTCTTCCGTTGCCCTGGCTCATGGTTCGACGGTGCGCTCGAAGCCTGTGCCCCACCATGACGCGTCCTGTCGATCCGCTGTGTGCCGCGAGGGAAACTGGTCCCATGGACATCGAGCAGGCACGTGACTTCGTCCGTACGCACCACCGAGCGGTCCTCGCGACCCGCAGCCCGGGCCGCATCCACCAGAGCCCGGTGATGGTGGGGGTCGACGAGGAGGGCCGGCTGACGGTGAGCAGCCGGGAGACGGCGTACAAGACCACACAGCTGCGGGCCGACCCCTGGGCGCAGCTGTGCGTCATCCCGGACGGGTTCTTCGGCGAGTGGATCTACGTCGAGGGTGAGGCGGAGGTCGTCTCGCTCCCCGACGCGATGGAGCCGCTCGTCGACTACTACCGGCGGATCAGCGGCGAGGCCGACGACTGGGACGAGTACCGGGCAGGGATGGAGCGGGAACAGCGGGTGATCATCCGGATCACCCCGACCAGGGCCGGTCCGGACCGCCAGGGCTAGCCACGAACACCTGACGCGTCAGACGTGGGCCTGGCAAGGCGGAGGAGCGAAGGCGTGGGTGGAGCGGAGCGCCACGTCGAGCGAGGACAACGCAGCCAGGGCCTGCGTATGGCGCGTCAGGCGTCGATGGCGTCGGCGTCGACTTCATAGGCCCCGGCGACGATGAAGTCCTTGCGCGGGGCGACGTCGGTGCCCATCAGCAGCTCGAAGACCAGGGCGGCCTCGGCGGCGTCCTGGGCGGTGATCCGGCGCAGGGTGCGCTGACGGGGGTCCATCGTGGTCTCCGCCAGCTGGTCGGCGTCCATCTCGCCGAGTCCCTTGTAGCGCTGCACCGGGTCCTTCCAGCGCACGCCCTTCTTGGTCAGCTCGGCCAGCTTCCGCTGCAGCTCGGGGTCGGAGTAGGTGTAGACGTACTTGTCCATCCCCTTCTTGGGGTTGGTCAGCTCGATCCGGTGCAACGGCGGCACGGCCGTGAACACTCGGCCAGAGGTGACCAGCTCGGGCATGTACTTGAAGAACAGCGTCGCCAGGAGGCAGCGGATGTGGGCGCCGTCGGAGTCGGCGTCGGCCATGAAGATGATCCGGCCGTAGCGCGCGGCGTCGACGTCGAAGGTCCGCCCCGAGCCCGCGCCGACCACCTGGATGATCGAGGCGCACTCGGTGTTCTTCAGCACGTCGGCGACGGTGGCCTTCTGCACGTTCAGGATCTTGCCGCGGATGGGCAGCAAGGCCTGGAACTCCGAGTTGCGGGCCAGCTTGGCCGTGCCGAGCGCGGAGTCACCCTCGACGATGAACAGCTCGGAGCGGTCCACGTCGCTCGAGCGGCAGTCCGCCAGCTTCGCCGGCAGCGCCGAGGACTCCAGGGCGTTCTTGCGGCGCTGGGTGTCGCGGTGCTGACGCGCGGCGAGCCGGGTCTTGGCGGCACCGGCCACCTTCTCCATCACCAGCTTGGCCTGGGCCTTCTCGGCGCGCTTCGTCGAGGTGAGGAAGGTCTTCAGCTCGGCCGCCACCACCTTGCGTACGACGGACCGCGCAGCCGGCGTGCCGAGCACCTCCTTGGTCTGCCCCTCGAACTGCGGCTCGGCCAGCCGGACGGTCACGACGGCCGTCATGCCCTCGAGCACGTCGTCCTTGACGACGTCGGCGTCGTTGGCCTTGAGCACCCGCGTGCCGCGCATCGCATCGTTGAAGGTCTTGGTCAGCGCCGCCTCGAAGCCGGCGACGTGGGTGCCACCCTTCGGGGTGGCGATCACGTTGACGAAGGAGCGCATCTCGGTCTCGTAGCCGAGGCCCCACCGCACCGCGACGTCGACCGTGAGCTCACGCTCGACGTCCTGCGGGGTCATGTGCCCCTTGTCGTCGAGCAGGGGCACGGTCTCGGTGAACACGTCCGAGCCCTGCAGCCGGAGCACCTCGGTGACCGGCTCGTCGTGGCTGAGGTAGGTGCAGAACTCGGCGATCCCGCCGTCGTGCCGGAACGACTCGGTCAGCGGCTCGGGGCCGCGCAGGTCGGTGAGGCTGAGCTCCAGGCCCGGCACGATGAACGAGGTCTGCCGGGCCCGGGTGACCAGCTCGTCCCAGGTGAACTTCGCGTCCTTGGTGAAGATCTGGCGGTCCGGCCAGAACCGGATCCGGGTGCCGGTGACGCCCTTCTTCACGCGGCGGCCCTTGTGCAGTCCGGAGGCGGCGTCGAAGCCCGCGGACGGGCCGTCGCTTCCGAAGACACCCGGGAAACCGCGCTGGAACGACATCACCTGGGTGGCCGGCGAGCGGTCCACCTCGACGTCGAGCCGCGCCGAGAGGGCGTTCACGACCGAGGCGCCGACGCCGTGCAGGCCACCCGTCGCGGCGTAGGAGCCGCCGCCGAACTTGCCGCCCGCGTGCAGCTTGGTGAAGACCACCTCGACGCCTGAGAGCCCCGTCTTGGGCTCCTTGTCGACCGGGATGCCGCGTCCGTCGTCGTGCACCTCGGCGGACCCGTCGGGGTGCAGCGTCACGTCGACCCGGGTGCAGTGGCCGGCCAGCGCCTCGTCCACCGAGTTGTCGATGATCTCCCAGAGGCAGTGCATGAGGCCGCGGGTGTCGGTCGAGCCGATGTACATGCCCGGCCGCTTGCGGACCGCCTCCAGCCCCTCGAGCACGAGCAGGTGCTGGGCGTTGTAGGTGTTGTCGATGGTTCTACCTCTGCGTCGATGCTCCTCGACAGGTCCGGTGACGCTGCCGACGAGGGTGGTCGCACCGAATCTACCCATTCCCCCCGCGGCGCCCGAGCCGACTCGCCACCCCACCGACGCGCCGTACGGGGAATCAGCGATGTCCGGCTTGGCGCGTGTGCTGAACTGGTGGACAAGGGAAGCCAACCTGGGTGAGTTCGTCCGTTTCGCTCCAGATCGATCGGTGACGCGGCAGACTCGTTGCACGACGTGTGAGGAGCACCACCTCGTCTCAATGGCGGGACGCCCCTCCACTCGGGAAGGATCCCGCGTGGTTGACTGTTGTGACTGATATCGCGAGCGGGACCGTGGAACCTGAGCAGCACCCGTTCGTTGATCCAGACACCCGACGAGAGTGAGGCCCCAAGTGACTACTGCGACAGCCCCCAGCGCCGCACCGCTCACTGCGGTCGACCGGTGCGACCGATGCGGTGCCCAGGCCTACCTCCGGGTGCAGCTCAAGAGCGGCGGCGAACTGCTGTTCTGCGCGCACCACGCCCGTGAGCACAGCGACAAGCTCCGCGAGGTTGCGGAGCACGTGCAGGACGAGACCGGCAAGCTGGCCGACTCGCCTTCCTCCTCGACCGACTGACCCACACACGCCTGATCCGAGGCCCCGGTCCCTGGTGGACCGGGGCCTCGGTCATCCCCCGGCCAGTTCAGTGAGAGGGTCGCTGCCATGAGTGGGTTGGAGTACGCCGTGGCACTGGCCATCGCCGTGGGCGTGGTCGGGGTGATCGTGCCGCTCCTGCCCGGCTCCCTGCTGGTCATCGGCGCCATCCTGGTGTGGGCCTGGGACATCGGGTCGCCCACGGGGTGGGCGGTCTTCGCCGTCGCCGCCCTCGTGATCGCGCTGGGCAGCATCGTGAAGTACGTCGTGCCGGGCCGAAGGCTCAAGGACAACGGCATCCCGAACTCGACCCTGTTCCTGGGTGGGGCACTCGGCATCGTCGGCTTCTTCGTGATCCCGGTCGTCGGCCTGCTGATCGGCTTCGTCCTGGGTGTCTACCTCGCGGAGCTGCGGCGCGTGGGGACCAGGGACGCCTGGCCCGCGACCTGGCACGCCCTGAAGGCGGTCGGGCTGTCCATGCTGATCGAGTTCACCGCCTGCCTGCTCGCCGCGGCCGCCTGGGCCGTTGGCGTCGTGGCCACCTAGGCGTCGTGGTCGGCTAGAGCATGGTCACCGTCCTCCTGGCGCTCGGCGCCGCCGTCGCCTACGGGCTCTCGGACTTCGTCGGCGGCGTCGTGTCACGGCGTACGTCGGTGTGGCCGGTCGCCCTGACCGCGTGCCTGGGAGCCACCATCGGCACCGTCGGCCTCGCCCTCGTGCTGCCCGGCGACCCGACAGGAGCCGACTACGCCTGGGGACTGCTGGGCGGCGTGGGCAGTGGGACCGGGACCGTGTTCCTCTACCGGGGCTTCGCCAAGGGCCGGATGGGCGTGGTCGCGCCGGTCTCCGCCGTGGGGGCCGCCCTGCTCCCGGCGGCCCTCGGCGTGCTCACCGGCGAGCGCCCCACCCTCCTCGTCTGGATCGGGCTGCTCGTCGCCCTGCCGGGGATCTGGCTGGTCTCCCGCGAGCCGTCCGCGGGCGAGCACGGTCCCGAGCTCGCCGCCGGGCTCGTGGACGGTGTGCTCGCGGGCCTCGGCTTCGGGCTCCTGTTCGCGGCGCTGGGCCAGGTGCCGGACGGTGCCGGCTACTGGCCGGTGGTCGGCACCCAGGTGATCTCGATGGTCGCCGTCGTGGTCGCCGCCATGCTGCTGAAGGGTGACCCGGTCCCCCGCCATGCCGTCGAGTGGTGGGGCCTGGCGGCGGGTCTGCTGGCCACCACGGCCGTGGTCGCCTTCCTGCTCGCCCGCCAGCAGGGCCTGCTCAGCGTCGCAGCGGTGCTCACCTCGCTCTACCCCGCCTTCACCGTGCTGCTGGCCACCTTCGTGCTGGGCGAGCGGCTGCATCGTGGCCAGGCCGTGGGGCTGGCGCTGTGCACCGTGACGGTGGTCTGCGTCGCCCTCGGCTAGCCAGGAAGGCGGCGCGCCACCAGCGCCTCCAGCGGGTTGCTCAGCAGCAGCACGAGCAGGGCGAGGTAGCCGACAGCCGGCACGACGACCGCCACCACCAGGGCGACCCCGAACAGCAGCACCACGGCGACCGAGCCCGCAACCAGCTCCGCACCGGGGCCGTCATCGCCGCCCCAGGTGGCCGGATGCCGACGCACCACGACGGTCATCACCCCCAGGACCAGGCTGCTGACCAGCATGGTGCCGACGTAGATGGCGATCTGCAGCCGGTCGGTGTCCATCACGCCGACCATGGCGGTGATCACGGGCAGGAACACGATGGTCAGCATCCAGGCGACGTTGAGCAGCATCAGCAACCCCGTCCACCGCTCGACTGATTCGAAGAGCTTGTCGTGGGAGTACCAGAACCGGGCGATGATCACGAAGCTGAGCACGAATGCGAACAGCTGGCTGCCGTTCTCGCTCAGGAACTCGGCCGTGTCGAGTCCGTCCTCGGCAGCGGCCGAGACACTCTCCAGCAGCGGCAGGATCAACAGGGTCATCGCGATCGCCACGACGGCGTCGGTGAAGAACTTCATCCGCTCCGCGTTGCGGAGCACCGGCGAGTCGGCCATGCCCGAACGCTACAAGGGCACGGACAGGCTGAGCCCGAAGTCCGCTGCCGGGTCGGTCCACCACTCGACGACCCTGAGGCCCGCTCGAGCCAGCTCGTCGACCAGGCCTGCACGTCGGAACTTCGCCGAGATCTCCGTGCGGATCTCCTCGCCCTCGGTGAAGTCGACCTCGAGGTCGAGCGACGCGACCCGGACGTGCTGCGCGGTCGTCGACCGCAGACGCATCTCGATCCACTCGTGCTCGGCGTCCCAGCGGGCGACGTGCTCGAAGGCGGTCGGGTCGAAGTCTGCGCCCAGGTCGCGGTCCAGCACCCGGAGCACGTTCTTGTTGAACTCGGCGGTGACGCCCCGGCTGTCGTCGTACGCCGCGACCAGACGGGCCGGGTCCTTGACCAGGTCGGTGCCGAGCAGGAACGCATCGCCCTCGCGCAGGGTGCGGTGTACGTCGGCGAGGAACCGCGCACGCTGGACGGGCTCCAGGTTGCCGACCGTCGAGCCCAGGAAGGCCAGCAGCCTGCGGGGATGCCGGGGCAGCTCTGCGAGGTGCATCTCGAAGTCGCCGACCACCGGCTCGACCTCCAGGGACGGGAACCGGTCGGCCACGGCCGCGCTCGCGTCCTTCAGCACCGCGGGATCGACGTCGAAGGGCACGAACCGCCGGAGCGTGCCCGCCTCCGACAGCGCGCCGATGAGCAGCTGGGTCTTCTCCGAGGTGCCGCTGCCGAGCTCGACGAGGGTCTCGGCGGCGCAGGCGCGCGCGATGTTGCCCGACGTGGCGTTCGAGGATCGCCCGTTCGGCCCGGGTCGGGTAGTACTCGTCGAGGCGGGTGATCTCGTCGAAGAGCTCACTGCCCCGGGCGTCGTAGAAGTACTTCGGCGGCAGGGTCTTCGGACGGGCGGTGAGGCCTTCCCGCACGTCGATGGCCATCTGCGCCGCGAGCGCGCCCGGGTCGAGGTGGATCGTCGCGTCCAGGACAGGCATCAGCTCTCCAGCGGGGTCACGACGACGTTCGTGGTGTCACCCCGGCTGACGTCGAGCAGGTGTCGATCAGGTACGTCGACCCAGCGGGCGTCGTCGTCGTAGGGCTCGCTCGCCACGACCACACCGTCCGGCTCGACCAGGTAGCTCATCGGGTCGCCCCAGGAGACGGCGACGATCCGATCCCCGTCGCTGAGCAGCAGGTTGAGCGAGGCGCCGGGGTCGGCGGCGGCCACCTTGCGCACCGTCTCGACGAGCTGGTCGACACCCTCGGCGAACACGTGCGCGGCCAGGACCGCGGAGTCGCACACCGACTCGGCGTCGTGACGGACCGGCAGCACCGAGCGGTCGACCCGGCCGTTGTGGGACAGCAACCAGGCTCCGTCGGTGAAGGGGGCCGCGGCGCTCTCGTCCATCGGCATCCCGACCGTGGCGGAGCGGACGGCCGCGAGCACGGCACCAGAGCGCAGCACGGGCGCCACCGAGGCGAAGGAGGCGTCCCCCCACAGCGGCCTCGCCGAACGCCAGCGGGACGGGCGGTCCTGCTCGGGCGTGAAGAAGCCGACGCCCCACCCGTCGGCGTTGAGCAGGCCGCGCTGCTGGCGCCGGGGGGCGTAGGACTGCCGCTCCAGCCCGAAGGGTGGGTCCAGCACGAGCGCGGACAGGGTCCGCGGCTCGCCCAGCCACGCAAGGTGCCTACACATCGGCGGACACGTCCCAGGCCAGCCGCAGCCCGCTGAAGATCTGCCGTCGGATCGGGAGGTCCCAGTTGCGGAAGGAGGGCCGGACCGAGGCGCCGCCGACGGCCCAGGAGCCCCCGCGCAGCACGCGGTAGTCACCGCCGAAGAAGGGAGCGCTGTAGGCGGCGTAGAGCATCCGCTCGAAGCCGGGCCAGGCCTCGAACCCGCTCGACGTCCACTCCCAGACCTCGCCCATCAGCTGCTCGACGCCGTAGGCGGAGGCGCCTGCCTCGTAGGCGCCGACGGGCGCAGGACGCAGCGCCTCTCCCCCGAGGTTGGCCAGGGCGGGGGTCCACTCCGAGTCACCCCAGGGCCACCGGCGCCGGCGCGACTGCGCCGGGTCCCAGGCGCACGCCTTCTCCCACTCCTGCTCCGTGGGCAGCCGTCCGCCCGCCCAGGCGGCGTAGGCCTCGGCCTCGAAGAAGCAGACGTGCTGGACCGGCTCGTCGGCCGGGACGTCCTCGACGTGGCCGAACCGCGTGCGAGAACCCTCGGCGGACCAGAACAGCGGTCGCTCCAGGCCGGCCTCGACGCGGTGTCGCCAGCCCCGCTCGGACCACCAGCGGGGCTCGTCGTAGCCACCCGCGTCGATGAAGGCCTGCCACTCCGCGTTGGTCACCGGCACGCGGGCGATCCGGAAGGCAGGCAGGTCGACGGTGTGGGCCGGGCGTTCATTGTCGAGCGACCACGGCTCCTCGTCGCCGTCGACGCCCAGGGTGAACGGCCCGGCCGGCACCAGCACGGCGTCACGCGGCACCGGACGCCCGGCGGGAAGCGACGAGCCCGCGCCCAGCAGGGGCGCACCCCGACGCAGCTGGTGGGTGGCCAGCATCGTCTCGACGTGCTGCTGCTCGTGCTGCTCGACCATCACGTAGGGGAAGAGCCCCTCGGGCGTCTCGTCACCGACGCGCTCGAGGCCGTCGAAGACCCGCCCCCGCACGTCGGCGAGGAAGGACCTGGCCTCGTCCGGACCCAGCAGCGGCAGGCTGACCCTGCTGGCGCGCGGGTGCTCGAAGGCGTCGTAGAGCTGCTCGACCTTGCACGAGAGCAGGCCCTGGGCCGCGGCGTTGCCGCCCCGCAGCAGCCACAGGTCCTCCTGCTGGCCGATGTGCGCGAGGTCCCACACCAGCGGGCTCATCAGCGGGCTGTGCTGCGTGGTCAGCTCGGTCTCGTCGAAGTCGGTCAGCAGCAGGGTCCTGGCGCGCGAGGCCTCGAGTCCTCGCGCTGCGGCCTCCGGTGACGGCCCGGTGACAGGCTCAGGCATGGGCCTCCTCCTCGAGCACGGCGAGCGGGCCACGCGCCTCGATCGCGCGGCGGAGCTCGGCGCTGGGGCTGCTGCCGGACGCGACCAGCTCGGCGAAGCTCTCGACGTCGCCCCTCAGCGTCGGCGGGCAGTGGGCGGCGGCGACCTCCGCGCAGCCGGTCACCGCACGCCGGATCGCGTCGTCCTGGCAACCGTGCCTGGCGGCCGTCTCCCAGCTGTCGGCCACCGGCGCGCACAGCTCGGCGGCAGCATCCGCCGCAGCGGGGTCGTCGAGCAGCGTGACCGTGATCGCGGCCAGCGCCGGCCACCACCGGTCGGGCATCGCGTCGAGGCAACGCAGCTCGAGGTAGCCGCGCGGACGCACGGGCGGGAACAGCGTGGTGAGGTGGTAGTCGAGGTCGGCCATCGTCGGCCGGCGACCGAACGCCGCGCCGCCCCGCAGCCACTGGGCGAACGGGATCCGCTCGGTGACGGGCAGCAGCCCGTCGCCGTCGCGCACCAGCATCACCGGCGCGTTCAGGGCGTACGTCGCCCACGCCGCCGTCGGCTCCCCCAACGGCACCGGATCGCTGCGCCCGTGGTCGATGCCCTGCCAGGTGCCCTGGCGCATCGAGTGCCAGCCGGTCGTCTCCCCGCCGAGCCACGGCGAGGTGGCGGAGGCGGCCACCAGCATCGGGACCATCGAGCGCACCAGGCCGAGCCGGGACTCCCAGCCGGACACCGGGCCTGCGTCGAGGTTGACCTGCAGCGCGGCCGTCGCGGTCATCATCTCGCGGCCCGACCCGGCGCAGCCGAGGGCGTCGAAGTGCTGCTCCATGGCGTCGTAGCGAGGACTCGGGTTGATCCGCCTGACCGGCCTGGCGAGATCGCTCCCGAGCGCAGCGGCACCGAAGCCCGCCTCGCGCAGCTGGCCGCGCAGGGCGTCGCTGTCGGCGCGGAGCGCGGCCACCGCGGAGCCGAGGTCGGCCGCCGGCGGCGTGGAGAGCTCGATCTGCCCACCGGGCTCGAGCGTCACCGGGCTGCCGGAGGGCATCGGTCGCAGCCCGTCGGCGAGGGTCCGCACCTCGTCCCAGCCGGGCCGTCGCTGGGGCGTGATCAGGTCGACGAGGTGGAACTCCAGCTCCAGCCCGACGCGGCCTCCCTGGTCGGCGACCAACGCCGTCTCGGCGACGTGCCGACGAGCCGCCTCCAAGGGGTCGGAAGCGGTCAGCAGCAGGTCGTCGGAATCGTCCGCGCGAGCGCGCGGGTGCATGTCTGTGAGCCTCTGAGCGGTCATCCACCCCTCCAGGTCCGGACCGGCTGCAGGGCAGCCGCGGGTCGGTGCGGGGCGACCGTCAGGCCGTCCTCGTCGTACTGCATTCCAGACTGGCACACGGCACCGACAAGCCCAACCCGGCGCCGGATCCCGGCGCCCTCAGACCGAGCCGAGAGCCCGGCAGACCCACTCGAGGGCGTCCTCGGTGAGGTCGACGTGCGGGCTCAACCGCAGGTAGGGACCGGCGGAGCTGGAGGCTCCCATCTCCAGCGGCGCCCGCCACGGCAGGCACACGCTGGTGACCATGCGGTGCTCACCGAGCAGTCGTTCCCGGACCGTCGCGACGTCCTGCCCAGCGGTCGGCACCAGCGCGGTCGTCGAGCCGGCGGGGGCCGCCGGCCGGACGACCTCCCAGCCCTCGAGGGAGGCCACGGCTTCGCGCACGAGCCCGCCGACCTCGCGGAGCCGCCCGTGCACGACCTCGGGCCCGAGGTCGAGGTGCTCGCGCACCGCCACCCCCAGACCGATGCGGCCCGCGACGTGCGCCTCGTCCGACTCGAGGTGCTGCACGTCAGGCAGGTCGGCGTGCTTCGCGAGCCGGCGCAGCCGCAACGTGGGCCGATGCTCCGGCGCCACCGCCAGCATCCCGACGCCGCGCGGTCCGGTCAGCCACTTGCGGCTGGTCGCGTAGACGGCCGCCGCCCCGGGCGGAACGGCGACGTGCCCCACGGCCTGCGCAGCGTCCAGCCAGACCGGGACGCCGTGGGCGCGGGCCAGCGCGACCACCTCCGCACCCGGCTGCACGAGACCGCGCTGGGCAGCGACCAGGTCGACGTGGACGAGCTCCGGCGGGTCGTCGGCAAGCCGTCGGGCGAGAGCCTCGAGGTCGAGCACGCCGTCAGCGTCCACCGGGAGGGCCACCGGGACCAGGCCACGGTGGGTGAAGGTCTCCAGGTTCGGGCCCCACTCCGAAGCCGCCACCCCCACGCGGTCGCCGGGCGACAGCGGCCAGGCGTCGAGCAGGGCGTCGAAGGCGGCGGAGGCGCTCTCGACGAAGGCCACGCCCGTCGGCATCGGTGCCGAGCAGTCCGGCGACGTCGGCGCGGACGGCGTCGAGCCGGTCGCGCACCTGGTCCTGCGCGACGTAGCCCCCGGTCTCCGCCTCGAGCCGCGCATGGGCACCGACCGCCTCGAGGGTGGCCCTGGAGGAGCGGCCCACAGCGGCGCTGTCGAGGTGGAGCACCGGGGCTCGGGGCGGGCGGCGGCCCAGTCCTCCCACACGCGGTCGGTCACGCGCTCAACCTGCCACACGGGAGGCGGAGGCTCACGCCCGGCTGGCGCTGACGAGCGCCCGGAAGAGTCCGGCGTCCTCGGCGACCTCGGGGTGCCACTGCACCCCGAGCAGGAAGCGCTCACCGGAGGTCTCGATCGCCTCGACCGTGCCGTCCGCCGCCCAGGCGACCGCTTCGTAACCCGGATGGGTGCGCACCGACTGGTGGTGGTGGCAGCCGACCGTGAGCTCGCCGCCCGCAGCGTCGAGCAGGTCCGCGAGGCGGCTGCCCGCCTGCACCCGGACGTCGACGACGCCGAAGCTGTCACCGCCCGGGTCGTGGACCGCGTGGCCGACGACGTCGGGCAGGTGCTGCTCCAGGGTGCCGCCGGCCTGCACGGCCATCACCTGCATGCCACGACACACGCCCAGGGTGGGCAGGCCGCGCTGCTCGGCCGCCGCGAGCAGGGCCAGCTCCCACGCGTCGCGATCGGGCCGCGGGACCCCTGTGGCCGGGTGCGCCGTCTCGGCGTACTGCGCGGGATCGACGTCGGCGCCACCCGAGACGATCAACCCGTCCAGGCGTGCCACCGTGGCCTGCGCCCCCTCGGCGTACGGCGGGACCGGCGGCAGCAGCACCGGCACTCCCCCGGCGGCCGCGACCGAGTCGGCGTAGGACGCGGGCAGCAGGTCGGCGCGCTGGTCCCAGATGCCCCAGCGCGCGGGCTCCCGGTAGGTGCTCAGCCCGATCAGTGGTCGCCCCGAAGACGTGGACATGGCGACCGGTTCAGAGCGGGGTGACGTAGGCGCCGGAGATGCCACCGTCGACCAGGAACGTCGAGGCGGTCATGAAGCTGGACTCGTCGGAGGCGAGGAAGAGCACGGCGTTGGCCATCTCCTCGGGCTCGCCGAAGCGTCCCATCGGCACGTGCACCAGCCGCCGTGCGGCCCGCTCGGCGTCCTTGGCGAACAGCTCCTGCAGCAGCGGTGTGTTCACCGGGCCGGGGCACAGGGCGTTGACCCGCACGCCCTGGCGCGCGAACTGCACGCCGAGCTCGCGGCTCATCGACAGCACGCCGCCCTTGGAGGCGGAGTAGGAGATCTGTGACGTCGCGGCCCCCATCACCGCGACGAACGACGCGGTGTTGATGATCGAGCCGCGACCCTGCTCGATCATGTGGGGCAGCGCCGCCTTGCAGCACAGGTAGACGCTCGTGAGGTTGACCTCCTGCACCCGGCGCCACGCCTCGAGGTCGGTGTCCAGGATCGAGTCGTCCTCGGGCGGGGAGATGCCGGCGTTGTTGAACGCGACGTCGACCGAGCCGTAGGTGTCCTTGGCGGTCTGGAAGAGCGCGTCGACCTGGTCCTTGTCGGTCACGTCCACCCGGAAGAAGGTCGCGTAGTCGGCTCCGCCGAGCTGGCCGACCACCTCGTGGCCGCGCTGCTCGTCGATGTCCCCGATGACGACCTGGGCTCCCTCTTCCAGGAAGCGCTGCACGGTCGCCAGCCCGATCCCGGAGCAGCCCCCGGTGATGACCGCGACCTTGCCCGTCCAGCCGTCCTGCCATGTGCGTTCTCCGTTCTACGTGGTCGTGGTGTCAGTGGGCGAAGAAGACGTTCTTCTCCTCGGTGAACGCGTTCGGGGCGTCCGGCCCCAGCTCGCGGCCAGGCCCGACTGCTTGTAACCCCCGAACGGGGTCCAGTAGCGGACCGAGGCGTGCGAGTTCACGCTCAGGTTGCCG
Organism: uncultured Actinomycetota bacterium; assembly: GCA_963797525.1. Classification (GTDB taxonomy): domain Bacteria; phylum Actinomycetota; class Actinomycetes; order Propionibacteriales; family Nocardioidaceae; genus Marmoricola. The sequence goes on from CAWCPT010000014.1 coordinate 610,401, forward strand.
GCCTCGACCCGTCGCGAGACGCGCAGCGCCCGGCCGAGGTCGTGGGTGAAGATCGACCCGGACAGGCCGTACTCCGTGTCGTTGGCGAGCGCGACGGCGTCGTCCTCGTCGTCGAACGGCATCACCGCGACCACCGGACCGAACACCTCCTCGCGCCAGACCGGCTCGTCGGTCGAGGTCGACTCGACCACGGTGGGGGGCAGCCAGAAGCCGTCGCCGTCCGGGCAGGAGCCGGTGAACGCGACCGTGGCGCCGTCGATGTAGCGCTGCACCGAGTCGCGCTGGGCGGCCGAGACCATCGGACCCATCTCGCTGTCCTCGCTGGCCGGGTCGGTCACGCGCAGCCGCTTGACCGCCTGCTCGAGGTGGCCCACGAACTCGTCGTACGCCGAGCGCTGCACCAGGATCCGCGAGCGTGCGCAGCAGTCCTGGCCGGCGTTGTCGAAGACGGCGTACGGCGCGCTGGCGGCCGCCGCGGCGATGTCGGCGTCACGCGAAGACGATGTTGGCGCTCTTGCCGCCCAGCTCGAGGGTCACGCGCTTCACCTGGTCGGCGCAGCCGGCCATGATCTGCTTGCCCACCTGCGTCGAGCCGGTGAAGCAGACCTTGCGGACATCGCGGGTGCGTCACGAAGCGCTCGCCGACGACCGAGCCCTTGCCAGGGACCACGGTGAGCACGCCCTCGCGGCAGGCCGGCCTCGACGGCGAGCTCACCGAGGCGGATCGCGGTCAGCGGGCGTGATCTCGGCGGGCTTGAGGACGACGGTGTTGCCGGCCGCCAGCGCGGGCGCGAACCCCCAGCCGGCGATGGGCATCGGAAAGTTCCAGGGGACGATGATGCCGACCACGCCGAGCGGCTCGTGGAAGGTGACGTCCACGCCGCCCGCCACCGGGATCTGTCGGCCGAACAGACGCTCGGGCGCGGCGGAGTAGTAGTTCAGGCAGTCGCGGACGTTGCCCGCCTCCCAGCGGGCGTTGCCGATCGTGTGCCCGGCGTTGCCGACCTCGATCTGGGCGAGCTCCTCGAGGTGCAGGTCGACCACGGTCGGCGAACGCCCGCAGCAGCCGCGCGCGCTCGCCGGGCGCGACGTCGCGCCACGGGCCGAAAGCTGCGTGCGCGCGGGCGATGGCGGCGTCGGTCTCCTCGACGCTGGCGGAGCCGACCTCCCCGATCTGTCGGGCGGTGACCGGGCTGATCACCGGGCTGGTGGCAGTGACGAAGGGTGAGGTGGTCACAGGCTCACATCCTCTCGAAGGTCCGGGCGAGCTCCCAGTCGGTGACGGCGGCGTCGAAGGCCGCGAGCTCGACGTCGGCCATGTTGACGTAGTGGTCCACGACCTCCTCACCCAGGGCTGCCCGGGCGATCTCGGAGGAGGCGAACGCCTCTCGAGCAGCCCTCAGCGTCCGCGGCACGTGCGGCTTGTCCGACTCGTAGGCGTTGCCCACCAGCTCGTCCTCGAGCTCGAGCTCGTGCTCGATGCCGTACAGGCCACCGGCCACCATCGCGGCCAGCGCCAGGTAGGGGTTCACGTCACCGCCGGGCAGCCGGTTCTCCATCCGGGCGGAGGCACCGTGACCGACCAGGCGCACCGCGCAGGTGCGGTTGTCGGTGCCCCAGGCCACCGCCGTGGGTGCGAAGGAGGCGTCGGCGAAGCGCTTGTAGGAGTTGATGTTCGGCGCGTAGAGCAGGGTGAAGTCGCGCATGGTGGTGAGCACACCGGCCACGAACTGGTGGTAGAGCGGGGAGCGGTCGTCACCCTCGCCGAAGACGACGGTGCCGTCCTTGCCGCGCAGGGACAGGTGGATGTGGCAGGAGTTGCCCTCGCGCTCGTCGTACTTGGCCATGAAGGTGAGCGACCTGCCGTGCTGGCTGGCGATCTCCTTGGCGCCCGTCTTGTAGACGACGTGGTTGTCTGCGGAGACCAAGGCGTCGGCGAAGAGGAAGCCGATCTCGTGCTGGCCGAAGTTGCACTCCCCCTTGGCGGCCTCGACGTCCATACCGCTGGCGTACATGTGGTTGCGGATGTCGCGCAGCAGCGGCTCGACCCTCGAGGTGCCGATCAGCGAGTAGTCCACGTTGTACTGGTTGGCCGGCGTCAGGCCCCGCCAGCTGCGGTCGTGGGCGTCCTCGAAGGTGTTGTTGAAGACGATGAACTCCAGCTCGGTGCCGGCGAGCGCGACCATGTCCATCGCGGCGACCTTCTCGAGCTGCGTCTTCAGCATGGTGCGCGGGGACTGCGGCACCGGTGCGTGGTCCACCAGTGTCAGGTCGCACTGCACCATCGCGGTGGCGGGCAGGTGCGTCACCAGCCGCAGGGTGTCCCAGTCCGGCACGAACTCCATGTCGCCGTATCCGCTCTCCCACGAGGTGATCTTGTAGCCGTCGACCGTGTTCATGTCGACGTCGACGGCCAGCAGGTAGTTGCAGCCCTCGGTGCCCTGCTCCAGGGCGACGTCGAGGAAGTAGCGCCCGTGCAGCCGCTTGCCCTGCAACCGGCCCTGCATGTCGGTGAACGCGAGCACGACGGTGTCCACCTCGTCGGTCATGATCAGCTCGCGCAGCGCGTCGACGGTGAGGTAGCGGTCGTTCGGTGTGCTCATCGTGGTCTCCTGTGGTTTCCGAGTGCGGTCGTGCGTGCGGTCATCCGAGCAGGCCTCGCAGCAGCGCGGCGGTGTCGTCGCAGTGCTCCTCCATCACCTGGCTCGCCCGCTCCGACTGCCCGGCGAGGACGGCCTTGACGATCCGTGCGTGCTGGGTGTCGGAGTGCGCGATGTTGGTGTCCAGGACCGGGATCGCGCTGAGCATCTCGTGAAGCGTCGCCTGGACCGCGGTCACCGACTCGATGATCCGCGAGGAGCCGGTGAGGGCAGCGATGGTCAGGTGGAAGCGGGAGTCGGCCTGGCGGTGCATGGCCGGGCCGCGGGCCTTGACGACCGAGGCGTGGGCGCTCTGCAGGCGCTGGCTCTGCCTGGCGTCCAGGGTCATGCCGGCGGCCAGAGCCGCGGCGCCGGGCTCGACGATGCGACGGAAGTCGAGGGCGTCGTTCCAGTCGGCGCGCCGGGCCGACGTACGTCGCGACGCCGCGCGCGCCGACGGTGTCGCGGCCCGCATCGTGACCACGGTGCCGCCACCGCGCCCGCGAGTGGTCTGCACCAGCCCCGCCTGGCGCATCGCTGCCATCGCCTCGCGCAGGGTGGCCCGGGAGACCGCCAGCCGTCCCGGCGAGCTCGCGCTCGGGCGGCAGCGTCGAGCCACGGGGGTAGACACCCAGCCGGATGAGCGTGGCCAGCTGCTCCACGCAGGCCTCGAAGGCGTGGTGCCCGCGCACCGGTCGCAACACGTCCTCACCCAGGGCAGAACCCGCGACCGACCCCGCCGGGGACGGGAGGTCGGGCGCGGCTGAGGTCACGGCCGCAAGTCTCACGACCGGGACCAAACGGTGTCAATGGTCTGAGTTCAAACCTTTTTCGGCGTGGAGTCTGGACGGGCTCGCAGCGTCGGGTCTAGCCTCCCGGCAACACCCCCTCAGCCCAGGAGTGCCCATGTCAGACGCCACGCGTGACGCGGACGGCCTCTCCGCACGACGACGCCCTGTTGGCCAAGCTCGGGTACAAGCAGGAGCTCAGCCGGTCCTGGTCCAGCTTCTCCAACTTCGCGATCTCGTTCTCGATCATCTCGATCCTGGCCGGGTGCTTCACCACCTTCTACCAGGGCTGGAACAACGGCGGCCCGGTCGCGATCTCGTGGGGTTGGCCGATCATCTCGGCGTTCATCCTGCTGATCGGCTTCACGATGTCCGAGCTGGTCTCGGCGTACCCCACCTCGGGCGGGATCTACTGGTGGGCCTCGAAGATGGGCGGGCCGGCGGCCGGCTTCTTCACCGGCTGGCTGAACCTGATCGGCCTGCTCGCCGTCACGGCCTCGGTGGCGTACGGCGCGGCCACCTTCCTCGACCTGACCATCAGCACGATCAGCAGCAGCTGGGCCGACGGTTACTCGCTGACCCGGGTGTTCCTCCTCTTCGTGGCCATCATGGTCCTGGCAGCGCTCGCCAACATCTTCAGCGGGCACCTGCTCGCCATCGTCAACAACATCTCGGTGTGGTGGCACGTCGCCGGCGCGGCCATCGTCATCCTGATCCTGATCATCGTGCCGGACCACCACCAGAGCATCGGCTACGTCTACACCGAGCGGATCAACAACTCGGGCTTCAGCAACGGGTTCTACTGGTTCCTGGTGCTGCCACTGGGCTTCCTGCTGACGCAGTACACGATCACCGGGTTCGACGCCTCGGCCCACCTCTCCGAGGAGACCCAGGGCGCCGCCGAGGGTGCTGCCAAGGGCATCTGGCGCTCGATCTTCTACTCGGCCATCGGTGGCTACGTGCTGCTGCTCTCGTTCGTGTTCGCGGTGCAGGACCCCGACGGGGTCAACAAGGGCTTCGGCAACGTCGACGTGATCTTCAGCCAGGCGCTGGGCGAGGGCTGGCACTTCACCATCCTGCTGATCTCGACGGCAGGTCAGCTCTTCTGCGCCACGGCCTGCCTGACCAGCGCCTCCCGGATGACCTTCGCGTTCAGCCGGGACGGCGCGATCCCCGGTTCGAAGATGCTGTCCAAGGTGAACACCACCACCAAGATCCCGGCCAACGCGGTGATGTTCGTGGCGACCATCGGCATCATCATCACCTTGCCGGCGCTCAAGAGCGTGGGCGGAGTCCCGGTGGCCTTCCTGGCGGTGGTGTCGGTGGCCGTGATCGGCCTCTACCTCGCGTTCGCGGTGCCGATCTTCCTGCGCTGGCGGATGGGTGACGCGTTCGAGCCCGGCTCCTGGACCAACGGCAAGAAGTACAAGTGGATGAACCTCGTGGCGGTGATCGAGATCGTGGTGATCTCCATCTACTTCATCATGCCGTTCACCCCGGCCGGCGTACCCGGCAACAAGGACTTCGCCTGGGCGAGCGTCAACTACGCGCCGGTCCTGACCTTCGGGACACTGATCATCCTGGCGATCTGGTGGAACGTGTCGGCCAAGAACTGGTTCACCGGTCCCAAGCACACCGTCGACGAAGCGGTCATCCAGGCGTTCGACGACTGACCCGTCGTCCCGGCGTCGACGTCAGCGTCGGCGACACGCGGACACAAGTCGACGCACACCAGCCCTGCTGAGCCTGACAGGTGCAGGCCCGACCGACTTGTGTCCGCGCGTCTGCGCTCAGGACACCCGGCCACGTCGAGGCGGGGTCGAGCTCGCCAGGACCCGGCGCTGATCCTCAGCAGACCTCGGTCGAGGTGCTCCTCGCTGCGCTCGTCAACCTCTCCTCGCTCGCCACGATCACGAACAAGTTCGGATCGGACTCGCTCAGTCGAGGTAGTCGCGCAGCACCTGGGAGCGGCTCGGGTGGCGGAGCTTGGACATCGTCTTCGACTCGATCTGGCGGATCCGCTCGCGGGTCACGCCGTAGACCTTGCCGATCTCGTCGAGGGTCTTGGGCTGGCCGTCGGTCAGGCCGAAGCGCATCGAGACCACGCCGGCCTCGCGCTCGGAGAGCGTGTCGAGGACGGCGTGCAGCTGCTCCTGGAGCAGCGTGAAGCTGACCGCGTCGGCCGGCACGATCGCCTCGGAGTCCTCGATCAGGTCGCCGAACTCGGAGTCGCCGTCCTCACCGAGCGGGGTGTGCAGGGAGATCGGCTCGCGGCCGTACTTCTGCACCTCGATGACCTTCTCCGGGGTCATGTCGAGCTCCTTGGCGAGCTCCTCCGGGGTGGGCTCGCGGCCGAGGTCCTGCAGCATCTGGCGCTGGACGCGGGCGAGCTTGTTGATCACCTCGACCATGTGCACCGGGATGCGGATGGTGCGGGCCTGGTCGGCCATCGCGCGGGTGATCGCCTGCCGGATCCACCAGGTGGCGTACGTCGAGAACTTGTAGCCCTTGGTGTAGTCGAACTTCTCGACCGCACGGATCAGGCCGAGGTTGCCCTCCTGGATCAGGTCGAGGAAGAGCATCCCGCGGCCGGTGTAGCGCTTGGCCAGCGAGACCACGAGGCGCAGGTTGGCCTCGAGGAGGTGGTTCTTGGCACGACGACCGTCAGCGGAGATCCACTCGAGCTCGTCCTGCATCTTCGGGCTGATCTTGCCGCCCTTGTTGAGCTTCTCCTCGGAGAACAGGCCGGCCTCGATGCGCTTGGCGAGCTCGACCTCCATCTCGGCGTTGAGCAGCGGGACCTTGCCGATCTGCTTGAGGTAGTCCTTGACCGGGTCGGCGGTCGCGCCGGCGACCATGACCTGCTGCTCCGGCTCGTCGGTCTCGTCGGCCGAGGAGACGATGAAGGTGGCTTCCTTCTCGTCCTCCTTGATCGAGGGGTCGTTCTTGACGTCCTTCTCGAACTGCTCGTCCGGGACGTCGGCGAGGAGCTTCTTGCCGTCAGGTCCGACGACAGCGGCCTCGGCCTGGATCTGCTCTGCGGTCTTCACGGAGGTGGTCTTCTTCGCGGTGGCCTTCTTGGCGGGAGCCTTCTTCGCCGGGGCCTTCTTCGCCGCCGCCTTCTTGGCAGTCGAACTTGCCGAAATCGAGGACACGAACTACCTCTCGGTTGTCTTAAGTAAACGTTCAGGAAACTTCGGGGGCGCGACAAGACCCGTACCTGTCAACAGCCGCGCCCTCATTGTGTCACGCCGACCAAGACGCTCCGGACACGCCTCGGGACCACCACGCCGCCGCCTCACGAGGGAGCGGCGGCCTTCGCGGCCGCCTTCTTCTCCTTCTTGTAGGCCCTGACCTTCTCCAGGGAGGCCGGGTCCACCACGTCGGCGACCGAGCGGTGGCCCTCGAGGCTGTAGTCCCCCACCGCCGCCTCCCAGCCCTCGGGCCGTACGTCGAGCTGCTTGGCCAGCAGGGCGACGAAGATCTGCGCCTTCTGCTTGCCGAAGCCGGGAAGCGCCGTCATCCGCCTGATCAGGTCCTTGCCGTCGGCCGCCTCGGTCCAGATGCGCTCGGCGTGGCCGTCGTACTCCTCGACCACGATCCGGGCCACGGCCTGGATCCGCTCGGCCATGGAGCCCGGGAACCGGTGCACGGCAGGGGGCTCGGCGCACAACGACGCGAACTGCTCGGGGTCGGCGGCAGCGATCTCGGCCGGCTCCAGCCCGCCGAACCGGTCGACGATCTTCGAGGGACCCCGGAACGCGTGCTCCATCGGGTACTGCTGGTCGAGCAGCATCCCCAGCAGCAGCGCGAACGGCGAGTCGGTGAGCACCTGGTCGGCGCGTTCGTCGCCGGTGATGTGGATGGCCATCGACCCATCATGCCAACGAGTCGGGCCCAGCACGACGTCGGTGGCCGCGGTGGTACTCGCCGCGCCAGAACGGCCCCTCCAGCTGCTCGAGCGCGACCAGGTCCAGCCCGTCGGTGGCCAGGCCGCGCATCGCCGCCTCGGTCTGGGGGAACGGCGGGCCGACGTCGGCCGGCTCACTGCCGTCGTGGCGGAACTGGACGGCCAGCAGGGTGCCACCCGGCGCCACCAGGCTGCGCACGCCCGCGGCGGCTCCGGCGCGGGGCGGGTCGGGCATCGCCTGCAGCGTGTAGATCTCCACCACCAGGTCGAAGCCGTCGGCCCACGACGCGGGCAGCGCGAGCAGGTCTGCCCGGTGGTAGTCGACCGCGCTGTCGGGGTGCCGCGAGCGCGCCACGCGGAGCGCGGTCTCGGAGAGGTCGAAGGCCGTCGTCGCGAAGCCCAGGCTCGCGAGGAACTCCGCGTCCGCACCGAGGCCACAGCCGACCACGACCGCCGTACCCCCGCGCCGACGCCCCGGAGCCTCGATCCACTCCCGCAGCAGGGCGTGCGGCTCCTCGCGGTCCCAGGGCATCGAGACGACCCCCGCCTCGCCCTCCGCGTAGAGGGTCTCGAACCACGAGATCGGCTGTCCTTGCGCCCTGGCGGCTGCGGACAGCTCGTCCGCGCGCTGGTTCCAGCTCTGCACCATCGTCCGAACCTAACCCGGCCCCCGGCCTGTGGATGAGTGGTCGTCCCGGTGCGTCGCCAGGGCAGGCTGTGCGGATGGATCCCGCACTCCACGACGCCGTCACCGCCGAGCTCCGTGCCTTCGTGCGCAAGGCGGGGCGCCGTCGCTCACTGCCCACCACGTGCCACGTCGGCCTCCCCGGCGGTGAGCGGGTCTCGATCCCGCACGTCGAGGAACATGACCTCTCGCTGCGCACCGACCTCGTGGTACGCGCCGTCGACGGGCTGCTCAGCACCGACGGCGCGTGCGCCTGGGTCACCCGGGGCGGCCCGGTGGGCACGGTGGACGCGGACGCCGAGTGGTTCGCCGCCTCGCGGGCAGGCTTCGCCGGTCACGACCTGCGGCTCCCCGCCTTCCTGGTGCTGCACCGCTACGGCTGGGTCGACCTCGTCAGCGGCGAGCAGCGACGCTGGCTGCGGGTGCGGCACGCCGCGAGCACCGCACCCTGAGCGGAGGATCTCGTCGTGCTCAGAGAGGCCAGGTGTGCACGGGCTCGTTGGCGTGCATCAGCTCGCGGTACTCCTGGAGGGTCAGCCGCAGCGCCTCGTCACGGCTGGTGCCGCCGTCCTCGTGGGCCCGGACCCGGTCGATGTACCAGGAGGCTCCGTTGCGGTGCAGCACGCAGCGCTGCTCGATGATCGCCAGCAGCCGGTCGGCCTCGTCGGCCTCTACCCCCCAGGTGCTCAGCCCCTCGCGGGCGAGCGGGAGCAGGCGACGCAGCACGAGCTCGGTGGCGTCCACCTCGCCGACCCCCGGCCAGTAGACGCGCGAGTCGATCCCGTGCTGGGCGGCGACGTGGAAGTTCTCCTCCGCGGCGGAGAAGGACATCCGCGACCAGAGCGGCCGGTCGTCCTCGGCGAGCCGCCGCACCAGGCCGAAGTAGAAGGCGGCGTTGGCCATCGTGTCGACCACCGTCGGCCCGGCGGCGAGCACGCGGTTCTCCACCCGCAGGTGCGGCACGTCGTCCACGACGTCGTACACCGGGCGGTTCCAGCGGTAGATCGTGCCGTTGTGCAGCTTGAGCTCCGAGAGGGTGGGCGTGCCCCCGGCCTCGAGCACCTCCAGCGGGTCCTCGTCGTCGGTGATCGGGAGCAGCGCCGGGAAGTAGCGCACGTTCTCCTCGAACAGGTCGAAGATCGAGGTGATCCACCGCTCGCCGAACCACACCCGCGGACGGACGCCCTGCTCCTTGAGCTCCTCGCTGCGGGTGTCGGTCGCCTGCTCGAAGAGCGGGATCCGGGTCTCCTGCCACAGCTGCTTGCCGAGCAGGTACGGCGAGTTGGCGCCCACCGCGAGCTGGATGCCGCTGATCGCCTGGGACGCGTTCCAGTAGGCCGCGAAGTTGTCCGGGCTGACCTGGATGTGCAGCTGGGTGCTCGTGCACGCCGCCTCGGGCATGATCGACTCCGAGGTCGTGCGCAGCCGCTCGGTGCCCTGGATGTCGATGACGAGGTCCTCGCCCCGCGCCGCCAGGATCTGGTCGCTGAGCAGCTTGTAGCGGGGGTTCGGGCTGATCTTCGACGGGCTCAGGTGGCCGTCCTCCAGCGTCGGCAGGATGCCGATCATCACCATGTGCGCGTGGACCTCGTTGGACTTGCGCTCCGCCTGGTTCAGGCTGCTGCGCAGGTCGTCCTCGAACCCGGAGACCCCGCGCGAGCCCAGGCGTCGGGGGAGCACGTTGATCTCCAGGTTGAACTGCGCCAGCTCGGTCTGGAACAGCGGGTTGGCGATGGCCTCGAGGGCCTCCGCGCTCTTCAGGGCGGGGCGCCCCTCGTCGTCGACCAGGTTGAACTCGATCTCCATGCCCGTCATCGGGTCCTCGACGTCGAACCTCGACTCGCGGAGCATCCGGGCGAACACGTCGAGGCACCGACGCACCTTCTCGCGGTGCCGGGTCCGGTCGGAGCGACTGAACTCCTGGAGGTCGACTTCGGTACCCATGTGCCGACCCTAGACGTACGGCTCCTCGGGATCGAGAGCGAAGACCGGCAGCTCGTCCTCACGGATCCGGCGCCACACCCGCGGCGGCACCGCCCGGGTCAGGACCTCGGCGACGCACTGTGCCATCGAGTAGTCGGGATCGACCTCCAGGCACCGGTCGAGGGCACACCAGGCGAGGGCCCCGTCGCCGTGCTGCCAGGCCGCGAACGCCAGCAGTGAGCACGCTCCGGGCAGGAGGTCGCGCGGACACCGTCGGACGAGCTCGCGCCACAGCTCGACGTGGGTGCCCGAGGTCTCCCGGTCGATCGTCGCCCAGGCGGCGTCACGGGTGGGCACCAGGGAGGCGAGGACCAGGATGCGACCTGCCTCGCCTGGGCCGAAGGCGCCGCCGTGCTCGACCCGGCGGAGCAACCGACGCTGCAGCCAGATCGCCTCCGTGCGCAGCAGCTCCGGAGCCGAGGCGGCCGCCTCGGCCGACGTGCGGACCAGGTCGGCGAAGCGCGTGGCGGCCAGCGCGACCTGGACGGCGTCCTCCTCGTCGGTGCCGACGAGCGAGTCGGCGAGCTGTGCGCGGTCGCGGTGGACGACCTGGCCGGCGAACACCCGCTCGGCGGTGAACGGATGGGTCTCCAGCTCGTACGCCGTGCCGGCCGACCCGTCGTCGGGCATCGGGTGCCAGCGACCGTCGTCGACCCGGAGGACGTCGATGATCTCGACCCCCAGCTCGAGCAGTCGGCCGGTCAGCAGCTCCGCCTGGGACTGCGCCGCCTCGACGTCGTCGGTGTAGAGCAGGGCCGCCGCGCGGCGTACACCGTTGGCGGCCACGGCCGAGACCAGCACGTCGACCACCTCGAGCTGCCCGGCCCGGTCGGGAGGCAGGTCGACCCGGGCGTGGAAGGCACCGCCGGGTGGCCCGAAGGTCAGCAGGACGACCGAGTCCTGCGGATGGAACCCGAGCACCACGGGGACGAGGGCGATCAGGTCGAGCGGGGTGCGGGCGACGAAGGTCGCCGGACCGGGCGAGGGACTCGGTGGCGGGCTCGGGATGACGGGAAGGTTCATGGCGCCACCCTCGGCGCGCGGCCCGGCTCAGCGACGCCTCGATCCGCGGCCCGGGGGAAACCGCCCCGTCCGGGGCACCTGTGGACGCGAACCGGCTCAGGCAGCCCGGGGGCCTGTCATCGACGCATGACACGATCGTGCGGTGCGCTCCGAGCCGACGATCCTGCACGTGGATCTCGATTCGTTCTTCGCCGCGGTCGAGCAGCGTGACAAGCCCTCCCTGCGCGGCAAGCCGGTCGTGGTCGGCGGCGTCGGCGGGCGCGGGGTCGTGGCCACGGCCTCCTACGAGGCGCGCGCCTTCGGGGTGCACTCCGCGATGCCCACCGCCGAGGCCCGGCGCCGCTGCCCCAACGCCGCGTTCCTCTCAGGTCGCTTCCACGCCTACCGCGACGCCAGCCGCGCCGTCATGGAGCTCCTGCGCTCGATCAGCCCCCTGGTGGAGCCGCTGTCCCTCGACGAGGCCTTCGTCGACCTCGAGGCGGCCGACCTCCCCGACCACTCGGTCACCTCGGTGAGCGCCCTGGGTCGCGACCTGAGGGCCCGGGTGCACGAGGTCACCGGAGGGCTGACCGGGTCGGTGGGCATCGGCACCTCGAAGCTGGTCGCGAAGATCGCCAGCGACCTCGACAAGCCGGACGGGCTGGTGGTGGTCGCGCCCGGGATGGAGCAGGACCTGCTGCGCCCGATGCAGGTCACGATCATCCCGGGCGTCGGCCCGGCGACGGCCGAGCGGTTGCGTCGGGTCGGGGTGCACACGGTCGAGGAGCTCGAGCGGCTGACCCAGGACGAGCTGGTCCGGCTGCTGGGCCGGGCCCACGGGGCCGGTCTCTACTCCCTCGCCCGTGCGGAGGACGACCGGCTGGTCGAGCCCGAGCGCGAGGCCAAGTCGGTGAGCGTGGAGGACACCTACGACACCGACCACGTCGACAAGCGGCTGCTCGAGGCGCTGCTGGACCGGCAGGCCGCGAAGGTGGCCGAGCGGCTGCGCAAGGCGCGCCTGTCGGGCCGCACCGTGTCGATCAAGGTGAGGTTGCACGACTTCTCGACGGTGAGCCGCTCCGCGACGTTGCCGGAACCCTCCGACGACGGCCGGCAGATCGCCCGGGTCGCGCGGCGCATGCTCGGCGAGCTGGACACCTCCAGCGGCGTACGACTTCTGGGGGTCGGTGTCTCCGCCCTGGCCGACTGGATCCAGGAGGACCTGTTCCCTGACGACGAGGAGGAGGACGAGGCCACCGACGAGGTCACCGAGGCCGCGGTCGCGGCGGCCTCGCGACACCGCGGCTGGGCACCCGGCATGGACGTGGTGCACGAGGAGCACGGCCGCGGCTGGGTCTGGGGATCGGGGCGCGGGGTGGTCACGGTGCGCTTCGAGACGGCCGAGACCGGCCCCGGACGCGTGCTCAGCTTCGCGGTCGCCGACCCGGAGCTGGCACCGTTCCGACCTCCGGAGGAGTGAGCCCCGCCACAATGGTCCGGACGCAGGCGTGGGGCCCGCGGAAAGTATGAGTTTCCGCGAGCCCCACTGGTCGGTGCGACGATGATCCCGCACCGGACCGGCGACTCCTGCGACGTCCAGCTGCCCATCATCTGGCAACCTGCCAGTGAGTCGCCCCACCGGCCGGACCCGCAGTTTCCATCCGGTCCCCCACTGCCCTTGCGGGCTGCGGTGAGAGATTTCTACGTGACCACGGACACTCGGCACAAGAGCCGGATCCACCTTTTCCGCACTCTTTTTCGGCGGGCGCCGGTTGCCCACAGATCGGGCCCTGTCCTCCACAAGCTCGGGCCGTTCTCCACACGGTTTCCACAGGCACCTGTGGACAACTCACCGGGTCTGGCGAGGCCGTCCCACGCATGGATTCTGCGGACGCGGGCACCCGTGGATCACTGAGAAGTGCCTGAGAAGTGCTCCCAGCTGCAACTTCGCCGCCCACCAGCGCGTCGGTACAGGTGAGAGCGCACGGCGCGGTCTCACCGGCGAACCAGTCGCACCGACCGGACTCCCTCGCAGGGAATCCCAGGGCCAGACCAGGCGTTGGACCAAGCAGGACGAGCACTGCGAACCACGGCAGGGCGGTCCACCTGTAGGAAGGGAGCGAGTGTCGAGATGACTACCACCCGCGTCGAGCGTGAGATCGAGGGCCGCGACAGCGTCGGGCTCTACCTTGACGAGATCGCGCGCACACCGCTGCTCGACGCCGCCACGGAGGTCGAGCTCTCCAAGACGATCGAGGCCGGCCTGTTCGCGCAGAAGCTGCTCGAAGAGGGCCGCGTCGGGCGCCGCAAGGGCGGTGCCCCCAAGAACGCCAGCGAGGCCGAGCTGATCTGGATGGTCGAGGAGGGCGAGCGCGCGATGCAGCGCTTCATCAACGCCAACCTCCGGCTCGTCGTCTCCATCGCCCGCAAGTACGGCCGCAGCCAGATGCCGATGCTGGACCTGATCCAGGAGGGCAACACGGGCCTGATCCGCGCCGTCGAGAAGTTCGACTACGCCAAGGGCTACAAGTTCTCCACCTACGCCACCTGGTGGGTACGCCAGGCGATCACCCGCGGGATCGCGCAGCAGGCCCGCGTGGTCCGGCTCCCCGTCCACGTGGTCGAGGAGCTCAACCAGGTCGGCTCGGCCCGCCGCACGCTCGAGCGTCAGCTCGGCCGGGACCCCGACCCCGAGGAGATCGCGGCTGAGCTGGACATGGACATCGAGCGCGTGCTCGACCTGATGTCCTGGGGCCGTGACCACGTCAGCCTCGACACCCCCATCGACGAGGACGGCGACACCTCGCTGGGCGACCTGATCGCCCAGGAGAGCTCGCCGGGACCTGACCTGACCGTCCTGGACACCGAGTCGAAGGACCGGCTGAACACGCTGGTCGAGCTGCTCGACGAGCGGTCGGCCGACATCGTCCGGTCGCGCTACGGCCTGGTCGACGGACGCCAGCACAAGCTGGCCGACATCGGCGCCCGGCACGGCATCTCGGCCGAGCGGGTGCGCCAGCTCGAGCGCGAGGCGATCGCCAAGCTGCGTCGCCTGGCCGACCCCGACCTGGCTGCCTGACCGAGTCCCCCGCACCGCTCGGCGGGAGGTGACGGCCTGATCACTCAGCCGTCGTGCTTCCCCGCCGAGACCACGTCAGCGAAGACCTCCGCCACCCTCCGGCGGAGGTCTTCGTGCGTCCCGGTGTTGTCGATGACGTAGGTCGCGATGGAGAGGCGGTCCTCCCGCGAGGACTGCGAGGCGATCCGCGACCGGGCGTCCTCGGTCGTCCAGCCGCGGTCTTCGGTCATCCGCTCCATCTGGACCTCGTGGGGGGCGTCGATCACGATGACGGCGTCGAAGGTCTCGGCCCGGCCGCTCTCGGCGAGGAGCGGGATGTCGTGCACGACGACGGCGCCCTCCGGCGCCTCCTCCTCGAGGGCGACGATGCGCTCGAAGACCAGCGGGTGCACGATCGCCTCGAGGCGTCGGCGCGCACCCTCGTCGTTGAACACGAGCCGACCCATCGCTGGCCGGTCGAGCTCGCCGTCGGGGCCCAGCAGCTCCTCGCCGAACTCCTCGACGACGGCGGCCAGGCCAGGCGTACCCTTCGCGACCACCTCGCGAGCGAGGGCGTCGGCGTCGATGATCACCGCGCCGTGCTCGGCCAGGGCAGCGGAGACGGTGCTCTTCCCCGACGCGACTCCACCGGTCAGGCCCACGCGAATCGTCATGCCCGGATCATTCCAGCCGGCTCGGGACTCCGGTGCCGCCCCGTTCCGGAAGTTGTCCGCCCCTCGACCCGCCACCGGGTGCGGCTGGCAGGATCGGGGCGTGGATCTCCAGCCCGGGTCGCGTGTCGCGCTCCTCGTCCCCGGATCGCCTGCGTACGCCGAGCTGGTGATCGCGCTCCTGCGCAGGGGCGTCTTCCCGGTCCCGATGGACGCTCGGCTGACCCCGAGCGAGCGCGACTCGTTGCTGGCCGACCTGGACCCCGAGATCGTGGTGCGCACCCAGGGACAGCTGGAGGAGCTGCACGCGGCGACGACGGGTGACCCGCAGCCGGGCCCTCCCCTGGGCCGGCCGATCCACCTGACGAGCGGCACGACCGGCCGACCCAAGGGAGTCTTCTCCGGCCTGCTCGACGACGAGCAGGCCGAGGCGCTGGTGGCCGAGGAGCGAGAGCTGTGGGGGTTCGGCCCCGACGACGTCAACCTGGTGCTCAGCCCGCTGCACCACTCCGCACCCCTGCGTTTCGCCGTCGGGACCCTGCTCGCGGGCGGGCGCGTGGTGGTGCCCGGTCCGTTCGACCCGGCCAGGGTGACCGCCGCCATCGTCAGCGAGCTCCCCACGTCGATGTTCTGCGTCCCGGCCCACCTCCAGCGCCTGTTCACGCACTGGGAGGAGCACGGCGAGCCCGACCTCTCCTGCTTCCGACTCGTGGCCCACGCCGGCGCCCCCTGCCCCGAGTGGGTCAAGCGCCGGCTGGTCGAACGGTTCCCCGCGCGGTCCACGTGGGAGTTCTACGGCTCCACCGAGGGCCAGTTCACGGCCTGCCGCAGCGAGGAGTGGCTCGAGCACCCGGGCACGCTCGGCCCGGCACGGCCGGGACGGACGATGACCGCCGACGACGACGGGCGGCTGTGGTGCGTGGTGCCGCCCCACGCGCGGTTCACCTACTTCGGCGACCCCGGGAAGACCTCGGAGGCCTGGCGCGAGACCCCGGACGGACCGGCCTTCACGGTGGGGGACCTCGGCCGGGTCGACGCCGACGGCCACGTCTTCCTGGACGGCCGTCGCGAGGACCTGATCATCTCCGGTGGGGTCAACGTCTATCCCGCGGAGGTGGAGCGGGTACTTGGTGAGGTCGAGGGTGTCGACGACATCGCCGTGTTCGGGGTCGACGACGACATCTGGGGCCAGCGCGTGTGCGCGGCAGTGGTCGGGACCGTCGTCGAGGACCGGCTGACGGCGTACGCGCGTGCGCACCTGGCACCGGCGAAGCGTCCGAAGGAGTACCACCGTCTCGGCGAGCTCCCGCGGACACCGACGGGCAAGGTGCGCCGGCTGGACCTTCCGGACCTCGCGTCCGGGGGTCGGTGATGGGGTTCTCGCGGGCCGAGCTGGAGGCCTTCCGCGACGTCGAGGTGCCCGACCTCCTCCCGGGCGTCGAGGGCCTGCTGCGACTGCTCTTCGTGGGGATCAACCCCGGGCTGTGGACCGCGGCCGTGCAGACGCACTTCGCGCACCCCGGGAACCGCTTCTACCCTGCACTGCTGCGTGCGGGCATCCTGGCCGAGCCCGTCGACCCGTCGTCGGGGATGACCGATGCCGACCGGGCGGCCTTCACCGCGCGCGGGCTCGGGATCAGCAACCTCGCGGCTCGAGCCACCGCCAAGGCCTCGGAGCTGTCCGCCGCCGAGCTGCGCGCGGGCGGCGAACGGCTGCGCGTGCTCGTCCGCGAACGCACACCGCGGGTGGTCGCGGTGGCCGGGATCACGGCCTACCGCCAGGCCTTCGGGCAGCCACGCGCGGTGCTCGGGCCTCAGCCCGAGCCGTTCGAGGGAGCCGAGCTGTGGGTGGTCCCCAACCCGAGCGGCCTCAACGCCCACGAGACCGTCGCGACCCTGGCCGAGGCCTACGCCGCACCCGCCCGGGCCGCCGGGATCCTGCCTTCCTGAGCACTCTCAGCGAGAGTGGCAGTAAATTGCCGCACCCTGGCTTTCCCGCCACTGTTGGCAGTGATCCAGTGAGCGCATAGTTACTGCCATGAACACATTCATCGCCCTCATCGTCCTGGTCGCCGCCGTCGCCGTCATCGCCCTGCTGGTCGCCGAGCTGGTCGCCGCCGTCCGCGGCGACGGCTACGGTCGCCGTCCGGCGCCCCGCTCGCACCACCAGGACTCGTTCGGCAGCCCGCACGCGCTCTGAGTCCCGTGTCGACCGCTCACCAGCCCTCAGCGGACGGCGCGCACCGTCTCGGCGACGGCATCACGCCGGCGCGCGTCGTGGCCGGACGCGGCCAGCACCACCACCCTGAGCGAGCTTCCCAGCGTCGCTGGTCGCAGCCTGGTGACCACGAGGCGCAGGTCGAACGACCGGTTCGCCGACAGGGTCTTCACGAAGGTCCCGGCACGGACACGCGTCGTGAAGTCGGTGCGACCAAGGTAGTAGCGGACCCGGAACCGCTGGTTGCCGCCGGTGCCGCGGACCACGACCCGATCGGTGCGGTTGCCCTCGTTCTGCAGCCGGACCCAGCTCGTGGCCGAGCCGCCACGGTGCACGACCCTGCTGACCTGCTGGCGAGCGGGTGACCCGTAGACGTTGTTGCCGACCCACCCACCAAGTCCCCGGATGATCGCATCGGGACGGGAGTACGGCGCCGCCGCCACCGTGTAGCTGCGCATCACCGTCGAGGTGTTCCCGGCACCGTCGGTCGCGGTCGCCCGATAGGTGTGCCGACCCGCCGCCCTGGTGTCCAGAGCACGCGGTGCGGAGCACGTGCGCAGGCTCGAGCCGCCGCGGTCGGTGCACCGGACCGAGGGGGCGACCCGCTGCCCGTAGGCGTACGAGGCACCGGCAGCCGGCACGGAGACGGTCACCGCGGGCCGGACCGTGTCGGGCACCACCGCCTTGACCGCGCGGTAGCTGAGGTAGCCGTCGTCGTTCTTCAGCTCCCAGGCCACGCTGCCGGCCGGTGTGACCTCGGTGGCGATGGCGTGGGTGTCGGCAGCCCAGTCGATCAGGGTGTTGCCCCCGGCGAGTCGCCGTGCCGAACCTGCGAAGTACGCGAAGTAGGGCGGCGACTTGGCATAGGACCACACCAGCGAGGCGGTCCCCGCCTGGGTGTCCAGCGCGTACTCCGCGGCCCGGGAGCGCCCGCGGTCGACCGTAGGCCCGGTGCGGTCGGCCGGGTCGACGCAGAGTCCCGGGTTGCTCCCCAGTGCAGCGTTGCCGTTGTCGAAGACGAGCACGTGGCCGTTGGCCAGCATGCCGGCGCTGTGCTGGGCGCACGGGCCGCCGTCCGGATCGTCGGGGAAGGTGAAGTCGCTGTGGCGTCCGCCGAGTCGCCAGACGATGTCGCCCCTGCTCAGGTTCCCGCGCGCCGACCACGCGATCCGGTAGACCGCGCTGAGGTTGCGGAAGGAGGCGAGGATGTCGCCACCCGGAAGCTCCTCGATGGAGTTGATGTGGGCGTAGTCGACGGTCCCGGGCGTGCTGGTGGTCTCCGTGTCGGGATCGAGGTGCTGGGAGCTGTTCCAGGTGTAGACCTCGTGCCCCTGGGCGTCGACCTCCTGGATGACGGCGTCCTGGCGGCCGGAGACGGCGTTGTGCTCGTAGGCCACCAGGATCCGGCTCCCGTCCGGGCGGAGGATGGCGTCGTGCCCGTCGGTGTCCGTGAGCCCCACGGTCGAGAGGGTGCGCACCGGGGCGAAGCTCGAGTCCAGCTCGGTCACCAGTGCCCCTGTCCTTCCGGCCAGCGTGGTCGGCGAACGCGCCACGCTGTAGCCCCCGCCGGGGGCGGGCTTCAGGTCGAGGGAGCTCTGGCCGACAGGCCGCTCGTCGACGAACACGGGGACGCCGTTGCGGTCCACCGCCACCTCGAAGCCCGGAGCGGGCGTGGTCTTCATCAGGGTGAGCAGCACCGAACCGGGGCTGTTGTCCGTCGAGTCGACGACCGTGGTGAGCCGGGGGAACTGGTCGGGCAGGTAGACCAGCGAGTGCACCTCGGTGCCGGCCTCGTCCTGGAAGATCACCGAGATCTCGTCACCAGCGCCGAGCCCGGTCACCGTGGCCCGACCGTCGGTGGTCGGCTTTCCGTCGACGAGGACGACGCCCTGCGGGTCGTCGGTCGTCGCGGAGACGCTGACGCTGCCCCCGGTCGCGGACGTCGTGGTCACGCCGTACCGCTGGACGTCGGCGGCGAAAGCGGGATAGAGCCCGACGCCTGTGCCGCTCACCGTCAGGGCGTGCGCCGGCGGCGCGTCCGCCTCGGACGCGGCGATGGCGGGGAGCCCCAGGAGACCGCAGGCGAGGATGAGGACTGCTGAGACGCGGATCACGAGCGGAGCCTAGTCAACGGCACGACCGGAACTGACGAGGAGCCGAGTAGGCGCCTGCCAGCGGGCCGTAGGAGCGCACCTTGACCACGTAGAGATGGCGCCGGACGAGGCGGGAGGTGACGAACCTCGGCGTGCGTGACGTGGGTCGGCCGACCACCCTCCAGTGACCGCGAGCGGTGACGTCGCGCAGCACCACGGCGTACCCGGTCGCGAACGTGGCGTTGTGCCACGAGGCGGCTGCCCGGCAGCCGCGCAGCCGGGCCACCCCCAGGTGGGTGACCCCACGCGGTCGCGCCGGGACGCGCACGCTGACGGGGGTCGAACTCGTGCCCGAGGCCAACGAGCCCTTGACCGGCTGCAGCCGGACCGCATAGGTGTGCCCGCCCGTCGCCCTCGCCCACCAGGTGGTGCTGAGAAGCTCGCCCGGACGCCTGACCCACGCCTGCCGGGTGGTGACGTCACGCACCCAGACCCGCTCGGCGTTCGCGTAGTCGGGCAGTCGCCAGGACGCGGCGATGCGACCCTCGGTCGCGACGACCCGGGGAACCGGCGCCATCTCCGGGCCGGGAGCCTGCGTGACCAGGGGCCTGGGCCACGGCCTGCCCAGGCCAAGCGCTGCCAGGCTGTCCGAGACCGTGGCCGCGATGCGTTCCTCGCCGTTGGCCGACGGGTGCGAGTTGTCGATCGTGTCGGTGGCCGGAACCAGGCCCGCGGAGGCAGAGACCAGCACGCGGGAGTCGACGGAGTCGAGCTCGGCGGCGAGCGCGCCCAGCCGGGCGTTGTAGTCGTCGACGTTCGCGTACCAGGTGTCAGGAACGGGGACGAGCACGAAGTCGGTGGACGGGGCGATCGCGCGCGAGGCGGTGATCTCGGAGCGCCATCGCTCGGTGAGCTGCTCCGGGGACTGGACTCCGTAGAGCAGGTCGTTCAACCCGATCAGGCCGACGAGGACGTCCGGGTGGTAGTCCCTCACCATGTCGGACACGTCGTAGACGGGCTCGCTGAACTTCATGCCCCACTGGGAGGCGTGGTCGGTGTCGCACCCACGACCGGAGTACTGGGTCGACCCGGCACGGTGCAGACGCCAGTTCCAGAGGTCGCGGCGCGGGCCGACCATGTCGACCGGCACGCCGAGGTCGGTGAGGTGGCGCCAGACGCGGCACCGCCAGGTCCGGTCCCCGCTCGACTGCTGGGTCAGCGAGTCGCCGTACACCATCACGCGGGTCGCCGGCGCCGCCTCGGCTACGTGCCTGGTCGCGACCACCCCGGTCACGACCATGAGCAGCGTCAGCGCAGCGACCGGCCACGACGACACTCGACCCATCTGCCCCCCTAGAACGCTGGAAGCATAGAGGAACCCGGCCCTCTCGGACCGGGTTCCTCAGAAGCGTCGAGCTGACGGACTGCTAGTTGCTGCCGCCCGTGAGCTTCTCGCGCAGTGCCTGCAGAGCCTCGTCGCTGGCCAGCGAGCCGCCCTCGGTCTCGCCACCCTCGGCGGCGGGCGTCTCGCTGCCGCTGGAGTACGACGTGGCCTCGCCGGCCTCGACCTCGGCCACCTTCGCCTCGGCCTGCTGCTTGACGTGGGCCTCCCAGCGCGCGTGCGCCTTGGCGTACTGGTCCTCCCAGACCTTGCGCTGGTCGTCGAAGCCCTCGAGCCACTCCCCCGTGTCGGGGTCGAAGCCCTCGGGGTAGATGTAGTTGCCCTGCTCGTCGTACGTCGCGGACATGCCGTAGAGGGTCGGGTCGAACTCCTCGCCCTCGACTGCCGTGGCAGTCTCGTTGGCCTGCTTCAGCGACAGCGAGATCCGGCGACGCTCGAGGTCGATGTCGATGATCTTGACCATCACGTCGTCGTTGACCTGGACGACCTGCTCGGGGATCTCCACGTGGCGCTCGGCCAGCTCGGAGATGTGCACCAGGCCCTCGATGCCCTCCTCGACGCGGACGAACGAACCGAACGGCACCAGCTTGGTGACCTTGCCCGGGACGATCTGACCGATCTGGTGGGTGCGGGCGAAGTGCTGCCACGGGTCTTCCTGGGTGGCCTTCAGCGACAGGGACACGCGCTCGCGCTCCATGTCGACGTCCAGCACCTCGACGGTGACCTCGTCACCGACGGTGACGACCTCGCTCGGGTGGTCGATGTGCTTCCAGGACAGCTCCGAGACGTGCACCAGGCCGTCGACGCCACCGAGGTCCACGAAGGCACCGAAGTTGACGATCGAGGACACGACACCCTTGCGGATCTGGCCCTTCTGGAGCTGGGTGAGGAAACCGTGACGGACCTCGGACTGGGTCTGCTCGAGCCACGCACGGCGGCTCAGGACCACGTTGTTGCGGTTCTTGTCGAGCTCGATGATCTTCGCCTCGAGCGTCTGGCCGACGTAGGGCTGCAGGTCGCGCACGCGACGCATCTCCACCAGCGACGCGGGCAGGAAGCCGCGCAGGCCGATGTCCAGGATCAGGCCGCCCTTGACGACCTCGATGACGGTGCCCTCGACGACGCCGTCCTCCTCCTTGACCTGCTCGATGGTGCCCCAGGCGCGCTCGTACTGGGCGCGCTTCTTGGACAGGATCAGGCGGCCTTCCTTGTCCTCCTTCTGGAGGACGAGGGCCTCGACCTTGTCACCGACCTCGACGACCTCGTTGGGGTCGACGTCGTGCTTGATCGAGAGCTCACGCGAGGGAATGACACCCTCGGTCTTGTAGCCGATGTCCAGCAGGACCTCGTCGCGGTCGACCTTGACGATGGTGCCTTCGACGATGTCACCGTCGTTGAAGTACTTGATCGTCGCGTCGATGGCGGCGAGGAAGTCCTCCTCCGAACCGATGTCGTTGACGGCGACCTGCGGAGCGTCGGAAAGAGTGGGGGTGATTGTCATAAGGAGAGAGGAACCTTTGGGTGGATAGATGTCGTGCGGGCACGCGCAGAAGCCGACTTCACCATCACGATTGTTGACACGTTTGCCCATCACGGTTTCCCAGATGGGCCGACAGCGAGCGAGAGGCTGCTACGTCTGAGACTCAGGCAGACTTCTGGCGCACCGCCCAGTCTATCCGCCCGTGCGCGTGAGCGTCCAACCGAGCCGTCCTACGGTCCCGGCTGGTTCAGGGGCTAGCCTTCCACCGTGTCTGGAGTCCGCCCCGAGCGACGTCCCGTCGACGAGGCCGAGTCGCTGCTGGCCAACCGTGCCGACTGGGACGCCTATGCCGACGAGTACCAGTCCACGCACGGCGAGTTCCTCGGTGACGCCGGCTTCCTCTGGGGCCCCGAAGGGCTCCGCGAGGAGCACGTGGGCGCTCTCGGGGACGTCAGCGGCCGCGACGTGCTCGAGATCGGCTGCGGCGCGGGACAGTGCTCGCGCTGGGTGCTCGAGCGCGGCGGCCGGCCCGTCGGCATCGACGTCTCCATGCGACAGCTGCAGCACAGCCGCCGGATCGACGAGGAGCACGGGGTCGTCGTACCCACCCTGTGCGCGTCGGCCGCCGCGATGCCGTTGGCGGACGACAGCTTCGACGTCGTCTTCTCGGCCTTCGGCGCGCTCCAGTTCGTGGCCGACGCTCCCGCACTCGTCGCCGACGTCGCCCGCGTGCTGCGCCCCGGCGGGGTGTTCGCGTTCTCCATCACCCACCCCACCCGCTGGATGTTCCCCGACGACCCGGGCGAGGAGGGCCTGGTGGCCTCGCAGTCCTACTGGGACCGCACGCCGTACGTCGAGGTCGACGACGAGACCGGGGCCACGCGGTACGTCGAGCACCACCGCACCCTCGGCGACTGGGTGGCCGCCCTCTCCCGCAACGGCTTCGTGCTCACCGACCTGCACGAGCCGCAGTGGCCTGCCGACCACGACCGGACGTGGGGCGGGTGGAGCCGCATCCGCGGTGTGCTGACTCCCGGGACAGCCGTGTTCGTGGGACACCTGACACCCTCAACGAGCAAGGCCGCCGGATGACGTCGCCCGAGCCGCCGACGACCGGCTGGCTCGGCGAGAGCAGCCTGCCGTGGAACATCCTGCTGGTGGTCTCCCTGGACGAGGTGCCCCCCGTCGCACAGCTCCGCCGCCGCCTGGAGGCGCTGTCCACGGACCAGCACTGGGGCGCGCCACCCGAGACTGCCGTGAGCGAGGGCGAGGTCGCTCCCCTGCTCGCGAGGCTGGCGTCCGTGCCGAACACCGGCCACCCCGTCTCCGTGGGTCGTACGCCGAGCGGGCTGGTCATCCGGGCCCACCACGCCTACGTCGACGGTCTGGGCCTGCTCGCCCTCGTCGGAGAGCTGACCGGCGTCCCCGCGCGCAGCAGCGCGACCGGGGTGGGCGAACGACCCCGGCGTTCCACCCTCACGACACTGGTCTCCCGCCTGCTCGAGGTGGCGCTGCGCCCGCCCGCGGCGGTCGCCTCCTCGGGCGGGAGGCCGACCGACGACGACGTGTTCGCCGTGGCGACGGTCGCCGGCGGCCGCCGTACGACCGACCTGGCGCACGCAGCGGTGCAGGCGATCAGCGCGTGGAACCTGGCGGCGGGCGACGGGCCTCACCGGGTGGCCCTCGCAGTCGGGCTCTCGACGACCGGCGGCGCCGACCCGAGCGTCGGCGACCACAGCGGGTTCCTCCGGATCCCCGACGCCGAGCGCCTCGGTCGCAGCGACCTCGAGACGATGGTCGCAAGCGCACCCCTCCAGGTCGGCGGGACAGCGAGGAGCGGCGCCTCCCGGCGGGTGAGCGGGTTGATCCGCTG
Organism: uncultured Actinomycetota bacterium; assembly: GCA_963797525.1. Taxonomy (GTDB): domain Bacteria; phylum Actinomycetota; class Actinomycetes; order Propionibacteriales; family Nocardioidaceae; genus Marmoricola. Next base: position 634,203 of record CAWCPT010000014.1, read on the forward strand.
GGGAACGCGCACCTTCTCGAGACGACTGGGGTCCACGGTCCTGGTCTCCCACCTCGGTCGCGTCGAGGGCGGGTCGGTGAGGGACGGCGCCTTCTACCCCGTGGCCGGCGGTGGCTCAGGGATGTCGCTCGGAGCGGTCACGATCTCGGGACGGACAACGGTGACCCTGCGCGCACGCGGTCGCCAGCACGACCCGGTCGGGCTCGAGCAGCTGCTCGCCACGATCATCGCCAGGTTGGCCGCGGATCCCTCAACCGGCTGAGTCGCCGAGCCGGGGCAGCCGGGCGAGAAGGCGCCGGCCCCACTGAGGACGTCGGCGTCTCGACCAGCTGTGCAGCAGGGACCGGGGGTTCCACAGCGTGACGATGCGGCGGGGCCAGCCCCTCTCGGCAGCCCGACGGCCACGTTCGAGGCGCACGTCGTTCCAGAGGTCACGGGCCTGCTCGGCCGTGGGTTCCTCCCGGGCGAACACCAGGTCGTCGACCCGTCGGGCCAGGGCCACGCTGAGTCCGAGGGCTGTCGCCTGCTCGGTCCGCGGCAACCCGTCCGTCACCGGGCACGACTGGTCCCGCGCCTGGTCGAGCACCTCCTCCCAGCCACCCACGACTCGGCGGCTGATCCGTGGCACCCGCTGGCGGCGGCGTCGTCGCCACCACTTCAGTGCAGGAAGCAGACCCACCAGCCAGGTCCCGAGGGGGACCAGCCAGACCAGTGGGCTCACCGACGAGTCGGACGACCTGTCCTGGTGGTCGCGGTCGGCGGGTTGCTGGGCCGTGGGGCTCTGCTGAGGACCGGAGTCGGTCCTGGTGGTGCGCTGCACGTAGCTGGCGGCCGGCTGACTGGTCTCGGAGCGCTTGGGCGGCCGGTGCGACATGAACCTGTTCTGGCGCAGGATCCGCCAGCTCCCGTCGGCGACACGGAGCTCGACCCAGGCGAAGACGTTGCGCCCCCGCACCCAGCCCTTGGCGTCGGGGCGGCTGCCCACCACCACGCGTGCCGGTACGCCGAGCCGGTTGGCGGCCAGCGCCATGAACGCGGCGTACTGCTCGTCGTCACCGACGATCAGCGAGGAGCCGATGAACCCCTCGCCCAGTCGGGCCCGGTCGTGCCCCGGCAGGAACCGACGCTCGGCGATGCTGCCGCCGTCGCTGTAGCGCCCGTTGATCCGGAGGTACCGCGCGAGGGAGAACACCTGACGCATCGGGGTCAGACCCGACTTCTTCCACGGGACCAGGTAGCGGTCGAGGAAGGCGCCGTCCGGCTGCTGCGGCGCTCCGGTTCCCCAGGGTTCCATCGACCGGGTCAGCAACGTCACCGGCGCCGTTGCCGTGAAGTGGTAGTCGTCCTTGGCTCCCAGGCCCCCCACGACCATGCCGGTCTGCGTGGCCACGTTGTAGCGCACGTCGGTGCGTTGGGCGCGCCCGTCGAGGTAGTCGAAGGAGATCCCGGTCAGCTGGCCGGCCAGCGGCAGCCAGCTGCTCGTCCAGAACCGCTTCACCTCGACCGACACGTCCAGCGGACGTCCGGGTCGGCGCGCACCGACCTGCTCGCCGATGCGCTGGAACAGGGCTCCCGAGTCGTCCTCGACCGTCCGGTTGCCGGCCGACCACGTGGTGCCGTCGTAGACGTCCAGCGCGACGTAGCGCAGGTCCGTACGGCGCGGCAGGCCCCTGACCCGCAGCAGCCTGCGGTCGGCGAGGTTGTCCGCCGTACCGGCCGGCTGGCGGGTGTAGCGCCGGAAGCTGGCGAGCGGGTTGTCGAGCTGGCTGACGTCCTGACCGGAGCCCACCCGGCCACGCAGCACCACCCGTTCGTGGGCCGGTACGTCTGGCAGCAGGGCGGCTCCGACCGCCACTGCGGCCAGGGTCGCCACGGCGGCTCCCGCAGCCCGCAGCACGCGGCCACGCGACCCGTGCTCGATCCGGCGCCGGCGCCCGGCCCGCAGCACCACCCACAGCAGCACCAGCACGGCGAACACCGCAGCCCGCACCAGCAACTCGCGCTGTGTCTCGGTGCCCAGCGCGATGCAGAGCACCATCGCAGCGATCAGGGGCAGGACGGGAAGCATCGGCCGCGCCGTCCGCAGCGCCGCCCAGGCAGCCGCACCGCCGAGGACGTACCCCACGAAGTGCGGGATCACCAGGGCCGGCCCCTCGGCGTCGACCGGCGGGATGGTGGTCAGGAACTGCCCGGGAGCCGTCAGCGTCGCCGTGAGGACGTCGCCCAGCGCCTGCACCGAGGGCAGGCCGAGGTAGTCGAGGTTGTGCAGTGCCGTGTAGGCGCCGACGAGCGGATAGGCCAGGAAGGCGACCAGCAGGAAGACGCCCGTGCTCCAACCCCGGACTGCGCACAGCAACGCCCAGGCCGCGACCACGCAGACCCCGACCAGCCCCACCACCAGGTAGCTGCGCGTGGCATAGCTGTCGTCCAGTCCGAGGAGTGCGACGCCGGTGAGGAGGACGACCGCCGTCAGGTCGACGGCGACCCTCCAGGGAACGACCGACGGCCCCACCGACGCCTGCCCGGCCGGGACCGGCTCCGGGCGTTCCGGGCCTGTCTCCTGGGCCGTCTCCTGGGCCGGTCCCGTGGCCGTCGCCGTGCTCATGCCGACACCCAGGACGCGAGCCGGGGCAGGTGCTCCAGCTGTGCGATCTCCAGCACCCGGACCCCGTGCACTTCGCGTACGGCGCTGTCAGTGCCGGGATCGACTCGGACGGTGATGCGCTGGGCATCTCCTCCGAACGTGGTCGAGGCCTCGAGCACCCGCTCCAGGTCGCAGGTGGAGCCGCTGAGCACCACCCCGACCCCGATCGAGGGTCCCCCGCGTGACATCTGCCGGGAGCGCTGAGCCACCTCGACCCGCACCCCGTCGGGCCCCTGGCCCGCCGCTGCCCCGAGCGCGTAGTGGCAGCACTCGTCGAGCAGCGCCTCACCCGACGCCGGCGCGATCATCCGCGGACCGCAGGCGACGTCGACCTCGAAGCCGTCGGCCAGGGCGCGCAGCGCGAGCGACGCGGCCACCGAGACCGCCGTCTCGAACTCCTCGGCACCGGCGTACGCCGTCGGGTCGTCGTCGATGATGAACGCTGCGCGGAGGCTGCGCGACTCGAGGTACTGCCTCACCAGCAACGTGTCGGCCTTGGCGGATGATCGCCAGTGCACGTTGCGCATGTCGTCGCCCGGGACGTACTCCCTGAGCGCGTGGAACGCGAGGTCGCTCATCGACATCTTGTCGCTCGGCCGGCCCTCGAGGTCGAAGACGCCACCGAGTGCGAACGCGTCCGGCACGATCACCCGGGGCCGCACCCACAGGGTGTTCGTCCCTCCCCACAGCCGCGTGCGGCGGAAGAAGCCGACGAGGTCGGACTGCAGGTGCAGCACCGGGCCCAGCTGGAAGACCCCCCGGCGGGTGGCGGGCTCCTCGAACGACTCCGTCCGCGTCCGGCCCGGCAGCACCGCTCGCAGTCGCAGGGTCTGGGGCACCACGTCACCGAGCAGTCGCACGACCGGGCTGAGCATCGGCACGAGGCCGCCCCGCACGGTGAGCTCGATGTGCACGGTCCTGCCCGCCGTGGTGCGTGCCGGGCGGGCACTCACCTCCGCAGCGGCGTGCCGGGGAACCAGGACCGAGATCAGCCCCAGCCCGACGAGCAGGGAGGCCGCGGCGCCCAGGTAGAGGAGCTCGGTCCAGTGCAGGGAGAGTCCCAGGCCCCAGCCGACCACGCCCAGCGCGACTGCGGCTCGGCCGGCGGGCGTCACCACCACGCGGGGGAGCTTCACCGACCGCTCAGCTCCGGTCCTCGGGCACCGGCACCGACTCGAGCAGTGACCGCGTGACCTCGTCGACGGTGGTGCCGGCGAACGTCGCCTCGGCGGTGAGCAGCAGCCGGTGCCCCAGGATCGGCGGCGCCAGCACGACGATGTCCTCGGGCACGACGTGGAAGCGACCGGACGCGGCAGCCCAGGCCTTCGCGGACCGGATCAGCGCCAGGCAGGCTCTCGCGGACAGGCCGAGGCCCACCTCCGGCATCTCGCGGGAACGGTCGGCGATCCGGCGTACGTAGGTGATCAGGGATCGGTCGACGTAGACGGCGTCGGCGACCGTGCGCATCTCGGTGATGGTCTCGGCCTTGGTGACCGGGCGAACCAGCGTGGCGCGGTCGCGGACCTCGGCGCCCATCAGCATCTCCTCGGTGGCCTCGGCGTCCGGGTAGCCCAGGGAGACCTTCATCAGGAACCGGTCGAGCTGCGCCTCCGGCAGCCGGTAGGTGCCGGCCTGCTCGATCGGGTTCTGGGTGGCGATCACCATGAACGGACCGGGCACCTGGTGGGTGATGCCATCGACGGTGACGTGCTCCTCCTCCATCACCTCCAACAGGGCCGACTGGGTCTTCGGCGAAGCCCGGTTGATCTCGTCGGCCAGCACCAGGTTGTGGAAGATCGGTCCGGGATGGAACTCGAAGGTGCCCTTGTGCTGGTCGTAGACGGTGACGCCGGTGACGTCGGAGGGCAACAGGTCAGGGGTGAACTGGATCCGGGCGTGACTGCAGTCGATCGTGTTCGCCAGCGCCCGTGCCAGCATCGTCTTGCCCGTGCCGGGGAACCCCTCGAGGAGGAGGTGCCCGTCGGCGACGAAGCAGGTCAGGGTCAGGCGCACCTCGTGCGGCTTGCCGAGGACGGCCACCGCGATGTTCTCGGCCATCGCCTCGAATGCCTCCCGGAACCGCTCGACGTGCTCGGTCGTCACGCCGGTCCCCGGAGAGGTGGCGGTCGTGGCATCACGCGAGTGCAGGGACATGCGCTGAATGCTAGGCGGTAACGCTGGTGCGCGTCGCTCGGATCTCCTCTCCCTCCCGGCCGCCGGGTGCCCCACTGCACTAGCCTCCTGATCACCAGGACAGGGAGGGTCGATCACAGCGTGGACGAGCAGGAGATCCGCAAGTCTGCGGCTCTGGAGGACCGCCACTGGTGGTACGCCGGGCGGCGTGAGGTCGTCCGTGGCCGGGTCCGGGGCGTCACGCCCGGCCGTGCCCTCGACGTGGGCTGCGGCTCGGGTGGCAACAGCCAGGTGCTCGCCGACCTCGGGTGGGGCGTCACCGCGCTGGAGCACTCCCCCGCCGCCGCCGAGCTGGCGGCATCGCGCGGTCTCGCCGTCGTGCGAGGCGATGCTCGTCGGCTGCCCTTCGCGGACCAGTCGTTCGACCTGGTCATGTCCACCGACGTCTGGGAGCACATCGACGAGGACGCCGCCGTGGCGCGCGAGGCGTTCCGTGTGTGCCGTCCGGGTGGGCGTCTGCTGGTGGCCGTGCCCGCCGGGATGGAGCTGTGGAGCGGGCACGACGTCGCCCTGGGCCACGTCCGCCGCTACGAGCGCGAGCAGCTGGTCGCACTCGTGGAGCAGGCCGGCTTCGTCGTCCACGACACGATGGGCTGGAACGTGCTGCTCCGGCCGGTCGCCCGCCTGCGGCGTCGTACGAACACCAGCGAGAGCGAGATGGAGGAGGTCAACCCGGTCCTGAACTGGGGCCTCCGCGTCGTCGTACGCATCGAGTCGTGGCTGCCGGTGAAGCGCCGCCGTGGCATCAGCCTGGTTCTGCGCGCCGACCGTCCGGCGACCCCGTGACGCACTGAGGCGCCGCCGACCGGGTGGTCGACGGCGCCGTGCAGTGCTGGACGAGGGTCAGACCTCGGCCGTGTGCTTCGCGGGTGCAGTGGTGGTGGTCGCGGCCTGGTTGCGACGGCCGAGCAGGAAGCCGACCACCATCAGGATCAGGCCGAGGATGACGGTGATGATCGGCAGGGTGCTGTGCACGAGGGTCAGCAGCGGCGCCTTGCCCGAGATGTCGTCGACGAACTTGCCCACCTGCGCCTTGGTGTAGGCGATGTCTGCCTTCGTGGTGGTGACCTTGTCCTCGTCGTCCACCGCCAGAGTGTTGGTGGTCTCCTGGTTCTGGTCGATGATCGCGCCGGTCACCGGCTCCACATAGACGGTGGTCGTGTTCGCGTACATCGACTGGGCGGTGACGTTGCCCGTGCCCGGCTCGCCCACGACCGACGCCGGCACGTCCTGGGTGCCGACCTCGGTGCGCGGGACCACGGACTTGAAGACGTAGACGTCCATGCCCTGGATCTTGGTCTCCTTGACGTACTTGCTCGTCACGGTCTTGCCCAGGGTGCTGTCCCACACCTTGTAGCTCTTCTTCTCGGTGCTGAAGGGGTACTTCCACACCAGACCGTCGCGCTTGACCTGCTCGCGCTCGCCGTCACTGGTCTCGACGAAGGCACCGCAGCAGTTGACCGCCTCCGCGGTCGTGCCCTCGAAGGGCGTGCGGTTGGTGCTCCGCGAGCGGACGACGCCGTCGCTGGAGCGGATCGAGGTGGTGCCGACCCAGACGCGCGTGTTGTTGCCGGCGTCCTCGCTGGCCTTCACGTCACCGACGGTCCTCGACTGGATCGTCAGGTCGGTCTGGATCTCCTTGAGGGTCGTCGTGTCGAACAGCGTGGCCCCCGTGGCCTCGAGCCTGGTGACGCTGTTCTGGTCGATCGGCGCCGTCGCCAGCTTCGGATAGGCATAGAACCTCAGCAGCAGTCCGGCTACCAGCAGGAACGCGCCCAACCCGAACAGCAACGGGCCAGCAATTCGACGCATGTATGTGACTCCCTCTCCCATGTCGAGGGCGCACGGCTGCACCCTCGAACCCGCGCTCCCGACGCGAGTGCCGGAAGATTAGCAGGACCACAGGGTGAGATCGCGCACCAGACGCCCCAGTTGTGACGCGGTCGGGACTCACTGGTCCAGACCAGTTCGACCCGAGCGGTGACCTGCCGGGTCGTCAGCCGCGCTCGGCGACGGCGCGCGCGACGAGGCTCACCGCTGATCGGTGCATCGTCTCCCAGGAGTACCCGGAGGCCCAGCGGACGCACGCGGCGCCCATGGTGGTGCGACGCTCCGGGTCGTCGAGGTCGACGAGTGCCCGGTCGATCCCCTCGGCGAGCCGCGTCGGCAGGTCCGCGTCCACACCGTCGTGCTCGTCGAGCAGCCAGCCCGTGACGCCGTCGACGATCGAGTCGCGCAGCCCCGGCACGTCACGCGCGAGCGTCGGCGTACCCGTCGCGGCCGCCTCGATGACCACCTGGCCCCACCCCTCGGCGTCCGAGGCGCTGAGATGCAGCCGACTGCGTGAGCAACAGGTCCCGCTTGGCCTCCTCGTCGAGGAACCCGTGGAGCCGCACGGTGCGCTCCAGCCCTCGCTCGGCGACCAGGTCCCGCAGGGGTTCGAGCTCGGGCCCCTTGCCGATGACGTCCAGCCGGAGCTCCGGTCGCCGCGGCAGGAGCCGGGACACGGCGAGCACCACCTGGTCGACGCGCTTGTGCCCGGCCAGCCGGCCGAGCACCACCAAGCGGTCGGGTTCGCCGTCCGCGACACGCAGGCGTCGCGGTCAGCGTGTTCCCGTTGTGGAGCAGCGTGACGGGACCGGTCCAGCCCAGGCGCTCACGCATCTCGTCCACCGTCGACGCCGACACGGCGATCGTCGTGCGGCCCCGGTAGAGCCGTGGCATCAGCCACCCCTCGAGGAACCGGCCCACGCAGGGCGAGCGCCGGCGGGAAGTAGGTCGCTGAACTGGTCGAGGTGGACGTGGTGGACCAGCAGGAGGATCGCCGTACGACGTCGCGAGAGCACCAGCGGGGAGAACACCGGGATGCCGCAGTCCGCGTCGAGCACCGCATCGAGACGTCGACGGTGCAGCAGCAACCACCACAGCGCCCAGGGGTAGAACGTGAGCTGTCCGCCGCGACGGACCACCCGGATTCCGTCGACCTCGCTCGTGAGCGGACTGTCCCTGGTCGCGCGCCGTGACGAAGTCGACGCTGCGCCCCGGCCTCCACCAGGGCGCGCGCGAACTCCCAGGCATAGAGCTCGGCACCGCCGGCCAGCGAGTGCCAGGGGTCGCGCCAGTTGACGACGGCGACCCGTCGTCCGCGGAGCGTCGTCAGCTCTCCGCCGCCAGTGGCAGCTCGGGCAGCACGTCAGCCAGGGGCTGCCGCGTCCAGCGGCAGGGCGACGATCCGACGGGACCGGACCGCGCGCATCGGCCTGCGCTCGTCGCATGCGCCAGGCGATGTCGGCGAGCTGCACGAAGCTCGGACACCCCGTGGCGGGCCGGGGTGAAGGTCGAGCCCGGCACGTCGACCCAGGTGACGGGGAACTCCACGATCGTGGCGCCCACGGCGCTGCACCGGGCGAGGACCTCGACGTCGAAGGAGAAGCCGGAGGTGCGCGTGCCGGCGAAGGCGGCCCGGGCCACGTCTCCGCGGAACACCTTGAAGCCGCACTGGGTGTCGACCACGTCGGGCACGACCGAGCGGGTCATCCGTCGGTAGACGCCGGCACCGAGCTCCCGGACCCGGCTGTGACGCTCGAACGTGATCGAGTCGGGCAGCGCCCGCGAGGCCACGGCGACGTCGGCGCCGGCCTCGATGATCCTGACGCCGGCAGCCAGCGCCCCGAGCTCGGTCGCGCCGTCAGCGTCCATGAAGGCCACGATGTCGGCGTCGCTCGCGGCGATCCCGGCGCGGACCGCGGCACCCTTGCCGCGCTTGGCGCAGTGGATGACGCGAACAGGCAGTGCCGCCGAGTCGAGACGACGCGCCACCTCGGCGGTGCGGTCGGTGCTCGCGTTGTCGACGACGATGACGTCGACCGGGCCAGGACCGTCCGCGGCAGCGAGGACATAGGTCCGCAGCGCGCGAAGTGTGTCTGGTAGCCGGCCTTCTTCGTTGAACGCCGGGATGATCAATTGCATGAACTGACAGCCTCCCCATCCGACATGCAGACCGCCCCCGTCGGGACGGTCAGGAATGCTGACGGTTCAGTTGTCGGAGTAGCTGTAGAGGTTGCCCTTCGACACCCCGTCCGGGCTCCCGTTGTACGCCGAGACGCCGCCGATGACGCCGAAAAGGGCCAGCACGACGCCGACCGCCCCTCCGATGACCATGTTCATTCGTTTCCTCCCAGTGCACCGCCTCCCATGACAATGCTCAGCGCACCATACACGCCCGGCGTCGGTATCGACGTCTCGCACACACGGCCGCGACGGCGCCGGTCAAGACCACCAGCACGTCGGCCGCGACGATGGTGACCGATCTCACCGGCGAGACCGCCGAGAGCCGATCCTGGCTGCCGGCGCTCGACGCCCCGAGGTCGACGAGTCGCAACCCGGGCCCGTCGTGGAGCACGTGACTCTCGAGGTCCGCGCCGGCACCGCCGTTGCCCTTCTCGACCAGCACCGACCGCACGCCGAGAGCACGGAGCGCCGCGTCCGGGTGGGGTGATCGGAGCGCCGGCCGAGACAGCCCGCAGCAGCGGGTCCTCCGCTGCGAGGGTGCGGTCGGCGAGGTAGATCCGGTCGTCGATGAGCACCTCCCCCGGGAAGAACCGTGGCGCCGGGTCGAGGACCGCGACCCGGTCGTTCCAGGCGAACCCGCGGTAGCTGCCCCGCCAGGGCAGCACGACCATCCGGCCCTCCGGCACCTGCTGCCGCACGGCGAACCACTCGTGCGGGTAGTCGACCGGACGGAGCTCACCGCGCAGGCCCCACGCCAGGGTCGGCAGGCAGAGGAGGGGCGCGACGACCACGAGGAGCGCCACGACGTGCAGTCCCTCCCGACCGGCACGCGCGCGCTCGTCCAGCCACGCGGTGGCGGCAGCGATCCCCGGCACCAGCGCCAGCACGAACGGCCCCAGGTAAGCGGTGGGTGTCCCGGAGCAGCCCGAGGGCGGGCACCTGCGAGCTCGCCTCGTCGAAGAGGGCGGCGACCGGCGGGATCGCCGTGGCCAGCACGAGCAGGAGCGCCGCTCCTCCGACCACGCCGAGACCGAGCACCAGGCGCCGCTCCACCGCGGCGGCGAGCCGCAGCCCCACCAGCGCGACCAGGGTCAGCAGGCAGGAGAGCACCACGATGACGGCGCTCCCGCGCTCGGCCGGCACCACGCTCGCCTTCCAGATGCCGCCGAGCGAGAGCACGCTGGCGAGCACGCCCGCTCCGGACTCGCCCTTGGCCGCGAACGCCGCGAACTGGCCGTCGACGGGGTGGAGCGACCCGGCGTACAGCAGCGAGGGGACGAGCCAGGGCAGGTTCGCCACGAGCCCGGCCACGGCGGTGATGCCGACCGCACGGCGTCCACCGCCCACGGCGACGACCGCGACGGCGACCGCCAGCGCCACCAGTCCGGACGCCGGCGAGAAGACCGCGGCGGCCACCAGCCACGAGCGGTCAGAGGGGCCCAGGCAGCGGCTCGTGGTCGCGCAGGCGTGCGGCGGCGAGGGCCGTCCACGGCAGCAGCGGCGTAGCCGACGACCACCCCCCACTGGCCGATGGCGAGCCGTTCGAAGACCCACGGGTTCCAGACGTAGAACGTGAGCGCGGCCAGGCGCGCCTTCAGGGGCCACCGAGCCGCGAGCCGCGCCGCACCGAGTCCCGGCGAGCACGAGCGCCGCGAGCAGCACGAGCTTCTGCACCAGGTCACCGGGGAGCGCGACGCCGAGCAACCAGACGAAGGCGTCACCCGGCACGAAGCGCGGCACCCGCCCGTCCAGGCCGAGCCAGCCGGCCTTCCACGGCTGGTCCGGGACGAAGACCATGTCGCCGCGGAGCACGTAGCCACGCTACAGCAGCACGGGACCGAGCACGACAACGGCCAGGCCCAAACTGACGAGGCTCTCGATGACCCGCCGCGACTGCCTCACCGGCGCAGTCCACCCGCGAACAGATTGGCTACGCACACCGTCCCGCTGGCAGGACCGTTGACCTGGAACCAGTAAGCGTCCACCGGCTTCGTCGCCCGCGGAAACACGAGGCCGACGAGATTAGGACCTCGTTTCGCCCGAAACCGTCTGCGTCTATCCCGTTCCTCGTCCAGACGCGCACGTCCGCTTCCCGGTCGGTGTAGTAGCCGATCCTTGTGAGGACCGTAGCGCCGAACGAGCCGCCGACCGGGTCCTCCAGGGGTACCCGGACGGGCCGGCGCGCAACGGGATAGCCGCACGCCCCCTTCCCGGGCTGCATGGCGGCAGGCAGGTCGAGGCTCACCGGGTGGAGGTGGCCACGATCGTCCACTCTGCTGAGTCGTTCGGTCGGTTCGTCGAAGGTGATGTTCTCGGGCAGAGGTGCGAAGACGCTGGACAACAGGCTTTCACGGCCGAGCAACGGCAGCAGGATCGTGGCTGGCACCTGATCATCGACCACCACTTGCGCCGGATCCTTCGCGAAGTCGCGCGCAGGTCGGTCACGTAGCTGCGGTCGTCGTGGTTCTGGAAGTGCGGCAAGAGGCCGCCGAGCCGAAGGCCGAGCCGACTGCGTACAGCCCAGTGAGCGCGAGGGCGACGCACTTCTCGGCATGCGCGTGCGGGAGGGCCACGAGGTCGCCGGGGACGGGACGTCGACACGCGAGTGCCACAAAGATCGTCACCACCGCTACCAGGTCGGAGGTGTATCGCGGATCCAGGCCGATGATGCTGCCGAAGCCGGCGCGACCGGCGCAACATGCCCATGGCAAGGACGACGTACACGAGCAGCATCAGCAACGACCAGACCGCCGTCGAACCTCCATAGCGGATGAGCGCGACGACACCCAGCGCGACGAAAGCGAGCTCACGACGTCACCCAGAAGCGGGACGACGGCCCCACCCTCGAGGGGGCGGCCCAGGGTCCCGAGACCACTCCGGGGACGGCGTTGCGACGATCGCGTTCCACGCGATGCCGGCGTAGTCCCCGGTGGTCGCGTTCTGCTCCCCCACCGTGGTGACGAAGCGGTGCATCACGAGAAAGCCGGGACACAGCGTTGACGGCGGCAGCCCAGAGCGTCCGATTGCGGACCAGCGCGTCGCGGATCCGGCGTACTCCGCGGGCAGGTGACATGCTCACCGCCACCCCGAAAAGCAACGCCGCGATCAGAATCGACCGCTCATGCCAAGAAGGCCGAAGACAACCGCGAGCAGGCAGACAGCCAGGTTCACCCACCGTCGCCCGACGCCATCAAGGTCGCGGATCAGCCAGAGAGTCGCACAACGCCGGCCAGGACCCCGGGCCAGAGCCCCATGGCAGCGCTCCACCACAGCGTCGTCACCAAGGTGAGCGGCGACCACGCGAAGACCGCGAGCAGCGGCAACCGCAACCAGCGACCGGGCAGCAACCGGCTGAACAGGTGCCAGGCAGCCACGACCGCCAGCACCTGGATGACGAGGAGACCGGTCGCGACAACGGGCCACTGGAAGGGGGCATGGTTCGCGACGAACCAGTAGGACAGCTGCTGCGCCGGCTGGATGTGCCCGGCCACGGGCCTGAACAGGAATGACCAAGTGACGTCGGCGTCCAGCGCCCGCGCCGACAGGTAGTAGTCGTCCTGGTTGAAGTACGACTGCCCGATGAGGATTCCCCGCCACGCGACGGTGGCGAGAACGACCGCCATCGCGGCTGCACCCTGCCAGCCAAGCCAGATCCGGGTCCGGTTGCGTGCCTCAGTCACCACGACCTCCTGGGGTCGAGCGCCCCGCGACACCGAGGGCCAGCCCAAGGGCCGCCGCAGAAATCACGTCCGCCCCGTCCCGCAGCATGGCCGCATCAGCCACCGCGTCGATTACGCCGGACAGCAGGATCGCCCCCGCGGAGACGGCCAGCACCCGCCGTGGCCAGCGTGCCCCGAGCAGCCAGCCAGCGAAGAGAGCCAGCCCCGCCACGGTGCCGAGGAGAAGCAGGCCAGCTAGGACTGCCAGGCCGACCCCGACCGGCCTCCATGGGGGTGGCGCCGCGAGGGTCGTCGGTCCTGCTGCCGCTAGGCGAAACCGTCGACGCCCCCTCACCGCTACGAACCCAGCGGCGAGCAGGAAAACGAAAATGGAAGCCACACCCAGTCCGACCACGAGCGCGTAGAGGGTCTGCGGCCCGTACGTGATCTCCACCAGCCCGCCCGAACCGCGGGGTACCACCCAGCCCTGGCGCCAGCCGTCCACCCGCAAAGGCTCCAGCGTCTTGTTCCCGAGTCGCGCATTCCAGCCGGGGTTGAAGTTCTCGTTGGTCCACAGCAGGGTCGCGTCCCCACTGGCGATCGAGACTTTGCGACTGCTAGCGCCCCAGCCCTGGACACGGACCTGCCTGGAGGAGCTCGCGGACGAGGTGGTCGCCTGGTGCCGCACACCACTGAGGCTGGCGAGCTCGAACTCCGCGGACGGTGGCATCGAGAGCACGTGGCGGCCGGGCGTCAGGGTCACCGGAACATCTGCACCGTCGACTGCCCTAGGCGCGCAAACCTTGAACCTCAACGGGCGACCGCTGACGAGATCCCCCATGGTGCCGGTAACGGCCGTGGTGTACCGGGCACCGTCGACCACCACGTTCGGACCGAAGCCGCACAGTGCCCCGGTCTCGGCTTTCGGATCAAATGCACGAGCCACATCCACGCCCAGAAGGGTGAGGTCGGAGACGACCACGTGATCCTGCTCCCGCGGCTTGGGGAAGGTCAGTCGCAAGGTCTTGGTGCGGACCGCGTCGAAACGGGCCATGGCGTCGCCGGAGAAGACGACCTCCTGCGTCCGCCCCTTCGTCCGCACGATGGCCCTCGTGGGCCTGTCGTTTCCGTCCGCCGTGCCCACGACGCGTAGTCCACTGATCCTTTGAGGACGCTTCCACGTGAAGACGAGCGTCGGATTCTCGTCGGCGTCGTCGGACATCCAGACCGTCGCCGGATTCGCGTCGTAGAGGAAGCGACTCGACACGCGCGGGTCTGCCCCGTAGATCGACGTTGCGCCGACCTGTTGGGGGTCGATTGGCTCCAGGCGGAGCGCCGTGGACCTGGTGCCCCGGGCCACCACCCAGCCGGTGATGTCGAACGTCCCTCCGGAGGTGCGTAGAACTCGCCGGACACCGGCCGGCTCCTCGCTGCCGCGGATCCGGCGCGCATCGCAGTCGGGGACATCCACCGTTGGGCGGCAGGCTCTGGTGCCGGGCTCCCCGGTCAGTAGAAAGGACCCGTCGGTCGGGACCTTCTCAGGAACCGCGAAGCTCCTGCGCACCACCAGATCGTCCACGCTGATGTCGCGAATCGCCACGGCGGCACGCTTGTCGGCTCCGCTGACGGCCGAGACCCGAACCCGAACCCGGTCAACCTTCACCGAAGGGAACGTCGCCACCGCGGTCGCTCCGGAGGGGTTTATCTTCACCCGTCGAGTCACGTCCCCGGCGGTTACCTCGAGCTCCCGCACCGGCACGAGTGCGCGGTCGTCGGTGACGGCGAGCACCCGGACCTGGTGGACGACCCTGCGTCGGTCGAAATGCATCTCGATCCACTGCTTGCGTGGATCCGTCGCCGGCGAGCTGAGCCACCTCGTGTCCAGGTCACCGTCTACTGCGGAAAACGGCCCCGCCTGCGGGATGACGGCGCCGTAGGTATCGGCATAAGCCTGCGAGGACGAGGCTCGCAGGCTGCTCAGGCCGTCGTAGACCGCGGTTGTCTGGGCGGCATCGGGGGCCCCGGCATAATCGTGCGCCGCGCGGTCGACCCTGTAGGGCTCCCCCGCCTGCATGACCGACGACAACGACTCGTACACCGACCCGAAAGCTCGTTCACGTCGCTGGGCCTGGTCCGTCACGATGTCTGGCTCCCGGTCCCAGCCCTCCTCACCGGCGAGGACCGTCGCCTGGTCCGGCGCCACGACACCGTTCTCCTGTAGGGGAAGGATCGACTCGGGCTCACCCGCCACGGTGCGGACGTCGTCGAGGTCGGTGGTGTGGATCTTTTCTGTGGAGGCATCCACCTCATAGATGTCGATCTGGGGGCCGCCGTCCATGAACTTCCCGTAGGTCGCCACCTTGGTCAGCCCGGGCGAGTTCAGCGACACGTCGACGCCGCCCGGCGACGGTGAGGCACTGAACTGTCTGTCGAGGTCGCGTCGCACCACGACGAGACCGACCCCGGCCCGGGCCAGCTGTCGACTCAGGTCGACCGTGGCAGTTCCCGAGGTGAGCAGACCGTTGAGTGCCGAGACGAACCGGATCGACTGACCGGGGATCAGCGGGATCTGGCTCAGGCTGACCCGTCCGGGGATGTCGAGCGCGACGGAGGGCTCGTCCATCGTCCAGCCCCACGTCTGCTGGGCGAACCCGGAGCCGGGCACAACCAGCGCTGAGCGCCCGTCGCGGTGCTGTGCGACGTACTCGGCGGCCTGGTGCCACGCCCGGGGGACGTCGGACCATCCCGGCGTCCGCGTCTGATTCAGCACCATCGGTGCCATCAGGGCCATCACCAGGGCTGCCGGAACGGCGAGAAGCAACGGACGCGAGGTGTGCAGCCTCGGCCACCGCGCGGTCGTCCAGCTCACTGTTTCGGAGGCCACCGCGCCGAACCCGAGCGCGACCGCGAGCCGGATGGCGGGGTCGAACTTGTGCACATTGCGGAAGATCTGAAGACTACCGTCGAGCGCATGAAGCGCCTGTGTCGAGATCACAGAACCCGGCAGGACCGCCGTGCGCCACGGTGATCACGCCGAGGGCAAAACGCGGCACTGAGCACCAGGGGCAGACGGAGCTCACTGGGGGATGGCGGGCCAGGCCCACCAGGCCGACGGCAGCGATCCCGGCCGACGGCCAAGATCATCCAGGGGTTCGACACCAAGAAGTTGGCACCCGGCCACCACGGCTGACCACCGTCCACCAGGTAGGCGACCCAGTGCGTGGCCCCCCGGACGGCCTCTGACCAGCCGACCAGGCTCGTGGTGTTCGAAGCGCTCTCGACGTACTGGTAGAACGGCGGGCCGTAGCGCCCCAGCAGCATGAGCGGTAACAACCACCACAGCGCTCGCCACCAACACGGCCGCCGCCCAGCCTGCTGCGAAGCGCCAAGTCACCCGTCCCCGGCACAGGCTGCAGAGGACCACGGCAGCGCGGGTAGGACGAGCGCCGCCGCGGTCTCGACGGCGTTGACACCACCCATGAAGAGCACGGCCAAACCGCTGAGTAGCGCTGCTCGACCGGGTGGTGGAGGCGCCCCCGCAAGGTCAATGCCAATGGAAGGACGACCCATGGCATCACGGCTCCTGGCAGGGTCTCCGCGCTTGATCACCGAGGAGGTACCCAAGAGTCGCGGCGCGAGGGCGAACACCAACCCGGCCAGCAGCGCTCCCCCCATCCAGGCCGACGGGCGCGAGCCACCCGACGGCCACCTTCCGCACGCCACGATGATCACCAACGCGGTCCAGAACGCTGGGTGACATCCAGCCCGGCACGTTCATCGCATCGCAGGAGTGCGAACCAGGGTCCTTGCGGGAAAAGGTAGCCGTACGCCTGGTTCTGGAACTCCCCGAAGTTAGACAGGGGTTGCCAGAGTTGGAAAGCGCCGGCAAGGAAGCTGAACGGTCGCTCGGTCAGCTCCACACGGGTGTCCAGCGTCGTCCGTCCGGGCTCCTGGAGGAGTGCGAAAGAAGCCTATCGCCAGGTATATCGAGGCGGCCACCCATCCGGAAACATCCGGACTCCGACCGTTGCGCTGCATGTCACCCCTCTGCTGACTGGTCGCACCCATCGACGACGCCCGCCTAACCTTACGAGTCGGGTCCCAGCGCGTTGCGTTTCTCTTTCGGCGACCGGGTGTGTGCGGCTCGGTACCGGTTGCTGGGCCCGCGTTCTCCGACCGAGGGCAAGCTCCCGGACCGTTGCGGCGTGCGTCTGGAAGACTGCGGCCGTGGTGAGGGAGCAGTCGCGGTTACGGACGCTGGTGGCCAGCGGCGCCGCCATCGCCGTCGCGATCGGCATCATGAACGTCGCGACGTACGCCGCGACGCTGATCGCCGCCCGCCTGCTGGGGCCTCGCGAGTACGGCGGGTTCGCCGCGATGGCCGGACTGAGCCTGGTCGTCGGTGTGCTGATGCTGGGCATCCAGACGACCGGCGCCCGGAGGATCGCCTCGGCGCCGGACCACGTCGGCGAGATCGAGCGAGCAGTCATGCGCGTGAGCTACCGCTCTGCGTGGGTGCTGGGGCTCGTCTGCCTGGCGCTGACACCGGTCTTCAACGCGGTGCTCAACCTCGAGAGCATGGCCACGGCCGCCTGCCTCGCCCTGATCGCCTGGCCGATGACCGTGGTCGGCGGGCAGGCCGGCGTCCTCCAGGGCGAGCGTCGCTGGTTCCCGCTCGCGATCCTCTACTTCAGCATGGGCGTCGCCCGCCTCCTGGGCACGATGCTGCTGTTCTGGAGGGCCGACGAGGCGATCGCTGCGCTCGGGTTGGCCATCGGCTTCGCGGCACCGGCCGTGGTCGGCTGGCTGGCCCTGCGCCAGTCGGCGGCCTACCGCAGCGCCGCGGACTCCGGGACCCACGGTGATCGCGCCGTCTTCCGTGAGGTCGCAGCCAACTCGCAGGCCCTGCTCGCGTTCTTCGTGCTGTCCAACGCCGACGTGATCCTGGGCCGGCTCGTCCTGGACGGTCACACCTCCGGCCTCTACGCGGGCGGACTGATCCTCGTGAAGAGCCTGCTGTTCCTTCCCCAGTTCGTCATCGTGGTGGCGTTCCCCTCGATGTCCACCGAGTCGGCTCGCCGCTCGACGCTGATCCGGAGCGTCGCCCTCGTGCTGGCCCTGGGCACGGTCGGGTCCGTCGTCGTCTGGGCGCTCAGCGGACTGGCCCTCACCTTCATCGGTGGTGCGGAGTACGACGCCATCCAGGACAAGCTGTGGGTCTTCGCGCTGCTGGGCACGGTGCTCTCGACCATCCAGCTGCTGGTCTACAGCGTGGTCGCCCGTCAGTCGCGACGCTCCGTCTACCTCGTCTGGGCGGCCGTGGTGGCGCTCGCGATCGGCGCCAGCCAGGCCACCACCGTGACCGGCATGGTCACGGTGGTCCTGGTGGTCGACGTCGTCCTGCTCGTCGCACTCCTGGCCGTCAGTCTGTGGCGCGTCCGCGACGTCCCGTCCGCCGCCCGTCAGGACCGACGACCCCATCGTCACCGAACGCTGAGGCGCGATCAGTGGGCGGCGGCGTGCCAGCTGGTGCCGGTGCCGACGGACACGTCGAGGGCGACGGTCAGCTCGGCCGCTGAGGCCATCTGCTCGCGCACCAGCGCCTCGAGAGCCTCCCGCTCGCCGTCCGCCACCTCGAAGACCAGCTCGTCGTGGACCTGGAGCAGCATCCGCGAACCCAGCGCCTGCTCGCGCAGCGCCCGGTCGACGTTGAGCATGGCGATCTTGATGATGTCCGCGGCCGAGCCCTGGATCGGCGCGTTCAGGGCCATCCGCTCGGCCATCTCGCGCCGCTGCCGGTTGTCGCTGGTGAGGTCGGGCAGGTAGCGACGACGGCCGAAGATCGTCTCGGTGAAGCCGGTGCGCCGGGCCTCGTCGACGATGCCGCCGAGGTAGTCGCGCACGCCACCGAAGGTCTCGAAGTACTCGTCCATCAGACCGCGCGCCTCGGCGGTGTCGATGCGCAGCTGCTGGGAGAGCCCGAACGCCGAGAGCCCGTAGGCCAGGCCGTAGTTCATCGCCTTGATCTTGGCGCGCATCTCGCCGGTCACGTCACTCGGATCGACGCCGAAGACCCGCGCCGCGGTGACCGAGTGGAAGTCCATGCCGGACCGGAACGCCGCGATGATGCCGGCGTCCTCGGACAGGTGCGCCATGATCCGCATCTCGATCTGGGAGTAGTCGGCGGTCATCAGCTCGGCGTAGCCCTGCCCGACCACGAAGCCTTCCCGGATCCGGCGGCCGGCCTCGGTGCGGACCGGGATGTTCTGCAGGTTGGGGTCGGTGCTGGAGAGTCGGCCGGTCGCGGCGATCAGCTGGTTGAACGTCGTGTGGATGCGGCCGTCCCCGGCCACCGTCTTGAGCAGCCCCTGCACGGTCTGGCGCAGGCGGATGGCGTCGCGGTGCTCGAGCAGGTGCTCGAGGAACGGGTCCTGGGTCTTCTCGAACAGGCCCTGCAGCGCATCGGCGTCGGTGGTGTAGCCGGTCTTGGTGCGCTTGGTCTTCGGCATCCCCCGCTCCTCGAAGAGCACCACCTGGAGCTGCTTGGGCGAGCCGAGGTTGATCTCCTTGCCGATCACGGCGTACGCCGCCTCGGCAGCGTCGCGGACGCGGACGGCGAAACCCTCCTCGAGCTCCTCGAGGAGCTCGTGGTCGACGGCGATGCCGACCTGCTCCATGCGGGCCAGCACGTCGATGAGCGGCAGCTCGATGTCGGCGAGCAGGCCGGTGCCACCGCGCTCGGCGAGCTCGTCGTCGAGGGCCGCGGCGAGGTCGAGCACGGCGCTGGCGTGCAGCATCGCCGTCTCGCTGCTGCTCTCGTCGTCGATCCCGTCGAGGCTGAGCTGGCCGTCGTCGCTCGCCCCCGACTTCAGCTCGCGCTTGAGGTAGCGCACGGTGAGGTCCGCGAGGTCGTAGGACCGCTGGTCGGGCCGGGCCAGGTAGGCCGAGAGCGCCGTGTCGCGGTCCAGGCCGAGCAGGGGCCAGCCGCGGGCGGCCAGCGCCAGCATCGGGCCCTTGGCGTCATGGAGCACCTTCGGCTGCGCAGGGTCGCCGAACCAGGACACGATCGCCGCGTCGTCCTCCGGGCTGACCGACTCGACGACCACCTGGGCGGCCTTGCCGTCGACGGTGGCGAACGCGAGCACGGTGACGTCGCCCGAGCCCGAGCCCCAGCTGCCCTCCACGTGCACGCCGACCCGCTGCCCGTCGGAGCCGTGCGTCGAGAGCCAGTCGGCGACCTGACCGGGCTCGAGCCGGCTCATCTCGAGCGCGAAGCCGGAGTCGTCGATCTCCTCCTCGGACTCGAGGGTCTCGAAGAGACGGTCGCGCAGCACGCGGAACTCCAGGCCGTCGAAGAGCGTGTGCACCTCCTGCCGGTCCCACGGGCGCACCGCGAGGTCGGTGGGGGCCAGCGGAAGGTCCAGGTCGCAGACGAGCGCGTTGAGCTGACGGTTGCGCAGCACGTCGCCGAGGTGCTCGCGGAACGCCTCGCCCTTCTTGCCGGTGATCTCGTCGGCCCGGGCCACCACGTTGTCCAGGCCGTCGTACTGGTTGATCCACCGGGCGGCGAACCCCGGCCCCACACCGGGAACGCCCGGCAGGTTGTCGGAGGTCTCGCCGACGATCGCGGCGAGCTCGGGGTAGCGGCTCGGCGGGACGCCGTACCTCTCCTCGACGGCGGCCGGGGTCATCCGCTTCATCTCCGAGACGCCGCGCATCGGGTAGATCACCGTGGTGCGGTCGTTGACCAGCTGGAAGGAGTCGCGGTCACCCGAGCAGATCAGGACGTCGAAGTCGTCGGCCACCGCCTGGGTCGCCAGCGTGCCGATGATGTCGTCGGCCTCGAACCCGGGCTTCTCCACGAACGGCACCCGCAGGGCGTTGAGGACCTCCTTGATCAGCGAGACCTGGCCCTGGAACTCGTCGGGCGACTTCGACCGGTTGGCCTTGTAGTCGGCGTACTCCTCGGAGCGGAAGGTCTGCCGGGAGACGTCGAACGCGACAGCGAGGTGGGTCGGCTGCTCGTCGCGCAGGACGTTGATCAGCATCGCGGTGAAGCCGTAGACCGCGTTGGTGTGCTGGCCGGTCGTGGTCGAGAAGTTCTCGACCGGCAGCGCGTAGAAGGCGCGGTAGGCCAGCGAGTGGCCGTCGAGCAGGAGGAGTCTGGGGCGGGTGGTGGTCTGGTCCGGCCGGTGAGTTGCTGACACTGTCTCGGGCACGGATTCGACCCTAACGGGTGCTACCGACACCTGAGCCCGGAGGTGAGGCCGGTGACTCAGTCGGCAGCTTGGCGCCGGCGCATCGAGCGTCGCTGGGCGAGCACCTCGATCAGGTGCCGGTTGCTTCCGCCGGTCACCCGGCTGCGCTCGGTGGAGAGCTTCTTGCGCAGCGGCCCGGTCCCCGAGTGCCGCATGTTCGCGAAGGTCACCAGGCCGAGACGGGCGAAGAAACGGTTGGTGTCCCGGTTGCCGTCCGTGATCGCCGTGACCTGGTCGATGTCCTTCTCCTCGGCCCAGCTCACCGCCGCTTCCAGCAGGGCGTGCGCGACGCCGTGCCGTCGGAACTCCGGCAGCACGATCAGGAACGAGGTGTGCACCGCGGGTTCGAGCACGAGCGGGGAGATGGACGACCGGCTCAGGTGGATGGACCCGACGACGCGGTCCTCGACCTCGGCGACGACCATCCTGCACGTCGGGCTCGGCGGCGATGTTGGCCAGCGCGCGCTCGGCGTCCTCGCGGGCCCGGGTCGAGCTCTCCCCGTTGCCGACGAGCGGCCCAGAGACCCAGCAGCTGCTCGGCGTCGCCGGGACCAGCGTCGCGGATCTGCGTCGCCTGACGTGGCATCGTTCCTCCCGGCCCCGGCTTGGTCATGCTGGACGTTCAAAGAGACTAACCGCCACAGTCGTTAAAAGGTAAAGGAGATCTGGTGATCCCCGGCACAGGGACCCTGGTGAACGTGATCGCCGTGCTCGCGGGCACGACGGTGGGCGTCCTCGTCGGGCACCGGCTGCCCGAACGCACCCGGACCGTGGTCACCGACGGGCTCGGCCTGGTCACGCTGCTGATCGCGGGCATCTCGGCGGCGCACGTGACGGACGCCGAGCTCTCGGACGCCGTCGGATCGGCCGCCCCGATGCTGATCGTGCTGGGCTCGGTGCTGATCGGGGGCATCGCCGGGTCACTGCTGCGCATCGAGGACCGCCTCGAGGACTTCGGCGGGTTGCTGCAGCGGGCCGCCGTACGCCGCTTCGGCGCCTCGACCGGCGGCGAGGCACGCGAGCGCTTCATCCAGGGGTTCGTCGTCAGCTCGCTGGTGTTCTGCGTCGGCCCGCTCACCATCCTCGGCTCGATCAACGAAGGGCTGGGCAACGGTGCCGATCAACTACTCCTCAAGGCGGCGCTCGACGGGTTCGCCGCGATCGCCTTCGCGGCGTCCTTCGGCTGGGGCGTCGGGGCGAGCGTGATCGCGCTGGTCGCCATCCAGGGCAGCCTGACCGCGCTCGGCGCGGTTCTCGGCAGCTTCGTGCCGGACGCCCACCTCAGTGCGCTGACCGCCACCGGTGGGCTGCTGCTGGTGGGGGTGGCCTTCCGGCTGCTCGACCTCAAGCAGGTCAAGGTCGCCGACCTGCTGCCGGCCCTGTTGGTCGCTCCCCTGCTGACCGAACTGGTCGTCCGGCTCCGCGGATGAGCCGGATCGTCGTAGTCGAATTGTTGCCTCAATGTCCGCTACGCCGTCCCCGGTGCATCTAGTCTGTCGATTCGTAGGGGCTTCGTGACGCGCGCAGAGCGGACCAAGTGGTTAAGAGTGCCGCGTCACACGCCCGACGACGAGGTGACAGGAGTTCCATGCAGGCCCGCTCATCAAGACTCGCTGCACTGACCATCGCGATCTTCGTCGCCGCCATGGCAGTCATCTCCACCGTGCCCTCGGCGTCAGCCTCCACCGGCGCCGGCGCTCCCGCCGCCGACGCGCAGACGTGCCAACGGCCGCCGCCGCGCAACGACGACACCATCCATTTCACGGGCTGTCTGCTCGACCAGCGCTCCAAGCCCGCCAAGCCGGTCCCCGACGTGACCATCAACGTCGAGGACGAGTCCGGCAAGGTCGTCGGCACCGCCAAGAGCGACGAGACGGGCATCTTCGACATCCCGCTCCCCGGGAAGTCGATCGACAACCTCGGCAAGACGTTCACGGTCAAGATCGACACCGACACGCTTCCCAAGGGCACGGCACTCCGCAACCCGAAGCAGGTCTCGCTGGACCGGACGCTGAACCTCGACTCGGACGTCTTCGTCGCCTTCCCGATCGGCAACGACAGCAGCGGCCTCGACCAGCAAGGGCGTGCAGGCCCTGCAGCTCCTGGTGGGCGGGCTGGTGTTCTCGCTGCTGCTGGCCATGGCCGCCCTCGGCCTCTCGATGATCTTCGGCACCACGGGATTGACGAACTTCTCCCACGGCGAGCTGATCACCTTCGGCGCGCTGGTCGCCTACGCAGTGGACTCGCTGCCGGGGACGATCACGATCGGTAGCACGAACATCACGCTCGCCGTCGCCGCGATCGTGGCCACGATCGCCTCCGCGGGCTTCGGCTGGCTGAACGACTGGGCCCTGTGGCGGCCGCTCCGTCGTCGCGGGACCGGCCTCGTCGCCGCCATGGTGGTGAGCATCGGACTGTCGATCTTCCTGCGCAACCTCTACCAATACTTCGCCGGTGCGAGCAACCACCAGTACTCCCAGTTCTCCAGCCCCAAGCCCTACCACTGGGGTCCGGTGCTGGTGACGCCGAAGGACATCTTCGTCGTGCTGCTCTCGCTCGTCGTGCTGGTCGCGGTGGTCCTCGCGCTGCAGCGGACCAAGCTCGGCAAGGCCACCCGTGCCGTCGCGGACAACACGGCGCTGGCCTCGGCCACCGGCATCAACGTCGACCGCGTGATCTCGGTCGTCTGGATCGTCGGCGCGATGCTCGCCGGCCTGTCCGGGCGTGCTCTTCGGGATGACGCAGGGCTTCGACTACCAGCTCGGCTTCAAGCTCCTGCTGCTGGTCTTCGCCGCCACCGTGCTCGGCGGCCTCGGCACCGCGTCGGGCGCCATCGTGGGTGCCATCGTGATCGGCCTGTTCGTGGAGGTGTCCACCTTGTTCGTCCCGCCGGAGCTGAAGTTCGTCGGCGGCCTCCTCGTGCTCATCGTCGTTCTGCTGTTCCGGCCGCAAGGCCTGCTCGGCAAGCCCCAGCGGGTCGGTTAGGAGAGAGCACATGGACTGGAACGCCATCTTCAGCCAGAGCCTGCAGCAGGGTCTGGGGCCCGTCGCCGCGGTGTACTGCCTGGCGGCCATCGGCCTCAACGTGCACTTCGGCTACACCGGGCTGCTCAACTTCGGCCAGGCCGGCTTCATGGCGGTCGCCGGGTACGCCGTGGCGTCGTTCGTCGCGACCTGGGGCCTCTCCTTCTGGCTCGGCAGCCTGGTCGGGCTGGCGTGCGCCGGAGTGCTGGCCCTGCTCCTCGGTGTGCCCGACCCTGCGGCTGCGCGCCGACTACCTCGCCATCGTCACGATCGCGGCCGCCGAGATCATCCGGCAGACGATCGGGTCGGTGACGCTGCTCAAGTACTTCGGCGGCCAGGACGGCCTGCAGGGGTTCAACAAGAGCTTCGCGAGCCTCAACCCGTTCTCGAGCCGGATCGGCATCCCCGGGCGTCGTGACGTGGCGACCGTACGACTTCTGGACGCTGCTGGTCTGCTGGACCATGGTGGCGCTGTGCTGCCTGATCGTCTGGGCGCTGATGCGCAGCCCGTGGGGCCGCGTGCTCAAGGGCATCCGCGAGGACGAGGACGCCGTCCGCAGCCTCGGCAAGAACGTCTACGCCTACAAGATGCAGTCGCTGATGATCGGCGGCCTCATCGGCGGCCTCGCCGGCATCATGTCGGCGCTGCAGCACTCGGCGATCAACCCGTCGTTCTTCGCCACCGACACCACGTTCTTCGCCTACACCGTGCTGCTCGTGGGCGGCGCGGCCCGGGTGCTCGGCCCCGTCGCCGGTACGATCATCTTCTGGTTCCTGATCAGCTTCCTCGACCTGTTCTTCGGTGCGGCCACCTCCGGCACCGACCCGCTGATCCCGGAGGCCATCATGAACGGCAACCAGGCCAGCCTGATGCGGTTCATCTTCATGGGACTGGCCCTGATGCTCCTGATGATCTTCCGACCACAGGGCATCTTCGGAGACCGAAGGGAGTTGGCTCTCGATGCCCACTGAGACCGACGAGGTGGAGCAGGTCATCGACGTCGACACGTCGAGCAACCGGGCTGCTCTCAAGGACTCCGCGCACGAGCCCGGGTCCAAGAAGTCAGACCCGATCCTGGTGGTGGACAAGGTACGTCGGACGTTCGGCGGCCTCACTGCTGTCGACGTGGAGCACGTCGAGATCCAGCGCGGCGTCATCACCGGGCTGATCGGGCCCAACGGGGCCGGCAAGACCACCTTCTTCAACCTGCTGACCGGCTTCGACCAGCCCGACGAGGGACAGTGGTCCTTCAACGGCACCAACCTCAAGGGGATGTCCGCCTACCGGGTGGCCCGGCTCGGCATGGTGCGCACGTTCCAGCTGACCAAGGTGCTCTCGAGACTCACCGTCATCGAGAACATGCGGGTCGGCGCGACCGGCCAGCAGGGTGAGCGCCTGCTCCGCGCGATGTTCGCTCCCCTCTGGCGTGGCCAGGAGACGGCCAACACCACGCGGGCCGACACCCTGCTCGAGCGGTTCCTCCTGATCAAGAAGCGCGAGGACTTCGCCGGCTCGCTGTCCGGCGGTCAGCGCAAGCTGCTCGAGATGGCCCGGGCCCTGATGGCCAACCCCGAGCTGGTGATGCTCGACGAGCCGATGGCCGGCGTGAACCCCGCGCTGAAGCAGTCGCTGCTCGGGCACGTGAAGTCGCTGCGCGACGAGGGCCGCACGGTGCTGTTCGTCGAGCACGACATGGACATGGTCCGCGACATCTCCGACTGGGTCATCGTGATGGCCCAGGGCAAGGTGATCGCCGAGGGCCCGCCGGACGCCGTGATGGGTGACCAGCGCGTCATCGACGCCTACCTGGGCTCGCACCACGACCAGGACCTGAGCAACGACGACGTCGAGGAGCAGATCCTCGCCGAGGCCCAGGCCGAGATCGAGGAGGAGCGGGCCGAGGACGCGTCCGGCACCGCCACCGAGGGAGAGCACCGTGCCTGAGCCCGAGACCGACCGCGGGAACGCCGCGGAGGACGACGCCGCGGACCGACCTCCGGGAACGACTCCACGAGCGGGTCCATCGACAACGCGGAGCGACGGCAGCACCTCGCCGCGGCCGAGGGTGCCGTGCTGCGCGCCGACGACCTGCTCGCCGGCTACCTGCCCGGGGTGAACATCCTCAACGGTGCCGACCTCTACTGCCAGGAGAACGAGCTGGTCGGCATCATCGGGCCCAACGGCGCCGGCAAGTCGACCCTGCTCAAGGCCCTGTTCGGCCTGGTGAAGATCAACTCCGGCATCGGTGAGCCTCAAGGGCGAGGACATCACCAACTGGCGTGCCGACCACCTGGTCACCAAGGGCATCGGCTTCGTGCCGCAGACCAACAACGTGTTCCCGTCGCTGACCATCCAGGAGAACCTCGAGATGGGGGTCTACCAGCGGCCGAAGTCGTTCCGGAAGCGGTTCGAGTTCGTCGGCGAGCTGTTCCCCGCCCTGCTGGACCGACGCAGCCAGCGTGCGGGCTCGCTGTCGGGCGGTGAGCGGCAGATGGTCGCCATGGGACGCGCCCTGATGATGGAGCCGTCCGTGCTGCTTCTCGACGAGCCCTCCGCAGGACTGTCCCCCGTGCTGCAGGACGAGGTCTTCGTGCAGACCCGCCGCATCAACCGCGCCGGCGTCTCGGTGATCATGGTCGAGCAGAACGCCCGTCGCTGCCTGCAGATCTGCGACCGCGGCTACGTGCTCGACCAGGGCCGCAACGCCTACAGCGCCAGCGGCAAGGACCTGATCAACGACCCGAAGGTGATCGAGCTCTACCTCGGCACGCTGGCCGGCAGCAACAACTGACCGACTGGACTGCGCTCGCCGGACGAACGAGCTCCCCCGGGCACGCGAAAGGGGCCCGACCTCACGGTCGGGCCCCTTCCTCGTGTGACTAGTTGCCGGAGATGACGCCGGCGGTGTACTTCAGGTTCTTGTACGTGTTGTCCTGGCCGTACTGGTAGATGCCGATGGTCGCCTTGGTCGGGCTACCGGTCTTGCCCATCTCGATCGGGCCGGAGACACCGTTGTAGTCGATGTCCTCACCCTTCTTGGCGAGCGCGCGCGCACTCCTTGAACGTCGTGCAGGCGGTGCCGCCCTCGGAGTCCTTGATGATCCACGGCCCGAAGGTCGTCGGGTCGTCGGACTTCGCGGAGATCGCGGCCAGGGCGGTGAGCACCGTCGCGTCGTACGACTCGGGACCGTAGGTGAAGTCCTTCAGCTTGGGGTCGGTCTTCAGCAGCCGCGACTTGAAGTCCGAGGTGAGCTCGGCACCCGGGAGGGTGGCCTTCACGCCCTTGAGCGTGCCCGGCTTGAAGTCCTTCGAGTAGTCGGCGGTGTTGCCGTCCACGAAGTAGGTCTGCACGTCCTGCGGGCCGACACCCTTGGAGATGAGCGACGGGATGATCTTCTTCGTCTCGTCGAAGGCGACCAGCACGACCGCGTCCGGCTTCGACGCCGCGACCTTGTTGACCTCGGCGGTGTAGTTCGTCGCGTCGGCCGAGTAGAGCTGCTTGGTCACGACGTTGCCGCCACCAGCCTTGATGCCCTTCTCGATCTGCCCGGCGAGCAGCTCGCCGTAGGAGTCCTGGCGGGCCAGGATCGCCACGTTGTTCTTGCCGTCACCGATCACGGTGTTGGCCATCACGGCACCCTGGAGGACGTCGGACGGCGCGGTGCGGAAGTACAGGTTCTTCGGGTCCGTCTTGGCGTCGTCGAGCGCCGGCGAGGTGTTGGCAGGCGAGAACTGCGCGATGCCGGCACCGGTGATCTTGTCGATGACGCTCAGCGACACCGACGAGGAGGCGGCACCGACGACGACGTCGGCGTTCGCGTCGAGCAGCTTGTCGGTCTGGGCGCCTGCGATGTCGGGCGTGCCGTCACCGGAGTCTGCCTTGACCTGGACGACGTCCTTGCCCTCGACACCGCCAGCGGCGTTGATGTCGTCGACGGCGGTCTGCACGCCGGCGAACTCGGGCGGGCCGAGGAAGGCGAGGTCACCCGTCTGCGGCAACAGGGTGCCGATCGTCAGGGTGCCGTCACCCTTCTTGGCCGGGGCGCTCGAGCCACTGTCGGACTTCTTGTCGTTGGAGTCTGACGAACTGCCGCAGGCAGTGAGCACCAGGGCTGCCGCGGCCAGGACTGCGGCCGCGCGCCAGGTGCGATTGGGGCGAATCATTGATCCTCCGTGTTGGGAAGGTAGGCGCGACCGGCCCGTGGCCGTCGCATGGATTGGGGTGAAGGTACTGCCAACGCAGGCCAGTTCCGCTATCCCGGGAGCAGTCCTCGTGCTGTCGTTGCAATTTCGTGACCTGCGCAGCGGTGTGGACTAGGCCTCAGGATGGGCACCATCACGGGTTGGGGACTCGGCATCGTCCTGCGGTCCGTGGCGTACGACGCCCTCGGCCACCTCGCGCATGGACCGGCGCAGGTCCATCGCGGTCTTCTGGATCCAGCGAAAGGCCTCCGGCTCGGTGAGGCCCATCTGCTGCTGCAGGACGCCCTTGGCGCGGTCCAGCACCTTGCGGGTCTCCAGCTGGTCGCCCAGGTCGGCGACCTCGAGCTCGAGCTGCTTGATCTCGGCGAACCGGCTCACGGCCATCTCGATGGCAGGCACCAGGTCGGTCATGCTGAACGGCTTCACGACGTACGCCATCGCGCCGGCGTCGCGGGCCTGCTCCACGAGGTCCCGCTGGCTGAAGGCGGTGAGGATGACCACGGGGGCGATCCGCAGCGCGGCCACCCGTTGGGCCGCTGCGATGCCGTCGAGGCGAGGCATCTTGATGTCGAGGATGACCAGGTCCGGACGGAGCTCCTCGGCGAGGGCGACGGCCGTCTCGCCGTCCTCCGCCTGGCCGACGACGTCGTACCCCTCCTCGACCAGCATCTCGGCCAGGTCGAGGCGGATCAGGGCCTCGTCCTCGGCGATCAGAACGCGCGGTGGGGTCGTGGTCACGAGGCAGAGGCTATCCGGCGCAGCGCCCCGGATCCGATCCGGTACGGTTTCCACAGCCTGGGCCGGGTTGGCGGAATCGGCAGACGCGATGGTCTCAAACACCATTGTCCGAAAGGACGTGTGGGTTCAAGTCCCACACCCGGCACCCGGATCGACGCAGCGGTCTCCGACCCTGTCGGGGTGGTGCTGCTCAGCGGTGGCTGCGGTAGGCGGGCGCGACCTCGTTGATCGCGTCCCCCATCCGGTGGATGCGCAGGGCGTTCGTGGATCCGGGGATGCCGGGCGGGCTGCCCGCGATGATCACCACGAGGTCGCCCTCCTGGACCCGGCCGATCCTGAGCAGCTGCTCGTCGACCTGGCGGACCATCTCGTCGGTGTGCTCGACGGCCGAGGTCAGGAACGTCTCCACGCCCCACGTCAGCGAGAGCTGGGAGCGGACGATGTGCTCGGGGGTGAACGCGAGCACCGGGATCTTGCCGCGGTAGCGCGCCAGACGGCGGGCGGAGTCGCCGCTCTGGGTGAACGCGACGAGGTACTTGGCACCCACCCGCTCACCGACCTCGGCGGCGGCCTTCGCGATCACGCCGCCCCGGGTCTTCGGCTGCCAGTCGATGGCCGCCATGTGGTGCAGCTCGTGGGCCTCGGTCGAGCTGATGATGCGCGCCATCGTGCGCACCGTCTCGATCGGGAACTCCCCCACGCTGGTCTCGCCGGAGAGCATCACCGCGTCGGCACCGTCGAGCACCGCGTTGGCGACGTCGGAGGCCTCGGCCCGGGTGGGGGCCGGGCTGCTGATCATGGACTCCAGCATCTGGGTCGCCACGATCACCGGCTTGGCGTTGCGGCGAGCCTTCTCGACCACGCGCTTCTGCAGGAACGGCACGTCCTCGAGCGGGCACTCCACGCCCAGGTCACCGCGGGCGACCATGAACCCGTCGAAGGCCTTGACGATCTCGTTGAGGTTGTCGATCGCCTGGGGCTTCTCGATCTTGGCGATCACGGGGAGCATGACGCCCTCCTCGCGCATGATCTTCCGGACGTCCTCGGCGTCGGCCGCCGACCGCACGAAGGACAGCGCGATGAAGTCGACCGTCAGGTGCAGTCCCCAGCGCAGGTCCTCGATGTCCTTGTCCGACATCGCCGGGACGCTCACCGGCACGCCCGGGAGGTTGATCCCCTTGTGGTCGCTGATCCGGCCACCGGTCACGACCTGGGTGTGCACGTCCTGGCCGTCGACCTCGGTCACCCGCAGGCGCACCTTGCCGTCGTCGATCAGGATCTGGTCTCCAGCAGCGACGTCGCCCGGGAGCCCCTGGTAGGTGGTCGAGGCGATCTCGTTGTTGCCCGGGACCTCGCGCGTGGTGATCGTGAAGGCCTGCCCGGTCTGGATGCGGGTCGAGCCCTCCTTGAAGTTCCCGAGGCGGATCTTCGGACCCTGCAGGTCGACGAAGACCCCGACTCCGTGCCCGCTCTCGTCCGAGGCGGCCCGGACCCGGCGGTAGATCTCCTCGTGGTCGGCGTACGCCCCGTGGCTGAGGTTGAGCCGCGCCACGTCCATGCCGGCATCGACGAGCTCGCGGATCCTCTCCATCGAGGAAGTAGCAGGTCCGAGGGTGCACACGATCTTTGCTCTCCGCACCCACCGACCCTAGCCGCATTTACTTGAACGTTCCAACGGATGTCGGTTTCCCCGGGCGGCCGGGGATCCCTGCACCTGACGGGTGAAGTTTTGCCCGTCCGCTACAGGTTTCCCCGGGCGCCCGGGGAAACCTGCAGCCCTACGCGGTGAGGGGGCGCTCGGACGGGGGGATCGGGGCGGGCAGGGTGGTGGAGCCGGTGAGCCAGGTGTCGACGGCGGCAGCCGCCGCGCGGCCCTCGGCGATGGCCCAGACGATCAGGGACTGGCCACGTCCGACGTCGCCGGCGACGAAGACGCCCTCGACCGAGGACTGGTAGCCGTTGTCACGCGCGACGTTGCCGCGGTCGTCGAGGTCGACCTCGAGCTGCTCGATCAGGCCTTCCTTCTCCGGACCGACGAAGCCCATCGCGAGCAGCACCAGCTCGGCAGGGATCTCCCGCTCGGTGCCCTCGATCTCGGTGAACTTGCCGTCCTTGAACTCCACGTCGACGAGCCGCAAGGCGCGCACGTTGCCGTCGTCGTCGCCGAGGAACTCCTGCGTGGAGACGGCGTAGACGCGCTCACCGTTCTCCTCGTGGGCCGAGGAGACCCGGAAGAGCATCGGGTACGTCGGCCACGGCTGTCCGGCCGGCCGGGTCTCCCCCGGCCGGTCCATGATCTCGAGCTGCGTGATCGACGCGGCGTTCTGACGGGTCGCCGTGCCGAGGCAGTCGGCGCCGGTGTCGCCGCCACCGATGATCACGACGTGCTTGCCGTCCGCGCGGATCTGGCCGTCGACCTCCTCGCCGAGCGAGACACGGTTGGACTGCGGGAGGTACTCCATCGCCTGGTGGATGCCGCCGAGCTCACGCCCGGTCGCCGGCAGGTCCCGCGCCGCGGTGGCACCCATCGCCAGGACGACCGCGTCGTAGCGGTCGCGCAGCTGGGAACCGGTGAGCGTCTCGCCGACGTTGACGCCGGCCCGGAAGACGGTGCCCTCGCGGCGCATCTGGTCGAGCCTGCGGTCGAGGACCTTCTTCTCCATCTTGAACTCGGGGATGCCGTAGCGCATCAGTCCGCCGATCTTGTCGGCGCGCTCGTAGACCGCGACGGTGTGCCCGGCTCGGGTCAGCTGCTGGGCGGCGGCCAGACCTGCGGGTCCGGAGCCGATCACCGCGATCGTGCGGCCGGAGAGCCACTCCGGCGGCTGGGGTCGTACGGCGCGCGACTCCCAGGCGCGGTCGATGATCGCGACCTCGACGTTCTTGATGGTCACCGGGTCCTGGTTGATCCCCAGGACGCAGGCCGTCTCGCACGGAGCGGGGCAGAGCCGGCCGGTGAACTCCGGGAAGTTGTTGGTCGCGTGCAGACGCTCGATGGCGCCGTCCCAGTCGTCGCGCCAGACCAGGTCGTTCCACTCCGGGATGATGTTGCCCAGCGGGCAGCCCTGGTGGCAGAACGGGATGCCGCAGTCCATGCAGCGTCCGGCCTGGGTGGTGATGATCGGCAGCAACGCACGACCCGGCCCACCGGGGTAGACCTCGTTCCAGTCGTGCACGCGCTCCTCGACGGGCCGGCGCTCCGCGAGCTCGCGGCCGTTCTTGAGGAATCCCTTGGGGTCAGCCATGGAGGGCCTCCATCATTGCCGTTGCCACGTCGTTGTCCTTCAGGCCGTCGGCCTCGGCCTTCGCCTTGGCCTCCATCACGATCCGGAAGTCGCGCGGGATCACCTCGGTGAACCGTGCCAGCGAGGCCGGCCAGTCGGCGAGCAGGTCCTCGGCGATCGTCGACTCGGTCTCCTCGAGGTGCTGGCGGACGATGGCCTCGAGGGTGTCGCGCTGCTCGCCCTCGACCGCGCCGAGCTCGACGAGCTCCTTGTTGACGCGGCCTTCGTCGAGGTCGAGCACGTAGGCGACGCCACCGCTCATCCCGGCCGCGAAGTTGCGGCCGGTGGGGCCGAGCACGACGACCGTGCCGCCGGTCATGTACTCGCAGCCGTGGTCGCCCACGCCCTCCACGACCGCGGTGGCGCCGGAGTTGCGCACGCAGAACCGCTCCCCCGCCTGGCCGCGCAGGAAGATCTGGCCGCTGGTCGCGCCGTACGCGATGGTGTTGCCGGCGATGATCTGCTGCGAGGCGTCGAAGGTCGCCTCGCGATCGGGTCGTACGACGAGCCGGCCGCCCGAGAGGCCTTTGCCGACGTAGTCGTTGGCGTCCCCCTCGAGCCGCAGGGTGATGCCGTTCGGGACGAACGCACCGAACGACTGACCGGCCGACCCGGTCAGGGTCAGGTCGATGGTGCCGTCAGGGAGGCCCTCGGCTCGGTAGCGCTTGGTCACCTCGTGGCCGAGGATCGTGCCGACGGTGCGGTTGACGTTGCGGATCGCCACCTGGGCGCGCACCGGCTCGCCGCGCTCGAGAGCGTCCTCGCAGAGCTTCACGAGCTCGTTGTCGAGGGCCTTGTCGAGCCCGTGGTCCTGCGGCCGCGTGTTGTGCCGGGCACTGTCCTCGTGGAGCTCGGGGACGTGGAAGACCGGCGAGATGTCGAGCCCCTGCGCCTTCCAGTGGTTCACCGCCTCGGTCGAGTCGAGCACGTCGGCGTGGCCGATCGCCTCCTCGAGCGTGCGGAAGCCGAGCTCGGCGAGCAGCTCGCGCACCTCCTCGGCGATGTACTCGAAGAAGTTCACGACGTACTCGGCCTTGCCCGAGTAGCGCTCGCGCAGCACGGGGTTCTGCGTGGCCACGCCGACCGGGCAGGTGTCGAGGTGGCAGACGCGCATCATGATGCAGCCGGAGACCACCAGCGGGGCGGTCGCGAAGCCGTACTCCTCGGCGCCCAGCAGGGCGGCGACCACGACGTCGCGGCCGGTCTTGAGCTGACCGTCCGTCTGGACGACGATCCGGTCGCGCAGCCCGTTGAGCAGCAGCGTCTGCTGGGTCTCGGCCAGGCCGAGCTCCCACGGACCACCGGCGTGCTTGAGCGAGGTCAGCGGCGCCGCGCCCGTGCCGCCGTCGTGCCCGGAGATGAGTACGACGTCCGCGTGCGCCTTCGAGACCCCCGCGGCCACGGTGCCGACCCCGACCTCGGCGACGAGCTTGACGTGCACCCGGGCCTGGGGGTTGGAGTTCTTCAGGTCGTGGATCAGCTGGGCGAGATCCTCGATCGAGTAGATGTCGTGGTGCGGCGGGGGCGAGATCAGCCCGACGCCGGGCGTGCTGTGCCGGGTCTTGGCCACCCACGGGTAGACCTTGTTGCCGGGCAGCTGGCCGCCCTCGCCGGGCTTGGCACCCTGCGCCATCTTGATCTGGATGTCGTCGGAGTTGGTGAGGTACTCCGAGGTCACGCCGAAGCGACCGGACGCGACCTGCTTGATCGAGGACCTGCGCTCGGGGTCGTAGAGACGGTCGGCGTCCTCGCCGCCCTCACCGGTGTTGGACTTGCCGCCGAGGCGGTTCATCGCGATCGCCAGGGTCTGGTGGGCCTCTCCGGAGATCGAGCCGTAGGACATGGCCCCGGTGGAGAACCGCTTGACGATCTCGGAGACGGACTCGACCTCGTCGATGTCGATCGGCTCGCGCCCGGTCGCGTCGGCGTCCTTGAAGCGGAACAGCCCGCGCAGGGTCATCAGGCGCTCCGAGTGCCCGTTGACGCGCGCGGTGTACTGCTTGAACACGTCGTACTTCCCGGCGCGGGTCGAGTGCTGCAGCCGGAAGACCGTCTCGGGGTCGAACAGGTGCAGCTCGCCCTCGCGACGCCACTGGTACTCGCCACCGATCTCGAGCTCGCGGTGCGCCGGTGCGATGCCACCGGTCGGGTAGGCGATCCGGTGACGCAGCGCCACCTCCTCGGCGACCACGTCGATGCCGACGCCGCCGAGCTTGGAGGTGGTGCCGGTGAAGTACTTGTCGACGAGCTCCTGGGAGAGTCCGAGCGCCTCGAAGATCTGGGCGCCCGTGTAGGAGGCCACCGTGGAGACGCCCATCTTCGACATCACCTTCAGGACACCCTTGCCGAGCGACTTCACCAGGTTGGCGACGGCCTTCTCCGGCTCGACCTTGACGTAGAACCCGTCGCGGGCGAGGTCCTCGACGGTCTCCATCGCGAGGTAGGGGTTGACCGCGGCGGCGCCGTAGCCGATCAGGGTGGCGACGTGGTGGACCTCGCGGACGTCCCCGGCCTCGACGATCACGCCGACCTGGGTGCGGGTCTTCTCACGGACCAGGTGGTGGTGCACGGCCGCCGTCATCAGCAGCGACGGGATCGGCGCCTTGGTCGCGTCGGAGTGACGGTCGGAGAGCACGATCACGCGGGCGCCCCCGGCGATCGCCTGGCTCACTTCCTTGCAGATCTCCTCGAGGCGTTCGGCGAGGGCCTCGCCCCCGCCGGTCACGTCGTACAGACCGCGCGAGACGTGGGTGATGAAGCCCGGCATGTCGCCGTCGCGGTTGATGTGCCGGATCTTGACCAGCTCGTCGTTGGTGATCACCGGGAACGGCAGCACCACCTGGCGGCACGACGCGGGCGTCGGGTCGAGGAGGTTCGCCTCCGGGCCGATGGTGCCGTTGAGGCTGGTCACCAGCTCCTCGCGGATCGCGTCCAGGGGCGGGTTGGTGACCTGCGCGAACAGCTGCGCGAAGTAGTCGAAGAGCAGCCTGGGCCGGTCGCTGAGCACCGCGATCGGGGTGTCGGTGCCCATCGAGCCGAGCGGCTCGGCCGAGGTGTTCGCCATCGGGGTGAGCAGGACGCGCAGCTCCTCCTCGGTGTAGCCGAAGATCTGCTGGCGTCGGGTCACCGAGGCGTGCGAGTGGATGACGTGCTCGCGGTCGGCGACGTCGGCTAGCTTGATCAGGCCGGCGTGCAGCCACTCGTCGTACGGGTGCTCGCGGGCCAGCTCGTCCTTGATCTCCTCGTCCTCGATGATCCGGTGCTCCTCGGTGTCGACGAGGAACATCCGCCCCGGCTGCAGGCGGCCCTTGCGGACCACCTTGTGCTGCGGGATGTCGAGCACGCCGACCTCGCTGGCGAGCACGACCAGGCCGTCGTCGGTGACCCAGTAGCGGGAGGGACGCAGGCCGTTGCGGTCGAGCACCGCGCCGACCTGGGTTCCGTCGGTGAACACCACGCACGCGGGGCCGTCCCACGGCTCCATCAGCGCGGAGTGGAACTCGTAGAAGGCACGCCGCTTGGCGTCCATCTCGGTGTGGTTCTCCCACGCCTCGGGGATCATCATCAGCACCGAGTGGGGCAGGCTGCGGCCGCCGATGTGCAGGATCTCGAGCACCTCGTCGAAGGAGGCGGAGTCGCTCGCACCCGGGGTGCAGATCGGGAAGATGCGGTCCAGGTCGCCCGGGATCAGGTCCGACCTGAGCAGTGCCTCGCGGGCGCGCATCCAGTTGCGGTTGCCCATGACGGTGTTGATCTCGCCGTTGTGGGCGATGAACCGGAACGGGTGCGACAGGGGCCAGCTCGGGAACGTGTTGGTGGAGAACCGCGAGTGCACCACCGCGATGGAGCTCTCCACCCGCTCGTCGACCAGGTCGGGGAACACGTGGTCGAGCTGGTCGGTGGTGAGCATCCCCTTGTAGGCGATGGTCCGGCTGGACAGGGACGGGAAGTAGACGTCGTTCTCGAGCTCGGCGCGCTTGCGCAGCACGTAGGCGAGGCGCTCCAGACCCATCCCGAGGATGCGGCTGCCGGAGGCGGCCACGAACAGCTGGACGAACGAGGGCATGCAGTCGAGCGCCGTCTGGCCGAGGGACGACGGGTCGGTGGGCACCTCGCGCCAGCCGAGCACGCTGAGGCCCTCCTCGGCGGCGATCTCCTCGATCCGCTTGCGGGTCTTGGCGACCTGCTCGGCGTCACCGGGGATGAACGCCGTGCCCGCGGCGTAGGAGTGCTTGGCGGGCAGGTCGAAGTCCACGACCTCGCGGAAGAACCGGTCCGGGACCTGCATCAGGATGCCCGCGCCGTCGCCGGAGTTGGGCTCGGCTCCCGCGGCACCGCGGTGCTCGAGGTTGCGCAGGGCCGTGAGCGCCTGGCTCACGATGTCGTGGCTGGGCACGCCGGTCATGGTCGCCACGAAGGCGACCCCGCACGCGTCGTGCTCGTGAGCCCCGTCGTAGAGACCTTGGGGTGGCGGGAATGCCTGCATGTGCACTCTCCCGTCGTCGGTCAGCGCACTCCGTCCGCACCTGTGGGCGCGAGCCCCGCGGTGCCGCCGGTCGTGCGTCGAATGTGAGCATGCTGTTGCTGGGACGACATTGGCCCATGCGGAAAAGTCAGCCTACAACAGGGTCAGGACCGCTCCGTCCCTCGTTCCAGGGGACGAGTATCGCTGGTCCGGCGGGCCTCGAACAGGGCTCGGCCGGTCAGGGGTCCGGGGTCGCGGAGCTCTCGCCGGTGGACTCCTGAGCCTCCGGCTCCTCGCCGACCCTGGAGCCGGACCCGGAGCCGTCCTGGGAGCCGTCCTCGGAGCCGGTCTCGGAGCTGGTCTCGGGCTCAGCCTCGGAGTCGGTCCCGGACTCGGCCTCGGAGCCGGTCCCGGTCGGACCGCGACCCGCGACGTACGGCGTGGGCTCGCGGCTGTCCGGACTCGGGTGGCGCCGGCTGGTCACCACGAAGTAGACGGCCGCGCCGACGAAGAGCCCGATCGACATCCAGACGCCCCAGCGGAGGCCGAGCACGTTGTCGAGCTCGATCGAGTCGATCCGCAGCGTCTCGATCCAGCCGCGGCCGGCCGTGTAGATCATCACGTAGAGCGCGAAGACGCGACCGTAGCCCAGCCGGAACCTCCGGTCGAGGTAGAGCAGCAGGGCCATGCCGGCGAGGTTCCACAGGGCCTCGTAGAGGAAGGTCGGGTGGAAGGTCGTGAACTGCGCGTAGCCCACGGGCCGGTGGGCCAGGTCGATCTCCAGGCCCCACGGGAGCGTCGTCGGCCGCCCGAACAGCTCCTGGTTGAAGTAGTTGCCGAACCGGCCGATGACCTGCGCCAGCAGCAGGCCTGGCGCGAGGGCGTCCGCGAGCGGGCGCAGCAGGATCCCGTGGCGGTGGCAGTAGAACCACGCTCCGAGGAGTCCGCCGGCGATGGCGCCCCAGATGCCGAGGCCCCCGTGCCAGATCTCGAGGGCGCCCAGGGCGTGCTTGCCCTCGCCGAAGTAGAGGTCGTGGTCGGTGGCGACGTGGTAGAGCCGAGCCCCGATCAGCCCGGCGGGGACCGCCCAGAGAGCGATGTCGGCCACCTGTCCCTGCTCGCCACCTCGGGCCACCCAGCGCTTGTCACCCACCCACACCGCGGCGACCACGCCCAGGATGATCGCCAGCGCGTAGGCCCGGACCGGGAACGGCCCGAGGTGCCACACGCCCTGCGAGGGGCTGGGGATGGACCAGGGGGTCACCAGGGAGGTCAGGAACAGGGTCACGAGTCGGCCTTCAGGATCTTGTGCAGGTCGGTGGCCATGTCGGAGGGCGAGGTGCTGGCGGTCCAGACGAGGTCACCCTTCGCTCCCCGGACGGCGATCACGTTGGTGGTGTGGTCGACCTCGTAGCCACCGCTGGACAGCTTCTGGCCCTTGAGGATGTCGATGCCCATCGGCTTGGCCAGCGCCACGATGTCCGCCAGCGGGCCGGTGACGCCCACGAAGCCGGGGTTGAAGCGGTCGAGATAGGTCCGCAGCGCCTTCTTGGTGTCCCGGGCCGGGTCGGTGGTGATGAACGCGACCTGGAGCTGCTTGCGCTCGGCCGGGGAGAGCCTGGCCACGGCCGAGGCGATCGTGCTCATCACGACCTGGCAGATGTCGGGACAGTTGGTGTAGCCGAAGAAGACCAGGGTCCGCTTCTCCTGCGTGGCGAGGTCGAACGGCTTGCCGGCGGTGTCGGTCAGGGTGCTGGCCGGTACGGCGTACGGCTGGTCGAGCTTGATGCCCCGGTAGCCGTCGTCGTCGGAGACCCGGATCCCCGTCACAGGGGCGCCGGAGTCGTCGGAGGAGCCGCAGCCGGCCACGGCCAGCAGGAGCACGACGCACAGGCCGGCCGCCCAGTGCAGCGGCCTAGCCACGACGTACGCCGTCGGCCAGGTCCTCGGTGAGCGAGGCGAGTGCCTTGAGACCTCCGGACAGGTCGTCGGCGTCGAGCAGCGCCCGCACGAAGGCCGACCCCACGATCACGGCGTCGGCGTAGCCGGCGATCTCGGCCGCCTGGTCGCCGTTGGAGACGCCGAGCCCCACTCCGATGGGCAGGTCGGTCACGGCGCGCGTGCGCTGCACGAGCGGTCCGGCCAGCTCGGACGTGGAGGCCCGTGCACCGGTGACACCCATGACAGCGGTGGCGTAGACGAAGCCGCGGCAGGCCGCCGTGGTGTAGCGCAGCCGCTCGTCGGTCGACGACGGGGCGACCAGGAAGACCTTGTCGAGGTCGTGCCCGTCCGCCGCGGCGATCCACGACTCGGCCGAGTCGGGCGTCAGGTCCGGCGTGATCAGCCCGGCCCCGCCGGCTCCCGCGAGATCCTGGGCGAACTGCTCGACTCCGTAGCGGTCGATCGGGTTCCAGTAGGTCATCACGACGGTCGGGGTGCCGGTCGCCGCCACGGCCTCGACCGTGCGCAGCACGTCGGCCGTCCGGACGCCGCCCTCGAGCGCTCGCTGGGCCGCGGCCTGGATGGTCGGCCCGTCCATCACCGGGTCGCTGTAGGGCAACCCGATCTCGATCACGTCGCACCCGCAGTCGACCATCACCTTGAGCGCCTCGATCGCTCCGGGCACGTCGGGGTAGCCGGTGGGGAGGTAGCCGACGAGGGCGGCCCGGCCGTCAGCGCGCGACTTCTCGAACGCACCCGCCGTGGTCGTCACTTCGCGCCCTCGGCGATCTGCTCCTCGGAGGCCCGCTCGGGCGTCCCGTCCGCTGCTGCCTGACCGAGCCCGAACCAGTCGATGGCCGTGCCCATGTCCTTGTCGCCGCGACCCGAGAGGTTGACCAGGATCGTCGAGCCCGGGCGGGCCTTCGCCAGGTCGACCGCACCCGCGACGGCGTGGGCGGACTCGATGGCCGGGATGATCCCCTCCGTGTGGGCGAGGAGGGACATGGCGTCCATGGCGGCGGCGTCCGTGACGGGCAGGTACGTCGCCCGGCCGATGCTCGCGAGGTGGGCGTGCTGCGGACCGACACCCGGGTAGTCGAGACCGGCCGAGATGGAGTGCGACTCGACCGTCTGGCCGTCCTCGTCCTGGAGCACGTAGGTGCGTGCCCCGTGGAGCACGCCGACGTCGCCGGCCCAGATGGTGGCGGCGTGCCGGCCGGTGTCGACCCCTTCGCCACCGGGCTCGAAGCCGAAGATGTCCACCGACTCGTCGTCGAGGAAGGCCGTGAACAGGCCGATCGCGTTGGACCCGCCGCCGACGCAGGCGGCGATGGCGTCGGGGAGCGCACCGGTCAGCTCGAGGCACTGTTCGCGGGCCTCGTCGCCGATGCCGCGACAGAAGTCGCGGACCATCGACGGGAACGGGTGGGGGCCGGCAGCCGTGCCGAAGCAGTAGGCGGTGTGGTCGACGCTGGCGACCCAGTCACGGATCGCCTCGTTGATGGCGTCCTTCAGGGTCCGCGATCCCGAGGTCACCGGGATCACCTCGGCGCCCAGCAGCTGCATCCGCGCCACGTTGAGCGCCTGCCGCTCGGTGTCGACCTCGCCCATGTAGACGACGCAGTCGAGGTCGAG
Organism: uncultured Actinomycetota bacterium; assembly: GCA_963797525.1. GTDB lineage: Bacteria > Actinomycetota > Actinomycetes > Propionibacteriales > Nocardioidaceae > Marmoricola. Next base: position 674,259 of record CAWCPT010000014.1, read on the forward strand.
GTACGCCGCGGCGGTGGCCGTGGCCACCCCGTGCTGGCCGGCACCCGTCTCCGCGATCATCCGCCGCTTGCCCATCCGCTTGGTGAGCAGCGCCTGGCCGAGCACGTTGCGGATCTTGTGGGCGCCGGTGTGGTTCAGGTCCTCGCGCTTGAGCAGGATCCGGGCACCGACCCGGTCGCTGAGGCGGGTCGCCTCGTAGAGCTGGCTGGGCACCCCGGCGTACTCCCGGAGCATGCGCTGGAACTCGTCGGTGAAGGTCGGGTCGGCCATCGCCTCCTGCCAGGCGGCGGTGAGCTCGTCGAGGGCCGCCATCAGCGCCTCGGGCATGAACCTGCCTCCGAAGTCGCCGAAGCGACCGGCCTCGTCGGGCCCGGAGCTCGTCGGCGCGCTCACCGGGAGGCTCCCGGAACCGACTTCATCGCCGCCACCGCGGCACGCGGGTCGCCGTCCCGGACCAGCGCCTCACCGACCAGCACGACGTCGGCACCCTCGCCGGCGAACCGGGCGGCGTCCTCGCGTCCGGAGATGCCGGACTCGGCCACGGCCACCACGCTGTCGGGCAGCAGCTTGACCAGCCGACCGAAGGTGCTGGGGTCGACCTCGAGCGTCTTCAGGTTGCGGGCGTTGACGCCGACCAGCTCGGCGCCGAGGTCGACCGCCCGCTCGACCTCGTCCTCGTCGTGGACCTCGGTGAGCACGGTCAGGCCCAGGGAGCGAGCCTCGGCGTGCAGCTCCGCGAGCAGCTCGCCCTCGAGGGCGGCGACGATCAGCAGCACCAGGTCGGCGCCGGCAGCGCGCGCCTCGAGCAGCTGGTAGGGCGTCACGACGAAGTCCTTGCGCAGCAGCGGAGTCGCCACGGCTGCCCGGACGGCGTGGAGATCCTCGAGGCTGCCACCGAAGCGGCGCCGCTCGGTGAGCACCGAGATGGCGTCGGCTCCGCCGGCGGCGTAGGCGCTCGCCAGGGCCGCCGGGTCGGGGATGTCGGCGAGCTCGCCCTTGCTGGGCGAGCGGCGCTTCACCTCCGCGATCACGGACAGGCCCGGAGACCGGAACGCGGGCATCGGGTCCTGGGGCGTCGGCAGCGTCTGGATCGCCGCGGCGAGCTCGGCTTCCGGGTGGACCGTCGCTCGCTCGGCGAGGTCCTCACGTACGCCGGCGACGATGTCGTCGAGCACGGACATGCGGGGACCTTTCCGGGAGTGTTCGTCAATGATTCGCAGGCGTCGAGCAGGTGCGCCACAAGGCTCTCACACGGGCCATGTGGAAAGGTTTGCGCCATCGCATGCCGAGGCCGACGGCAGGCCGGGCCCTCTCGGGCCGCACCGGAAGGGGCACCATGAGCAACGACACTCCGCCACCAGGACCGGAAGGCCCCACGGACGGGGAGCCCACCGGCGACCCGAACCAGCCACCCGCCACTCCTCCCCCGGCCTCCCCTCCGCCGGCCTACACACACCACCGGCCCAACCACCGGCCCAACCACCGGCAGAGCCGCAGTGGAACCCGCAGTCGCCGGGAACGCCTCCCCCGAGCTACGGCGACTACCAGGGCCAGGACCAGTCCTACGGCCAGCCGCCGGCCTACCCGCCACCGCCGCCCGGCGCGCCCGGGTGGCTACGGTCCGCCCACAGGTCCGCAGAAGCGGTCACCGCTGGCGATCGTCGCCCTGGTGACCGGCATCGTCGGGGTGATCCCGTGCTGCTGGAGCCTCCCGATCTTCGCGATCGCAGCGGTGGTCACCGGGTTCATCAGCAAGAAGCAGATCGACGAGTCCCAGGGGCAGATCCCCGGCCGCGGGATGGCGATCGCCGGCATCATCCTCGGCGCCGTCGCGATCGTGATCGCCGTCGTCTACTGGATCCTCTTCGCTGCTGGGGTCTTCGACAACATCGAGTACAACTTCGACACCAGCACCAGCTGACCCCGGAACGCTGCGGTCCCGCCGTCCGGGTGGGCGGCGGGGTCAGCTGTGCAGCCAGGTGCCCCAGGGAGTGTTGCGCACCACCCAGAACACGAGCGCGAGCACGCCCAGGCCGACAGCGAGCACCCGCGCACGTCCCGGCACGGGGTCGCGGGCCGGGGTGCCGTTCCACGACCGGACCGCCCAGCGCAGCCACCAGAGCACGAGCACGGGCACCATCAGGACGAAGAGCAGGTTGCTGCTCGCGGCGGCAGGCAGGTCGCCGTTGGTCAGGTCGTTCACCGCGCGCAGGCCGCCGCAGCCGGGGCAGTCCAGTCCGGTGAACAGCTTGAACGGACACAGTCCCCAGCTGCCGGAGGTGTGCGGGTCGCGGAAGTGCAGCGCGACCGTCAGCGCTCCGATCCCGGCAGCGGTGAGCACCGGGCCGCGCATCCGCTCCCGCCGCGTCGGTGGCTGCACCTCGGCAGGTGCGGGCGGTGCTCCGGAGCCGACCGCGGAGGACGCGGGAGGTGGCTGCGGCGCAGGTGTGGCCATCGGACTCAGCGAGTGGCGCCCTGGTCGGCGGACTGGTGGTGTCCCTCCTGGGGTGCGCCGTAGCCCAGCATCGACATGATCTTTCCGATGATGAGCGCGACGGGGGCCAGTGCGACGCCGATCCAGAACATGAGCATGCTGCCCACCATCAGCCCGATGCCGCCCACGACGAACGCGAGGAGGCCCACAACCACGGCGGTCCAGGCGGCCGGGGTGTTGCCGTGGTTGTCGGACATGGTGCTCCTCGAGGCTGGCCGGGGCTGGTTCCCGGGTCGGGCGCGGACGTCAGCGACGAGTCTAGAGGTGACCACGGCCCGGTGGGAGCCGGGCACGCGGCTCCGACAGTCAGGGCTGGGGACGATCGGTCGGGTCGCGACCCTCGTCGAGGGCGTGCCACAGGTCCAGGTCGGTCTCGATGGTCTCGGGTGCCGCCGCCGTGGCGGCTGTGGGTGCGTCGTACCGGCTGCCCATCTCGGGCCACGTCGGGACCAGGCGTACGGCGAGCGCCGCGGGCACCACGGCCACCACCGAGGCCACCGCGGCCGTCCAGAACCAGCCGGTGAAGCCGGTGTCCTGCGCGCTCCGGCCCAGCAGCTCGTCGACGCTGCTGCCCGCGGCGTCCGGCATCGTCACGTAGGCGGTCACCACCGTCGCCACCAGCCCGACGGCGGCCACCAGGGCCAGCACGGCGAAGGCGCGACGCACGCGGCCGCGCGTGACGAGCAGCACTCCCCAGGCGGCCAGCAGGACGAGGCTGACCGCCGAGGCGAGCGGGTAGTGGGTGCCCGCGTCCAGAGCCGTCATCGAGGAGTCCGAGGTCGCTCCGGCCGGGCCGGACGCGCCGATCCACGGCTTGGCGCTGGCGACCGCGGCGAGGGCCGCCGACGCCAGCCCGAGCAGCACCACCGGCGCGAAGGTCCGCCGGCCAGGACGGTCGCCCGACGGGGACCCCGCCTCAGGACCGGGTTCCGGCTCAGCCACGGTCCTCGACCGATCCGTCTCCCGCGAGCAGCACGTCGTCGTCGAAACAGCTGTGCGCGCCGGTGTGGCAGGCGGGTCCGGTCTGGTCGACCTTGACCAGCACCGTGTCGGCGTCGCAGTCGAGCCGCACCTCGACCACCCGCTGGGTGTTGCCGGACTTCTCGCCCTTGACCCAGTACTCCTGCCGCGACCGGCTCCAGAAGGTGCCACGTCCGGTGGACAGGGTGCGGTGCAGCGCCTCGTCGTCCATCCATCCGAGCATCAGCACCTCGCCGGTGTCGTGCTGCTGCACCACGGCAGGGACCAAGCCGTCGGGCGTGCGCTTCAGCCGCCCGGCGATGGCGGGGTCGAGACCAGACTCGTTCACCCGACCAGTATCGGCGACGCGTGCCATCACACCGCCTGCTGGGCGACCCAGGAGGCGTGCAGCCGGGCGTAGACGGACAGCTCGCCGTCGGCTGTCCGCTCGCCGACCAGGGCAGTGTGGGGCCCGCGCTGGACCACCCGGCCGCGGTCGAAGACGAGCACCTCGTCGGCGCTCTCCGCCGTGGAGAGCCGGTGGGCGATGGTCACGCTGGTGCGGCCGGACATCAGCCGCTCGAGGGCCCGCCCGATGCGCATCTCCAGCGCGGGGTCCACGGCACTGGTCGCCTCGTCGAGGACGAGCAGGTCGGGATCGGCCAGGTGGGCGCGCAGCAGCGCGACCAGCTGTCGCTCGCCGGCCGACAGGGACTCGCCGCGCTGTCCCACCCTGGTGTCCAGGCCGTAGGGCAGGCCCTCGAGCCAGTCCCCCAGGCCCAGCTCAGTGGCCGCGGCCACCACCTGGTCGCGGGAGGCGTCGAGGTCGCCGTAGCGGACGTTGTGCAGCAGCGTGGAGTCGAACAGGAACCCTTCCTGCGGCACGAGCACGACCCGGCGGCGCAGCGAGGCGAACTCGACCGCGGCGATGTCGACGCCGTCGAGCAGCACCGTGCCGGAGGTCGGGTCCATCAGCCGGGTGAGCAGCTTGGCGAAGGTGGTCTTGCCGGACCCGGTCTCGCCGACCACGGCGACTCGACTGCCCGAGGAGAGGTGCTCGGTGACCTCGCGCAGCACCAGCGGTCCGCCCGGGTAGCCGAACGAGACGTCCTCGAAGGCGACGTCCATCGCTCCCCGGGTCAGCGACAGGCCCGCGGGACCGGGGTCGTCGAGGTCGGCCGGCGTGTCCAGGATGCCGATCACCCGGCGCCAGCCGGCGATCGCGTTCTGCGCGTCGGTGAGGACCTGCGTGCCCATCTGGACCGGGCCCACGAACAGGGTGACCAGGAACGCGAAGGCCAGCACCACTCCGGAGGTGATCTCCCCGGCGAGGCCGAGCCAGATGCCGACGATGAGCACGCCCGCGTTGGCCAGACCCGCCGAGACCCCGCCCAGCGAGAACGAGAAGGCGGTGAGCCCCTGCGCCCGGGTCGCTGCGACCTGGTTGACCGAGATGGCCTCGTCGATGCGGTCCTGGGTGCGCTTCTCGATCGCGTAGGTGCGCACCGTGACCGCGCCCACGACGGGCTCGGAGATCGCGGAGAGCATCGTCCCGACGGAGCGGCGTACGACGCCGTAGGCGGCCGACAGCCGCCGCTGGAAGAAGCGCAGCGAGAGGAACAGCGGCAGGAAGCAGACCCAGACCAGGATGGTCAGCTGCCACGAGTAGAAGAGCATCACCACGGTCGCGAGCAGGACCTGGCCGACACTGACGACGCCGAGGATGCCGCCGAAGACGAGGAACTGCGAGACCTGGTCGACGTCGCTGGTGACACGCGAGACCAGGGCCCCGCGCCGCTCGGTGTTCTGCGTCAGGAGCGGCAGGTCGTGCACGTGCCGGAAGGCCTTGGTGCGCAGGGTCGCCAGGCCGCGCTCGGAGGCGGTGAACAGCCGCGCGGTCATGAAGAACGACGAGACCCCGGTCGCCAGGATCGCGACGGCGGCAGCCGCGGCCATCGCAGCGACGAAGGAGAGGTCGACGCCCGACGGCCCGTTGATGCCGCGGTCGAGGGTCTGCTGCACCGCGATCGGTACGACGACCCGGCCGGCCGTGCCGATCACGGCCAGGAGCAGGGTCAACCCGTAGCCCTCCTTGAGCTCGGGCGAGAGCGCGAGCCCGCGGCGGATCGTCGCCATGGCCGAGATCTCGTCGCCGCTGTCGACGCTGGTGCCCTCGGCGGTGAGGTCCTCGGCGGGTGCCGCCGTCCCGGTGCTCACGTGGTCACCCCCTCGGCCTGGTAGGCGTTGACGAGGGTCGCGTAGGCGGGGTTGCGCGCGATCAGGTCGTCGTGGGTGCCGCGGTCGGCGATCCGGCCGCCGTCGAGGAAGAGCACCTCGTCGGCGAGCGCGATGGTCGCCTTGCGGTAGGCGATCAGCAGCAGGGTCGAGTCGCCTCCGCGCCGCCGCATGCCGGCCAGGATGCGGCCCTCCACCTCCGGGTCGACGGCCGAGGTCGCGTCGTCGAGCACCAGGAGCCGCGGGTGTCTGACCAGGGCCCGGGCGAGCGAGAGTCGCTGACGCTGGCCTCCGGAGAGGGTGGTGCCGCGCTCCCCGAGCCGGCTGTCGAGTCCGTGCGGCAGGGCCGCCACGAAACCGTCGGCCTGGGCCGTGCGCAGGGCCTCCCAGACCTCCTCGTCCGCGACGTCCTCGCCCAGGGTGACGTTGCCGCGGACGGTGTCGTCGAAGAGGAAGGCGCTCTGCGGCACCAGGGCCACGTGCGCGGCCAGCTCGCCGGGGGCGAGGTCGCGCAGGTCGTGCCCGTCGACGCGCACGGCCCCGGTCTGCGGGTCGACGAGCCTGGTGACCAGCGAGGTCAGGGTGCTCTTGCCGGAGGCCGTCGCCCCCACGACCGCCACCGTGCGCCCGGGTTCGACGGCCAGGTCGAGGTCGTCGAGCAGCAGGACCCCACCGTCGTAGGCGTAGCCGAGATCCTCGATCTCGAGGGCCGCTCCCTCGGTGGAGGGGGCGAGCCGCTCCTCGCCGTACGTCGTGTCGCTGACCGTGTCGATGACCCGCTGGGCACGCGCGAAACCGACGACCGAGCGCGGGAACTCGCCCAGCATCCAGCCGATCGACCGGATCGGGAACGCCACGATCGTGAGCAGGTAGGCGACCGTGACCACGTCACCCGGGTCGGCCATCCCGCCGTTGACCCGCCACACGCCCACACCGAGCACGGCCAGCACCCCGAGGTTGGGGATGCCCTCCAGCAAGGGGTCGAAGGCGGCCCGGATCCGGCCCGCGCGGATGCCCTCGTCGCGCAGGTCGCGGGCCTTGGCGGCGAACCGCTCGGTCTCCTCGGTCTCGCGGCCGAGGGTCTTGACCACCATCGCGCCGTCGAAGGACTCGTGGGCGATCTCGGACAGCTCGGCGCGCAGCGCCTGGATGCGGGTGAAGATCGGTGAGGACAGCCGCTGGAAGACGACGTTGATGAGCATCACGAGCGGGAAGACCAGCAGGCCGATGACGGCCATCACGAGGTCGGTGAAGAGCATCTGGGCGATCGCGATCACCATCATCGCGAGCGTGCCGACCGCCATCGGCAACGGTGCGATCGGAGCGAAGGCAGCCTCGACGTCGGAGTTGGCGTTGGAGAGCAGCTCGCCGGTCGGGTGCTTCTGGTGCCACGACAGCGGCAGGCGGAGGTACTGCCGGGTGACCTCGCGCCGGTAGGCGGCCTGCATCCGGTACTGCATCACCCCGGCTCCGAGGCGCCGGGCGACGATGCCGACCGCTCGCAGGATCGCGACGCCGACGAACAGCGCGAGGATCGCGACCAGCCCACCCGTGGTGGTGGCGCCGGTGTCGAAGGCCGGCAGCACGACGTGGTCGGTGGCCCAGCCGAGCACCCAGGCGTCGGCGACGGTCAGGGCCCCGAAGAGCACGCTGCCGAGCGTCGAGACGGTGAACACCCAGGGCTCCCGGCGGATCGCCACCCCGAGCACGCGGAAGCCGCCCATGAGGGTGGAAGCGCTCGGGCGGAGCGCGGACCCGGCAGGAGCAGGCTCCGCGGCCGCGTCGGGTGAGGGGGTGGTCGGCACAACGGGTGCAACCCTAGATGTGGGTCCCGACATTCCGCACCTCGACATGGGACCGGTGGGTGGACCTCGTGCCCAGGCACCCTGCCCCTAGCATCACCTCATGGAGTCGATGTCGCGGAGCGAACGCGCAGCCCTGTGCAACACCGCCCTCCACGTCGGGCGAGCTGGCCCCGACGCTGTGCGGCGACTGGACGGTCAAGGACCTGGTCATCCACCTGCTGGTGCGCGAGCGGGACCCGCTCGGAGCCCCCGGGATCCTGTTCCCTCCGCTCGAGAAGCTCACCGACCGCTCGGCACGACGCCTCCACGAGCAGGACTTCACCGCGCTGGTCGAACGGGTCCGTGGAGGCCCGCCGCGCTGGTCGCCGCTGAGCATCCCGCCGCTGGAGAAGGCCGTGAACACGCTGGAGTACTTCGTGCACCACGAGGACATCCGCCGCGCCACTCCTGGTTGGCTCCCACGCGAGCTCACCGAGCGCGAGCAGCGCACGCTCTGGAGCACGCTGGGCACCGCCGGCAAGGGTCTGGTGCGGCGCGCCGGCGTGCCCGTCGAGGTCCGGTGGGACGAGGACCGACCGGTCAGCCGTGCTCCGCAGGGGCGAGGACCCAGCCGTGGTGAGCGGTGCCCCGGCCGAGCTGGTGATGTTCCTGTTCGGTCGCGACGAGCACACCGGGCTGGAGTACGCCGGGCCGGAGACGCACGTCGATCAGCTCAAGGGTGCCGAGCTCGGCCTCTGAGGCGAGGCCGGCCCTCGGCCGTCAGTTGATCTTGATGTGCACGTGGTCGTAGTGGTTGGCCGTCGGCGAACCACGGTCAGGCATCGACCGGAAGCCCTCACCCGCACGCTGGATCGTCCAGATGTGCTGCGACCAGATGATGTCGAACAGGTCGAGCTGCGCGTGGTGCGCGTAGAGGAAGTCGGCCAGGCGCTGGCCCACCGAGGAGTCGGGGACCATGAAGTCGATGGCCTCGCCGTTGACGTGCTCTCCGTGGCCGTCCTGACCGCCGTACGTGGTCAGCTCGGGAAAGGCCGCGCACGCGGCACGGTAGACCTTCACCGCAGCCGGCTGGATCGCGCTCTCGATGCCGGACCCGTCCGGGCAGGGCGCGTCGCTGAGGCCCATCACCTCGGGGGTCTTGTTCTTGGTCAGGTAGTCGCTGGTCACCCAGCGAGTGGCCCGGCCGACGATGACCTCGGAGTAGTCCCCGAGCTTCGTGCCGGTCACCGAGACCCGCTTGCCGGACTTCACCAGACCGACGTTCCTGGACTTCTCCCGCGGCTCGACGCGCAGGTCGAGGGCGGCCGTGGTCCAGAGCTTGCCCTTCGCCTTCGGCACGCGGTTGTCGACGAGCGGCACGCGGTCGACGGAGCGGGAGGTACCGAGGGTGCGGTCGGCGCCCTCGGCCCGGGCGTCGTCGGCCGTGGCGACCTGGGGCGCGGGACGGGCCGCGGCGCTCAGGTTGCCGGACGCCGAGCTGGTGTCCTCGGGAGCGGTGAATCCGCTGGTCAGGACGCCGACGCCGACTGCCAGTGCAGTGACGACCGGTGCCGCCACGAGGGCGAGACGTCGAGCGCGGATCGGTCGGTGGGCAAGGCTGTGTCTGCCTCGGGGAATGCCTCGGGGCACGGGATTCCTAACATCGGGGGCAAAAAGACTCCGTCGACCTAACCACGGATCGGGCGAATCGCCCAACCGAGCGCCGCCCGTCCTGTGCGTGACGCTCGCCACGTGAACGTGTTCACAAGCGGCGCGCGCGGGTCACCCCCCGGTGGTCTCCGAGGCGTCCTCGCGCTCGATGCCGCCGGTGCCGTCCGTGTCGTCGAGCCAGCCCTCGGGCAGGGCGACGCTCTTGCGGGGGCTGCCCTGGCGACCGCGCGGGGTGCCCAGCTCCACGACCGGGAAGGTCGCGGCCGGGTCCAGCTGCGCGAGCAACCCGTCCATCTCCTCGAGCGTGCTCACCAGCGCGAGGTCACGTCGCAGCTCACCCCCCGCCGGGAAGCCCTTGAGGTACCAGGACACGTGCTTGCGGAACTCCTTGCAGCCACGCTCCTCCCCCATGTGCGTGCTCAGCAGCTCGGCGTGGCGACGCATCATCCGCGCCACCTCGCCGAGGCGGGGCAGGCCCGGCGCCGAGCCCGCGGCCCGGAACCACCGTGTGCGGGTCGGCGAAGGCGTTCGCCAGGTCGCGGAACAGCCACGGCCGGCCCAGGCACCCGCGGCCCACGACCACGCCGTTCGCGCCGGTCTGCTCGACCATCCGGAGAGCGTCGGAGGCCTCCCAGATGTCGCCGTTGCCCAGCACCGGGATGTCGACGTGCTCGACCAGGCGCGAGATCGCGTCCCAGTCGGCGACGCCCGAGTATCCCTGGATCGCCGTGCGTCCGTGCAGGGCGATCGCCGCCGCCCCCGACTGCTCGGCGATCCGGCCGGCGTCGAGGTAGGTCAGGTGGTCGTCGTCGATGCCCTTGCGCGTCTTCATCGTGACCGGGACGTCGTGTCGCGAGGCGGCCGTGACGGCGGCGGTGAGGATCTCGCCGAGCAGGGTGCGCTTCCACGGCAGGGCTGCGCCCCCGCCCTTGCGGGTGACCTTGGGAACGGGGCAACCGAAGTTGAGGTCGACGTGCGCCACGCCGTACTCCGTGCACAGGATCTCCGTCGCCCGGCCGACGTACGCCGGGTCGGTGCCGTAGAGCTGCACGGAGCGGACCGACTCCTGCTCGTCGAAGACCAGCATCTGCCGCGTGGTGGGGTCGCCCTCGACCAGGCCGCGGCTGGTGATCATCTCGCAGACGTAGAGGCCCGCGCCCTGCTCGCTGCACAGGCGGCGGTAGGCGGCGTTGGTGATGCCGGCCATCGGTGCGAGCACGACCGGGGTCGCCACCTCGAGCGACCCGAGGCGCAGGGTCGTCGGACGGACGTCGGTTGCGTGAGTCAGTTCTGTGCCTTCTTCTTGGCCTTCGCCCTGGCAGCGGCCTTCTTCTGGGCCGCCTTGTCGGGCACCGGCGGGAGGATCGTGCCGGACCAGGTGATCCCGGCGTACTTCTGGCTCGGACGGTAGCTGACCGCCCTGAGCGTGCCGCCGTTGGGCACGAGGTAGACCAGGCAGGCGACCAGGCGCTTCCTGGTCGTGAAGCCCTGGGGGAACGGCGTGGACGGGCAGGGCACGAACGTGTTGTTGAAGGTCGCCGGCGGGATCAAGGTGTTGCTGGCGTCGACGCCGTACAGCGGGACCCCGAGCCGGCTGAGGTCGCCGGTGCCGACGTTCGTGACGGCGGCGCGCATGTAGTAGGGCCGAGACTTCTTGTTCGCGGCACTGAGCTGGTAGCGCGGCGAAGTCGCTGATGCGGCCCTGCCGCCCGCCCGTGACCGTCATCGAGAGCACCGTGCCGCGCTTGGGGTTGGCCGCGTAGGCGACCACCGCCTTCTCGCCGAACTTCAGCTCCGCACCGGGCTTGGTGAGCGTCAACCCCGACGGGCACCTTCACGTTGCCCGTCGGGGCGACCGGCGTAGGCGCCGCCTTCGCCTTCGGCTTGGCCTCCTCGCCGCCGCAGCCGGCCAGCACCAGCGCGGACACCAGGAAGGCCGCAAGCAGTGCGGGCAGGGCGGGACGACGCCGGGTCGCGGGTGGGTTCACGCGGTCATTGTGCCCGTCAGCGCGGCGAATCGCTGTCATTCGGGCATCTCGGGCTGGCGGGTCGCCTCAGCAGCCGACGAGCCGCTCGGCGAACCACGTCCGCACGCCCTCCAGCGGGATCCGCTCCTGGGCCATCGTGTCCCGCTCGCGGACCGTGACCGCGCCGTCCTCGAGGGTGTCGAAGTCGACGGTGACGCAGTACGGCGTGCCGATCTCGTCCTGGCGCCGGTAGCGGCGACCGATCGCACCGGCATCGTCGAAGTCGACGTTCCACAGCCCCCGGAGCTCCGCGGCGAGCGCCCTGGCCTTGGGGGTGAGCGCCTCGTTGCGGCTCAGCGGGAGCACCGCGACCTTGACCGGGGCCAGGCGCGGGTCGAGCTTGAGCACGATGCGCTTGTCCACCCCGCCCTTGGTGTTGGGCGCCTCGTCCTCGGTCCAGGCGTCGACGAGGAACGTCATCAGGCTGCGGCTCAGGCCGGCCGCGGGCTCGATGACGTAGGGCAGGTAGCGCTCGTTGGCTGCCTGGTCGAAGTAGGAGAGGTCGGTGCCGGAGTGCTCCGAGTGGGTCTTCAGGTCGAAGTCGGTGCGGTTGGCGATGCCCTCGAGCTCACCCCACTCCGAGCCCGTGAACCCGAACCGGTACTCGATGTCGACGGTGCGCTTCGAGTAGTGGCTGAGCTTCTCCTTCGCGTGCTCGTAGTGCCGCAGGTTGTCGGGGTTGATGCCGAGGTCGGTGTACCAGCGGGTGCGCTCGTCGATCCAGTACTGGTGCCACTCCTCGTCCTCCCCCGGCTTGACGAAGAACTCCATCTCCATCTGCTCGAACTCGCGGGTGCGGAAGATGAAGTTGCCGGGCGTGATCTCGTTGCGGAAGCTCTTGCCGATCTGGGCGATGCCGAACGGCGGCTTGCGGCGCGAGCTGGTCACCACGTTCGGCGAAGTTGAGGAAGATGCCCTGCGCGGTCTCGGGGCGCAGGTAGTGCAGGCCGCTCTCGTCCTCGAGCACGCCGAGGTAGGTCTTGAGCAGGCCGGAGAACTGCCGGGGCTCGGTCCAGGCGCCGCGGGTGCCGCAGTTGGGGCAGGCGATGCTCGCTCAGGTCGACCTCGTCGGGGTCGTCATTGTCCATCTTCTGGCCTTCTTCTCGGCGTACTCCTCCTGCAGGTGGTCGGCCCGGAAGCGCTTGTGGCAGGACTGGCACTCGGTCAGCGGGTCGGTGAAGGTCGCGACGTGGCCCGAGGCCTCCCAGGTCTGGCGCGGCAGGATCACGCTCGAGTCGAGACCGACGACGTCCTCGCGGGACTGCACCATCGAGCGCCACCACTGACGCTTGATGTTGTCCTTCAGCTCGACACCCAGCGGGCCGTAGTCCCAGGCCGACTTGGTGCCGCCGTAGATCTCGCCGCACGGGTAGACGAACCCCCGGCGCTTGGCGAGCGAGACGACGTTGTCGATGGCAGACGGCGGCGGCTTGGCCACGGTGGAGCTCCTGTGAAGTTCTCGGCGGGCCCGGCCGCTGGCTGCGGTGGGCGGAAGGACCCACTCTACCGACGCTGGACCAACGTCCTCACGCGAGTTCCCGGGGCACCGGCTCGTTGAGCTCACCGTCCAGTGGCTCGTAGGCCGACGGCTCGTCGAGGGCCCGGCTGAGCAGCGGCACGGCACCGACCTTCACGTCGTACGACGAGAGCGCCCGGCGGTAGCTGCCGACGTCCTTCCAGCGGGTCACCATCACCCAGAGGGCGGGATCGTCCACGTTGCGGCCGAGCCGCCCGTCGGCGTACCCCTTCTGCTGCGCGAGCACGGCGAGGGCCGCCTCGAGGTCGGCGCGGAACGCCTCCGCCTCGTCCTCGGTCACCCGGAACCTGTTCACGACCAGCACGCCGCCGACCCTAGTCCCGGTCCTGCCACTTGACAATGATTCTCATTACAACTGAGAATCATTGTCATGAAGCCGCTCCTCGCCAGCACTCGCCCTCGCGGGTGTGCTCGCGCTGAGCGGCTGCGCTGCGTTCTCCGACGACGCCAGCCCGGCGGCCGCCGGCGGCAAGGTCCGGGTGGTCGCCGCCTTCTACCCGCTCCAGTACGTCGCGCAGCGGGTCGCCGGCGACGCACGCCGACGTCGAGAACCTCACCCAGCCCGGCGCCGAGCCGCACGACCTCGAGATCCCCCCGAAGCAGACGGCCGAGATCGTCGACGCCGACCTGGTGGTCTACGAGGACGGCTTCCAGCCCGCCGTCGACGACGCGATCGGGCAGAACGCCACCGGCCAGCAGGTCGACGCCGCGAAGGTGGCGGGGCTCGAGTCCCCGGACCACGGCGGGCACGACCACGGCGCCGAGGACCACGGGCACGGCGAGGACCACGCGGCGACCTCGACCCGCACTTCTGGCAGGACCCGCTGCGGCTCGCCAAGGTCGCCGACGCCGTGGAGCGCAAGCTGGCCGCGATCGACCCGGAGCACGCCGACGACTACGCCGCCAACGCCGCCGCCCTGCGCTCGGACCTGGAGTCCCTGGACCGGTCCTACGACAAGGGCCTCGCGAACTGCGACCGCAGCACCGTCGTGGTCTCGCACGACGCGTTCGGCTACCTCGCCAAGTACGGTCTCGACATGGAGCCCATCGTCGGCCTGTCCCCCGGGGCCGAGCCGACGCCGGCGGACCTGGCCCGGCTGCAGGACCTGATCCGCACCGACGGCATCACCACGGTCTTCTCCGAGCGGCTGGTCAGCCCCCGGCTCAGCCAGTCACTGGCCACCGACATGGGGATCACGACCGCCGTGCTCGACCCGATCGAGGGCCTCAGCGACCAGACCGCCGACGAGGACTACCTCTCCCTGATGAAGCAGAACCTCGCGGCCCTGCGGAAGGCCGACGGATGCCGATGACCGAGCCCAGTGCCATGCACCAGGAGATCCCCCTCGACCTCACCGACGGTGCCGTCGCCATCGGCGGTCGACCGATCCTGCGCGGCATCGACCTGCAGGTCCGGACGGGCGAGTTCGTCGCGCTGCTGGGGGCCAACGGCTCCGGCAAGTCCACCCTCGTCCGCGCCCTCACCGGCCTGCTGCCGCTGACGACCGGGTCGCTGCGGCTCTTCGACACCCCGCTCGACGACTTCGACGACTGGCAGCGGGTCGGCTTCGTCCCGCAGCGCACCGGCGCCGCGTCGGGCGTTCCCGCCTCCGTCTGGGAGGTGGTCGCCTCGGGACGGCTGACCCGGCGGCGGCTGCTGCGCCCGCTGTCCCGCGTCGACCGGGCTGCCATCCGCGACGCGATCGAGGTCGTCGGCCTCAGCGACAAGGCCCGCGACGGCGTCTCCCAGCTCTCGGGCGGCCAGCAGCAGCGCACCCTGATCGCCCGCGCCCTGGCCGGTGAGCCCGACCTGTTCTTCCTCGACGAGCCGACCGCCGGGGTCGACCTGCCGAACCAGCACGCCCTCACCGACTCGCTGCGCCAGCTCAAGGAGCGCGGCGCCACGATCGTGCTGGTGGCCCACGAGCTCGGGCCGCTGCGCGCGCTGGTCGACCGCGCCGTGGTGATGCGCGACGGCCGGGTGGCGTACGACGGGGCGCCGCTCGACGACCACGAGGTGCACGACGCCGCGCTCGCCGAGCCGCACGCCCACCATCACCACCCCGGCCGGGGCGAGCACCCGGTCCGCCACGACCACGCTCCCCACGTCGCCTCTCCCCTGGAGCGGAGCTGATGGACCTCTTCGACTACGGCTTCATGCAGCGGGCGCTGCTGGCCGCCCTGTTCACCGGCCTCGCCGCGCCAGCGGTGGGCACCTACCTCGTCCAGCGCCGGATGGCCCTGATGGGCGACGGCATCGGCCACGTCGCGGTGACCGGGGTGGCCCTCGGCCTGCTGACCGGCACCTCGCCGACCTGGACGGCAGTCGTGGTCGCCGTCCTCGGGGCGATCCTGATCGAGGTGATCCGCGAGCGCGGCCACACCAACGGCGACGTCGCCCTCGCGCTGCTCTTCTACGGCGGTCTGGCCGGCGGCGTGCTGCTCACCGGGCTCGGCGGGCAGAGCGCGGCGCGGTTGCAGGAGTACCTCTTCGGTGCGATCACGACGATCTCCGTGTCCGACGTACTCGTCACGATGGCGCTGGCCGCCGTCGTCATCCTGTGCTGCGTCGGCCTCGCGCCCCAGCTGTTCGCGGTCGCCCACGACCAGGAGTTCGCCCGGGTCGCCGGCCTGAACGTCCGCGCGTACAACCTGCTGATCGCCGTGCTCGCGGCCGTCAGCGTCACCGTCGCGATGCGCACCGTCGGGCTGCTGCTGGTCTCGGCGCTGATGGTCGTGCCCGTCGCCACCTCGCAGCAGCTGACCCGGTCGTTCCGGACGACGCTCGGCGCAGCGATGGTGCTGGGCACGCTCGCCTCGGTCGGCGGGCTGGTCATCTCGGCCTTCGTCTCCGAGCACGCGACCGTGGCCCCTGGACCCGCCATCGTGCTGCTCTCGCTCGCCGGCTTCGTCGCGACCTGGCCGATCGGCATCTGGTTGCGCCACCGGGCGCGACTGCGCGCGCCCTTCCTCGCCGTCGACCCGCCGCTCCACGAGACGACCGACGAGCACGGCGACGACCACGGGCACGACCACGGTCCGGGCTGCGGCCACCCGGCCGTCGAGCACGGCGACCACGTCGACTACATCCACGACGGACACCGGCACGCGGTGCACGGAGGCCACTATGACGAGCACTGAGCCCACCTCCCCGGCCGTCTCCACCTCGGGGCGACCCACGCGGCAGCGCCGGGCGATCGCCTCGGTGATGGAGACCTTCGACGACTTCCGCAGCGCCCAGGAGATCCACGGCCTGCTCGCCGAGCGCGGCGAGCACGTCGGCCTCTCGACCGTCTACCGCGCCCTGCAGGCGCTGGCCGACGCCGGTGAGATCGACTCGCTGCGCACCGAGTCCGGCGAGAGCATCTACCGCAGCTGCAGCGCCACCCACCACCACCACCTGGTCTGCCGCTCCTGCGGCGCCACCGTCGAGGTCGAGGGCCCCACGGTCGAGAGCTGGACCCGCTCCGTCGCGACCGCCCACGGCTACTCCGACGTCAGCCACACCCTGGAGATCTTCGGCACCTGCGGCTCCTGCTGATCGCCGAGCGCCGAGTAGTCCAGATCAGTTCGGCCGGTCCGCCGAGACGTCCGGACCGGCGAAACGATCTGGACTACCCGGGAGTCCCGGATCACCCCGCGCCGCGACGTAGGCTGGAACCACGCTCAGGAGGTCCGGATGGACGAGCAGCTCGAGGCACCCCAGCCCAGCAAGTACGCCCGGCTCCCCGCGCCGATCCGGCCCGAGGACATGCGCACGATCCAGGACACGCGCCCGCAGCCGGCCGAGAAGGGCGAGCACGACCGCGAGACCGACTGGATGCTGCGCACGACCGGGCTGTTCATCTGAATCGACGACGCGCCTCGCGGATCCTCGAGACCAGGATGCTCTCGATGTCGCGCTGAGGGCCCCAGAGGTTGGCCTTGGTCACCGGCTGGATCAGCCAGCCCTGCTCGTCTCGAAGGTAGCCGCGCCGGTCCTCGTCGTGCTCGCGTTGCTCCTCGGTCAGGAGATGCCACTCCTCCCCGTCGTACTCGAAGGCGACATCGGAGCTTCTGCACTCCGAGGTCCAGTCGCAGGTCTCGCCGTACGGGCCGGGCACCTCGGATCTGCGGCTCTGGTCGGGGCAAGGCGCCGCCGAGGTCGAGCCAGCGAAGCCGCAGACACCGACTCGCCCTGGTGACTCTGCTCGGCCATCGGTCAGTGGGATGAATCCGCGCAGCTGGCGTACGCCGCGCATCCCCGAAACGCACGATGCTCGGCCCACATCTCGGCAGGGTCGACGCCGAGTCGGGCCATGGCATCCAGCGTGGCGAACGCTTGGTCGCGGTTGAGGAGACGGCCCAGGTCGCACGCGGTGCGAAGCGGCGTGGTGACCCGCACGCCGTACACCTCGGTGATGTCGTGATCGGAGAGGGTTCGCTGACCACTCGCGGCGAGCTCGTTGCGGAGCCGAGCGCCCTTGCGGTTGAGGAACATCGACACCGGCGGCACGACCAGGTGGTCGCCCGGCGCCAGGACCATGTCGGATCCGTGCAGCCAGCCAGCGGTCCGATCAGTCACCACGGCGTCGGGGGGTACGACGAGCCTCAGCGCCGCAGCGCGCAAGCGCGATGGAGTCGGGCACCGGGGATGGCGACGTACACGCCTGGAAGCAGACGGCGCAGATATCCCTGCTCGCACGAGCGTTGGCCAGCTCGGTCGAGTGCAGCCCGACCGCACGCGCCATCCGCGGTGGTGAACGGGCGCGTTCAAGAGGCAGAGGAAAGCGCTCGTCGAGGAGAGGCTGACCTGGATCGAGGAACGAACGAAGCACGGCCAAGAGCATGCGCGGAAAGTCGTGCACCGCTTTCGTCATCCACAGGGTCCGAGCGCTTTCAGCTCGACGAGCTGCTTCTGCGACGTGTCGGCGACGTCTGAGTTTCATCTGCGACGTCTCGGCGGGTTTGTGGTTTCATCTGCGACGTCTCGGCGGAGGGGTCAGGCGGAGCCGTAGCGGCGGTTGCGCTGGGCGTAGGTCTCGATCGCGGCCCAGAGGTGGCGGCGGTCGACGTCGGGCCACAGCACGTCGCTGAAGACCATCTCGGAGTACGCCGCCTGCCACAGCATGAAGTTGCTCAGGCGCTGCTCGCCGGAGGTGCGCCAGACCATGTCGGCGTCGGGGAGCTCGGGCACGTAGAGGTACCGCGCGAAGGTGCGCTCGTCGATCCGGTCGGCGTTGAGCCGGCCCGCCGCGACGTCGCGACCCATCGAGCGGGCAGCGTCGGCGAGCTCGGCGCGGCCGCCGTAGTTGACGCACATCGTCAACGTGAGCACGTCGTTGTCGCGGGTCAGCTCCTCGGCGACCTGCAGCTCCTTGATCACCGAGCGCCACAGCCGTGGCGTGCGGCCCGCCCAGCGCACGCGGACGCCGAGCTCGTGCATCTCGTCACGGCGGCGCCGGATCACGTCGCGGTTGAAGCCCATCAGGAACTTCACCTCGTCGGCCGAGCGCGACCAGTTCTCGGTCGAGAAGGCGTACGCCGAGATCGCCTTGACGCCGACCTCGATCGCTCCCTCGACCACGTCGAAGAGCGAGGACTCGCCCTGCTCGTGGCCCGCCGTACGCGGCAGCCCGCGCTCCTTGGCCCAGCGACCGTTGCCGTCCATGATGATCGCCACGTGGGCCGGCACCTGGTCGACGGGAACCGCCGGAGGCGTCGCCCCCGAGGGGTGCGGGTCGGGTCGGCGCACCTGTCGCCTGGTCGTCCGGCGCACGCTCAGCCCTCACCGACGTAGGGCAGGGACCGCAGGCCACGCTCGAGGTGCCAGGAGGTGTACGCCGCGACCAGGCTCCGCGCCTCGCGACGGGTGCGCAGCTCGGAGGCGTCCACCACCGCCCAGTCGCCGGCCAGCAACGCACCGAGCAGCAGCAGCGTGGCCGGTGTCGGACTCACCGATCCCGGCACCCGGCAGGTGGCGCACAGCGTGCCACCTGCGGCCGGGCTGAACGACCGGTGCGGTCCCTCCAGCCCGCAGTTGGCACACGCCGAGAAGGAGGGTGCGTAGCCCGCCACGGAGAGCGAGCGCAGCAGGAAGGAGTCGAGCACGTCGCCCGACCGGTGCTCGGCCGCGGTGAGGGCCCGCAGGGCGGCGACGAGGAGGAGGTACTGCTGCACCGAGGGTTGGTGCTCCTCGGAGACGAGCCGCTCGGCGGTCTCCAGCATCACGCTGCCGGCGGTGTACTGGTCGTAGTCGGCTGAGATGGCCGCGCCGTACGGCGCCAGCGTCTCGGCCTGGGTGATCGTGTCGAGGTTGCGACCCACCGCGAGCTGCAGGTCCACGTGCGTGAACGGCTCGAGCCGGGAGCCGAAGCGCGACGAGGTCCGGCGTACCCCCTTGGCCACCGCACGCACCACGCCGTGCTGCCGTGTCAGGAGCGTGATGATGCGATCGGCCTCTGCCAGCTTGTGCGTGCGCAGCACGATGGCTTCGTCGCTGTACAGGGGCATGCGGCCATTGTCCCCCGCGCCGGTCGGATGGGGTTGCGACCCGCCGCCCGTCGGCCAGAGGGTGTTCAGCCGGCGACGGAAGCGGCCGAGTTCGCGGGCACCAGGCTCGCGTCAGCGAGCGGCAGCCGCACCTCGAACGTGGCGCCCTGACCCAGCTGGCTGTCGACCGAGATCTCGCCCCCGTGCGCGTCGACGATCGTCTTGCTGATCGCCAGGCCGAGGCCGATGCCGGGGATTGCATCGGTCATCACCGTGCTGCTGCGGAAGAACTTGTTGAAGATGGCGTCGAGCTCGGCCTCGGAGATGCCGCGGCCGGTGTCGGTCACCCGGACCACCGCGTGGTCGCCCTCCCGGAGGATCCGGCCGACGACGTGTCCCCCGGCCGGGGTGTACTTGATCGCGTTGCTGAACAGGTTGTCGAAGACCTGGCTCAGCCGCTCGCTGTCGCCGTTGATGTCGAGCACACCGGCCGTCGTGTCGACCTCGAAGGTGAGCCCGGCCGACTGCGCGGCCTTGCCGGCGTCGAGGGCGGAGCGCTCGAGCAGCTGGGTCACCGAGAGACGCTCGACGTCGAGGACGGTGGTGACCGACTGCAGCGCCGTCGAGAGCAGGTCGTCGACCAGCCGGTGCAGGCGGCGGGCGTTGCGCTGGACCGTGCCGAGGTAGCCGCGGACGTCCTCGGGCAGCCCCTCGCTGTCGTCGAGGATGATGTCGACGTAGCCGATGATCGAGGTCAGCGGGGTGCGCAGCTCGTGGCTGACCGAGGCGACGAACTCGTCCTTGATCCGCGACGCCATCACGAGGTCGGTGATGTCGAGGTAGGCGAGCACGGCACCGCCGAAGTCGCCGTCGCCACGGAAGTACGGCGTGCACGACACCGCTAGCGCCCGTCGATCGACCGGGTCCTCGCCGACCCAGATCAGGTAGTCCCGGAACGACTCGCCGCGCACGGCCCGGACCGTGGGCATGTGCTCGTGGGCCAGCTTCGTGGTGCCGTCCGCCTCGAACACGAACCCGGACTGGCCGGCCTTGCCGCCGTGCCCGGACGGGTACGCCAGGTCGAGGAACTCCTGGTGCCGGGGGTTCATCGTGTCGTAGGCACCGGTGGCGTCGAGGGCGACCAGTCCCACGTCGACACCGTTGACGATCGTCCGGGTCAGCCGGCGCTGCTCGATCACGTCGGCCATCGCCAGCTCGAGCCGGGCAGCGGAGCTCCGCGCCTCCGCGGCCTGCGACTTCCACATCTCCGCGGTCAGCGCGACAGCGGCGGAGGAGATGATCGCCATCATCGTCATCTGCGAGATCCGGGAGACGCCTTCCAGGGTCAGGCCGAACTGGAGCAACGTGGGTCCGACGTAGACCAGGGCCATCATCCCCGTGGTGATCGCCACGCCCTTGCGCCCGAACTGGAGCCCCAGCCAGATCGCCGGGAAGACCACGGCGACACCGATCGCGGTGCCCGGCGACTGGCGGTAGACGCCGATCGCGACCATGTCGAGGATCGGGAGCAGGATCGTCCAGCGGTGGCTCAGGTGACCCATCCCGATGGCGAACGCGCCCAGCGTCGGGATCGCCGCGATGATCGAGCCGTAGACGAAGTACTCGTCGAGGCCGACGCCGGTGAACAACCGCAGCACCAGCTCGAGCGCGACAGGGATCAGGAACACGCCCTGGGCGGGGCGTGGGTCAGCCCGCTCCCCGGTGAGGAGCTGCTGTATCTCCGAGACCAGGGTGGAGCGAGACCGCATCGGACGTGTCCCTCCCGACGAAGGCGTGCTGGAACCTTAACGGAACTGCAGAGGTCTTTTTCGGAGAATCGGGCAAGTCCGGACCCACCGACCGGAGGCACCTGCTCAGCCTTGGAGGAGGCGTGCTCCGGGTTCCTTCTCGAAGCACTCGGCGACGAACTGCGAGGTGAGGGCGTTGAGCCGCGCGGGACGCAGCCGCCACTCGAGGATGCCGTGAGCCTCCACGAACCTCGAGTCGGGCAGCTCCTCGGCCAGCATGGCGGCGTCGGCGGCCGGGTGGATCGGGTCGCGCGGGTGACCGATCACCAACGCCGGGGCCTCGATGCGCCGACGCATCCGGGAGGAGGGCGCGATCCGGCCGAAGAAGATGCCGTGGATGGCTGCTGCCATGGGGCCGGGCCTCTGGTCGAGGGTGTCGAGCGTGATGCCGGTCCAGAACGGCACCACCCCCCTCGGCACCATCCGGGTGACCTTGCGCAGGGTGGTGACCGTCAACGGCAGGAACCGGGAGACGAACAGGAGCGGCGCGAAGGCGAGGATGCCCGCCTCGAGGGCGTTGTCGAGCACCGGCATCTCGGCGATCACGCCACGGACTCGCTCCGGCGCGAGGGAGGCGACCTCGAGGGAGACGTTGGCCCCCAGCGAGGTGCCGCCGATGACCGCGGACTCGATCTCGAGGTCGTCGAGCAAGGTGATCACCTGCTCGCCGAAGGCGGTCATCGAGTAGAGCAGCGGGTCGTCGGGTCGGTCGGAACGCCCGTGGCCGAGCAGGTCCACGGTGACGACGTGCGCCCCCTCCCCGGCGAGATGACGGGCCAGCGGCTGGTGCATCCGACGAGGCATCAGCTGGCCGTGGATCAGGACGACCCAGCGATCGCCCCCGCCGTACTCGGTGAACTCGAGGCGGTGACCGTCGTGGAAGAACTGGCCGATGCGCTCCGAAACCAGGGTCATGAGGTCACTTTTGCACGCAGCGCCCGCTCTCGGGACGCTGTTTCGCCGCGCGGCACTGCCCAAAGTCCCCTCACCTGGTCCACCAGTGGGCCAGAATCGCGCCGTGGACCGAGAAGCGACCTCCCCGCGGCGGCTCTGGCTCGCACTGGCGACGGTGGTCGTGGCGTACGCCGCGGGCGTCTGGGTCATCGGCCTGTCCACCCAGCGCGACATCACCGCCACCGTGTGGCCGACTGCCGGGCTCTGCTGCCTGGCCGCGCTGATCGTGCCGCGACGGCAGCGACCCCTCGTGGTCGCAGCCGTCTTCGTCGCCTACACGGCGGCCAACCTCACCGGCGGCAGGCCGCTGCTCGACTCGGCCCTGCTCGGGGTGAGCGGGGCCACCGAGACCGCCCTCGTCGTGGCCCTGAGCGCACGTCTGATCGGCCGGCGGATCCGCAGCATGCAGGACGTGTGGACGCTGTTCGCCATCGCGGTGGCCGGAGCGGTGGTCGCGGCCACCGGTATCGCGGTGACCTCCTGGCTGCTGATGGACGGCGCCTTCTGGCGCACGCTGGAGGTGACCGCGGCCGCACACGCGGCCTCCGTGATGATCCTGGCGCCGCTGGCCCTGGTCAGCTGGCGTCGGCGGCACGCCCGCACCGCGGAGCTCGTCGTCCAGGCGTCCGCGCTGGCCGCCATGACCGTGATCACCTTCGGCCCGCAGTCACAGCTCACCGTGGGGTTCGCCGCGCTGCCGCTCCTGATGTGGGCAGCGGTGCGCTTCGACATCCTCGTCGTCGCCCTCGAGCAGGTCGCCTTCGCCACGACGGTGACCGTGTGCACGTGGCTCGGCTGGGGGCCGTTCAACTTCTACAGCGACGCCAGACGAGCATGGCGAGCACCCAGCTCGCGCAGCTCTACCTGATCTGCGTCGCCCTGATCGGGCTCCCCCTGGCCGAGGCCATGTGGCAGCGCGATCGCGCACTGGAACGGCTGTCGGCCAGTGAGCGGGTCTTCCGGCGCAGCTTCACCGAGTCCCGCGTGCCGGTCGTCGCTGGTGCGCCTGACCGAGTGACCGGATCACCTTCTCCTCGGCCAACGCCACCGCTGCCGGCCTGCTGGGCTGCGCGAGACGCTGTGCTCCACGGCCAGCCGGTCGAGGAGTACCTCGTCGCCCCGGAGATGCTCGCGTCGATGCGGAGTCACGGCGAGCTCGCCGCGACCGACTGGTCGGGTCCGCTCGGGCTGGTCGCACGGCCGCGCGTGCGGATCGACGGCACGCTGTCCGTGCTCGAGCACGCCTCGGCCGGGACGTACTTCTCCCTGCACCTGGTCGACGTCACCGAACCGCTGGAGCTCCGCGAGCGGCTGGAGCAGGAGCGCGACTACACCCGTGCCGTCATCGACACGGCGAGCAGCATGATCGTGCTCACCACGGTGGACGGCACGGTGATCGCCGCCAACCCGGCCACCACGTCGCTGACCGGGTTCACCGAGGCCGAGCTGGTCGGCCGGCCGCTGTGGGAGACGCTGGTGCCCCTCGAGCGCCGCGAGATCGTCGAGGACAAGTTCGGGGAACCGGATCGGCTCGCCCGGGTGGGTGAGGCCGTCCTCCAGACCAGGTCCGGCCAGCGGATCACCCTGGAGTTCTCCAACGCCGTGCACCAGATCGCCCCGGACGCCCCGATCACCTACGTCCTGTCCGGCACGGACGTGACCGCGGCACGCGAGCACGCCGGCATGGTCGACCACCTGCTCCGGTCCGCGACCACGACCGGCTTCGTCGGGACCGACCTCGACGGGAGGATCACCCTGTTCAACACCGGCGCCGAACGGATGCTCGGGGTCACCGCGGCCGAGGCGACCGGCCGCCCGTTCGCGGAGTTCGTCTCGGCCGAGGGGGCGACCGAGCGGGGCGTCTTCCAGGACCTGGTCGACCAGGCGGCCGAGCTGGGGCCCGAGACCAGGGACGGCACCTGGCTGCCCGTCGGCCGGACGCCGTTGCAGGTGTCGATGACCACCAACCCGGTGACCGACTCAGCGGGTCAGCTGGTCGGCTACCTGTTCGTGGCCCGCGACATCACCGACACCAGGCGGAGCCAGGAGATCCTGATCGGGGCCCTGCGTCGCGAGCGGGAGGTGGTCGCCCGGCTCAAGGAGCTGGACCAGGCCCGCGACGAGTTCGTCTCGACGGTCAGCCACGAGCTGCGCACGCCGATGAGCAGCATCATCGGGGGCGCCGAGATGCTGGCCGACGGCATCCTCGGGGACCTCGAGCCGGCCCAGCAGCGGATGCTCGACGTGATCTCGCGCAACGGCGACCGGCTGCTGGCGCTGGCCGACGACCTGCTGATGCTGGCCACCTTCGACCACGAGAGCTGGCCCGAGCAGCCGAGCCGCGTCGACCTGCGCTCGGTGCTCGCCGAGAGCGGCGGCTCGATCGGCGCCATGCTGGCCACGCGCGACCTCGACGTCGACTACGCCCAGCCGGACGCCGAGGTCGTGGTCAACGGGGACGCCAACCACCTCGAGCGGGCCGTCACCAACCTGCTCACCAACGCCGTGAAGTTCACCCCGGACGGCGGCCGGATCAGCATCTCGCTGGCGCCCGACCGCACCGGCCGGGCGGCCACGCTCCGCGTCGCCGACACCGGCCTCGGCATCCCTCGCGTCGAGCTGGACCAGGTGTTCGAGAAGTTCTTCCGGTCCTCCGTCGTCCAGGAACAGGCGATCCAGGGCTCCGGCCTCGGGCTCGCGATCGTGAAGAACATCGTCGAGAGCCACGACGGCCGGATCGACGTGGAGTCCGAGCCGGGCAGCGGCACGACGTTCACGATCACGCTCCCGCTGGCCCGCACACCCAGCGCCTGAGCGGCGTCAGGCGCGGTTGACCGCCGAGATGACCGCCTTGAGCGAGGCGGTCACGATGTTGGCGTCGACGCCGACCCCCCAGAGCAGGTCGTCACCCACCGCGCACTCGACGTACGCCGCAGCGAGGGCGTCCCCACCCGAGGACAGCGCGTGCTCGGCGTAGTCGAGCACCCGGACGTCGAAGCCGTCGGGGCGACCCGGGGTCTCGAGCCCGTTGATGGCGTCCACGAACGCGGCGATCGGGCCGTTCCCCGATCCGTGCAGCTCACGCATCTCGCCGTCGACGTAGACGTTCACGTCGAGCTGGTCCTTCTCCCCCGCCGCGGAGGACGTGTGCACGGAGTTCAGCTTCAGGGGGGTCTCGCGGAGGAAGTACTCGCGCTGGAAGGCCTCCCAGATCGCGGGCGACGTCATCTCGCCACCCTCGCCGTCGGTCTGCTCCTGGACGGCCCGGCTGAACTCGATCTGCAGCCGGCGCGGCAGGTCGAGCTTGTGCTCGGACTTCATCACGTAGGCCACGCCGCCCTTGCCGGACTGGCTGTTCACGCGGATGACGGCCTCGTAGGTCCGGCCGACGTCCTTGGGGTCGATCGGCAGGTACGGCGCCTCCCAGGGGTGCTCGCCGACCGGGTGCCCGGCGCGCTCGGCCTCCTCCTCGAGAGCCTCGAGGCCCTTCTTGATGGCGTCCTGGTGGGATCCGGAGAACGCCGTGTAGACGAGATCGCCGGCGTACGGGTGACGCGGGTGCACCGGCAGCTGCGTGCAGTACTCCACCGTGCGACGGATCTCGTCGATGTCGGAGAAGTCGATCTGCGGGTCGATGCCCTGGCTGAACAGGTTCATCCCGAGGGTCACCAGGCAGACGTTGCCGGTGCGCTCGCCGTGCCCGAACAGGCAGCCCTCGACGCGATCCGCCCCAGCCATCATGGCGAGCTCCGTCGCGGCGACGGCCGTGCCCCGGTCGTTGTGGGGGTGCAGGCTGATCGTCGTGTGCTCGCGCCGGGTGAGCTGCCGGGAGAACCACTCGATCTGGTCGGCGTACACGTTGGGCGTCGCGACCTCGATGGTCGCCGGCAGGTTGAGGATGATCTCGCGGCCGTCGTCGGGCTGCCAGACGTCGGAGACCGCCTCGCAGACCTCCAGCGAGAACGGGAGCTCGGTGCTGGTGAAGATCTCCGGGGAGTACTCGTAGCCGATCGTCGTCTTGGACAGGTTGGCCTCGGAGTACTTCATCACCAGCTCGGTGCCGCGGACGGCGATGTCCTTGATCTCGTCGTCCGTCGCCCGGAAGACCACGCGGCGGAACAGGGGTGCGAGCGCGTTGTAGAGGTGGATGTTGGCGTGGTGCACGCCGACGAGCGACTCGGTGGTCCGCTCGATCAGGTCCTCACGGGCCTGGGTCAGCACCGAGATGGTCACGTCCTCGGGCACCTTGTCGCGCTCGATCAGCTGGCGCACGAACGAGAAGTCGGTCTCGCTGGCCGAGGGGAACCCGACCTCGATCTCCTTGTAGCCCATCGCGACGAGGAGGTCGAACATCCGGTGCTTGCGCTCGGGCGACATCGGGTCGATCAGCGCCTGGTTGCCGTCCCGCAGGTCGGTGGAGAGCCACCGCGGTGCCGCGGTGATCTGGGCCGAGGGCCAGGTGCGGTCGGGGAGGTCGATCGGGGGAAAGGCCCGGTAGCGCTGGATCGGCATCCCGCTCGAGCGCTGGGTGTTGGTGAATCCTGAGTGCTGCAGCGTCATGAGGTTCCTTCGTCGGCTGGACTGTCGCCGGGCGCTCGAACTCTCCGCAGCGAGGAGGTCCGGCTGGAGTTCAGACCTCGCTGCGGCAGCGAAGGAGAAGGCTACGCGTCATGGTCCTTCCACCCTAGCAGCGCTCAGGCGGCGGAGGGCAGGCGCACGGTCACCGTGGTTCCCTCACCCTCGACGGAGTCCACGTCGACCGAGCCGCCGTGCCACTCCACCACGGTGCGCACGAGCGCGAGCCCCAGTCCGGTGCCCTGGATCTCCTCCTCCACGGCGCGCGAGGAGCGGTAGAACCTCGAGAAGACCTGGTCCTGCTCGTCGTCGGGGATGCCGATGCCGGTGTCGCTGATCCGCAGCACCACCTGGGAGTCCTCCCTGCCCAGGAGCACCGTCACCTGCCCACCCTCGTGGCTGAACTTGACCGCGTTGCTGATCAGGTTCTGCAGGACCCGCTCGAGATGGGTGGGATCGGCCAGCACCGGGGGGAGGTCGTCCTCGCTGGTCACCACAAGCTCCAGGCCACGATCGGCCGCCGCCTCCTTCAGGTCGGCCACGGAGTCGCTGAGCACCTCCGCCAGGTCGAGGGGCTCCAGCTCGAGCCGCACCTGCTCCGCGTCGTACGTCGACAGGGTGAGCAGGTCCTCCACGAGCTCACGCAGCCGCCCCACGTTGCGCCCGATGATCGAGAGTCCCTGGGAGACGTCGTCGGGCACTGGTCCGAGGCCACCCTCGTTCAGCAGCTCGAGATAGCCGACGATGCTCGTCAGCGGGGTGCGCAGCTCGTGGGAGACCGTGGAGACGAACGCGTCCTTGGCCCGGTCGAGCTCCTGGAGCCGACGCACGGACTCGCGCTGCTGCTCGTAGGCGCTGAGCTGCATCAGCGACGACACGAGGTCGTGGGCCAGCCCGGCGCACATCGCGAGAGCGGAGGCCTGCCAGGACCGGGGTCGCAGCGACTGCAGCAGGAGCCAGCCGACGACCTCGTCGCCGACCGCCACCGGGACCGCCGCCAGCGAGTGCACACCGAGCAGCTCGACGATCTCCTCCGCTCCGGAGGGGCCCAGTCGGTCGTCCTGGTCGACGTCGTCGACCTGCACCGGCTCGAGGTGCTGCGCCGCCTCGAGGAGCAGGGTCGTCAACGCCTCGGGAAGGTCGACGAACGAGCCGGGCCGGGGCAGGGCCGCCATCTCGTCCGACGAGCTCCAGGTGCCACGCACGGCCGAGAAGCGCTCGGCGTCGACGAGCAGCACGTCACAGCGGTCGACACCGGTCGAGCGGCCGACGGACTCCGCCGCCCGGTTCACCAGGTGCGCCGAGTCGAGGTCCTCGCGCAACGCCTGGGAGAGCTCGTCGACGACCCGGTCCTGGTCGGCTCGCTCGAGGAGGTCGGCCTGCGCCGATCGCATCCCGCGGACGGAGTCGTGGAGGTGGGCGGTGGCGCGGGCGCCCACGGTCTCGGCCGCCTGGCGCATGGCACGCTCCCGACGCAGCTGGCGACGCAGGCGGCGGACCTCTGCCTGGGGGTCCGTCGACTCCGCCGACGACGAGAGCAGGTCCATGCGACTCACTCTGCCTCAGCAGTCGAGCAAAGGACACGCTGCGGGGTCTCGAGCGTGTGGTCGGACACGGATCCCGGGCCTGGAATCACGATGGGCATCTCCATGCTTTCTCCTGAACACTCCCCCGAGCACCCGCGATCCTAGTCAGAGACCCCCGGATCGGGGCAATCCGGCAGTGTCACAGATTGGGAGAGACTGCCTCCATGAGTCGTCGCCTGCTCGTCGTGCACCACTCACCCACCGCATCGCTGAAGACCCTGACCGGCGCGGTCGTGGCAGGCGCCCACGACGACGCCATCCAGGGCGTCGAGGTGGTCGTCCTGGAGGCGCTGTCGTTCGCCCGCGGCGAGGCCGACCACCGGGACCTGCTCGACGCGGACGGCTACGTCGTCGGGACCACCGCGAACTTCGGGTACATGAGCGGGGCTCTGAAGCACGTCTTCGACTCGACGTTCCTCCAGGTCGGTGGGGCACTGTCCGACGACGGCAGCGGCGAGGAGTCGGCGGGCGCGACGTCGAAGCGTCCCTTCGGGCTCTACGTGCACGGCCGCTACGACACGACCGGCGCCGTCCGGTCGGTGCTCTCGATCACCGGCGCTCTCGGCTGGACCCAGGGGTACGACGTGCTCGCGGCGATGGGTGAGGTGTCCTCGGCGGATACCGAGTCGGCGTACGAGCTCGGCGGTACCATCGCGGCGTTGCTCACCGACTGACACCGCACCGATCTGGGGGAAGACACGTTGCCTCGTCCGACGTCCCTCCGTGCCGGGATCGTGCTGAGCGTGCTGGCGGCGGTCGTGCTCGCCGGGTGCTCGGCACCGTTGAAGCCGCAGGCCACGAGCGAGAAGGAGACGCCTCCGAAGGTCGGCAACTGCTACGCGCTGACCCCCAAGGACACCGACCAGCCGAGCAACGCGTCGTCGCCCGTGGCCTGCACCCAGCCGCACACCTCGCAGACCTTCGCGACCGGCACCCTGCCCGCCACCACCGGCAAGGCCTACCGCGCACCGGGACACGGGCAGTGGATCTTCCCGAGGTGCGAGCGGGCCTTCGAGAAGTTCATCGGCGTCGACGAGAGCCTCGCCCTGCGCGTGCAGCTGAGCTGGTCCTGGTTCCGACCGTCGGAGAGCGGCTGGAAGAAGGGGGACCGCTGGTACCGCTGCGACGTGGTGGGCGGCACCCCCCAGACCGCGCAGTACGCCGCTCTGCCGACCACCGCGAAGGGCCTGTTCCGCGCCAAGCCCCCGGAGCAGTGGCTCACCTGTGCTCAGGGACCGACGGTGCTGAAGTCGACCAAGGTGCCGTGCACGCAGAAGCACGACTGGCGCGCCGTCACCACGATCAAGCTCGGCGGCCCCCAGGACCCCTATCCGGGTGACCGGCTGGTGCAGGTGCGCTCGCGCGACTTCTGCTCGGACTCCGTGGGCGCCTGGAGCAACTACCCGGTCGACTACGAGTTCGGCTACACGTGGTTCCACGAGGCGGAGTGGAAGGCCGGCAACCGCCGGTCCGTCTGCTGGGCGAAGACGCCGACATGAGCCGTCTTCACCGCACCGTGGCGGCAGCGCTCGCCCTGCTGCTCCTTCCTGCCCTCGCGGCGTGCTCCTCGGGCGATCCGGACACCGCCCCGACCCCGGAGCCCAGCGTGTCCGTGAGCTCGGCGCCCCCGGCGCCCGCGTCGCCGAAGGTCGACAGCTGTCACCGGCTCTCGTTCGAGCAGGCGGCCGAACCCGTCGACAGCGGCCCCACGGTCCCCTGTCGCAGTGCGCACACCTCGGTGACGACCAAGGTCGGCCGGCTGGCGCCACTCGTCGACGGCCACCTGCTCGCGGTCGACTCGCGCACGGTGCAGGCCAAGCTGGCCAAGGCCTGCCCGCCGACGCTGGGCCCCTACGTCGGGGGCGACCAGACCACCCAGAGGTTGAGCCGTCTCAAGATCGTCTGGTTCAGCCCGACCGTGGAGCAGGCCGACGCCGGCGCCAACTGGTTCCGCTGCGACGTGGTCGGGATCCGGTCGGACGGCCGCCTGCTCACGCTGCCGGCCCGGATGAAGGACGTGCTCGACGCACCGGGGGCCCTCGACCGGTTCGGCACCTGCGGGACGAAGGACCCCGCGGCGCGCGGCTTCCAGCCGGTGGCGTGCTCGGTGCGGCACACGTGGCGCGCCGTCGACGTGGTCGACCTCCCCAGCGACACTCGCTACCTCGACAAGGCCGCCTCCACCAGTGCCGAAGGAGATTGCAAGAACACCGCGTCCGACCGCGCCAAGGGCGCGTTGACGTTCGAGTACAGCTTCGTCTGGCCCACCCGGGCGGAGTGGGCCGCGGGGCAGCGCTACGGCTACTGCTGGGTCCCGGAGCGCTGAGGTTTCACTGGGTACCCAGTGAAACCGTCACTTCCCCCACGTTGCAACGGTGGGGAACTGACAGCTTCGGTGGGGCAGTACGCCGACCCGCCGTCAGCGGACCGGGTGTCCTGAGGACCGCAGGGCCCGCTTGACCTCGGGGATGCGCAGGGTGCCGAAGTGGAAGACGGTGGCCGCGAGGACGGCGTCCGCGCCGGCGTCGACGGCCGGTGCGAAGTGCTCGACCGCGCCGGCGCCACCGCTCGCGATCACCGGGATGCTCACCTCGCGACGGACCAGCCGGATCAGCTCGAGATCGAAGCCGTCGGTGGTGCCGTCGGCATCCATCGCGTTGAGCAGGATCTCGCCGGCGCCCAGCTCGGCAGCCCTGGCTGCCCATTCGAGTGCGTCCAGTCCCGCGGAGGTCCGGCCGCCGTGCGTGGTCACCTCGAAGCCGGAGTCGGTGCCGGTCGCCCGGCGCGCGTCGACGGACAGGACCAGCACCTGGTTGCCGAACCGGTCGGCGATCTCCGCGACCAGCTCCGGGCGTCGGATGGCCGCCGTGTTGACGGCGACCTTGTCAGCACCGGCGCGCAGGAGCCGGTCGACGTCCTCGACGGAGGTCACTCCTCCGCCGACGGTCAGCGGGATGAACACCTGCTCGGCCGTCCGCGAGACGATCTCCATGGTCGTCGTCCGTCCCTGGTGGGAGGCGGAGATGTCCAGGAAGGTCAGCTCGTCGGCTCCCTCCGCGTCGTACACCTTGGCGAGCTCGACCGGGTCGCCCGCGTCACGGAGCTCCTGGAAGTTGACGCCCTTGACCACGCGACCGGCGTCGACGTCCAGGCACGGGATCACGCGTACGGCGAGGCTCACGGGCGCGCCCTCCCGGGCCAGGTGAGATCGAGCGCGTCGGTGAGCGTGAACCGGTCCTCGTAGAGTGCCGTCCCGATGATCGCGCCCTCGACCCCGTCCCGGACGAGGCCCATCAGCGCCTCGAGGTCGGCGAGCTCGGTGATGCCGCCCGAGGCCACGACCGGGCGGTCGGTCTGCGCGCAGACGTCGCGCAACAGCTCGAGGTTCGGCCCCTGGAGCATCCCGTCCTTGTTGACGTCGGTGACCACGTAGCGGGCGCACCCCTCGGAGTCGAGGCGGGTGAGCACGTCGTAGAGGTCGCCGCCCTCGCGGGTCCAGCCGCGGGCGGCCAGCGTGCGGCCGCGTACGTCGAGCCCGATCGCGATCCGGTCGCCGTGCGACGCGATCGCCGCGGCACACCACTCCGGCTGCTCGAGCGCGGCCGTGCCGATGTTCACCCGCCGACAGCCGGCGGCCAGGGCGGAGGCGAGCGAGTCGTCGTCGCGGATGCCGCCGCTCATCTCGACGGCGATGTCGAGGGTGCCGGCGATGTCGGCGAGCAGGTCGCGGTTGTGGCCGCGACCGAAGGCAGCGTCGAGGTCGACGAGGTGGATCCACTCGGCACCCGCCTGCTGCCAGCGCAGCGCCGCCTCGACCGGGTCACCGAAGCGCTTCTCGGAGCCGGCGACGCCCTGGACGAGCTGCACGGCCTGACCGCCTGCGATGTCGACGGCGGGCAGCAGCTCGAGGTGCTGTGACTCGAGGTGTGGGGACAAGGGTCTTCCTCCGGTCATCGGCGGAACATCATCGTGTGCAGGACAGGGACGGCGAGCAGGCTCACCAGCAGCACCATCACGCGCGTGGGCCAGTCCGGGAAGATCACCCAGACCAGCACGTTCAGGCCCAGGACCAGCGCGATCGTGGCACCGGTCTGGCGGCGGCGACGCTGGGCCAGGATGCCGGTCTGGCGCCTCGGGCTCCGGGGCAGGCGCGACCGCACGGCACGGCTCCGCGCCTCGCGCCGCTCCCGCTTCTCGGCCTGCGCCGCCCGGGCGGCGGCCACGATCGCCGCCTCCTTCTCCCGCGCCTCTCGGCGTCGGGCGCGTTCCTTGCTCATCGTCGGCTCATCGTCGGCTCATCGTCGGCTCATCGTCGGCTCATCGTCGGCTCACGACCGCTTCAGGCCGTCGACCCAGTTGCGGAGCAGCCGGGCGCCGGCGTCGCCGGACTTCTCGGGGTGGAACTGCGTCGCCGTGAGCGGTCCGTTCTCCACCGCCGCGACGAACCGGTCACCCCCGTGCTCGGCCCAGGTGACGAGCGGGGCGCGCGTCTGCCCGGTCGTCACCAGCTCCCAGCTGCGCACGGCGTAGGAGTGCACGAAGTAGAACCGCTCGTCCTCGATGCCGGCGAACAGCGTCGTGCCGTCAGGCACCTGCACGGTGTTCCACCCCATGTGGGGTACGACGGGCGCCTGGATCCGCTCGACGGTGCCCGGCCACTCGCCGCAGCCCTCGGTGGTGACGCCGTGCTCCGCGCCGTGCTCGAAGAGGATCTGCATGCCGACGCAGATGCCGAGCACGGGCCGCCCACCGGCCAGCCGGCGTCCGATGATCTCGTGGCCCTTGACCCGGCGGAGCCCCTCCATGCACGCGGCGAAGGCGCCCACTCCCGGCACGACCAGGCCGTCGGCGTGCTGGGCGTCATCGCGGTCGGCCGAGAGGGTGACCTCGGCGCCGGCCCGCTCGAGCGCGCGCACCGCCGAGCGGAGGTTGCCCGACCCGTAGTCGAGGACGGTGACGGCTGGGGCGCTCAGAGTGAGCCCTTGGTCGAGGGCACACCGGTCTCCCGCGGGTCGAACGCCACGGCGTCACGCAGCGCGCGGGCGACTGCCTTGAACTGCGACTCGACGAGGTGGTGCGGGTCGCGACCGGAGAGCACGCGCACGTGCAGCGCGATCTGGGCGTGGTGCGCGAGCGTCTCGAAGACGTGCCGGGTCAGCGAGCCGAGGTACGCGTCCCCGATGCTCACGAACTCCTGGCCCTCGGGCTCGCCCACGTGGACGCAGTAGGGGCGCCCGGAGACGTCGACGGCGCACTGCACCAGCGCCTCGTCGAGCGGCACCAGCGAGTCGCCGAAGCGACGGATCCCGGACTTGTCGCCGAGGGCCTCGAGCAGCGCGTCGCCGAGCACGATCGCCGTGTCCTCCACGGTGTGGTGCGCGTCGATGTGGGTGTCGCCGTCGGTCTGCACGGTGAGGTCGAACAGCGCGTGCCGGCCGAAGGCGGTGAGCATGTGGTCGTAGAAGCCGACACCGGTGGACACGTCGGTGCGACCCGAGCCGTCGAGGTCGAGCTCGACCAGGACCTTGGACTCCTTGGTCTGGCGCTCGATGCGTGCGGTCCTGCTCATGGCCCCTCCTCCTTCAGTGCGTGCTCCAGGGCGTCCTCGAACGCCGCCATCTCTGCTGCCGTGCCGATCGAGACCCGCAGCCAGCCCTCGGGGCCGGTCACCCGGATCAGCACCCCGCGGTCCAGGAGCCGCTGCCAGAGTGCCTGACGATCGTCGAACCGACCGAACAATACGAAGTTCGCGTCACTCGGCGCGACCTCGAAGCCCTTCGCGACCAGCCACGCCACCGTGCGGTCACGTTCCGCGCGCAGCTCCTCGACCTTGCCGAGCAGCTCGTCGGCGTGCCTGAGGGCGGCGCTCGCGACCGCCTGCGTGACCGCCGAGAGGTGGTAGGGCAGTCGCACGACGCGCAGGGCGTCGCAGATCTCCGGAGCGGCGGCCAGGTAGCCGAGCCGGGCACCGGCCAGCGCGAACGCCTTGCTCATCGTGCGGGTGACGAGCAGGTTGCGGTGCTCGGAGAGCAGCTCCAGGGCCGACGGGGTGCCCGCGCGGCGGAACTCGGCGTACGCCTCGTCGATGACCACGACCCCGTCCGTCATCTCACAGAGCCGGCCGATCACGTCGTGCGGCAGCGCCGTGCCGGTGGGGTTGTTCGGCGAGGGGAGCAGGATCACGCTCGGCCGGTGCTCGTCGACCAGACGTCGCGCCTCGTCGAGGTCGAAGCTGAAGTCCTCGTGGCGACGGCCGGCGACCCAGGTGGTCATCGCGTCGCGGGCGTACTCGGGATACATCGAGTACGTCGGCGCGAACGAGATCGCCGTACGCCCGGGACCGCCGAAGGCCTGCAGGATCTGCAGCATCACCTCGTTGGAGCCGTTGGCCGCCCACAGCTGCTCGGGCGTCAGGTCGACGCCCGACTCCTGCGCGAGATAGGAGGCCAGCCCCTTGCGGAGCTCGGTGAACTCGCGGTCGGGGTAGCGGTTGAGCGTCGAGGCGGCCAGCGTCACCGCACCCGCGATGTCGTCGACGACCGCGCGCGAGGGCGGGTAGGGGTTCTCGTTGACGTTCAGCGCGACGGGTACGTCGAGCTGGGGTGCGCCGTACGGCTGGACGCCGCGGAGCTCGTCACGCAGTGGCGGCCACTGCAGGTTGTCGGCAGGCATGGCTCACCGACGACCGAACCGGATGGCGACCGCTGCTCCGTGACCGGGCAGGTCCTCGGCCTCGGCCAGGGTCTCGACGTGACCGGCGACCTCGGTGAGCGCGTCGCGGGAGTACTCGACGACGTGCACCGAGCGCAGGAACGCACGCACGGAGAGGCCCGAGGAGTGGCACGCGCAGCCGGCCGTGGGCAGCACGTGGTTGGATCCGGCGCAGTAGTCGCCCAGGGACACCGGGGCCCAGGGGCCGACGAAGACCGCGCCCGCGTTGCGCACCTTCGCGGCATCGGCAGCGGAGTCGGCGGTCTGGATCTCGAGGTGCTCCGCGGCGTAGGCGTTGACCACGTCGAGGCCCTGCGCGACGTCGTCGACGAGCACGATGCCCGACTGCGGTCCGGTCAGCGCGGTGCGGATCCGCTCGACGTGGCGGGTCGCGGCGACCTGCTTGTCCAGCTCCACCTCCACGTCGTCGGCGAGCCGCAGCGAGTCGGTGACCAGCACCGAGGCGGCCATCGGGTCGTGCTCGGCCTGGCTGACCAGGTCGGCGGCGACGTACGCCGCGTCGGCGGTGTCGTCGGCCAGGATCGCGATCTCGGTGGGCCCGGCCTCCGAGTCGATCCCGACGACGCCCTTGAGCAGCCGCTTGGCCGAGACCGTGTAGATGTTGCCCGGCCCGGTGACGAGGTCGACCGGGCGGCACTCCCCCGCGCCGTACGCGAACATAGCGACGGCCTGAGCGCCGCCGACGGCGTACACCTCGTCGATGCCGAGCAGCTCGCAGGCAGCCAGGATGGTGGGGTGCGGCAGCCCGCCGTGGTCGCTCTGGGGCGAGCTGGTCAGCGCGATCGAGCCGACGCCGGCGACCTGCGCGGGCACGACGTTCATCACGACGCTGGAGACCAGCGGGGCGATGCCGCCGGGCACGTAGAGGCCGACCCGGTCCATCGGGATCAGCCGCTGGGTGACCCGGGCGCCCGTCCCGACGTCGGTGACGGTGTCGCCGCCGAGCTCGGCCTCGCAGGTGATCCGCAGCCGGCGGACCGACTCCTCGAGACCCGCGCGGATGCCCGGGTCGAGGGCCGCCAACGCGTCACGCAGCGCCTGCCGCGGCACGGTGATCTGGCTCTGCTCGACGCCGTCGAACTTCAGCGAGTACTCCTTGACCGCCTCGACGCCCCGCTCCCGGACGTCGTCGCAGATCGGGCGCACCACGTGCAGGGCGGCCTCGACGTCGAAGTCGGCGCGTGGCACGAGGGTGCGGTAGTCGGGGGTGGCGCCGGCAGCGCCACCCCGTAGGTCGATCCGGCGAATCATGCGGCCCAGTCTAGGTGGGGCGACGGCGGCCTCTGGACCGCTGTTCCCTCGTGGACCCGAGGTCGGTGCCCGGCCCGGCCACCATGCCGCGGTGCATCACCCGGTCGCCGACGACGTCGGAGTGGTCGGCGCGATGGAGCACGCACCGGTTGTCCCACATCACCACGTCACCCGGGGACCACGCGTGCCTCATCGTGTTCTCCGCCCGGGTGGAGTGCTCGTAGAGCTCACGCACCGTCTCCGCGCCCTCGGCCGGCGACATCCCGCTCACCGCAGCGCAGCGCTTCGGCGTGGAGAGGTAGAGCGCGGTGCGACCCGAGATCGGATGCTGCTGGAAGACCGGGTGGTCGGCTTCCGTCTCCTCGTCCTCGCCGAGGTCGAGGCCCGTGACCACGTGCGTGATCGAGCGGCCGTCGAGTCGGGTGACGACCTCGTCCGGCAACGCGTCGAACGCGGCGTACTGGTTGGTGAACAGCGTCTCGCCGCCCCTCGCCGGGATGCTCACCGCACGCAACGCCGTGTACGCCGGTGGCACCCGGAGGTAGCTCGAGTCGACGTGGAACGTGCTCCGCGGTGGTGTCGTGCGGCCCTTGTTGGTGATCACGTTGAGGTCATGGAAGCCGGGGACCGGCGTCTCGCCCGTCGTGAACGCCAGGTCGCCGAACCGACGCAGGAAGCCCACGAACTCGGCGTCGTCGACCTGCTGGCCGGGGAACACCGCGACGCCGTGCCTCGCCAGCAGGATCGCGAGCTCCACCGCCTCTGCTCGTCCGACCTCACGCACGTCGACCTCGACCTCCACGCCGACGGGCTCGCGCACGGCGTGCCTCACGGAGCGCTCCCGCGGGATCGACGCGCGGCCGCCTGCGCGAGGCTGGTCCGGAAGAGTGTCGGGAGCGGGATGCCGGCCGCCTCCGCCATCACCGTGATCACGCTCTTCTCGGCGAACGAGCAGTACAGCCCCGCCTCCAGGAACCACGGCCTGCCCGCCTCGTCGATGCGGAAGTCGAACAGGCTGTAGTCGCGACAGCCCAGGGCCCGGTGACCGGCCCGCGCCGCAGCCCAGACCCGCTCGGTCACGGGGTCGGTGGAGTCCACGATCCAGGCGTGCTCGGCGTCCTTGGCGACCAGCGCCAGGTCGCCCTCGGTCCCCCGGCCCTCGCCCGGACTGCGGCGCAGCTTGTCCGCGTAGCCACGAATGGGCTTGGTGTCCGGGTCGACGCTGTACTCCTCCAGGGGCAGGCAGACCAGCTCGCCGTCGATCTCGAGCACTCCGCAGCGCACCTCGCGACCGAGCTCGACGTACTCCTCGACGAGGACCCGGTCGGAGTACTCGAAGGCCGTACGCAACGCCGCACCCCACTCCTCCGGCCGGCGCACGAGCACGACACCCAGGGAGTTGTCCGCGTCGACCGGCTTCACGACGGCCGGGAGCGGGACGGTGGGCTCCTCCCCCGCGAGCAGCAGCTCGCCCTCGGGGACGCTGACGCCGGCGCCGGCCACGACCGCCTTGGCCCGCGCCTTGTCGGCGGCCAGGGCCATCACCTCGGCCGTGTTGCCCAGGCAGGGCACCCCGAGGAGCTCGAACAGGGAGCGGTACGTCGTCATGCCGGGAAGGCAGAACATCTGCGGGACGACCACGTCGAGGTCGAGGCCGGCGAGCACACGGACCGCGTCCGCGAACGACAGGGGTGCCGCCTCCTCGATCGACTCCTCGCTGAGGTCACCCGGGAACCGCCACAGCCCACCGGGACTGACGAACGCCACGAAGGTGTCGTAGCGATCGGGGTCCGCGGTCGCCCGGAGGCAGTCGTCGGCGTACAGCCGGGACAGGTCGCCCATGAAGATGCTCACCTCGGAACCGACGAGGTGCAGGACGCGCAACCTCCGCCGGCCCCCGGAGTGCGCCATCTCAGTCACCCGCCGGCTCGACGAGCTTGCCGATGTTGAAGTCCACCCGGACCCAGGCGCCACGCCGACGCAGGTTCTGAAGCAACAGCCACGGGATCTGGACGTGGTGCACCATCAGGAACGGCCGCGGGTCGTGCCAGTCGAAGATCGCGTCCTTGCCGGCCCGGATCGTTCGCCACCGCGCCGCCCTCGCAGGGCCCGTGAGCAGCCGCCAGAGCTCGTGGTAGATCCAGTACGTCGGTCGGCTGGTCGGGGTCGGCACGACCACCTGCTCCTGGACGCCGTCGCCGAGGTACGCCGGAGCCACTCCTGCGTGGTCGTAGAGCATCGTGATCGCGGAGTGCGTGCGCGGGTTGCACTCGATCGCGTAGACCGCACCGTCCCGGGTCTCGATGAAGTCGAACGAGACCTGGCCGGTGAGGCGCAGGGCACCCGTGAAGTGCTCGACCCAGTCGCGGATCGCAGGGTGGTCCACCATCGCGTAGTTGAGCTGGGACGCCGAGGACTCGCAGCAGCAGTAGACCTGCAGCCGTCCGTCGCGGACCGTGCTGTGCGTGCAGTACTCCGCACCCTCCACGAACTCCTGGAGGATCCACGGGTTCTCGGGCGAGATCGGCAAGGACCCGACGAACGCCGCCATCTCGTCGCCCGGCCCGAACGGGAGGTGGGTGAGGTCGAGCCGGTGCACCGGGTCGTAGGCGATGCTCTTCAGGATGTAGGGCCAGCGTCCCCGTGCGAAGTCGAAGTCGAGGACCTGCTGCGGGTCGGTGATCCGGTGGGTCTCCGGCACCAGCAGTCCAAGAGCCGCGGCAGCACGGGAGAACTCGAACTTGTCGTCGAGTCGCGCCAGCACGTCGGCGTCGAGGTGCAGGACCTCGCACCGCGTCGACAGCACCTCCTTCGCGCGGGCGTCGGGAAGGCTCGCCGCCGGGCTGCACACCGGCACGTAGACGTCCACGTCCTCCTGCTCGACGATCGCCAGCAGCGCGGCGGTGTAGCCCTCGTCATCCGGATCGGGCACGGTGTGGAAGCCGTCGACCGAACGCGAGAAGCGATGGCCGGTGAGGCGGTACTTCGGGGACTCGACGAGCAGCACCCGGTGACCGGCGGCGTGGAAGGAGCGGCACAGCTGCAGCGCCTTGGTCATCTTTCCGCCGCTCACCAGGATGGTCCTGCGGTCCGCAGCGACCGGAGCGGCCTGGGGCCGGACCGTGCCCGCGACCAGGGCGGCGGCGGTCACGAGGGCGTTCACCGGCAGGGCCAGCGTCAGCAGTGCCAGCGTGCCCACGGTCCTCGACGCGTCCCGGGCCTGGGCCAGCAACGATTCTCGTCCGGTCATGGCTCGACCCGGTGGATCAGGGTCAACCCGTCGCGGACGGGAAGCAGGACCTGCTCGACACGGGGGTCCGCGGCGACCATCTCGTTGAAGGCCGCGATCGCCACTCCGTTGGGGGTCGAGGCGCCCGGGAGCCACGGATCTCCCTGCATCAGGGTGTTGTCGACGCAGAGCAGCGCGCCGGGAGCGAGCAGGTCGGCGTCGAGCAAGGTGCTGAAGTAGTCCGCGTAGCCGGCCTTGTCGGCATCGATGAAGACCAGGTCGAACATCTCACCCGCAGTGGCCAGCTCCCTCAGAGTCGCGAGCGCCGGCCCGACCCTGACCGAGATGCGCCCGGCCGCCGGCGAGGCCTCGAAGCAGTCCTCGGCCAGCCGGGCGACGTACTCGTCGACCTCGCAGGCGACGACCCGGCCGTTCACCGGCAGGGCCTCGGCCATCGCGAGTGCGGAGTAGCCCGTGAACATGCCGATCTCCAGCACCCTGGTGGCACGGGTCACGCGCACGAGCAGCCTGAGCATGGCGCCCTCGACGTGGCCGGAGAGCATCTCCTGCTCGAGCCCGGTCGCGGGGCCGGACCCGGCCCGGCTCGCCCAGTCCTCCTGCGCGGTGCGCTCAGCCAGGGCACGCAGCGCCGGCGAAGCGGGCGATGACAGGCGACTCGTGTAGGGATCCAGCCCCGCCGCCAGCTCGGCGGCCTTCCGGACCTCGGCCACCACCGCCGTGTCGGCACCGCCCGACGACTCCATCCGGTCGCGGATCCAGACGAGCCGGTCGGCGAGGATGGCCAGGGGCGTGACCGGACGGGGCGCACCGACGGGCGAGACGGTCTTCATCGGGGCCTCAGCCGGCGTCGAGGGCGGTGAACATGTCCTCACCGGCCCCGTGGCGCGGGTAGGTGCTGCAGAGCTCGCGGTGCAACGAGAGCACGGCGTCCAGCTCCTCGGTTCCCAGGTCGCTGACGAACACGCACCTGCCGATCGGCGCCGGGAGGGCGGCGCGCAGCAGGCCGTCGCGCGTCTGCAGGATCGAGGTGGTGGCCGACCTCAACAGCTCCGACGTGAGGTGCGGGCTGTCGATGGCCAGACCGATGCTGCTCATCAGGCCCAGGATGCGGTCGCGCTCCACCACCGAGATGTAGCCGCGCTGCTGGGCGATCGTCGCTGAGAACGCCATGTCGACCGCGATCGCGTGGCCGTGGAAGAACGGCTGGTCCGGCGCGAGCTCCAGGGTGGGGCTCCACGTGTGGCCGTAGGCGATCACCCGGTCGAGGTCGAGCTCGTGCAGGTTGGGCACCTCGAGGGTCAGCATCGTCCTGATCGCGTCGTGGGTGAGGGTGTCGGCCACCTCGAGCAGCTGCTCGTCCCCGTCGAGATGTCCGAACCGGGTGCGCAGCAGGTCCTCGCCGTACTTCTCCAGCAGGTCGAAGATCCCGGCGTTGGCGACGACGGCGATCTTGACGAGCTCGGCCATGCCGTTGCGGACCTGGTCCTCCGGCAGGGTCGCGAGCAGGGAGAAGTCGAGCAGCACCTTCTGGGAGGCGTGGTAGGCACCGAGCCGGTTCTTGTGCTTGCCGTGGTTGACCGCGACCTTGATCGACACACTGGCGTCGATCAGCCCGATCAGGGTGGTGGGGATCCGGATGTAGTTCGTGCTGCGCTTGTACGACGCGCACGCGAACCCGGCCACGTCGGTCGTCAGACCGCCCCCCACGACGAGCACCGGCTCCTTGCGCAGCAGGCCGAAGTCGGCGAAGGCGTCCACGATCTGCTCGACCGTCCGCAGCGTCTTCGCCTTCTCGCCGATCCTGACCCGGAACACGGTCAGCTCGATGTGGTGGTGCGCGAAGTAGGCCTCGATGCGTTCACCGTGCAGGTCGTGCACCACGTCGTCGATCACCATCAGGCACCGTCCGTAGGACCGGTAGGTGTCCACGAGCTCGTGGTTGTCGATCGAGAAGACCCCGCGCGCGTAGAGCAGGCTGAAGTCAATGCGCTCCAGGCCCTCCACGTGGAAGGCGGACTCGGTCGCACGGAGGGTGGCGTTCACGCTGGACATGCTGGGTACTCGTTTCACTCGCTGGCTCAGGCTGCTCGTCTGGGGTCCGGGGGACGCTGGCTGCTCAGCGGTGGCTGATCACGCTGCGCAGCTCGGTGAACTCCAACTTCTCCACGCGGCTCGCGGCATGCTCGAACGAGTGGTCGGCCGTGTTCTCGTTGGGGAACGCGACCACGCTCACGCCTGCTGCCGTCGCCGACTCGACTCCGCCGAGGTTGTCCTCGATCGCGACGCAGTCGCCCGCCGCTTCGTCCAGTCGCTCCAGGGCGAGGTCGTAGACAGCCCGGTCAGGCTTGGGCTGCTCGACCTCCGCGGCGGTCAGGACCGCCTCGAACGCGTGCCGGTCGATGCTCGAACGGAGACCGGCGAGCAACGACTCGACGTTCGTCTCCGAGGTCGAGGTCACCAGGGCCAGCTTCACCCCGTCGCGACGTGCGGCCTGCATCGTGTCCACGACCCCGGGCCGCGGCGTGAGCTCGGTGGTC
The DNA here is from genome assembly GCA_963797525.1 of uncultured Actinomycetota bacterium. Taxonomy (GTDB): domain Bacteria; phylum Actinomycetota; class Actinomycetes; order Propionibacteriales; family Nocardioidaceae; genus Marmoricola. The sequence continues at coordinate 716,131 of CAWCPT010000014.1, forward strand.
GCGAGCGTGTTCTGGAAGATCTCCGACTTGGTCTGGTGGATCGCGTCGACGTCGACCTGCTGGCCGAGCGACTCGGCGTACGCCGCGATCCGGTCCTTGCCACCGCTCTTCTCCAGGAGGGTGACGTAGTCGGCGCGGTCCCAGCGCCAGTCGAGACCATGGGCCTGGAACGCCTCGTTGAACGCTCTCCGCTGCAGCTCGGAGGTGTCGGCCAAGGTGCTGATCGAACCGAACAGAATTGCTGACATCGCTGGTGCTCCCTGGTCCTCGGTGTCACGCGCCCTGCTGCACTGCGACGAGTTCTTCAACGCTCTGTCGAAGTAACTATACAAATACCTCAACACACTGTTGAGGTTTGTGCAAGCGGCCTCTTCGCCACCGGACGCGCGCCGGTCACCGCTGGGCGATCCCGGCGGCTAGGTTGAGCCTGTGACGCAGGTCCCGCTGTTCCCGCTCAACTCAGTGGTGTTCCCGGGTGTGGTCACTCCGCTGCACATCTTCGAGGAGCGCTACCGGGCCCTGGTGCGGGACCTGGTCGGCATCGAGAGCGTCTTCGACCGGGTCTTCGGGGTGATCGCCATCCGCGAGGGCTACGAGGTGGGCGACTTCGGCATGCAGTCGGCGCACCGCGTCGGGACGCTGGTCCAGCTCACCGAGGTGGAGCCCTACGACGACGGCCGGTTCGACATCGAGGTGATCGGTCGCCAGCGCCTGCGCGTGCTCGACTTCGACAACGCCGGCGCCTACCTGACCGGAGAGGTCGAGCTGCTGCCGGACACCGACGAGCCCGAGGCGGTGGCCGAGGCGGAGCGGGCGCTGAGCACCTTCGAGACCTACCGGCTGCAGCTCTCCGAGCTGCGGGGCGGTCCCGTGCTCGCCGGTGACATGCCGGCCGACCCGGCGTACCTCTCCTACGCGCTGGCGAGCACCTGCCTGCTCACCCTCCCCCAGCGCCAGGCGCTGCTGGAGGCCGACAGCGCCGTGACCCGGCTGGGGATGCTGCGGCGCACCCTGCACGAGGAGATGCGCGCGATGCGGGCGCTGCCGTCGTTGCCCGCGACCGAGGTGGCGCGGACCCGCTGGTCGCCGAACTGATGGTCTCCCCCTGATGACCCGGCGCAACGCCGGCGGGACGCCGGCCACGGTGGCGCTCGAACGAGCCGGGGTCGACTTCACCCAGCACCACTACAGCCACGACCCGGCTGCCCCGTCCTACGGCCTCGAGGCGGCCGAGCAGCTCGGCCTCGACCCGGCCGCCGTCTTCAAGACCCTGCTCGCCGAGGTCGACGGACGCCTGGTCGTCGCGATCGTCCCGGTCTCCGGCCAGCTCGACCTCAAGGCGCTGGCGAGCGCCGTCGGCGGCAAGCGCGCCCGGATGGCAGACCCGGCGGTCGCCGAGCGGACCACGGGGTACGTCGTGGGCGGGATCTCCCCGCTCGGCCAGAAGAAGCGGCTGCCCACGGTGCTGGACGACTCGGCGAGGTCGCTCCGGTCCGTCTACGTCAGCGGCGGCAAGCGCGGCCTCGACCTCGGGCTCGCGCCCGCCGACCTCGTGGCGCTGCTGGAGGCGCGGGTGGCTCAGATCGGGCGCCCCTGAGCCTCGGCCAGGGTCGCCCGGCGGGAGAGCAGCTCGCCGCCACGTTCGTAGTCATCGTCCCGGTCGTGGGTCAGCACCCCGACGAGCTCACCGGCGGCGTCGGCGTACCAGACCGTGAAGGCACCCTCCCCGTGCTCGACGACCTCGACGGTCTCGTGGCCGTCGCCCCAGGCCGAGTACTTCAGCGTGTGGTCACCGATCTCGCTCCAGAAACCGGGCGGGTCGGACCACTGCGCGGCTTCGCCGGCTCCGTCAGGGCCGGCACACGCGGCGTTCCGTCCGGCGAGCTCCCCCATCGTCATGGCATCACCCCAGTGCTCGACCGAGAGCGCGCGGCCGGCCACACCGTGGTGGGCCAGGGCGACGTCACCGGCAGCCCACACGTGCGGGTCGCTGGTCAGGAGCTCGTCGTCGACAGCCACGCGCCCGTCCTCCAGCCGGAGCCCCGACGACTCAAGGAGCGGTCGAACCTGCTCGACGCCGACGGCGGCCAGCACCAGGTCAGGCTCGAGCACGCACCCGTCGTCGAGCTGCACTCGCCGCGGCGAGGTGACCCGCTCGACCCCGGATCCCATGTGCAGCTCGACCCCTGCGTCGCGCAGCCAGCCCGCGATCTGGCCACCGGCCCAGGCGCCGAGGCGTGCCGCCTGTGGGGTGGCCTCCGGGGTGACGAGAGTCGTGGCGACGCCCCTTCCGGCCAGCGAGGCGGCGGCCTCGCAACCGATGAACCCGGATCCGACCACCACGGCTGAGCGTGCGCGTCCCGCGGCGGCGGCCAGCCTGCGTCCGTGGTCGAGGCTGCGCAGGAGGAAGACATCGGCCCCCGGGGCCACCCCGGGAAGCGCTACGGGCTCTGACCCCGTGGCGACCACGAGGCGGTCGTAGCCCAGGAGGTCTCCTCCTTCGGTGACGACCCGCTTGGCGTGCAGGTCCACCCGCTCCACGCTCGTGTGCAGCCGGACGTCGACGGAGTCGAGCGCGTTCTCGTCCTCGAGGATCGGCGTGACCTCCGGAGCCTCCTCCCCCGTCAGGACAGCCTTCGAGAGCGGCGGACGCTGGTAGGGCTCGTCGACGTCCGCAGAAACAAGGCACACCGGTCCTGGTCCACCGGCCTCGACGTACGCCGCCGCGGCGCTGACGCCGGCAGGTCCGCTTCCGATGACGAGCAGCCCGCAATGCGGGTTCGAGGGTGAGGAGCTGGTCATCCCCTCGGGTACCCAACCGGGGCAGCTTGCCTCGGCTGGTGCTACTTCAGCGTCAGCCGGACCAGCGCATGGCCGGTGTCACCGTCGGTCCAGGCACTCGCGCCGAAGGCACGCAGGGCGGCCAGGTTGGCCGCCGCCTCCTTGGCATCGGGGTCGTCCTCGTCCTTCGCCAGGTCCTGCAGGGCGTCGATCCACTCGTTGTCGAAGCTGACGTAGGCGAGCGCCAGTGCGTCGTCCGCGTGCGGGACGGCGTCCTTGAAGTCCTCGTCGTCCCCGAGCGCCCCGTTGCCGAGCAGCTGTTCGGCGTACTCCGGGGTGGAGGCGAGCGCGACCTTGCCGTCCTTCGACGTCAGCGTCGCCGGCAGGTCGGCGAGCGTGCGGCCGGTGCGGGCCTCGACCTTGGCCACCACCTTCTCGATCGCCTGGGCATCGCCGTCCACGAGCAGGCCCAGGGACAGGTCCTGGGGCCCCGAGACCGACGACAGGTCCGACGGGGCGTCCCCGCCGAGCGAGACGCTCAGCGAGTCGCCGAGCAGGGTCTTCAGGTCCTCGGGGATGTCGAGTCCCGATGCCTGTCCGATCAGCCCGGTGAGCGCCTTGCCGGCACTCGAGTCCAGGGCGTCGAACGCCGAGTCCGGCACCGCGAGGGCGAGCACCGCTGCGGTGTCCTTCGGCAGGTTGTTGACGTGGTGGCCGAGCGAGGCCTGACCGGCCTGCTTCGTCCCCCCGCTGGCCATCGAGAGCTCGAGTCCCCCGTCGGCGAACCGCAGCACGGCAGCAGCACCGCGGAAGGCCTCCACCGCCTGGTCGACGGCCGCTCCCGGGTCGTCCGCGGTCCTGGGCGTGGGCCGGTACGGCGCCGAGGCACCGGCCCCCGAGGGCTGCTCGGTCAGCTCGCCGGGGAGGCCGAGGCCCACACCCGGCACCAGCCCGCCCAGCCCGGACTTGAGCTCCTTCTTCAGCACCGTGGCGGCGGACCGAGCGACGTAGGCGTTGGCGATGCCGTCGCCGCCCGCCTCGTCGGTCCACTTCTGGTACGCCGCGTCGTCCGAGAGCGGGGCCTTCTGCCCTGCCGCAGCGATCGCCTCGGCGTGGTTCGTCGAGTCGCTGACCACGAGGTAGTCGTCGGTGACGGTCCAGCCGATGTCCGTGCCCGCGTCGGCGCACTTCACCACGTCACCGAAGGCGTCCTTCGCCTTGCCGGTGTCCTTGACCTGCACCGCGAACACGGGCACGGGCTCGTCCTCGACGAGCACACCGCCGACTCCTGCCCGCTGACCGACCCAGGGCTTCACGTCCTGGTCGTAGTCGAGCTTCGGGCAGAAGCCCTCCTTCTGCGCGCGCTCGAAGAGGACCTTGACCAGGTCGGAGTCGGGGCGCACCCCGGTGCGCTCGTTCCAGCTCGGGAGCTTGCGCAGGGTCTTGATGGCCTCGACCTTCTGTCCCGCCGAGGGGTCGAGGTCCACCGTGACCAGCGCGAACGTCGCGGCCGGCAGCACCTCGGCCGGGCGAGGTCCGCTCGCGGCCAGCGTGCGCCACAGCACGACGCCACCGGCGAGCACCAGCACGACGGCGAGCACGGTCGCGACGATCGGGACCACACCGAGCCTGCGCGGCGGGTGGTGGCGGTGGCGGCTGCATGGCCGGCAGCTCGGACGTGTGGTCGGACATCTCTCTCCCAGTGCCGTGCGAGAACCGGCAGGTTACCGCCTCAGGCGGTGTCGTCGCCCGGCTTCCTGAGCACCCAGAGGTAGACCAGGGCGCCGAAGGAGGCGGACAGCGGCCAGACCCAGGCGATCCCTGGCGCGCGCAGCCTGAGCTGCTCGGAGACCTGGGTTCCGTCCGCGGCTCCCTTGAGTGCGGTGACCTCCTTCTCCGGCCCGAGCGCCAGGCCGACCCGCAGCATCAGCCACGCCGCCAGCCCCGCCCCCAGGACCACGAGCACCACCATCACCAGCGGGTCACGACGCCGCCAGACGAGCAGTGCGATCCCGCTGACCAGACCGCCGACCGCAGCGATCACGAAGTACCAGCCGTCGGCGCTGACCTGCTTGGTCAGCTCCTCGGGGCTCAAGGTCGCGGAGCTGCCCGACTTGGTGACCTGCGGGAGGTCGCTCAGCTGCCACCACAGGACAGCGCCGAGGACTCCGGCGACGGCGAACCAGACCGCGACGACGAGGACGTCGAGGAGCACCGGCCCCGGGCCGCCGCCGCGTCCCGAGCCGGACTCGGCGTGGGTGGCGGGCGGGTACGTCGCCTCGTGAGCGGGCGGTGGCGGTACGGGACTGCTCATCCGAGGCACCCCGGACCGAGCAGGTGCTTCAGGTCGCCGTAGAGCGCGGGCGAGGCGGCCACCCGGAGCCGGTCGTCGAGGCGGAGCACACGGGTGCCGCCACGCGTGACCAGCCGGAGCCGGACCTCGGTCGTGCCGGGGTGCGTCCGCAGCACCTCCTTGAGCTTCTCCACCACCGGCGGGGTGCAGCGGGTGGAGGGCATCGTGATCTCGATCGGCCCGACGCCGCGGTCGTCCATCACCGGGGTCGAGACGGTGCGCCCGCGCAGCTCGGGCTGGTCCTTGCTCTTGTCGAGCCGCCCTTGCACCGTCACCACCGTGTCCTCGAGCAGGAGGGTGCTGGCCAGCTGGTAGTCGCTGGGGAAGAACAGCACGTCGATCGCACCCTCGAGGTCCTCGACGGTGACGATCGCCCAGGCGTTGCCGGTCTTGGTGATCTTGCGGGTCACCGTGGTGATCAGGCCGCAGATGGTGGCTGGCGAGCCGTCGCCACGGTCCTCGTCGGTGACCAGCTGGCCGATGGTGCAGTCGGCGGCGCTGGCCAGGACGTGCTCGAGCCCGGTCAGCGGGTGGTCGGAGACGTAGAGCCCGAACATCTCGCGCTCGTGGCCGAGCAGCGTCTGCTTGTCCCACTCGGCGATGTCAGGCACCACGACGCTGACCCCGAAGCCGCCGTCGTCGTCGTCGAGCCCGCCGAACAGCGAGTCCTGCCCGATGGCCTCGTTGCGCTTGATGTCGACGTACTGGTCGACCGCCTGCTCGTGCACCGCGGACAGCGCGCGTCGGCCGTGCTTCATCTCGTCGTAGGCGCCCGCCTTGATCAGCGACTCGATCAGCCTCTTGTTGCAGACCTGCGCGGGCACCTTGCCCATGAAGTCGGCGAAGTCGGTGAACCGGCCGAGCTCTCGACGCGTGGAGATGATCTGCTCCACGACGTTCCAGCCGACGTTGCGGATCGCGGTGAGCCCGAAGCGGATGTCGGTCCCGACAGGGGTGAAGTTGGCCTCGGACTCGTTGACGTCGGGCGGGAGGACGTGGATCTTCATCCGGCGACACTCGTTGAGGTAGATCGCCATCTTGTCCTTGTCGTCCTTCACCGACGTCAGCAGCGCGGCCATGTACTCAGCCGGGTAGTTGGCCTTGAGGTAGGCGGTCCAGTAGGACACCAGGCCGTACGCCGCGGAGTGGGCCTTGTTGAACGCGTAGTCGGAGAACGGCAGCAGCGTGTCCCACAGGGCCTTGATCGCCCCGAAGGAGAAGCCCCGCTCGGTCATGCCGCCGGAGAAGGTCTCGAACTGCTTGTCCAGCTCCTCCTTCTTCTTCTTGCCCATCGCCCGGCGCAGCAGGTCGGCCTGGCCGAGCGTGTAGCCGGCCAGCTGCTGGGCGATCGCCATCACCTGCTCCTGGTAGACGATCAGCCCGTAGGTCTCCCCCAGCACCTCCTGGAGCGCGTCGGCGAGCTCGGGGTGGAGCGCCTCGACCGGCTCGCGACCGGTCTTGCGGCGGGCGTACTTGTTGTGGGAGTCCGCACCCATCGGGCCCGGTCGGTAGAGCGCACCGACCGCGGAGATGTCCTCGAACGTGTCCGGCTGCATGCTGCGCAGCAGGGCGCGCATCGGGCCGCCGTCGAGCTGGAAGACACCGAGGGTGTCGCCCTTCTGGAGGAGCTGGTAGGTGGCCGGGTCGGTGAGCTCGAGGTCCTCGAGGACGACCTTCTCGCCGCGGTTGTTCTCGATGTTGATCAGCGCGTCGTCGAGGACCGTCAGGTTGCGCAACCCGAGGAAGTCCATCTTGATCAGCCCGAGCTTCTCGCAGGTCGGGTAGTCGAACTGGGTGATCTTGGCGCCGTCGGCGGGGCGGCGCATCACCGGGATCACGTCGAGCAGCGGCTCGCTGGACATGATCACGCCGGCCGCGTGCACGCCCCACTGGCGCTTGAGGCCCTCGAGCCCGATCGCGGTGTCCACGACCGTCTTCACGTCGTGGTCGCCGTCGTAGAGAGTGCGGAACTCGCCGCCCTCGCCGAAGCGCTTGTGCTGCGGGTCGAAGATCTCCTTGAGCGGCACGTCCTTGCCCATCACCGAGGCGGGCATCGCCTTGGTGATCCGGTCACCCATCGCGAACGGGTAGCCGAGGATGCGCGAGGAGTCCTTGACGGCCTGCTTGGCCTTGATGGTGCCGTAGGTGACGATCATCGAGACGCGGTCGTCGCCGTACTTGTCGGAGACGTAGCGGATCACCTCGCCGCGACGGCGCTCGTCGAAGTCGATGTCGAAGTCGGGCATCGAGACGCGGTCGGGGTTGAGGAAGCGCTCGAAGATGAGGCCGTGCACGAGCGGGTCGAGGTCGGTGATCCGCATCGCGTAGGCGACCATCGAGCCCGCACCGGAGCCACGCCCCGGGCCGACCCGGATGCCGTTGTCCTTGGCCCAGTTGATGAAGTCGGCCACGACCAGGAAGTAGCCCGGGAAACCCATCCGGGTGATCACGTCGACCTCGAAGTCGGCCTGCTTGCGCACGTCGTCGGGGATGCCCTCGGGGTAGCGGAAGCGCAGCCCCTTCTCGACCTCCTTGACCATCCAGGAGTTCTCGTCCTCGCCCTCGGGGCAGGGGAACCGGGGCATGTAGGTGCCGTTGCCCTCGGTGAACTCGACGTCGCAGCGCTCGGCGATCAGCAGGGTGTTGTCGCACGCCTCGGGCAGGCCGTTGCGCACGCCCCAGAGCTCGCGCATCTCGGCCGGCGACTTGATGTAGTAGCCGTCGCCGTTGAACCGGAACCGCTTCGGGTCGCTCATCACGCTGCCCGAGCTGACGCAGAGCAGGTGCTCGTGGGACGGGGCGTCCTTCTGGTGGACGTAGTGCGAGTCGTTGGTCGCGACGCGGCGGGATGCCGAGGTCCTTGCTCAGGCGCAGCAGGCCGTCGCGGACGCGGGTCTCGATGTCGAGCCCGTGGTCCATCAGCTCGAGGAAGTAGTTGTCCTTGCCGAGGATCGCCTGGAAGTCGCCGGCCGCCTCGCGGGCCTTCTCGTAGTCGCCGATGCGCAGCCAGGTCTGGACCTCGCCGGACGGGCAGCCGGTCGTGGCGATCAGTCCGTCGGCGTACTCCGTCAGCAGCTCGCGGTCGATCCGGGGCTGGTAGAAGAAGCCCTCCATCGAGGCGCGCGAGGAGAGCCGGAACAGGTTGTGCATGCCCTTGGTGTTCTCGGCCCACATCGTCATGTGGGTGTAGGCGCCGGAGCCGGACACGTCGTCGTCGCCGCCGTCGTTCCACCGCACCCGCTTCTTGTCGAAGCGCGAGGTGTTGGGCGTGGCGTAGGCCTCGATGCCGATGATCGGCTTGACCCCGGCCGCCTTGGCCTTGGACCAGAAGTCGTAGGCGCCGAACACGTTGCCGTGGTCGGTCATCGCGATCGCGTCCATGCCGAGCTCGGCGGTGCGCTCGAACATGTCTCCGAGGCGGGCGGCGCCGTCGAGCATGGAGTACTCGGTGTGCACGTGGAGGTGGACGAACCCGTCCCGGCCAGCGGAGTTGCCCGACATGGAGCGCGATCAGCCCTTCCCGGAGCTCTGAGTGGACACCCGTCTTCAGCACAGGCCCGAGGTGCTCGCAGGCGTTCACCTGCGCCACGTTCGTGGCCTGGTCGTGCGGGGAAGAGGGTTCAGCGTACGTCAGTGTGACAGGCGTCCCTGACAGGACACGGGCGCCGTTTCAGGGCCCCTCTCGCGCTCCCCCTCAGGCACACGGCCACCACCAGTCCGGCCACGAGCGCGACGGTCGCGAGGGCCCCCACGGAGACCACCACCCCGGCCCACCCGTAGGCGGTCCAGGCGCCGCCGATCGCCAGGCCGAAGACGCTGGAGCCCGCGTAGTACGCCGTCACGTAGAGCGCACTCCCCTCGGTCCCGAACGGCGCAGCCACGACCGGGGCCCAGCCGCTCGCGGTGGCGTGCGCCGCGAAGAACCCACCGGTCAGGACCACGAGACCGGCGATCACCAGAGGCAGCCGGTCCGGCAGGGTCAGGGCCAGACCCGCGCCCATGACGAGGACCGAGACGACCAGCACCGGGGGCCGTCCCACGCGGTCGACCGCGCGCCCGGCGACTGCGGAGGTGGCCGTGCCCGCGAGGTAGGACAGGAACACCAGGCCGATCACGGCCGGTGCCAGGTCGAACGGCGCGGCCGAGAGCCGGTAGCCGAGGTAGTTGTAGACCGCGACGAAGCCGCCCATCAGCGCGAACGGCACGGTGACGAGCGCCAGCATCGCGGGACGGCGCAGCAGCACGCGTACGCCGCCGGCACGCTCGCCGGTCCGCTCCCACGGTCCGATTCCCGGGTCCGTCACCGACGCAGGCAGCAGCCGCCAGAAGCCGGCAGTCACCAGAGCGCCGGCGACGGCGAGCGCGGCGAACCCCCAGCGCCAGGAGGCCAGGTCGGCGACGCCCGCGGTCAGCAGCCGCCCGGCCACCCCGCCGAGCGAGTTGCCCGCCACGTAGAGGCCCATGGCCGACCCGAGCCCGGCGGGATGCACCTCGGCCCCGACGTGTCCCATCGCGACACCCACGACCGCCGCGAGCGCCAGCCCCGAGAGGGTGCGCAGGACCACGAGGCTGGTGAAGTCGGGGGCCACGGCGGCGACCCCGGTCAGCAGCACGGACGCGACCAGACCGATCCGCATCAGCCGCACGCGCGGACGTCCGGCTCATCTGTCCACGATGCCCCGCGGCGCCACCGAGCACACGGTCTTGTGACGATTCAGACAGAGGGGTGACGGGGCGGCCGCTGATCCGTCGATAATGCTCATGTGAACGATCCAAAGAACGGTACGCCGGCAGCCGCACTGCGACGCGACGTCCGCGAGGTCACCTCGCTCCTGGGCACCACCCTGAGCCGGGCCGAGGGCCCGGAGCTCCTCGACCTCGTCGAACGGGTTCGCGCCCGGGCGAAGGACGACTCGCTCGAGGAGCTGCCCGACCTCGACCTGGAGACGATCACCAAGCTGGCGCGGGCGTTCACGTCGTACTTCCACCTGGCGAACGTCACCGAGCAGGTGCACCGCGGTCGCTCGCTGCTGCGGGCCCACGAGGAGCAGGGCGGCGGCAGCGGCTGGCTGCACGACGCCCTGGTGCGCGTGCAGGAGGCCGGTGTCGAGGTGGAGACCATCGCGGCCGAGATGCCGCAGATCGCCGTCCGGCCGGTGTTCACCGCGCACCCCACCGAGGTGGCCCGTCGCTCGACCATCGACAAGATGCGCGAGGTCGCCTCCCTGCTGGAGCAGCCCGAGACCCCGCGGCGGACCCGTCGGCTCGAGGAGGCCGTCGAGATGCTGTGGCGCACCGACGAGATCCGGGTGGAGCCGCCGCAGCCCGTCGACGAGGCGCGCAACGGCATCTACTACCTCGAGGGCCTGGCGGACGCCGCACTCCCCGACGTGCTCGACGAGCTGCGCGACCAGCTGAAGGCCATCGGCGTCGACCTGGCGCCCGAGGTGCGGCCGCTGCGGTTCGGCACCTGGATCGGCGGCGACCGCGACGGCAACCCCAACGTCACCCCGCAGACCACCCGCGAGGTGCTCGAGCTCCAGGCCGTGCACGGAGTCCGCCTGCTCTCCGCCCAGGTCAACCGGCTGCGCCGTGACCTCTCGGTCAGCGAACGTCTCTCCACCGTCTCCACGGACCTGACCGACCGGCTGCACGAGCTGCTCCCCGGCCTGCCCGAGGTCGAGCCCCGCTACCGCCGGCTCAACGCCGAGGAGCCCTACCGGCTGTTCCTGACCTGCGTGCACGTCCGGCTGCAGCTCACCGAGGACAGGATCACGTCGGGCCGCTCCCACCGTTCCGGTCGCGACTACCGCGACGACACCGAGCTGCTCGAGGACCTGCTGCTGCTGCACCGGTCGGTCCTCGAGCACCAGGGCGAGATCCTCGCGGGCGGCGAGCTGGAGCGGCTGGTCCGCACGGTGGCGGCCACCGGGCTGACCCTCGCCACGCTCGACGTGCGTGAGCACGCCGCCAAGCACCACCACGCCGTGGGACAGCTGCTCGACCGGTTGCCCGAGGGCTCCGGCGGCCTCGGCCAGCCCTACGCCGAGCTGGACCGCGAGGCCCGGATGAAGGTGCTCAGCACCGAGCTCGCCGGCGGACGCCCGCTGTCCACCCGACCGCTCCCCCTCGACGAGAGCGGCACGGTCACGACGGACACCTTCGCCACGATCGGCTGGGCCCTGGACACCCTGGGACCTCGCACGGTCGAGAGCTACATCATCTCGATGACCCAGCACGCCGACGACGTGCTCGCGGCGGTGGTCCTGGCTCGCGAGGCCGGCCTGGTCGACCTGGTAGGAGGCACCGCCCGGATCGGTTTCGTGCCGCTGCTCGAGACCGTCGAGGAGCTGGAGAAGGCCGACGAGATCCTCGAGGCGCTCTTCGCCGACGAGTCCTACCGCCGCCTGCTCTCGGTGCTCGACGACGTGCAGGAGGTGATGCTCGGCTACTCCGACTCCAACAAGGCCGGCGGCATCGCCCCCTCGCAGTGGCAGATCCAGCGCGCCCAGCGACGGGCTCGCGACGTGGCCCGCCGCCACGGCATCCGACTGCGCTTCTTCCACGGCCGCGGCGGATCCGTCGGGCGCGGTGGCGGTCCGACGTACGACGCGATCATGGCGCTGCCCTACGGCACCGTCGACGGCGAGGTGAAGATCACCGAGCAGGGCGAGGTGATCAGCGACAAGTACGCCCTGCCCGTGCTCGCTCGGCAGAACCTCGAGCTCACCCTGGCCGCCACGGTCGAGGCGAGCCTGCTGCACCGCAAGGACCGCCGCAGCCCCGAGGACGCCGAGCGCTGGGACGGGCTGATGGACGCGGTCTCCCAGAACGCGCACACGGCCTACCGCGGCCTGGTGGAGCAGCCCGGCCTGCCGGAGTACTTCCTGGCCTCGACGCCGGTCGACCTGCTCGGCGCCCTGCACATCGGCTCACGTCCGGCCCGGCGACCGGACTCCGGCGCCGGCATCGAGGACCTGCGGGCGATCCCGTGGGTCTTCGGCTGGACCCAGTCGCGCCAGATCGTCCCGGGCTGGTACGGCGTGGGCACGGGCCTCAAGGCGGTGCAGGACCAGTCCGCGGACCTGCGCGAGATGTACGCCGGCTGGCCGTTCTTCCGGACGTTCCTCGACAACGTCTCGATGACGCTGGTGAAGACCGACCTCGACATCGCGTCACGCTACGTCGAGGCCCTCGTGCCCGAGGAGCTGCGACACCTGCTCGACGACATCCGCGCCGAGTTCGAGCTCACCGTCGAGCAGGTGCTGGCCGTGACCGGCGACTCCCAGCTGCTCGACCGCGACCCGATCCTGCGCACCACGCTGGAGATCCGCGACAACTACCTCGAGCCGCTGCACCACCTCCAGGTGCAGCTGCTGGCCCGGCGCCGCAACGGCGAGGACGACCCGATGCTCGAGCGGGCGCTGCTGCTCACCATCAACGGCATCGCGGCGGGAATGCGCAACACCGGTTAGACCTGGCCGCGGTCCTGCTCCCAGGCGGCGAGGCTCTCCTCGATCACGGTGTGCATCACCCGGGCGATCTGGTCCGGGCCGAGCCCCGGGACGTGGCGGGCCATCCGGTCCACGATCTCCGCCTCGCGCGCGGCGTCGCGGCCGCGCTCGCCGCCCTCCCCGCCGGTGGCGGCCTTGTGGTCCTGCACCGCCCCGGTGAGCGCGGTCCGCCGCGCCAGCAGCACGGCGAGCTCGTCGTCCACCGCGTCGATCCGTCCGCGGAGGTAGGCCAGCGGGTCGGAGCCCAGCCACGCCATCTGCAGGTCGGGCGTCGCGTCGTGGTAGCTGGTGCCGTCGGTGCTCTCCAGCTCGACGAGGCCGTGCCGGCCGTAGAACGCGCGAGCCCGGCTGTTGGCCTGGTGCACCCGCAGCCCGAAGCCACCGGGACGCAGGCCCTTGACCAGGTCCATCAGTGCCGCGCCGACGCCCCTGGCGGGACGCCCGGGGTGCACGAAGATCAGGTTGACCCACGACCCGCGGAGGAGCACGAAGCCGAGCACCTCCGGTGTCGGGTCGGCGTCGCTGACCGCCAGCCAGAGCTCACCCGGATCGTCGAGGAGCGAGTCGACCCAGTCGCGGACCTGCTCCGGCGTACGACCCTCGGCCGGCTGTCCCGGACCGGCACTGGCCGCGAGGAAGACCTCGTGGACGGCGCCGAGGTCCTCGGGCTCGGCCACCCGCAGCACGACGTCACCCTGCCCGTCCCCAGGGGTCATCTCAATCGGCATCGCGGATGACTTCCAGGGCACTGGCGAGGTCCTCGGGGTAGGACGACTCGTACTCGACCTGCTCCCCGGTGCCCGGGTGCTCGAAGCCGAGCTTCACGGCGTGCAGCCACTGTCGCTCCAGCCCCAGCCTGGTGGCGAGGGTCGGGTCCGCGCCGTACGTCAGGTCCCCGACGCACGGGTGCTTGAGCGCGGCCATGTGTACCCGGATCTGGTGGGTCCGGCCGGTCTCCAGGCGCACCGTCAGCAGGCTCGCGAACCGGTGTGCCTCGAGGGTCTCGTAGTGGGTGACGCTGTGCTTGCCGTCCTCGGTGACCGCGAACCGCCAGTCCGAGGTGGTGTGCCGACCGATGGGGGCGTCGATCGTGCCCTCCAGCGGATCGGGATGGCCCTGGACGAGCGCGTGGTAGGTCTTCTCGACGCGGCGGTGGCGGAACGCGTCCTTGAGCACGGAGTAGGCGTGCTCGCTCTTCGCGATCACCATCACCCCGGACGTGCCGACGTCCAGGCGCTGCACGATGCCGCGCCGCTCGGGGGCGCCACTGGTGGAGATCCGGTAGCCGGCACCACGGAGGTGACCGACCACGGTCGGTCCGGTCCACCCCATGGACGGGTGCACGGCGACCCCGACAGGCTTGTCGACCACCACGATGTCGTCGTCGTCGTGGATGATCGTGAGCCCGTCGACGAGCTCCTCGACCACCTCGAGAGGGTCCGCCACCCGCGGGAAGGTGACGTCGAGCTGCGCCCCGGGCAGCAGCCGGTCGGACTTCGCCGCCGGGCGGCCGTCCAGCTGCACGAGGTCCTGCGCCAGCAGCTCGGCAGCCCGGCTGCGCGAGATCCCGAACATCCGGGCCAGACCCACGTCGACCCGCTCACCCCCCAGGCCGTCGGGCACCTGCAGGCTGCGGTCGTCGGTCTCACTCATCACGACCCCGCTTCCCCTCGTCCGGTCCGGCCGCGGTCTCGTGGCGGCTGCCGTCGAGACGGACGCCCCGCAGGACCAGCACCACGAACAGCAGTCCGGCCGTGTCGATGCAGATGTCGGCCACGTTGAACACCGGCCAGTTGGGCAGCGCGAAGAAGTCGACCACGTGACCACGGAACGGTCCGGGCGCCCGGAACATCCGGTCGAGCAGGTTGCCGAGCACCCCGGCGAGGAGCAGCCCGAGCGCCACGGCCCAGCCCCGGTGGCGCACCCGGAACGCGAAGTAGACGATGACGCAGGTCGCGACGATGGCAATCACCGAGATCACCGGGGTGAAGGACTCGCCGGCGCTGAAGGCGGCCCCCGGGTTGCGCAGCAGGCGCAGCTGCAGGAACGAACCGACCACGTCGACCGGAGCCTTCCCGGTGAGCTCGCGGACCGCGAGGTGCTTGCTCACCTGGTCGACGACGAGCGCCACCGCCGCGACTCCGAAGGCGAGCATCGTGGCCGACGTTCCCGAGCGCCGACCCTCACGCCTGTGCGCCGCGCCGGCCCCTGGGTCTCCGGAGGTCTCGCTCGTGCTCAGCGACGCTCCTCGCGCTGCTTGCAGCTCAGGCACAGCGTGGCCCGCGGGAACGCCATCAACCGGTTCTTGCCGATGGGGTTGCCGCAGATCTCGCACTGTCCGTAGCTTCCGTCGGCGATCCGCTCGAGCGCGTGCTGCGACTGGACCAGCATGTCGCGGGCGTTGTTGACGATGACCATCTCCTGGTCGCGCTCGAACGACGCGGACCCGACGTCGGCCTGGTCGTGGCCGGCGCCCTCTCCCGAGTTCTCGATCATGCCCGCGAGGTCACCCTCGACGTCGGAGAGCTCGGAGATCAGCCGCGCGACGTCGTCGTTGAGCTGCTTGCGGACCTGGGCGAGCTCCTGCTTGGTCCAGGGGTCCTCGACCTCGAGCACGACCAGCTTGGCCGCCGAGGCTGCCTTCTTCGCCGGCGCCTTCTTCGCCGGGGCCTTCGTCGCGGCCTTCTTGGTCGCCGGAGCCCTCGTGACGGCAGCAGTCTTCTTGGCGGTGGCTCGCGTCGCCGCCGACTTCGTGACCGCGGCCTTCTTCGCCGGGGTCTTCTTTGCAGGGGCCTTCGTCGCCGGGGTCTTCTTCGCCGGGGCCTTCGTGGCGGCGACCTTGGTGGCCGGTGCCTTCTTCGAGGGCGCCTTGGTGGCGGGGGACTTCTTCGCCACTGCCTTCCGGGCGGGCGCGGTCTTCTTCGCCGGAGCCTTCTTGGCGGCCGCCTTGGTGGCCGGAGCCTTGGCCGCAGGTGCCTTCTTCGAGGGCGCCTTGGAGGCCGGTGCAGCCTTCTTCACCGCGGCCTTCTTCGTCGAACCACTGGACACGACCTTGCGAGCCGCCGCACCTGCGCGACTGACCAAGGACTTCTTGCTGGCTGATGCCATGGTCTGGGGACCTCTATCGGGTGACGGGAACGAGCGCGCCGGACGTGCTGGCGCGAGGATATGTGGCGCGCCGAGCCCCTTCAACCCGCCATCCCGGAGCACTCTCCCACAGTTCTGGCACACTTGACCCACCGCACGACGTGGAGGGGACCAGTACCCGACTGCACGGCCACGAGCGAGCTGGGGACGGTGTGAGCCCAGCGGCACGACAGCCGGAGAACATCAGCCCGGAGTCGCCGGAAGAAACGCAGGGTCCCCGGGCCCTGCGGACTAGAACCGGTAGCGGTGGACCCAACCGGGTCACCCAGGAAGTGGGTCGACAGCGTCATCGTCGGCCAAGGAGGGTGGTACCGCGGGGAACGGCGTACGCCGATCCTCGTCCCTTCGTCACCACGTTGTAGACGAAGGACCGCAGTGAGCGACGCGACCTCCCCCGTTCGGCCGTCAGGCCGGACCTCCTACCGCCCCGTCCCGCCCCAGGTCGAGCTGCCCGCGCTCGAGCGCGAGGTGCTGGACTTCTGGCACGAGCAGCGGATCTTCGAGAAGTCGGTCGCCCGTAACGAGGGCGCCGGCACCTGGACGTTCTACGAGGGTCCGCCGACCGCCAACGGCCGCCCCGGCACCCACCACATCGAGTCGCGCACGTTCAAGGACGTCTTCCCGCGGTTCCGCACCATGCAGGGCTACCAGGTCAACCGCAAGGGCGGCTGGGACTGCCACGGCCTGCCCGTCGAGCTCGCCGTGGAGAAGGAGCTCGGGTTCACCGGCAAGGCCGACATCGAGGCCTTCGGGATCGCGGAGTTCAACGCCCGCTGCCGCGAGTCGGTGCAGCGCCATGTCGACCTCTGGGAGCAGATGACCGACCGGATGGGCTGCTGGATCGACATGCGCCAGCCCTACCGCACGATGGACGCCGAGTACGTCGAGTCGGTGTGGTGGGCGCTCCAGCAGATCCACGGCAAGGGCCTGCTCGTCCAGGACTACCGCGTCGCGCCGTACTGTCCCCGCGACGAGACCGGTCTCTCCGACCACGAGGTGTCCCAGGGCTACGAGACGGTCACCGACCCCAGCGTCTACGTCCGCTTCCCGCTGACCTCCGGCCCCTGGGCCGGCGGTGACGGCGCCGAGAAGGCCTCGTTGCTGGTCTGGACGACCACGCCCTGGACGCTCGTGTCCAACACCGCGGTCGCCGTGCGTCCCGACGTCACCTACGTCCGGGCCACGGACGGCACCGAGACCCTGGTCGTCGCCGAGCAGCTGGTGGGCGCGGCGCTGGGTGAGGGCTGGACCGTCACCGGCTCGGTCCTCGGCTCGGAGATGGAGCGCTGGACCTACCAGCGGCCGTTCGAGCTGGTGCAGTTCCCGCCGGTCGAGGACGGCGGCACCGCCCCGCACCTCGTCGTGCTGGCCGACTACGTCACCACCGAGGACGGCACCGGCCTGGTGCACCAGTCCCCTGCCTTCGGCGAGGACGACATGACGGTCTGCCGGGCCTACGGGCTGCCGGTCGTCGTACCCGTCCGGTCCGACGGCCACTTCGCCGACGACATCCCGCTCGTCGGGGGCCAGTTCTTCAAGCACGCCGACGCGGACCTGGTCCGCGACCTGGAGTCGCGCGGCCTGATGTTCCGCCACGTCCCCTACGAGCACAGCTATCCGCACTGCTGGCGGTGCCACACCGCACTGATGTACTACGCCCAGCCCTCGTGGTACGTCCGCACCACCCAGATCAAGGACGCGCTGCTCCGCGAGAACGAGAAGACCAACTGGTTCCCGGACACGATCAAGCACGGTCGCTACGGCGACTGGCTCGAGAACAACATCGACTGGGCGCTGTCACGCACCCGCTACTGGGGCACGCCGCTGCCGATCTGGGTCTGCGCGGAGGGCCACCAGACCTGCATCGGCTCGCGCGCGGAGCTCTCCGAGCTGACCGGCACCGACCAGTCCGCGCTCGACCCGCACCGCCCCTTCGTGGACGACGTGGTCTTCGACTGCCCGGTGCGCCCACATGGCGACGAGTCCGCGCCCTGCGGCCAGCAGGCACGCCGGGTGCCCGAGGTGATCGACGCGTGGTTCGACTCCGGGTCGATGCCCTTCGCGCAGTGGGGCTACCCGCACGTCGAGGGCTCGGCCGCGATGCTCGAGCAGGCCTACCCGGCCGACTTCATCTGCGAGGCCATCGACCAGACGCGCGGGTGGTTCTACACGCTGATGGCCATCGGGACGCTGGTCTTCGACGAGTCGTCGTTCAAGAACGTGCTGTGCCTGGGCCACATCCTGGCCGAGGACGGCCGCAAGATGTCCAAGCACCTCGGCAACATCCTCGAGCCGATCCCGCTCATGGACGAGCACGGGGCCGACGCCGTGCGCTGGTTCATGGCGGCCGGCGGATCGCCGTGGGCCGCGCGACGGGTCGGGCACAACACGATCCAGGAGACGGTCCGCAAGGTCCTGCTGACCTACTGGAACACCGTCGCCTTCCAGGTGCTCTACGCAGGCACGTCCGACTGGGCTCCCGGCGACCCTGCCCCCGAGGTCGCCGACCGGCCGGCGCTGGACCGCTGGGCGCTCTCCGGAGCGCACCGGACGGTCATCGAGGTGACCGCGGCGATGGAGGCCTTCGACACCCAGCGCGCCGGATCGCTGCTCTCGGCGTACGTCGACGACCTGTCCAACTGGTACGTCCGCCGCTCGCGTCGCCGCTTCTGGGCCGGCGACCCGTCGGCGTTGGCGACCCTGCACGAGTGCCTGTACGTCGTCACGCTGGCCCTGGCGCCACTCACCCCGTTCATCACCGAGCGGGTGTGGCGCGACATGTTCGCGAGCACCTCCGACGACGTGCCCGAGTCGGTGCACCTCGCGCGCTGGCCGCGCGTCGACGACAGCCTCGTGGACGACGACCTGATGGAGCAGATGAGGCTGGCCCGACGGCTCGTCGAGCTCGGCCGGGCGGCCCGGGCCGACGCGAAGGTGCGGACCCGTCAGCCGCTGCGACGTGCGCTGGTCGCGACCGCCGCCCACGACCGGCTCAGCGAGGAGCTGCGCCGCGAGGTCGCCGAGGAGCTCAACATCGGCGACCTGGAGCCGTTGTCCGCCGCGGGGGCGGACCTGGTCGACCACAGCGCGAAGGGCAACTTCCGGGCCCTGGGCAAGCGGTTCGCCAAGGACACCCCACGGGTCGCCGCGGCGATCGCGGCTGCCGACGCCAGCACGCTCTCGGCCGCCCTGGCGGCCGACGGGCGAGCATTCGTCGAGCTCGACGGGCAGCCGGTCGAGGTGCTGCCCGACGAGGTGATCGTCTCCGAGCGACCACGCGAGGGGTGGTCGGTGGTCAACGAGCAGGGCGAGACGGTGGCCCTGGACCTCGAGCTGACCCCGGAGCTGCGGCGCGCCGGCCAGGCCCGTGAGGTGGTCCGGATGGTCCAGGAGGCCCGCAAGTCGAGCGGCTTCGAGGTCTCGGACCGGATCACGCTCCGGTGGCACGCCGCAGGCGAGATGGCCGAGGCCGTCCGCGAGCACCGCGAGCTGATCTCCCGCGAGGTGCTGGCCACCGACATCATCCAGGCCGACAGCGCCGGCGGACTCGACCAGGCCGACGCCGACCTCGGGCTGGCGTTCAGCGTCCAGCGGGTCTGAGGCCGACCCGGCGCGTCACTCGCTGTCGGGGTGCTCGTTCCCCTCGTGGCCCTGGTCCTCGGGGACCGAGGTGAGACGCGGCCCCTGGCCGCCGTCTCCTGGCAGCTCCCCGCCCTCACCGTTGCCGTCGAGGGCCTGGAGCTGCTGGCTGAAGTAGGTCTTGAGCCTGCTGCGGTACTCGCGCTCGAAGGCACGCAGGTTCTCGACCTCACCGTCGAGGGCTGCCTTCTGCCGCTCGATCTCGCCGAGTGCCTCGGACCGCTTGGACTCGGTCTCGGAGTCCAGCATCTGCGCACGCTCGCGCGCCTCCTGCTCGAGACGGTCGGTGGTGGCCTTGCTCTCGGTCTCCAGCCGCTCCGCCTCGGCGCGGGCGTCGCTGAGCAGCTTCTCGGCGTCGTCCTTGGCCATCCGCTCGACCTCGTCGGCGTTGCGGGTGGCGAGCTCCAGCAGGCGCAGGGCGGCCGAGGAGGCCTCGGCCGGGGTGACGACCTTGAGCTCCTCGCGGGCCGGGGTCGGCGTCGCGACGGCAACGTCCTGGACCTCGGCCGGCTTGTCGGCCGGCGCGGCCTCGGGCTTCTGGTCGTCCTTGTCGGCGTCCTTCACCGGCGCTGCTTCGGGCGTCTTCTGCGCAGCGGTCACCTCGTCAACGGCGTCGGCGCCGTGCGACGAGGTGAGCTTGGTGCGCAGGTCGTCGTTCTCCTTGAGCAGCCGCTCGAGCTCGGCCTCGACCTCGTCGAGGAACTGGTCGACCTCGCCCATGTCGTAGCCCTCGCGGAGGCGCACCGGGGTAAAACGCTTGTTGCTCACGTCCTCGGGCGTCAGCGGCATGACTTCACCTGATCCTCTTGTGTCGGAAACGTCCAGCGCCCGAAACGATAACGGTTCGCCGGCGGAGAGTGGCACCCACGTCGGGGCGCAGGCGGCCCGGGCGCTAGCCGAAGAAGATCACGGCGTTGATCTTCAGCAGGATCCAGCAGATCACCAGCAGCGCGACGAAGCTGAGATCGATCGCCATCCCGCCCAGCCGCAGCGGCGGTATCAGCCTGCGCAGCGCCTTCACGGGCGGGTCCGTGGCGGTGTAGACGCCTTCGAGGACGACCAGCACCGGACCGTGCGGGGACCACGAGCGCGCGAAGATCTGGATCCAGTCCACGATCAGGCGCACGAACAGCAGCAAGATGAAGATCTGGAGGACCAGCTCGATGACGTACCCGACGGTTCTCACGAGGGTGAGCCTAGGAGGTGGACCCCAACGCGGGGCAGCGTGGTCAACTCTGGTTGAAGAAGCCGCCCTCGGCGATCCGCTGCTTGTCCTCCGCAGCGACCGAGACGTTGGCCGGTGAGAGCAGGAAGACCTTGTTGGTGACCCGCTCGATCGTGCCGCGCACCGAGAAGACCAGTCCGGCGGCGAAGTCGACCAGGCGCTTGGCGTCGGTGTCGTCCATCTCGGAGAGGTTCATGATCACGGGGACCCCGTCGCGGAAGTTCTCGCCGATGACCCGTGCCTCGTTGTAGGTGCGCGGGTGCAGCGTGGTGATCCTGGACATCGGGGCGACCGTGGTCGCGGCGCGAGCCGCGGGTGTCTCGTGGGCCGACACCGGGCGACGACGCTCGGCCAGGTTGGCGACCGGACGGGCGGGCTCGCGCTCGGCACGGGGTTCGGAGCGCCGCGCGGGCTCGTCGAACTCGGCCTCGGGGTCGGCGTAGTCGCCGTCAGCGTCCTCGAGCAGGCCGAGGTAGACGCCCATCTTCCGCATCGCGCTCATCAGTTGTTTTCCTCTGCTCTCGTGGCGCTTTCTCGCCGCTTGCGTCTGCTTTCTGCGGCACTTCGGACCCTACTTGACCGGTGGCCTCGGACCGAGGACCGCCGAGCCGATCCGCAGGTGTGTCGCGCCGTGTTCGACGGCCTGCTCGAGGTCACCGCTCATGCCCGCCGAGACCCACGTGGCCGAGGGTGCGACAGCCCGCACAGCGGCCGCCGTCTCGGCCAGGGTGGCGAACGCCTGCCCGGCGTCGCCGTCGAGGGGCGCGACCCCCATCACTCCGCGGAGCACCAGGCCGTCGGCCTCCAGGATCCGGTCCACCAGGGCCGGCACCTGCTCGACCGGCGCACCCGATCGTCCGGCGGCATCGGGTGGGTCGAGGCTCACCTGGACGAGGACCTCGAGGTCGCGGCCGCGCTCCACGTGCCCCTCGGCCGAGGCCGCTGACCAGCTTGGCCCGGTCGAGCGAGTGCACCACGTCGGCGTACGCCGCGACGGCAGCTGCCTTGTTGCTCTGCAGTGCCCCGATGAAGTGCCAGGACAGGGCGAGGTCGGCACACTCGGCGGCCTTCTCGACCGCCTCCTGGTGACGGTTCTCGCCGACCTGACGGACGCCCAGCTCCGACAGCAGGCGCACGTCGGAGGCGGGGAAGAACTTCGTGACCACGACCAGGGTGACCTCGGCCGCGCCCCGGCCGGCCGCGGCGCACGCGGCGTCGATGCGTCCGCGCACGGTGGCGAGGTTCGTCGCGATCTCGGCGCGTCGGTCGGCACTCACGGGCGTCTCCTGATCACGCCGGCGAACCTACCGGCGCGGACCCCGTCACGTCGGTGGGAGTAGAGGTCCTGCGACTCGAGCGTGCAGCGCGAGACGTCGTGGACCTCGACCCCGAGCCGCTCCAGCTGCGCCCTGACCCCGGCGCCCAGGTCGAGCGCGGGGGTGCCCCAGGACGTGGTGGACATGGTCGCGGGCTCGACCGCCGTCACCTCGTCCTGCAGCTGCGCCGGCACCTCGTAGCAGGAGCCGCACACGTGCGGGCCGATCCACGCGCTGACCCGCCCGGCACCGAGGCTGCGCATCTCGCGCACGCACGCCTCGACGACGCCTGTGCTCACGCCGTTGCGCCCGGCGTGCGCGGCCCCGATCACGCCGGCTGCGCTGTCGGCCAGGAGCACGGGCACGCAGTCCGCGACCCGGACCATCAGCACCAGGTCGCTCCGGTCCGAGACCAGGGCGTCGCACTGCCCGCGCGGACCACCGGCGGTGTGCACGGTCGCGCCGTGCACCTGCTCCATGTCGGCCAGGGCCGCACCGGGGGCGAAGTCCTCGAGCAGCAACGCGACGTTGCGGGCGGTGGAGGTGGGGTCGTCCTCCCCCACGAGGGCCAGGTTGAGGGTGTCGAAGGGGACAGCACTGACCCCGTCGTACCTGTCGGTGAACGCCAGGTCGACGGGGCCGGTGCTGCTGCGGTGGGAGTACACCTCGGTGGAGCAGTCCCTACTTCAGGAAGTCGGGGATGTCGAGGTCGTCGTCGTCGAAGCTCGGCTGCGAGGGCGCGGGACGCTGCGGCGCCGAACCCTGCTGGCCACCGAGGGAACGCTGCGACCCGGCCTGGGCCCCGACGGTGACCGGCTCGCGGCGAGGCGCCGCTGCCGGCTGCTCGGCGGCCCGACGCTGCTCGGCGAGGGCCCGGGCTGCTGCGCGGGTCTCCTCCTGGGTCTGCGGCTTCGGCGACTCCTGGGGACGCGGGCGCAGCCCGTGACCCTCGTCGCGACGCTTGGGACGTCCACCCTCGAAGCCTGCTGCGATCACCGTGACGCGGACCTCGTCGCCGAGGGCGTCGTCGATGGTGGCACCGAAGATGATGTTCGCGTCCTGGTGGACCGCGTCGGAGACCATCGCCGCCGCCTCGTTGATCTCGAAGAGCCCGAGGTCGGAACCGCCGGCGATCGAGAGCAGCACGCCCTGGGCGCCGTCGATGGACTCCTCGAGCAGCGGGCTGGACACGGCCAGCTCGGCCGCCTCGACCGCGCGGTTCTCGCCGCGGGCCGAGCCGATGCCCATCAGCGCCGAACCGGCGTTGGACATCACCGACTTCACGTCGGCGAAGTCGAGGTTGATCAGGCCGGGCGTGGTGATCAGGTCGGTGATGCCGGAGACACCCTGCAGCAGCACCTGGTCGGCCTGCTTGAAGGCGTCGAGCATGCTGACGTTGCGATCGGAGATCATCAGCAGCTTGTCGTTCGGGATCACGATCAGGGTGTCGACCTCCTCGCGCAGGGAGGCGATGCCCTCCTCCGCGGAGGTCGCGCGACGGCGGCCCTCGAAGGCGAACGGGCGGGTGACCACACCGATCGTCAGGGCGCCCAGCGACCGGGCGATCTTGGCGACGACGGGCGCGCCACCGGTGCCGGTGCCACCACCCTCGCCGGCGGTGACGAAGACCATGTCGGCGCCCTTGAGCACCTCTTCGATCTCGTCCGAGTGGTCGTCGGCCGCCTGCGCCCCCACGTCGGGGTTCGCTCCGGCACCGAGTCCACGGGTCAGCTCACGGCCGATGTCGAGCTTGACATCGGCGTCACTCATCAACAGGGCCTGTGCATCTGTGTTGATGGCGATGAACTCGACGCCCTTCAGCCCGACTTCGATCATCCGGTTGACGGCGTTGACTCCACCTCCACCAATACCCACGACCTTGATCACGGCCAGGTAGTTCTGGGGTGCTGCCACGGCGGTGCCTCTCACTTTGTACGTCGCCCCACCCGGCTGCGGGACGACTCTCGGATGTGCCTGGGGAAGTCCTCCTGCTGACCCCGGAAACCCTAACCTTGAAGTAGAGGGTTAACGTTATGTCAACCTGAGGTTGTGAGACCAAAGTAGGTGGACCGGCTCGCCGGACCCGGGCAACACGCGGGCGACACGAGCAGAAAAGAATTTCCGCCAGGCGTCGTTCTGGCTTTCAGGCGCGACGTCGGCGGGCTTCGGCTCGCGCGTGGTCAGCGGGTGGTGGGGCGGCCGGGCACGGTGACGTCGATCTGGTTGCCGGGGCGCTTGAGCAGGACGGCGAGCACCTCTGCCTTCTGGTCGGAGCTCTCCGCGCTCCCCCACAGGACCCGGCGACCGTTGCCGAAGACCAGCTGGATGTCGTCGACGCTGGCGACCTGCACCGCGTCGACCCGGTGCGCGATCCTGGGCGGCAGCGCGCCCACGACGCGTCCCGCCTCGACGAGGGCCTCCTCCGAGGTTCCGGCATCGGTCTTCACCAGCGGCAGCCGCTTCGGCTGGGTGGCGTAGCTGCCGAACAGCACGCCCTCGGCGTCCAGCGCCCGCAGTCCCTCGCCCTGGTCGACCACGGCGATGGGCGTTCGCTCGGTGACCGCGATGCGCACCCCGTGCGGCCAGTCGCGGGACACCTCGGCGCTCTTGACCGCCGGGATCGCCTCCACGCGTGTGCGGATGGATCCGAGGTCGAGCCGGACGAGCGGCGTGCCCGTCGGCACGTCGGCGGCCCGCTCCACCCGCATCTCCGAGAGCGTCGGGTTCCCGCTGACCGCCACCGAGCGCAGGGTCACGTAGCTGGAGAAGTACACCACCCACACCGCCCCGGCGACGGCTCCCACGAGCAGCAGGGCCAGCAGCACGTAGCGGGCCACCCGCCACCTGCCGGCGTGACGGCGTCGGCGGAAGTCCTTGCGGGCGATCCGGACGGTCTCCTCGTCGGGACCTGCCGAGTCGGGGACCTTCGCGGTGTCCCCGCGAGCATCCTTGCGCGACCTGCGGTCAAGCATCGACATCGGGCACACCTCGTTCCTCGAGCAGCTCGAGCACCTCGGGGCCGAGCAGGGTCACGTCGCCCGCGCCGAGGGTGAGCACCACGTCCCCCGGACGGGCCCGGTCGGCCAGGTGCGTCGCCGTGGCCGACCAGGAGGGCTCGAAGACCACGTGCTCGCGCGCGAGGGGTACGGCGTCCGCCACGAGCGCACCGCTGACACCCGGCTCGGGGTCCTCGCGAGCGACGTACACGTCCATCACGACGACCTCGTCGGCGGCACCGAGGGCCACGCCCATGTCGTGCCCGAAGATCCGCGTGCGGGAGACCATGTGCGGCTGGAACGCGACCACGATCCGACCCTCGCCGGCGATCGACCTCGCCGCCTGGAGGTCCCCGGCGATCTCGTTGGGGTGGTGGGCGTAGCTGTCGTAGACCCGGACCCCGCCGGCCTGGCCCTTGAGCTCCATCCGGCGCCGGGTGCCGCTGAAGGCGCCGAGTCCGCGGGCCAGCTCCGGGAAGCCGAAGCCCAGCCGCAGCCCGCAGGCCAGCGCCGCGAGCGCGTCGAGGACGTAGTGACGTCCGGGGATCTGCAGGGTCACCTCGCCGAGGCGCCGCCCCCGGTCGACCACCGTGAACGTCGAGGTCGCGCCCCGGAAGCGCACCCCCTCGGCCCGCACCTCGGCATCGGCCCGCTCCCCCACGCGGACGACGGTGCGCCCACGCTCCACGGCGGTGCGACCGAGGTCGTCCGCACCGGGGTCGTCCGCGCACACCACGAGGAACCCGTCGGGCTCGAGCCGGTCGAGGAACGTGTCGAAGGCAGCGCGGTAGGCCTCCTCGGTGCCCCAGTTGTCGAGGTGGTCGGCCTCCACGTTGGTGACGAGCGCGGCGTACGGCGAGTAGACGAGGAAGGCACCGTCGCTCTCGTCGGCCTCCGCGACGAAGAGGTCACCGCTGCCGTCGTGGGCGTTGGACCCGGTCTCGTTGAGCTCGCCGCCGATGGCGAAGGACGGGTCGGCCCCGCAGTGCTGCAACGCCACCGTCAGCAGCGAGGTGGTGGTGGTCTTGCCGTGCGTGCCGGCGACGGCGACGACCGTGCGCCCCTGCATCACCGACTCCAGGGCGGCGGATCGCGGGAGCAGGCGCAGACCGCGACGCAGTGCCTCGACGACCTCCGGGTTGTCCTCACGCACGGCCGTGGAGATCACCACGGAGTCGGCGTCCCCGAGGTGGGAGGCGTCGTGCCCGACGTGGCAGGTGGCCCCCAGCGCACGCAGTGCGTCGAGGGTGCGTGACTCCTTGGCGTCGCTGCCGGACACGCTCATGCCGCGGGCGAGCATGATCCGGGCGATGCCGGAGAGACCGGCGCCACCGATGCCGATGAAGTGCACGGTGCCGAGCTGGTCCGCGGGCAGGAGCACGTCGGGGACGGGGACCCTCATCGGCCCGCCCCCCGCGCCGGGAGGGAGCGTGCGTCCAGGATCATCTCGGCGAGCTTGTCGTCGGCATCGAGCGGGATGAGGTGCGCGGCGGCTGCGGACATCGCTGCGAGCCGGGGCGCGTCGGTGAGCAGGTCGGGGACGGTCGCCGCGACCCACTCGGGGGTCAGCGCGGCGTCGGCGACCAGCAGTCCTCCGCCCGCGTCGACGACGGGCCGGGCGTTCAGGGCCTGCTCGCCGTTGCCGATCGGGAGCGGGACGTAGATCGCCGGCAGACCCACGCCGGAGACCTCGGTGACGGTGTTGCTGCCGGCACGGCACAGGACGGCGTCGGCGGCGGCGTACGCGAGGTCCATCCGGCTGACGAACGGCACCGTGACGTACGCCGGACCGCCGATCGTGACCTCTGGGCTCGCTTCACCCGACGGGCCGACGATGTGCAGCACCTGCACACCGGCAGCGGCGAAGGCCGGGGCCGCGGCCGCGACCGACTGGTTCAGCCTCCGGGCGCCCTGGGAGCCCCCGGTGACCAGCAGCGTCGGACGGTCGGGGTCGAGCCCGAAGCCTGCCCGCGCCTGCTCGCGCAGCGCCGTCCGGTCCAGGGTGCTGATCATCCGCCGGATCGGCAGCCCGATGTAGTGCGCGTGCGGCAGGTCGGTGTCCGGAAAGCTCGTCGCGACGTGCGAGGTGAACCTCGCCCCCAGCTTGTTGGCGATGCCGGGAAGCGCGTTGCCCTCGTGGACGACGAGGGGCAGCTTGCGCTTGCGTGCCGCGAGGTAGGCGGGCACGGACACGTAGCCGCCGAAGCCCACCACGACGTCAGGCTGCACCCGGTCGAGCACCTCCAGCGCCGCCTTCATCGCCCCGCGCAGGCGCCCGGGGGTGCGCACCAGGTCGGCGTTGAGCCGGCGCGGGAGCGGCACGGGCGGGATCAGCTCGAGGGGGTAGCCCGCTTCCGGGACGACGCGGGTCTCGAGCCCGCGGGCCGTGCCCAGGGCGGTGATCTCGATGTCGGGGTCGCGTCGGCGCAGGGCGTCGGCGGTGGCGAGCAGGGGCGAGGTGTGGCCAGCCGTGCCACCGCCGGCCAGGAGGACCCGCTGCGGCGCCGAGGTGTGTCCCATCAACCGCGCCTCGAGCGGACCCAGCCGCGCGCGCTGCCCGCAGAGATGGCGGCCGGTCCGCGCGAGCGGTTGCTCTTCTTGGGGCCGTCGCCCTTCCTGGCCGACTTGCCGGCGCCCTTGCGCTCGCCGCGACGGTCCTGCAGGGCGGCGGCGGCCTCCGGCTCGGCGCGCGCGAACCCCACGAGCAGGCCGAGCGCGACCATCGACGGCACCAGGGCGGACCCGCCGTAGGAGACGAGCGGCAGCGGGATGCCGATGACGGGGAGCAGGGCGAGCACCATGCCGATGTTGATGATCATCTGGGCCATCAGCCAGATCGTGACACCGGCGGTCACGTAGCGCACGAACGGGTCGGCGGTGTTGATCGCGAGCCGGATGGCGGCGAACGCGATCGCGCCGAACAGGGCCAGCACGAGCAGGGTGCCGACGAGCCCGAGCTCCTCACCGAGCACGGCGAAGATGAAGTCGGTGTGCGCCTCGGGCAGGTTGCCCCACTTCTGCTGGCTCGCGGAGAGACCCTTGCCGAGGATGCCGCCGCTCGACATCCCCAGCAGGCCGTGGCCCGCCTGCCAGCCGGCCCCCTGGAAGTCCTTGAACGGGTCGATGAAGCTGGTCAGACGGGTACGCCGCTCGGCGTTGGAGGCCGCGAGGTAGAACGCCACGACGGCGACGATCGAGAACGCCAGGCCGAAGAGCCGGGCAGGCACGCCGACCACCCAGAGCAGGCCGAGCAGGATGGCGAAGAGGACCAGCGCGGTGCCCAGGTCGTGCTGGAAGACGACCAGCATCGAGATCATCGTGACGACGGGCGCGACCGGGATGAGGGCGTGCCAGGGGCTGTCGAGCAACCGCTCCTTCTTGGCGTAGACGTCGGCCGCCCACAAGATGATCGAGAGCTTGGCGATCTCGGAGGGCTGCACCGTCAGCGGCCCGAACGCGAGCCAGTTGCGGTTGCCGTTGACGGCGAAGCCGAGGCTGGTCTGGGTGAGGGCGAGCAGCACGACCGCCACGAGCACGGCGGGCCAGGCCAGCATCCGTAGCACCTTGCGGTTCATCCGGCTGGCGGCCCAGGCGGCCGGCAGCCCGATCGCCACCCAGGTGAGCTGCTTGAGGAAGATGTAGTAGCTGTTGTCGTGCACGCGGTAGGAGTAGACGCTCGACGCGCTCAGCACCATCATCAGGCCGATCGCCAGGAGCATCGTCGTGGCTCCGAGCAGCAGGTAGTAGGACGTCAGCGGGCGCTCCATCGTGGCCCGCATCGAGGCGAGCCATCCCGCGACACCCGAGGTGGGTTGCGCCTGTCGGCGGGTGTCGCTGGTGACGCTCACTGGTCCTCCTCGTCGCCCGCCGCCGTGGTGCCCTGCTGCCTATCCGTCCTCCGCCTGCCTCCGGTGCACGGCCTCGGCGAAGGCGTCGCCGCGTGCGCCGTAGTTGGCGAACAGGTCCATGGATGCGCATCCCGGAGCCAGCAGCACGGTGTCACCCGGGCGTGCCAGCGTCGCTGCCCCGGCGACGACGCGGTCCATCAGTCCTGCCCCTGCAGTCTCTCCGGAGGCCACTTCGATCACGGGCACATCGGGCGCGTGTCGCGAAAGCGCCTCGCGGATCACCGGCGCGTCGCGGCCGAGGAGCACGACGCCGCGCAGGCGTTCGCGCACCGAGACGACGAGGTCGTCGAAGCTCGCTCCCTTGGCCAGCCCACCGGCGACCCAGACCACCGGGTCGTAGGCCTGCAGCGAGGCCAGCGCCGCGTGCGGGTTGGTGGCCTTGGAGTCGTCGATCCAGGTCACCTCGTCGACCACCGCGACCTCGGCGATCCGGTGGCCGTCGGGGCGGAACGCGCGCAGCGCCTGCTGGATCGCGGCTGCCGGGACGCCGTGGGAGCGAGCCAGCGCCGCTGCGGCCAGGGCGTTGGCGACGTAGTGGGGTGCCGTCGTCGCCAGGTCGTCGAGGGTGCACAGCTCGGCGGCGGAGGTCTGGCGGTCCTCGACGAAGGCGCGGTCGGCGAGCACGTCGTCGACCAGGCCGACCATCCCGACGGACGGGGTGCCGAGGGTGAACCCGATCGCCCGGGCTCCGTCGGTCACCTCGGCCTCGCGGACGAGGTCCTCGGTGACGGGGTCGGCGACGTTGTAGACGCACGCCCGCTCGACGCCGGTGTAGATGCGGCCCTTGTCGGCGGCGTAGGCGGCCATGCCGTCGGGTCCGGCGTACCAGTCGAGGTGGTCCTCGGCGACGTTGAGCACCGCCGCCGACTCGGCCCGCATCGACGAGGTCCAGTGCAGCTGGAAGCTGGAGAGCTCGACCGCCAGGACGTCGTACGGCTCGGGGTCCATCACGGCCTCGACGATCGGCAGCCCGACGTTGCCGCAGGCGACCGTGCGCAGGCCGCCCGCGAGGAGCATGGCCTCGAGCATCTGCACCGTCGTGGTCTTGCCGTTGGTGCCTGTCACGGCCAGCCAGGGTGCGGGTCTCTCCGGGTCGCGCAGCCGCCAGGCCAGCTCCACCTCGCCCCAGATCGGGACCCCGCGCTCCGCCGCCTGCGCGAGCAGGGGTGCGGCGGGTGACCACCCGGGTGAGGTGACGACCAGGTCCACGTCCTCGGGGAGCTCGGCAGTGCTGCCCGCGCCCAGGCGGATCGTCGCACCCAGGCTCTCCAGCAGCGCGCCCTGCTCGAGCCGGTCCCCCGCCTCGGACTCGTCGAGCGCGACCACGCGGGCGCCCAGGAAGGTGAGGTTGTCGGCGGCGGCGTACCCGGAGACGCCGAAGCCCGCCACGACGACACGTACGCCGCTCCAGTCGCTCGTCCGGCCGAGACTGTCGAGGTCGGTCATACGCCGGCGACCCACTCGGCGTAGAACACCCCGAGACCCGCGGCCACGAAGATCCCCGCGATCAGCCAGAACCTGATCACCACGGTGATCTCCTCCCACCCGAGCATCTCGAAGTGGTGGTGGAGCGGGGCCATCCGGAACAGGCGTCTGCCCTTCGTCGCCTTGAAGTAGCCGACCTGGAGGATCACCGAGAGCGTCTGGATCACGAACAGGCCGCCGAGCAGCGCCAGCAGGAACTCCGTGCGCGTCAGCACGGCGAACCCGGCCAGTGCGCCACCGAGGGCGAGCGAGCCGGTGTCGCCCATGAAGATCTTGGCGGGCGAGGCATTCCACCACAGGAAGCCGAAGCAGGCCCCGGTGATCGCGGCGGCGACCACGGCGAGGTCGAGCGGGTCACGCACCTCGTAGCACTTGGGCTGGCCGATGGTCCGGCCGCACCACTGGTTGTTCTGCCAGATGTTCACGATCGTGTAGGCGCCGAACGTCATCACCGAGGCTCCGGCGGCGAGCCCGTCGAGGCCGTCGGTGAGGTTGACGGCGTTGCTGGCACCGGCGATGAGCAGCCAGATGAACAGCACCAGCACGATCACCGGGAGCGTGAAGTTCTTGGGGTCGCGGATGAACGAGATCGCATGGCCGGCGGGCGTCTGGTAGCGGTAGTCCTCGAGCCACGGGGACAGCGCCAGCCAGCCGAAGACGAGCGCGACGAAGGTCTGGCCGATGAACTTCGCACGGCTGCGCAGGCCGAGGCTGCGCTGCCGGGAGATCTTGATGTAGTCGTCGAGGAAGCCGACCGTGCCCAGCCCGACGAACAGGAAGATCAGCAGCAACGCCGAGGCACTGGGGGTGTTGCCGGTGACGAACGTGGCGATGAAGTAGGCGAGCACCGAGGCGAGCACGATCACCAGGCCGCCCATGGTGGGGGTTCCGCGCTTGGTGTGGTGCGTCGTCGGACCGTCGTCGCGGATGAGCTGCCCGTAGCCTCGCTTGGCGAGCACGATGATCGCGTAGCGGGTCCCGACGAGGGTGAAGAGGAGGGACAGGCCGCCCGCCAGCAGGATCGCTCTCAACTGTCGTGCTCCTCTCCCCCGGTGAGCATGTCGGCGACCCGTTCGAGCCGCCCGCCCCGGGACGCCTTGACCAGCACGACGTCGGGACCGGCCACATTCTCGCGCAACCACTCTCCTGCGCGTTCGACGGTGTCGACCTGGCGCGTCGTACGGTCCCCACTGCGCGCGGCGACGAGCGCTTCGTGGATGCCGTCGGCCCCCGCGCCCACGACGACGACCTCGTCGATCCCGAGCTCGTCGGCGAGAACCCCGACCGCCCGGTGCTCCTCCTGCGAGGTGGGTCCGAGCTCGAGCATCGCGCCGAGCACCGCGACCGTGCGCCGTCCCGAGCGCTGACCCATCCGGGCGAGCGTCTCCAGGGCAGCCCGCATCGAGTCCGGGTTGGCGTTGTAGGCGTCGTTCACGACGACCAGCCCGTCGGCGCGCTCGTGCAGCTCCATCCGCCACTTCGACAGGTGGTCGATCCCGCGGAGGCTCTCGGCGACCTCGGCGAGCCGAAGACCGGCCGCGAGCGCGGTGGCCGCGGTGGCCGCGGCGTTGGTCGCCTGGTGCCCGCCCAGGAGCTGGAGGGTGACGTGCTCGGTGTGTCCGCCGGCAGCCAGGTCGAAGGTCGGGCGGCCGAGGTCGTCGAGCGCCACCTCGCCGAGGCGAACGTCGGAGTCGGGCGCGTGCCCGAAGAAGAGCGCAGGGGCGCTCGTGCGCTCCTCCATGGCACGCACGCGCGCATCGTCGGCATTGAGCACCGCCGTCCCACCAGACCGGTCGAGAGCCTCCACGATCTCGCCCTTGGCCTGGGCGATCGCCTCCTGGGAGCCGAACTCGCCGATGTGCGCCCGGCCCACGTTGAGGACGAGGGCGATGTCGGGCTGGGCGATCTGGCACAGCTCGCGGAGGTGACCGACGCCGCGGGCACCCATCTCGAGGACGAGGTAGCGGGTCTCCCCCGTCACCCGCAGCACCGTCAGCGGGAGGCCCAGCTCGTTGTTGAACGAGCCCGCCGTGGCCACGGTGGGCGCGTGGTCGGCGAGCACCCGGGCCAGCATGTCCTTGGCGCTCGTCTTGCCCTGCGACCCGGTGATCGCCACGGTGGTGAGCGGGCGAGGCCGGTTCCTGCGGAGGAGCTTTCGGCGGCGCAGCAGCACGATGCGTGCCAGCTCCTGGAGGGCACCCTGGACGTCCTCGACGATCACCGAGGGTGCGCCCGACGCCCGCGAACCGAGCACCGCGGCCGCACCGCCCTCGACGGCTCCCCGCGCGTAGTCGTGCCCGTCGACGTGCTCCCCGACGAAGGCGACGAAGAGTCCCCCGGGCTCCGGGGAGCGGCTGTCGAGGAATGCCGGTCCGTCGACCACCAGGTCACGGTCGGCGTCCACGACGCGGCCGCCCACGATGCGCGCCACCTCGCCGAGGCTGAGGGGGATCACCGAACCGCCTCCAGCGCAGCCCGCAGCTCCTCGCGGTCGTCGAAGGGGTGCACGGTGCCCTGGATCTCCTGCCCGGTCTCGTGGCCCTTGCCCGCGATCACGACCGTGTCGCCGGAGCGAGCCATCCCGACAGCACGGCGGATGGCCTCGCGTCGGTCGCCGACCTCGAGCACCTCGGCACCCTGGACCCCCGAGGTCCCCGCCAGGACCGCTGCCCTGATCGCGGCGGGCTCCTCGGTGCGGGGGTTGTCGTCGGTGACCACGAGCACGTCGGCGAGGCGGGCCCCGATCTCGCCCATCACCGGGCGCTTGCCGGTGTCGCGGTCACCACCGGCTCCGATGACCAGCACGAGCCGGCCTCCCGTGAGCGGACGCAGGGCAGCGAGGGCCGCCTCGACCGCGTCCGGCTTGTGCGCGTAGTCCACGATCGCGAGGAAGTCCTGCCCGGCTTCGACCCGCTCGAGCCGTCCGGGTACGCCGCCCCCGCGGGCGATCCCGTCGGCCACCAGACCCGGCTCCAGCCCGGCCTCCCCGGCGAGCGCGATCGCGCAGAGGGCGTTGGCGACGTTGAACTCGCCCGTCAGCGGGACCCCGGCCGCGAGGCGAGCACCCGTCGGTGTCACCACGGTGAAGGTGGATCCCTCGGGCGCGAGCGCCACGTCCTCCGCCCGCCAGTCGGCCGGTCTGCCCCGAGGGCGAGAACGTCACCATCGGGACGGTCGCCTCCTCGAGCAGCCGCCGGCCGTGGGCGTCGTCGACGTTGGTCAGGCCGCGGCGGGTGCGCTCGGGGGTGAACAGCGAGGCCTTCGCCGCGGAAGTAGTCCTCGACGTCGGTGTGGAAGTCGAGGTGGTCGCGCCCGAGGTTCAGGAAGGCCGCGACGTCGAAGACCACCCCGGCGACCCGGCCCATCACCAGGGCGTGGCTGGAGACCTCCATCGCGCAGGCCTGCACGCCCTGCTCCACCATCACCGCGAACAGCGCGTGCAGGTCGGGTGCCTCGGGGGTGGTCAGCGCGGTCTTCACGTCCTGCCCGCCGATCCGGGTGCCGACGGTGCCGATCACCGCTGCGCTCACCCCGGCCGTGGTGAGCGCCCCTTCGAGAAGCCGGGTGGTGGTGGTCTTGCCCTGGGTGCCGGTCACAGCCATCAGGGTCAGCGCCTGCGCGGGTTGGCCGTAGAGCCGCGCGGCGAGGGACCCGAGCACGGCGCGCGGGTTGTCCAGGACGAGCACGGGGACCTCCACCGCGTCGAGGATCCCGGCGCCCTCCTCGTCGGTCAGGACGGCCACCGCGCCTGCGGCGATCGCCTGCGCGGCGTACGTCGCCCCGTGGGCGCGGGCGCCCGGCAGGGCGGCGTACAGGTCCCCCGGCTGCGACGCGCTGCGAGCTCAACGACAGGCCGGTGACCTCGACCTCGACTGCCTCGGCCCGCGGCGGCCGGAGCTCGGCGCCGGTCCAGTCGGTCACCTGGGCGAGCGAGGTCCGCGACGGGAGCGCGCGGGCGGGTGAGGTTCAGCGGGGGCACGACCCGAGGCTAGTCCAGTCGGCGTGGGCAGCGGCGCGAGCGGCGAACGGTCCCCACCGGGTCGGGATGTTCGGCGGCGTCGTCTCGGTCGGCGCGACGGCGTACTTCTGCATGACGTAGCTCAGGATCTTGCGGAAGACCGGGCCGGCGGTGCCGCCGCCGGAGGCACCGCGCCTGCGGCTTCTTGATCACCACGTAGACGGTGAAGCGCGGCTTGTCGGCCGGGGCGAAGCCGGCGAAGGACACGGCCAGGCCGCCGTCGGCGTAGCAGTTGCACTTGCCGCCGACCTCCTGCGCGGTGCCGGTCTTGCCCGCGACCCGGTAGCCCTTGATGCCCGCGCCCGGAGCGGTGCCGACGTCCTGGGTGGTGACCAGCTCCATCATCTCGGCGGTCTTGCGGGCGGCCTCGGCGCTGACCGCCGGCGCTTCGTCGTGGTCTCCGTGCCGACCTCGTGGCCGGCGGCCGTGGTCTCGCGCCCGTGGACCAGGCTCGGGCTGACCACCTCGCCGCCGTTGGCCAGCCCGTTGACCGCGGCGGCCATCTGGAGCGCGTTGACCGACAGGCCCTGGCCGAAGGCCACCTGCGCGCGGGTCAGGGTCGACCAGATGTCGGCCGGAGGGCAGCAGCCCGCGTGTCTCACCGGGCATCCCGACGTCGGTGCGTCGGCCGAGGCCGAACTTGTCGAGGTAGGACCAGAGCTGCTGCGGGGTGAACTGCATCGCGGCCAGCGCCGTGCCGATGTTGGAGCTGCGCGCGATCACGCCTGCCATGGTGAACCGGATCAGGCCGTGGTCGAACCAGTCGCCGATCGTCCGGTCGAGCACCGGGAGCTCGCTCGGCACCTTGATCCGGGTCGTCTGGGTGACCTTGCCGGCGTCGAGCAGGCCCGACACGGTGAGCACCTTCTCCACCGAGCCCGGCTCGTAGACGTCGCTGAGGCCGCTGCTGCCCAGGGCCGTCTTGGGCGCCTTGTTGGGCCGGTTGGCGTCGAAGGTCGGGTAGTCGGCGAACGCCAGCAGCTCGCCGGTGCGCGAGTCGAGCACCACGGCGGTGCCGGACTTGGCCTTGGCCTTCTGGACGGCCTCGCGCAGGACCCGCTGGCTGTACCACTGGACGTCGCGGTCGATGGTCAGCCGGAGGTCCTTGCCGTTGACGGGCTTGACCTCGCTGTTGTCGCCGAGCGGGATCCGGTTGCCCCCGCCGACCTCGTAGGTCTCCTTGCCGTTCTTGCCGGCCAGCAGCGTGTCGAAGTTGCGCTCGAGGCCGCCCGCGGGCTTGCCGTTGTCCTTCATGAAGCCGATCAGGTTCGCGGCCACGTCGCCGGCCGGGTAGGT
Source organism: uncultured Actinomycetota bacterium (assembly GCA_963797525.1). GTDB lineage: Bacteria > Actinomycetota > Actinomycetes > Propionibacteriales > Nocardioidaceae > Marmoricola. The sequence continues at coordinate 751,809 of CAWCPT010000014.1, forward strand.
GCGCAGCGGGTCGGATCGCGTGTCCACGCCGACGCAGGTCACGCTTGGAGAGGTCGTCCATCACGCTCGACGCCAGCGTCGACGGGACGCGGCGGGCGACGTAGACGAAGCGGGTGTTCTGCTTGGTCAGCTTGCCGAGCAGGTCGAAGTAGTCGAGGTGCAGCCGCTCGGCGAGGATCTTGGCGATCGCCTCGGCGTTGGGCGCGGTCCGGGTCGGGTCGGCGACCAGCATCACGCCTGCGACGGACTCGGCGAGCGGGACGCCGTTGCGGTCCAGGATCTGGCCGCGCTTGGCCGGCAGGTCGACGGTGACCAGGCCCGAGGCGTCAGCCCGGGAGGCGTAGGCGCTCGAGTCGACGCCCTGGAGCTGGAACAGACGCGCGCCGAACAGGGTGAGCAGCATCGTGATCACGAGGAGACCGGTCCGCAGCCGCATCTGCGAGTGGCCTCGAAGACTGCCCGCGCTCCTGCGCTGGGTGCGTGTCAATGCGATGCTCCGGAGTCGGCCTGGGTGCTGGCCTTCTTCCTACCGCTTTCCTGCTGCGTAGTGGTGGAGGCTCCTGGGGTGTCGCCGGCCGAAGTGCCCGCGGTCGCCCCGGCCGCTGTCCTGGCCGCCGTTCTCGGTGATGCTCGGCTTGACCTTGACGATGCGGGTCCGCTGCCGCAGCGAGCCCGGCTTGGGGGCAGGCAGCGGGGTCACGCGCACGGCGTCGGCCGGGGAGGCGGGCGTGGGGTTGCCGAGGATCCGGCCGTCGAGGAGCCGGACGAAGGCGGGCTCCGCCGGGGCGACCATGCCGAGCTTCTTGGCCGACGACGGCCAGTCGCTGGGGGTCGCGCAGCTGGTCGAGCTCCATGTCAGCGACTGCTCCTTGGCGGTGAGCACGTTGACGCGCTCCTGCAGCGCGGTCGCCGTGAACGAGGTCTGCTGCATGTTGGTGTTGAACATCAGCAGCCCCACCACGCCGGCCACCAGCATCGCGAGCACAGCACGGCGAACGGGGTCGGGCCGCCTGGGTGCGGCCGAGCTGGCGCCGCGGCGGCACCACGGTCAGCCGGGCCCGCTCGACGGCGGCCTCGGCGAACCGTGGGACGCGCGTGCGGACCCCGGCCCTGGCGGAGTTGATCAAGGTGCTCATGCTGCGGTGTCTCCCCTGCGGTTGCTGTTGACGCGTTCGACGGCGCGCAGCCGGACGGAGGCGGCGCGCGGGTTCTGGGTGATCTCCTCGGGGGTGGCCTTCTCGGCCCCGCGGGTGAGGGTGCGCAGCGGCGGCTCGTAGCCGGCCGGGACGACGGGCAGGTCGTGCGGGACCCGTCGAGGTGGTGCCGCTCGCGAACGCCTGCTTGACCAGCCGGTCCTCGAGCGACTGGTAGCTCATCACCACGACGCGTCCACCGACGCGGATCGAGTCGATCGCGGCGGGGATCGCCCGGCGCAGGACGCCGAGCTCGTCGTTGACCTCGATCCGCAGCGCCTGGAAGGTGCGCTTGGCCGGGTGTCCCCCGGTACGCCGCGCCGGTGCCGGGATCGTCTCGCGCAGCAGGTCGACCAGCCGGGCCGAGTCGGTGAACGGGGCGGTCTCGCGTGCCTTCACGATCGCCCGTGCGATCTGGCGGGCGAACTTCTCCTCGCCGTAGGACCGGAGGATCCGGGCCAGGTCGGCGGCGGGGTACTCGTTGAGCACGTCGGCCGCGGTCGGGCCCTCGGTGTCGTCCATCCGCATGTCCAGCGGTGCGTCCTCCGCGTAGGCGAACCCGCGCTCGCGGACGTCGAGCTGCATCGAGGAGACGCCGAGGTCGAAGAGGATCCCGTCGACGGCCTCGATGCCGAGCTCGGCGAGCACGTCGGGGATCTCGTCGTACACCGCGTGCACGAGGGTGGTCCGGCCCTCGAAGGGTGCGAGCCGGGCGCCCGGCGAGGTCGAGGGCGTGCTGGTCGCGGTCGATGCCGACGAGGTGGGCCTGCGGGCAGCGGTCCAGCACCGCCTCGCTGTGGCCGCCGAGACCGAGCGTCGCGTCGACGAAGACGGCTCCCGGGCGCTCGAGTGCAGGGGCCACCAACGCAACGACCCGGTCGAGGAGGACCGGGACGTGGGTGGGGTTCGGCATCGTCAGGCTCGCCTAGTTCCCGAACCGGACGAGGAGGGTGAGGAGGAGTGCGACCCCGCAGGAGGTGATCGCGGAGAAGGCCATCACGACGAGGGAGTCGCGCACCTCGTGGCGGACCCGCCGTACCGGTGTGACCATGCCTTGGCTCATGAGATCGACCCCTCGTTGCTGCCTTGGTGCGGATGCTGCTTCGACAGGTGATCGCAGAGCCAGGTTCTCCGTCCGCTCGGCTCCCGGAGGGAAGCGAGCCATCTGACACCGGGGAAGGTGCGTCAGAGGGATCTGTGGGAGGAGCGGACGCGAGCCTCGCCCTGCGATCACCGTTGTGTAGTTGTGGGGTGGCCCGGGGGCCGGTTCAGGAGCTGCCGTCAGAAGCCGGGGAAGATCTCGTCCTGGAGGTTGGCGAACGCCTGCTCCTGGTCGGTCGTGTAGGCGGACCAGGAGCGCGGCTCCCAGACCTCGATGCGGTCGTAGACCCCGATCACCACGGCGTCCCGCTCGAGCCCGGCGTACTGCCGCAGCTCGGGGGTGATGGTGACCCGGCCCTGCTTGTCGGGGACCTGCTCGGAGGCCAGCGCGAACAGCATCCGGCCGTAGGCCCGGGTGCTGGCATCGGTCTGCGAGGCGTTCTTGAACTTCTCGGTGAAGACGGCGAAGTCGGCCCGCGTCCGGATGTCGAGAGCGCGTTCCTGGCCTCGAGTGATCACCAGGCCCTCCCTCATCTCGTCACGGAACTTCGCCGGGAGGAACAGGCGCCCCTTCTCGTCGAGCTTCGGGGTGTGGGTGCCGGAGAACATCGGTTGCTCCCCTCACCCATGGACCGCCAGGTCCCTCCACTTCGCACCACTTTACTCCACATCCCTCCCCCGTCAACCACTTTGCTACCCCTGGACCCCCCTTTTCGGGGCGTTTTCGCTCCCCGGCCACCTCGGGCGATCGCCCTCTCCGCCGGTTCGTCCGCGCCGATCCGTTGGCCGGTGTGGTGCGATGGGATTCACTGGGACCGGACAGGGCTCTGTGGACGCGCCGAGTGGAGCGTCGTGGAGCGAGCTGGTGTGAGAAGTGGGGCCGACGGTGGTCGATGCAGGAAGTGGAGCCTCCCGGGGCGCGGGCGTCGACGAGGTGCGCGCGGTGGCCGAACGCATCCAGGCCAACGTCGCGACGGTGATCGAGGGCAAGCCGGAGATCGCCCGCTCGGCGCTCGTGGTGCTGCTGGCCGGTGGCCACCTGCTGATCGAGGACGTGCCCGGCGTCGGCAAGACGATGCTCAGCAAGGCGCTCGCCCGCTCGATCGACTGCACCGTCCGACGGATCCAGTTCACGCCCGACCTGCTGCCGTCGGACGTCACGGGCGTCTCGGTCTTCAACCAGAACACGCGCGAGTTCGAGTTCCGGCCGGGCGGCATCTTCGCGAACGTCGTCGTCGGCGACGAGATCAACCGGGCCAGCCCCAAGACCCAGTCGGCGATGCTCGAGTGCATGGAGGAGGCCCAGGTCACCGTCGACGGGACCACCTACCTCCTCGACGCGCCGTTCATGGTGATCGCCACCCAGAACCCGATCGAGATGGAGGGCACCTACGCGCTGCCGGAGGCCCAGCGGGACCGGTTCATGGTGCGGCTCTCGATGGGCTATCCCGTGGAGTCCGCGGAGATCGCCATGCTGTCCGCCCGCGAGGGGGTCAGCCCGATCGAGGAGCTCGAGCCGGTCACCGATGCCGTCGAGGTCCGCAAGCTGATCGAGGTGACCGGTCGGGTGCACGTCTCCGACGCCGTGCAGCAGTACGCCGTCGCGCTGGCCACGGCGACGAGGCGCTCCCCCGACCTCAGGCTCGGCGCCTCGCCCCGTGCGACGCTCCACCTCGTCCGGGCCGCGAAGGCGTGGGCTGCGATGCAGGGGCGCGAGTACGTCCTGCCGGACGACGTACGCGACCTCGCACCGCAGGTCTTCCCGCACCGGCTGCTGCTGACCATGGAGGCCACGATGAGCGGACGGCGTACCGGCGAGGTGGTGCAGCAGGTGCTGGCCCAGGTGCCGGTGCCCGGTCCCGACGACGGACCCGCCAGGCGCTGAGAACGGGTCAGTGATGGCGGCCGGCGGCATGGCGTGGGGGGAGGCGTGATCGCGTGCGCAGCCTGACCCTGCGTGGCCGGTGCTTCCTCGCCGCGGGGGCCGCCGCCGTCGTGTGCGGGATCCAGATCGGCGAGCGCGACTTCGTGCGCATCGGTCTGCTCGCAGCGCTGCTGCCACTGCTCGCCTGGCTGTGGATCCACCGCGGACGCCGTCGCGAGGTGTGGGTGCGCCGCAACGTGAGCGCGGTCCAGATCGAGGCGGGCGGGAGCGCCCAGGTCGAGGTGGAGGTGACCAACTCCGGCACCCGCACCGGCGTCCTGCTGCTGGAGGAGGAGCTGTCCCCGGCGCTCGGCGAGCGTCAGCGGTTCGTGCTCGACCCGCTGCGACCGAACGCGCGGGCCACGCTGCGCTACCCGATCCACGCGCAGACCCGGGGCCGCTACCCCGTGGGGCCGATGCACGTGCGGGTCGGCGACCCGATCGGGATGGTCGAGCTCGACCAGGAGATCCCGTCCGAGTCCACGATCCTGGTCACCCCGCGCACCGAGCCGCTGCCCCGGATCTCGCTCACCGGCCGCTGGGCGGGCGCCGGCGACGACCGCACGCGTGAGCTGCTGGGTGGCGGCAGCCCCGACGTCACCATCCGCGAGTACCGCCTCGGCGACGACCTGCGCCGCATCCACTGGCCGACCAGCGCTCGCGTCGACGAGCTGATGGTGCGGCGCGAGGAGCAGCAGTGGCAGTCGCGCTGCACCGTGCTGCTGGACAACCGTCGGATCACCCACCGCGGCTACGGGCAGGACTCGTCGATGGAACGCGCCGTCAGCGTGACGGCGTCGGTCCTGCGGGCACTGGTCGCGATGGACTTCGAGGTGCGGCTGATCGACGCGAGCGGCCGCTCGACCCACCCGGGATGGCAGCAGGGCTCGCGCGGCGCGAGCCTGGCCGAGCACCTGGAGCGGCTCGCCGTCATCGGCGCGGCCCGCAGCGAGCACCTGGCCACCGGATGGGTGGACGAGAGCCAGCACGGCGGCATGCTGCTCGCCGTCCTCGGCCACCTCGGTGATGCCGACCGGAAGCGGCTGGCCGGCTTCGCCGCGGCCGGCGACTCGGCGTACGCCGTGGTGCTCGACGTCGCGACCTGGGACCGGTCCGGGCGACCGGAGCCTGCGGCCACGGCGTCGCTGCGCAGCGGCGGGTGGAAGGCCGCGACACTCAAGCACGACGGCTCCCTGGCTGCCGCCTGGCAGGAGCTCGCGCGATGACCCGGGAGCGCTGGCGCCCGGGGCCGCCCCTGCTCGGCGTGATGACCGGGTGGGTGGCGCTGTTCGCCTGGACCGGGCTGGTGACCGAGCCCTGGAACTACCTGATCGCCGCCCTCTTCGGCGGGGTGCTGATGGCCCTCGCCGGAAGCCTGTTGCGGACGGTGCCGCTGCCGGCGTACGTCGTGCCGCTGGCGCAGGTCGTGGTGGGGGCCCTGGCGCTCAACGTGGTGATCGCCCACGGGCAGTCGTTCCTGCGCGTCGTCCCGACCCTGGATTCGGTGAAGCGAGGTCGTCTACTCGATCAGCAACGGTGCCGCCAGCCTGAACGCCTACGTCCTCTCCGGTCGCGGCGAACCAGCACGACACCAAGGCGATGCTGATGGCCTGCGGGCTCGCGGTGCTGTGGTCGGTCGACGTGCTCGCGTTCACCGTGCGCCGTCCGTCGCTGGTGGCGCTGCCGCTGCTGGTCACGCTGAGCATCCCCGTCACCATCCTGCAGGGCCCGCTCGCACTCCCCGTGTTCATCGGCACCGCCCTGCTGTTCCTGCGCCTGCTCGCGCACGAGCACCTGGAGAAGTTCCGGACCTGGGGCGCCGGCTCGACCAAGGCCGACCAGCCGGCCCTGAACGTCCTGTGGCAGGTGTCGGTGGTCGCCGTGGTCGTCGCCCTCCTCACGGCGCCGCTGGTCCCGGTAGCGGACCTGCTCGACCAGCAGCCCGGCGACGGCAACGGGACGTCCGGGTCCAGCATCCAGCTCAGCGCGGTCAACCCCTTCGTCAGGCTGCGGCGCGACCTCGTCGAGAAGACGCACACCCCGCTCGTCTACGCCCGGACCGACGCCCTGTCGACGTCGTACCTGCGCACGACGGTGCTCGACGAGTTCACCAGCGTCGACTGGCGGCCGTCGCCGCGCAACCTGCCCGACAGCAACGCGGCCGACGGCGCCTTCCCCAACGCCCCCGGCCTGCTGCCCGGCTCCGGCGGGAGGACGGACACGTGGTCGCTGCAGCTCGCGCCGTACTTCACCACGACCTGGCTTCCGCTCCCCTACCCGATCCTCGACCTCCATGTGCGCGGCGGCTGGCGCTACGACTCCCGCACGCTCGACGTCGCGCTCACCGGCCGCGCGGCACCGCCGGCGCTGAGCTACACGGCGACGGCCTTCAGCCCGACGATCGACTGCGCAGACGCTCGGGGCGGCCGTGAAGGCGCCCCGCAAGGTGCTCAAGCCGATGACCGAGGTGCCGCGCGACCTGCCCGAGGTGATCAAGACCCGGGCCCGCGAGGTGACCAAGGACGCCGACCACCGACTTCGCCAAGGCGGTGGCGTTGCAGGACTGGTTCCGCGAACGGCGGCGGCTTCCGGTACTCCCTCCAGCAGCGCAGCCGGGTCCGGGATGGATCTCCTCGCCGCCTTCGTCACCGACGACCGGGTCGGCTACTGCGAGCAGTTCGCCGCGGCGATGGCAGCCATGGGCCGCGCACTGGACATCCCCTCGCGGGTCGTCGTGGGCTTCCTGGACGGTACGACGCAGTCGGACGGCCGGATCCTCTACACCAGCGACGAGCGGCACGCCTGGCCGGAGATGTACTTCACGCGGCGTCGGGCTGGGTGCGGTTCGAGCCCACGCCGAGCGCAGCGCACCGGTCCGTCACCGGCGTACACCCGGCAGGTCGACACCGCACCGACACCGACGCAGGCGCCCAGCGCGGCCGCCACCCCGAGGTCATCACCGGCGGCGGCGGCAGCCGCCGCCGAGAAGGCGAAGAAGGACCAGGGGTGGAGCGTCCCGTGGTGGCCGGTCGTGACGCTGCTGGTGCTGGTGCTGCTCGGGGCCGCACCGGCGCTGGTCCGCGCGGTCCAGCGACGACGCCGGCTCTCCGGCACCGATCCGGTGCACCTGGCCGAGGGCGCCTGGGCCGAGCTGCGCGCCACGGCCCTGGACCTCGGGCTGGAGTGGCCCGGACCGCGGCACCCCGCGGGACCAGGCGCGCCGCGTGGTCGCCCAGGTCCCCGCGGAAGCCGAGGAGGTGCGCTCGCTCGAGGGCCTGCTGGTGCAGGTGGAGCGGGGTCGCTACGCCGGCCCGGGATCGTCCGGGGTGCGAGGACGACCGGGTCACTCCGAGGAGACGGCCACCCTGGTCGACGAGGAGCGGGCGCGCACCGTCGAGACCGTGGAGCACTGGCGCAGGAGCATGGTCGAGCAGCGTGGACCGGGAGCGTGGCTGGCGGCGGAGGCTGTGGCCGGTCTCGGTGGTGCGTCGCCGGGGCTGAGCAGGTCGGCTCAGTAGCCCTCGTGCCGGCGGCGTTCCCAGCGCTGCTCCATGCGCTGCATGAAGGTGCCCTGCTTGCCGGCTCGGCTTGCGGATCGGTCGACGGGCGGGCTTGGCGCCGCCGGAGCGGCCGAGGCGGCGCCCACGGCCGGAGCGACCCCCCTCGATCACGTCGAAGCGGCGGGAGCTGTCGTCGAAGTCGAAGAGCTGGTCCTCGCTGCTCTGCTGCTGCTGCGGCGGGCGGCGCGTGGCGTGCCGCGCCAGGAGGCGAGGCCGAAGGTGGCCGAGGCGAGCATGACCACGAAGCCGAGGATGCCGAGCCAGGTCTGCTGGCTGATCGCGCCGCCCATGAGCATCGCGATGCCGAGGGCGAAGGCCACACCAGCGGCGATGGTGCGCAGGCGCGCGGCGCGCTCGAGCGAGCTCCCACGCAGCGTCGAGACGAACTTGGGGTCCTCTTGGGCAAGCGCCTGCTCCATCTGCTCCAGCAGGCGGAGCTCCTCTTCGGAGAGCGGCACGTCTTCCTCCCAAATCAGTGTTACATCCATGAGTCTAGGCAGGCGCGCCAGAAGTCGGTAGACGGGTTTCAGAAATCGTGATGTTGATGTGCCGATTTCTGGTCTAGGGGCGTTCCCCGAGGAGCAGGGTGGCCCGGCGTACGGCGCCCCCGCCGAACCGTAGCGCCGCCGCGTCGGCCGCCCGGTCGGCGTCCTCCCAGCCCCGGTCGCGGGCCCCCAGGACGAGCTGGCGCTGCACCTGGTCACGCGGCATCAGCCCCTCGACGCGCACCCCCACCAGCCGGATCCGGGCGCGCTGGAGGCCGAGCGCGTCGAACAGCGCCGTCGCGGTCGCGTGGACCTCGCCGGTGACGTCGGTGGCGTCCCCCAGGGTGCGCGACCGGGTGATCGTGGTGAAGTCGGCGAACCGCACCTTCAGCGTGACCGTGCGCCCGGCCACCCCGGCGGTGCGCATCCGCGCCGTGACCTTGGCGGAGAGCCGCAACAGCTCACGCAGGACCACGCCCCGGTCGTCGGTGTCGCGCCCGAAGGTCTCGTCGGAGCCCATGCTCTTGTCCGGCTCGTGGGTGCCCCGGCGCGCCGTGATCGCGCGCCGGTCGGTGCCCCAGGCGAGGTGGTGCAGCTGGGTCCCGGACACCGCCCCGATGCCGCGCTGCAGGGTGGCCAGCGGGGTGTGGGCGACGTCGCCGACGGTGCGCAGGCCGAGCCGGTGCAGCTGCTCGCGGGTCTTCTCGCCCACGCCGTAGAGCTCGCCCACGTCGAGGGGGTGCAGGAACCGGGTGACCTCGCGCGGCGGGACGACGAGCACCCCGTCGGGCTTGGCGCGACGGCTGGCGAGCTTGGCCACCGAGACCGAGCCGGCGACCCCGACCGAGCAGGTGATCCGCTGCTCGTCGGCGACCCGGGCCCGGATGTGCTCGGCGATCCGCAGCGGGCTGCCGAGCCGCCGGGTCGACCCGGACACGTCGAGGAACGCCTCGTCCAGCGAGACCGCCTCCACCAGCGGGGTGACCTGCCGGAAGATCTCCATCACCGAGGACGAGACCCCGTCGAAGTCGGCGTAGTCGGGCGAGAGCACCACCGCCTCGGGACACATCCGCCTGGCCCGGGTCATCGGCAACGCCGAGTGGACGCCGTACTTCCTGGCCGGGTAGTTGGCCGCGAGCACCACCCCCCGGTGCCCCCCGCCCACGATCACCGGCACCTCGGCCAGCTCGGGTCGGTCCCGGATCGCCACGGACGCGAAGAAGGCGTCCATGTCCACGTGCAGGATCGGGCAGTCCTCGGATCGGTCGTGGGATCACGGGTGGTCCCTCGCGTCACAGGTTTCACCAGGTCCCTGGTGAAACCTGCACTTCCCCACCGTTGCAACGCGAGGGAAGTGAGGGTTTCCCAAGGGACCTGGTGAAACCGACGACGTTTCAGCGCGTGGCGACGACGTGGAGCTGGCTGGCGACGGTGAGGTACTCGGGGCGCTCGGAGACCGCGCGCTCCAGCTCGAGGAGGGCAGCACTCGCGCCGGGCTCGAGGTCGAGCAGGGTGGAGGGCACCAGGTCGGTGAAGACGCGGATGCCGTGGGTGCTGGTCGGGGTGAGGCCGGAGCCGACGAGCAGGTCGTGGACCTCGTCGGCGGTGAACCGGTGCTCGGCCGTCCGGTCGGACCGGTCGTGGGGCGGGTCGCCGTCGAGCAGCGCCCTCGCCTGGGTGAAGTGGCCGGCCATCGCGCGGGCGAGCACGGCGGCGTGCCGCTGGCTGACCAGCAGGGAGAGGGCACCACCGGGCCGGAGGACCGAGGCGATCGTCTGCAGCGCCGCGGCAGGGTCCTCGACCAGACCGAGGACGCCGTGGCACAGCACCAGGTCGACACCGTCCTCGGGAGCCAGCTCGACGAGGTTGCCCAGGTCGCCCTGGAGCCCGGTGACCCGGTCGGCCACCCCCTCCTCGTCGGCACGACGGGCGAGGGCGGCGAGAGCGTCGGGGCTGGGGTCGACGACGGTGATCCGGTTGCCCCGGGCCGCCACCCGGACCGCGAACCCGCCGGTGCCGCCGCCGATGTCGAGGACCTGCTGCTCCCCGGCACGGTCGGGCCGCTCGAGCAGCGCCCGCACGGCGTCCCACACCACGGCGGTGCGGGCGGCGCTGCGGCGCTCGAGGGGGCGTTCCATGGCCGCCACCCTAGTGGGCGGGGTGGCCGGCCCGACGGGGTCATCCGCCGGGTCATCCGCCGGGTCATCTGCGGGGTCATCCCGAGCTCCCGGGGCTGCGGTGCCACAGCTTGCGGGCCACCTCGCCGGTGACGGTGCCGGGAGAGCGCGCCGGCCGGCTTGATGTCGGCGTACGGCGACATCCGGAACCCGCTGGTGTGCACCATCACCCGGCTGGGGCCCCGATCAGACCGGTCGGACCCGTCGGCCGCGGCGCCGAAGCCGAGGGGCACCCGGTCGATCTCCTCGTGGACGGCGTCCATCCCGCCGGAGCGCCACAGGTCGCTCAGCGTGCCGAGGTCCCACGCGCCGGTCGCCCGCAGCGAGACCCCGCGTCGGCCGGTGCGACGCAGCTCGCCGCGCACCACCAGCAGCCAGGAGCCGAAGACCGTGGCGGCGTAGGGACCCTGCACGTCCTCGAAGAAGGTCGCGTCCACCGGGCCGGTGGTGTCGTCGAGGGTCAGGAAGATGACCCGTCGGCCCGTCCGGATCGGCGGCGTCTGGGTGGCCACCTTCACCCCGGCCACCAGCAGCTCGCTGCGGCTGCGGGCCGAGAGCAGGTCGGCCGACCGGGTGACCCCGAGCCGGTCGAGGAACGGCTTGTGGAAGTCGACGACGTGCCGGCTCGCGTCGAGGCCGAGGATGTCCAGCTCGGCGCGCACCCGGTCGGAGTCGGTCATCTCCGGCAGGCCGCTCACCTGCTGCGCGTCGGTCGCGCCGAGGTCGAGGGCCAGCTGCACCGACGCGTCCCCGGACTCCGCCGACCCGGGCCTGGCGCGGGCGAGCCCGCGCGCCCGGCCCTTGGTCGCCCGGGTGGAGGCGCGCTGGAGGCGGTCGAGGTCACCGATCTCGAGGAGCAGGTCGCGTCGGGTCACCCGGTGGCGGCGACCGGTGCCGTTGCTCGCGCCGATGCCGTAGACGGAGTCGAAGGCCCCCGCCTGCACCAGCCGCTCGACCACCGGGCGGGAGACCTGGGCCCGTTGCCAGAAGTCGGTCAGCGAGGAGTACGGCGCACCGTCGCGGGCCGTCACGATCCGGTGCACCTCCGCCGTCGTTGATGCCGCGCACCTCCCCCAGCGCGATCCGGATGCCGTAGCCGTGGCCCATCCAGGCGTCCTGGTCGGTCGTCGAGGTCGGCAGCTTGGTGTAGATCCCTCCCCGGGGCTGGAACCGGCCGATCCTCGCCGCGACCTGCTCGGGTGCCCGACGAGGGGCGCTGTCGGGGCTGCTGTCGGGGTCTGCTGTCGGGGTTCGGGTCGGCCAGCTTCTCCACGACGTACTCCGCCTCGGCTGGCGTTGACGTCGAGGCCGAGCACGGCGATGCCGAGCTGACGGGCGTCGTCGAGGATCAGCCGCTTGGGGTACATCCCCGGGTCGTGGGTGAGCACGCCGGAGATGAAGTGGGCCGGGTAGTGCGCCTTGAGCCAGGCCGACTGGTAGGTCGGCAGCGCGAACGCGGCTGCGTGGGCCTTGCAGAAGCCGAACGAGGCGAACGCCTCGATCACCTTCCAGATCTGCTCGACCACCGGCAGCGCGTAGCCCTTCGCGAGCGCGCGCGGGTAGAACCAGGTCTTCGTCTCGGCCATCCCGTCCTTGTCGCCGAGCGCGCGCCGCCACTCGTCGCCCTCGGCGTAGCTGCAGCCGGCGAACTGGGCGATCATCTCGATCACCTGCTCGTGGAAGACCACCACGCCGCGGGTGCCGCCGAGGATCGGGCGCAGGTCGTCGTGCAGGTAGCTGGCCTGCTTCCAGCCGTTCTTGACCTCGAGGTAGGGCGTGATCATGTCGCTCTTCACCGGCCCGGGACGGAACAGCGAGATGTCGGCGATGATGTCCTCGAAGGTCTCGATCCCGGACTTGCCGACCAGCTCGCGCTGGCCCGGCGACTCGATCTGGAAGACGCCGAGGGTCTTGGCCGCGGAGATCATCGTCGTAGGTGCGGCGCGTCGTCGAAGGGCACCTGGACCTCGTCGTCGAGGTCGATGTGCGCGTCCCTCGACCCGCTCGATCTCGGTGACCGCGTGGGCCATCGAGGACTGCATCCGGATGCCGAGCACGTCGAGCTTGAGCAGGCCGAGGTCCTCGACGTCCTCCTTGTCGAACTGGCTCATCGGGTAGCCCAGGAAGCTCTGCTCCACCGGGGTGCGGTCGAGCAGGGTGCGGTCGGAGAGCAGCACCCCGCACGGGTGCATCGCGATGTGCCGCGGCAGCCCGTCGAGGCTCTCCACCAGCCGGAAGAACATGTCGAAGGTGCCCCACTCCCCGGCCGCCGCCTCCCGGGCCATCCCGGTGGACCGCAGCTCGGGCAGGTCGCGCAGCGCCATCCGGGCGTCGCGGGCGCGGATGTGCGGGAACGCCTTGGCGATCGCGTCGATCTCCCCCATCGGCATCCCGAGCGCCGCGCCGACGTCACGGATCGCGTGGCGCACCTTGTAGGTGTCCATCATCGAGACGGTGGCGCACCGGTCGGTGCCGAAGCGCTCGAGGATCGCGTCGTAGACCTCCAGCCGCCGGGCCGACTCCACGTCGATGTCGATGTCGGGCAGCGAGCGCCGCAGCGGGGAGAGGAACCGCTCCATCAGCAGCCCGTGCCGGATCGGGTCGACCCCGGAGATGCCGAGCAGGTAGTTGACCAGGCTGCCCGCCCCCGACCCGCGGGCCGCACTGCGGATGCCGAGCTCGCGGATCATCTCGGTGACGTCGCCGACGGTCAGGAAGTACGACGCGAAGCCGAGCGTGCGGATCGTCTCGAGCTCGTCGTCGAGCCGCTTCCAGATCCGCTGCCGAGGGGCGTTGCCGAAGCGCCACCCGATGCCGTCCTCGCACCTCTTCTGAGCGCCTGGTCCGCAGGTGTGTCCCTGCTGAGGGCGACCGCCGGAGCGCGGTGACCACTGTCAGCCGACCGGGTCGAAGGTGTCCGGAGGAGCGAAGCGGAGGAGGACGGTTCTGCCCGGTCGGCCAACTACCCACCTCCTGTGAGCCGGAGGACAACCTCGGATCAGCGGAAGACCCATCCTCGCTTTCGACCTCGAACTCCGGGAAGTGCACCTCTCCGATCCCCAGGTCAGTCCGCGGGTCCAGGACGCACTGGTCGGCGACGGCGCGGGTCTGGGCGAGGAGGTCGTGGGCGCCTCGGCTCGCCGAGGCCGGCGCAGCGGCAGATCTCCTCGGCCACCTCGTGCATCTGCTTGCCGGACTTCAAGAAGCCCTCGGCGTTGCGGCGGTCGAGGTGGCGGGCGTCCATCGGGACCAGTCGGCGGGCGGCGTCGAGCACGTCGATCGTCGGGGCGTCGAGCGCGGTCGGCGAAGCGGACCGCGTTGGAGAGCACGACCGGCACCCGGGCCGAGCCGCGGCCGCTGCGGGCCAGGCCGGCCATCCGGGCGGCGTGCGGCGAGGAGCCCGGTCCGGAGCCCGACAGCCGGTGGGAGACCACCTCGACCGCGAGCTGCTCGGGGCCGACCAGGTCGCAGCCAGCGGTCGCAGCACGGCGGCCCCGAGGTCGTCGCGGCGCAAGGTGGCGGCCCGGCCCAGCTCCGAGGTCGGCCCGAGCAGCACCCGGACATCGCGACCGGCGACGTGCTCGGCCACCAGCGCGGGCGTGCAGACCGGGGTCCCTCGCTCACCGGCGTGGTGGGTCGCCGAGACCAGCCGGCACACCGCCGCCCAGCCGGCCTTGCCGCTGGCCAGGAAGGTGACCCGGGGCAGCCGGGCGTCCCGGGTGGCGCCGCCCCGGGTCGGGGTGCGAGGTCTGGACGGCGGTTGAGGAGGGAGCGCAGCGACCGGCTCGCAACCACCCAGGGAGCCGTCGAAGGCCAGGTCGACGCCGAGGATCGGCCGGATGCCGGCGCTCATGGCCGCCTTGGCGAACCGGACCGCGCCGTAGGTGCCGTCGCGGTCGGTCAGGGCGAGGGCGTCCATCTCCTGCTCGGCAGCCCGCTCGACGAGGACGTGCGGGTGCGAGGCGCCGTACTGCAGGGAGTAGCCGGAGGCGACGTGCAGGTGCACGAAGGGGTCGGACACGAGGTTCTCCCGACCCCTCAGGCCACGCGGAACGGGGCGTGCTCGGTCAGGCCCAGCGAGGTCTCCACCAGTGCCAGGAACCGGTCGGCGTCCCGGACCAGGTCGTCGGCCTCCCGCTCGGTGACCGCCCGACGCGACCCGGCCTCGGCGGCGGCCCGCTTGCCGGCACCCGCGGCGAAGAAGCTCGCCCACTCGGTGAACTCCGGGGCCACCTCGGTGAGCAGCACCCAGGCGTTCTTCTGCCGCCCTCGCCGGGCCGCCGGCACCGGTTGGGCCCGCGCCGCCAGCAGCGCGGCCGTCGCCCGCAGCGCCGAGACGTGGGCATAGGCGTAGCGCTCGGGCACACCGGCCGAGGTGATCGCCTCGCGCAGGGACTCGGCCGCCCGCTCGAGGTAGGAGTGGGTCGCCGCGGGCAGGAAGGCGGGAGCGGTCATGCCCAGCTCCTGCGTCAGCTCTCGGGTCATCTCGGGCATCTCAGTCCACCGCCCGGACGAGCTGCCAGCTGCCCTCGGACCAGCTGAACACCAGGTCGAAGACGCCGAACCCGGGGTCGTGCTCCGGCGAGGCGAACGCAGCGACCCTTCCCCGGGCCGCGGCCACCCGCCAGACCTCCCGCTCGCGCAGCAGGTCGGTGTCGACTCCCCCGACCCTCTGGTCAGCCCCCTGTCGGACCCTGGCTCGGAGCTCGAGGCGGAGCCTGGTTCGGGCGAGCGCCTGGTCCACCACGCCCCGGTCTCCACCCAGTGCGCCACCACCTCGCGCACCTGCCACAACCGACCCCGCCACAGGAACTGCTCGGGATCCTCGTCTGCGCCCTTGCGCACCTCCACCGGATCGTCATAGCGCCGCACCGTCGTGCTCCTCATCTGTGTCCGCAGCCGTTCGACCCACTGTCAGTGCCCTGGTGGAGGATGGGGGTCGAGGTCACCCTCCACCAGGACGGGTTCGAACAAGTGTTCGAACAGTTCCCAAGGTACACCTCCCCTCCGACAACCCGTCAAGAGCAGATCCGCAGCTGTTCGCTACCTTGCGACCCATGAGTGAGCACGCATCCATCGCCCGCTTCCGCCAGGAGCTGGAGAGGCTGGGCGGCACCGGCCGGATCGTCGTCCTGCCCGACTCGGTGCACACCGCCCAGCTCGCCGCGGAGGCCCTGGGCTGCGAGGTCGGCGCGATCGCCAACAGCCTGCTGTTCAGGGTGCCGACCGGCGAGGACGACCTGGCCGGGGGCGAGCCGCTGCTGCTCCTCACCAGCGGCTCGCACCGCGTGGACACCGACAAGGTCACCGCGACGCTCGGCATCCGCGCCCTCCAGCGGGCCAAGCCCGACTTCGTGCGCCGCCACACCGGGCAGGTCATCGGCGGGGTCTCGCCATTCGACCACCCGGCCCCGGTGCGCACCTACCTCGACCCGTGGCTGCGCCGCCACGACGAGATCTGGGCCGCCGCCGGGCATCCCGCCGCCGTCTTCAGCACCACGTTCGAGGAGCTGCAGCGGATGACCGGCGCCGAGGAGCTCGACGTCGAGTGACGCCGGCAGGGCCGGTCAGGCCCGGGCCCCCTCGACGTACGGCGTGCGCCCGGCCACGTGCGTGACCACGATGGCGGTGACCGTCATCGTCAGCCCGATGCCGGCCAGCACGACGAGCTGGAACATCGCGGCCGTCGCCGGGCTGGCCCCGCCGAACAACGCCCCGACGAAGGCGCCGGGCAGCGTCACCAGACCGGTCGACCGCGTCTGGTCCAGGCTGGGCACCAACGCCTCGCGCACCGCCTCGCGACCGATCTCCTGGTGTGCCTGGGCCGGTGTCGCGCCGAGGGAGAGCCAGGCCTCGATCTCGCCACCCCGCACCTTCACGGCCCGCAGGAAGTTGCGGCCGGACAGCGTCGCGGCACTCATCGCGTTCCCGATGATGATCCCGCCGACCGCGACCAGGTAGCGGACCTCGAGGTCGACCAGGCCGAGGCCGAAGATCGCCAGCAGCCCGACCGAGGCGCCGACGAGCACCCCGGCCGCAGCGGCCTGTCGGCCGTGCCACAGCTCCCTGAGCCGACCGACCGCCGTGAACGACGCCGTGCTCAGCATCAGCAGGATGAAGGCCGCGACCGTCCACGGAACGGCGAGGATGCCGCGCAGCAGCAGCGCGATCGCGGTGAGCTGGACCGTGGCGCGGACCAGTGCCCAGAGCGGGAACCAGCGCAGTCCGGTCCCGACCCAGGCGCCGAGCGCCACCGTGGCCGACGCGATGACGAGCAGGCCGGCTGCGAACCAGGCGTAGTCGGCTACCTCCACCCGGGCATTGTGCCGCGTCGCGCGCACGGCCCAGTCGTGCGCGGACCCTAGAGTGACCGCCATGGCACGCGTGGCGGTGATCGGCGGAGGGTTCGGCGGGCTGGCGAGCGCCGTCCGGCTGGCCAAGATCGGCCACGAGGTCACCCTGCTCGAGGAGTCGGACCGGCTCGGTGGAGCCCTCGGGACCATCGAGCAGGAGGGCTTCCGCTGGGACACCGGGCCCACCCAGACGATGCTGCCGGCCGTCCTGCGCGACCTGTTCCGCAAGTCGGGCCGCCCGCTGGAGAAGGAGCTCGACCTGGTCCCGGTCGACCCCGTGCGCCAGCACCGGTTCGAGGACGACGACGCCGTCCTCGACCTCCCGGGCGGCAGCCGGGCGGCGCAGATGGAGGCGATCGAGGCGACGTTCGGCGAGGGTGCCGGCGCGCAGTGGACGGCGTACGTCGATGCCTTCGTCGACGACTGGGAGGCGCTGCGGCTGGACTACCTCGAACGTCCCTTCTCCCCCGAGCACGCCTCGAAGCACACGAAGGCACTGCTCTCGACACGACTGACGATGCACAAGGTGATCAGCAAGGCCTTCAAGGACGAGCGCCTGCGCGACGTGGCCTCGTTCGCGATGTCGCTGGAGGGTCACGACCCGCGCAACGTGCCCGCCTGGATGGGGATGTGGTCCTACGTCGAGCAGAACTTCGGCGCGTGGACAGTGCCGGGCGGCATGGGGGCGCTCGCCCAGGCGCTCACCTCGCGCCTGCAGACGCGTGGGGTGACCGTGCTGCTCTCGACCCGCGCCCTGGACCTCGAGCTGTCCGGGGGCCGGGTGGTCGGCGTCCGCACCGAGCAGGGGGTCGTCGACACCGATCTCGTGGTCTGCGCGATCGACCCTCGGCGGCTGCCCGCGCTGGCGTCGTACGTCGAGCGCACGATGCCCGCGATCCCGCCCGTCATCTGCCACGTCGGGATCGTCGGCCCGGTGCCCGACCTGCCGAGCGAGGTGGTCCTGCACGGCGACCCGATGCTCGTCGTACGCACCGGCGGGCAGGCGCCCGAGGGTGCCCACGCGTGGACCGTGCTCGGCCGAGGGCGACTCGCCGAGGACGTGATGACCGCACTGCAGCGGGCCGGCATCCGGGTGCGCGACCAGGTGGAGGTCCGCGTCGACCGCTCACCGCTGCAGCTCGTGCGCGAGTGGGGCGGCTCGCCGTACGGCGTGCTCTGGCAGGGCCGCAACACCGTGAGCCGCCGGCTCGGCCCGCGCACGCCCGTCGAGAACGTCTTCATGGCGGGTGCGCACGCGACCCCGGGAGCGGGCCTGCCCTCCGTCGGGCCTCTCCGCCGCCTTGGTGGCGCAGGTGGTCGGACCGGCCCGGTGAGCTAGGCCTTGAGGGACAGCGCGGCGAAGATCTCGCGCGTCGCCTTGGAGCGGTTCAGCGTGTAGAAGTGCAGGCCGGGAGCCTGGCCGTCGAGCAGCGCGTCGCAGAGCTCGGTGGCGATGGCCATCCCCTCGGCGCGTACGGCGGCCGGGTCGTCGCTCAACGGCTCGATCCGGGCCAGCACCTCGGCCGGCATCTCGCGCCCGGACAGCTCGACCATCTTGCTCATCGAGCTGATGTTCAGGATCGGCATGATGCCCGGGATGATCGGGAACTCGACGCCAGCGGCGCGGGCCCGCTCGACGAGCCCGAAGTAGTCGGACGCGCGGAGCACCATCTCGGTCACCGCGAACTCCGCCCCGGCGTCCTGCTTGGCCTTCAGCACCGCCACGTCGGCCTCGGCCGACAACGCGTCGCGATGCCCCTCGGGAAAGGCCGCGACGCCGATGGAGTGGTCGCCGGTGGCCCGGATGAGCTCGACCAGCTCCGAGGCGTAGTCGATGCCGCCGGGCGTGGGCACCCATTCCGTGCCGGGGCCGTCCGCCGGGTCGCCCCGCAGCGCCAGCACGTTGCGGACGCCCGAGTCGGTCAGCGACTCGAGGATCCGCGTCAGCTCGTCGGTGGTGTGCCCCACGCAGGTCAGGTGCGCCATCGGGAGCAGGGTGGTCTCGCGCGCGATCCGGCCGGTGATCGCGATGGTCCGGTCGCGCGTCGTACCCCCGGCGCCGTAGGTGACCGACACGAACGTCGGCCGCAGCGGCTCGAGCTCGCTGATCGAGCGCCACAGCACCTCCTCGCCGGCCTCGTCCTTGGGCGGGAAGAACTCGAAGGAGAAGCACCGGTTGCCGCCCGCGAGGAGTTCACCGATGCGCGACGGGGGGCCAGACATGGTCGTGAGGATACGGGTCTAGGCTCGCCGCGTGACCGAGCAGCACACTGTGTGGGACGCGTCCGGGTTCCGTTCCCGGATCGAGCAGGCGCTGCAGGAATTCATCACCACGCAGGCCGATCGGCTCGATCCGCTGGGTCCTGACGCACGAGGTCTGGTGGAGCATGCACGCACGAGCGTCTCCGGCGGCAAGCGCTTCCGGGCCGCCTTCTGCTGGTGGGGCCACGAGGCCGTCGCCGCCCCCTCCGACGAGGCCGCCCTGCTCCGTGCGTGCGCCTCCCTCGAGCTGCTCCACGCCAGCGCGCTGGTGCACGACGACTACATGGACGCCTCCGACGTACGCCGTGGCCGCCCGGCGACCCACCGGGCGTTCGAGCAGCTCCACCGCGACCGCGGCTGGTCGACGAGTGCCGAGCAGTACGGCGCCTCCGCAGCGATCCTGCTCGGCGACCTGCTCCTGAGCTGGTCCGACGAGCTGCTGCGCACCAGCGGCCTCCCGCCGGCCAGGGTGCTGGACGCGCTCGGCTACTTCGACCTCACGCGGAGCGAGGTCGTGACCGGGCAGTTCCTCGACGTCTCGGCCCAGGCGCGGGGCGAGGCGGACGTGGACACGGCGATGACGGTGCTGCGCTACAAGTCGGCGAAGTACTCCATCGAGCGCCCGCTCCACATCGGCGCCGCCCTGGCCGGTGCCGACGAGCGCGTGATCAGCCAGCTCAGCCGCTTCGGCCTCCCGCTCGGCGAGGCCTTCCAGCTGCGCGACGACCTCCTCGGCGTCTTCGGCGATCCCGACGTGACCGGCAAGCCCGCCGGCGACGACCTCGTCGAGGGCAAGCGCACGGTGCTCGTCGCCCTCGCCCTGGACGCCCTCCCCGCCGCCGAGGCCAAGCTGCTCGACACCAGCCTCGGGACAGCCCTCGGCCCGGACAGCATCGAGCAGCTGCGCGGCCTGATCGACTCCTCGGGCGCGCGGCTGCAGGTCGAGGCCGTCATCAGCGAGCTCACCGACCACTCCCTGTCGGCCCTCGCCGCCGCCGACATCACCGACCGCGCCCGCGGCGTGCTCGCGGGGCTTGCGGCGGAGGCGACCCAGCGGGCGGTGTGACGGCGCCGGGGTTTCACTAGGTACCTAGTGAAACCGTCACTTCCCCACCGTTGCAACGCGGGGTAAGTGCAAGTTTCACAAGGGACCTAGTGAAACTTGTGACACGTGTGACTCCTACAGCGCCAGCACCTGCGCCCGCCGCTTGACCTCCGAGCCGCGGTTCTCACGGAGGGCGTCGATGGGGCGGCCGGGGAGCGAGTCGTCGGGGGTGAACATCCACTCGAGCATCTCGCGGTCGCTCCAGCCGCCGTCGGAGAGCAGGGTGAGCAGGCCGGGGACGCCCTTGACGATCTCGCCGTCCATCACCAGCTCGGCCGGGACCTGCTGCCCCGCGCCGGGGGAGGGTACGGCGGCGGCCAGCTGGTGCTCGCGGATCAGCGTGCGGACCTTCGTCACGCTGACACCCAGCGCGGCGGCGGTCGCCTTCCAGTCGTTCCACTCCGGGATCAGGGCCTGCAGGGCATCGGGCTGGTCATCGGGCTGGGCAGCTTGCTGGGCATCGGGGGCGCCAGACGGGGTGTTCTCGCTCACGCGCCCATGGTCGCATCACGCTCAGCCAGGGCCCAAAGGACGCTCGTCGTGCCGCTCGCCTGCCGGATCTGGGCCCGCACAGCCTCTAAAGTGGCAGGTCAGTCGGGTACCTTCCCCGCCCGGCAGCTGGAGGTCAACCGTGGACAGGAGTGCCGACGCGCTCATCGGTCGCGTCCTCGACGGCCGCTACCTCGTCGGACCCCGGATCGCCCGCGGCGGGATGGCCACCGTCTACGAGGCCACCGACCTCCGCCTCGACCGGACGGTCGCGGTCAAGGTGATGCACGAGGGGCTGGCCGACGACGAGGAGTTCGTCCGCCGCTTCCAGCGCGAGGCCCGCTCCGCCGCCCGGCTCGCCCACCACAACGTGGTCGCCGTCTTCGACACCGGTGACGACAACGGGACGCTCTTCCTGGTGATGGAGTACGTCCCCGGGCTGACCATGCGCGACCTGATCCGCAAGGAAGCGCCGATGTCGCCCGCGAGGTCGTTGGCGATGATCGAGCCGGTGCTCGCCGCCCTCGCCGCCGCGCACGACGCCGGCATCCTGCACCGCGACGTGAAGCCCGAGAACGTCCTGCTCGCCGACGACGGCCGGGTCAAGGTCGCCGACTTCGGCCTCTCGCGCGCGATCAACTCCGAGACCCAGCACACCGCGACCGGCGGGGTCCTGATCGGGACGGTCTCCTACCTCTCCCCCGAGCTCGTGGTCGACGGCAAGGCCGACGCCCGGGCCGACGTGTACGCCGCCGGCGTGCTCATCTACGAGATGCTCACCGGCCACAAGCCGCACCAGGCCGACAGCCCGATCCAGGTCGCCTACAAGCACGTGCACGAGGACATCCCGGCCCCGTCGGCGAGCACGCCCGGCATCCCGCCGTACGTCGACGCGCTGGTCGCCCGCGCCACCTCCCGCGACCCGTCGTACCGCCCGGCCGACGCGCGCGTGCTCCTCCACCAGGTCCGTCGGGTGCGGCACGCGCTCGACCACGGCGTGGTCGACGACCAGGACCTGCTCGACGACCTGACGCCGACCACCCCCGTCGGCGGCGTGCGCACCCCGACCGGCGAGCTCCCCGCGCAGATCATCGACCCGCAGGACGTCGTCTCCCCCGCCGCGAGGAACGGCGACGTCTACGACCAGGAGCGCGACGCCCTCGTGCTCCCGCCCGGTCCCCCACCGACGGCGACGCGGACGAGCCAGCCCGTCGCCGCCCGCCACCCGCAGTCCCCTCGCCGTCGCTCGCGCCGCGGACCGGTCCTGCTGACCCTCGTCGTGGTGCTGGCGGTCCTCGCAGCCCTCGGCGGGTGGTACTTCGGGATCGCCCGCTACACCCCGACCCCCGGCGTCATGAACCTCACCGAGGCTGCCGCCCGGGTCAAGCTCGAGAAGGCCGGGCTGTCCATGGAGGTCAAGGACCGCGCCTGGTCGGAGACCGTGGGCAAGGGCCGCGTCGTCTCGACCGACCCCGCGCCCGGCGACCGAGTCGCCAAGGAAGGCACGGTCGGTGCCGTCGTCTCGCGCGGCCCGGAGCGCCACGACGTGCCACAGGTCCGCGGCAAGACCCTCGACGACGCCCAGCAGGCGCTCGACGGGGCGAAGCTCGAGTACGGCGACG
This sequence comes from uncultured Actinomycetota bacterium, assembly GCA_963797525.1. Lineage (GTDB taxonomy): Bacteria > Actinomycetota > Actinomycetes > Propionibacteriales > Nocardioidaceae > Marmoricola. The sequence continues at coordinate 774,080 of CAWCPT010000014.1, forward strand.
CCGTGAACCGCTTCAACGAGCAGATCCCCAAGGGTCGCGTCATCGGCACCGATCCGGCGCCGGGCACGGCGCTGTCCCGCAACACCGCGGTCGACGTCATCGTCAGCAAGGGCCCCCGGCCGATCGCCGTCCCCGACCTCACCGGGAAGCCGGCCGACCCCGCGCAGGCGGCCCTGGAGAAGCGTGGCTTCGAGGTGAAGACGACCGAGGTCAACAGCGACACGGTCCCGCAGGGCCGGGTGGTCTCGCAGAGCCCCGACTCGGGCACCGGTCAGAAGGGCGACGTCATCTCCCTGGTGGTCTCCAAGGGCCCGGTGATGGTGACGGTCCCCAACGTCGTCCGCAGCGGCCTGGCCGCCGCCACCCAACGCCTCGAGGCGGCCGGCTTCAAGGTCAAGGTGAAGAAGGCCAGCCTCTACATCGGCGTCCAGTACGTCGTCGGGACCAACCCGTCCGGCGGCTCCAAGGCGCGCAAGGGCAGCACGATCGTGGTCAGCGTCGTGTGAGTCGGCCGACGCGAACGCCTGGGCAGCTCAGCCCTCGGTGGCGGAGGCAGCAGCCAGGATCGCGTCGATCGTGACCTGGGGCTGCGAGACCATCGAGACGTGCGAACCGGCAGCCTCGGTGATCGTCGCTCCCGCACGCTCCGCCATGCTGCGCTGGGTGGCCGGCGGGATGACCCGGTCCTCCGTGCCCACCACGGCCCAGCTCGGGAGCGAAGTCCATGCGCCCGCACCCGAGGGCGTGGTGTTCGCGCCCAGGGTGATCGGCCGCTGACCCTCGACGATCAGCCACCGGTCGGCCTCCTCGAGGTCCTGGGCGAAGGACTGGTGGACCGTGTCGGCCTTGAGGAACGCCTCCAGGTCACCCTCGGGCGAACCCGGGTAGGCCACGAGGTCCAGCACGGTCGTCGGATCGGGAACGTCGAGCGCCGAGCCGGACCCGCCGAGGATCTGGAACACCGTCTCCCCCTCGTCAGGGACGAACGCGTCGACGTAGACCAAGGCCTTCACGTCACCGCCGTCGGCCGCGGCGTTGGTGATCACGAAGCCGCCGTAGGAGTGGCCGACCAGGACCACGGCCCCCGTCGTGCGCTGCGCCACGAACGAGGAGATGTACGCCGCGTCCGTCTCGACCCCCCGCAGCAGGTTCGGCGGCGAGAACACGGTGTACCCCTGGCCCCGCAGCTCCGTGGACACCGCATTCCAGCTGGACGCGTCGGCCCAGGCTCCGTGGACGAGGACGATGGTGGGTTTCGGCATGTCTTTCCTCCATGAGCAAGGGACGGGACCCAGAGTGGTCTAAGTCACTGACGTTACTCGTCATCCGTTGACGTCGATAGCCCGAAAAAGAGTTCAGCGCAGAGGCGACTCGCGGTCACATGAGCAACTTTCGTCACTCCAGTCACACTGGTACCGTCGTCGTTTGCCACGCTGCCCCCGCAGCAGACGGAGGATCACGTGTCCCTTCCCCGACTCGCCATCCTGGCCGGCACCGCACTGACGGCCACGCTCGTGCCCGGAATCGCCGCTGAGCCTGCCCAGGCGACGTCCGGCGCGGCCACCGCGGTGGCCGCGCAGCCGACGCTTCGGTCGAGCGCCGGCGCGGTCCCGTGGCCGGGCCACCCGGACCGTGCCCTCGTGCGGCACGTCGTACGTCCCGGCGAGACGGCCGCCGGCCTGGCCGTCCGCTACCACGCCTGGACCGCCGAGCTGATCCGGCTGAACCGTCTCGGCGCCGCCGGCACGCTCTACCAGGGCAAGGTGCTCAGGATCCCGGTCGTCGTCTCCGCCGCACGGAAGGCCCGCGGGCAGCAGGCGCCGCGCGCCCGGAAGCAGCGGCACGCACGCACGCACCTGCCGGTGCTGATGCACAGCGTCACCCCCACCACCCGGAAGTGGCTGCACGCCGACCTGACCCGGACGCAGGTGCGCGACCTGATCGTCCGGATGGCCCACCACTACGGCGTACCACCCAAGCTCGCGCTCGCCGTCGCCTGGCAGGAGTCCGGCTGGCAGCAGCGACGGGTCTCCAGCACCGGGGCGATCGGCGTGATGCAGGTGATGCCCGACACCGGCCGCTGGATGCGCTGGTACGCCGGCCGCCCGCTCCGGCTGCGCGACACCCACGACAACATCCGCGCCGGGGTGCTCACCCTGCGGGTCCTGCGGGCCTGGACGCAGTACGACAACAACGCGATCGGCGCCTACTACCAGGGCCTCGGAGCGCTGCGGAAGCACGGCTACTTCAAGGACACCAAGCAGTACGTCGTCGCCGTGCGCGCCCACCAGCGCAGGCTGATCCGCACCGGCAGCCCCCTCTGACCCAGCCGGGCTGAGTGCCGTCCGGCCCGCCTAGGCTGCGCTGATGGCTTCCACCCGCAGGGTCACGCTGCTCGCGACCCTGGCCCTGCTGGCGATGACGGCCAGCTGGGGTTCGACGTTCTTCCTGATCCACGACCTGCTCGATCGCATGCCCGTGCTCGACTTCCTCGCGGTGCGCTTCACGATCGCCTCCGTCGCGATCCTGCTCGTCTCGCCGCGTGCGGTCGGACGGCTCTCGCGTGACCGGCTGCGGCACGCGATCGTGCTCGGCGGCCTCTACGGCGTGGCCCAGATCCTGCAGACCGCCGGGCTCGCGCACACTCCCGCGAGCATCTCCGGCTTCATCACCGGGATCTACGTCGTCGCCACTCCCCTGTTCGCGGCGTGGCTGCTGCACACGCGGATCGGCGCGCTGACCTGGGCTGCGGTGGGACTGGCGATGGTGGGGCTCGGTGTGCTCACCCTCGGGGACGTCTCCGCGGGCATCGGGCTGGGGTACGGCGAGGCGCTGACCCTGGTCTCCGCGATGATCTACGCGCTGCACATCGTGGGGCTGGGCGCCTGGTCGAACGCCCGCGACGCCCTGGGCATGTCGATCGTCCAGTGCATCGTGATCGCCGTGCTCTGCTCGGTCGCGGCGGCGCCCGGTGGCATCGTGCTCCCGGACACGACCGCTGACTGGCTCTCGATCGCCTACATGGCGCTGTTCGCGGGAGCCGCCGCCCTGCTCGGACAGACCTGGGCACAGGCGCACCTGCCGCCGACGCGGGCCGCGATCATCATGAGCATGGAGCCGGTCTTCGCGGCGTTCTTCGCGGTGGTCCTGGGCGGCGAGTCCCTGACGGGACGGATGCTGCTGGGTGGCGCGCTCGTGCTCGCGGCGATGCTGATCGTGGAGCTGGTGCCGCGCCGGCGGATCGAGGCCGAGGTCAGCCACATCGCCGTGTGACGGGAGTGTGACGTGTTCCACATGGTGGATACTCGTCTCGCCCACCGGGACTCCCGCCTAGGCTCCAGCCATGGTCGTTGTGATGGCACCCGGCGCCACGGAGGAGCAGATCGCCCACGTCACCGCGAGGGTCGAGGAGACGGGCGGTCAGGCCTTCGTGAGCCGCGGCGTGGTGCGCACGATCATCGGCCTCGTCGGTGACATCGAGTCGTTCCACGGGCTCAACCTGCGTGGCATGCCCGGGGTGCAGGACGTCTACCGGATCTCCGACCCCTACAAGCTGGTCAGCCTGCAGAACCATCCCGGGCGCTCCACCGTGCACGTCGGCCCCGCGGGCAACCAGGTGCCGATCGGGCCGGACACGTTCACCTTCATCGCCGGCCCGTGCGCCGTCGAGTCGGCCCAGCAGACCCTCGAGGCGGCCGAGATGGCCAAGGCCGCCGGCGCGAAGCTGCTCCGGGGCGGGGCCTACAAGCCGCGCACCTCGCCGTACGCCTTCCAGGGGCTGGGGGTGCCCGCCCTCGAGATCCTCGCCGAGGTCCGTGAGGTCACCGGGCTGCCGATCGTCACCGAGGTGGTCGACGCCCGGGACGTCCCGGTGGTCGCCGAGCACGCCGACATGCTGCAGATCGGCACCCGCAACGCGGGCAACTTCGGGCTGCTCCAGGCCGTCGGCGAGTGCGGGAAGCCGGTGCTGCTGAAGCGCGGCATGACCGCCACGATCGAGGAGTGGCTGATGGCGGCGGAGTACGTCGCCCAGCGCGGCAACCTCGACGTCGTGCTCTGCGAGCGCGGGATCCGCACCTTCGAGCCGAGCACGCGCAACACCCTCGACATCTCCGCGGTCCCGGTCGTCCAGGCGACCAGCCACCTGCCGATCATCGTCGACCCGTCGCACGCCGGCGGACGCCGCGACCTCGTCGTACCCCTCTCCCGTGCCGCCATCGGCGTCGGCGCCGACGGAGTCATCGTGGACGTCCACCCCGACCCGGAGCACGCCCTGTGCGACGGCCCGCAAGCCCTGTTCGGCGCCGACCTCCGCGCCCTCGCCCAGGCGGTCCGCCAGCTCCCCCCGGCTCTCGGCCGGAAGGGCTGAGCCGTTCGGCTGGACAGATAGTCCGAGACGTTTCCGTTGTTCCGGTCGGCGTGTTGCCACCAGAACGTCTCGGACTATCCGGATCCGTCGCCAGGCTCGTCCTTCTCGGCGGCCTCGACGAGCCGGCGCAGCAGCACGGTGAGGCGCTCGCGCTCCTCGTCGTCCAGGGTCGAGAAGAGGTCGTCGGCCCGGGCCCTGCGGGCGGCGCCCAGCACCTGTCGCATCTCGTCGCGGAGCTGCTGCCCTGCCGGCGTGACCTCGACGGCCACGGCCCGGCGGTCGCCCGGGCTGGGCGTACGCCGGATCAGGTCCTTGTCCTGCAGCGCGTCCACCACCTCGGTCGCCGAGCGCGGCGCGATGCGCAGCCGCTCCGCGAGGGTGGAGAGCCGGAGCTCCTGACCGTGGTCCAGGGCCCGGTTGATCACCGCGAAGGCACGCGCCTGCGACGGGGTCAGGCCGAACTGCTCGAGCTCCTGCGAGCGCTGGTGGCGCAGCCGACGCGCCAGCAGCGGCAGCAGCTGCGCGGCGTCCATCGTCTGCGGGTCCTCGGCGTCGTCGTCGTGCACCACTCCAGCGTAGCCCATTTTTGCGAGGTCACCACATAGTGTGGTAACCTCAGCATCAGTTCGCACCGGCGAGGCCCAGCCCCGGACGGAACTCCCCCGACTGACCCGACCCCCAGGAAGGCGTGATCGCATGAGCGCCCACACCATGAACCCCAGCACCGGTCCCGGCCGCCCCGACCACACCGATCGGGCGGGCGGTCCCGCCCGCGGCGGCGCCCGCAAGGATCCCGCCGACGTCCGCCAGCTCGAGGAGCACCCGGTCAGCCTGCGGCGCATCGCCGCGCTGTTCCGGCCGCACCGCCTGCCGCTCGCCGTCGTCGTCGTACTCATCGTCGCCACCTCGGTGGTCGGCCTGGCCACACCGTTCATCACCCGTGAGCTGATCGACGTCGCACTTCCCCAGCAGGACGTGAACCTGCTCCTCGGCCTGGTCGGCGCCATGCTGGGCGTCGCCGTGCTGACGGCCGTCTTCGGCGTCGTGCAGACCTGGCTGGCCACCCACGTCGGCCAGCAGGTGATGCACGGGCTGCGCACCTCCCTGTTCGGCCACCTCCAGCGGATGTCGCTCGGCTTCTTCACCCGAACCCGCGGCGGCGACGTGCAGTCCCGGCTCACCAACGACATCAACGGGATGCAGTCCGTGGTCACCAACTCGGCCACGTCGATCGCCTCGAACCTCACCACCGTCGTCGGTACGGCGGTCGCCATGGCCGTCCTGTCCTGGCGGCTCGCCCTGCTGAGCCTCGTCGTGCTCCCACCGGCGGTCCTGCTCACCCGCGCCGTCGCCCGGATGCGCCGTACGGTCACGATGCGCGCGCAGCGCACCCTGGCCGACATGCAGACCCAGATCGAGGAGTCGCTCTCGATCGGCGGCGTCCAGCTCTCCAAGATCCTCGGCTCGGGACCGCAGCTGTCCCAGCGGTTCACCGAGTCGTCCCGCACCCTCACCCAGCTCGAGGTGGCCTCACAGCTCGCCGGGCGCTGGCGGATGGCCACCATGTCGGTGATCTTCGCGGCCATCCCGGCCGCGATCTACCTGGTCGCCGGGCTGCCCGCCACGTCGGGCGGGATGACGATCGGCACACTGGTCGCGTTCACCGCGCTGCAGGCGCAGCTGTTCCGGCCGCTGATGGGCATGCTCAGCGTCGGGGTCCAGATCAACTCCTCGCTGGCGCTGTTCTCCCGGATCTTCGAGTACCTCGACGCCCCCGTCGAGCTGGCCGACCCGGAAGACCCTCGGGAGCTGCCCGCCGGCTCCGCGCGTGGCGAGCTGCGGATCGACCAGGTCGACTTCCGCTACCCCGCGGCCGACCGGGACGCGCTCACCGACGTCAGCCTGAGCGTGCCGCCGGGCGGCAGCCTGGCCCTCGTCGGCGCCACCGGCTCCGGCAAGTCCAGCCTGGCCGGGCTGATCTCACGCTTCTGGGACCCCACCTCGGGCACCGTCTCGATCGACGGGGTCGACCTGCGGGACCTGCCCCTCGCCGGGGTCGCCGACCTGGTCGGGGTGGTCTCCCAGGAGTCCTACCTGCTGCACGCCAGCATCGCCGACAACCTGCGCTACGCCAGGCCCGACGCGACCGACGAGGAGCTCGTCGAGGCCGCCGTGGCCGCGCAGATCCACGACCTCATCGTGTCGCTGCCCGACGGGTACGACACCGAGGTCGGCGCCCGTGGCTACCGCTTCTCCGGGGGCGAGAAGCAGCGGCTGGCCCTCGCCCGGATCATCCTGCGCGACCCGCGCATCCTCGTCCTCGACGAGGCCACGAGCGCGCTCGACAACTCCACGGAACGGGCCGTCCAGGCTGCGCTCGACGAGGTCAGCCTGGGCCGCACGACGGTCACGATCGCGCACCGGCTCTCGACCATCCGCTACGCCGACACGATCGCGGTCCTCGACCACGGGCGGGTCGTCGAGCAGGGCGACCACGAGACCCTGATGGCGGCCGAGGGCACGTACGCCGATCTCGTCCGCGCCCAGGAGCACGGCGTCGAGGAGCAGCCCGTCCCGGCGTACGCCTGAGGCCTCCGCGCGACGCTACGGTCGGTCGCATGACACGCCCGCAGAGCATCCCCGAAGGCCTGGTCGTCGAGCTGTCCCGGGCGAAGGTCCTGCCCGGGGCGTCCGAGGAGGCCGACCGGTGGCTGCGCATGCTGGACGACCGGGTCGACGAGTGCGTCGCGACCCTCGACCGTGAGCGGATGGCCGTCGAGATCGTCTTCCGGCTCCGGGAGGACGGTGAGGACCACCTGTTCTGGGTGGCCATCCGAGGCGAGGGTGGCGGCGGCCTCGACACCTCGGACCACCAGATCGACCGTGACCACGAGGCTCAGGCGCGTCGTACCAAGGAACCCGGCTGGGTCGAGGCCGAGCCCCAGGTCCTGATGCTCCCCGACCCGGTCCGCCAGGCCGTGCTGGCCTGGGCCCTGCGCGACTGACCGGATAGTCCGTGACGTTTCGGTGGCCAGTACGGCGTGTCGACAACGGGAACGTCACGGACTATCCGGAATTGCCGGCCCCTACCCGGTCTTCAGGATCTTGGCGATCACCCCGGCTGCCTGCTCGACGTCGGAGCGGGAGACGTCGAGGTGGGTGAGCATCCGCATCCGGTGCGGGCCGACGGCACCGACCAGCACGTTCTCCGCGCGGGCAGCTTCGACGACCGCGGGTGCGTCCGGCACGTCGACGACGACGATGTTGGTCTCCGTGAGCGACGGGTCGAGGCCGCACGCCTCGGCGAGCAGGCGGGCGTGCTCGTGGTCCTCGGCCATCCGGTCGAGGTGACGGTCGAGCGCGTAGAGACCGGCCGCGGCGAGCACGCCGACCTGGCGCATCCCGCCGCCCATCCGCTTGCGCTGGACGCGCGCCTCCACGATCTGCTCCGAGGAGCCGAGCACCAGCGAGCCGATCGGGGCGCCGAGGCCCTTGGACAGGCACACCGCCATCGTGTCGGCGACCGCGCCGTACGACGTCAACGGCGTGCCCGTCGCGACGTGCGCGTTCCAGATCCGCGCGCCGTCCATGTGCACGCCGCACCCGAGCTCGTCCGCGAGCGCGCGCAGCGCCTCGAGATCGGCCAGCGGCAGCACGGTGCCACCGGCGAAGTTGTGGGTGTTCTCCACCGAGATCGCGGTCGTGCGGACGAAGAAGGGCCCCATGTCGGGCGCGTGCATCGAGCGGATCGCGTCCAGGTCGACCTGGCCGTGCTCGTCGACCCACGTGCGACTCGTCAGGCCGGTGAACGCACCGTGCGCCCCGAGCTCGGCGCGCAGGATGTGCGCCCGCGACTCGCAGAGCACCTCCTGCCCGGGCCCGACGAGCGCGGCCAGCGCCAGCACGTTGGCCATCGACCCGGTGGGGGTGAACAGCGCGGCCTCGAAGCCGAACATCGCGGCCACGCGCATCTGCAGCTCGGTGACCGTCGGGTCCTCGCCGTAGACGTCGTCGCCGACCTGGGCGTCGGCCATCGCCTTGCGCATCCCCGCCGTGGGGCGCGTGACGGTGTCGGAGCGGAGGTCGATCGGGCCGGGCACGGCTGGCGGCAGGGTCATGTCCCGAGCCTAGGCCGTGCTCAGCCCAGCAGCTCGGGCGTGTGCCACTCGTGACCGAGCACGTGGTGGTCCAGGAAGGCCAGCACCGTCTCGTACCAGACCTTCGCGTGCTGCGGCGTCAGGACCCAGTGGTTCTCGTCGGGGAAGTAGAGGAACTTGTGCGGCATCTCGCCGCCCTCCGCCTCGGCCCGCTCGGCGAGGTCGGCCCACAGCCGCAGTGCCTCACCGATCGGCACGCGGTAGTCGCGGTCGCCGTGGATCACCAGCATCGGCGTGACGATCTCGTCGGCGCTCAGGTGGGGTGAGTTGGCGGCCGCCATCTCCGGAGTCATCTCGCGCGCCCAGTACCAGGGCGCGTCCGTCGTCGGCCCGAACTGGTCGAGCGCCCACAGCGAGGCGTGCGTGACGATCGCGTCGAACCGGTCGGTGTGCCCGGCGACCCAGTTGGCCATGTAGCCGCCGAACGAGCCACCCATCGCCGCGGTGCGGGTCTCGTCGATGTCGTCGCGCTCGGCGGCGGCGTCGGTGGCCGACATCAGGTCCGTGTACGGCGCCGCGCCCCAGGCTCCCCAGCCACGGGCGATGAAGTCGAGCCCGTAGCCGGTGGAGAGACCCGGGTCGGGCAGCAGGACGGCGTACCCCTGCGCCACGGCGATCCACGGGTTCCACCGCCACGACCACGCGTTCCACGAGCCGAGCGGCCCACCGTGGATCCAGAGAAGCAGCGGCGCCGGTGAGTCGGCGGACGCACCCTCGGGCAGGCACAGCCACGAGCGGACCCGGGTGCCGTCCTCGGCCGTGGTCTCGACGTCCTCGAGGCGTCCCGGAAGCGCCGGGGTCTGGCTGGGTCCTCGCAGCGCCACCGACTCCTGGTTCGCGGCGTTCGCGTCGAGGCGGACCGGCCGCATCGGCTCGGCGTACGACGTCCGCATGGCGTAGATCGTGGAGCCGTCCGGCGAGACCTGCACGTCGGTGTAGGCGAACGCGTCGTTCGTCAGACGGGTGAACTCACCCGAGGAGACGTCGACCCGGAACACCGGCGACCGGCCGTCCTCGTCGGCGTGCAGCACCAGCGCTGACCCGTCCGGCGTCCACTCGGGCTGCCCGGGCCAGCGGTCCCAGTCGCCGGAGAGGTCGCGCAGGGTCCCGTCGGCGACGGAGACGACGGCGAGCCGACGGTCGCCCGGGTCGGTCGGGGTCGAGCGCTTCTCGACGACGAGGGCCAGCTGGCTGCCGTCGGGGCTGAACCTCGGCGAGTCGTACTCGCTCTCCGGGTCGTCGAGCAGCAGCCGCCGCTCCCCGGTCGCGACGTCGACGATCGCCATCGCGAAGCGCTGTCCGCCTCGTTCGGGCACGGCCCAGGTGGTGGCGACGGTCGAGCCGTCGCGCGACACGTCGTACTGGCCCTCCACCAGCGCCCGGCCGGGCCGGGGCGTCAGGTCGGTGAGCTCGATGCCGGCGTCGCCACCGTCGCTCGCGAGGACCCCGGAGAACAACCGCGGAGCGTCAGGACCGAGGTCGTGGTCCCAGAAGCGGACCGGCACGCCTTCGTGCAGGATCGCGGAGACCTTCTTCTCCTTGCGTTCCTTGCGCTTGCCCTTCTCCGACTCCTCGTCGGTGGACGACGGGAAGGTCCCCGCCGCGAGGACGACCGTGCCGGCATCGGCGGCGACCCGGACGTCGTCGACGCCGCCGGGACGGGAGGACACGACGCGCGCTTCGCCACCGGCCGCCGGGAGCAGCCACAGTGCCGAGTCGTCGTCCTTGTCGTCGTCGTCGTCGGTCGCGGGGTCCGGGCGCGCCGAGACGAACAGCAACGACCCGTCGGGCAGGAACGCCGCACCGCCCTCACCCTTGGCGCTCCGGGTGAGCCGGTGCGCTGGCCGCTCGCCGGCCGGGTCGACCTCCCAGAGCGCGGTGACGAACTTCGTGCGCTTCGGGTTCAGCGTCTGCACGGCGGTGACCAGCCGGGTCCCGTCGGGCGAGAGCGCCAGCCCCGCACCACGTGGCAGGTCGACGTAGGCGTCGAGGTCGTGGAAGGGGGTGGCGGGGTGGTCCGAGTCAGTCACCTCTACTGACTATCACGGTCGCCGAGAGGGAGGTCCTGGTGGGCAGGACCCCCCCTCTCGGCGGGTTTTCAGGCGGCCTCGTGCGCGGCCGGGGTCTCCGCGACCTCGGCTGACTCCAGCGCGAACCCGAGGATCTCCCCGACGTCGGCGACCGGCCGCACGTCCAGCAGGTCGAGCACCTCGGCGGGTACGTCGTCCAGGTCGGGCTCGTTGCGCTTCGGGATGAACACCGTGGTCATCCCGGCCCGCTGCGCGGCGAGCAGCTTCTGCTTCACCCCGCCGATCGGCAGGACCTTGCCGTTGAGCGTGACCTCACCGGTCATCGCCACGTCGGAGCGGACCGGACGTCCCGAGGCCAACGACGACAGTGCGGTCACCATCGTCACGCCGGCGGACGGTCCGTCCTTCGGCACGGCTCCGGCAGGCACGTGCAGGTGCACCGCCCGGTCGAGAGCCGCCGCGTCGATGCCGTGCTCGAAGCCGTGCGAGCGCAGGTAGGACAGCGCGATCTGCGCCGACTCCTTCATCACGTCGCCGAGCTGACCGGTCAGGGTCAGGCCGCGTTCGCCGTCCATCGCGGTGGCCTCGATGAAGAGCACGTCGCCTCCGGTGCCGGTGACCGCTAGCCCGGTCGCGACGCCGGGGACCGACGTACGCTCCGCCGACTCCGGCAGGAACCGCGGCCGGCCGAGGAAGTCGCGCAGGTTGGACTCGTCCACCGCCACCGACGAGTCGTCGTGGGCGGCCAGTCGGGTCGCGACCTTGCGCAGCACCTTGGCGATCGCCCGCTCGAGCTGGCGTACGCCGGCCTCGCGGGTGTACTGCCCGGCGACCAGGCGCAGTGCCTCGTCGGAGACGGAGACCTCGTCGTCGCTCAGCGCAGCGCGCGAGAGCTGCCGTGGCAGCAGGTGCGTGCGCGCGATGGCGACCTTGTCGTCCTCGGTGTAGCCGTCGAGGGTGACGACCTCCATCCGGTCGAGCAACGCGTCCGGGATCGTGTCCGCGACGTTGGCGGTCGCCAGGAACAGCACGTCGGACAGGTCGAGGTCGACCTCGAGGTAGTGGTCGCGGAACGTGTGGTTCTGCGCCGGGTCGAGCACCTCGAGCAGGGCGGCCGCGGGGTCGCCGCGGTAGTCGGCACCGACCTTGTCGATCTCGTCGAGCAGCACGACCGGGTTCATCGAGCCCGACTCGGCGATGGCCCGCACGATCCGGCCGGGCAGCGCGCCGACGTAGGTGCGACGGTGTCCGCGGATCTCGGCCTCGTCACGCACGCCGCCCAGCGACACCCGGACGAAGTTGCGCCCGAGCGTGCGCGCCACGGACTCGCCCAGCGACGTCTTGCCGACACCGGGAGGGCCGACGAGCGCGAGCACGGCGCCGGAGCCGCGGCCGCCGACGAGCTCCATCCCGCGGTCGGCGCGACGGGCGCGCACGGCGAGGTACTCGACGATCCGGTCCTTCACGTCCTCGAGACCGTGGTGGTCGGCGTCGAGGATCTCGCGGGCGCCGGCGATGTCGGTGGAGTCCTCGGTGCGCACCGACCACGGCAGCTCCAGCACGGTGTCCAGCCAGGTGCGGATCCAGCCGGCCTCGGGAGCCTGGTCGCTGGCACGCTCGAGCTTGCCGACCTCGCGCAGCGCCGCCTCGCGGACCTTCTCCGGGAGGTCGGCGGCCTCGACGCGGCCGCGGTAGTCGTCGGCGCCCTCGGGCTCGTCCTCGCCGAGCTCCTTGCGGATCGCGGCGAGCTGCTCGCGCAGCAGGAACTCGCGCTGGCGCTTGTCCATCCCCTCGCGGACGTCGTCCTGGATCTTCTCGGTGACGTCCAGCTCGGCGAAGTGGTCGCGCGCCCAGGCCAGCACTGTCGTCAGCCGCTCGGCCACGTCGGGGGTCTCGAGCAGCTCACGCTTCTGCTCGTCGGTGAGGTACGGCGCGTAGCCGGCCATGTCGGCCAGCTCGGACGGGTCGGTGACCCGCTGCACGGAGTCGATCACCTGCCAGGCGTTGCGTCGCTGCAGGATCGCGATGACGACCTTCTTGTAGTCCTCGGCCAGCTCGCGCACGTGGTCGTTCAGCGGGCCCGCCTCGACGGTCTCCGCCTCGACCCACAGCGCGGCACCGGGACCGGGAACGCCGGAGCCGAGCCGCGCACGCTCACCGGCTCGCAGCACGGCCGCCCGGGCGCCACCGGGGAGGCGGCCGACCTGGTCGATCGTGGCGATCACGCCGTGGGTGGGGTAACGGTCGGCCAGTCGCGGCGCCAGCAGCAGCCGTCCGTCCGACCCGGCCTGGGCCGCGTCGATGACCGGGCGGCTGTCGCCGTCCAGCTCCACCGGCACGACCATGCCGGGCAGCACCACGAGATCGGGCAGGGACAGCAGCGGCAAGGTGATGACATCAGTCATGGGGAGCTCCTCGGGTTCTTGAGTCTGTAGGGCTCAACTTCGATTCGAGGAGTGCTGTTCCCGCAGGGGCGTCCGCTGTCAGCGAACGGAGCCGGGGAGGTGGCGGTCGGCGTGCGCTCAGCCGGCGTCGACCGTGGCGCAGTACCGGTCCAGCAGGGCCCACAACCGGAGCTGCGTCGCCTTGTCCGGGACGCGTGATCGTCCGGTGCACGGGGTCGCCACCGGTGCGGCTGAAGACGCTGAACAGGAACGGCTGCGAGGTGTTGCCGCGGGTGTGCGCCTCGCAGCGCCGCGAGGGGACGACCCGGATGGGGATGGTGAGTGCCGGCGAACCGGACGACAGGGTGACCGGACGCAGCTTCCGACCCTCCGCGGGGAGCACGCTGAACAGGATGCTGCCGCCCAGGTCCACGACGGTGACCGGGTCTCCCGGCACCTGGGCACGACGCAGGTCGACGGTCCCCGGGTAGAACGGGACCCCGTCGGCAGTGCGAAGGCCCCGCCCGATCGACATCGTCAGGCTCGCGGCGTCGTCCAGGCGCTGCTCTGCACAGACGCTGGTCCGCAACCGAGCGAACAGCCCGGGTTCGTCGACGTGGAGCGGCAGGTCGCGGCGTGCGCCGTTCACGACGGCACGGAGCCTGGGCGCCGCAGGCTTCTTCGACGTGCAGCTCGCCCGCCCGAAGTGGCTGACGAACGCGGCCGTCTGGCCGGGCAGCACGGGATCGTCGGGCAGCTTCTCGACCGACCAGCGGAAGCCGTCCCAGCTGATCTGCGCCGTCGTCACCGTGATCGGCTTCGAGCTGTTGTTGGTGATCCCCGTGGGCATGTTGCGGGTGCCCTCGTCGAACCGGAACTGGCCGGCGGTCGCATCCAGCTCGCCGGCCGCAGGTGTCGGCGCCCGGTCGGCGCTCGACCCCTGGTCGCAGGCGGCGAGCACGCCCAGCAGCAGCACCAGGGCGACCGACCACCACCAGTGGCGTGCAGACATCACGTCGACACCCTGTCCCAGTCGGCCCCCCGCGGCAACCGGTGACCGGGCGTCGGCGCCCCTGCTGCGGGCTCAGGACGACGGAGCACCCGCTCGAGCCCAGACCAGGCTGCCGAAGGCGACGACGAGGGCGATGTTCACCGGCACCGCCACGACCGGGAGGTTGCCGATGTGGGCGACGGGCCAGGCCAGGATCGCCACCAGTGCGAGCGCACCCTGCCAGCGGTGACCCAGCCTGAGCAGCGCCCACGCGATCAGCGCGAAGGACAGCGGGAAGAACAGTCCGAGGGGCTTGATCAGGTTGGCTGCGCCGGGCTGGTCGACGAGCTGGGTGTCGCCCAGCGACATGTGGATCGCCTCGAACCCGTAGGCGGCGTTCCCGACCATGCCGATCAGCCCGGTGAACAGGATCCAGGCAGCGAGCTTCGACTCGCGGGCCAGCCAGGAGGCGACGCGGAGGACGACGAAGCCGTAGGCGATGGCACCGAGGACGTGCAGCACACCACCGGTGGCGTCGTCCCAGCCGCGCGCGGCGTACGTCGTGTCCGCGGCGAGGTAGACGAGCGGTGCGACGAGCAGCGACCCGGTCAGCAGCCGATCGGTCGGTGTGGGCACGCGGGACTCGGTCAGGACGGTCGCTGTCGTGGTGGCGGTCATGGTGATCTCCTCGTCGGGTGGTGGTCGACCTCCACCGTCGGACTCTCGGGTCCTCGCCCGCACCGGGGACAACCCTGGACCCGAGAAGCAGGGAAAACCCTGGACCGCGTCGGCCGTCGCCGTGCCACGATGAACGCGTGACCCGTTCCGACCCCCGGGGACTGCGCGGCCTCGTGCCCCTGCTGCTGGTCAGCCTCGTCGTCGTGATGGTCGCCTTCGGCCTCTCACGCGGGCTCTGGCTCCCGAACCTGCACAACGGGTTGCTCGCCCTGACGCTCACGATCGTCGGCGCCTACGTGCTCTTCCAGCGCCCCGGGCACCGCGAAGGGCTGCTGTTCATGGCCGCCGGGGTGGTCGAAGGGGTGATGTTCCTGGGCCGCCAGGTCGGCCACACGGCCTCGCCCGGCGCGAGTCCCTGGTGGGGCTGGCTGGGTGTGTGGCCGCTGGTGGTCGCGCTGGCCCTCACCACCTTCGCGGTGATCTGCTTCCCCGACGGTCGGCTGCCCTCTCCTCGGTGGCGCCCGGTGGCTGCGCTGATGGTGGTGATCACGCTGGTCTGCGCGGCGCTGTCGGCGATCTGGCCGGTCGAGTACGCCTCGGCCGGCGTGACCACGACCCATCCGATCCACGCCGAGGCACCCGACCTGGTCACCACGCTCTGGTCGGCGATCGCGCACCCCGCCTACGTCGGGTTCCAGCTCCTCTGGGTGGTCGCGCTCGCGGCTCGCTGGCGTTCGTCCGACGGCCACGTGCGTCGGCAGCTGGCCTGGGTGGTCGGGGCTGCTGCGATCTCCGTGGCGGCGCTCGTCGCTGGGACTCGCTGCTCTGGGGCACGCCGGTCCCCGGGTTGATCGCCGACCACCCTGCTCCCGGTCACGGCGGGGTGGGCGATCGTGCACGGTCAGCACGTCGCGGCGTACTCCGCCCTGACCTGGATGTCCCGGACCGGCCCCGAGTCCGAGGACCTGCCCACCGACATCGCCCGGGCTGCGGCGGAGGCCCTGGCCGCGAGCGGTGCCGCGGCTGTGGCTGGGGCCGCGGGACGACCTGCGGGTCGTGGGCCTGTGGCCCGAGACCGGGGAGGACGTCCCGCCGAGCGACCTCGAGACCCTCCTCGGACGATCCGACCTGTCACGTCCGTCCCGTGGAGAGCCACGGCGCGGTGGTCGGCGCCCTGGGCGTCGACCGGCCCCGGACCGACCGGCTCGTCGCTCGCGGAGGACCGGCTCTTCGACGACCTCGCCGCCCAGGCCGCACTCGTGATCGACCACCTCAACGTCTCGGACGTGATCGCCCGGCAGCGGCAGGCCGGCCACCTCGAGGGCCTCAGCCAGCGCGAGCGACAGGTGCTCGAGCTGATGGCACGCGGCCTGTCGAACGCGGCGATCTGCGAGGAGCTCCACCTGAGCATCAAGACCGTCGAACCGGTGGTCAGCACGATCTTCACCAAGCTCGGGCTGCATCCCGACGCGACGAGCAACCGTCGTGTCCTGGCGGTCCTGGCCTTCGTCCGCACCTGAGCTTCTGCCGCCCTAGACTCCGGCGATGGACCCGAGCGAGTACCTGACCTCTGACGCGACCACCCTGGCCGGCCTGGTGGCCGACAAGGAGGTGACCGCGGTGGAGCTGCTCGCCCTGGCCCGCGAGCGCCAGGACGCGGTCAACACCTGCTCAACGCGGTCGTGATCCCGCTGACCGAGGTCGCGGACGCGCGGGCGGCCGACCCGGAGCTGTCCGGCCCGTTCGCCGGCGTGCCGTTCCTGATCAAGGACCTCGGGCAGGAGTACGCCGGGTTCCCGACGTCGAACGGGTCGCGTGCTCTGGCCGACGACGTCGCCGAGGAGCACGCCCTGGTGACGCGGCGGTTCCTCGACGCGGGGCTGGTGATCTTCGGCAAGACCAACACCCCCGAGTTCGGGGCGAAGGGGGTCACCGAGCCCGACCTGTTCGGTCCGGCCCGCAACCCGTTCAACCTCGCCCACACGCCGGGCGGCTCGTCCGGCGGGTCGGGCGCGGCCGTGGCCGCGGGCATCGTGCCGGCGGCCGGCGCCAACGACGGCGGCGGGTCGGTGCGGATCCCGGCCGCGTGCAACGGGCTGGTCGGCCTGAAGACGAGCCGCGGCCTCGGTCCCTACGGCCCGCAGACCGGCGAGGTGATGTTCGGGATGGTGACCCAGGGCGTGGTCTCGCGGACCGTGCGCGACAGTGCGGGCCTGCTGGACGCGATCATCGCCCCGGATCCCGGCGCGGGCTACCAGGCCGCGCAGCCGCCGACCCCGTTCACCGAGCTGGTCCGGCAGCGCGCCAGGCACGCTGCGCATCGGCGTACTCCTCGTCGTCGGCGATCAACGCCAGCCCCGACCCCGAGGCGGTCGCCGCGGTCGAGTCCGCCGTGGCACTGCTCACCGAGCTCGGGTCACCAGGTCGAGGAGGTCAAGCCGCCGCACGACGACGAGGCGCTGGCCCGCGACTTCCTGACGATCTGGTTCGGCCAGCTGCACGGTCAGGTCGCCGACGTGAAGCGGCGGCTCGGCGCCAAGGACAGCGACTTCGAGGCCGACACGCTGGCCAGCGCAGAGCTGGGTCGCGCAGCCGGGATGGTGGCGCTGCTGCGGTCGCTGGCGAACGTCAACGACTACATCCGCGCCCTCACCCGCTTCCACGAGACCTACGACCTCTTCCTCACCCCGACCCTGGCCAAGCCACCGCTCGAGGTGGGTGCGACCACCACTCCGCGACCGGTTGCAGAAGGCCGCCCGGGCGGTGGCCAAGGTGCGGGCCGGCAAGCTGCTCTCGGCCTCCGGCATCCTCGACCAGCTGATCTCCGACAACATCGGTTGGGTGCCCTACACCCAGCTCGCGAACCTGACCGGTCGTCCCGCGATCAGCGTGCCGCTGCACTGGACGCAGCAGGGTCTGCCGCTCGGCGTACAGCTCGTCGGCCGCCTCGGCGCCGACGGGCTCCTGCTGCAGCTCGCCGCGCAGCTCGAGGAGGCGCGCCCGTGGTTCCACCGCTACGCCGAGCTGGACCCAGGTCTCGATAGTCCGAGACGAATTCGTTCATGAATCGGGCGTGGAACAACGGAAACGTCTCGGACTATCCCGATCCCTAGCCCGATCCCCGGGTCGATCCGGGGGCCCGACCGACGCGCGAGCTCGTGACGTCTGACCGACGCCGTCGTTGGTCCTGTCACGTGTCCCCCATCCCAGGAGTCCCCTCCATGCGTCGTCGTAGCCCTCGCGTCCGTCCTGGCAGCTGCGTTCGTGGCCGCCTCTCGGTCGTCGCCGCCAGTACCGTCTTCCCAGGCGGCTCCCGCACTCACGTACGTCGCACTCGGTGACTCCTACAGCGCCGCCTCCGGCGTCCTGCCGCCCGACCCGAGCGCACCGGTCAACTGCCTGCGCTCGACGCGCAACTACCCCCACGTGATCGCCGGCAGGACCGCGCGCGAACCTCGGCGACGTGACCTGCGGTGCCGCGGAGACCAAGGACTACTTCACGGCGCAGTACCAGAACGTGCCGCCGCAGCTCGACGCGCTCAGCCAGGACACCCAGCTCGTCACGATGACCATCGGCGGCAACGACAGCGGCGTGTTCATCAACACGATCCTGCAGTGCGGCGCCGCGGGGCTCTCCACGGCCGGCCAGGGCAGCCCGTGCAAGGACAAGTACGGCTCGTCGTTCCAGGACACGCTCCGCGCCAAGACCTACCCCGACCTGGTGAAGACGCTCGAAGGCCGTGCACGCGAAGGCGCCCTCGGGCGAAGGTCGCGATCCTGAGCTACCCGTGGATCATGCCGAGGACGGTCGGCTGCTTCGACAAGATGCCGATCGCCACTGGTGACGTGCCCTACGTGCGCGGCATCCAGGCCACGCTCAACGACGCCGTCCGCCGCGCCGCCGCAGCAACGGCGACGACGTACGTCGACCTGAACACGGTCTCCGAGAACCACGACGCCTGCAAGCCGATCGGCACCCGCTGGGTCGAGCCGGTGCTGCAGGGCACCAACCCCGTCATCGTGCACCCCAACGCGCTGGGCGAGTCGCAGATGGCCGCCCAGACGGTGAAGGTCCTCGGCCTGCCCTGAGCGAGCAGTCTCCGCTGCGACGGGACCGTGATCGGGTCGCTTCGGCGCGCCCGCCTACAGTGGATCGCTGACAGCCACCGGACCGAAGGACACGTGTGATCGCAGGAAGGTACTCGCTCGACCGGGAGATCGGTCGGGGCGGCTCGGGCGTCGTCTGGCTCGGTCGTGACGAGGTCCTCGGACGGCAGGTGGCGCTCAAGCGGATCGGCCTGCTGCCGGGGGCAGACAGCACCGACCTCGCGCGCGCCGAGCGCGAGGCCCGGCTCAGCGCACGGCTGAACCACGCGCACGTGGTGGGCGTCTTCGACGTCGTGACCGATCCGGAGTCCGACGCCCGCTGGCTGGTGATGGAGTACGTCGACGGCCTGAACCTCGGCCAGGTCGTCCAGATGCAGGGTCGGCTCTCACCCGACGAGGCCGGGCCGTTGCTCTGGCAGGCGGCCGACGCGCTCGTCGCCGCCGAGGCGTCGGGCATCGTCCACCGCGACGTCAAGCCGTCGAACATCCTGGTCGACCGCAACGGGCGGGTGAAGCTCACCGACTTCGGGATCGCCCGCATCTCGACGGACCCGCGCTCACGCAGACCGGCATGGTCACCGGGTCGCCCGCCTACCTGGCTCCCGAGGTCGCGACGGGCGGCCGGGGTGACGAGGCGGCCGACGTCTGGTCGCTCGGCGCCACCGCGTTCCACGTGCTCGCCGGCCGCCCGCCGTACGAGGTCGGCGACCACGTGCTCGGCGCGCTCTACCGGATCGTCAACGAGGAGCCGCCGCGGCTCGACGACGCCGGCTGGATGGCCCCGCTGCTCGCGGGGACCATGGTGCGCGACCCGGCACGGCGCTGGACGATGGAGCAGGTCCGCGACTTCCTCGGCGACCCGTCGCACCCGGTCCCGGCGACGGCGCACCGGACCCAGACGCTGGAGACCGTCGCAGCGACGCCGGCACCGTCGCGTCCGCGCCGCCGCCCGTCGTACCGGCGCCGCCACCCCTTCCCGCCGGACGCCCGCGCCGACGTCGCCTCGCGGAAGGTGCTGCTGCTCGGGCTCGCGCTGTCCTCGTCGTGCTGGTCGCCGCCGTGACGTCGTACGTCGTGCTCTCGGGCGACGACCCCGCGTCGAAGCCGACGCACCACCACCGACAAGCCCGACAAGGCCGGCGAAGTCCGAGGCGCCGGCCGAGCCGACCGCGAAGGGCATCGAGTCGTTCATCAACGACTACGTGCGACACCGTCTCCACGGATCCGAGCAAGTCGTGGCAGATGCTCACCCCGAAGTTCCAGGAGGAGAGCGGCGGCTTCGACAAGTACAACGCGTTCTGGGGACCCGCCACCAACGGCCGCGTCGTGAGCATCTCCCCCGACCCGGAGAACCTCACGGTCAGCTACCAGGTGCACTTCGACAACTTCGACAACGGTCCCGGCCCGACCGTCCTCGACCTGAAGTTCGACAACGGGCGCTACCTGATCGACGGCGAGCGGACGCAGGGATTCCAGCCGAGCGGCTGACCGGGTCGCTCAGACGTTGCCGATGACGCTGGTGATGCTGATCCGGATCGCCACCCGGTCGGGGTTCTCGCGGGGCTGGCGGTAGCGCTCGGCGTAGCGGCGTACGGCCTCGGCGACCGAGTCCTCGTCGTCGAGGACCTCGGCGGTGCCCTCGATCGTCGACCAGCGGCGGCCGTCGACCTGGCAGACGGCGACCCGTGGGTCGGTGCCCGCGCGCAGGTTGGCCGCCTTCTGCGAGGTGCGGGAGGTGATCCCCCAGGCGACGCCCTGCGGCGGGTCGACGACGATCCCCATCGGTACGACGTGCGGCGAGCCGTCGCGGCGCAGCGTCGTCACCGTGCAGAGATGACGCTCGCGCCAGAACTCGAGGTGCTCACCGACGAGCTCGTGGGTGCGGGGCATCAGGCCGAGGCCTCAGGCCTTGCGCAGCATCTCGGCGACGAGGAAGGACAGCTCGAGCGACTGCACCCGGTTGAGCCGCGGGTCGCAGACCGACTCGTAGCGGTTGCCCAGGTCGACCTCGAGAAGCTCCTCGCCGCCGCCGACGCACTCGGTGACGTCGTCACCGGTGAGCTCGACGTGGATGCCACCGGGCCAGGTGCCGACCGACCGGTGCACGTCGAAGAAGCCCTGCACCTCCTCGATCACGTCGTCGAAGCGGCGCGTCTTGTAGCCCGAGGACGCCTCGAAGGTGTTGCCGTGCATCGGGTCGCACACCCAGGCCGCCTCGACGCCGGCGGCGTGCACCTTCTCCAGCAGCGGCGGCAGGTGCTCGCGGATCTTGCCCGCGCCCATCCGCGTGATGAAGGTCAGCCGGCCCGGCTCGTTGGTCGGGTTGAGCTTGGCCGGAGAGCGCGATCGCGTCGTCGGCGCTGGTCGTCGGCCCGAGCTTCACGCCGATCGGGTTCTTGATGTGGCTCAGCAGCTCCACGTGGGCGCCGTCGAGCTGGCGGGTGCGCTCCCCGATCCAGACGAAGTGGCTGGAGACGTCGTACGGCAGCTGGGTGCGGCTGTCGATGCGGGTCATCGCGTGCTCGTACTCCAGGATCAGCGCCTCGTGGCTGGAGTGGAAGTCGACGCGGTGGAACTCGTCGGGGTCGGCACCGATCGCCGCCATGAAGTTGAGCGCACGGTCGATCTCGGCCGCCATCTTCTCGTAGCGGCGGCCCACCTCGGAGCCGAGCACGAAGTCGGTGTTCCAGGTGTGCACCTGGCGCAGGTCGGCGTAGCCGCCGGTGACGAAGGCGCGCACGAGGTTCAGCGTCGCCGCGGACGCGTGGTAGACCTCGACGAGCCGCTGCGGGTCGTGGGCTCGGGACGCGGCGTCGAAGGGGAAGCCGTTGACGGCGTCGCCGCGGTAGGCCGGGAGCGTGATGCCGTCGCGGGTCTCGAAGTCAGAGGAGCGCGGCTTGGCGTACTGGCCGGCGAGGCGGCCGAGCTTCACCACGGGGACCGAGGCGGCGTAGGTCAGCACCACGGCCATCTGGAGCAGCACGCGCAGCTTGTTGCGGGTGTTGTCCGCGGTGACGCCGTCGAAGGTCTCGGCACAGTCGCCGCCCTGGAGCAGGAACGCCTCACCCGCGGCGACGGCCGCCAGCTTGGTCTTCAGCTCGTCGCACTCACCGGCAAAGACGAGCGGCGGCATCTTGCGGAGTCGGGTGACGGCGGCCTCGACGGCTGCCGGGTCGGCGTACGACGGCTGCTGGGCGGGGCCCATGGCGTGCAGCGACGCGAGATCGGGAACGGGTGCGGACACCAGACCATGCTACGGGCGAGGACTACCTGCCTAGTCCGCGAGGTGGTCGACGTCCTCGAAGTGGCTGTCGCCCTGCCCGGTCGCCTTGTTGACGGCGAAGGTGATCGCCCACAGCACGACCCCGAGCGCGAGCAGGCCGCCGGCGATCTTGTACTGGATCATGTCCGCCTCCAGCCGGGCCCAGGGACCGAGCAGGTAGACGCACGAGATCGCTCCGAGCACCGGCATGATCGTGGGCGCCTTGAAGCCGCCCTCCGGGCCCGGCTCGCGGCGCAGCACCAGGACGGAGACGTTGACCACGGCGAAGACGGCGAGCAGGAGCAGCGCCGTGGTGCCCGCGAGGGCGGTCACCACGGGCCGTTCGGACTGCAGCCGGACGACGATGATCAGCCCGAGCGCCAGGACGGTGGTGAACACGATCGCGGCCCAGGGCGACCTGCGGACCGGGGAGTACCTTGCCCAGGCCACGGGGCAGCACGCCCTGGTTGGCCATCCCGTAGATCAGCCGGCTGGCCATCAGCATGTTGATGAGCGCGGTGTTGGCCACGGCGAAGACCGTCATGAACGGGAACACCTTGTCGATCGGGATGTCCGGGGCGCCCGTGCGGACCACGTCGAGGAGGATCCCCGCCTCCGGGTTCTTGGGAGCCTGGATGTCCCCGGCGGGGATCACGGCGACGACCGAGACGGCCACGAGCATGTAGATGATCACCGCGATGCCGAGCCCGGTGAGCATCATCTTCGGGAAGATCCGTGCGGGCTCCTTGACCTCCTCGACCATGTTGACCGAGTCCTCGAAGCCGACCATGGAGAAGAACGCGATCGCCGTGGCGATGGTGACCGCGGCGAAGAGGCCCTTCTGGTCGGGGTTCTCGAAGACGGTGATCCGGCTCAGGTCGGCGTCGCCACCGCCGATGGCGACGAAGCCGATGATGATCACGATGGCCAGCGCGGCCATCTCGATCAGGGTGAGGACGACGTTGAACTTCACGCTCTCGCCCACGCCGCGCAGGTTGATCAGCGCCAGCAGCACCATGAAGCCGAGTGCGACGACGAGCGTCGGCCCCGTCACCGGTGGGGACGGCGTCGATCCCCTCGTGGAGCCCGATCAGCAGGTTGTTGGCCAGCAGGCCGGACGAGGTCGAGGCGCTCGCGATGCCGGAGCACACCACGGCGAAGGCGACCAGGAACGTCACGAAGTGGATGCCGAACGCCTTGTGCGTGTAGAGCGCGGCGCCGGCGGCCTGGGGGTACTTGCAGACCAGCTCCAGGTAGGAGTACGCGGTCAGGGTGGCCACGATGAAGGCCACCAGGAAGGGCAGCCAGGCGATGCCGCCGACCTGGCCGGCCAGCTTGCCGGTGACGGCGTACACGCCTGCCCCGAGGATGTCGCCGACGATGAAGAGGAGCAGCAGCCCCGGGCCCATCACCCGCTTGAGGTCCGGCTCCGGACCGTTGACGTCTCGCTCGCTGGTGGTGGCGGACATGGCAGCCTCCCGGGAAGTGTGGGCGAACCGTCATCGTGGCGCAGCGGGTGCGCGGGGACGGTGAGCGAGCACCCGGTCTGCGACGGACGGTCGGTTTGGTGCGCCCAGCGCGACGGCCTCAGCCGAAGAAGACCTCCGCCTCGGCGTACTCCTGCGGGTCGACCAGCTTGAGCTTGCCGGTCCCCTCGATCAGCGGCACCCGCTCGATCCTGGTGCCGCGGAGCGCCATCATCTTCCCGAAGTCGCCCTCGTTGACCGCGTCGACGGCGTGCAACCCGAACCGGGTCGCCAGCCAGCGGTCGAACGCCGTCGGGGTGCCGCCACGCTGCACGTGACCGAGCACGACGGCCCGCGCCTCCTTGCCGGTGCGGTGCTCGATCTCGTGCGCCAGCCGGTCGCCGATGCCACCGAGCCGCACGTGGCCGAACGCGTCCTTCTCGCCCGAGACCAGCGTCATGTCACCGCCCTCGACGGGCACCGCTCCCTCGGAGACCACCAGGATCGGCGAGTAGTGGCTCTCGAACCGCTGCTCGACGAGGGCGCAGACGGCGTCGATGTCGAACGGCTTCTCCGGGATCAGCACCACGTTGGCGCCACCCGCGAGGCCCGCGTGCAGGGCGATCCAGCCGGCGTGGCGGCCCATCACCTCCACGACCAGGACCCGGTGGTGCGACTCGGCCGTGGTGTGCAGCCGGTCGATCGCCTCCATCGCGATGTTGACGGCGGTGTCGAAGCCGAAGGTGAAGTCGGTGGCGTTCAGGTCGTTGTCGATCGTCTTGGGCACACCCACCACGTTGACGCCGAGGTCGTGCAGCTTGGTCGCGACGCCGAGCGTGTCCTCGCCGCCGATGGCGATGAGCGCGTCGACGCCGAGGTCGGCGAGGTTCTTCTTGATCTGCTCGACGCCGTCGTCGATCTTGAACGGGTTGGTGCGCGAGGACCCCAGGATGGTGCCGCCGCGCGGGAGGATGCCGCGCACCTGCGGGATGCCGAGCTCGGTGGTCAGTTCCCTCGAGCGGGCCCTTCCAGCCGTCGCGGAACCCGACGAAGTCGAAGCCGTACTCCTTGACGCCCTTGCGTACGACGGCCCGGATCACCGCGTTCAGCCCCGGGCAGTCGCCGCCACCGGTCAGCACTCCGACGCGCATCTCGTCTCCCTGCTCATGGATTTGATCGTTCACATCAAAGCGCGGCCCCGCGTGCCGCGTCCAGTCATCTAGGTTTGCGTCGGCATGAGCAACATCCTCGCCATCGACGCGGGGACGACGGGCGTCACCGCGCTCGTCGTCACCGACCAGGGCACCATCGCCGCGAAGGCCAACCACGAGTTCCGACAGCACTTCCCCAAGCCCGGCTGGGTGGAGCACTCCCCCGAGGAGATCTGGCAGGCGACCCTCGAGGCCACCCGGGACTGCCTCGCCGAGTGGGACGGCTCGGCCGACGACCTCGCCGGCATCGGCATCACCAACCAGCGCGAGACGGTGCTGCTCTGGGACCGCGAGACGCTCGGCTCCCCCCGCCGCGCGATCGTGTGGCAGGACCGGCGCACCGCCGACATCTGCAAGCGGATGAAGGAGGAGGGCCACGAGGAGCGGGTCACCGAGCTGACCGGCCTGCGGCTGGACCCCTACTTCTCGGGCACCAAGCTCGTCTGGCTGGCCGAGAACGAGCCGAACACCTGGGCGCTGGTCGAGGACGGCCGCTACGCGATCGGCACGGTCGACTCCTACCTGATCGCCCGGATGACCCGCGGCACCTGGCACATCACCGACGTCTCCAACGCCTGCCGCACGCTGCTCTTCGACCTCGAGGAGGGCGCCTGGTCCCAGGAGCTGTGCGACCTGTTCGGGGTGCCGATGGACGCCCTGCCCGAGATCGTGCCCAACTGGGGCGAGCTGGCGACCACCGACCCGAAGAGCTTCCTCGACCTCGAGCTGCCGATCGCCGGCATCGCGGGCGACCAGCAGTCGGCGCTGTTCGGCCAGACCTGCTTCGACCCGGGCGACTCCAAGTGCACCTACGGCACCGGCTCGTTCATCCTGACCAACACCGGGAGCGAGGTGGTGCGCTCGGACGCCGGCCTGCTCTCGACCGCCGCCTGGAAGGCGCCCGGACGGGACGATCACCTACGCCCTCGAAGGGGCGATCTTCGTGACCGGCGCGGCCGTGCAGTGGCTGCGTGACGGCCTGCAGATCGTCGGCTCAGCCGCGGAGACCGAGGCGATCGCCGCCACCGTGGACAGCACGGACGGTGTGGTGTTCGTGCCCGCGCTCACCGGCCTCGGGGCCCCGCACTGGGACCCGCACGCCCGCGGCACCATCCTCGGGATCACCCGCGGCACGACGCGCGCGCACATCGTCCGGGCCACGCTGGAGGCGATCACCTTCGAGGTGCGTGACGTGATCGACACGATGCCGACCCAGCTGACCTCGCTGATGGTCGACGGCGGGGCCTCGGCCAACGACGTGCTCTGCCAGTGCCAGGCCGACCTCCTCGGCGTGCCCGTGGAGCGTCCGGAGATCGTGGAGACCACCGCCCTCGGCGCCGCCTTCATGGCGGGCCTGGGCACCGGGGTCTGGGAGTCCACCGAAGACCTGCGTGCGAGCTGGCAGCTCGACCGCGAGTTCACCCCGTCGGACTCCGCGGAGGTCAAGGAGCGCGTCGACGCCGCCTACGCACTGTGGCGCAAGGGCGTCGAGCGCTCCAAGGACTGGGCTGAGTAGGTCGGACGCTCAGTCGCGGTGCGCGTCGGCCGCGGCCTGCACCTTGGCGACGTAGGCGTCCCACCACTCCGCGTCCCCGACCTCTTCATGGTCGCTGCCTCCGCGACCGTCGATCGACTCGCGCAGGATGTCGGCGTGCCCGGCGTGGTGGGCGATCTCGGCGAGCATGTGCACCGTGATGTAGCCGAGCGTGGTCTCCCGGCGGTCCTCCGGCCACCACGGGACCGTCGCCGGGGCGTCGAGACCGAGCGTCCGGACCGACTCGTCGGCGTGCGCCCATGCCCGCGCGTAGAGGTCGAGCAGCCCCTCACGGGACTCGTCGGCCGTCGCCCACATGTCGCCGCTCTCCGCGTAGCTCTCCTCGTTGTCCCAGGGCAGGTCGATGCCGGACGGACGGCCCACGCAGTCACCGAAGTAGCCGAGCGTGACGCCCGCGATGTGCTTGACCAGCCCGAGCAGGCTGGTGCCGGTGGGTGTCATCGGCCGACGCACGTCGTAGTCGCTGAGGCCCTCGAGCGCACGGGAGAAGTTGTCGCGCTCGCGCACGAGGTAGCGCAGCAGCAGCTCGGCCTGGGAGGGGTGCGAGATGTCGGTCTTCTGGCTCATCCTCCGACCCTAGGCAATGGCGCCGACACGGACTGCGTGGGCTAGGAGTCCTGCAGCCTGGCCAGCGCCTTCGCGGCGTCCTCCCGCGCACGCCTGGCCTCCTGCAGCACCGCCTGGGCGTCGTCGCGTGCCTCCTCGGCCTCCTCCAGGTCGTCGTCGACCTGGTCGACGTCCTCCTCGATGGCGGCCAGCCGGCGGCGCAGCTCGTCGGCCTCGCCCTGCAGCTGGAGCCGGCGCGCGTTCAGGGACTCGACGGAGGACTCCACCTCCTCGAGCTCGTGCTCGGCCTCACCGACCTGTCCGGTCGCCTCCTCGAGGGCATCCTCGGCCGCGGCGAGCTTCGCCCCGTTGTCCGGTACGACGTGCAGCTCGACCGGAGCGCCGTCCTCGTCGTCGGTCGAGGCGGCCGCGACCGGGCTGGCCCGCACGTCCAGGGATCCGGGGACGGCCATCACCGAGGCGACGTCGAGCTCCGAGACACCGGTCGAGGTGAAGGCGGTCACGATCCGTCCGGTGCGCACCACCTGGGCCGCGACCGGGTCGAGCATCGCCGCGTTGAGCATCCCCTCCACCTGGTCGACGACCGGGCCGGTCAGCCGGACGCCGGCCTCCCGGGCGAGCGAGCGGGCGGAGGAGGCGAGCGCCGTGGTGAGCTGGCGACGCTGGCGGGTCAGCGCGCGCAGCTCGTCACCGTCGAGCGCCTCGGCCGCCGCCCGCAGCGAGTCGGCGAGCTCCAGCACCGAGTCGATCTGGCCGCTCTCCCGGCGTACGAGCA
Source organism: uncultured Actinomycetota bacterium (assembly GCA_963797525.1). Lineage (GTDB taxonomy): Bacteria > Actinomycetota > Actinomycetes > Propionibacteriales > Nocardioidaceae > Marmoricola. The sequence continues at coordinate 801,632 of CAWCPT010000014.1, forward strand.
GGTTCACCGCCCAGGCCGCGACGGAGGGCTTCTTCAGCTTCTTGATCTGCGCCGCGAGCTCCTTGTCACCGCAGTCGCGGGCGGCGAGGTTGCGCTCCTCGGTGAAGCCGTCCGCCGGTCCGGCGTACAACGCGTCGGCGACCGCCGTGAGCTCATCCATCGCCCAGCTCCGTGAACAGCAGGTAGAGGGCGCCGGCGCACGCGGCCCGCCGGATCGAGGCGCGGTCACCCTCGAGCGCGAGCTGCACGGACCTGGCGCCTGACGGTCCGGCCACCCCGAGGTGCACCGTGCCGACCGGCTGGTCCTCCTGCCGGTCAGGACCGGCGACGCCCGTCGTGGCCAGGGCCCAGTCCACGGCGAGCAGCTCACGGACACCGACGGCCATCTGCACGGCGCACTCCGCCGACACCACCTCGCTCACCGTCACCCCGAGCAGGTTCCGCTTGACCTCGGTCGCGTAGCTGACCACCCCACCGACGAAGGTGGCCGAGGAACCGGCAGGACCGCTCAGGCTCGCGGCCAGCTCGCCGCCTGTCAGTGACTCGGCACAGCCCACGGTCTGACCGCGTGCGAGCAACAGGCGAGGGACGGCGACCGCCACCTCGACGTCGGCCGGGACCTGCGAGCTCATGTGGTGACGCTAGTCGACGTGAGCCGTCTCAGGGATGACCCGGAACGCGCACCGCTGGCTCCGTTGCTCGCTAGCCTGCCCAGCATGCCGTTGCCGATCGAGGACTACGCCGCCATCGGCGACGGCCACACCGCCGCCCTGATCGGCATCGACGGGTCCCTCGACTGGCTGTGCCTGCCCCAGTTCGACTCCCCCGCCTGCTTCGCGGCGCTGCTGGGCGAGGAGAAGAACGGTCACTGGCTGCTCGGGCCGGACGGCGAGCACACCGCGAAGCGGCGCTACATCGACGACACGGCGGTCCTCGAGACGACGTACACCACCGAGGACGGCGAGGTGCGCGTCACCGACCTGATGCCGACCGGCGATCGGCGGGCCGACGTCGTACGTCGGGTGCAGGGCGTGCGCGGCACGCTGACGATGCGGCACAGCTGGATCGTGCGCTTCGACTACGGCCGGATCCGTCCGTGGGTGCACCGCGAGGAGGTCGAGGGCCACGAGGCGCTGGTGGCGGTCGCCGGGCCCGACAAGCTGGTGCTCAGCGGACCCCGCATCCCGCCGGCCGTCGACGGCCACCACGAGGAGACCTTCGAGGTGCGGGCCGGGGAGACCCTCGACTTCGTGCTGACCTGGGTGCCCTCCTACCGCGGCGCTGCCCGAGCACCTCGACGTCGACACGCACCTCGAGTACACCCTCGAGGAGCAGCAGGCCTGGGCCGACGCCTGCGAGTACGACGGGCCGTGGCGCCGCGAGGTGGTGCGCAGCCTGGTCACCCTGCGCGGCCTCACGCACGTGGACACCGGCGGCATCGTCGCCGCACCGACCACCTCGCTGCCGGAGGACTTCGGCGGTGAGCGCAACTGGGACTACCGCTACTGCTGGCTGCGCGACGCGGCCCTGACCCTCGAGTCGTTGATCGCGGCCGGACGCGTCGGGCAGGCGCATCACTGGCGCGACTGGTTGCTCCGCGCCATCGCCGGGGACCCCCAGGACATGCAGGTGATGTACACCGTCGAGGGCGGCCGGCACCTCCCCGAGCGCGAGCTCGACCACCTGGCCGGCTACGCCGGCTCGCTGCCGGTGCGGATCGGCAACGGTGCGGTCAAGCAGCGCCAGACCGACGTGCTCGGCGAGGTGATGTGCGCCCTGGCGATGGCACGCGACAACGGGGTGAGCGAGACCCGCGACAGCTGGAGCCTGCAGCGGACGCTGGTCGGCGCAGCTGGCCGAGAGCTGGCAGGAGCCCGACAACGGCCTGTGGGAGATCCGCGGACCACTGCGGCAGTTCACGCACAGCCGGGTGATGGTCTGGGCCGCCTTCGACCGCGCCGTCGAGGGGGTCGAGAGGCACGGGCTCGAGGGACCCGTGGAGGAGTGGCGCTCGATCAGGGACGCGGTGCATGCCGAGGTGCTCGAGCACGGTTTCGACGAAGGGCGGAACACCTTCACGCAGCACTACGACACCGACGAGGTGGACGCGTCCCTGCTGGTGCTGCCGACCCTCGGTTTCGTGGCGGGCGACGACCCCCGGATGCTCGGGACCATCGAGGCGGTCGAGCAGGACCTGATGCGCGACGGGCTGCTGCTGCGCTACCGCACCACGAGCGGGGTGGACGGCCTCGAGGGCGACGAGCACCCGTTCCTGGCGTGCTCGTTCTGGCTGGTCTCGGCGTACGCCCGTGCCGGGACGGGTCGCGGACGCCGAGGCCCTGATGAAGCGACTGGTCGCCCTGGGCAACGACGTCGGCCTGCTCAGCGAGGAGTACGACGTGAGCGCGGGCCGGATGGTGGGCAACTTCCCCCAGGCGTTCTCCCACCTCGCACTGGTGGGAGCAGCCATGCAGGTGGCCGGCGCGTCCAGGGGCTGAAACCGACGTCCGCGAGCCGAGCCGGACCACCCTGTGGTCTAGTCCGAGAGACCTCATTTAACGGTCATATCTCCCCCCTGACCGCGAGGAGCACCAGACTTGGGCCAACGGCCCGCGTTGTCGGGTCGAAGATCGACCAACGGGGGATCCACAGAAATGCGACACAGAGGCGACGCACCACAGCCCAGAGCACCACAGTCCAGGGATGACGACACCAGCACCAACGGCACCGTCCGCACGCTCGGCCAGACGCACGACGCAGGGCCTGTCGTGCCCACGCAGCCGACCGCCGGCAAGCACAAGGCGCCGGTCACACCGCTGATCCCGAGGCAGACGATTCCCACGCGCGAGGCGTCCGAGACCGTCGCGCCGCAGCAGGGCGAGGCGCTGCCCGAGGTGACCATCCCGGTTCCGACGGCCCCCGTCCCCGCCGTCGAGACCAGCACCGCCGCCGAGACGGACGAGCCGGCCTTCGTGGCTCCGCACACCGCACGGTGGAAGGCCAGCCACGGTCCCCGGATGCTCGCCGGCGTGCTGCTGGTGCTGGCCGTGGGCGGCACGTCCGCCCTGGGCCTGGACTACCAGCAGAACCCGGGCAGCGACCAGCTCATCTCGCTCGCGATCGGCATCGCCGTCGTGGTGGGCCTCTGGGCCATGCTCATCGCGAGCACCCCCCAGGTGGTCAGCCTGCGTGGCTCGGTGCTGACGATCCACAACAGCAGCGGCACCGAGCGCTTCGACCTCGGTGACGCGGAGCAGGCCGTCGACCTCGTCGGCGAGCCGCAGGGCTCAAAGTGGGCGCTCGTGCTCCACCGCGCCAACCGCACGTCGCTCGTGCTCCGCCGTCGCGACGTCGACGCCGTCCAGCTCGACCCGATCGTCCGTCACTACCGCACGATCGCCCACCGGAAGCACTCCGAGCGCCAGGCCCGCTTCAACCGCTGACGGCGCCGCCTCGACGGACGGCTGCACCCGGGTCTCCTCGCCGCGCACCGCGATCACGCCGGCGAGGATGAACAGGCCGCCCAGCAGCTGGATCGGTCGCGGCAGCTCGCCGAGCAGCACCCAGGCGAACAGCACCGCGAAGAGGACCTCGGAGAGGCCCACGAACGAGGCGAGCTTCGCACCCAGGACCCTCGCGGCCAGGATCCCGGTGACGTACGCCGTCGCCGCGGCGATGGCGGCCAGCTCCAGCACGGCTGCCCACCAGGGCAGGCTCACCCCGCCGAGGGCCACCGGCGTCGTCTCGAAGGTCATCGGCAGCAGCCCGGTGGCCCCGAGCACGGCGAAGGTGAGCGCGCCCACGATCAGCCCGCCACCGGCCAGGACCATCGGCGGCAGGGCGCTGTCGCCGGCGTGCCCGGAGAGCAGGAAGTACGTCGCCAGCCCGACGGCGGCGAACAGCCCCCAGGCGACCCCGACCCCGTCGATCTGCAGTCCACCGGCCTGCCGCAGGGCGGGCAGGTCGAGGACGAGCGCGAGTCCGACCAGCGCGAGCACGATCCCGGCCACCGTCGGCGTGCGCGGGAGCCGTCGCGCGGCCAGGCACTGCCAGGCGACGACGAGCACGAGCCCGAGGTACTCCAGGAGCAGGGCGACGCCGACGGAGAGGTGCTGAACCGCGTAGAAGAAGGCGAGCTGCGGCACCGCGACCGCCCCCACGCCGTACGCGAGGACCTGGTGCCACTCCTCGCGGAGGAGGTGCCACCGCCCGCCCAGCGCGCGCACGGTCGGCACGGCCAGGATCAGGGCAGCGCCCGCGATCCGCAGGAAGACGACCGAACCGGGTGTCCACCCGGTCTCGAGCAGGGACTTCGCGAAGGGACCGGACGTGGCGAACGAGGCCGCCGAGAGGAGCGCGATCATGATTCCGGTACCGGTGGACCTCGTGGACATCGTTCACCACCTTGTCAGGAGCAAAATATATGGACACCAGTTACTCTAGGAGTATCCGACGTCAGGAGTCAACGTGACTTTTGCTCATGACACAGAGGTGGCCCTGGTCGCGGCCGCCGCGCTCGTCAACAGCGCCTCCGACGGCGACTCGCTGCAGACGCCCGAGGACCTCGTGACCTTCCTCGACGACGCAGGGGTGGTTCGGCAGCCGGACCGGCGACCGGGCCGAGCTCGAGGCGGTCCGGGCTCTCCGGCCGCCGCTGCGCGAGCTCTGGCGGCTCCCTGAGGAGGATCTGGTGCCGCGGGTGAACGAGATCCTCACCGAGGCCGCCGCCCTCCCCCAGCTCGTCGACCACGACGACCTGGGCTGGCACATCCACGCCGTCCCCCAGGACGCGCCGCTGGCCACCCGGATGGCCGTCGAGGCGGCGATGGCGTTCACCGACGTCGTACGGGCAGGCGAGCTGGACCGCCTGAAGACCTGCGCCGCCGACGACTGCGACGACGTCGTGGTGGACCTGTCGCGCAACCGCTCCAAGCGGTTCTGCGAGGGGGGCTGCGGCAACCGCGAGAACGTGCGCGCGTACCGAGGCCGCCAGAAGGAGGACTGAGCCGGGCTGGAGGTCCGGCGGGAGTCAGCGCGCGGCGGGATCCTCTGCCGGAGCCGGACGGCCGGCACGCTGGCGGACGACGTCGCGGGCGAACTCGACGCCGGAGGTGATGGTCAGCACGACGGCCACGGCGAGGAGCAGCGCCGAGATCCACCAGATGATGTCGCCGGGGACCTCGAACGCGCCGGTGAGCAGGCCGAAGGGGGCGATGAACCCGCCCAGCGCCACCGCCTGCAGCATGGTCTTGACCTTGCCGCTCTGCTTGGCCGGCATCACGACGTCCTTGGCGATCGAGAGCCTCGCGATGGTCACCGCCCACTCGCGCACGAGCACGATGACGGTGATCGTCCACCACAGCCACGCGGGCATGAAGTCGGCGATGATCGCGAGGCCGATGAAGGCCATCCCGGTCATCGCCTTGTCCGCGATCGGGTCGGCGATCTTGCCGAAGTCGGTCACCAGGTTGTGCTTGCGCGCCAGGTCACCGTCGATCTTGTCGGTGATCATCGCCACGCAGAACAGCACCCAGGCCACCCAGCGCCAGGTCAGGTCGCTGCCACCGTCGTGCAGCAGCGCCCAGCCGAAGAACGGCACCATCACGATGCGCAGCGTGGTCAGCGCGTTCGGCACGTTCCAGTTGCTCACCTGGGGGTTGACCGCGCTGGGATCCTGCTCGCTCATCGACCCTCCTCCGACACCGTCTCTGCGGTCGGCCCTGAAATCGGCCCTGAAATCGACCTTGCGGTCGGACGGGCGACCAGGTCGACGCCGTCGGTGCCGACCACACGTGCCGTGATCATCTCACCCACCGCGACCTGGCCGGGCGAGTCCACCGCCAGGATGGTCGAGCCGTCGACCTCGGGGCCCTGGTGGGCGGCCCGGCCCTCGACGACGCCGTCCTCCGTCGGACTCGACCAGCACCAGCACCTCCTCGCCGATCCGCTCCTCGGCGCGCTGCGCCGTGAGCTCCTCGGCCAGGGCGGTCACGTGCGCCACCCGCTCGGCGATCTCGTCCTCGTCGTGCTTGTCCTCGAAGCCCTCCGCCTCGGTGCCGTCCTCGTCGGAGTAGCCGAACACCCCGATCGCGTCGAGCCGCGCCTCGGAGAGGAAGTCGCACAGCGTCTCGAGGTCCTCCTCGGTCTCGCCCGGGAAGCCCACGATGAAGTTGGAGCGAGCCCCGGCCAGCGGCGCCTGGGCGCGCGCCTGGTCGAGCAGGCCGAGGAAGGCCTCGGCGTCGCCGAAGCGCCGCATCCGACGCAGCACCGGGTGGGAGGCGTGCTGGAAGGACAGGTCGAAGTACGCCGCCACGCCGGGCGTCCGGGCGATCGCGGTGACCAGGCCGGGCCGGGTCTCGGCCGGCTGGAGGTAGGAGACGCGCACCCGCTCGACACCCTCGACGGCGGCCAGCTCGGGGAGCAGCGTCTCCAGCAGCCGCAGGTCGCCGAGGTCCTTGCCGTAGGAGGTGGAGTTCTCGCTGACCAGGAACAGCTCGCGGGCGCCCTCGCCGGCCAGCCAGCGCGCCTCGGCCAGGACGTCGGAGGGCCGCCGGGAGACGAACGAGCCGCGGAAGGCGGGGATCGCGCAGAACGTGCAGCGCCGGTCGCAGCCCGAGGCCAGCTTCAGGGGCGCCATCGGGCCGGAGTCGAGCCGGCGACGCTCCGCGTGCCCGGGCTGGTACGCCGGAGCAGCGGCCCGCTCCGCCGGCGAGATCGGCAGCAGCTTGCGCCGGTCCGAAGGGGTGTGCGGGTGCTGCTTCTCGCCGGCCAGGATCGAGCGGAGCCGGTCGGCGATGTCGGGGTAGGCGTCGAACCCGAGCACGGCGTCGGCCTCGGGGAGCGAGCCGGCCAGCTCGGCGCCGTACCGCTCGGCCAGGCAGCCGACGGCCACGACGGCCTGCGTGGTGCCCGACTCCTTGAGGTCCGCGGCGGCGAGCAGGGTGTCGACGGAGTCCTTCTTGGCGGCCTCGACGAAGCCGCAGGTGTTCACCACGACCATCTCGGCGGACTCGGCGTCGTCGACGAGCGCGAAGCCGCCGGTCTCGAGGCGACCGGCCAGCTCCTCGGAGTCGACCTCGTTGCGGGCACAGCCGAGCGTCACCAGCGCGACCGTGGTCGGCGAGGGTGCGGGACGGGGTGGGGTCGCGGAAGAGGTGTTCATGAGCCGTGTCGAGTATGCCGGACGGCCCGGCGCATCACGAAAAGCCGTGAGATCGCACTCAGCCGAACTGCTTGCTGCCTGCCGCGGACGAGTCGCCGACCGTGCCCTTGCGCTTGCCGAGGTAGGAGACCTTGACCGCCTGGCCGTTGCTGGCGGTGACGTCGAACGGCGCCATCCCGATCACCTGCTGGTCGCTGACCGTCGGCGAGCTTGCCCGCCCAGAGGATCCGGCTGTCGCGGTCCCGGATGACCACCTGCGGGCTCGCTCCCGTCGCGGTCACCTCGATCGGGGCCAGGGTCGACTTGGGGGCACCGGCCGGCTCGGCCTTGGCCAGTCCTGCCGAGTCGACGACGTTCGGCGCCGGGCTGACCAGCTCCTGGGGCTGGTCGTTGAAGACCCGTGCCACGCCCCAGATCCCCGCCAGCGCCAGCACGCAGGCGGCCAGGACGCTCCAGCGCGGACCGGTGTGCGCGGCGCGCACTCCCCCGCCGATGCCGGAGGCCAGCTCTGCCTCGAAGACCTGGCGGGCCTCGATCTCCGCGGTGGCGTAGTGCTCGTCGTACAGCGCGAGCAGCTCCACCGGGTCGAGACCGAACACGCGCGCCAGGGTGCGCAGGTGCCCGCGGGCGTAGAAGTCGCCCCCGCACGCCTCGAAGTCGTCGACCTCGATGCACTCCAGGACGTGCGGGCGGATCCGGGTGCGCTCGCTGAGCGTGTCGATGCTGAGCCGGGCACGGTTGCGCGCCGCCGCGATCATCGGCCCGATCATGGCGTTCTCGGGAGCGCGGACCGGGCTGCTGCCCACGTCGTCGACGCGCGCCACCAGCACCGGGGCGGCCGAGGAACGCTGGGCCGGGATCGTGGGCGGGTCGGGCAACCGGCGCACCGACTCGCGCGAGACCTCGGACCGCGCGGCGGGGCGGGTCTCACGAGTCGGGCTCGACCGGGTCGAACTCGGGCGCGGGAGCGGGGGTCGGCTCCTCGAGCGCGGCCGGCTCGCTCACCTCGGCGGTCTCTGCGGTCTCGGTCGACTCGGCAGCCTCGGTCGCAGCGACCACGCCGAGCTGTGCGTCCAGCTCGGCGGCATCCAGCTCGGCCTGGCGGAGCCCGGCCTCCTCCAGCGCAGTCTCCTCGACGAGCGGCCCGCTTCTCCGCGCGGGAGAGCCGCGGTGCCTTCTCCGGCTTCTCCGGCTTCTCCGGCTTCTCCGGCTTCTCCGCCTTCGTAGGCTTCTCGGCCTGCTCGACCGACTCCTTGTCGGGCTCCATCCGGGTGACCACGAGCACCGGGACCCGACCACTGGCCAGGGCGTCGAGGTCGGTGACCAGGTCGCCGGTCAGGCCGTCGGCCTCGACCCTGGTGGTCATCGCGAGCGGCACGACGAAGCTCTCCGCCTGCGTCGGCTGCTCTCGGGGCTCACCGTCCGACTCGTCGTCCAGCGAGGCGTCGGGTGCCGCGACCGGCCGCGGGACGATCACGACCCGGCCGTCACGCAGCCACGAGCCCGGCGACTGCACGTCGACGTGCGCGATGTCCTGCCAGCGCAGGCCGCTCCAGGTCTCACCGTGGCGGACGCGGACGCCGTGCTCGTCGGCCAGCATCAGCGGTGCGCGACCGTCGCGCACGACGAGCAGCTGCAGCACACCGACCGCGGCCACGACGACGCACCAGAACCAGTCGGCGACCGAACCGGTCTGCAGGGCCCGTGCGAACCAGGCCACGGTCATCACCGCCGCGACCAGGGCCACGACAGCCGCCAGCCGGGAGTTGTGCCGAACAGAAACACCCATCACTGTTCCCCTTGCAGGTTCGCGATCACGTCGTCCAGGTCGTCGGGCTTGATCATCACGTCACGGGCCTTGGAGCCCTCGCTGGGACCGACGATCCCCCGGCTCTCGAGGATGTCCATCAACCGGCCGGCCTTGGCGAAGCCGACCCGCAGCTTGCGCTGCAGCATCGACGTCGAGCCGAACTGGGTCGAGACGACCAGCTCGATCGCCTGCACCACGAGGTCCATGTCGTCGCCGATGTCGTCGTCGAGGTCGCGCTTGGCGGCGGCCGGGGCCGTCACGTCGTCGCGGTAGTTCGGCTGCAGCTGGTCCTTGCACTGCTTGACCACCTGGGCGATCTCGGCCTCGGTCACCCAGGAGCCCTGGACGCGCACGGACTTCGAGGCACCCATCGGGAGGAAGAGTCCGTCACCCTGCCCGACCAGCTTCTCCGCGCCCGGCTGGTCGAGGATGACCCGGCTGTCGGCGAGCGAGCTGGTCGCGAAGGCCAGCCGGGACGGGACGTTGGCCTTGATCAGGCCGGTCACCACGTCGACGCTGGGCCGCTGGGTGGCCAGGACCAGGTGGATGCCCGCTGCCCGGGCGAGCTGGGTGATCCGGACGATCGCGTCCTCGACGTCGCGGGGCGCGACCATCATCAGGTCGGCGAGCTCGTCGACCACCACGCACAGGTAGGGGTACGGCGCGAGCACGCGCTCGCTGCCGGCCGGCACCTGCACCTTGCCGGCGCGGACCGCCTTGTTGAAGTCGTCGACGTGCCGGAAGCCGAAGTTGGCCAGGTCGTCGTAGCGCAGGTCCATCTCGCGCACGACCCACTGCAGCGCCTCGGCGGCCTTCTTGGGGTTGGTGATGATCGGGGTGATCAGGTGCGGGATGCCCTCGTAGGCGTTCAGCTCGACCCGCTTGGGGTCGACCATGATCATCCGCACCTCGTCGGGCGTGGCCCGCATCAGGATCGAGGTGATCATCGAGTTGATGAAGCTGGACTTGCCGGAGCCGGTCGCGCCGGCCACCAGCAGGTGCGGCATCTTGGCGAGGTTGGCGACGACGAAGCCGCCCTCCACGTCCTTGCCGAGGCCGACGACCATCGGGTGGTGGTCGTTGCGCGCGTTGTTGGACCGCAGCACGTCGCCGAGCGAGACGACCTCCTTGTCCACGTTGGGGATCTCGATGCCGACCGCGGACTTGCCGGGGATCGGGCTCAGGATCCGCACGTCGGCCGAGGCCACGGCGTAGGAGATGTTCTTCGCGATGCCAGTGATCTTCTCGACCTTGACCGCCGGACCGAGCTCGACGACGTAGCGCGTCACCGTCGGGCCACGGGTGTAGCCCGTGACCTGCGCGTCGATGTCGAACTCCTCGAGCGTCTGGGTCAGCCGCTCGACGATGTTGTCGGAGGCCTTCGAACGCGCCTTGTGCACCGAGCCGGGCTTGAGGACCTGGCTGTCGGGCAGCGAGTAGGCGATGTCGCCGGAGAGCGAGAGCTGCTCCACCCGCGCCGGCAGCGGCGTGTGGGGCGGAGCCTCGAGCACCGCCGACTCGTCAGCCTGGTCGGGCTGGCCGGGCTCGGTGTCGACGGGCCCGGTGAGGTCGAGGTCGATCTCAGGGTCCTTCTTGCGCTTGCGCTTGCCGAGCTCGCGGCCCTCGATGACGGGGCTGTCGTAGGCCGGGTCGCCCATCTCGGGGTCGATGTCGAGATCGGTCCGCCGACCCCGCGACTTGCGCGCGGCCGCGGTCGCGGCAGGTTCGGGAACCTCCTCGTCGGGGAGGTGGCGCCCCATGATCCGGTCGCCGAGCTCACGCAGCCGCGCCGGCACCTGGTAGACGGGCGTCGCCGTCACGACCAGCACTCCGAAGAGGGTCAGCAGGAGCAGCAGCGGGACCACCACGTAGGCGGTCTGGAGCAGGTCGGTCAGCAGCTTGGCGACCACGAAGCCGATGGCGCCGCCGGCCTGCTGGAGGGGCTCGGTGTCACCGAGCTCGGGGGTCGGCGATCCGTTGGCGATGTGCACGATGCCCAGCACGCCGAACAGCAGCGCGCACCAGCCGACCACCTGGCGACCGGCAGGACCGTTGCGCTCCGGGTCGCGCAGGTTGCGCCAGGCCACGAAGCACAGGAGCAGCGGGACGAACCACGCCAGCAGGCCGACCGAGCCCGCGACGACCGTGCGGGTGAAGTCGCCGATGCCCCCGGGCAGCTGCCACCACACCGCGGCGGCGACGACCACGGCCAGCCCGACGAGGAAGAGTCCGGCACCGTCTCGGCGGTGCTCGGGCTCGAGCTCGCTGGCGGTGTGGCCGATCCGGCGTACGCCCCCACCCACGGCATGGGCGACCCCGAGCCACAGGCTGACCACGGCACGAGCGAGCGCCGTGAACACGCGGGCGATCGGCCCGGTGCCGTTGCGCACCGCCCTGGGTGCGGGGCGCTTGGGTGCGGAGCCGGCACGCTTGCGCGTGCTGGCCGCGGGCTTTCGCCCTGTCTTGCTTCCCTTCGCTGCGGATCGCGCCGTCGAGCCCCCCTGTCCAGACTTGCGGGCAGGGCTGCTCTTGCTGCGCGACGCCGCCGGGGAAGACGTACGGGTCGCCATGCTGGCGAATCTACGCGAACACCTCACGCGTCACACGCGTCACACGCCGCAGCGAATCGTGTCGCCCGCCGGGCGCGGCGCCCGCTTCCGGTCTCAGGAGGAGACGCTGACCTGCTCGAGCAGCGGCACCCGCAGCCGGAAGGTGCTGCCCTTGCCGAGCTCGGAGGACACGAGGATCTCGCCACCGTGCAGCTGGGCGATGCGCCGCGAGATCGCGAGTCCCAGCCCGGTGCCGGGGATCGAGAGCGCCTGGGGGTTGCTGGAGCGGTGGAAGGCGGAGAACAGGTGGGCCTGGTCGGCGGTCGAGATGCCGAGGCCCGTGTCCGAGCAGAGCACGTAGGCCTGCGCCCCGTCGGTGCCCACCTCCACGGAGACCGTGCCGCCCGGGAGGGTGTACTTGACGGCGTTGCTGGTCAGGTTGTCGATGACCTTGCCGAGCTCGTCGGGGTCGGCGGTCACGATGATCGGGTCGTCGGGCATCTCGAGGGTCATCGTGACCGAGCCCTGCTCGGCCTGCATGGCCATCAGGTCCAGGCTCTGCTCGGCGAGCTTGCGCAGGTCCACGGGCATCCGGACGCTGTCGCGCTGCTCCTGGATCTGCGAGTAGTTGAGCAGGTTCTGCACCAGCCGGTTGAGTCGCTCGGCGTTGCGAGAGATCGCCTCCACCGAGCCGATCCCGGTGTCGAGGTCCTCGAGCAGCTCGATGTGGCCGATGATCGAGGTCAGCGGGGTCTTCAGCTCGTGGGAGATGGTCGCGATCAGCTCACCCTTGTAGCGGTCGAGCTCCTGGAGCTCGCCCACCAGCTGGCGCTCGCGGCCGTAGAGCCGGGCGTTGAGCACGACGCGGCCGAGCGTGCGCCCGACCTCCATGACGGCTTCCTGCTCCTCGTGGGTCCACGGGCTGACGTCGTCCTGGCGGGCGAGGAGGACGTACCCGAGCAGCTCACGGCCCACGGCGACCGGGGCGAACAGCAGGCTCGACCACGGGTGGTCCTGGACCAGGTCACGGACGAGGCGGCCCTGGCCCTCGGAGAGCCCGCCCTCCAGCTCCCAGGCGTTGTGCTCGTTGAGCAGCACCGGCCGACCCTGCTCCCAGGCCCGGCTCGCGAGCAGGCTCTTGAGCTCGACGAGGGCGCGGCTCGACTCACGGTCGTCGGGCGGGTAGGCGGCGGACTGCTCGACCTGGCCGAAGTCGCCGGTCGGGAAGGCGCGGATCCAGATGTGCTCGGCGCGGAGCGCCTTGGCGATCGCCTGGGCGGCCTCCCGGAGCGAGACGTCGAGCTCGGCGAGCTGGCCGGCCGAGGAGACGGATTGCAGCATCTCGCCGGTGCGCACCTGGTCACCGAGGCGCTCGCGCTGCTGTGCGTTGAACATCGCGAGGCCCGCCTGCACCACGAACATCTCGAGCAGCTCACGCTCCTCGCGGCTCGGGATCCGGTTGCCGGGCGGTAGGTCGACCGACATGTTGCCGAGCAGCTGGCCCGTGGCGGAGTAGAGGGGCGCGTAGAGCGCGTCCAGGGGGTGCCAGGAGTCGGCTGCCGTCCCGGGCTCGAAGTCGGGCACCCACGCCGACTCCTCGAGCGCGTTCGGCAGCCGGTCGTGCGGGACGAAGCGGAGCACGCCCCACTCGTCGGCCTGGGCGAACTCGTTGAAGATGGAGGCCACCGGCGTACGTCGCCCGATGATCTGCTCGCGCACCTCCTCCGGACCCGCGACGGTCGTCATCACGAACGTCTCGCCCTCGAGCCGGGCGATGGCGGCGATGCCGTACCCGAGCACCTCCACGACGCCGCGCGCGATCTCGTCCAGGACCTCGGACAGGTCCGTCGACGAGTTGACGCGAAGCATCAGCTCGTAGAGGCGGCGGATCCCCTCGGCGCGAGGGGAGTCGGTCAGTTGCATCAGGCGGGGTCTCCGGGTCAGCGCAAGCGCGGCTGCGGCGAGGCCCACGATCGAGCCTCGTGTCTAGTCTAGGTCGATTCGCCCCTTTCCGTTCGTGGTTTAGCCCAGTGTGTCCGTGACCCGGGTCACCCGGATTCCGGCCCTCTCAGCAGGGCTTCCTCGTTGTCCCGGATCTCCTGCTCGAGGGCGTCGTTCAGGTCGGCGGTGACCCCCTCGTCGGGACGTGGCCGGGGTGCGAGCGAGGCCCACGCGCTGTCGATCGCGCGGGACACGTCGATGACGCGCGCCTCGCGGACGTGCGGCTTGTCGAGCTCGTGCGCGACGTAGCGCGCCACGAACCGACGCAGCTCGCCCTCCACGTTGGCCACGCGCTGCACGAGTGAGGCGCGCAGGCCCTTCGCCTTGAGCTCGACCTGCACCTCGCCGGCCGTGGGCGGCGTGGCCTCGATGAAGATCCGCACCCCGTCGCGCGCCACCGCGGTGAGCGTCAGCGGGACCAGCAGCTCGGCGTCGAACTGCTGCCTCTCGACCTGGAGGTCGAGCTCGAAGGTGAGGTCCACGGGAAGCAGCACCCGGTAGGCGATGCGCTCACCGCGGAGCCGGGTCGCGATCGCCTGCCCGATCGCGCCGTAGGCGCGGACCTTCGCGATCCCGCCAGGCCCGACGCCCATCGGGCCGAAGTCGATGGGCTGGCCGGCGATCGTGTTGACGGCCCCGAGGACCCGCTGCTCGCTGATCGCCTCCAGGAAGAAGTCGACCCCCCACTGCTCGTAGGTGATCTCCCCGCCCGGGTCCGTGGCCATGGCAGACCTAGGCCTCGAGGACCACGGGGATGATCATCGGTCGACGGCGATGGGTCCCGCTGACCCAGCGCCCGACGACCCTGCGGATGGTCTGCTGCAGCTGGTAGCTGTCGCCGACACCGTCGGAGACGGCCTGGTCCAGCGCCGCGATGATGGGGTCCTTGATCTCCTCGAAGGTGGTGTCGTCCTCGGCGAACCCACGGGCGTGGATCTCCGGCCCGCTGACCACCTTGCCGGTCTGGGAGTCGATCACCACGATCACCGAGATGAAGCCCTCCTCGCCCAGGATCCGGCGGTCCTTGAGGGAGCTCTCGGTGAGGTCGCCGACGGAGCTGCCGTCGACGAACACGTAGCCGCAGTCGACCTTGCCGGTGACCTTGGCGAGCCCGTCGACGAGGTCGACGACCAGGCCGTCCTCGGCCAGCACGACCCGGTCGGCGTCGAGGCCGGTCGCCCGGGCCAGCGCCGCGTTGGCCAGCATGTGCCGGATCTCGCCGTGCACGGGCATCACGTTGCGCGGCCGGACGATGTTGTAGCAGTAGAGCAGCTCCCCAGCGCTCGCGTGGCCGCTCACGTGCACGAGGGCGTTGCCCTTGTGCACGACGTGGGCGCCCCAGCGGGAGAGCCCGTTGATGACGCGGTAGACGGCGTTCTCGTTGCCGGGGATCAGCGACGAGGCGAGGACGACCGTGTCGCCCTCCTCGATGTGCACGAAGTTGTGGTTGCGCTGCGCGATCCGGCTCAGCGCGGAGAGAGGCTCGCCCTGGGAGCCGGTGGAGATCAGCACCACCTGGTCCGGGGGCATGTCGGCGGTCGCCTTGGGGTCGATGAGCAGACCGGGCGGGACCTCGAGGTAGCCGAGGTCGCGGGCGATGCCCATGTTGCGGACCATCGACCTGCCGACGTAGGCCACCTTGCGGCCGTGCTCGGCCGCGGCGTCCATCACCTGCTGCACGCGGTGCACGTGCGAGGCGAAGCAGGCCACGATGATGCGGCCCGAGCTGGTGTGGAAGACGCGGTCGAGGACCGGGGCGATGTCCTTCTCGGAGGTCGTGAAGCCGGGGACCTCGGCGTTGGTCGAGTCGGTGAGGAACAGGTCGACGCCCTCCTCGCCCAGCCGGGCGAAGGCGCGCAGGTCGGTGATCCGGCCGTCGAGCGGGAGCTGGTCCATCTTGAAGTCACCGGTGTGCAGCACCATGCCGGCGCCGGTGCGGATCGCGACCGCGAGCGCGTCCGGGATCGAGTGGTTGACCGCGACGAACTCCAGGTCGAAGGGCCCGAAGCTGAGCCGGTCGCCCTCCTCCACGACGGCCTTGACGGTGTTCTTGAGCCGGTGCTCGCGCAGCTTGCCGCCGAGCAGGGCCAGGGTCAGCTGGGACCCGACCAGCGGGATGTCCTGGCGCTCGCGGAGCAGGAACGGCACCGCCCCGATGTGGTCCTCGTGGCCGTGGGTCAGGACCAGGGCGTCGACGTCGTCGAGGCGGTCCCGGATGGCCGAGAAGTCGGGCAGGATCAGGTCGACCCCGGGATGGTTCTCCTCGGGGAAGAGCACCCCGCAGTCCACGATGAGCAGGCGACCGTCGTACTCGAAGACGGTCATGTTGCGGCCGACCTCGCCGAGGCCGCCGAGCGGGATCACCCGGAGGCCGCCCTTCGGCAGGGCAGGCGGTGCGGACAGCTCGGGGTGGGGATGGCTCACAGCAGACCTGCTTCGGCGAGTGCGGTGCGCAGCGCACCGACCTCGTCATCGTCGAGGGGGACCAGGGGGCCGCGGACACGTCGGTTGTCGAGCACGCCGAGCAGCTCGAGGGCGGCCTTGGCGGTGGTGGCGCCGTAGTTCGAGACACCCATGACGGCGTCGATCACCGGCAGCAGCCGGGTGAAGGTCGCCAGTGCGGCGGCCGGGTCGTCGGCGTCGTACTGGTCGATCACCTCGCGGAGCTGGTTGCCGGCCGCGTGGGCGACCACCGAGACGATGCCGCAGCCGCCGTGGGCGAGGTAGCCGAGCAGCTGGGCGTCGTCGCCGGAGTAGACGTCGTAGCCGAGCTCGCGGAGCGCGATCGTGTCGAGCGGGTTGCCGGTGGCGTGCTTGACGCTGGTGACCGTGTCCAGCCGCGCCGCCTGCTCGTAGGTCTCCAGGGCGATGGCCTGACCGGTGCGCCCGGGCACGTCGTACAGCATCACCGGGAGGTTGGTGGCCCGGGCGACCTCGGTGAAGTGGTGCAGCTCGCCGGCGGGGCCGGGCTTGTTGTAGTACGGCGTGACCAGCAGGACCGCGTCGACACCGACCTTCTCGGCCTGGACGGCGAGCTCGATCGAGTGGGCGGTGGAATTGGTGCCGACGCCGGCGATCACGCTCGCACGGTCGCCGACCGCGTCCTTGACCGCGCGCAGGATCTCGGTGTCCTCGGGGACGGTGGTGGTCGGGGACTCGCCGGTGGTGCCGCTGACGACCACGCCCTCGTTGCCGTGGGCGACGAGGTGGTTCGCGATCGCTGCGGTGCCGTCGAGGTCGACCGCACCGTCGTCGGTGAACGCGGTCGCCATCGCGGTCAGCAGGCGTCCGAAGGGCGCAGCAGGCAGGCTCATGCCCTACAGGTTATCCACCGTGGGCTCGGCGAGGGGTTGCAGGCGGACACGGAGCCCCCGGCATATATTCCTTCGCATGAGCGACAGCCAGCAGCCCGAGCCCACCCCGCCCGAGGGCCAGCCCTACGGCGAGCAACCCGCTCAGCCACCGCAGCAGCCGCCGGCGGCGCCCTCCGAGCAGCAGTACGGGCAGCAGTACGGGCAGGAGCAGGGGCAGCCAGTACGGGCAGGAGTACGCCCAGCCGAACACCCAGCAGTACGCCGCCGTCCCGGCCGTCACCGGTGCCTTCATGCTGGCCCACCTCGGCCAGGAGTACGGCCCCTACGGCTTCGAGCAGCTGCGCCAGATGGCGCTCGCCGGCCAGCTCAAGGGGGACGCGAGCCTGCGCGACCAGGCGGGCGGCGGCTGGTTCCAGGCCAAGCAGCTGCCGGGCCTGTTCTCCAGCCGGGAGTGGCTGGTCACCGTGCTGCTCTCCGGCTTCCTCGGCTCCTTCGGCGTGGACCGGTTCTACCTCGGCTACACCGGCCTCGGGATCCTCAAGCTGATCACCCTCGGCGGCTGCGGCATCTGGCACCTCGTCGACCTGATCCTCGAGCTGCTCCGCAAGGTCCCCGACGCCGAGGGTCGCCCCCTCGCCTAGCGGCCCGCGGACTCAGACCTTGGGCATGACCTCCGCGGCCACCAGCTCGAGGTGGTCGAGGTCGTCGACGTCGAGGGTCTGCAGGTAGACCCGCTCGGCGCCGAGCTCGGCGAAGCGGCCGATCCGGTCGACCACCTCGGCCGGGGTCCCGGCCAGCCCGTTGGCGCGGAGCTCGTCGACGTCCTGGCCGATCACGTCCGCGCGGCGGCGTACGTCCGCGTCGGTGGCGCCGCAGCACAGCACCAGCGCGTTGGAGTAGGTGAGCTCGTCGGGGTCACGACCGATCTCCTCGCAGGCCTGCGCGCACCCGGCCGAACTGGGTCGCGGTGACCTCCTCGGAGACGAACGGCAGGTTGAACTCCGCGGCGTAGCGCGCCGCCAGCGCCGGCGTACGCCGCTTGCCCCGTGCCGCCGATGAGCACCGGCGGGCCGGGTCGCTGGGCCGGCTTGGGCAGCGCCGGGGAGTCGGTCAGCGAGTAGTGCTTCGCCCGCGTGCGAGAACAGCTCGCCCTCCGCGGTCGCCCACAGCCCGGTGATCACGGCGAGCTGCTCCTCGAACCGGTCGAAGCGCTCGCGCGTGTCCGGGAACGGGATGCCGTACGCCGCGTGCTCCTGCTCGAACCAGCCCGCGCCGAGCCCGAGCTCCACCCGGCCGCCGCTCATCTGGTCGACCTGCGCCACCTGGATCGCGAGCGGGCCCGGGATGCCGGAAGGTGGCCGAGGTCATCAGGGTGCCCGAGCCGGATGGTGCTGGTCTCGCGCGCGATCCCGGCCAGCGTCGTCCACGCGTCCGTCGGGCCCGGGCAGCCCGTCGCCGCCCATCGCCAGGTAGTGGTCGGAGCGGAAGAACGCCCCGAACCCGAGGTCCTCGGACGCCTTCGCGATCCGGACGAGCTGGTCGTAGGTGGCGCCCTGCTGGGGCTCGGTGAAGATGCGCAGTTCCATGCGGCCAACCTAGGAGGTCGCGTGCTCAGGTGGTCGCGGAGCGACCGTTCCAGCATCGACCGGTCGCTCCAGCCAGCGGATCTCGTACGGCGGGTCGTTCTCGAGGTGCTGCTCGCGGTCGCGTCTCGCGCCAGTCGGCCTCGTCGAAGTCGGGATAGTGGGTGTCCCCGTCCGGGGAGGCGTGCACCTCGGTGAGGATCTGGTGGGTGGCGGGACCGATGGCGTCGACGTAGACCTTCGCTCCCCCGCCGACCATCACCACCTCGTCGAGCTCCGCGCCGAGGTCGATCGCCTCGGCGACCGAGGACGCGACCAGGACGCCCTCGTAGGCCCACGAGGGGTCGCGGGTGACGACGATGCTCTGGCGGTCCGGGAGCGGCTTGCCGATCCCCTCGAACGTCGTACGTCCCAGGACCAGGGGGTGGCCGACGGTGACGCGCTTGAAGTGCGCGAAGTCGGCGGGGATCCGCCACGGGATGCCGCCGTCGGCGCCGATCACTCCGTTGGCCGCGCGTGCGGCGACCAGCACGACCTGGCACGACCCGCGTCATACGGAGATGGGGGCCTTGATCCCGGGGTGCGGGTCGTAGCCCTCGACGCTGATGTGCTCGAGGTCGAAGCCGTCGAGCGTGGTCACCGACGGGTCGAGGTGCAGCGTCGGCAGCGCACGCGGCTCGCGGGTCAGCTGGAGCTCGGCCTGCTCGAGGTGGTTGAGGTAGAGGTGCGCGTCGCCGAAGGTGTGCACGAAGTCGCCGACCTCGAGACCGGTGACCTGGGCGACCATGTGCGTCAGCAGGGCGTACGACGCGATGTTGAACGGCACGCCGAGGAACACGTCGGCCGACCGCTGGTAGAGCTGGCAGCTCAGCCTGCCGCCCTGGTCGGACGGGGCGACGTAGAACTGGAACATCGTGTGGCACGGCGCCAGCGCCATGTCGGGCACGTCCGCGACGTTCCAGGCCGAGACGATGTGCCGGCGCGAGTCGGGGTTGGTGCGGATCTGCTCGACCACCTGGGCCAGCTGGTCGACGTGCCGGCCGTCGGGCGCGGGCCACGAGCGCCACTGGTAGCCGTAGATCGGGCCGAGGTCGCCGTTGGCGTCGGCCCACTCGTCCCAGATCGAGATCCCGCGGTCCTGGAGCCACTTCACGTTGGTGTCGCCGCGCATGAACCACAGCAGCTCGCCGAAGATCGAGCGGGTGTGCACCTTCTTGGTGGTCACCAGCGGGAAGCCCTCGGCGAGGTCGAAGCGCATCTGGTGGCCGAACACGCTGCGGGTGCCGGTGCCGGTGCGGTCGGACTTCTCGACTCCCTCGTCGAGGATCCGTCGGAGGAGGTCGAGGTACGCCTGCATGGGGACAAGGTACCCGTGGCAAGGCTGGACGCGTCATGGTGATCGGACTCGGTGCGGCGCTGCTCGCTGCCGTGCTCTTCGGCGTGGCCGCCGTGGTCCAGGCGGTCGCCGCACGCCGCTACGGGC
Organism: uncultured Actinomycetota bacterium; assembly: GCA_963797525.1. Classification (GTDB taxonomy): domain Bacteria; phylum Actinomycetota; class Actinomycetes; order Propionibacteriales; family Nocardioidaceae; genus Marmoricola. The sequence continues at coordinate 821,534 of CAWCPT010000014.1, forward strand.
TGGTCTCCTGGATGATGGTCGGGCGTCGCCTGATCTACGTGCTCGGCTGGCTGCTGCACCTGGTCGTCGATCGCGCTGCGTCCCCCTCTACGTCGCCCAGGTCGGCATCGCGGCCTCGCTGGTGGTCACCGCCCTGCTCGCCGCCACCGTCGTCGGCGAGCCGCTGGCGCGACGCCACTGGGTCGCCATCGGCGCGATGTTCGCGGGCTGGTCCTGCTCGTGCTCGCCGCCGGCCCGGTCGGCAGCAGCCACTTCGGGCACCGAGCACACCCTGGTGCTCTACCTCGGCGGCCGCCGTCACGCTGGCGCTCGGCCTGGTCGCCCGGCGGTTCAGCGGCGAGGCCAGCGGCGTCGTGCTCGGCGCCCTCGCCGGGCTCGCGTACGGCGGCTCGCCGATCGCCACCCGTGCGCTGGTCGACCCGCACCTGGACGCGGAGACCGATCCTGCCCGCGCTCACGATCGGCATCTTCGGCACTGCTCGGGTTCTGGCTGTGCTCGATCGCGCCTGCGAGCGCGGCCGTCACGGCGGTGAACGCGCCGCTGGTGCTGCTCGAGACGGTCGTCCCGGCCATCGTCGGGATCGCCGTCTTCGACGACCAGGTCCGCGCGCGGCTGGTGGCCGGTGGCCCTCACGGCTTCGCGCTGAGCACGCTGGGCGCCCTGGTGCTGTGCGGCGCCGAGACCCGGCTCGAGCACGTCGAGCAGCCAGGGCTCGAACCCGCCACCGAGCAGCCGACCCCGGGTCCGGCTGACCGGGCTGGCCGGTGGTTGGATGGTGCTCATGCCCAGCGCCGACGTCTCCGCCCGCGTCGCCTGGTCCGACGACGCCCCGGCGATCGCGGCCGTGCAGGTCCGCGCCTGGCGCACGACGTACGCCGACCTGCTGCCCGCCGAGGTGCTCGCCGCCCTCGACCCCGAGCAGATCGCCGAGGGCTGGCGCGCGCCCTGGGCCGTCCCGCCGGACGCCCGCAACCGGGTGCTGGTCGGCCTCGAGCGCAACCTGGTCACCGGCTTCGTGGTGACCGGACCGGCCGCCGACCCCGACTGCGACCCGGTCTCCGACGGCGAGCTCACCGACCTGACCGTCGACCCGCACAAGCGCGGCGCCGGGCCACGGGTCGCGGCTGCTCCAGGCCGGGGCCGACACCCTGGTCGCCGACCGCTTCACCCGGGCGGTCACCTGGCTGCCGGCGGCGGACGACGGCCTGCGCGCGCTTCCTGACCGACGCGGGCTGGGGCCCCGACGGCGCCCACCGCACCCTCGACCTGCTCGGCGACGGCAGCACCACGGTCAAGCAGGTGCGCCTGCACACGGCGCTGGTCGACTCGCCAGCTGTGAGCCGCCGAGCCACCACCCGCTCGATCGTCCGCGACGGCATCGCCGTCGGGGTGGCCACCGGGGCCTACGGCGTCTCCTTCGGCGCGGTCTCCGTGGCCAGCCGGGCTGGACGTCTGGCAGTCCTGCGCGCTCTCGCTGCTGGTGTTCACCGGCGCCTCCCAGTTCGCGCTGGTCGGCGTGATCGCGTCCGGTGGCAACCCGCGCCTTCGCGGCGCTGTCCGGGCTGCTGCTCGGCACCCGCAACACGCTCTACGGGCTCAAGGTCGCCCCGATGGTCGGCTGGCACGGCGTCGCGCCGGGCCGCGGCCGCGCACCTGGTGATCGACGAGTCCACGGCGATGACGATGACCCGCACCACCCGCGAGCACGCGCGCGCCGGCTTCCTCGTCCACGGGCCTCGTCGGTGTTCGTGCTCTGGAACCTGGCCACCCTGGCCGGGGCGCTGGCCGGCGACTCGCTCGGCGACCCGCGCACCTACGGCCTGGACGCGGCCGTCGGCGGCGCGTTCCTCGGCCTGCTGTGGCCCCGGCTGACACGACGCGCAACCGGGTGGCCGCGCTGCTCGGCGCGGCCGTCGCCCTGTCGCTGGTGCCGGTCGCGCCGGCCGGCGTACCCGTGCTGGCCGCCCGGTGGTCGCGCTCGGCATCGCCCTGGTCACGCAAGGACGCCGTCGAGCCCGCGGAGGACCCGCGTGATCTGGGCGGCGGTGCTGAGCTGCGCGGTCGGCTGCTACCTGCTCAAGCTGGCCGGGATGTCGGTGCCCGAGCGGATGCTGGCGACCCGCTCGTACGACGCACGGCGGACCTGCTGCCGGTCGTGCTGCTGGCCGCGCTGGTCGCCGTGCAGGTGTTCGTCGGCAAGGGTCCCGACGGGCCCGTGCTGACCGTCGACGCCCGCGCTGGCCGGGCTGGCGGCGGCCTTCGTGGCGCTGCTGCTGCGGGCGCCGTTCATCGTCGTGGTCTTCGTCGCGGCGCTGACCGCCGCGCTGCGTCCGGCTCTGGTTCGGCTGACTGGGGCTCGGGTGACTGGCTCGTCCGGGGCGCCCGAGATGGGCCCCGGACGAGCCGAGTCGGTGGGGGTGGTGGACGAAGGGGGACGGGGAGCCTGTGTGCCCAGCGCGGGCTCCCCGTCCTGGGGATCCTGATCTCCGTGGGGGGACGGCGATCAGGACACGGCGACCGCGCTCCATGCGCGGCCACCGTGTTGTACTGGGTGCTGCCCGCGCCGTAGAGGTCCTTGGCGGCGTTCAGCGTGGCGGTGCGTGCACCGCGTAGTTGGTGTTGGAGGTCATGTAGACGGTCAGTGCGCGGTACCAGATCTTCTGCGGCGGCGGCGCGGCCGATGCCGGTGACGCGTCGACCCGTTGCAGGTCGGCGAGCTGTGCGCGACGCCGTTGATCGTCTTGGCGCCGGAGCCCTCGGCGAGCAGGTAGAAGAAGTGGTTGCCGATGCCCGAGGAGTAGTGCACGTCGGCGTTCCCGGCGGTGGCGGAGTAGCAGTTCAGCGAGCTGCCGTCGGAGGCCGGGTTGTCCATCCGGCGCAGGCCGAGGTGCTTCTTGAGGTCGAACTGCTCGCCGATCAGGTAGTCGCCCGGGTCCTTCGGGTTGTTGGCGTAGAACTCGACCATCGTGCCGAAGATGTCCGCCGGTCGCCTCGTTGAGGCCGCCGGACTCACCGGAGTAGGTCAGCCCGGCGGTGTTCTCGGTGACGCCGTGGCTCATCTCGTGACCGGCCACGTCGAGCGAGACGAGCGGACCGTAGTTGGTGCCGTCACCGTCGCCGTAGGTCATCTTGGTGCCGTCCCAGAAGGCGTTCACGTAGTTCTTGCCGTAGTGGATGCGGTTGTAGGAGCCGTTGCCGGTGCCGAAGATGCCGTTGCGGCCGTGCACGAGCTTGTAGTAGTCCCAGGTCTCGTTGCTGCCGTACTGCGCGTCGGCGCCCGCCGTCGCGCGGTTGGTCGTGAGGCCGTTGCCGAAGGTCGTGCTCGCGCTGGTGAACGTGGTGCCGGTCTTGCAGCCGGAGCCGAACACCTGGCAGAGGTAGGAGTCCTGCGGCGTTCTTCAGGTCGGTCGTGTAGGTGCCGCCGCGGGTGCGGGTCCTTGAGCGAGTACGTCGAGCCCGACTGGGTGACCTTGAGGGGGACCGTGCCGCTGTAGAGGGTCTGGCCCGTGCCGTCGACGTTCTCGATCTCCTGCTCGCGTGCGCAGCACCTTGCCCGTGCTGGCGTCGACGTAGCTGGCCAGCCGGCTGGGGGTGCCGTCGGACTGCCTGCCGCCCGTGAGGACCTTCCAGGCCAGGCGCGGGCTGGCGCCGGTCGCGTCGACGACGAGCGTGGAGCCGTCGACCTTCTGGCCGGCGATGTCGGCGGTGACCTTGCTGGGGGCCAGCGCCTTGGTGCCGGCTGCCGCCCTGGAGACCGTCGGGGTGACCGACAGGTCGAGCGGTTGGTCGAGGGTCTGGCTGCTGCCCTGGAAGGCACCGGACTTCGACTGGTGCACGACGAGGTCGCCGCCGACGACCGGGAGGCCGTGGTAGGTCCGGTGCATCCGCACGTGGCTGGTCCCGTTGCCGTCGACGATCGTGTCCACGGGCTGGAGACCCTGGTCGGCGCCGAACGCCGTGGTGCCCGGGTGGGTCTTCGCGGCCCTGATTGCCTGGTCCGAGCGAGGCGAGGACGGGTCACCGGCCGCCTGGGCAGAGTGCGACGAGGCCGTGGCGGCAGCCGTGGTGAGGGCGATGATCGCCGCACCGGCCAGCGTCGTGGTCCTGCGCATCTCGGTCCTCCGCTCGTGGGGTGCCGAGGAGAACGGACCATTCCCCCCGACATCGACAAGCGTGCCCGCGTAGCAGCGCCCTTGCACCTTCACGTCGTTGCGTTGCACAAACCTGCAACGATGCAGAATCGCGCGAAACCGCTTGCAGCTCAGAGGTCGAGCAGCTCCTCGAGGCCGACGGTGAGTCCCGGGTGCGCGCCGATCTGGCGCAGCCCGAGCAGCACGCCGGGAGTGAAGGAGACCCGGTCGAGCGAGTCGTGCCGGATGGTGAGGGTCTCCCCCACCCCGCCGAGGATCACCTCCTGGTGGGCGACCAGGCCGCGGACCCGCAGCCCGTGCACGCGGATGCCCTCGACGTCGGCCCCGCGGGCCCCGTCGAGCCCGGTCGAGGTCGCGTCGGGGATCGGACCCATGCCGGCCTCGCGGCGGGCGGCGGCGATCAGCTCCGCCGTACGCCGAGAGGTGCCGGAGGGCGCGTCGGCCTTGTCCGGGTGGTGCAGCTCGACGACCTCGACCGACTCGTAGAAGCGGGCGGCCTCGGCTGCGAACCGCATCATCAGCACGGCGCCGATCGAGAAGTTCGGGGCCACCAGGACGCCGGTGCCCTCGCTGTCCGCGAGCCAGCCGCGGAGCGTGTCCAGCCGGTCGTGGTCGAAGCCCGTGGTGCCGACGACGGCGTGGATGCCGTGGGAGACGCAGAACTCGAGGTTGTCCATCACCACGTCGGGATGGGTGAAGTCGACGACCGCCTCGACACCCTGGTCCACGAGCTCCTGGAGGTCGTCGTCGACGTCGATGCGCGCGACGAGCTCGAGGTCGTCCTCGCCCTCGACGGCGTCGCAGACGGCGCGTCCGACCTTGCCCAGCGCGCCCAGCACGCCCACCTTGAGAGTCACGCGATCAGGCTAGCGGCCCTTCAGCTCCTCCTGCTGAGCCAGCTCGGCGGCCTTCTTCTCCTCCTCCGTCATCGCGGCTGCACGACCGGCGGGGTCCACCGCGATGAAGCTGAACGGGCACCTGCTCGCTGAGCTGGATCTGGACGAGCCACGCGTCCTCGCGCTGCTCGCGCTTGATGTCGAGCACGGTCGCGCCACCGAGCGGGGTGACGACCAGGACCGGCACCTGGCTGAACGACTTGCCCGGGAAGACCAGCGTGTACTGGCCCTTCTCGACGCTGACCTGGTAGGCCGGGGTCTCGATGTCCGGCTTCCCCTCGGCGTCCACCATCCCCGCGACCTGAAGGCCTCTGCCGGGCACTCGCCCTGCTCGCCCTGGGTTCCCTGCTCACCCTGAGGTCCCTGGTCCCCCTGGGCTCCCCGCTCCCCCTGGTCCCCCTGGGCTCCCCGATCCCGCTGGTCCCCCGGGTCGCCCTTCTCGCCCTTCTCGCCCCGCTCGCCCTGCGCGCCGGCGGCGCCGTCCGGACCGGCGGCACCTGCCCCACCCTGGGCCCCTGCGGCACCGTCGACACCGTTGCGGCCATCGACCGCCGGGCAGACCGTTGACCCCGGCGGCCCCGGTCAGGCCGATGAGACCCTGCAGACCCCGGTCCCCGGTGTCACCCTTCTCGCGGCCCTGCTCCGAGCGCCCTGCTCGCCGGTGTCACCCTTCTCCCCTTGCGGGCCCTGCTCACCGATGTCGCCCTTCTCGCCGGTGTCACCCTGGATGCCCTGGTCACCGGGTGCTCCGGGAGCGTTGGTCGCACCGGGCAGTCTGCCCTTGAAGTCGGCCGCGGTGAGCGACTTGTCCTTCACGTCGGCGCCGGTGATGGTCCGGTTGCGGATGTCGGCGCCCTGCACGCTGTTGTCGCGGATGTCGGCGCCCCGCACGCTGTTGTTACGGATGTCGGCGCCGCGCAGGCTGTTGTTGCGGACGTCCTCGCTGCCGAACAGGCGCGCCGCGGCAGCCGTGGGCATGCCCGACCCACCGACGACCACGCACAGGCAGATGACCGCGACCACGTTCACGAACGTGAGACGGGGGCGGTACGAGCGAGGACGAGACATCAGGAGCTCCTACGGGGGTCGGGAGTCCCAATATGTCGGTTGCGGGTGGTTTCGTCCGGTTCTGGGTGAAAGGTCAACCAACCGGACTAGACCGGTATGTCCGATTTTGGCCCGACTCTTGCCAAGGTCTGCGGCCGGGTGAACACCTCGCGGGCAAGAGCGTGCACGTCCGCGACGGTGACCGTGTCGATCCGCTCGAGGACCTCGTCGACCGAGAGCAGCCGACGCTGGAACAGCTCGGCCTCCCCGAGCCGCGTCATCCGCGAGCCGCTGTCCTCGAGGCTGAGCACGAGGCCGCCGCGCGCCTGTCCCTGGCCGCGCGCGACCTCCTCCTCGTCGAGGCCGGAGTCCGCCACGCGAGCGAGCTCCTCCTTGACGACACGCAGCAGGTCCGGCGCCTTGCTCGGCAGCGAGCCGGCTGCGACTCCGACCATGCCGGCGTCGGAGTAGCCGAGACCGAAGGAGTAGACCGAGTAGGCCAGTCCGCGACGCTCGCGCACCTCTTGGAAGAGCCGCGAGCTGGAGCCCCCGCCGAGGGCGGCGTTGAGGATGTTCAGCGTGTAGCGCCGGGGGTCCGAACGGGTCAGCCCCTGCATCCCGAGCACCACGTTGACCTGCTCGAACGGCCGGGTGGTGCTGACCTCACCGGCATGGAAGGCACGCGGTCGCTCGGCGACCCGGGGGCCGGCCGGGCGGGCGTCGCCCTCGAGGAAGCCGTTGCGGCCGAACGCCTTCCTGGCGCGGCGTACGACGTCGGCGTGGTCGACGTTGCCGGCCACCGCGAGGGTCATCGTCTCGGGCCGGTAACGCCGCTTGTAGTAGCCGTTGACCTGGCTGCGGGTGAGCGCCTTGATCGACTCGGCCGTGCCGGCGATCGGCCGGGCCAGCGGGGTGCCGGCCCAGGCCGTCGCGGCGAAGAGGTTGTGCACGACGTCGTCGGGGTCGTCGTCGTGCATCGCGATCTCGTCGAGGATCACCTCGCGCTCGGCCTCGACGTCCTCGCTGGTGACCAGCGAGGAGGTGACCATGTCGCCGAGGACGTCGAGCGCCATCGGCAGGTCGTCGTCGAGGACGCGAGCGTGGTAGCAGGTGTACTCGCGAGCCGTGTAGGCGTTGAACTCTCCGCCGACCTCGTCGAAGGCCGCGGAGATGTCCATCGCCGAGCGGGTCGGGGTGCCCTTGAACAGGAGGTGCTCCAGGAAGTGCGACGCGCCGCCCAGCTGGGCGGCCTCGTCCCTGGAACCCACCTGCACGAACACCCCGACCGCCGCGGAGCGGACTCCGGGCATGTGCTCGGTGACGATGCGCAGACCGCCCTTGAGGACGGTACGGCGCACGCCGTCGGGGAGCTTGCTCAAGCGGACCCGGTCACTCGGAGTCGTCGGAGTCGGCCGCTGACTCGTCAGCGGCGTCCTCGTCGACCACGGGGACCAGCGACAGCTTGCCGCGGTCGTCGATCTCGCCGATCTGGACCTGGATCTTCTGGCCGACGGAGACGACGTCCTCGACGTTGTCGACCCGCTTGCCACCGGCGAGGGCACGCAGCTTGCTGATGTGCAGCAGGCCGTCCTTGCCGGGCAGCAGCGAGACGAAGGCGCCGAAGTTGGTCGTCTTCACGACGGTGCCGAGGTAGCGCTCGCCGACCTCGGGCATCGTCGGGTTGGCGATCGCGTTGACCGCGGCGCGAGCAGCCTCGGCCGCTTCACCGTTGGTCGCACCGATGTAGACCGTGCCGTCGTCCTCGATCGAGAGCGTCGCGCCCGTGTCGTCCTGGATCTGGTTGATGACCTTGCCCTTGGGCCCGATCACCTCGCCGATCTTGTCGACGGGGACCCGCACGCTGATGATGCGCGGTGCGTGCACCGACATCTCCTCGGGCTCGCTGATGGCCTCGGCCATCACGTCGAGGATCGCGATGCGGGCATCGCGGGCCTGGGTCAGCGCCGCACCCAGGACCTCGGCGGGGATGCCGTCGAGCTTGGTGTCCAGCTGCAGCGCGGTGACGAACTCCCGCGTGCCGGCGACCTTGAAGTCCATGTCGCCGAAGGCGTCCTCGGCACCGAGGATGTCGGTCAGCGCGACGTACTCCGTCTTGCCGTCGACCTCACCGGTGATCAGGCCCATCGCGATGCCCGCGACCGAGGCGCGCAGCGGCACACCGGCCTGCAGGAGCGACAGGGTCGAGGCACAGACCGAGCCCATCGAGGTGGAGCCGTTGGAGCCCATCGCCTCGGAGAGCTGTCGGATCGCGTAGGGGAACTCCTCACGCGACGGCAGCACGGGCAGCAGCGCACGGCGCGCGAGCGCACCGTGGCCGACCTCGCGGCGCTTCGGCGAGCCGACGCGACCGGTCTCACCCGTGGAGAACGGCGGGAAGACGTACTTGTGCATGTAGCGACGCGACTTCTCCGGGGAGAGCGTGTCCAGCTTCTGCTCCAGGGTCAGCATGTTCAGGGTGGAGACGCCCAGGATCTGGGTCTCGCCACGCTCGAACAGCGCCGAGCCGTGGACGCGCGGGATCACGCCGACCTCGGCGGACAGGGTCCGGATGTCGGTGAGGCCGCGGCCGTCGATGCGGACCTTGTCGCGGAGCACGCGCTCGCGGACGAGCGACTTGTTCAGCGAGCGGAACGCTGCGCCGAGCTCCTTCTCGCGACCCTCGAAGTCACCGGCGAGCTTCTCGAGCAGGCCGGCCTTGATGTCGTCGAGACGGTCCTCGCGCTCGTGCTTGCCGGCGATGGTCAGCGCCTCGGCGGTGTCGGCCTTCACGGCCGCCTCGACGGCGGCGTAGGCGTCGTCCTCGTAGTCGAGGAAGATCGGGAACTCCTGGACGGGCTTGGCGGCCGTCTTGGCGAGCTCGACCTGAGCCTCGATCAGCTGCTTGATGAACGGCTTGGCCGCGTCGAGGCCCTGGGCGACGATCTCCTCGGTCGGGGCCTGGGTGCCGGACTGCACGAGGTTCCAGGCAGTCTCGGTGGCCTCGGCCTCGACCATCATGATCGCGACGTCACCGGTCTCGGTCACGCGACCGGCGACGACCATGTCGAAGACGGCGTTCTCGAGCTGGCTGTGCGTCGGGAACGCGACCCACTGGCCCTCGATCAGGGCGACGCGGGTGCCGCCGACCGGGCCGGAGAACGGCAGGCCGGAGAGCTGGGTGGACAGCGACGCCGCGTTGATCGCGAGCACGTCGTAGGGGTGGTCGGGGTCGAGCGCCATCACGGTGATGACGACCTGGACCTCGTTGCGCAGACCCTTCTTGAAGGTCGGGCGCAGCGGGCGGTCGATCAGGCGGCAGGTGAGGATCGCGTCCTCGCCGGGGCGGCCTTCGCTGCGGAAGAACGAGCCGGGGATCTGGCCCGCGGCGTACATCCGCTCCTCGACGTCGATCGTCAGGGGGAAGAAGTCGAAGTGGTCCTTCGGGTGCTTGCCGGCCGTCGTGGCCGACAGGATCATCGTCTCGTCATCGAGGTAGGCGGTCACGGAACCGGCCGCCTGACGGGCCAGCAGGCCGGTCTCGAAGGTGACCTTGCGCGTGCCGAACTTGCCGTTGTCGAGAACGGTCTCGACAACTGTGATCTCGGGTCCCTCAGTCAAGGGTTTCCCTTTCTCTTCGCGGAGCGAGCCGCGAGCTCAGACCTGCGCCTCGAATGAGGGTGGTGGCCGGTCTTCGATCGAAGTTCACTGTGCAACACAGGGAACCACTACCGAGGACCGGGCCGGCGATCGCGGGCCGCTCCTGGGGATGTGTGTGTTCAGTTGTGGTTGTTCTAGCAGAAACGCACCCACCCGGAGGTGAGTGCGTTCCGGGTCAGCGACGCAGTCCGAGACGGCTGACGATCGAGCGGTAACGCTCGATGTCGGTCTTCTCGAGGTAGTTCAGAAGACGACGGCGCTGGCCGACGAGGAGCAGCAGCCCGCGTCGGCTGTGGTGGTCGTGCTTGTGCTGCTTGAGGTGTTCGGTGAGGTGCGAGATGCGGTGGCTCAGGAGCGCGACCTGCACCTCGGGGGATCCGGTGTCGCCCTCGGTGGTGGCGTACTCGGAGATGATCTTGTTCTTGGTTGCTGCGTCAGTACCGATCGACACGTTGAGCTACCCATCTTTCGTCTCGTTGCGCGGCGCGCCGGGGCCTGTTCACCCGGGCACTCTGGAATCCGCGGCCGTTGCACGGCGGAAGTCGCCCCTCGGGGCAACGCCCAAGGCTATCAGCGGGGCGGTGCGAAGGACGAATCCGGAGACGGTACGCCGGCGAACGTCGTACGGCGTCGGCGGCCGAGGTTCCCCAGCAACGCGACCAGCCCCACCAACCAGCCGGTGACCGCGCCCCAGTAGAGCCCGTGCTGGAGCCCGAAGAAGGACTGCACGCCCCACTGCAGGGAGTCCGGCCGCGCTGCGTCGGTGAAGTAGGCCAGCACGATCAGCGTGGACGGGATCCCGGCCAGGGCCGTGCCGAGGACGGTGCCGAGCCAGGCGCCCGTGAACAGCGCGAAACCGCTGCCGGAGCGGCTGGCCACGAGCACGAACACCGCCAGCACCACCAGCCCGATCACCAGCCCGACCAGCCACGCGGCAGCCCATCTCACCTGTGCGTCGGAGTCGGTGTAGCCACCGGGGAACGCATTGGCTGCGCGTCCCACGAACACGTCGACGAAGACGTTGCGGCGCAGGGTGCTGGGCGCGTCCCGCTCGTAGAGGTAGCCGAGCGCGTTCCCTGCCACTGCGAGAACCAGGTAGGCCAGCAGACTGAGGGCCACCGAGAGCCAGCCGATCTTGCGCATGCGCGCACGCTAACGGTCGGCGGGGCGCTTCCGCGCCTTCTCGGCCGCTGCCGCGCGCTTGGCAGCCGCCGCCTTGCGGGCCGCGACCTGCGCCGCCGTGGGGGCGGGCACGAGGACGCTCGGGCGGACCCCGGCCAGGGTCACCGGAGGCAACGACGCGAACGGCGGGGTCTGGAGGCGCGCGTCGCCGACCGGTTCGAGCGTGGACGGGTCCGTGGACTGCTCGGGCATCGGGAAGACGCTGAACAGCGAGGTCCGGCCGTTCATCCAGGGCGTGAGGACCTTCGGCGGGTAGTCGGCGTCCTGCTGCTTGGCGACCGAGAGCCGACGACCGTCCTGGTCGACCAGCTGGACGCCGACGAGCGGGTTGCCCCGGGCGTCGTACGCGTAGATGTTCTCCACCGGCTGGTCGCCCACCATCAAGGAGTCCGGGTAGACGGGCTGGCCCTCGTAGTACATCGGGTCCCTGGGGGCCAGGAACCGGTTGAACATGACCGGCAGCATCGCGACCGCGAAGACGTTCAGGCCGATCACCAGCAGGCGCAGGGTCAGCGACCGCCTCAACCGGGTCCCCGGCCACCACGCGCCGCGGCCGATCTGCACGCTGATGACGCTGAACACCAGGGTCACCAGGACACCCTCGAAGCTGAGGCCCAAGACGCCCTGGCTCCCCCAGATCTCCATCACCAGCGCGGCCGCGCACAGGGCGCGCAGCAGCCACCACGCCGGGCGCAGGGAGTGCGCGAAGGCCGGCAGGCCGAGGTGGTCCCTGGTCTCGACCCAGCCGTGCCAGGTGGCGCCGCCCCGGTCGAGCCAGGCCATCGCCCGGTCGCGGGCCCGACCGCGAGGCGCGACGGCCTCGGGCGGGAAGCCGGCGGCACTGCGCAGCTCGGTGGCGTACGCCGCGGGGTCCGGCAGGGCGTCGACGCCGCGCTCGGCGACCAGGTCGCTCATGTCGGCGTCGAGCCCACCGACGAGCTCCTCGCGCTCCTCCTCGGTCAGGTCGACCAGCCGTGCGCGGACGGCGCGGACGAAGTCGCCCACCTCCGGCCGCGTGTCGACGACCAGGGGCCTCGTGTGCTCCTGCGTGGGCTCGCTGTTCTGCTCGGTCATGACGCAACTCCCTGGAGGATCCTGGTGACGGTGGAGGAGAAGGACGACCAGTCGTCCGTCTGCTGCTTGAGCTGGGTCCGCCCGGCCGGCGTGATCCCGTAGTACTTCCGGTGCGGACCCGTCTCGCTGGCCACGACGTAGGAGGTCAGTGCCCCTGCGGCGTACAGGCGCCGCAGGGTGCCGTAGACGGAGGCGTCGCCGACGTCGTCAAGGCCACGGTCGCGCAGCCGGCGCACGATGTCGTAGCCGTAGCCGTCCTCGTCGTCGACCACCGCCAGCACGGCCAGGTCGAGCACTCCCTTGAGGAGCTGGGTGGTGTCCATGCACGGCACACTACTACGGGATGCGTAATAGTGCGCGAAGCGTTGGCGTCAGCGCGGCGTGGCAGGATCGCCGGCATGGAGACGCGTGAACGCAAGGTCCTGGCGGCGTGCAACCTGTGCGAGGCGATCTGCGGCCTCGAGCTGACCATCGAGGACCGGCCGGCGGGTCCGAAGGTGGTCTCGGTCCGCGGCAACCCGGCCGACCCGCTCTCGCGGGGACACATCTGCCCCAAGGGCGTGGCGCTGGCCGACGTCTACGAGGACCCGGACCGGTTGCGGCGTCCCGTCAAGCGAGTCTCCGGCGCGGACGGGGACGAGTGGGTCGAGATCTCCTGGGACGAGGCGCTCGACCTCACTGCCAACGGGATCGCCGACGCGATCAACGACCACGGCCGCGACGCCGTCGGCATCTACCTCGGCAACCCCAACGCCCACTCGCTCGGCGCCCAGACGCACGGAGTGCGGATGATCAAGACGCTGCGGACCCGCAACAAGTTCAGCGCCACCTCCGTCGACCAGCTCCCCCACCAGCTCGTGGCGTGGCAGCTCTTCGGCCACCAGCTGCTGATCCCGATCTCCGACATCGACCGGACCTCCTACTTCCTGGTCTTCGGTGCCAACCCGATGGCCTCCAACGGGTCACTGATGACCGTGCCCGACTTCCCGAACCGCCTGCGGGAGCTGAAGAAGCGAGGCGGCCGGATGGTCGTCTTCGACCCGAGGCGCACGGAGACGGCCAAGGTCGCCGACGAGCACCACTTCGTCCGGCCGGGGACCGACGCGGTGGTGCTGCTCGCGATGCTGCACGTCCTCTTCGAGGAGGGCCTGGCCGACCCGCCGTCCTACGTGCGCGGGACGGAGTCGGTCCGGGTCGCGGTCGCGGACTTCACCCCGGAGCACGCCGAGCAGCTCTCCGGAGTCCCCGCGGAGGTCATCCGGCGGACGACCCGCGCGTTCGCGGCGGCCGACGGGGCTGCGGCGTACGGCCGGATGGGCCTGTCCACGCAGGGCTTCGGGACGATCTGTCAGTGGGCGATCCAGTGCCTGAACATCCTGAGCGGCAACTTCGACCGCGAGGGCGGGGTGCTGTTCACCGAGCCGGCGGTCGACATCGTCGGCAAGGCGATCGTCGGTCGCGGCCACCACGACGTATGGCGCAGCCGGGTGCGTGGGCTCCCGGAGTTCGGCGGCGAGCTCCCGGTGAGCACCCTGCGCGAGGAGATCGAGACGCCCGGGGAGGGCCAGATCCGCGCGATGCTCACCTCCGCCGGCAACCCGGTGCTGTCCACACCCGACGGGCGTCGCCTGGGCGAGGCCTTCGACGGGCTCGACTTCATGGCCTGCGTCGACATCTACCTCAACGAGACCACCCGGCACGCCGACGTCGTGCTGCCGCCGACGACGGCGTTGGAGCGCGAGCAGTACGACCTCGTCTTCCACTCGCTGGCGGTGCGCAACACCGCACGGTTCACTCCGCCGGTCTTCGACAAGCCCGAGGGCGCGATGCACGACTGGGAGATCTTCCGCGAGATCGCGGTGCGCACGGCCGCCAGGTTGACGAGGAAGAAGCCGCTCTCGAAGGCGGTGGTCGATCGAGTCTCGCTGACCCTGAGCCCGACGGTGCTCGTGACGGCGCTGCTCGCGCTGGGCCGGCGTACGTCGATGCGCGCCCTGCGAGCCAACCCGGCCGGGGTCGACCTCGGCCCGCTCCGCCCGACGATGCCGGGCCGGCTGCAGACCAGGGACAAGCTGATCCATCTCGCCCCCGACCTGGTGATCGCCGACCTGGCCCGCCTGCGCGAGAGCCTCCAGGCCCCGGTCGGTGACGAGCTCCTGCTGATCGGCCGCCGGCACCAGCGGGACAACAACTCCTGGATGCACAACAACGCACGGCTCACCCGTGGCAAGACGCGTCACCAGCTGCTGATGCACCCGGACGACCTGGCCGCCCGCGGGCTGAGCGACGGCGCGCCCGTGCTGATCTCCTCACGGGTCGGCAAGGTCACCACGGAGGTGCGCGCGACCGACGACATGATGCCGGGGGTGGTCTCCCTCCCGCACGGCTACGGTCACCAGGTCGGCGGGACCCGGATGGCGCACGCGGCCACGGTCGCGGGGGTCTCGATCAACGACCTGACCGACCCGGAGCGCCTCGACGTCTCCGGCAACGCGGCGTTCAGCGGGGTGCCGGTCACGGTGAGTGCGGGCTGACCTCGTCGCGCCCGTCACGGGCCAGCAGGGCGAGGTAGGCAGCGCGGACGCCGACGGCCTGGTCGAGCTCGGCCATCACGCCGGTGAAGAACTGGGCGCGGTAGGTGTCGTCGGTCAGCACCGTCACGGTGAAGTAGAGGCCGGAGAAGGCCGCGAGGAAGACCGAGACCTGGACCAGCTCGACGGAGAGGTTGTCGGCGACGGGAAGCGCGTGGATCGCGCCACCGGTCCACGCCTCCTGCACCGAGTGCTTCATCACGATCGACCCGAAGACCATGAAGAAGGCGAACACCGCCAGGGCGAGCACCAGCACCTGCACCACCTGGGCGACCAGCAGCACCAGGACCAGGTTGGCGCGTTCGTAGCCGCGCACCTCGGAGTCCGTGATCGAGACCTGTCCGTCCGCACCGATCAACGACTCGACCTCGTCCTCGAGCGGGGTGCGTCGGCAGGCACGCCGGAGCTGCTCGGCGTCGACGGTGTCGTCCTGGCCGTCGAGCTCCTCGGGCAGACGGACCAGCAGGAACACCACGGCCATCGCGGAGAAGAGCAGCACCGTCAGCCAGAGCACCCCTCCGTCGAGGTGCGACGCGAGCTGCCAGGCCTCGGCGTTGATGAACAGGAAGGTGACGAAGAGGAGCAGCAGCGGCAGCGCGCGGGTGACCATCGGGAGGATCAGGTGCAGGCTGCCGAGCGTGCGGCTGACCGTCCACTTCAGGATGGGCCGGCCGCGCAGGGCGGTGACGGCGTAGAAGGCGGCGGCCACGACACCGATCAGGGTGAGCGACGCGGCGCCGAGCGAGAAGTCGCCGAGCAGCCACGACAGGGCGACCGCACTCGCCACCGCCGCGATCCCCACCGCGATGCCGATCGGCACCGTGCGCCGCGGCCGAAGCGCCTCCCGGGCGGCGGCCCGCTCGCTCGGCACGAAGTAGGGCAGGCCCTGCCGGACGAACCACTGCTCCGTGGCCTCCACCGGGGAGGCCGCGGGAGCGCGCCGGCTCACCGGTCGCCCGTGGCGGCCAGACCGAGGATCTCGCGGGTGCGCTCGACGTCCTGGCCCATCGTCTCGATCAGGGCGTCGATACCTTCGAAGCGCACCATCCCGCGGATGTGCGCGACGAAGGCGATCTCGACCGGCTCGTCGTAGAGCTCGAGGTCCGTCCGGTCGAGGACGTAGGCCTCCACCCGCCGCTCGCGCTCACCGTCGAAGGTGGGGTTGGTGCCGACGCTGATCGCGGCGGGCATCGGCTCGCTGCCGGGGGCGTCGAGCAGGGTCAGCCACCCGGCGTACACCCCGTCCGCGGGAGCGGCGCGCCCGCCGGTCGGGACGTTGGCGGTCGGGTAGCCCAGCTCGCGGCCGCGCTTGTCGCCGCGCACCACGTGCCCCACCACGGAGTAGGGCCGTCCGAGGGCCTCGGCGGCGCCCTCGACGTCACCGGCTGCCAGGCAGGTGCGCACGTAGGTGGAGGACCAGACCTGCGGACCGCCGTCGAGGGCCAGGCCCACGACCTCGAACCCCTGGGCCCGGCCGGCGGCGTCGAGCGTCCCGACGTCTCCGGCTGCCTTGGCCCCGAACCTGAAGTTGGCTCCCACGACCACGGCAGCGGCGTGCAGGCCGTTCACGAGCACCCGGTCGATGAACTCCTCCGGGCTCCAGGCCGCGATCTCGCGGGAGAACCGGATCACGAACACGTCGTCGACCCCGGCTTGCGACAGGAGCACGCACCTCCGGTCGACGTCGGTCAGGGTGAGCGGCGCGTGCTCGGGGCGCAGCACCGCCATCGGGTGCGGGTCGAACGTCACCGCGACCAGGCGCAGCCCGTCGCGGTCGGCGAGCTCACGGGCCCGGCTGACCACGTGCCGGTGCCCGAGGTGGACGCCGTCGAAGTTGCCGATGACCACCACGGTGCGGCCGAGATCGGCCGGCACGTCGTCAAGGGAACGCCAGATACGCACGCGGAGAAGACTACTGGCGGCTGTCCGGGGCGAAGACCGCGACCGCCCGGGCGATCTCGCCCTCCCGCGCGTAGAGCGCGAGGAACTCGCCGTCGGGAGCGAACAGCGCCACCGGCTCGTCGCGTCCGAGGTCGATCGCCAGCTTGCGGCCGACCCGCACGTCCGCGGTGCGCTCCTCGTCGAGGTCGAAGCCGGGGAAGCTGGCCCGCGCCGCCTCCGCGATGGGCAGGAAGGTGAACGACGACTCGAGGTCCTCGAGGGTGCGCGCGACGTCGAGGTCGAACGCTCCCACGGCCGTCCGGCGCAGCGCGGTCAGGTGGCCCCCGGTGCCGAGCTGCTCACCGAGGTCGCGGGCGATCGCGCGGATGTAGGTGCCGCTGGAGCACTGGACGGACACGCGCACGTCGGGACCCACGATCTCGTGCACCTCGATCGAGGCGACGCTCACCCGGCGCGGCGTGAGCTCGACCTGCTCGCCGGCCCGGACGAGGTCGTAGGCACGCTTGCCGTCGACCTTGATCGCCGACACCGACGACGGCACCTGCTCGATGGCGCCCACGAACCGGGAGAGCCCGGCAAGGACGTCCTCCTCGGTCAGGTGGTCGGTCGGGGAGGTGGCGACGACGTCACCCTCGGCGTCGTCGGTGGTGGTGGAGGCACCGAGCCTGATCGTGGCGTCGTACTTCTTCTCGGTGAGCATCAGGTGCCCGAGCAGTCGCGTCGCGCGGTTGATCCCCAGCACCAGGACCCCGGTCGCCATCGGGTCGAGCGTCCCGGCGTGCCCGACCTTGCGGGTGCCCGCCAGGCGGCGGACCCGGGCCACGACGTCGTGGGACGTGAGCCCACCCGGCTTGTCGACGACGACCAGCCCGCTCCGGTCCGTCACTCGTCCTCGTCGGCGGCGGAGCCGAGGTCGTCCTCGTCCAGGTCCTCGTCCTCGACGCGGGGCTTCTTGTAGGGATCCGGCTCGCCGGCGTACGTCGCACCGCTCGCCGACTGCGCCGCAGCAGCGTCGGACTCGCGGACGCGCTCGAGCAGGTCGTCGATCTGCCGCGCCGTCTCGGGCAGCGCGTCGTGGATGAACTCCAGCGTCGGCACGTGCCGCATCCCGAGCTGCTTGCCGACCTCGGACCGGATCAGCCCCTTGGCCGACGCGAGCGCGGCGGCAGTCCCCTCGAGGTCGCTCCCCTCACCGAGCACCGTGTAGAACACGGTCGCCTGCTGGGTGTCCCCGGACACCCGCACGTCGGTCACCGTCACGAAGCCGAGCCGAGGATCCTTGACCCGCCGCTCCAGCATCTCCGCCACGATCACCTTGATCCGATCGGCGATCTTCCTGACCCGTGGACTTGGCATGACTTCGGCCTGGCTTTCCGTGCTTGGTGATGGTGAGTTGAGAAGCGACCTACCCCGGCGGCACCGGGCCCGCGCCCCGCAGGGCGCCGCCATGGGGTGACCCCACGACAGCGCCCGGCGAGATCACGCGCGCGGGATCTCCTTCATCTCGTAGGCCTCGACGACATCGCCTTCCTTGATGTCGTTGAACCCACGCAGGACCAGACCACACTCGAAGCCCTCGCGGACCTCCGCAGCGTCGTCCTTCTCCCGCTTGAGCGAGGAGAGGTCCAGGTTGTCCGCCACGACGGAGCCGTCGCGGATGAGTCGCACCTTGGCGTTGCGCCGGATCAGACCGCTGGTGACCATGCAACCGGCGATGTTGCCGACCTTGGAGCTGCGGAAGATCGCGCGGATCTCCGCCTGTCCCAGGGTGGACTCCTCGAACTCCGGCTTGAGCATGCCCTTGAGCGCGGCCTCGATCTCCTCGATGGCCTGGTAGATCACCGTGTAGTAGCGGATCTCCACGCCTTCGCGCTCGGCCAGCTCCGTCGCCTTGCCCTGCGGGCGGACGTTGAAGCCGATGATGATCGCGTCGGAGGCGGCGGCCAGGTCGACGTTGGTCTCGGTGATCGCACCGACACCTCTGTCGATGACGCGCAGCGACACCTCGTCGCCCACGTCGATCTTGGCCAGCGAGTCCTCGAGGGCCTCGACCGAACCGGAGACGTCGCCCTTCAGGATCAGGTTGAGCTCCTGGCTCTCGCCCTTCTCCATGGAGGCCATGAAGTCTTCCAGGCTGCGACGCACGCGACGCTTGGCCTGCATGGCCGCACGCTCGCGCGCCTCACGCCGCTCGGCGATCTGACGGGCGACACGGTCGTCCTCGACCACGATGAAGTTCTGGCCCGCCCCGGGGACACCGGAGAGGCCGAGCACCATCGCGGGCCGCGACGGGTCCGCCTGCTCGATGGTCTCGCCGTGCTCGTCGAGCATGGCGCGCACCCGGCCGTACGCCGGACCCGCCACGATCGAGTCGCCGACGCGGAGGGTTCCGCGCTGGACGAGGATCGTCGCGACCGGACCACGGCCACGGTCCAGGTGTGCCTCGATGACGAGGCCCTGGGCGTCCTGGTCGGGGTTGGCCCGCAGGTCGAGCGAGGCGTCCGCAGTCAGCACGACCGCCTCGAGCAGCTTGTCCAGGTTGAGCTGGGACTTGGCCGAGACGTCGACGAACATGACGTCGCCGCCGTACTCCTCGGGGACCAGGCCGTACTCGGTCAGCTGACCGCGCACCTTGGTCGGGTCGGCGTCTTCCTTGTCGATCTTGTTGACCGCCACCACGATCGGCACGTTGGCCGCCTTGGCGTGGTTGAGCGCCTCGACGGTCTGCGGCATCACACCGTCATCGGCGGCCACGACGAGCACCGCGATGTCGGTGGCCTGCGCACCACGAGCACGCATGGCGGTGAACGCCTCGTGGCCCGGGGTGTCGATCAGGGTGATGCGACGGTCGTCGCCGTCGACCTCGGTGTGCACCTGGTAGGCACCGATGTGCTGCGTGATGCCACCGGCCTCCTTGTCCACGACGTTGGCCGTGCGGAGCGCGTCGAGCAGCTTGGTCTTTCCGTGGTCGACGTGACCCATCACGGTCACGACCGGCGGACGCGCCTCGAGCATGTCCTCGTCGCCCTCGTCGGACCCGAACTGCAGGTCGAAGGAGTCGAGCAGCTCACGGTCCTCGTCCTCGGGCGAGACGACCTCGACGATGTAGTTGAGCTCCTCACCGAGGAGCTGCAAGGTGGCGTCGTTGACCGACTCGGTCGCGGTCACCATCTCGCCGAGGTGGAAGAGCATCTGCACCAGCGAGGCTGCGTCGACGCCCACCTTCTCGGCGAAGTCGGTCAGCGAGGCGCCACGGGCGAGGCGAACGGTCTCACCGTTGCCCTTGCGGACGCGCATGCCGCCGATCGTCGGGGCTTCCATCTGCTCGAACTCCTGGCGACGGGCGCGCTTCGACTTGCGCGCACGGCGCGACGGGCCACCGGGGCGACCGAAGGCGCCCTGGGTGCTGCCGCGGCCACCCGGGCGACCACGCCCGGGACCACCGGGACGACCGCCACCGGGACCACCGGGGCCGCCACCCATGCCGGGTGCGCCACCGGGACCGCCGCCGAAGCCGCCGCGACCGGGAGCGCCACCGCGGGCCGGGGCACCGCCACGGGCGCCACCGGGACCACCGGGGCCACCACGACCGGGTCCGCCGGGACCACCGGAGGGACGACCGCCGGGGCCGCCACCGAAGGCGGCCGGGGACTTGGGCATCATCGCCGGGTTGGGGCGAGGCATGCCGTCACCGCGACCCGCCGGGGGACGCGGCGGCCGCTGGTCGCTCGTCCCGGCACCGGGTGCCGGAGCGGACGAGCGGCTGCCCATGCCCTGGGTCGAGGAGAACGGGTTGTTGCCGGGACGGGGCGCGCCGGGACGCGGCGGGCGCGGGCCGGGCTTGAAGCCGGCTCCGGCGCTCGCGGCCGGGGCGCTCTCGCCACCGTCGGCCTCGGGCTCGGCGGCCGGAGCCTCGGGCGCTGCTGCCTCGGCGGCAGGCTGCGCCACCTCGGGCTGGGCCTCTTCGGGCTCGGGCTCGGGGACCGCCTGGATGCGCGGTCGGGGACCGGGCGTGAAGCGCGGCGCGGCGGGCTCGGCCTTGGCCGCGGGCTGCGCGACCTCGGGCTCGACCGCGGGCGTCTCGACAGGCGCCTCGGCAGCGACCGGCTCGGCCGCCTTCTTGGCGGGTGCCTTCTTGGCTGCCTTCTTCGCCGCCTTGGCCTCGGCCTTGGCGAGCAGGTCGGCGCCGTACTTGTCTTCGAACTTCTTCTCGACGGGTGGTTCCACCGTCGAGCTGGGTGCCTTCACGAACTCACCCAGGTCGTTCAGCATCTTGAGGACGTCCTTGGACGGGACGTCGTACTTCTTGGCGAGTTCATGGACTCGGACCTTGGCCACGTGTTTCCTCCTGGTCCGAATCCGCCAATGGACGGAGACTGGACCGCTAGTTGATGTGCATGCTCATCGCGCTGTACTCATCGCGAGGTGTCTCATCGCAGGCTCATGAGCTGGTGCTCCCGCTTCTGGTTGGCTGCTGCTTCATCTCAGGTGTCTCCATCGGTGCTCGCGAGGTGCTCTCTCAGACGCTCCAGGCTCAGTGCTCCCCGTTGCTTCCCGGGGCCTCCGGCATCATGCCGCAGGGCTCGGGCGAAGGCACGTGTGCGCTCGGCGCGTGCGAGACATTCGGCAGTGGGGTGCAGGTGCGCCCCGCGACCTGGTGCGGTGCCGTCCGGGTCGGGTACGACGGACCATCCAGCTCGGCCCTCCGCGTCCGTCCCAGCGACCACTCGCAGCAACTCACGCTTGGCGGCTCGCTTCCGGCAACCGACACAGGTGCGGACGGGACCGTCCGCGTGCGTCGAGCTGTCCAGTTGTGAAACCACCGCAGGACACTCTACCGGTGTGGCCGCGCTAATCCGAACCGGCAGAGCTCAGGACGGACTCTCCGGGAAGCTGAGCGCGAGCTGGGCCCGGAAGAGCCGCAGCTGCGCGGACACCACGGTCGGGTCGTCGACGGCACGCGAGACGACGAACGCTCCCTCGAAGACGACGTTGAGCGAGTCCGCCAGGGCGTCGAGGTCCACCTCGGCCCCCGCCGGCCGGATCCGCACGACCTCGTCCAGCTTGGCACGGAGCCGCCGTCGCCACGCGAGCATCGACTCGGCGAGCACCTCGAGCGTGCCGGGTTCGAAGAGCCCGGCCTGGTAGGTGTACGCCGCGAACAGGCAGCCCGGCATCTCCCCCGCGGAGGCCTCGGCCTCCTCGATGAAGAAGCCGACGAACAGGCGGAGCTGCTGCAGCGGGTCCTCCACCAGCCGCTCCGCACGGCTCAGCTTGTCCTCCAGGTGCCGGGCGTCGTCCTCGGCCCAGCGCCGGATCAGCGCGTCGGCCAGGTCCAGCTTGGACGGGAAGTGGTGGAAGAACGCCCCCTTCGTCGCGCCCGCCACCTCGACGATGCGGTCGACGGGTGCGCCCGCGAAGCCACGCTCGAAGGTGAGCTGCTCGGCGGCGTCCAGGAGCGCCGTCCTCGTCGTCGAACCGTCGCGGGGCATGATCCTCCTCGGTGCGTACCGTCTGGTCGGTTTCAACCGACACTACAACCAGTCCGTACAAGCAATGGCCATGAATCCCTTGACAGGCGGGAAGTTCTCGTCACAACCTGAACCGACCAGACAGTCTGCTACCCGTGCGGAGGACGTCATGACCACTCGGCCCCGGATCAACGAGGACCGGCTCGAGCAGACCTCGGAACGACTCCTGCAGGTCCTCAACGATGCCTGCCTGGCGCTGATGATGTCGCTCGGACAGCGCACCGGCCTCTTCGTCACGCTGGCCGACGGCGGCCCACGCACGAGCGTCGAGCTCGCCCGCGCCGCAGGCCTCGAGGAGCGCTACGTGCGCGAGTGGCTCGGCGCGCTGACCGTCGGCGGCCTCATCGAGCACGACCCCGCAGGCCGCGACGTACTGGCTCGACGCGGAGCACGCCGCCCTGCTGACCGACGACGGACCGTTCAACCTCGCCGCATCGGCACAGTTCGTCCCCGTGCTCGCGAGCGTGGAGGACCAGGTCCTCGAGTGCTTCCGCCACGGGGGCGGGGTCCCCTACGAGGCGTTCCCCCGCTTCCACGAGGTGATGGAGGCCGAGTCCGCCCAGACAGTGCTCGCCGCCCTCGAGGAGGCGATCCTGCCCCTGGTCCCCGGCCTGACCGAACGACTGCGTCAGGGCATCGACGTCCTGGACGTGGGCTGCGGCCGCGGGCGGGCGCTTCAGGTGATGGCGCGGCTCTTCCCGGCCTCGAGGTTCACCGGCGTCGACTTCTCCCCCGACGCGATCGCGTACGCCGCCGAGAAGAGCGCCGACCTGCCCAACCTGGACTACCGCATCGGCGACGCCACCCGGCTGGAAGCACTCTGGCCGACACCGAGCTTCGACCTGGTGACGACCTTCGACGCGGTGCACGACCAGGCCCATCCCGCCGCCATGCTCGAGGGGATCCGCCGCCTGCTGCGCCCGGGCGGCAGCTACCTCGCCCAGGACATCGACTCCTCGGGCTCCCACGACGGTGACCGCGACCTCCCGCTCGGTCCGTTCCTCTACACGATCTCCTGCCTGCACTGCATGACCGTGTCGCTCGCGCAGGGTGGTGACGGGCTGGGCGCCGCGTGGGGCCGGCCGACCGCCGAGCGGATGCTGGCCGAAGCAGGCTTCGGGTCGGTAGCGGCGCACCTGCTCCCGCACGACGACCAGAACGTCTACTACGTCTGCGCGTGACATATCAGGATTGATTGATATCATCGGTTCCTGATCCTACAATGTCAGGAGAAGCCGATGCCGATCCCTCCACACGAACAGCTCCAGGCCGTCGTACGCGGCCTGACCACCGTCGACCGGGACGGGAAGCCGTCGCGCCGGCTCACGGCCGAGCGCTCCTACCCGGCCGCGGTCGAGGAGGTGTGGGACGCCCTCACCCGTCCCGAGCGCGTGCCGCGGTGGATGGGAGGCGCGGTCACCGGCGACCTGTCGGTCGGCGGTCGCTTCCAGATCGAGGGCAACGCCGGCGGCGAGGTGCTCGCGTGCGAGCCGCCGACCGCGCTCTCGCTCACCTGGGAGTACGCCGGTGAGGTGAGCTGGGTCGAGGTCACCCTCGACGCCGAGGCGGAGCAGACCCGGCTCCTGCTGGTGCACACCGCTGCGGTTCCGAAGGAGTTCTGGGACCAGTTCGGTCCGGGCGCCGTCGGGATCGGCTGGGAGATGATGCTCTGGGGCCTGCACGAGCACCTGACCTCCCCAGCCGCCCCGCGCAGCGAGCTCGACGCCTGGCTGGCCTCCCGGGAGGGGCGGGCCTACCTCGTCGAGGTGATGACCGGGTCGAACGCCGCGTGGGCCGAGGCGAGCATCGCCGACGGCACCGATCCGGTCGCTGCCCGCGAGGCCGCCGACCGGTGCCTGGCCGCCTACACCGCCGAGCCCGAGGCCTAGCCGTGGAGGCCTTCGACGTGCTCGGCGACCCCGTGCGCCGGCGCATCCTCGAGCTGCTGGCCGACGACGAGCTCTCCTCTGGTCGGGTGACCGAGGTGATCGGCGCGGAGTTCGGGATCAGCCAACCAGCCGTCTCCATGCAGCTCCGGGTCCTGCGGGAGAGCGGCTTCGCCGACGTCCGCGCCGAGGGACCGCGCAGGCTCTACGCCATCAACGCGGGTCCGATGTCCGAGGTGGACGCATGGCTCGGCCAGTTCCGGGGAATCTGGGAGCAGCACCTCGACGCGCTCGGCACCGAGATCGCACGCGGCCGCAAGCAGGGTCGGAGGGCAGCTCGATGAGATTCGTCGACGACTTCGACGGACCTGCCCTCGACACGGGCGTGTGGCTCCCCCACTACCTGCCGATGTGGAGCTCGCGGGAGGAGACGCGCGCGTCCTACCGCCTCGAGGAGTCGTGCCTGGTGCTCGACATCCCCACGACGCAGGGGCTCTGGCTCGCGGCGACCAACGCGCCACCCCTGCGGCTCTCCGGAGTGCAGAGCGGCAACCGGTCCGGCCCGGTCGGCAGCACCGACGGCCAGCAGGCGGTCTTCGAGGGCCAGCTGGTCACCGAGGAGCAGCGCTCGTTCGAGGGTCACCTGCAGAGCGGCGGACATCTCGAGATCCGCTGCCGGATGACGCTCTCTCCCCGCTCGATGGCCGCCTTCTGGCTGTGCGGCTTCGAGGACCGGCCGGAGCGGTGCGGGGAGATCTGCGTGACCGAGGTCTTCGGCAAGGACGTCGTGCCGGGCGAGTCCGCCGAGGTCGGCGTCGGTCTCAAGCAGATCCGCGACCCGGACCTGGCCCAGGACTTCGCGGCCCCGAGGCTGGCGATCGACGTCGCCGAGTTCCACGACTACGCCGTGGACTGGGACCGTGACGAGGCGGTGTTCAGCGTCGACGGCGAGGAGGTACGCCGCTGCCCCGACCCACCGGCGTACCCGCTGCAGCTGATGGTCGCCGTCTTCGACTTCCCCGAGTGGAGCCAGGGCGACGACGACCACCTGGTGCCCGAGCTCGTCGTGGACAGGATCAGGAGCTAGGCAGCGGCGGCGCGACCGGAGGCTCCGGTCGGGGCCTCGTCGGAGCGGATGTCGATCCGCCAGCCGGTCATCCGCGCAGCGAGGCGGGCGTTCTGGCCCTCCTTGCCGATCGCGAGCGAGAGCTGGAAGTCAGGGACGACGACGCGCGCCGAGCGGACTGGCCTCGTCGACCACCGTGACGCTCGAGACCCGGGCCGGGCTGAGCGCGTTGCCGACCAGGGTCGCCGGGTCGTCGGACCAGTCGATGATGTCGATCTTCTCGCCGTGCAGCTCGTTCATCACGGCGCGCACCCGCTGCCCCATCGGCCCGATGCAGGAGCCCTTGGCGTTCACGCCGGGGACTACGGACCGCACGGCGATCTTGGTGCGGTGACCGGCCTCGCGAGCGATGCCGCAGATCTCGACGGTGCCGTCGGCGATCTCCGGTACCTCGAGGGCGAACAGCTTCTTGACCAGGCTCGGGTGCGTGCGCGAGAGCATCACCTGCGGTCCGCGCATGCCCTTGCGGACGCTGATCACGAGGCACTTGATCCGGGTGCCGTGCGAGTAGTCCTCGTCGGGCACGCGTTCCCCCGAGGGCAGCAGCGCCTCGAGCTTGCCGAGGTCGACCATCACGTCGTCGGGGTTGCGGCCCTGCTGGATCAGCCCGGAGACGATGTCGCCCTCCTTGCCGGAGAACTCACCGAACTTGCGCTCGTCCTCGGCGTCGCGCAGGCGCTGGAGCATGATCTGCTTCGCGGTCGTGGCGGCGATCCGGCCGAACCCCTCGGGCGTGTCCTCGTACTCCCCGACGACGTTGTTCTCCTCGTCGAGCTCCTGCGCCATCACGGTGACGTGCCCGCTCTTGCGGTCGAGCTCGACGCGCGCGTGCTCCTGGGCGCCGTTGGTCTTGTGGTACGCCGTCAGCAGGGCCTGCTCGATGGCTTCGACCAGGACCGCGAAGGGGATCTCCTTCTCCCGCTCCAGCATCCGCAGCAGGCTCATGTCGATGTCCATCAGGTCGTCTCCTTCTTGAACTCGATCTGGATCTTGGCCTTCTTCACCGCGGCGTACTCCACGCGGTGGTCGGCGCCCTCGACGTCGAGGACCGCGCCGGTGTCGTCGGTCCCGGTGATCCGGCCGGTGACCGGATCGCCCTCGTCGAGGACCACCTTGACCAGGCGGCCGGTGTTGCGGCGCCAGTGGCGCGGCAGGGTGAGCGGGCGGTCGACTCCCGGGGAGGAGACCTCGAGGGTGTAGGCCTGCTGCCCCATCGCGTCGGTCTCGTCGAGCACGCGGGAGACCTCGCGGGTGGCGTCGGCGATGTCGTCCATCGTGACGCCGCCGTCCTTGTCGATGGCCACGCGCAGGACCCGGCGCTTGCCGGCGCTGGACAGGTCGACGGCCTCGAGGTCGAGCCCCAGGGACCCGATGGGGCCGGTCAGCTGCTCAGCGAGGAGATCCCGGGTGGCGTGAGCGCTCATGGCCGAAAATCCTCCCTGCTGTGCTGTTGTGGTGAGTTCACCCTAACGCCACGCCGCAACCGAAACCGCCACCCTGCGACCCTGCACCTAGGATTCGGGCGTGCCCGACCTGACCCCCTCCGACGCCGGGAACGCAGCTGGCGCGCCGGACCTTCCTGGCGGTCGGTGCGACGGGGGTCGCGGCCCTGGGCCTGGCTGGTTGCTCCGACGACGTCGACCCCCGGGAAGACCGCCGCGAAGACTCCTCCGCGGGGAGTGACCCCGGACGTCGCGGTGGCCACGGCGGCGCTGGAGGCCATCCGCGCCACCCAGGAGGCGGTGCAGGCGACGCAGGCGCGCTACCCCGCGACCCGGACACAGCTGATGACCCTGCGACAGATGCACCGGGCGCACGAGGCCACCCTGGTCAACGCGGTTCCGGACCGGGCCAGCGCGTCGGCCAGCCCCGCGCCGTACGTCGTTCCGCGCAGGCGCGAGGCCGCCCTCCGCGCGCTCCGGGTGAGGGAGCAGCGGCTGCACGACCTCCCTGGACGCGCTCGCACTGCGGGCCCAGAGCGGCGACTTCGCCCGGCTGCTGGCCAGCATGGGCGCCGCGATCGACCAGCGGCTCGCGGGGTGGGCCCAGTGACTCCGGTCCAGGCGTTGCAGAAGGCCCTCGCCGCGGAGCACGCAGCCGTGCACCTCTACGGGTTCCTGGGCGCCCAGTCCTCCAAGTCGCAGCAGCCGGTGCTGTTCCGGACGGCTCGACGAGACCTACAGCGCCCACCGCGCGGCCCGCGACCGGCTCAGCGTCCTGATCAGCGCCAAGGGCGTCGATCCGGTGGCGGCGAAGGTCGACTACGTCGTGCCCGGGTCCGACCTCGACCGGGCCGCAGATCGAGGCGGTGGCCCGGACGATCGAGCGCAGGGTGACCCGGACCTACGCCGAGCTGGTGGCCAACACCTCGGGCACCGACCGCCGTGCGGCCATCTCCGAGCTCGACGCGAGCGCCCTGCGCGAGCTGGACTTCGGCGCCGCCCCCAGCAACTTCCCCGGTCTGCGCTAGCGCGGCTCTCCGAGGCCGAACGCCTCGGACTGGCGCCGCATGATCTCGCGCATGCTGGTGCCTCGAGGAACGCCGTACACCGTCCCCGGGAAGTCGAGGGGCTCCTGCACCGCCCACAGGTCCTCGTGACGGTCCGGCGAGAACAGCTCGGCCGGACGGCCCGCGGCGATCCAGCCGATCGGTACGACGGTCCCTGCCGGCAGGTCCGTGTTCACGTGGAGCACGCTGTTGATGCGCAGCTCCGAGCCGGCGCCGACGTGCGATCCCGGGAAGAGCGAGGCCCCCGTGGCGATGAACACCTCGTCGTCGACGGTGGTGCCGTTCAGGTGGGTGTGCGGGCCGACCATCACTGCGTCGCCGAGACGGAGCGGGTGCTGCGCACGGCCCCGCAACAGCGCGTGCTCCATCACCACCACGTCGGCGCCGATGGTGACCGGGCCGAGATCGCCGCTCACGACCGCACCCGCCAGCACGCGTGACCCGGCGCCGATCGTCACGTCACCGGTCACGACTGCTGACGGAGCCACCGAGGCCGTCGGATGTAGATGTCCCATGCGGCGAGGCTAGGAGGAGCAGGTCCCGGGGTCGAGGCCACGAGTGCGTACGACGCCGCCCAGGTGGCCGTCCAGGCAGCGCTCGACGCGGGAGCCCGCTACGCCGACGCGCGGGTGATGCACCGCCGCAACGAGTCGATGACGGCCCGCAACGGCGAGATCGAGTCCCTGACCCAGGACGCGAGCTCCGGCATCGGCATCGAGCCAACAGGTTGACATACAGGTGACGTTTCTCCCTTGCCGGGCTGCAAACCCAGCCCCAGGGTGACACCCGAGAGCAGGGCTACTCCTCGGCTTCGCCTTGGTAGGTGGCCTTCCTCCGCTCGAGCCGCCAGTGGATCTCGCCGGTGCTCGGGTGCCGCCACTCGCGCATCCGGTACTCGAAGCCAGGCAGCAGCACGATCGGGATCGGGTCGGGCGACGCCGGACCGACCTCGCCCACGACGATCTTGGCATCCACGGGGATGAACGGCGACGTCGCGGGGATCGGCTGGGTGTAGATCTCCACAGGGTCTGCATAGGGGCGAGGCATATGACCGACCGTAGCAGGCTCGGCGAACTGATGGCGCGGTATAGACCTATATAGACTCGGTTTAGCAAACCAATAGAGCACCGATAGAGTTCCATTCAGCGACATCAACCGATCGTTCACCTCGGTCCTGGGCCGACCGGCTCAACCACACGGAGAGAAGTGGGAACCATGAAGCGCATCATCATCATCGCGGCGGCCGTAGCCGCCGTGCTCGCTGGCGGGCTGAGCGTCCCGGCCAACGCCGCCTCGTCGGCCCGCTCGACGCCCAGCTGCGTGACGAAGGCCGAGTACAAGAAGGTCCACCGAAGCCACACGATGGCCCAGGTCAAGCGGACCTTTGGCACCAACGGGCGACTGTCCTCGGTGGAGGACAACTCCTACTGGCTGTGGGGCGACTACATCGACGACGGGTACTGGACCGGCGACTACGTCTTCGACGGCGAGAGCTGGGTCTGGGACGACTACGCCGGCGAGTACATCGACAACTCCTACTACACCGGTGACGAGTACGTCTCGATGCTCGACTCCAACCGCGACTACAAGAAGTGCCGGTCGTGGAACCACGGTCGCGGCCGGGTAGCGATCAACTTCGACAACTACTCCAGCGCCCGTTCCGGGTACCGGGTCTACTCGAAGTGGCCGAACCGCCCCTGGTTCTGGAACGCCTTCGGTCTGCGGACCAGCGACGCCTCGGTGCTCGGTGACAAGCAGATCGAGACCGGCCACGAGCACGCCTCGGGTCACCGTACGAAGGCCGACGCCGACCGTGCCGAGGCCAAGGCCAAGGCGGCTGCCAAGGCGGACCGCCCGAGCTGACCCGGGCCGAACGACCGGGGCACCCTCCGTGCGTCGGGGGGCGGAGGGTGCCCCTGGTCGAGCCGCCCGGCTCACTTCACGGAGAGAGCAGGAACCATGTTGGCAGCAATCGGAAGAGCGGCCGTCAAGGCTGCGGGAAGTCCGCTGGCGCGTGAGGTCGGCAAGATGGTGGTCACCACGCTGGCGACCGAGGCCACCACCGCCGCCCACAAGTGGACGAAGAAGCGCTGAGCCGATGGCCGTCTGCTCGATCTGTGCGGGACCGAACACCCCCGCGCGCGAGGTCGCTGCCCGTAAGAAGGCTTGCGCTGAGGCCGGGGAGTGAGCCGTCTGGTGCAGAGATGAGCGCTAGAAGATCGCGATGGCAGCTCTCGTGACGATCGAGGAAAGCCGTCCCCGGGCGAGCTGGAGCTCGTGCTCACCGGCCGCACCCACACGGCGTCTGGCTGATCGAGGACGGCGAGGTCGCCCGGCCGCTGCGGAACTTCCGGTTCACGCAGTCCTTACGCCCGCGCCCTCGCCCCGGGCAACGTCCGCGCCGTCGGTCGTACGGCGACCCCGCTTCCCGGCGACACCTACACCACCACCTCACCCCGCTGGACCTGCCCCGCCCTGCACCTCGCGTCCTGGAACTTCACGGGAGGGGCGTCCGGCTAGAGCGATAGTCCCCATCAAGCGGACCCTCGTGAGCCACTTTCAGGGGTCCGATCGATGGGGACCATGCGGAACCTGCGTCAGAGGACGTCCAGCAGCGCCGGGATCTCGACGAGCTGGCGGGCCACGGCGTCGGGCTCACCCTCGGAGTGGCCGACCTGCTCGACGGGGATGGCGCTGTGCGGGATGTGGATCGCCTTGAGGCCGGCGTTGTGCGCGCCCCAGATGTCGTCGAAGAGCCGGTCGCCGACGTAGACGCAGCGAGCCGGGTCGCTCGCTCCGACGGCCTCCATCGCCGCTCGGAAGGCGTGGGGCGAGGGCTTGGTCCACGCGATCTCACTGGTGTAGACGTCGCCGTCGATCAGGTCGAGCACCCCGTCGCGCCCGAAGAAGTCGCGGTGCCACTCGCGCGGCCAGATCGTGTTGGAGAGGACACCCACCTTGATGCCGCGCTCGCGCAGCGTCGTGAACAGCGGCGCGACCTGCGCGTCCGTCGCGGTGTGCGGCTCCCAGAACTCCCGGTAGTGCACGAGCAGCTCGGGGTCGTGGGACAGGCCGGCCTCGGTGAACAGGTCGGCGACGGTGGCGCTCTGCTGGTGGTCCCGGCTGCGCCCCCAGATGACCTGGTTGGCCCGTTGCAACGCGTCGACGTGCACATGCGGCTCGTGCTCCGACTCCACCACCGCGTGCGCCAGGGCCAGCCCCTCCGCGTGGAAGTCGATGTCGTGCCAGCGGGTGAGGGTGCCGCCCCAGTCGAAGATGACCGCGTCGATCTGCATGGCAGGACCGTAGTCGTGCATTATTGGAGTGGCCACTCTATTATTGAATCGTGAGCACGACCAGCACCACGACGTACACCCTCCGCGACCGCGGCACCGCCCTCACGGTCGAGACCTGGGTGGAGCCCACGGAGAAGAAGCGGCCCAACCGGGCCAGGCTCCTGGTCAACGGCACCGAAGTGGACCAGGCGGCCGGTGACGAGATCGGTCACGTCGACCTCGGCGAGGACGCCGGGCATCCGACCCGGGTGGCGTGGTGGTGGACAGGTCGGGTGGCCCGCTGCGACCTGGTCGAGCCTGGGCACGGCGACGTACGCCGCCGCAGCGTGCCCTATGCTCCCCCGGCCGACACCAGGGCCGCCCGCCTGCACGCCTGGGGCGAGCGGCACCCGACGCTGTATGCCGCCCGGCACGTCGTCATCAACGCGCTCGGCACGGCGATCGCGATCCTGGGGATCGGCGCCCTGGTCAGCGCGTTCTTCGGACGGCTGCTCCCGGCGATCGACCTCGACTGGCTGCCCGACCTCAGTGCTCCCAACTGGTTGAAGTACCTCGACCCCGCTCGCTACCTCGCCCCGCTGTTCGCGTGGGTGCCCCACCTCCTCGACCAGCTCCTGGGCTGGGTCCCCGACGTCGAGCTGGGCTGGGCGAAGTACGTGATCGGGTTCCTGGTCGCGGTCTCCGTCGCCGTGCGCGAGGTACGCCGCCGCAAGCGGACCGCCGAGGACCCGGACGAGAAGCGCGCCGAGTGAGGACCGTCGACCCGGTCCGGCACGCCGCCAAGAGAGCGTCGATCCGCGACGCGGCCGCCGGGGTGTTCGCCGAGCTCGGCTACACAGGGGCGACCACCGCAGCGATCTGTCGAGCGGCCGGCGTCGGCTCGGGGACGTT
Source organism: uncultured Actinomycetota bacterium (assembly GCA_963797525.1). Classification (GTDB taxonomy): domain Bacteria; phylum Actinomycetota; class Actinomycetes; order Propionibacteriales; family Nocardioidaceae; genus Marmoricola. The sequence goes on from CAWCPT010000014.1 coordinate 853,274, forward strand.
GTTCCACTACTTCGGCGACAAGCGCTCCCTGATGGTGGCGATCTTCGCGGACGACCAGGTCGTGAACGACGGCGTGCTCGCCTCCCTCGAGGAGGACCGACCGCTCGAGGAGACCTGGCGCCTGCTCGACCACCTGTGCCGCGACGTCGCTGACCCACTCGCGCCGGGACTGGTCGTCGCGATGCTCCAGCTGGCCGTGGGCGACCGGGAGTTCGCCGAGCTGCTCGAGGCCGGCGACGCCCGGGTGCGCGCCGCATTCGCGCGACTGCTGAACGCCGCCCAGGTCCTCGGCGAGGTCGACCGCGAGCTCGATCCCGACCGCGCCGGGCGCTGGTTGCTGGGGCTCGTCGACACCCTCTACCTGATGAGCGGCGACGACGGGTTCGACGCAAAGGACGAGGTCGCCGAGCTCCGTCGACTCGCCCGGAGGTACCTCGGCGCCGCCTCGTAGGGTCGACCCATGGACATGAGCTACCGCCCCCTCGGCCGTTCCGGACTGATGGTCAGCGCCGTCGGCATCGGCTGCAACGCGTTCAGCCGCCGCGTCGACCAGGACGGCGTGAACGAGATCCTCGACGCGGCCCAGGACACCGGCGTCACCCTGCTCGACACGGCGGACACCTACGGCATCACGCCCGGCGCGAGCGAGGAGCTGATCGGAGAGGCCCTGCTGGGTCGGCGCAACGAGTTCGTGGTCGCGACCAAGTTCGGGATGGACGCCCAGGGCCTCAACGGTCCCGACCACGGCGTACGCGGCTCGCGTCGCTACATCCGGCGTGCCGTGGAGGGAAGCCTGCAACGCCTGCAGACCGACCACATCGACCTCTACCAGCTGCACGCCCCCGACGACGTGACCCCGATCGAGGAGACGCTCGGAGCGCTGACCGAGCTGGTCCACGAGGGCAAGGTGCGCTACATCGGCTGCTCCAACGTCGACGGCTGGCAGGTCGCGGACGCCGACTGGACCTCGCGCACGAAGGGCCTGGAGCGGTTCGTCTCCGTGCAGAACCGCTACTCCCTGCTCGACCGCGACCTCGAGGTCGAGGTGGGTCCGGCGTGCGAGCGGTTCGGCCTCGGCGTACTCCCCTTCTTCCCGCTCGAGTACGGCCTGCTCACCGGCAAGTACAAGCGCGGCGGCACCGCCCCCGAGGGCTCCCGCGCCGCCCTGGACCCGAGCCGGGCCGGGTGGCTCGCCAAGGCCGACTGGGACCGGATCGAGGCCCTCGAGGCGTACGCCGCGGAGCGTGACCTGTCGCTCCTGGACGTGGCCATCGCCGGCCTCGCCGCCCAGCCCGCCGTCTCCTCGGTGATCTCCGGCGCCACCCGCGCCGAGCAGGTGCGCACCAACGCCGCCGCCCTGCGCTGGGAGCCCACCGAGGACGACCTCATCGGGCTGAACGCGGTGGCCGGGGACTGAGGATCGACCGGGAAATCTCGCAGACGCGCGGACACAAGTCAGCGCGACGACCCGAAAACAGGGAGCAACCGGGCACTTCTAGCGACTTGTGTCCGCGCGTTTGCGATCGAGGGTGGGTCAGCTGCCGGTGACCACGCCGACCAGGTGGTCGACCGCGTCGCCGACCGGGACCTCGGTGCGCTCGCCGGAGCGGCGGTCCTTGACCTCGACGTTGCCGTCGGCGAGGCCGCGTCCCACCGTGACGATCGTGGGTACGCCGATCAGCTCGGCGTCCTTGAACTTCACGCCCGGGCTGACCTTGGGGCGGTCGTCGTAGAGCACCTCGAGCCCTGCGGCGGAGAGACCCTCGGCGAGGGTGGTCGCCGCCTCGAAGACGGCGGCGTCCTTGCCGGTCGCGACGATGTGCACGTCGGCCGGGGCCACGGCCCGCGGCCAGACCAGCCCGAGCTCGTCGTGGTTGTCCTCGGCGATCACGGGCACGGCGCGGGAGACCCCGATGCCGTAGGAGCCCATCGTCACGGTCACGAGCTTGCCGTTCTCGTCGAGCACCTTGAGCTCGAGCGCCTCGGCGTACTTGCGGCCGAGCTGGAAGATGTGGCCCATCTCGATGCCGCGCTCGGTCACCAGCGTCCCCCCGTCGCCCCCCTCCGAGGAGCAGAGTGGGCAGGGGTCGCCGTCGCGCACCTCGGCGGCCTCGATGGTGCCGTCGGCCGTGAAGTCGCGACCGGCCACCAGGTCGAGCACGTGGCTGCCGTGGACGTCCGCACCGGTCACCCAACGGGTGCCCTCGACGACGCGGGGGTCGAGGAGGTAACGGATGCCCGAGACGTTCTTCTCCCCCAGCACACCCGGTCCGATGTAGCCCTTCGTCAGCGAAGGGTGCTTCGCGAACTCGGCCTCGTCCATCGCCAGCACCTCGGTGGGCTCGAGCATCCCCTCGAGCCGCTTCTGGTCGACGTCGCGGTCACCCGGCAGGCCGATCGCGAGCGGCTCGTGGGTGCCGTCGGCGTGCTTGAGCACGACCATCACGTTCTTCAGGGTGTCCCCGGCGTGCCAGGGGCGGTCGTCACGGGGGTACTTCTCGTTGAGGTGGTCGACGAGCGTCTGGATGGTCGGTGTGTCCGGCGTCTGCTCTGCGTGCGCGGCAGGCGCGTCGTCGTACGGGATGGCGGCCGGGGGTCGCACCTGGACGGCCTCGACGTTGGCGGCGTAGTCGCACTTCGTGCAGCGCACGTAGGTGTCCTCGCCCACCGCGCTCTTCGCCAGGAACTCCTCGGACCTCGAGCCGCCCATGGCGCCGCTGGTCGCCTTGACGATCACGTAGTCGAAGCCGAGCCGGTCGAAGGTCCGGATGTAGGCCTCGCGGTGCGCGGCGTACGACGCGTCGAGACCGGTGTCGCTGACGTCGAAGGAGTAGGAGTCCTTCATCACGAACTCGCGGCCGCGGATCAGCCCGGCGCGCGGACGTGCCTCGTCGCGGTACTTCGTCTGGATCTGGTAGAGCCAGACGGGCAGGTCCTTGTAGGAGGAGTAGAGGTCCTTCACGACGAGCGTGAACATCTCCTCGTGCGTGGGACCGAGCAGGTAGTCGTTGCCCTTGCGGTCCTTGAGCCGGAAGATCCCGTCGCCGTAGTCGGTCCAGCGTCCGGTCGCCTCGTAGGGCTCACGCGGCAGCAGGGCCGGGAACTGCAGCTCCTGGGCGCCGATGGCGTCCATCTCGTCGCGCACGATCTGCTCGACCTTCTTGAATACCCGCAGGCCCAGCGGCAGCCACGAGTAGATGCCGGGCGCCGCGCGCCGGATGTAGCCCGCCCGGACGAGCAGGCGGTGGCTCGGGACCTCGGCGTCGACGGGGTCCTCACGAAGGGTGCGCACGAACAGCTTCGACATCCGGAGGATCATGCGGACAGGCTAGTCGGGAGGCTTCCAGGACCGCGAAGTGGTTTCGAGACGCTCTCTGCGCTCGCTCCTCGACCACCTGGTGGGCCTAGGGTCGTCGGATGGACATCGACGCCCTCGCGGACCGGGCCCGGCGACTCGGCGGCTCCGGTCGCGCGCTCCTCGGCATCGCCGGAGCACCCGGGGCGGGCAAGTCGACGACAGCCGAGCAGCTGGTCGCCCGGATCGGCCCCGAGGCGGTGGTGGTGCCGATGGACGGCTTCCACCTGCACGACGACGAGCTCGCCCGGCTCGGGCTCGGCCACCGCAAGGGTGCTCCGGAGACCTTCGACGTCGAGGGGTACGTCGCGCTGCTGGGCAGGCTGCGCACGGAGACGGCCCACACCGTCTGGGCGCCGGCGTTCGACCGGACCCTGGAGCTGTCGGTGGCCGGCGCGATCGGCGTACGTCCCGAGCACCGGCTGGTCGTCACCGAAGGCAACTACCTGCTGTTCGAGGGCGGCGGCTGGTCCTCGGTCCGGCCGCTCCTCGACGAGGTCTGGTTCGTCGAGCAGGAGGAGTCCACGCGCATCGAGCGGCTGGTGGACCGGCACGTGGCGCACGGCAAGCCGGTCGACCTCGCGCGGCGCTGGACCCTCGAGTCCGACCAGGCCAACGCCGACCTGGTCGCGCAGACGCGAGCCGTCGCCGACCTCGTCGTGACGGTCGGCTGAGCGGCTGAGGCGCTGAGCGGTCGGGTCAGCCGCGCGCAGCCCTGAGCGCAGCCCTGATCAGCGGCAGCTGGAGCGGCAGCCGCACGAGCGAAGCCGCCTTGAACCCCGTGTTGTCGGTCTGCATCGCGTCGCCGGCCATCTTGAAGTTGGCCGGGTAGACCGCCAGCAGGATGCCCATGCCGGCCCACCCCGCCAGCCTGCGGGTGCGCGGGTGCAACAGCCCCGCGGCACAGAGCAGCTCGGCGATGCCGCTGGCGTAGATGACCTCGCGGTGCGCCGGCACGAGGTCCGGCATGATCGGCTCGAAGGTCTCCGGGCGCACCAGGTGCACCGTGCCGGAGGCGAGGAACGACCCCACCAGGAACTTCACGTCTTTGGTCAGCGGTGCGGGTGAGCTCATGACCCCGGACTGTACGCACCGTGTCGAGGCGGCCGCCGGGACGTCAGTGCTTGTGTCTGGTCACGGCTGCGGACAGGTCGTTGACCCGGGCGTCCCGGGTCGCGACCGGCTCGAGGTGGAAGCTGCGCTCGATGGTGGCCATGATCGAGGTGGTGTCGTAGACGGTGTGGTCCACGCCGGACTTGTGCTGGCGTCCGCCGATGATCAGGGCCGGGATCCGGGTGCCCGGGCCCCACGCGTCGACCTTCGGCGGCGACACGTGGTCCCACTGGCCGCCGAACTCGTCGTAGGTGACCACGACCAGCGTGTCCTTGCCCTGCGGCCCACCGCGGATGGTCTTGAGCAGGTCGACGAGGTGGTCCGAGCCGTTGGACTCGCTGGCGTAGCCGGGGTGCTCGTTCTCCGCGCCGTAGGGCTTGACGAAGGAGACCGTCGGCAGGCTTCCCCCCTTGGCCGAGGCGATGAACTTCTTCTCGTCCTGGAGGTGCGTGCGGCCCGGCTTGCCGGGGGCGTAGGCCGCGAAGTAGTTGAACGGCTGGTGGTGGTACTGGAACAGCGGGCCGGGGTGGCCGGACTCGGCGTCGTCCCAGCCGCCGGAGTACCAGTTCCACGAGATGCCCTTGGCCGAGAGCCGGTCGCCGATGTTGGGGTACTTCGCGTCGTCGATGAGCGGCAGGTAGGGACCGGTGCCGTGGGGGGCCACCCCCGGCTGGATCGTGTTGACGGCGAAGTCGCCGCACGCTCGGCGGGTGTGGTTCTTCGTCGGGTCGGCGCACTTCTGCGTGAGCCTGTCGTCGACCACGGGCCCGGTCGCGGTGTACTGCGGATAGCTGGTCGGCATCCCGTTGGCGTCGAGCACCGAGTTCTTCGCGGGCGGACCCGCGGGCGTGTACGTCGACGCCGGGTTGGTGTCGAGGGGCGCGCGAGCAGCGATCAGCCACTGGTGGTTGAGGAACGACCCACCGAAGGCGCCCTGGAAGAAGTGGTCGGCGATCGTGTAGCTCGGGGCGCCCTTCTCGTGCAGGTAGCGGTAGATCGGCAGCTGCTGGGTCCGGTAGGTGCCCTGCGTCAGTCCGATCGCGTCGGAGCCGGTCGTGTAGCGATCCTGCTTGCCGCCGTCGATCTGGAACTGCTCCTGGTAGAACCGGTGCACGATGTCCTCGGTGCAGCCGCCGGGCTCGGCTCCGGGCGAGTCCTTCAGCACGCCCCGGGGGGCGGACACCCCGGGAGCCGGGCAGGTCTTGTCCGTCGGCTTGATGAAGTCGTCGATGGTGAACGGCTGGTTCTCGAAGTGGCTCGCCGTGATGCCGTGGGCCGCGTCCGTGCAGGTGCTGCTCAAGGGCGGCGAGGTCAGGTTGACGTCGTTCTGCGGCAGGCAGGAGTACGCCGCGCCGTCCTGCGCCACCTGGGTCTTCTTCGCCGTCGAGGCGTCCGACAGGCCCTCGACGTGCTTCCCGTTGACGCTGCCCCAGGAGCCGTAGAGGTTGTCGAAGGAATGGTTCTCCTCGTAGATCACCACGAGGTGCTTGTAGCCACCCGGGAGGGCCCCCGACTTTCCGTGCGTCCCGTGATGGGGGTCGTGGCCGACCGTGGCCCGGGCCGGGACCAGACCGGTCGCGGTTGCCGTGGCGGCGAGCAGGATGGCCGCTGCGATCGCGGCCGAACGGAGCTTGGTCGGCACGTCGTCTCCTCCGAGTAGGTCTCCTCGACCGGGAGGCACTTCACGCAACCTGCTCGCTCGGGGATCTCAACACGTAACCACACGGTGACCTGGAAGGGAACGTCTGCGACTCAGAACATGATCGTCGCAAAGGTCGCGGACTGCTCGAAGCCGGCCTTGCGGTACGCCGCCCGAGCCGGCGCGTTGTGCGCGTTGACGTAGAGCGAGACGACCGGGGCGATGTCGCGCAGGCAGGTCTCGACCACGGTGGCCATGCCGGCGGCGCACAGGCCCTGGCCGCGCAGCTCGGGGTCGACGTACACCCCCTGGATCTGGCAGGCGCTCGGCGTCGCGCAGGCCACCTCGGCCTTGAACAGCACCCGCCCGTGCTCGATGCGGGAGAACGACCAGCCCCGGCTGACCAGCTGGTTGACCCGCGCGCGGTAGAGGTCCTTGCCGCCGTCGACCTCCGGGGAGATCCCCACCTCCTCGGTGTACATCGCGACACAGGCGGGATAGAGCACCCCCGCGTCCTCCTTGGGCGTACGCCGCACCAGCGGGTCGCACTCGTTGGGGGACGACCGTCGCGTCATCAGGTGGGGCTGGTCCCAGCGGAACTCCCGGGGACGCGGCCAGTGCTCCTCCAGGCCCGACCACAGCATCGACACCTGGTCCTGCGGCCCGACGATCGTCGAGCTCTTCGGGCCGGCGCGCACGGCCCGGGACACGAACGCCTCGGCCGCGGCCGGGGTGGTGCTGATCGGCACCATGTTGGCTCCCACGTGACACATCGAGACGAGCTCGCCGCCCTCGTGGTAGCCCCACATCTCACCGCCGAGCCAGCGGGTGTCGAGCTGGGTGATCCTCGTCCGGTAGTCGGCGAAGACGTTCACCACCGGGTCCGTGCCGACCAGCTCGAGCGCGGCGGCGACGTCAGCGGGCCCCAGCACACGGAGACTCTCGCTGGTCCGGACCACGCCCGGAGCCTACGACAGATGCGATGGACCCGTTCGGCGGTCACCACCGTCGTCTCCCGCTACGGTGAACTCCATGCTCCCTCGCCGTGCCCGGGCGGGCCTCGCTGTGCCGGTGGTCCCCCTTCTCGGGCTCCTTCTCGTGCTGGCCGGATGCGGCTCGGCCAGCGACGACGAAGCCACCGCGGCGCCCAGCAAGGCGACGACAGCGTGCCGGGCGAAGTGGAAGGACCTGGCCGGGGAGGTCAAGGACCGGGACCAGGCGACCACGCCCTCGACGCTCCCCCAGCGCTGGACGACCGTCGCGGCGACCATCGACTACTACGCAGCCTCCGCGACGAAGCGCGACTGCGCCACCACCCTGCCGAGCCAGAAGAAGGCCATCGCTGCGCTGGCGGCGTTCAGCACCAGAGTCGCGCCGTACGACATGGAGCTGCGGCTGACCAAGGTGCGCTCTGCCGCCCAGACCTACGCGAGCAGCACCCCCAAGCCCGCACCCCAGGCCAGGAAGGGGAAGAAGCAGCCCGAGCAACCGCCGAAGCCGGCCGCCGTCAAGGCTGCCCTCGCCACGCTGACCAAGCAGGCACCGGTCGCCACCAAGGAGCAGGGACCTGCGTGGCAGCAGGCCAGCGTGATCGAGCTGACGAACAAGGCCGCGGTGGCCAAGGCCCTCAAGGACCTGAAGTTCCTCTCGACCGAGAGCGCGGGCTACCGCGCCTCGGTGGCCGCGCTCGCACAGATCAAGCTCGCCCTGGCCGCTGGTCGCTGACGACGGCGCGACTGGCGCCCGTCCTCACGAGGACGCCCGCAACACGCAGAACTCGTTGCCCGACGGGTCGACGTAGAAGCGCCACGGCAGCTCGCCCCACTCGGGGTGGTACACCTCGTGGCCGCCGCGTTCGGTGATGTCTGCGGCCACCCGGTCGGGATCGTCTCCCGCCTCGAGCCGGACGTCGAGATGCAGGCGGTTCTTGGCCGCCCCCTTGGCGGCCGGCTCCGGGCACAGCTCGAGGAGGGGACCCCGCAGCGACGGATGACGCAGGGACCGTGGCGCACCGTCCACGACGGTCCAGCCGGTCAGCCACGACCAGAACGTCGCGTCCCTGTCCGGGTCGGCCGAGTCGAGCGGCAGTGCCGCGATCGGACCGGTGTCGACGTACGCCGCCCGCTCCTCCATCACGCAGCACGGGTTGCCCTCCGGATCGGCGAGCACCACCCAGGGGACGTCGCGCTGGCCGATGTCGAGGTGTCGCGCGCCCAGCCCGAGGAGCCGCTGGACCTCCTCGGTCTGTCTGGCTCCACCGAGCAGGTCCAGGTGGAGGCGCACCGGCTCGGATGGCGGCTCCGGGACACGCTGGAAGCACAGGTCGAGCACCGGTCCACCGTCGATCATCAGCCGCGTCTCGTAGCCCTCGGGCTCGTCGGTCAGCATCTCGCCGCCGACGACCGCCTCCCAGAACTTGCCCAGCTGCTGCGGAGCGACGGCGTCGAAGACGAGGTTCTCCAGGTACATGGGACCCACCGTAGAGGCCGACAGGGACGCCCCGTCACGTGGTTTACGGGCTCAGGAGACGCTGACCTCGGCCGTGGCGCCCTCCTCGGACTCCATCCCCTCGGCGATCCGCATGGCCTCCTCGATCAGGGTCTCCACGATCTGTGACTCCGGGACGGTCTTGATGACCTCGCCCTTGACGAAGATCTGGCCCTTGCCGTTGCCGGAGGCGACCCCGAGGTCGGCCTCGCGTGCCTCGCCGGGACCGTTGACGACGCAGCCCATCACCGCGACCCGCAGTGGCACCTCCATGCCCTCGAGACCTGCCGTGACCTGCTCGGCCAACGTGTAGACGTCGACCTGGGCACGACCGCACGAGGGGCAGGAGACGATCTCCAGCTTGCGCGGGCGCAGGTTCAGCGACTGCAGGATCTGGATGCCGACCTTGACCTCCTCGACCGGCGGCGCGGACAGCGAGACCCGGATGGTGTCGCCGATGCCCTGGCTCAGCAGCGCCCCGAAGGCGGTGGCGGACTTGATCGTGCCCTGGAACGCGGGGCCGGCCTCGGTGACGCCGAGGTGCAGCGGCCAGTCACCCGCCTCGGCGAGCAGCTCGTAGGCACGCACCATCACGACGGGGTCGTTGTGCTTGACCGAGATCTTGAAGTCGTGGAAGTCGTGCTCCTCGAAGAGCGAGGCCTCCCAGACGGCGGACTCGACGAGCGCCTCGGGCGTCGCCTTGCCGTACTTCTCCATCACCCTCTTGTCGAGCGACCCGGCGTTGACGCCGATCCGGATGGAGGTGCCGTGGTCCTTGGCGGCCTGGGCGATCTCCTTGACCTGGTCGTCGAACTTGCGGATGTTGCCCGGGTTGACGCGGACGGCGGCACAGCCGGCGTCGATCGCGGCGAAGACGTACTTGGGCTGGAAGTGGATGTCGGCGATGACCGGGATCTGCGACTTCGTGGCGATGGCGGGAAGCGCCTCGGCGTCGTCCTGCGAAGGACAGGCGACCCGGACGATGTCACAGCCCGAGGCGGTCAGCTCGGCGATCTGCTGGAGCGTGGAGTTGACGTCGGAGGTGAGCGTGGTCGTCATCGACTGGACCGAGACCGGGGACTCGCTGCCGACGCCGACCTTGCCCACCTGGATCTGGCGGGTGGGGCGTCGCGGGGCGAGCACGGGCGGCGGGGCCTCGGGCATGCCCAGGGAAACAGAAGTCATGGGGCCATCCTAGGTTCGGCGAGGTTGGGTCAGCTCAGCGAGACGGGCGCGACGATGTCGGCGTAGATCAGCACCACGCTGAGCAGCAGGATCACCGCGGCCATCACGTAGGTGACGGGCAGCAGCTTCGCGCTGTCCACGCCGCCTGGGTCCGGCTTTCCCCGGAGCCGCGCGATCCACCGGCGCACCGTCTCGTAGAGCGTGGTGGCGATGCCACCGCCGTCGAAGGGCGGGAGCGGGATCAGGTTGATCAGCCCGAGGAACAGGTTCAGCCCGGCGAGCAGCAGGATCACGGAGAAGAACCGGTCGAGCCCGGGCGTCGACTTCTCCGAGGCCATCTCGCCGGCGACCCGGCCGGCGCCCACGACGCTCATCGGGCCGTTGGGGTCACGCTGCTCGAGACCCAGCGCCGCGCGACCCACGTGGTAGACCTTGCTGGGCAGAGCGGCGATCGTCTTGAGGGTCTGCCACGTGCCGTCGGCCATCGTCGAGGCGACGTAGCCGACTCCCTGCCGCTGGCGCTCGGACGACGGGACCACGCCCAGGAAGCCGACCTTGGTGATCTTGTCGGGGTTGTCGGGGTCCACGTTGGCCGTGGTGACCGTGGTGGTGGGATGCAGCGTCAGCGGCTTGCCCTGGCGTACGACGGTGATCTCCGCCGTCTCGTCGCCGTTGGCCCGGATCTCCTGCTGCGCCTGGGGCCAGGTGGTGATCCTGGTGCCGTTGATCGAGACGATCCTGTCGCCGGGCAGGAAGCCCGCCGCCTTGGCCGGCGCCTCCGGGTCGGCGGCGGTGCACGCGCGCTGCTTCTGGTCGATGTTCGCCTTGGTGACCGCGACGACGCACTCGGAGACACCGCGAACCGTGGTGGTGGCCTGCTGGATTCCGTAGCCCATGAAGACGATCGCGAACAGGATGAACGCCAGCACGAGGTTGATGGCCACGCCGGAGCCCATGATGACGATCCGCTGCCACCACGGCTTGTTGTAGAACAGCCGGTCGTGGTCCTCCGGCCCGACGTGCTCGTACTCCGCCGTGCGGGTGTCACTGACCAGCTGGGCGAACATCCCGGTGTTGCGGCTGCGCACCCGGTCCGGTTCCTCGTCGGGTGCCGGCGGCACCATCCCGATCAGCTTGCAGTAGCCACCGAGCGGGATCGCCTTGAGGCCGTACTCCGTCTCGCCCTTCTGGCGTGACCAGAGCGTCCGCCCGAAGCCGACGAAGAACTGGGTGACCTTGACGTTGAACAGCTTGCCGGGGATCAGGTGGCCGGCCTCGTGCAGCCCGATCGAGGCCGCGACGCCGACGGCGAACAGCAGCACACCCAGGGTGTAGGTGAGCACGGTCATCCGTTCGTGTCCTTCAGCTGGTCAGAGGCCCGGTCGCGTGCCCAGGCGTCGGCGGCCAGCACGTCCTCGACGCTCAACGGCGCCGGATCAGAGGATACGTCGTGGCGGGTGAGCCGGTGCTCGTCCAGGAGCGCTCCCACCGTGTCCACGATGCCGGTGAACGCCATCCGACCCTGGCGGAAGGCCTCGACACACACCTCGTTGGCCGCGTTGTAGACCGCGGGCGCGGTGCCGCCGAGCTCTGCTGCCTCGCGGGCGAGGCGTACGGCGGGGAACGCCTCGTCGTCCAGCGGGAAGAACTCCCACGTCTGCGGCGTCGACCAGTCGACCGGCGGCGCGGTCTGGGGCACCCGGTCCGGCCACGCCAGACCGAGGGCGATCGGGATCAGCATCGTCGGCGGGCTGGCCTGCGCCAGCGTCGACCCGTCGGTGAACTCGACCATCGAGTGCACCACGCTCGTCGGGTGCACGACGACGGCGATCCTCTCGATCGGGATGTCGAAGAGCAGGTGCGCCTCGATGACCTCGAGGCCCTTGTTGACCAGGGTCGCCGAGTTGATCGTCACGACGGGGCCCATGTCCCACGTCGGGTGGTTCAGCGCCTCCTCGGGCGTGACGTCGGCCAGCTCGTCGCGCGAGCGCCCCCGGAAGGGCCCCCCGCTCGCGGTCAGCACCAGGCGGCGTACCTCCTCGGCGCGACCACCCCGCAGGCACTGGGCCAGCGCGCTGTGCTCGCTGTCGACCGGCACGATCTGCCCGGGCTTCGCCAGCGCCGTGACGACCGGCCCGCCGATGATCAGCGACTCCTTGTTCGCGAGGGCGAGCGTGTTGCCCGCCTCGAGCGCAGCCACGGTGGGCCGGAGCCCGACGGCCCCGGTGATCCCGTTGAGCACCACGTCGCAGGCCAGCCCCGCAGCCTCCGTGGACGACGCCTCGCCGAGCCCGGAGTACGCCGGCCCGAACTCCGCCACCTGCTCCTCGAAGAGCTGCTCCTGCGAGCCACCCGCGGTCAGCCCCACCACCCGGAACCGGTCGGGGTTGGCCCGCACCACGTCCAGCGCCTGGGTCCCGATCGACCCCGTGGACCCCAGGATGACGACATCGCGCTGTTCACTCACGAGCCCAGTGTCCCAGCCGGTCCTCGGTCCGGTGGTCGTCGGTGTGTGGTTGGGGGCCGTGGCGTCAGACCTGCAACAACCTCCGCAGCTCCGCGGCGGCGTACGGCGCCCGTGCCGAGGTGAGCACGGCGATCTGCTCCTCGGCGCTCCGCTCCGGGGAGTACGCCGCTCCCGGCGGCAGCTCCTCCGCGCCGGCCGGGTCGGTGCGCCCCGCGCGGATCATCGCGTCCCACTCGAGATCGGGATCGGAGACGTCGTCGCCGCGCACGAGACGGACCCGTCCCTCCGCCGGGACGGCCGAGCCCGTCGAGACGAGGACGGCGGGGGCGGCCGGGTCGTCGGCCGTGGTCACGACGCCCCCGATCCGCGCCGAGGCCAGGGCGGCGACGACCGCGTCGAGGTCGTCGTCGAGGTCGATCACGATCGGCGTGCCCGGCTTCACGCCGAGCTGCCGCAGCACCCCACCGAGGGCGGCGGCCTCCTCGAGCAACCGGGCGTGCGTCATCTGGTCGACCAACGGTTCGTCCCCCCGGCCGCGGATGACGGCGGTGTCCAGCAGGGCGAAGCTCACGTTGCCGTGGTGCGGAGCAGTCATGCCAGCAGGCTAGCCAGCGCGAGGGCGTGTGCCCGCTCCGGCATGATCGACCCCGTGATCGAGATCGAGTCGCTGGAGGAGTTCGACCGGGTGGCGACCCGGGCACGCGACGGGAAGCGGTCGATGTCGTCCTGGGAGGTCCAGGGGCTCGACCTCACCGGTCGTGAGGACGTGCTCACCGAGCTCGACCCGCGCGGCTCGCTCTTCCTCGGCTGCACGATCTCCGACGACGTGGCCGAACGGCTCCGCCAGGGCGGCGCGCTGATCTTCCCTGCCGTCCCGGACGTGCCGTTCGACCCGTGGCGGGCCGGGCTCTACACGCCGGCCGAGCTCTACGACGGCCTCGAGCGCGGTTACCGGGAGACTCCCGACGCGAAGGTCTACGCCTGGTCGCGGAAGAGCTCACCCCGTCGGAGCCTCCGCCGCCTGCTGGCCAAGTCCCTGCACGACAGCTCGATCGACGATGCGCTCGACGAGTTCACGCACCGGCAACGGATCGTCGGCGTGATGGGCGGGCACCAGCTGGCGCGGGACGACGCGGCGTACGCGGAGATCGCGCGGCTCGGCCACGACCTGGCGGCGCACGGGACGTACGTCGCGACGGGCGGCGGGCCCGGCGCGATGGAGGCCGCCAACCTCGGCGCGCGGCTGGCCGACGACGACAGCGACGTGCTCGGCGACGTCATCGACCAGATCGCCGAGGTGCCCACGTTCGAGCAGGACCGCGCGGCCTGGGCACAGGTCGCGATCGACGGGGTCACGGGGCTCGCCGACTCCGGGCGCTCCCTCGGCATCCCCACGTGGTTCTACGGTCATGAGCCGCCCAACGCGTTCAGCTCGGCGATCGCGAAGTACTTCCGCAACGCCATCCGCGAGGACGTGCTCCTGGAGGTGTGTCGAGCGGGGATCGTGTTCCTCCCCGGCTCCGCCGGCACGGTGCAGGAGATCTTCCAGGCGGCCTGCACCAACTTCTACGCACCGGACTCCGAGGTGGTGCCGATGGTCTTCGTCGGCGGGGACTACTGGACCCGGACGCTGCCGGCGTGGCCGTTGGTGCAGTCCCTCGGAGACGGCAGGTCCTTCGGGCCGAAGGCCCATCTCGTCGACGGCACGGGCGAGGTGCCCGCCCTGCTGGCCGACTGACTACTGCTCGCCCTTGCCGGTCGTCTGGTCGGACGCTCGCTGCAGCGCCCACGGCTCCAGGCGCCGGTAGCCCCGCACCGAGGTCCGCCGCAGCCGGCGCAGCTTGAAGGCGTCGTCGCCGTCGAGCTCGTCGGCCAGCGCCTTGTCGACGAGCACGCGACCCGGGCGCGACGTCGAGGTCAGGCGGGAGGCGATGTTCACCACCGGACCGAGGACGTCCCCGAGCCTGGACAGCGCCGGTCCCCAGGCGAGGCCCACCCGCAGCTCGGGGAAGTCGTCCTTGCGGTTCGGCTCCTCGATCAGCTCGAGTCCGATGCGCGCGATGCCGGCGGCGTCGTCGGCGACGAAGAGGATCTCGTCGCCGATGGTCTTGATGATGCGCCCGCCGTGCTCGGAGACGATCTCGAGCGCGCGCGACTCGAACTCGTCGATCAGGTGGGTCAGCTCGGACCGGCTCAGCGACCTGCTCTGCCTGGTGTAGTTGACGATGTCGGCGAACCCGACGCCCATCGTGGTCGCGCCCTCCTCCACCCCGCTCGCGCCGGTGCCGTCGGCGTCGTCACCGTCCGCCTCTGCCTCGCGCTGCGCGGAGTGCAGCAGCCGGGCACCGACGCCCAGCGTGTGCCGGCGCCAGACGTAGCTCTGCAGCGACTCGATCGCGGGCACGATCTCGTCCATCAGCTCCGCGATCTCGGAGAGCTCCATCGAGTCGAGGTCGATCCGCTTGGCGAGCAGGCCCATCTGCCACTCCGCGAGGCGGGCGAAGCTGCGACCGAGGCTGCGCACGAGTGCGGACTCCTCGTCCGGCTCGAGGAAGCCGAGCTCGCTGAGCCGCTGGGTCAGCCGCAGGGCCTCGAGGTCGGCGTGGGTGAACGCCTTCACGTCGGCGCCCACCTCGGTGAACCCGAGGCTGCGCCAACGCTGCCTGGCGACCTCGAAGGGGATGCCGACCTCGTCAGCGAGGTCGTTGCCCGAGAGCGTCGGTTCCTCACCGAGGAGGTAGACCTCGAGCCGGTCGATCAGGTCGTTCTGGTCGAGGGGGTCGGGCACGTGCTCAGGAAGTGCCCAGGCGGTCGCTCGTGGTGTCGCGCAGCGCCTCGCCGAACGCGGGCACGTCGTCGAGCAGCTCCTCGAGGGACTCCTTGGTGAAGTGGATGACCTCGAGGGGCGTCAGGCTGACCACGCTCGCGGAGCGGAGCTTGTGGCCGACGATCGCCATCTCACCGATCACGTCGCCGGGGCCGAGCCGGGCGACCTCCTCGCTGCCCTTGCGCACCGAGACCTCGCCGTCGACGATCAGGTAGGCCTTGTCGGCGGGCGTCTTCTCCCAGATCAGCGACCAGTTGGCCGGCAGCCGGACGTGACGGCCCTTGTCGATCACCTTCTTGAGGTCCGCGTTGCTCAGGTCCTCGAGCCGGTTGAGCTTCTCCAGCTTTTCCGGCTGCGGCTCGTTGGCCATCGACTAGCTCCTCATCAGGGTGGTCTGGTGCGCTGATCTTCCCGCCATCACCGGATGGTGTCCACCGGAACGCGGGTTCCCAGCCAGCCCGTGGACGTGACCTTCGTCGCCCGCGCGTCGTTGTGCCGCCATGGACCTCACCCGCCGCCGCCTGCTGGAATCCGCCCTCGTCCTGGGCGGGGTGGCGGTCGTGAGCCGCGAGATGGTCTTCGGCCCGCTCAGCGAGGAGGCTGTCGCTGCAGGGCGTACGACGGCCAACGGGACCTACGCACCGGGCACGCCGAACGCCCAGGGCTACCGCAAGGTGGTCGCCAAGCCGGCCGACCACCGGCTCGTCCGCACCGACCTCGGCGTCGCCGCCGGCGCCGACCGCGCGAAGCACCGCGCCGGCCTGCTCGCCTTCGCCCAGCTCAGCGACGTGCACGTGGTGGACCACCAGTCCCCCGCCCGCGTGGAGTGGACCGACCGCTACGACGACCCGAACGCCACCGGCCAGACGCCCGGGATCTTCGCGTCGGCCTACCGGCCGCAGGAGATGCTCTCGGCCCAGGTGGGCGACGCCATGGTGCGCGCGATCAACGCGGCGAAGACGGGTCCGGTCACCGGTCTGCCGCTGCGGTTCGCGATCGAGACCGGCGACAACACCGACAACTGCCAGTACAACGAGGTCCGCTGGAACATCGATGTCCTCGACGGCGAGCGGGTCGTCCCCGACAGCGGCTCGACCAGTCGCTACGAGGGTGTGATGGACGCCGACCCGCTCTACTACGACACGCACTACTGGCACCCCGGCGGGACGCCTGTCGGGAAGAGCGCCGACCGCTACCGCGCGGAGTACGGCTTCCCGACGATCCCGAAGCTGCTCGACGCGGCCAGGCGCCCGTTCACGGCCGCGGGCCTGGACATCCCCTGGTACACCTGCTTCGGCAACCACGACGGCCTCTCCCAGGGCAACTTCCCGATCAGGACGGTGCCGACCAACCAGCTGGCGACCGGCAACGTGAAGGTGATCTCGCCGCCGACCGGCGTCTCACCCGCCGACGTCCTCGACCCCGAGGGCAGCAGCCTGGAGCAGGTGCTCGGACGGCCTCGTGGTCTCGCCGTACGCCAAGCCGGTGACGGCCGACCAGAAGCGCCACCAGCTCTCGCGCGGCCAGATCGTCGACGAGCACTTCAGCACCTCGGGGCTGCCCGCGTGGACACGGCTTCACGCAGGCGAACCGGGACGCGGACACGGCCTACTACGCGTTCGACCAGGGCCGGTTCCGGTTCGTGGTGATGGACACCGTGAACCCCAACGGCTACGCCGACGGCTCGATCGACCAGGCGCAGCTCGCCTGGCTGAAGAGCACGGTCGAGTCGGCGACGGGCAAGGCGGTGATGGTGTTCAGCCACCACACCAGCGCCTCGATGACCAACCCGTTCGTCGCGACCGGGGGTGACGTGAACCCACGTGTGCTCGGCGACGAGGTGACGGCGTACCTGCTGACCCAGCCGAGACTGGTCG
Source organism: uncultured Actinomycetota bacterium (assembly GCA_963797525.1). Classification (GTDB taxonomy): domain Bacteria; phylum Actinomycetota; class Actinomycetes; order Propionibacteriales; family Nocardioidaceae; genus Marmoricola. The sequence goes on from CAWCPT010000014.1 coordinate 870,224, forward strand.
CCTGGGTGAACGGACACACGCACCGCAACGAGATCACCGCGCACACACGCTCCGACGGCTCCGGCGGCTTCTGGGAGATCAACACGGCCGCGCACATCGACTACCCGCAGCAGTCACGCCTCGTCGAGGTGGCCGACAACCGGGACCACACCCTGTCGATCTTCACCACGATCCTCGACCACGCAGGTCCCGCGGACTACCGCGGTGACCTGAGCAGCACCGTCAGCCTCGCCGCCCTCTCCCGCGAGCTGTCGGTGAACGACCCGCAGGCGAACCTGGCCGCCACCGGAGCCTCCAGGGACCGCAACACCGAGCTGCTGGTCCGCAAGCCCGCCGACATGGCCTGAGCACCTGGTGGTTGAGGAGCGAGCGTCTCGAAACCTTCAGTCCTCCGCGACCTGCGTGCGGAACGTGTCGCGCCTGGTGTGCAGCTCCCAGAGGTGGTCCGCGAGGACAGCGGGGTCCTTGTCCTCGTCACCCTCGATGATCTTGCCGCCGATGATCAGCTGACCGACGAAGATGCCCTCCTCGCCGAGCACCTCGTGCAGCAGCTGGGCGTACGCCGCCTGGCCTGCGAACGCGACCGAGGTTCCGGTGACGTTGCGCCCGGGCTTGACCGCGGACCCGCCGTTGACGAACAGGATGCTGGGGTTGGAGCCCTCGGGCAGGAAGCGCATGCCCGGGACGACCTGGTGGACGGCCGCGACGGGACCGTAGATCGAGAACTCGATCGGGCCCCTGAGGTCGTCCGGCGTGGTCTCGAGGACCGGGCGCATGAAGTCCTTCTGCGGGAGCGGGCTGTACTGCAGTACCTCGATCGGTCCGAGAGTCTCGGTCACCTGCTCGAGCGCTGTGGCGATGCTCTGCGGGTCGCGCACGTCGGCGACGAAGCCCTGGGCCTGCACGCCGTCCTGCTCGAGCTCGGCCGCCAGCGCGTCGAGACGCCCCTGGTGCCGCGAGATCAGGCCGACGGCGTGACCTTCCTTGCCGAAGCGGCGGGCCACGGCGGCGCCGAGGCCCTTTCCGGCTCCGATGATCGCGATAGTCGTCATACAGGGCCCAACGAGGCTGGGCGCCGACTATTCCGAGCGTGCCCGGGTCAGGCGTCGACGGCGGCGAGCTGGCCGCAGGCACCGTCGATGTCGCTGCCACGGGTGTCGCGGACGGTGGTGGGCACGCCCTTGGCCTCGAGCCGGCGGACGAACTCGCGCTCGTCCCTCGGGTCGCTGGCGGTCCACTTGGAGCCAGGGGTGGGGTTGAGCGGGATCAGGTTGACGTGCACCCAGCCCCAGTCGCCGTAGGAGTTGAGCACGTCGCCGAGCAGGTCGGCACGCCAGGCCTGGTCGTTGATGCCGCGCATCATGGCGTACTCGATCGAGACGCGACGCTTGGTGACCCGCGCGTAGTTCCACGCGGCCTCGACCGTCTCGCCCACCTTCCAGCGGGTGTTGATCGGGACCAGCTCGTCGCGCAGCTCGTCGTCGGGGGCGTGCAGGCTCAGCGCCAGGGTGACCGGGATGCCTTCCTCGGTCAGCTGGTTGATCCGCGGGACGAGGCCGACGGTGCTCGACCGTGATCCCGCGCGCGGACATGCCGAGCCCGTCGGGGGTCGGGTCGGTGAGGCGGCGTACGGCGCCGATGACGGCCTTGTAGTTGGCCATCGGCTCGCCCATGCCCATGAACACCACGTTGGAGACGCGTCCGGGACCGCCGGGGACCTCGTCGCGGGCCAGGGCCCGCGCTCCGGCGACGACCTGCTCGACGATCTCGCCGGTGGACATGTTGCGCTGCAGCCCGCCCTGGCCGGTCGCGCAGAACGGGCAGGCCATGCCACAGCCGGCCTGGCTGGAGACGCACATGGTGACCCGGCCCGGGTAGCGCATCAGCACGGACTCGACGAGCGCGCCGTCGAACAGCTTCCAGAGGGTCTTGCGGGTGGCGCCCTTGTCGGCCTCCTGGACCTTGAGCGGTGTCATCAGGTGGGGCAGCAGTCCCTCGACGAGCTCGGCGCGCTGGCCGGCCGGGAGGTCGGTCATCTCCGCGGGGTCGTCGACCAGCCGGGAGAAGTAGTGGGTGGACAGCTGCTTGGCCCGGAAGCCCGGAAGCCCGAGCTCCTCGAGCCGTGCCTTGCGCTCGGCCGGGGTGAGGTCGGCGAGGTGGCGCGGTGGCTTGGGCTTCGGCCCGCGGGGCCCCTTGGGCTCCTCGAAGACGAGGGGAAGGGTCTTGATGGGCTGGTCATCGATAGGCTGGGTCACAACCGGGCCATCCTCCCATCCGGGCGGCGCGAGAGCCGAATCGCTCAGTTGTAGCTGCTGGTCAGCCCGACGATCAGCACGACGCACGCGCCCGCGGCGAGGACGAACAGCACGGCGACACCGGCGATCACGCCGATCGCGAACCAGCGCGTACGTGCGAACACGACGGCTGCGACCACGGCTGCCAGCTCACCCAGCCCGACGACGAACGCCACGACGGCCGCGGCGCTGGAGTTCCCGCTGATGCCGTCGACCACGGCCGAGGCCACGCCACTGATGATGCCGCCGAGGACGAGCACCGGGAGAGCCAGCGCCACGCCGATCCAGAACTTCGCCTTGTTCGACATCCCGCTCGGCCTCCCGGGCTGCGGAGGGTAGGGCCCCGGAGGACCGCCGTAGGGAGGCCCGCCGGACGGAGGGCCGCCGTAGGGGGGTCCGGGAGCTCCCGGCTGGTCGCCGTACGGCGACGGTGGGTGCGACATCTCTGGCCCTCTCGATCGGTGCTCAGACGAGCAGCAGGTAGATGCCGAAGGCGGCCGCGACCGCCAGGACGACGAGGTAGAGCAGCACCAGCCGGGTGTCGCCCAGCTTGCACTTCGAGTGGAGCAGTCCTGCGCGCCTCGCCTGGGCGTAGCCGACGATCGCCAGCAACGCGAAGCCCAGCAGCGCGAACGGCCCGAGCAGCCAACCCAGCAGGGCCACGGTCGCGAAGACGCAGAGCTTGAGCGGGTCGAAGGGCGGCTCGGAGTCCGTCGCGTCGTCCGGCGGGTGCTCGAGACGCGGCGGCTGCACCTGGCGCGGGTCGCTCATCGCACGTCCACCATGGGCAGGCCCGCAGCGGTGGAGATCCGACTGTCCGACAGCGGCGCCCAGGCCTGCACCGCGCAGAACGGTGCGCACTGGTGTGCCCCGGTGTCGCCGTTGACGGTCGCCACGTGCACGCAGCACTGGGTGAGCCGCTCCTCGATCATCGTGTTCATGTCCATGAAGGGCTTCACGGTCACGCGCAGCACCCGCTCCCCCAGCATCCGGCGCAGCCGGTCGTGCTGGCCCGGCAGCCGGGAGGCGGCGAGCGTCGCCAGGGTGCCGATCCCGAGGTCGCAGCTGGTGCAGATGTCGCTCCAGATGGTGGCCATCGACGGGTGCGACAGCGAGGACTGCTCCGAGAGCAGGTCCAGGAGCGAGCCCTTCACCACGGCGCGGAGCTGGTCGGGGATCGAGTCGTCGGCGATCCGGTTGGCGAGCATCTCCGGCTCGAGGTCGAGCCACTGCTTGAGCCGGTCGTGCCCGATCAGCCCCACCAGCGACTTCCACGAGCCGGAGTCGTCGCGGAGCAGGTAGCCCACCGAGCAGCAGTGCGGGTGCGAGCACGGCAGCGCGGTCAGGTCCTGCCAGGTCACCTGGCCCGCCGTCTGCTCCTCGAGCCGAGCCAGCACGCCGGTGTGGGTGAGCCGGTCCATCGGGTCGAGGCCGGCGCTGCGTCCGGAGCCGAAGACCGGCTGGATGGTGACGCCCCCGACGTACGGCGTGTCCAGGGCGCGCTTGATCACGAAGCCGATCTCGTCGTCGTTGACCCCGAGGGCGGCGGTCATCGTGAGCGTGGTGAACACCCCGGCCCCGGAGAGACGCTCGATGGCCCGCTCCTTGAACCGCCGGATGTCGGCGCCGCGGTGGTGGCTGGACGCCTCGGCCGACTCGCCGTCGTACTGCAGGTAGACCTCGACCCGTTCCCGGTGCCGCTTCAGCAGGTCGAGCATCGCGTCGTCCTGCGCGACCACGAGCCCGTTGGTGTTCACGAGCACGCGCACGATGGGTCGCTGCGCGACGGCGTCGAGCAGCTCCGCCAGCCAGGGGTAGAGCGTGGGCTCGCCACCGCTGAGCATGAGTACGTCGATGCGGCCGTTCTCGCGGGAGAGGCGCGCGTCGATCGAGGCCAGCACCTGCTCGAGCGGCACGACCGAGGCCAGGGCGGGCGCCGAGGCCGCGAAGCAGGTCGGGCACTTGAGGTTGCAGTGGTCGAGCAGGTCCTCGAGCAGGATGCAGGTGTGCTGGGTCTGCATCTCCGGCAGGCCGTCGGCGTACGCCGCAGGGACAGGGGCGAAGTTGCCGGTCACGTCGGGGGTGTGCACCTTCGTGGGGGCGGTCCACTGCTCGAGGTAGCTGAGGATCTCGGGCGACTCGTCGTACAGCGTGCGGACCAGGCCGTGGCTGGCGCAGCCGCGCTCGAGCCAGATGCGGCCCTCGCGCTCGACCAGCCAGCCGGAGAGACGCTGCACCTCGGCGAGCGGCCGGTCGGGGCGCTCCTCGTGGCACAGCGGGCAGAACGCGTTGACGTAGCGGTGGATCCGGTCGCCGCGCAGCGGCATGCCGGGTCCGGTGCGAGTGCTCACTGGTGCACCAGCTCCTCGTGGCTGGACGGGGCAGGACGGTAGGCGCCCTGGCGGGCTCGGACGATGATCCGCAGCAGCACCAGCGGAATCGTCACGGCGAGGAAGAGCTGCGGGCGGGTCAGCCCGTGCCACACCACCTCGTTGCCGCGCACGAACTCGACGAGGAAGCGGAAGACGCCGTACGCCGCGACGTACCAGACGAAGATCTCGCCCGGCGGCAGCGAGCGGTGACGCAGCCACCACCAGATGACCGCGAAGGCCGCCAGCTGGAAGGCGATCTCGTAGAGGAACGAGACGTTGTAGCCGCCGGTCCCCCGCATCGGCTCGGTGAGGAAGCAGCCGATGCGTCCCACGGCCATCCCGAGGGCGACAGCGGGGGCGAACAGGTCGCCGGTGCGGAGCCGGTAGCCGCACAGGCGCTTGGCCACGTGCACGCCCAGCCAGGCGCCGACCAGGCCGCCGAGGATGCTGCGGTTGCCGTAGGCCCACTGCTCGGCCAGCGTCGCGTTGTCGCGCAGGTCGACGTGCTGCAGCCAGGTGCCGAGCCGCATGAACAGCGCCCCGCCGACGAGGGCGCCCGTGACCACGATCAGCAGCCGGTCGTCGGTGTGACCCCGCCGGCGCGCCTCGACCACGAAGACCAGCGTCGCTGCGACGACTCCGAGGCCGACGAAGAGCGCGTGGGTGGGGATCACCCAGATCGTCGGCACCATGCGGGCCAGCCTTCCATGATCGGGGCCGGGCGTCCTGCGTGCTCGTACTCAGGTCTCCAATGGGTTTTCGACCGGATCGCCTTGCCGAGGCTCCCTGTCACCGCCACCCGGCAGACTGGCCTGCATGGCCCGCTGGGTGCTCCATGTCGACATGGACCAGTTCATCGCGGCGGTGGAGGTCCTTCGTCGCCCCGAGCTGGCCGGGCTGCCGGTGATCGTCGGCGGTCGCGGCGACCCCACCGAGCGCGGCGTGGTGTCCACCGCGTCCTACGAGGCGCGCGAGTTCGGGGTGCGGTCGGGGATGCCGCTCAAGACCGCCGTACGCCGCTGCCCCGACGCCGTGCTGCTGCCGGTCGACAAGCCGGCGTACGACGAGGCCTCGGCCGTCGTGATGGACACCCTGCGCGCGATCCCGGGCGCGGTCGTCGAGGTGCTCGGCTGGGACGAGGCCTTCGTCGGCATCGAGACCGACGACCCGGAGGCCGGTGGCCCGCACGATCCAGGCCGACGTGCTCCTGGCGACCAGGCTGCACTGCTCCGTCGGCATCGGCGACACCAAGGTGCGCGCGAAGATCGCCACCGAGTTCGGCAAGCCACGGGGGATGTTCCGCCTGACCCGGGACAACTGGTTCGAGGTGATGGGCCACCGGAGGACCAAGGAGCTCTGGGGCATCGGCAGCCGGATCTCCGAGCGCCTGGCCGGCCTCGGCATCGAGACCGTCCTCCAGCTGGCCGAGACTGCCGACGAGCCGCTCATCGAGGAGTTCGGCCCCAACACCGGTCCGCACATCGGCCGGCTCGGGCGCGGCGTCAGCAGCGCGACGGTCGACGACACCCCGTGGGTGGCTCGCGCCCACGGCCGCGAGACGACGTACCAGCAGAACCTCGAGACGCCCGACGACGTCGCCGCCTCGATCCATGTCCTCGCCGCCCAGGTCGTCGAGGACATCCGCCAGGAGGGCCGCGCCTGCGCCCGCGTGCACCTCAAGGTCAGGTTCGCGCCGTTCTTCACCGTCAACCGCAGCCGCAAGCTCACCGACCCCACCTTCGACCCCGCCGTCATCGCCGGGACCGCCCTCGACCTCTTCGCCCGCCTCGAGGACACCCGCCCCATCCGCCTCCTCGGCCTCCGCGCCGAGATGGTTCCGCCCGAAGGCGGCTACGACCCGCCCCGGACGCACGGCCGCCGCGGCAACCCCTGAGCGCGGAGATCCGGATAGTCCGTGACGTTCCCGTTGTTCCACACGCGAAATTGCAACGGGAACGTCACGGACTATCCGGCTCGCGGAAGGACCACCTCGCCACGCGTGCCGCCTCGGCGAGGGTCAGCGGTGGAGGGGGCTCGTCATGCTCAGGTGAGCACGAGGTAGTGCAGCAGCAGCCAGATCGGCGCGACCGTCGCCAGCAGGGAGTCGAGCCGGTCCATCAGGCCGCCGTGGCCCGGGATGATCTGGCTCATGTCCTTGATGCCGAGGTCGCGCTTCATCACCGACTCGCAGAGGTCGCCGAGGGTCGCCATCACCACAGCGATCACGCCGAGGACCACGCCGACCCACCAGTCGCCGTCGAGGAGGTAGACGACGAGCAGCCAGCCGGCCACCACGCACGCCAGGGCCGAGCCGGCGAAACCCTTCCCAGGACTTCTTCGGGGAGATCACCGGCGCCATCGGGTGCTTGCCGAACAGCACGCCGGCGGCGTACCCACCGATGTCGGAGGCGGCCGTCACCCCGATGAACGTGAAGACGGCCGCGGCGCCCCTGTCCTCGGCCAGCAGCAGGGCCACGAAGGAGCCGAGGAACGGGATGTAGATGAGCGTGAACACCGACGCCGTGGCGTTCTGGACGTAGCCGTGCACCCCGCGTCGCAGCAGCCACAGCATCGTGGCGAGCGCCGAGACGGCGGTCGCCGTGACCAGCGCCGGGGCGCCGAACAGGTAGGCGACGACCACCATGATCACGCCGCCGAGCATCAACGGCTCCTGCGGGATGTCGATGTCGCGCGCCTTGAGCCCCTGGTGCATCTCCCAGATGGCCACCACCACCGCGGCGGCCACGATCACCATGAACGAGGGCTTCCAGAACACCAGCGTCAGCACGATGGCGCCCACGAGGACGACCGCCGAACCGATGGCCGCGGGCAGGTCGCGGCCCGCCCGGCTCGGCTTCTTCGCCGGTTCGCCGGGCTGAGCTGGGGCGGGAGAGGTCTCGGTCATCGCAGGGTGCTGTCGTCGAGTCCGGTGCAGGCCACTCAGACCTCGATCAGCTCGGCTTCCTTGTGCTTGAGCATCTCGTCGATCTGGTCGGTGTGCTTCTTGGTGGCGCCGTCGAGCCGCTTCTCGGCACCGGTGACGTCGTCCTTGCCGACCTCGCCGTCCTTCTCGAGCTTCTCCAGCGCCTGCTTGGCGTTGCGGCGCACGTTGCGCACCGAGACGCGGCCTTCCTCGGCCTTGGTGCGGGCGACCTTGATGTACTCCTTGCGGCGCTCCTCGGTCAGCTCCGGGAAGACGCAGCGGATCAGCTTGCCGTCGTTGGAGGGGTTCACCCCGAGGTCGGAGTCGCGGATCGCCCGCTCGATGTTGGGCAGCGCGCTCATGTCGTACGGCGCCACGAGGATGATCCGTGCCTCGGGAGCGGTGAACGACGCAAGCTGCTGGATCGGCGTCTGGGTGCCGTAGTAGTCGGCGGTGAGCTTGGCGAACATCGAGGGGTTCGCCCGACCGGCCCGGATCGCCGCGAACTCCTCGCGGGCGACCTCGACGGCCTTGCTCATCTTCTGGTCGGCATCCCTCAGGGTGTCGTTGATCAACGCATCTCTCCTAGTCGCGGGGGCCGGTCGACGGCGCGTCACCGGCGCTGACGAGCGTGCCAATCTTGTCACCCTGCACGACCCGGAGGATGTTCCCCGCGGGCTGCATGCCGAAGACGACCATCGGCAGGTGGTTCTCCATGCACAGCGCGAAGGCGGTCGCGTCGGCCACCTTCAGGCCCTGCTGGAGGGCCTCGACGAACGTGAGCTCGTCGTACTTCATCGCATCGGGGTGGGTGCGCGGGTCGGCGTTGTAGACGCCGTCGACGCCGTTCTTGCCCATCAGCACGACCTCGCACTTGGTCTCGAGCGCACGCTGGGCAGCCACCGTGTCGGTCGAGAAGTACGGCAGGCCTGCGCCCGCACCGAAGATGACGACGCGCCCCTTCTCGAGGTGCCGGATCGCTCGGCGCGGGATGTAGGGCTCGGCGACCTGGCCCATCGTGATCGCGGTCTGGACCCGCGTCTCGATGCCTTCCTGCTCCAGGAAGTCCTGGAGGGCCAGGCAGTTCATCACGATGCCCAGCATGCCCATGTAGTCGGCCCGGGCACGGTCCATGCCGTGCTGCTGGAGCTCGGCCCCGCGGAAGAAGTTGCCGCCGCCGGTGACGATCGCGACCTGTACGCCGGAGCGCTGCACCGTCGCGATCTCCTGGGCGATGCCCCGGACCACGTCGGGATCGACACCGACCTTGCCGCCGCCGAAGACCTCCCCCGACAGCTTCAGCAGGACCCGTTCGTACCCCGTCATCCGGTTCCCTTCGTCTGGTGATCGTGTGGGTTCCCCGGCGCTCGCGCCTTGGGTCCCTTGGCGAAACCTACTTGAGTGCCCCGCGGTGGCGCGAACGGCGTCCGCGGTCCGCAGCCGACAGGAGGCCGGCACGACGTCGTCGTACCGGCCTCCTGTGCTGAAGCGTTGTTGCTGGGTGCGCTCAGGCACCGACCTCGAAGCGGGCGAACCGCTTGACCTCGACGCCTGCAGCGTCGAGGACGGCCTTGACCGACTTCTTGCTGTCGACGACCGACGGCTGGTCGAGGAGCACGACCTCCTTGTAGAAGCCGTTGAGCCGGCCCTCGGTGATCTTGGCGATCGCCTGCTCGGGCTTGCCCTCCTCGCGCGAGGTGGCCTCCGCGATGGACCGCTCCTTCTCCACGACGTCGGTGGGGACCTCGTCGCGGGTGAGGTACTGCGGCTTCATGGCGGCGACCTGCATCGCGGCGCCGCGGGCGGCCTCCGCGTCGGAGCCGTCGTACTCGACGAGCACGCCGACCGCCGGGGGCAGGTCGGCTGCCCGCTTGTGCATGTAGACCACGGACTGGCCGTCGAAGTAGGCGACCTTGCCGAGCTCGATCTTCTCGCCGATGGTGATCGCGAGCTCCTCGACGACCTCGCCGACGGTCTTCCCGTCGAGCGGGACCGCCTTGAGCGTGTCGATGTCGCCGGCCTTGGCCTCGGCGGCCGCGTCGGCGATCTTCTGGGCGGTCGCGACGAAGTCGTCGTTCTTGGCGACGAAGTCGGTCTCGCTCTTCAGCTCGACGAGCGCGCCACCGGAGGTGGCGACCAGGCCGGAGGTGGCCTCACGCTCGGCACCGCGCGCGGCGGCCTTCTTGCCGAGCTTGATGCGGAGCAGCTCGTTGGCCTTCTCGAAGTCGCCCTCGGCCTCCTCGAGCGCCTTCTTGCAGTCCATCATCCCCGCGCCGGTGAGCTCGCGGAGCTTCTTGACGTCGGCGGCGGTGATCGCCACGCTCAGTCCTCCTTCGTCGTCGCTGCGTCCTCGGCGGGAGCGTCAGCAGTGGTGTCGGTGGTGTCGGCGGCCTCGGGGGCAGCCTCGTCGGCGGGAGCCTCGGTCGTCTCGGTGGCAGCAGCCTCCGGAGCGGCCTCGGCGGCAGGAGCCTCGGTGGCCTCGGCAGCAGGTGCCTCGGCAGCCTTCTCGGCGTCCTTGGCCTCGGTGGCCTCGGCAGCGGCGCCGGTGGCCTCCGCAGCGGGGGTCTCCTCGGTCTTGGTGTCGCCACCGGTGGCGGCGACGGCGGCCTGCTCGACCTTCTCGCCCTCCTGGCCCTGGAGCAGGTCGCGCTCCCAGTCGGCCAGCGGCTCGTCGGTGCCGATGCCCTTGGCGTCACCCTCGGTCTTGGAGCCCGAGCGTGCGATCAGGCCGTCGGCGACGGCGTCGGCGATCACGCGGGTCAGCAGGCCGACCGCGCGGATGGCGTCGTCGTTGCCCGGGATCGGGTAGTCGACGAGGTCGGGGTCGCAGTTGGAGTCCAGGATCGCGATGATCGGGATCTTCAGCTTGCGCGCCTCTTCGACGGCGAGGTGCTCCTTGTTGGTGTCCACGATCCAGACGGCGGACGGGGTGCGGCTCATCTCGCGGATGCCGCCCAGCGTCTTGTCGAGCTTGATCTGCTCGCGACGCATGTGGAGCAGTTCCTTCTTCGTGCGGCTGGAGCCGGCGACGTCGTCGAAGTCGATGTCGTCGAGCTCCTTGAGGCGGTTGATCCTCTGGTGCACGGTCTGGAAGTTGGTGAGCATGCCGCCCAGCCAGCGCTGGTTGACGTAGGGCATCCCGACGCGGGTCGCCTGCTCGGCGATCGCCTCCTGGGCCTGCTTCTTCGTGCCCACGAACATGATCGTGCCGCCCTTGGCCACGGTGTCCTTGATGAACGCGTAGCTGGTGTCGATGTAGGACAGCGACTGCTGCAGGTCGATGATGTAGATGCCGTTGCGCTCGGTCATGATGAAGCGCTTCATCTTGGGGTTCCAGCGACGGGTCTGGTGCCCGAAGTGGACGCCGCTCTCGAGGAGCTGGCGCATGGTGACGACTGCCATCTGCTTCTTTCCTGTTGTGTCCGTGCACGCTCGCGCGCACGAACCGGTTTTCAGTTCGTTGCAGGGGCCCCACGCGAGTGGGGGTGGCCTGCCCTGACGCCCGTGTGTGCTCCGACCCCGATGTTGCAGGACTGAGGACCATCACCCGCGTGGATCCGGACGCCGAGGAAGTCAGTGTCCGGCACGGAAACGAGCGTGCGAAGTCAACCCATGCGGGTTGCTGTCCCCAGTCTAGGTGGGCGCGGGTGGGTTGTCGAAACGGTCCGGGCCCGGCCACCTCGCGTGCACAGGCACCCCGCGACCAGCCCCGGTCCACAGGCCCACGAGTGACGCCCCTGCCCGGACCCTCCCCGCCCGCACGCTGACGGGATGCGCCTGCTCCCTCTCCTCGTCCTGGTCCTTCTGCCGCTCTCGATCGCCGCCCCCGCGGTGGGCGATCCTCCCCTGCTCCCGCGCGTCACGGCGTCTGGCCGCTGCAGCCGCGGCCCGAGGTGGTGCACGGGTTCGACCCGCCGGCCACCCCGTGGGGTTCCGGCCACCGCGGCGTCGACCTCGGCGGTCACGCCGGGCAGCAGGTGCACTCGGCTCTCGCGGGCACGGTCACGTTCGCCGGCGGCCTCGCCGGCCGCGGGGTCGTGGTGGTGGACCACGGCGGCCTGCGCACGACGTACGAGCCGGTGAGCGCGAGCGTGCGGGTCGGCGACCCGGTCGCGAAGGGAGCCGTGATCGGCACCCTGCAACGGGCGTCGAGCCACTGCTTCCCGCGGGCGTGCCTGCACTGGGGGCTGATCCGGGACGAGACCTACCTCGACCCGCTGACCCTGGTGGGAGCCGGCCCGATCCGCCTGCTGCCCTGGGAGGGAGGAGGTCAGGCCTGCTCGCCCACGGCGACCGGCTGCGGCTCGTGGGACACGACGGGGTCGCCCGCTGCGCCATCCCGTGCCCTGTCCCGCGCACGCGGGATGGTCGCGGCGATGGCGACACCCACGAACGCCGCCACGGCGCCCACGACGAAGCAGAGCCGGAAGGCCCCCTCCGTGGGCAGCGGAACGCCGGCGAGGTCCTCGGTCGAGCCGGTCAGCAGCATCGCCATGACTGCGGAGGCGACGGTGGTGCCCACCGAGCGCATCAACGCGTTGATCCCGACGGCCGAGGCGGCCTCGCGCATCGGCACCGCCTCGAGGATGAGCGTGGGCATCGCGGCGTAGCCGATGCCCACACCGGCGGAGGTGATGCAGCTCGCCAGCAGGAGCTCCCACGGTGCGTGCATCAGGAAGGCGGCGACGACGTAGCCCGAGCCGAGGACGCCCGCGCCGACCATCAGGGTCACCTTGGCGCCGGTGGTCTGCATCAGCCGGGCGGAGACGGGCGCGAAGAGCATCATCATCAGCCCACCCGGAGCCATCCACAGACCGGCCTCGAGGATGGTCTGCCCGAGCCCGAAGCCCGTGGCCGACGGCATCTGGAGCAGCTGCGGCACGACGATCGCCTGCGCCATCATCCCGAAGCCGATCGCCACCGCGGCGAGGTTCGTGAGCAGCACCGGCGCCTGGGCGGTGACGCGCAGGTCGCAGAGCGGATCGGTGACGCGGAGCTCGTACCAGCCCCAGACGAGCAGGACGACGATGCCGCCCGCGAGCAGGCCCAGGGTCTTGCCGTCGTCCCAGCCCCACGTGTTGCCCTTGGAGATCGCCACGAGGGTGGCGACCAGACCGATCGCCAGACCGAGCACCCCCACGACGTCGAGGCGACCGCCGACCGCGTCCCGCACGCGCGGGACCAGGGTGACCACCGAGATCGTGACGATCAGGGCCAGCCCCGCCGACATCCAGAACAGGGCGTGCCAGTTGAAGTCCTGGGCCACCCACGCCGAGAGCGGCAGGCCGATGGCGCCGCCGACACCGAGGGTGGCGCTCATGGACGCGATCGCGGTTCCGGTCATGTGCGGCGGGTGTGACCTCACGGATCAGGCTGATCCCGACCGGGATGAAGCCCATCGCCAGCCCCTGGAGCGTGCGACCGACCAGCATCGGCATCAGCGAGTCGGAGAGCGCGCAGATCACGGAGCCCACCAGGAGCACTGCTGCGCTCACCGACAGCACGCGCTGCTTGCCGAACATGTCGGCGAGCCGGCCGGCGACCGGCATCGCGACCGCGGCGCCGAGCAGGGTCGCGGTGATCACCCAGGAGGCGTTGGCAGCGGAGGTGTGCAGCAGCTGCGGCAGCTCCCCCTGGATGGGCAGCACCAGGGTCTGCATCAGCGAGGCGCTGAGGCCGCCGAAGCACAGGACGACCACGGTGATCAGCGCCTTGGAGGACTCCGGGACCGGGGCGAGCGGCTCGGCGGGAGTCGACTGAACTGAAGACATGCAGCGTCCTTCGGGAGGTTCGGGAGAGGAGGCGTGCGGCCCGCCTCGGTGACAAATGCTTGTACAAGTCAACCATATTGCGCCCGGGTGCTCGGTCGCCCTTGTGGCACACCTCACCCCGAGGGTCGAGCAGCGGGCGAAGCGAGTGGTCGGACGAGACGAGCCGCATCCGCAGTGTCCAGGACCCCTGACCACGGAAATGGTGGCGGTGCTCGCCGGGCGTGGTGTCGAGCCGGCGACGGAAGGTGCGGTTCATGGTCTCCGGGGTGCCGAACCCGCAGGTCCGCGCTACCTGTTCGATCGTCCGGTCCGTGGTCTCCAGCAAGCGGCACGCGGAGTCCAGCCGGACCGCCTCCACGTGATCGGCCGCAGTCGACGCCGACCTCGGCCTTGAACACCCGGGTGAACTGCCGCTCGGAGAGGTTGACGTGCGCGAGCGAGCGCGGCCAGCAGACAGGTCCTCGGTGAGGTGGTCGCGCAACCACGACAACAGGTCCTGCACCGGCTGGCTGTCCGCCGCCTGGGCGGCGAGAAGTGCCGAGAACTGCGCCTGTCCGCCCGAGCGCTGCAGATAGACCACGAGGCTGTCGGGCCACCGTCGCGGCTGCCTGGTGGCCGTGGTCCTCTGCGACGAGAGCCAGGGCGAGGTCGATCCCGGCGGTCACGCCGGCCGAGGTCCAGACGTTTCCGTCCTGCACGTAGATCGCGTCGACATCGACGGTGACCGCGCCGTACTGGTCATCGAGCAGCCGCACTCGGCCCAGTGGGTCGTGGCTCGGCGCCCCTCGAGCAGCCCGGCTGCTGCGAGCACGAACGCTCCGGAGCACACGGAGGTCACCCGCCGCGCGTCACTCGCCAACCGCCGGATGTGATCGATCAGCTCCTGGGTCGGCGACGGCCGCCTCCATGTCGGCACCGCCGGCCACCATGAGGGTGTCGACGGGTCCGCTCACCTCGCTGATCGCAGTCGAGGCGAACTCCAGGCCACAGCTCGCCCGCACAGGGCCGCCGCGCACTGTCACGACATCGGTTCGGTACTGCACGGAGGGCAGGAAGCGGGTGGCGCTAGAGAACACCTCGAGGGGTCCGGTGACATCGAGGATCTGTGCCGAGTCGAAGGTCGCGATGACGACGCGTGGCGCGCTCATCGGGGGTCCATCAGTCCACAGTAGGCCTCGGTGCCGGTGGCCGACATCGTCAACCTTGTGTCCTTGTGAAGCCTCAGTGGCGAGCACACGCTGGAACGATGACCGTTGCTGCTCCTCCCGAGTCCTGTTCGACCCCCACGGCAGCGTCAGGCAAGCCTCGCCACGCCGACGTCGAAAAGGACCGCCCGGACCGGATGGCACGGCCACTGGCGCTCGCTGACCAGGCGGGACACGGCGACCTTCGCGCGAAGATGGCCGGGCAAGCTTCTCGTGCGGTCGTGCTGGTGACGATCCCCGTCGTGATGGCTCTGCAGTCGTTCGCCTCCGGGCGGTGGATCGACAACAGCTGGACGGTCCTGGCCATGGCGAGCTCTACTGGCCATCGGGTACCTGGCCTCCGTCGACTCGTCCTCGACGGTGCTCGTGGCAACCGCTGTCCTCCTCGCGGCGTCCTGGGTGCTCACCCCTCGGCTCGCGTCGGGGCGGAGTGGTGACGCCGGCCTGCTGTCACAGCTCGAGGCCGATCACGACCGGGCATGCTGAGCGGCTTCCACGCCCTGGCGGTGGCCGAGATCGACCTCGGTGCGGCGCACCTAGCGCGTCTGGCGGGACTCGGGGCCCGTGCCGACACCCCGATGGAGGTCGGCACGCTGACGAAGGCGATGACCGGACTGGTCATCGCCGACTCCGTCCGACGTGGCGAGATCCGGATGGACGTTCCCGTCTCGACGTACCTGCCCGACCTGTCCGGTTCCGCAGCGGGAACGGTTACGATGCGCGGCTCGGCACGCACCACGCCGGGCTATGCGGACTTCGGGCCGGGTGCCCTTCGCCGGGCAGGCCTGGAAGGCTCCGCTCGGCGGGAGCTTCCTCGGCTCGCACCAGGAGCAGCTGACCGAGGAGCACCGCTCGGGGAGTCTGGCGACGCGCGACGGCTACGTCTACTCCAGCCTGGGCACCGTAGCAGCCGGGCGGGCCGTCGCGGCGGCTGCCGGAATGAGCTATCCGGAGCTGATGCGGACGCGGCTGTTCGAGCCACTCGGGATGACGCACACAGCGATCCAGACCAGCGATCCTCTCGTCGCGGGAGGCAGGACGGCGAGCGGTCTACCGGCGCGCCACTGGATCTTCGACGCCTATGCACCGGCCGGGGCGGCCGTCTCGACCGCAGGTGACCTGGCCACCCTGGCGACCGCCCTGTTGAAGGGCACAGCGCAGGGGATGGCGGCGCTCCACCCCACTGCCGCGACAGGTCAGGCCAACACCCGGATCGGCACCTTCTGGCACAGCTCCCGCTGGCAGACCGGCCAGACGATCGTCTGGCACGACGGCCTGACAGGCGGCTACTCGTCGTACCTGGGGCTGGACCAACGCACCGGGCGCGCCGTGGTGGTCCTCTCCGACGTCGGCACGCCGGCCACCACCGACCTCGGCATCGACCTGCTCGCCCAACGACGCTGAGAGCAGCCCTTCAGGCGCGGGGGTGGGCGAGCTTGTAGGCCTGGCGCAGCCGGTCGGTGGTGACGTGCGTGTAGAGCTGCGTGGTCGAGAGCGACGCGTGACCGAGCAGCTCCTGGACGGTGCGCAGGTCGGCGCCGCCCTCGAGCAGGTGCGTGGCGGCGGTGTGGCGCAGTCCGTGGGGCCCCATGTCGGGCGCGTTGGGCACGTCGGCGAGCCGGGCGTGCACGAGGGTGCGCACGGCACGCTGGTCGATCCGCCCGCCCCGGGCGCCGAGGAACATCGCGGCTCCTGCGCCCGGCACGAACAGCTGCGGGCGGGCCTCCTCGAGCCAGCGACCGATCGCGCGGTCGGCCGGCACGCCGTACGGCACCGTGCGCTCCTTGCGACCCTTGCCGAGCACGCGCACGACCCGACGCTGCCGGTCGACGTCGTCGACGTCGAGCCCGCACAGCTCACCGACCCGGATCCCGGTGGCGTAGAGCAGCTCGAGGATCGCGACGTCGCGCAGGCCCAGCGCGCTTCCGTCGTCGGCCCGCGTCGCCGCGGCCTCGAGCAGCGCCCGGGCATCGGCGGCGTCCAGCGCCGCGGGCAGCGTCTTGTGCGCCTTCGGCGTGCCCAGCCCGGCGCCCGGGTCGTTCTTCGCGAGCCCGGTGCGCTGCGCCCACGCCGTGAAGACACGTACGGCAGTGGCGCGCCGGGCCATGGTGGAGCGCGCCTTGCCCAGGGTCTGCTGCTTGGCCAGCCAGCTGCGCAGGGTGCGGAGGTCGAGCGAGCCGAGGTCGGTGTGGCCCATCGCGGCCGCGTGCTCGAGCATGCCGGCGACGTCGCCGAGGTAGGCGCGCACGGTGTGCTCGGTCAGGTTGCGCTCCGAGGAGAGGTGTCGCTCGTACGCCGCCAGCGCCGTCGCCATCGCCTCGGGCAGCTCCTCCATCCATCCAGCCTACGAACCTCGGAACCCTCGTCCGGAGGCGCGACCGCAAGAGAGGTGGCGTGCGCGAGCCGGCGGTCGGTGGTGACCACGACCGTCTCGAGCTGGGCAGCGAGCTCCACGTAGAGCGCGTCCGCGAGCCGGAGGTTGTCCCGCCGCGCCCAGGCTCCCAGCAGAAGGCCGTCGAGCTGATGCTCCTGGGCGTTCAGGTCCATCATCCGGCGCAGCGAGTCCTCGACCGCCTGCGTGGATGCTGCGCCGGCCCGATGATGACGCCCGACAGCCGACAGGACCTCGGCCTTGAAGTGCGCGGGCTCGGCGAGACCGGCACGCTCGACCTGGTCACCGACCCACTCGGCGCTCGGTCCGCCCGTGAGCAGCTCGACGAACGCAGAGGCGTCGAGGACGACCAGGTGAGGACTCATGGGTTGGTCAGGTCATAACCAGGCGGGAACTCATCCCCTGCCTCGGCCCGGACTTCGTCCAGGGCTGCGATGACCTCCTCGTGGGTCACTCCCCGGAGAGGTGGCTCCGACCGTACGAGCTCGAGCCACTGCGCGAGATCCTTCACCCGGAGCTCGCTCTCGAGTGCCTCCTGGGCAACCCCGGAGACGTTGAGCCCGGCCTCGCGGGCTCTCCTCGCAAGGTCGTCGGGGAGGTAGATGTTCACCCGGGCCATACACACAGGCTACACACTCCCGGTCAGGGTGAGTCGCTGTCGGTGACCAGCCGCCAGCGACCCAGCGAGTGCTCGACCAGGCCCGCACGGAGCAGCGCCAGCAGGGCGTCCTTGGTGCGGCCGTGGGCGACACCGGCCGACGCGGGCGATCGAGGCGGAGTCGGCGGCCCGCGACGAGCGGCACGGCGTCGAGCACCTGGCGCTCGCGTGGCTCCAGTCGGTCGCGTGGACGTTCGGCCTCCCGCGGCTCGACCAGCGTGAAGCTGCCCATCGGAGCCACGGCCTCGAGCACCTCCTCCCCCGAGGTCACGAGCAAGGCATCCCGGGCCCGGATCAGCTGGTGCACGCCTGCGGACGGCGCGCTCGTGACCGGCCCCGGCACTCCCATCACCGGTGCGCCCGAGCCCGCCGGCCCAGCTCGCGGTGTTCAGCGCGCCGCTGCGCACGGCTGCCTCGACCACCACGACACCGCGGCTCAGCGCGGCGATC
This sequence comes from uncultured Actinomycetota bacterium, assembly GCA_963797525.1. Classification (GTDB taxonomy): domain Bacteria; phylum Actinomycetota; class Actinomycetes; order Propionibacteriales; family Nocardioidaceae; genus Marmoricola. The sequence continues at coordinate 888,289 of CAWCPT010000014.1, forward strand.
AGGCGGTTGCGGGCCAGGAAGCGGATCCGGGTCGGCGCGCACCCCGGCGGCGCCTCGGAGACCACCAGGCCGACGTCGGCGACGTAGTCGATCAGGTTGCGGTGGGCCGACGGGTAGGCGCGGTCGGCGCCGCAGGCGAGCACGGCCACAGTCGGTCCCCGGTTGGCGAGGGCACCGCGGTGGGCGGCCTGGTCGATCCCGAACGCGGCGCCGGAGACCACGGTCCACGTCTCCCGGGCGAGGGTGGCCGCGATGTCGCCGGCGACGTCGGCGCCGTAGGTCGTGGCGGAGCGCGAGCCGACGACGGCCACGGCCCTGCTCGGTCGCCTCGTCGAGCCGCAGCGGTCCACGGCACCAGAGACCGACCGGCACACCGCCGCGCTCGTGCAGGTGCGGTGCCAGCGTGAGGTCGTCGAGGGCAGCGGGCCACTCCTCGTCACCCGGCACGACGAACCGGATGCCGAGCCTGGCGGCGCGCTCGAGCTCCCGCGACCGGATCGGTCGTGGTGACCCGCTCGGCGAGGTCCTCGCCCAGCTCTCGGTCGGCCGCCTGCCGGCGCAGGCTGTCCACCACGGTCCGCGGCACTCAGCTCGTGGACCAGGTCGGTGAGCCGTGGGTCGCCCGGCTCACCGACCCTGGAGAGCAGCACCCGGGCCAGGCGCTCGGCCTCGCTGACTCCCGTCACGCCGGCTCGCTCGGAGCCACGGGCGCCCGGGTGACCGTGGAGAGCAGCAACGGCGTGGCCGAGCGGAGGCGCAGTGCGACGTCGAGCTCGTCGACACCCGGCCGATCCACGCCCGCCAGATCGGCCACGGACCAGGCGACCCGGTGGACCCGGACAGCACCGCGCCGCGTCAGCCTGCCTGCGTACACCTCGGTGTCGAGTCGTAGGGCAGCTCCCTCGGTGAGCGGCCAGTGGTCACGCAGCATCGGGCCGGGCGCGTGCACGTTGAGCCGCCACGGCTGGCCCGCGTAGCGCTGCCGCTGGCGCTCGCGGGCGGCTGCCACCCGCGCCCGGATGACCGCGCTCGGCTCGGGCTGGTCGAACGGCAGCGAAGGGCCGGAGCCCTGCTGCTCGCGCGCCACTGGCTCCACGAACCGGGTGATGTCGACCCGGTCGGCGATCGGTCCGGAGATCTTGCGGCGGTACTCGCGTCGCTTCACCTCGCCACACGTGCAGTCGTTGTCGCGCACGTAGGGGTGGTACTCCCCGCACCGGCACGGGTTGCACGCGAAGACGAACATCGAGCGCGCCGGGTAGGTCGCGTCCTCCTCCCCGCGCGAGATGGAGATCTCCCCCGACTCGAGAGGTTCGCGAAGAGCCTCCACCACGTCGGTCGGGAACAGCGGGAACTCGTCGAGGAACAGCACCCCCAGGTGGGCCTTGCTCACCTCCCCCGGTCGAACGCGGCCGCTGCCCCCTCCGAGGATGCCCGTGCGCGAGGCCGAGTGGTGCGGAGCCCGGAACGGCGGTCGGACGATCCGCGAGGCCCCCGCCGGCAGTGCCCCGCAGAGGGAGTGCACCGCGGTGAGCTCGAGGGACTCGCCGTCGTCCAGGTCGGGGAGCAGCCCGGGGATCCGCTCGGCCAACGTGGTCTTCCCGGACCCCTTGGGCCCGGTGAGCATCAGGTGGTGACCGCCCGCGGCTGCGACCTCGACCCCGTAGCGGGCGTCCTTCATCCCCAGCACGTCGGCCATGTCGAGATCCTCGAGCCGCTCCTCGCCGCGCCAGGTGAGCAGCGGTGAGCCGGACATCGGCTCCACCTCTGGGGCCAGGGGTACGGGCTCAGCCTTGAGCAGCGCCACCACCTGGCCCAGCGAGCGGATCCCGAAGACCCGCACCCCGGCCACCATGGCTGCCTCGGCCGTCTGCGGCTCGGGCACGTAGACGGTGTCGATGCCGCGGGCAGCAGCGGCCATCGTCATCGGCAGCACGCCCGGGACGCAGCGGATGCGTCCGTCCAGGGTGAGCTCGCCGATCATCGCGGCCCCGTTCAGCGACGACCGCGGGAACTCCTTGTCGGCGGCGGCCAGGACCGCCACCGCGATGGCCAGATCGAAGTGCGGGCCGCGCTTGGGCAGGTCTGCCGGTGAGAGCAGGATCGTGGTGCGGCGGGTGTTCGGCCACGTGAACCCGCTGTTCACCACGGCGGCTCGGCACCGGTCGCGGGCCTCGGTGATCGAGGTGTCCGGCCGTCCGACCAGGGCGGTCCCGATCAGGCCGTCGGACAGGTCGACCTGGACGTCGACGACGTGGCCGATCGCCCCCTGGAGCGACACCGTGTGGGTCGTCGTCACCATCAGCCGACCCCCCGCAGGTGCTCGACCTCGGCCGCACCGCGCTCGGCGAGCAGCACCCCGACCAGGTCGATCCTGATGTCCCGCGCGTGCACGTCGTGCTCCTCGAGCCAGCACGCCGCGAGTCTTCGAAGCCGGGCGTACTTGGCCTCGACCGACTGCCTCCAGCGGATGGCCGTAGGCCGCCGAGGTGCGCGTCTTGACCTCGCAGAACACGAGGGTGTCGCCGTCACGCAGGACCAGGTCGACCTCACCGAGGTCGCAGCGCCAGTTGCGGTCGACGAGCACCATCCCGTCGCCGACGAGGCGCTGGGCGGCGACGCGCTCGCCGTAGGCGCCGAGGCTCTTGTTGCGAGGTGCTCTGCTCATGGCGGCAGCACACCGGAGAGCTCGGACGCCCGGCCGAGACCACGGCCAGCCCTGTGGATCGAGTGGTCGACGGCGGGCCTGTGGACAGCAGCCGGTCAGGCCCGGGGACCAGCCCGGTCAGACCTTGGGAGGCTCGATCTCGGCGTGGCTGAGCTCCTCGACGTTGACGTCCTTGAAGGTCAGCACCTTGATGTTCTTGGCGAGGCGGCGAGCCGGGCGGTACATGTCCCAGACCCAGGCGTCGGTCAGCGTGACCTCGAAGAAGACGTCACCGGCCTCGGTGCGCGCCTTCACGTCCACCTGGTTGCAGAGGTAGAAGCGGCGGTCGGTCTCCACGACGTACTTGAAGATCCCGACGACGTCGCGGTACTCCCGGTAGAGGTTGAGCTCCATCTCGGTCTCGTACTTCTCGAGATCCTCGGCGCTCATGGATAGACCTCCTGCAGGCGGTGGGGGATGGCGTTCTCGGGGGTGTCGAACAGCTCGAGCTGGGGTTCAAGACTGATCGGTTCGGGGTCGATGATCCCGGCGGCTCGCCGGACGTTGACGAATCGCATCCGGTGCACCGGGCTCGGGTCCGTGCTCGAGCAGCGCGGCGGCGTGCTCGTCGGTGATGTAGCCCTTGTGGGTGGCGAAGTCGTACGCCGGGTACTGCTCGTGCAGCTCGCACATGATCCGGTCCCGGGTCACCTTGGCGATCACCGACGCCGCCGAGATGCAGGCGGCCACCCGGTCGCCCTTCCACATCGCCAGGCCCGGCACCTCGAGGCCGTCCACGGGGAACCCGTCCGTCAGCACGTACGCCGGACGCAGCTCGAGGCGGGCCAGCGAGCGGCGCAGCGCCGCGACGTTGGCGACGTGCATGCCGAGGCGGTCGCACTCCTCCTGCGAGACCACCACGACCGACCAGGCCACGGCCCGGCGCACGACCTGCTCGTAGCAGCGCTCGCGCGCCTTCGCGGTCAGCAGCTTGGAGTCGGCCAGTCCGGGCACGATGCCGGCCTTGCCCTCGGGGAGGATCGCCGCCGCGGCGACCAAGGGGCCGGCGCAGGCTCCGCGGCCCGCCTCGTCGACCCCGGCCACCGGCGCGAGCCCCGCCCGGCGCAGTGCACGCTCGTAGCCGTAGAGGCCGGCGTCCCGGCGTACGGTCGATCCGCGGGGCAGAGAGGTCATCGGGGCAGCAGGGTCACTTCGCGTCGGGGATGTCGTCGAACGTGGCGGGGCGATGGATGAACTCGGCGCGGCTCCACGGCCAGATCAGCGCGAACACCTTGCCCACGACGAGGTCCTGGTCGACGAAGCCGCCACCGGGCCCGCCCATGTGACCGCGTGAGTCGTAGGAGAACCCGCGGTTGTCACCCATCATCCACAGGTGGTTCTTGGGGACCTTGACGTCGAACTTCACCTGCGACGGAGCGGTGCCCTTGGGCAGGTAGCTCTTCTCGTTCAAGGCCGTGCCGTTGACCGTGATCCGACCCTTGGCGTCGCAGCAGACGACCCGGTCGCCGCCGGTGCCGATGACGCGCTTCACGAGGTGCCCGCCCGTCGGGTAGAGCCCGATCTTCTCCATCAGCTTGGTCACCGGGGAGCCGGGCGTCGCCGAGTCGGCGGAGTCGAGCCAGCCGCCCGGGTCCTCGAAGACCACGATGTCGCCGCGGCTGGGCGACGCGCTGCCCCAGTAGGAGACCTTCTGCACGAGGATCCGGTCGTTCTTGACGAACTGCGGCTCCATCGAGGGCGACGGGATGTAGAAGGCCTGGACGAAGAGGCTCTTGATGATGATCGCGAGCACGAGAGCGAGCCCGAGCAGCAGGATGGTCTCCTGCCACAGGGGCATCGGCTTCTTCGACTTCCTGGCGGACTTCCTGCCCTTCGGGCCGCCAGCTCCTGCTGGCGCTGCCGAAGCCTCGTCCACGTTGGTCACGCGCTGAGCCTAGCCACCGTCTCCGAGGACAGCGTCTCAGCCCTCGCGGCGCTCCTTGATCTTGGCAGCCTTGCCGCGCAGGTTGCGCAGGTAGTAGAGCTTGGCGCGACGCACGTCACCGCGGGTGACGACCTCGATCTTCTCGAAGATGGGCGAGTGGATCGGGAAGGTGCGCTCGACGCCGACGCCGAAGGAGACCTTGCGGACGGTGAAGGTGCGGCCCACACCGGAGCCCTGCACCTTGATCACCACGCCCTGGAAGACCTGGACGCGGGAGCGGTTGCCCTCGACGACCTTGACGTGCACCTTGATGGTGTCGCCGGCCCGGAAGTCGGGCACGTCGTCGCGCTTGGTGGCGCCGGACAGTTCGTCGATGACGTTCGACATGATGTCTCCTCGTGACTGCCACAGGTCACCCACGGATGGTGGTTTGCTGATCGGTGTGGTCCAGGCGTGGTGCCGACCGGTCGTCCCCCTGTGGCAGGTGACCGCGGCTGCTGGGCCAAGGAGCGATTCTTCCACAGCCCCCGGCGTACGGCGAAATCGCTGGCCCGCTGCACTGTCACCGACCCCTGCTAGAACAACACTCATGGAGATCACCCGTGACCAGGTGCTCGCCTACCGCGTGCACGCCCAGCAGCTCGACCGGGACAGCGGCTCGGCCTCCACGGACGCGGCGATCCTCGACCTGGGTGTCCAGGACACCGGACCGGACGGGTCGCTCTGGGCCCTCGAGGTGCGTCGGGTTCACGCCCGACCCGGCCGACCTGTTCACGGCCTGGACCCTCCGGGGAGCTCCGCACGCCTACCGCCGCGCCCAGGCCGCCGCTGTCGCCGCGTCGACGGCACCGCTCTCCGAGGCCGACGCCGCCAAGCGGGTGATCAACGCGTCCGCGCCGCTGAAGAAGGCCGGGATCCCGGTGCTCGACGCGCTCGACCGGATCGCTGACGAGATGCGGGCGGTGGTCACCCGTCCCACCGTCAAGGGCGACCTCTCCGGGGAGCTCAACCGGCGTCTCCCCGCGCCGTACCAGCGCTGGTGCGAGCCGTGCGGGGCCGAGCACGTCTACGAGCAGCCGTTCCGGTTCGCCGCCCTGCGCGGCGGGCTCGAGCTGCAGCCGGGGACCTCTCCCCCGGTGCTGGAACGCATCCCGGGCTGGCGCGGCCCAGCCAAGCGGGTCGATCCGTCGCTCGACCCGATCCGCGGCGTGCTCGCGGCTGCTGGGTCCGGCGACGCCCAAGCAGGTGGCGGGCTACCTCGACGCCGCGGTGAAGGACGTCAAGGAGCACTGGCCCGAGGACGCCCGGCAGGTGACGGTCGCCGGTGAGGAGCGGAGCATCCTCGACGCAGGACGCCAACGCCCTGCTCGAACCGCCAGACGCCTCCGGGCTGATCAGGCTGCTCGGTCCGTTCGACCTGTTCCTGCAGTCCCGCGACCGTGAGCTCGTCGTGCCCGGGGAGGCCGACCGCAAGGACCTGTGGCGCACGATCGGCCGGCCCGGAGGCGTCCTCGTCGGCCATGAGGTGCTCGGCACCTGGCGTCCGCGCGCGTCCGGCAAGAAGCTGCGCCTGCTCGTCGACGCCTGGGCTCCCCTGCCCGACCTGAGCGAGCGAGGCCGAGCGCCTCGCCGCCTTCCGCGGCGTCACCTTCGACGGCTTCGTCGACGCCTGAGCCAGCCCGAGAGACGGATAGTCCGTGACGTTTCCGTCGTCCTGCGCGCGAAAAAGCAACGGAAACGTCACGGACTATCCGGATCGGCGGCGCTTGGTGAGGCGTACGGCGCCGGGGACGTCCTCGTCCGGGCCATGCAGCCGGTAGCCCGCCTGCTTGTACATCCGGATGTTCCGCTCGCTGTGCTCGCCGGTGAACAGCATGTAGCCGGTGACCTCGTCGGGCGCGGCCTGCTCGATGGCGTCGAGCAGCACCCGCCCCAGGCCGCGACCCTGCAGGTCCGGCGCCACCATGACGCGGCCCACGTCCCAGGTCTCGCCCTCCTGGCGACCGCGGACGGCGCCGACGAGCCGGCCGCCGATGCGCACGACCAGCGTCGTCCAGTCGTCGAGCCAGGCCATGACGTCCTCGAAGTCCTCGTGCAGGGCCGGGATGTGCACGCCCGGGTTGGCCTGCTGCTCCTGCACCCAGCACGCCCGCTGGAGCGTGAACAGCTCGGCGGCGTCGCTGGGGGCGGCGAGGCTGATCGCGCCGACCACGGCGCCGAGGTCGACCTCTCGCGAGGCATGGGCCAGGTCGGGTCGGCGCTCGGCGGTGCGGCGTACGGACTCCGAGCGACGCCAGTCGGCGATCCGCGCGTGGTCGCCGGAGAGGAGCACCTCGGGCACGGTGTGCCCGCGCCACTCGGCGGGCTTGGTGAAGACGGGGTACTCGAGCAGCCCGTCGGCGTAGGACTCCTCGGTCAGTGACTCCGCGTTGCCCATGAAGCCCGGGAGCAGCCGCACGACCGCCTCCAGCATCGCCAGGGCGGCGACCTCACCGCCGTTGAGGACGTAGTCGCCGATCGAGAGCTCGCGCACCTCCATCCGGGTGGCTGCCTCGTCCATCACCCGCTGGTCGATCCCCTCGTAGCGGCCGCAGGCGAAGACGAGGTGATCACGCTGCGCCAGCTCGGCGGCGACCGCCTGCGTGAACGGCTCCCCGGAGGGGGTGGGTACGACGAGCGTCGGCCGCCCGTCGCCGGCCACCGCGTCCAGCGCCTCGCCCCACGGCTCCGGCTTCATCACCATGCCGGCGCCGCCGCCGTACGGCGTGTCGTCGACGGTGCGGTGCCGGTCGTGCGTCCACTGCCGCAGGTCGTGCACGCGTACGTCGAGCAGGCCGGTCTGCTGCGCCTTGCCGGGCAGCGAGAGGTCGAGCGGGGCGAGGTACTCGGGGAAGATCGAGATGACGTCGACGCGCACGGCTCAGAGCTCTTCGCTCAGCAGGCCCGGACGGTCGTCGACCACGATCCGGCCACCTGCGACGTCGACCTCGGGCACCAGCGCCGTGACGAACGGGAACAGCACCTCGCGCTCGGGGGTGGTGATCACCAGGAGGTCCTGCGCGGCGTTGTGCTCGACCCGGGCGAGCTCGCCGACCAGCTCGCCGGCGACGGTCTCGACCCGCAGCCCGACGAGCTGGTGGTCGTAGAACTCCTCGGGATCCTCGGGGCGCTCGGCCGGGTCGACGCGGCAGCTGAGCTCGGTCCCGCGGGCGGCGTCGGCGGTGTTGCGGTCGGCGATCTCCTCGAACCGGACCACGAGCTTGCCCGAGTGGATCCGCGAACCGGCCACCGTCAGCGAGCCCGTGCTGGTGAGCAGCGTCTCGCCACCCGCGAACCGGCGCCCCGGCTCGTCGGTCAGCGGCTCCACGAAGAGCTCACCGCGCAGGCCAAGGGCACGCCCGACCCGCCCGACGACGACCGTCTCCTCCACCACACCCACTCCGTTCATGCGGTCCGGCAGGGTTGCCGGTTTCCCAGGTTAGGAACCCAAACTGCCTCTTCACACAGGTTGCTCCCTGTGTGAAGAGGCAGTTTCACTTCTTAACCTGGGAAACCGGACCCGGGCGATCAGCGCTGGCGGTCGACGTCCACGAAGTCGATGCGTGCACCGCCTCGGCCGGCCAGCGAGCTGACCACGGTGCGGAAGGCGGTCGCCGTACGGCCACCCCTGCCGATCACCTTGCCGAGGTCGGACGGGTGCACGCGCACCTCGAGGATCGACCCTCGGCGCAGCTGCTTGTCGCGCACCGAGACGTCGTCCGGGTGCTCCACGATCCCGCGGACCAGGTGCTCCAGGGCGTCGGCCAGCATCAGGCGTCGGTCTTCTCGGCAGCGGCGACGTCGGCGTCGGCAGCGGTCTCGTTGGTGACGGGCGACTCGTCGGCCGGCGTCTCCACGGGGGCTTCCTCGGCGGCGGGGGTCTCCGGGGCGGCCTCGGCGGCAGGCGCCTCGGTCTTCTTCTCGGGGGCCTTCGCGGCGCTCTCGTCGGCGGTGGTCGACTCCGCCATCTTCTTCGGCGCGGACTTCTTCTTGGTCACCGCGTCGCCCTTGGGCTCGTTGGCGGCGTCCTTGAGGGCCTCGTTGAACAGCTCCTGCTTGTCGCGCTTGGCTTCCTTGGTCCGCAGCGTGCCCTCGGTGCCCGGGAGGCCCTTGAACTTCTGCCAGTCACCGGTCACCTTGAGCAGTGCGGCAACGGCCTCGGACGGCTGCGCGCCGACGCCGAGCCAGTACTGCGCCCGGTCGGAGACGACCTCGATGAACGAGGGCTCCTCCTTGGGGTGGTACTTGCCGATCTCCTCGATGACCCGGCCGTCCCGCTTCTTGCGGGCGTCGACGACGACGACGCGGTAGTACGGCTGACGGATCTTGCCCATGCGCTTCAGACGAATCTTGACGGCCACGTGTGTGGTGTCTCCTTGCGAGTGTGTAGTGGTGGATCCCGCGCTTCCCGGTGGGGCCAGGTGCGGAAAGATCCGGTGGGCGTTCGCAGTCCGGATGAGAGGGTCCGGCCGGCGTACGGCTCAGCCAGACATTGTGCCAGATGACCCGCCCGGCTCCGAAATCGCGCGTACGACGACCATCCCCTGGTCGTCGGGGCCGACGACCGCCACCGACAACCCCGCCTCCGCGCAGGCCCGAGCGCTGTCGTCGGCCTGGTAGCGGCTGGTCTCGATCAGCAGGCTCCCTCCGGGGCGTCAGCCATCCGGGAGCGCCCGCCGCCACCCGGCGGTGGACCTCGACCCCGTCGGCTCCTCCGTCCAGGGCCACGTGGTGCTCGTGCAGCCGCGCCTCGGAGGGCATCATCGCGATCTCGTCGGTGGGCACGTAGGGCGCGTTCACCAGCAGCAGGTCGACCCGGCCCGCGAGGTCGCGCGGGAGGGCGTCGTACAGGTCGCCCTCGTGCACCTGGCCCCTGGTGACGTTGAGCCGGGCACAGGCGACCGCATCGGGGTCGACGTCGGCGGCGTGCAGCTCGAGGTCCGGTACGCCGTCCGCGACGGCGACCCCGATCGCCCCCGATCCGCAGCACAGGTCGACGACCACCGGGGTGTGGTCGGACGGGAGCAGCGTGCGGGCCAGCTCGACGAGCCTCTCCGTGCGCCGGCGCGGCACGAAGACGCCGGGCAGCACCCGGATCCGCAGCCCGCAGAACTCCGCCCAGCCCAGGATCTGCTCCAGCGGCTCACCGAGCACCCGCCGGGCGACCATGAGCTCCAGGTGCCCGCGGCGTCCGTGGCCTCCGCCTGCAGCAGCGCGGCCTCCTCCTCGGCGAAGACGCAGCCCGGCGGCGCGCAGCTCGTCGACGACGCGCGGATCGGGGCCCCGCGACGAGCTAGCCGACAACGCTTCCCCGCAGCACGATCCGCTTCGGGGTCGCCAGCACCGACAGGTCCTCGAGCGGGTCCCGGTCGTAGACCACGAAGTCGGCGGTGGTGCCCTCCGCGAGCGAGCCGTCGAGCCCGAGCCACTCGCGCGCCCGCCACGAGGCGGCGCCGAGGGCCTGCTCCGGAGTCATCCCGATCCCGGCCAGGGCGACCACCTCGCCGGACAGGTTGCCGTGCCGGGTCACGCCGCCACCGTCCGACCCGGCGTAGATGGCGACACCCGCCTCGTGGGCGGCCATGATCGTGTCCCGTCGCCGGGCGTGCAGGTCGGTCATCGTGGTCGGCGTAGTCGGGGAACTTCGCGCCGCCCGCCTCGGCGTACAGCGGGAACTTGTCGAGCTGCATCACCGTCGGGACCAGCGCCACCGAGCCCGCGACCATCTGGTCGACCAGGTCCGTGGAGAGACCGGTGCCGTGCTCGATGCAGTCGATGCCGGCGTCGAGCAGGCCGGCGAGGACCTCGTTGCCGAAGCAGTGGGCGGTCACCTTGGCGCCGTGCTCGTGCGCCACCCGGATCGCCTCCGCGAACGCCTCGGGCGGGAACGACGGAGCGAGGTCGCCCTCCTCGCGCGAGATCCAGTCGCCGACGAGCTTGACCCAGCCGTCGCCGCGCTGGGCCTCCTGCGCGACTACGCCGCCAGCTCGTCGGGCTCGACCTCGTGGGCGTAGTTGCGGATGTAGCGCTTCGTGCGGGCGATGTGCCGGCCGGCCCGGATCAGCCGCGGCAGGTCCTCGCGCTCGTGGATCCAGGAGGTGTCGGCCGCCGAGCCGCAGTCACGGATGAGCAGCGCTCCCCGTCGCGGTCGTCGATCGCCTGCTGCTCGGTCGCCTCGTCGCTGATCGGCGCCGTCGTCGTCGAGCCCGAGGTGGCAGTGGGCGTCGACCAGCCCCGGCACGATCCACCCCTCCGAGACGGTCTCGGCACCCGCCTGGGCCTCGTAGGTGACGGTCCCGTCCACGACGTACAGGTCGCGCGCCTCACCGTCGGGAAGCACCGGTCCCCGGAATCGCTGTGCAGCCATGGCCGGGACGTTACTACCGCGCTCCGGGCGGTTCCGGCCGCGTCGTGGACGTGCCACGCTGCCTCATGCGCTATCGGCGGATGCCCATCGAGATCGAGTCGCCCGAGCAGCTCGGCTACTCGACCATCACGAACAACCTCTCCGAGAGCTCGGTGAGCGACCGGCGTCTCTCCGACCTCGGCCTCGAGCTGGACCTCGACGAGCTGGTGCTCTGCTACGGGGACCACCTCGGTGACCCGTTGCTCCGTGAGCACCTGGCGGCGCACTCAGGACTCACCCCGGACGACGTGCTCGTGACACCCGGGGCCGCGAGCGCGCTGTTCTGCACGGCGACGGCACTGCTCGAACCGGGCGACCACCTCGTCGTCGTACGCACCAACTACGCCACGAACCTCGAGACCCCGCGGGCGATCGGCGCGGACCTCGACATCATCGACCTGCGCTACGAGGACGGCTGGGCCCTCGACGTCGAGGCGGTACGTCGCCGCGTGCAGCCCGGCCGGACGAAGCTGCTCAGCGTCACCGTCCCGCACAACCCGACCGGCACGGTGCTCGGCGAGGACGACCTGCGTGCGCTCGTGGAGATCAGCCAGTCGGCCGGCGCCGTACTGCTCGTGGACGAGACGTACGCCGACCTGACCCACGGGGCCCGACTGCCCGTCGCCGCGACGCTGGGCCCCCGCGTGATCAGCGTGGCCTCCATGTCGAAGGCCTACGGTCTCCCGGGCCTGCGTGTCGGCTGGGCGCTCACCACCGACCCGGAGCTGCAGGTGACCCTCCTCGCGGCCAAGGAGCAGTCCGTCATCTGCGGGGCCACGATCGACGAGCACATCGCGGGGCGGGTCCTCTCCCAGCACGACCGGCTCCTCGGCCCGATCCTGGACGACGTGCGGGCCCGACTGGAGACCGTCGACACGTGGATCCGGGGGCACCGCCTCTTCGAGTGGGTCCGGCCCTCCGGCGGTGTCGTCGGGCTGGTGCGCTTCCGCGACGAGGTCGAGGTCGACGCCCCGGGGTTCCACCGCACGCTGCTCGCCGAGCACGGCACCTACGTCGGCCCCGGACACTGGTTCGAGCTCGACGACCGACACTTCCGGCTCGGCTACGGCTGGCCCACCCATGACGAGCTCGACGCCGGCCTGGCTGCACTCACCGCCGCCGGGGAGCAGCTCGCGCGCTGACCGGGAGACGGTTTCCCAGGTTAAGAACCCGATCTGCCACTTCACCCAGGGCGCAACCTGGGTGAAGAGGCGGTTTCCCTTCTTAACCTGGGAAACCGTCCAACCTGCGAGCTGCCTACTTCAGGTACTTCGACAGGTCCGGCAGCTGGCTGGGGTCGAAGTCGTCCGGGATGCCCTGGCCGTCGCCGAGGCCGAAGGCGCTGCCCGAGGCGGCGGCGGGCTTCTCGGAGGCGCCGGACTCCTGCAGGGCGCGCTTGGCGGGGTTGCCGGAGACGCGCTTGCCCTTGGCCTTCTTCTGCTGGGGCGCCTGGCGTCCCTTGGCCTTCTTGCCGAGGCCCATCCCGGGCGCGCCGGGCATGCCAGGGGCACCGCCGCGAGCCATCTGCATCATCATCTTGCGGGCCTCGAAGAACCGGTCGACGAGCTGGTTGACGTCGCTGACCTGACGCCCGGAGCCCTTGGCGATGCGGGCGCGGCGCGAGCCGTCGATCATCTTCGGGTTGGCCCGCTCGGCCGGGGTCATCGACTGGATGATCGCCTGGATCCGGTCGATCTCGCGCTCGTCGAAGTTCTCCAGCTGGTCGCGGAACTGGCCCATCCCCGGCAGCATCCCGAGCATCTTGGACAGCGAGCCCATCTTGCGGACCTGCTGCATCTGCTCGAGGAAGTCGTCGAGGGTGAACTCCCCGCCCTGGCCCTGCAGCTTGGCCGCGGCCTTGGCGGCCTGGTCGGCGTCGAAGGTCTTCTCGGCCTGCTCGATCAGGGTGAGCAGGTCACCCATGTCGAGGATGCGCGAGGCCATCCGGTCGGGGTGGAAGAGGTCGAAGTCGGTGAGCTTCTCGCCGTTGGAGGCGAACATCACCGGCTTGCCCGTCATCTGGGCGATCGAGAGCGCGGCGCCACCGCGGGCGTCACCGTCGAGCTTGGTGAGTACGACGCCGTCGTACCCGACCCCGTCGAGGAACGCCTGGGCCGTGTTGACCGCGTCCTGGCCGATCATCGCGTCGACGACGAAGAGGATCTCGTCCGGCGTCACCGCGTCGCGGATGTCGGACGCCTGCTTCATCAGCTCCTCGTCGATGCCGAGGCGGCCGGCCGTGTCGACGATGACCACGTCGTGCAGGGTGCGCCTGGCCTCCGTGATGGCGTCGCGGGCGACGGCGACCGGGTCGCCGACGCCGTTGCCCGGCTCGGGGGCGTAGACGGTGACCCCGGCGCGCTCGCCGTTGACCTGGAGCTGCTTGACGGCGTTGGGGCGCTGCAGGTCGGCGGCCACCAGCATCGGGCTCTTGCCCTGGTCCTTGAGCCAGAGGGCGAGCTTCGCGGCGAGAGTCGTCTTGCCGGCGCCCTGGAGGCCGGCGAGCATGATCACGGTGGGCGGCGTCTTCGCGAACCGGAGCCGCCGGGTCTCGCCGCCGAGGATCGCGACGAGCTCCTCGTTGACGATCTTGATGACCTGCTGGGCCGGGTTCAGCGCCTGGCTGACCTCGGCGCCACGGGCGCGCTCCTTGACGGCTGCGACGAAGTCCTTGACCACGGGCAGCGCGACGTCCGCCTCGAGCAGCGCCAAGCGGATCTCGCGCCCGGTGGCGTCGATGTCGGCTTCGGAGAGCTTCCCCTTGCCGCGCAGGTTCTTGAAGGTGTCGGAGAGTCGATCAGAGAGCGTGGCGAACACGTGTGTTGTTCCTCAGGGGCCGATGGTCAGGACCAGTCTACAAGAGTAGCCGCAGCCCGCGCCGAGGCCTCATCTGGAAGCACAGCCGGTGGTCACGAGGGAGCGAACGTGTCCACCAGCGCCTGCCGCACGGCATGCGCGGCCGAGGCTGCGCGCTCCTCGGAGAGGGCGCCCGCGGAGGCCTCCTGGACGTAGAAGACGTCCACCGCCTGGGGGCCCAGCGTGGACACGTGCGCCGAGCGGACCGAGATGTCGAGGCGGGCCAGCGCCGCGCAGACGACGTGGATCAGGCCGGGCCGGTCGGCCGAGCGGACCTCGATCACCGTCGCGCTCGGCGACGCCTCGGGCCGTACGGCGACCGTCGGCTCCAGCTTGACGGGCGTCACCCGGCTCAGCCGTTCGGTGGCGTCGATGCGCTTGTCGACGATCGCCTCGAGGCGCTGGCGCAGCAGGATGTCGTCGAGCCCGGTCTCGGCCACGTCCCAGACCGAGATGCCGAACCCGTCCTGGGTCCAGGCGCGAGCCGCCCGGACCGACACCCGCTGCAGCGCCAGCATGGCGGCCGCGTCGGCGAGCAGGCCGATCCGGTCGCGTGAGACGACGGTGACCCGCGAGCCGTCCGGTGAGCCGTCCTCGGGGTCGCTCGCGATCACCGAGACGTTGTCGGGGTCCTGCCTGATCCGCTCCGGCAGCTCGATCTCGGCGTTGTCGTCGTCGGGCACCGGCTCGTCGGAGAGCGCGGCAGCGGCCCGGCGTACGAGCGTGCGGACCAGCGATGCGCGCCAGTTGGTCCAGGCCTTCTCCGAGGTCGCCCTGGCGTCTGCCTCGGTCAGCGCCGCCAGCAGCTCGAGCTCCTCGCGGTCAGCCACCTTGGAGACGACCAGCGCCAGCGTCGCGGGGTCGTCCGGGTCGCGGGTGGTGGCGGTCTCGGGCAGCAGCAGGTGCCAGCGCACCAGGTCGCCGATCAGGTCGACCTCACGCTTGTCGAAGCCGATGCGCTCGGCGATCTCGCGCGCGAGCGGCTCACCAGCCACGCAGTGCTCGGTCAGCTGGCCCTTGCCGATGTCGTGCAGCAGCGCCGCCACCATCAGCACGTCGGGACGGGCCACGCGGCGGATCAGCGTCGATGCCTCGATGCACGCCTCCACCATGTGCCGGTCGACGGTGAACCGGTGCACCACCGATGCGTGCGGCAGCAGCCGCACCCGTTCCCACTCGGGCAGGATCTGCTCGAGCGCCCCGGTCTCGTCGAGCGTCTCCCAGACGCCGAGCAACCCGGGCCCGGCCGCCAGCAGCCGGACCAGCAGCTGCCGGGCGCCGTCGGGCCAGGGGTCGGGAAGCGGTGTGCCCTCGCGGACCAGCCGCGCTGCCGTGGCCGGGGCCAGCAGCAGGTTCCGTTCGGCCGCCTCGGCCGCCGCACGCAGGAGCAGGAGCGGGTCGGACTCGGGCGAGGCTCCGCGGTCGAGGACGACCTCCTCGTAGGAGACCGCGACGCCGGGCGCGATCGGCTCCAGCCTGGGACGACGCTGGCCGGTCGGGTCCGGGCGACGTTGCACGGCCTCGGCCCGGCGCCACGCCAGCCGGCTGAGATGGGTGATCCTCCGCGCGAGCCTGCGGGTGTGCACCTGCACGGCCGTGCCGTCGGGCAGGTCCGAGGAACTCCGCCATGTCGGGCCAGTACTCCGGCACCACGCGATCCGTCGCGCGTCCGGCGACGGTGTGCAGTGCGTCGCGGACGTCGAGCAGCGCCACCCGGCACCGCTCCAGGTCACCGTGAGGTACGTCGACCAGCCAGCTGGCGACCAGCGCCTTGAGCGCCGTCGCGTCGCGCAGCCCGCCGACGGAGTCCTTCAGGTCCGGGATGGAGGCGTGCGCGAGCTCTCCGGTCAGGCGACCGCGCTCGGTGACCATCTCGCGGAGCTCCTCGAGCCGCGTCCTGGCGTCACGACGCCACTGGTTCGACACGGCGGTCCGCATCCGCAGGGTGAGGTTGGGGTCACCGGCGAGGTGGCGCGCATCGAGCATGCCGGTCGCGACGCGCAGGTCGGCGGCAGCCTGCTCGAGCACCTCCTCGACGGTGCGCACCGAGTGGTCGATGTCGGCTCCGGAGTCCCAGAGCGGGTACCAGATCTGGCTGGCCCACTCCCCGACCTCCACCGCCGCGTCGTGGACGAGCACCACGTCGAGGTCGCTGAACGGCGCCAGCTCCTGCCGGCCGTAGCCACCGACCGCGACCAGCGCGACTCCCGTCTCCGGGCAGCCCGCGGACTCGAACGCCTTGGTGCAGAGCTCGTCGGCGACGCGCGTGCGCTCGGCCCGCTCTGCTGCGGTCATCGCGCTCGGTCCCGGTCATCGCCTGGTCATCGCCCTCAGATGGCCGACTGGTCGCGGTCCCCGGTGCGGACGCGGACGACGCTCTCGACCGGGGAGACCCAGACCTTGCCGTCGCCGATCCGGCCGGTCTGGGCGGCAGCGACGATCGCCTCGGTGACCGCCTCGACGTCGGCGTCGTCGAGCACGATCTCGAGCCGGACCTTGGGGACCAGCGCGACGTCGTACTCCGCGCCGCGGTAGACCTCGGTGTGGCCCTTCTGCCGGCCGTAACCGCTGACCTCGCTCACGGTCATGCCGGTGATCCCGACACCCTCGAGCGCGGTGCGGACTTCCTCCCACTTGTGCGGCTTGATCACCGCGGTCACGATCTTCATGTCGCCACTCTCTCAGTCGGCCGCACCCGGGCGGGCGAACGGTCCGGTTGTCGCTTTCGGCGCGTTGAGGCCTGCGCCGGTGCGCGAACCCGCCGTGGCGTGCAGGTCGTACGCCGTCTCGGCGTGCACCACCAGGTCGATCCCGCTGACCTCGTGCTCCTCCTCGATGCGGAACCCCATCAGCCGGTCGACCACCCAGGCGATCACCCCGGAGACGACGAAGGCGTAGCCGAGCACGACGGCCGCTCCGAGGAGCTGGCGACCCAGCTGGTCGACCCCGCCGCCGTAGAGCAGGCCGTCGACACCAGTGGGGGCCGCCGCAGTCGCGAGGATGCCGATGCCGACCGTGCCCACCAGCCCGCCGACCAGGTGCACCCCGACGACGTCGAGGGAGTCGTCGTAGCGCCAGCGGTACTTCAGCCCGACGGCCAGGGCACAGACGACACCGGCCACCAGCCCCATCGCCAGCGCACCGAGCGGCGTGACCGACCCGCCGCTCGGCGTGATCGCCACGAGTCCGGCGACCATGCCGGACGCTGCGCCCAGGGTGGTCGCGTGGCCGTCGCGGAAGCGCTCGAGGGTCAGCCAGCCGATCGCCCCGGAGGCACCCGCGCAGGTGGTGGTGGTGAAGACCACGGCGGCCGCGTGGTTCGCACCCAGGGCCGATCCGGCGTTGAAGCCGTACCACCCGAACCAGAGCAGTCCGGCGCCCAGCATCACCAGGGTCAGGTTGTGCGGGCGCATGGCGTCCTTGCCGAAGCCCACCCGCGCGCCGAGCACCACGGCGAGGGCCAGCGCGGAGGCGCCGGAGCAGATCTCCACCGCCATCCCGCCGGCGAAGTCGATGGTGCCGACCCGGTTGACCAGCCAGCCGCCGGCGTGGCCGTCGCGGCTCAGGTCGAAGACCCAGTGGGCGACCGGGGCGTAGACGAGCAGCGTCCAGACGCGAGACGAACACGATCCAGGCGCCGAACCGCGCCCGGTCGGCGATGGCGCCCGAGACCAGGGCGCCGGTCACGACGCAGAACAACCCCTGGAAGACCGCGAACAGGATCACCGGGACCGTCAGCCAGGTGTCGGCGTCGGGCGACACCAGGTCCTGCAGCCCCAGGTGCTGCAGCGGGTCGCCCAGCAGTCCGGCACCGACGTCGTCGCCGAACGCGAGCGAGTAGCCCACGAGCACCCAGAGGACCAGGATCGCCGCCAGCGCGCCGAAGGTCATCATCATCATGTTCAGGACGCTCTTGGAGCGCACCATCCCGCCGTAGAAGAGCGCCAGACCCGGCGCCATCAGCAGCACGAGCGCGGACGCGGCGAGCAGCCAGGCGGTGTCGCCGGTGTCGATCGCCCCGACGTGGGCGAGGGGAAGGCGGACTGGAGCCAGGGTGAGGGTGGCCATGGCCGCACACCCTGTCGTGGACGCACGACGCCCGCGGGCACGTCCCACATGTCAGACATGGGGGACGCGACCGCGGGCGGTCTGTCGTGCGACGACGGGATCGTCAGATGGCGGCTTCGTCCTTGTCGCCGGTGCGCACGCGTACGACGCTCTCCACCGGTGAGACCCAGACCTTGCCGTCGCCGATGCGCCCGGTCTGCGCGGCCTTGACCACGATCCCGGCGACGTCCTCGACGTCCGCGTCGTCCACGATGATCTCGATGCGGATCTTCGGCACCAGGGCGATGTCGTACTCCGCACCACGGTAGACCTCGGTGTGGCCCTTCTGGCGTCCGTAGCCGCTGACCTCGCTCACCGTCATCCCGGTGACCCCGAAGGCCTCGAGAGCGGCACGGACCTCTTCCCACTTGTGCGGCTTGATGACCGCGGTCACGAGCTTCATGCGTTGACTCCTCTCGATTCGGCGGTGGACTGCGAGGCGGCGGCGCCGGGAGACGGGATGATCCCCGTGGACCCGCCACCCAGGGAGGCGAAGTCGTAGGCCGACTCACCGTGCTGGGAGAGGTCGATGCCGTCGTTGACCTCGTCCTCCTCGTCGATGCGCCAGCCGATCGTGAACTTGATGGCGAACGCGATGATCGTGCGTGGCGATGCCTGACCAGGCGATGGCGGTCAGGGCGCCCAGGGTCTGGTCGCCCAGCGACGCGAAGCCACCTCCGTAGAACAGTCCGTCGACGCCGCCCGCACCCTCGGAGGTGGAGAACAGGCCGATCAGGATCGTTCCGATGATGCCGCCGACGAGGTGGACACCCACCACGTCGAGCGAGTCGTCGAGGTTGAACTTGTACTTCAACCCGACGGCCCAGGCACAGACCCCACCGGCGATGGCACCGATGGCGATGGCGCCGGACACGTTGACGGCTCCACAGGCGGGCGTGATGGCGACCAGACCCGCGACGATGCCGGACGCGGCACCCAGGGTGGTGGCCTTGCCGTGCATCAACCGCTCGATCAGCAGCCATCCCAGCAGCGCGGCCATGGTGGCGAGCGTGGTGTTGGCGAACGTGCGCCCGGTCTCGCTGTAGAACTGCGCGAGGTTCGCGGCCGTGCCCTTGGCGGTGCTCCAGTCGTCACCGAAGACGATCGAGCCCACGTTGAAGCCGTACCAGCCCACCCACAGCAGGCCGGCACCGATCATGGTCAGCGGCAGGCTGTGCGGACGCATCGGGTCGCGCTTGAAGCCGACCCTCTTGCCGATGACCAGGGCCAGCACCAGGCCGGCCACACCGGCGTTGATGTGCACCGCCGTGCCACCTGCGTAGTCCTGGGCGCCGATCTTCGAGCAGATCAGCGCGTCGGGCGTGCAGCTGAACACCATGTGCGCCAGCGGGAAGTAGGACAGCGTCACCCACAGCGGCAGGAAGACGAACCACGCAGACAGCTTGACCCGGTCGGCGATCGCTCCGCTGATCAGCGCCGCGGTGATGACCGCGAAGGTGAGCTGGAACATCACCGAGATGTACGTGTCGGTGGGGACGTCCTTGAGACCGAAGAGCGTGAACGGGTTGGCGAAGAACGTGCCGTCGCCCCCGAAGGACATCGACCACCCCCAGAGCGCCCAGATGATGCCGACGACGCCCATCGCGACGAACGACATCATCATCATGTTGAGCACGGACTTGGCGCGGGTCATACCCCCGTAGAACAACGCCAGGCCAGGGGTCGTCATCATCAGCACGAATGCCGTGGCGACGAGCATCCAGGCGTAATAGCCGTCCATGGAACCTCCATTGGTGAGTGAGAAGCAGCGGGGCCGCGCACGTCAAAGACCGCGTTGTCGAACGTCATGGCCCCCAGTGGGCAGAACAATGCGGGGTGCAGGTTTCAGCGGTCCGCGGAGGATGTTTCGGCGATGTCACACATCGACCAGTTGTGTTACGCCCGGGTGAAATCCACCGATTCCGGAAAACGCCCCGAGAGGCGAGCGGCGAAACCTATGCTCAACGGCGTGGAGGCGAGGATCGTGGGGGCAACAGTGAGCGCTACACCCACGCCCAAACCCCGACGCAAGCGCGGGCGTCCTCGCGACCCCGGCGCCGACGGCCGCATCCTGGCCGCAGCGTCGTCGCTGATCCTGCTGCGCGGCTTCGACAGCATGACCGTCGACGAGGTCGCCAGCAACGCCGGAGTCGGCAAGGCGACCGTCTACCGGCGGTGGTCCCGCAAGGAGGACCTTGCGGTGGCGGCGATGGAGCAGCTCTACCGCGACGAGATGCCGACGCCCGACACCGGTTCGATCCGCGAGGACCTGCGCGCCATGTACGCCGGCGTGCTCACGTTCGTGAACTCACCGGCAGGCACCGACTACGTCCGGACCACGATCAAGGAGTCGATGCGCGACGAGCGCATCGCCACGCTCTACCGCGAGGCCAACGCCCGCGCGGAGCGGGGAGCGGCCCGGGTCTTCGAGCGGGCCATCGAGCGCGGCGAGGTCCGCGCGGACGTCCCCGTCGCCGCCGTGGTCCAGTTCCTCGGCAGCCTCGTCTCGATGCGTGCCGTCACCGGCCAGGAGATGCCGCCGACCGAGGAGCTCGACCGTCTCGTCGAGTTCGTCCTGCACGGCGTCGCCGCCTGACCCAGCCCCCTGGTCGGTCCTACTCGTCGAGCAGTGCCGCGACGAAGGTCTCGGGGTCGAACGGGGCCAGGTCGTCGGCCCCTTCGCCCACGCCGACGAGCTTGACGGGCACGCCGAGCTCTCGCTGCACGGCCACCACGATCCCGCCCTTGGCCGAGCCGTCCAGCTTGGTGAGCACGATGCCGGTGACGTCGACGACGTCACGGAAGACGCGGGCCTGCACCAGCCCGTTCTGACCGGTGGTGGCGTCGAGGACGAGCAGGACCTCGGTGACCGGCGCCTGCTTCTCGACGACCCTCTTGACCTTGCCGAGCTCGTCCATCAGGCCGGCCTTGTTCTGCAGCCGGCCGGCCGTGTCGACGACCACGACGTCGACGCCCCGGTCCACGCCGGCGCGCACGGACTCGAAGGCCACGCTGGCAGGGTCACTGCCCTCGGGGCCGGTGACGACGTCGACTCCGACCCGCTCCCCCCAGGTGCTGAGCTGCTCGGTCGCCGCGGCACGGAACGTGTCGGCCGCGCCGAGCACGACCGTCTTGTCCTGGGCGACGAGCACGCGGGCGAGCTTGCCGACCGAGGTGGTCTTCCCGGAGCCGTTGACGCCCACCACGAGCACGACTCCCGGCTTGCCGTCGGCCCCGGTCACGGCGATCCGCCGGTCCATCGTCGGGTCGACGAGGGCCAGCAGCTCCTCGTGCAGCACGGTCGCCGCACTGGTGGCCTCGACCCCTTCCACCCGCATCCGCGTGCGCAGCCGCTCGACCAGCTCCTGGGTCGGCGCGACCCCCACGTCGGCGGTGATCAGGGTGTCCTCGATCTCCTCCCAGGTGTCCTCGTCGAGACGGTCCCGCGACAGCAGGGCGAGGAGGGCACGGCCCATCGTTCCCTGCGAGCGGGCAAGCCGCTGGCGCAGGCGGACCAGCCGGCCCGCCGTACCTTCCGGGCGCTCGAGGGTCGGGACCGGAGCAGCCGGCTCCTCGGGCGCGGCCGGCGGAGCCTCCTCGGTGATCGTGCCGCTGGGCGCAGCGGGTGGCACGGTGCGCGACGAGGGCTGACGACGGCCACGGACGAGGGCGACCAGGCCGACCACCAGGCCCACGACCAGGATGGCCGCGACGATGACGACGATGATGGCGATGCTGCTCATGCGCCCGATCCAACCAGACGGTCCCGCGGGTCGGAGAATCGCGGACTTCCAGCGGGGACGGCGACCGGGATCGGCGCCCTGGGCACCCCCCGCACGGTGCAGCTGAGGACGCGGTCCGCTGTGTTATCGTCGCGCCGGTTTGCGGTATCTCAGGGCCGGCTGCGCTGCCACCATGCTCGCCGTCCGCGTCACTCGGAAACGATGGAGCTGGTGTTGTGGTCGCAGATCCGGACAGCGCCCAGCAGCTGCGCGAGGCACTGCGCCAGTGCCAGCTCGAGCTCGCCCAGGTGCGTGCGGCGCAGGAGACGCTGGCCGAGGAGCTGTACGAGGCGGCGAACCGCAGCAACCACGACGACGCCGATTTCGTGGCCCTCTCCCGCGCGCTCAACGACCGCCTGATCAACCTCCCCAACGGCGGGACGAAGCCTGCGCAGCCGGACCTGGCGGTGGATCTCGAGGCGACGGATGGCCAGCAGCGAGGAGTGGCGCCAGGTCGGACTGCTGCGGGCCTCCGACCTCTTCCGCGGACCCTGGTACCTGCGCCACTACCCCGAGGTGGCGGCGACCGGTCTCCCCCGGCACTGCACTACCTGCGGCACGGCGCAGCGGCCGGGCACGACCCGGGTCCGAAGTTCAGCACCTCGGGCTACCTGCGCAAGAACCCCGAGGTGGCCGCGTCCGGCGCCAACCCCCTCGTGCACCACCTCGAGCAGCAGCGTCGTGGCGGCTCCGGCTCGCGCACATGACCGATGACCAGCAGGGCCGTCCCGGGGCGGACGGTCGCCTCGACCCGCGACGGCGCTTCCTGGTCAGGTCGCACTGGTTGGACACGGGCTGGTACGAGCAGCAGGTCGACCTGCCGTCGACCGCCGACCCGGTCGACCACTACCTGCAGCACGCGACGCCCCTCGGCATCGCGCCGAACCCGCTCGTCGCCGAGCTCCAGGATCCCGCCGCCCACGTCCACGCGGACGACCCGCGCGCCGGGCTCCTGGCACCCCCCGAGATGACAGATCCGCAGCTGGCTCGCGAGATCGAGCTGGTGCGGGCCGCCGGTGACTTCGACGAGGGCTTCTACCGGGCCCAGCTGCCCGACCCGTTGCCCGCCGGCGTCGACCCGGTGGCTCACTTCTGCCGCGTGGGATGGCGCCTGCTGGCCCGTCCTTCACCGGACTTCGACGTGTGGTGGTACTGGTCGAACCACCTGGACCCGGGCCGTGAGGCGATCAACCCCTACGTGCACTACCTGCTCCTCGGACGCGCCGCGGGGTGGTCGGGCACGCCCCGGCACACCGATCAGCGCCCGGTCCGGCCACGCCGGGTCGAGGGAACGCGGCGCGTGTGCCTGTTCGCCGGCTACGACGCTGACGGCATCATCGACGAGTACGTCGTCGACTACGTGCGCGAGCTGGCCCGCTTCGCGGACGTCTACTACCTCTGCGACGGCCACCTCGAGGACGGCGAGCTGGCCAAGCTCGAGGGCATCACCCAGGGCGCCTGGGCCGTCCGCCACGCGGCGTACGACTTCGGCTCCTACTCCATGCTCGCGCGGGAGCTGGTCACCTGGGAGGTCATCGAGCAGTACGACGAGCTGCTGCTCGTCAACGACAGCTGCTACCTGCTCGGCGGTCTCGACGAAGTCTTCCGCACGCATGGACGCGCGCGACTGCGCCTGGTGGGGCATGCAGGCGACCAAGGGGCTGACCTCGACCGCTGCACACCCCGGCCAACTCGTTCACCGAGCCGATCCCGATCGACACGGTCCGGGCGGAGATGCTGGAGCGCTTCGAGGACGACGACGTCTACGACTTCCACGTGGGGTCGTACTTCGTCGCCTACCGCCGCGACGTCATCGACGACCCGCAGTTCCGCCGGCTCCTCGACTCGGTGCACCACCAGCGCTCGAAGCTGGTCGTCATCTTGAAGTACGAGGTCGGCCTGACCCACTACCTCATCGGCAACGGACTGGTCTTCGACACCTTCGTCGATGCGCTCTACCCGCTGCACCCGATGTTCACCGAGTGGTACTTCGACCTGCTCGCCCAGGGCATGCCGCTGCTCAAGAAGTACCTGCTCTACCAGAACCACTACGACGTCCCGGACCTGCGGGACTGGAAGGAACGCGTCACGGCGCAGTTCCCGGAGGCGCCCGTCGAGGTGTTCGAGCGCAACCTGCACCGCACGTCGCCGGACGACCGGCTCGCGCGGAGCTTTGCCATCACCCGGGACGACCAGGGACGCGTCGTCGCTCCCGAGCCGGTCAGGGGCGCCGCCTTCCGGCGGGCCGACCGCGCGTCGCCGACGTTCGAGCACTGGTGGGCGTTCGTCGTCTCCGCCGACCAGCAGCAGCGGCTGCCGGACAACAGCCGGGCGATCTTCGAGGTCGTGCGCGACGACCCCTCGGTGAAGAAGATCATCCTGACGCGGGCGCACCGCGTCGATCTCGACGGGGACGAACGTGGTCGTGCTGCCTCTCGACAGTCCGGAGGGCGAGCACCACCTGCTCCGAGCCGGCCAGATCTTCGTGGACAACCGACCCTGGACGGCGCTGGGCAAGCGCGCCTTCGCCGAGGAGGCGGGCCACAACGTCGTCATCGTGCGCGGCGGCAACATGCTCGAGCGCACCGGTGCCGCCGAGCGCACCCTGCCCCGAGCCACGCGCGAACCGCTCTCGACCCTCGCGCGCGCCCTGCTCACCTCCTCCGACGTCGACCAGCTGGCCGCGCTCACCGCGCACTACCCGGTCCCCTACGGCGACTGCTGGCGAACCGGGCTTCCTGCGACGGACTTCCTGCTGATGGACTCCTCGGAGCTCCCGGAGGACCTGCGGCGCGAAGAGGTCCGCCTCCAGGAGCAGCTCGCGGGACGCCGGCTGGTGCTGTTCGCTCCGCAGCTGCGTCGCAGCACCGAGGAGAACGCCTACCGCTTCACGCGGGAGGAGCTGGGGGCGCTCTCGGACTGGGCCCGTGACCACGACGCCGTGCTCGGCCTCCGCGAGCATCCCCACGACCTGGAACGCACCTACCTGCGACTGCTCCGACCGCTGTTCATGGACCTCTCGACGGCTCGCGTCCCGCATCTCCCCGTCGCCCTGCGCGCCGCGGACGCCGTGCTGACGGACTTCTCCGGGGCGGCCGTGGACTTCATGGCCACGGGGCGACCGGTCATCAGCTTCGTGCACGACCTCGCCGACGTGGCCGACTCGCTCTACTACGACCTGGAGCACGTGATGCCGGACGGGGTGTGCCGCGACTTCGGTGAGCTGATGAACGCGATGGACCACCTCTTCGACGAGCCGTCGCAGCAGCAGCTGCTGCGCTACGAGAGGAGCCGGCGGCTCTTCTTCGACGACCTCGACGCCGCCAACGCGCGGCGCGTGGCCCAGCAGGTGCGCCAGGGATATCCGACTCGGACCGCCCCATGAGCATCGACGACTTCAGGCTCGGCTGGCACCGGCTCGTGGCGGCGTGGTCCGGGCTCGAGAAGCAGGCGGCTGCCGACCTCCTCGCCGAGGTGCTCGAGCACGGCCTGCCCGAGCACGGCCTGCCCGAGCCCGTGGGTGACGCAGCGGAGGTCACCGCGAGCCAGGTGCTGCGCTGCGAGACCGCGCTGGTGCGCCTCAGCGGCGCGGTGGACCGCAAGGGTTACCTCCGGGAGGTGCCTGACCTGCCCCGCGACGCCGCGCCGGTGGCCCACTTCTGCCGGTGGGGTTGGAGACGCTTCGACAACCCGAGCCGCGAGTTCGACGTCTGGTGGTACTGGCACCAGTACCTCGACCACGACCGCCACGACGTGAACCCGCTGGTCCACTACCTCGTCCGGGGCCGACACCTCGGACTCCTCCCACTGCCGCCCGTCGCCGCGCTCCGGGAGCCGACGACCTTCTCCCCCGGCCAGCCCGTGCGCCGCGTGGCGCTCTTCGCCGCCTACGACGTCGACGGGATCGTCGACGACTACGTCCTCGCCTACCTCGAGGAGCTCAGCAGGTTCGCCGACGTCTACTACCTCGCCGACTGCGAGATGCCGGGCACCGAGCTCGAGAAGCTGGCGGCGGTGACCGTCGGCGCCTGGGCGACCCGGCACGAGACCTACGACTTCGGCTCCTACTCCCTGCTGGCGCGCGACCTCGTGGGCTGGGAGGTCATCGACGGGTACGACGAGCTGCTGCTCGTCAACGACAGCGCCTACCTGCTCACCCCGCTGGACGAGGTCTTCGCACGGATGGACTCCCGTCCCTGCGACTGGTGGGGACTCCAGGCCACCAAGCGTGACTACGAGGCTGCCCGCGGCGACGTCGAGCCGCTTCCCCTCGAAGAGGCCAAGGCTCGCTACCGCGGCGAACGCACGTGGCAGCAGATCATGCACCTGCACATCAGCTCGTACTTCATCGCCCTGCGCCGTCCCGCACACAGCCACCCGGACGTGCGGGAGCTGTTGAGCGAGGTGACCAAGGCCCCGAGCAAGGGGCAGGTGATCCTGCGCTACGAGGTCGGGCTCAGCAGGGTCCTGATGGACCAGGGCTTCGACTTCGACACCTTCATCGACGACCTCTACCCGTACCACCCGCTGTACACCGCCGACTACTTCGCGCTGCTCGAGCGCCACTTCCCCCTGCTGAAGCGCAACCTCCTCTCCCACAACCCACGCAAGGCGCCGGACCTGGGTCGATGGAAGGAACGCGTCCTCGAGCTCGCACCCCGGGCGCCGGTCGACGTGCTCGAGCGCAACCTGCTGCGTGTCGCCCCGGACGACGCCCTGCAGAGCAGCTTCGCCGTCGTGACCGGCGCCGACGGCACGGTGGAGGTCCCGCGCCCGCTCAGCGGGCCGCAGATGGAGCGCCAGGACGCACGCACGCCCACCTACGACCACTGGTGGGCCTTCCCGGTGTGCGCCTACGACCACACGTTCGCCGGCAACGAGCGCGCCGTCTTCGAGCTCGTCCGCGACGACCCGTCGATCAAGAAGATCGTGCTCACGAGGTCCCGCCGGGTCGACGTCACCGGGGAGAACGTCGTCGTCGCCCCCCTGCACAGCCCCGAGGGCCAGCAGCTCGTCCTGAGGGCCGGGCAGATCTTCGTCAAGCACGCTCCGCGCATCAACGTGCCCTTCCCGCTGTCCACGACCGCGCACAACTTCATCAACCTGTGGCACGGCATCCCGCTGAAGCGGTTCGGCTGGGCGGCCCACGCGACGGAGGAGGAGCGCGAGAGTGTTCGCCAGCACCACCTGGGCTCGCGCGCGGTGATCACGTCGTCGAAGATCGACACCCTCGCGATGGCCGCCGCCTTCCACCCGCTGACGATCCAGGACATGTGGCCCACAGGACTGCCTCGCAACGACTTCGTCCTCCGCCGGGAGGAGCTGCTGCCCGCCGACCTCCGGGCGCAGGAGCAACGCCTCCGCGACGAGGTCGCCGGACGCCGCCTGGTGATGTTCCTGCCCACCTTCAAGAGCGGGCAGGCGGATTCCTACTACACCTTCTCGGAGACCGAGCTCGACTGGCTGCGCGACTGGTCGCAGCGCCATCACGCCGTCATCGGGGTGCGCGAGCACATGGCCGACCGGGCCCACACCTACTCGCGGATGCTGTCGCGGCTGGACACCGTCGACCTCTCCTCGCGCCGCTTCCCCGACCTCGAGGTGCTCTACCGCGTCGCGGAGGGACTGGTCACCGACTACTCGAGCTGCCTGGTCGACTTCATGCTGACCGGCAAGCCGGTGATCAGCTTCGCCTACGACTACGACCGCTACGCCAACGAGGAGCGTGGACTCTTCTACGACCTCGAGGACGCCGTGCCGGGGCCGGTCTGCCGGGACTTCGCGCAGTTCGCCGAGGCGCTGGACCAGGCCTTCGAGCAGCCCTCACCCGCGCAGGTCGAGGAGTACGCCTGGAAGCGGTCGCGGTTCTTCGACCACCTCGACGACCACAACGCGGCCCGCGTGGTGGAGCGGGTCAAGCAGCTCTACGTCAGCGGCCTGTGAACGCCTCGGCCCGTCGGGCCTCGTCGACCGCTTGCGGGTCGATGGTCGGCAGGGACTGGACGCTCCTGCGCATGGCGTTGCCGAGGGCGGGGTGCACCGGCGTCTGCTCGCCGCGATAGGGGTAGGCGACGTACACGATGACCGCTGCAGCGAGCACGAGGGCAAGCAGCAGCACGACCACGATGGGTCCCATGGGGCTCCTTCGTCGGGGAAGAGTCGGGCGTCGAACAGGATTCGTTCGTCACCAGTCAAACACGAGACCGCTCATTCTCGTAAAAGCGGCAGGACGACCTCGCGGATCTGGCCCGGGATCGGGCTGACGGCTCGCGCGGCGCCCGTGTTGCCCGCCGCGTTGTCCACGTAGACGTGCACGAACCGGCCCTCGGCCGCGGCCTCGGCCCCCTCGCCCTCGGGATCCCCCTGGAAGATCCCGATCCGGTAGACGACCGACGAGGTGCCGACCTTCTCGACGACCAGGCCCAGGTCGACCGGCCGCGGGTAGCCCACCTGGCGGAAGTAGCGACAGCCGACCTCGGCGACCACGCCGATGGCCGGCAGCCCTCGGATGTCCACCCCGGTCGCCTCCGCCAGGTGGGCGTTGACCGCGGTGTCGATCAGCTCGAAGTAGCGGGCGTTGTTCATGTGGCCGTAGACGTCGTCATCGGCCCATCGCGTGGTGGCCTGGCGCCAGACATGTAGTCGCGTTCGCTTGGGTGCAGACCGCTTTCGTGGCTGGGGTTCGCTCTCCACTGACGGTTGCCCGGGGCTCACGCCGACTCTTGCTCGCGCAGCCGCTGGCTGATCACGGCCGAGACGCCGTCACCGCGCATCGTGACGCCGTAGAGGGCGTCGCCGACCTCCATCGTGCGCTTCTGGTGCGTGATCACGAGCAGCTGGGAGTTCTCGCGCAGCTCCTCGTAGATCTCCAGCAGCCGACCGAGGTTGGTGTCGTCGAGCGCTGCCTCGACCTCGTCGAGGATGTAGAACGGCGAGGGCCGGGCCTTGAACAGGGCCACCAGGAAGCACACCGCGACCAAGGAGCGCTCGCCACCGGACAGCAGCGAGAGCCGCTTGACCTTCTTGCCGGCGGGCCGCGCCTCCACCTCGATCCCGGTGTCGAGCATGTTGTCCGGGTCGGTCAGCACCAGGCGGCCCTCGCCGCCCGGGAACAGGCGGGAGAAGGTCGAGTCGAAAGCCTTGCTGACGTCGGCGTACGCCTCGGTGAAGACCTGCTCGACGCGCTCGTCGACCTCGCGGACGATGTCGAGGAGGTCCTTGCGGGTGCCGCGCAGGTCCTCGAGCTGCTCGGTGAGGAACTTGTGGCGCTCCTCGAGCGCGGAGAACTCCTCGAGGGCCAGCGGGTTGATCCGGCCGAGCTGGGCCAGCGAGCGCTCCGCGGCGCGCAGCCGCTTGGTCTGCTCCTCGCGGTCGAACGGTGCCGGATCGGGCACCGGCTCCCCCTCGGCGACGTCGCCGGTGAACGGTATCGGCTGGTCGGGCCCGTAGTCGGCGACCAGCCCGTCGGCATCGAGGCCGAGCTCCTCGAGCGCCCGCTCCTCGAGCTGCTCGATCCGCATCCGCTGCTGGGTGCGGGCCATCTCGTCGCGGTGCACGGTGTTCACCAGCTCGTCGAGGTCGCGGCCCAGGTCGCGCATCTGCTCACGCGTCTCGCGGAGCTCCTGCTCGCGACCCGCACGACCCTGCTCGACGCGCGTCCGCTCCGCGGCTGCCAGGGCCACGGACTCCTCGAGCCTGGCCAGCACGAGCGCGGCGCCGCGACCGACGGCCTCGCCGACGCGTCCCTCGTGGAGCAGCTGCTCACGGCGGGCGATCGCTGCCGCCCGAGCCTCACGCTCGGCCTGCGCCGACCGGAGCAGGGAGTCCGCGCGACCGTGCAGGGCCCGGGCCCGCTCCTCGGTCGTGCGCAGCGACAGGCGGGCGTCCATCTCGGTGGCCCGCGCGACACGCGCCTCCTCGGCAAGGCGCTCCCGGTCGGAGGTGTCCGGCTCCTCCTCGGGCGCGTCCTCCGCGGCCGAGAGGCGGGACTCGAGCTCGGCCAGTCCCTCGAGGTCCTTGTCGCGGGCGACGCGGGCAGCCTCGATGGCCTCGTCGAGCCGGGCGGCCTCCGCCCGGGCGTTGCGGGCCTGCGAGCCGTACTGTCCCAGCTCCTCGGCCACGGCGGCCAGGGTGGCGTCGGACTCGTGCAGCTTGGCGAGCGCCACGTCGGCGCGCCGTCGGGCCTCCTCGCGCTCCCGCTCCAGGGTGCTGGCGTCGAAGGTGAGCCGTTCCAAGGTGTGCGCCGCGGCGGTGAGCTGCTCGGTCGCCTCGTCGACCGCGGCCTGCACCTCGATCAGGCTGGGGCGGCTGGAGGAGCCGCCGGAGGCGAAGTGGGCGCCGATCAGGTCGCCCTCACGGGTGACGGCCGTCAGGTCGGCGGACTGCCCGACGGTCGACCGCGCGGTGGGGAGGTCGTCGACGACCACCACCTTGTGCAGCAGTCGGGTCACGGCGGGGCGCAGGTCCGCGCGGCACTCGACGACGTCCACGGCGTACGTCGCGCCGGCCGGCAGGCCCGGCCACGAGGACGAGCCCGACTCGTCGGCAGGGCCCCCGCCGAGCAGGATCCCCGCCCGGCCGAGGTCGTCGTCCTTGAGGTGGGCGATGGCTCCGACGGCGGCGTCGACGTCGCTGACGGCGACCGCGTCGGCGGCATTGCCGAGCGCGGCCGCGACCGCAGCCTCGTAGCCGCTGCGGACGTTCAGCAGCGCGGCCACCGAGCCCAGCAGCCCGCTGAGCGAGTCGGTCGCGGCCAGCAGGGCGCCGGCGCCGTCCTTGCGGTTCAGGCCGAGCTCGAGCGCCTCCTTGCGGGCGGTGAGCGAGCTGCGCTCCCGCTCCGCGGACGTGAGCTCCTCGCGGGTCTTGGCGAGGCGGTCCTCGATGTCGGAGAGCAGGGCGCTCGCGGCCTCGTGCTCGGAGTCGAGCCCCTCCTCGCCGGCGTCGAGACCGGCCACCCGGGACTCCAACGAGGTGAAGTCGTGCTGCGCCCGGTCGGCCCGGGCCGCCGCATCGGCGCGCGCCTGGGTGAGCCGGCCGACCTCCTCCTCGGCCGCGGCGGCGCGGCTGCGGAGACCGTTGACCTGCCCGTGCAGGCGCGCCATGCCCTCGCGTCGGTCGGCCGCCGCACGCTGCAGCCCGGTGACACGACGCTCCTCCTCGCCGAAGGCCTGCTCGGCGGCCTGGCGGGCAGCGACGGCGCCGTCGAGCGCGGTGCGGTTGCCGGTGACCTCCGCGGTGATCTCGTCCTCCTGGACGCGCACGCGGGCCGCCTCGGCCTCGAGCTCGTCGGGGTTGCGCCCCTCGGGCACCTCCGGCTGGGAGGCCGCGTTGCGGACGCGCTCGGCGGCCAGGCCGGCCGTGCCGCGCAGGCGCTCGCGGAGACCGGACAGGGCGAACCAGGTCTCCTGAGCCTGCGACAGCGCGGGCAGGTCCTCGCGCAGCGCCGCCTCCAGGGCCGACTCGGTCTCGCGAGCGGCAACCAGGGCCGCCTCGACCTCCGCGCGGCGCTCGACCAGGATCGTCTCGTCGGCCAGCTCCTGCTCGAGAGCGGTCCGCGCCGTGGCGAGGTCGTCCGCCATCAGCCGGGCCCGGGCGTCGCGGACGTCGGCCTGCACCACGGCTGCGCGCCGGGCCACCTCGGCCTGGCGGCCGAGGGGCTTGAGCTGTCGCCGGATCTCGCTGAGCAGGTCGGAGAGCCGGGTCAGGTTGCCCTCGGTGGAGTCGAGCTTGCGGAGCGCCTTCTCCTTGCGCTTGCGGTGCTTGAGGACCCCGGCCGCCTCCTCGATGAAGCCGCGCCGGTCCTCCGGGGTCGCGTGCAGGATCGAGTCGAGCTGCCCCTGCCCGACGATGACGTGCATCTCCCGGCCGATGCCGGAGTCGCTCAACAGCTCCTGGACGTCCAGCAGGCGGCAGGAGCTGCCGTTGATGGCGTACTCGGAGCCTCCGTTGCGGAACATCGTGCGGCTGATCGTGACCTCGGCGTACTCGATCGGCAGGGCGCCGTCGGTGTTGTCGATGGTCAGCTGCACCTCCGCGCGGCCCAGCGGCGGCCGGCCGGAGGTGCCGGCGAAGATGACGTCCTCCATCTTGCCGCCGCGCAGCGACTTGGCTCCCTGCTCGCCCATCACCCAGGCGAGCGCGTCGACGACGTTGGACTTGCCGGACCCGTTGGGACCCACGATGCAGGTGATCCCCGGCTCGAGCTGCAGCGTCGTCGACGAGGCGAAGGACTTGAAGCCCTTGAGCGTGAGGCTCTTGAGGTACAACGTCTTCTCCCTGGTGGCCAACGTCCGGACATCGCTGGACGCGGCATCTTCTCAAAGCTCCCCGGACCGAGGTCCGGGCGGGCCAGCATGCAGCGACGGGGAAGGTCAGCCCC
The DNA here is from genome assembly GCA_963797525.1 of uncultured Actinomycetota bacterium. Lineage (GTDB taxonomy): Bacteria > Actinomycetota > Actinomycetes > Propionibacteriales > Nocardioidaceae > Marmoricola. Next base: position 920,449 of record CAWCPT010000014.1, read on the forward strand.
TCGACCCTAACCACGGCGGGGGCCGGTTTCGTGGAGGCGTGCCGAGGCTGCCGGTTTCCCCGGGCGGCCGGGGAATCCGGTAGCGGACGGGTGATGCTTCACCCATCCGCTACCGGGATCGCCTTTCCACCCCACCCGATTTGTCCGTACGGCGCTCCACCGACTCCGACGTCTCGCCCCCCGCGTCGGCCAGGATCGCCTCGTCGGCGTGGGCGACGTGCACGAGCTGCTTCCAGATCAGCACCAGGAACAGGGCCGAGCCGCCGAAGGCGAACCAGAACGGCGCGGTCACGCCCCACCGGTGGGCGATCAGGCCGCCGAGGATCGAGCCGACGACGATCCCTCCGGTGACGCCGATCATGTAGACGCTCTGGACGCGGCCCTGGAAACCGGTCGGCACGGCTCGTTGGCGCACGCTCGAGGACAGCGTGCCCCAGACGAAGGCGTGCGCTCCGAAGACGAAGAAGATCGACATCGCCACCCACGGGGTCGTGGTCAGCGCGAGCCCGAGGTGGGTGAGCGTCTCGATCGTCAGCCCGGCCTTGAGCATCGTGCCCAGGCTGACGTGACGCTCCAGCCAGCCGTAGCCGAACGTGCCGAGGATCCCGCCGCAGGCCAGCGGCCGAGGTGAGCAGCCCGAATCCCAGGTGACCCAGGTGGAGCCGCTCGATCGAGTAGAGCACCAGGACCGACCAGGCGGCCCCGAACGTCACGTTGAAGATGACGATCGTCAGCACCAGCGTGCGCACGGCGGCGTGGTGCCACACCCAGGCGAGACCTTCCCGGACGTCCGTGCGGATCGACCTCGGTCCGGTCTTCGCCACGACGTGCTCCGGCAGCTGGATGCGCAGCACCAGCAGGATGCTCGCCGCGACGCAGACGGTCTGGGCGACGAACGGGCAGCGAGCGGCCCAGCCCGAACAGCAGGGCCCCGATCGGCGGGCCGACCAGCTGGTTGAGCGTGACCGTCCCCGCGATGATCCGGGCGTTCGCGATGCCGAGGTCGCGCTTGGCGACCAGCATCGGCAGCAGCGTGGCGGTGCTGGTGTCGGCGAAGGTCTCGCCCACCCCGAGGACGAAGATCGCGGCGAGCACGAGCGCGATGTCGACCTCGCCGGTGGCGATGGTCGCGACCAGCCCGGCGAGCACCACCACCCGACAGCTGTTGGCGACCACGATCAGCCGCCGCCGCTCGACCCGGTCGGCCACCACCCCGGCGAACAGACCGAACAGCATCATCGGCAGGAACTCCAGCGTCCACGCCGAGGCGACCAGCAGCGGGTCGCGCGTCTCGGAGGCGACCAGCAGCGGCCCGGCGGCGACGATGATGCCGTCGCCGATGTTGGAGATCCAGCTCGATGCCACCAGCCAGCGGAAGGACCGCCCCAACCGAGACGGCAGCGCGGTCTCGAGCAGGTGGGTCGTCACGACGGACGATCGTCGCAGAGCGTGACGATCAGGAGCAATTCAGTTTCGCGGTCCCCGGGGTGCGAGGCCGCGAGGTCTCAGGTGTGTGCGAGGGACCCGTCTCGGGCGACGGCCTCGTCCACGGACTCCGTGGCAAGGGCGGCGAGCGCGTCGTTCTCCTTCTGCAGCCGGAGCACGGCTTCCTCGAGGTCGACGACGCGCTGACGGAGGACGAGGTTCTCGCGTGCCTGGCGATGGCTACTCGCGGGTCGGTGCCGGTCGAGTAGCCGAGAAGCGCCTTGGCCATGAATGTGCCTTCCGGGGGTGCGAGGGTGTGTGGCCCGTCCGGACCGTCTACAAGAGTCTCACGGGTGCCGTGCGTGACTTCAAGGTCTGGGCAGGGCGGCCGGCCGGCGTCGTCGCGGGGCCGGTTGGCAGACCGGGCAGAAGAACGACGAGCGGTTCATGAAGGTGACCCGGCGGATCGGCGTACCGCAGCGTGAGCAGGGCTCGCCCTCGCGGCCGTAGGCCTCCAGGGAGCGGTCGAAGTACCCGCTCTGGCCGTTGACGTTGACGTAGAGCGCGTCGAACGAGGTGCCGCCCTGTCCCAGCGCCTGCGAGCATCACCTGGCGGCAGCCGGCGAGCACCCGCTCGACGTCGGCGCGGCGCAGCCGTGACCCGGCGCGCTCGCCGTGCACGCTGCGCCAGCCACAGCCCCTCGTCGGCGTAGATGTTGCCGACGCCCGAGACCACGTTCTGGTTGAGCAGCAGCCGCTTGATCCCCGACTCGCTGCGGCGCACGCGGCGTACGAACTCGGCGTCGTCGAACTCCGGGTCGAGCGGGTCGCGGGCGATGTGCGCGATCTCCGGGGGTACGACGGCGCCCCCGTCGGAGACCGCCAGCCCGCCGAACATCCGCTGGTCGACGAACCGGAGCTCGAGACCCGGATGGTCGGGACCGAGCGCGATCCGGACGCGCAGGTGCCTCTCGTCGGGTACGCCGGGGGGCTGCACCAGCATCTGGCCGCTCATGCCGAGGTGGCCGAGCAGGGCGTCGCCGTTGTCGAGGGAGAGCCAGAGGTACTTGCCGCGGCGGTGCGCGCCGACGAAGGTCCGGCCGGTCAGCCGGGCGGCGAAGTCGTCGGGGCCGCCCGCGTGGCGCCGGACCGGGCGGGGGTGCAGCACCTCGACCGAGGTGATCGGGCGGCCGAGCACGTGGTTCTCGAGACCACGGCGCACGACCTCGACCTCAGGGAGCTCCGGCATCGTCGGACGCTGCGGAAGGCGTGGCCGCGGTCGACACGGCGGCCTCCGCGAGCTCGGTGCTCAGCGTGCGGTAGGCCGACTCGGCGGCCTGCTGCTCGGCCTCCTTCTTCGACCGGCCCACGCCGTGGCCGTGCATCCGGCCCTCCACCCGGACCCGGGCGGTGAACGTCTTCATGTGGTCGGGACCCTCGTCCTCGATGAGGTACTCCGGGACGCCGAGGCCGTGCAGCGCGCTGAGCTCCTGCAGGCTCGTCTTCCAGTCCAGCCCCGCGCCCATGGCGGCGGCCGCCTCCATCATCGGGTCGAAGAGCAGGTGCACGGTGCGGGCGGCGTTCTCGAAGCCGCCGGAGAGGTAGATCGCCCCGATCAGCGCCTCGACCGTGTCGGAGAGGATCGAGGCCTTCTCGCGGCCCCCGGTCGTCTCCTCGCCCTTGCCGAGGTGGACGTGGACGCCGAGGCCGATCGTGCGGGCCACCTCGGCCAGCGCGCGCGCGTTGACGACGGCGGCGCGCAGCTTGGCCAGCCGGCCCTCGGAGAGGTCGGGGTGCTTGAGGTAGAGCGTCTCGGTGATGATCACGCCGAGCACCGAGTCGCCGAGGAACTCCAGGCGCTCGTTGGTCGGCAGGTTGCCGTTCTCGTAGGCGTAGGAGCGGTGCGTCAGGGCAAGCTGGAGCAGCTCGGGATCCAGGGTGGGATCACCGAGTGACTCACGGAGCTCGTCGGTCTCGTCCGAGCCTGCGGCTGACAACCCGTCGCTCGCGGTCAGAGGACCTGACGACGCTCGGCGCGGGCGCCGTACTGCCCGCACTCGGGGCAGGCACGGTGCGGCAGGTGCTTGGAGCCACAGGCCGGGTTGGCGCAGGTCACCAGCTGAGGCGCGACGGCCTTCCAGGCAGAACGACGGTGACGCGTGTTGCTGCGCGACATCTTCCGCTTCGGGACAGCCACGGTTTGCTCCTAGTTCGAGGGGATGTTCAGGTCAGTCTTCGGGTGGTGCGTCGTGCTGGACCACGTCTCCCAGAGCCGCCCACCGGGGGTCGATGGGCTCCTCGTGCCGGTGGTCCGGGTCGTCCGCGAGCCGCGCACCACACTCGGTGCACAGCCCCGGGCAGTCCTCCCGGCACAACGGCTGGAACGGCAGTGCGAGCACCACCGCGTCGCGCAGCAGTGGCTCCAGGTCGATCAGATCGTCCTCGAGCCGGCTGACATCGTCGTCCTGGTCGTCTCCGCGGTGGTGATGGTGGGGGTCGTCGTACACGAACAGCTCCTGGAGGTCGACGTGGACGCTGTCCACGATCGGCTCCAGGCACCGTGCGCACTCGCCTTCGAGGTCGGCGTCCGCCGTCCCGCTGACGAGCACCCCTTCCATGACCGCCTCGAGCCGCAGGTCGATGTCGACCGCACTGCCCTCGGGAACGCCCAGGATCTCGATGCCCAGCTCTGCCGGCGCCTCCGCGGAGAACGACATCTTGCGCTGCGACCCCGGGCGTCGTCCGAGCTCGCGGGTGTCGAGCACGAGCGGCGCTCTCGGGTCGAGACTACGCAAGAGGTCACTTCCGTGTTGGTGCAGGCAGAACCTGCGGGAGTCTACCGGCCGAAGACGCGCCTCGGCCAAAACGCGGCCCGGCTCAGGCGCCGGTCGTCCTCCCGGGCGCGCTCGGCGAGGCGCTCGGTCAGCTGGGTGAGCACGTCGGGCGGCAGCAGGCCGGAGACGTCGCCGCCGAAGGTCGCGACCTCCTTGACCAGGGACGAGGCCAGGAAGGACCACTCGGGGCTGCACGGGATGAACACCGTCTCCACGTCGACCAGGGAGGAGTTCATCTGGGCCATCTGGAGCTCGTAGTCGAAGTCGCTGACCGCGCGCAGGCCCTTGGCGATCACCCGGATGTCGCGCTCCTCGCAGAACGTGGTGAGGAGACCCTCGAAGCCGGCGACGCTCACGTTGGGGTAGTCCGCGCAGACCTTCTCCAGCATCGAGATGCGTTCCTCGGCGGTGAACAGCCGGGCGCGCGACTTGGACTTGTTGACGCCGACCGCGACGACCACCTCGTCGAAGAGCCGCGAGGCCCTCGAGATGATGTCGATGTGACCGTTGGTCACCGGGTCGAAGGAGCCCGGGCACACGGCTCTGCGCACTGGACTCACTCCTCCTGATCGGGTTCCCCCGCCGACTCGGCGCGAACGTACCAGAGCACGGTCTCGCCGTACTCCTTGGTGCGATCGAGCCTGAGACCTGCGGGCCAGACGGGTTCCACGCTACGCGCCGACCGCTCCAGCACGACCAGCGAACCGGGCGCGACCCAGCCGTGCTCGACGAGCAGGGCCGAGCACGTGCTCGACCTCCGCGTTCTCCATCGGGTACGGCGGGTCGGCGAAGACCACGTCGTACGGCGCCCGCGGGTGGTGCGCCAGCGTCCGGGAGACCGGACGTCGCGAGCACCTCGGTCCTGTGGAAGCCCAGCGTGGTCGCGTTCTGCTGCACCAGCCTGGCCGTACGCCGGTCGGACTCGACCGCGGTGAGCACCCCGGCTCCCCGGGAGACCGCCTCGAGCCCGACCGCCCCGGTGCCGGCGTACAGGTCGAGGAAGCGGAGCCCGGTCAGCGAGCCGAGCTGGGACTCCAGCGTGGAGAACAGCGCCTCGCGCACCCGGTCGGAGGTCGGCCGGGTCGCCTCGCCGTGGGGGGTCTTCAGCCGTCGGCCGCGGCCGACCGGCGATGATGCGGGTCATTCGGGGTCCCCGCGCGATGATGCACGGCGGTCACTGCCATCTCCAGGTACTCGGCCTGGGCGGAGTCCTCGAGCCGGCGGACGGCCGCGACCAGAGGCCGGCGCCTCGGCCAGCTCGGGGTCCCGCGCCAGGTGCTCCGTCGCAGCCGCACGGGCACGCTCGATGACGTCCTCGTCGCGCAGCACCGAGAGCAGCTTGAGGCCGCTCCCCCGGCCGCCGCTCTGCTCGGTGCCGAGCACGTTGCCCTCGCGTCGCTGCTCGAGGTCGATCCGCGAGAGCTCGAAGCCGTCGCGGGTGCCGGCCACGGCCACCAGCCGCTCCATCGAGCTGCTGGCCGGGTCGGCGGCGGTGACGAGCAGGCACAGGCCCGCGTGGCCGCCACGACCGATCCGGCCGCGGAGCTGGTGCAGCTGGGAGACGCCGAACCGGTCGGCGTCGAGGATCACCATCACGGTCGCGTTGGGGACGTCGACCCCGACCTCGATGACCGTGGTGGAGACGAGCACGTCGACCTCGCCCGGCGGCGAAGGCGCGTCATCACGCGGTCCTTCTCGTCGGGGGCCATCCGGCCGTGGAGCATCTCGACGCGCAGGCCGGAGAGGGCGCCCTCGGCGAGCTCGGGGGCCAGCTCCTCGACCGCGTGCAGCGGCTGCTTGTCGCCCTCCTCGTCACCCTCGCCCGGGTCGATCCGCGAGCACACGACGTAGGCCTGCCGGCCCTGCGCGACCTCCTCGCGGACCCGTTGCCAGGCGCGGTCGAGCCAGGCGGGCTGCGCCCGCACGGGTACGACGGTCGTCTGCACGTCTCCGCGCCCGGCCGGCAGCTCGCTCAGGGTCGAGGTGTCCAGGTCGCCGAAGACGGTCATCGCGACCGTGCGCGGGATCGGCGTCGCGGTCATCACCAGGACGTGCGGTGGCAGGCCGGCCTTCCCGCTGAGCGCGGCGCGCTGCTCGACGCCGAACCGGTGCTGCTCGTCGACGACGACCAGCCCGAGGTCCGCGAACTGCACGTGCTCCTCGAGCAGGGCATGGGTGCCGATCACGATCCCGGCCTCGCCGCCGGCGGCCTCCGCCAGCGCGGCGCGGCGGGTGGCGGCGTTCATGGACCCGGTCAGCAGGGCGACCCGGGTCGCGTCGTCGGCGCCGCCGAGGAAGCCGCCCTCCGCGAGGTCGCCGAGCATGCCCACGATCGAGCGGTGGTGCTGCTGGGCGAGCACCTCGGTCGGCGCCAGCAGCGCGGCCTGCCCGCCGGAGTCGACGACCTGGAGCATCGCCCGGAGGGCGACCACGGTCTTGCCGGAGCCGACCTCGCCCTGCAGCAGCCGGTGCATCGGGTGTCCCTGGCCGAGCTCGTCGCCGATCTCCTCCCCCACGCTGCGCTGGCCGTCGGTGAGCGCGAACGGGAGCCGCTCGTCGAACCGGTCGAGGATCCCGCCGGGTCGCCCCGGGCGCGGGTTGGCGACCGTCGCCTCGATCGCGGCGCGGCGCCGGGCGAGCACCGTCTGGGCGACGAACGCCTCGTCGTACTTCAGCCGCTTCTCCGCGCTGACCTTCTGCGCCCAGGTGTCCGGACGGTGGATCCAGCGGAACGCCTGGTCGGCCTCGATCAGCTCCTCCGCCTCGCGCACGGTGCCCGGGAGCACCTCCGGGACGTCCTCGACCAGGTCGAGCGCGAGCCGGATGGTGTCCTCGAACTGCCAGGTGTTGACGCCGGCCACGGAGGCGTAGAGCGGGATCAGGTCGGGCATCTCGGCGACGTCGTCACCGTCTCCGCCGTACATCCTCGAGGCGGGGTTGGTCAGCTGCCACTGGTTGTTGAACCACTTCAGCCGGCCGCTGAACACCCCGACGCTGCCCTGCGGCAGCTCCTTGGTGGCTCGCCAGTCGGCGGTGCTCTTGTGCTTGTCGAAGTAGGTGAGCAGCAGGCTGCCGTCCTCGGCGCGCACCCGGACCTCGAGGCGGTACGCCGTGCGGTGCGTGCGCCGGTCCTGGTAGGTCTTCTGGACCGACGAGACCACCTCGCCCACCAGGGACAGGATGTCGCCCTCGTTGAGCTCCTCGAGCTCGCTGAGCGAACCCTTGCGCACGTAGCGGCGCGGGAAGATCCCGAGCAGGTCACCGACGGTCTCCACGCCGGTCGCCTCGACGATCTTCTTGGCGTGCTTGCCCCCGACCGCGGCGACCCGTGAGTCCCAGCCGACCTCCACCCCGGCCACGGCTACTCCACCGCCACCAGCAGCGGGTAGCGGTCCTGCCCACCCTCGTAGACCACGACGTCGACCCCGGGGTGGCCGTGCCCGACCCAGGCCTCGCAGGCCTGGGCGAGGTCGCCCGCGTCCTCGCCGGCGACCAGGGTGACCAGCTCCCCGCCGCCGCCGAGGAGGCGCTCGAGCACACCGCAGGCCACCTCGTAGAGGTCCGTCTCCCACGATCGCGAAGTCGCCGTCGATCACGCCCAGGGCGTCGCCCGCGGAGCAGGGGCCCGCCGTCGTCATCGCGTCCCGGGCCGCGACGGTCACCCCGCCGTGGCGAGCGCCGCGCGCCGCAGCAGTCATGTGGACCACGTCGTTGTCCAGCGGGCGCTCCGGCTCGTGCACCGCCAGGGCGGCGATGCCCTGGACCTGGGCGCGGGTGGGGATCACCACGACGTGGATGCCGGCGAGCTCCGCCTCGTGCGCCGCCGCCTCGGCGACGCCGATCGAGTCGGGGTCGTTGGGCAGGACGACGACCTCCTCCGCTCCCGAGGCCTCGATCGCCGCGAGGATCTGGCCGGTGCTCGGCCGGCGGCCGGGTCCGCCCTCGATCACCTGCGCGCCGTACTCCCCGAAGAGCTCGACGAGGCCGGGGCCGGCCGCCACGATGACGAGCTTGCGGCCACGCCGCTCCGAGCGCCTGCCCCTCGCCCGGGCCACCTGCTCGGCGAAGTGGGTGACCTGGATGCGCCGGGCGGCGCCGGCCCGGATCCCGGCCTCGACCGCTGCCCCGACGTCGTCGACGTGGATGTGCACGTTCCAGAGCCCCTCGCCGCCGACGACGACGAGCGAGTCACCGAGCGGCGCGAGGTCCTCGCGCAGGGCCGGGATCGCGTCGTCGTCGGTCTCGAGGAGGTACATCACCTCGTAGGCCGGGCCGTCCTCGGTCAGGTCTCCAGTCGGCACCCGCGGCACCGGGAGCGCCGACTGGCCCACCCGGTGGGAGGCGGTGGTCGCGCGGTGCCCCGTGATCGCCGACTCGGCCGCGTCGAGCACGACGCAGAGCCCGCGGCCCCCGGCGTCGACGACTCCCGCCTGGGCGAGGACGGGCAGCTGCTCCGGCGTCCTGGCCAGCGCCTCGCGGGCGGCCTGCGCCGCCGCGTGGACCACCGCGCCCAGCCTCGCCTCCGGGGCCTCGGCCGCGGCGGCAGCACCCTCGGAGGCTGCCCGCGCCACCGAGAGGATCGTGCCCTCGACCGGCTTGCCGACCGCGGCGTACGCCGCGTCGCTCGCCAGCGCCATCCCGGCCGCGAACACCGCCGCCGACCGGTCCTCCGGGCCGGCCTCGCCGATCCGGCGGAGCAGGGCCCCGACCAGCTGGCTCAGGATCACCCCCGAGTTGCCGCGCGCACCGAGCAGCGCGCCACGGGAGTAGGCGCGCATCGCCACGCGGAGGTCGTCGGGCTGGGCGGCCAGCGCCGCCTCCATGGCGTCGCGCGCCGACTCCACGGTGAGGAACATGTTGGTGCCGGTGTCGCCGTCCGGCACCGGGTAGACGTTGAGCGCGTCGATCTCCTCGCGGGCCGCGGAGAGCTCGTCGACCACGAGGGCGGCGAAGCGGCGTACGACGTCGAGGTCGAAGGTGGCGACCTCGGAGCCTGCCTGCATGCGTGTCACCCCCGCGCTCCTGTGGAGGGGATCACGGTAGTGGGTCACCTCACGATTCGCGTCCAGCCACGGCTCTGAGTTATTCTCGTGCGGTTGTCCGGACTCCCATTCTGGGGACGGACCCCTGACTTGATTCCCTAGCTACAACCAAGGAGTGCACGGTGGCTGCCGTCTGCGACATCTGCGCCAAGAAGCCCGGCTTCGGCAACAACCGCCCGTGGTCGCGCAAGATCACCAAGCGCCGCTTCAACCCCAACATCCAGCGCGTCCGCGCCACGGTCAACGGCTCCCCCCAGCGCCTCAACGTGTGCACGGGCTGCCTCAAGGCCGGCAAGGTCTCCCGCTGACCGACTGACCGCTCGCACGACCGCCCACGTCCTCCGGGACCTGGGCGGTTCGCTTTTCCGCGACCCCTCAGAAGTGCGACCAGCCCGTGGGTCCGTCGTACGCCGCGCCGCCCAGCGTGACGACCGGGCCCGCGTCCCCGGGCTCGGTGACCGTGCCGATCCGGGTGAAGCCGTCCGGCAGGGAAGCTCCCGCCGGGAACGTCGCCACGATCGCGTGGTCGTCGCCACCGCCCAGGATGAACTGCATCGGGTCCACGCCGAGCGCGGAGCCGACCGCGCGCATCGGCTCGGCCAGCTCGAACGCCCCCGGATCCACGTCCACGGCCACGCCGGAGTCCGCGGCGAGGTGGCCGATGTCGGCGAGCAGGCCGTCCGAGACGTCGATCATCGAGGTGGCTCCGCCCTTCGCGGCTGCTGAGCCCGCGGCGTACGGCGGCTCGGGGCGCTGGTAGGCCTCCACGAGCGCTCGCGGGGACCGGAACCCACGGGTGAGCACCGCCAGCCCGGCGGCCGCCCAGCCCTGGCGCCCGGCCAGGGCCAGCACGTCGCCCGGACCGGCGCCGCTGCGCAGCACGGGCGCCACCTCGCAGGCCCCGAGCACCGTGATCGCGATGACCACCTCGGAGGCCCGGGTGAGGTCTCCGCCGACGATGCAGGCGCCGACCAGGCCGGCCTCCTCGGTGATCCCGTCCGCGAGGTCGAGGGCCCAGCTGACCGGCAGGTCGGGGGGCGCCGCGAGCGCGACCGTGAGCGAGTGCGCGGTGCCACCCATGGCGTTGATGTCGGAGAGGTTGGACGCGGCTGCCTTGCGGCCGATGTCGCGGGCAGGCGCCCACTCACGACGGAAGTGCCGGCCCTCGACGAGGAGGTCGGTCGAGACGACCACGTGACCCTTCGGCGTGCGGACGACCGCGGCGTCGTCACCGGGTCCGACGAACACCTGCGGACCCTGCTCGAAGCGGCCGGTCAGCTCCCGGATCAGGCCGAACTCACCCACATCCGCGAGGGTGGCGTCCGGGGCGAACGGGGCGGCTGGGGTCATGGCCTCATCCCACCAGATCAGGTCGGCACGATCGGCGCGGGCCACCGTGTTCCGCCCCGGCTGGTCGTCCGGTAGGTTGCAGACCTCCGATCCAGCAAGGGAGTACAGATGGTCGTCCAGGCTTACATCCTGATCCAGACCGACGTCGGCAAGGCCGCCGAGGTCGCCCAGCGGATCACGGACATCAAGGGCGTCATCCTCGCGGAGGACGTCACCGGTCCCTATGACGTGATCGTGCGTGCCGAGGCGCGCAACGTCGACGAGCTCGGCAAGCTGGTCGTTGCCAAGGTCCAGACCCTCGACGGCATCACCCGCACCCTCACGTGCCCCGTCGTCCACATCTGAGGCGACCGCCCCACCCGACAGTCCGACGCCCGTCATCCCTCGGGGTGGCGGGCGTCGTCGTGCTCCTGGCCGTGCTCGCGGGCTGCGGCGGTGACGAGGTCGACGTACGCCCCACCGGCGTCACCGGCGCCGAGCGGGCGGCCTGCGTCTCCCTGGTCGAGGCGCTGCCCCGTCACGTCTCCGACCAGCCCGCCCGGACCGTCACCGGCGAGACCGAGGTCGGGGCCGCCTGGGGCGACCCGGCCGTCGTGCTGCGCTGCGGCGTCGGCAGGCCGAAGGGCTACACCCGGTTCGCCGCCTGCCAGACGGCCAACGGCGTCGACTGGTTCGTCCCGGACGAGGCCATCCAGGACCAGGACACCGACGTGGTGATGACCACGATCGGGCGCTCGCCGAGCATCGAGGTCGTCGTACCTGCCGAGGACCGGCCGCCGGTGGCCGCCATGGTCGACCTGGCCCCGACCATCAAGGCGCACACGCGGGTCACGCGGCGCTGCAGCTGATCGGTCAGCGCAGGCCGGTGTCCCGCTCGAGCGCCAGCTGCACGAGCCGCTCGACCAGCTCGGGATAGCTCAGGCCCGACTCCTGCCAGAGCAGCGGGAACATCGAGGTGGCGGTGAAACCCGGCATCGTCTCGACCTCGTTGACCACGACCCGGGTGCCGTCGAGGACGAAGAAGTCCACGCGGGCCAGGCCCTCGACGTCGAGGGCCTCGAAGGCCTTGACCGCCAGCGAGCGCACCTGGGCGACGACGTCCTCGTTGAGCGAGGCCGGGATCCGGTAGCTCGTCTCGAGGTACTTCGCCTCGAAGTCGTAGAAGGAGTGCTCCGGCGCCACCGTGATCTCGGCGATGGCGCTCGTCTCGGGGGCGCCACCGTTGCGCCCCTGCAGCACGCCGATCTCCACCTCGCGGGCGTCGGTCGCGGCCGCCTCGACGAGCACCTTCGGGTCGAACCGGCGGGCCTCCTCGATCGCGTCGTCGAGGTCGTCGGGGTCGCCGACCCGCGTGATCCCGAAGCTGGAGCCGGCGCGGGCGGGCTTGACGAAGACCGGGTAGCCCAGCGCCTCGACGGCCTCGCGGATCGAGGCCGGATCACGTTCCCAGTGCCCTGGGCGCACCAGCACGTAGGGCAGCAGCGGCAGGCCCGCCGCCAGGAAGAGCTGCTTCATGAAGTGCTTGTCGGTGCCCACGGCACTCGAGAGGACTCCCGCGCCGACGTAGCGCACGCCGGCCATCTCCAGGAGCCCCTGGAGGGTGCCGTCCTGGCCCCACGGCCCGTGCATCACCGGGAAGACCACGTCGACCTCGCCCAGCACGTCGGGCACGTCGCCGGGATCGGTGACGACCAGGCCCTGCCCGGGGGTGAGCGCGACCTCCCGGTCGCCTCTCACCGACGGCAGCTCGCCGGCGGGACCCAGGGCGAGATGGCCGGGCTCGGCGGACTCCAGCACCCAGCGACCGTCCTGCGCGATGCCGACGGGGACGACGTCGTACTTCTCCGGGTCCAGCGCTGCGATCACGCTCCCTGCGGAGATGCACGAGATCGAGTGCTCGCTCGAACGGCCACCGAAGACGACGGCGACGCGCGGCTTCGAAGGGCGGTTCACGCGCCCGACCCTACCGGCGCAGAGGCCGCCAAATACGCTGGCGACATGCGTCCAGCCACCCAAGCCGTCCACCTCGGCCGCCCGCCGCACGAGCCCGACGAGCCCTTCAACACGCCGATCACGATGGCCTCGACCTACGTCGCCGGCGGTGACCGCGAGTACGGGCGCTACACCAACCCCACGTGGACGGCGTTCGAGGACGCGCTCGGCGGACTCGAGGGCGGACGCTGCCTCGCCTTCGCGAGCGGCCTGGCTGCCGTCTCGACGATCCTCGACCTCGTCGCCAACGGGGAGAAGGTGGTCGCGCCGCGGCACTCCTACAACGGGTCGCTGGTGCAGCTCAACGACCTGGAGCTGCGCGAGCGGGTCACCCCGCACTTCGTCGACATCACCGACGTGGACGCCGTGATCGCGGCCTGCGAGGACGCGTCCCTGGTCTGGCTCGAGTCGCCGACCAACCCGCGATGGAGGTCGCCGACGTCCCGGCGATCACGAAGGCTGCCCACGAGGCGGGTGCCTACGTCGTCGTGGACAACACCTTCGCGACCCCGATCCTCCAGCAGCCGCTCGAGTGGGGAGTCGACCTGGTCGTGCACTCGGCGACGAAGTACATCTCCGGCCACTCCGACGTGCTGATGGGCGCGATCGTCACGCGCGACGACCAGCTGCACGACGTCCTCAAGGGGCGGCGCGACCTCTTCGGCGCGATCCCCGGCACCTTCGAGGCGTGGCTCGCCCTGCGCGGGCTGCGCACGCTCTCCCTGCGGGTCGAGCGCGCCCAGGCCAACGCCCAGGAGCTGGTACGCCGCCTGCGTGAGCGCTCGGACGTCGCCGAGGTCCGCTACCCCGGCTTCGGCGGGATGATCAGCCTGGTGCTGCCCCACGGCGGCGCGGCCGACCTCGTCCAGCACTCGACCGAGCTCTGGGTCTACGCCACCTCGCTCGGTGGGGTGGAGTCGTCGCTGGAGCGGCGTCGACGCTGGAAGGGTGAGCCGACCACCATCCCCGAGGGCCTGATCCGGCTCTCGGTGGGCATCGAGGACGTCGAGGACCTGTGGGAGGACCTCAGCCAGGCACTGGATGCCGCCGCGGGCTGAATCAGCCGCGCCTGCCCGGCGTGTGCGACCGGCGGTGACGACGTGTCCTGGGTGAGACTCGGGACGCCCCGGTGTGGCCCAGGTCACACCTGCGGGTGTCGCGCACGCAAGGCGCTGGCGCGGCTCGGGCCGTAGTCCGGGAGGTCAACCCGATGAAGCGCATCACACGGATCATCACCGTTTCCGCCGTGATCCTCGGCATCACGTTCATCGGCAGCAACGTCGCCGCACGGAACGTGTCGAGCGACCAGGCCGCACTGACACCGGCGCGCACCGCCGCGGCCCAGGGCGTCGAGAAGAAGGTCGACGCGCTCCTTGCGCGGATGACGGTCGACGAGAAGCTGCAGCAGGTGCAGCTGCTCTCCGACGGCCAGATCACCGACGCCGACGCCGAAGGCGGGAGTCGGTGGCGTCTTCTCGCTGACCGACCCCGTGAAGATCAACCACTTCCAGCAGGTCGGCGATGAAGCAGTCCCGGCTGCACATCCCGATCCTGTTCGCCTACGACACCATCCACGGCTACCGCACGATCTTCCCGGTGCCGCTCGGGGCGGCCAGCTCCTTCGACCCGAAGGTCGCGGCGAAGGACGCCTCGATCGGCGCCCGTGAGTCGGCGACGGTCGGCATCAAGCAGATCTACAGCCCGATGGTCGACGTCTCGCACGAGCCCCGCTGGGGCCGCATCGTCGAGGGCAACGGCGAGGACCCCTACCTCGGTTCGGCGATGGCCGCCGCCCGGGTGAAGGGCGCGCAGGGCAACGACTACTCCGCCCGCAACAAGACCGTCACCAGCGTCAAGCACTTCGTGGCGTACGGCGCGCCCGAGGGCGGCCGTGACTACAACACCACCGACATGTCCGAGTCGCCGGCTGCGGAACCTCTACCTGCCCCCGTTCAAGGCGGCGATCGACGCCGGCTCGGACACGGTGATGTGCTCCTTCAACTCGCTGAACGGCGTGCCCGGCTGTGCCAACAAGGACACCGAGACCGGCATCCTGAAGAAGGAGTGGGGCTTCGACGGGTTCATCGAGAGCGACTACACGGCGGTCGCCGAGACTGCGCTCGTGCCCGCCCAAGGACCCTGACGAGGGGCCGTGCGGCCACGGCACCGCAGCCGACGGTGCGGACGCCGGTGCCAACTCGCTGATGGCCGGCACCGACTCGGAGATGGTCAGCACCAACATCCGCGACAACGGCAAGGCCCTCCTCAGGCAGGGCAAGATCTCGATGAGCCGGCTCGACGACGCCGTGCGCCGGATCCTGCGGGTGAAGTTCCGCGCCGGCCTGTTCGAGCACCCCTACGTCAACCAGGCCAAGGCGGCCGACCCGGCCTCGTTCGTCACGGCAGCCGACCGAGCAGCGGCACGCACGGCAGCCTCGCGCTCGATGGTGCTGCTCAAGAACACCAGCAGCACGCTGCCGCTGGCGGCGTCGAAGAAGACGGCTGTCATCGGACCGTTCGGCGACGACCAGCACGACATGCTGGGTCCCTGGTGGGGCAAGGGTGAGGACAAGGACGCGGTGAGCGTGCTTTCCGGGATCAAGGCCCAGTCTCCCGGTGCGACGTACACCCCGGGCTGCACGCTGAAGAACGTCGAGCCCCCGGACGCCACCGACGCCGACGCGTGCAGCGACGCAGACATCGCCGCCGTGACGGCCGCCGCCAAGGCCGCGGACCAGGTCGTGCTCACCCTCGGGGAGACCCGGGAGATGAGTGGCGAGGCGGCGTCGCGGTCGAACATCGACCTGCCCGGTGAGCAGCAGCAGCTGATCGACGCGGTGAAGGCGACCGGCAAGCCGTTCGCCGTGGTCCTCTTCAACGGTCGTCCACTGACCCTGTCCAAGGTCGCTGACGCGTCCCCGGCGATCCTGGAGGCCTGGTTCCCCGGCATCGAGTCCGGCAACGCGGTGGCCGACGTGGTCTTCGGCAAGACGAACCCCGGCGGCAAGCTGCCGGTGTCCTTCCCGCAGACGCTCGGGCAGGTGCCGATCTACTACAACCACGAGCCGACCGGCCGCCCCTGCGACGTCACCCAGAAGTACGACTCGCGCTACCGCGACCTGCGGACGTGCGACCCGCTCTACGCATTCGGCCACGGCCTGAGCTACACCACCTTCTCGATCACCAACCTGCGGCTGGACCGCACGGAGGTCAGCCGCAACGGCCAGGTGCAGGCCAGGGTGAAGGTGACCAACACGGGCAAGGTCGCCGGCGACGAGGTCGTGCAGCTCTACCTCCACGACCCGGTCGCCAGCCTGTCCCAGCCCGTACGCCGACTGCGTGGCTTCGAGCGGGTCACCCTCCAGCCCGGCGCCTCGCGCACGGTCCGGTTCACGATCGACCGGGACGACTTCGGGTTCTACGACAACGACGGGAAGTTCCTGGTCGAGCCGGGTCAGATCGACCTGTACGCCGGTGACTCCTCGCAGGCGACCCTGACGAAGTCGTTCACGGTCACCCGCTGACCCGGGACTGGTCCTGGATCAGGCCGATCGGGTTGCCGTCGGCGTCGGCGAGCGTCGCGACCTGCCGCCCGCCGCCGACGTCGTGGGGCTTCTCGCTCACGGTGGCGCCCACGGACAGCAGGGCGTCGACGGTGCCCTGGATGTCCTCCACGTGCCAGAAGGCGACCGGACCGGTCATCCCCTGGGCGTGCCCGCCCGGGTTCAGCCCGATGTGCATGTCGCCCACCTGGTAGCCGACGTAGTAGGTGTCGTCCGCGACGGGCTCGGTCCCGAGCAGCGCTCCGAACACGGCCTTGGCGGCGGTGAGGTCCTTCACGGGGTAGAGCACGGTCTTGATGTCTGGCATGGCTTCCTCCTCGGTTGGTCTGTCACACGGACGCCTCGTGGTCCGTCAGGGTGTTGACGGGACCGAGAGCGAGGATGTGACCGTGGGCGACGAAGAACTTCTGGCCACCGCCTTCGAGGCGGAACGCGCGCGGCTGCGGTCGGTGGCCTACCGGGTGCTCGGGTCGGCCGACGAGGCCGACGACGCGGTGCAGGAAGCGTGGCTGCGGCTGCAACGCACCGACGGCATCGACAACCTCGGCGGCTGGCTGACGACGGTCGTCAGCCGCGTCTGCCTCGACATGATGCGCTCGCGATCGAGCCGGCGCGAGGACCGGTACGCCGAGGTGGAAGACACCGCCTCGCCCGACGAGGCGGGACATCCCGAGTTCGAGGCCGAGCTGGCCGACTCCGTGGGCAACGCAATGCTCGTCGTGCTCCAGACCCTCGCACCTGCCGAGCGGCTCGCCTTCGTGCTGCACGACATGTTCGCGGTGCCCTTCGACGAGATCGCCACCGTCATCGGACGTTCCCCGGCTGCCACCCGTCAGCTGGCGAGCCGCGGACGACGACGGGTGCAGCAGCCCGACGTCGTGAGCGGAACCGGTGACCGCGAGGTCGTCGACGCCTTCCTGACCGCGTCGCGCGAGGGTGACTTCGAGCGGCTGCTGGCGATGCTGGACCCCGACGCCGTGGTGCGCGGCGACGCTGCCGCGGTGCGCCTCGGCACCGACGAGCTCGTCATCGGCGGACGGGCCGTGGCCCAGTTCTTCGACGGTCGCGCCCGGGCCGTTCGACCGGCGCTGATCGACGGGATGCCCGGTGCCGCATGGGTGCACGCCCAGGAGACGAAGGTGGTGTTCGCGTTCACCGTCGTCGACGGCCGGATCGTCGAGATCGAGATGCTCGCCGACCCCGGGGTGCTCAGCCCGGCGCGGGTGGAGCTGGTCCGGCGCAGTCCTTCACCGTGAGGCGAACGGGCTCAGTCGCGCTCGTGCTTGGTGTCACGGGCGATGAACGCGTGCATCATGTCGCGCGCGCTCATCTCACCGGCCACCACAGCGGCCACGTGCTCGGCGACCGGGGCGTCCACGCCGTTGGCGCTGGCGAGGTCGTAGATCGAGGCGCACGACTTGGCACCCTCGGCGACCTGTCGGGTCGAGGCGATGATCTCCTCGGTGGTCATCCCCTGGCCCAGCTTCTCGCCGAACGTGCGGTTGCGGGACAGCGGTGAGGAGCAGGTGGCGACGAGGTCGCCGAGCCCGGCCAGTCCCATCAGGGTCAGCGGGTCCGCACCCAGCTTCATCGCGAGTCGCGCGGTCTCGGCCAGGCCGCGCGTGATCAGCGAGGCAGTGGTGTTGTCGCCGAAGCCCAGCCCGATCGCCATCCCGACGCACAGCGCCACGACGTTCTTGTAGGCACCACCGAGCTCGCAGCCGAGCACGTCTGTGCTCCGGTAGGGGCGGAACGCCTGGGAGTGGCACACGTCCTGCAACCGGGCGGCGACCGCCTCGTCCGCGCAGGCGATCACGCTGGCGGCGGGCTCGCGCAACGCGATCTCCCGGGCCAGGTTGGGGCCGCTGACCACGCTGATCCGCTCGGGACCGGCCCCGGTGACCTCGGCGATCACCTCGCTCATCCGCTTGGTGGTCTTCAGCTCGATGCCCTTCATCAGGGACACGAAGACCACGTCGTCGGGCATCGCGGCCGTCCAGCTGCCGAGGTTCTCGCGCAGCTTCTGCGAGGGCACGGAGAGGACCACGAACTCGGCCCCGTCGGCCGCCTCCTTCGGGTCGGAGGTGGCGCGCACGTTGGCGGGGAGCTCGATGCCGGGGAAGTACTCGGTGTTCTCGTGTCGCTCGTTGATCGTCGTACACACTTCGGGCCGGCGGCCCCAGATGGTGACGTCGTTGCCCGCATCGGCGAGCACCAGGCTGAACGCCGTGCCCCACGATCCGGCACCGAACACGGCGACCTTGGTCATCTCGGCTCTCGCTTCTGCTTGGTGGGCCGCTTGTGGGGGTTGCCGATCTCGCTCACCCCGGAGGTCTTCGGGTCGAAGCGTAGGGCCGGGGCGGTCTCACCGCGCAGGTCCTCGACCAGTGCGGTGATGGCCGCCATGATCCGGTTGGTCGCCTCGTGGAGCACCTCGTTCGTCACCGGCTTGCCCATCAGGTCGCTGAGGTCGACCGGGTCACCGGCCTTGTAGTGCGCGGTGCGACGCGGGAAGACGTGCGGCCGCACGGTGTACGCCGGCAGGATCTCCTGCGCTCCCCACTGACCCACCGGGATGACGGGGCAGCCCGTCGCCAGGGCGATCCGCGCCGCACCGGTCTTGCCACGCATCGGCCAGCCGTCGGGGTCCTTGGTGATCGTGCCCTCCGGGTAGACGCCGATGCACTCGCCCCGCTCGACAGCCTCGACGGCGGCGTCGAACGCGCTCGCCGCACCCTCGCTGGCCCGCGTGACGGGGATCTGTCCCGCGTCCTTGACGATGTACTTCAGCACCGGTGTCCGGAACAGGGCGTCCTTGGCCAGGTAGCGCACCAGCCGACCGTGCTCGTAGAGGAAGAACCCGAGCGTCATCGGGTCGAGGTGGGAGATGTGGTTCACGGCGACGACGCAGCCACCTGTCGCGGGGATCTTCTGCCCGTCGATCCAGTCGTGCCTGGTCGCTGCCATCAGGGTCGGCTTCACGATCCCGACGACCACCGTCCATGCCCAGCCGCGCTTCTGCTGCAGCGGTCGAACCTTCGCCACTGGACCCTCCTGACTCTGCCTTGCTTCTCCGGCCGCGCGTCCACGCGAGCCTACTGCCAACGACGCCGAGCGAGCCGCGTCCCGACCCCGTGCCGAACCGCTTCCGCACGCGCGAGGAGGCACTGAGAGGATCGTGACGATGTCGCACACGTTCGCCCTGCTCGTGCCGGTCAAGACGCTGTCCCTGGCGAAGTCCCGGCTGGAGCTGGGCCACGACCACCTCCGGGCCCCCCTCATGCGCGCCTTCGCCCTCGACGCGATCGAGGCGGCTGCAGCCACCACGTCCGTGGGGCAGGTGTACGTCGTCACCGACGAGCCCGGCTTCGAGGTCGACGGCGCCATCCGGCTTCCCGACGAGGGTGACGGCGACCTGAACCAGGCCCTCGTGCACGCCTCGCTGCGGGTCCGGCTGCGCGAGCCCGGCTGGGGGGTGGCCGCCATGTGCGCCGATCTCCCCTGCGTGGTTGCCGATGACCTCGACACCGCACTCGGTTCGGGGCTGACTCCGCGGTGGTTCGTGGCGGATGCCGCCACGAGCGGCACCACCCTCCTCGCAGCGGCACCGGGCGTGGACCTCGATCCACATTTCGGGGCCGACTCGGCACTAAGGCACGAACGGTCGGGTGCGGTGCCGGTGCGGGCCCAGGTCCGGACCCTGCGGCGAGACGTCGACACGGACCTGGACCTGACGTCTGCTCGCGCACTCGGCCTCGGTCCCCGCACCACGCAGGTGCTGACGGATCGGGACCGCACGGGTTGAGACGCGCGAGGCGGCGGTGACCCGTGGTCACCGCCGCCTCGACTGCTGGATCAGGACTTCTTGGCTGCTGCCTTCTTGGCGGGAGCCTTCTTGGCTGCCGTCTTCTTGGCCGGTGCCTTCTTGGCGGCTGCCTTCTTGGCAGGAGCCTTCTTGGTCGCCGTCTTCTTCGCCGGCGCCTTCTTGGCAGCCGTCGTCTTGGCCGGCGCCTTCTTGGTCGTCGTCTTCTTGGCGGGTGCCTTCTTGGCCGCCGTCTTCGCCGGCGCCTTCTTGGCGGCTGCCTTCTTCGCAGGAGCCTTCTTCGCGGGCGCCTTCTTGGCCGTGGTCTTCCTGGCGGCCGCCTTCTTCGTGGTCCCGCCGGTTGCCTTCTTGGCAGCCGCCGCGGTGCGCTTGATGGCCGGCTGAGCAGCAGCAGGTGCAGCCTTCTCGACCGCCGCAAGGGTCAGCTTGGGCAGCTTCTTGGCGCCCGAGACGACGTCCTTCAGCTGCGCACCGGGCTTGAACGAGGGGACGGCCTTCTTCTTGGCCTTCATCCGCGCACCCGTTGCCGGGTTGCGAACCCAGCGTGCGTCACGCACCTTCTTCTCGAAGGAACCGAAGCCGGTGATGGCGACCTTCTCGCCCCGGGCGACCTCGCGGGTGATCGTGTCGAGCACGGAATCCAGCGCATGTGCGGCCGCTTTGCGGTTGCCTTCGTAGCGAGCTGCGAGGGCGTCGATCAACTGACTCTTGTTCACAAGCTTCCCTTTCGTGAACGTCGGCCGAGCGCCTTGCCCGACTAATCCCTTGCACGCTAGGGAAAAGTGACCCTCACCACAATGGAAACTGCGCGTGTCGCTCACTTGTTTGCACGGAAACCCCCGCCAGATCAGTGAATTGTGGCCGGTTTCCAGGAAGGGCGGCTCTTTTCGAACGTCTCGATGTCGTCGTCGTGCGACAACGTGATGCCGATGTCGTCGAGTCCTTCGAGCAGTCGCCACCGCGTGTAGTCGTCGATGTCGAAGGAGTCCTCGATGGCGTCCGGGCCGTCACCGGCCCTGATGGTGCGCGACTCGAGGTCGACCGTCACCGTCGATCCGGGCTTGTCCTCGAGGTGGTCCCAGAGCCGCTGCACGACCTTCTCGTCGACCTTCGCGGTGAGCAGTCCGGACTTGCCGGAGTTGCCTCGGAAGATGTCACCGAAGCGCGAGCTGATCACCACCTTGAACCCGTAGTTCTGCAGTGCCCACACGGCATGCTCGCGTGAGGAGCCGGTGCCGAAGTCCGGGCCGGCGACGAGCACCGAGCCCGCGGCGTACTCCGGTCGGTTGAGCACGAAGCTCTCGTTGCCGCGCCAGGCCGCGAACAACCCGTCCTCGAAGCCGTCGCGCGTCACGCGCTTGAGGTAGACGGCCGGGATGATCTGGTCGGTGTCGACGTTGCTGCGGCGCAGGGGTACGCCGACACCGGTGTGCGTCGTGAACTTCTCCATGGCTCAGGCCTCCCGTGTGGTTGCGTCGGCGGGCACGAGGTCGGCGGGCGAGCTCAGCGTCCCGCGCACCGCGGTCGCGGCGGCCACCGGGACGGAGACGAGGTGCGTGCGCCCGCCCTTGCCCTGGCGACCCTCGAAGTTGCGGTTGGAGGTCGACGCGCTGCGCTCCCCCGGGGTGAGCTGGTCGGGGTTCATGCCCAGGCACATGGAGCACCCGGCGCCGCGCCACTCACCCCCGGCCTCCTTGAAGATCACGTCGAGCCCCTCGTCCTCGGCCTGCATCCGCACCCGCACCGAGCCGGGTACGACGAGCAGGCGCGTGTCCTTGTCGACGGTGTGCCCCCGGATGATCTCGGCGGCCAGCCGCAGGTCCTCGATGCGACCGTTGGTGCACGACCCCACGAAGACGGTGTCGACCTTGACGTCCCGCATCGGGGTGCCGGCCTCGAGGGCCATGTACTCGAGCGCCTTCTCCGCGCCGACGCGCTCGTCGGCGTCCTCGAAGTCGGCCGGGTCGGGCACCACGCCGCCGAGCTGCACGCCTTGGCCGGGGTTGGTGCCCCAGGTGACGAACGGCGTCATCGTCGAGGCGTCGAGCACGATCTCCTCGTCGAAGACCGCGTCGTCGTCGGTGACGAGCGACTTCCAGTGCGCCACCGCAGCGTCCCAGTCGGCACCCTTCGGCGCCTCGGAACGACCCTCGATGTAGTCGAAGGTGGTCTGGTCGGGGGCGATCAGTCCGGCCTTGGCGCCCCACTCGATGCTCATGTTGCAGACCGTCATCCGGCCCTCCATGGAGAGCGCCTCGATGGCGGGACCGCGGTACTCGACGATGTAGCCCTGCCCACCACCCGTGCCGGTCTGGGTGATCAGGGTCAGCACCAGGTCCTTGGCGGTCACGCCCTCGGGCAGGCTGCCGGTGACCGTGACGGCCATCGTCTTCGGCTTGGCCTGCATCAGCGTCTGGGTGGCCAGCACGTGCTCGACCTCGGAGGTGCCGATGCCGAACGCGATCGCCCCGAAGGCGCCGTGCGTGGAGGTGTGAGAGTCGCCACACACGATCGTCATCCCCGGCTGGGTGAGCCCGAGCTGCGGACCGATGATGTGCACGATCCCCTGCTCGACGTCACCGAGCGGGTGCAGGCGCACGCCGAACTCCTCGGCGTTCCTGCGCAGCGTCTCGACCTGGGTGCGTGAGACCGGGTCGGCGATCGGCTTGTCCCAGTCGAGGGTCGGCACGTTGTGGTCCTCGGTGGCCAGGGTCAGGTCCGGTCGGCGTACAGACCGATCCGAAAGGCGGAGGCCGTCGAACGCCTGTGGAGAAGTGACCTCGTGAATGAGGTGAAGATCGATGTACAGAAGGTCAGGCTCACCCTCGGCGCTGCGGACGACGTGCTCGTCCCAGACTTTTTCCGACAAGGTCCTACCCATAACCGAAATCCCTTCTGCGTCGTTTCACCTTCAAGCAGCATCCAGTCAAGGGTGTGCTGAGACCAACGTAACGTTGTATCCCACGATCTGAGACGGCAGTATTAACATATGGACAACACAAGCGGAGTCGGCGTCCTCGACAAGGCCGCCCTGGTGCTCGCCGCACTGGAGTCTGGACCTGCCACGCTGGCCGGCCTCGTGGCCGGCACGGGGTTGGCCCGACCCACGGCGCACCGCCTGGCCGTGGCCCTCGAGCACCACCGACTCGTCGCCCGAGACATGCAGGGCCGGTTCGTTCTCGGCCCGCGCCTTGCCGAGCTGTCCGCAGCAGCAGGTGAGGACCGACTGCTCGCCACCGCGGGCCCGGTCCTGGCCAGACTGCGGGACATCACCGGGGAGTCCGCCCAGCTGTGGCGCCGCCAGGGCGAGCACCGCGTGTGCGTCGCCGCGGCCGAGCGCCCCAGCGGCCTGCGCGACACCATCCCGATCGGTTCCCAGCTGACGATGCGCGCCGGCTCGGCCGCCCAGGTGCTCCTCGCCTGGGAGGACCCCGAGCGCATGCACCGCGGCCTGCAGAACGCCGCCTACTCCGCGACCGCCCTCGCCGGCATCCGCCGCCGGGGCTGGGCGCAGTCCGTGGGCGAGCGCGAGCAGGGCGTCGCCTCGGTCTCCGCCCCGGTCCGCTCCCCCAGCGGCAAGATCATCGCCGCCGTGTCGGTCTCCGGTCCGCTGGAGCGCCTGTCCCGTCAGCCCGGCCGGATGCACGCCCCCGCCGTACTCGCCGCCGCCGAGCGACTCTCCGAGTCGCTGCGCCGGGCTGCCGCGGAGTAGTCCCACCGGTCACAAGTTTCACTAGGTCCCTTGTGAAACTCGCACTTCCCCCGCGTTGCAACGGTGGGGAAGTGACGGTTTCACCAGGTACCTAGTGAAACCGCCATGTCGTGAGGCGTGCAGGCCGCAGAAGACGCGGTCGTCGTACGGTGTCGGGAGTGGCCCAACGGCCCTTATCTGTAGTCTGCCGGTGCACTTAATCCGCACCAGCCTTCGCCCGGAGTACGCATGCCCCTCACCGCAGGCACGACGCTCGTCACCGACGAGCACGTCGTGGTGCCTGCCTCGGTGGTGGATCCGGTCGTGGTCACCTTCGACGGGCTGTACGTCTGGTCGTTCTCGCCGCCGCGCGACGGTGTGCGCACGCGGGCCGGCTGGCAGGTGGCCTGGCCGGAGGTGATGCGCCCCCGGCTCGTCGGGACCACGCGGGTGCGCGTGGAGGACACCGTCGCCGAGCGCGTCGACTTCGACGCGGACGTGACCTTCGGCGACAGCGACGAGGAGCTGTCCTTCCGCGACCGTCACGGTCACCCGCTCGCGGTCGACAAGGCCGGCCACCTCACCCGCGTCTTCTCCGAGACCGACGACGACGTACGACGCCAGATCATCGAGGGCACGGCCCGCGCGATCGCCCACCTCCGGGACGAGATCGGCATCGACGCGCACGTGAGCTACGGCTGCCTCCTCGGAGCCGTCCGCGACGGCCGGATGATCGGGCACGACTCCGACACCGACCTGGCCTACATCAGCCGGCACACGCACCCCGCCGACATCGTGCGCGAGTCCTTCCGGATGGAGCGCGAGCTGCGCAGGCTCGGCTGGAAGGTGGTGCGCATGTCCGGCGCCGACCTCAAGCTGTTCCTGCCGCTGTCCGACGGTCGGGTCGTCCACGTCGACGTCTTCGGCGGCTTCCACGTCGAGGGCGTCTTCTACCTGTTGGGCGGTCGCAGCGGACAGCTGGCGCTCGACGCCCTGACCCCCGCCTCGACGGTGACGCTCGAGGGCGTGGAGCTGGCGGCGCCGGCCGACCCCGAACGGGTGCTGGAGTTCCTCTACGGACCGACCTGGCGGGTCCCTGACCCCGCCTTCGGCAACGTCGACCCGCAGGCCGGGCTACGCCGGCTCGACGGCTGGCTGCGCGGCACGCGCACCGACCTGATCGCCTGGAACGAGCTCTTCCGCTTCCGACGGGCCGAGGTCCCGAAGAAGGGATCAGCGTTCGCCGGCTGGGTGTCCCGACGGATCCCCGCCGAGACGACCGTCGTCGACCTCGGCACGGGGAACGGTCGCGACACCGACTGGTTCAGCCGCCAGGGCCATCGGGTGATCTCCTTCGACTTCTCCGGCGCCGCCCTGCGCCAGACGACGCGCAAGGTGAACCGCTCGGGTGGGGAGCCCGACGTACGCGTGCTGCTGCTCAACGACCTCCGCAGCGTGCTCCTCGCCGGCGCCGAGCTCTCCCGCGAGGAGCAGGCGCCACAGCTGTACGCCCGAGGTCTGGTCGGCTGCCTCGACGCGGACGCCCGCCGCAACCTGTGGCGGCTGTGCTCGATGACGCTGCGGCGCGGCGGCTCCCTGTTCCTGCAGTGCGCCGCAGCGTGGCCCGACCTGCCCGAGACCGAGCTCGACGGCCTGGTCACCCGGCTCGAGACCGCCGCCCTGGTCCGTGAGATCAGCGCTGCCGGTGGGCGGGTGGTCGTCCGCGAGGAGGGCCCCGGCTACGACTTCTTCGACCACTCCGACCCCCACGTCGCGCGCCTGGAGGTCCGCTGGGACGAGCCGACGCCCGAGACCACCCCCAACCCGCAGGAGGAACAGTCATGAGTGACGAGACGGTCGCGGAAGGTGCAGCGCCGGCGAAGAAGAGCCTCCTTCGCAGGACCCTGAGCATCCCGCAGCGGATCCAGGCCCTCGAGGCCGAGGTCCAGGAGAACCGACGGCTCGAACCGGCGCATCGCCGAGCTGACCGACGTCGTCGCCGAGCTGCTGATCCCGATCGCGGACCGCGACGAGGACAAGGTGCGCGAGCTGCTGGCCGGCTACCGGAAGACGACGCTCGCTCCCTAGGCCCGGGTCACTTCTCCTCGTCCGGGTCGTCCGTGGGGTCGAGGAAGACGTGCCGGACCTCGGGGTGCGCCTCGCGCACCCGGCGCTCGACCTCCTCGGAGGCCTGCTCGAGCTCGTCGACGGTGAAGCTGTCGTCGAGGTCCACGCGAGCAGCCACGAGCACCTCCTCGGGCGACATCCGCATCGTCAGCATCTCGACGAGGCTGTCCACGCCGGGTGAGTCGACGATGGTGTCGCGGATCGCCTCCTGGGCCGCCTGCGGGAGGGCCTCCCCGATCAGCGCCCGCTTGTTCTGCTGGCCGAGCGAGTAGGCGACGACCACGAGGAGCAGGCCGATCAGGATCGAGGCCAGCCCGTCCCAGAACCCCTGGCCGGTCATGTGGTGCAGGGTGATCCCGCCGGCTGCGAGCAGGATCCCGATCAGGGCCGCGGTGTCCTCGAAGGCCACCGTCTTCGCGGTGGGGTCGCTGGTGATCTTGAGGTGCTCGAAGAAGCCACGGCCCTGCTCCTCGGCCTCGCCGCTGAGCTGCCGCACCGCCTTGAGCCACGAGACTCCCTCGAAGACGAAGCTCAGGCCCAGGACCACGTAGGCGATCAGCAGGCTGCCGAGCTCCTCGGGCTCGAGGACGGCCTTGATGCCCTCGAAGATCGAGTAACCCGCACCCAGCACGAAGATGCCGACCGCCGCGATCAACGACCAGAAGTAGCGCTCCATCCCGTAGCCGAACGGGTGCAGCGCATCGGCCGGCTTCTTGCTGCGCTTGAGCGCGGCCATCAGGAAGACCTGGTTCAGCGTGTCGGCGAACGAGTGCGCCGCCTCGGCCAGCATCGCGGTCGATCCGGAGACCAGCCCGCCGACGAGCTTGGCGATGGCGATCGCCAGGTTGGCACTGCCCGCGAGCAGGACGGTTCCGGTGGACTCCTCGTCACTGCTGGTGTCGTCGGCCATGCACCCAGCCAACCAGCCGCGCTCCCACCCCGGAGGGTGGGGGCGACTCGTCTCAGAACTGGTCTCTCAGAACAGGGCGTCCTGCTCCAGCTCGAGGAGGGTCTGCTTGCGCGGCAGACCCCCGGCGTAACCGGTGAGGGTGCCGTTGGCCCCGATCACCCGGTGGCACGGGATCACGATCGGGATCGGGTTGCGCCCGTTGGCCAGGCCCACGGCCCGCGACGCGGCGTTGGTCATGCCGAGGCGGTGCGCCACCTCGCCGTACGACGCGGTCTCGCCGTAGCCGATCCCGCGCAGCTGCTCCCAGACGCGCTGCTGGAAGTCGGTGCCGCGGGGCGCCAGTGGCAGGTCGAACTCCTTCAGGTCACGCTGGAAGTACGCCGCCAGCTGCTCCGCCGCGCTGCGCAGCAACGGGTTGTCGTCCTCGCGGGTCCCCACGGGCTCACCAATGGCCGACGGGCGGAACGGGCTGAACTCGATCGCCGTGATCGCTCCGTCCCTCGCCACGATCCGCAGGTCCTCGATCGGGGACTCCACCACTGTGAACATCGTCATCTCCACTGCTGTCGTCGTCATCACTCTAGGTCTCCGTCCTTGTTGCTCTGCTGGTCGCTCTGCTTGTCACTGGGGTTGGTCAGCAGCTCCTGCACGTTCATCTCGTCGAGGACCACCGACCAGAGCCGCAGCAGCGCGTAGGAGCGCCACGGCCGCCAGGCAGCGGTCCGCTCGGGCAGGTCGTCGATCCCGAGCCGGGTCGCGGCGTTGCGCACCCCGATGTCGGTGGGCAGGAAGACGTCGGGGTCGCCCAGGGCGCGCATCGCGACGTAGTCGGCGGTCCAGGGACCGATGCCGGGCAGCGCCAGCAGACCGGCCCTGACCTCCTGCCGGTCCGTGCTCCGGTCGAGGTGGACCTCGCCGTCGGCCAGTGCCGCGGCGAGGCCCACCAACGCCCGCCCACGGGAGCGAGGCATCCGGAGCGTGCTCGGGTCGAGCCCGGCGACGGTGGCCGCCGACGGGAACAGGCGATTGACCTCGTGCGGGCCGTCGAGGTCGAGGGGGTCGCCGTGCTCGGCGACGAGACGTGCCGCGGCGGTGCGGGCGGCCGCGAGGCTCACCTGCTGACCGAGCACCGTCTGCAGCGCCACCTCGTGGCCGTCGAGATGCCCCGGGACCCGCAACCCGGGCGTCGCCCTCACCAGGGGTGCGAGCAGCGCGTCCTCGGCCAAGGCGTCGTCCACCACGACCGGGTCCTCGTCGGCGTCCAGCAGGCGGCGGGTGCGCTCCATGGCAGGTGCCAGGTCGCGCGCGTCCGTGAGCGTGAAGGTGCACGGGACCTGTCCGGCGGGGCGGTCCAGGAGCTCGACGTGCACCACGGCCGGCCCGTGCGGGAGCCGGACCGCCCGCTCGTACCACCCCGGGCCGAACGCCTCGATGCCCTTGACCGCGTGCAGCGCGAGGAACCGGTGGAGGTCGCTCGCTGCGAACGGCTCGCGGACGGCGATCCGGGTGTGGATCACGCCGGAGGTCCCGAGGCGGCGGCGTGAGCCTGCCTTGGAGCGGAGCTGGGTGGGCGAGGCGGCGTACACCTCGCGCAGGGTGTCGTTGAACTGCCGGACGCTGGCGAACCCCGCGGCGAAGGCGATGTCGGCGAAGGTCAGGTCGGTCGTCTCGATCAGCACCCGGGCCGTCTGCGCCCGGCGCGAGCGGGCCAGGGCGAGGGGGCCGGCGCCGTACTGCTGGGTGACGACGCGGTTCAGCTGGCGGGTGGAGTAGCCGAGCGCCCGGGCGAGTCCGTCGACGCCGTCACGCTCGACGACTCCGTCGGAGACCAACCGCATCGCGCGCGCCGCGACGTCGGCGGCGACGTCCCACTCGGGCGATCCGGGGGTGGCGTCCGGCAGGCACCTGCGACAGGCGCGGTAGCCGGCTCCCTGCGCACCGGCGGCCGTCTGGAAGAACGAGACGTTGCGCCGGTGGGGCGTGGTCGCCGGGCACGACGGCCGGCAGTAGATGCCGGTGGTGGCCACCGCTGTGTAGAAGATGCCGTCGAAGCGCCGGTCACGGCCCTTCACCGCCCGGTAGCACACGTCCTGGTCCAGCTGCATGCGTCCAGTCTGGCGGCCCGCACTGACAAGTTCTAGCGGGAATCGGACACGAGCGTTCTCGGCTTCTGGACGACCCTTACGCGAGTACGACAGCAGCCCGGCCTCAGGGAGACCGGGCTGCTGGATCGTGTCGATGGTGTACCCCCGACGGGATTCGAACCCGCGCTACCGCCTTGAGAGGGCGGCGTGCTAGGCCACTACACAACGGGGGCCTGTTTGGTGCTCACAGAGCGGACGTGACTCTATCGGCAGCGCCGCGGGAGAGCCAAATCGTCGTACTCGCTGGGGTACTAGGACTCGAACCTAGACTAACTGGACCAGAACCAGTCGGGCTGCCAATTACCCCATACCCCATGGGATCGGCCCGCTCTGCTGGCAGTGCTGCCTGCGGGGCGAACCGAGGGTCAAAGATACACATACGCCGGTCTCCCCGACCAATCGGGCGGGTGTGATGTCGCGCGGCCTCACATGACGGGTCGTACGGCGTCCACCGGGGCCGTCTGGCCGCCGACTCCCGGCGCGGGCGGGGCGGTGGTGCTGCGCAGCCCCATCCGGCGGGCGACCCACAGCACGAGCAGCAGGAAGACACCGTTCTGCACGATGGTCACGGGGAGCTGCCACCAGGACGCCTCGGAGACGGTGAGCGTGCTGTCGAGCTGGTTGAAGGCGACCGCGATCCCGAACGCGAGCAGGTTGTTCAGGATGTGCAGCGCGATGCCGGCCTCCAGCCCGCCGACGAGGATCACGATGAGGCCGGCGATCAGGCCGAAGGCGAACCGGTCGAAGAACAGCGGGAAGTTCTGCGTGCCGTGCGCCAGCGCGAACAGCCCGGAGGTGATCAGCAGCGCGGCGATCCTGGACCGGAAGAACGATCCCGACGCCTGCATCAGGTAGCCACGGAAGCCGTACTCCTCCCCCAGCGCCTGCAGCGGCGTCGTCAGCAGGATCACGATCGCCGTGGCCAGGAGCTGCCCCGTCGGCACGTGCGCCGTGCCGGAGAGCTGGTTGGGGTCGTGGGGCAGCAGGCCCCCACGATCAGCGAGGCGACCAGGGCCACGACGGCCAGACCGCTGCAGACGAAGAAGAACTTCCAGCGGAACCCCGGCATCACCGAGGACAGCCAGCGCGGCCGCAGCCGGTGGACCACCCGCTCGACGAACCAGGCGATCAGGGTCAGCGACGCCAGCCCGAGGTTGATGTAGAGCATCGTCCACGGGGTGACCGTGTCGAGCGAGGCGGCCTGGCTGAACTTGTCGGAGTAGGAGCCCGGCCCACCGTCGAACGCGGCGCCGACCGCCAGGACCACGATCAGCACCATCTGGACGACGAAGAACGTGACGACGGCCAGCAGGACGCCCAGGAGGGGCTTCCACCAGGCGTAGTCCCACGTGCGCAGCATCAGCGGATAGCTGCGCGGCTCCGGGTGCGGGTGGGCGGCCATGTGCGGCTGCCAGGCAGGTCCCGGCTGCGCCGGCGGGGGGTACGCCGGCGGCGGGCCCGGGGGTCGGCGGTGGGCCCGAGGGTGAGCCCGGTGGCGGGTAGGACATCGTCAGGCCTTCCCGGCGGCGGTCGGCGCGGCGTCCATCCGGGCCAGGGACTCCTCGCGACCGAGCAGCTCGAGGGACTCGAACAGCGGAGGTGAGACCCGCCGCCCGGTCACGGCGACACGCACGGGTCCGAACGCGTTGCGGGGCTTGAGGCCGAGCTCGTCGACGAGCTTGGCGCGCAGCGCAGCGTCGATGCCCTCGGTCGTCCAGTCGGCGACCGCACCGAGGGCGTCCCTGGCTGCGGCGACGACCGCCAGCCCGTCCGCGTCGAGCACCTTGGCGACGTCGGCCTCGTCGTAGTCGACCTCGTCGGAGAACAGGAAGCCCAGCATCGGGGCGGCCTCGGTGAGCTTGTTGATCCGCTCGTGGATCAACGGCATCGCCCGGGTGAGCAGCTCGGCCTGCTCCGGCGTCACCGGGTCCGCGAGGACCCCCGCCTCGCTGGAGGTACGGCGTGACGCGGGCCGTCATCTCCTCCAGGCTCAGCAGCCGCATGTGCGCAGCGTTGATCGCCTCGGCCTTCTTCAGGTCGAAGCGCGCGGGGTTGGGGTTCACGCGCGCGATGTCGAACGCCGCGACCATCTCGTCGAGCGAGAACACGTCGCGGTCCTCTGCGATGGCCCACCCGAGCAGGGCCAGGTAGTTGAGCAGCCCCTCGGGCAGGAAGCCCTGGTCGCGGTAGGCCAGCAGGTGGGCCTCCGGGTCACGCTTCGAGAGCTTCTTGTTGCCCTCGCCCATCACGTAGGGAAGGTGCCCGAAGCGCGGGGTCGCCTTGGCGATCCCGACCTCCTCGAGCGCCTGGTAGAGGGCGATCTGCCGAGGGGTGCTGGAGAGCAGGTCCTCGCCGCGGAGCACGTGGGTGATCTCCATCAGCGCGTCGTCGACCGGGTTGACCAGCGTGTAGAGCGGCTGGCCGTTGGCCCGCGCCAGCGCGAAGTCCGGGACGTGGTCGGTGTGGAAGGTGATCTCGCCACGGACGAGGTCGTCGAAGGTGATCTCGCCGTCGGGCATCCGGAAGCGCACGACGGGTTCGCGTCCCTCGCTCCGGAAGGCGGCGAGCTGCTCCTCGGAGAGCTCGCGGCAGTGGCCGTCGTACCCCATGATCTTGGAGCCGGAGGCCTTGCGGCGGGCCTCGACCTCCTCGTTGGTGCAGTAGCACTCGTAGGTGCGCGAGGACTTCTCGAGGCGGGCGAGGGCGTCGGCGTAGATCTCGGACCGCTCGCTCTGGCGGTACGGCGCGTGCGGGCCGCCGACGTCGGGACCCTCGTCCCAGTCGAGGCCGAGCCAGCCCATCACCTCGAACAGGCCGTCGTAGGACTCCTGGGTGTTGCGCGCGGCGTCGGTGTCCTCGATGCGGAAGACGAACGTGCCGCCGTGGTGGCGCGCGAACGCCCAGTTGTAGAGCGCCGTCCGGGCCAGGCCCACGTGGGGCGAGCCGGTCGGGGAGGGCGCCATCCGGACGCGTACGTGGCACCGGAGAATCGTCAGTCACGCTTGACCACCTTGTTGGTGAGGTTGCCGATGCCCTGGATCGAGATCTCGACCTCGTCACCGACCTCCATGGGACCGACACCCTCGGGGGTGCCGGTGAGGATCACGTCGCCGGGCAGGAGCGTCATCACGCTGGTGACGTGGGCGATCAGCGTCGGGACGTCGAAGATCAGGTCGGACGTGCGGCCGTCCTGCTTGACCTCGCCGTTGAGGAAGGTCTGCACCCGCAGGTCGCTCACGTCGAGCTCGGTCTCGACCCACGGGCCGAGCGGGCAGAACGAGTCGAAGCCCTTGGCCCGGGTGAACTGGCCGTCCTTCTTCTGCAGGTCGCGGGCGGTCACGTCGTTGCCGACGGTGAAGCCGTGCACCACGTCGGCCCACTTCTCCTTCGGCACGTCGCGGCAGATCCGGCCGATCACGACGGCGAGCTCGCCCTCGAAGTGCAGGTTCTCGGTCTGGCGCGGGTAGAAGACCGGGTCGCCCGGACCGACGACGCTGGTGTTGGGCTTGAGGAACATCAACGGCTCGTCGGGCAGGTCGCTGCCCATCTCGGCGGCGTGGGCGGCGTAGTTCCTGCCGATGCCGACGACCTTGCTGCGCGGGAGCACCGGGCTGAGCAGTCGCGCGTCGGCCAGCCTGACCTGCTCGTCGGTGGGCTGGAGTCCGACGTACAACGGGTCGCCGGCGAGCGCCGTGATGACGGAGTCCTCGTCGGGGATCCCGAAGTCGTCGATGTCGCCGGTCACGATGCCGAACCGGGGGTCGTCGCCTGTGGTGAACCTCGCAATACGCACCCGCTGAGCCTATCGACCGCGCGGTCGGGGACGAGCACTACCGTCGAGCCTGTGGACTTCGTCGCTCGAGAGGCCTGGGAGGCGCGCGCCGTGGCGCACGCCGAGCGGGTCGACGCCTGGGTCGAGCCGCACCTCGAGCGGCGCCGACGAGGGATCAGGCACCCCGTACACGACTTCCTGTTCACCTACTACTCCCAGCGTCCCGCCGCCCTGCGCCGCTGGCACCCGGGCTGGGGCGTCGTGCTCCTCGATGCGCGGGAGTACGAAGGTCAGCGCGGCTATCGGGTAGTCCCCATCGATCGGACCCTTCCCAGCGCCGCACCGGGGTCCGATTGCTGGGGACTATCCGTCTCGCCGGACCACCTCACCGCCCAGCTCCCCCTCGTCGAGTCGATCCGGCGGCTGCTGGTGGCGACGGCGGGGCGTACGCCGACCCTGGGCTGCTTCGGCCTGCACGAGTGGGCGATGGTCCACCGGGCGGCGACGACGCCGGGCGCGATCAGGCACGACTGGCCGCTCCGTCTCGGCGACTCCGGGACCGACGAGGTGGTCGAGCAGCACCGGATCGGGTGCTCCCACTTCGACGCTTTCCGGTTCTTCACCGACTCGGCCCGCCCGCTGAACACCCTGCAGCCCGGGTCGCGACGACCGAGCCGAGTTCGAGCAGCCGGGATGCCTGCACGCCGGGATGGACCTCTACAAGCACGCGTTCCGACTGACGCCCCTGATCCCGAGCGAGCTCGTCGCCGACTGCTTCGCGCTGGCCTGGGACATCCGTGAGCTCGACATGCGCGCCTCGCCGTACGACTTCAGCGCCCTGGGCTTCGAGCCGGTCCGCATCGAGACGGCCTCCGGCAAGCAGGAGTACGTCGCGGCGCAGCGCGCCTTCGCCGCACGCGGCACCCCCCTGCGCCAGCGACTGATCGACGCCTGCGATGCGCTGCTCCCCCAGCCAGCGGCCACCTGATCGCGGCGGACTCAGCCCGGCAGCGGCCCCAGGACGGTGCCGTACCAGTCGGCCGGGTCGGTGTCCCGGACGTGGCTGGTGACCAACCAGCGCTGGCCGCCCGGGTCGGCGAGCACCGCCTGCAGGACGCCCCACGGTC
The DNA here is from genome assembly GCA_963797525.1 of uncultured Actinomycetota bacterium. Classification (GTDB taxonomy): domain Bacteria; phylum Actinomycetota; class Actinomycetes; order Propionibacteriales; family Nocardioidaceae; genus Marmoricola. The sequence continues at coordinate 954,249 of CAWCPT010000014.1, forward strand.
GCTCGGCAGCGGGGTCCACGAGCGTGCCACCGGCCGCCACCCCCCGCTCGCACGCGGTGGCCACGTCGGCGACGAAGACCTGGGTGAGGCTGGCCGCTTCGGTGAACTGACCGCCACGTCGCCCCAGCAGGAGGACGAACCCGTCGCGCTCGAGCTCGATGTGCCCGGTCCACCCGTCCGGCAGGGTGGCCCGGAGGATCTCGCGGAACCCGAGGGTCTCCACCAGCCACGACGCGGCGGCAGGCAGGTCGTCGTACAACAGACAGGGCACCACGACGGGGTACCCGCGGCTCGGGTCGTACACGGCTCGCTCCTGACTCGCACCCGGAGAACGGGCGCTGGGTGCTCAGTGTGCGCCTGCGGCGGCCGCCGCCAGTAGCCTCGACCCATGGCCGAGTCGAACGAGGACGTGGTGGGCCGGTTCATCAAGAACGGCCGGCTGGTGATCGTGCCCAGCAAGCGCAGCAAGCTGCTGCTCGTCCTGGACCACATCGCGCAGGACTTCGAGCTCGGCCAGACCTATCCCGAGGCCGAGGTCAACGAGGTCCTGCTCCGCTACAACGACGACTACGCCGCCCTGCGCCGCTACCTCGTCGACGAGGGCTTCATGACCCGCGAGGCCGGCGTCTACTGGCGCAGCGGCGGCACCGTCGAGGTCTGACTCACCAGCACGGCGGCGTCTTCGCCCGCCACGGCGCGCCCGCATCGGCGTGCGCGGCCTCGACCTGGGCCGACAGCGAGAGCAGGGTCGCCTCGTCGCCGGGACGCGCGGCGAGCATCACCCCGACGGGCAGGTCCGACGAGGTCCAGTGGGTCGGCAGCGAGATCGCCGGGCTGCCGGTGACGTTCCACATCGAGGTGTACGGCGTGAACCGCTTCTGTGCCTCGAAGTCGGCAGCCGGGTCCGCGTCGTCCCGGATCGCGCCGACCGGCAGCGGGGGCGCGGCCAGCGTCGGCGTCAGCACCGCGTCGTACGGCGCGAGCGCGGTCAGCGCGGCGGCGGCCACCCGTCTGAGCTCGCCGATCGCCAGCCCGAACTCCGGCCCGCTCACCCGCAGTCCTCGGTCGGCGAGCCAGGTGGTCAGCGGCCGGAGCAGAGCGCGCCCCTCGGCCGGCAGGTTGACCACGGACAGGGCGGTCAGCACGGCCCAGCAGGTCTCGAAGACGGGTACGGCGTCCGGGGGCAACGGCATCTCCACGTCCACGACCTCGTGTCCGAGCGACTCCAGCAGCCGGCTGGCGTCCTCCCATGCGGTCAGGCACTCGGGGTCGATCTCCACGGCGGTGATCGCCGGTTGCGAGAAGCGGGCGACGCGCAGGCGTCCGGGATCCCGGTCACAGGCGGACAGGAACGTCTCGTCGGGCTCAGGCGCCCAGGACGGATCCCCTGCGACCCGGCCCGCCATCACGTCGAGGAACGCCGCCGCGTCCCTGACCGTGCGCGCGAGCGCACCGTTGGTGGCCAGGCCGATCGGGTCGCCGTACATCGGCGCTCCCGAGATCCGACCCCTGGTGGGTTTCAGCCCCACGATCCCGCAGCAGCTCGCGGGGATCCGGATCGAGCCGCCGCCGTCGGAGCCCTGGGCGACGGGTGCCAGTCCGGCCGCGACCGCGGCGCCCGATCCCCCGCTCGACCCGCCCGCCATCCGGGTGGTGTCCCAGGGCGTCACCGCCGGCGGGGCGCCCTCGGGCTCGGTGTAGCAGGGCGACCCGAACTCCGGGGTGCTCGTCTTGCCGAGGCTGACCAGGCCCGCGGCCTCGATGCGGCGGACGACCTCGTCGCTGAAGGGCGGCACGAAGTCCGCGAAGACCGGCGACCCGAAGCTGGTGCGGACACCCTCGGTCGCGTTCAGGTCCTTGATCGCGGTGGGTACGCCGGCCAGCGGACCGTCTCCGGAGACCGACGCGGAGCGCGCCCGGTCGGCCGTCACCGTGACGAAGGCACCCAGCTCCTCGGAGAGCCGGCCGATCCGCTCGAGGTAGTGCTCGACCAGCTCACGGGTGGACGTCTCGCCCGCGCGGATCGCTGCACCCTGCTCCAGGGCGCTCAGGTCGTGCAGCTCGCTCATGGCGGCGACGCTACTCGCGGCTAGGGCGTGTAGGTGAACGGCTTGGTGACGACCGGGCCGACCCGGCCGAACTGGTCACGCTCGGCGAAGGCGACGCAGTTGGTCCCCTCCTGGAGCGCGAAGAAGCCGTACTCGTTGGTCCCGCCGGTGGCGTAGGCCCCTTCCCAGCTGTCGGCCGGGATCGTCCCCGGACAAGCGCCGGGCAGGAGGGCCATGCCGAGCGAGTCCGCCGGGACACCGGTCACCGTCGTGGCGAAGGCGCCCTCGCCCCAGGCGGAGAAGGCGTGCGGCGCAGCGACCACGACCTGGTGGGTGGGTGGCGCCACCGTGAACGTCCGGGTCGCCACCGGCCCGAGGCGCCCGAACTTGTCGCGCTCCGCGAAGGCGACGCAGCTCACGGCCTGCTCCACGGAGAAGGTGTACTCGGTGGCGACCTCGGTGACCTGGGTGGGCTGCCAGCTCTCGTCCGGGATCGTCTGCGGACAGGCTCCTGGCACGACGGCGACCGCGACTGACACCCCGCTGACCCCGGTCACCTTGGCGGCGTAGGTCCCGGCTCCCCAGGACGGCTTGGCGTACGGCGCGCCCACGACCGGCGTGTGGCTGGGCAGAGGCACCGTCCAGGTCCGGGTCACCAGGGGGCTCGCCAGGTCGGCGGAAGCCTTCAGCGCGAAGAAGGCGAGGCACGTCGTGGGGGCCGGGGCGGTGATGGAGGCCTTGCCGTTGGCGACCCAGACCTCCTCGTGCGGGGCATTCGGGTCGCGGGTGGTGGGACAGACCGTCGGGTCGCTGTCGTCCCACTGCCCGACGAGCACGGCACCGCTGGCGACCGACGCGGTGAAGTCGAACGTCTCGCCGATCGAGTTCCACGTCGCGGTGCTGCCGACCACCGGAACGGGCGGCGGGGTGATCCATCGGTCGAGAACGGAGGTGCGCGTGGAGCGGGCGACGCCGTACCGGTTGACCAGCGCGACACGGAAGCAGGTCGGACCTGACGTGTCCGCGGCACGGTCCAGCCAGCTGAGCGCTGTCAGGGAAGCGTAGGTGGTGGACCTCAGCGTGCCCGCGGCGCAGGTGGTGCCGTTGTAGGCCTGGATGCGGACCCGGGAGCCGGACGGGTACCTCGTCGGCTTGGTCCAGGCGATCTTCACGGGCGAGCTCGCCGGGGTCCCACCCGAGAACACCACGCCGGACAGGGTCTGCGGCATCGGGTCGATCAGGCACCAGCCCGGCGCGTAGTGCGCCGTGCCGCCGTAGAGCCGGATGAACCGGACGACCGTGGACCGGTCGATGATCTGGCACTTGTAGTAGCCCGGATGCGCGGCGGGGAGCAGGCCGCACGCCACGATGTCGATGATCGGCGTCATCAACGAGCAGGCGGAGCTGACGTGGTTGAAGCCGAGCACGTGCCCGAGCTCGTGGGCGAAGATGTCCACCAGCAGCACCCGGTTGTAGGCGCTCGTCGTGCTCTTGTGGCGGTAGGCGGTGCTCAGGTGCACCCACGGGTGCGCGGTGGCGCCGATCGTGGCGTAGCCGTCGGAGCCGTAGGTGTTGCCGTAGGAGATCAGCAGCTTCGCCCGGCTGCGGTAGGCCGTCCGCACCAGCTTGATCCTGCCGCCGGACTGGTTCCACTTGGCCACGGCGGTCGACAGGCTCCAGTCCCAGCCGGAGGGGATCGTCTCGTAGTAGTAGAGCCGCGTGGTGTTCCACTTGGCAGCCCCACGGGCACCGACCTGCGCACCGACGTCGTCACCGAGGTCCACCGGCGGATGCTCGAAGTCGGCGCTCGCCCCCGCGGGGGTGGGGGCGGTCGCCGACTCGTGTGCCAGCGCCTGGGCAGGGACCGCCACGCCGCTCAGTGCCAGGGTGGCGACGAGAAGCGAGAAGAGCCATGCCCGGGCGTTCAGCACCCGCTCATGATCGAGTCCGGCCCCAGCGGAAGGGAAGTGCGTCTCTGTCGCGAACTAGACCGCGGTCGCGGTTTCGAGACGCTCGTTTCGCGCCCTCCTCGACGGGCGGTAGAGGCGTCAGGCCCCGTGCCTGCGCAGGCCGAACGTGAGGCCGTCGTTGAGCGCCATCCAGGACGCCTCGATCACGTTGTGCCCGACGCCGACGGTCACCCACGAGCGCTCGCCGTCCGAGGTCTCGATCAGCACACGGGTGATCGCGTCGGTGCCGTGGCCCTGGTCGAGGATCCGCACCTTGTAGTCGATCAGCTCGAACTTCACGATCTCCGGGTAGAGCTGCTGGATCGCCTGGCGCAGCGCGTGGTCGAGCGCGTTGACCGGCCCGTTGCCCTCGCCCGTCATCACGATCCGCGCACCTCCGGCACGCAGCTTGACCGTGGCCTCGGACAACGCCTCGTCGCCGGGCCGGGTCTCGGTGATCACGCGCCAGGACTCGACCTCGAAGTACGACGGCCGCACACCCTCGACCTCCTCGACCAGCATCAGCTCGAAGGAGGCGTCGGCCGCCTCGAAGGTGAACCCGCGCGACTCCTGCTCCTTGACGCGACCCGTGACCCGCTTGACCAGGTCGGGGTCGAGGTCGAAGCCGAGCTCGCGGCCCTTCAGCTCGATCGAGGCCCGGCCGGCCATGTCGGAGACGAGCAGCCTCATGTCGTTGCCGACGCCCTCGGGATCCATGTGCTGGTAGAGGTTCGGGTCGACCTTGATCGCGCTCGCATGCAGCCCCGCCTTGTGCGCGAACGCCGAGGTGCCGACGTACGGCTGGCGCGAGGCGGGCGGGAAGTTGGTCACGTCCGCCACGGCGTGCGCGACCCGGGTCGCCTCGCGCAGCAGGCCCTCGGGGAGCACCGGACGGCCGAGCTTCAGCTCGAGGTTGGCCACCACGCTGACCAGGTCGGCGTTGCCGGTGCGCTCGCCGTACCCGTTGAGCGTCCCCTGCACGTGGGTCGCGCCTGCGTCGACGGCCGACAGCGTGTTCGCGACCGCGCAGCCCGTGTCGTTGTGGCAGTGGATGCCGACGCGCACACCGGTGGACTCCACCACGTCGTGCACGACGTCCCCGACCCAGCCGGGCAGCATGCCGCCGTTGGTGTCGCAGAGTGCCGCGATCTCGGCGCCGGCGTCGAACGCCGTGCGCAGCACCTCGAGGGCGTAGTCGCGGTTGTCCCGGTAGCCGTCGAAGAAGTGCTCGGCGTCGAGGAACACCCGTTGCCCCTCGGCGCGCAGGTGCGCGACCGTGTCGCGCACCATCGCGAGGTTCTCCTCGAGCGTCGTACGCAGGGCCAGCTCCACGTGCCGGTCGTGCGACTTCGCCACGAGCGTGACCACCCCGGCCCCGGAGTCGCGCAGCGCAGCCACCAGCGGGTCGTCCGCGGCCGCGACCCCGGCCCGGCGCGTGGCGCCGAACGCCGCGAGCTGTGCGTGCTGGAGCTGCAGCTCCTCACGGGCACGCCGGAAGAACTCCGTGTCCTTCGGGTTCGCGCCCGGCCACCCGCCCTCGATGAACCCCACGCCGAGACCGTCGATCTGGCGCGCGATCGCGAGCTTGTCGGCGACGGAGAGGTTGAGCCCCTCCTGCTGCGCGCCGTCGCGGAGCGTCGTGTCGTAGACGTGGAACAGGTCGCTGGTCATGGGGTGGATCCAGTCCTCGTGAGGTCAGTGGGACAAACAAAAAACCTCCCGTCGGGAACGAGAGGTCAGCGCGGCGGCCGGGTGTGGGACGAGGCCGTCGCGCTAGTCGATAATGATGCTGCGGTGCTGCACGGGGTCGAGTCTGCCACGGATCTCCGAGCGGCGGTACGCCGGCCCGCGATCCAGACTGTCCCCTCAGGGGGCCTCGGGAACGTCGACCGGGCCGGGGAGAACGGCGCGCTGGAGCATCGTCACGACCGGCGCCCGGCCGAGGCCGTAGCGGTTGACCAGCTGCACCCGGAAGCAGTTGTCCTGGTTCGCGGGGGTCGAGTCCTGCCAGACGGTCGAGGTCGGGACGGTGTAGTCCGTGCCGGCGGTGGCCGGCACCGCGTCGCAGGAGTCGGCGGACCAGTGCTGGATGGCCACGCGTGAGCCCGTGGGGACCGTCGTGGGCTGCGCCCACCGGATGGTGACGGGGGCGTCGGACTCGGCGTCGAAGGCCACGTCCGGCAGGGCCGAGGGCATCGGGTCGATCAGGCACTGGGAGGCAGCGGGGCTCTTCGCGCGCCCGCCGTAGAGCCGGACGAACCGGGCGAGCAGCGAGCTGTCGATGGTCTTGCACTTGTAGTAGCCGGCGCGGGCCGGGGCGACGACTCCGCAGCCGTCGACGTCGAGCATCGCCGACATGGTCGTGCAGCGACCCGCCGTGTGCTGGAAGCCGAGCACGTGGCCGAGCTCGTGGGCGAGGACGGCCATCACCTCGATGCGGTTGTGCGGGTTCACCGAGTCGGCGTTGCGGTAGACCGGGTTCAGCCGGACCCAGGCGTTCCTCGTGCGGCCGACGGTCGCCTTGCCGGCAGCGTTGCCGACGTTGCCGAAGCCGATCGTCAGCTGCGCGTGGCTGCGGATGCTGGTCCGGACGAACCGGATCCCGCCGCCGGAGGAGTTCCACTTCGAGACGGCGGTGCTCAGGCTCCAGTCCCACTGGGCGGGGATCGTCTCGTAGTAACGCAGGGTGCGCCCGGTCCAGGCGTAGGAGGCGCGTCGCGCCGACGACGAGGTGGAGACGTGCGCGTCACCCGACAGGTCCACGTCGTGGCGACCGGTCGTCGAGACGCGGGAAGCGGCCTGGGTGGCGGCGTCGGCCGGTGCCGCGGACATCAGCGTCACGGCGCCCACGACCGCCGCCAGCAGCACCGAGGAGAGGCGCAGGAACCGGGGCGAGGTGGGCACATCACCATGATGTGACAAGGCGGCATACGGTGGGAAACGTCCGTATTTGGCGCACTAGACCACCCCATCCGGGTTTCCGGATTCTGCTGCCGCGCTCTTGCCAGAACTGCTTCAGAGCCCTCTCCCGAGCTCTCGATCAGGCCCAGGGCGCGGACAGTGCGGGGGTCCAGTTCGGCCCGGAGTCGAGCAGCAGCGCCACCAGGACGGCCGTCGCCAAGACGCACATCGCCACCACGAACCAGCCACCCAGCTCGGTCGCGGCCGTGCGGGTGACCATGCCGCGGGTGACCTCGCGCAGACGCCCGGATCCCGGCCCCCACCAGAGCGCAGCGGTGAAGCCCAGGCCACCCAGCACCATGCCCGTGGTGACCGGTTGGGCGAACAGGTAGGCCGCCGAGAACATGGCGGCTCCCGCGAGACCGGCGGTCAGCACGAGCACGAGCGCGCCGAACAACGCGAGCAGCAGGTAGACCGGCATCGCCAGGGTCGTCTTCGGGACGTCGTACCACCGTGGCCGGCCGCGGATCAGCCGTCGGCGACCGTGCCGCTGTCGCGTCACCGAGGCCGTGCGGAGCAGGAGGACGAGCGTGGCGAGCGCCGCGGTCGCGACGTACGGCGCGTAGGCGATGGCGGCGCTGGTCACCGCCCCCAGGCCCAGGAGCTGGAGGATCCGCTGGGTGCCGGACACGGTGCGGACCGGCGCGAGGTCGACCGGGGCCGGCGGCACGCCCTGGTGCGGACGCGCAGGCAGCATCCGTGTCGACGGCGGCGGCTGGGCCGCGACCGGCTGTGGGCCCGTTCGGGACACCGGCGGGGGCACGGGTGGCGGCGTCTGCCGCGGCACGGCCTCACGGACGGGCACAGCGATCCTGGGAGCCGCCGGGGCATCGACCGACCGCTCCGCCGGCAACGAGGTGGTGCGGGCGTGCGGTCCCTCCGTGGGCACCTGCGGTGCGAACGGCATCGTCCACAGGTCGGGGGGAGGCGCGGCAGGCGCGGGCGCGGCGAAGGCGGGCTCCGAGCGCCGCCGCTCGTCGTCGACCCAGTCGAGCAGCTCGTGGACGCTGGGACGCTCCAACGGCTCGGCCGAGAGGGCGTCGCGCAACAGGTCGCGGAGAGGGAGGGGTACGCCGCTGAGGTCGTGCTCGCCGCGGCGTACGCGATCCATGATCGCCATCGCCGGACCGGTGCCGTACGGCGGTCGCCCGGTCGCCGCGAACACCACGGTCGCACCCCAGGCGTGCACGTCGGAGGCGACGGTGGCGTCGTCGCCGTAGAGGATCTCGGGGGCGAGGTAGCCAGGTGTGCCGAGCAGCCAGCCGGTCTGGGTGAGCCGGGGGTCCTCGGCGACGCGGGCCAGGCCGAAGTCGATCAGGACCGGCGAACGCCCCTCCATCAGCACGTTGGTCGGCTTCACGTCGCGGTGCAGGACCCCGACCGAGTGCACGGCCAGCAGCGCCTCGGACAGGGAGCCGGCGAAGTGCAGCAGGTCGCGTCCCTCGACCGGGCCCTCCTCTGCCACGTGGTGGTAGAGCGAGAGTCCGGGCACGTAGCGGGTCACCACGTAGGGCACCGGGCCGTGCGGGTCGGCGTCGAGGATCTCCGCGATCCGGGGACTGGTGATCCGCTGCAGCGAGCTCACCTCGCGCGCGAGCCGTTCGCGAGCCTCGACGTCACCGACGATGTGCGGCCGGAGCACCTTCAGGGCTACCCGGCGACCGTCCGGTCCCTGCGCGAGGTGCACCACGCCCATGCCGCCCTCGCCGATCGGGGCGAGCAGCCGGTAGGGACCGACATGGGTCTCGTCCGGGCTGGGCTGGGTCGTCACCGCACCACGGTAGCCGGGCGGCGAGCGAGGTCGTGGAGTGGCGCGCACCCCTGATCCGGGATGAACCGGCCACGGCGCCTTGTTGGGTCGCCATGACCCAGAACAGCTATGACTTCGAGAACAAGGTCGTGCTCGTCACCGGCGGCGGGAGCGGCATCGGCCGGGCCATCGCGCGGGCCTTCCTCGACAACGGAGCGACCGTGGTGGCCGTCGGGCGGCGCGTGGACAAGCTCGAGGAGACGTTCGCCGGGTACGACGACGCGCGAGTGCTGGCCGTCCAGGCCGACCTCTCCGACCGCAGCAAGGCGGACGAGGTGATCGAGACGGTGGTCGGCAAGTTCGGCAGGCTCGACGTCTTCGTCAACAACGCCGCGAAGTACGCGCCCCAGGAGTTCACCGAGCTCGGCACCGAGGAGTGGGACGCCTTCCGCAGCACCAACATCGACGCCTTCGTCTTCCTCACCCAGGCGGCCCTGCCCGAGCTGGAGAAGACGGGCGGCAACGTGGTCGCCGTGGGTTCGGTCTCCGGCCTGCGCGGCGACTGGGGCCAGGCGGCCTACAACGCCACCAAGGCGGCGGTGATGAACTTCATCCAGTCGATCGCCCTGGACTGGGGCTCTCGCGGGGTCCGGCTCAACTCGGTCGCCCCGGCCTTCACGTTCACCGACGCGACCGCCGGCGTCCCCCGCGACGAGGAGTCGCTGCGTCCGTTCGTCAACCGGATCGCGCTGGGTCGTCCGGGCGAGCCGGAGGACATCGCACCTGCCGTGCTGTTCCTGGCGAGTGCCGACGCGGCGTACATCACCGGCACGACGCTGACCGTGGACGGCGGAACCACCGCCTCGACCGGGCAGCCGCACGTGGAGTGACCCGCTGGTCGAGGAGCGAGCGAGGCGGGCGTCTCGAGTCCGCTCAGCCAGGAGTGACCTGGTGCATCCACCCGAAGGAGTCGTCCGCGCGGCCGTACTGGATGTCCACCAGGTCCTGGCGGATCTCCATCGTCAGCGGTCCGGCCTCGTCGCTGTCTGCGCCGGGGCCGGCGACCTGGCCGCCGTCCCACTTGAGCGTCCCCACGGGCGTCACGACCGCGGCCGTGCCGCAGGCGAACACCTCGGTGATCTCGCCGCTTGTCATCCCGTCGCGCCACTCGTCGATCGAGAACTTCCGCTCCTCGACCTTGTGACCCTTCTTGTGGGCCAGGTCGATGATCGCCGAGCGGGTGATGCCCTCGAGGATGGTCCCGGTCTCGGGAGTGACGATGCGCCCGTCGGCGTACACGAAGTACATGTTCATCCCGCCCAGCTCCTCGACGTACTTCCCCTCGGCGACGTCGAGGAAGACCACCTGGTCGCACCCGTGCCCGCTCGCCTCCTGCTGGGCCACCAAGGAGCTCGCGTAGTTTCCTCCGGTCTTCGCGGCACCCATGCCACCGCGACCTGCCCGCGTGTAGTCCTCGGTCAGCCAGAGCGTGAGCGGCTTGATCCCGCCCTTGAAGTAGGCGCCCGCGGGTGAGGCGATCACCATGAACGTGACGTGCTGCGCGGGCCGCACCCCGAGGAAGACCTCCGAGGCGATCATGAACGGCCGGATGTAGAGGCTCTTCTCCCCCGCCCCCTCGGGCACCCACCGCTGGTCGGCAGCGACCAGCGCGTCGACCGCCTGCACGAAGTCCTCGGGGTCGAGCACGGGGAACGCGAGCCGGTGCGAGGACCGCGCCATCCGCTTGGCGTTCTCCTCGGGCCGGAAGGTCCAGATCGACCCGTCCTGGTGCCGGTAGGCCTTCATCCCCTCGAAGGTCTCCTGCGCGTAGTGCAGCACCGCGCTCGCCGGGTCCATGCTCAGCGGCCCGTACTTGGTGATCCGGGCCCCGTGCCACCCCTCCTCCGGCGTCCACTCGACGGTGAACATGTGGTCGGTGAAGTGGGTGCCGAACCCCGGGTTGGCCAGGATCTCGGCGACCTCGGCGTCGCTGCGAGGCGTGTCCGAAGGGGTGGTCGTGATGTCGAGCGTCATGAGGGCACGGTATCTCTCGTTCTGGGGGTGGCGGTTTCCCAGGTTATGAACCCTTTTTGCCACTTCGCACAGGGTGCAACCTGTGTGAAGAGCCAGTCTGGGTTCCTAACCTGGGAAACCGGACGTACGGCGGGCCGGCCTCAGCCGGATACGCGCGAGGCGATCGAGTCGCCGATCTCGGAGGTGGAGCCGCGGGCGCCGTCGACGCGGGCGGCCAGGTCGGCCACGACCGCCTCCTCGACGCTTCGTGCGGCCTCGTCGAGGCCGAGGTGCTCGAGCATCAGCGCCGTGGACAGGATCGCTGCCGTGGGGTCGGCCTTCTGCTGGCCGGCGATGTCGGGGGCCGAGCCGTGGACCGGCTCGAACATCGATGGCGCCGTGCGGTCGGGGTTGACGTTGCCGCTCGCCGCCAGGCCGATGCCACCGGTGATGGCGGCGGCGAGGTCGGTGACGATGTCGCCGAACAGGTTGTCGGTGACGATCACGTCGAAGCGGGCCGGGTCGGTGACCATGAAGATCATCGCGGCGTCGACGTGCATGTAGTCGACCGTGACCTCGGGGAACTCCTCGGCCACCTCCTGGGTGAGCCGCCACCACACGGCACCGGCGTTGACCAGGACGTTGGTCTTGTGGACCAGGGTCAGCTTCTGGCGCCGCTTCTGGGCTCGGCGGAACGCGTCGCGCACGACCCGCTCGACCCCGAAGGCAGTGTTGACCGACACCTCGGTGGCGATCTCGTGCGGCGTACCGACGCGCAGGGCACCGCCGTTGCCCGTGTAGGGCCCTTCGGTGCCTTCGCGTACGACGACGAAGTCGACCTCGCCCGGATCGCCGAGAGGTGACGTCGCTCCGGGGTAGATCCGGCTCGGGCGCAGGTTGACGTAGTGGTCGAGCTCGAAGCGCAGCCGGAGCAGCAGCCCTCGCTCGAGGATGCCTGGCGGCAGGTTCGGGTCACCGGGCTTGCCCCCGACCGCCCCGAGGAGGATCACGTCGTGCTGGCGGATCTCCTCGAGGACGGAGTCGGGCAGCACCTCGCCGGTCGCGAGGTACCGCTCGGCACCGAGGTCGTAGCGGGTGGGCTCGAACTTCACCCCGGTCGACCCCGCGGACGCGACCTCGAGGACCTTGAGGGCCTCCGCGGTCACCTCGGGCCCGATCCCGTCACCCGGGATGACGGCAAGCTTCAACGATCCAGAGGACTCAGGCATGCGCACAGGCTAGTTGTCGTCCGGGCGCTCGCCGCCGTTGTCCCGCAGGTCGAGCGCGGCCTGGACGGCCTGGCTGCTGCGGGGGCTGTCGGGGTTGTTCTTGGCTGGACCCCACTCGGGGTACATGTCGTACATCGTGCTTCTCCTGAAGTGAGTGATCGTGCTGGAAGGTGGTCACTCCGGAGTGAGATGAACCGTCTCGACGGTCACGGATCGCATGACCGGATGAGGTTCAAGAAGTAGCGGGTGGAACTTCGTGTCTCGCTCGCGGAGGTGGTGATGGGCCGGGTGGCGGGGTACGCCGAGCTCCGCGGCGAGGTGGCCTATCGAGTCAGGCCCCGCCACGGCGGCAAATAAGTACGAAGTTCCTCCGCATGGTCTGCTCAGGCTACGCCCGCACCTCCCCGTGCTGTCCGCCCGTTGGCCACATGTCCCACGATGCGAGACACCGTCGCGTGCGCTGGTCTGCTCCCCCTGATTTGCGAGACTGGCCGCATGAGCGCCCCACCCGATCTGCCGCCGATCGTGGCGCGGGCGTTCGACGTCTCGCGGCGCTCGGGCTACGTGTCCTTCTGCCGCAACGAGACCGGTCGCCTGCTCGCGACGCTCGCCGCCACCCGAGGCGGGACGATGGCGGAGTTCGGCACCGGCACGGGTGTCGGTACGGCGTGGCTGCGCTCCGGCGTCCGGAAGGGCACCCAGATCATCTCCGCCGAGCTCGACCCCCGGCTGGCCAACGCCGCGCAGGAGATCTTCACCGACGACCCTCAGGTCGAGGTGCTCGCCGCCGACTGGTCGACCCTGCGCAACAAGGGTCCCTACTCGCTGCTGTTCCTCGACCCGTCGGTCCCCGAGGACGCCGGCGTCGAGGCCGTCGCCGACCTGGTCGAGTCGGGCGGGATCGTCGTGCTCGACGACTTCGCACCGTGCGAGCTGTGGCCGCCGATCAGCGGCGGCCGGGTCGACATCCTTCGCGAGACCTGGCTCACCGACGAGCGGTTCACCGCTGTCGAGGTGATGGTCGCCCCCGACGCCTCCGCGATCATCGCCACCAAGCGCTAGTCGGGGCGACCGGGCACTCGCAGTACGCCGTACGCCACCGAGCGGGCAATGTGGGCTCATCAGAGGTACACGGACTGCCCGCTCGAGGTGCTGAGGCGTACACAGACTGCCCGCTCGCCGACTACTCGCGACGGGGTGCGGGCAGCTCGACGATGAAGCGCGGCAGCATCAGCTGGACGAGCGGGCCGATCGAGAGCGTGTAGAGGATCGTGCCGATCCCGACCACCCCGCCGAGGGCGAAGCCGATCGCGACCACGACGATCTCGAGGCCGGTGCGGACCACCCCGATGGGCAGGCCCGTCCGTCGGTGCAGGCCGGTCATCAGGCCGTCGCGTGGACCGGGGCCGAGCTGCGAGCCGATGTAGAGCGCGGTGGCCAGTGCGTTCAGCACCACCCCGCCGAGCATCAGCAGCACCCGCTCCCACATCACGTCGGGCTCGGCGAGGACACGGAGCGTGGCGTCGGCGACCAGCCCGACCACGAACGAGTTCGCGATCGTGCCGAGCCCGGGCTTCTCCTTGAGCGGGATCCAGAACACCAGCACGACCAGGCTCATCACGATCACCGCGGTGCCGATGCTGATCGGCAGGTGCTCAGCCATCCCCTGGTGGAGCACGTCCCACGACGCGTTGCCGAGCGTCCCGCGGATCAACATCGCGAGCGTGACGCCGTAGAGCACCAGCCCCACGGTGAGCTGCGCGAGCCGTCGCGGCAGCCGGCCCGCCCGGAGCTGGGCGACCGGTCCGAGCCGGGCGAGCTCGCGCACCCGGCGCGGCGTCGCCTCCAGGTTCTCGAGGGACAGGTTGCTCGTCATGGCACCACTCCATCACGAAGTGGTCTGGTCGCAAATAGCCAATCGTGGTTCACTGGTCTGCATGTCCCGCCTCGTGTCCGCCGCTCGCGTAGCCACCTTGCTGGGCTCCTTCGACCGCTCCCCCGCCTACCGCGGGCTCGCCGAAGGCCTGCGGGTGCTGATCACCGACGGCCGGGTGCCGGTCGGCGTGCGCCTGCCCAGCGAGCGCGAGCTCACCGACGCGCTGGCCGTCAGCCGGACCACGGTCACCCGCGCGTACGCCGAGCTGCGCGACCACGGCTTCCTCGTCTCCCGCCAGGGCTCCGGGAGCATCGCCAGCCTCCCCGCGAGCCGCGGCCACCGCGGCGACCACCTGCTCCCGCCCGGTGACCTGCCCGAGGACAAGATCGACCTGACCTGCGCGGCGCCCGTGCCGGGTCCCGGGGTGCTCGGGGCCTACGAGCGGGCGGTGGCCGACCTCCCCGCCTACCTCGGCGGCACCGGCTACTACCCCTCTGGCCTGCCCATCCTGCGCGAGGCCGTCGCCGCGTCGTACGCCGCCCGCGGGCTGCCCACGAGCCCCGACCAGGTGATGGTCGTGCCGGGCGCCCTGGCCGGAGTCGCCATCGCCGCCCGCGCACTGCTCGGCACCGGTGACCGTGCGGTCACCGAGAGCCCGACGTACCCCAACGCCATCGCGACGCTGACCCACTCGGGGGCTCGCGTGGTCGGGGTCGACGTCCCGCGCAACCACGCCGACACCGAGGCGCTCACCACCACGCTGCGACAGGTGGTGCCTCGGGTCGCCTACCTGATCCCCGACTTCCACAACCCGACCGGCACGCTGATGGGCGACGAGGGACGTGCCGACGTCGCCGACGCCCTCTCGCGCACCCGCACGACCGCGATCATCGACGAGTCGATGGTCTCGCTGGCGCTGGACGGGCAGCCGATGCCGAAGCCGTTCGCCGTCCACCTCCAGGACACGGTCAGCGTGGGCAGCCTGAGCAAGCCGTTCTGGGGCGGCCTCCGGATCGGCTGGATCCGGGTCCCGGCCGAGCGGATGGACGCGTTCTTCAAGGCCCGGCTGAGCCTCGACCTGGGTGCTCCCCTGCTGGAGCAGCTGGTGGCCACCGACCTGCTCCGCGACGGGGGCGAGCTGCTCGAGCACCGACGCGAGCAGCTGCGGGCCTCGCGCGACGCCGCCCTGGCCGCAGTGGCGGAGCACCTTCCCGACTGGCAGGTGGGCCGCCCCACCGGGGGCCTCAACCTGTGGTGCGAGCTGCCCGCGGCGAGGTCCTCGGCACTGGTCGCCCGCGCCGGGCGGCACGACGTGCTGCTCGCCGCAGGCCCCAGCTTCGCCCCCGAGGGCGGCCTCGACCGGTTCCTGAGGATCCCCTACACCCAGCCCGCCCACGTGCTCACCGACGCCATCGGCCGGCTCGCCGAGGCGTGGCGCGAGACCCTCGCGGACCCCGGCGCCGGCTCCCGCACCACGACCAGCCTGGTCGCCTGACGCCGAGTCCCAGGAGCGCGGGCCGCCACGCCTTGCGCAGCGCGGCCATCGCGAGAAGGCTGGTGGCCACGACCTGGCCCACGGGTGTGCCGGACCGTGTACGTGCAGCGGCGTGAGCCGCCTCTTCTCGGTGATGGCGACCGATCGGGAGGTGCCCGATGGAGGACGAACGAGGTCCGACGGCGCGTCCACCGGGCGTGGGTCCGCGAACGCGGTGGACCTGGTGGCCCGCGCTGGCCTGCGTGACCCTCGGCGTCCTCACCCTGGTCGTCTTCGCCCCCGTGGCGCGGCTGATGGCGGCCCGGGCGCCGACCTCGCCCGTCGCCCCGAACGCGCTCACCCGGCTCCCCGGGGTCGGTGCCGACGAGGCTGCCCGCTCCCCTGCCTCGCCCGGCGTCCGGTCGCTGCCGGCAGGCCTGCCCGAGGGTCCCGCACCACGAACGGCCGCGGATCTCCGGCCCCTGGCCGAGCGGGCACTCGGCGCGAGCGGGGCACAGGTCCTCGACCTGCTCCTGTCGAACAGGTACACCGCCAGCCTGCGCGAGACCGCCAGGGGCCATCGTCTGGGCTTCGCCCCCGCCCCCTACCGCTACCCGGTGATGGAGGCGTTGCTGCGGGAGGCCCCCGGGCACGGGAACACCCCTGCGGCGGTGGAGCTCGGCGCCGCGCTGATCGTGCTCGCCGGCCGCGTCGACGACAGCTACTACCTGACCGACGCCAACCACTACTCCAACGCTGCTCCCGCGGCGTACGCCGTCCTCCGGGCCGCCGAGGCCACCGGTGGGTGTGACGTCAAGCTCGACCTCCTGCTGCTGGTCGCGGCCGACGACCAGCCTCGCGACGTGGTGGTGCGGCAGGCGGCCGCCGACGCGTCAGCGGCCTGTGGCGACGACCCGACCCCGGGCTGGGTGCTGGCCCAGTTCCAGTCGCAACGGGCCGTCGAGGACCCGGACGACGAACGCCCCGGTGACCCCGTGCCCGGGGACGCGCAGACACGGTACGAGAAGACGATGGCCGGGATGCTCGACCGGTTCCCCGGCTCGGCGGACGTCTGGGCAGCTGCCGGCGACGCCGAGGTCCGCTCGGCCGCGAAGGTCGAGGACGACCAGCCGTTCACGGCGCGAGCGCACTTCCGGACGGCCGTCGCGGCGTACCGCCGGGCCGCCGCGCTCGCGAGCACCCCGGTGGGCCGGCGGGAGATGACAGTCGGGCTCGCCCAGGCGCTCACCGGAGTCGGGGACCCCGCCAAGGGCGCTCACCTGCTCGAGGACCTCCCCCAGGACCCGGGCTCGTCCGGACTCCGGCTCGAGCAGCTGGCGACGGCGCAGGAGGCCGCACACGACTTCGCCGGCGCATCGGCCACCGAGCGGACGCTCGCGCGCCTGGGTACGAACGCGTTCCCCGACGGGTCCGGGCTGAGCGCCTCGAGCGTGCTGTCCACCGGAGCCGAGCGATTCCTGCTGCTGAGCGTCTCGCTGCAACCGGGTCCTGGTGGGGCTGGTGGAGGCAACGTCACCGATGCCGCCTTCATCCCGAGGTATCGCGAGATGTACGACGGGCTCGCCGAGACCCAGGCAGCCTGTCCCGAGTGGAGCTGGCGCCGAGACGCCGTCGTGGCCGGTGACCCGGAGAGTGCGCTCCGTGAATGGCCAGCCGACCGAGGTGTCACGCAACCGACCATCCCCGAGCTTCCGTCGTCATCGTCGCGGGGCGGGGGCTCGTGCGGCTCCTACGACACCGACCGGCTCCGCGACGTCGCGCGCGCCGAGGCCGGTGTGCCCACGACCCTGAGCAAGAAGGAGACGGACGATCTCGCCGACCACCGCCAGAACATGTGGCGATGGGCGGGCAGGCTCACGCAGGCCGAACGGGTCGTGCGCCAGTGGCTCAGCGCTGCCTCGGCCACCGATCCGCTGCCGATGCTGCGCCTCGGCGAGATCGAGTTCCTCCGACACCACTACGACGACGCAGCCGCGACCTTCGCCGCCACGGCCCGGCGTACGCGGCTGCAGACCTACGACAACGACCTCGGCGTCGACCAGGCGCGACTCGACCAGGCCGCCTCCCTCCTGCGCGCCGGCGAGCCCGACCAGGCCGCCGTGCTGCTGAGACCGATGGCCGATCGGGACCTCCGGGACTCCCTCTACTGGAAGGGTCAGAACACCAACTACGAGGCGCAGGCCGGGTTCGCCCTGGTCAGCTACCACTCGTCGGCGCTGCTGGCGGACTCGGAGAGCGAGCAGGGACGGATGGCCGAGGCGGAGGCGGACTACGCGGACGCGCGCGGCGTGGTGCCCGTGCTCGAGTCGACCCAGGTCGAGGACTACCGGGTGGAGCGCATCGACGACAACCAGGCGACGGCCGACGTGGCACTCGGACGCCCGCAGGCGGCGCAGACGCACGCGGCCCGTGCGCTGGCCGCGGATCCCCACAACCCGGTCTTCCTCTTCACGGCGGCCTCGGCGGCCGAGTCGGCCGGTGACCTCGAAGCAGCGATCGGGTACGGCCGTGGAGCCCTGGCCAACGATGCCGGACAGTTCGCGGCGGCCAACAACCTGGGCGTGGACCTCGCTCGGCAGCACCAGTACGCCGCCGCCTCGGCCGCCCTGCGCCGTTCCGTCGACGCCGCCCCTCGCTATGCGCTCGGCTGGTTCAACCTCGGCGTCGTCGAGTCCCGCCGCGGTGTCGGGCACCTGCTGACCTCCCAGGGCGCGCTGGCCCGGGCGTTCGCCCTCGACCCAGAGCTGGCCGACCGGGCTCGCGTGCCCACCCGCGACACGGTCATCTACCGCACCGGCCTCGACCTCTCCAAGCCGCTCCCGCCGCACTGGAGCTTCGCCAGCCTGCAGCGGAGGGCGCCCGCGACCTCGGCCGGGTTGCTGGCCCTCGTGCTCCTCGGCCTGGCTCTGGCCCGCGGCACGGCGCGCAGTGACCTGGCGAAGGACTATCTCGAACCGGTGACCGCCCGGTTGTCCAGGGTGCCGCTGATCTCCCGGCCCCACGCACCCGTCTACGCGGTGGCTGCGACGGCGCTGGTGTTCTGGATACCCACCGTGCGTCATCCGGGTGCCGGCCTCGTTGCCACCGTGACCGGCGTCGTCGGCGTGCTCGCCCTCTCGGCCCTGGTGATCGTGGCGCGCGTCGTCGTCGCCAGGCGGGCCGGCCAACCGAGCCGCCAGGAGAGCTGGGGCCCGGGCATGCTGTTCGGTGTCGCCGCGTCCGTCGCAGGCGCGCCCTGGGCGCCGCTCCCGGTGGTGCGGTCGGACAGCGACGACACCGGCACGAGCAGCAAGGTGAACGCGGCGGCGCCGATCGCGGTGACGCTCCTGGCCGCTGTGCTCTTCGTGGAGTCCGCGGCCCTCGAGGTGCCGCTGACACGGAGCTGGGCGCTGGTGGCCCTGATCATGGCGGCCTCGATGCTCCTCCCGGTCGAGCCGCTCGACGGAGCGAGGATCGGCAAGGTCGGACTCGTCGCGTCGGTCGGGGTGGTCGCCGGGGCGGCCCTGGTGCTGCTGGGTCTCGCCTAGGGCCAGGACCCGCCGACCCGCCCGGGAATCACTCCGAGAGGTCGACCCCGCGGACCATGTCGGCCGAGATCGAGTCACGGATCTCGTCGAGGACCTCGCCGGGGACGGCGGTGTCCACGGAGAGGGCCACCAGGGCCTGGCCGCCCTTGGTGTCGCGGGAGACCTGCATGCCGGCGATGTTGACCTTGGCGTCGCCGAGGATCTTGCCGACCGTGCCGATCATCCCGGGGCGGTCCTCGTAGGTGAAGAAGGCGAGGTGCTCGGTGGGCTCGATGTCGACGATGAAGTCGTTGACCTCGACGAGGCGCTCCTTCTGGGCGATCCCGACGAGCGTGCCGGAGACCGAGACCTGCGACCCGTCCGCGAGGGTGCCGCGGATGGTGATCAGGTTGCGGTGGTCCGGGCTCTCGGCCTCGGTCACGAGCCGCACCTCGACACCGCGCTCGGCCGCGAGCAGGGGTGCGTTCACGTAGGAGACCTGGTCCTCGACGATGTCCGCGAAGACGCCCTTCAGCGCCGCGAGCTCCAGCACCTTGACGTCGAACTCGATGATCTCCCCGCGGACCTCGACGTCCACCTGCTGGGCGACCTCTCCCGCGAGCGCCGTGAACAGCCGCCCCAGCTTCTCCACGAGCGGGATGCCCGGACGGACGTCCTCGGCGATCACGCCGCCCTGGACGTTGACCGCGTCGGGGACCAGCTCGCCGGAGAGGGCCAGCCGGACCGAACGGGCCACGGCGACACCCGCCTTCTCCTGGGCCTCGTCCGTGGAGGCGCCGAGGTGCGGCGTGGCCACGACGTTCTCGAGCTCGAAGAGCGGTGAGTCGGTGCATGGTTCCTCGGCGAAGACGTCCAGCCCCGCGGCGGCGATGCGGCCGGTCTTCAGGGCGTCGTACAGCGCCCGCTCGTCGACGATCCCGCCCCGGGCAGCGTTGACCAGCACCAGGCCGGGACGGGCTACGGCGAACTCGTCGGCCCCGATCAGGCCGACGGTCTCCGGGGTCTTCGGCAGGTGCACACTGACGAAGTCGGCCTCCGTCATCAGCTCCTCGAGGCTGACCATCCGCACGCCCATCTGTGCGGCGCGGCCGGCCTGCACGTAGGGGTCGTAGGCGATGACGTGCATCCCGAACGCCGTCAGCCGCTGCGCCACGAGCACCCCGATCCGCCCCAGGCCCACGATGCCGACGGTCTTCTCGAACAGCTCGATGCCGGTGTACCTGCTGCGCTTCCACTCCCCGCGCGTGAGCGCAGCATGCGCCGGGCTGACGTGGCGGGCCGCGGCCAGCATCAGCGCGACGGCGAGCTCCGCGGCGCTGACGATGTTGGAGGTGGGGGCGTTCACGACCATCACGCCGTTCTGCGTGGCGGCCCGGACGTCGACGTTGTCGAGGCCGACCCCCGCACGGGCCACGACCCTGAGCCGCTTCGCCGCCTGCAGTGCCTCGTCGTCCACCTTGGTCGCCGAGCGCACCAGGAGGGCGTCGGCGTCCACGATCGCTGCCAGCAGCTCTGCCCGGTCGGCACCGTTGCAGTGGCGGACCTCGAAGTCCGGGCCGAGGGCCTCCACGGTCGCGGGGCTGAGCTCTTCGGCGATGAGTACGACGGGCGCGTCACTGCTGGGTGTCACAACGATCCTCACGTGAGATGGAGGTTGCCCGCACGACGTTGTGCGGCCCCGAGTGTAGCCACCCGAGAGCCGGGGAACTCGTCCCGCGGACACGCCGAGCAGGCCGCACCGGCCTCCTCTAGTCTGACCCGGCCAGGCACAAGATCCCGCCCGCGGGCCCTAGGAGTCCCTCATCGTGGTCGCCACCAGCCGAGCCCGCATCTCCCCGGTCGCCGGGGTCGTCATCGTCGTGGCGGCCCTGTGCGCGGTGCGCTTGTGGTTCCTTCGGATCGCGCTGATCCCTGACGAGGGCGGCTTCTACCTCGTGGCCAAGACCTGGTCCACGCACGGCAAGAACCTCTACGGCCACTACTTCGTGGACCGGCCACCGGGTCTGATCACCGTCTACAAGCTCGCCGCGCTCACCGACCACGTCGTGACGGTCAGGGTTCTCGGCGCCGCCGCGGGCGTGGTCACGGTGCTCGCCCTGGCACGGGCCGCGCACCGTCTCGGACTCCCGGTCGTCGCTCCTGCCGTGGTCGCCGGAGCCCTGCTGGTCAACCCGCTCGACGAGTCGATCTACGGCTCCAGCGGCCTGTTCGCCGTGCCCTTCGTGGCCCTCGCGATCCTCGGCACCGTCGAGATGATGCAGTCGCAGGGCACGCGCAGCCACCTCTTCGCGACGCTCGCCGGCATCGCCGCCACGGTCGCGGTCTCGATGAAGCAGAACTACGCGGACGGTTTCGTGTTCGCGGGCGTCGTGCTCCTCGTGCACGTGCTCCAACGCAGGAGCACCTTCCGTCTCGCGCTCACGCGCGGCCTGGCCATCACCCTCGGCGCGGCCGTCGTCGTGGCGGCGATGGTGCTGCAGAGCCTGTTCACCGAGGCAGGCCCCAAGGCGCTCTGGCTGGCCGCGGTCTCGTTCCGGTTCCAGGCCTCGGAGGTGCTGGCCGACACGGCGGCCCACGGCACGGCGTACCGGCTGACGCTGCTGGTCCTGGTCCTCGTGGTCACCGGGATCGTGCCGCTCGTGCTGGCCCTCTTCCTGCGTGCGGCGCGGTCGGGCTTCCGTGGCTCTCCCTGGGCGTGGGCGTGCGGCGTGGTGCTCGTGCTCGACGTCCCGTCGATCATGCTGGGCGGCAGCTACTGGCCCCACTACGCGCTCCAGGTCGTCCCCGCGGCGGGGCTGGCCGTGGCCCTGGCATGGCGCACCTCCGTCCTGACACGTCTGGCGGTGGGGCTGGTGGTGGTCTCCGCCGTGGCCAACGTGATCGGCTTCGCCCTGCACGTCGAGCGCCGCCCGAGCGACAAGGTCAACGACGTCGGCCAGTGGGTCGCCCGGTCCAGCAAGCCGTCCGACACGGCGACGGTGCTCTTCGGCCACGGTCAGGCACAGCTGGCCACCGGGCTGCAGTCGCCCTACGAGCACCTGTGGAGCCTGCCGATCAGGACCCTCGACCCCGACCTCACCGAGCTGACCGGTCTGCTGGAGCAGGGCTCGACGCGACCGACCTGGATCGTGCTGCTCAACCCGCCCAACGCCTTCGGTCTCGACACGAGCGGAGACTTCCGCGCCTCCCTGCGCCAGGACTACGTCCCGGTCGCGAAGGTGTGCCGCGGCACGAGGATCTGGCTGCGCCGCGACCAGCAGCGTTCCCTGCCTCCGGCGCCGCGCTGCACCTCGAACGCCCCCGCCCCGGACTGGTACCTCCAGCGCCCGACCGCGCGGATCACCGACAAGGTCGCGCCGCGCCAGCCCTGACGCAAGGCCTGGGAATTAGGCGAAGGGCCCAGCAAGTATGAGTTGCTGGGCCCTTCTTGTGATCGGAGAACGGTGACCACCGATCGACCACTCTTCTCGTCCGGTCCCGGCTGCCGTCACCTGCGCGCCGGAGCGGGTCTCCCCGCTCTGTGGACCTTCTTCTCCGAGTGATCCCGCCTTCCCCGGAGGGAGTGCGTGAGAGATTTCTACGCCGGGCCGACTCGTCCCCGCAAGGGTGTTTCGCCAACTATTTCGACGAAATCAGCGCCGTCGGCGTGTCGTGCACAGAACCGGTCCGGTCGTCCACAGATCCGGGCTGTCGGTCCACAGGTCGGGGGCCCACCCTGTGGATCCAGGACTCAGATAGCGCAGCCGTCCGGGCCGCACTCGTCCGCGTCGCCGTGCCCCAGGTGCTCCAGGGTCGGGTGTGCCTCGGACCAGGCACGCTCGAGGACCTGCGTGAAGGCCTCGGCAGGCTGCGCCCCGGAGACGCCGTACTTGCGGTCGATCACGAAGAACGGGACACCCGTGGCGCCGAGGGCGGCCGCCTCGCGGATGTCGCCCTCGACCGCGTCGGCGTACGCGTCGGTGCCGAGCACCCGGTCGACGCTCTCGGTGTCGAGGCCCACCTTCTCCGCCGTACGACGCAGCAGGTCGTGGTCGGCGACGTTCTCCGCCCGCAGGAAGTACGCCGCGAGCAGCTCCTCCTTGAGGGCGGACTGGACGGCCGGTCCCCCGGTCTCCAGGGCCAGGTGGAGCACACGATGGGCGTCCACAGTGCTCACGCGCTGCGCCTCCCCGAGCCGGAAGAGCAAGCCCTCCTCGGCAGCGACCGCCTCGACCCGGTCGACCATCTGCTGGCCCGCCTCCGGGCCGCCGCCGTACTTGCGGCCGAGGCTCGCGGCCACCGTCTCGACAGGGACGCGCGGCGACGACGGGTCGAGCTCGAAGGAACGGTAGACGATCTCCACGTCGTCGGCGTGCTCGAAGGTGCTCAGGGCAGTCTCGAGGCGTCGCTTGCCGATGTAGCACCACGGGCAGACGACGTCGGACCAGATCTCGATGCGCATGGGGAGAACAGGGCACGGTGCTTGGCTGTTCCCGTGACCGAGGACGACAGCACTGTGATCGCCACCACCGAGCGGCTGCTGATCCGACCCTGGCGGCTCGAGGAGGCGCCGCGCCTCCTGGACATCCTGAGCAGGGTCGAGGTGGCCCGGTGGCTCAACGACGGTGAGCCGGTGCTGATGCAGGACCTGGCCGAGGCGAGGGAACGGATCGCGAGCTACGAGCAGCTGTCGGCCTCTCCCCCGCTCGGCTTCTGGGCGATCGAGCTGCGCACGACAGGACAGGTCGTGGGGTCGGTGCTGATCCTGGACGTGCCGAACGCGGAGCACGACGAGGTGCAGATCGGCTGGCACCTCCACCCCGACTCCTGGGGGCGGGGCTACGCCAGCGAGGCCGCGGCGGCGGTCCTGGAGTACGGCCTCGCGCACGGGTTGCCCCAGATCCTGGCGCTGACGCACCTGGGCAACGTCCGCTCGCAGGACCTCGCGCTCCGGATCGGCATGGAGCCGCTCGGCGAGACGGACCAGTGGTACGACGAGCCGTCGATGCTCTTCCGGGCGGTCGGGCCTCAGGGGCACCCCTAGGTAGGTCGGGGTTGCGTCAGGGGTGAGTCCAGCACCCTCCCCGATGTGGTGACCGGCCGGTTGCGGCGAGGGTTCACCGCATGATCACCATCGATTCCCTCACGAAGAGGTACGGCGGCTTCACCGCCGTCGACGACGTCACCTTCACCGCCGAGGCGGGAAGGGTGACCGGGTTCCTCGGACCCAACGGCGCCGGCAAGTCGACGACCATGCGCGTCATGGTCGGGCTGACTCCGCCGACGTCCGGAAGCGCCCGCGTCAACGGGCAGCTGTTCTCGGACCTGCCCAACCCCGGCCTCGAGGTGGGCGTCCTGCTCGACGCCTCGGCCCAGCACGCAGGCCGCACCGGGCGGGAGATCCTCACCATCGCCCAACGGACGATGGGGCTTCCCAAGCTCCGCGTCGAGGAGATGCTGGACCGGGTCAGCCTCACCGAGAGCGAGGCGGAGCGCCGCGTGCGCAACTACTCCCTCGGGATGCGCCAGCGGCTCGGCATCGCGACCGCCCTGATCGGCGATCCGGAGGTGCTGATCCTCGACGAGCCTGCCAACGGGCTCGACCCGGCCGGCATCCGCTGGATGCGCGACCTCCTGCGCTCCTACGCCGACCAGGGCGGCACCGTCCTGCTCTCCTCGCACCTGCTGCACGAGATCGAGGTGATCGCCGACGACCTCGTGGTGATCGGCAACGGTCGCATCGTCGCCCAGGGCACGAAGGCCGAGCTGCTGTCGGCGGCCGGGACGGTCGTGCGCAGCAGGGACGTGGTCGGGCTCGAGAAGGCCCTGGCTGCCTCGGGGGTCGCCGCCTCGGCGTACGAGGACAACGCGCTGCGCACCGACGCCGACCCCGAGCTGGTCGGCACCATCGCGCTGCAGGCCGGGGTGCCGCTCCTGGAGCTGCGGTCGGCCGACAGCGCCGGGCTCGAGGAGATGTTCCTCGAGCTCACCGCCGAGACACAACGAGAAGGAGCAGCAGCATGAGTGCCATGACCATGGAACGGGTCCAGGAGACCCGCGCCACGACACCCGCCTCGATCCCCTTCGGCCGCGTGGTGTCCGTCGAGCTGCGCAAGATGTTCGACACCCGCTCGGGGTTCTGGCTGATGATGAGCGTCGCGATCACGGCGGTCCTCGCGACCGGGGCCGTGATCCTGTGGGCGCCCGACAGCGAGCTCACCTACGACACGTTCGCCGCTGCGATCGGATTCCCGATGTCGGTGATCCTGCCGATGGTGGCGATCCTGTCGGTGACCAGCGAGTGGAGCCAACGCAGCGGACTGACCACGTTCACGCTGCTGCCGCACCGTGGACGAGTGATCGGCGCGAAGGCGGTCGCGACCGTGGTCGTCGGCGTCACGTCGATGGTCGTGGCGATGGCGATCGGCGCCCTCGGCAACATCGTGGGTACGACGATCACCGGGACGCCACGCGTGTGGGACGACTCGGTGCAGCACCTCGGCCTGATCGTCCTGGCCAACGTGCTCGGCATGCTCATCGGCTTCACCCTGGGCGTGGTGATCCGCAACTCGGCCGGAGCGATCGTCGGCTACTTCGTGTTCACGCTCGTGCTGCCGACCCTCTCGGGCCTGCTCGCCGCGAACGCGGCCTGGTGGCACGACGCCCAGGCCTGGGTGGACTTCAACTTCGCCCAGTCCGCGCTGTTCAACGGCGAGATGGCCGCCAAGGACTGGGCCCACATCGCCACCGCGAGCGGCATCTGGCTGGTCATCCCCCTCGCCGTGGGGCTGACGCTGCTGATGCGGTCGGAGGTCAAGTAGGCGCGGTCCGGTTTCCCAGGTTAAGAAGTCAAACTGCCTCTTCACCCAGGTTGCGCCCTGTGTGAAGAGGCAGTTCGGGTTCCTGAACCTGGGAAACCGTCAGGGCTGGTGCTTGGTCAGGTGCACCAGCCAGTCGCGGCCCGTGTCGATCAGTGCGTATCGGCGGGCGGCGTCCTGGCCGTGCAGCACGAAGACGAACCGGCGGTCGTTGCGGTCCTCGAGCTCCCACCAGCCGTCGTCCGCGATCCGCTTGTGCTCGTCGGTGTAGGACGCGTGCTCGAGGTCGTGGTCCGAGACGGCCACGGCCAGGCGGTCGTGGCTCGTGTCCGTCGGCAGGCCCTTGGGCACCGCCCACGAGCGCAGCACACCGTCCTCCTCGAGCCGCAGGTCGAAGTGCGGGGAGGGCTTGTCGTGCTGGTGCAGGACGAACACCGGGCGAGTGGTCACCCGCCCAGTGTTCCCCCTCCGTGCGACAGGGTCAGCGGGCGGAGGTGCCCTCGACGTAGTCGGAGTCGTGGCTCTTCACCCAGGCCATCAGCTTGCGCAGCTCACGACCGGTGCTCTCGATCGGGTGCTGCTCGCCCTTGGCGCGCAGCTCCTTGAACTCCTTGGCGCCGTTGTCCTGGTCGTCGATGAAGCGCTGCGCGAACGAGCCGTTCTTGATGTCCTCGAGGACCGCGAGCATGTTCTCCTTCACGTGCTCGTCGATCACGCGCGGGCCGGAGACGTAGTCGCCGTACTCCGCGGTGTCGGAGACCGACCAGCGCTGCTTGGCGATGCCGCCCTCGTACATCAGGTCGACGATCAGCTTGAGCTCGTGCAGGCACTCGAAGTAGGCGACCTCGGGCTGGTAGCCGGCCTCGGTGAGCACCTCGAACCCGTACTGCACCAGCTGCGACGCACCACCGCACAGGACGGCCTGCTCGCCGAACAGGTCGGTCTCGGTCTCCTCGGTGAAGGTGGTCTTGATGCCGCCGGCACGCAGGCCGCCGATCGCCTTCGCGTAGGAGAGGGCGAGGTCCCAGGTGGTACCGGACTCGTCCTTCTCGACGGCGACGAGGACGGGGACGCCGCGCCCGTCGACGTACTCGCGACGCACCAGGTGACCGGGGCCCTTCGGCGCGACCATGAACACGTCGACGCCCTCGGGCGGGGTGATGTAGCCGAAGCGGATGTTGAAGCCGTGCCCGAAGACGAGGGTGTCGCCCGGGGTGATGTTGGGCTCCACGGACTCCTTGTAGAGCTTCCGCTGGATGTGGTCGGGGGCGAGGATGACGATCACGTCGGCCTCCTCCACCGCCTCGGCGGGGGTCAGCACGCGCAGGCCCTCGGCCTCGGCCTTCTCGCGGCTCTTGGAACCCTCCGGCAGCCCGATGCGTACGTCGACACCGGAGTCGCGCAGGGACAGCGAGTGCGCGTGACCCTGGCTGCCGTAGCCGAGCACGGCCACGTTCTTGCCCTGGATCAGGGACAGGTCGGCGTCGTCGTCGTAGAACATCTCAGCCACAGGAGGGCTCCTTCTTGGTTGGTTGTGTGAAGCGTCGGTGGGGCGTCAGCCCGGGATGGAGTAGGCGGCCGGCACGGGGACGGGCACCGGTCGCAGGGTGCGCTCGGTGATCGAGCGGCTCCCGCGGCCGATGGCGACCATGCCGGACTGGACGAGCTCGCGGATGCCGAACGGCTCGAGCACGGCGAGGAAGTCCTTGAGCTTGGCGGCGTTGCCGGTGACCTCGATGGTCACCGCGTCGGGGGCGACGTCGACCACCTTCGCCCGGAACAGCTGGACGGCGTCGAGAACCTGGCCGCGGGTGTCGGCGTCGGCCCTGACCTTGACGAGCAGCAGCTCGCGCTCGATGGACTCGCGGTCCTCGAGCTCGACGACCTTGATCACCTCGACGAGCTTGTTCAGCTGCTTGGTCACCTGCTCGAGCGGGGAACCCTCGACGCCGACGACGATCGTCATCCGGGAGATCTCGGGGTGCTCGGTCGGGCCTACCGCCAACGAGTCGATGTTGAAGCCGCGGCGGCTGAACAGGCCGGCGATGCGCGCCAGCACACCAGGCTTGTTCTCCACGAGCACCGAGAGCGTGTGCGTCGTCATCAGAGGTCGTCCTCCTCGAACTCGGGCGCGAGATCGCGGGCGTACTTGATCTCGTCGTTGGACGTGCCGGCGGCGACCATCGGCCACACCATCGCGTCCCGCTCGACCCGGAAGTCCACGACCACAGGGACGTCGTTGATCTCCATCGCCTTGGTGATGGTGGCGTCGACGTCGGCGGGGTCCTCGCACGCGAGGCCGACGGCGCCGTAGGCCTCGGCGAGCTTGACGAAGTCGGGCACCCGCTTGGACTGGAGGTCGGTGTTGGAGTAGCGACCCTCGTAGAACAGGGTCTGCCACTGGCGCACCATGCCGAGCGACTCGTTGTTGATGATGGCGACCTTGATCGGGATGCCCTCGATCGTGCAGGTGGCCAGCTCCTGGTTGGTCATCTGGAAGCAGCCGTCGCCGTCGATCGCCCACACCGTGGTGTCGGGACGGCCGACCTTCGCCCCCATCGCCGCGGGCACGGCGAAGCCCATGGTGCCGAGACCGCCGGAGTTGATCCAGGTGTTCGGGTGCTCGTACTGCACGTAGTGGGTGGCCCACATCTGGTGCTGGCCCACCCCGGCGACGTAGATCGACTCGGGGCCGGCGATCGCGCTGAGCCGCTCGATGACGTACTGCGGAGCGAGGCCACCGTCGGCGGGAGCGTCGTACCCGAGGGGGTACTGCTGCTTCACGCCGGCCAGGAACTTCACCCAGCCCTCGTAGTCACCGGTCGTTCCCTTGTCCTGCTCGGCCTGCAGCGCCACCACCAGGTCGGCGATCACCTCGCGGCAGTCACCGACGATCGGCACGTCGGCCACGCGGTTCTTGCCGATCTCGGCGGGGTCGATGTCGGCGTGGATCACCTTGGCGCCGGGCGCGAACGAGTCCAGGTTGCCGGTGACCCGGTCGTCGAACCGCGCACCGAGGCTGATGATCAGGTCGCTCTTCTGCAGCGCGGCGACGGCTGCCACCGTGCCGTGCATCCCCGGCATGCCGAGGTGCTGCGGGTGGCTGTCCGGGAAGGCTCCGCGGGCCATCAGCGTCGTCACGACCGGGATGCCGGTGAGCTCGGCGAGCGTGCGCAGCTCCTTGGAGGCGCGGGCACGGATCGCCCCACCGCCGACGTAGAGCACCGGCTTGCGCGACTCGAGCATCAGCCGGGTCGCCTCGCGGATCTGCTTGGAGTGCGGTCGCGTCACGGGCCGGTAGCCGGGCAGGTTCAGCTCGGTGGGCCAGGTGAAGGTCGTCGGCGCCTGCAGCGCCGACTTGGCCACGTCGACGAGGACCGGCCCGGGCCGGCCGGTCGAGGCGATGTAGAACGCCTCGGCGATGACGCGCGGGATCTGGTCGGGGTCGGTGACCAGGAAGTTGTGCTTGGTGATCGGCAGCGTGATGCCGCGGATGTCCGCCTCCTGGAAGGCGTCCGTGCCGATGGCGCTCGCGCCGACCTGGCCGGTGATCGCCACCATCGGGACGGAGTCCATGTTGGCGTCGGCCAGCGGGGTCACCAGGTTGGTCGCACCGGGACCACTGGTGGCCATGCAGACGCCCACCTTGCCGGTCGCGACGGCGTACCCCTGTGCGGCGTGCCCGGCGCCCTGCTCGTGGCGCACCAGGATGTGCCGGATCCTGCTGTCGTAGAGCGGGTCGTACGCCGGGAGGATCGCGCCTCCCGGGATGCCGAAGATGTTCTCCGCGCCCGCACTCTCGAGGGACTTGATCAGGCTCTGCGCGCCCGTGACCGTCCCAGCGGCCTCGGCGGGCGTCATGGCCGGCCCCTTGACCGCCTTCTGCTCAGTCATCTGCTCATCTTCCCTGTGTCCTGCTGCTCGTCGTTGTCCGCCCAACAAAAAACCCCTCGAGCCGGGCGGCTGACGAGGGGTCGACGCGTGTGCTGCGGCTGAAGCCGTTAGCCCACGCGTCGCGTGCGTACGAGAATCTCGGTGTGCTGATTGCAAGCATGCATGGAGACAGCATGCCCCTGCACGTCGTCAGTGCTCAACTCAGTCTGCCAGCCGTCCCGAATCGTGGGACGGATGCCCACATTCTGGCACGCACTGGGAGCCGACCGGCCTCGCGACTAGTCCCCCGCGTCGACCTGGGCCGAGCGACCCTGCCAGGTGCAGATGCAGGAGCGGTTGCCGTCCGCGTCCGCGACCACCCAGAACGCCGGCGCCCGCTCGTCGCTGACGAGCGTGCCGCCCGCGTCGAGCACCGCCTGCAGGCGCGCCTCGGCCACCTCGTGCGGGACGCTCACGTCCAGGTGCCACCGCTGCCGGTCCGGCTCCTGGGCGTCGCTGCCCTGGAACCAGAGGTTCGGCGTCCGGTCGGCACCGTCGCGCAGGTCGTCGTCGTAGTCGGGGTGCGGCTCGTAGCCGAGCAGGGCCGCGTAGAACGGCTTGAGCGCGCCGCCGTCGGGGGTGTCCAGGGCGAACTCGAGGACGTCGGGTGCCTGGGAGGCAGAGACGCCGGCGGCCGCCGCGAGCTCGCTGATCCTGCGGGCCAGGCGCACGTCGCGCTGCGTGATCGCCGCGACGTCGTGACTCATCAGCGAGATCGTGACGTGGGGGTAGCGCAGGTCGACGTCGGGATGGTGGTTGGCCTCGTCGGCGACGGCTGCGATCTGCGTGACCAGGGCGGTGCCGGCGTTGAAGTCACCGGTGTCGAAGCGCGCGACCAGCTTGTCCAGCACCCACCTCCAGTCGTCGAGCCCCTCCTCGAGGACTGCTTCACCTGTCAGCGCGGTCTTGTCATCAGCCATGTGCCCACGTTAACCGCGTCGTCCGACAACCTCGACGGCCCTGCGGCGTGGTTGCTTCGCCGTCCCGATGCGCCCCGTTATGTTCGCCCAGCACCGTGAGCCACGCACCGTCGGGCTGTGCGCCGGCTTCGCAGCGACTCGCTGCAACTTCCCCGGCCCGGCGAAGGGACCATCAGGTGAATTCCTCACACCTGGGACGAGTCGGCTGGGCCGTCGTCGTCACCTCCACCGTCATCGCGACCACCCTCGGCACGAGTGCGATGGCCACCGCCGTAGATCGGGGACCCACCGACCCGGGCCCCGCGAAGACCTCGTCGGACGGGCCCGCCGTGCTGAAGAGCAAGCTGCGCGGCCTGGAGCGCTCCGCGCGTGGTCGGCAGACCGTCTTCGTCCAGCTCTCCGGTGCCGGCTCCGCGGACGTCGCCCAGGCGAACCCGGTCGACAGCACGGACAAGTCCGAGGTCAAGGCACGTCGAGCCGCCGTCGCCCGCCAGAGCAACGCGGTGCTGACCACGGCCAGGAACGAGGACGCCCGGGCTGCCCGGCTGTTCACGACGTCGAACGCCATCCCCGGCGTCGCGATCCGGCTGGACCAGGGCGGCATCGAGGCCGTGGCCGCGCGATCGGACGTGGTCAAGGTCTCTCGCATCTCCCCGAAGCACCTCACCAACGCCAACACGGCGGCGCTGACCAAGGCCTACGACACCTGGAAGTACACCGGCAACCTCGGTGAGGGCGTGAAGATCGGGGTCATCGACTCCGGCATCGACTACACCCACAAGGACTTCGGCGGGCCGGGCACCGTGGCGGCGTACGACGCGGCCAAGGCCGAGTCGGCCTCCCCTGGCTGGCGGGCCGGGCTGCCCGCCCTCGCCCAGGCCAAGGTCGTCGGTGGCTACGACCTCGTCGGCGACGACTACTACCCCGACGAGCTCACCGAGGACGGCAGCGAGAACCCCGACTTCAACCCGGTGGCCACCCCCGACGACAACCCGCTCGACTGCGAGGGGCACGGCACGCACGTCTCCGGCACCGCTGCGGGGTACGGCGTGACGGCCGCCGGCGACACCTTCACCGGCGACTACGGCTCGCTGACGAAGCCGGGACTGCTCGGGATGCGCGTCGGGCCAGGCATGGCGCCCGCCGCGAGCATCTACGCGCTGAAGGTGTTCGGCTGCCGGGGCACCACCACCTACGACCTCGCGGCCCTCGACCGGGCGCTGGACCCCAACCAGGACGGCGACTTCTCCGACCACCTCGACATCGTCAACCTGTCGCTCGGCTCCGACGACACCCCGGTCGACGACCCCGAGAACGCGATGATCGACGAGCTCACCCGCCACGGGGTGCTCACGGTCACCTCCGCCGGCAACAACGGCGACCTCACCGACACCGGCGGGGTGCCCTCCAACGCCGAGAGCGGTCTGTCCGTGGCCAGCTCGGTGGACGCCTACCAGCTCCGCGACGGCCTCAAGGTCGACGCCCCGAGCAACGTCGCCGGCATCTCCCCCGGCCAGGTCTCCGACGCCTACGACTGGGCGGCCAACGGTCCGACCGGGAAGCCGGTGAGCGGCACCGTGGTGACCATCCCCGGCGCCGACGCCGACGGCTGCGACCCGCTCGCGGCGGCTGACACGGCCAAGGTGAAGGGCAAGGTCGCGTGGCTCGAGTGGGACGACGACGACAACACCCGTCGCTGCGGCTCGGTCCAGCGCTCCGAGAACGTCGCGAAGGCGGGCGCGATCGGCGCGATCTTCACGTCCTCCCTCGACGTCTTCGAGGGGCTGATCAGCGGCAGCGACGCCATCCCGGTCTTCCAGCTCACCAAGGCGAGCACCCAGAAGCTGCGTGCAGCCGCCGCGGCGGGCACGCTCAAGGTGACCTTCGACGGCAAGTACCGCGCCACCATCAAGGACGTCGACACCTCCCTCGACGACCTCCTGGCGGGCTACAGCTCGCGGGGCGTGCACGGCTCGATGGGCGTGGTCAAGCCCGACGTGACCGCCCCCGGAGACACCATCGCGTCCGCCGGGGTGGGCCAGGGCTCGGGTCCGCTGGTCCTCTCGGGCACCTCGATGTCGGCACCACTCGCCGCCGGCGTCAGTGCCCTGGTGCGCTCGCGCCACCCGCACTGGTCACCGCTGC
Source organism: uncultured Actinomycetota bacterium (assembly GCA_963797525.1). Taxonomy (GTDB): domain Bacteria; phylum Actinomycetota; class Actinomycetes; order Propionibacteriales; family Nocardioidaceae; genus Marmoricola. Next base: position 986,892 of record CAWCPT010000014.1, read on the forward strand.
TGGTCAAGGCGGCCGTGATGAACACCGCCACGCACGACCTCTGGACCGGGCGCAACACCTCCGGCCTCCGGTACGGCCCCAACCGGGTCGGGGCCGGTCGCCTGGACGCGCTCGCTGCGGTGAGCACGCCTGTCCTCGCCTTCAGCCGCGGGAAGAACAACCCGGTGACGGCCGCCTTCGGGGTCGTGCCGGCGCCGGTGGACCAGGCGGTGACCACGAAGACGCTGCCGCTCAAGGTCGTCAACAAGAGCAAGCGGGCAGCGACCTACCGGCTCTCCTACGAACCCGTGGTCAAGCAGCCAGGCGTCAGCTACACGGTCTCCCCCTCGAGCCTGACGCTGGCGGCAAAGACCCGCGGGTCGGCCACGGTGACCATGCGGGTGACCACCGCGGAGCTGCGCCACACCATCGACCCGACCATGGAGCAGACCCAGCAGGGCGAGGCGCGCCAGTACGTCTCGGACGCGTCGGGTCGCGTGCTCGTCACGCCGGCGGGCGAGGACGCCGTCCGGGTGCCGGTCTACGGGGCGGCCAAGCCGGTGTCGGTGACGCGTGCGTCGGCGGTGGCGAACCGGATCGCCTTGTCGGGCCGCGGCTTCTCCCAGGGAAGCGGCAGCACGGCCTGGAAGTCCTTCGCCTCCGTGATGGAGCTCGGCGCGACGTCCGGCACCCTGTCGGCCTGCGAGCCGGACCAGACGAGTGGTTGCGCGGACACCGAGACCGAGCGGTCCGGCGACCTGCAGTACGTCGGCGCCGGGAGCACGGGCAAGCTGCTGTGGTTCGGGCTCAGCACGTATGCCAACTGGGCGAAGATCGGCACCAACGTCGTCCCCTACGTCGACTTCGACACGAACGCCGACGGTCAGCCCGACTACGAGACGTACGCGACCTACCTGCCCGGCACCGACGTCATGGTCGCCGAGACCTACGACCTCAACGACCCGGACTTCGCCACGGTCGACGTCCAGCCGGTCAACTTCAACTACGGCGACGTGGACACGAACGTCTTCGACACCAACGTGCTCACGCTGCCGGTCTCGAGGAAGCTGGTCGGCCTCAACAACGGTCGGGCACCGATCACCTACACGGTCGGGACCTACGACCCGCTGGTCGGTGAGGACATCGACGACAGCGACGAGGTGAGCTTCGACGTGGGGAAGCCCGCTGTGCGGACGGCCAAGCCCCTGTACGACGACCAGGGCGGCACGTCGATCGACTACTCGCGGTCGGGCTCGCCGGCACCGGTCAAGGCGCTGGTGCTGCACCTGCACGGTGCCGACCAGCGCAGGGCCGAGGTGCTCACGCTGCCGCGCGAGGCGCCGACGTACCCGCCCGTCCGCTGAACCACGCGAACGCCGCTCCCGGACCCAGCCTCGAATCAGCCGAGGTCCGCGAGCGGCGTTCGCTGCGTTCCGTCCGCGGTGAAGTTGGCCGGATCGAGCCAGCTGCTCGTAGCGCGCCCGGAGTCGGGGCCAGTCGGCGTCGGTGACCGCGAACCAGGCGGTGTCCCGGTTGCGGCCCTTGTAGACCACGGCCTGTCGGAAGATCCCCTCGAACGTGAAGCCGAGACGGGCCGCGGCGTCACGTGACGGCTGGTTGAGAGCGTCGCACTTCCACTCGTAGCGTCGTACCCCGATCACGTCGAAGGCGTGCGCGGCCATCAGGTACATCGCCTCGGTCGCGGCCGTGCTGCGCTGGAGCACCGACGCGTAGGTGATGTTGCCGACCTCGGCAGTGCCGTTGGCGTGGTCGACGCGCAGGTAGGTCGCGATCCCGACCGGGGTGCCGCCGGGAAGCAGGACGGCCAGCGGGACGGTGTCCGCCCGGGACAGCAGGTCGGACACGTGGGCCGCGAAGGAGTCGTGGTCCGGAAACGGGCCGGCCGACATGTAGGTCCAGATCGAGTCCGACGAGTCGACGCACAGAGCGGCGTACAGGCCGGGGACGTGCCGCTCGCCGAGCGGTTCGAGGACGCAGTGGCGGCCGGTCAGCACGGTGGGCACGAGCACCGGCCCGGGCAACCATTCCAGGGGAGCACCGACCGGCTGACCGAACTCGTTCACAGGCACGCGACGAGCCTAGACTCGAGCGATGACGCGGCCACCGCAGCACTCCTCCCTGCTCGGGCTCGTCCGTGACTCCGTGATCGGCGAGGACCACGTGATGCGCACGCCCTACGGCGAGCGCCGGGTCACGTACGCCGACTACACCGCCTCGGGCAGGGCGCTGTCGTTCATCGAGGACTTCATCCGCGACGAGGTGCTGCCCAGCTACGCGAACACCCACACGGAGTCCAGCGGCACGGGTCTGCAGACGACGAGGCTGCGCGAGGACGCCCGCCAGGTGATCCGCGAGGCGGTCGGCGGCGACGACGAGACCGTGGTGCTGTTCGCGGGGTCCGGCACGACGGGTGCGATCTCCAAGCTGATCGGCGTGCTGGGGCTGCGGGTGCCCTCGGCCCTGGAGGACCGCCACCACCTGACGCGGCACATCCCGCAGGCCGAGCGGCCGGTGGTGTTCATCGGCCCCTACGAGCACCACTCCAACGAGATCCCGTGGCGCGAGTCGATCGCCGAGGTGGTGACGATCCCGCAGGACGCCGACGGCCACATCGACCTGGACGCGCTCCGCTCCACGCTCCTGGAGTACGCCGACCGCCCGCTCAAGATCGGCTCGTTCTCCGCCGCCTCGAACGTGACCGGCATCGTCTCCAACACCGCGGCGATCGCGGCGATCCTGCACGAGCAGGGGGCCTTGTCCTTCTGGGACTTCGCGGCCGCCGCGCCGTACATCGACATCGAGATGTACCCGGGCCGCGACGACGGTGACCCGCTCGCCTACAAGGACGCGGTGTTCATCTCCCCGCACAAGTTCATCGGCGGACCCTCCACGCCGGGTGTGCTCGTCGCGCGGCGGGAGCTGTTCGGCAACCGCGTGCCGGACGTGCCCGGTGGCGGCACCGTCGCCTACGTCAACGACGCCGACCACGCCTACCTCGCCGACCCCGAGCACCGCGAGGAGGGCGGCACCCCGGCGATCATCGAGTCGATCCGCGCCGGCCTGGTCTTCCAGCTCAAGGGCGCGGTGGGGGTGGAGAGCATCCGCGCCGCGGAGGACAGGTTCCTCGAGCGCGCCGTGGCGTCGTGGAGCGAGGAACCGGCGATCGAGATCCTCGGCAACCTGGACGCCGAGCGGCTCTCGATCCTGTCCTTCGTCGTCCGTGCCCCGTCGGGCCGCTACCTGCACCACAACTTCGTGGTCGCGGTGCTCAACGACCTGTTCGGGATCCAGTCCCGTGGAGGTTGCTCGTGCGCCGGTCCCTACGGCCACCGGCTGCTGGGCATCGACATCGAGCGCAGCCACGAGTTCGAGCGGGAGATCACCGGCGGCTGCGAGGGCATCAAGCCGGGCTGGGTGCGGGTGAACTTCAACTACTTCCTCTCCGACGCCGTGGCCGACTACCTGATCGCCGCCGTACGGCTGGTGGCCAGGGAGGGCTGGCGCCTGCTCGGCGACTACCGGTTCGACGTCGCGACCGGCATCTGGACCCACCGCGAGGGCGTCGTCGAGCCGCCGCTGCGCCTGGGCGCGATCACCTACGACGAGCAGGGGATGCACGCGCCGACCTCGCGGCTCTCCGGCGACGAGTCGCTGCTCGAGCAGCACCTGGTCGACGGCGCCAGGATCCTCGCCGAGGCCTGCGAGCCCGATCTCACTCCCCCGACGGCCGCCGACGGACTCGTCACCGCTGACTTCGAGCACCTGCGGTGGTTCGACCTGCCGGCGACCGCGGTCACCTGACCCACGCTTCGCGGTTAGCCTCGGTGGCATGTCAGTCGTGAAGATCAACGCCATCTCCGTGCCCGAGCAGGCCCACGACGAGCTGGAGAAGCGGTTCTCGAACCGCGCCCACACCGTCGACGGGACACCAGGCTTCCTCGGCTTCCAGCTGCTGCGCCCGGTCAAGGGCGAGGACCGCTACTTCGTGGTCACCCAGTGGGAGGACGAGGAGTCCTTCGCTGCGTGGCGTGACGGTCCCGCGATCGAGGCGCACTCCGGTCAACGCGCCAAGCCGGTCGCCTCGGGCGCGGACCTGCTCGAGTTCGAGGTCGTGATGGACGTGCGGCCGACGGCCTAGCCATCTTGTGGCCCTGGCGAGTCCGTCGGAGCCAGCACGTCGTCGAGCCAGGCGAAGACCCGCTGGTGGAACAGCACGCGGGCACCGCCCTCGCAGTGCTCCGCGGCACCCTCGGCCCGGGTGAACTCGATGAACTCCTTGCGGCACTGCAAGGCGTCGAAGAGGCGAGGAGCGTGGGCGCTGAGGTCGTCGCCCTCCGCCGCGCAGACGAGCGTCGGGCACTGGATCAGGTGCTCGCGGCCGACGAGCGAGTAGTCGGTCGCCATCCGGAAGTAGGCCAGCGGGCTGTTGAGGTCGTGCACCAGCATGTTGCGGCGCATGGCCCAGCCCGCCGTGGGCCTGCGCATGACCAGTCGCACCAGGCGGTCGACGAGCCGCAGCACCACCGGGTTGCCGTCGGGGACCTGGCCGGCCAGGGGTCCTGGCAGCTTCGACGCGACCACCGACGTCAGGTCGTAGGGACCGCAGTCGGAGACGCACGCCGCGAGCCGGTGCTCCCCGGTGGCACCACGCGGAGCGAAGTAGCCGCCGAAGCTCAGCCCCATCAAGACGATCTGCGCCGGGTCGACCTCGGGCAGGGTGCGGGCGAAGTCGACCACGGGCGTGGCGACGTTCTCCCAGTCGGGCCGGAACGGGAGGCCCTGGTCGAACAACGCCGATCCCTGACCCGGCCCGTCGAAGGCGAGCACGTTCCAGCCCCGCTCGATCGCGGCGGCTCCGTTGGTGAAGTAGAGCTCCTCGGCAGTCCCGTCGTACCCGTTGGTGAGGACCAGGGTGCGGCGCGGGCGGTCGTCGACGGCGAAGAAGTAGCCGGGAAGGGTGGTGCCGTCGTACGGGATCTGGACGACGCGCGGAGGTGTCTGCAGCAGGGCTGCCCCGCGGCGGAACGCATCGACCTCGCGAGTGTGACCCCAGCGCAGGAGCTCCGAGACCGGTGGCCTGAGCTCGAAGAGCCAGGAGGTGCGGAAGTAGTTGGAGGCGCTGAGGAAACCGCGACAGGCTCCGACCCGATCGCCTGCAGCCTGGCTGCGCTCCGCCTCGGCGTACACCCGCATCGCGAGGGCGACCCACTCCCGCAGCCAGAGGCCCAGGTCGGTGTCGTGGATCCGTCGCGGCCGTGGCGAGGACCTCGCCCGCATCGGCGCCGCCGTACGGCGCGTAGCCCAGGGCCCGCATCATCTGTGCCTCGAAGAGGGGGTCCTCCATCACAGCCATGGACCTTTTCTAGCGTCGCAGGCGCACGGTGCGGTACCCCGGGAAGGACGAGCTGGCCGATCTCGTCGGGGTTGGTGGCGATCTCCCAGCGGAACCCGTCGGGGTCGGCGAAGTAGCCGGTGTAGCCGCCCCACTCGCGGTGCGTGGCCGTGCTCGCCTCGGCGCCCAGCGAGGTGGCCAGCGCGAGGATCTCGTCGACCTCGGCCTCGGTCACGACGTTGTGCGAGAGCGTGATCGGCGCGATGCCCTCACCGCGACGGATCGGCCGACCTCGGCCTCGAACCCCTTCTCGTCCCACAGCGAGAGGACGAGCTTGTCGCCGGCACGGATCATCAACACCTCCCCGGGGACGAAGACCTCGGATCTCCAGCCGAGCCCGTCGAGGTAGAACGCGCGACTGCGCTCGAGGTCGGCCACTGCCAGGGTGATGAAGCTGACTCTCTGGTCCATCGCTCCAGCCAAGCAGGCGGCTCCGACAACGCAAGACGAACCGACCGCCCTAACTGGCAGATGGCCCCGTGCGCCGCCGACTGGACGAGCTTGGCGTACTTCCCGAGCACCCCGCGGGTGTACTTCGGGGCGTTGGGGGTCCAGCCGTCCTTGCGGGCGGCGAGCTCTGCCTCGTCGATGGCCACGTCGAGGGTTCGGCCGGAGACGTCGAGCGTGATCTGGTCGCCGTCGCGGACGAACGCGATCGGGCCACCGTCGACGGCCTCGGGCGCGATGTGCCCGACGCACAGGCCGGTCGTGCCGCCGGAGAAGCGCCCGTCGGTGATCAGCAGGACGTCCTTGCCGAGCCCGGCGCCCTTGATGGCGCCGGTGATCGCCAGCATCTCGCGCATCCCCGGACCGCCCTTGGGGCCCTCGTAGCGGATCACCACCACGTCACCCGCGACGACCAGACCCTGCTCCAGCGCGTCCATCGCGGCGCGCTCGCCGTCGAAGACGCGCGCGGTGCCGGTGAAGGTGGAGTCGTCGAAGCCGGCCGACTTCACGACCGCACCGTCGGGTGCCAGCGAGCCGCGCAGGATCGTCAGTCCGCCGGTCGCGTGGATCGGCCGGTCCAGCGGCCGGAGCACCTCGCCGTCGAGGCCCGCGGGGGCCAGCGCCTCGAGGTTCTCGCGCATGGTCCTGCCGGTCACGGTGAGGCAGTCGCCGTGCATCAGGCCTGCGTCGAGCAGCGCCTTCATCACGACGGGGATGCCGCCGATCTTGTCGACGTCGTTCATCACGAACCGGCCGAAGGGCTTGAGGTCGCCGAGGTGCGGGACCTTGTCGCCGATCCGGTTGAAGTCGTCGATGGTCAGGGGGACCTCGGCCTCGCGGGCGATCGCGAGCAGGTGGAGCACGGCGTTGGTGGAGCCGCCCAGGGCCATCACCACGGCGATGGCGTTCTCGAACGCCTCGATGGTCAGGATCTGGCGCGCGGTGATCCCCTGGCGGAGCATCTCCACGACCGCCTCACCGGAGCGGTGCGCGAACCCGTCACGACGACGGTCGACCGCCGGCGGTGCCGCAGAGCCGGGCAGGCTCATCCCGAGCGCCTCGGCGACGGCCGCCATCGTGTTGGCGGTGTACATCCCGCCGCAGGCGCCCTCGCCCGGGCAGATCGCACGCTCGATCTCGTCGACCCGCTCGCGCGAGATCTTGCCGGCGAGGCAGGCACCGACGGCCTCGAAGGCGTCGATGATCGTGACGTCGTTGCCGTCGACCTGGCCCGGCATGATCGACCCGGCGTACAGGAAGACCGAGGCGAGGTCGAGCCGTGCAGCGGCCATCAACATCCCCGGCAGGGACTTGTCGCAGCCGGCCAGCAGCACCGAGCCGTCGAGCCGCTCGGCCATCATGACGGTCTCCACGGAGTCGGCGATCACCTCGCGCGAGACCAGCGAGAAGTGCATCCCCTCGTGCCCCATCGAGATGCCGTCGGAGACCGAGATGGTGCCGAACTCGAGCGGGTAGCCGCCCGCCGCGTGCACGCCGTTCTTCACGGCCTGCGCGAGGCGCTGGAGGGAGAGGTTGCAGGGGGTGATCTCGTTCCAGCTCGACGCGACGCCGATCTGCGGCTTCGCCCAGTCGTCGTCACCCATGCCCACGGCGCGGAGCATGCCGCGCGCGGCGGCCTTCTCGAGACCGTCGGTGACGTCGCGGGAGCGGGGCTTGATGTCGGGGGCCTGATCAGGGGTCGAGCCAGTCATGCAGCGAGGGTACGCCGATCGGGGACGTGCCCAGCCTGATGGGTCAGCCCCCGATCGCGGCCGCGCGGACACACATCACGTCGGGCAGGTCGGCGACGATCTGGGTCCACGTCTCCCCCGCGTCGCTGCTGCGCCCAGACGGCGCCGTTGCGGGCGCCGAAGTAGATGCCCGGCGACTCGTGCTCGTCGGCCCACATCGCATCGCGCATCACGGCCACGTAGAAGGCGTCCGGGAGCCCGTCTCCGAGCTCGTCCCAGGTGTCGCCTGCGTCCTTCGACCGCCAGACGCGGGCCTTGGCCTCGGGCGGGTAGCGCTTGTCGCCACCGTTGATCGGGAACACGTAGACGGTGTCCGGTTCGTGCGGGTGCACCACGATCGGGAAGCCGAAGTCGGCCGGCAGCCCGTCCGCGATCGAGGTCCACGACCCGCCCTCGTCGTCGGAGCGGTAGACGCCTCCGTGGTTCTGCAGGAACAGCCGCTCGGGCCGGGCCGGATGGCGGGTCACCTTGTGCACGCACTGGCCGAACTCGGGGTACTGCTGGCCCTCGGGGAGGAAGTCGGCACGGATGCCGTGGTTGCGGGGCGACCAGGACTCGCCGCCGTCGGTCGTCTGGTAGACGCCACCGGTCGAGAGCGCGACGGTGACCGAGTCGGCGTCGGTCGGGTGCGGAAGGATCGTGTGGAACGCCTGGCCCCCGAAGCCGGCGGCCCACTCCGGTCGGTGCGGGTGGTCCCAGAGCGCCTGCTCGAGCGTGAACGTCTCGCCGTGGTCGTCGGATCGCCACACCGCGCCGGGCTCGGACCCGGCGTACACGATATCGGGACGGGCGCCGGGCGTGAGCTGCCAGATGCGCTCGACGCTGGCATCCGTGCCCTCCGGGAAGCGGACCCCGCCGTCGGGCGACTCCTGCCACGACTCACCGAGGTCGTCCGAGCGGCGTACGCGCGGCCCGAGCCAGCTCGACGAGGCACCGGCCAGCAGCCGGGTTGTCGGGCCACGGGTGTCGATCATGCAGGAGTAGACCTCCTCCATGTCGAAGTGCGGGCCGGTCCAGGTCCAGTCCTCGCGGGCCTCGTCGGACAGGCCGATCCACAGGCCCTTCCGCGTCCCCGCCAGCAACACCGTCTGCTTCGCCATGACCCGCCCTCTCGCCCGTTCCTCCTAGGAACATGAACCCTGATCGGGCATCGGTCAAGACCTCGCGATGGCCACCGTTCTGCCTGTTGTTCACACACTCGTCACACTCGCGTGACGCTCCGGACTCCACCGCTGCCTAGGTTCGAGACTCAGGGAGCCAGGAGTTGCAGGGAGTCACCATGAACCAGCTGATCGAGCCAATGCTCTGGCCGCTGACGCGGTGGGCGGAGAACAGCCAGCGTCGGGCCCGTCGCAACGCGATGGTGGCCTCCACGAACCTGGCGGCGGGTCGTCGCGAACGCGACGAGGCCCAGGAGTTCATCGACACGCTCATCGCCCGACGATCTCGCCGGGCCGGTGCCGCGCCTCCCGTTCTCCCAGCGGGCCGGCTCGGCTGAGTCGGGCGGCGCAACGGCGGTCGGGCTGAGCCGCGGGGACGCACCCCGGTGACCTGAGGCACCAATCCGGTTCGGGGAAGCCCCGGTGGGGCACAATCCCGACATGGCTACCGCTGCTGCGTCCCTGCACGTCGCACCCTCGCTCGACGACGGGCTGGCGCTGCGCTACTTCCCCGTCACGAGCGAGGACGGCACCGAGCTGACCGCGTGGACCAACGACGTGGCCGGGCCGACGGTGCTGCTGTGCAACGGCCTGGGCACCAACCCCTACAGCTGGCCGGCGCTGCTCGACCCCGACTGCGGGGTGCACATCATCTCGTGGAACCACCGCGGCACCGGCGGCTCCGAGCGCCCACGCCACCCCGAGGACGTCGGCATCGACGCCTTCGCCGAGGACGCCATCGCGGTGATGGACGACGCCGGGATCGACGCCTGCGTGCTGATGGGCTGGTCGATGGGCGTGAACACGATGTTCGAGGTGGCCGTCGAGCACCCCGAGCGGGTCACCGGCCTGTTCGCCGTCGGTGGCGTGCCCGGCGACACGTTCTCCTCGATGGGGGCGCCGATCCTCGTGCCGCGCCCGCTGCGCAAGCCGTTGGCGGTCAACGTCGCACGGACGCTCAAGCTGGCCGGGCGGCCCCTGCTCGGAGATCGCCACCCGGCTGCCGATCGGCCCGCTCACCTACGAGGTGCTCAGCCACAGCGGCTTCATGCTGCCGATGCCGGACCCAGCGCTGGCCCGGCGGGCGATCCGGGAGTTCCTGACGACGCCGATCGACTGGTACATGCACCTCGCGCTGCACTCCTCCCTGCACGGCCGGGTCTCGCTGCGCAACATCGACGTGCCGACCAGCTTCCTCGCCGGGAAGTACGACGTGCTCGCCTCGTCGTACGACATGAGGACGGCGGCCGAGCGGATCCCCGGACGCCGTCTTCGAGGAGATCCGCGCGACCCACTTCATCTCGATGGAGAAGCCCGACGAGGTCCACGAGGCGCTGCTCGACCTGCTCGACCGCGTCCCCGAGTAGGGCGTCGCTCGCTAGGCTCGCCAGATGTTGCGGCTGGCCACGTTGATCGTCGTCCCGAGCCTGTGCCTGACCGCCCTGACGGCCTGTGGCGAGGACGACAAGACCGACACCCTGCCGGCGCCTGCACCCGACGAGACCACGTCGACCGCCCCGTCGCAGTCCCCCGGCCAGACGCCGTCGATCAAGGCCTCGCCCCAGCGTCTCGGCACGTCCGAAGGTGATCGGCACCGTCGCGAAGGGGCTCGAGGTCCCGTGGGGCATCGCGTTCCTGCCTGACGGGTCGGCCCTGGTGACCGAGCGGGACAGCGGCCGGGTGCTGCAGGTCCGTCGGGGCTCCGTGCGCGAGGTAGGTGACATCGAGGAGGCGCAGCCCAACGGCGAGGCCGGTCTGCTCGGCGTGGCCGTGTCGCCGACGTACGCGCGCGACAAGCGGGTCTTCTTCTACGCCACCGCTGCCGACGACAACCGGGTGCTGCGCACCACCTTCGACGGCGGCAGGCTCGGCGCGCTGAAGCCGATCCTCACCGGGATCCCGAAGGCCGGCAACCACGACGGCGGCCGGATGATCTTCGGTCCGGACAAGATGCTCTACGTCTCCACCGGCGAGGCCGGGCAGCCGGACCTCGCGCAGGACCGCGGCTCGCTGGGCGGCAAGATCCTGCGGATCACCCAGGACGGCAGGCCCGGCCCCGGCAACCCTGACGGCTCCTCCCCGTGTGGACGTGGGGGCACCGCAACGTCCAGGGGCTGGCCTTCGACGACGCCGGCAACCTGTGGGCCTCGGAGTTCGGGCAGGACACGTTCGACGAGCTCAACCTGATCCAGAAGGGCCGCAACTACGGCTGGCCGATGGTGGAGGGCAAGGGCGACCAGGCCGGGTTGCAGAACCCGCAGATCACCTGGTCGACCGACGACGCCTCGCCCTCGGGGCTCGCCTTCGTCGACGGGCGGCTCTGGCTCGGTGCGCTAGGGGCGAGCGGCTCTGGCGGGTCGACGTCGACACGGGCAGAGGCCAGCGCGAGAAGGGCGTTCTTCGTCGGCGACTACGGCCGGATGCGGACCGTCGTACGCGCTCCGGACGGGAACCTGTGGGTGACCACGTCCAACCGCGACGGCCGCGGCAACCCTGCCGGCGAGCGACGACCGGATCCTGCTCGTCCGTCCCTGAGGTCAGGGGACGAATCGGTCAGGGTTGTCGGGCAATACCGGTGGTTATCGGGTGAAGTATTGCCCGAGAACCTCCGGTTTCCCCGGCTGACCGGGGAAACCTGCATCCCTCAGAGGCCACCACGGTCGCCCGGCGTACGGCGCGGCGCAGGGTGGTCAGCACGGCCGGGCCGAGGACGATCAGCGCGACCGTGTTGGTGATGGCGCGGCCGGTGTCCCAGCTGCCCGGTCGAGGTGAGCAGGGTGTAGATCCAGAAGCGGTGCAGGTTCTCGCTGCAGCGGGTCGCCGGGCACGAAGGAGAGGCCGCCGGCGTGGCCGGGGACCATGATGCCGAGGGTGAACGGCCAGCTGGACATGTTCATCAGCAGGCCGAAGGCGTAGGCCGCGAAGATCCCGTAGACCACGAGCATCGCGATCTCGGCCGGCCGGTGACCCGTCGCGGCAGCAGGCCGGCGCCCATCCCGACCCACGCGGAGGCGAGCATCTGGAACGGCAGCCACGGTCCGACGCCGGCGGTCAGCAGCGCCGAGGCGAACAGCGAGGTGCAGCCCAGCACGAAGCCGAAGCCGGCCCCGAACACCCGGCCGCCGAGGATCAGCAGGAAGAAGACCAGCTCGATGCCGGCCATCCCCGCGGAGAGGCCGCGCATCACCGCGTTGATCGGCGGTGAGCACGCCGAGCATGGCCAGCACCTTGGAGTCCATCCCGCCCTCGGTGAACTCGGCCAGGCACACGACGATCACCACGGGCAGCAGCAGCAGGAAGACGAACGGCGGCTGCACCGCCTGGTCCTCGACGCGGACCTTGACCAGCAGCGGCCAGCAGGAACATCAGCAGCCCGGCCAGCGAGGCGACGGCCAGCACCGCGGCCGACCGAGGCCGGACCGGGATCGCCCGCGGGTCGGCGACGGCGGCGGCTTCCGGGTGCGCGTCGCGGTCATCCGGCGGCCTCGCGGCCGGACCTGGTCGACGGTCAGCCAGCCGGCGCCGAGGATCTTGTGCGACCTGCGGGGCGAAGGCCGGCGACTCCGCGACCACCCGCGCGGTCGGCCCCTCGGAGACCACCTCCCCCTCGGCGAGCACGACGACCCGGTCGGCCACCTGCGCCACGAACTCCACGTCGTGGGTCGGCCACGAGCACGGCGCGGCCCTCCCCGGCCAGCGCGGCGAGGATGTCCGCGAGCGCCTCCTTGCCGGGGTAGTCGAGCCCGCGCGTCGGCTCGTCGAGGCAGATCACCGGCGGCTCGGCGGTGAGCACGACCGCGAGCACCAGGGCGAGCCGCTGCCCCTCGGAGAGGTCGCGCGGGTGTCGGTCGCCGGGTCGATGCCGGGAACGAGCCGGTCGAGCAGCCGGCGCGCCGTCCCGGCCGGGACACCGGCCTCCGCGTCGGCCGCCTCGCACTCCTGGGTCACGGTCTCGAGGTAGAGCAGGTCGGCTGCGGTCTGCGGGACCAGGCCCACGAGCCGGCGCCGTTCGTCGGCGGCAGCGCCTCCGGGTCCCGGCCGGCGACCGCCACGGTCCCACCGGCGCGCTTCCGCGAGCCCTGCAGCGCCCACATCAGCGAGGACTTGCCCGAGCCGTTGCGGCCCATCAGCGCCGTGACCTGCCCGGCGGCGAGGGTGAGGTCGACCTTCCGGACGGCGACGCTGGCGGCCGTAGGTCACCGTGACGCCCCGCGCCTCGAGCAGGGCCTCGCGGTGCCGGGCCGGTCGGCACGGGTTGCGGCGGCGGCACCAGCGCGAGCCGGCGCCGCCCGCCGGCGGGCGTCACGCACGCTCAGCGGCAGCGGCGACCAGCCCGCCCAGCGGCCGAGCTCGACGATCGGGGGCGCGACCGGCGACGCTTCCAGCATCTCCGCGGGCTCGCCCACGCTGACCCGGCCGTCACCCTCCACGAGCACGATCCGGTCCGCGAACGGCACCACGCGCTCGAGCCGGTGCTCGGCGAGGACCACCGTGACGCCGAGGTCGTGGACCAGCCGGGTGAGCGTGGCGAGCACGTCCTCGGCAGCGGTGGGGTCGAGCGCCGAGGTGGGCTCGTCGAGCACGAGCAGGCGGGGGTGCATCGTCAGCACCGAGCCGATCGCGACCCGCTGCTGCTGGCCGCCCGAGAGGGTGCGCAGGTCGCGGTTGCGCAGCTCGGCGATGCCGAGCAGGTCGAGGGTCTCCTCGACGCGACGACGCATGGTGGCGCGCGTCGAGCCCGAGCTGCTCCATCCCGTAGGCCAGCTCCTCCTCGACGGTGTCGGTGACGAAACCGGCGGTCGGGTCCTGGCCGACGTACCCGACGACGTGGGCGCGGTCGCGCGGCGGCAGGTGCAGGATGCTCGCGCCGTCGAGGAGCACGTCGCCCTCAGCCGGCCGCCGGTGAAGGCGCGGCACCAGCCCGTTGAACACCCCGAGCAGGGTGGACTTGCCGATGCCCGTGCGCCCGGCGACGAGGACCAGCTCGCCCTCGTCGAGGGTCAGGTCGACGTGGCGCAGCACTCGGCGGGCGGGCGGCACCGGTCGCGGAGTAGCTGAAGGTGAGGTCACGCAGCTCGAGCATCGGCCACCTCCCGGCGGCGGGGCGGCGGCCTGGGTGAGCACCGGCGGGGGCGACACGGCGGCCGCGAGCAGGCCGGAGGAGCACGACGAGCAGGGACGTCAGCGTGACCGTGGGCATCGCGTCGAGCGGCGGGTGCAGGACCGGGTCGCCCCGCAGCAGGACACGTGCCCCCGCGACGAGCGAGACCGCTGATCGCGACTCCGGTCTCCTCCCACCGCCACGGGTCCGGGCGGTAGCGGGTGCGCTGGACCCGGCGGCCCGCGGACCAGAAACCCGCGGCCGCGAGCGACACGCCGCCGAGGAGGCCGGGCAGCACCAGCCAGCGCGGCGCCGTCTGGTCGAGGAGCGCGTAGGTGCCCACGCAGATCCCGACCAGGCCGGTCAGCATGAACGCACCGGTCGTACGCCGCTGCCGGTCGTCGAGCTCACCGGCACGGCCGTACCCACGCGCGTCCATCCCGGCAGCGAGTGCCATCGACCGCTCGAGGGCGTCCTCCATCACCGGGACCACGATGCCGCGCAGCCGACCGATGCGGCCCCCGGGCACGCCCCGCAGCTGACGCGCGGCCCGCACGCGGCGCAGGCTGTCGGCGAGCTGAGGCAGCAGCGCGACCGAGACGACGATGGCGGTGCCGATCTCGTAGAGCGCAGGCGGCATCGACTTCAGCAGCCGCTTCGGGTTCGCCAGCGAGTTCGCCGCGCCGACGCAGATCACGATCGTGGCGAGCCGCATGCCGTCGTACAGCCCGGCGAGCAGCGACTCCAGCGTGAGCGGCCCGAGCAGCTGCACGCCGGCCACCCAGTGGGGCAGCGGGATCAGCGGCAGGTGCACGAGTACGACGTGCCCGTAGCCGCCGCCCAGCAGCACCCGGAACACGCACCCGGACGCACACGATCACCAGTCCGAAGACGAGGTAGAGCCGGAAGGACCGCGACCAGGGGTGGTCCGACCGCCGCAGCGACGACGGTGAGGCCGGCGACGCCGACGATCAGCAGCAGGAGCAACGGGTTCGTGGTGACGGTCGCCGCGGCGGCGAGGCCCATGGCCCAGAGCCACCACGCTCCGGGGTGCAGGTCCCTCGCCGGCCGCGGCCCGGTCATGCCGGGCCGGCCCTCCGACGCCACCAGACGGCACCACCAGCGGCACCACCGAGCCCGAGGAGCACCACGATCGGCACCCAGACGGGCAGGCCGCTGTCCTGCTCCGCCGGGGTGAACTCACCACTCGTCTTCTTGGTCGCCTCCGCGTTGCTGTCATCGGCCGGGGCGGCGACACCGACTCGGAGACGCTCGGCGAGGGACGGGCACTCGCGCAGGCCTTCGCCCTCGCCTTCGCCCTCGCCTTCGCTTTGCCTTCGCCTTCGCTGCGGCGCGGGCCGAGGGGCTCGGAGTCGGCGCGGCACTCGTGGCGGTCGTCGCGGCCTGGTTCGGCTCGGCTGCCTTGGTGGGCTTCGACCCGCCCCCGCCGCTGCCACCGACTGCCGCTCGACGCCTTGGGGGGCGCCTTGGTCGGCTTCGGGGTGGGCGTGGGCTGCTGGCCCCGCGCGGGCGACGCCCGGCGGGTCGGCGGCGCCGCCGTTCTGCCAGGCCCACGCGACGGAGCCGCCGCTCGGCACGTTGACAGACCTCGACTCCGGCGTTGGAGTAGGTCCACTTCCCCGACTTGCCGTCGGACCAGTACAGGCCCCAGTAGGGGTTGGCCGGGGAGCGTGTTCACGCACGGGTTCGCTGGCCGGTTTGCCGTTGACCCGGCAGACGAACCGTCGGGTTGCGCTGTGCGTGAGGTGAGGCTGAAGCCGGCGGCCGGGAAGACCTGGTCCCCGACGCCTTGTGCAGCCGGTGGGGTCGCACACCTCTGCACCCCGCCGCCGAGCCGTGGTGGTCGACGACCACGTTGACGCCGCCGGCGCGAGCACAGCGCCGCCGAGGCCGGGACAGTGGTCGAGGCCGACCAGCCCGGCCGCCGCGGCGAGTGCCGCGACGACCAGGCCGGCGAGGCGGGTGGAGCGGCGCCTCATCGCACCACGCGTGATCGGTCGTGGCGCCCTTGCGGATGTCGGTGAACCGGCCGTAGGCCGCGGATGCTCTTCGTGCCCAGCGAGCGAGCCCGAGCTGAACCGCGCGACCAGGTTGCCCGAGGCGCTGGCGGCGCCCGAGCGCACCAGGGTGCTGCCGTAGTAGATCCTGGCGGCCTCACCGGCGGCGAGCCCGCGCGCGGCGACGGTGACCTGCGCGGAGCGCTTCACCCTGCCCGGTGCGCGGGTCACGGTCAGCGTCTTGGCGCCGAGCACCTTGACAACGCGTTGTCGGTGTGACCGAAGGCGTCCTTACCGTGTAGGTGCGGGTGCCGTGTCCCGGCCGGGAGCGTGACGGTGCTGCTGAGTCCGCTGGCCTGGCGATCCCCCGGACCGGGGTACCCGCGCGCCGCACGCAGAGCACGGTGCCCGGCTCGGCGCCGGTGGCTCGCAGCGCCAGCACGGCTGCCCTGGCTTGAAGTAGCCGGTGGGCGCGGTCAGGTTGAGCGCCGGCGTCGGGTCGCCGGAGAACCACGCGATGCCCGGGAGCCGCCTGGGCGGTCGCGCGGCGCCACTGGTCGCTGGCCGCGTCGGTGATGCCGTCGGTGCGACCCGCGGCGAGGGCCGCGTCGTCGTAGGCGACGGCGCCGGTTTCCGTGGCCAGGTCGTCGCCGGCGTCGGCGGCGGTTGCCTGGTGCGCGCGCAGCCACGTGGCTGCCTGGCGCGACGGCCGGGGTGTCACCCAGCGCCCAGGCGCGAGACCGGTGCTGTTGGCGTTGGAACCCTCGGTGCTATGCCGCCACCGAAGGAGCCGTCGCAGCGCTGCTGCGGGATCAGCCACGACTTCGCCTTGGCGATGGCGGCAGCCACGTCCGCGTCGGCAACTGCGAGGCGAGCGCAAGCACGGCGATGGCGGTGGCGTCGGTGTCCGGGGCGTCGGTGCCGTTGACGCAGGACTGGCCGGTGGCGGTCTTGCTCGCGGTGAATTCAGGCGGAAGTACCCGCTGGAGCACTGCTGCTCGAGCAGGAAGTCGCGTGACCGGGCGCCTTCGAGCCGGCGGCTGGCAGCGCGTGCGCGGCGTAGGCCTGGCCGAGCACGTTGGCCGCGTCGTCGTCGAACTGGTCGCCAGGCGTGAACCCGGTGTCCTCGATGCGCCCGGCGATCGGAGCTGGTGCTCGGCGACGCGCGCCTCGAGCTGCGTGACCAGGTTGCGCCCCGAAGCTCGTCGGTGCGGCGCCGAGGCCGGCGACGAACGCGCGAGCTTGGCGAGTCCGCCCGCGTACAGGTGGGGGCCGCCGAACGGCTGTGATGTAGTCGTCGACGTGGGTCGTCCAGGGCGTTCTGGATCTCGGTGACTGTCGCAGCCGTGGCCGCCGACGGCGTCGCAGCGCGAGGGCCGTGTCGATGCTCAGGCCGTAGTCGTCGAAGCCGCCGAAGTTCGGGTTGTGCATCAGCCCGCCGGTGAGCTGACCGGCGAGCCAGGCGGCTGCCTGGTTGGCCGGCGCCGGGTCGGGCGGCGGCCTGGGCCGGGGTGACGGCCAGCGACGGCGCCGGAGAGGGCCAGGGCACCGGAGGCGACGTACGCCCCGATGCGGAGGCCGGTGCGCGTGTGTCCACGCATGGTGTGTTCCTTCCCGCTGCACAGCGGGGGGTACGTCAGCACCGACCCGCTGTTTTCCACGACAGCGTGTTTGTGTGAAGACGCCGCGTCGCAGGTGCTCCGGCTCGCCGGCTCCTGGAGATGGAGTCGGCCTACGGTTGCGGGTCAGCGCCGGACTCGGACCGGCTTCCCCTGATGACGGACGTGATGATGTGGAGGTGTGCCCCGACGGGGCGGCCGAAGATTAACACCGCTACCGCGCAGGATCTCCATCCAGTTGCTCGAGCGTTCGGCAGGCGGGACCCGGGCCCGGGGCTCAGTGCAGCGACCAGGCGTCGCTGGCGGTGATCCTCCGACCCGCCGTCGTCCGGAGGCCCTCGTCGAAGTCGTCCGCGTCGATCTCGCGGACGTGGCGTCCCGTCAGCGTGTTGACGCGGCCGCCGCTGACCAGCGAGAAGTAGTCGCTGCTCGGGAGGAAGCTGACGTAGCGAACCCGGGGACGGATCTTGGTGACGAAGACGACGGTCCTGCCAGGAGCAACGGTCCGCGTGAAGCTGGGGTTGGGCTTCTTCGGGTTCCCGGCCAGGACGACGATGTTGGCCTTGTTGAGGTTCGTGAAGGCCACCCGCGCGCGGGTCTTGACCTTGTGGGTGTGCTTCTTGAACCTCAGGCGCTGGGTGACCGTGACGCGGACGGGCTTGATCCCCACCACGCTGACCGCGACGGTCGCCGTCCGGTAGCGCTCACCGTCGGTGACGCCGTACGTCAGCTTCTGGGTGGAGCTCCGCGTGCTCGGCGGCGCGAGGTACTCGATGGTCCCGGTCCTGCTGAGGCAGGTCTCCCCGCCGCCGGGGGTGGCCACGTTGACCACGGCGAGCCGGTCCCCGTCGGGGTCGGTGTCGTTGCTCAGCGGGCGGATGGCAACGAACTGGCCCGCCAGGACGGTGGCCTTGTCGTTCGCGGGCACCGGCGCCTGGTTGACGGTGCGGTTGTTCTGGGGCGCCGTCATCCCCGGGCAGGACCCGTCCTCGATGGAGGCCGACGCCGGTCCCGCCAGACCGGTGACCCCCAGGCCGGACACCAGCACGACCGTTGTCCCGATGGCGAGGCGCTTTGAAGGTGCAGGCATGAGGTCTCCCCAGGTCAGTGGAAGTAGCCGCGCACTCACAGTGTGCGCCCGCACGCACCTGGTGACAATCGTGCGAGGTCTCGTCAGCAGGGCTACTGCAGTCGCTCGAGGATCAGCTCGCGGACGCGGCCGGCGTCGGCCTGGCCGCGCATCTCCTTCATCACCGCACCGATGAGGGCGCCGGCCGCCGCGACCTTGCCGTCGCGGATCTTCTCCGCGACGTCGGGGTTGGCCTCGATCGCCCGGTCGACGGCGTCGCCCAGGGCGCCCTCGTCGGAGACGATCGCGAGCCCGCGGGCGGCGACCACCTCGTCGGGGGTGCCCTCTCCGGCGAGCACGCCGTCGAAGACCTGGCGGGCCAGCTTGTCGTTGATCGAGCCCTCGTCGACGAGCGCCTGGATGCGGGCGACGTCGGCCGGCGTGATCGGCAGCGCGGAGAGGTCGGTGCCCTGCTCGTTGGCGCGGCGGGCCAGCTCGGAGAGCCACCACTTGCGGGCCGACTGGGGTGAGGCACCCTCGCGCGATGGTCTCCTCGACCAGCTCGAGCGCGCCCGGCGCCGACGGTGTCGCGCATCTCGAGGTCGGAGAAGCCCCACTCGGCCTGGAGGCGGGTACGACGCTCGGTCGGGTTCTCCGGCAGCGTGCCGCGCAGCTCCTCGACCCACTCGCGCGACGGAGCGACGGGCACGAGGTCGGGCTCGGGGAAGTAGCGGTAGTCGTCGGCGTCGGACTTCTCGCGCCCCGACGTCGTGACGCCGGTGTCCTCGTGCCAGTGCCGGGTCTCCTGCAGGATCGAGCCGCCGCCGTCGAGGATCGCGGCCTGGCGGGAGACCTCGTAGCGGGCGGCCCGCTCGACCGAGCGGAACGAGTTCACGTTCTTGGTCTCGGTGCGCGTGCCCAGCGCGCCGGAGCCCGTGGGTGCGAGCGAGAGGTTCACGTCGGCAGCGCAGGTTGCCCTGGTCCATCCGCGCCTCGGAGACGCCGAGCGCGACGATCAGGTCGCGCAGCTGGGCGACGTACGCGCGGGCCACCGCCGGCGCCTTGCCTCCGGCGCCCGTGATCGGCCGGGTGACGATCTCGATGAGCGGGATGCCGGCGCGGTTGTAGTCGACGAGCGAGTGGTCGGCGCCGTGGATGCGGCCGGTCGCGCCGCCGACGTGCGGTCGACTTGCCGGTGTCCTCCTCCATGTGCGCGCGCTCGATCTCGACGCGGAAGGTCTCGCCGTCGACCTCGACGTCCATCCAGCCGTCGAAGCAGATCGGCTCGTCGTACTGGCTGGTCTGGAAGTTCTTCGGCATGTCCGGGTAGAAGTAGTTCTTCCGCGCGAACCGGCACCACTCCGCGATCTCGCAGTTCAGCGCCAGGCCGATCCGGATCGCGGACTCGACCGCCTTGCCGTTGACCACCGGCATCGAGCCGGGCAGCCCGAGGCAGGTCGGGCAGGTCTGCGTGTTCGGCTCGCCGCCGAAGGTGGCCGGGCAGCCGCAGAACATCTTGGTCGCGGTGTTCAGCTCGACGTGGACCTCGAGGCCCATGGCCGGGTCGAACGCGGCGAGCGCGTCCTCGTAGGACATCAGCTCGGTCATCGGGCCACCGCCTTGTCGAGCGCCTTCGGATCGAGCAGCGGACCGCCCCACTGCTGCTGCAGCAGGGCCTCGAGCGCGGCGCCGACGCGGTAGAGGCGGTCGTCGGCCATCGCCGGCGCCAGCACCTGGAAGCCGACGGGGAGGTCGTCCTCGGGCGCGAGGCCGGCGGGCACGGAGATGCCGGGGACGCCCGGCGAGGTTGGCGGGGATCGTGGCCACGTCGTTGAGGTACATCGCCAGCGGGTCGTCGAGCTTCTCCCCGAGCTTGAACGCCGTGGTCGGCGCCGTCGGCGAGACGAGCACGTCGGCCTGCTCGAAGGCTCTCTCGAAGTCCTGGCTGATCAGCGTGCGCACCTTCTGCGCCTGGCCGTAGTAGGCGTCGTAGTAGCCGCTGGACAGGGCGTAGGTGCCGATGATGATCCGGCGCTTCACCTCGTCGCCGAACCCCTGGTCACGGGTCGCCCGCATGACGTCCTCGGCGCTCGGGGAGTCCTGCCCCTCGGGCAGCACGCGCAGGCCGTAGCGCATCGCGTCGAAGCGGGCGAGGTTGGAGGAGGCCTCGCTGGGCATCACCAGGTAGTACGCCGCGAGCGCGTGCACGAAGTGCGGGCAGGAGACCTGCACGATCTCGGCGCCGGCCTTCACGAGCAGCTCGACGGCCTCGTCGAAACGCTGCTGCACGCCGGGCTGGTAGCCCTCGCCGCCGAGCTCGGTCGACGACGCCGATGCGCAGCCCGGCGAGCTCGGCGGTGCGCACCGGCGCGGGCCGACTCCTCGAGCAGGGGAAGCGGCTGGTCGATGCTGGTCGAGTCGAGCGGGTCGTGCCCGCCGATGATCTCGTGGAGCAGGCTGGCGTCGAGGACGGTCCGGGTGACCGGCCCCGCCTGGTCGAGCGAGTTGGCCATCGCGACCAGCCCGTAGCGCGAGACCCCGCCGTAGGTGGGCTTGGCGCCGACGGTGCCGGTGACGGCTCCCGGCTGACGGATCGAGCCACCCGTGTCGGTGCCGATCGCCAAGGGCGCCATGAACGCGGCCACCGCCGCGGCGGAGCCGCCGCCGGAGCCGCCGGGGATCCGGTCGAGGTCCCACGGGTTGCGGGTGGGGCCGTACGCCGAGTGCTCGGTCGAGGAGCCCATCGCGAACTCGTCCATGTTGGTCTTGCCGAGGATCGGGAGCCCGGCCGCCTTCAGCCGGGCGACCACCGTGGCGTCGTAGGGCGGGACCCAGCCCTCGAGGATCTTCGAGCCGCACGTCGTGGGCAGGCCCTGCGTGGCCAGCACGTCCTTGACCGCGACGGGGACCCCGTCGAGCCGCGAGGCGGGCCGTCCGGCAGCCCGTCGCTCGTCGGAGGCCGCTGCGGCCGCCAGCGCACCTTCGGCGTCGACGTGCAGGAACGCGTGGATGCCGCGCCCGTCAGCAGCCGTGTCGACCTCGGCGATGCGGTCGAGGAACGCCTGGGTCAGCTCCACGCTGGTGGTCTCGCCCGCGTCCAGGGCCTGGGCGAGGTCGGCGGCGCTGCGCTCGATGAGAGGGAGGCTCACTGCTCGTCCCCCAGGATCCGGGGCACGAGGAACCGCTGCTCCTCGACCGCAGGGGCACCCGAGAGCGCCTGCTCCGCGGTCAGCGAAGGACGCACGACGTCCTCGCGGAAGACGTTGGTCACCGGGATCGGGTGGGAGGTCGGCGCGATGTCGTCGGCGGCGATCTCACTGATCGAGGCGACCGAGTCGAGGATCACCGACAGCTGCGGCGCCAGGTGGTCGAGCTCCTCGTCGTCGAGGTCGATCCGGGCGAGGTCGGCCAGGTGGCGCACCTCGTCCCGGGTGATCTCCACCCGGGTCGGTCCAGCGGTTTCAGGCATGGCGGCAATCCTAGTCAGCCGGTCCGCGGCTGCATCCGGGCCCCGGATCCCACCCGTCGGTACGCCGCAACTGGACCAGTGCGTGTCCACCCGTATCCGACGCGTGCCCCCGCGCTCCTGCTCTTCAACGAGGCAAACAGGAGTCCCCCGATGACCACCACGTTGACCCCCACGATGCCCGGGCTCGCCCAGCGCCACCCCGCCCGGGACCCCCGCCCCACCACGCCGTACCTCGAGCTCGACGTGCCCGCCGCCGTCACGACGTACGAGGCGCTGGCCGCCGCCCTGCCGGGCACGGCCGTGCACTACGCGGTCAAGGCGAACCCGCACCCCAGGCTGCTCGCCGAGCTGGCCGCGGTCGGCTGCCGCTTCGACGTGGCCAGCCCTGCGGAGGTGCGTTCCGCGCTCAGGGCCGGCGCCGAGCCGGTCGACCTCGTCTACTCGAACCCGGTCAAGCGCCGCGACCACATCGCCGAGGCGGCCGCCATGGGTGTGCGGGTCTTCGTCGTGGACTCGCTCGCCGAGACGCTCAAGGTCGCCGAGGCGGCTCCGGGCAGCCAGGTGCTCTGCCGGCTGGTGACGTCCGGCAAGGGCTCGGACTGGCCGTTGTCACGCAAGTACGGCTGCTCGACCCACGAGAGCGTCGAGATCCTGGTCGCCGCGCACGAGCTCGGGCTGGACGCCGCGGGGCTCTGCTTCCACGTGGGCTCGCAGCAGCGGGACCCGGAGGCGTGGGCCGAACCCATCGCCGCCGCGGGACGGATCTTCACGCTGCTGCGCAACAGCGGTCTCGACCCGCGGATCCTCGACCTCGGTGGCGGGTTTCCCGCGGAGTACGACGAGGGCTGCCCTCCCATCGAGGCGTACGGCGCCGCCGTCGAACGGCACCTCCACCTCGCCTTCGGCGACGAGCGCCCGCAGACGATCGTGGAGCCGGGACGCGGCATCGTCGGCGACGCCGGCACGCTGGTCGCCTCGGTGATCGCCGTCATCCAGCGCGGCCCGGTCCGGTGGGTGTTCCTGGACGCCGGTGTCTTCACCGGACTCGTCGAGACGTTGGGCGAGGCGATCCGCTACCGCCTGCAGACCACCGCCGACGGCGTGACCGGTCCGTGCGTGCTGGCCGGACCGACCTGTGACAGCGCCGACGTGCTCTACGAGGAGCGGATGGTCGACCTGCCGCTCACGCTCGCCGAGGGCGACGAGGTCAGGCTGCTGTCCGCCGGGGCCTACACCAGCTGCTACTCCAGCGTGGGCTTCAACGGCTTCGAGCCCCTGCCGACGATGACAGGGTCCGCGACGGGATCGATCCAGTCGTGAGCTTCGACGCACCGACACGGCGGGTGATCGTGTCGCACACCCTGGGCGCCCTCGCGCTGTCGCTCCCCTGGCCACTGCTCCTCGTCCTCGTGGTGGAGCAGAGCGACGACCCGTGGCTGCTGGGGCTGGCGGGCGCGGCCCGGATGCTCCCGTTCGTGCTGTGCTCCTGGGTCGGTGGTCGGCTGGCCGACGCGATGCGCCGCGACCTGATCGTGCGCGCCACCCTGGTCGTCCGCGTCCTCACGCTGCTCGTCGCGGCGCTCGCCGTCGTCGAGGGCGAGGTCTGGGTCGCCGTGGCGGCGACCACCCTGGCCGTGGCCGTGGCCACCCCGGCGTACCCCGCGGTCGTGGCGGCGATGCCGGGCGTGGCCGGCGACCAGTCCCGACGGGCCACGCACCTGCTGGTCACCATCGAGGTCGGGTCGTTCGTCGTCGGGGCGGCGCTCGGGGGCCTGCTGCTCCACCCGGCCACCCGTGAGGTCGTGCCGTGGGTCGCGGTCGTGTTCACCCTCCTCGCCCTGGTGCTGGTGCTGCCAGTCTCGATGCCCGCACCGCAACGGCAGGGCGGACCCGTGGCCCACCCCTCCGGGCTCGCGGCCCTGCGCGAGTCCCCCGCCGCGTGCCGCGCCATCGCAGTGATGGCCGTGGTCAACCTCGTGGACGCCGTCGCCGCTCTCGCCCTGCTGCCGGTCGCGCTGGGGACCTGGTCGGCCGGCGCCACGGGCTACGGGATCGCCACCGGCGTGCTGGGTTTCTCCGCGCTCGCCGCGCCGGTCCTGCGCCATCTCGGGCCGACGCCGTCGCGGGCGATGCGCCGAGGACTGGTGCTGGCCGGACTGGGGCTGCTGGTGCTCACCCCCGCTCCCGGGCTGCTCTGGGCCGTGGTCCCGATCGCCGTGATCGGCGCCGCATCGGTCGGCGTGGAGGCAGCCGCCACCGGTGTCCTCCAGGAGTCGGTGCCCGACGAGGTCCGCGCGACGGTGCTGGGGTTGAACGACTCGATCATCATCGCCGCTGCGCTCATCGGCGCCCTGGCGGCGCCGGCCCTGGTCGAGGTCACCGGCGGACGCGTCGTCTTCGCGGTCCTGGCCGTGCTCACCCTGCTGGTGGCGTGGTGGGCGAGGACACCCGCTCCGGTCGCGCGTCACCGGACGTCCTCGGTGCTGGCGCCCGCCGCCGTCGGGGCCACCAGGTGACGGCTACCGTCTGCAGCATCCGAGGGGAGGGCCATGTCCACGAACGTCACCAGGCAACGCGCGCTGCACGCCGCGACGGCGCTCCTGCTTGCCCTGGCCGTCGGAGTGCTCGCCGGCTGCTCCGCCGCGGGCAGCGACTCCGCCCCGGGCGCGAGCTCGAAGGACGACTCGAGCTCCCTCGCCGAGAAGTCGCCCGCGGTCGCGAAGTACGTCGCTCTCGGTGACTCCTACACCGCGGCTCCCCTGGTCCCCGTCACCGACGTCGCCGACGGCTGCTTCCGCTCCTCGGGCAACTACCCCGCCCTGGCCGCGAAGGCGCTCGGCTCCCAGCTGGAGGACCGCAGCTGTGGCGGCGCAGACACCACGTCCTTCGCCGCCCCCCAGGGGCCTCGCGTCCCCGCCCAGAAGACGGCGCTCCAGGCCGACACCGACCTGGTCACGGTCGGCTTCGGTGGCAACGACGGCGCGGTGTTCGGCACGCTGATCAACCGCTGTCCCGCCCTGCGCAGCCAGGACCCGAGCGGTGCGCCGTGCCAGGCAGCCATGAGCTCCGCCGGCAAGGACGTGATGCTCACCGAAGCTCGCGCAGACCCAACGCCGCCTCACCGTGCTCGCCGAGCAGGTGCACCAGCTCTCCCCGAAGGCCAAGGTGCTGCTCGTCGGCTATCCCCAGATCGTCGACGCCGACCACGTCTGCAGCAAGCTGCCCCTGGCCAAGGGCGACTACGCCTATGCCGAGCGCGTGAACCGCGCGCTGACCGAGGCCGTGCAGGGTGCCGCGAAGGCCTCGGGATCGACGTACGTCGACGTCTGGTCCGCCAGCCAGGGACACGACGTCTGCTCCACCGACCCGTGGATCAACGGCAACGTGAACGACCAGAAGCGGGCGGCGCGCTTCCACCCGTTCGCGGTGGAGCAGGCAGCGGTCGCCAAGCTGGTCGAGAGTGCTGCTTCCTCCCACTGATCCGGCGGCTGCCTTCGCCTCACGGCGTCCTGAAGCTACGCCGGTCCTGTCTCCAGGAGTCGCTTGAAGCCGTCCTCGTCGAGGATGGTCACGCCGAGCTGCTCGGCCTTCTCGGCCTTGGAACCGGGGCTGTCACCGACCACCACGTAGTCGGTCTTCTTCGACACGCTCGAGGAGGCCTTGCCACCCCGGGAGACGATCGCCTCCCTCGCGCCGTCGCGGCTGAAGTCCACGAGCGACCCGGTGACCACCAGGGTGAGGCCCTCGAGGGTGCGGGGCGTCGAGTCGTCGCGCTCGTCCTCCATCCGCACGCCGGCCTTGGTCCACTTCTCGACGATGGCGTTGTGCCAGCCCGACTCGGGTCCGTCGAACCAGTCGCGCACGGATGCCGCGATGGTCGGGCCCACCTGCTCGGCGGCCGCGATGTCGGCCTCGGAGGCGGCGCGGATCGCGTCCATCGAGCCGAACTCGGCGGCCAGGGCACGCGCGGCCGTCGGGCCCACGTGCCGGATGGAGAGGGCCACCACCACGCGCCAGAGCGGCACGTCCTTGGACTTGTCGAGGTTCTCGAGCAGCTTCTGGCCGTTGGCCGAGAGCTGGGGTCCGTCCTCGCCCTTCTTGGGCGCGCGGGTGAACAGGTCGGTCGTCACGACGGCGTCGCGGTCGAGGTCGAAGACGTCGCCCTCGTCCTGGATCACGCCGCCCTTCCAGAGCGCGTAGGCCGCCTCGGAGCCCAGCCCCTCGATGTCGAAGGCGCCGCGGCCGGCGACGTGGAAGACGCGGTCGAGCAGCTGGGCCGGGCAGGTGTGGTGGTTCGGGCAGCGGAGGTCCTTGTCACCCTCCTTCTCCTCGACGAGCGTGGTGCCGCACGACTCGCACTCGGTCGGCATCACCCACTCGGCCAGGCCCTCGGGACGCAGGGCGAGCACGGGTCCGAGGATCTCGGGGATCACGTCGCCGGCCTTGCGGAGGATCACGGTGTCGCCGGGACGGACGTCCTTGCGCTTGACCTCGTGGGCGTTGTGCAGGGTCGCGCGCTCGACGGTGGAGCCGGCCACCTTGGTCGGGGTCATCACCCCGAACGGGGTCACGCGGCCGGTGCGTCCGGTGTTGGTCCGGATCTCGAGGAGCTCGGCGTTGACCTCCTCGGGCGGGTACTTGAACGCGATCGCCCACCGCGGGGCACGGCTGGTCGAGCCGAGCCGGCGCTGGAGCGAGACGTCGTCGACCTTGACCACGACTCCATCGATCTCGTAGGCCACGATCGAGTGCCGGTGCTCACCGGCGTTCTCGATGTAGGCCTCGACGTCCTCGAGCGTCGTGACCACCCTGACCTGGTCGGAGACCGGCAGGCCCCAGGCCGCGAGCGCCTCGTAGGAGTGCGACTGCGCCTTGGGCTCGAAGCCCTTGCGGGCCCCGATGCCGTGGCAGACCATCCCGAGGTCGCGCGTCGCAGTGACCTTGGGGTCCTTCTGGCGCAGTGAGCCGGCGGCGGCGTTGCGCGGGTTGGCGAACATCGGCTTGCCGGCGTCGACCATCGACGCGTTGAGCCGATCGAACGCCTCGACGGGCAGGAACACCTCGCCCCGCACCTCCAGCAGGCTGGGCGTCGGGAACTCCTTGCTCTTCCTCAGCCGGTGCGGGATCGAGTCGATGGTCTTGACGTTGGGCGTGACGTCCTCGCCCGTGCGGCCGTCGCCGCGGGTCAGCGCCCGCACCAGCCGCCCGTCCTCGTAGAGCAGGTTGATCGCCAGCCCGTCGACCTTGAGCTCGAGCAGGTAGGCCGGGTCGTTGACGCCGTCGCGCGTCAACCGGGCCACCCAGGTCTCCAGCTCCTCGTAGGAGAAGGCGTTGTCCAGGCTCTCCATCCGCTCGAGGTGGTCGACCGCCGTGAACTCCGTCGACACCGCGCCACCGACCCGCTGGGTCGGCGAGTCCGGGGTGCGGAGGTCGGGGACCTGCTCCTCGAGCTCCTCGAGGCGGCGCATCTTCAGGTCGAAGTCGATGTCGGAGAGCGTCGGGTCGTCGAGCACGTAGTAGCGCCAGCGTGCGTCCTCGATCTCCTCCGCGAGCGCCCGGTGCTCCTGGCGCTGCTCGGCGACGGGATCGGTCTCCGGCGTGACCACGCCCTCGTTGGTGTCGTTGCTGGTCTCGGCCTCACTCACGGGTCCCATCTTGCCGTGTTCCACCGACACTCCGCCGATGGCGTCCCCGACCCATCCGCCACGGGGTCGGCGGCGAACCACTGCTCGTCGACAGCCTTGGACCCACCCGATTGGATGGCCGCGTGCCCACGCCCGAACTCTTCCGCTCCGAACCCGACGGCGCCGCGCGCGGGGTCGTACTGATGCTGCACGGCGGTGCGAAGACCGGGGTGGAGGCCGTCGCCGACGGCAGTGCCTCGTTCTGGCGGACCTCACGGATGCGTGACGCGATCCAGGCCCGCATCCACGACGCCGGGTTGTCGCTGTGGTTGCTGCGCTTCTCCGTCCGCGGCTGGAACCTCGGCGTCGCCGACGAACCCTCACCCGTGCCCGACGCCCGCTGGGCGCTCCAGCAGGTCGAGCGCGAGCACCCCGGCCTGCCGGTCGTGCTGCTGGGCCACTCGATGGGCGCCCGGACCGCCGTGCACGCCGCCGACCACCCGGGCGTCGTCGGGGTCGTCGGCCTCGCCCCGTGGCTCGAGCCAGGAGACCCCGTGACGGCACTGACCGACCGGCACCTCGTCGCCGGTCACGGCAGTCGCGACCGGATCACCTCGGCGAAGATGACGCGGAAGTACGTCGACCGTGCCAGTGACGTCGCGGCGTCGGCGGACTTCGTCGACATGGGCCGGCTCGGCCACTACATGCTGGCCCACCCGGGGCGCTGGAACAGGTTCGCCGTGGACGCCACCCTCGACGTGCTCGGCCGCGCCGAGCAGGACCGGGTGCAGCACGGGTCACGGGAGGGGGCGAACGAGAACGCCGCCGACGTGCGCCGCGAGAGCTGACCGTCAGCCGGACCCGGCGGAATGCCTGGCCACCGTCGACGGTTGACGCACGCAATGACTTCCCGCACCTCGGACCCGATGCCGGTCCCGACGCTGACCGAGCCCGTGGACTCCGAGGAGGAGTCGGGGCGTGGCGCAGCCAGGGTGCCGATCCTGATCGGGCTGCTCTTCGGCCTGGCGGGGCTCGGCAGCTCCTCGGCCGCGATCGCGCTGCCGGTCATCGCCACCGACCTCGACGTCAGCACGGGCGTCTCCGCCTGGGCGATCAGCCTCTACGCGTTGATGCTGGCGGTATCGACGGCGGTCTACGGCCGGATCTCCGACCTCGTGGGGCAGCGCCTGCCCCTCCTCGTCGGGGTGTGCCTGATGACCGGCGGTGCACTGGCCGGTGCACTCGCTCCCAGCTTCGGCGTGCTGCTGAGCGCCCGGATCATCCAGGGTGCAGGTGCCGCCGCCGTCCCGACCCTGGGGGTGGCGATCGTCACGGCCCGCTTCGCCGGCACCTCCCGGGGCGTCGCCCTGGGCCGCGTCGCGGGACTCGCCGCGGCGGTCAGCTGCCTGGGCCCGCTCGCCGGTGGCGCCATCGAGGGATTCTTCGGCTGGCGCGCCGTGATCGCCCTGCCGATGCTCGGAGCACTGCTCCTGCCGCTGCTCTGGCGTTGGGTGCCCACCGGCGGCAGCGGCGCCCGTCTCGATCTCCTCGGGGCGGGGTTGGTGGCCGCGACGGCTGCCGGCGTCGTGCTGCTCGTCCAGTCTCCGTCAACCGGTCCGGTCGTCGCCCTCGTCGGTGCCGTCCTCGCCGTCCTCGGCGTCCCAGCCGTGACCCTGTGGGTCCGCCACCGCCCGAACGGCTTCCTGCCCGTCAGCGTCATCCGCAACGCCGTCGTCGTGCGCAGCGCCCTGGCCGCCGGGGCAGTCCCCGCAGCCTGGTTCGCCCTGCTCATCGCCGTTCCCGTCGTGCTCGTCGGGGACGGGTGGGAGCCGTGGCAGGTGGGGGTCGCGTTGCTGCCCAGCGCGGTGACCGGCCTGCTCACGCCGCGCCTGGCCAGCCCGCTGCTCAACCGGATCGGGCCGACGCCCGCCCTGGCCCTGGCCGCGCTCGTCGCTGCCATCGCCCTGGGCGTGGCGGCGCTCGGCGCGCAGCAGGTCTCGGCCGTGCTCCTCGTCGCAGCCGTGGTCGGCGTCACCTTCGCGTTCGGTCTGGGGCAGCCGGCCCTGATGGAGGCGGTGGGTGACGCGGTCGCCGACGACGTGCGCGGCGTCGCCCTCGGGATCGCCACCCTGTTCTTCCTGGTCGGCGGTGGGGTCGGCTCCGCCGTCGTGGGTGGGCTCGGTGACGTGTTCGGGATCCCGTGGGCGCTGCTCGGGCTGACGGCCCTGCCGCTCGTGGGTCTGCTGTCCCTGGTGCCCGCCCTGCGCCGCTCGGGCCTGCGCGCTCCGGTCTCCTGAGGCCCCACTGCCGAGGGTGGTGCGCCTGATCTAGCATCGTCGGCAATGAGTGACGACGACCAGGAAGAGCGCAAGCTCAGCATCTCGACCACCCAGGTGATCGCGAGCGCGCTGGCCGCCATGTCGGTGGCCTTCCTGACCTCCTGGCTCGGTACGACGGGCACGATCGTCGGCGCCTTCCTCGGCAGCATCATCGCGACGGTCGGCACCGCCACCTACACCTGGTCGCTGCACCGCACGAGCGCCGTGGTCAAGCACACCGCGGCCCAGGTGCGCCAGACGGCGCTGATGACCAACACCCTTCCTCGCACCGTCGCCCAGGGCCCGTTGCGCACGAGTCCTGACCAGCAGGCCGAGCAGGCGCTGCCGGACTCCGAGTCCGGGGGTGAACAGACGACCCCCCTTCCGGCCGACGCGGACGTGGACCCGGGGACGGACGCAGACGAGCCTCCGGCGCTGACCCCCGCCGAGCAGGCCGCGGCCGACGCCGATGCCGCGGCCGATGCGCCGACGGGCCGCTGGGACGGCTTCCCGTGGAAGAAGACGGCCCTGGCCACCGGCGCCGTCCTGCTCCTCTGCATCGCGGGCATCACGGTCCTGGAGGTGGTGACCGGGCAGTCGATGGCCTCGATCAGCGGCCACGACGACTCGAAGGGCACCACCGTGGGCAACGTCGTCGACAACGGCAAGGACCAGGAGAAGACGCCGACACCCAGCGACGAGCAGACGAGCACCCCGAGCCCGGGTGACGGGGAGACCCAGTCCTCCGAGGAGCCGGCGCCGACGAGCGGACCGAGCCCGTCCAGCGGTCCGTCCGAGTCGACCTCCCCCGACGGCCAGCCCACCCAGGACTCCACGCAGACGCCCTAGCACCACGGGTGTCCGAGGTCACCCTGTCGAAGTGCAACCACTGGGCGGCGGCCTTCGTCCTACAGGTGCACGTGTTTTCTACGATCGACAGGCTGATGAACCCCGAACACCGCGAGCGCAAGCTCGAGCTCTCCACCACCCAGATCACCGGCAGCGCCCTGGCAGCGATGTCCGGCGCCTTCTTCGCCTCCTGGGCGGGTACGACGGGCACGATCGTCGGTGCCGCCCTCGGCAGCGTGATCGTGACGGTCGGCGCCGCGACGTACACGTGGTCGCTGCAGCGCACCCGGGACGCGGTCAAGCGCACCGTGACCGCGGGGCGGTTGCGGACCACGCCCGAGCCCGAGACCCCGCGCCGGAGCCTGCCCTGGGGCAAGCTCGCCCTGACCAGCGTGGCCGTGATGGCCCTCGGGCTCGGTGGGATCACCGCGATCGAGGCCGCCACCGGCAGGCCGGTCTCCTCCTACACCGGCAGCAGCGACTCGACGGGTACGACGCTCGGCAACGTCGTCGGTTCGACCGGCACGACGGCGACACGCCAGTCCGGGACCTCGACCGCCGAGAAGAGCGACTCGTCGACGACGGGCGGTGCCGAGACGGGCTCGACGGGTGGCAGCACCGACGGGAGTGCCGGGACGACAACCCCGACGACGCCGGCGACGCCCGCCCCCTCGGCCGACCCCACGACCACCCCCACGCCGGACCCGACCGTGACCGAGCCCGTGACACCGACCCCGGACCCGCAGCCCTCCACCCAGCCCTGAAGCACGGCTCAGCGCCCCGCCAGGAAGCCGGGCCAACTTTTTCTGGACCAGCGGGAATGGATTCGAACGGCGCCCGGTTGTCGCCCTAGTCTGGATGAAACGGAACGGTTTCGTTTCATCCATGTTTCGAGGACATGTGCCGCACGTGACAGGAGGGTCGATGAACAAGCAGATCACCACGCGACCCCGCGTCGAGGGTGCCCGCGAGGACGAGATCCTCGACGCCACCCTGGAGCTGTTGCTCGAGGTCGGCTACGACAGGTTGACCATGGACGCCGTGGCCAAGGCCTCGCGAGCCAGCAAGGCCACGCTCTACCGTCGTTGGGAGACCAAGCCCACCCTCGTCGTGGACGCGATGGTGCGCGCCAAGCAGGCTCCGGCGATCGACCCGATCGACACCGGTTCGCTGCGCGGCGACCTGGTCGCCACCTTCTGCGGGTCGCACGGCATCGACCGCAACGCCGCCACCGGCGTGATGGGCTCGGTGATCACGGCGCTGAGCAGCGACCCGGAGTTCGCCGCCCTGTTCCGGGAGAAGTTCATCGCCCCGAAGGTCGCCGGTCTCCCGGGAGATCTACGACCGTGCGCGCCAGCGCGGGGAGATCGGCCCCGACGTCGACATCGAGATCATCGCCCCCGCCCTCGCGGGGATCCTCCTGCACCGCTCGTTCGTGCTCGGCGAGATTCCCGACGACGCCACCGTGCAGCGCGTCGTCGACCACGTGATCCTTCCCGCCGTGGGCCATCCCGCGGGCGGCGTACCCCCCACGAACTCCGAGAAGAAAGCAAGGACGTCATGACCGACACCACTGCGGCCCGCGAGCCGCTGCAGGACGAGAAGGCAGCGCCTCCCGGCCACAGCCGTCTCGGCTGGGCACTCGTGCTCATCTCGATCGCACAACTGATGGTCGTGCTCGACGGCACGATCGTGAACATCGCCCTGCCGTTCATCCAGCAGGACCTGGACATCGCCACCGCCAACCTGCGCTGGGTCGTCACCGGCTACGCGCTGGCCTTCGGCAGCCTGCTGCTGCTCGGTGGGCGGCTGGGTGACCTCTTCGGCCGCCGCAAGGTCTTCATGGCTGGCCTGATCATCTTCGGCGTCGCCTCGCTCCTCGGCGGTCTCGCCACCACCGAGGGCCAGCTGCTCGCGGCTCGTGGCCTCCAGGGTCTCGGCGCGGCGCTGGCCTCGCCCGCTGCCCTGGCCCTGATCACCACGACGTTCCCGGCGGGTCCGCTGCGCAACCGCGCGTTCGCGATCTACGCGGCGATGTCGGGCGTGGGCGCGGCCGTAGGCCTGCTGCTCGGTGGCTGGCTGACCGGCCTCGACAGCGTCTTCGGCCTCGACGTCGAGGGCTGGCGCCTGACCCTGCTGATCAACACCCCGATCGGCATCATCACGGCCCTGCTCGCGCCGCGCTTCCTCGCCGAGTCCGACTCGCAACCGGGTCAGCTCGACCTGCCCGGCGCCGTCACGGGAACCTTCGGCCTGCTGGGCCTCGTCTACGGTCTGAGCCGCGCGGGCACCGACGGCTGGACCGACACCTGGACGGTCACCAGCCTCGTCATCGGCGTCGCCCTGCTCGTCGTGTTCCTGGTCATCGAGAGCCGGGTCAAGAACCCGCTCCTGCCGACCCGGGTCTTCGCGAACCGCACCCGTGCCGCGAGCTTCGTGGCCATGTTCTTCGCGCCCGCGGCGATGTTCGCGATGTTCTTCTACCTGAGCCAGTACATCCAGACGGTGATGGGCTACAGCCCGATCGAGGCCGGCGTCGCGTTCCTGCCGTTCTGCTTCGGACTGGTGGCAGCCGCGGGCATCTCCTCGAGCCTGGTGAACCGGATCGACCCGAAGTACCTCGCCGGCGTCGGCACGCTGATGGCCGCCGTAGCCCTGTGGGGCTTCTCCCGGCTGCCCTTCGACACGTCGTTGCCGATCAGCAACGTCCAGGGCACCTATGCGGCCGACCTGCTGCCGTTCATCCTGCTGATGTCCTTCGGCATGGGGATGACCTTCGTGCCGCTCACGTTGACCGCCGTGCACCACCTGCGCAACGAGGACACCGGTATCGGTTCGGGTGTGCTGAACACGATGCAGCAGGTCGGTGGCGCGCTCGGGCTCTCGCTGCTCGGCACCGTCGCGACCCAGACGATCGACGACCGGGTGCACGTGCTCGGAGCCGCGGCTGCGAAGGCTGCTGCCGCAGGCGCTCCGCAGCTCTCCGAGGCGCAGCAGAAGGTCGCCCAGGTGGTCGCCAGCCACCAGGTCTTCACCGAGGGAGCCACGGCCGCGTTCCTGCTGGCCGCGGGCCTGATGGTGATCGCGTCGCTCGTGACCTGGATCTTCCTCAACGTCAAGCACGAGGAGCTCGCCACGGACGGGCCTGCTGTGGAGGGCGTGGCCGTCGGCTGACGGTCGCAGGTTTCACAAGGGACCTGGTGAAACTGCCACTTCCCCCGCGGTGCACCGTGGGGGAAGTGGCAGTTCTGCGTGGGGAGTACGCCGCTCGGCTCAGCCCAGCGCCTCGCTGATCGCCTCGACGAAGGCGGGCAGGTCGTCGGGGTTGCGGCTGGTGATCAGCTTCCCGTCGACGACGACCTCCTCGTCCTGCCAGGTGGCGCCGGCGTTCTCGAGGTCGATCGAGAGGCTCGGGTAGCTCGTCAGGGTGCGGCCCTTGGCCACGCCTGCGGAGACGAGCAGCCACGGCCCGTGGCAGATCACCGCGACCACCTTGTCGGAGTCCAGCGCCTGCCTGACGATCTCCTGGGCGTCCTCGTCGGTGCGGAGGTGGTCGGCGTTCACGGTGCCGCCGGGCACGACGACCGCGTCGACACCGGAGACGTCCAGGTCGCCGAAGGTGCCGTCCACGTCGACCTTCTGCGTCGGCTCGGTGTCGCCCTCGACGGCCTGGATCGGGTCGGTGTCGGTGGAGTAGATCCTCACCTCGGCGCCGGCCTTGGTGAGCTCGTCGCGCGGGGTGACGAGCTCTGCCTCCTCGAAGTGGCTGGTCGCGATGATGGCGATCTTCTTGCCGGTCAGGTCGTTCATGTCACTCCTCGTGTTCGGGT
Source organism: uncultured Actinomycetota bacterium (assembly GCA_963797525.1). GTDB lineage: Bacteria > Actinomycetota > Actinomycetes > Propionibacteriales > Nocardioidaceae > Marmoricola. The sequence continues at coordinate 1,021,539 of CAWCPT010000014.1, forward strand.
ACTCCCCGCCCGTACCCCAAGACCTGCAGGACACGCGTCAGCCGAGCTCGCCGGCCGCTTCCTGCAGCGAGCGCAGCACCTGGGCGGCGTACGACGGGGTGGCACCGGCCAGTCCGCATGCGGGAGTCAGCACGAGCTGACCGGACACCTCGCCGCTGTCGAGCCCGAGCATGTCGAGCAGTCGCTGGACGCGCTCGATGACCGACGTCGCCGAGGGCGCCGTGTCGCCGGTCGACGACGCCACTCCGAGGAAGACCTGGCCGCCCTCGTCGAGGACGGTCGCCAGGTCGTCGTACCCGCTGGCCGCGAGGACGGCCGAGGTCGAGGGAGACGCCGTCCGCACCTGCCCCGCGCAGCAGCGAGATCGGCACGTCGGCGGCGCAGCAGTGCGCCACCGTGGTCGCGTCACCGGCAGCCGCGAAGACCCACGCGAGGGCCTCCGACGCCGCGGGCGGGTGCACCGTGCGGTGCCGGCTGAAGCCAGAGGCCGTCGGCACCTGCCCTGCCAGCACGAACGGGCAGGGCGGGCTCGTCGACCTGGAGCACCAGCTCGGCTCCGGGCACGCGTCGCTGCACGTCCGCGAGGTGCACGCGGACACCCTCCGCGAGCGCCTGGGCGAGCTCTCGACGGGCACCGTGGTCGCTGAGCACCTTGTCGCCGCGGGGCTTCTCGATCGTCGAGGCGAGGGTCCACGGGCCGGCCACCTGGACCTTGAGCGGCCCGGCGTAGCCCTGGGTCTGCTCCTCGAGGACGTCGAGGTCCTGGGCCAGCCGTGACCGTGCCCGGCGGTGGTCGACACCCGGCGCGTCGGTCAGGCGCCACCCGGCGGGCTGGAGGTCGAAGCCGAGGTCGGCGGTGATCGCGACGGCACGGCCGGTGAGGTCGGCGATCGCTCCGCGGGCCGGCAGCTCAGGGAGGTGCGGCAGGTCGGGCAGCAGGTCGAGGACCATGCGCAGCGACTCGGCGAAGTCCTCGCCCGGCATGGAGCCGACGCCGGTGGCCCGTGCGGTCGTGTCGGTCACCGGGTGGTCTCGACGGCCGACGCGCCGGGTGGCGTCGATGGTGGCCGAGCCGACGACCCGGGTCCCGTCGTAGACCACGACCGCCTGGCCGGGAGCGATGCCGGAGGCAGGGTCGAGGAGGTGCACGTCGACCGAGTCGCCGACGACCGTCACCACCGCCCGGTGCTCGTCGCCGTGCGCTCGCAGCTGGACGGTGCACTCCAGCGGCGCCTCGGGGGCCGCGCCGCACCAGCGCGGCCGGATCGCGGTGAGCCCGTCGACGGCGAGAGCCGCGCGCGGACCCACCGTCACGGTGCCGGACACCGGCTCGATGTCGAGCACGTAGCGCGGCTGACCGTCGGCAGCGCGGGGTGCCGATGCGCAGGCCGCGGCGCTGGCCGACCGTGTAGCGCCACGAACCCTCGTGCGACCCGAGCACCTCGCCGTCGTCGGTGACGATCGACCCGCTGCGGTTGACACCGGAGTCGACCGAGGCGAGCTTCTCGGAGAGCCAGCCGCCGGTGTCGCCGTCGCTGATGAAGCAGATGTCGTGGCTGTCCGGCTTGGCAGCCACCGCGAGCCCACGGCGCTCGGCCTCGCGCCGGATCTCGGGCTTGGGGGTGTCACCCAGCGGAAACATCGAGTGGGCCAGCTGCTCCTGGGTGAGCACGCCGAGCACGTAGCTCTGGTCCTTGCCCATGTCCTCGGCGCGGTGCATCTCGATCAGCCCGTCGGGGTCGGTGCGCAGCTGGGCGTAGTGGCCGGTCACCACCGCGTCGAAGCCCAGCGCGACGGCCCGGTCGAGCACGGCAGCGAACTTGATCTTCTCGTTGCAGCGCAGGCAGGGGTTGGGCGTGCGTCCCTCGGCGTACTCGCTGAGGAAGTCCTCGACGACGTCCTCGTGGAAGCGCTCGCTCAGGTCCCAGACGTAGAACGGGATGCCGATCACGTCGGCGGCCCGGCGGGCGTCGTTGGCGTCCTCGATCGTGCAGCATCCGCGCGCGCCGGTCCGGTAGGACTTCGGGTTGCGCGAGAGCGCCAGGTGGATGCCGGTGACGTCGTGGCCCTGCTCCGCCGCGCGCGCGGCGGCGACGGCCGAGTCCACGCCGCCCGACATCGCTGCCAGGACTCGCATCAGACCCTGTTTCCGGCCGGGGTCCTGGTCGCGAGCCCGGCGTTGCGGGCCCGTTCGACGACCGGGCGCGATGGCCTCGACCAGGGCGTCGACGTCCGCCTGCGTCGAGCTGTGGCCGAGGGAGAACCGCAGCGAGGAGCGCGCGAACTCCTCCGAGGAGCCCATCGCCAGGAGAACGTGCGAGGCCTGCGGGACGCCCGCGTCGCAGGCGGAGCCGGTCGAGCACTCGATGCCCCGCGCGTCGAGCAGCATCAGCAGCGAGTCGCCCTCGCAGCCCGGGAACTCGAGGTGGGCGTTGCCGGGGAGGCGGTGCTCCGGGCCCGAGCTCCGGGTCGCCGTTGTAGATCGCGTCGGGCACCTCGCGGCGTACGCCGGCCACGAGCTCGTCACGCAGACCCGGAGAGCCTGGTGGCCAGCTCCGGCTGGCGCTCGACCGCGACCTGGCAGGCCACCGCGAACCCGGCGATCGCCGGCGGGTCGATCGTGCCCGAGCGGATGTCGCGCTCCTGGCCGCCACCGTGGAGCAGGGCGGTCGGCTTGAGCTCACGGCGTACGACGAGCGCGCCGACGCCGTAGGGTCCGCCGATCTTGTGGCCGGTCACCGTCATCGCGTCGACGCCCGAGCCGGCGAAGTCGAGCGGCAGCTGGCCGAGGGCCTGGACGGCGTCGGTGTGCACCGGGATGCCGTGGGCGTGGGCGATCTCGACGACCTCGGCGATCGGCTGGACCGTGCCGACCTCGTTGTTGGCCCACATCACCGTGACCACGGCGACGCTCGCCGGGATCGCTCTCGACGGCTGCCCGGAAGGCGTCGACGTCGAGGCGGCCGAGGTGGTCGACGTCGACCAGCTCGACCTTGGCGCCCTCGTCGGCCAGCCAGTGCAGCGGGTCGAGCACGGCGTGGTGCTCGATCGGGGTGCTCAGGATGCGGGTACGACGCGGGTCCTCCGCACGCCGCGCCCAGAAGAGGCCCTTGACCGCGAGGTTGTCGGACTCGGTGCCGCCGGAGGTGAACACGACCTCACCCGGCCGGCTGTTCAGCGCTCGCGCGATGGTCTCGCGCGACTCCTCGACCACCCGTCGGGCGTCGCGACCGGAACCGTGCAGGGACGACGCGTTGCCGACCCGGCCGAGCTGCGCAGTCATCGCCGCTGCTGCTTCGGGAAGGATCGGCGTGGTCGCCGCGTGGTCGAGATAGACGGTCATCGCCTGCCAAGGGTACGCGGTGCACCGGACCGTTCGAATGCCGCTCAGGTCACACCGCAGCTCGGCCTCTGGGACGCTGTGGCACATGCAGCCGATCACGGTCGATCACGACTCCCCCACCCCGCCCTACGAGCAGGTGCGCGAGCAGATCAGGTCTCGGGTGGACGCCGGATCGCTCGCTCCCGGCACGAAGCTGCCGACTGTCCGCGGCCTCGCCTCGGACCTGGGCCTGGCGGCCAACACGATCGCGCGCGCCTACCGGGAGCTCGAGGGTCTCGGCGTGATCGAGACGCGGGGCCGCGCGGCAGCGTGGTCACCGGGGCAGGCACCGACCGCGCTGCCCGGGAGGCCGCCCACGAGTTCGCCGAGAAGCTCAGGGCGCTCGGCGTCGAGCAGACCGAGGCCCTCGCCCTGGTCCGGCGCGCCTTCGGCTGAGTCCGCGACCAGGGCCTGAGCGAGATGAGCGAGTGGCTCAGCCCTTGCGCTTGGTGATCTCCTCGGTCGCGGCCGGGAGGACCGTGTGCAGGTCGCCGACGACGCCGAAGTCGACGAGCTCGAAGATCGGGGCTTCCTCGTCCTTGTTGACGGCGACGATGGTCTTCGAGGTCTGCATGCCGGCGCGGTGCTGGATCGCACCGGAGATGCCGTTGGCGATGTAGAGCTGCGGCGAGACGACCTTGCCGGTCTGGCCGATCTGGAAGGCGTGCGGGATCCAGCCGGAGTCGACCGCGGCGCGGGACGCACCCACGGCGGCACCGAGCGAGTCGGCGAGGCCCTCGACCTCGGAGAAGTCGCCACCTGTGCCGCGGCCACCGGAGACCACGATCGCGGCCTCGTTGAGCTCGGGGCGACCGCTGGCCTTGCGCGGCTGGGCCGCGACGATCTTGGCCTTCTTCGCCGAGTCGGAGATCGTGGCCGCGAAGTCCTCCTTGGCGCCCGCGCCCTCGGACTCCTCCGGGGCGGCCGAGTTCGGCTTGACCGTGATGATCGGGGTGCCCTGGGTGACCTTCGCCTGGACGGTGTAGCTGCCGGCGAACACCGACTGGGTGGTGACCGGGACCTTCCTGCACGTCGACCGCGTCGGTGATCAGCCCGGAGTTCAGCTTGATCGCGAGGCGACCGGCGATCTCCTTGCCCTCGCCGGTCGACGGGATCAGGATCGCGGCCGGGTCGGCCTTCTCGGCGATCTGCTGGAGCGCCTCGGCCTTCGGGGCCACGAGGTAGCCCTTGATCTCGGCGTCGTCGACGACGTAGACCTTCTCGGCGCCGTACTTCTTGACCGCGGCCACGACGTCGTCGGCCTTGTCGCTGCCGCCGATGAAGACGGCGGAGGGCTCACCGAGGCGCTTGGCGATGGTGAGCAGCTCGAAGGTGGGCTTGCGGACCTTGCCGTCGACGTGGTCGACGAGTACCAGAACTTCAGACATGGGTTCTCAGTCTCCTGCTCAGATGAACTTCTTGGACGCGAGGAACTCGACCAGCGCCGTGGCGCCCGAGCCGTCCTCGTCGGTGACGATCTCGCCCTGGGTGCGCGGCGGGCGCTCCTCGGTGTCCTCGACCGCGGACCACGCCGCGTCCAGCCCGACCTTGTCGGCGTCGACGCCGATGTCGCTCAGCGACCAGGTGTCCAGCGGCTTCTTCTTCGCGGCCATGATGCCCTTGAAGGAGGGGTAGCGGGCCTCGCCGGACTGGTCGGTCACCGACAGCACGAGCGGCGCGGTGGCACCGATCACCTCGGTGGAGGTGTCGCCGTCGCGCTTGATCCGGAACTCCTTGCCCTGCGACTCGATCACCGAGCCGAGGGTGACCTGCGGGAGGTCGAGGCGCTCGGCGAGCATCGCCGGGATGACGCTGCCGGTGGCGTCGGTCGAGGCCATGCCGCAGATCACCACGTCGGCGTCGCCGATCTTCTCGATCGCGGCGGCCAGCACCTGCGAGGTGGCCAGGTAGTCCGAGCCGGCGATCGCGTCGTCGACGACGTGGATGCCCTTGTCGGCACCCATCTGGAGCGCCTTCTTGATGGCGTCGGAGGCGTCCTCGGGACCGACGGTGAGCGCGGTCACCGTGACCTCGTCGCCCTCGGTCTTCTCCTTGAGCTGCAGCGCCTGCTCGACGGCGTACTCGTCGAGCTCGGAGAGCAGGCCGGGGACGCCGACGCGGTCCACGGTGTTGTCGGACTCGAAGTGCCGATCGGCAGTCGCGTCGGGGACGTACTTCACACAGACGACAATGTTCATTGGTCACTTGGCCCTGGACGGGCCCCTCCTGAACTAGGGATTGGGTGGGATCGAACCCCGAGGTGAGGTTACCGCCGAGTCACGGCGGCAGAAACACCGGCGGGGGTGGGTTCTGTCACAGCCGGTGGCGATTCCCGGACGGCTGACGGGGCCTAGGAGCGGGCGCCCTTCGGGGCGATCAGGTTGGCCAGCACGCGGCCGATCAGCAGGTAGACGATCGCCGCGATCCCCCAGTTGAGCAGGGCGTTCTTGGAGTCGGCGTTCTTGCCCGTGAAGGAGAAGATCCCGTCGTCCTTGCTGAACGGACCGGAGATCGCGTCGGCGGTGTCGATGATGAACTTGACGATCGAGTTGTCCGCGTTGATGTTGCCTCCGCAGCACCACCAGCAGCGCCCCGAGCGCAAGGATCGTGGCCAGCACGCCGAAGACGATGCGGACGATGCGGGCGAGCCGCGCCCGGATCGCGTCCGTCGTCGCGCCCGGCCGCTTCTTGGGGGCCTTGGGGGCCTCGTCGGTGGTGGCATCTTTCGGGGGCACGGGGACTCCTGATGGGCGTGAGATCGAGATCAGCGGCCCTCGAAGCGGGCCTTACCGGGCCCATTGTGGACGAAGGAGTCCATTCCTGCGGAACGGTCTTGCGTGGCGAACAGGGCGGCGAACTGCTGCCGCTCGATCTCCAGGCCTGTCTCGAGGTCGACCTCGAGGCCCCGGTCGATCGATTCCTTGGCCGCGCGGAGGGCGTACGACGCAGCGCGGGTGAACTGGCCGGCCCACGTCACGGCCTCGGTGTAGACGTCCCCGGCAGGCACCACCTTGTCCACCAGACCGATCGCGAGCGCCTCGTCGGCCTTCACGAAACGACCGGTGAAGATGATGTCCTTCGCGCGGCTCGGACCGACCAACCGGCTCAGCCGCTGGGTGCCGCCGGCCCCCGGGATGATGCCGAGCAGGACCTCGGGCTGACCGAGGGTGGCGTCGTCGGCCGCGATCCGGATGTCGGCCGCCAGCGCGAGCTCGCACCCGCCGCCGAGGGCATAGCCGGTGATCGCCGCGACGACCGGCTTGGGGATCCTCGCGACTGCGGTGACCGCGGACTGCAGCGGCCCGGAGCGCTTGACCATGTCCGTGTAGGACAGGTCGGCCATCTCCTTGACGTCGTTCCCGGCGGCGAACACACGCTCGCCGCCGTAGACGACCACGGCCTTGACGTCGTCACGGTCGGTTGCCTCGGCCGCCGCGGCGCGCAGCTCCTCCTGGACCTGGATGCTGATCGCGTTCATCTTCGGTCGGTCCAGCCGGATGGTGCCGACCCCGTCGGCGACCTCGAGGCGAACGAACTCAGCCATGACTCCTCCTTGTGGCGCGACACGTGGGCGCGACCGTTGACCGTTGTGTCGCCCCATTCATACCGTGAGGCATGTCATCGACCCCGGAGCCGCCCTCGTCCACGGATCCTGCACTGACCGACGAGCCCGGGTCGGAGGAGTCGACGGCCCTCCGGCACACCGGCCGGGCCGGCTTCCTCGGGGCCATGTTCCTGATGGCCACCTCGGCGATCGGCCCCGGGTTCCTGACCCAGACCACGACGTTCACCGTCCAGCTCGGGGCCGCGTTCGCCTTCGTGATCCTCGTGACCGTGATCGTCGACATCGCGATCCAGCTCAACGTGTGGCGGATCATCGGCATCTCCGGCAAACGTGCCCAGGACCTCGCCAACCACGCCCTGCCAGGAGCGGGCTTCCTGCTCGCCGCGCTCGACGTCTTCGGCGGGATCGTGTTCAACATCGGCAACATCGCCGGGTGCTCGCTCGGCCTCGAGGCGCTGTTCGGGCTCGACGTCCGGGTGGGCGGTGTCATCTCCGCCGTCGTCGCGATCGGGGTCTTCCTCGTCCGGCGCGCGGGCGTCGCGATGGACCGGGTGGTGATCCTGCTCGGGATCGTGATGCTCGTGCTGACGACGTACGTCGCGATCATCACCGAGCCCCCGGTCGGCGAGGTGATCAAGCAGTCGGTCGCACCGGACACGTTCAGCTTCCTGGCGCTCACCACGCTGATCGGCGGCACCGTCGGCGGCTACATCGTCTACGCCGGGGCGCACCGCCTCGTCGACAACGGCGTCAAGGGCGTCGAGAGCGTGAAGGAGATCACCCGGGCGTCGGTCCTCGGCATCGGCATCACGGCCGTGATGCGGATCGTGCTCTTCCTCGCGGTCCTCGGCGTGATCACGGGCGGCGCGAAGATCGACGAGGGCAACCCCACCGCCTCGGCGTTCGGCGCGGCCCTGGGCGACACCGGGAAGATCGTCTTCGGCGCGGTCATCTGGAGCGCGGCCATCACCTCGGTGATCGGGGCGTCGTACACCTCCACGTCGTTCCTCAAGGTGTTCGGGCACTGGGTCACCCACTGGGAGCGCTGGGTGGTGGTGGCCTTCATCGTGGTGTCCACGAGCCTGTTCCTGCTGCTCGGCGCCGAGCCGGTCAAGCTGCTGATCTTCGCGGGCGCGTTCAACGGCCTGATCCTCCCGGTGGGTCTCGGGCTGCTGCTCTGGATCGCGTTCCGGCACACCAGGGAGCTGATGTTCGGCTACGTCTATCCCCGGTGGCTGCTCGCAGTGGGGGTCGCGGCCTGGCTGCTCACGATCTACCTCGGCTGGGAGTCGATCACCGGGCTCAAGGACCTCTTCGCGTGACCGGGTCGGTGGACCTGAACAGCGACCTCGGCGAGGGCTTCGGGATCTGGCCCCTCGGCGACGACGAGGCGATGGTGGGCCTGGTCACCAGCGCCAACCTCGCCTGCGGCTTCCATGCCGGCGACCCGCGCACCCTGCTCCAGACCTGCCGGTGGGCGGTGGAGCAGGGCGTCGCGATCGGCGCACAGGTGGCCTACCGGGACCTCGCGGGTTTCGGCCGGCGGTTCATCGACGTCGACCCCGCGGACCTGACGGCGGACGTGATCTACCAGATCGGGGCGCTGCAGGGGCTGGCCCGGGCTGCCGGCGGGCGCGTCTCCTACGTCAAGCCGCACGGCGCGCTCTACAACACGATCGTGCACCACGAGGCACAGGCAGCAGCGGTGGTCGAGGCGGTGACGTCCTACGACGCGACGCTGCCGGTGCTCGGGCTTCCGGGATCCCGGTGGCTCGCGCTCGCCGAGGCGGCCGGCCTGGCGACGTACGCCGAGGCCTTCGCGGACCGCGGCTACACGCCGGAGGGCACCCTGGTCCCGCGCAGCGACGACGGTGCTGTGCTCACCGACGCCGACGAGGTGGCCGACCGCGTGCTGCGGATGGTGGCGGACCACCAGGTCGCGGCGGTCGACGGCTCGCTCGTCGGCGTCGAGCCGGCCTCGATCTGCTTGCACGGGGACACCCCGGGTGCCGTGGAGATGGCCCGGGCCGTCCGCGCGAGGCTCACCGACGCGGGCGTGCCCCTGGCCCCCTTCGCACCAGCAGGATGAGCGGCGCGATGGGTTCGGGAGTGCGGCTGCTGCCGTGCGGCGACGCCGCCTTCCTGGTCGAGGTGGCGGACCTGGACACCGTGCTGCGCCTCGTGGCGGCGCTCGATGCAGAGCGGGCGTCGGGCGCACTCGACGACGTCATCGACGTGGTGCCCGCCGCGCGGACCGTGCTGCTCCGCTGCCGACCCGGTGGTGACCGGGTCCGCGACGTCGCCGCGCTGGTGCGGTCGCTCGACCTGCCGGACGACCCGCCCGAGCCGGGAGAGGAGGTCACCATCCCGGTGGTCTACGACGGTGAGGACCTCGACGAGGTGGCCTCCCTCACCGGGATGAGTCGCGACGAGGTGGTCGCCCGGCACCAGGAGGTGCATTGGCGGGTCGCGTTCACCGGCTTCGCCCCGGGGTTCGGCTACCTCGTCGGCGACGACACGTCGTTGCACGTCCCCCGGCGCGAGGACCCGCGCACCAAGGTGCCGGCCGGCGCGGTCGGCCTGGCAGGTGAGTTCACCGGGGTCTACCCGAGGTCCTCGCCCGGCGGTTGGCAGCTGATCGGCCGCACCGACGTGGAGGTCTGGGACCCCGGACGTGAGTCGCCGGCGCTGCTGGCGCCGGGCACCCTGGTCCGCTTCGAGCAGGCGGGCTCGTGAAGCGCGGGCTCGTGGTCGAGCAACCAGGCCCCTTGCTCACGGTCCAGGACCTCGGCCGCCCGGGCCTGGCGTCGATCGGCGTCCCGGAGTCCGGTGCGCTCGACCCGGGTGCCCTGCGGCTCGCCAACCGGCTGGTCGGCAACGAGGAGGGTGCGGCCGGGCTCGAGATCACTCTCGGGCAGGCCTCGTTGCGGGCGCGCGGGTCGCTGGTGCTCGCGGTCAGTGGGGCCCCGGTGCCGGTGAACGTGGACGGTCGCGCGCACGGCTCCGACATCTCGATCCAGGTGCCCGACGGCGCCCTGGTCCGGCTGGGCGCACCCACACGGGGGCTGCGCAGCTACCTCTCCGTGCGCGGAGGGCTGGCGCGGGAGCAGGTGCTCGGCTCGTGCAGCACCGACCTGCTCTCCGGCCTGGGCGCGCCGCTCGAGGAGGGCGACGAGCTGCCGGTCGGGGCCGATCCGGAGCGTCCGGTCCCGGGTGTCGACCAGGCGCCGAGCCGCACCCCCACCGACGGGGTGATCGAGCTGCGCGTCGTGCCGGGCCCGCGGTCGGACTGGTTCACCAAGCGCGGGCGCCGGGCCCTGCTCGAGACCACCTGGACCGTCGACCAGCGCAGCAACCGGGTCGGTCTGCGGCTCGACGGACCCGCGCTGGAGCGCAAGGTCGACGACGAGCTGCCCAGCGAGGGCACGGTGGCCGGATCGCTCCAGGTCCCGGGCAGTGGGACGCCGGTGCTCTTCCTCGCCGACCACCCGGTCACGGGCGGCTACCCGGTGATCGCGGTGGTGGTCACCGAGGACCTCCCCCGAGCCGCGCAGGCCACCCCGGGGCAGGAGATCCGTCTGCGAGCGGTCACGGGCCCCGACCTGTCCGCGAAGGAGGACGGGTGACGGCGCCGACCCTGCCCTCCCCCGAGGAGCGACGCGCTCTGGCTCCCGGCCAGGCGCGCGGGCTGTTCCGCGCAGGAATGCGCGCGCAGACGTCCGGCTGGTGCACGGGCTGGACGCAGGCCAACCTGATCGCCGTGCCCGAGGCGCTGGCGTACGACGTGCTGCTCTTCGCCCAGCGCAACCCGCAGCCCTGCCCGGTCCTCGACGTCGGCGAACCGGGTGCCTTCTCGACCTCGATCTTCGAGGGCGACCTCCGCACCGACCTGCCGGCGTACGTCGTCTACGAGCACGGCGAACCGGTCGCCGAGGTCACCGACGCCCGCGAGCACTGGCGCCTCGACCTGGTGCCTTTCCTGATCGGATGCAGCTTCACCTTCGAGACCGCACTGCTGGAGGCGGGCGTCCCGGTGCGCCACGTGGACGCGGGCAGCAACGTGCCGATGTACCGCACCTCGACGCAGACCCGTCCCGCCGGCTCCCTGCACGGCCCGCTCGTGGTCTCGATGCGACCCGTGCCGGCCGACCTGGTGGCGACGGCTGTCCGGGTGACCTCGCGCTACCCGGCCGTCCACGGCGCACCCGTGCACGTCGGCGACCCGGCCGCCATCGGCATCACCGACCTCGCCACCCCGGACTTCGGGGACCCGGTCGCCGTGGGTCCCGACGACGTCCCGGTCTTCTGGGCGTGCGGGGTCACCCCGCAGGCAGCCGTGATGGCGTCACGGCCGGATTTCGCCATCGGGCACGCCCCGGGGCACATGGCGATCACCGACGCCCGGGACTCCCGTTACGTCGTCCCGTGAACCCGCACTGCGCCTGACCTGCATAATCGGCGCGTGACACCAGGAGAGTGGTCGACCGCGGGCGAACGCGTGGACGTGTGGCCCGGACGCAACTGGCCGCTCGGCGCGACGTGGAGCGAGGAGTCCACCAACTTCGCCGTCCGCGCCCCGGATGCCACTGCCATGTGGGTCTGTCTGTTCGACGACGACGGTCGCGAGACGCGGCACGCGTTGACCGAGCGGAGCCTCGGCACCTGGCACGGCGCCCTGCCCGGCCTGACTCCGGGCCAGCGCTACGGCTTCCGCGCCGACGGCCCCTGGGACCCCGACGCGGGCCTGTGGTTCAACCCGCACAAGCTGCTGCTCGACCCCTACGCCCTGGCCGTGAGCGGCGAGTTCGGCTCCGACCCGGCGGTCTTCGGCTTCGTGAAGGGCGAGGACGGCCAGGCCGACCTCACGGTCCGTGACGAGCGGGACTCGGCGCCGTACGTCGGGCGCAGCGTGGTCGTCCACGACACGTTCGACTGGGGTGACGACGCGAAGATCGGCGCACGCTGGCGGGACAGCGTGGTCTACGAGCTGCACGTCAAGGGGTTCACCGAGCTGCACGACCGGATCCCCGAGCAGGTGCGCGGGACGTACGCCGGGCTGGCGCACCCCGTGGTCACCGACTACCTCCACGACCTCGGGGTGACCGCCGTCGAGCTGCTTCCCGTGCACGTGTTCGTCTCCGAGCCACGGCTGGCAGCCCACGGGCTGAAGAACTACTGGGGCTACAACTCGCTGGCCTACTTCGCCCCGGACGCGGCGTACAGCTCGAGTGGCGACCGCGGGCAGCAGGTCACCGAGTTCAAGCAGATGGTGAAGAGCTTCCACGAGGCCGGGATCGAGGTCCTGCTGGACGTCGTCTACAACCACACCGCCGAGGCGGGTGTCGACGGACCGACGTTGTCCTTCCGCGGGCTCGACGACGCGGGCTTCTACAAGCGGGTCTCGACCGACCCGGAGGACAGCCGGGAGCCGGCGACCTACTGGGACGTCACCGGGTGCGGCAACACCGTCGACGCCGAGAACCCCGCGGCCCTGCGCCTGATCCTGGACTCGCTGCGCTACTGGGTCACCGAGATGCACGTCGACGGCTTCCGCTTCGACCTGATGTCCGCGCTGACCCGCACCGGGCACGAGGTCGACATGATGGGCCACCTGCTCACCACGATCGGCCAGGACCCGGTGCTGCGCCACGTCAAGCTGATCGCGGAGCCGTGGGACGCGTCGATGGACGGCTACCGCGTCGGCGAGTTCCCGCCGCCGTGGGTGGAGTGGAACGACCAGTACCGCGACACGATGCGCGACTTCTGGCGGGGCCGCAGCGACGGGGTGCGCACGGTCGCCACGCGGCTGGCGGGCTCCTCGGACCTCTACCTCGACGACGGCCGGTCGCCGTACGCCTCGGTCAACTTCATCACCGCCCACGACGGGTTCACGCTCCGCGACCTGGTCTCCTACGACACCAAGCACAACGAGGCGAACCACGAGGGCAACCGGGACGGCACCGACAACCACCGTTCGTGGAACTGCGGCGTCGAGGGCGAGACCGACGACGAGGAGATCCTCGCCCTGCGGCACCGGCAGGCCGCCAACCTGGTCGCGACCCTGTGCCTGTCCAACGGCGTGCCGATGATCACCGCCGGCGACGAGCGTGGTCGCACGCAGCGCGGCAACAACAACCCCTACAGCCAGGACAACGAGATCTCCTGGGTGGACTGGCGGGCCGACGACGCGTGGCTGGACATCTTCGAGATCACCCGCACGGCGCTCCGGATCCGGCGCGAGCACCCGGCGCTGCGGCAGCGGCACTGGTTCGAGGGGCGCCCGACCATCACCGGCGGCCCGAAGGACCTCGCCTGGATCCATCCCGACGGACGCGAGATGTCCGGTGACGACTGGCAGGACCCGAGCTGCGCGTGCTCGGGATGTTCGTGTCCGCGGACCCGCTCCGCTCCCCCGGACCCCGCGGCGAGCAGCAGCGCGACACCAGCTTCATGCTCTGGCTCAACGGCTCGCCCCACGACCGCGAGGTCACCCTCCCGGTGAACGAGTGGGTCCAGCAGGGAGTCGTCGTCCTCTCGACCGACCCCGCCAACCCGCTCGAGACGAAGGTCGTCGCCGGGGAGACGATCACCCTCTCCGCCCGGGCACTGGTGCTGCTGCAGCAGGCGTGAGCCGTCAGTCGCGAGCCGTGAGCACGATCGGCCCGTCCTCGCTGATCGCGATCGTGTGCTCCGAGTGGGCGCCCCGCGAGCCGTCGGCGCTGCGCAGCGTCCAGCCGTCCCGGTCGGTGAAGATCTGGTCGGTGCCCTGGAGGAACCACGGCTCGATCGCGATCACCAGGCCGGGTCGCAGCGGGTAGCCGCGGCCGGCGCGGCCGTTGTTGGGGATGTGCGGGTCGCCGTGCATCGTCCGGCCGACGCCGTGACCGCCGAAGTCGGTGTTGATCGAGAGGCCCTCGGCGTGCGCGACGGCCGCGATGGCCGCCGAGATGTCACCCACCCGCGAGCCGTCCTGGGCCACGTCGATCGCCGCGTCGAGGGCTCGACGGGTGGTGTCGATCAGCGCGAGGTCCCGCTCGTCCGGCGTGCCGACGACCACGCTGACCGCGGAGTCGGAGACCCAGCCGTCGACCGAGGCGGCGAAGTCCACGCTGAGCAGGTCGCCGTCCTGGAGGACGTAGTCGTGCGGGAGGCCGTGCAGGACCGCGTCGTTCACCGAGGTGCACAGCACCTTGCCGAACGGCATCGCGCCGAAGGACGGGTGGTAGTCGATGTAGCAGGACTCGGCTCCGCGCTCGCGGATCATGTCGTGGGCGAGGGCGTCGAGCTCGAGCAGGTTGACGCCGACATCGGCTTCCTTCTCGAGCCGGGCGAGCACCTCGGCGACGAAGCGCCCGGCGGGCCTCATCTGCTCGATCTCGGCAGGGGTTCGGAGTTCGATCACGCAGGCGAGCCTACGTTCGCGGCCCATGCTCCCAGGGTCGGGCCCGGGGCGATCCCCGATGCGTCGGGCCGGTACGTCGGTCAGGCTGGTCGCATGACCACCACTCGGGACCTGGACCGAGCCCCGGCGCGTACCCCGCGGCTCGTCATCGCGATCCTGGTCGTCCTCACCGTCGCGATCCCGGTGCTCGCGTTCCCCTACGTGCTGCTCGACCGCGACGCGAGCCGGATCGACGTGCAGACCGACCTGATGTGGATCGCCCTGGTGATCCACGTGCCGGCGGCATCGCTCGCCGCCGTGCTCGGGGCGCTCCAGTTCATCCCGCGGGTCCGGGCGAACCGGCAGCGGCACCGGCTGATCGGCCGCACCTTCCTCGCGGTCGGCACGCTGGCGTTCGTGATGACCGGCATCCCGCTCGCGCTGACCACGCCCGACGGCAACGTCACGCGCTTCGGCGTACTCGTCCCGGCACTGCTGTGGCCGGTCCTGGCCGTCACGGCCTGGCGCGCGGTCCGCGGCGGCGACGTGGTCCGGCACCGCGAGTGGATGACCCGGCTCTACGCACTCACCCTCTTCGCGATCACGGCCCGGATGGTGACGCCACTGCTGCTCCTGCTGCAGGTGCCCGTGATGGGCAGCTGGTACGACGGCGACGTGCAGGCCGCGGTCTCGGCGAGCATCCCCTACGGCCAGTGGCTCGGCTGGATCGTGAACCTGACCATCGCCGAGCTGATCATCCGGCGGACAAGACGGACAGGGCAGATGGGCAACTCCTGACGCGGAAGGGCGATGCTTCACCCATCCGCGTCAGGTTTCCCCGGCCGCCCGGGGAAACCTGCATCCCTACGCGATCGCCACCAGCCCCAGCTCGGCAGGTGAGGCCAGGGCGCCGTTGCGCGGCAGGACGCGGACGGTGTAGCCGAAGGAGCCGGCGCGGGAGAGGCGGAGGTGCCCGTCGAAGCGGTGGCGTCCACCCTCGTAGGTCTCCGCGAGCGAGAGCTCGGTGGTCTCGGTGTCGACGAGCTGGTCCTCACCCTTGACCCGGCCGTGCACCACCTCGACGCAGACGTCGTCGGGGGCGAGCGAGCCGAGCGAGACGAAGACGTGCAGGTCCATCCCACCGCCGATCTCCGGCATGTCGGAGAGGCCCTCGGTCTCGACGTGGTCGACCTTCACCTCGGACCAGCCGGCACGCACGCGCGACTTCCACGCGGCGAGCTCGGTGGCCCCCACGTAGTCGTCGTTCATGGCGCGCGACGCCACCGCTGCCGGGGAGTAGAGGCGGTCGACGTACTCGCGCACCATCCGGGTGGAGAGCACCTTGGGGCCGAGCGACTTCAGCGTGTGGCGGACCATCTCGATCCAGCGCGACGGGACACCCGACTCGTCGAGGTCGTAGAAGCGCGGCGTGACCTCGTTCTCGATCAGGTCGTAGAGCGCGTTGGCCTCGAGGTCGTCGCGGGTGTCCGGGTCCTCGACGCCGTCGGCGGACGGGATCGCCCAGCCGTTGGTGCCGTCGTACCACTCGTCCCACCAGCCGTCGAGGATGGAGAGGTTGAGGCCGCCGTTGAGCGCGGCCTTCATGCCCGACGTGCCGCACGCCTCGTAGGGACGCAAGCGGGTTGTTGAGCCAGACGTCGCAGCCGGGGTAGAGCGGCTGCGCCATCGCGATGTCGTAGTTCGGCAGGTAGGCGACGCGGTGGCGGACCTCCGGGTCGTCGGCGAGCTGCACGATCGCCTGGATCAGCTTCTTGCCCCCGTCGTCCGCCGGGTGCGCCTTGCCGGCCATGATCAGCTGGATCGGGCGCTCGGGGTGCAGGAGCAGCCGCTTGAGCCGCTCGGGGTCGCTGAGCATCAGCGTCAGTCGCTTGTACGACGCGGCGCGGCGCGCGAAGCCGATCGTCAGCACGTCGGGGTCCAGGGCGGTCTCGGTCCAGCCGAGCTCGGCCTTGGAGAGCCCGCGCTTGAGGCACGACTTGCGCAGCCGGCCGCGGGCGTCCTCGACGAGTCGCTGCCGCAGCTCGCGCTTGGTCGACCAGAGGTCGGCCGAGGGCACCTGGTCGACGACGTTCCACACCTCGGCGTGGTCGGAGTCGATGTCAGCGCCCTGCTTGCTCGCCAGCTCGAAGACCTCGCGGGCCACCCAGGTCGGGGCGTGCACGCCGTTGGTGATCGAGGTGATCGGCACCTCGGCCTCGTCGAAGGCGGGCCACAGGCCGTTGAACATCCCGCGGCTGACCTCGCCGTGCAGCTCGGAGACCCCGTTGGCGCGCTGGGCGAGCCGGAAGCCCATCACCGCCATGTTGAAGACGCCGCTGTCGCCGCCCTGGTAGTCCTCCGCGCCCAGGCGCAGGATCCGGTCGATCGGGACGCCGGCCACCGGGCTCTGCGGGCCGAAGTACTGCTCGATCAGGTCGCGCGGGAAGCGGTCGATGCCCGCGGGCACGGGGGTGTGCGTGGTGAAGACGGTGCCGGCGCGGGTCACCTCGAGGGCCGTGTCGAAGTCGAGGCCGGGCCCTTCCTGGGCGACCGTGAGCTCGCGGATGCGCTCGAGGCCGAGGAAGCCGGCGTGGCCCTCGTTGGTGTGGAAGACCTCGGGCTGCTCGGCGCCGGTGATCCGCGAGAAGGTGCGCAGGGCGCGGACCCCGCCGATGCCGAGGAGCAGCTCCTGGAGGAGCCGGTGCTCGGTGGTGCCGCCGTAGAGGCGGTCGGTCACCTCGCGCAGCGGGACCGGGTTCTCCTCGATGTCGGTGTCGAGCAGCAGCAGCGGCACCCGACCGACCTGGGCGACGTAGACGTGCGCGGCGAGCTCGGTCTCGCCGGGAACGGCGATGCGGACCTGCGCCGGGGTGCCGTCGTGCTCGCGCAGCAGCGTGATCGGCAGGCCGTCGGGGTCGAGCACGGGGTAGCTCTCCAGCTGCCAGCCCTCGCGGGAGAACTGCTGGCGGAAGTAGCCGAACTGGTAGAGCAGGCCGACGCCGATCAGCGGTACGCCGAGGTCGCTGGCCGTCTTGAGGTGGTCACCGGCGAGGATGCCGAGGCCACCGGAGTACTGCGGGAGCACCGAGGTGATGCCGTACTCAGGTGAGAAGTAGGCGATCGCCTTGGGCAACGAGGCACCGTCTGCGCCTGCGGAGGCCTTCTGGAACCAGCGGTCGCCGGTGAGGTACTGCTGCAGGTCGGCGTGGGCCGCGTCGAGCATCTGCAGGAAGCCGGTGTCCTGCGCCAGCTCGTCGAGCCGCGCCGTCGAGACGGCACCCAGCGTCTTGACCGGGTCGCGACCGCTGCTCCTCCAGATGTCGGCGTCGATCGTGGCGAACACGTCCTGCGTCTCCGGGTGCCAGGACCAGCGCAGGTTGGTGGCCAGGTCACCGAGGTGGCGCAGGGGCTCGGGCAGGACAGGGCGGACGGTGAACCGTCGGATCGCGCGCATGCGCGGCACGCTATCGCGTGATACTTGAACGTTCCAATTGTGTCCGGCACTGGCCTAGGCGACCGGTGGGCGGACGGTTCGACCTACTCGCGCGTAACCCTGTGCGCCCGATGCGCGTTGATGCGACGAGTCGCCGGCAGGGCGGCACCGACCTCGGAGCTCCCCATGTCTCGTCGACTGCACTCCCTCACCGCACTGGCCGCGGCCTCCGCGACGGCCCTCACCCTGGGCCTGACGCAGGCACCGGGAGCCGGAGCCGCGCCCGCGTCGCCCGCCGGTATCAGCAGCCGGCTGATCGGCGAGACCCCCTCCGGGCTCGACGATCTCGACGTGCGCGGCACCGTCGCGCCCACCGCGGCCCAGCTCGGCAGGGCGAGCGCGCTCGGATCGTCGGTGAAGGTGCGCTGGAACGCCGGCGGCACCCCGGCGTCGATCGCGCCGACCACCGGCTCCCTCGGCACCGCCACGGGCGCGCCGGTCACCGCCGCCCGCAGCTGGCTGAGGACCAACGCCACCCTGCTCGGGCTCTCGAGCGCCGACGTCGACGCCCTCGAGGTGGTCAGCGACCAGCCGTTCGCCGACTCCCCCGCCCGCGCCGTGCTGTTCCGGCAGAGGTTCGGATCCCTGGCGCCCGCGGTCGGCGGTCTCGTCACGGTGGGCATCGGCGGCGGCAAGGTGCAGTTCGTCTCCTCCTCGCTCTCGCGCGCCAGCGGCTCCGCCCCCGCCGCGACCCTCAGCGCGACCGCGGCCTGGTTGCTGGCGGCGAAGAACGTCGGGCAGGACGTGAGCGCGGGCAAGATCTCCGACATCGTGTCGAAGTCCGGCTGGACCAGCTTCAAGGTCGCCGGCCTCCCCCAGCAGCAGATGGCCCGCCTGCGCGCCCTCCCGCTCGCGGACGGCAGCGTCCGGCCCGTCTTCGAGGCCAACGTGATCGACGTCGAGGGCGGCAGCGCCGCGGCGTACACGCTGATGGTCGACGCGGTCACCGGCAAGGTGCTCGTCCGGCAGAACAAGGTCGACCAGAGCTCGGACGCCTTCCAGTTCCAGGGCAGCGGTCGACCGCCACCGCGTGCGGGCCGAAGCACCAGTTCCAGGTCAAGGACGACAAGACCCGCCAGATCGTGGCCACCGCCGCCAGTGGTCGTGACGACCAACGACATCGAGGTCAAGATCTTCTCGCCGTCGGGTGCACTGCTCACCACCGGTGACACCGGCACCAGCCCCGAGGTCGCCACCTACACCGCCGCGTCGATCCCCGCCGGCGTCTACTCCATGCAGGTCTGCCCGTACGACGCACCGACCGCGCCGTTCACCGGTCCGGGCAACTACGCCGCCGGGGTCGTGACGAGTGACGCCGCCACCCCGGCCGGGGCCGGCCTGGGCTCGCCCAAGTGGCGCTACTTCACCAGCAACCCGAAGCTCGACTGGTCGCCCAGCACCAACGCCGACAACTCCGTGATCGGCTGCTGGACCGCCACCGCCGGGTGCAACTCCCCCACCGGGCCGTTCGAGAACGTCGCCGCGCCGGGGGCCTGGGACTTCATCGCCAAGGCGGGCGTGCCGAGCTTCACGACGGTCGGCAACAACGCCAGCACCCACGAGGCCTGGTTCAACCCGCTCGCACCCGGCGGCCTCGCCCAGGCGCCGATCTCCCCGACCCGCGAATACACGACGGCCTTCAAGGACGCGTGGAACAACTCCCAGTGCAACCCGGCCAACCTGGTGCCCGGCGGCAACGACATCAACGCCGCCACCGGCAACCTGTTCGTCGCCCACAACCGGATGCACGACTACGCCTACTACCTCGGCTTCACCGAGAAGAACTACAACCTCCAGGTCGACAACCTCGGCCGCAACGAGGACCCGACCCGCGCCAACGACCCGGAGATCGGCAACGTCCAGGCCGGGGCCATCACCGGTGGCAACCCGACCGCCCTCGGCCGTGACAACGCCAACCAGATCGCGCTGCAGGACGGCGTCCCCGGCATCACCAACCAGTACCTCTTCCAGCCGCTCGCCGGCGCGTTCTACTCGCCGTGCACCGACGGCAGCCTCGACATGAGCATCGTCGGCCACGAGTACACCCACGCGATCAGCAACCGGATGATCGGCGGTCCCGACGACGGCATCACCTCCGAGCAGGGCGGCGCGATGGGCGAGTCCTGGGGCGACCTGACCGCGGCGGAGTACATGTTCAGCCACGGCTACTCCAACGGCACCAGTCCCTGGGTGGTCGGCCCCTACGCGACCGGCAACAAGCAGTCCGGCATCCGCGACTTCCCGATCGACGCCAACCCGCTGAACTACAGCGACTACGGCTTCGACTCCACGGGGACGAGGTGCACGCCGACGGTGAGATCTGGAACGGCACCATGTGGACGGTCCGCCAGGCCCTGGTCGAGAAGTACAACGCGAGCTACCCCTACTCCGACAAGGCCCTGCAGCTCCGCTGCGCGCAGGCCACGGCCGACGAGACCCCGCTGACCTCGTCAAGTGCCCGGGCAACCGTCGCTGGCAGCAGCTGATCTTCGACGCCTTCCTGCTCCAGCAGGGGGCACGAGCATGCTCGACGCCCGCGACGCGATGCTCGCTGCCGACCGGATGCGCTACGCCGGGGCCGACCAGGCCGCGCTGTGGGGTGCGTTCGCCAAGCGCGGCATGGGCAGCAACGCCTCGACCCCGACCGCAGACTCCGGCGACACGAGGCCGGGCTTCGTCTCGCCGCTCTCCACGCCGGGCAAGGCCAGCTTCACCTCGCCCGCGAAGGGCAAGGTCTACATCGGCAGCTTCGAGGCGCGGGCCACGCCGGTGGCCGACACCGACCTCGCCTCCGCGCTCCCCAACACCGTCTCGCTGGCTCCCGGCACCTACCCGGTGCTGTTCGTCGCCCCCGGCTCCGGCGCCGTCCGGTCCACGGTGACGGTCGCTGCCGGGAAGACCACCGCCCACGCCTTCGCCAAGCAGGTCAACCTGGCCTCGGCAGCGGCAGGCGCCACGGTGCTCGGCTCCAGCGCCGGCAGCCTCAACGCCACGTCGCTGATCGACGACACCGAGGAGACCAACTGGGCCGGCATCAACGAGTCCGCCTCCGTCGACGCCACCAGCCCGTTCGTCGCGGTCGACCTCGCCGGCTCCGCGCCGGCCACGGTCCGCCGGGTGCAGGTCTCCTCGATGCTGCGTCCCGCACCGGCGAGCGCCACCGACCTTCCCCTGCTGCGCAAGCTCGAGGACGACCCCGACTCCGGCGCCCGGTTCACCGCGCTGCGCAGGTTCGCGATCGAGACGTGCGTGACCTCGTGCTCGGCGGCGACCGCCACCTGGAAGCGCATCTACACCAGCTCGGCCGACGCCTTCCCGGGCACCACGCCGCGGCCGGTGGCGCCGAACCTGACCCTGCGCTCCTTCGACGTCCCGGACACGCAGGCTGCGGCGGTCCGGCTGGTCGCCCTGGAGAACCAGTGCACCGGGTTCGCCGGGTACGCCGGCGAGCAGGACAGACGACCCGGTCAACGACACCGACTGCAAGGCGGCGTCGGACGCCGACCTGTCGGTCCGCGCCGCCGAGCTCCAGGTCTTCTAGGAGGCGTCCAGGGGCTTCCAGGGGCTGTCACGACCTCATTTGCGTGAACGGCCGGACTTCGCAAGTGTGGGGAGCATGGTCGAGACCCACATCGGTCGCATCCCCGTCCTGGACGTGACCCCCGTCGTCAACCACGCCCGGCATCCCGGCGAAGGCTGCCGTCGGCGAGGTCTTCGAGGTGACCGCACTGGTGTTCCGCGAGGGACACGACCAGCTGGGTGCCGAGGTCGTGCTCACCGATCCCAGCGGCGCACGACGACCGCCCGTGCGGATGTACGACGCGCAGCGCGACGTCTCGCGACTGATGGCGACCGTCCGCCCCGACGTCGAGGGCTCCTGGACCTTCGAGATCCAGGCGTGGAGCGACCCGATCGGCACCTGGCTGCACGACGCGGGCATCAAGATCCGGGCAGGCGTCGACGTCGAGCTGATGTTCACCGAGGGCGCCTTGCTGCTGGAGCGGGTGGCGAGCGAGGTCTCGACGAGCTCGACCGAAGCCGCTGTCGTCACGGACGCGATCAAGGCGCTCAAGGACACGAACCGCCCGGTCGAGGCGCGGCTCGCCGCTGCCGAGTCGGACGCCCTGGCCCAGGTCTTCGCCGCCCACCCGCTGCGTGACCTGCTCACCGTCGAGGGGCCCTACCCGTTCTTCGTCGACCGCGCCCGCGCGCTCTACTCCTCCTGGTACGAGTTCTTCCCCCGGTCCGAGGGCGCCTTCGTCGACGCCAAGACCGGCAAGGTCGTCAGCGGCACGCTCCGCACCGCCGCCGAGCGGCTGCAGGCCGTCGCCGACATGGGCTTCCACGTGATCTACCTGCCGCCGATCCACCCGATCGGCGAGGTGAACCGCAAGGGCGCCAACAACACACTCACCCCCAGTGCCGACGACACCGGGTCACCCTGGGCGATCGGCAGCAAGCACGGCGGGCACGACGCCATCCACCCCGACCTCGGCACCATCGACGACTTCGACGCGTTCGTCGCCGAGGCCAAGCGGGTCGGCCTCGAGGTGGCGTTGGACTTCGCCCTCCAGGCCGCGCCCGACCACCCGTGGGCGACCGAGCACCCCGAGTGGTTCACCACCCGCGCCGACGGCTCCATCGCCTACGCCGAGAACCCGCCCAAGAAGTACCAGGACATCTACCCGATCAACTTCGACAACGACCCCGAGGGCATCTACGCCGAGTCCGAGCGGCTGCTGCGGCACTGGATGTCGCACGGCGTCCGGATCTTCCGCGTGGACAACCCGCACACCAAGCCGGTCGCGTTCTGGGAGTGGGCGCTCGGCCGGATCCGGGAGACCGACCCGGACGTGCTGTTCCTCTCCGAGGCCTTCACCAAGCCGCCGATGATGCAGGCGCTCGGCGATCGCCGGCTTCCACCAGAGCTACACCTACTTCACCTGGCGCAACAGCCGCACCGAGCTGGAGACCTACCTCCAGGAGGTGTCCCACGAGACCTCGGCGTTCATGCGGCCGAACTTCTTCGTGAACACCCCCGACATCCTGCACGCGTACCTGCAGTACGGCGGTCCGCCGGCGTTCAAGATCCGCGCCGCCGTCGCCGCCACCGGGTCGCCCAGCTGGGGTGTGTACGCCGGCTTCGAGCTCTACGAGCACATGGCGCTGCGGCCGGGCACCGAGGACTACCTCGACTCCGAGAAGTTCCAGATCCGCATCCGCGACTGGGACGCCGCCGAGCGGAGCGGGCAGACGCTGGCGCCGTACCTCACCCGGCTCAACGAGATCCGCAACGCCCACCCCGCGCTCCAGCAGCTGCGCAACGTGACGATCCACTCCAGCGACGACGACGCGGTGCTGGTCTACAGCAAGCACCTCTCCGTCGACGGCGAGGACGACGACATCGTCATCGTGGTGGTCAACGTCGACCCGCACGCACCCCGCACCACGATGGTGCACCTGAACCTGCCCGCCCTCGGACTGGGCTGGAACGACACCTTCGCCGTGCACGACGAGATCACCGGCCAGGACTGGCAGTGGGGCGCCCACAACTTCGTCCACCTCGACCCCTACCAGGAACCGGCGCACGTGCTGTCGGTCAGGAGGCCCGCTTGACATCCGTGGTTTCGACCAGCCCGACCGACGCCAGCGACGACGGCCAGGAGAGCGGCGTACTGCCCAGCACCACCGGCGACCCGACCCCGGCGCACTTCGAGCAGCCCGACTGGTTCAAGACCGCCGTCTTCTACGAGGTCCTGGTCCGCTCGTTCAAGGACTCCAACGGCGACGGGGTCGGCGACTTCCGCGGCCTGACCGAGAAGCTCGACTACCTGCACTGGCTGGGCGTCGACTGCCTGTGGGTGCCGCCGTTCTTCTCCTCGCCCCTGCGCGACGGCGGCTACGACATCTCCGACTTCACCAACATCCTTCCCGAGGCCGGCACCGTCGAGGACTTCCACCACTTCCTCGACGAGGCGCACAAGCGCGACATCCGCGTGATCATCGACTTCGTGATGAACCACACCAGCGACCAGCACCCGTGGTTCCAGGCCAGTCGCGAGGACCCCGACGGGCCCTTCGGCGACTTCTACGTGTGGTCCGACACCGACGAGCTCTACCAGGAGGCGCGGGTCATCTTCGTCGACACCGAGCCGTCCAACTGGACCTGGGACCCGGTGCGCCAGCAGTACTACTGGCACCGGTTCTTCTCCCACCAGCCCGACCTCAACTACGACAACCCCAAGGTCCTCGAGGCGATCCTGGAGGCGATGAGCTTCTGGCTCGACATGGGCCTCGACGGGTTCCGGCTCGACGCCGTGCCCTACCTCTTCGAGCGTCCCGGCAGCAACGGCGAGAACCTGCCCGAGACCCACGAGACGCTGAAGACCGTGCGCCGCTACGTCGACGACCACTACCCCGGACGGGTGCTGCTGGCGGAGGCCAACCAGTGGCCCTCCGACGTCGTCGACTACTTCGGCGGCAAGCGCGACCCCGAGTCCGGCGAGTGGCTCTCCGCCGGCGACGAGTGCCACATGTGCTTCCACTTCCCGGTGATGCCGCGCATCTTCATGGCCGTACGCCGCGAGAACCGGTTCCCGATCTCGGAGATCCTCGAGCAGACCCCGCCCATCCCGGACGGGTGCCAGTGGGGCATCTTCCTGCGCAACCACGACGAGCTGACCCTCGAGATGGTCAACGACGAGGACCGCGACTACATGTGGGACGAGTACGCCAAGGACCCCCGCATGAAGGCCAACATCGGCATCCGCCGCCGGCTGGCGCCGCTGCTCGACAACGACGTCAACCGGATGGAGCTGTTCACCTCGCTGCTCCTCTCGCTCCCTGGTTCGCCGGTGCTCTACTACGGCGACGAGATCGGGATGGGCGACAACATCTGGCTCGGTGACCGCGACGGCGTACGCACCCCGATGCAGTGGACCCCCGACCGCAACGCCGGCTTCTCCATCGCCACGCCCGGGCAGGCTGCACCTGCCGCCGGTTCAGGACCCGGTCTTCGGGTACCAACGGGTCAATGTCGAGACCGAGCTGGACAACTCCTCCTCGCTGCTGCACTGGACGCGGCGGATGATCCAGGCGCGCAAGCAGCACCCCGCCTTCGGCCTCGGCGACTTCCAGGACCTCGGCGGCTCGAACCCGTCGGTGCTCTCCTACGTGCGCGAGTTCGTCGACGACGAGGACGGCAACACGGACAGCGTGCTGTGCGTGAACAACCTGAGCCGCTTCCCGCAGCCGGTCGAGCTCGACCTCCGCCGGTGGGAGGGCGTGGTGCCGGTCGAGCTGATCGGCGGCGTGCGCTTCCCCCAGATCGGCGAGCTGCCCTACCTGCTGACCCTCGGCGGCTACGGCTTCTACTGGATCCGGCTGCCGACGCCGGGAGACCAGGACGGCGACCAGGGGGTGCCCGGCGCATGAGCAGCACCCGCAGATGACGGCCTACCTCGCCGAGGCACGCTGGTTCGCCGGCAAGGGCCTCGACTACGACGTGGTCGACGTCGTCCGCGTCGGCACCCTCCCCGGGCCGCCCGTCGTGACCATCGACATCCTCACCGTGCAGTACGCCGCATCGGAGAATGCAGCGGACGGCGAGGAGCCGGTCACCGAGCGCTACCAGATGCCGGTCTCGCACTACCCCGAGGAGCAGCACCGCATCGGGCACGCCCACATCGGGCCGCACACCGACGACGAGCTCGGCTTCATGCACTCCTACGACGCCGTGCACGACCGCGAGGCGATGGCCGTCTACCTGCGCGCCTTCGCACAGACGCCGGGCAACTCCTCGATGCCCTACGGCGGGCTCACCTTCCACCGGCTGACCGGGCACGACCTGGACCTCGAGTCGCACTCGACGCTGTTCAGCGGCGAGCAGAGCAACTCCTCGGTGGCCTTCGGGGACGACAGCCTGCTCAAGGTGTTCCGCAAGGTGACGGCCGGCCGCAACCCCGACATCGAGATCCATCGCGCCCTGACCGAGGCCGAGAACCCCCACGTCGCCGCGCTCTACGGCTGGATCGAGGCCGGTGAGGACGACCTGGGGATGATCCAGCAGTTCCTCCGCACGGCCGCGGACGGCTGGGACCTCGCCCTGGGCAGCGTGCGCAACCTGATGGCCGAGGCCGACCTGCACGCCGACGAGGTCGGCGGCGACTTCGCCGGCGAGGCGGAGCGGCTCGGGGCGGCCGTGGCCGAGGTGCACGTCGTGCTGCGCGAGCAGTTCGACACCGAGGCCGTCGACACGACCAGGATCTCCGAGGGGATGAGCCGGAGGCTGACGGCCGCGGTGACCGCCGTACCCCAGCTGGCCGAGCACGCCGCCGCGCTCGAGGACGTCTACGCCCGGATCGGGGACACCAAGGGCGAGGCACAGCGCGTCCACGGCGACCTGCACCTGGGCCAGACCCTCCGCACCTCCCTGGGCTGGAAGCTCGTCGACTTCGAGGGAGAGCCAGCCCGCCCCCTCGCCGAGCGCCGCCTCCCGGACTCGCCCTGGCGCGACGTCGCCGGGATGCTGCGCTCCTTCGACTACGCCGCGCAGTCGGTGGTCAAGGACCTGCACTCCGCCGGCGACCCCGGACCGCAGGTGACCTACCGTGCCACCGAGTGGGTCGAGCGCAACCGCACGGCCTTCCTCGACGGCTACGTCGACCAGCGCGGCACTCCCCTCACCCCCGAGGAGTGGGCGCTGATCCAGGCCTTCGAGGCCGACAAGGCCGTCTACGAGGTGCTCTACGAGGCCCGCAACCGGCCGCGCTGGCTGGACATCCCCCTCGGGGCCATCGAACGAATCGGAGCTGAACGATGACCACGCCTTCCGGCCCCACCATCGGCGAGATGGACGTGCACCTGATCAACGAGGGGCGTCACGAGCAGCTGTGGGACGTCCTCGGCGCCCACGTCGGCCCCGCCGGGACCACCTTCCGCGTCTGGGCCCCGGCCGCCCTCGAGGTGCAGGTCCGTGGCGACTTCAACAGCTGGGACGGCAGCCGCAACCCGCTGGCCCAGGTCGCGACGTCCGGCATCTGGGAGACCACCGTGCCGGGCATCGGCTCGGGCGAGGGCTACAAGTTCCACATCCGGGGTGCCGACGGCGAGTGGCACGACAAGGCGGACCCGATGGCCTTCTGGACCGAGGTCCCGCCGGCCACCGCCTCGCGCGTCTTCACGAGCACCCACACGTGGACCGACGACGAGTGGATGACCGAGCGCGTGAACGGTCGTGCCGACCAGCAGCCGATGTCGGCCTACGAGGTGCACCTCGGTTCCTGGCGCAAGCACCCGGGCGCCGGACCCTACAGCTACGACGAGCTGGCCGAGCACCTCACGGCGTACGTCGTGGAGATGGGCTTCACGCACGTCGAGCTGCTCCCGGTGATGGAGCACCCCTTCGGCGGCTCCTGGGGCTACCAGGTCACCTCCTACTACGCGCCCACCTCGCGCTTCGGCGACCCCGACGGGTTCCGTCGGCTGGTGCAGGCGCTGCACAACGCGGGCATCGGCGTGATCGTCGACTGGGTGCCGGCGCACTTCCCCAAGGACGAGTTCGCCCTGGCCCGCTTCGACGGCACGCCGCTCTACGAGGACCCGAACCCCAGCCGCGGGGAGCACCCCGACTGGGGCACCTACGTGTTCAACTTCGGGCGCAAGGAGGTGCGCAACTTCCTGGTCGCCAACGCGCTGTACTGGCTCGAGGAGTTCCACATCGACGGCATCCGGGTCGACGCCGTCGCCTCGATGCTCTACCTCGACTACTCGCGCAAGGACGGCGAGTGGCAGCCCAACGTCCGTGGCGGACGGGAGAACCTCGAGGCCGTGAACTTCCTCCAGGAGCTCAACGGCACCGTCTACAAGCGGGTCCCGGGCGCGATCACCATCGCCGAGGAGTCCACCTCCTGGCCCGGGGTCACCCAGCCGACCAGTGCCGACGGCCTCGGCTTCGGCTTCAAGTGGAACATGGGCTGGATGCACGACAGCCTGGAGTACGTCGCCCGCGAGAGCGTGCACCGCGGCTACCACCACGGTGAGCTGAC
This sequence comes from uncultured Actinomycetota bacterium, assembly GCA_963797525.1. Lineage (GTDB taxonomy): Bacteria > Actinomycetota > Actinomycetes > Propionibacteriales > Nocardioidaceae > Marmoricola. The sequence continues at coordinate 1,049,406 of CAWCPT010000014.1, forward strand.
CTTCAGCATGGTCTACGCCTTCTCCGAGAACTTCGTGCTACCGATCAGCCACGACGAGGTCGTGCACGGCAAGGGCTCGCTGCTCCGCAAGATGCCGGGAGACCGCTGGCAGCAGCTGGCCAACGTGCGCGCGTTCCTCTCGTGGCAGTGGGCCCACCCGGGCAAGCAGCTGCTGTTCATGGGCCAGGAGTTCGCCCAGGACAACGAGTGGGCCGAGCAGCGCGAGCTCGACTGGGGACTCCTGGACGACCCCGCCCACGCCGGCGTGAAGCGGCTCGTCTCTGACCTGAACACCGTCTACGCCGACACCCCCGCGCTCTGGTCGCAGGACACGGAGCCCGGTGGGTTCCAGTGGATCGAGGCGGACGACGCGGCGCGCAACACGGTGGCCTTCGTGCGCTGGGGCTCCGACGGCAGCCCGCTGGTGTGCGTCACGAACTTCTCGGCGATCCCGCACGAGGGCTACGTCCTCGGACTGCCCTTCGCGGGCGAGTGGACCGAGGTGATCAACACCGACGCCGAGATCTACGGCGGCTCGGGCGTCGGCAACCTCGGCACCGTGACGGCGCACGACGGTCCGCACGGCGGGCAGCCCGCGTCCGTCAGCCTGCGCGTGCCTCCCCTGGGCACTCTCTGGCTGACCAGCAGTCGCCGCTAGCGTGGGGCGGTGACCACCGGCCTCCTCGACGTCGGTGAGCGCGTCTGGCCGGTCCTCCTCTTCCTCGCCCTGATCCAGGTCGTGGCGGACCTGTGTGACGAGGCCGGGCTCTTCGACGTCAGCGCCCACGTGGCCGCCCGGCTGGCTCGCGGCAGCCGGCTCGGCCTGTTCCTGCTGTTCGTCGCGCTGGCGACGGTCTGCACCTGGGTCCTGAGCATCGACACGACTGCGGTCCTGCTGGCGCCGATCGGGCTCGCGCTCGCCTCCGAGCTCGGGCTCAGCGCGCTGCCGTTCGCCTTCGCGGCGATCTGGCTGGCCAACGCGGGCAGCCTGCTGCTCCCCGTCTCCAACCTGACCAACCTGCTCGCGCAGTCGCACCTCGGTCTCGGAGCCGTCGGGTTCGTGCGCGAGACGTGGCTGCCCCAGGTGGCCGTGCTGGTCGTGGTGATCGGCGTCCTGCTGCTGCGACACCGGCGGGCTCTGCGGGGCTCCTACGAGATCCCGCGCACGCTCCCGGCGTACGACCCGGTGCTGCTGTGGCTCTCCGCCTCGGTGGTGGTGCTGATCGGCCCCGCGGTCGTGCTCGGTGTCCCGGCGTGGCTGGTCTCGCTGGTCGCCGTCGTCGCGCTGGTGATCGGCTTCCTGGCGCGCCGGCCCGCCGCCGTACGGCCGCGGCGACTGCTGGGACTGGTCCCGTGGACAGTCGTCGGCTTCGCGATCGCCCTGTTCGCCCTGGTCGAGGTCGTCGTCGAGGAGGGGTCGTCCCTCCTCACCGCGCTGTTCGGGACGGGTGAGACCGGCGCGGCCCTGGCCCAGCTCGGCTTCGTGACCTCGGTGATGGCCAACGCGATCAACAACCTGCCGACCTACCTCGTGGCCGAGCCGTTCGCGCAGTCCACCGACCGCCTGGTCACGACGCTCGTCGCCGTCAACGTCGGGCCGATGATCCTGGCCTGGGGCTCGCTGGCGAACCTGCTCTGGCTGCGCTCGTGCCGGACCCGAGGGCTGCAGATCTCGATGGTCCGGTTCGGCCTCGAGGGCCTGCTCGTCGTACCACTGGCCGTCGCCGCCGGTATCGCCGTGGTGGCCCTCACCTAGGCTGAGCCCGTGTCTGCCGAGCTGAACGACGTCTCCCCCGGCGTGGTGCGCGTGTCATGGTCCGTCGACCTGCAGGAGCAGGGGCTCCGTACGTCGGCCGACACCGTCCGTGGACTCGTCGAGTCGGCCTTCAAGGGCGGGTCCACCCGCGTCGAGGCGCACGTCGACCCCACCGACCAGACCGCGCAGCGGGTCGCGACGTTCGCAGGGCTGATGCGGGAGGGCGTCGCGCGCGGCGTCGCCGACGAGTCCGACCGGATCGTCTACGCCCGCCTGGCCAACGACACCCCGCTCGAGGAACCGCAGGGCTTCCGCTCGCTGCTGAACTCGTTCCTGCCTCGCAAGCGAGCGATCAGCCAGATGCTGATCCGCTCCACCGACGGGCGGGTGCTGCTGTGCCAGCTGACCTACAAGCGCGACCTCGACCTGCCCGGCGGCGTGGTCGAGGTCAGTGAGTCCCCCCAGCTCGCGGTCGCCCGTGAGGTGGAGGAGGAGCTCGGCCTGACCATCGAGGCCGGTCGCCTCGTGCTGACCGACTGGCTCCCGCCTTGGGGAGGCTGGGACGACGCCGTCTGCCTCGTCTTCGACGGCGGCGTGCACGCCCCGTCGATCCTCGAGGGCGTCGTGCGCCAGGAGCGTGAGATCCGCGGGGTCTCGTTCGCGACCATGGCGGAGGTGCACGAGAAGTGCGCCGACTTCACCGCCCGTCGGATCCAGGCAGCTCTGCGGAACGTCTCCGACCAGCCCGGCCCGGCGTACACCGAGAGTGGGCGGAGCCTGCCCGGCTAGGCCCTAGTCGTCGTAGCGGTCGTCCTGGTGCACGTGCGGACGCGGAGCGATGGCCGCCCATCCTCGCCGCAGCACCTTCTGCCCCAGCTGTGCGTTCAGCCAGGCCGTCATCGTCCACACCGCCACCCAGACCACGGCCACGGGCCAGGACGCCTGGTCGGGACCGTGCCCCATCACCAGGCCGACCGCGAGCCCGCTGTAGAAGCCGACCCAGAGCGCCAGCAGGCTCAACGGCAGTGCCAACACGACCAGCGCGACGTTGACGACCTCGGAGTCCGCCAGCACGCTCGCCAGCGCCGCCGCACCGACCGTGGTCACGTAGAGCTGTCCGAGCGCGGTCAACCGCGAGTCCGACAGCTCCGGCGCCTGCTCCATGCGCACCATCGTGGCACGGGCTCGGCTCAGAACAGCGCGGAGGCGAGGTCCCGCCGAGCGCGCATCACGCGGGGGTCGTCGTTGCCGACCGCGCCGAAGAGCCCGATCAGGTGGGTCCGGGCAGCGTCGCGCTCGGCATCGGTCGTGCGCCGGACGAGGTCGACCAGCCGGTTGAAGGCATCCTCGACGTGTCCGCCCAGCAGGTCCAGGTCGGCCACCATGATCTGAGCCTCGACGTCCTCGGGACGCTCGGCAGCGGCGGCACGCGCCTGGGTCAGGTCCACGCCCTCGGTGCGCTTGAGCAGCTGGGCCATCGCCAGGCCGGCGGCTGCCTCGACATCGGCCGGGTTGGCGTCGACGAGCTTCTGGTACTCGGCGACGGCGGCGTCCACGTCACCACGCTCCAAGGCGTCCTGCGCGGGGGCGTAGCGGGGGTCGAGCTGCTCCTCGCCGGTCTCCTCGTCGACCTCGCCGCCACCCGCACGCGGCTGGTGACGCCCGGCGAAGCCGCTGGCGGTCAGCTGCTGGAGCACGTCGGTGACGGCCTGGCGCAGCTCCTCGATGGGGGCGGCGTTCTGGAGCAGGGGCATCGGTCGACCCTGGGCGACGAGCACCACCAGAGGCACCGAGGGGATCTGCATCGCCTGGGCGATCTGCGGCACGGCGTCGATGTCGACGCGACCGAGCAGGAACCGCCCCTCGAACTCCCCGGACAGGGTCTGCAGGTCGTCGGCCAGCTGCACGCTCTCGGGCGAGCGGGCCGGGCTCTCGAAGACCAGCAGGACGGCCGCGGATCGCGAGCTCTCCAGGATCTCCTGGAAGTTCTGCTCGGTGATCTGGGCGGTATAGGCCGCACTCGCCTGCGGCCCGCTGCCGGGACCACCGACCCCAGGTGTGGCAGATCCCTGCAATCCGGACAGATCAACCGCACCAGGGCGGGAAAATGACTGCTCGCTCATGACCCCATCATGTCCAACAGGTTGAATTCACTCACATCCGGCTCCTGTTGGAGAATACTGTCGCCCGTGGGGACGGGAGAAACTCAGCACACGACTGTGCCCATGCCTGTCCGCACCATCCTGTTCATCGTCGCGTTCATGGCCGCCACGCTCCTCGGCCGGGTGATCACCGTGGAGCCGGCTCACGTCGGGGTCGTGGCTCCTGGGCCCGGCATCGCCCTGATCTGGCTGGCCAGCTCGCCGACGCGCCGCTGGTTCGTCACGGACGCGGTGCTGCTGTCCTTCGTGACGATGATCTCGCTGCTGCTCAGCTCCGGCACCGACATGCAGGCCCTGCTGTCGATGCTCTCGATCATCCAGGTCGTCCTCACCGTCCTGCTGCTGCGTCGCTGGGTGCCGGGCATCTGGGGCGCCGGCGGCAGACGGCCGATGTCCAGCCTCGGGGAGTTCGGTCGGATCCTGCTGGCCATCGCGGTCGGCACGCTCGTCTACACGATCCTGCGTGCCGCCATCGGGGTCGTGGTGATCCCCGAGGAGACGTGGTCGATGGCCTACGGGCGCTTCGGGCGCAGCGCCACCGCGATGGCGACGATCGGCGTCTTCGGCCTGCTCCTCGGCGGCTGGCTGACCGAGCACCGCGACCAAGGGACCCGTCCGTTCAGCCCACCGTCGCGCGACGACCTGCTCAACGGCGCTGGCGTCCTGGTCACCACCCTGGCGATCTTCATCCTCGGCTTCTACCTCAACCCGGAGATCCCCAGCACCTTCATGCTGACCCTGACGGTGGTGTGGGCAGCGATCCGGTTCAACGTCGTCGTGGCTGCGGCCCAGTGCCTGCTGACCGGCGCCGGCACCGTGCTGATGACGATCCTCGGCTACGGCCCGATCGCCAACGTCGGCAACTCCGAGTCGCGCGCCCTGCTCGCCGAGGTGTTCGTGGTGGTGCTGATGGTGACCGGGATGGTCATCGCGCTCACCCGGCGCCAGCTGTTCGGCACCATCGAACGCATCGAGCGCTCCGAGGAGGTCCTCCGCCTACGGGCCAACGAGCTGGACATGGTGATGTCCCACCTCGACGACGCCGTTGCCATCATCGAGGAGGGCGGCCGTGTCCTGCACGCCAACGACGCCCTCCTGACCGCCTTCGGCAGCAAGCCCGCGGAGCCCCTCGAACGCGTCCCGGAGCCGGGCGAGGAGAAGGGGCAGAGCTTCAGGCCGGACGGGCAGCCGCTCACCGACGAGGAGAACCCCCTCAACCGCGCCCTCACCGGCGAGGTGGTCGAGGCCGAGGAGATCCACAGCGTCGACGAGCACGGCGTGCGCCGGGTGCTCGAGGTCTCGGCGTTCCAGGTGCCCAGCGAGCTCGACGCCCCCAAGCGCGTGATGATCGTGATCCGCGACATCACGGCGGTCAGCGCCCACCGCGACTCGCTCACCTCCTTCGCCGGCACCGTGGCGCACGACCTCAACAACCCGCTGAGCGTGATCGACGGCTGGGCCGAGGCACTCGAGGAGGACCTCGGCGACAGCGACTCCGCCGACGCACTCGCCGCGGTCCCGATGGTCCAGCACATCCGGGCCAGCGTCGACCAGATGCGCTCGTTCATCTCCGACCTGCTCGCCCACGCCGTCTCGCGCGACCAGTCCCTGCACTGCGAGATCGTCGCGCTGCGCAACCTGGTCAAGCACATCGCCGCGACGCGTGACCGTCCGCGCAACGGTGGCGAGATCCTCGCCGAGGGAGAGCTGCTCGACGTCTGGGTCGACCGCGTGCTCCTGCGCCAGGTCCTCGACAACCTGATCGGCAACGCGTTCAAGTACGTCGAGCCCGGAGTCGTCCCCCGCGTCATCATCGACGCCCAGCGCGACGACGACGGCTGGGCGCGGGTGCGTGTCCGTGACAACGGGATCGGCATCCCGGCTGCCCAGCGGGAGCGGGTCTTCGACAGCTTCCACCGCGTCAGCGGCGAGAAGTACCAGGGCACCGGCCTCGGGCTCGCGATCTGCAAGCGGGTGATCCAGCGGCACGGCGGCACCATCGTGATCGTCGACAACCCCGACGGCCAGGGCACCTGCTTCGAGTTCACGTTGCCGACCACCGCCGAGGCACTCGCCCGCGCCACCATGGTCTGAGCTCCATCCGCTGCGGCGGTCGCGCCGAACCACCCGCGTGACCCTCACCGACATCCGGGCCTGGTTGATGCAGAAGTCCGCTCCACTCACCGTCCACTACGGGCGGCAGCTGACCGTCGCAGGTCGGGACCTCCCACGGCCCCGCGCGGTGCACGTGCCGACCCGTCACGGCACCGTCCGCTGCGAGGTCCGCGTCCCGCCGGGAATCCCGTCCCCACCCGTCTACGTCCACCTCCACGGCGGCGCGTTCATCATGCGTCACCCGCGGATGGACGACTTCCTCGCGCGCTTCCTGGTGGCCGCCTGCGGCATCGCAGTGGTCAACGTGGACTACGACGTGGCGCCGCAGGTGCAGTACCCGGTCGCCTCCGAGCAGGCGCACGACGTGGCCGCCCACGTGAGCACACACGGCGAGAAGCTCGGGCTGGACGGCAGCAGGCTCGCGATCGGCGGGTTCAGCGCCGGTGGCAACCTCGCCGCCGCGGCCTGCCTGGAGGCGCGCGACCGGGGCACGTTCGCACCACGGTTCCAGCTGCTGGGTGTGCCCTCGCTCGACATCGCCCAGGAGTACGACGAGAAGCAGCCGGTCGGCTCACCGATGCTCGGCCGCAGCATCCACGACCTGGTGCGGGCGACGTACTTCCGGGACGCGGGGCGGCGGCTCGAGCCGGGGGCCTCGCCGCTGCGGGCCGAGGACCTGGGCGGACTGCCGCCCACGATGGTGATCACCGCCGAGCTCGACCTGCTCCGGCGCGAGGGGGATGCCTACGCCCGGCGGCTCGACGAGGCCGGCGTGGACGTGGAGCACCGGGTGGTCCGCGGGCGCGACCACTACTTCCTGGACCCGGCCAACGCGCGCGCCGAGCTCGGGCGGATGGCCGACGCGCTGACCCGGCACCTGGCCTGACTCTTCGGGTTCAGCGCCAGGACGCCTCGGTGGCGTCGGCCAGGTCGTCGACGACCGCCACCAGGTCGGCGCTCTCCTCGAACGTACGGCGCTGGCGGACCGCGCCGTTGCCCCGGGAGAGCAGCCGTTCGAAGAGGCCCTCGACGCGCGCCCGGTCGTCGCCGAGGTGCTCGCCGACGTGGTCCAGCAGGGCGGCGAAGACCTCGCGCGGCGGGGCCAGCTCACGCCGGGCCGGGTGCACGAGGTCATCGGCGATGCCGTGGCGGGCCGCTCGCCACGCCGCCACCCGGAGGAGGTCGGCGCGCCAGGTGTCCGCCGGGCCGGCGGCGCTGGCGTCCACGAGCGCCCGCGACAGCAGGGCGACGAGGACGGCGTCCTCGACCTCCAGGCAGACGTCGGCCACGCGCACCTCGACCGTCGGGTAGCTCTCCGCGAGCCGCGCGTCGAGGTAGAGCATGCCCGGGTCCATCGCCCCGCCCCACGCGATCGTGCTCCCGGTCACCCGTCGGTAGGTCTCGACGTCGCCGAAGGGCTCGCTCGGCCCGGCGGCCGGCCAACGGCCCCAGACCTGCGAGCGCCAGCTCGCGAAGCCGGTGTCCCGCTCCTGCCAGTACGGCGAGTTCGCGCTGATCGCGGTCAGGAACGGCAACCACGGCCGGATCCCGTCGAGCACCCGGACGCCCTCCGCCTCGTCGGCGACCTCGACGTGGACGTGCATCGCGCAGACGTTGGCCTCGCGCGCCACCTGGCCGAACTCACCCTCGAACCGGAGGTAGCGCGGGGCACGCGTGAACTGGTCGTCCAGCGGACCGAGCGGCGGCGTCGCCACCGCGACGGCCCGCACACCGGCGGAGGCGGCCGCCTCGCCCACGGCGCGCCGTCCGGCGCGCAGGGCTCGCTCCAGCGCGTCGGCGTCGCGCGTGGGTGCCGTGGAGGTCTCGATCTGGTGGCGGAACAGCTCGGGCCCGACCTCGGTCGACGTCTCGTTGGCCGCCTCAGCGCGGTCGGCCACCGCCGTGACTCGCCGGGTCTCGGGGTCGACGAGCACGAGCTCCTCCTCGACCCCGAGCGAGCGCGGCGGCTGCGAGCTCAAAAGCGTGCGGGTTCCCGGTACTCGCCCCACTCCTCGCGCAACGGGTTGCAGATCTCACCGAGCGTCGCCTCGGCCCGGCAGGCGTCGAGCATGGCCGGGATCATGTTGCGGTCCTCGCGCGCAGCCGTGAGCATCTCCTCGACGGCCGCAGCGATCGCGGCCTCGTCGCGGCCGGTCTTGCGCTCGGCCAGCACCCGCACCTGCTCGGTCTCGACCTCGTGGGAGACCCGGAGGATCTCGAGCTCGCTGGTCACCGAGTCGAGGTGGACGTTGACGCCGACGACCTTCTTCTCCTTCTTCTCCAGGGCCACCTGATAGGCGAAGGCCGCCTCGGCGATCTCCGACATGAACCAGCCGTCCTCGATGCCCCGGAGCAGCCCCTGGGTGACGGGGTCCTCGCCGTTGCGGGCCGACTCGGCCAGCTTCTCGACCTGGTCGTGCCGGAGGTCGGAGCCACCCATCTCGAGGATCTTGTCGAAGATGGCGTTGGCCTCGGCCTCGATCTTGTCGGTGAGCGCCTCGACGTACCACGAGCCACCGAGGGGGTCGGCGACGTTGATCACGCCGGTCTCCTCCATGATCACCTGCTGCGTGCGCAGCGCGATCTCGGCGGCCTGCTCGCTGGGCAGCGCCAGGGTCTCGTCGAGCGCGTTGGTGTGCAACGAGTTGGTGCCCCCGAGGACGGCGGCGAGCGCCTCGATCCCGGTGCGCACGACGTTGTTGTAGGGCTGCTGCGCGGTCAGCGAGACCCCGGCGGTCTGGGTGTGGAACCGCATCCACTGCGCCTTCTCGGTCTTCGCGCCGTAGACGTCGCGCACCCACCGCGCCCAGATCCGGCGGCCGGCGCGGAACTTGGCGATCTCCTCGAAGAAGTCGAGGTGGCTGTCGAAGAAGAAGCTCAGGCCCGGTGCGAACGCGTCGATGTCCAGCCCGCGCGAGAGGCCCAGCTCGATGTAGCCGAACCCGTCGGCCAGCGTGAAGGCGAGCTCCTGCGCGGCGGTCGAGCCGGCCTCGCGGATGTGGTAGCCGGAGACGCTCAGCGGCTTGTACGCCGGGATCTTCTCGGCGCAGTACTCCATCAGGTCGCCGATCAGCTTCAGGTGCGGCTCCGGGCCGAAGAGCCACTCCTTCTGCGCGGTGTACTCCTTGAAGATGTCGGTCTGCAGGGTGCCGTTGAGCTTGCCGGTGTCCACGCCGGCCCGCTCGGCGGCGACCAGCATCATGCAGAAGATCGGGACGGCCGGGCCGCTGATCGTCATGGACGTCGTCACCTCGGCGAGGTCGACCTCGTCGAAGAGGATCTCCATGTCGGCGGCCGAGTCGATCGCGACGCCGCAGTGGCCGACCTCCCCGAGGCTGCGCGGGTCGTCGGAGTCACGGCCCATCAGCGTGGGCATGTCGAAGGCCACGGAGAGCCCGCCGCCGCCGCGCCCGAGGATCATCTTGTAGCGCTCGTTGGTCTGCTGCGCGTTGCCGAACCCGGCGAACTGCCGGATCGTCCACGTGCGGCCCCGGTAGCCGGTGGCGTAGAGCCCGCGCGTGAAGGGGAACTCACCGGGCCACTCGGAGTCGTCGGTGCCGTAGGCCGGCTCGACCTCGACCTGGGACAAGGTCGTGAAGTCGGCGTCCCGCACCCGGGACTTGTCGTAACGGTCCTGCCAGCGTTCGCGTGCACTCATGCCCAAATAGTAGGACGTCCTACTAGTTACGCCTAGCGGATCCAGCGGTAGACCTGCCCGTCACGCACCTCGACGTCGGTGGGCGGCCGCGGAGTGGGGTGGTCCGCCAGGTGCCGGAGCACCTGGTTGCGCCCTCGCACCGTGGTCCCGCCGTCGGTGAAGTGCAGGTAGGGGTGCAGCAGCGGCCGCAGCTCGTCCCAGGACCTCGAGTCCATCGCGTTCCAGGCGGCGGCGGTGGGCGGTGCCATCTCGGGCAGGTCGTGCAGCATCCGGGGCGTGCACATCCGCCAGGCGTCGGTGACCAGCTCGCGCATCTCGGTCTCCTCGAGCCGGTCGAGGTGTGCGCAGACCCACTGGTAGCGGAGGTCGCCACCGCTGGGCAGGAAGAAGGTGCCCGGCGCCGACTCGACCAGGCTGTCGCGCGCCGCCCTGGGATAGCCGAAGCCCATCGCCGACTCGTCCTTCGAGAAGCCGACGTAGACGATCTGGCGCACCTTCAGCTTGTAACGACCGCCCGTGAAGAACTCGTAGGTCCTGGGCAGCGCGAGTCCGACGCGGCGTACGGCGTCGGCGGTGGTCATCAGAAGTCGCCGGCCGACTGCCGGATCGGGCGCAGCAGCGCCGAGAGCTCGCGCAGGTGGTCGTCCTCGAGGGCGCCGAGGCCGAAGTCTGCACCGACGAGCACTGCGGTGGCCCGCTCGACGAGGGCACGACCGTCGTCGGTGATCTCGGCGAGCACGGCGCGACCGTCCTCCGGGTGCCGACGACGTACGACGAGCCCCGCGGCCTCGAGCCGGTCCACGATCGAGGTGACCGAGGTCGGGTGCACCTGGAGCCGCTCGCCCATCTTGCCGAGCGGCAGCGAGCCGCGGGAGGAGAAGGTGAGCAGAACGAGCGCCTCGTAGCGGGCGAACGTCAGCCCCAGCGGCTTGAGCAGGGCGTCCAGCCGACCGATCACGAGCTGCTGCACCCGCATCAGCGAGGTGACCGCATGCATCTGCGGGACACCCTCCCAGTGGACGGCCCACTGCCGGGCCGCCTCGTCGATCGGGTCGAACGGCAGACCCCCCGCCGACGGCTCGCGTGTGGTCATGGGCGGCACCCTACTGGGCACCCTCGGACGACCCGGAGGTCGAGCAATAGACTCCCGGAGGATCGCCGCACCCCGAGGAGAGACGTGCCTGAGAACGAGTCGAGCGTCAAGCCGCTGCAGAAGGTTCTGATCGCCAACCGAGGCGAGATCGCGGTCCGGGTCATCCGGGCCTGCAAGGACGCCGGCATCGGCAGTGTGGCCGTCTACGCCGACCCCGACCGGGACGCACTCTTCGTCCGGCTGGCCGACGAGGCCCACTCGCTCGGCGGCGCCACCCCGGCCGACTCCTACCTCGACATCGAGAAGATCGTCGCCGTCGCCGAGAAGTCCGGCGCCGACTCGGTGCACCCCGGCTACGGCTTCCTGGCCGAGAACCGCGACTTCGCCCAGGCCGTCATCGACGCCGGCCTCGTCTGGATCGGCCCGTCGCCCGAGGCCATCGAGAACCTCGGCGACAAGGCGAGGGCCAAGCACATCGCCGAGACCGCCAAGGCCCCGCTGGCACCCGGCACCAAGGACCCCGTCAAGGACGCCGACGAGATCATCGCGTTCGCCGAGGAGAACGGCCTGCCGGTCGCGATCAAGGCGGTCTTCGGCGGTGGCGGGCGCGGCCTCAAGGTCGCCCGCACGATGGAGGAGATCCCCGACGCCTTCGACTCCGCCGTCCGCGAGGCGGTCAGCGCCTTCGGTCGGGGCGAGTGCCTGGTCGAGAAGTTCCTGGACAAGCCGCGCCACGTCGAGACCCAGTGCCTGGCCGACCAGCACGGCAACGTCGTGGTCGTCTCGACCCGCGACTGCTCGCTCCAGCGCCGCAACCAGAAGCTCGTCGAGGAGGCGCCCGCGCCGTTCCTCACCGACGACCAGGTCGGCCGGCTCTACGAGAGCTCCAAGGCGATCCTGCGCGAGGCGAAGTACATCGGCGCCGGCACCTGCGAGTTCCTGATCGCCGAGGACGGCACCATCTCCTTCCTCGAGGTGAACACCCGCCTCCAGGTCGAGCACTGCGTCTCCGAGGAGGTCACCGGCCTCGACCTGGTCCGCGAGATGTTCCGGATCGCGGCCGGCGAGGAGCTCGGGTACGACGACCCGCGGATCGAGGGCCACTCGATCGAGTTCCGGATCAACGCCGAGGACGGCGGCGCCAACTTCATGCCCGCGCCCGGCACGCTCACCAAGTGGGCCCCGCCCAGCGGTCCCGGCATCCGGCTCGACGGTGGCTACGAGGAGGGCGAGACCATCCCCGGCGCCTTCGACTCGCTGATCGCCAAGCTGATCGTCACCGGCCGCGACCGCACCCAGGCGCTGGAGCGCTCGCGCCGTGCGCTCGACGAGTTCGTGGTCGACGGCATGCCGACGGTGATCCCGTTCCACGCCGCGGTCGTCCGCGACCCGGCCTTCATCGGCACCCCGGCGGAGAAGCCGGAGGAGTTCCAGCGTCTACACGCAGTGGATCGAGACCGAGTTCGACAACCAGATCACGCCGTACGCCGGCGCCTCGGCCGACGCCTCCGAGCCCGACGAGCGCAACAAGGTCACCGTCGAGGTCGGCGGTCGCCGGCTCGAGGTGGTGCTGCCCGGCGGGCTGGCCGCCATCGGTGGCGGAGCGGGCGGCGGCGCGAAGAAGCCCAAGCGGTCGGCGGGCAAGAAGGCCGGGGCGGCCGCGTCCGGCGACTCGGTCGCCTCGCCCGATGCAGGGCACGATCGTCAAGGTCGCCGTCGAGGAGGGCGCGTCCGTCGAGGAGGGTGACGTGATCGTCGTGCTCGAGGCGATGAAGATGGAGCAGCCCCTCAAGGCCCACAAGGCCGGCACCGTGTCCGGGCTCAAGGCCGAGGTCGGCTCGGGCGTCACCAACGGCGAAGTGATCTGCGAGATCAAGGACGCGGAGTAGCCAGAGCCGAGCCCGTTCACGCCCGGCGACCCGCCCGGTGCGCTACTGGTTTGCGCCCGAATGTTTGGTAACTTAGTCTACATAGTTACTGGACTTTGGAGGCGGCCATGCGCGGTGGAGAAGGCGACTGTTGCGTCGTGGTGGTCGGCGCCGGTGCGGCCGGTGCGCTCACGGCCTCCCACCTCCTGACGGCGCTGTCCCCGCGCTACCGGGTGGCCCTGGTCGACCCGGATCCCAGCACGGGTCGCGGGCCGGCGTACTCCACCGAGGACGACCGGCACCTGCTCAACGTGCCGGCGAGCGGGATGAGCGCCTTCCCGCGCGACCCGGAGCACTTCTTCCGCTGGGTCCGCGCCCACCACGACCAGGACACCCAGCCCCAGGACTTCGTGCCCCGGCGGGTGTACGGCGACTACGTCGCGGGCCTGCTCGCAGACCGCGTCGGAGTACCCCGGCAACGCCCGCCTCGAGCGACGCCACGAGTCCGTGGCCGGGATCGACCGCCGCGGCGACCGGTTCGTCGTCCGCCTCTCCTCCGGCGAAGCCGATCGCGACCCGCGCCGTCGTCCTCGCCACCGGCGCCCGTCCGAGCGCCGACTGGGCGCCCGCCGGGCTGGTCGACTCCGACCGCTTCGTCGACGACCCGTGGACCGGCGAGCTGCCCGACGGCGACCTGCTCCTGGTCGGCACCGGCCTGACCATGGTCGACGTCGCGATCGCTGCCGACCGGCCCGGCCGGACGCTGCACACCGTCTCGCGGCACGACCTGGTGCCCGAGGTGCACCTCGTGCCGACCACGCCGACCGTGCCTCCTCCCCCGGGCATCACCCGCACCGCACACCCTCGACGAGCTGTGCCAGGTCGTGCGGGCCCACGTCGGGCCGCGTCGTCGACGAGACCGGTGACTGGCGCCCGGCGATCGACGGCCTGCGCCCGGTCACCGCCCAGCTGTGGCAGGGCCTCGACGAGGACGACAAGCGACGGTTCCTGGCCGACCACGCCCGGAGCTGGGACATCCACCGCCACCGGATGCCGCCGGTGACCGCCGCCCGGCTCGGCGCGCTGTCCACCTCGGGCCGACTGGTCCGCCACACCGGCACCGTGGTCGGACGGCCACCGCAGTCCCCGGCGGCGTCGAGGCCACCCTGACCGACGGCGAACGGGTCACGGTCGGCGCGATCGTCAACTGCACCGGCCCGGTGGGCGCGCTCGCCAAGAGCCCGCTGCTGGCCAGCCTCGCGCGCACCGGCCTGGTCCGCCCCGGCCCCTCCGGTCTCGGCATCGACACCGCCGACGACGGCCGGGTGCTCGGCGTACTGCCCGGGAGCATGCCGCTCTACGCCCTCGGCGCCCTGCGGCGCGGCAACCTGTGGGAGACCACGGCGATGCCCGAGATCCGCGAGCAGGCCTACGACGTGGCCCGCTCGGTCGTCCGCGGCGCTCCACGGCGAGACCCGGCAGTCGCCCCGTCGACACCTACGGCCTGACCCTCACGACCAGCCGCACGGCCGCCGCGGCCTACAACTCCGCGCTCGGACGCCTGCTGCGGCTCCAGGACGGCGTCGAGACCGGTCTGGAGGCAGCCGTCGCGCGGGACCCCGGATTCGCCCAGGCGCATGCGGCGCTCGCGCTGCTCGGCCACGAGTGGGGTGCCACCGGGTCGTGGCGCAGCGCCCTGCGGTCTGCCCACGCCGCGGCGGCGGAGCGCCACCTCGACGACCGGGAGGTGAGCTTCCTCGACGCCGTCACCACGCGGCTCCGCTCGGACGAGGCGACCGGCGCCGCCGCCCTCCTCCGGCACGTCCGGCTCTTCCCGCGCGACGCGCTGGCCGTCAGCGTCGCCGTGCCGACCGTGGCCTTCGGCGGCCTCACCTCCGGACGGCAGACCGCGGACCTCGTGGAGGGTCTGGGCCGCACCTACGGCGACGACTGGTGGTACGCCGGCCAGCTGGCCTTCGTCCGCCAGGACCAGGAGCGCTGGAGCGAGGCGGAGGACCTCGCGTCGTACGCCCTCGCCGAGGAACCCGCCTCCGGGCACGCGGTGCACGCGCGGGCGCACGTGTTCTACGAGACCGGCCAGCACGCTGCGGGGCTCGCCTGGCTCGACGAGTGGATCCGCACGAGCGGTGCCGAGGCCAACCATCGCTCGCACTTCTCCTGGCACGCCGCCCTGCACGAGCTGATGCAGGGCGACATCGACGCGGTGCGTCGCCGCTACGAGCGCGAGCTCGCGCCGCCGTTGGTCACCGGGTCCCGCGCCCTCGTGGACAGCGGCGCCCTGCTGTGGCGCTGCCACGTCAACGGAGCCTGGGAGGGTGCGCTGCCCAGCGAGGCCGTCTGCGGCTCGGCTCCCGACGGCTGGCTGATCTCGCCCCCGACCCCGTTCGCCGCCCTGCACTCGGCGCTCAGCCTGGCCGCGGAGGGCGACGAGATCGGGCTCGCCGCATTGCGCACCACCTCGCTGGCCCATGCCGACCCGGTCTTCCGCGAGGTGGTCGCGCCGGTGTGCCGCGCTCTCCAGTCGGTGGTCGAGCGCGACTACGCCCTCGCCGCGACCCAGCTCGAGGCGGTCCTGCCCCGCGCCGGCGTGCTCGGCGGCAGCGTCGCGCAGCGCGACGTCCTCGAGGACACCCTCGTGCACGCCCTGCTGCAGTCGGGCCAGGGCAGACCGCGCCGCTGCCCTCCTCGACCAGCGCCTGGGCCGACGCGGAGTCACCGCTGGACTGCGCCAGCGCAAGGCCTGCAGCGAGCGGCTGCGCGCGCCTGACCTCAGGGCAGGCCGGGGTGGTTCTTGGCCAGGATCGGCAGCAGCACCCGCTTGGGCATCAGGTGGGCGAACGCTGCGCCGGCGCGGTTGGCCAGCCCGGGAATGACCACCAGCGTGCCCTTGTCCATCCCCTCGACCGCCGCCTGCGCGACGTCGGCGGCCGGCACCCACATGAACGCCGGCAGCGCGTCCTCGGCGTCCTCCTTGGAGAAGCCGGCCGCCTCGCCGAAGCCGGTGTCCACCGGGCCGGGGCACAGCACGGTGACACTCACGCCGGTGCCCTTGAGCTCGGCGGAGAGGCTGCGCGTGTAGGAGAGCACGAACGCCTTGGCCGCGCCGTACGCCGCCTGGCCGGGCAGGGGCTGGAACGCCGCGGTCGAGGCCACGTTGAGGACCGCGCCGGTGCCGCGCTCGACCATCCCGGGCAGCAACGCGGCTGCACAGGTCGGCCACCGCGGCGACGTCGACCTCGACCAGGCTCGAGCTCGGCCTCCGGGTCGCTGCGGTGCACCGGGCCGAGCGTGGAGAAGCCAGCGTTGTTCACCAGGACCTGCGGCGATCAGGCCACGTGACTCGAGGTCGGCGACCAGCCGCGCGCGGCTCCTGGGCGTCCCCGAGGTCGGCGGGTACGACGTGCGCGGTGGTGCCCAGCTCGTCGGCCAGCGCCTGCAGCTTGTCGGCCGAACGAGCGACCAGCACGAGCTCGTGGCCACGGCGGGACAGGTCGCGGGCGATCTCGGCCCCGATGCCGCTGGAAGCACCCGTCACGACGGCCACGTGGTGCGCTGAGGGGGTGGGGAGAGTCATGTCCGGCACCCTACTCAGGGGTCTACTGGCGGGTATGAGAAATCCCGATGACATCCCCGTAAAAAACATGAGGGGGATTTCAGGTTTCCGGGGTGAACATGACACACTCCTCATATGACTCAGCTCCCCCCGACCACGTTGACCCACGACCCGGACGACCCCCGTGCGACGTCGCAGCGAGGCCAGAACCTGGCCGACCGTCTGCGCGACGGTGAGGAGTTCGCGGTCACCTTCGGAGGCCAGGGAACCGACTGGTTCGCCACCCTCACCGAGCTCTTCTCCGAGAACCCCGACACCTCCCGGCTGACCCACCTGGTCGAGGAGTCGGGCCGCCGCATCGCACCGGTCGCCGGCCAGATCGCTGCCGCGCTGCCGCGCCCGTTCGAGCCGCAGGCGTGGCTCGACAGCGAGGAGGACCCGCACTCGGCCGACCTCGTCGGAGCAGCGCTCGGTCTCCCGGGCGTGCTCGCCACCCAGCTCGCCACCCTCGACCTGCTCGCCGCCGAGGGCCTCGACCTGACCCAGATCGCCCCGGTCGCCTCCGTCGGCCACAGCCAGGGCATCCTCGGCGTCGCCGCCTTCGCCGGCCGCCGCGACGGCACCCCCTCCAGCGACGCCGACCTGATGGCGATCGCCCGCCTGATCGGCGCGGCCGCGACCATCGTCGGCCGCCGCGTCAACCTGGTCCCGCACGGCGAGGGCTCCCCCATGCTCGCCGTCTCCGGCGCCACCAGCGAGGAGGTCGAGGCCCTCGCTGCCGAGGCCTCCGACGCCCAGGACCGCGTCGTCATCGGCGCCGTCAACGGTCCTCGCCGCGTCGTGGTGAGCGGCTCGCCGGCAGCGCTGCGCCGTCTCCAGAAGGCCATCGAGAAGCGCAGCGCCGCCGAGGCTGCCGAGATCGAGGCCAAGGTCCGCGGGGGACGTGCGTTCGACCCGACCGTCGAGCCGATCCCTGTCGCACTCGGCTTCCACCACCCTGCGCTCGCCCCCGCCGTCGACATGGTCCGCGAGTGGGCCCTGGCGTGCGGCCTCGACGAGGGCCTCGCCGCCCACCTCGCCCACGCGATCTGCGTCGAGACCGTCGACTGGCCGCGCGAGCTCACCGACGCCACCGGTCCCGAGACCCGCTTCGTGGTCGACCTCGGTCCGGCCGAGCTGTCCGCCAACATGACCGCCCGCGCCCTGCGCGGTCGCGGCATCACCGTCATCCCCGCCGCCACGGCCAAGGGCCGCGACCTGCTCTTCACCGCCGGCGCCGAGGTGCCCACGGCGGCCGACTGGTCGACGTACGCCCCCGCGCCTGATCGACCGCGGCGACGGCAAGCCGGTCGTCGACACGGCCTTCACCCGGCTCACCGGCAAGTCGCCCATCCTGCTCGCCGGGATGACGCCGACCACGGTCGACCCGGAGATCGTCGCTGCTGCCGCGAACGCCGGCCACTGGGCCGAGCTCGCCGGCGGCGGCCAGGTCACCGAGCAGATCTTCGCCGACAACGTCGCCCGGCTCACCGAGCTGCTCGACGAGGGCCGCACGGCCCAGTTCAACACCCTCTTCCTCGACCCGTACCTGTGGAAGCTGCAGGTCGGAGGCCAGCGCCTCGTCCAGAAGGCGCGGATGGCCGGAGCCCCGTTCGACGGCCTGGTGATCAGCGCCGGCATCCCGGAGCTCGAGGACGCCGTCACGATCATGGAGGACCTCCACGAGGCCGGCATCAGCCATGTCGTGTTCAAGCCCGGAACGGTCAAGCAGATTCGTCAGGTGCTCGCGATCGCTCGCGAGGTCGACACTTCGGTGATCGCCCACATCGAAGGAGGTGTCGCGGGGGGACACCACTCATGGGAAGACCTCGACGAGCTCCTGCTGGCCACCTACGCCGACCTGCGCAGCGTCGAGAACCTCGTCGTCTGCGTCGGCGGCGGCATCGGTACGCCGGAACGTGCGGTGGACTACCTCACCGGGTCGTGGGCTCGGGCCCACGGTGAGGCAGCCATGCCCGTCGACGGCGTGCTGATCGGCACCGCCGCGATGGCGACCAAGGAAGCCACCACCACCGACTCCGTCAAGCAGCTCCTCGTCGACACCCCCGGCATCACCGGCTGGGTCGGCGCGGGTCGCAGCGACGGTGGCATCACCTCCGGTCGGAGCCAGCTCGGCGCCGACATCCACGAGATCGACAACGGCGCCTCCGCTGCGGCCGCCTGCTCGACCAGGTCGCCGGCGACGCGGAGGCGGCCCGGCCCGCAAGGACGAGCTCGTCGCCGCGATGGCCGCGACGTGCAAGCCCTACTTCGGCGACGTCGCCGAGATGACCTACGAGGAGCTGCTGCGGCGCTACCTCGAGCTGGCCGGACCGATGGTCCCGGGAGCTCCGAGGCTGACGGTGCCGCCACCGAGGTGGCTGGCTGGACGTCACCTTCCGCGACCGCTTCGTCGAGCTGCTCGACCGCACCCTGGCACGGGTGCACCCCGAGACCTCCGGGACGATCGAGCGCATCACGCTCGACGACGCGGACCCCTCGAGTCCCTCCGCCGCCATCGACACGCTCGTGGCGGACTACCCGGAGGGAACCAGCTGCCGGCTGCACCCGGCCGACGTGCACTTCTTCATCGAGGTGTGCCGTCGCCCGGGCAAGCCGGTCAACTTCGTCCCCGTGATCGACGCCGACGTACGCCGGTGGTGGCGATCCGACTCGTTGTGGCAGGCCCACGACGAGTCCTACGGGGCGGATCAGGTGATCGTCATCCCCGGCCCGGTCGCGGTCGGTGGGATCACCGTCAAGGATGAGCCGGTGGCCGACCTGCTCGACCGGTTCGAGACAGCGCTCGTCGAGGACCCTCACGGGGCTCGGCATCTCTCCCAGGAGCGCTACGAGCCGGAGCACCGTGGGTGCGGAAACCACGCCCCTGAACGCCGCGTTCGACTCCCTCGACGTGGTGTGGGCAGGGCGCGTGGTGCCCAACCCGCTGCACCGCCTGGAGGGTATGCCCTCCGAGCTGGTGCCCGACGGCGACGACGCCGTGCTGCAGGTTCCTCTCTCCCATGGAGCCCTGCACCTGCGCGTCGACCTGTCCGGGGTCTCGAGCGGGCGGCTGCCGGTGATCTCGGAGGAGTCCGCCACCGAGGCGATGGGTGCCCTGCTGGCGCTCACCGCCGGCGGCACCCTCCCCGAGGTCGTCGACGGCACCGCCGTCGTCCACGCCGACTGGTCCACGGACCTGGTCGCCGACCACATCGGCGTCACCAGCCCGAAGCGGACCCGGCGCGGCGACGCCGTCGCCGACCCGCAGGAGCAGGCCGTTCCCGACGCTCTCGTCGGACTGGCCTGGCCCGCGGTGTTCGCCGCCATCGGCCCGGTCGAGGGACTGCTCGACCTCGTCCACCTGGACCACCGCATCGAGGTGGCCCCCGGCTTCGAGCGTCTCGAGCACGACGGCGTCCGGACCGAGCTGACCCTGGCCGCGACCCGCGCCGGCGTCCTCGAGACGACCGCCGGTCGGGTGATCTCCGTCGACGTGCGGGTCAGCGAGGGCAATGCCACGACGGGCAGAGTCTCGCCACCCTGCACGAGCGCTTCATGGTGCGCGGCCGCGTCGGTGCGGCCGACCTGGTCGCCCCGACCTCCGTCGCGCCCGACGCCGAGGAGAAGCCCCGCGCCCGGATGGACCGGTTCACCGTGACCGCTCCGCACCACATGGCTGCCTTCGCCGCCGTCAGCGGCGACCACAACCCGCTGCACACCGACGTCGCCGCCGCCCGCCTCGCGGGCTTCGACGCGCCGATCGTGCACGGCATGTGGCTCTCCGCCGTGGCGCAGCGCGCTGCCGCCTCCGTCGGCGCCACCCACCACGCCCGCTCGATCCGCAGCTGGCTGGCCCGCTGGGTCGCCCCGCTGCAGCCCGGCGCCGAGGTGGAGATCACCGTCGAGCGCACCGGGGTCGACGGTGGAGACACCGTCGTCGAGGTGACCGCCCGCGCGGACGGCGAGCTGACGATGGTCGCCGAGGCCGTCGTGGCGTCCCCGCGCACGACGTACGCCTTCCCCGGCCAGGGCATCCAGAGCCAGGGCATGGGCCTCGACGCCCGGTCCAGCTCCGCCGCGGCCCGCGAGGTGTGGGACCGCGCCGACCAGCACACCCGGGAGGCCCTCGGCTTCTCGATCCTCGCGGTCGTGCGGGACAACCCGACCGACCTGTGGGCCGACGGTGAGCTGCACCGCCACCCGGACGGCGTGCTGTTCCTGACCCAGTTCACCCAGGTCGCGATGGCCACCCTGGCCGTCGCGCAGGTGGCCGAGATGCGCGAGGCCGGTGTCTTCGTCGAGGACGCCATCACCTGCGGTCACTCCGTCGGTGAGTACAACGCACTCGCCGCGGTCACCGGCATCCTGCCCCTCGAGGCCCTGCTGGAGATCGTCTTCCGGCGGGGCATGGCGATGCACCACCTGGTGCCTCGCGACTCCGCCGGCCGGAGCAACTACCGCCTGGCCGCGATCCGCCCCTCGCAGATCGAGCTGGCCGACGACGACGTCGCCGACTTCGTCGCCGCGATCGCCGAGCGCACGGGCGAGTTCATCCAGATCGTCAACTACAACCTGCGTGGCTCGCAGTACGCCATCGCCGGGACGGTCGCCGGTCTCAAGGCCCTGGAGAAGGAGGTCGAGGAGCGCCGCGAGCGCGTCGGCGGCAAGCCCGCCTACATCCTCGTCCCCGGCATCGACGTGCCGTTCCACTCCTCCGAGCTGCACGCCGGCGTGGCCGACTTCCGGGCGCGTCTCGACTCGCTCCTGCCGACGACGATCGACCCGTCGGTACTGGTCGGGCGCTACATCCCCAACCTGGTGCCGCGCCTGTTCACGCTCGACCGTGACTACGTCGCCGAGGTGGCGGAGTACGTCGACGCACCCGTGCTCCGCGAGGCCCTCGAGAACTGGGACGACTGGGAGGCCGACCCGGCCCGCCTCGGTCGCGAGCTGCTGATCGAGCTGCTCGCCTGGCAGTTCGCCAGCCCGGTGCGCTGGATCGAGACCCAGGACCTGCTGTTCGGTTCCCCCGAGCACGGCGGTCTCGGCATGGAGCAGTTCGTCGAGGTCGGTGTGGCCAATGCGCCGACGCTGGCCAACCTGGCCTCGCAGACGACCAAGCTCGCGTCGTACGACGGGGTCGCTCCGAAGATCGTGAACTCCTCGCGTGACGCAGCCGTCGTCTTCGCGACGGACACCCCGATGGCCGATGACGAGCCGGAGGTGGAGGACGAGGCCGGGACGGCCGACGCCGCCACCGAGGCCGCCACCGAGGCTCCGAAGGCCGAAGCCGCTCCGGCAGCCCCTGTCGCAGCGGCCGGTGCCGAGCGTCCGGCGGACCTCAGCTACACCGCCGCCGACGCCACCACCACCCTGACCGCGCTGCGCACGAAGGTGCGTCCCGACCAGATCGGCGCCGCCGACACGATCGAGGCGCTGTGCGACGGCGTCTCCTCGCGCCGCAACCAGCTGCTCGTCGACCTGGGCGCGGAGCTGTCGCTCGGTGCCATCGACGGCGCGGCCGAGGCGGACTGGAAGGCGCTCGCCGGCACCGTCACCAAGCTGGCCCGCACCTACTCCGCGTTCGGACCGGTGCTGACCGAGGCCGTCAGCGAGACGCTGCGCAAGTTCGCCGGCGCGGCCGGCAGCAAGCCGGCAGCGATCGCCGACCGCGTCAAGGACACCTGGCAGCTCGGCCCCGGCTGGGTCTCCCACGTGTCCGCCGAGCTGGCCACCGGCCTGCGCGACGGGTCCTCGACCCGCGGTGGGTCCTTGGGCTACGACATGGACCTCAGCGACCTCAACGCGGTCGTCGACCACGCCGTCCAGGCCGTCGGCTCCGCGCAGGGCGTCTCGGTGAGCATGCCCGCGGCCGCTGGTGGCGAGGGCGGGACGGTCGACTCCGCCGCGCTCGACGAGCTCAGCGACACCATCACCGGCCCCGACGGCGTCCTCGCCTCGACGGCCCGGCACCTGCTCGGCAAGCTCGGTCTCGCCGAGCCCGTCGTGGAGGAGTCCGAGGACCTCGACGCCGAGCTGGTCAAGCTCGTCGAGTCCGAGCTCGGCTCGGACTGGGCCCGCAAGGTCTCGCCGTCCTTCGACGGCCGCCGCGCGGTCCTGCTCGACGACCGCTGGGCCTCGGTCCGCGAGGACTTCGCCCGGGTCTGGATCGGTGACGACGAGGCCCGTGAGCGCAGCTTCTCCGGCCTCGACGACGCCGCCCGCGCCCAGGCCGGCTGGTGGCTGGACCGTGCCCGCAAGGAGCGCACCGACCTGGTGTCGTTCTACGACGACGCGGTCTCGGCCGCCGACGGCACGCAGGAGTGGTCCGACGACACCGCCGTGGTCACCGGGGCTGCCCCCGGCTCGATCGCCGGCGCCGTCGTGGCCGACCTGCTCCGTGGCGGTGCCACCGTCGTGGCGACCACGTCGCGCCTGGACAAGGAGCGCCTCGCGTTCTTCCGCGGCCTCTACCGCGACCACGCGTCGACCGGTGCCGCCCTGTGGGTGCTCCCGGCCAACCTCGCGTCGTACGCCGACGTGGACGCGCTCGTCGAGTGGATCTCCTCCCCCGTGGTCGAGTCCGCCGGCGGCCAGAAGACCGAGCTGCGCCCGGCACTGTCGCCGACGCTGGTCTTCCCGTTCGCTGCTCCTGCCGTCCAGGGCACCGCGGCCGACGCCGGCTCGCGCGCCGAGGTCGAGTTCCGCATCCTGCTCTGGGGCGTGGAGCGCCTGGTCACCGGTCTGGCTGCCGAGGGCGCCGACCACAAGATCGGCCGCCGGATGCACGTCGTGCTCCCCGGCTCGCCCAACCGCGGCCGCTTCGGCGGCGACGGCGCCTACGGCGAGGCCAAGGCCGCCTTCGACGCGTTCGTCACCCGCTGGCACGCCGAGAAGGAGTGGGCCAAGCGCGTCTCGCTGGTGCACGCCCACATCGGCTGGGTCCGAGGCACCGGCCTGATGGGTCACAACGACCCGCTGGTCGACGCCGTCACCGAGGCCGGGGTCCGCACCTGGAGCCCGCAGGAGATGGCCGCCGAGCTGCTCGAGCTGTGCGGCTCCGAGTCCCGCGAGGCAGCGGCCGACGCACCGATCGTGAAGGACCTGACCGGTGGTCTCGGCGAGGCCGATCTCGACCTCGCCGCCCTCGCCCGTGAGGCGCGGGAGGCAGCCGAGGCGGCTGCCTCGACGGAGGACCAGGACGAGGACGAGGCGCTGTTCGCGCTGACGCACCCCGCCGGGTACGCCGTCTCGCAGCCCACGATGGACTGGCCCGAGACGAAGTCCTCGCTCGAGGACATGGTCGTCATCGTGGGTGCCGGAGAGGTCGGCCCGCTGGGCTCCTCGCGCACCCGCTTCGAGCTCGAGGTCGAGGACCACCTGTCCCCGGCCGGCGTGCTCGAGCTCGCGTGGACCACCGGCCTGATCGTCTGGGAGAACGTCCCGGTCGCCGGCTGGCACGACGCGGAGTCCGGCGAGGCGCTCACCGAGGCCGAGGTCGTCGAGAAGTACGGCGAGCAGATCGAGGCCAACGTCGGCATCCGCCGCTACCGCGACGACGGGTCGATGGTGGACAACACCGCTCCGTTGATGGTGCCGGTCTTCCTCGAGGAGGACACGTCGTTCGTCGTACGCACCAAGGACGAGGCCGACGCGTTCGTCGAGGCCGATCCCAAGCACACCCGGATCGCCGCCACCGAGGACGGCGACTGGCTGGTGACCCGCCTTGCGGGCGGCCAGATCCGGGTGCCGCGCCGGTTCAAGCTCTCCCGCTTCGTCGGTGCGCAGATCCCGGACGGGTTCGACCCCGCAGTCTGGGGCCTCGGCTCGATGACCGAGTCGGTCGACCGGCTCGCTGCCTGGAACCTCGTGGCCACGGTCGACGCGTTCATCTCCTCGGGCTTCGAGCCCGCCGAGCTGTTGCGCTGGATCCACCCGACGAAGTTCGCGAACACCCAGGGCACCGGCATCGGGGGGATGCAGTCCACCCGGAGGATGTACGTCGACGCGCTGCTCGGTGAGCAGCCCCCGAACGACGTGCTCCAGGAGGCGTTGCCGAACGTGATCGCGGCGCACACCGTGCAGTCCTACCTCGGTGGGTACGGCGCGATGGTGCACCCGGTCGCCGCCTGCGCGACCGCTGCCGTCAGCGTCGAGGAGGGTGTGGACAAGATCCGCCTCGACAAGGCCAGCGTCGTCGTGACCGGCGGGTTCGACGACCTCGGCATCGAGGGCATCCTCGGCTTCGGCAACATGAGCGCGACCGCCGACACCGCCGAGATGCTCGCCAAGGGCATCGACGAGCGGCACGTCTGCCGGCCCAACGACCGCCGCCGCGGCGGGTTCGTCGAGGGCCAGGGCGGCGGCACCGTCGTACTCGCCCGCGGTGACGTCGCGGCCGAGATGGGCCTGCCCGTCCTGGGCGTCGTGGCCTACGCCGGCTCCTTCGCCGACGGCATCCACACCTCCATCCCCGCACCGGGGATGGGCGCGCTGGGCGCCGGCATCGGTGGCGCCGAGTCGCCGCTGGCCAAGGGCCTCGCGGCTCTCGGCCTGGGTGCCGACGACCTCGCGGTGGTCTCCAAGCACGACACCTCGACGGCCGCCAACGACCCCAACGAGTCCCAGCTGCACGAGAAGCTGGCGGCCTCGCTGGGTCGCACCGTCGGCTCGCCGTTGTTCGTGGTCAGCCAGAAGTCGCTGACCGGTCACGCCAAGGGCGGCGCCGCCGCCTTCCAGCTGATCGGGCTGTGCCAGATGCTGGCCGGTGGCACGCTGCCGCCGAACCGCGGTCTGGACTGCGTCGACGAGGCGCTGTCGGAGAACGAGCACCTTGTCTGGCTGCGCGAGTCGCTGCAGACCGGCCCGTTCCGTGCGGGTCTGCTGACCAGCCTCGGCTTCGGCCACGTGTCCGCGATGGTCGCGGTAGCGCACCCCGGTGCGTTCGTGGCCGCGCTCTCGCCGAGCCAGCGCGACGCCTGGATGCAGCAGGCGACAGCCCGTCTGGTCGCCGGTGAGGCCCGCCGTCTCGACGCGATGTGCGGCGGTGACCCGCTGTTCAAGAAGGCCGAGCAGCGACGCTTCGCCGACAGCGACGTCAAGCAGACCAAGGCCGACGAGACCGCGATGCTGGTCGACCCGCAGGCACGGCTCGGGGACGACGGGGTCTACGCCACCACGGCGGCGACGACCCGATGATCGCACCCGGCACCGAGCTCGAGAACGCCGTCGGCGTCGGCATCGACGTCGTCGGCATCTCGGCCTTCGCCGAGCAGCTCGCCGAGAGTGGCACCCGCTTCGCGCG
Organism: uncultured Actinomycetota bacterium; assembly: GCA_963797525.1. GTDB lineage: Bacteria > Actinomycetota > Actinomycetes > Propionibacteriales > Nocardioidaceae > Marmoricola. The sequence continues at coordinate 1,074,978 of CAWCPT010000014.1, forward strand.
GGTGTTCACTCCCGGCGAGCGGCGCGCAGCTCGGGCCGGCGACGGTCCCGAGGCGCAGAGCCTTGCCGCCCGGTGGGCGGCCAAGGAGGCCGTGGTGAAGGCCTGGTCGAGCACCTGCTTCGGCCACCCCGAGGTGATCGACCCGGAACACGTCGACCTCCGCGAGATCGAGGTCCGCACCGACGCCTGGGGACGGCCGGCGATCCGCCTGCACGGCGCCATCGCCGACTCGATGGCCGACTACGACATCCTCGTGTCGCTGTCCCACGACCCCGACGCCGACGTCGCAGCCGCCTTCGTCGTCCTCCAGGCGAAGCCGATCGCCTGAGGGCTGCTGTCCACAGATGGGATCGGTGGGCTTGCCACCGTGTGCCTGTTTGGTCACATCGAACACAGTTCGATCACCGTCCTCTCTCATCTAGCGACGTCCCCCACTCCTGGCTGCGCGGTTCGAGGCGTGCAACTACGCCAAGGAAGCCGCCGGCTGGCGAGCCCACCCCCTGCCGAGCGACCGACACGAGGCGCTGATCACCACCCCCACCGGGCACACCTACGTGTCGGCCGCTCCGGATCCACCCCAGCCCCACCTGCCCCCGCTCGGCGATGCGGGCGACGGCGTGCCCTTCTACTCCGCCTTCCGAGGACCCGACGAGGAGCTCCAGGCTCTTCTGGCCTGACGGTCGGCCGAGCAGGTGACCGGGTGATGGGGCGCGCGCGTCTCTCCCGCCTCGGGCTGGAACGGGTCCCGTCTCCCTGGTTCTGCCATCCTGAGCCATGCCCTCGAGCAGTGCGCGAACTGAAGCCGGGAAGGCGCAGCTCCCGGACACCATGCTGGCCGCGGTGACCACTCACCACGGCGGGCTGGACGCGATCGAGCTGCGCCACGTGGCCTTGCCGCGACCCGGGGCCGGCGAGGTTCTGGTGGAGGTGCTCGCCGCCGGATGCAACAACACCGATCTCTGGACCCGAGAAGGCTCGTACGGCTCCGGCAGCGGCCCTGACGCCAAGGCTGGCTGGCGCGGCCCGCTGGACTTCCCGCGGATCCAAGGGGGCGACGTCGCGGGAACCGTCGTCGCCGTCGGAGACGCGGAGGAGGGAGGGCTCGTGGGGACGCGAGTACTCGTCGACCCTGCGCTCTACGACGATGAGGCTCCGGACGCACACCCGATCGATGTGCTCGGCAGTGAACGTGACGGAGGTTTCGCGCAGTACGTCGTGGTGCCCGGGGAACGGGCGCACCCGGTCGACGGCTCGCCTCTCAGCGACGAGCAGCTGGCAGCACTACCGATCGCCTACGGCACCGCCCTGGGCATGCTCGAGCGGGGTGGTGTCACCCCGGGGCACACCGTGGTCGTCACCGGCGCCTCCGGCGGGGTGGGACTCGCGGCCGTGCAGCTGGCACGCGCTCGCGGTGCCCGGGTGGTGGCGGTGTGCTCAGGAGGGAAGGCCGACGCGGTCCGCACGGCCGGAGCGGACCTCGTCGTGGACCGCGGCCGGGGAAAAGTCGTTGCGGACCTGGCGCAGGCCGCACCCCAGGGATACGACGTCGTCATCGACGTCGTCGCCGGTCCCACGCTGGGCGCGGGCTTGGACCTGGTGCGCCCCGGTGGTCGCTGGGTGGTGGCTGGCGCGCTGGACGGCTGGGACGTGCAGCTCGACGTACGACGCCTCTACCTCGCCAACATCGCACTGGTGGGGTCGACGATGCACACGCCGCGGATCTTCGACCTCTTGGTGGACCTCGCACGCCGGGGCAGCGTCCGGCCCGTCATCGCCGCGACCTTCGCCCTGACTGACGTCGCCGAGGCTCAACGTGAGCTCGCGCGGAGAGCCCACGTGGGGAAGATCGTGGTCGTCCCCTGACGAGATCGCGGTACGGATGCGAACTGAGTGCTCTGGTGAGATCCGGGTGGCCAGGGCCGGAAGCGCTGACCCGCTCGGCGCTAGAAAGCTTCATCCGGAAGGATGATCGGCGTTCTCTCCTCAACCGCCTCCGCGAGCTCCTCCAGAAATCCAGGTTCGACTCTCTCCGTCGACATAGGTCTCGAAGACGGCATCGAAAGCTTCCAGCATCTGCGCGATCGCTTCGGACTGCTCCATCTGGTCAGCGTGGCACAGAGAAGTCAGGGGTCATCCATCCAGTCGCCCGCGCATCTCCTCCGGACATGCCTGCGGGTTCAGACGGTCAACGGTTCGTACGCAGGATCTCCATGGCGACGCCGCGAGCGACTGCCCACGTCGCCCTAGGCCAGGGTGGTCAGGTCTGGGAGCGGCCCGACCTGACTGACGAGGGCGATCAGGTCCAAGTACGTGTCCTTGCGCGCGACTAAGCCATCGCTCACGGCGATGACGTCGGCACCATCGCACACGAAGGGTGCGCCGCCTACGTTGCCACTCATGGCGTACTCGATCACCATGTGATCGCTCCCCAAGTACCCCCGCTTCAGAGCGAAGGCGAGGTCTGGCACGAGGTTGACCAGGGTAGTGACAAGCGCGACGACAGCCGTTCGTCCCACCGCCTCTGGAGCAACCCCGTGCATGTGGAAGACCGAGTCACCGGTGTGCAACGCTGCAATCGCCGTGGGCTCGTGGTCCGCCCAGGCCTGGTGATACTGGCCAGCGAGATCTTCAACGGTCAGGATCATGGCGGCCCCTCTGTCGAGACCCAGAGCGTCCCGGGGTCGGCCATGATGGCTGCAGCCTCTGAGGCAATCCACCGTACAGCGGTTTGCTTGTCAGGTGCCGGTCCGTGACAGGTTGCTTCTGCACATGCCGCGATCCGCGCTGTCATGCCGATGTGCGGATTGCCGGAGCGGTCGTCGGGTATCCCCCACTTGGGATGAGGACACGTGGTCGTGGACGGGTGCTTGGTGGGGGTGGTCGCCCGTGAGAAGGAGTGCGATATGACGAGTCAGAGCGTCCCGATCAACGGTTTCGGTGTGCTCTTCGTGATCTTGAACTCGTTCGGGTTGGCCTCAGGCTTCCGGTCGGCAACTTGCTGGGAGAGGTGTCTGCCCATTGGAAGACTGCCGTGTCTGTCCCCGGGATGTGCCCGCGTGCGCGTGCGCGACGCATGCACCCATTCGGCGTGACGACTTTGGAGGTCCTCGTAGGGCACGAACGGCGCCGTCAGAGCGCCTCAGTGACTGCTGAGCGTCAAAGCGTCAACGGCCAGGCGGGGGGCTGTCGTTCGTGTGGGCTCAGCTTCCCCATTCGGCGGCACGTCGAGCTTCGCGCTCGGGGCGTCCAAGATCCCACAGGCGCTTCCTGAGTCCGTACACCAACGCGTAGGTTGTCACTCTCGCCCCTTGGGCTCTGGGACCCGACCAGACCGACGTTCTCGGATGCGGCGTCCAGGTCGGGCAACCAGTTGGTCAGCAGTTCATCGAGAGTGAGCCGTTCAGGGCGGTACCCCGTGTACGCAGGGACGGTCGAGGCGATCTTCGCGGCCCTGTTCTCGGTGGATCACAGACCGACTGCAACCTCACCGGCCTTGGTACCCGCTTGCGCGTAGCCCGGACCCTCGTCGTCGTCGATCCGTAGGACCCACACGGCGCCCCGGTCCACGGCCTCTTTGAAGAAGGCGGCGGCGTGCAGGTCAGCGATGGACACGAGCGATATTCGGCCAACCAAGTCAGCATGGCGCAGCTCGGGGCCTCCGTGCCACCCGCTCGGAAAGGGCGAGAACCCCAGTTAACGTGGCCTCGCCCTGTGCTCCTCAGCCGCGCCGGGTACCTCTGCGGCTACCTCGACCAATACGGTCACGAGGGACCCCGGGGAAGGTGACCTGTCGCACGCCGAACGTCCTCGACTGCCGTGGACGGTGCCGATGCGCGAGCACCTGCGCGCGGTTCGGCGCACAATGGCGCCCATGAGTCGTGCCGCCCAGCCTCGCTACCGCTTGACTGCGACCTCGCACCGCAGCGTTCGCGCGCCGGAACCGGAAGTCGTCCTGGCGGTGATCGAGACGCTGCCGCGTGACGGTCACGCGCTGCTGCAGAGCCTGGATGATCCTGAGGTGTACATCCAGGTCTGGTTGCGCCCCGATAGCAGCTACCAGCTCGAGCTGCGCGAGGGATCGGTGGACACCCACGTCCAGACCCGGTCGGTGTCCCGGGAGCGGGTGGCCGCGGCCTTCACCGGCTGGCTGGAGGAACACAGCCGCGACGGTGAGGCCGTGTGGCGGGGCAACTACCAATGGGACGACACCAGCGCGACCTTCCCTGGCAGGCCACTGGCCGCAGCACCGGAAGGGAGACCGACGAGTTCTCTGCCGAGCCGGCAGGAGTACCGGGCCGCCGCAGAACCCCTCCTCGGTGCAGCCATCGCTGAGCTGCTGAGCGCTGAGGGCTTCACCCGCCGCGGCTGGACGTTCGCCAGGCGACTGCCGGATGCGGTCCAAAGCATCAGATTCGACTTCTACGTCCGCCCGCCGTCGTTTCGTTCCGGCGCTCAGCTGACCCTCTCAGTGACGTCACGCCTGCCCGCGGTCGAGGCGGCGCTGGTACCCGGCATGACGGCGGACCTCGCGCGCGACCGGACCCAAGTGGTCATTCCCATCTTCGCCCCGTCGAGCGACATGCCGAGCAAGGTGTGGAGCTTCACCGGCGCGGGAGACGTCCTTGCTCTCGAAGAACCGGTGCTGCGTGCCCTCACCGACCGCGCGCTGCCAGTGCTCGCACAGCTCGGCTGCCGCGACAGCGCGCAAGCGTGGGCCTCTGATCGCTTCGAGTCAACCGTGGCCAGGTACGGCCAGGACCCGGCCGACACCGGCTGGCTCCTGTGCGGGTTGCTGCTCAATGTTCAGCGACGAGACGACGCCATCGAGGTACTGCGTCGCGCCTACCCCCGCGGCCGCCAGCACGCCGCCGCGGCAGCCTTCCAGGACGCACTTGCGGGCCCGTCGGATCGGGTGGTGCCGGTCCGGCCAGATGATCGACGCCGGTCAAAGTCCTGCTGATCCGGCTGTAGATGGCATTCGCCCGCTTCTGCCGCGCTGCGGTAAACCAGTTGCCTTCGTGTACTGAGGGACTGACGGTTCCCACGTGAGGTCGAAGGCACGGTAACGGGCCGGGACCCCTGGGCGCGATCCGGGCCGGCCGACCTCCGAAGGCATCACCCACACTGAGTTCTCGCCTTCGCGGCCGTGCAGCCGGTAAGGCGATTCACGGGCCGTCCCGCAAGGGTTCGAGAAGTGCTGGAAGTAGACCCGGAGTCGCGCCGCGAACGAACGACCGGTCCTGCCGCAACTCGGGCGAATCGAGGTGAGAGATCGCGTCCCGCAGAGAAGCTCACTCGGTGTCGGCCCACGACACCCAAAACGACTCGGCACCCGCCGGGGCCGGGTCGTTCTCGTGCACGAATGCCAAGAAGTCGTCGGTGACGTCGAAGGACTCGATGTCATGGCTGAGCTCGTCAAGTACCGAATCCAGGCTTGCCCACCGCCACATGAAGTCGACGAAGTTGACCAACGCCGAGTTGACGAACAGCGTCTCCGTGAGGTGCAGCCGAGTTGGTACCGCCCACACGATGCCTGTCTCAACGTCCAAGGACTGCTGGTGATTCACCGTCTCGCCAACGACCACCGCATTGAGCTCGCCGTCGCACTCCCACCGATCGGCAGGGGTGAAATGAATCCCTGGACAGATCGGCAATCCAAATTCCTGGATCATCGCTGCGCCCGTTGGGTCCACCCCTGCATTGTCCACAGCAGGAGGGCGCACCGAGGGAAGCTCCGAGGCCAGGGTGGCGAGGGGACGCGTCAGGGCGGGCTCGCTAAGCGGATGCACCCCGACACACTAGATCCGGTGGCACGCACTCGGAAGTCGCCAGCGGCCAATCGGCCGGGGCCAACCTTGCACGTGGGACGTCCGGAACTGCCGCACGGTGTGCGCGTCAGCGCGCGCGGATCTGCCGGCGATCAGGGCGCTCATGGCGACGAGCGCACGGGCAAGCCAACCTGAGACCATGTGAGATCGACTGAGGAGGAACGACATGCCGCGGCAGATCATCACGACCACGAACGCGCCTGCTTCGCCGCTCTACAGCCAGGGAGTCAAGGCTGGGTCGTACGTGTTCGTCTCCGGAACGCCTGGCATCGACCCCACCACCGGCGGCTTGGCCGGCGACACCATCCAAGCCCAGACCCGCCAAGCACTCACCAATTGCGAGGCCATCCTGCAGGCGGGTGGCGCGAGCCTCGATGATGTGGTCGAGGTAGGCGTTCTGCTCACCAGCCCGAACGATTTCGCCGGCATGAACGAGGAGTACGCCTCGTGGTTTCCTGCGGGCCCGCCGACCCGCTATGCGGCCAAGCTCGGAGCTGAGATCCCGGGACTGCTTGTCTCGATTCGGATGACGGCGTTCACCGGCTGACCCTCGGACCGGAGGACAGAGAATCCGGATCGATCTGTGGGCGGTAACGTGCTTCGGTGAGAAAGCAGCCCGGGTATGACGCTCTCGCCGAGCTGTACGACCAGACGTTCCCTACCGGCTACGTCTCGCAAGTCGAGCGGTCCGCCATCGACATGTTCGCCGATGCCCTCCGCGATCTCGACCCTCGTGGTCCGGTGGTCGACGTCGGCTGCGGCACGGCGCACCAATCCGATGACTTGGCATCGAGGGGCTTCAGGGTCATCGGAGCAGAACCGTCCAGCGGGATGCTCGAACACGCGCGCCGGCGCTTCCCGTCACTGGAGCTGGTGCAGGATGACGCGCTTCTTCATGGAGTGGACGCCGAGGCGTTCTCCGGCGTACTGGCTCGCTACAGCCTCATCCACGTCCCTCCCGACCAGATGCCTGCCGTGCTGTCGTCCTGGGCAGCTCGCCTTCAACCTGGTGGCGTCGTGCTGACCGCGTTCCAGGCTCTGGACTCCGATGAGCCGGTGGACGTAGAAGAGTTCGACCACGCCGTCGCTCGCGCCTGGCGCTGGAAACCTGACGCGATGGCCGCCGCCCTTGCACGCGCTGGACTGACCGAGCGCTGGCGACTGATCACGCAACCCACCGTGGACCACCACCGGTTCCCGGAGTGCCACCTCCTCCACACCGTGGGCGCCAGCTGAACGTCCCCTCATGCCGCTGACGCCGGGTGATGCATGAGCTGCGGCAGAGGTCAGTTCACCCGCAAGAGCAGCGCGAGCGCGAGCAGGCCTATCCCGAGGGCCAGCAGGGCCAGGTGGATCAGCTTGACCATACGTACGCCGCGAGCGGCTCGGGTCAACGCCGCGGCCGTCGCGGGATCGGTCAGGTCAGGTTCGGGACGGTCGTCGTCGTCCCATCGGTGGTGCAGTCGCACCCTGCCAGTGTCGCCCAGGCCCCCGTCCCGGAACCATCCGGGCGGCGAACTAGGCCCGTAGGCAGGTCGTCAGTCGAGCAGCGAGGTCCACGGAGGCTTCGATCTCCTCACGACGGATGGAGACACTTTCCACGTTGAGGCCGAAGGGCACTCCGAGGCGGCGGCAGAAGTCGATCAGCTCGACGGCCGCCGCCTGCGCCTGCTCCAGGGAGGCCGCCAACGGGTTGGTCGAGTGCCGGAGGTCGTTCTCGATCCATCGAGGAACGTCGACGCCGAGCCAGCGCAGGAACTCGAGGGTCTTCATCGAGCCGCACACGGAGAACGTGAACACGATCGGGACCGGGGCCAGGCCACGGGACTCGCACTCGTAGCGGTAGTCGGAGGCGAGGTTCTTCACGGCGTTGAGGTCGTAGACGACCTGGGAGACGAAGAACCGGCAGCCCGCCTCCTGCTTCGCGATCAGGCGCAGGTGCTCGTTCTCGCGGCGGCTGTGCCGCTCGGGGATCGCCACTCCTCCGAGCAGCAGCTCCGGGTTCACCTCCGCCCGCAGCGCCTGCGCATCGGCGAGGCTCACGGGCGGGGTGGTGCCGCTGGAGGCGGCGCCGACCAGCACGGCCAATGTCCGGCCGGGATCCTGCTCGGTGAGCCACGTTCGCAGCTCTTCGCGCTGGTACTTGCTGACCGCGCGGTAGACGATGGCCGGCGTTCGCCACGCCTGGAGGTGTTCCGCCCGGTAGTCGGACGGGTCGACGGTCGGGCTGAAGGGGAACGGGCGCTCGACCGGGTTGCGGGACCTCTCGTCGTCGATGTCGTACAGGACCAGTCCGTCGAGGTCGAGGTGGTCCAGCCGCTCGACCGTGGCGCGCGCGATCTCCGGGAGTCGCTCGGCGGGCGTCGACCGCCTCGGCGGTGTGATCGCGAAGAGGACGAAGTCGCCGTGACCGGACCTGATGCGCGTGGTGATCTCCACCTCGCGAAGGTAGCGGGCTTCGACCATCCGGACCGAGTGGGTCAGTGTGCGGCGTGGAACCGGCGTCGGCGGAACTGCGGTTGCTCGATCTCGTCGACGATGGCGCGGGCGAGGTCGACAGCGGAGATGGTCGAGCTGCCGGCATCGTCCTTGAGCAGGACGTCCTCGCTCAGCCGGTAGCTGCCCGTGTCGGGTGCAGGCGCCCAGGCGCCGAACGACGCGGGTGGGCTCACGTAGAACCAGTCCACGTCCGACGGCGCTGCTTTCAACGCTTCCAGCATCGCCATGCCGGTCTCGACCTCGGGGCGCACCTCCGGTGGCGTCTCGCTGACGTCGTACAGCCGTGGGCCACCTTCCTCAACGAGGAGCGAGGAGGCGCCACCGATGACACCCAGCCGCGTACCCGTGCCGGAGGTCAGGTCGATCAGCCGGTCGACGAGCCCCTCCTCCTCGCCGGCCATGTCGCCCCGCGGTGAGACGGCCTCGATCACCACGTCGTACCCCGTCACCGATGCCTCGAGCACCTCGGGCTCGAGCACCGACCCGATCACGTACTCCACGCCCTCGAGCTTGTCCACCGGCTCGTGCCGACTGAACGACGTCACCTGGTGGCCACGAGCCACCGCGACGGCCACCACGGCGCTGCCCGCGTATCCAGTGCCGCCCAACACGCTGATCCTTGACATGAGGTCTCCCTGCCGAGCTGAGATCGAGGCCAACCCTCTAGCCGCCGCAACGTCCTGCCCTGCTGCAGTATTTCGACCGGCACACGTCGGCATGGGCCCTGCGGGTCGGAGCACTGTGCTCGCCGCTCACTGATGACCGTGCGGCCGCACCTGGCTAACGTGCAGGCATGTCGTGGCCACGCGAGGCCTTGAGGCAGGTGCCGACCCCGGTGGCCGGCATGCTCGTGGGCAGTCTGGTGCTCGGCACGGTGGGTGGTGTCGTCGGACTGGCGCTCGGCCTCGACGCCTACCCTCCGACCGCCTGGTTCGCGGTCGTCGAGGTCGGCGTTCCGGCGGCCCTCGTGGGTGGCTTGCTCGGCCTGCTGGCGGGTTTCTCGATGAGTCGACTGGCCCGGCGGCGCACCCGGGTGCCGTAGCGGCACTCGTCCGCCAGTTCAGGCGACGCCCTTCGTCTGCGAGGCTTCACGCATGACGCACGTCGGTGAGGGTTCCCCCATCGGTTGGGTGAGAGAGATCGTCCTGGACACCTCGCAACCCGAGGAGCTGTCACGGTTCTGGGCACGACTGCTCGGTGGCACCCCCACCGAGTGGTACGACGGATGGATCACCCTCGAACCGCCGCCACACGGGCAACGGATGTCGTTCCAGCGGACCGAACGCCGTGCTCAGGGCGACGAAGGGGTTCACTTCGACGTCCTGGTCGAGGATCTCGAGGCTGCTCACCGTGCCGTGCTCGACTCGGGCGGCAGCTACCTCCGACAGCGGTGGTCTCGGCGCCCTGGCCCGGGTGGCGAGCCCGTCCCGTGGCGCGTCTACGCCGACCCGGAAGGGCATCGGTTCTGTCTCGTGGTTCGCTGAACCGGGAGCGAGGGTCTGCCCAGCACTGCGCCGGGCTATCGTCACGAGCGTGCCAGGCCGCCAGCGCATCTTCGTGGTCAGCACCGTCGCGGCCGAGGCCGAGCTGGAGCGCATCCGCGAGGACCTGGAGCGTGCCGCCGTGGTCCTCACCGCGCCGACGCCCGAAGCTGCGCGGGTGGTGCGCCTCCTGGACGTCGAACCGAAGCCGGAGACGTTGCTGACGCCGACCAGCTATCCCCGGGCCGATCGCGGTGACCAGCTGGACGCGCTGGTCCGCCGCTACGCCCTCGACGACCGGTTCCGCGACGTCGTCGTGGTGTCGGACACCGCGACCTCGACGTTGCTGCTGCGGGCTCTCGCGCCCGGCCAGCTGCCCACCGGGGGCGCGGTCACGGTCGTGGGACTTCCCCGCGGAGACCGCCCGATCGCCGTACGACGTGCGGTCGTCTCCGGGGTCGTGCTCGGTCTCGCCGCCAGCGTGGTGCAGCCGCTGGTTCCCCTTCCGGCGCTACCGGCCGCGGTGGCGCTGGTCGGGCTCGCTCTGCTGATCGTCGGGTCGTCGCGGCACCTCGGACGGGAGCTTCTCCTCGTGGCGGCGATCTCCGTCGTGGCCGTCATCGTGGTGGTGGCCGGTTCCGCACGCTTCCCCGGCGCCTGGTGAGCTCCCGGGACCAGTGGATCGTCGCTCGGCCTCGGCTCAGGCCTCCGGGTCCAGGTGCTTCTCGATCGCCTCGATGATCTCCGGACGCAGGCGGGCCGCGGGGATCACCGCGTCCACCGAGCCGACGTCGACGGCGCGGTGGATGTTGTGGATCCCGTCGAACTCGGCGGCGACCTCGCTGATCTTCTCGGCCCGGGTCGCGGCGCGCAGCTCGGACCGCTCGATGACCAGGCTGATCCGCTCCGACCCGGTGGCGCCGGAGATGCGGTCGTCCAGGGCCCTCATCGCCGGGGTCGAGGCCGTGCGCTTGTCCACTTCACCGGTGAACACGACCGCTGCTGCGGGCGCACCGCCGATGACGGAGGCGAAGGACCCCTCCAGCGCGAGCACGGTCATCTTCGGGTTGAGCGCCTTGGAGAACACGACGAAAGCACCGCCGTGGTAGCGCGAGATCACGCAGAACACGATCGGTCCCTCGAAGTTGACGATCGCGCGGCCGATCTCGGCGCCGTACTCGAGCTGCAGGTTGCGCATCGACTCCGGCGACCCGTCGAAGCCGGACAGGTTCGCCAGCACGACGAGCGGACGGTTGCCGCTGGCCGTGTTGATCGCCCGCGCAGCCTTCTTCGACGACCGCGGGAACAGCGTCCCGGCCGTGTAGGTGTCCGGTCCGTCGGTGGGCGGGAAGCCGCTGCGGCGTACGGACCGCGACTCGATGCCGAGCAGGCACACCGGGTAGCCGCCGACGTGGGCGTCCTGGACCACAGCGGTGTCCGCGTCGGCCATGCCGGCCCAGCGCTCGAGCGTGGCGTGGTCCTGGTCGGCCACCGCGCGCATCACCGTGCGGATGTCGAAGGCCTTCTTGCGGTCCGGGTTCGTCGCGGACGAGAAGATCTCCCCGACCGTGCGGAAGTCGCTGCCCTCCATCTCGTGCGGGGTACGACGAGATGTCGCGGTCCGCGTCGTCGGTGGTGACGACCCGGCGCGGCCGCTCCTCCCCCGGTACGACGTAGGTGTGCTCGTAGTGGGCCATCAGCACGCCGAACGCGCCGGCGAGGTCGGGCGCCCAGTACTGCGCCTGCCCGTTCGGACCCATCACGCGGTCGTAGCCGCCGATGCCGTAGTTGTCCTCGGCCGAGACGCCACCGGAGAAGTCGAGCGACTGCTTGCCGGTGAGCACCATCGCGCTCTCCGGCGTCATCACCAGGATGCCCTTGGTGTGCATCAGCATCGTGGCCTCGGCGTTCCAGTAGGGCTGGGCGCCGACGTTGATGCCCGCGACCACGACGTTGATCTCGCCGCCGTCCTGGGTGAACTCCACGATCCGGCGCAGCGCCTTCGCGACCCAGTCCATGTTCTCGGTCCCGGAGTCCATCGAGATCCGGGCACCGGCGGAGAGCGCGAACCACTCCACGGGCACCTGCATCCGCTCGGCGAGGTCGAGCGCCGCGATGACCCGCAGGCACTCCTGCTCGGCCACCGAGCCCAGCGACTTGGTGGGGTCCCCGCAGAGCACCACCCTGGTGACGCCCTCGGGGTGCAGCGGGGTGGGCGTGGTCACCACGGCGGCGAGGATGCCGGCCTTGTTGAGGCCACGCGGGCGGTCGACCGGGACCAGCTCGCCGGCGTCGTCGAGGTCGTACTCGACGAGCGAGCCACCGGGACCGGTCAGCACGGCGCTGAGCTCGTAGGGGTAGACGAGTCCACGACGACGGGACCGGACCACCTTCGAGGCGTAGTCGTCGAGCGGGCTGAGCAGCTCGGTCGGCGGCTCCTCGACGCTGGACACCACCCCGGCGCCCGGCTGCGCACCGAAGCGCACGGCCGGCCGGAAGCGGGTCGCCGTCCGGGACGGCCACCCGGCCCTCGGCCACGACCTCCTCGATACCGGCGCCGTCGGTGAGCGGGCTGATCTTGGCGCCCAGCGCGGTCAGGCCGATCTCGTCGACGTCGACGACCGGCCAGACGTGGACCCAGACGTGGTTCATGTCGAGCTTCGCGCCGGCGCTCCCGCGGGCCACACGAGCCCGTCGGATGGACTCCAGGCAGTTCTCCACCGCGCGCTCGGCGTGCGGCAGGGCCGTGACCGTGCCCGACTCGTCGCGCACCACGGACATCTGGCGCACCTGGGCGAGGGCGACCAGTCGTCGGTCGGCGGGGTTCTCCCGGGCGACGCAGTCGTAGAGCAGCACGTCCTCGGGTGCCTCGACACGGGTCACGTGGAAGTTGCGCAGCCGCCAGAGGTTCAGGCGCCGACCGACCATCGGGTGCACACCGCGGGTGAGGTCGTCCTCGACCACCGTGTTGTTGCCGTCCGGGCCGTCGGCAGCGGGACGGAACACGTAGTAGCCGACCGGGCGGTCGCCGCCCGAGCAGACAGCGACACAGACGCGTCGTACGTCGCGAGCCACCGGCAGCCCCGACAGCAGGACCTGGAGCCGCTCGCTCGTCTCGTCGGCCGCCTCGGGGGCATCGGCCCAGTGCAGGTAGAGGTCGGCCACCGCCTCCTCGCTCCGCCCCGCGGCTCTCGACGTGACCGGTCAGCGGTGGTGACGAGGTCGCCGGCGGGTCACCCAGCTCGTCGACCGTGCCGACCGCCGACACCAGTCGGGTCGGCCGGTCGTCCAGCGTGTAGCCCGCGACCACGACCGGTCGCGCACCTGTCTCCAGGGACTGCAGGTCGCGCAGGTCGTACTCGCGGTAGTGGCGCCGGGCGAGCACCTCCAGCATCGGCTCGCGAGCCGGTACGCCGCTCTCGAGCCGCTCGGCCAGGAAGCGCACGATCTGCTCGGGGATGGCTGCCAGGGCCTCGATCCGACGTGCCCGGTCGGCGATGTCGCCGGCGGCGGAGAGGGACGAGAGCTCGTCGCGGACTCCGAGCAGGATGTCGGAGCGCTCCGCGTCCACGGCAGGCTGGTCGAACCAGCGGAACCGGACGCTGCGGGCGAGGTCGCCGATCACCGGGTAGCGCGACTGGGTGACGCGACCGAGCCGCTCCAGCAGCGCTCGGGCGCGGACCGCGAGCGGCCCGGTCGGCGGGGTCTCGTCGCTCCAGCACCCGAGCACGGCGGACGCGAGGGCCACCTCGGGCGTGGAGCGCTGCTGCGCCAGGAAGATGCGGAAGACGGCCGCCTCCAGCTCGGGGGTGCGCTCGAGGTCCTCCACGCCGTAGTGCACGAGCACACGCTCGAGGCGGTCGCGGAACTGCTCCGGGCAGGCCGCCACGCTCGACGTCGAGGCTCTGCAGGAAGGTGTGGAAGTGCTCGCGCGAGCTGTGCACCCGCAGCTCGGTCTGGCGGTCCTCGTCGACCGGCCGGTTGCGGCTCAGCTCGGCGAGGTCGGCGAAGATCGTCAGCAGGTCGAGCTCGTCGGCCAGCACCGACTCGCCGTCGACGCGCACCTCGTCACGGACGGCGAGGTACTCCGAGAGGGCAGCGTCCTGGTCCTCGGGCGGTACGTCGTAGCCGAGCACCACCGCGGTCAGGGCGGCCCTGGCCCGCGCTCCCCGAGCCTCCGGGTCCATGCCTTCGTCGGCGGCGGGCAGCTCGAGGTCGGGGCCGACCTCGGCGACGGCCTCCTCGGCACCTTCTTCGAGCGCCTCCAGCTTGATCAGGGCACCGCCCGTGTCGACCTGGCTGCCGGTGATCACGAGCAGCTCCTTGACCCGCGCGGCGAACGGCGCGTGCACGACCGTCTCCATCTTCATCGACTCGAGCACGACGACCGCGGCGCCCGCCTCGACCTCGTCACCGACGCTGACGGGCGTGGCGACGACCAGTGCCGGTGCGGGTGAGCGGAGCACGCCGCCCTCGTCACGGCTGACCCGGTGGGCGACCCCGTCGACCTCGACGAGCGTGGTCGGGCCGTGGGTGGCGGTGACGAGGTGGTACCTCCGGCCGCCGACGGTGAGCCGACGGCGTACGGCGTCGATCGACTCCATCTGGACGTCGACGGTCTGCTCCGTGGCACCGGAGGCCACGCTCACCCGGAAGCGTCCGGGACCGGTGTTGACCGTGGAGACCTGGTAGGGCACGCCGCGCAGCTTGAGCTCGACCGGCACCCCGACCTGGTGCGACGCCGACGGCCGGCCGCCGTGGGCGGTCTCGAGCAGTCGCGCGGTCTCGATCTGCAGCCGTTCGAGGTAGGCCTCGATGGCGGCCGCGACCACGGCGATGCCCGCGTGCGCATGGGCGACCAGGCGGCCCTCGGCGCGGACGCGGTCGATCCAGCCGGTGTCCGCCCACCCGCCGGTGCCGTCGACGACCTCGGGCTGGGCGAGCAGGTCGAGCACGAAGCTCTTGTTGCAGGCACCGCCCTCGATGACCACGGTCGTCGAGGCCATCGCGCGCCGGAGCCTGGCCAGGGCCTCCTCGCGGGTGCGCCCGTAGGCGATGATCTTGGCGATCATCGAGTCGAAGTCCGGCGGGATGGTGTCGCCCTCGGCCACGCCGGTGTCGACCCGGATGCCCGGGCCGGACGGCAGGTCGAGGTGCACGATGCGGCCGGGGGACGGCGCGAAGTCGCGGTCCGGGTCCTCGGCGTTGAGCCGGGCCTCGACCGCGTGCCCGACCTCGGCGGGCTTCTCGCCCTCGAGGTGGCCGCCTTGCGCGACCAGGATCTGCGCCTTGACCAGGTCGATGTCGGTGGTGACCTCGGTGATCGAGTGCTCCACCTGGAGCCGGGTGTTGACCTCGAGGAACGCGAACGTCCGCTCCTCGGGGTGGTAGAGGAACTCGACGGTGCCCGCCCCGACGTACCCGACGGCCTGGGCGAGCCGCTCGGCCGAGGCCTTGAGCTCCTCGTTCTGCTCGGGGCTGAGCAACGGGGAGGAGGACTCCTCGATGACCTTCTGGTTGCGGCGCTGGATCGAGCAGTCGCGTACGCCGACGGCCCAGGCGGTGCCGTGGCTGTCGGCGATCAGCTGCACCTCGACGTGACGGGCGCCCGTCACCAGGCGCTCGAGGAAGACGGTGCCGTTGCCGAAGGCGCGCAACGCCTCGTCGCTGGTGCGCTGGTAGGCGTCCTCGAGGTCGGCCGGGGAGGCGACCATCCGGATGCCGCGGCCACCGCCACCGGCCGATGCCTTGAGCATCAGCGGGTAGCCGATGTCCCCCGCTGCGGCCAGCGCGTCCTCGAGGGAGTCGACCGCGCCGCGGCTCCAGGGAGCCACCGGCACCCCGACCTCCTCGGCGATCAGCTTGGAGCCGATCTTGTCGCCGAGCCGGCGCATCGCGTCGGCGCTCGGGCCGATGAAGGTCACGCCGAGCTTGTCGCACAGGTCGACGAACGCCGGGTCCTCGGCGACGAAGCCCCAGCCCGGCCACACGGCGTCGGCGCCGCTGCCCACCAGGGCCCTCTCGAGCACCGCCAGGTCGAGGTAGGGACGTGCCGAGGCAGGTCCGAGGTCGTAGGCCAGGTCGGCCTCGCGCACGAACATGGCGTTGGCCTCACCGGTGGTGTGCAGCGCCACGGTCTCGAGTCGGGCCGGCGCCGGCTGCGTTGACCTCGCGGACGGCATGGATCAGCCGCATGGCGGCCTCACCACGGTTGACGATGGCAATGCGGCTGAACGACACAGGAAAACCCCCAGCTGGAAAATGCGAGGATGTTCTCGCACTTTGACGCCCAAGGTGCCACACCTCGCCGGTTACGGGCGAGTCACATAGCGGGTGGGGGTGGGTCAGGGCTCCATGCGCTTGTTCTTCGCCGCCTCGGTCTCGGCAGCCACCAGGTAACCGGTCAGCAGCGTCTTGAGCTGTACGACGGCATCAGGGTGCGACTGACCGTCCCGGATCGAGAAGTTCAGCATCGAGTAGGTCACGTGCACGAGCACCTCGGCGATCACCTGCCGGTCGGCGATCTTGGAGCCGGGCGTCAACGGCGCGAGCAGGCGGGTGACCTGGGCGGCGAGGGACCGCTCGTGCTCCGCCGCGATCGCCCGCGTCGGCGGGGTGGCCTGCATCGCCAGCCACACGGCCCGGCGCGACGGGTCGGTGCGCCACAGCGCGGCGAGGTGGTCGAGCAGCTTCATCAGCAGCTCGGCCCAGTCGAGGCTCGGGATCTCGCCGGCGAACTGCTCCAGCTCGACCTGCACGTTCACGGTGTCGAGGCGGTCGAGCTCGCAGATGATGGCGTACTTGTTGCCGAAGAACTGGTAGAGCGACCCGATCGGCACCCCGGCCCGCAGCGCGACCTGCTCGGAGGTGAACGACTCGAACCCGACCTCGACGAGCAGCGCTCGGGCGGCGCGCAGGATGTCGTCGAAACGTCGCCGGCTCCGCTCCTGGGACGGGCGGCGCCGCGGGAGGAACTCCGCGGGGTCGTTCGTCTGGATGCTCATGCCGCCAGATTACTTGAGGGTAGGCACATATTCGGGGGTTCGGGAGCGCGGCGTCGCCTCCGTCAGTGGTGGCTGAGCACGTTCACGACGTGGCCGTCGGGATCGCGCACGAAGAAGCGGCGTACGCCCCAGGGCTCGTCGGTCAGCGGGTGCACGATCTCGGCGCCCCGCTCCCGGGCTGCGGCGTACGCCGCGTCCACGTCGTCGACCTGGATCGACGCGACCGGGACGACCGGCGCCGTCTCGTCGTGCGTCATCAGGCTGAGCTGCACCCCGGGCCTCTCGGCATCGGCCAACGACACGATCCAACCCAGGTCCATCACCACCTCGAGGCCGAGCACGTCGACGTAGAACTCCGTCGCCTCCGCCATCGAGCCGGTGGTCAGGTCGGGCACGATCCGGGTCACAGCCATGCCGCCAGTGTGCTCGACCCGTGATGCTGACCCTCAGCCCCAGTTCTCCGCCTTGGTCAGGCAGAACGGGTGGCCGGAGGGGTCGAGGAGCACGCGCCAGGTCTCGCCCGGCTGCGGGTCGGCGACGGTGGCCCCCAGCTCGACGGCGGCCTTCTCGGCCTCGTCGAGGTCGGCGACGGCGAGGTCGAAGTGGAACTGCTTGCTGCCGTGCTCGTTCGGCCAGCCCGGCGCCTGGTAGTCCTCGACCCGGCCGAAGCCGAGCGCGTGCTCGGGGCCGGTCAGCATCGCGTAGTCACGCTCGGCGTGGGCGACGTCCCAGCCCAGCAGCCCCGACCAGAAGGCGGCGCTCGCCTCGGGGTCGGCGCAGTCGAGCGTGACCATGGCGAGACGGGCGGTGGGGGTGCTCATGGAGATCTCTCCTTCATCGAGGTGCTGCTTCTTCGAGTGCGGTGTCATCCCAGCCTCCTAGGATCCAGACGTGGCGGCTAGGAAAAACGCGACGGCGACCGACGCGGGCGTGCTGCGACCCGAGCAGTTCGCCAGGCACGTCCGGCTCGAGCGTTCGGACTGCGCGGCCGACCTGACGCCGTGGGTGGAGAACTACTGGTCGCTGCGGTGGCAGCTGCCCTCGGGCGCCTCCTACCTCAGCTCGACCCTGCCCCATCCCGCCTGCACGCTCAGCGTGGAGCGCGGCCACCGGCGCGAGGGCATCGGCCCCGAGGCGGTCGTCGTCACCGGGCGTGATCGCGCACCGCTTCGACGTCACCGTCCGCGACGAGGGCTGGGTGTTCGGCGTGAAGTTCCGGCCCGGTGGGCTGGCCAGCCTGGCCGGCGTCAACGCACGCGAGCTCCGGGACGTCACCGTCGCGGCCACGGAGATCTTCGACGACGCGACGGTCGCGGGTCTGGACGAGCTCGGCCCCGCGGACTCCGCCGACACGTGCCGGCTCCGGGCCGACACCGTGCTCGGCAGGCTCGCGACGAGCCCGGACGACGACTACCGCGTGCTGCTCGACGTCGTCGCCACGATGCTCGAGGACCGCTCGCTGGTGCGGGTGGCGCAGGTCGAGGAGCGCTGCGGCATCGGCACCCGCGCTCTGCAGCGGCTCTTCCAGCGGTACGTCGGGGTCAGCCCCAAGTGGGTGCTGGCCCGCTACCGGATCCACGACGCGGTGACCGACCTCGACGCCGGGTACGCCGGGACGCTGGCCGACCTGGCCGCGCGCTACGGCTGGTTCGACCAGGCCCACTTCACCCGCGAGTTCACCGACCTGGTCGGCGTACCCCCGGGTGAGTATCAGCGGGCGTAGGTCACCTTCACCCGACCGGACCTGTAGACGAAGAGCACGCCCTGCTCGAACCGCGCGTAGACGCCCTTGGCGTGGCTGACGGGGCGGGTCCGCGGGAAGCCGAGCCTCGAGGTCGCACCCCCGCGCGCGAGGTAGGCCCTCAGCACCCGGCCGTAGAGCTCGTGCGCGCCGGCGCCGCGGCGGTAGAAGATCCGGCCGTGCTGGAACCCACGGGCGCGTCCGGTCGACGACGGCGTACTCGCGGGTCGGTGGCGCTGCCGACGACCGAGTCGCGGCCGCCGATGGCCCGCCAGCGCAGCGTGATCGGCGTCGCCGCCATCGCCGGTGCCGCCGGGGTGGTCGGTCCGGTCGTCGCCGCGGGGACCGGTGCTCCCGTGCCGAACCGGAACCACTGCGAGCGCAGCCCGAACTTCGACCGGAAGGTGGTGCCGGTGAGGGTCACGTTGGCCTTCGTGCCGTCGAGGATCATCTTCTCGACCCGGCCGTACCACTCGCCGTGCCCGTCGCGCTGCGTCACCAGCACCCGCCTGAGGGTGCCCAGCGAGGGCCAGGCCCGCTGGATCGCCGTGCGCGTGATCGTGGTGCTCCACGTGTGCACCCGGTTGCCGCTCCACCCGTCGTAGGGGTCGGCCTTGGCGACGAGGTAGGGCTGGCTGCCCGCGGCCAGCCAACCACCGCTGCTCGAGCCGAACTGGGTGAAGGCCGGCTTGCCGCGGTAGTTCAGCACCTGGTTGGCGGTCGCGACCACGGCGGCGTTGCCGCGCGGGTCCTCGGAGCCCGACTCCCCCGTAGACCTGGCAGGAGGTGGTGTCGCAGGTCTGGTAGGAGCGGGTGGGGTGCGCGGCGCGGTCGAAGGCGGCGTACGTCCGCGCGGCCACCGCCTGGGAGCGCACGGCGTCGGGGTCCCAGGAGGCCGGCATCTCGCGCGGGACCACGCCCTTGACGTAGTCGTCCATGCTCAGCACGTTCACGGTGTGGCCCTCGCTGAGCCGCACGGCACCGCGGTAGATCCGCGTCGCGCTCCCCACGCGCAGCGCGACCGACCCGCCGCGGTAGAACTCCGCAACGCCGCGAGAGCAGCTTTCCGCCGGGCTTGTAGGCGTGCCAGGTGCCGTTGTCGTACTCGATGCTCGTGCGTCCGCTGACCGTCCGCAGCCGCCACGTGGTGATGCCGCTCGTCGGCAGGGCGTACGTCGCGCCGCTGCTCACCTCGCGCACCCGCAGCCCCGAGGAGGGCAGCACCCGGACGTCACCGTCGGAGTCGGCACTGATCAGCACCCGGATCGAGCCCGTGGTGGTGCCGAGGGTGGTGCCGGGGTAGTAGAACGCCAGGATCTGCCGGTGCGTCAGCCCCTTGAGCGCGGCTCCCTGCGCGCCGTACTGCGACATCCCGTGCCCGTGGCCGAAGCCGTGGCCGGTGAGCACGAGGTCGCCGTCGGCCGGGACCACGTAGGACTCGGAGACGGTGCGGGAGGCCTGTCCGGGAGGCGCCGCGACCAGCATGGTGGCGAGTACGGCGACCCCGAGGGCGGCGACCCGAGATCGCCGGAGGGAGCGTGACATCTGTGACCCCAGTGGCCTGTGGGAATGAGCGGAACTCGCTCAGTATGCCCCTGGGAATACGTGATTTGCCCGTTTTCCGGAATCCCCGGAAATGCTCCTGCTAATCACACCGATGTCATTTGCCGCCGATTCTGGAAGGCCTTTTTCAGGTTGGCGAGTGGTGCAGCCGACGCGCCGCCTCGGCCACCGACCCGCTCATCGACGGGTACACCGTGAAGGCGTGCGCGAGCTGGTCGACGGTGAGCGACTCGGCGACGGCGATCGAGATCGGAGTGCACCAGCTCACTGGCCCGCGGTCCGACCACGACGCCCCCGACGACGATCCCGGTGCCCGGGCGGCAGAAGAGCTTCACGAACCCGTCGCGGACGCCCTGCATCTTCGCGCGCGGGTTGCCGGCGAGGTCGAGACGGACCGTCTCCGCGACCATGTCCCCCGCGTCGATCGTCTTCTGCGAGCAGCCGACGGTCGCGATCTCGGGGGCGGTGAACACGTTGGAGGACACCTTGGTCAGGTCGAGCGGTGTGACCGCGTCGCCGAGGAAGTGCCACATCGCGATCCGGCCCTGCATGGCGGCCACGCTCGCGAGCATCAGCACGCCGGTGCAGTCGCCCGCGGCGTACACCCCCCTCGCGGTGGTGCGTGAGACCCGGTCGACCCGCACGAAGCCGCCGTCGTCCAGCAGCACCCCGGCGTCCTCGAGGCCGAGGTCGTCGGTCTTCGGCACCGAACCGAGAGCGAGCAGGCAGTGCGAGCCCTGCACGGTGCGGCCGTCGGTCAGCGTCACGGTGACCTCGTCGCCGTCACGCTTGACCGACTCCATCCGCGACTTCGACAGGACCTCCATGCCCCGGCGCGTCAGCACGTCCTCGAGGACCTTGGCCGCATCGGCGTCCTCGCCCGGGAGCACGCGGTCCCGCGAGGACACCAGCACGACCTCGATGCCCAGGGCCATGTAGGCGCTCGCGAACTCGGCGCCGGTGACGCCCGAACCGACCACGACCAGCTTCGTCGGCGCCTCGGTGAGGTCGTAGACCTGCTCCCAGGTGAGGATCCGCTCGCCGTCCGGCTCGGCCGACGGCAACGTGCGGGGCGCCGCGCCGGTCGCCAGGAGCACGGCATCCGCCTCGAGCGTCTCGCTGCCGCCGTCGGCGAGCTCGACGACGACCTTGCCGACGCCGTCGAGGCGCCCGCGACCGCGGAGCACCCGGACGTCCTCGCGCTCCAGCCGCCGGCCGATGTCCGACGACTGGTCGGCGGCGAGCCGCTTCACCCGCTGCGTTGACGCGCTCCAGGTCGACGACGACCTCCTGGGCGGCGTCGCCGTCGTCGTCCTCGAAGCCGATCCCGAGCTCGGGAGCTCCGGCGAGGTCGGTCATCAGCTCGGCCGTCGCGATCAGGGTCTTGCTCGGCACGCAGTCGGTGACCACGGCCGAGCCGCCGATCCCGTCACTGTCCACCACGGTGACCTCGGCCCCGAGCTGGGCCGCCACCAGGGCCGCCTCGTAGCCCCCCGGCCCCCCGCCGACGATCACGACCCGGTCGGCCTGCCCGAAATCAGATGTCGTCACCGGGCCATTGTGTCGCATGGCGGTCGCAGCGGCGTGGCCCCTACTCTTGCGCCGTGACTGCGTACGCCGCCTACGGCAGCAACCTCGATCCCGCCCGGATGAGCGAGCGCTGCCCCCACTCCCCGCTGCAGAGCACGGGCTGGCTCACGGGGTGGCGACTGACCTTCGGCGGCGAGGACCACGGCTGGGACGGAGCGCTCGCCACGCTCGTCCAGGACCCGTTCGAGCAGGTCTTCGTCGCGGTCTACGACGTCACCGAGGAGGACGTCGCGGCGCTCGACGGCTGGGAGTCCGCCGACACCGGGCTCTACCGCAAGACCAAGGTCCGGGTCTCGACCCTGACCGAGGAGATCGTCGCCTTCGTCTACGTCCTCGACGCCTTCGAGGGCGGCCTCCCCTCCGCCAGCTCGCTCGGCACCCTCGCCGACGCTGCCGAGGCCGCTGACGCCCCGGCCGACTACGTCGCCGCCCTGCGGGCGCGCCCCTGCCGCTCGAACTTCGGCGGCTGACTCTCCCCTACTAGGCTCCGGCCCATGAGCCAGACCTACACGGAAGCGGCGGCGGAGGCGGCGACGGTCCTCGCCGAGAAGACAGGTGTCGAGCGGCACGACGTGGCCCTGGTGATGGGGTCGGGATGGCTGCCCGCCGTCGACGCGCTGGGAGAGGCGACCGCCGAGATCAGCAGCACCGACCTGCCCGGTTTCGCGCCGCCTGCCGTGGTCGGACACGCCGGCAGGATCCGCTCGGTGCGGTCCGGGGACAAGAACCTGCTGGTCTTCCTCGGCCGGACGCACTTCTACGAGGGTCTCGGCGTGCGCCCCGTCGTGCACGGCGTGCGCACGGCTGCGGCCGCCGGCTGCTCGACCGTCGTGCTCACCAACGGGTGCGGCGGCCTGGACACCCGCTGGTCCCCCGGCACGCCGGTGCTCATCTCCGACCACGTCAACATGACGGCCACCTCCCCGATCGAAGGCGCCAACTTCGTCGACCTCACCGACCTCTACAGCCCACGTCTGCGCGCGCTCTGCCGCGAGGCCGACCCGACGCTCGACGAGGGCGTCTACGTGCAGCTCCCCGGACCGCACTACGAGACTCCTGCCGAGATCACCATGATCCGCACGATCGGCGGCACGCTCGTCGGGATGAGCACGACGCTGGAGGCGATCGCCGCGCGCGAGGCGGGACTCGAGGTGCTCGGGATCAGCCTGGTCACCAACCTGGCGGCCGGGATCACGGGCGAGCCGCTGAACCACGAAGAGGTGCTCGAGGCGGGCCGTTCGGCCGCCACCCGGATGGGCGAGCTGCTCGGCCACATCGTCCCGCGCATCTGAGACCGGTCCCTCGGTCCGTCCGCCCGCTGTGCGCGTCGTTGACATGCCGCGACCACCCCGATATCGATGAGGCACACAGACCTCGGGAGGGGACCGCATGAGCGACGCCGACGACACCGTTGACGAGAAGTCCAGCGACACGAACGACGACGGCAAGGACGAGGGCAGCATTCTCGACGACGGCGGCATCGACACCGACGAGCGTGCCGGGCGCAGCCTCGGCATCGACCCGCAGGCGGACCCCGACGAGGACACCAAGAAGGAGATGGAGGAGGAGCGCGAGCAGCGCCTCGACCCCGACAACCGGCCCGAGAACGCCGAGGTCGACAACACCGACCGCACCTTCGACGTCGACCGGGGACAGTTCACCGACTCCGAGGACTACGACGAGAGCGAGCCGGCGCCGTTCTCCGACCCGGAAGACCCGAACCAGTCCGACGACGCGGAGGACTCCGAGGACTCGACGACGACTCCGAGGACGACGACTCCGAGGACGACGACTCCGAGGACGACGACTCCGAGGACGACGACTCCGACGACGAGTCCGACGAGGAGGAGTCCAGCTGAAGGTCCTGCTCACCGGCTCCGCCGGTTCGATCGGCACGGTGCTGCAGCCGCGTCTGGCGACGCTCGGTCACGACGTCGTCGGCGCGGATCTTCCGGGCCGGGGCGGTGACGTCGAGCTCGACTGCACCGACCACGTCGCGGTCGACGCGACGGTCGAGCGGGTCCGACCGGACGCGATCATCCACCTGGCCGGGATCTCCACCGAGTCCTCCCTGCCCGACGCCCTCGTCTCGCACGTCGTCTCGACCGGCGCCCTCCTCGAGGCGATGGTGCGGCACGAGGTGCGCCGGATCGTCTACGCCTCGAGCAACCACGCAGTCGGCCGTGAGCCGCGGTCGGAGTCGTTGAGCACCGACGTCCGCGGCCGCCCCGACACCTACTACGGCGTGGGCAAGGTGGCTGCCGAGGCGCTGCTGCAGCTGTACGTCGACAGGCACGGCATCGACGTGGTCGCCACCCGGATCGGCTCGTTCGGGACCCGGCCGACGTCCCGGAGGCAGCTCGGTAGCTGGCTCTCCCACGACGACGGGGTGCGGATGTTCCACGCCGCCCTGACCGCCCCCGCTCCCGGCTTCGCCGTCGTGCACGGCATCTCCGCGAACACCCGCGCCTGGTGGGACCTCGAGCCGGGCAGAGCGCTGGGCTACGACCCGCAGGACGACGCCGAGCAGTACGCCACCGAGATCGAGGCCGAGCCGGAGACCGAGGCCGACCGCGCCGAGGCGGCCCACGTCGGCGGCCCCTTCGCGACCCCCGAGGAAGAGCGACCCGCCTTCGATTGACTTGGAGTGCACTCCAAGGGCGACACTGTCCACGTGACCGCACTGACCATTGCCGAGGCCGCCGCCGAGACCGGCCTGACGACTCACACGCTGCGCTACTACGAGCGCGACGGGCTGATGCTCGCCTCCGTCGTCCGCTCCACCTCCGGCCATCGTCGCTACTCCGAGCGGGACCTCACCTGGATCGAGATGATCACCCGACTGCGCTCGACAGGGATGCCGATCCGCGACGTACGCCGCTACGCCGACCTGGTCCGCGACGGGGCCGGCAACGAGGCCGAGCGGCTCGACCTGCTCAAGGCGCACCGCGAGCGGGTCGAGGCCCAGCTCGCCGAGGTCGGCGCGCACCTGCGCGCGATCGACCACAAGATCGGGATCTACGAAGGCACTCTCGACCAGGCGTCCTGAGCGCGCTTGACTTGGAGTGCGCTCTAAGTCGTTGAGTGGAGGCATGACGATCTCTCAACGCACTCTCGGAACCACGTCCGCCCTCACCGTGTCCACCATGGGCCTGGGCTGCATGGGGATGTCGGAGTTCTACGGCACCCCCGACGAGCAGGGTGGCATCGACACGATCCACCGCGCCCTCGACCTCGGGATCACCTTCCTCGACACGGCCGACATGTACGGCCCGTTCACCAACGAGCAGCTCGTCGGCAAGGCCATCAACGGCCGCCGCGACGACGTCCAGCTGGCCACCAAGTTCGGCAACAAGCGCGGCCCGAACGGTGAGCGGCTCGGCATCGACGGTTCGCCGGAGTACGTGCGGCAGGCCTGTGACGACTCGCTCGCGCGGCTCGGCGTCGACCACATCGACCTCTACTACCAGCACCGCGTCGACCAGAACGTCCCGATCGAGGAGACCGTAGGCGCCATGGCCGAGCTGGTCGAGGCCGGCAAGGTCCGCCACCTCGGGCTGTCCGAGGCCAGCGCCGCCAACATCCGCAAGGCGCACGCGGTGCACCCGATCACCGCCCTGCAGACGGAGTACTCCCTGTTCACCCGCGACCTCGAGGACGAGATCCTCGGCGTGATCCGGGAGCTCGGGATCGGGCTGGTCCCCTACTCGCCGCTCGGACGCGGCCTGCTGACCGGCACCATCACGAAGGACTCGGGTGCCGACGGCGAGGCGGACAACCGCCGCTCGTCGTACTTCCCCCGCTTCCAGGGTGACGCGCTCGACGCCAACCTCGCACTGGTCGAGAAGATCACCTCGATCGCGGGCGAGAAGGACTGCACGCCTGGCCAGCTGGCCCTGGCGTGGGTGCTGGCCCAGGGCGACGACGTCGTCCCGATCCCCGGCACCAAGCGGGTGAAGTACCTCGAGGAGAACGCCGCCGCCAGCGACGTCGAGCTCAGCCGTGCGGACCTCGACGCGCTCGAGCAGGCTGTCCCGCGCGACGCGGTGGCCGGCGACCGGTACGGCGACATGTCCCACATCGACGCGTGATCTGGACCCCAGCCGGGCGCCGAGGTGCGCCCGGCTAGGTTGGGACGCATGGCTACCACCGCACTCGGGGACGACCCCGCACACACCACTGGAGACCTGCCCGCTGTCGGCGAGCAGGCACCCGACTTCACCCTCGTCGACACCGACCTCACGGAGTTCAGCCTCGGCGACCTCCCCGGTCGCAGGGTGCTCAGCATCTTCCCGAGCATCGGCACCGGCGTGTGCCAGGCGTCGGTGCGCGAGTTCAACAAGCGGGCCGCGGGCCTCGACGACACCACCGTGCTGAACATCTCCGTCGACCTGCCGTTCGCGCTCGCGGGTTTCTGCGCGGCCGAGGGGATCGAGGACGTCAAGGTCGGCTCGGCGTTCCGTTCGAGCTTCGCCGAGGACTACGGCGTCCGCCTGACCGACTCGAAGTTCGAGGGGCTGCTCGCCCGGGCGGTCGTGGTCGTGGACGCCGACGGCAAGGTCGTGCACACCGAGCTGGTGCCGAACATCGGCCAGGAGCCCGACTACGACGCCGCGCTCGCGTCGCTCGCCTGACCAGGAGAGAGTCTCGCGCGCAGACCGCGCTCGGCTCCTTCCATCATCCGCTGGTGGTTCCACACCAGCAGCGGCTTCACGACGTACGACGCCACCACGAACAGCGGGGCCTCGGCTCGCACCTCCTGCTCGAACCGCAGGCGGGTCGCGCCGGGGCCCCCTTCACTGACGGGTCACGGGCCGGCACCTCGTCGAGGTGGTACGTCGCACGGCCACGGATCGGGCCGTCGATGGCCACCTCGAGCAGGTCGACCGAGCGGTTGACCGCCGTGAGCTGCAGCTCGAGGTCGTAGGGCAACGAGGACCGGCAGACCACGAGGGCGTTGTCGTCGTCGATCTTGGCGACCGCCCGCACCTGGGGCCACCACTCGCCGTACCGCTCCAGGTCCACCAGCACGTCGTGCACCCTGTTTCGGGGCGCCTCTACTGTGAAGGTGCTGGAGAACCTGAAGATCCGGCGCGCCTGCCACAGGTTCATCGCTCCAGTATGTCGACCCTCGGGAGACCCCATGAAGCTGGCCGTGCACTGCGCGAACCTGACCTGGCCCGGCGGCCCGGCCGCCCTCGGGCCGACCCTCGCGGAGGTCGCGCAGGTCGCCGACCAGGGTGGCGTCTCGACGCTGACGATGATGGACCACTACTTCCAGATGGAGCAGCTGGGTGGGCCGCCGGAGCCGATGCTCGAGGGCTACACCTCGCTGGGCTTCCTCGCCGGCAGGACCAGCAACGTCGAGCTGGGGCTGCTGGTCACCGGCGTGACCTACCGGCACCCCGGCCTCCTCGCCAAGATCGCGACCACGCTCGACGTGCTCAGCGGGGGGCGGGCCATGCTCGGCATCGGCGCTGCCTGGTACGACCGCGAGCACGCAGGTCTGGGCGTCCCGTTCCCGTCCACCTCGGAGCGCTTCGAGCGGCTGGAGGAGGCACTGCAGATCTGCCGCCAGATGTGGAGCGACGACGACGGCGTCTTCGAGGGCAAGCACTACCAGCTGGCCGAGACCGTCTGCGTCCTCAGCGCCCTGCGCGCCGGAGGGCCCCGGGTGCTGATCGGCGGCAGCGGTGAGCGCAAGACCCTGCGCCTCGTGGCGAAGTACGCCGACGCGTGCAACCTCTTCGGCGTCGAGCCGGCCGAGGTGGCGCACAAGATCGAGGTGCTGGACGGCCACTGCGCGACCGAGGGACGTGACCCGGCCGAGGTGCAGCGCACCCTGATCTCCGGCACCGACCCGCTCGAGGACGTCGACGCGTTCTTGCATCGCTGCGAGGAGTACGCCGCCCTCGGCATCGACCAGGTCTGGGTCGGCCCGAACGCCGACGACCCCGTCGGGAGCGTCACCCGGATCTGCGAGGACGTGCTCCCCCGGCTCCAGGAGATCGGGTCGTGACCCCGCTCGACCACCAGACGGTCCTGGTCACCGGAGCCACCGGTGGGCTCGGACGCGCGCTCGTCGAGCGGCTCGCCGAGCACGGCACCCACGTCGTCGCGCACGGACGGTCGACGGACCGGCTCGCCGAGCTGGTGTCCGAGGTCGAGGCGGCCACGGGTCAGCACGTCGACACGGTGCAGGCCGACCTCGCCGAGCTCCGCGACGTGGACCGGCTCGCCGACGAGGTGATCGCCCGCTACGACGCCCTGCACGTGCTGGTCAACAACGCGGGAGTGGGCTTCGGCGCCCCGGGCGCGGGTCGGGAGGAGAGCCGCGACGGGATCGAGCTCCGGTTCGCGGTCAACCACCTCGCCGCCTACCGCCTCGCCACGCGGCTGAGCCCGTTGCTCCGCTCGAGCGCCCCGTCCCGCATCGTCCAGGTGGCCTCGGCGGGCCAGCTCGCGCTGGACCGCGAGGACCCGCTCACCGAGGCGGCGTACGACGGGGTGACGGCCTACCGCCGCTCCAAGCTGGCCCAGGTGATGGCGACCTACGACCTCGCCGCCGACCTCGTCGGCACGGGAGTCACCGTCACCGCGCTGCACCCGGCCACCTTCATGGACACCACGATGGTGCGCGAGCACGGAGTCGAGCCGGTCAGCACCGTCCAGGAGGGCCTCGACGCGACCTGGCGGCTGGTGGCGGGCGAGGATCTCGAGGGAGCCAGCGGGATCTACTACGACGGGCAGGGCGAGGGCCGCACCGACCCGCAGGCCGACGACCCCGCTGCGCGTGCCTGGGTGCGGGAGCTCTCCGAGTCGCTGATCGCCGACGCGGTGGGTTGACGCCGGTCAGCGCACCACCCTCTAGCCTGCAGGGATGAGCGAGAGCACCGACGCCGACCTGCTGGCACGCGCGCGGGCCTGGGCACAGGACGACCCGGACCCCGCGACCCGGGCCGAGCTCGAGACGCTGATCGAGAGCGGCGACACCGCCGAGCTCGAGGACCGGTTCGACGGGACCCTGGAGTTCGGGACGGCCGGCCTGCGAGGTGCTCTCGGCGCCGGGCCCAACCGGATGAACCGGGTCGTGGTGCTGCGCGCGGCGGCCGGCCTCGCGGCGTACCTCGTGAGCCACGGTGCCACCTCCGCGGACTCCGTGGTGATCGGCTACGACGCCCGGCACAACTCCGACGTCTTCGCACGGGACACCGCCGAGGTGATGACCGGCGCCGGGCTCAACGCGCTGGTGCTCCCCCGACCGCTGCCCACCCCGCTGCTCGCCTTCGCCATCCAGGACCTCGACTGCGTGGCCGGGGTGATGGTGACGGCCAGCCACAACCCGCCGCAGGACAACGGCTACAAGGTCTACCTCGGCGACGGGAGCCAGATCGTGCCCCCGGCCGACGAGGACATCGCGGCGCAGATCGCGGCGGTCGGCGCCGTCGGCGACGTCCCCCGCGGCCCTTCGACAGGCTCAGGACAAGAGAGATCACAGTCCTCGGCGACGAGATCCTCGACCGCTACCTCTCGTCGGTCGTCGACCTGGCCGACAACGGACCTCGCGACCTGACCGTCGTCTACACGCCGCTGCACGGCGTCGGCGGCAGCTCGGTCGTCCGCGCGCTGCAGGAGGCGGGCTTCGCGGCTCCGCACGTGGCCGTGGCCCAGGCCGAGCCGGACCCGGACTTCCCGACCGTCTCCTTCCCCAATCCCGAGGAGCCCGGTGCGATGGACCTCGCGATGGAGCTCGCCGAGGAGGTCGACGCCGACATCGTGGTGGCCAACGACCCCGACGCCGACCGGTGCGCGGTCGCCGTCCCGGGGCCGCACGGCTGGCAGATGCTGCGCGGCGACGAGGTGGGCGCCCTGCTCGCCCAGCACCTGCTCGGCCGGGGCCGTGAGGGCGTCTACGCCACCTCGATCGTGTCCTCCTCGCTGCTGGGCAAGATGGCGGCGGCGGCGGGCCAGCCGTACGCCGAGACGCTCACCGGCTTCAAGTGGATCGGGCGGGTGCGAGAACCTCGCCTTCGGCTACGAGGAGGCGCTCGGCTACTGCGTCGACCCGACCCACGTGAAGGACAAGGACGGCGTCTCCGCGCTGATGCTGGTCTGCTCCCTCGCCGCCCGCGCGAAGGCCGAGGGTCGAGCGCTGCGCGACCTGCTCGACGACCTGGCCCGCGAGCACGGACTGCACGCCACCGACCAGCTCTCGGTCCGGATGGACGACCTCGCCGCGATCCCGGCGGTGGTCGACCGGCTGCGCGACGACCCGCCCGCCTCGCTCGGCGGGCTCGCCGTCGAGCGGGTCGACGACCTCTCGCTCGGCTCGCCCGGCGTACCCCCGACCAACGGGCTCCGGTTCACCCTGGCCGACCAGGGCCGGGTCGTCGTACGCCCGTCGGGCACCGAGCCCAAGATCAAGTGCTACCTCGAGGTGGTCGTACCCGTGGACGACCGACGAGGACGGCGTGGACGCCGCTCGCATCTCCGCCGCCGGCCGCCTCGACGCCATCCGCTCCGACCTGAAGGCCGCGGCAGGACTCTGAGCTCAGTTGGGCACCTTCGGCCCACGCAGCCCGGCGCGCTGGACGAGGCGCTGGATCACCAGGTCGCGCTGGGTGGGGTGGGAGACGTAGCGGATGTCGCGCAGGCCCTGGTCCTGGGCGGCGGACTCGAAGGTGAGGTGCCCGTAGCCGAGCATCCGGCCCTGCAGTGGCTGGACCACGGTGATGTCCAGGATCCGGCCGAGCGGCATCGTCGCCTGCGAGCGGCTGAGCAGGCCGTGGATCCGGAAGACGCGCATGTTCGTGATCACGAACTGGTCCAGGTTGCGGTCGAGCCCGCGCCCGACCCCCCACAGGATCAGTCCAGCGCCGACGAGGAGCGGCGCCCAGCCGAGGCTGACGTGGATGAACGGCACCACGATCCAGCAGAGCAGCCCGACGAGCACGATCAGCGCCGGGATGATGTAGACGACCCAGTGCTTGCGGACGACCTCGACGATGACCTCGCCCTCGTCGCGCAGCAGTCGCGATCCGATGTCGGGGTCGGTGAGCCAGGTCCGGATGCGGCCCATCGCAGGCCTAGGAGCTGACCGACTTGATGAAGCTGATGATCGCGTCGAAGATCTGGATGAGCAGGTCCCAGATCGTGCCGATCGTGTCCTTGGCGCTTTGCGCGAACCCGTTCGGGTCCTGCACCAGCCAGAAGCCGAGGAACAGGATGACGAGGAGGACCACACCCTTCTTCAGCGCGCCGTCCATCGAGTGCTCCTTGTGTCCGGGGAAGGGATGCGTACGCCGCAGCGCACGCAGAACACCACCGTTCTACCAACTCGGCGGCCCGTTTCCCTGCAGGCGCGCTCTGCGGCCCTGACCCGACCGCCGACAAGGCATCATCGGCACATGGTCACTGGTACCCACCCGCTTCCGCTCCAGGTCGACGGCGGCGAGCTCCCCGCCCTCGTCTTCGGCCCGAGTCCCGACCCGCACCGCACGGTGCTGGCGGTGCACGGCATCACCGCCTCCTCGATGTGCTGGCCACCGGTCGCCGGCGCACTGCCCGACGACTGGACGATGGTCGCGCCGGACCTCCGCGGACGCGGTGGCGGCGCGTGACCTCCCTGGTGCCGGCCTCGGCCAGCACGCCGAGGACGTCTGCCGAGCGGCCGAGCAGCTCGACCCCGACGCCACCGGCGAGCTGGTGCTCGCCGGGCACTCCATGGGCGCGTACGTCGCGCTGCTCGCCGTCAACGCGAGGCCCGACCTGTTCTCGCGGTTGGTGATCGTCGACGGCGGCGTACCCCTCCCTGTGCCCGAGGGTGCCGACCCCGACGAGATCCTCGCCGCCACCCTGGGCCCGGCCCTGGAGCGGCTGCGCCAGACCTATGCGGACGTCGCAGGAGTACATCGACTTCTTCAAGCAGCACCCGGCGCTCGGGCCGCACTGGAGCCACGCCGTCGAGGCCTACGTCCGCTACGACGCCCTCGTCGTCCCCGAGGGCGTGCGCTCACGCGCGGTGGAGGAGGCGGTGCGCCAGGACGGGCGCGACCTGCTCGTGCTGCACCGGGAGCTCGATGCGGCGCTACGCGAGCTGACGATCCCCACCCACCTTCTCTGCGCACCGCTGGGGATGTTCGGCCAGGCGCCGGGACTGCTGCCCGCTGCCGCGGTCCAGGAGTACGCCGAGCAGGTGGACCGGCTGACCGTGGAGACCGTCCCGGACGTGAACCACTACACGATCCTGTTCGACCCGGTGAGTGCAGCACGCGTCGCCGAGGTCGTCGTCGACGGCTGAGCCCGAAGGCCGGGAGGGTCAGCCGTTCTCGAGGCTCTCGAGCAGCAGGTCGGCCGCGGCGTACGGATCGCTCTCGCCGGCGACCACCTCAGAGGCCAGCTCGTCGAGCGCGGCGTTCTCGTGGACCCCGCGCCACTGCTCACGCAGCGCGGTGACGGCGATCGCCTCGATCTCGTCGCGCGCGCGCCGCAACCGACGCGACTCCAGCTCGCCACTCGCCTCGAGGTGCGCCCGGTGCCGGTCGATCGCCTCCGCCACCTCGTCGATGCCCTCGCCCTTGCTGGCGATCGTCTTGAGGATCTCCGGCTTCCAGGCTCCCTCGGGCCGCTCGGCGAGCGCGATCATCGAACGCAGCTCGCGACGTACCTGGTCCGCACCGTCGCGGTCGGCCTTGTTGATCACGAAGAGGTCGCCGATCTCCAGGATCCCGGCCTTCGCCGCCTGGATGCCGTCGCCCATGCCCGGCGCGACCAGGACCAGGGTGGTGTCGGCCATCGCGGCGATCTCGACCTCGCTCTGCCCCACGCCGACGGTCTCGACGAGGATCACGTCGCACCCGGCCGCGTCGAGCACCCGCAGGGCCTGCGGCGTCGCCCAGGAGAGCCCGCCGAGGTGGCCGCGCGAGGCCATCGAGCGGATGTAGACCTCCCGGTCCAGCGCGTGGTCCTGCATCCGCACCCGGTCGCCGAGCAGGGCGCCGCCGGAGAACGGCGAGGACGGGTCGACGGCGAGCACGCCCACACGCTTGTCCTGCGCGCGCAGGGCGGTCACCAGCGCGGAGGTCGAGGTCGACTTGCCGACGCCCGGGGAGCCGGTGATGCCCACGATCTGCGCGTTGCCGGCGTACGGCGCCAGCCCGGCCATCACCGTCCGCAGCAACGGCGAGGCGTCCTCGACCAGCGAGATCAGCCGCGCCACCGAGCGCGCGTCACCCGAGCGGGCCTTCTCGACCAGCTCGGGGACGTCACCCTCGGACCGCCTGCTCAGGGTGTGGGCACCTTCACGACCAGGGCGTCACCCTGGCCGCCACCACCGCACAGGGCGGCGACGCCGGTGCCGCCGCCACGACGCTTCAGCTCGAGGGCCAGGTGGAGCACGATCCGGGCGCCGGACATGCCGACCGGGTGACCCAGGGCGATCGCGCCGCCGTTGACGTTGACCTTCTCGTCGGGGATGCCGAGCTCGCGGGCCGAGGAGATCCCGACGGCGGCGAACGCCTCGTTGAACTCCACCAGGTCGACGTCGTCGACCGAGATGCCCTCCTTCTCCAGCGCCTTGGCGGTCGCGTTGGCGGGCTGCAGCTGCAGGGTCGAGTCGGGGCCGGCGACCTGGCCGTGGGCGCCGATCTCGGCGAGCCACTCCAGGCCCAGCTCCTCGGCCTTGGCCTTGCTCATCACGACGACGGCACACGCGCCGTCGGAGATCTGGGAGGACGACCCGGCGGTGACGGTGCCGTCCTTGCTGAACGCGGGGCGCAGCTTGCCCAGCGACTCGGCGGTGGTGTCGCCGCGGACACCCTCGTCCTGGCTGACGACGACCGGGTCGCCCTTGCGCTGCGGGATCTCGACGGGGACCACCTCGTCGTCGAACAGGCCGTTCTTCCAGGCCTGCGCCGCCTTCTGGTGCGACTGCGCGGAGAACTCGTCCTGCTCCTCACGGGTCAGATTGGCGCCGGCCGCGTTGCACTCCTCGGTCAGCAGGCCCATCGCCGCCTGGGTGGCCTGGTCGAACAGCGCGTCGTAGGCCATCGAGTCGACCAGCTTCACGTCACCGAACTTGAAGCCCTCGCGTGACTTGGGCAGGAAGTGCGGGGCGTTGGTCATCGACTCCATGCCGCCGGCCACGATGATCTCGTGCTCGCCGGCGCGGATCAGCTGGTCGGCGGTGGCGATCGCGTTGACGCCGGAGAGGCACACCTTGTTGATGGTGATCGAGGGCAGCGACATCGGCAGGCCGGCCGCGATGCCCGCGGTGCGTGCCGGGTTCTGGCCGGCGCCCGCCTGGATGACCTGGCCCATGATCAGGTAGTC
Source organism: uncultured Actinomycetota bacterium (assembly GCA_963797525.1). Classification (GTDB taxonomy): domain Bacteria; phylum Actinomycetota; class Actinomycetes; order Propionibacteriales; family Nocardioidaceae; genus Marmoricola. The sequence continues at coordinate 1,109,014 of CAWCPT010000014.1, forward strand.
GACCTGGTCGCCGGTCACGCCCGCCTTCTCCAGGGCTCCCTTGATCGCGACGCCGCCGAGCTCGGCCGCGGACAGGCTCTTCAGGCCACCGAGCAGGCGGCCGATCGGGGTGCGGGCCCCGGCGACGATGACGGATCCACCGGTGTTCGATGACATGGGAGTGCCTCCTGTAGAGCAAATCTGGGTCCCCTCGACACTACCCAGCAACGCCGCCGAGCAGCAGGGGTGTCCGCGTCACAGTGGTGTCGCGCGGGTCACACCTCGTTGAGGGTCCGGCGCCGCTGGGCAAGGATGCCCCCCATGACCCTGGACATCCCCGCCCACCTGTTCACCGCCATCGACCACGTGGGCATCGCCGTACCCGACCTCGACGCAGCGACCGCGATGTACCGCGAGACTTCGGCATGGAGGTCGTCCACGAGGAGACCAACGAGGAGCAGGGCGTGCGCGAGGCGATGGTGGCCGTCGGCGACTCCGGCAGCTGCATCCAGCTGCTCGCCCCGCTCGACGACAGCTCCACCATCGCGAAGTTCCTCGACCGCTCCGGCCCGGGCCTGCAGCAGCTCGCCTACCGCGTCACCGACGTGGAGCAGGTCTCCGCGATCCTGCGCGAGCGCGGCGTCCGCCTGCTGTACGACGCCCCCAAGCGCGGCACCGCGGACTCCCGGATCAACTTCATCCACCCCAAGGACGCCGGCGGCGTGCTCGTCGAGCTCGTCCAGCCCGCCGACACCGTCCACTGAGAGACGGCGCACACCCCGAGGGACAACGGCGTTACCGACCGGTAATCTTCGGCCCAGCCCGCCCCCGACCAAGGAGCAACCCGTGCAGCAGATCCTCGACGCCATCCTGGCCGGCGACACGTCCCATGAGGACTTCGCCAACCTCCAGCTCCCCGAGTCCTACCGGGCCGCCACGGTCCACAAGGACGAGGTGGACATGTTCGAGGGCCAGGCCAGCCGGGACAAGGACCCCCGCAAGTCCCTCCACATCGAGGACGTGGCCCTGCCCGAGCTCGGCCCGGGCGAGGCGATCGTGGCCGTGATGGCCAGCGCCATCAACTACAACACCGTGTGGACCTCGATCTTCGAGCCGGTGACGACGTTCGGGTTCCTCGAGCGCTACGGCCGGATCTCGCCGCTGGCCAAGCGGCACGACCTGCCCTACCAGGTCGTCGGCTCCGACCTCGCCGGCGTCGTGCTCAAGACCGGCCTCGGCGTGCACTCCTGGAAGCCCGGCGACGAGGTCGTCGCGCACTGCCTCTCGGTCGAGCTGGAGAGCCCCGACGGCCACAACGACACGATGATGGACCCCGAGCAGCGGATCTGGGGCTTCGAGACCAACTTCGGCGGCCTCGCCCACCTCGCGCTGGTCAAGTCCAACCAGCTGATGCCCAAGGCCGAGCACCTCACCTGGGAGGAGGCCGCCTCGCCCGGCCTGGTGAACTCCACCGCCTACCGCCAGCTGGTCAGCCGCAACGGCGCCGGCATGAAGCAGGGCGACAACGTGCTGATCTGGGGCGCGAGCGGTGGCCTCGGCGGCTTCGCCACGCAGTACGCCCTCAACGGCGGCGCCACCCCGGTGTGCGTCGTCTCCAACGAGGAGAAGGCCGAGATCTGCCGCAAGATGGGCGCCGAGCTGATCATCAACCGCTCCGAGGCCGGCTACACAGTTCTGGAAGGACGAGCACAACCAGGACCCCAAGGAGTGGCGCCGCTTCGGCAAGGACATCCGCGAGCTGACCGGCGGCGAGGACGTCGACATCGTCTTCGAGCACCCGGGCCGCGAGACCTTCGGCGCGTCGGTGTTCGCGGCACGCAAGGGCGGCACGATCGTCACCTGCGCCTCGACCAGCGGCTACCTGCACCAGTACGACAACCGCTACCTGTGGATGAACCTCAAGCGGATCATCGGCTCGCACTTCGCGAACTACCGCGAGTCGTGGGAGGCCAACCGGCTGATCCGCAAGGGCATGATCCAGCCCGACCCTGTCGCGCTCCTACAGCCTCGACGAGGTCGGCCAGGCCGCCCTCGACGTGCACCACAACGCCCACCAGGGCAAGGTCGGCGTGCTCTGCCTGGCTCCCGAGGAGGGCCTCGGCGTCCGCAACGAGGAGCTGCGCGCCCGGCACCTCGACCAGATCAACGCCTTCCGGGGCGTCTGACCGGCCAGGACGGCCGATCCCGAGGTGGACATTTCAACCACCTCACCTGCCTCACCACACCCGGTGGCACCACGATGGTGCCGCCGGGTGTGACTTTTCTCAGCGCCTCGGCGCGTCGCACGAGTCGCGATGGGAATCGACTTGGCCATGGGTGACACTGGCGGCGTACGTCGGACTGCCTAATCGGGACAGAGGAAGATTCATGAGCAACCAGGGCCTTTCCATCTTCGACCACGAGCCCGAGGACTCCGGGGACGAGCCCACCCAGGTGATTCCCACGGTCGAGTCCTCCAAGGGCGAGCAGACCTCCGGGCAGAAGACCGCCCAGAAGGTCGCCGAACGCCCGGCGCCGGCCAAGGCTGCCGCGCCCGTGCAGCGACCGCCCCAGCAGCAGGCAGCCCCCCAGGCGGCTCCGCCGGCAGCGACCCAGGCGGCCAGCCAGCCCCCGCAGCGGGCCCAGGAGCGCGTCCAGCCGCCCCGGGCCACCGAGGCGCCCGCAGGCGCCCTCGCTGCCGACCGTTCGCCGCGGCGGCTACGACACCGCCGCCGTCGACCAGCACCTGCGCACGGTCGCCGCCGAGAAGGCCGGCCTCACCGCCAGCCTGACCGAGGCCCAGAACCGGTTGAAGTCCCTCGGCGCCGAGGTCGAGTCGCTGCGCGTGAAGGTCGACGAGAACGAGAACCCGACGTACGCCGGACTCGGCGGCAAGGCGAGCGAGATGCTCCGCCTGGCCGAGGAGCAGTCCGCCGACGTGATCCAGGAGGCCACCGCGCACGCCGCGACCGATCCGCCAGCAGGCCCAGCGTGACGCCGCCGCCGTCAAGGCCGAGGCCGAGGCCGACGCCGAGGACATGCGCGTCGTCCAGCTCCGCGAGCTCGAGGAGAGCCGCAACCGGACGATGGCCGACATCGAGGCGCACCGCACCCGCTCGATGGCCGAGGCCGACGACCACCTCGCCTCCGCGAAGCGCGAGGCCGAGCAGCACCGCCTGGCCGCCGAGCAGGAGACCAACGCGCTGCGCACCAGCACGGCCCGCGAGGCCGAGCAGGCCCGCGCCACCGCCGACATGGAGGTGCAGGAGGCCCGTCGTGAGCTCGCCGTGGAGAAGGAGCGCCTGACCCGTGAGGCGGCCGAGAACCACGACGCCGCCGTCGCGGAGACCCAGCGCCTCGTCGCCGAGGCCGAGGAGCGCGCCAACGCCGCCGAGAAGCGTGCCCGCGAGGCCACCGACGCCGCCACCGCCCACCGCGAGCAGGCCTCCCAGGAGGCCGAGCAGCTGGTGTCGCGGTCGCGCCGCGAGGCCGAGCAGATCGTCAGCGCCGCCAAGAAGCAGGCCGACGCGCTGCGCAACAGCGGTCACGCCGACTCCGAGCGCGAGCTGCAGGCCCTCCAGGCCGAGGTCGACCGCCTGACCCGTCGTCGCGACTCGATCACCGCGCAGCTCTCCGCGCTGCGTGACGTCGTCGCCGGGTTCGGCAACGACGACGAGAGCTGAGCGTGGGGGTTCTCGGGCCCGGCAAGGGTCCTGACGCAGGCCGGCTGCCGCGGCAGTCCGCGACCCGAGAACCTCCCCGACGGCACCCAGCCGGCCTGCCGTGATCGCCGGCCCGGCGAGCGGGCCCCGTGGAACCACAACCCGTTCGTCACCGGGTTCCTGCTGGCCGCCGGGGCCCTCCTGGCGTACTGGTTCGGCGGGCTGATCCTGCGGGCCAGCTCGGTGCTGATCCTGATCGTGGTCTCGCTGTTCATCGCGTTCGGCCTCCAGCCGGTGGTCCGGTGGCTGATGCGCCGAGGCATCCGGCACTCGTTCGCGGTCTTCCTGGTGGCCCTGGGCTTCGTGGCCGCGCTGGCGCTGTTCGTCCTGGCGATCGCGCCCGTGGTGGCCGACCAGATCTCCACGCTCACCAAGAACGCGCCCGGCTACTTCGACCAGCTCCAGCACAACCGCCAGATCGCAGCGGCTGGACGCGAAGTACGACGTGATCAACAAGGCCAAGGACTACGTCACCAGGGCGACCTGACCAAGCAGGTCTTCGGCGGCGTGCTCGGCGTCGGGCTCGCGATCCTGGGCGCCCTGGCCAACGCGTTCATCGTGATCGTGCTGACGCTCTACTTCCTGGCCTCGCTCGACAACGTCAAGGCCAGCCTCTACCGGCTGGCCCCCGCCAGCCGCCGCGAGACGCGTGGCCAGCCTCGGCGACCGGATCCTGGAAGGCATCGGCGGCTACGTCTCGGGCGCCTTCGTCGTGGCGCTGTGCGCCGGCCTCTCGACGCTGGTCTTCCTGTTCATCGTCGGCCTCGGCCAGTACGCCGTCGCGCTGGCCGCTCGTGGTGGCGATCCTCGACGTGATCCCGATGATCGGGGCCACCCTCGGCGCCATCATCGTCAGCGCGATCGGCCTGGCCACCGACCTGCAAGGTCGGGATCGCCTGCGTCATCTTCTTCATCGTCTACCAGCAGGTCGAGAACTACCTGATCTACCCGAGGGTGATGTCGCGCTCGGTCGACATCCCGGGCGCGATGACCGTGATCGCCGCCCTGATCGGCGCCTCGCTCCTCGGCGTGGTCGGCGCCCTGCTCGCCATCCCCACCGCCGCCGCCATGATGCTGCTCGTGCGCGAGGTGTTCATCCGCAAGCAGGACGTCGCCTAGCGGTCACGGCTGCGGCACCGGCTTGTCCTTGTACGCCGAGAGGTTGTGGGCGTTGTAGGCGCTGGTGTCGGCCGTCTCCATCGGGCCGTCCCACTCGCGTGGCAGCGGCGTCTCGACCGTCGGGGGCGACCGCCGCACGATCTCGTCGAGGACCTTCTCCGCGTCGCCCACCCAGAGGTGCTTGGCGCCCGCCATCGGCACGATCTCGGCCTGGGTGAGCGGCGCGAACCGCTCGCGCGGCCGCCTCGGGCTGGAGGTAGTCGTCGTGCTCGGGCACGAAGCGCCACCACCGGCTTGCCGGACTCCGCCCACCGCTCGAGGTCGGCGCGCTCGCTGTAGCGCAGCGGCGGCGAGAGCAGGATCGCTCCCTGCATCGCCGGGTCGAGGCCGTGCATCAGGGCCAGGTCGGTGCCGAAGGACCAGCCGAGCAGCCAGATCGCGGGCAGGTCGGCGAACTCGGCGTACTCGATGGCCGCGGCGACGTCGTACTTCTCCCCGACGCCGTTGTCGAACTCCCCCTCGCTGGTGCCCTGCTCGCTCCAGGTGCCGCGGGTGTTGAACCGGAGCACCGCCACCCCGGCCAGGGCCGGCAGCCGGAAGGACGCCTTGCGGAAGATGTGGCTGTCCATCATCCCGCCGTGCGTGGGCAGCGGGTGCAGGCAGACCAGCGTCGCGACGGGGTCGCGGTCCTCGCGGCAGCGCGAGCTCCCCCACCAGCCCGAGGCCGTCGGCCGTGTCGAGCGTCAGCGGCTCGCGTCGCGCCGGGCAGCACGGAGTTGGCGCGGATCGGTCGGGCCATGCGGCCCATTGTGCCCATCGAGGCGGCGCCGCGGGGTGTCGGGTCAGGCCGACCAGCGCACGGACTCCTCGACGACGTCGGCGAAGGCGTGCACCCCGCGCAGGTCGTCGCGCTCGGCGAGCAGGCTGCTGACCCCCTGCAGGTGCCGGGTGGCCAGGTCGCGTCTGGCGCCCTCGCGTCGCTCGAAGTCGCGCATGTCCGTCAACGTCATGGTGATCCCTCCCATGGCTCACTGGTTCGTGAGTCGAAGGTGACCACCAAGGTCACCGGAAGATTGACGCCGGATTACACGGGAGATCTCCGGACTCTGCGATCTGCCGCGAGGTCCTAGAAGTCGAACCCGTCGAACATGTCCCCGATGCCGTCGAACATGCCGCCGATGCCGTCGCCGATCGAGCCGATCCCCTCCCCGAGGCCCTCGCCGAGGCGCCGATCCCGTCCCCGATGCCCGTCGAAGCCGCCACCGAAGAGCATGCCCCATGAACATCCAGTCCATCGGGCCGAAGCCGCCGAAGTAGCCGGCCGCGTAGGGCTGGTAGGCGCGGCCGCCCTGGAAGTAGGGCACCCGCCGGTCGCCGACCATCACCTTGCGGATGTCGGGCTCGGCACCCGGCCTTCACCCGCTCGGCGTCGAGGGCGCAGGCCGGTACGTCACGCTGGGCCCCACCGGGAGGCGCGTAGGGGACGTCCTCGACCGAGAGGCCGTGGCGCGGGTCGAAGAAGCACGGGCGGACGGCGGGTGGGCAGGGGCAGGCCGGCGACCCGGGCGCGGACGCAGGCCATGGCGTACTTGCCGTCCTCGACGATCTCCGTGACGCCCTTGACGTGCTCGGGCTCGGTGATCTTGTCCGCGGCCCGCTTGGCCGACTCGTAGGAGTCCAGGGCGCGCTGGTAGTCGGCGTGCTCACCCGGCTCGAGCTCCCGCCCGGCCATCTCGATGTCGAGCACCTGCAGCTCCTCGCCGAGGGCGGTGACGTCCTCGAAGGCGAACTTGCGCACCGGCTCGAGCTCGGCCTCCTTGCGCTCCAGCGCCTTGCGCTGGTTGCCCTTGACGACGGCGCGGACGACCACGGCGGCGATGGCCAGCACGACGAGGAAGATCACGAGTCCCATGGGCACAGGCTACGTGCCCGGTCCCAGTCGCCCGGCTGCCGCGACCCGGGATGTCGCCCCGGTCAGCGCGTGCTGTAGTCGCGGAAGCCGCGCTTGGTCTTGCGACCGAGGTAGCCCGCGGTGACGAGGTGCTCGAGGAGGGGCGCGGGCGCGAAGCCCGGCTCACGGAACTCCAGGTAGAGCTCGCGCTGGATCGCCAGGGAGACGTCGTTGCCGACCACGTCGAGCAGCTCGAAGGGCCCCATCGGCAGCGCACAGCCCTGCTTCATCGCGGTGTCGATGTCGTCCGCGGTCGCGTAGTGCGCCTCGAGCATCTTGATCGCGTCGTTGAGGTAGGGGAAGAGCAGCGCGTTCACGATGAAGCCGGCCCGGTCACCGCAGGAGACGGCGACCTTGCCGACCTTGGCGCACAGTGCCTGCGTGGTCTCGGTGACGTCCTCGGAGGTGGAGACCGTCGAGACCACCTCGACCAGCTTCATGATCGGAGCCGGGTTGAAGAAGTGCATCCCGACGACGTCCTCGGGACGCTTGGTCGCCTGGGCGCACTGGATGATCGGCAGCGAGGAGGTCGTGGTCGCCAGGATCGCGCCGGGCTTGCAGATCTCGTCGAGGTTCTCGAACAGCGTGGTCTTGATCTTCAGGTCCTCGGCGATCGCCTCGACCACGATGTCCACCGTCGCGAGGTCGTCGAGAGAGGTCGACCCGGTCAGCCGGCGCGAGCACGTCGGCCTTGGCCGACTCCTCGAGCTTGCCGCGCTGGATCGCCTTGTCCAGCGAGCGTTCGATGGTCGCGGCCACGCCGTCGACCTTGTCCTGGGACCGGCCGACGTAGATCACGTCGTACCCGCTCTTGGCGAACACCTCGACGATCCCGGTCGCCATCGTCCCCGTGCCGACCACGCCGACCTGCCCGATGTCGTGCTTGAGCTGGGGCTTGTCGTCGGCCGACGGCGTGCGCTCGTCGGGTACGACGACCGGGCTGTCGGGTCCCTCGTAGGAGTAGAACCCCTTGCCGGTCTTGCGACCGAGCAGGCCGGCGGTGACCATCTGCTTGAGGATCGGGGCCGGCGCGTGCAGGCGGTCACGTCCCTGGCGGTACATCGTGTCGAGGATCTCGTACGCCGTGTCCAGGCCGATCAGGTCCAGCAGGGCCAGCGGACCCATCGGGTAGCCGCACCCGAAGCGCATCGCGGCATCGATGTCCTCGCGGGAGGCGTAGCGGTTCTCGAACATCGACACGGCGTGGTTGAGGTAGCCGAAGAGCAGCGTGTTCGCGATGAACCCCGCCTTGTCGCCGCACACCACGGGGTTCTTGCCGAGGGTCTGCACGAGCGAGGAGACGTCGCTCAGGACGCTGGGCTCGGTGACCACCGTCTGGACGATCTCGACGAAACCCTGCACCGGCGCAGGGTTGAAGAAGTGCACCCCGATCACACGGCCCGGGCTGGCGTTGGACGTGGAGATCTCCGTGACCGACAGCGAGGAGGTGTTCGTCGCCAGGATCGTCTCGTCCGAGACGATCGCGTCGAGCTCCTTGAAGATCTGCTTCTTGATCTGCACGGACTCGACGACGGCCTCGACCACGAGGTCGGCGTCCTTGAGCTCCTCGAGCGAGGTGGCGAAGCTGACCCGGTCGAGCAGCGCCTTCTGCTCCTCCTCGCTGAGCTTCCCGCGGGCGACGGCGCGTGACGTGGAGGTCTCGAGGTGCTGTCGGCCCCGGCTGACGGCTTCCTCGTCGATCTCGACGCCGACTACGGAGTAGCCGTTCCTGGCGAACACCTCCGTGATGCCGGCACCCATGGTGCCCAGTCCGACGACGCCGATGGTCTTGAAGTCACGTGCCATGCGGCGCATCCTGCCATGCGGCGGGGGTGTGCCGGGTGTGGGTCCGCTCACGTCCACGACCGCCCCACCCCGCCGAGACGTCACGGCGATGTTCTTCAGGACAGGCTTGCAACGAGGGTGGCGACCTCGGCCGCGCATCCCCAGCTCAGCGTCACGCCGGCGCCGCCCTGGCCGTAGCAGTGCACGGTCCGGCCCTCCGCCTCCAGACGTACGGCGGGCCGTGCCGGCCTGAGACCCACGCGGTGCCCCACGACGCGTGCGCCGGCGAGCTCGGGCACGAGCCGGGTGGCCCGCTGGAGGATGTCGGTGGCCGTGTCCGCGGACGGGGTCCGGCTCCAGTCCCCCTGCTCCTCGGTCCCGCCGACCACGACGTGGCGCGATCGCGGCACGACGTACGTCGGCCCGGTCGAGTCGAGTGACCAGCGGGGAGGTCGACCCCCTCCACCAGCACCACCTGCCCGCGGACCGGTTGCGTCGTGGTGTCCCTCGCGAGCAGGCGGGAGCCCAGCCCCGAGCAGTTGACGACGACGTCGTCCGGGTCGGACGGCTGCGGCAGCGCGCCGAGGCTGATCCGGGTGAGCGTGCCGCCGAGACAGTCCAGCCGCGCGCGCAACCACTGCAGGTAGACGGGCATGTCGACGACCGGGGCCGTGAACGACCACGCGTCGGCGTACCCGGCGGGCGGGCGGACGTGCTCCAGATCGGGCACGGCGGAGGCCCACCAGGGGTCTCGGTCCGGGCGGGGAGCACCTCGGTGCCGGGCATCATCGTCACCCCCGAGCCCTCCTCGCCCGCCAGACCCGCGAAGACGCGGTAGGAGCCCGCGCCCCAGGCGCCCACCCGTTCGCGCGGCTCGGCCAGGTAGGGGTACCAGAGCGCCGCCGCCACCACCGAGGTCGTCTCCAGCGGCAGGTCGCGCGCGAGCACGTCGACGCGGTGACCGGCCTCTGCGAGCCTGATCGCGCAGGTCAGCCCGGTGACGCCCGCCCCCACGACGACGACTCTGCCCGGCTCCTGACCCACCGCGCCAGCATGGCAGGTAGATTCGCGCCTCGTGAGACTCGTCGTGGCCCGCTGTCAGGTCGACTACGCCGGACGCCTGACCGCGCACCTCCCGATGGCCACCCGGGTGCTGATGCTCAAGTCCGACGGATCGGTGCTGGTGCACTCCGACGGCGGCTCCTACAAGCCGCTGAACTGGATGAGCCCACCGTGCACGGTCCGCGAGGGCACCACCGAGGACGGCCAGGTCGAGTGGGTGGTCGAGGCCAAGTCCGGCGACAGCCTGCGCATCCTGGTCGAGGAGATCCTGCACGACTCCAGCCACGACCTGGGCGTGGACCCCGGCTTGCAGAAGGACGGCGTCGAGAAGCACCTCCAGGAGCTGCTCGCCGAGCACCCGTCGACGCTGGCCGAGGGCCTCTCGCTCGTACGCCGGGAGTTCCCCACCGCCATCGGCCCGGTCGACCTGATGTGCCGCGACGCCGCCGGCAAGGCGGTCGCTGTCGAGATCAAGAGGCGCGGCGAGATCGACGGGGTCGAGCAGCTGACCCGCTATCTCGAGCTGCTCAACCGCGACCCGTTGCTCAGCCCGGTGCGCGGCATCTTCGCCGCCCAGGAGATCAAGCCGCAGGCGCGCGTGCTGGCCACCGACCGCGGCATCACCTGCGCCGTCGTCGACTACGACGCCCTGCGCGGGATGGACGACCCGAGCGCCCGGTTGTTCTGAGGTCAGTCGGCGCTGGAGCCGGCGGACCGGAGGGCGAACGTCATCCGGAAGGTGGTGCCGGTCTCGTCGCTGCTGACCACCTCGATGGTGCCGGCGTGCGCCTCGACGATCGCGAGCGCGATGGTCAGGCCGAGGCCGGCGCCGGGAGTCTGCTGGGCGACAGCGGTCGGGGCACGGAAGAGCCGCTCGAAGAGCTGGTCGGGGTCCTCGCCCCCGATGCCCACGCCGGAGTCGATCACGTCGATCTCGGCCGTGCCCTTGTTGAGTCGCAGCACCACGCGGACGCGCCCACCGACCGGCGTGAACTTGATCGCGTTGGACAACAGGTTGTCCATCGCCTGCCCGAGGCGGTCGCGGTCGCCGTACATGGCCACGGCGGAGCCCGGGGTCTCCATCGAGACGGTCAGCTGCGCCTCCTCGGCGCGCGGGCGGGCCGCTTCGACCGACTCGCGGACCACACGTTCGAGGTCGATCTCCGCCGAGCGGATGGCCAGCCCGGACTCCTCGATCGCGACCAGGGTGAGCAGGTCGTCGACCAGACGCAGCTCACGCTCGGCGCTGCGCATGATCACCGAGAGGAAGCGCTGGCCCTGGGGGCTGAGCTCCTCGAGGTCGGTCATCAGCTCGCCGTAGCCGATCATCGACGTGAGTGGGGTGCGCAGCTCGTGGGAGACGGTCGCGAAGAACTCGTCCTTCACCCGGTCGGTCTCCTCCTGCATCCTGCGGCGTTCGGAGATGTCGCGCACGGCGGCTGACACCAGCAGCCCCTCGTCGGTCTCCAGCGGCGCGAGGCTGACCTCGACCGGGAACTCCGACCCGTCCTTGCGCCGGGCGAACAGGTCGCCGGCGAGGCCCATCGGGCGGGTGCGTGGCTCGCTGACGTAGCCGTTGCGGAACGCCATGTGCATCCCGGAGAACCGGTCGGGCACCAGGATCTCGACCGGCTCCCCCACCAGCTCGGCCCGGGCGTAGCCGAAGACCCTCTCCACCTGGGCGTTGACGAGCACGATCACGCCGTCGCTGTTGACGATGACCATGCCGTCCGGAGCGGCCTCGAGCAGGCCGCGGAAGAGCTTGGTCTGGCGGTACTTGTCGTTGGCCTCGCGGATGCCGATGGTGACAACCGGTCCGCGGTCGGTGAGCGTCGGCGACAGGGTCAGGTCAACCGTGCTCGAGCTGCCGCTGGAGTGCAGGAGCTTGGCCTCCCGCACGGTGATCTCGACGTGGTTGTCGATCACCGCCTTGACGGCGACCTTCTGGAACACGTGCATCGCCTCGCGGCCGAAGTCCTCGACGGACTGTCCGACCATCGCCTCGGCGGGGACGCCGACCACGTCGCTCGCGGCGCTGTTCGCGAGCAGGACGACGCCCTGTCGTCGCTGAGCACGAGCGCTTCGTCTGACTTGAGCACCGTGTCCGTGAGCGCGCCGTAGTCCCACGGCCCCTCTTCGTGCAGCTGCTGCATGTGGTCGATCCGCCTTGATCGTCGAGCCCGAGGCAGCCGACCGAGTTCGGCTACACGTGATCCAACCGCAGATTACGGCGCGCGCGCTCGCAGCACGGCGTAATCGGCGCGTCGAGTCCGGAATGACCGGACCCGTTTCTAGACCAGTTCGTGCGCGTCGCGGATGGCCCGGACGATGCCCGCCATCGCCTGGGTCAGGCTGAAGTCCTTGGGGGTGAAGACCGCGGCCACACCCATCTCCTTGAGCAGCTTCGCGTCGCGGGTCGGGATGATGCCGCCCACGATGACCGGCACGTCGTCGATCCCTGCCCGCTTCATCGCCTCGAGCACGTCCGGGACCAGCTCCATGTGCGACCCGGAGAGGATGGAGAGCCCGACGCAGTGCACGTCCTCGGCCACCGCGGCGGCCACGATCTCCTGCGGGGTCAGCCGGATGCCCTGGTAGACCACCTCGAACCCTGCGTCGCGGGCGCGCACGGCCACCTGCTCCGCACCGTTGGAGTGCCCGTCCAGGCCCGGCTTGCCGACGAGCAGCCGCAGCCGGCCGCCGAGCTCCTCACCGGTCTGCCTCACCTGTTCACGCACGGCCGTGAGCTCCTGGCCCGCATCGGCCACCCCGACGGCTCCGGAGACGCCGGTCGGTGCACGGAACTCGCCGAAGACCTCCCGCAGCGTGCCGGCCCACTCGCCCGTGGTAGCACCGGCCCGGGCGGCCACGAGGGTGGCCTCCATCAGGTTGGCGTCCGTCTTGGCGGCCTCGGCGAGCGCCGCCAGGGCGGCGTCGACCCCGGCCTGGTCGCGCTCGGCCGCGCCACGCCTCCAGCCCGGCGACCGCCGAGCGCTCTGCCTCGGGGTCTGCTGCCTGGATCGCGGCGTCGAGGTCGGCGGTCAGCGGTGAGACCTCCGTGGTCTCGAACCGGTTCACCCCCACGACGACGTCCTCGCCCGACTCGATGCCGGCGCGACGAGCCGAGTGGGAGCTGACCAGGGCCTGTTTCATGTAGCCGGACTCGACGGCCGCGATGGCACCGCCGAGCGCCTGCACGCGGTCCATCTCGGCGCGTGCGTCGTCGACCATCTGCGAGACCTTCGCCTCGATCACGACCGAGCCCTCGAAGATGTCCTCGTACTCGAGCAGGTCGGACTCGAAGGCCAGCACCTGCTGCAGCCGGAGCGACCACTGCTGGTCCCAGGGCCGGGGCAGCCCGAGGGCCTCGTTCCACGCAGGAAGCTGTACGGCGCGGGCGCGCGCGTTCTTGCTCAGCGTGACGCCGAGCATCTCCAGCACGATGCGCTGCACGTTGTTCTCCGGCTGCGCCTCGGTCAGCCCGAGCGAGTTGACCTGGACGCCGTAGCGGAAGCGGCGCATCTTCTCGTCGGTGACGCCGTAGCGCTCCCGGGTGATCTCGTCCCACAGGCGCACGAACGCCCGCATCTTGCAGGTCTCCTCGATGAACCGCACGCCCGCGTTGACGAAGAACGAGATCCGCCCGACGACCTTCTCGAAGTCCTCCTCGGCGACCTGCCCGGAGTCCTTGACCGTGTCCAGGACCGCGATGGCCGTGCACAGGGCGTAGGCCAGCTCCTGCGTCGGGGTCGCCCCCGCCTCCTGCAGGTGATAGCTGCAGATGTTGATCGGGTTCCACTTCGGGATCTCGTTGACGGTGTAGGAGATGACGTCGGAGATCAGGCGCAGGGAGTGCTCGGGCGGGAAGACGTAGGTCCCCCGCGACAGGTACTCCTTGATGATGTCGTTCTGCGTGGTCCCGGCCAGCTGGTGGGCGACCTCGAGCGGCTCGAGATCAGGGTTCTGCTCCTCGGCGACCACCTGGTAGAGGGCGAGCAGCCACATCGCGGTGGCGTTGATCGTCATCGAGGTGTTCATCCCGGTCAGCGGGATGTCGGCGAACAGACGCCGCATCTCGCCGAGGTGCGGGATCGGCACGCCGACCTTGCCGACCTCGCCCCGGGCGAGCGGGGAGTCGGGGTCGTAGCCGGTCTGGGTGGGCAGGTCGAAGGCCACGGAGAGGCCGGTCTGCCCCTTGGCGAGGTTCATCCGGTAGAGCTTGTTGGACTCGGTGGCCGAGGAGTGGCCGGCGTACGTCCGCATCACCCAGGGACGGTCCTTCTCGGGCCTCGTGGCCGGGGAGTCGTTCATGTCGCGAGGGTAGGCCCGTTCGCGGGGCCTGGGTACGCCTTGTGCAGTGAGTCACCGTGCGGGATGGGTCACACCCCGGTGGTCTGCTCCCTGCTCTCGGGAATCACAGACTCGGGGGTCGCGGGCTCGGCCGGCTCGACGGGCAGCATGGAGCGCAGGTGGGAGAGGTGCAGCAGTCGGCGTACGCCGTGAGAGCCGCCGCGCAGCACCACTCGGTGCCCCTCTCGCTCGGCCACGCGGTTGGCCACGGCGAGGAGCTTGAGCGCGGTCATGTCGACCGACTCGACGCGGCTGATGTCGACGTGCACGTCCCCGGGGGTCAGGGCCAGCAGGCTGTAGACGAGGACACGGAGCTCCGCGGTGCAGCGGACGTCGAGCGATCCGGAGAGCTCGAGCGTGTCTCCGGTGACGGTGTGCTCCATCAGGATCCTCCCCCCACTGTCCTACCACTATGGCGGGCGTCACGCCCGCTGGTTGTCAAGACGCGCAGGTCAGGCAGGCAAATACCTCCGGACAGGGATGGATCTCGATCCGGTGGCTCAGTCGGGGAGCCGGTCGACCTCGGCGCCGACCGCAGCGAGCGACTCGGCGAACCACGGATAGCCGCGATCGATGTGCTGGGACTCGGCGACCACGGTGGTTCCCTGTGCCGCGAGCCCGCCCAGCACCAGGGCCGCACCCGCCCGGATGTCGTGGGCGATGACCGGTGCGCCCGAGAGCATCGGGACCCCGCGGACGACGGCGTGGTGCCCGTCCGTGCGCAGGTCGGCGCCGAGGCGGGCGAGCTCCTGGGCGAACATGAACCTCGCCTCGAAGACGTTCTCGGTGATCATCGCCGTCCCCGACGAGACCGCGGCCAGCGCCATCGCGAACGGCTGCAGGTCGGTCGGGAACCCCGGGTAGGGCAACGTCGACACGTCGAAGGACGCCAGTCGTCGGTGGGTGCGCACGGTGAAGCCGGACTCCTCCGGCTCCACCTCGGCGCCCGCCGCCACCAGCTTGTCGAGCACGATGTCGAGGTGATGGGGCACGCCGCCGGCGATGTGCAGGTCACCACCGGCGATGGCGGTCGCGAACACCCAGGTGCCGGCGACGATCCGGTCGGTGACGGTGCTGTGCTCGACCGGGTTCAGCCGGTCGACGCCCTCGATGACCAGCGTCGAGGTCGACAGGCCGTCGATCTTGGCCCCCATCCCGAGCAGCATCTGGCACAGGTCGATGATCTCGGGCTCGCGGGCCACGTTGTCGATCACGGTGGTGCCGTGAGCCAGCACCGCCGCCATCACGAGGTTCTCGGTCGCCCCGACGGAGGGGAAGTCCAGCCACAGGTTCGTGCCGGTCAGCCCCTGGGGCACGTCGGCCACGACCTGGCCGTGCTCGATCCGGACGACGGCACCGAGCTCCTGGAGCCCACGGATGTGCATGTCCAGGCCGCGAGAGCCGATCGCGTCGCCCCCGGGCAGGGCCACACTCGCTCGGTGGCACCGCGCGACGAGCGGACCCAGGACGGCGATCGACGCGCGCAGCCGGCGTACGAGCTCGTAGGGGGCCTTGTGGTCGAGCTCCTCCGGCACGTCGATCGTGGCGCGCCCGGCCGTCGACTCCTTGGTCGGGTCGGCGTCGCCGGGATAGGCGATCACGACCTCGCAGCCGAGGGTGCGCAGCAGCTGGCCCATCACCGCCACGTCGAGGATGTTGGGCACGTTGTGGATCACCGAGCGGCCCGGCGCGAGCAGCGAGGCGGCCATCAGCTTGAGGGCCGAGTTCTTCGCGCCGCCCACGTGCACCATCCCGGCGAGGGGCCGGGTCATGGGTCCCTCGGAGACCACGCGGAAGCTGCCCATGGCTCGACCCTAGTGGCCCTCCCGTCCCCGGCTAGGGTCGGCACATGGTGAACCTGACTCGCATCTACACACGCACCGGTGACGGCGGCAGCACCCGGCTCGGCGACATGAGCGAGACCAGCAAGACCGACCTCGCGGCTCCAGGCGTACGCCGACGTGGACGAGACCAACGCCCACCTCGGCCTGGTGCTGGCGACCGGCGGGCTCGACGAGGACGTGGCCGCGGTGCTGACCCACGTGCAGAACGACCTCTTCGACGTCGGCGCCGACTTCTGCACGCCCGTGGTGGAGAAGCCCGAGTTCCCGCCCCTGCGGATCGAGGCCGACTACGTCGACCGGCTCGAGCAGTGGTGCGACCACTACAACGAGGACCTGCCCAAGCTGCGCTCGTTCATCCTCAACGGCGGCACGGTCGCGGCCGCCAACCTGCACGTCGCCCGCACCGTCTGCCGTCGCGCCGAGCGCTCGGCCTGGGCCGCCCACGAGGAGTACGCCGACTCGATGAACGTGCTGGCCATCACCTACCTCAACCGGCTCTCCGACCTGCTCTTCATCCTCGCCCGGCACGCCAACCGGGCCGAACGGTGACGTGCTCTGGGTGCCGGGCGGCGAGCGGGGCTGAGCCCTACCGCGACGGGCGCGACCCGGGCGGCCCCGCCTCGAGCCAGGACTGCAGCCCGGTCAGCGAGCTGGGGCTCATCGCGAGCTCGACCCCGCCTCTCGGCGTCGAGCAGACCACCACCACGTGGCCGGCGTAGAGGGCGTACTCCTCGGAGGCCTCGGGCACGGCGCTGGGAGACGAGGGTCAGGTCGTTGCGCCGCCAGGAGCGCCTCGGCAGCGGGAGCGGCGAGAAGATCCGGTACCAGTCGAGGGAGTCCTCGCGGTAGCGGCCGAGGCCGAGCACCCAGCCACGACCAGGTGCCTGCTCGGGGTCACGGACGCTGAGCTCGAAGGTGCCGCCGTGGCGGGAGAGCACCCGCCGTCGTACGACGAGGAGCAGTCCGAACAGCAGGAGGACGAGCAGCACGAGGCCAGCTGAGTCGAGCAGCCACTGCCACACCGGCATCCGGTCCCTCGTTCCGCCAGCTCATGGGTTGAGGTCACAGACTAGGAGATGCGTGGGAACGACGAAGGGCCGCCCCGGGACAGGACGGCCCTCGTGCGCGGATCGGTTCGGAGACGGTCAGGAGGTCTTCTCGGCCGCGTGGAGGCGAGCCTCGAGACGGCGCAGCTCCGCCTGCGTGTGGTGGTCGTCGCTGCCCGAGCCACGGACGCGGTCGAGCTCCGCGCGCACCTGGCCGGCGTCGATGTCGCGCGCCAGGTCGGCGCGGGTCGCCAGGATCGAGACCCGGTTGCCAGCCACCGAGAGGAAGCCGTCGTCCACGGCGGCCAGCCAGGTCTCCCCGCTGCCGTCTCGATCTCGACGACCCCGGCCTCGAGGAGCGACAGCACCGGCATGTGGTTGGCCAGGATGCCGATCTCACCGCCGGCGGTGCGGGCGTTGACCACGTTCGCCTCGCCCGACCAGACGAGCCGGTCGGCAGCGACCAGTTCCACCTGGAGGGTGTCGTCACTCACGAGTCGTCGCCCTGACCCGTCGACTTCTGGATCTCGGCCCACTTCTTCTCGACGTCGTCGAGACCACCGCACATGAAGAACGCCTGCTCGGCGACGTGGTCGTAGTCGCCGTCGGCGATCTTGTTGAACGCCTCGATGGTGTCGGCGATCGGGACCGTGGAGCCCTCGAGACCGGTGAACTGCTTGGCCACGTAGGTGTTCTGCGACAGGAACCGCTGGATGCGGCGCGCGCGGGACACGATGACCTTGTCCTCCTCGGAGAGCTCGTCGACACCGAGGATCGCGATGATGTCCTGCAGCTCCTTGTTGCGCTGGAGGATCTGCTTGATGCGGACGGCGCAGTCGTAGTGGTCCTTGCCGATGTACTGCGGGTCGAGGATCCGCGAGGTCGACGTCAGCGGGTCCACCGCGGGGTAGATGCCGAGCGACGCGATCTCGGGAGAGCTCGGTCGTGGCGTCGAGGTGGGCGAAGGTCGCCGCGGGGGCCGGGTCGGTGTAGTCGTCGGCCGGCACGTAGATCGCCTGCATCGAGGTGATCGAGTGACCACGCGTGGAGGTGATCCGCTCCTGGAGCGTGCCCATCTCGTCGGCCAGGTTGGGCTGGTAGCCCACCGCGGACGGCATCCGGCCGAGCAGCGTGGAGACCTCGGACCCGGCCTGGGTGAACCGGAAGATGTTGTCGATGAACAGCAGCACGTCCTGGCTCTGCACGTCGCGGAAGTACTCCGCCATCGTCAGGGCCGAGAGCGCGACGCGCAGGCGGGTGCCCGGCGGCTCGTCCATCTGGCCGAAGACGAGAGCGGTCTGGCCGATGACGCCGGCCTCCTCCATCTCGACGATGAGGTCGTTGCCCTCACGGGTGCGCTCGCCCACTCCGGCGAACACCGACACACCACCGTGGTCCTTGGCGACTCGCGCGATCATCTCCTGGATCAGCACGGTCTTGCCCACACCGGCACCGCCGAACAGGCCGATCTTGCCGCCCTGGACGTACGGCGCGAGCAGGTCGATGACCTTGATGCCGGTCTCGAACATCTCGGTCTTCGACTCGAGCTGGTCGAAGGCCGGCGCCTTGCGGTGGATGCCCCAGCGCTCGTTGACGTCGAGCGTCTCGCCCTCCTCGAGGTTGAGGCACTCGCCGAGGGCGTTGAACACGTGGCCCTTGGTGACGTCGCCGACCGGCACCGAGATCGGCTCGCCGGTGTCGCGCACCTGGGCGCCGCGGACGAGACCGTCGGTGGGCTGCAGCGAGATCGCGCGGACCATGCCGTCACCGATGTGCTGCGCCACCTCGAGGGAGAGGAGCCGCGTCTCGCCGAGGAGCTCGAGGTCGACCTCGAGCTTGTTGTACATCTCCGGCATGTCGTCGACCGGGAACTCCACGTCGACGACGGGGCCGATCACCCGGGCGATGCGTCCGCTGCTGCGCGCACCGTCATCGGTCTTGTTCTCTTCAATGGTGGCAGTCATGTTCTCTCACTCACTCCCGGCGTTGGCGTCGGCGAGCGCGTTGACGCCACCGACAATCTCGCTGATTTCCTGGGTAATGCCGGCCTGGCGGGCCTGGTTGGCGGTTCGGGTGTACTTCTTGATCAGCTCGTCGGCGTTGTCCGTCGCGGACTTCATCGCCTTCTGACGGGCGGCGAGCTCCGAGGCAGCGGCCTGCAGCAGCGCGAAGAAGATGCGGCTCTGGACGTACTTCGGGAGCAGCCCGTCGAGCACCTCCTCGGGTGACGGCTCGAACTCGTAGAGCGGCAGCACCTCGTCGGTCTCCGGTGGCTCCTCGCCCTCGACGACCTCGAGCGGCAGCAGGCGGATGTCGCGCGGTTCCTGCACCAGCATCGAGCGGAACTGCGTGTAGACGACGTGGACCTCGTCGACACCCGGCGGGAGCTCGCGGTCCTGGCCGTCCATCTCGACGGTCTGCGCCTCGTCCTTGTCGTTGAGGAACGCCCCGATCAGGGCGTGCCCGATGGCCTCGGCGACCTCGTAGTTGGGCTGGTCGCTGTGACCGGTCCACGAGTCGATGATCCGGCGGTTGCGGAACCGGTAGAACGCCTCGGCCTTGCGTCCGGAGACGTAGGTGTCGACGGCCAGCCCGGAGTCCTCGAGCCGCGTGCGGAGCCGCTCCGCCTCCTTGAGCACGCTCGAGGAGTAGGCGCCCGCCAGGCCGCGGTCGCTGGTGATCACCAGGATCGCCGCCCGCTTGGGGTCCTCGGGCTCGGTGGTCAGGGCGTGGTCGACGTTGGAGTACGTCGCCACGGCCGAGACCGCCCGGGTCAGCTCGCGGGCGTACGGCGCAGCCGCCTGCGCCCGCTGCTGCGCCTTGATGATCCGGGACGCGGCGATGAGCTCCATGGCGCGCGTGATCTTCTTCATCGACTCGGTCGACTTGATCCTGGCGCGGTACTCCCGCAGGGATACGGCCATCGTCAGGCCTTCTTCTGCTTGACGATCTGCTCCTGGTCGATGTCCTCGTCCTCGAGGGCCTCGTGCTCCTCGTGGCCGGCCTTGATCGAGCCGCCCTCACTGGTCTCGAACTGGTCGAGGAACTCGTCGTAGGCCTTCTCGCACGAGCGCTCGGTCTCGTCCTCGAACTTCATCGACTCCGAGATGGAGTCGAGGATGTCCGTGTGCGAGCGACGTACGAAGTCGAGGAACTCCTGCTCGAAGCGCAGCACGTCCTCGGTCGGGACGCGGTCGAGGCGACCGGAGGTGCCCAACCACAGCGAGACCGTCATGTCCTGCACGGGGTACGGCGAGTACTGCGGCTGCTTGAGCAGCGCCATCAGTCGCTGTCCGCGGTCGAGCTGCTGGCGTGACGCCGCGTCGAGGTCGGAGGCGAACATCGCGAACGCCTCCATGGCGCGGAACTGCGCCAGGTCGACCTTGAGCGAACCGGTGACGGTCTTCATCGCCTTGGTCATCGCCGCGCTGCCGACCCGCGAGACCGACACACCGACGTCGATGGCCGGGCGCTGGTTGGACGCGAACAGGTCCGACTGCAGGAAGATCTGGCCGTCGGTGATCGAGATGACGTTGGTCGGGATGTACGCCGAGACGTCGTTGGCCTTGGTCTCGATGATCGGCAGGCCGGTCATCGAGCCGTGGCCGAGGTCGTCGGAGAGCTTGGCGCAGCGCTCGAGCAGACGGCTGTGCAGGTAGAACACGTCACCCGGGTAGGCCTCGCGACCCGGCGGGCGGCGCAGCAGCAGCGAGACGGCGCGGTAGGCCTCGGCCTGCTTGGTCAGGTCGTCGAAGACGATCAGGACGTGCTTGCCGTCGTACATCCAGTGCTGGCCGATGGCCGAGCCGGTGTAGGGGGCGAGGTACTTGAACCCGGCGGAGTCGGACGCGGGAGAGGCGACGATCGTCGTGTACTCGAGTGCGCCGGCCTCCTCGAGCGCGCCACGCACGGCCGCGATGGTCGAGCCCTTCTGGCCGATCGCGACGTAGATGCAGCGGACCTGCTTGTCGGGGTCCTCGGTCTCCCAGTACTGCTTCTGGTTGATGATCGTGTCGATCGCGATCGTCGTCTTGCCGGTCGAGCGGTCGCCGATGATCAGCTGCCGCTGGCCACGGCCGATCGGGGTCATCGAGTCGATCGCCTTGATGCCCGTCGCGAGCGGCTCGTGCACCGACTTGCGGGCCATCACGCCGGGCGCCTGGAGCTCGAGGGCGCGGCGGCCCTCGTCCTCGATGTCGCCGAGGCCGTCGATCGGGTTGCCGAGCGGGTCGATGACCCGTCCGAGGAAGTTGTCGCCCACGGGGACGGACAGGATCTCGCCGGTACGGCGGACCTCCTGGCCCTCCTCGATGCCGGCGAAGTCACCGAGGATGACGACGCCGATCTCGCGGGTGTCGAGGTTCAGGGCCAGGCCCTGGGTGCCGTCCTCGAACTCGAGGAGCTCGTTGGCCATGGCCGAGGGGAGACCACTGATCCGCGCGATGCCGTCACCGGCCTCGGCGACCCGGCCGACCTCCTCCTTGCTGGCGGCGGCGGGCTTGTAGTCCTCGACGTACTTCTGGAGCGCGTCCCGGATCTCTTCTGGACGAATCGAAAGCTCCGTCATCTCTGTGCCTCTTCCCTCGTTCTCGGGTGTGTCAGTTGTCTGTGGCGCGACTGGTGGCCGGCGGCCGATCAGCCCACGAGCCTGCGTTGTGCGTCTTCGAGCTTGCTGGCGACGGTGCCGTCGATCACGTCGTCACCGATCTGGACCCGGAGGCCACCGACGACCTCGGGGTCCACCACGACCTGCAGGTGGATCGTCGAGTCGTACTGCGCGCCGAGGGCGTCGCTGAGCCGACTGCGCTCACCGTCGGAGAGCTCGCGCGCCGTGTGCACGGTCGCGATCTTCTCGCCCGCTGCGTGCGCCGCGGTGTGCTGGTAGCTCTCGAGCGCACCGTCGATCGCGCCGTGCGTGCCGGACACCGCCTGCTCGACGAGGAGCATCGTGGCCGGCAGCACCTTGCTCTCGAACAGGCTGCGCAGCAGCGCACCCTTGTCGGTCGCCGATCGCGAGGGGTCGGAGAGCGCACTGCGCAGCCCCTCGGCCTCGTCGACGGTCTGGCGCACCTCGAACAGCTCGTCGCTGATCTTGCTGCCGTCGTCGCCGGCGGACCGGACCGAGGCCAGCACACCGAGGTGCTCGAGCACGTCGGCCAGGTCTCGCGAGGCCGTCCAGCGGTGCCTCACCGCGGAGGTCACCAGACCGAGGGCAACCTCCCCGACCGCGTCACCGAAGACGTCCGCGGCGAGCCCGGCCTTGGCATCGGCCTCGATCGAGGCGTCCGTGGCGATCCGGCGCAGTGCGGGCTCGGCACGAAGCAGGGTGGCCACTCCGAAGAGGTCCTCCCCGAGCTTCGCGTCGTCGGCTCCGGAGCCCTCGAGCTCGGAGACGAGGTCCGCCTGCGCCTCAGCAGATCCACCGCGGAGCATCAGCGGTCACCGTCGCGCTGACCGGCAGCCTCGGCGGTCTCCATCGTCTCCAGGTTGGCCAGGAACCGGTCGACCACGCGGGTGCTGCGCTCGTCGTCGTCGAGGCTCTCGCCGACGATCCGGCCGGCGAGGTTGATCGCGAGCGTGCCGACCTCGGCGCGCAGCGAGGCGACCGCCTGCTGACGCTCGGCCTGCACCTGAGCGTGTCCGTGCTCCACGATCCGGTTCGCCTCGGACTGCGCCTGGTCACGAGCCTCGGAGATGATCTGCGCTCCCTGCTCGCGTGCGTCCTCACGGATCTTGGCCGCGGCCTGGCGAGCGTCGGCGAGCTGTGCCTTGTACTCGTCCTCGGCCTTGTGCGCCTCGTCCTTCGCCTCGTCCAGCTCCGCGAACTCCGCCCGGATCGCGTCCTGACGTGCGGTCATCGCCTTGTTGATCGGCGGGATGACCCACTTGGCCAGGATCCAGACGATCACGCCGAACGCGATCAGCTCGACGAAGAAGGTGCCGTTGGGCACCAGGAAGTTGCTCGCCAGCGGGATCAGTCCCGCGGTTACGTGCACCATCAATCCGGTCCTTTGCTCTGCGTGCGGCTAGCTGGGGGTCTCGGAGTCCTGCTCAGCCCAGGACGAAGACGAACAGAGCCATGAAGGCGAGGTTGATGAAGAACATCGCCTCGACCAGACCGACGGTCAGGAAGAAGATCGTCTGCAGGCGGCCCTGGGCCTCCGGCTGACGGGCGACACCCTCGATGTAGGACGAACCGGCGAGGCCGTCACCCACACCAGCGCCGATCGCACCGCCGGCGAGGGCGATGCCACCGCCGATGAACGCGCCAGCGGTCGTGACTGCTGAATCGCTTACTGCCATGTCAGTTTTCTCCTTGGTTGGGCGTCGGTTCCCCGACGCTCTGGTTACCTCTGGTGCGGCTGGCCCCAGCGGGCTCAGTGCGCTGGTTCTGGTTCGGCGGAGGCGTGGGCCTCTGCCGTGTCTGCCTCGTCGTGCTGCCTGTCGTCCGGGCGGTCGTGCTCGTCGTCGTGCTCGTCGTCGTGCCCGGCGCCCGCCATCCCGAAGTAGAGGACGGTCAGCAGGGCGAAGATGAAGGCCTGCAGGCCGCCGAGGAACATCGTGTCGAACAGCTTCCAGATCACGTTGAGCACTGCGGCCAGGAAGCCGCCGATCGGCAGGTTGCCCGGCGCGAGACTGACCAGGCCGGCGATCAGGCCGAGCATGATGCCGCCGGCGAAGATGTTGCCGAAGAGTCGCAGGGCCAGGGTGATCGGCTTGACCAGCTCCTCGAGGATGTTGAGCGGGAGCAGGATACGGGTAGGGCTCGAGGAAGTGCTTGAGGTAGCCCTTCAGGCCCTTCTGCCGGATGCCGAAGGTCCACACACCCACGATCACGATGAACGCCATCGCGTAGGTGAGGTTGGTGTCGGCAGTCGGCGAGGGCAGCAGGTGCACGTTCTCGTTGAGCTCGGTCGGGATGATCTCGATCCAGTTCGCGATCAGGATGAAGAAGAACAGTGCGGTCGCGAGCGGGATCACGAACGGGTTCGGCTTGCCGAGGTTGTCGGTCACCTGCTTGGTGACCTGCTCGATGATCGTCTCCCACAGGAGCTGAATCTTCGTCGGCACGTGGTCGTCGGTCTCCTCGGTGAGCTTCGACTTCGCCCAGAAGCCGAGGGCGACGACGATCGCGCCGGCGACGACCGTTACCCAGATCGTGTCCAGGTTGAAGGTCATCCCGAAGAGGTGCCCCTCCGGGTGCTCGCCCGGGTGGATCGAGATCTCGAGCGGCGCGAGCACAGCTGGCATCACTGGGACTTCAACTCCTTGAGCAAGGGGATGGTGGTCATCACCAGGGCGATCAGGCGGAACACGGCCAGTCCCAGCAGGAGACCGATACCCGCGGGCCAGAAGGCCACGGCGCAGCCTACGGCCACGACCGAGAGGACGGCCAGCCGGGCGATCGTCGCCGCGGTCAGCGACTTGCGGGTCGGCTGCTCCCCGCTGGCGAGCAGCTTCAGCAGCCAGTACTCGGTGTCGAGGTGGTTGACCAGGCCGAGCGCGATGCCGCCGGCGATGCAGCCGGCGAGGGTCCACTCGTCGAGCTGGATCAGGATCCAGAAGTCGGCGATGACCAGCACGGCGGCGACCATGATCACCTTGCGCTGGTCGCGCAGGACGCGGATCGACGGACGCCTTCTCGCCCGGGGCGAGGGGCGACGCGTGGTCGCCTGGCTCGCCGTCACGGCTGGGAGTCACGGGCTGGTGGGTCATGGGAGTACCTCAGTCTCGCAGTGCGGAACGGACGCGGAGCCAGAAACCGACGGCGCCGGCTGCGACGCCGACGGAGATGCCGACCAGGGCGCCGACCGGCGTGGTGCCTGCCTGGTCGTCCACGAGGAGTCCGATGACCATGCCGCCGACGACCGCCGCCGACCAGGAGCCCACCGAGACCGGCGAGGTCGCGCCCGCGCAGGGTGTTCTCGGTGCCGTCATCGCCCATGTGCCCGATCCGTTTCTTGGTGACTGTGCTTGGGGGATCCAGGGCTGCCGAACGCGCTCGATGCCTGCTTCTTGGCGAACGCGGCAACCGACCCCGACCGCGCGAAACTACCACAGCGCTCGGGGCGGCAGGACGGCCGAGCGAGACCCGCGAACGGGCGCCCGAGCACACGTGGCTCGAGCTGGCGGTCGTCGTCATTGGCGGCCTCGTCGGATCGTCGTCGTGCGGCGGTCTTGTGAAAATTAGCACAAAGTCCGGATGGCGTCGAAACCGAGCGTCCGTCAGCGGGCCGAGCTGCTCCTCGGCGCGCACCTCGCCGGGACGCTGGACCCGCGGGACGATGAAGGTCAGCGGCCACCGTCGGCCACCGGCGCCCACGGCCAGCAGCGGTCCAGGTCAGCGGGCCGGAGTAGAGGCTCAGCAGCACCGCGCCGAACGCGATCAGCCCGGCCCACAGCCACATGATCAGCACGGCCCGGCGCTGGCTGTGCCCGATCTCGAGCAGCCGGTGGTGCAGGTGCTCCTTGTCGGGCTGGTAGAACGCCTGGCCGCGACGGGTGCGTCGTACGACCGCCAGCACGAGGTCGGAGGAGCGGCACGATCAGGATCGTGACCGGCAGCAGGATCGGCAGCAGAACACCAGCCAGGAGGCCGTGCGAGCCCCGGGCCGTCTCCATCGAGACGCTGGCGAACTGCCCGGTCAGGGTCAGCGCCGAGCCGGAGAGCACCAGGCCGAGCAGCATCGAGCCGGAGTCGCCCATGAAGATGCGGGCCGGGAAGAAGTTGTGCGGCAGGAAGCCGGCGCAGGCGCCGCCCATCGCCGCGCAGAGCATCGCCGCGGTGATCGCCAGGGTCTCGCCGTTGGCGTCGGCGAGCTTGTAGGAGAACAGGAAGAACGCGATCGCCCCGATCAGGACCACCCCGGCGGCCAGCCCGTCGAGGCCGTCGACGAAGTTGACCGCGTTGACCGTGCCGACGACGAGCAGGATCGTCAGCAGCACGCCCTGGGCGGGTCGAGCACGAGCTGGCCGACGCCGGGCAGCTTGATCGACCAGAGCTGCACGTCGTTGAGCACCATGAAGCCCGGCCGCGACGACCTGGCCCCCGAGCTTGGTGAGCGCGTCGAGCTCGATCAGGTCGTCGACCACGCCGAGCGCGCAGATCATCGCGCCGGCGATCAGCACGATGCCGGAGTCGTGGAAGACGAAGGGCTGCGAGGTGCTCAGGAACGGCAGGTGCCGGGCGACGAGGAGACCGGCGCCGAGGCCGCCGAGCATCGCCACCCCGCCGAAGTACGGGATCGGGGTCGCGTGGACGTCACGGTCGCGCACCCGGGCGACCGCACCCGACGCGGATCGCCAGCTCGCGGGCGAAGACGCAGAGCAGGTAGCTGACCACGCCCGGCCACCAGGAAGACGAGGAGGTACTCACGCACGTGTCCGGGCCCGTCGTCCGGCGGTCCGGCTCCGGGCTCGTCCTCGACGGCCGGTGTCAGGTCGGCGCCGAGGGCGGCTCCAGGCACGTCGGTTGATCTGCCCGAGTGCCCCAGGGCACCCTGCGCGCAGGATGCGCGGCCGGCTCGCCGGTGCAGTCGACGATCGTGGAGGCCTCGGGCCCGGCGCTGGGGCC
The DNA here is from genome assembly GCA_963797525.1 of uncultured Actinomycetota bacterium. Taxonomy (GTDB): domain Bacteria; phylum Actinomycetota; class Actinomycetes; order Propionibacteriales; family Nocardioidaceae; genus Marmoricola. Next base: position 1,135,446 of record CAWCPT010000014.1, read on the forward strand.
GCCGTCGAGGATCACCTCGACGTGCTCGCCGAGCATCCGCCTCGGCCTCGTCGGCGTCGGTGGCGGCCGGGTCGCCCGTGGTGTTGGCCGAGGAGACCGCCAGCGGGCCGGTGCGGCCGAGCAGCTCGAGGGCCACCTCGTGGTCGGGCATCCGGACCGCGACGGTGCCCCGGGTCTCGCCGAGGTCCCAGCGCAGGCGAGGGCTGCTGGCGGCAGACGATGGTCAGCGGACCGGGCCAGAAGTGCTCGACCAGGCCGCGTGGCCCAGCCGGGGAGGTCGGTGGCCAGCGCCTCGAGCGTGGTGCTGGCCGAGATCAGCACCGGCGGCGGCATGTCGCGGCCGCGGCCCTTGGCGTCGAGGAGCCGCTGCACCCCGTCGGCGTCGAAGGCGTCGGCGCCCACGCCGTAGACGGTGTCGGTCGGCAGGACGACCAGCTGGCCGCGGCGTACGGCGGTCACGGCGGCGGCCAGGCCGGCCTCGCGTGCGCTCCGGGTCGGCGGGGTCGTAGCGGGTGGTCACGCGGTCTGTCCTCACGGGGTCATCGTGCCAGCCGGGCCGTCACGAAGCGCGGACGACCTGCCAGGTCCGGTGGTCGCGCACCTCGGTCCAGCGGCCGGCGCCGAGCGAAGACCGCCGGCGCGGACTCGCCCTGGACGTCGGCGTGCTCGGCCCCGACCCACCGCCGGGTCGCAGCAGCCGGGCGGCCGTCGCTCGAGCACCCGCATCGCGTCGAGCCCGTCGTCCCCGGACCACAGCGCCAGCGCCGGGTCGTGGTCGCGGGCCTCGGGGGCGACGCGTCTCGAAGGCCTCGAGCGGGATGTACGGCGGGTTGCAGACCACCACGTCGACGGTGCCGTCGAGCTCGGGGAACGCGTCGGCCATGTCGCCCAGGCGCAGGTCGACCCCGGCTGCCGGCGAGGTTGCGCTCGGCCCAGGCGTGGGCGTCCGGGTCCAGCTCGACCGCGTGGACCCGGCGCCCGGGCACCTCGTCGGCGACGCTCAGCGCGATCGCGCCCGAGCCGGTGCACAGGTCGACGACGACCGGCTGACCGGCCGCTCGCCTCGCGGGCGCGGTCGATCGCCCAGCCCGGCGAGCAGCTCGGTCTCGGGCCGCGGCACGAAGACGCCCGGGCCCGACCGCCAGCTCGACGTGGCGGAAGCCGGCGAGTCCCGGTCAGGTGCTGCAGCGGCTCGCGCGCCGGCCCGCCGGGCGACGAGCGCCTCGAAGGCGTCCGCCTGCCGTGCGGCTCGACGTCGTGCTGACCAGCGGCGAGCCGGCCGCGGGTGATGCCGAGGACGTGGGCGAGCAGCTCGGCGGCGTCGTACTCCGGGCTGGCGACGCCGGCCGCGGCCAGCCGGTGCGGCGGCGTCGCGCAGCAGCACGCGGGTCGGCACCGCCTGGTCAGTCACCGAGGGCCTCGAGCCGGGCGGCCATGTCGGCCTCGACGCAGGAGGCGATCACCGGCTCGAGGTCGCCGTCGAGGACCCGGTCGAGGTCGTAGGACTTGTAGCCGGTGCGGTGGTCGGAGATCCGGTTCTCCGGGTAGTTGTAGGTGCGGATCCGCTCGGAGCGGTCGACGGTGCGGACCTGCGAGCGGCGCGCGTCGCTGGCCTCGGCGTTGGCCTCCTCCTCGGCGGCGGCGAGCAGCCGGGCGCGCAGGATCCGCATCGCCTGCTCCTTGTTCTGCAGCTGCGACTTCTCGTTCTGGCAGCTGGCCACGATGCCGGTGGGCAGGTGGGTGATGCGGACGGCCGAGTCGGTGGTGTTCACGCTCTGCCCGCCCGGGCCGCTGGAGCGGAAGACGTCGATGCGCAGGTCGTTGTCGTTGATCTGCACGTCGACCGGCTCGGCCTCGGGCAGCACCAGCACGCCGGCGGCGCTGGTGTGCACGCGTCCCTGGCTCTCGGTGACCGGCACCCGCTGGACGCGGTGCACGCCGCCCTCGAACTTCAGCAGGGCGTACGGCGCCTCGCCGGGCGCGGGGGTGCCCTTGGCCTTGCACCGCGACGGTCACCGACTTGTAGCCGCCGAGGTCGGACTCGTTGGCGTCGAGCATCTCGGTGGACCAGCCGCGCCGCTCGGCGTACCGGGTGTACATGCGCAGCAGGTCGCCCGCGAACAGCGCCGACTCCTCGCCGCCCTCGCCCGACTTGATCTCGAGGAGCGCGTCCTTGCCGTCGGAGGGGTCGCGCGGGACCAGCAGGTGGCGCAGCCGCTCCTCGGCCACGGCCGCGCCGTGCGCGAGCTCCTCGGCCTCGCGGCGAACGCCGCGTCCTCCCGGGCCAGCTCGCGCGCCGCCTCGAGGTCCTCGCCGAGCTGGAGCCACTCGTCGTGGGCGCGCACGACCGCGCTCAGCTCGGCGTACCGCTGGCCGAGCCGGCGCGCCAGCGACTGGTCGGCGTGCACCGAGGGGTCGGCGAGCCGCGTCTCGAGCTCGGCGTGCTCGGCCAGCGAGCTGGGCGACGGCTTCGAACACGGGGGGCTCTCCTGGGTGGTGACGGTTTCACTGGGACCCAGTGAAACTGCCGGCTTCCCCCGGCGCAACCGGCGGCCAGTGGTGGATTCCACTGGGACCTCGGTGAAACCTCGCAGCCCGGGAGCTACTTCTTGTCGGCCTCTTCTTGGCGTAGCGGGCCTCGAAGCGGGCGACGCGGCCGCCGGTGTCGAGGATCTTCTGCTTGCCGGTGTAGAACGGGTGGCAGTTGGAGCAGACCTCGGAGCGGATGGTGCCGCTTGCCGCGGTGCTGCGCGTGGTGAACGTGTTGCCGCAGGTGCAGGTCACCTCGGTGGTCACGTACTCGGGGTGGATGTCCTTCTTCATGGTGTCCTCTCGGGGTTACGGCCGCCGGGTCGCCCTCGGATGCGAGGACGTGAACCGGAGCCAGGGATCCAAGTCTGCCAACGACGCCCGGTCGGGGCGAATCAGGTCGGCTGCGAGGCTCAACGCTGTCGAGCACGGCGTCTGTTCCCGCGGCCGGGGCGTCGCTCCGGCACCGAGCGCTGGTCATGGGCAGCCGGATGCGTCGCGCCGTGGTGCCCTCCCCTCGACGGACTCCAGCCCGAAGCTACCCCTGGTGGTCGGTCGACGATGGTCTGCACGATGCGCAGCCCGAGCCCGGTGCCCGCGATCTCGGCCTTCATGGCGTTGCTCGCCCGGTAGAAGCGGGACCCCACCTTGGGGAGGTCGGACGCGGGGATGCCGATGCCCTCGTCGACGACGGTGACCTCGACGTCGTCGCCCGTTGCTGGAGCACGCGCACCTGGACCACGTCACCGTCGCTGCTGAACTTCACCGCGTTGGAGGCCAGGTTGAGGACGGCGCGGACCAGCTGGCTGCGGTCGCCGAGCATGACGACGGGCGCGGCGGTACTGGATGGTCTTCGAGCGAGATCGATGACGCCGGCTGGCGGCCGTGAGCCGGATGTCGCCGTGACGACCTCCGCGAGCGACGCCGCCGCAGGTCGATCGGCTCCACGCTGAGCTGCGGTCTCCTCCGCACGCGAGAGGGCGAGCAGGTTCGTGATCAGCTCGTTGAGACGCTCGAGGTTGCGGCGGATCACGGCCATCATCGCGGCCTGCGAGCTCGGTCGAGCTGGTCGGCGAGCTGGTCCTGGAGCAGCTCGAGGTAGCCCTTGATGCTCGTGAGCGGCGTGCGCAGCTCGTGCGAGACGGTCGACACGAGCTCGGACTGCGACCCGGTCGAACTCCTCGATCCGGTTGAGCACGTCGACAGCTCGACGTCTCGCGCCGCGCACGTTCTCCTCGGCGAGGACGTTGAGCGCCGCCGCGATCAGCCGGATCTCCGCCGGGCCCGCTACCTCGGCCCGGGCGGTCAGGTCGCCGTCGCTGCAACCGGTTGAAGCACCCCGAGGACGTCGTCGAGGGGCTCGACCAGCGCCTGCCGCATCCGGCGTGCCAGCCCGAGCCGATCACACCATGAGCAGCGGCAGCAGGATGACCGCGGCGAGCGTCCAGAAGACGACGGTGCGGGAGCCGGTCCTGGATCTGCTGGGTCGCGCGACCTTTCGATCTGCAGTCGACGTCGTAGATTGGCACGTTGACCGGACGTGATCTCCTGGAACAGGTCGCGCTCCGAAGTCGGAGAGGCCGCGCTCGACCTTCGTGCGGGCCTTCTTCGCGTCCGCCACCGGCTGCGCGTAGGTCGTGATCCAGCGTGGCGATCGCGGTCCGCTGAACCTGGACCGCCGCGGCGAGGTCGGGTAGGGCATCGCCGAAGGGTCTCGCAGCGCGGATCTTGATCGGAGGGCAGGTAGCCCATCGCCGCACGATAGTACGCGCGAGCTGCGGACTCCTCGCCGGTGATCGGGCATAGGCCACGGATGCTCGGTCTCGGCGTCGGTCATCTCCTGCATGCACGCTCTTGTTGGCGGTCTGCAGCCGGGCACAGCCTCGTCGTTGAGCTTGCCCATGAAGACCGAGCGCGGCCGATGACCCGACGGACGGCGCAGAGCGACGGCCGAGGAGCACGAGCATGACCATCGAGCCCACCGAGCGTGACGGTGTACCTGCCGTCGTGACCGAGGAGCTCGCACGGTCGAGCGCAGCCGGGGCTGCGCACTGGTCTCCGGCGGGCTGGGCGCCGTGAGTGCGTCGACGCGGCTGGCCCTGTCAGCGGCTGCGGCGCGAGCACCGCGCGACCCGCGCAGGCGAGCTCGCGCGGGCTGAACGGCTTGACGACGTAGTCGTCGGCGCCGGCCTCGAAGCCCTGCTCGATGTCGGACTCCTGGGCGCGGGCGGTGAGCATGATGATCGGCAGGCCGTCCATCGTCGGGTCCTGGCGCGGCGCGCGGGCGGCGTCGAGGCCGCTCATGCCGGGCATCATCACGTCGAGGATCACCAGGTCGGGCTTCTCGTGCCGGCACGCCTCGACCGCCGCGGCACCGTCACCGACCGGTACGACCTCGTGGCCGCCGTGGCGCAGCTTGAAGACGACGAGCTCGCGGATGTCCGCGTCGTCGTCGGCAATCACGATGCGAGCCATGTGTCTGTCCCCTCGAAGTCTCAGCGTTAACCGCGGACGAGCATATCCACACGCGACTCGGACCCGCGCGGGCATATGCGTGACTCCGGAGGTCGCGTCCTGGTGACCGCCGGGCGTCCCCTAGTCGTCAGTTGCCGCCGGCGGTCGGGCGTGGTCTTCTGCACCTGCATCAGGAACTCGAGGTTGTTCTGCGACTTCTTCAGCCGCTCGAGCAGCAGCTCCAGCGCCTGCTGGCCGTCGAGGCCCGGAGAGCACCCGGCGCAGCTTCCAGACGATCGAGAGCTCCTCCTTGCTCATCAGGAGCTCCTCGCGGCGGGTGCCGGACTGCACGGCGTCGATCGCCGGGAAGATGCCGCTTGTCGGCGAAGTCGCGGCGCAGCCGGATCTCCATGTTGCCGGTGCCCTTGAACTCCTCGAAGATCACCTCGTCCATCTTCGAGCCGCTCTCGATCAGCGCGGTCGCGAGGATCGTCAGCGAGCCGCCGTCCTCGATGTTGCGGGCCGCGCCGAAGAACTTCTTCGGCGGGTAGAGCGCGGCGGAGTCGACGCCGCCGGACAGGATCCGGCCGCTCGCCGGGGCCGCGAGGTTGTAGGCGCGGCCCAGGCGGGTGATGCCGTCGAGCAGCACGACGACGTCGTGGCCGAGCTCGACGAGGCGCTTGGCGCGCTCGATGGCGAGCTCGGCGACCATCGTGTGGTCGCCGGCCGGGCGGTCGAACGTCGAGCTGATGACCTCGCCCTTGACCGAGCGCTCGAAGTCGGTGACCTCCTCGGGACGCTCGTCGACGAGCACGACCATCAGGTGGCACTCGGGGTTGTTGGTGGTGATCGAGTTCGCGATCGACTGCATGATCATCGTCTTGCCGGCCTTGGCCGGCGAGACGATCAGGCCGCGCTGGCCCTTGCCGATCGGCGCGGCGATGTCGATGACGCGGCCGATCAGGTTGGTCGACGTGGTCTCCAGGCGCAGCCGCTCGGAGGGGTAGAGCGGGGTCAGCTTGCTGAACTCGACCCGCGTCCTTCGCGGCCTCGGGGTCGGCGCCGTTGACGGTGTCGATGCTTGACCAGCGGGTTGAACTTCTCCTTGCGCTCGCCCTCGCGGGGCTGGCGCACCTGGCCGGTGATCGCGTCGCCGCGGCGCAGGCCGAACTTGCGGACCATCGACAGCGAGACGTAGACGTCGTCGGCGCCCGGCAGGTAGCCGCTGGTGCGGACGAACGCGTAGTTGTCCAGCAGGTCGAGGATGCCGGCGCACGGCGCCAGGACGTCGTCCTCGAGGATCTGCAGGTCGGGCTCGTTGCGGTTGCCGCGACCGCGCGCCGCCCTGGTGGCCGCCGCTGGGCTGGTTGCGCCCTGGCTGGTCGCCGGCCCGGTCGCGGCCGCCGGCGCCGACGGTTGCGGTGCTGCCGCCGTCGTCGTCGGTTGCGGTTGCCGCCCTGCTCTGGTTGTCGTCGCCGGTTGCCGTTGCGCGGTTGTCGTTGCCGGTCGCGCTGGTTCCGGTCGTCGTTGCCGGTTGTCCTGCGTCCCGGTTCGCCCTGGTTGCGTTCGCCCTGGTTGCTGCCGGTTGCCGCTCGCGGCTTGCTCGCTGCCCGCGGTTGCGCTGCCCTGGTCGCGGCTCGTTCCGGTCGCTCGTTGCCGGTCGCGGCTGCCGTCCTCGGCCGCGCGTCCTGGCGGCTGCTGGTCCTGCTGCGGCGGTCTCGCTGCGCGCGGCCTGCTCGCGCGGCTCCTGGCGCGGCGCTCCTGCGCTGCTCGGGCTGCTGCGGCGGGCTTCTCCCGCGCTCCGCCGGCGCGGCTCTCGGCCGCTCGGCCTCTCGGGGCCGCCTCTGGGCCGCTGCTGGCACCGGCTGGCCCTTCGGCTCGCGCCGCCCGTTGGCCGCCGCCCTGGGCCGCCTTGATGGCCTCGACAGCTCGCCCTTCCTCATCCCGGTCGGCCTTGATCCCGAGGCCGCCGGCGATCTGCTTCAGCTCGGGCAGCAGCTCCGCTCAGGCCGCCTCTTGCGGCCGTCGCGCCGGCGGTGCTGCTGCCGGCGCGTGGTGGTCTCGGTGGTTTCGGTCATGTGGGGTCCTTCCCACGTCGTCGGCCGTACGGCGGATGCCGCCAGCGCCTGGGTGCGTGCACCGATCAGCCGTCCGGGTGCGACCCGGACACGAGGACGTGTCAGGATCCCTGCAGGAGGTGATCGGCTTGCGTCTCGGTGTCGTCGGCTCCGGACGAGTCGGCTCACCGGAGCGGCCGGTCGTGGACGCGTGGCTCACACTAGCACCGGGCTCACCGCGCGCCACCGACCCCTGGGACGCCACGTCGCGCCAGCCGCGGCCGGCACCAGCCCGACGGGCCAGCCGCGGCCGGTCGTCGACGCCGTCGGTCGACGAAGGCCAGCACCGTCGGTCCGGCACCGGAGATGACGGCCGCGACGCCCGCGCGCGCGCAGCGTCGTCGACCAGGGCCAGCGACTCGCCGGCATCGCCGGGCCCGGTGCCCTGGTGCAGGAGGTCCTCGGTCGCCGCGCAGCAGCATGCGTCCGGCTCGCCCGCCGAGCGCGGCGACGAGCAGGGCCGCGCGACCGGCGTTGGCCGCCGCGTCGGCGTGCGGCACCTGCGTCGGGCAGCAGGCCGCGGGCCACCTCGGTGCGCACGCCGTCCGGCGGCACGAACGACGACGGCCGAGACCGACGCGTCGACCGGCGCGCTGCTGCGCCCACGACGTCGTCGCCGTCCTGGCCGCGAGATCGATGAAGCCGCCGAGCAGGGCCGGGGCGACGTTGTCGGGGTGGCCCTCGATCCGGTTGGCGAGCGCGAGAGCGCGCGTCGTCGTCGAGCCGCGCCGCGCCGCCGTCGACCAGGGCGCGCGCGAGCACGAGCCCGCCGACGATCGCGGCCGAGGACGAACCCAGCCCGCGGCCGTGCGGGATCCGGTTGTTGCAGCGCAGGCGCAGCCCGGGCGGCGCGCGCCGAGCGCGTCGAAGGCGCGCCCGCATGGCGCGGACGCACCAGGTGGCTCTCGTCGCGGGCGACCTCGCCGGCTCCCTCGCCCACGACCTCGACCTCGAGCCCGCTCCGTCGACGACCTCGGCGGTGAGGGTGTCGTGCAGGTCGAGCGCGAGGCCGAGGCAGTCGAAGCCGGGGCCGAGGTTGGCGCTGGTGGCCGGGACCTCGACGGTGACCGGCCCGGTCGACGAGATCGGCCACCGGCTCAGGCCAGCCCGGCCGGCGGCCGCAGCGGCGTCGACGTCGGCGTCGACGACGGTGTCGACGAGGTCGGTGAAGGTGGACAGCGCGGTGTCGATGTCCTTGAGCCCGTGGCCGGTCACGGTGACCACGACCTGCTGCCCGGCGTAGCGGACGCCCTCGGCGTCCTCGAGCAGCAGCCCGGCGACGCCGGCGGCCGAGGCCGGCTCGACGAAGACGCCGTCGCGGCGAGGCGAGCTCGCGCTGGGCGGCGAGGATCTGGTCGTCGGTGACCTTGCGGAACTTGCCGCCCGGACTGCGTCGGCCGCCGCCACGGCGAGGTGCCACGAGGCCGGGTTGCCGATGCGGATCGCGGACGCGACCGTCTCGGGGTCGGGCACGGGCGCGCCGAGGACCAGCGGCGCGGCGCCCTCGGCCTGCCAGCCGCGCATCACCGGCAGCTTGCGTGGCAGTCGCCGGCCTGGTGGCGTACTCGCGGTAGCCCAGCCAGTACGCCGAGATGTTGCCGGCGTTGCCGGTCGGCAGCACGTGCACGTCGGGGGCGTCGCCGAGGAAGTCGACGATCTCGAAGGAGGCGGTCTTCTGGCCCTGCAGCCGCATCGGGTTGACCGAGTTCACCAGCGCGACCGGGTAGTGCTCGGCGAGCCCGCGCGAGATCCGCAGGCAGTCGTCGAAGTTGCCGCGGACCATGATCACCTGGGCGCCGTGCACGATCGCCTGGGCGAGCTTGCCGGCGGCGATCTTGCCCTGCGGCACCAGCACGAGCGGCTTGATGCCGGCCCGCGCGGCGTACGCCGCCATCGAGGCGGAGGTGTTGCCGGTCGACGCGCAGACGACGGCCTCGGCGCCCTGGCCGACGGCGACCGAGAGCGCGACGGTCATGCCGCGGTCCTTGAACGAGCCGGTCGGGTTGTCGCCCTCGACCTTGAGCCAGACCTCGGCGCCGGTGAGGTCGGAGAGCCAGGCCGACTCGACCATCGGGGTGCCGCCCTCGCGCAGGGTGATCGTCGGGGTGCCGTCGGGGAGGTCGAGCCGGTCGCGGTACTCCTCGATCACGCCGCGCCACTGGCGCGACGCCGCGGGTCGGCGGTCACGGTCATTCGCTGGTCGCCCTCCACCCGCATCACCGAGGACACGTCGCGGACGTTGGCCATCGCCGCGCAGCGTCTCGACGGTCGCGGACAGGTCGGCGTCGCTGGCGCGGTGCGAGACGACGACGAGCTGGGCGTCGTCGCCGCGACCCTCCTGGCGCACGGTCTGGATCGAGACGTCGTGCTCGGCGAACGCCTGCGCGACCGCGGCGAGCACGCCGGCCTTGTCGTCGACGTCGATCTGCACGTGGTAGCGGGTCTGGGTCTCGCCCATCGGCAGCACCCGCAGGTCGGCGTACGACGACTCGCCCGCGCCGCGGACGTCGTCGAGCCGGTTGCGGGCGACCGTGACGAGGTCGCCGAGCACCGCGCTCGCGGTCGGCGCGCCGCCGGCGCCGGGGCCGTAGAACATCAGCTGGCCGGCCGCCTCGCTCTCGACGAACACCGCGTTGTAGGCCTCGCGGACGCTGGCCAGCGGGTGGCTCCGCGGGATCATCGCCGGGTGCACGCGGGCCGAGACGGCCGGGCCGTCGGGGCCGTCCTCGAGCGCGCAGATCGCGAGCAGCTTGACCACGCAGCCCATCTCGCGCGGCCGAGGCGACGTCGCTGGCGGTGACCTCGGCGATGCCCTCGCGGTGCACGTCGGCGGCGGTGACGCGGGTGTGGAACGCCAGGCTGGCCAGGATCGCGGCCTTGGCGGCGGCGTCGAAGCCCTCGACGTCGGCGGTCGGGTCGGCCTCGGCGTACCCGAGCGCCTGGGCCTCCTCGAGCGCCTCGTCGAAGCCGGCGCCGGAGGTGTCCATCCGGTCGAGGATGAAGTTGGTGGTGCCGTTGACGATGCCGAGCACGCGGGTGACCTGGTCGCCGGCCAGCGACTCGCGCAGCGGCCGCAGGATCGGGATCGCGCCGGCGACGGCGGCCTCGTAGTAGAGGTCGCGGCCGGCCTTCTCGGCGGCCTCGAACAGGGTGCTGCCGTCCTCGGCGAGCAGCGCCTTGTTGGCCGTGACGACGCTGGCGCCGTGCTCCAGCGCGGAGAGGATCAGGCGTGCGCGCGGGCTCGATGCCGCCGATCACCTCGACGACGACGTCGACGTCGTCGCGCGCGACCAGGCCTCGGCGTCGGTGGTGAACAGGTCGCGCGGGCAGGTCGACGTCGCGCGCCAGGCCGAGCCGGCGTACGGCGATGCCGACGAGCTCGACGGGCGCGCCGACGCGCGCGGCGAGGTCGTCGGCCTGCTCGTGCAGCAGCCGCGCCACCTGGGTGCCGACGACGCCGCAGCCGAGCAGGGCGACGCGCACCGGGCTCGGCTGGTCAGGCTTCACTCACGCGGACTCCTCATCGCGGGCTCAGTCTTCCATCCGCGGCGCTCGGGGTCCGACGTCGAGTCGCCAGGAGGTCGTCCAGCGTCTCGCGGCGTACGACGACCCGCGACTCGCCGTCGCGCGACCGCGACCACCGGCGGCCGCAGCGCGTGGTTGTAGTTGCTGGCCATCGAGCGGCAGTAGGCGCCGGTGCCGGGCACGGCGACCAGGTCGCCGGGCGCGACGTCGCCGGGCAGGAACTCGTCCTTGACGACGATGTCGCCGGCCTCGCAGTGCTTGCCGACCACGCCGGGTCAGCAGCGTCGGCGCGTCGGAGGCGCGGTTGGCCAGCGTGCAGGAGTAGTCGGCGTCGTAGAGCGCGGTGCGGATGTTGTCGCTCATCCCGCCGTCGACCGAGACGTAGGTGCGCACCGCGCCGCCGTCGAGCTCGACCGCCTTGACCGTGCCGACCTCGTAGACGGTGCACATCGCCGGCCCGGCGATCGCGCGGCCGGGCTCGATCGAGAGCCGCGGCACCTCGAGGTCGCGGGCCGCGGCACTCGTCGCGCACGATCTTGGTCATCTCGGTGGCCAGCTGCGCGGCGTCGGACGGGTCGTCCTGGGTCGTGTAGGCGATGCCGAACCCGCCGCCGAGGTCGAGCTCGGGCAGCTGCGACGCCGATCTCGCTCGGAGATCTGGGCGTGCAGGGCGAGCACCCGGCGTGCGGCCACCTCGAAGCCGGAGGAGTCGAAGATCTGCGAGCCGATGTGGGAGTGCAGGCCGAGCAGCTCGAGGCCCGGCAGCCGCGTGGATCTGGCGCACCGCCTCGAGCGCGTCGCCGCTGCTGATCGAGAAGCCGAACTTCTGGTCCTCGTGGGCGGTGGCGATGTACTCGTGCGTGTGCGCCTCGACGCCGGCGGTCACCCGCACCATCACCGCGCGGCGCCGGCCGAGCTCGCGCGCGACCACCTCGGTCAGCCGGGCGATCTCGTGGAAGGAGTCGACGATGATCCGGCCGACGCCCAGCTCGACGGCGCGCTCGAGCTCGGCGACGGTCTTGTTGTTGCCGTGGAAGCCGACCCGCTCCATCGGGAAGCCCGGCGCGCTCGGCGACCGCGAGCTCGCCGCCGGAGCAGACGTCGAGGCTGAGCCCCTCCTCGGCGATCCACCGGGCGACCGTCGTGCAGAGGAAGGCCTTGCCCGCGTAGTAGACGTCGCAGTCGGCGAACGCCGTCGCGGAAGGCCCGGGCCCGGGCGCGGAAGTCGGCCTCGTCGAGGACGTACGCCGGGGAGCCGTGCTCGCGCGACCAGGTCGGTCAGCCGGACGCCCCCGACCTCGAGCACGCCGTCGACCTTGCGCGCCGTCTGCGACCACAGCTGCGGGACCAGCGCGTTGGCGTCACCCGGCTCGCGCAGCCACGCCGGCCCGCGGACGGAGACGGCGGCGTGCGCCCAGCCTGCTTCGTGCGCCCGCACCGTCTACATCCGCTCCGGGCGCGGAGACGCCGAGCAGGTCGAGGCCGTTGGCGATGACGGTGCGGGTCGCGACCGACCAGCACCAGGCGGGCCTCGTTGGCAGGCGTCGACCGGCTCGTCGCCCTGCGGGAGCATCCGGCACTCCTTGGTGTCGTACCACCGGTTGAAGGTCGAGGCCGTGCTCTCCAGGTAGCGGGCGACCCGGTGCGGCTCCCGCAGCTCGGCGGCGCTCGCCACCACCCGCGGGAACTCGGCCAGCGCGCGCAGCAGGTCGCCGTCGCGCTCGTGGGAGAGCAGCGCCGGGTCGAAGTCGTCGGGCAGCGACATCCCGAGGTCCGCGGCGTTGGCCATCATCCGGCAGGTGCGGGCGTGGGCGTACTGGACGTAGTAGACCGGGTTGTCGGCCGGACGCCTTGGTGATCTCGGCGACGTCGAGGACCAGCGGGGAGTCGGCGGGGTAGCGGGCCAGCGAGTAGCGCAGCGGCGTCCACGCCGATCTCCTCGGCCAGCTCGTCGAGGGTGACGATGGTGCCGGCCCGCTTCGAGAGCTTCATCTCGGCGCCGCCCTGCAGGATCTTGACCAGCTGGCCGATCATCACGTCGAGCGTCACGTCGGGGTCGTCGCCGACGCAGGCCGCCATCGCCCGCAGCCGGCCCACGTAGCCGTGGTGGTCGGCCCCGAGCAGGTAGATGCAGTGGTCGAAGCCGCGGCCCGCTTGTTCAGGTAGTAGGCCGTGTCGGAGGCGAAGTAGGTCAGCTCGCCGTCGGACTTGATCAGCACCCGGTCCTTGTCGTCACCGAAGTCGGTCGGTGCGCATCCACAGCGCGCCGCCCTCGGTGTAGACGTGACCCAGGTCCTGCAGCCGTTGCAACGTCTCGGGCACCGAGCCGGAGTCGTGCAGGGACAGCTCGGAGAACCAGACGTCGAAGTGGGTGTTGAAGTGCTCGAGGGAGCGCTGCTGGGCGGCGAGCTGCAGCTCGTAGCCCTTGGCCCGTACGGCGACGAGGCGCTCGTCGGCGGGCAGCTCGAAGATGCCGGGGCTGGCCGCCTCGACCGCCTTGGCGAGCTCGTCGATGTAGCCCCCCGCGTACCCGTCCTCGGGCTTGGGCTGGCCGAGCGCGGAGGCGATGATCGAGTCGGCGAAGTGGTTCATCTGCACGCCGCGGTCGTTGATGTAGAACTCGCGGGTCACCTCGGCACCGGCGGCGCTGAGGACCCGTCCGATCGCGTCGCCCAGGACCGCCCAGCGGGTGTGGCCCAGGTGCAGCGGACCGGTCGGGTTGGCGGAGATGAACTCCACGTTGATCTTCTGCCCGGCGAGCACCTCGGTGTGGCCGTACGAGGTCACCCGCCGCGACGACGTCGGCCGCCACCTGCCCCTGCGCGCCGGTCTCGACGGTGATGTTGAGGAAGCCCGGGCCGGCGACGTCCACGGCGCTGATGCCCTCGGCCGTGACGCAGCTGCTCGGCCAGCATCCCGGCGAGGTCCCGTGGGCTCAACCCGGCCTTCTTGGCCAGCTGCAGGGCGACGTTGGTGGCGTAGTCCCCGTGCTCCTTGCTCCGCGGGCGCTCGACCACGACCGTCGCCGGGACCCCGTCGGGGAGGGTGAGGCGACCGTCCGCGCTCAGGGTGGTCAGGGCGGAGACGATCGTCGTGGAGAGCTGGGCGGGATTCACCCCTCCAGCCTATCGGCGGCGCCGATTGCCGACGTCGGAGTATCGCCCGGTAGTGTTCGGGATCGCGCCGTTGGCGCAGGCCTCCGTAGCTCAGGGGATAGAGCACTGGTTTCCGGTACCAGGTGTCGCAGGTTCGAATCCTGCCGGAGGCGCCAACGGGACTGCCTCTCCACACGGGCAGTGACCCGTGCGAAGAGGCAGTCTCGGTGTGTGTCAGTTGGTGAAGTCCTGGGTCGCGTAGAGGCGACCGGTCCTCGCGGAACGCCAGGCGGCGACCCCGATGTAGCGGTACTTCGGGTTGAGCAGGTTGTGGCGGTGGCTCGGCGAGCGCATCCACATCCGCACCATCGTGTGGGCGCTGGTCCGCGACGGAACCGACCGCGATGTTCTCAGCCGCTGCCGTGCGGTGGCACCGGCGCAGGATGGGCATCAGGTTCTGGTGGCTGAACCTGCTGTACCGCGCCATCGTGACGGTCCAGCGCTCGGCGTACCGGTCGACGCACGAGCGGGCGACCAGGGGACGGAGGTGGTGCGCGCTACGCGCCCGGTTGGTCCAGTAGCGGATCTGCGCGTCGTACATCGACGAGACCGAGGCGACGGCGCCGGCGCGGGCGTTCGACGGCGTCGAGGTCGACGCGGTGGCGGACGAGGTGCTGACGAACATCGAGCCGGCCAGGGCCAGCGTGATGACGAGCGTGGACAGAAGTCGTGTGGGACGGAGCAAGCGCATGATGCGCTCCCTTCATTTCGGCCCCCCCGAATGAATGGTTCTCCACCAGTATGGTGAGTAATGTCACGAAATGTCCAGTTTTCTCACCCTTTGGATCAACCGACGGCAACGCGCCGCGGGATCCGTTCCTGGACGGGGACAGAAATGAGGACCCTACTGGTCGCCCCCGTGGTGTCCGGAAGGGGCCCCGTTGCCCCTCCTCGCCTGCGCACCGCGTGGGCGGGGGTCTAGCCTTGACGGGTACTCATATTCACGCGCGTTGGAAGAGGCGAGACTGGCCGTGGCCGAGTCGACGGAAGACAGCCCGATGGCGGCATTCGGAGCCAACGAATGGCTCGTTGACGAGATGTACGAGAAGTACCAGCAGGACCCCAACAGCGTCGACAAGGTCTGGTGGGACTTCTTCGGCAAGGAGCAGCGCCCGACGAAGGCCGGGACGGCCGCACAGGCCTCCGGCTCGCCCACCACCCAGAAGAACGGCTCGAGCGGAACGGGCACGAAGGTCACCGAGTCGACCGGAGCACCCAAGTCCCGCCCGACCCGAAGCAGGCGGCACCAAGCAGGAGGCCACCAAGCAGGAGGCCCCCAAGCAGGCACCCGAGAAGCGGGTGGAGCCGAAGGCCCAGAAGAAGACCGAGCAGAAGAGCGAGAAGCAGACGGACAACAAGAGCGGGACCACCAGCAAGGCCCAGAGCAACGACAAGCCGGCGGCCAAGGGCTCGAAGGAGTCGAAGGACTCGGAGAACAAGGACGCCGAGAAGGCCGAGCCGACCTACACCGTGCTCAAGGGCGCCCCTGCCCGCACGGTGCAGAACATGGACGCCAGCCTGAGCGTCCCGACCGCCACCAGCGTCCGCTCCGTGCCGGTCAAGCTGCTGTGGGACAACCGGATCGTCATCAACAACCACCTCGCCCGCGCCCGCGGCGGCAAGGTCTCCTTCACGCACCTGATCGGCTACGCCCTGGTCAAGGCGCTCAAGACGATGCCGGAGATGAACGTCGGCTTCGACGAGATCGACGGCAAGCCCAACCTGATCACCCCCGCCCACATCAACCTGGGCCTGGCGATCGACATGCAGAAGTCGGACGGGACGCGCCAGCTGCTGGTCCCCAGCATCAAGGCCACCGAGACGATGGACTTCGCGCACTTCTGGACGGCGTACGAGGAGCTGATCCGCAAGGCCCGCAACGGCAAGCTCGCGGTGACCGACTTCCAGGGCACCTCGATCAGCCTGACCAACCCCGGCACGATCGGCACCAACCACTCCGTCCCGCGCCTGATGAAGGGCCAGGGCGCCATCATCGGGGTCGGCTCGATGGAGTACCCGCCCGAGTTCCAGGGGGCCTCGGAGGAGACGCTGACCCGCAACGCGATCAGCAAGATCATGACGCTCACCTCGACCTACGACCACCGCGTCATCCAGGGCGCGCAGAGCGGCGAGTTCCTCAAGCGGATCCACGGCCTGCTGCTGGGTGAGGAGAACTTCTACGACGAGATCTTCCGGGCGCTGCGGATCCCCTACGAGCCGATCCGCTGGTCGGCCGACATCTCGACGAACCACGACGACGAGATCAGCAAGCAGGCCCGGATCCTCGAGCTGATCCACGCCTACCGCGTGCGCGGCCACATGATGGCCGACACCGACCCGCTGGAGTACAAGCAGCGCAGCCACCCCGACCTCGAGGTGGAGAGCCACGGGCTGACCCTGTGGGACCTCGACCGCGAGTTCGCCACGGGCTCCTTCGGCGGCGAGCGGCGGTTCATGAAGATGCGCTCGATCCTCGGCATCCTGCGCGACTCCTACTGCCGCACCGTCGGCATCGAGTACATGCACATCCAGGACCCCGAGCAGCGTCGCTGGATCCAGGAGCGCGTCGAGCAGCCGCACCAGAAGCCCCCGCGTGAGGAGCAGCTGCGGATCCTGCTGAAGCTCAACCAGGCCGAGGCGTTCGAGACCTTCCTGCAGACCAAGTTCGTGGGCCAGAAGCGGTTCAGCCTCGAGGGCGGCGAGACCACCGTCCCGTTGATCGACGAGATCTGCGAGGCGGCCGCCGAGGGAGGCCTCGACGAGGTCACCATCGGGATGGCCCACCGCGGCCGCCTGAACGTGCTCGCCAACATCGTCGGCAAGAGCTACAGCCAGATCTTCCGCGAGTTCGAGGGCAACATCGACCCGCGCACCGTGCAGGGCTCCGGTGACGTGAAGTACCACCTCGGCGCCGACGGCGAGTTCCTCTCGGACTCCGGCGACAAGATCAAGGTCTCCGTGGCGGCGAACCCCTCGCACCTCGAGGCCGTCGACCCGGTGCTCGAGGGCATCGCCCGGGCCAAGCAGGACGTGCTCAACCAGGGCGAGGCATTCCCGGTGATGCCGCTGCTCGTGCACGGCGACGCTGCGTTCGCGGGCCAGGGCGTGGTGGCCGAGACGCTGAACCTCTCGCAGCTGCGGGGCTACCGCACCGGCGGCACCATCCACCTCGTCGTCAACAACCAGGTCGGCTTCACCACCTCGCCGGCCGCGTCGCGCTCGTCGCTCTACTGCACCGACGTGGCCCGGATGGTGCAGGCGCCGATCTTCCACGTCAACGGCGACGACCCCGAGGCCTGCATCCGGGTCGCCCGGCTGGCCTTCGAGTACCGCCAGGCGTTCAACAAGGACGTCGTCATCGACCTGGTCTGCTACCGGCGTCGCGGGCACAACGAGGGCGACGACCCCTCGTACACCCAGCCGCTGATGTACGACCTGATCGAGCAGAAGCGCTCGGTGCGCAAGCTCTACACCGAGTCGTTGATCGGTCGTGGAGACATCACGCTCGAGGAGGCCGAGCAGGTCCTCAAGGACTACCAGCAGCAGCTCGAGCGGGTTTTCACCGAGGTCCGGGAGGCGACCAGCACGATCGAGGGCTGGACGACGGTCCCCGACTACCCCGAGAAGAGCCACGAGGACTTCACGACCGCGATCCCGCGCGAGACCCTCAAGCGGATCTCGGACGCCTACGTCAGCGCCCCGGACGGCTTCACGGTGCACCCCAAGGTGCTGCCGCAGCTGCAGCGCCGCGCGGCCGCCATGACCGACGGCCCGATCGACTGGGGCGCCGGTGAGATCCTGGCGCTCGGGTCGCTGCTCATGGACGGCCGTCCCGTGCGGCTGGCCGGCCAGGACACCCGTCGCGGCACGTTCGCGAGCCGCTTCGCGACGATCATCGACCGCATCAACGCCAACGAGTGGACGCCGCTGGCCAACCTCACCGAGGACCAGGCCAGCTTCTACGTCTACGACTCGCTGCTCTCGGAGTACGCCGCGCTCGGGTTCGAGTACGGCTACTCGGTGGCCCGTCCGGACGCCCTCGTTGCCTGGGAGGCGCAGTTCGGCGACTTCGTCAACGGCGCCCAGACCGTGATCGACGAGTTCATCACCGCCAGCAACACCAAGTGGGGCCAGCAGTCCGGCGTCGTGCTGCTGCTGCCGCACGGCTACGAGGGACAGGGACCGGACCACTCGTCGGCCCGGATCGAGCGGTTCCTCACGATGGCAGCGGACGACGCGTTCGTGGTGGCGCAGCCCTCCACGCCGGCGAGCTACTTCCACCTGTTGCGACGGCACACGCTGGGCGAGGCCCACCGGCCGATGATCGTCTTCACCCCGAAGTCGATGCTGCGCCGCAAGGAGGCGGCCTCGCAGCCGGAGGAGTTCTCCGAGGGGACCTTCCAGCCGCTCATCGGCGACACCGTGGCCGACCCCGAGCAGGTGGAGACGTTGCTCCTGTGCAGCGGCCGCATCACCTGGGACCTGATGGTCGAGCGCAAGAAGTCGCAGGGTGACTCGCCGACCACGGCGATCGCCCGCTTCGAGCAGCTCTACCCCCGGCCGCTGGACGCGTTGAAGAAGGAGATCGCCCGCTACCCCCACCTGAAGTCGGTCCGCTGGGTGCAGGACGAGCCCGCCAACATGGGCCCGGCACCGCACTTCCGGCTGAACCTCTTCACCGAGCTCGACCGCGAGGTCCAGATCATCTCCCGGCCCCAGTCGAGCTCGCCCTCGGTCGGACAGCACTCCCGGCACGTGGAGGAGCTCAAGGGGATCGTCAGCGCCGCCTTCGCCGCCCCGGAGGGCAAGGCGGAGGAGAGCTACTAGAGGCGATGTACTTCACCGATCGCGGCATCGAGGAGCTGCAGCAGCGCCGGGGTGACGAGCAGGTGACCCTCGCCTGGGTCGCCGAGCGGCTGCAGGAGTTCACCGACGTGCACCCGGAGTTCGAGACCCCCGTCGAGCGGTTCGCCACCTGGCTGGCCAGGCTCGACGACCCGGACGACGACTAGCACCGCACGGTCTCCTTGGCAGCAATGCCACCCCCCGCAGATTATCTGCCATACTGGTCCGATGGCACTCTCCCGCGTGGCACTGGTCCTGCCCCCACGGCCGTCGATGTTCGAGCTGGGGGTGGTCGTCGAGGTCTTCGGGGTCGACCGCACCGACGACGGCGTCCCGGCCATCGACTTCCGGGCCTGCGCGGAGCAACCCGGCGAGCCGATCGCGATGGACAACGGCCTCACCATGACCACCGAGCACGGCCTGGCGGAGGCCGAGGGCGCGGACCTCGTGATCGCGCCGGCGTACGACTATTCCGAGCCGCCCACGCCGGAGGTGATGGACGTCTTCCGCCGGGCCCACGAGCGCGGCGCCTGGGTCCTGTCGGTCTGCTCCGGCGCCTTCCTGCTCGGCGAGGCCGGGCTGCTGGACGGCCGCGCCTGCACGACGCACTGGCGGCACACCGACGAGCTGCGCCGCCGGTTCCCGGAGGCGACGGTCGACCCGGACGTGCTCTTCGTCGAGGACGACCGGGTGATCACCAGCGCCGGCACCGCGGCCGGGATCGACGCCTGCCTGCACCACGTGCGCTGCGAGCTGGGGGCGGGCGTGGCGACCAAGATCGCCCGCCGGATGGTGGTGCCACCGCAGCGCGACGGTGGCCAGCGCCAGTTCATCGACCTCCCGGTCCCGGACTGCGAGGCGGAGAGCCTCTCGCCCCTGCTGACCTGGATGAGGGAGCACCTCGCCGAGGAGCAGCCGGTGCGCGTGCTCGCCCGCCGCGCAGCGATGTCCGAGCGCACCTTCGCCCGACGCTTCTCCGCCGAGACCGGCACGACTCCCGGGAAGTGGCTGCTCGCCCAGCGGCTGCACCACGCCCGCACCCTGCTCGAGAGCAGCGACCTCCCCGTGGAGACCGTCGCCTCCCGGTCCGGTTTCGGGTCCGCCGCCCTGCTGCGTCACCACTTCAGCACCCAGGTCGGGGTGGCTCCGGCGGAGTACCGCCGGACGTTCCGCACCCCGGACGCGCGGGCCGGCTAGTCGCTCGCCCCCTATCGTTCGGGCATGACCTATCCCCCGGCGCCGTGGCAGATGCACGGCCAGCTCTGGTTGTCGTTGTTCCGCGTGCGTGAGGGCGACCACCCGGAGCGCGAGCCCGGTGTGTACGGCGCTGCCCTGGTCTCCTACGAGCAACCCAGCCCGTTGACGTACTCCGAGCTGCTCGTCGCCCGCCCCGTGAAGGCGGCCGGCGGCCGGCGCGTCAACATCACCGACATCTGGGTCGACTCGGCCGACTCACGCGACGGCGGTCGAGCGCTGTGGGCGATCCCCAAGGGTCTGTGCGACTTCGAGAGCACCTCGGCCGGAGGTCGCGTGCAACGCACCTCGTGGAGCGCCTCGCTGGACGGCGCGCCGGTGGCCACCGCACGGTTCACCGACGTGTCGGGCTCGATGCTGCGCACCCCGTTCAAGGGGTCGACGTGGCAGCAGCGCGAGGCCGGGGAGCCCGGGCCCGACCGCGAGGTCGTGGCTGAGCTGAAGGGCAGCGCCCGCGCGCTGCCGTGCCGTGGCTCCTGGGACTTCGACGACCAGGGACCGCTGGCCTGGCTGGCAGGCAAGCGGCCCCTCGCGTCGTTCAGGATGAGCGACTTCTCGATGTCATTCGGCTGAGCCGGTAGCCGTCCGGTCGGTCTCGTCGTCGAGCTCGTCGCCGAGATCGGGCACGGCGTGGACCGCGTGGTCACGGCTGGCGCGCCGGGCGGAGTCACGGATCTCGAACATCTCGGTCGCGAAGCCACCCACGGCGCGCGCGATGTCACCGACCGCGGAGGTGATGATCGTGGTCACGGTCCCGACGGTGTGCGATGCCGCGGTGACACCCTCCTGGAGGGCGTCCTTGCGGATCTCGGCCTTGCTGAGCCTGTCGTTCATGTCCTCAGTCTCCCTCAGCGGCGGAAATCAGGCAGCAACGGGCTGCTGGACCTGCTCGCCGTGCGGCGGGGCGTCGTTCTTGGCGCCCGGGAGCGCGAAGCGGCAGATCTTCCGCGCCACGCTGAACAGCTGCTTGCCCAGGCCACCGGTGTTGTAGTCCAGGCCGTAGCGCTCGCAGATCTCCTGGATCTCGGCCGAGATCTGGGGGTAGCGACGGGCCGGCAGGTCCGGGAAGAGGTGGTGCTCGATCTGGTGGGACAGGTTGCCGGTCATGATGTGGAACAGCTTGCCGCCGGTGATGTTGGCCGAGCCGAGCAGCTGGCGGTAGTACCAGTGACCGCGCGACTCGTCCTCGCACTCCTCCTCGCTGAAGGTCGCGACGCCGGCCGGGAAGTGGCCGCAGAAGATGATGTTGAACGCCCAGATGTTGCGCACCAGGTTGGCGGTCGCGTTGCCCGCGAGGGTCAGCGGGAACAGCGGCCCGGTGAGTGCGGGGAACAGCAGGTAGTCCTTGAGCGCCTGGCGCTTGACCTTGCGCATGATCCCTGCGTGCAGGGCCTTGTTCTCCTCGAGCTTGCGGGTGCCCTTGACGATGTTCTCGACCTCGAGGTCGTGCATCGCCACGCCCCACTCGAAGAACAGCATCAGCAACGTCGCGTAGATCGGGTTCCCCAGGTAGTAGGGGTGCCACTTCTGGTCCTCGTCCATCCGGAGGATCCCGTAGCCGATGTCCCGGTCCTTGCCGACGATGTTGGTGAAGGTGTGGTGGATGTAGTTGTGGGAGTACTTCCACTGGCTGCTCGGGCAGACGTTGTCCCACTCGTACATGCGCGAGTTCAGGCCCGGGTCGCCCATCCAGTCGTACTGGCCGTGCATCACGTTGTGGCCGATCTCCATGTTGTCCAGGATCTTGGAGACGCTCAGGGCGGCCACGGCCAGCGGCCAGGCCGGGGGGAGGTAGAACAGCGCACGGCCGGCGATCTCGAACTGGCGCTGCTTCTTGACGATGCCGCGGATGTACGCCGCGTCCTCCTCGCCGAGCTCGCCGATCAGGCGCTGGCGGATGACGTCCATCTCGTTGCCGAACGCCTCGATCTGCTCGGGGGTGAGCTTGTTGTCGTGCGTGCGGGGTGCTGACTGCGTGGTGCTCATGTCGTGTTCCCTTCGGTGGTCAGAGGTCCACTGCGCAGCTGCCGACGGGGGCAGAGACGCAGATGCGGATGTCTTCGTCGGGCAAGGAGGACTCCTCGCCCGTGAGCACGTTGCGCACGGTGCCCTCGGTCTTGCGGGAGACGCAGGAGAAGCAGATGCCCATGCGGCACCCGAACTCCGGTGCCAGGCCTGCGGCCTCGGCCTGCTCGAGGATCGAGTCGCCGGTGTTCTCGGCGCTCTTCCCCGCCTGGGTGAAGCTCACCTCGCCCTCCGGCGAGCCGTCTCCGGAGACCGGCAGGGTGGAGAGCTTGAAGAACTCGGTGCGCAGGCGCGGCGACTCGTCGTACGCCTGGTGGATGAGCTGCATCATCGGCGCCGGCCCGCAGGCCCACGTGTCGGTGTCGCGGTAGGCGGGCAGCAGCCGCGCCAGGGACTCGGCGCTGAACACGTCGTCGCCGAAGCGGAGGTGCACGTCGACGTGGTTGTCCTCGAACTGGATGCGGCGCAGCTCGTCGGCGAAGATCAGGTCCTGCTCCGAGCGTGCGTAGTGCAGGAAGGTCACCTTGCGGTTGGCCCGCCCGTCGTACCCGTCACGCAGCAGGGTGCGGACCTGGGACATCACCGGGGTGATGCCCGAGCCGCCGGAGATCATCAGCAGGTGGTTGTTGGTGGGCGTGGCCGGGCTCTCCGTGAGGGTGAACTCCCCCTCGGCCTGGCTCAGGTGCACGATCTGGCCCGGCTGCGCCTCGCGCACCAGGAACTTGCTGACCAGACCCTCCTCGTGAGCCCGCACGGTGATGCTGAACTGCCCGCCGGGGTCGGACTCCGCCGAGGAGATCGAGAAGCAGCGGGTCGTACGACGGGCGCCGTGGATCTCCACGCCGACCTGGACGTACTGCCCGGCCCGGTGGCCGCGCCACGTGCTCGTCGGCTGCAGCACCAGCGTCGCGACGGGGTGCTCGCCAGAGGTCTCGCGGACGATCTCGACGACCTGGGCGCGCACCTCCGTGGCCGCCCACAACGGGTTGATCTGCTCGAGGTAGCGGTCCACGCCGTGGGGCGAGGTGAGCGCCGCCAGGGTGCGGGAGCCGAGGATCCGTTCTGCCATCGGTTGCAGCAGTGCCATGACGCCTCCCTTCCAGAAGTTTGAGTGAACATGTGTTCACTGAACAGTGTGGTATCCCCACGGATGAGGGTCAAGGCGATGGCGCCGTGATGCCTGCCACCCTCGGCCCCGGCCCAGCGCGCTCGTCTAGGTTGGGACGATGAGCCGAACACTCTTCTCGGGCGGGATCGTCTACGACGGGACGACGAGTCAGCCTGCCGCGGGCGACGTCGTCGTCGAGGACGGCCTGGTCGTGGAGGTGGGCACCGACCTCGACGGCGACGAGGTCGTCGACTGCTCGGGCGCCTTCGTCTCCCCCGGCTTCTTCGATGCGCACGTGCACGTGACCCTGGACGACCCGAGTCCCCAGCGGATCCTCGAGTCGCCGTTCAGCCTGCAGTTCTACAGCGCAGCGGCCAACCTGAAGAAGACGCTCGACGTCGGCATCACGAGCGTCCGGGACGCGGGCGGGGCGGACCTGGGGGTCAAGGAGGCCGTCGAGCGCGGGATGATCCCCGGGCCTCGGATGCAGATCTCGTTGATCATGCTCAGCCAGACCGGCGGTCACGGCGACGACTGGTCCGTCTGCGGCGCCGACGCACCGTTCTTCCTGCCCCACCCGGGCCGCCCCAGCGGCGTGGTGGACGGTCCGGACGAGGTCCGCAAGCGCGTCCGCGAGGTCATCCGGGCCGGCGCCGACGTGATCAAGGTGGCGACCACCGGTGGCGTGCTCTCCCCCCGCGACGACCCCCGGCACGCTCACTTCCGCGACGCGGAGATCGCCGTGATGACCGAGGAGGCCACCGCTGCCGGGATCCACGTGATGGCGCACGCCCAGGGCGCGGGCGGGATCAAGGCGGCCCTGCGCAACGGCGTCCGGTCGATCGAGCACGGGATCTTCCTGGACGACGAGGCCATCGAGATGATGCTCCAACGCGGTGCGTGGCTGGTGCCCACGCTGCATGCCCCCCGCGCCGTGATCGCTGCCGCCGAGGCGGGGCTGCCGATCCCGAAGTCCTCGGTGGACAAGGCCCGCGACACCGCCGCGGCCCACTCCGACAGCATCCGACGCGCCCACGAGGCCGGCGTCCGGATCGCGATGGGGACCGACTGCGGGGTCGGCGCCCACGGCAGCAACCTCGAGGAGCTCGAGCTGATGACCGAGGTGGGGCTCTCGCCCCTCGAGGCGCTGCACGCGACCACGGGTTCGGCAGCCGAGCTGCTCGACGTGCACACCGACCGCGGGACCCTGCGTCCCGGGCTGAGGGCCGACCTGGTCGTCGTCGACGGCGATCCCGGAGACGTCACCGGGCTCGGCGAGCGGGTCCGCACCGTCTACCTCGACGGCCGCGAGGTGAGCAGTCGCGACTCGCGCTGACCGGGTGTCGTCGAGTGCACGATCGTCCACCCCGTGAGGCGCGCACAGTAGGCTCGCACGCATGGTGCAGTCCGTCAGCCGACCCGGGCGTCCCGTTTCCGGGGTGTCTGGCGAGTCCCGGACCGAGCGCAAGGAGCGTACCCGCAGGGCGATCCTGGACGCGACCCTGTCCCTCTGTGAGGACAGCAGCCTGGTGGCGTTGTCGCTGCGCCAGGTCGCCAAGGAGGTCGGCATCGTGCCGACCGCGTTCTACCGGCACTTCGACTCGATCGAGGAGCTCGGGCTCGCCCTCGTGGAGGAGTCCTTCGTCTCGCTCCGGGCGATGCTCCGCGACGTACGGCGCAGCGACCCGACGTACCAGAACATCGCCGACAACTCGGTGCGGGTGCTCGGCGAGCACGTGCACTCCCAGCACGGCCACTTCGCCTTCATCGCCCGGGAGCGGATGGCCGGGCCGCCGCAGGTGCGTACGGCGATCCGTCACCAGATCGAGCTCGTCGAGCGCGAGCTGGCCGCCGACCTCAGCCGGCTGACCGACCCGGCCTACTGGTCGCCGGAGGACCTCCGCGTGCTCTCCAACCTGATCGTCACCTCGATGGTGGGCACCACCGAGGCGCTCATCTCCGCGCGGCCGGACGGCGAGCAGGCGATCCTCGCCCAGGCGCGGACCCAGCTGCGGATGCTGCTGGTCGGAGCGCTGCGCTGGCGCTCAAGCGACGTCGACGGAGTCCCGGACTAGGTCGTCGGGGGTGCGCTGGTCGGTCCCGACCGGTCCGTCGACCCCGCCCGTGATCCTCGCCGGGAGCATCACCACGAGGCCCAGCACGACGAGGCAGAGGGCGGCGGCGACCGCGAACGCCCAGCGCAGGCCCTCGAGCTGAGCGGTCACCGGAGCCACCCCGTCCCCGACGAGCGTCGTGGTCCGCGCGGTCATGATCGTCACGACGAGGGCGGTGCCCATGGCGCCGGCGACCTGCTGGGTGGTGCCGAGCAGCGAGCTGCCGTGGGAGTAGAGCTTCGGCGGCAGCACGCCGAGTCCCATGGTGAACAGCGGTGTGAAGAGGGCGGCGAGGCTGACCATCAAGACGATGTGCACGACGAGCACCTGCCAGGTCGGGGTCTCCGCACCGATGAACGCGAGCAGGGTCATCGCACCGAGCAGGCCGAGGGCGCCCGGGATGACGAGGACGCGCGACCCCCGGGCGTCGTAGATCCGGCCGACGCGCGGGCCGAGCAGCCCCATCGCCAGGCCACCGGGCATCACGAGAAGACCGGTCGCGAGGGGGGTCATCCCGCGGACGTTCTGCAGGTAGAGCTGGAGCAGGATCATCGAGCCGAGCATCGCCATGAAGGCGACGGACATGGCGCTCAGGGAGATGGCGAAGACGCGCAGGCGCAGGGTGCGCAGGTCGAGCAGCGGACGGTCGGTCCGCTGGAGGAACAGCTGCCTCCAGACGAAGCAGACGACGCCGAGGACACCGACCACGAGCGCGACGTAGGCCGTGGAGCGGCTGCCGACCGAGCCGACCTCGCTCAGCCCGTAGACGAGACTGCCGAAGCCGATGGCCGCGATCACCACGCTCGGCCAGTCGACGGAGCCGGCGACGGGCTCACCCACGTTGCGCAGGCGACGCACGCCGAGGATGCCGATGGCGGCGGCGATCGGCAGCACCAGCAGGAAGATCCAGCGCCACGAGAGCGACTGCAGGATCACACCCGACACGGCCGGGCCGAGGGCCGGTGCGACGGACATCGCCAGGGTGACGTTGCCCATCACCCGCCCGCGGTCGTGCTCGGGCACGATCGCCATCAGGGTCGTCATCAGCAGCGGCATCATCACGGCCGTGCCGCTCGCCTGGATGACCCGGGCAGCGAGCAGCACCGGGAAGACCGGCGCCAGCGCGGCGAGCAGCGTGCCGGCGCAGAACACACCCATGGCCAGGCCGAACGCGAACCTGGTGGTCACCCGCTGGAGGAACCAGCCCGTCACCGGGATGACGACGGCCATCGTGAGCATGAAGACCGTCGAGAGCCACTGCGCCGCCGCGGCGTCGACCTGGAAGTCGACCATCAGCCGCGGGATGGCGTTGATCATGATGGTCTCGTTGAGGATCACCACGAAGGTGGCGGCCACCAGCCACCGCAGCACGACCAGGTCGGGTGCAGCAGTGTCTGTGGGGGTGTCGGCGGTGCGGCCGGCATGCATGGGAAACCTCGTTCGTCGGGAGCGTCAGCCTTGCGCCCGAGTCAGGCGTCGGCAAACGGATTAGACCGCTCGGCACCGACAGACTCATCGGCGACGACTGGCCGAACCCGTGCGACCCGCCAGATGTTCCGCCACGCTCAGGGAGTGGGACTGACCTTCAGGTCGGCGATGGTCGCGTCGCGCGGCAGGTCGAGCACGTGCAGGATCGCGTCGGCCACGGTCTCGGGACGGATCCACTGCCCCTCGTCGTACGCCTTGCCCTCCTGGTCGTGCACCCGCTCCTGCATCGGGGTGGCGACCCGGCCGGGGTAGATGCTGCTCACCCGGACACCGTTGTCCTGCTCCTCCTGGCGCAGAGCGTCCGCGAGCGCGCGGAGGCCGAACTTCGAGGCGCCGTACGCCGCCCAGGTGGGGTTCACGCGCAGCCCGGAGCCGGAGTTCACGAACACGACGGTGCCCCGTGCGGCCCGGAGCCCGGGCAGGGCGAGCCGGGTCAGCTCGGCCGGGGCCAGCAGGTTGACGTCGAGCTGCTCGCGCCAGGCCTGGGCCGAGAGCTCGCCGACCGTGCCCAGGTCGACCACGCCGGCGGCGTGCACCACTGAGTCCAGGGAGCCCGGAAGCTCGAGGTCGGCCAACGATCCCGGGTCGGCGAGGTCGGCGACGAGGGCCGTGGAACCCCGGAAGCGCTCGGTCAGCTCCTCGCCTCGCGACGCCGATCGGGCCACGAGCACGAGGGTGTCCCCACGGTCGGCGAGGCGCTCGGCCAGGACTGCCCCGATGCCTGACCCAGCACCGGTGACCAGGTGCGTCGTCATGGTCGGACGCCGCTCACCGGGTGAAGACGATCTTGCCGAAGACGTCGCCCTCGGCCATCGCCGCGAACCCGTCCTTGGCCTGGTCCATCGGGATGGTCCGGTCGATCAGCGGCCGGGCGCCACTGGCGTCGAGCAGGTTGACCAGCGACGCGAGCTCGGTGCGGGTGCCCATGGTCGAGCCGATCACGCGCAGCTGCAGGAAGAAGATCCGGGTGAGCTCGGCGTCGTCGAGCTTCGGGCCGGACGTCGTGCCGGAGATGACGATGGCGCCGCCGGGCCGCAGCGAGCGGATCGAGTGCGACCAGGTCGCCTTGCCGACGGTCTCCATCACGGCGTCGACCTTGATCGGCAGCCGCTCGCCGGACTCGAAGACCTCGTGCGCTCCGATCTCGAGCGCACGCTTGCGCTTGGCCTCGTCACGGCTGGTCGCCAGGACCTTGAGCCCCCCGGCACGGGCCAGCGTGATCAGTGCGGTCGCGACGCCACCGCCGGCACCCTGCACGAGCACGGTGTCGCCGGCCTTGAGGCCGCCCTGCGTGAACAGCATCCGGTAGGCCGTCAGCCACGCGGTCGGCAGGCAGGCCGCCTCCTCGAAGGAGAGCGACTCCGGCTTCGGCACGACGTTGACCTTCGGTACGGCGACCTTGTCGGCGAAGGTGCCCTGGTAGCGCTCGCTCAGCAGCGACCGCTTCGGGTCGAACGTCTCGTCGCCGCGCCACGAGGGGTCGCTGACGACGGCGTGCACGACGACCTCGTTGCCGTCCTCGTCGAGCCCGGCTGCGTCGCACCCGAGGATCATCGGCAGCGCGTCCTCCTTCAGACCGACCCCACGCAGGGACCACAGGTCGTGGTGGTTCAGCGAGGCCGCCTTGACGGTGACGGTCGTCCACCCGTCGGGCACGTCCGGATCGGGTCGCTCACCCAGCACCAGGCCGTCGAGAGGAGCGTCGGAGGAGAAGCTTTCGGCGTACACAGCAAACATGCTTCGACCCTAGCGTCGCGCGACCCCGTCACGCCGGGCAGCCTCGGCCACGGCGGTGGCGACGCCGGGACCCACGCGGGGGTCGAACGGCGAGGGGATGATCAGGTCCTCGCGCACCTCGTCGGCGACGATCGCCGCCAGCGCGTCGGCGGCTGCGAGCTTCATCCCCTCGGTGATCGCGGTGGCCCGGGCGTCGAAGGCGCCGCGGAAGATGCCGGGGAAGGCCAGCACGTTGTTGATCTGGTTGGGGAAGTCCGACCTGCCGGTCGCCACCACCCGTGCGTGCCGGTGTGCGACCTCGGGGTGCACCTCCGGCGTGGGGTTGGCCAGGCCGAAGATGATCGCCTCGGGAGCCATCGTCGACACGATCTCCTCCGGCACGTTTCCGCCCGAGAGGCCGATGAAGACGTCAGCGCCCACCATCACGTCCGCGAGGGCACCGGTGCGACCGGTGACGTCGGCGGTCACCTCGGCCAGGGCCTGCTTGGAGGTGTTCAGGGCGCCGCGCGAGGAGGCGAGCACGCCGGACCGGTCGGTCACCGCGATGTCCCTGATGCCGGCGGCGAGCAGGATCCTCGTGACGGCCACACCTGCCGCGCCCGCACCCGAGACGACCACCCGCGTGGTCTCCGTCAGGCGACCGGTCAGCCGCAACGCGTTCTCCAGGGCGGCGAGCACGACGACCGCCGTACCGTGCTGGTCGTCGTGGAAGACCGGGATGTCGAGCAGCTGCTTGAGCCGCTCCTCGATCTCGAAGCACCGCGGCGCGGAGATGTCCTCGAGGTTGATCCCGCCGAAGCTGGGGGCGAGCCGTGCGACCGTCTCCACGATCTCGTCCACGTCGGTGGTGTCGAGGCAGATCGGCACGGCGTCCACCCCACCGAACTGCTTGAACAGCACCGCCTTGCCCTCCATCACGGGCATAGCGGCCTTCGGCCCGATGTCACCGAGGCCGAGAACCGCGGTCCCGTCCGTGACGACGGCGACGGTGTTGGACACCCACGTGTAGTCGTCGGCGAGTTCGGGCTCGGCCGCGATCGCCTCGCAGACGCGCGCCACGCCTGGCGTGTAGGCCATCGAGAGCTCGTCGGGGCCGTTCAGCGCGACGCGCGACGCGACCTCCATCTTGCCGCCGACGTGCAGCGCGAAGACGGGGTCGTGGGAGCGGGGGTTCTCGAGGTCAGGCATGTGGTCCGATGCAACCATAAGAGGCAGTCCTTGGGCAGACGAGGGTCGACTGAGGGTTGGGGCGAGTCGACGCGGGGCCGGTGTGAGGCGGCGGACTCGCAACGCAGGTGGGGGGTGACCCAGGTCCTCAGTGTCCCACAGGATCGGGCGGGCCCGGGAGCCGACCGGGACGCGGCCAGAGCCGTGCCACCACCACGGCGAGTACGCCGTCCTCGGCGATCGCGCCGCCCG
Source organism: uncultured Actinomycetota bacterium (assembly GCA_963797525.1). GTDB lineage: Bacteria > Actinomycetota > Actinomycetes > Propionibacteriales > Nocardioidaceae > Marmoricola. Next base: position 1,165,216 of record CAWCPT010000014.1, read on the forward strand.
ACCAGGAGTCCCGGCCCTCGAACGCGTTGTCGCGCACCACCCACCAGCCGTCGGCGGCACGGTGGTCGATCCGCTTCACCGCCACCACGCCGTCCGCGAAGCGAACCACGCCCAGACCTCCCACGCGGGGGTCTGCACCGTGGAGCACGAGCAACCGGTCACCGTCACGCAGCGTCGGGGTCATCGACCTGCCGCGCACGACCGCCATGCCCAGCCTGCGCACGATTTCCTCCCGACGTCCCCGTGGAGTCCCGATCACGGTCGGGAGTAGTGTCGCAGTCGAGCGAAAAGGCGCTGGAGAACACGGCGCCTCCTGTCACTTCACGCGAGAGGATTCACCCGCATGCTCAAGCACCTGTTCGCCCCGACCATCGAGGTCTCCGCGCACTGCGACCTCCCGTGCGGCGTCTACGACCCCGCGCAGGCCCGGATCGAGGCCGAGTCGATCAAGGGGATCATCGCCAAGGTCGCGGACAACGACGACCCCGACTTCCGCACCCGGGCGATCCTGATCAAGGAGCAGCGCTCCGAGCTGGTCAAGCACCACCTGTGGGTGCTCTGGACCGACTACTTCAAGCCGCCGCACTTCGAGAAGTACCCCCAGCTGCACCAGCTGGTCAACGAGGCCACCAAGCTGGCGGGCGCCAGCGGCACCAAGGGCGAGCTCGACGCGGCCAAGGCCGACGAGCTGCTCGCCAAGATCGACGAGATCGCCGAGATCTTCTGGGAGACCAAGAAGGCCTGAGCTCCGCTCAGTCCTTTCTGCTCTTGACCGATGCAGCGCCCCCGCACTCCGGTGTGGGGGTGCTGTGCTTTCCCCAGATATCCGCCGACGACGGCAAACCGGCCAGGGCAGATGGGCAATCCCTGTAGCGGAGGGGCGAAGCATCACCCATCCGCTACAGGTTTCCCCGGCCGCCCGGGGAAGCCTGCAGTCCCTCCGTTCCCCGGCAGAACGACCTTGCCGAACCTCCCCGGGCACACAAATCACGCATTAGGGTGTGTCTCACGGACCCCACCATCACCAAGGACAACAACGTGAGCCCTCGCCCCGATGTCGAGCTGCGTCTCCCGGCCGAGAGCGCCTACGTCGCGGTCCTGCGGATGACCACGGCAGGCCTCGCCGCGAGGCTCGACTTCACCCTCGACGACATCGAGGACCTGCGGATGGCGGTGGGCGAGGCCTGCGCGCTGGTGCTCGACCACGCCGATCCCGGCGGTGACCTGCATGCCACCTTCGACCTCACCGATGGTTCGATCCGCGTGTCCGTGTCGGCCGACTCCAGCCGTGGGGCCGACCCCGACATGGAGAGCTTCGGTTGGCAGGTGCTGACGGCGCTGACCAGCGACGTGGTCACGAGCCACGAAGGACACCTGCGCTGGGTGTCGTTCACCGTGCGCTCCAGCATTGCGGCCTGACTGATGTCCGACCGGTCGCCCACGAGGCGAACGCCGAGCGCGAGCCGTCAGGCGACCCGTGAGCTCAGCCTGTCGCTGTTCGTCGAGCTGGGCGATCCCAGCACCACGGACAGCCGGCGCGGTGTCTGCCGCGACGAGCTGGTGCGGCTGCACCTGCCGCTGGTCGACCACTGTGCCCGCCGGTTCATGAACCGCGGCGAGCCGCTCGACGACCTCGTCCAGGTGGGCACCATCGGCCTGATCAAGTCCGTCGACCGGTTCGACACCGACCGCGGCGTGGAGTTCTCGACGTACGCCACCCCGACCATCATCGGCGAGATCAAGCGCTACTTCCGCGACAAGGGCTGGGCCATCCGGGTGCCCCGTCGGCTCCAGGAGCTGCGGATGTCGATCAGCTCGGTGACCGGCGACATGTCGCAGGACCTCGGGCGCTCCCCCACGCCGCGCGAGATCGCCGAGAAGCTCGGGGTCAGCGTCGAGGAGGTGATGGAGGGCATCGAGTCGGCCAACGCCTACTCCACCCTCTCCCTCGATGCCGGCGACAACGGCGAGGACGGCGCCGGCACGAGCATGCTCGACCAGCTCGGCATGGACGACGCGGCGCTCGCCCACGTCGAGATCCGCGAGTCCATCAAGCCGCTGATCGAGCAGCTTCCCCCACGTGAGAAGCGGATCCTGCTGCTGCGGTTCTTCCGCGGCATGACGCAGTCCCAGATCGCCGAGGAGATCGGGGTCTCGCAGATGCACGTCTCCCGGCTGCTCACCCGCACCCTCGAACAGCTGCGGACCTCGCTCAGCGAGGTCGGCTGAGGGCGAGTCGCCCGAGACACCCTCAGTCGCGGTCCGACGCCTGCTCGAGGGCGTCGATCGACCGAGGGTGCAGCAGTCCGGCCAGCACGAGGACGGCGAAGACGGCCAGGAAGATCGCGACCGGCAGGGTCGCGCCCTCGCGGAAGTTCCAGGCCAGCCCCAGCCAGATCAGCTGGGCGAGCAGCACGGGACCGCGCGCCCAGGGGCGGACCGCGTTCAGGCCCCAGGCGCACAGGAGCAGGCCGGCGCCGTAGGCCAGGAAGAAGAGCGACGTGGTCACGCCGATCACCAGCTGGTCGCTGTCGAGGTGAAGCACCTGGCCGAGGCCGTAGACGAACGTCAGCAGGCCCTCCACGAGCGTCAGCCCGGCAGCGACGGCCAGCGGGGCGGGCGTGCCGTGGCGGGAGTACGGCGAGCTGTGGGTCGGGTCTGGCTCGGGGCCGTCAGGGGAGGGGGAAGAGGGGCCGTTGCGCACCCGGCGACCCTATTCCTTCTACGGCTGTGACCAAGGTGACGATCGAGGGGGGTTGTCATCGGGGGGCATAGTTGCAACGATCAAATGGTGCGCCTCGGAAAACCCTGACGTGCGCACCACAATCAACCCGACATCCTCCACCACCCAGATGTCGGACCACATCGTGAACGCGTTCACGAGCAAGTCTGGAAGGTTCACCCGACCATGGATTGGCGTCACCGTTCTGCGTGCCTCGACGAGGACCCGGAACTGTTCTTCCCGATCGGCAACACCGGTCCCGCGATCATGCAGATCGAGGAGGCCAAGCAGGTGTGCCGACGCTGCGACGTGCGCGAACAGTGTCTCGCATGGGCCCTCGAGGCCGGACAGGACCACGGCGTCTGGGGTGGGCTGAGCGAGGACGAACGTCGAGCGCTGAAGCGCCGCAACGCCCGGGCCCGGGTGCGCACCGCCTGAGCGCCCGCCACTGACCACCTATCGGGGAGCCCCCGCGACGTCGGGGACCGCGACGACCACGCGCGTGCCGCTGCCGCCCTCACGGGCGCCGAAGCTGATCACGCCGGCGAGCTCGCCCACCAGCGTGCTGACGATCGACAGGCCCAGGCTGGTCGTCTCGGCCAGGCTGAAGTCGGGTGGCAGCCCGACTCCGTCGTCCTCGATCGTGAGCTGCAGCCCGTCGCCGTCGCGTTCGCAGCGGATCTCGATCACCCCGCCGCGCTCCTCGTCGAAGGCGTGCTCCACGGCGTTCTGGATCAGCTCGGTGAACACCATCGCCAGAGGCGTGGCGGCGTCGGAGCTGATCGAGCCGAACGATCCCGTACGACGGGTGCGGATGGCGCCGCCCTGGGACCCGACGTCGGTGACCAGCCGGGTCAGCCGGTCCGTCACGTCGTCGAAGTCCACCGTCTCGTCGAAGGCCTGGCTCAGCGTCTCGTGGACGACCGCGATCGCGCCCACGCGTCGTACGGCCTCCTCGAGGGCGATCCGGCCCTCGGGGATCTCCATCCGCCGTGCCTGCAGGCGGAGCAGCGCCGCCACGGTCTGCAGGTTGTTCTTCACCCGGTGGTGGATCTCCCGGATGGTGGCGTCCTTGGTCACCAGCTCCCGGTCGCGACGCCTCAGCGCGGTCACGTCGCGGAGCAGGACCAGCCCCCCGGTGTGCTCGCCCGCGGGGCGCAACGGGATCGAGCGCAGGATCAGGGTGGCCTGGGAGTTGCCGAGCTCGGTGTCACGCGGCGCCCGTCCGCCGAGCACGGCGCTGATCGTCTCCTCGTCCGGTCGCATCCCGACCGGCACCAGCTCGCGGGTGATCCCGGCCAGGGACTTCCCGCTGAGGTCCCCGGTCAGCCCCAGCTTGCGGTAGACCGAGAGCGCGTTGGGGCTCGCGTAGCTGACGTCACCGGAGGCGTTGACCCGGATGAATCCGTCACCCACGCGCGGGGTGTCGGCGTGGTCGGAGCGCTGTCCGGGGAACGGGAAGGAGCCGTACGCGATCATCTGCGAGAGCTCGCTCGCGGTCTGCAGGTAGGACAGCTCCAGGCGGCTCGGCGTGCGCACGCCCTGCAGGTTGGTGTTGCGAGCCACGACCGCGATGAACCGCTCCCCTCGGCGGACTGGGATCGCCTCGACCCGCACCGGCACGTCGTCGCGCCACTCCGGGTCGCCCTCGCGCGCGATGCGGCCCTCGCGCAGCGCGGAGTCGAGCAGTGGCCGTCTGCCCGCGTGCAGGAACTCCCCCACGATGTCGTCCACGAAGGCCGTCGGACCGGTGGTCGGGCGCATCTGGCCCCCCGCCCAGTAGCCCGAGCCGTCGCGGGCAGGCAGCCAGAGGACCAGGTCGGCGAAGCTCAGGTCGGCGATGATCTGCCAGTCGGCGAGCAACATCGAGAGCCACTCCACGTCCTCGCCCGAGAGGTCGGTGTGAGCCCGCGCGAGAGCCTTCAGGGATGGCACCCGGCCAGCCTAGGAGACACCTCCCGGCTCCCGGCCGAAGGGCTAACCTCGCGGCATGACCCCCGCAGCACCATCGTCGCCTGACCCGGCGTGACCATGGAGATCAGACGCGCCCTCCCCGAGGAGCTCGAGGAGGTCGGCAGGCTGACCGCAGAGGTCTACGTGAGCGACGGCTACCTGGCCGAGGGCGACGGCTACGTCGTCGAGCTGGTCGACACCCCGCGCCGTGCCCGGGAGGCCGAGCTCTGGGTCGCGGTCGACGACGGACGGGTGCTCGGTTCGGTGACGTTCGCTCCGGTCGGCTCGGCGTACCGCGAGATCGGGCGGGCCGACGAGGGTGAGTTCCGGATGCTGGCCGTGAGCCCGGCGTCCCGCGGACGTGGGATCGGCCGCGCGCTCGTCGAGCGCTGCGTGCAGCGCTCGCGCGAGCTGGGGTACGCCGGCGTGCGGATGTCCTCGATGGACGTGATGACCGGCGCGCACCGGATCTACGAGCGGCTCGGCTTCACCCGGGCCCCCGAGGACGACTGGAGCCCGGAGCCGGGCGTCGCCCTGCTCGCGTACGCCGCCCGCCTGACCTGAGGACCGGGTCAGTCCGTCCCGCGCACCCGCGACAGGAACTTCGCGGCGTCCACGACGACGCGGGTCACCTCGCCGGACCCCACGAGCCGCCCGTCCTGCCGCGCGGCGACGCTGAACCTGACCAGCTTCCCGTCGACGTGCACGATGCTCGCCGTGACCACGAGAGCCGCCCCGACGGCCGAGGGTGCGAGGTGCTCGAGCGTGACCCGGGTGCCGACGCTCGTCTGGTCCTCGGCCAGGGCAGGGCCGATCGCCGCACAGGTGGCGGCCTCGCACCAGGCGAGCAGGCGTGGTGTGCCCAGCACGGGGAGGCTGCCCGAGCCGACGGCGAGCGCGGTGTCCGCACTGGTCACGGTGTGCTCCAGGGTCGCGGACAGGCCGGTGTCGACCCGGCTCACGGCCTGGTCGCCTCGAAGGTCGAGGTGACCCCACCCTGCTCCTCGATCGTCACGGCACCGAAGGTGATGTAGCTCGCGAGCTTGCCGTCGTAGGGGTGGTAGAGGCCGGTGCAGTCCCCCAGCCGGAAGGCCAGCGCCACCAGGTCACGCGCCTGGGACTCGTCAAGGTTGAGCGGCGAGGAGGTCAGCGCGACGACGTCGTTCTCGACCCCGAAGGCCCGCACCTGGGCTGCCGTCACGCACAGCTTGTCCTGGATCGACTGGTTGTCCCACGACCACGCGAAGCTGTTCACGGTGCCGTTCCACGAGCCGAGGATCTGCGCGTCGGCCGAGACGATCCGGTCCGGGAAGGACCACGTGATCCGTCCCGAGTCCTGGTCGAGCACCCATCGCTGCGCCGTACCCAGGCCCCAGCGCTCGCTGTGGGCCCGCGTGGTCTGCTCGATCAGCTCGCGGCCCTGCAGCAGCAACGTGTCCATGTCCATGGCCTCATCCAAACATCACAGGAGCCCCGGACCGACTGGTCCGGGGCTCATGAGACGGCGTCTCGAGTGCCTGAGCGGTGCTCAGGCGTTGGGGCGCTTGCCGTGGTTCGCGCCCTTCTTCTTGCGCGCGCGGCGCTTGCGTCCGGTCTTGCCCATGGGGTCCTCCTACGTCGACGCCCCGGGAGATCTGCCCCGGAGCCGCCGCCCATCCTCTCAGGTGAGGTGCGACGGGGCCAATCCGGCGATCGATCGCGGGACGAACAACCCGGGCCCGCCTCAGTCGCGCCGGGTGATCTCGACCTGCACCTGGCTGATCGAGAGCATCACCCGCTGGCGCAGACCGTCGGGGGCGACCTCGGAGCACGAGCGTGCCACCAGGGTCTTCACGGTGCGCTCCAGGTCGTAGCGCGCCAGGCAGGGACCGCACTCGTCCAGGTGCTGCTGGATCTCGGAGCAGTCGGCCTGGTCGAGCTCGTTGTCGAGGAAGAAGAAGACCCGGCCGAGGACCGCGGAGCAGTCGGTGGCCGGCTCGCCCTCGGGCGCGTGGTCGTGGGGCGTCGTCATCACGCACCACCCTTCGGAGCGGTCGCGGCAGCGGGCAACAGGTCGTTCTCACGCACGTAGTGGGCGAGCATCTCGCGCAGCTGGCGACGTCCGCGGTGCAGCCGCGACATCACGGTGCCGATGGGGGTCTCCATGATCTCGGCGATCTCCTTGTAGGGGAAACCCTCGACGTCCGCGAGGTAGACAGCGAGGCGGAAGTCCTCCGGCAGGCGCTGCAGCGCGTCCTTCACGTCCGAGTCGGGGAGGTGCTCGAGCGCCTCCATCTCCGCGGACTTCAGGCCGCTCGAGGAGTGGGACTCGGCACGGGCCAGCTGCCAGTCCTCGACGTCCTCGGCCATGGACTTCTGCGGCTCGCGCTGCTTCTTGCGGTAGGTGTTGATGAAGGTGTTGGTCAGGATCCGGTAGAGCCAGGCCTTCAGGTTCGTGCCGGGCTTGAACTGGTGGAAGGAGCCGTAGGCCTTGGCGAAGGTCTCCTGCACCAGGTCCTCGGCGTCGGCCGGGTTGCGGGTCATCCGCATGGCTGCCGAGTAGAGCTGGTCCAGGAACGGCATCGCGTCGCGCTCGAAGCGCTGCTGCCGCTCGGCCTCCGTCTCGGTGGCGGGGTCGATCTCGGCCGGGTCTTCGGCGCTGAGGTCGACGAGGTCGAGGGCGTCGGAATCGGTGTCACTCATTGCACCCCAGACTACCGAAGTGTCCGCAGACCCGGACTTCTCGAGTGTGGCGAGCACGGTCATCCCCTTCTTGTTCTCCGGCAAGCGATCAGCTTTGGGGGAACACGTGCTCACTCGTTTCGATTCCCGGCGACCTCGCGCACCACCCACTCCAGGGTCGCCTCGAGCACCACGGCGAGGGCCTCGGCCTGGGTGACCGGCGCGGACTTGGGCACCTTCAGCGAGTGGTCGGCCGCAGGTACGACGACCAGCTCGGTGTCGTCCGGGAACTCCTCGGGCCGGCCGAAGGGGTCGTTCTCGCCCTGCACGACCAGGGTCGTGACGCGCGCCCGCTGGAGCTCTTCGAGCCGGGACTTCTCCGGCCTCCCGGGTGGGTGCAGCGGGAAGGACAGGGCGAGCACTCCCCTGGCTCCCACGCCACGCGCGATGCGGCACGCCGATCGGGCGCCGGCACTGCGGCCACCGAGGATCAGCGGGCTGCGGGTGCGCATGTTGTCGAGGACGGCCGTGAAGCACTCGTCGATCACCGGCGGCGCGGGCGCGAGCTTCTTGCCGGCCACCCGCCAGGGCATCTCCACCAGGGCCACCGAGATGTCGTGCTGCGGAAGGGTGCGAGCGAGTCTGAGCAGGTCCGGGGCGCCGATCCCCCCACCCGCGCCGTGGGTCAGCACCAGCATCGCCAGCGGCCGCTTGGCGCGGCGTACGACGAGCCGCGCGGGCCCCTTGGGGGTCTCCACCATGCGTTCCTGCGGCATCAGCGCACCTCCTCCAGCGGGAGGGGCTCCACCAGCTCGGGACCGTTGTTCTTCACGTTGGAGACCAGCGTCGAGACCGGGAACGCCTCGAGCCTTCCGGGCGCAGCCGGCTCGAGGAGGGCGAGCAGCGCGTCCTTGTCGGACTGACGCGGGTCGAGCCAGGCGTCGTAGCGGTCGGGGGTCAGCATGAGTGGCATCCGGTCGTGGATGTGGCCCAGCGAGTCCTCCGCCGTCGTCGTCAGGACAGTGCACGTCCAGAGGAAGCGGCTCGGGTCGTCGTCGGCCTTCGCGGGGTCGCGCCAGATCTCGTAGAGGCCGGCCATGGCGAGCAGGCCCTCGTCGGCCGGCCGGATGAAGTAGGGCTGCTTGCGCGGCTTGCCCGCCTTCGTGAGCTGGTCCGTCGGGTACCACTCGTAGTAGCCGTCGGCCGGGAGGATCGTCCGGCGCTTCTCGAAGGCGCGGCGGTAGGCCGGCTTCTCCGCCACCGTCTCCATGCGGGCGTTGATCATCCTGCTGCCGACCTTGGGGTCCTTGGCCCAGAAGGGCACCAGGCCCCAGGTCAGGGCGCGCAGCTGTCGCTCGGGCTCGGAGTCGCGGTCACGGCTCGGCGGGCGCTCCACGACGGCGTAGACCTCCTTGGTCGGCGCCACGTTGAAGTCGGGCTCGAGGTGCGGCAGGTCGGGACCGCGGATCTCGAACTCCTCGACGAGGTCCTCGGGTTGCCTGCTCGAGGCGTAGCGGCCGCACATTGCGCCCAGCGTAGACGCCGCGACCGACGGTGGAGCTATCCGCGCGTGATCTCGTCGAGAAGCAACCCGGCGCCGTCGTCCGACGGCGGCAGTCCCTCGATCCAGACCCGGGCCCTGCCCGTGTCCGCGTCCAGGTCGCCGTCCAGGTCCCCGACCAGGTCACGCAGCAGGCTGACGCGTCGGGCGAGCAGGTCTCCCCGTGGCGTCACCAGGACCAGTCGTCCCTGGCTCGCCTGGGCGATGGTCTGCCCACCGGGGAACGCCATCCGCGCACATTCCGCCAGTCGGACAAGTCGGAGCACGGAGTCGAAGGTGTTCCCACCCGCGCGCACGGCGCTCGGTGGCAGCTCGAAGACCACGAGCGCATGGCTCACGGAGACCGGCATCTCGGCCTGCTCCGCGGCCCGGTAGATCTCCGAGAGCCGGGTGCGCAGGTGCGCCAGGCTGGCCAGTCCGGTCAGCGGGTCCTCGCACGAGAGCTGGTGCAGGTAGCCGAGGGTCTCCTCGCTCCACGCCTGACACAACGCGCGCACCGCCCCGAAGTCGGGTTCCCCTCCCAGAACGTGTGCATAGGTGGACCGGAGCCCATCCAGTGCCTCACCCAGGTCGGCACCGTCCCGAGCCGTCTCACGGCCCACCTGTGCACACGCGGTGCTCGCGTCGTGTCCGGCGGCGAGGCGTTCGCCGACAGCCTCGAAACGTGCAGGCAGCAATCGCTGCACGTCCTCGGCCAGGTCGGCGTCCGCCGTCGCCACGGCCTGCGCGCCCTTGCGAACTTTCGTCGCAAAGATGCCCATGCCCGTCCTCTTCTCTTCTCGGGAGGCCACCCCCCACGTCGTGGCCTTCGCCTAGGTAACGGGGTTCAACCCCGTCCATGACGGGAAAAAGGGAATAAACTTCTGACGACTTTTCCCCGCACCCCTCGAGGGGGTCCCAGCACGCCCATGACCACGACCGACGTCGAGGCACAGGAACTCACCGATCCGGAGCTGATCTCCCGGGTCCGTGACGGGGACGTCGCTGCCTACGGGACGCTGTTCTCCCGCCACGTCGACGCCGCGACCAAGCTGGCCCGCGTGCTGGTCGGCGGACCCGACGCCGACGACCTGGTCTCCGAGGCCTTCGTCAAGGTGCTCAACGTCCTCCTGGGGGGCGGCGGTCCCGACGTGGCGTTCCGCGCCTACCTGCTCACCGCCGTACGCCGGCTGCACGTCGACAAGATCCGCAGCAACCAGAAGCTGACCACCACCGGTGACATGACGCCGTACGACCCGGGCGTTCCGTTCACGGACACGGCCATCGCCGGGTTCGAGGGCGGCGCCGCCGCGAAGGCCTTCGCCTCGCTGCCCGAGCGCTGGCAGCTCGTCCTGTGGCACCTCGAGGTCGAGAACCAGAAGCCCGCCGACATCGCTCCCCTGCTCGGGATGAGCGCCAACTCGGTCTCCGCCCTCGCCTACCGAGCGCGTGAGGGCCTGCGGCAGGCCTTCTTGAACATGCACAGCGGCGACCTCGTCAGCGAGGACTGCCGGGAGACCCACGACCTGCTCGGCGGCTACGTGCGCGGGGCCCTGTCCAAGCGCGACGCCGGCAAGGTCGAGGAGCACCTCGACCACTGCCGTCCCTGCACCGCGGTCTACCTCGAGCTCGCCGAGGTCAACTCCTCCCTCGCCGCCGTCCTCGGTCCGGCCCTGCTCGGCGCCGCGGCCCTGGGCTACCTCGGTGGCGCGGGAGCCGCTGCGGGCGCGGGTGCAGGTGCGCTGGCACTCGTGGGCAGGGCCAAGGACGCAGCCCTCGGCAACCTGCCGGCCACGGCCGCCGGCGTCGCCGCCGTCGGCATCGTGGGCGTCACCGCGATCGCGATCGGGTTCCGGGGACCCTCCGACCAGCACGCAGCGGCCGATCCGCCGCTGCCCTCAGCCCCCAGCAGCTCCACGGCACCAGGGACGGCCACCACCACGAACCAGCCCGACAGCGCGGCGAAGGCCAAGGCGATCGCGATCGCCAAGGCCAAGGACAGAGCTGCCAAGGCCAGGGCCGAGAGTGCCCGAGCGAGCACGAGCACCACGGATCCCTCCACGAGCGACAGCACGTCGACCACGAGCGGGGCCCCGCTCGGGGCGACGACCGGGGACGCCCTCACCGGCACCAGCACGACCACCGACCAGCCGAAGAAGAAAAAGAAGAAGCACCACGGCACCCACGGGCGGGACCCAGCCGAACCCACCCCCGGCCAACACCAAGCCGCCTCCGACCACGCCCACCGACCCGACGGATCCCACCGACCCGACAGACCCGACCGATCCCACGGACCCGACCGACCCCACGGACCCGCTCAGCGCCGACGTGTCGGTCAAGGTCTCTGCCGCCGAGGACGGCCGATGGATTGCCGTCAGAATCTTGGTCGAGCGGAGTCCCCGACGGACAGGAGTCGCGCGTGACCGTGGTCTCGACTCTCCCAGCCGTCCACAACCACGCGCCTGAAAGCTGCAAGGGCTCGGGCAAGTCCTACACCTGCATCGCCACCAGCACCCCCCGCGAGTGGCTGTTCCACGCCAACCCCGGCGAGGAACTCCACGGTACACGGTCACCGCGGCCGTGCCGGACGGCTGGGAAGACCCCGTCACCGGCAACAACTCGACGACCGTCGAGGTCGTGGGCGACCGCAAGGCTGGTTGAGCCCCACCGGATCGGGTATTCATGTAGCCATGACAGTCACCCGATTCGTGGCCCGCCCGCTCATGGCATCGATGTTCGTGGTCGGTGGGGTCAGCGCGTTGAAGAACGCTCCTGCCCTCGCCGCCAAGGCCAAGCCCGTCACCGACCGGATCCGGCCGGCGCTCGAGAAGTCGCTCCCCCAGGTGAAGCTGCCGGAGAACACCGAGAACCTGGTCCGGCTCAACGCCGTCGCGCAGATCGTCGCCGCGGGAGCGCTGGCCACCGGGCGAGCGCCGCGAATCTCCAGCACGGTGCTCGCAGCCTCGCTGGTGCCGACGACCGTGGCCGGACACCAGTTCTGGAACGAGACCGACCCCGCCGCGAAGGCCAACCAGAAGATCCACTTCTTCAAGAACCTCTCGATGCTGGGTGGCCTGCTGCTCGCCGCGGTCGACACCGAGGGCCGCCCCGGGGTGGCGTGGCGTGCCAGGCGGGCCGCGACCGACGTACGCCGTCAGGCCAAGCACCTGGGCCGCGAGGCCAAGCTCGAGGCGAGACTGGCCGCGAAGTCCCTGGCTCCGTAGGAGTTGGTTAGCCTCGGGGCGTGGAGACCCGTCCCGAGACGTCGTCGGCCCTGTGGCCGGCACCGTTCGCACGCGCCCCGGTGGACGTGCGCGTGGAGCTTCCCGGTTCGAAGTCGCTGACCAACCGGGCACTCGTGCTCGCTGCGCTGTCCGACGGGCCCTCCGTCGTGCACCGCGCGCTGCGCTCGCGGGACACGGAGCTGATGGCCGCGGCGCTGTCCAGGCTCGGTTCCACCGTGATCACCGCCGAGGACGACTGGCTGGTCTTCCCGAGCCTGCTGCGCGGCGGGACGGTGGACTGCGGTCTCGCCGGCACCGTGATGCGGTTCGTGCCGCCCGTCGCCGCGCTCGCCAAGGGCGACGTCGCCTTCGACGGCGACCCCCACGCACGCACCCGACCCATGTCGGCCGTGCTGGAGGCCCTGCGCGCGCTGGGGGTGCACGTCGACGACGGAGGTCGCGGCACCCTGCCGTTCACCGTGTCCGGCACCGGTCGGGTCCGGGGCGGGACGGTGGTGATCGACGCGTCTGCCTCGAGCCAGTTCGTCTCCGCCCTGCTGCTCTCCGGGGCGGCGTACGACGAGGGCGTGGACGTACGTCACGAAGGTCCTCCGGTCCCCTCGCAACCGCACATCGAGATGACCGTCGCCGCGCTGCGCCAGCACGGTGTCGAGGTGGAGACGGCTCCGGACCGCTGGACGGTCGCGCCGGCGCGGATCCGGGCGGTCGACGTGGTCATCGAGCCCGACCTGTCCAACGCCGCACCGTTCCTGATGCTCGCGATGACCAGCCGGGGCCGGGTGACCGTCCCGGGCTGGCCGCGCGAGACCCATCAGGCCGGCGACGCGTTGCGCGGGATCCTGACCGAGATGGGCGCCGACGTCGACCTCGACGACGACGGGCTCACCGTGACCGGTGGCGAGACGATCGTGGGCCTCGACGCCGACCTGCACGACGTGGGCGAGCTGGCGCCGGCCGTAGCCGCCCTGTGCGCGCTCGCGTCCACGCCGTCGCGTCTGCGTGGCATCGCGCACATCCGCGGCCACGAGACCGACCGGCTCACCGCCCTGGCCGTCGAGCTCCGTGGTCTCGGGGCGGCGGTCGACGAGCACCACGACGGGCTGAGCATCGCGCCGGCGCCGCTGCACGGCGGAGAGTTCAAGACCTACGCCGACCACCGGATGGCCCACGCCGCGGTCATCGTCGGCAGCGCCGTCGACGGGGTGCTGGTGGAGAACGTCGCCACCACGGCGAAGACGTTCCCGGGCTTCGCCGACGTGTGGGCCGGGTTGTTCTGAGTGCCGACATGACCAGCCGCTACGACGAGAACGATCCCGAGAGCTACGAGCGGCCGCGACGGCACACCCGTCCCCGGACGAAGGACCGGCCGAGCTACGACGACGCTGTGCCCGCCTTCGTGGTCACGGTCGACCGCGGGCGCTACACCTGCCAGCTCGGCGAGCACGAGCCGATCGTGACCGCGATGAAGTCCCGCTCGTTGGGGCGCGGGGCCGTGATCACCGGCGACCGCGTGCGTCTGGTCGGCGACACCTCGGGGGCCGACGGGTCACTGGCCCGGATCGTCACCGTCGACCCGCGCACGACCGTGCTGCGACGCACGGCCGACGACGACGACCCCGTCGAGCGGGTGATCGTGGCCAACGCCGACCAGCTCGTGATCGTCACCGCCCTCGCCGACCCGGAGCCACGGCAGGGCCTGGTCGACCGTGCGCTGGTCGCGGCGTACGACGCGGGGATGGACCCGCTGCTCTGCCTGACCAAGGCCGACCTCGCCGACCCCGAGCCGATGGTGGCCAACTACCGCCCGCTCGGGGTGCCGTACGTCGTCACGCAGCGCGGGGCCGACCTCGCCGAGATCGTCGAGCGGCTCACGGACCGGACGAGCGTGCTGCTCGGTCACAGCGGCGTCGGCAAGTCGACCCTGGTGAACGCGCTGGTCCCCGACGCGTTCCGGGAGGTGGGCGTCGTGAACGCGGTGACCGGCCGCGGTCGGCACACCTCCGTCAGCGCGCTGATGCTGGCCCTTCCCGGAGGTGGGTGGATCGTCGACACCCCGGGCATCCGTTCCTTCGGGCTCGCCCACGTGGACCCCGACCAGCTGATCGAGGCCTTCCCCGACCTGCACGACCTCACGGCCGACTGCCCCCGCGGCTGCACCCATGCGGAGGGCGAGCCGGAGTGCGGGCTCGACGAGGCGACCGGCCCCCAGGCCGAGCGCGTGCGTTCGTTCCGGCGGCTCCTCGCGAGCCGCGAGGCGGGCGAACCGGCGTACTGACCGGCCCGGGCTACTTCCAGACCGCCCTGGCCCCGGCGTCGCCGGTCAGGACGACCAGCACCAGCACCGCGACCGCGGCCAGCACGAGCACGACCTGCACCGGCACCACGAGCGCAGGCACGGGCGACGAGCGGTCGCGGCCGCCCGCGAGGCGGCTGACGTGCGGCAGCACCCAGAACGCGACGATGACGACGACCGCGAAGATCCACATGGCGATCATCAGCCGGTGACCCCACATCGCGTGGGTCCGGACCAGGGGCAACGCCCCCAGGTCGCGGTCCTTCTCGAGACTATGGCCCGTCAGGGTGGCGACATAGGTCGCCGCCGTGGCCCCCAGGGTCACGAGGAGGGTGGGCCAGCGGACCAGCCAGCGCCACTTCGGAGCTGCCGTCGCCAGGGCTCCCAGCGCCGCCAGCGGGACGCACACCACGACCGCGTGGACGACGAGGGGGTGGAGTGGCACACCGTTGATCTCCATGCCCACGTTCAACGATGCAAGCCGCGAAAAGGTTCAGGCTTACCCTGTGCACCATGCCGTCCGACTACACCGACGACCTCCGTCTCGCCCACGTGCTGGCCGACGACGCCGACTCCACGGCGCAGGCCCGGTTCAAGGCGCTCGACCTGCACGTGATGACCAAGCCGGACCTGACGCCGGTCACCGATGCTGACCAGTCCGTGGAGCAGGGCATCCGCCGCGTGCTGTCCCGGGCGCGGCCACGTGACGCCGTCCTCGGGGAGGAGACCGGCTCCACGGGGCACAGCCAGCGCCGCTGGGTGGTCGATCCGATCGACGGGACCAAGAACTTCGTCCGCGGGGTGCCCGTCTGGGCCAGCCTGATCTCGCTGATGGTCGACGACGAGGTCGTCGTCGGCGTCGTGTCCGCACCGATGCTCAACCGACGCTGGTGGGCGATGAAGGACGGCGGCGCGTGGACGGGCAAGTCGCTGCTGCGCGCCTCGCCCTGCCAGGTCAGCGACGTCTCCCGGATCGAGGACGCCTCGCTGTCCTACTCCTCGCTGTCGGGCTGGGACGAGCGTGGCCGGCTCGACGACTTCCTCTCCCTGTCCCGTCGGTGCTGGCGCACGCGCGCGTACGGCGACTTCTGGTCCTACATGCTGCTCGCGGAAGGCGCCGTCGACATCGCCACGGAACCCGACCTCGAGCTCTACGACATGGCCGCGCTGGACGTCATCGTGCGCGAGGCGGGGGGCTTCTTCACCTCCCTGGACGGCGAGCCCGGGCCGACAGGTGGCAGCGCGCTCGCCACCAACGGCAAGCTCCACGACCAGGCGCTGGCGTTCCTGGGTTCCCTGCCAGGGCACCCGGAGCCGCAGCGTGGGGGCACGGTCCACGACCTGAGCTCACGGCGCGGCGAGCCCGTGTCGGACACCGACTGAGCAACCCCTGTGCACGCGGCCTCCGGAGCACTAGATTCAGGGTCCACACCACGACCCACCTGCACCGGAGGGGGACCATGAAGATCAGCGACGTGATCAAGGGCAAGTCCGCCAGTGGCGTCATCACGATCATCCCGGACGCCACGGTGCGCGAGCTGCTGGCGCTCCTCGCCGAGCACAACATCGGCGCAGTGATCGTCAGCGGTGACGGCACCGCGGTCGACGGCATCGTCAGCGAGCGCGACGTCGTGCGCAAGCTCAACGGGGACGACTCCGTGCTCGATGCGCCGGTGGAGCAGATCATGACCGCCGTCGTCCAGACCTGCGAGCCCGGGCACGACGTGGACGGGCTGATGGCGCAGATGACCGAGCACCGCATCCGACACGTCCCCGTGATCGACAACGGCCAGCTCGTCGCCGTGGTCAGCATCGGCGACGTCGTCAAGAGCCGCATCGGCCAGCTGGAGTTCGAGCGCGACCAGCTCGACAGCTACGTCCACCAGACCTGACAGCACGTCCCGGGTCTGGGTCAGTCCTCGTCGAGCCAGAGGCAGAACGGGTGGCCCGCCGGGTCGAGGCACACCCGGACGTCGTCCTGCGGCTGGTGGTCGGCCAGTCGGGCACCGCAGTCGAGCGCGTGCGCGAGAGCACCCTCGAGGTCGCTCACCTGGACCTCGAGGTGCAGCTGGGTGACGGGTCGTCCCGGCTCGCTCGGCCAGACAGGTGGCTGGAAGTGCTGGTCGAGCTCGAAGGCGAGCGGCACGTTGCCCTGCCCGGCGATGACCACCCACTCCGGCTCGTCGACCTTGATCTCCATGCCGAGCAGGGCCGCGTAGAAGCGGGACAGTGCCCGCGGGTCCGACGAGCTGAGGTTGACCGTGGAGACCTTGATGCCGTGCCGCATGAGGCGAGTCAACCACCGTTCGCGACGTACGCGCGAGCGTGGCAGGGTGGGCGCCATGAGTGCAGACAAGCCAGAGATCGACTTCCCGGACGGCCCGCCCCCCAGTGACCTCGAGGTCACCGAGCTGAGCGAGGGCGACGGCCAGGAGGCCACGGCAGGCAGCACCGTCTCGGTGCACTACGTCGGCGTGGCCCACTCGACCGGGGAGGAGTTCGACGCCTCCTACAACCGCGGCGCCCCGCTCGACTTCCGCCTCGGCGTCGGCCAGGTCATCTCCGGGTGGGACCAGGGCGTCCAGGGGATGAAGGTCGGCGGCCGCCGCCGCCTGGTCATCCCGCCGCACCTCGGGTACGGCGACCGCGGGGCCGGCGGCGTGATCAAGCCGGGTGAGACGCTGATCTTCGTGGTGGACCTCGTCGACGTCCGCTAGGCCCTCGAGACCCGGGACGACAGACCGCCCAGCTCGACGACGTCGCCGGGCACCAGCTGGCGTCCGCGTCGGGTCTCCACCTCACCGTTGACGCTGACCAGGCCCTGGATCATCAGCTCCTTGGCGTCCGAACCCGAGTCGATCAGGTTCGCCAGCTTGAGGAACTGGCCCAGCCGGATCGACTCGTCACGAATCGGTACGTCGTCCATGTCTCCTCCTCAGAGCACCAGCGAGACGGCGTGGATGACGACACCCACGAGACCGCCGACGACGGTGCCGTTGATGCGGATGAACTGTAGGTCGCGACCCACGTGCAGCTCGATCTTGCGGGCCGCCTCCTGGCCGTCCCAGCGCTCGATCGTCGTCGTGATCACCGTGGTCAGCTCGTCGCCGTAACGCCCGACCGCCCACACCACGAAGTCCGCCCCCCACGCGTCGAGCCTCTTGCGCAGGGCGTCGTCGCGGCCGATCCGCTCACCGAACGACCGCAGCTCCCGGGCAGCGCGCTCGCGCAGCAGGCCGTCCTCGTCGTCGAGGGCCTCGAGCAGGGCCGTGCGGAACGCGCGCCACAGTGACATCCCGGTGGTGACCATCTGCGGCTGCTCGAGCACCCGTTGCTTGAGCCGCTCGGCGCGCTCCTGGGTGGCCGGGTCGGTCAGCAGGTCCTGCGCGAACTGGGTCAGCAGGCTGTCCAGCGCCTGACGGGCGTGGTGGTCCGGGTCGCTGCGGATGTCGGCGACCCACCGGATCGCCTCGAGGTGCAGCCGGGTGGTGACGGCCTCGTTGAGCCGGTCGGGGGCCCACCACGGCGCCCGCTCACCGAGCACCATCGCGAACGTCTCCTGGTTGTGCACCAGCCAGCGGTGCGCCTCCTCCAGCGCCAGGTCGACGAGCCCGTGGTGGGCGTCGTCGGCCAGGATCTCCTGCAGCAGACCACCGGCCACCGGCGCGATCGGCTCGGCCATGAAGCGCGGGATCAGCACCTCCTCGACCAGGGACGGCGACGTCCTCGTCCTTGAGCCGCCGCAGCCCGATGGCGGTGACGGTGGCCGCCTCGGCGACGACGCGACGGGCGTTCGCGGGCTCGCTGACCCAGACTCCGAGCCGGCGGGCGATGTCCGCGGCTCCGAGCCGCTCGCGGATCACCTCCTCCTGGAGGAAGTTCTCGGCGAAGAACTCCTCGAGGCTCTTCCCGAACTCGTCCTTCTTGCGGGGCACGAGCGCCGTGTGCGGGATCGGCAGACCGAGCGGGTGGCGGAACAGGGCGGTGACCGCGAACCAGTCGGCGATCGCGCCCACCATGCTCGCCTCGGCGCCCGCGTTCACGAATCCCCAGAACCCCGTGGCGTCCAGGGTCACGACGTACACCACGGCGGCGAAGACCAGGAGGCCCAGCGCCACGGCCTGCATCCTGCGGAGCCGGGTACGCCGGAGCTCGTCCGCCTCCGTGTCCGCGGTCATCAGGGAGCCCGTTGCCGTCATCTGGTCGCTCATCGTCACCCGAACCTATCGAACCTAGGTTCGGCCTCCCGCAGGACTTACACTGCGCCAATGCCACGCCTTCCTCGGGGTCCACTCGTCGCAGCGCTCGCGCTCGCGCCTGGTCGCCGCCTTCCCGGTTCACGCAGAGGCCGCAGCGACGACCCGCACGTCCCCGGGCCCCGACCCGCGGCAAGCCCCACTACTCGCGCTCCGAGGCCCTGGGGGTGCTGGCGGAGGCGAAGAGCCAGTTCCGCAGGCAGGCACCCGACAAGGCCGCACGCTCGCTCGCGGGCCACACCCCGGACACCGACATCACCCTGACCCTGCGCGACCTGTCCCGGGCACGGACGGCGCTGAGCGGAGCGGCGCTGCGCGAGGCCGACAACCTGCTGGCCCGGCCCGACCAACGGCGCCCCGGGTGACGCGGTCAAGTACGGCAGCACGCGGCCCTTCCGGACGTGGTGCCCGGCGGGCAGCCCCGTGTGCGTGCACTGGGTGACCAGCGGACCCAACCGGATCTCGCTGGCGGACTCCGACCACGACGGCATCCCGAACTACGTCGAGTACGTCCACACGACGATGAAGTACGTCTGGAAGTACGAGACCGGCACCCTGGGCTACCGCAAGCCACTGTCCGACCGCGCGACCGCCGGCAAGTACCGCGGCAACCCCAACGGCAAGTTCGACGTCTACCTCGCCGAGCTCGGCGACATCGGGCTCTACGGCTACTGCGCTCCCGAGGGCTCCGCGTCGGTGCACCGGCTCCCCGGCTACTGCGTGCTGGACAACAACTACGCCCGGTCGCAGTACGGCAGCGCCAACTTCCTCAACCCGATGCGCGTCACGGCGGCCCACGAGTTCTTCCACGCGATCCAGTTCGCCTACGACGTCGACGAGGACCTCTGGTTCATGGAGGGCACCGCCACCTGGGTCGAGGACGAGGCCTTCCCCACGATCAACGACAACCTCCAGTACCTCGCCTACAGCCCGATCCGGTTCCCGCGCTCGTCGGCCGACTACACCTCGGGCCTGCACCGCTACGGCTCCTGGATCCTGTTCCGCTTCGCCTCGGAGTACCTCCACAACCGCGCGATCGTCCGGCGCATGTGGGAGGCGGCCGACTCCGCACGCGGTCGCGCCTACTCGTTGCAGGCGATCAAGTCCGTGGTGTCGGCGCGGACGAGCTGGCCGTTGTTCATGGCCCAGTTCGCGCGCTGGAACACCCTGCCCCCGGGCACCTACCGGGAGCGGACCCGCTACCCGACGCCGGTCCTCCTCCGCAACAAGGTCCTGACGACGGCGGCACCGAGCACCGGGGTGGTCCCGGTCGCCCTCCGACACCTGGCCAGCTCGGCGATGCGGGTGGCGCCCGCGTCGAACCTGCCGACCTCGCAGCAGCTGATCGTCGAGGTCGACGCGCCGGACACCAGCTCGGGTTCCGCCGCGCTGGTCAGACGCGGCTGCCGCGACGGGCGCGTCAGCGTGGCGTCGGTCGCGCTCGACGCCGCCGGCAACGGCTCCCAGGTGGTCGGCTTCGACCGCCGGCAGGTCTCCTCGGTCACGGTGGTGTTCGCCAACACGAGCACCGCCATGCGCGACTGCGGCCAGGTCATCGACTGCGACGGCCCGCTGTACTCCTGCGCGGGGCCGCGGCGTCCTGGACGCGCAGCCTTCCACGTGCGGGCGCGCGTGCTCTAGCTCGTCGGGGTCCTGGGGCGGTACCACGGGCCTCCGGGGAACAATTGCGCACGAGCCGCGACGTTCCCTCGTCGTACCCGTTGACGTCGACAACCTACGAGGAGACCCCACGTGCCGACCCTGAGTGACTTCACCGCCCACACGATCACCGGTGAGGAGCAGCCCCTCGACAGCTACGCGGGCAAGGTGGCCCTCGTGGTCAACACCGCGTCGGCCTGCGGTTTCACGCCTCAGTTCGAGGGCCTCGAGCAGCTGCACCAGAAGTACGCCGACCAGGGGCTCGTCGTGCTCGGGCTTCCCGTGCAACCAGTTCGGCAGTCAGGACCCGGGCAGCAACGAGGAGATCGGCGCCTTCTGCCAGAAGAACTACGGAGTCAGCTTCCCGATGTTCGAGAAGATCGACGTGAACGGCGACGAGGCGCACCCGCTCTACCAGTGGCTCCGCGAGGAGAAGGGCGGCGTGCTCGGCGACAAGATCAAGTGGAACTTCACCAAGTTCCTGATCGGCCGCGACGGCTCGGTGATCAAGCGCTACGGCTCGACCACGAAGCCGGAGAAGATCGCGACCGACATCGAGAAGGCGCTCGCGGCCTGAGGCTGTCGGGCTCTGCGCCGACCCTCGGAACCGCGCGGTAACGTGGCGACCACGTTCGCCTGGTCGATGCGATCAGCGCGCCCAGAACAGCCCGCTAGGAGCCGAGATGCAGCTTGCCCTCACCGAGGAGGAGACCGCGTTCCGTGAGGAGATGCGGAGCTTCTTCACCACCAAGATCCCCCAGGAGCTCCGCGACACGATCCGGGCCGGGCGACACGTGGGCAAGGAGGGCATCGTCGAGTCCCAGCGGATCATGAACGACGCCGGGATCGCCGTACCCAACTGGCCGGTGGAGTGGGGCGGCCAGGACTGGACGCCGCTGCAGCGGCACATCTGGCACGAGGAGATGCAGCTCGCCTGCGTCCCGCCGCCGCTGGCGTTCAACGCCAACATGATCGGCCCGGTCATCGCCAACTTCGGCTCCCAGGAGCAGAAGGAGCGGTTCCTGCCGGCCACGGCCAACCTCGACATCTGGTGGGCCCAGGGCTTCTCCGAGCCCGATGCCGGCTCCGACCTCGCGTCGCTGAAGACCAAGGCCGTCCGCGACGGGGACGACTGGGTGGTCAACGGCCAGAAGACCTGGACGACGCTCGGCCAGCACGCCGACTGGATCTTCGTGCTCTGCCGCACGGACCCCGACGCCCCGAAGAAGCAGGCCGGCATCTCGATGCTGGTGATGCCGATGGACACCGAGGGCGTCACCCTCCGGCCGATCCAGCTGATCGACGGGGGCCACGAGGTCAACGAGGTCTTCTTCGAGGACGTGCGCGTCCCCGGCGACGCGCTGATCGGCGAGGAGAACCAGGGCTGGACCCAGGCGAAGTTCCTGCTCGGCAACGAGCGGGTCGGCGTGGCGCCCGTCGGCGCCACGAAGCGCAACCTGGCCACGCCTCAAGCAGATCGCCGCCGACCGCGGGCTGCTCGACGATGCCCTCGTCGCGGCCCAGATCGTCCAGCTCGAGAACGAGCTGCTCGCCCTCGAGCTCACCGCGCTGCGCGTGGTGGCCAACTCCGCGGACGGCAAGCCGCACCCGGCGTCCTCGATCCTCAAGCTCAAGGGCAGCGAGCTGCAGCAGGCGGTCAGCGAGCTCTTCCTCGACCTCGCCGGCCCGCTGGCGCTGGCCTCGGGGGCCGGCCGAGGGGTCCGACGTACCCGAGCTGGGCCCGCGTCACCGCGCCGACCTACCTCAACCTCCGCAAGGCGTCGATCTACGGCGGGTCCAACGAGATCCAGCGCCAGATCATCGCCGGCACGATCCTGGGACTCTGAGGAGACTTCGATGGACTTCACACTGGACAGTGAGCAGACCGCGCTCCGCGACGCCGTACGCGCCCTGCTGAAGGGGTACGACGCCGAGCACCGCCGCGAGGTCGTGGCGCGAGGAGCCCGGCTTCGACGAGGGCATGTGGGGCAAGCTCGCCGAGATGGGCCTGCTGGGCCTGCCGTTCAGCGAGGACGACGGCGGCATGGGCGCCGGCCCGGTCGAGCTCTCGCTCGTGGCCGAGGAGATCGGCCGCGTGGTCGCTCCCGAGCCCTACGTCGAGTCGGTGGTGATGGCCGGTGGCCTGGTCGCCGCGGCCGGCACCAGCGAGCAGAAGAAGGAGATCCTCGGCGCGCTCTCCGCCGGCGAGCTCGTGCTCGCCGCCGCACTGCTCGAGCCCGAGGGCCGCTGGGACCTCGCCGCCGGCGGCGTGACCGAGTCCGACGGCAAGCTCACCGGCGTCAAGGAGCCGGTGCTGGCAGGTGCGCGCGCCGACCTGTTCGTCGTGTCCGCCACCACCTCCGACGGCGTCGGGCTGTTCCTGGTCGAGCCGGGCGACGGGGTCGAGGTGACCGGCTACGCCACGCTCGACGGCAGCCGCGCCGCACGGGTCGCCTTCGACGGCGCCACCGCGACCCCGCTCGGTGACGGCTCGGTCGACGCCGTGCAGGCCCTCGAGCGCGTCGTGGCCGCCGCGAAGATCGCCTACTGCCACGAGTCGCTGGGCCTGATGGAGTCGGCGATGAAGCTGACCACCGACTACCTCACCACCCGCAAGCAGTTCGGGATGACCCTCAACCGGTTCCAGGCGCTGACCTTCCGGGCGGCGGACATGTACACCTCGCTCGAGCTGACCCGCAGCATCGTCAGCTGGGCGAGCATGGTGCTGGCCGACCGCTCCGCGACCGCGGCCCAGGTCACCGAGGCCGCCCGCCGGGCCAAGCTCCAGGTGAGCACCGCCGGCCGGCACATCGGCCAGGAGGCGATCCAGCTGCACGGCGGCATCGGGATGACGATGGAGTACGCCGTGGGCCACATGACCGCCCGCCTGACCGCGATCGACCACCTGCTCGGTGACGGCCGCGAGCAGACCAAGCCACCTCGCCGAGACGCTCGGCTGACCACGGGGTGGTCGAGCCGCTGCCCTGAGCCTGGGCTCGTCCGGTTTCCCAGGTTATGAACGCGAACTGCCTCTTCACCCAGGTTGCACCCTGTGTGAAGAGGCAGTTCGGGTTCCTAACCTGGGAAACCGGCTACCGCTAGCCGCCGAACCAGGAGCCGCGGCCGCCGTACCAGTCGGAGATGTGGTCGGCGTTCGTGCCCGAGCCGCCGCGGCCGCCGAGGTAGCTGCCGACGACGGCGGCGCCGAGGTCGTCGAGCTCCGGGGCGACCACCCGGCCGTCGACCCGGTCGGCGAGCTGGTCGAGGAACCGGGCCAGCCCGGCGTCGTCGCCGAGCCGGAAGATCGTCGTCTGGGCGCCGAGCCGGGCCGCGTTGTCCAGCTCGCGCACCGACCAGGCCACGGTGAGCGGGTGCGGCGGGTAGGAGAACCACACCTCGCCGTCGGGCTCGAGGTGGCTGGTCGGCTCACCGTCGGTGACGATCAGCAGCACCGGCTGGGCGTTGGGGTGCTTGCGGAAGTGCCGGTTGGCCAGCAGCAGCGCGTGGTGCAGGTTGGTGCCCTTGTCCCACATCGCGTCGAGCGCGGTCAGCTGCTCGATGTCCATCACCCGTGCCGACCGGCCGAAGCCGATCAGCTGGAGGTGGTCGCCGCGGAACCGGCTGGTGATCAGCTGGTGCAGCGCGAGCGCCGTCCGCTTCATCGGCACCCAGCGGTTGGCCATCGCCATCGAGAACGACGTGTCCACGAGCAGCGCGACCGCAGCCTGGGTGCGGGCCTCGGTCTCGTTGACCTCGATGTCGCGTACGTCGATCCTCAGACCTGCCATCGGGTCCTTGCCGTCGCCGGCCGTCCGCACCACGGCGTTGGTGATCGTCTTGGTGACGTTCCACGGCTCGGTGTCGCCGAAGGTCCACTCGCGGCTCGCGCCGCTCATCTCCCCGGCCGCGCCGGCATGGCGCATGTCGCGCTGGCCCTGGCGTCCTGACATCCGGTTGGCGACGTCCTTGAGCAGCGCCTTGCCGAGCTGGCGCATCGCCTTGGGTGAGAGCTTGAGCTGGCCGTCGGACCCCCGCTTGAGGTAGCCCGTCTCGTTGAGCGCGCGCTCCAGCTCGGCCAGCTTCCTCGCGTCGACCGCCGCGGCGTCACCGAGCTGCCGCTCGAGCTTGTCGAGGTCGACGTCGTCCATCCGGGCACCGCCGTAGGACTGGGAGAGCTGCTCGGAGAGGTCGTCGAGGTCGGCGAGGTCCTGCAGCACGCCGGTGCCGTCGCCGAGGCCGAGCCCCTGCTCGCCCCCGAACTCCTCGGACCCGCCCCAGTCCTCCCCCGGCCGCAGCGCCCGCAGGTTGTCGTCGAGCTGGGAGAGGCACTGCATCAGCTCGGGGCTGCCGAAGGCCTGCGAGGCCAGGGCGTCGAGCTCGTCGCGCTGCTCCTGGGTCATCGAGTTGCGCATCCGCTGGGCGGCGGCCGCACGCTGGGCCAGGGCGTCCATCAGCTCGTCGATGTTCTGGGGGTTCTCCGGGAAGAAGTCGCCGTGCTTGTCCATGAAGTCGGCGAAGTCCTGGTCGGTGTCCTCGCCGAGGCGGTGCTTCTCGAGCAGCTGGTTGAGGTCGCCGATCATCTCGTTGATCGGCGGCCTTGTCCTCGTCGGTGGCGTTCTCGAGGGCTTCCTTCATCCCCTTGAAGCGCTGGTCGAGCATCTCCCGGCCGAGGAGGTCCTTGATCTTCTCGTAGTCCTCGCGGGCCTGCTGGCTCTGCCAGTCGTAGTCGGAGAGCTCGCTCACCGCGGCCGCCGTGCTCGGTGGGAGGTTGCCGAGCTGCATCTCGCGGAAGTCGCGGTCGGAGTCGTCCAGGTCGACGTCACGGGCCAGCTGCTTGCGCTCCTCGAGCACGGCCCGGTCGAGGAGCTCCTTGACCTCCTGCATCGTGCCGTCGAGGTTGTGCTTGCTGAGCAGCTCACGACGCTTGTCGGCGATCTGGCGGGCCAGGTCGTCGAGGCCGCGCTGGTCCTGCCCGCCGCGACGCAGGAACTCGCGCATCGCGCGCTCGGGCGAGTACCCCGCCATCACGTCCTCGCCGATGGCGTCCAGCGCCTCGGCCAGGTCGACCGGGCGGCGCGAGCGGGTCCGGGCCACCGTCGTAGCGGCCGTAGCGGGAGCGGCCGACGTGCGGCCGCCCCCGGCCGCCCAGGGGACGCGGCTTCCGGGACTCAGCCATAGACGACCTCGCCGTCCCCGGACTCCTTGCTGACCTTCTGGGCGAGGAAGAGGCCCTCGAGAGCGAGCTCGATGGCACCGGCCCGCTCGCCGTCGTTGGTCGCGTCGAGCCGGTCGCAGACCTCGTCGTAGAGCTCGGACTCGCCCAGCATCGGCAGGCCGGTGAGGAAGTCGATCGCGGTGACCTGCTCGCCCGTGGTGACGCTCGCGCCCCGCTCGATGGCCTGCACCAGCAGGCCGAGGTCGACCCCGGCGAGCCGGGAGCGCACGGTCTCGGCGGTCGCCTTGCGCAGCAGGTGCTCGAGGATCTGCGTCTCGCGGCCCTCCTCGCCGGTCTCGAACTCGATCTTGCCGCCGAGCACGTCGACGGCCGTCTCCAGGTCGACCACGCGGGCGACGGCCTCGTCCTCGCCCTGGACGGTCGCGCGGTGCAGCGCCGCGGCGGCGATGGTCTCGGCGCCGGCGATCGCGAACCGCGCCGAGACACCGGAGCGCTGGTCGACCGAGCTGGACTCGCGCAGCGCGCGGGTGAACCGGGCGAGGATCTCGACGAGGTGGTCGGGTACGGCGCCGACGAGGTCGGCCTCCTGCAGGATCACCGCCACCTCGTCCTCGAGCTCGATCGGGTAGTGGGTGCGGATCTCGGCGCCGAAGCGGTCCTTGAGCGGCGTGATGATCCGGCCGCGGTTGGTGTAGTCCTCGGGGTTCGCGCTGGCGACCACGAGGGTGTCCAGCGGCAGCCGGAGCACGTAGCCGCGGATCTGGATGTCGCGCTCCTCCATCACGTTGAGCATCGCCACCTGGATCCGCTCGGCCAGGTCGGGCAGCTCGTTGATCGCGACGATGCCGCTGTGGGAGCGCGGGATCAGGCCGAAGTGGATCGTCTCGGGGTCGCCGAGGCTGCGCCCCTCGGCCACCTTCATCGGGTCGACGTCACCGATCAGGTCGGCCACGCTCGTGTCGGGCGTGGCCAGCTTCTCGGCGTACCGGTCGTCGCGGTGGCGCCAGTCGACCCGGAGGTTGTCGCCCTCCTCGACGGCGCGCCGCTTCGAGGCGTGCGTGATCGGCTCGTAGGGGTGCTCCCCCAGCTCGGCGCCGGCGATCACCGGCGTCCACTCGTCGAGCAGCCCGACCAGGGTGCGCAGCAGTCGGGTCTTGCCCTGTCCGCGCTCGCCCAGCAGCACCACGTCGTGGCCGGCGAGCAACGCCCGCTCGAGCTGCGGGATCACGGTGGTCTCGAACCCGTGCAGGCCGGGCCACGGATCGCGACCCTCACGAAGGGCGTCGAGCAGGTTGTCGCGCAGCTCCTCGCGCAGCGTCTTCTGCTGGTGGCCGCTGGCGCGCAGCTGGCCGAGGGTGTTGATGGCAGGTGCGTTCGTCGTCACTCTCTCCACGCTACCCATCCCCTGCAACGGCCAGGTTTCGTCCTCAGGCGCTGACGGTCTCCGATTCCCTGGCCGAGCCGGCGTCGTCGGCGGTGGGGGCGAGCTTCCAGGACTCGTCGAGGTCGCGGCCGGCGGTCTCGGGGAGGAACCGGGCGGAGACCAGGCTGATCACGGCCACCACCGACGCGTAGACCGAGACCAGCCAGAGCGAGCCGTCGCCGCGGGAGACCAGCCAGGCCGCGATCAGCGGGGTCAGGCCGGACGCCACGATGCCGGAGACCTGGTAGAGCGTGCTCAACGCCGTGTAGCGGTAACGGGTGTCGAACAGCTCCGCCCAGAAGGCGGCGAGCGGGCCGTAGATCACGCCGTACAGCAGGCCGAGGCCACCCACGAAGGCGAAGAAGATCGCGGTGCGGTTCTCGCTCTGGATCAGGGCGGCCGTCGGGAACGCGAAGAGCAGCGCCGCCCACGTGCCGACCCGGTAGACCGCCTTGCGGCCGAACCGGTCCGAGAGCGCGCCGGTCACCGGCACGAGCAGGACCCCGAGGAACGCGCCGACCAGGATGCCCTGGAGGGCCCAGGACTTGGGCAGCTCCAGGTTCGTGACGACGTAGGCGAGCAGGTAGACGGAGTAGAGGTTGAACGTGAACCCCTCGACGTAGCGCGTCCCCATGCCGAGCAGCAACCGCTTCGGCTGCGCGGCCAGCAGCTCGCGCAGCGGGACGGTCGCGACCTCCTTGCGCTGCTGCACCCGCGCGAACGCCGGGGTCTCCATCACCTGCAGCCGGATGTAGGCGCCGATGGCGAGCAGCAGGATGCTCAGCAGGAAGCAGGCGCGCCAGCCCCAGGCGAGGAACGCCTCGTCGGGGAGCAGGCCTGCCAGGGAGAACGAGCCGGCAGCGAGGAACAGGCCGCCCGGTACGCCGATGTGGGCGGCGGAGCCGTAGAAGCCACGCTTCTTCGCGCGGGGCGTACTCGACCGCCAGCAGCACGGCGCCGCCGTACTCCCCGCCGACGCCGATCCCCTGCAGGACGCGGAGCACCACGAGCAGGATCGGCGCCGCCACCCCGATCGAGTCGTACGACGGGAGCAGCCCGATCAGCGCGGTGCCGACCCCCATGATCAGCAGCGTGAGCAGCAGCATCTTCTTCCGCCCGATCCGGTCCCCGAAGTGGCCGAAGACCAGACCCCCGACCGGCCGCGCCAGGAAGCCGACGGCGAACGTGCCGAACGCCGCGAACTGCGCGGCCGGGCCGTCGAGCCCGTTGAAGTAGAGCTTGTCGAAGACCAGTCCCGCGGCCGTGCCGTAGAGGAAGAAGTCGTACCACTCGATGGTGGCGCCGACCGAGGAGGCGATCGCCACCCGGCGGGGCGACGGTGAGCCTGCGGGGAGTGTGTCGGTGGACATGACGGACCTGCCTTCGCATTGACTACTAAATCACCCGAAACGATAGACAATTGCTCGATGGTCCGCATCGCGGTCCGCAGCCCGAGATGGTGGTGCGCGAGACTGGCCGGGTGACCAGCCCCTACCCGACGCGATCGTGTCCCTGCGGCTCCGCCTCGTACGACGCGTGCTGCGGCCGGCTGCACCGGGGCGAGGAGCAGGCCGCCACGGCCGAGGAGCTGATGCGCTCGCGCTACTCGGCCTACGCCCTGGGGGAGACGCGACTACGTCTGGCGCACCTGGCACCCGAGGACGCGCCCGCCGCAGGTCACCCCGGACCCCAGCACCCGATGGACCCGGCTCGAGGTGCTCGACGCGACGGCTGACGAGGTGGAGTTCCGAGCTCACTTCGAGGGGCCGGGGAGTCGGCGTGCTCCACGAGCGCAGCCGGTTCGAGCGGCGAGCGGGGCGGTGGTTCTACCTCGACGGTCTACCCTCGCGATGACGAGAGGTGTGGCCATGACTTCGACGAACGAAGTCCCCGACGCGGACGCTGCCCTCGTCGCGGGCAGGCAGCCTCCCTCGGCACGGGTCCCCTCGACCGGGACCGGATCATCGCCGCCGCCATCGAGTTCATCGACACCCAAGGGTCTGCCCGGGCTGACCATGCGCCGCCTGGGCGAGAGCCTGGGGGTCGAGGCGATGTCCCTCTACCGCTACGTGCCCGGCAAGGAGGACCTCCTCGACGCCATCGTGGACACCCTCGTGCTCTCGATGGCCCAGGACGACGAGGTCCTCGCCTCGCCGCGGGACGGGTGGCAGGACTTCCTGCAACGGCTCGCCCACGGCGTACGCCGGGTCGCCCTCCAGCACCCCAGGGTGTTCCCGCTCGTCGCCTCACGACCGCCCGAGGCGCCCTGGCTCCGACCGCCGCTGCGCAGCATCGACTGGGTCGAGGACTTCCTCAGCGGCCTGATCTCCGAGGGCTTCACCGACGAGTCGGCGGTCGCCGGCTACCGCGCGTTCACCAGCTTCCTGCTCGGCCACCTGCTCCTCGAGGTCGCCACCCACGGCGGGGACATCGGTCCCCTGGACGTGATCGACGACGGCTCGCCCGACTACGGCAACCTCGACTCGGCGCCCACGGTGCTCCGGCTGCGCGATGCCCTCTCCGAGGACCGCGCGGCCATGGAGTTCGAGGAGGCCCTGGAGGACCTGCTCGACCGGTTGGCGCTGCTGCGCGCCGAGGGCAACACGGCCTGACGCACGTCGGAGCTCAGATGCTGAGCAGCACCGACGAGCCGTGCCCGAACAGGCCCTGGTTGGCCGTGATCCCGACCTTGGCGTCCTCGACCTGGCGACCTGCGGCCTGGCCGCGCAGCTGCCAGGTCACCTCGCACACCTGGGCGAGCGCCTGCGCAGGGACCGCTTCGCCGAAGCAGGCGAGCCCACCGCTCGGGTTGACCGGGATCCGGCCCCCGATCGTGGTGTCACCAGCCCGCAGCAGCGACTCGGCCTCACCCGGCTTGCACAGCGCGAGGTCCTCGATCCAGTCGAGCTCGAGGGCGGTGGAGAGGTCGTAGACCTCGGCCAGGCTGACGTCCTCGGGCCCGATCCCGGCCTCGTCGTACGCCGCCGCGCCGATCGACTGCTTGAAGGTGAGGTCCGCAGGCGACACCGCGGACGTCGGGTCGGTCGAGAGCAACGGCATGTCGATCACCGTCTGCGGGAAGGTCGGCGTGACCGTCGAGACCGCCCGCACCCGCACCGGCTCGGGCACCCCGTGCCGGCGCGCGTAGTCCATCGAGGTGAGCACCACGGCGGCCGCCCCGTCGGAGGTGGCACAGATGTCGAGCAGGTGCAGCGGGTCGGAGACGACGGGGCTGCTGAGCACGTCGTCGGCCGAGACCTCCTTGCGGTAGCGAGCGTTGGGGTTGTGCAGTCCGTGCCGGGCGTTCTTCACCTTCACCGCGGCGAAGTCCTCCGCGGTCGCGCCGTAGAGGTCCATCCGCCGCCGAGCGTAGAGCGCGAAGTAGCCCGGGTTGGTCATCCCGAGCAGCCGGAAGCGGAGCCAGTCGGGGTCGTCCCAGCGCTCCCCGGCGTTGGGCGCCAGGAAGCCCTTCGGTGTGGTGTCCGCGCCGACCACCAGCGCGACCTCGCACATCCCGGCGAGGATCCGGGCACGTGCGGTGTCGAGGGCCTGGGCGCCGGTGGCGCACGCGGCGTACGACGTGGCCACGCGCGCGCCGTTCCAGCCGAGCGCCTGCGCGAACGTGGCGCCGGCGACGTACCCGCCGTAGCCGTTGCGCACGGTCTCGCCACCCACGATGAGCTCGACGTCCTCCCATGAGACGTCGGAGTCCGAGAGAGCGGCCCGCGCGGCGTGCACGCCGTAGCTGACGAAGTTGCGACCCCACTTGCCCCAGGGGTGCATGCCGACCCCGAGGACGGCGACATCATGACTCACTGCTCTGCCTCCTCGCCCAGCTCGACCACGGGCTTCCAGCGCCAGATCGAGTGCCCGCCCGTCTCGTCCGAGAACAGGATCTCCACCACCAGCTCCACCTCGCTGCCGACGTGGACGTCGGCGACGCCGTAGCCCTCGGCGAGCTGACCCAGCACGACGATCCCCTCGGGCAGCTCGACCGCTGCCAGGGCGAAGGGCACGTAGGGGTCACTGGCCGGGACGTACGGAGGGGGCGGCTGGTACTGCGCGTCGGTGTAGGACCACACCGTCCCTCGGCGGGAGAGCTCGGTCTGCTCGAACTCCTCGCCCGCACAGGCCGGGTTGCGGCAGAACCCCTCGGTCGGCGGGAAGAACACCGACCCGCACGTGGTGCAGGCCGACCCCACCAGGGCCGGTGCGGGTCCGCTGGTGAACCACCCCTCGATGGCCGGCGCGACCGACCCGGATGCTGCCTCGCTCATGCAGGTGCCTCCACAAAACTAGAACAGGTTCTCACTATCTCACGACCTCGGCGGCACCGAGCCGCGCCTGCTTCTCGTGTGCCACCCTTCACCGGTGAACGCAGCCTCCGTGATCGCGCTCGTCCTGGCTGTGCTGCTGGTCGTGGCGCTCGTCGCGATCACCTGGCTGCTGCGGACCCTCACGGCCGCGCGTGCGGAGCTCGCCGAGCTCACCGCGCTCCGCGAGCTCGAACGCAACGAGACCACCGCCCCGCGCTACCCGCGCACGACCCAGGCGGCGCAGGCTGCCGGTCTGGCCGTGCGCACCGTGGTCGAGACGGCGTCGCGACTGCGCGAGCAGGGAGTCCGCTCCACGCTGCTCAGCTCGGTCGACGAGTTCACGACCTGGGCCCTCGAGCACCGTGGTGAGATCGCCCGGATCGCTGCCCCCGACGGCACGGTGACGATCCTCTTCTCCGACATCGAGAGCTCCACCTCGCTCAACTCCGAGCTCGGCGACGAGCAGTGGGTCCGGCTGCTCGCCTCGCACGACAAGCTCCTGCACACCTACGTCGAGAAGCACCGTGGCCAGGTGGTCAAGAACCAGGGCGACGGCTACATGGTGGTGTTCTCGGCGCCCGAGCTCGCCGTCGGCGCCGCCCTCGACATCCAGCGAGCCCTGAGTGCGAAGCGCCAGCGCAGCCGGCACCTCCGGCGCACGCCGATCCGGGTCCGGATCGGGTTGCACACCGGCACGGCGATCGAGCGCGAGGGCGACTACTTCGGGAGGAACGTCGCGATGGCGGCCCGGGTGGCGGCCCTGGCCGACGGCGGCGAGATACTGGTGACCGACGAGATCAGGCAGGCGCTCGCCGAGGCGTCAGACCTCCGGTTCACCGAGGAGGACACCGTGGAGCTCAAGGGACTGCCGGGAGACCACCAGCTCTGGCTGGTGGAGCCCGCATGACCGGGTCCGACCGTCCGCTCGACGCCGAGGAGACGGCCCGCGTGGTCGAGCTCGCGCTGCACTTCGCCCGCGAGGGGATGACCGACGAGCTGGCCGGCTTCGTCGACCACGGGCTGCCCGTGGACCTCGAGGACACCGACGGCAACACCCCACTCATGCTGGCCGCCTACCACGGCCATGCCGCCACCGTGGCGATGCTGCTCGAGCGCCGGGCGGACCCGGACCGGCGCAACCACCGCGACCAGTCGCCGGTGGCCGGTGCCCTGTTCAAGGGCGAGGACGAGGTGGTGCGCCTGCTCCTCGACGCCGGTGCCGACCTCGACGCCGGCACTCCCAGCGGCCGGGTGACGGCCGAGATGTTCGGCCGTCAGGACCTCCTCGGGTGACTGCTCGATGAACAGTGTGCTCGTGGTCGACGGGGCGAACGTGGTGGGTTCCCGGCCCGACGGATGGTGGCGCGACCGCCCTGGTGCCGCCGCTCGCCTGCACGGCAGGCTGGCGGTCGCGGACACGTCGTACGACGAGATCGTGCTGGTGCTCGAGGGCCAGGCGAAGGCCGGTGTTCCCCGCGGCCGCGACGGCCACCTCTGCACCGTGCACGCCACCAAGGACGGCGATGCGGCCATCGTCACCGAGTCGGCCACCGCACGTGAGCGCGGCGACGACGTCGTGGTGATCAGCGCCGACCGCGCGCTGCGCCAGCGGGTCGAGGCTCTCGGGTGCCGCACGATGAGCCCGGGCTGGCTGCTCGACCTCATCGGCGGGTGACGGTCACCAGCCCTGCTGACGCTTCTGGCGGATCACCTCGGCGAGGTCGAGCTGGTTCTGCGCGCGCCATCGTTCGAGCCGCAGGAGGTCGCCCTCGCGTTCTCGCTCGCTGGTCCCGTTGCGCTCGTGGCTCCAGCGCAGCGCGTCCTCGGCGTAGGCCACCCAGGCGATCGGGCGTGCCGTGCGGATGGCGTCGAGCGCCTCGATGGGGTCCCAGCCCTGCGCGAGGAGCACGGCGAACCCGAGCGACGGGCCCCGGTTGACGCCCATGTGGCAGTGGGTGAGCACCGTCCCGCCGGCGTCGATGGCCGCCACCGACCAGTCGACAGCGGTGTCGAACCACTCCCCCGGGACCCGTTGGCCGGCGTCGTCCATGCCGTGCTGCAGGTAACCGACCTCCGGCGCCCGCTCCGCGACCCACTGCTCGTCGCTCCACTCGATGCGTGCGTCGACGACGTGGGTCACCCCGGCGTCGAGCAGCTCCCGCAGCTGTTCCGACGCGTGCTCCTCGTCGGCGGTGTCGAGGTCGCCGCCCACCAGCAGGTGGCGGGTCACGAAGACGGCGTCGGCGGTGGCGAGCTGGGGAGGGGTGTCGGGCACGTGCCCGAATGTAGTGGGGTGCGGTGTCAGGGGGCGAAGGGAACGTCGGGGAGGTCCTTGAGGACCGGCACCTCAGGGACCACGATGCTGGGCTCCGGGGTGGCCGGCGGGTCTGGCGGCTCGCTCGCGCCACCGTCGGCCTGGCCGGCGTCCGGGATCGTGCCCGTGCCTGCACCCGATCCGGTGGCCGTGCCGGTGCCGGCGCCCTTGCCCTTGCCCGGGGCCGGAGCCTTGCCGGGTGCCTTGCCCGGACGCTTGCCCGGGCTCGGGTCCTCGTCCTTGCCCGGCTTGTGCCCACCGGCCTGCCCCGGGACGGTCCCGCTGTCGGGGTGCGCGGTGCCGGACGTGGGGGTCGGCGACGCGGCCGGCGAGGCCGGCCGGCCCGCCTGGTCGTCGCTCGCGCTCTGCGACGGGGTCGCGGAGGGGGTGGGGGTCGCCGCGGACGTCGGGGCCGGCGTGGCGGAGGGCACCGCATAGACCTGGGGCCCCGGCGTCTGGCCAGCCTGGTGGTGCGCGCCCGCAGGGCCGGGCGTGAGGTAGAACGGGCCCGCCTGGGACGCCTCGGCCGTGCCCTCGAGGATCAGCGGGGGCTCGGCTCCGACCCCGGCGTACTCGTCGTCCGCGTTCGGCAGTCTCACCTCGGGTGCCCGGGACATCCGTCCTTGCCCCAGGGGCTGGCTCTCCTCCGGGGGCTCGGGGAAGTCGAAGGGAAGATAGCGCTGCGAGAACTGCGAGACGTGGTGCTGGACCACGCTCGGGAGGGAGTTCGCCGCGGCCGACAGCCCGGTGGC
This sequence comes from uncultured Actinomycetota bacterium, assembly GCA_963797525.1. Classification (GTDB taxonomy): domain Bacteria; phylum Actinomycetota; class Actinomycetes; order Propionibacteriales; family Nocardioidaceae; genus Marmoricola. The sequence goes on from CAWCPT010000014.1 coordinate 1,199,526, forward strand.
GCCGACGCTGGAGACGGCCAGCACGACGGCGCCCACCGACGCCGTGCGCACCCGCCAACGGCGTGCCGCGCGAGTGGCGGGGACCGGGGCGGGGTCGCCGTCCTCGGCGCGCTCGCCGAACAACGCGGCGAGCTCGGCGCTGGGCTCGGGAACCTCCCCGGTCGGTGCGGCGAGCGGCGTGAGCAGCTCCGCCAGCTCGGCTCGCTCCGTGGCGGTCAGACCGGTGTCGGACAACATCTCCTCGAGGCGTCCGGTGCTCATGGCGTCACCTCCTGGGAGGCCATCAGCTCACGCAGCCGGGCCAGGCCACGACGCTGGAGCTGCTTGACCGCGGGCACGGTCTTGCCGGTCACCTCGGCGGTCTGCTGGAGCGTGAGGTCACCGATGATGCGCAGCGATACGACGGTGCGCTGGTCGTCGTTGAGCAGGTCCATCAGCACCATCGCCCGTTCGGCCTCGAGCGACTCGACGGCGAGGTGCTCGGCGGACTCGGAGGTGCGGTCGTCGTACGCCGGGTCGTAGGAGTGGCTGACCGGGCGACGGGCTCGGAGCCTCGCCTCGTCGACGACCCGGGCGTGCGCGATCGAGAAGACGAGGGTGCGCAGGCCGGCAGCGCCCCCGTGAAGCTCGCGCAGGCGTGGGTAGATGCCGAGGAAGACCTCGCTCGTGACCCCTTCGGCGTCCTCGACCCCGCGGGCGCGCAGGTAGCCCAGGACTCTCGGCGCCAGGGCGTCGTAGAGCTGACGGAACGCGTGCGGGTCGCCGGAGGCAGCATCGCGCACGACGTCGTCGCGAATCTCCAAGGACGTGCACTCCTCGTGCGGTCGGGTGCCCGAGTAACCTGCCGGCCACCAACGGGGGGTAGGGGTGGCCGACAGGTTACGTCATGAGGGGCTCGCCTCGGGTCACCCGTGACGGGTGCCCGGGCAGTCCCGGTCTGCGCCGGGGGCAGCGCGATCGCTGCCTCCGGAGTCGTGCTGGTCCTCACTGGAGTCCTCGCCCTGGAGGGGGTAGGTGCCGACGTGCGCAACGACCATGGCTCGTCTCCCCCCAGGTCTGGCGACCCTCCAAACCCGTAATCGCGCGCGAAGGCGTGAGGTTCCGCCCGTGGACGGACTTTTTTCAGATGTCTCACGAAGCGGGAAAAACAGGTCAGCGACTGAACCGCTTGTCCCGCTCCTCGGCGTTGCGGTCCGCCTTGTTCTGGTAGTGCATCACCACGTCCGAGAAGACCTTCCAATCGACGTCGCGCGAGCGGACGACGACCCAGCGGTCGAGGTAGTGCGCGAAGGCGATCTCGCCGTCACGCACGCGGATGTCCACCCCGGGGTCCTCGAGGTCGAAGGTGTGCACCTGGCCGTCGCGCCGGATCTCGACGTGCGGGCCGCGGAGGGTGACTCGCTGTGGGATGCGCGCCTGGAGCAGGGCCCAGAGGAGAACGGCGCAGGCTGCCGCGCCGCCCGCGACGATCCCGGCCGCCACGCTGCGTCCGGCGACCGCGAGCACTCCGGCGACGACCAGGGTCAGCAGGGCGGCCACGAAGCCGGCCACCATGAGGCGACGCCCGGGGTTGGGGGCGACGAAGACGTGCGTGGTGGGCGCGGGTCCCTGCGCACCCCTCGCGGCCATCTCGCCCCCCTCCCTCGTCTCGGCGGGCGACCCCTCGTGAACCCCCGGCCGAGAAGTCGCCTCGTCGCTTGGAGAATAGGCGACGCCAGGCGACTTTGACCGGGGGAACGCCCAGAGCAGGGAAACGCCCGTCAACTGGTCCAGCCCGGTGTCCCGTGGAACGACTCCACCTGGCTCTAGGATCACCGCATGCTCATCCTCGCGATCATTCTCTTCGGCATGCTCATCGGCGCCGGCGCGCAGCTCATCCTGGGCCGTGGTCCCTCAGGCGTGAACTGGCCGCTGGCCTTCGCCAGCGGCCTGATCGGCTCGTTCGTGGGTGGGTTGCTGATCAGCCTCCTCGCCGGTGACGGGATCGAGCTGCACCCCAGCGGCATCATCGGCTCGCTGGTCGGCGCGGTGATCGTGACGGCCGGGTGGCAGTGGTGGCAGGGCCGCTCCGCCGCGCACTCCTGATCCGGTCTGCTGGCTGGTAGGCCTCAACCACCCAGCCGGGCCCGGCCGGCGTCGGTGATCACCCGGTCCTGGTGCTCGGTCACGAGCAGCTGCGGGTCGCCCTTGTAGAGCTGGGCCAGGGTGGCCGGGTCGAGACCGACCTCGCGTGCCGCTTGGTGCACCTCCAGCTTGTGCAGGCGTCCTCCGGGAGCCTCGGCGACGCGGGTGAGGAGGGCCACCACGGGGTCGCCCGGCACGGTCTCGAGCTCCCGGTCCGGAGCGCCGCCGGACCCCTGCCAGGTGCGCTTGGGATGGCGCCGGAGGTATTCCTGCTCGAGCGCCAGCATCCGCATCGTGTGCGTGGCGAACTGCTCCGCCGTGCCGTTGAGGAACACCCAGTTGCGGGTGTCGTGGGCGTTCTTGCCCTGCTGCTCGAGCTCCTCGTCGCTGAGCTCCCCGACGGGGCGGCCGAGCGGGTCCTGGTCGGTGTTCATGACGGTTCTCCCGTGCTCTGGTCGTCCCCGGTCCGGAGGTGGTCGAGGCCGGCGTACACGCTCAGGGCGTTGCGTCCGAGGACCCCTGCTGCCAGGGCGTCGTCGAGACCCAGGCCGACGACGGCGCTCGCGTTCTCGGCGGTCCCGGGTACGCCGGGCCAGTCGGTGCCGAAGATCCAGCGGGCGGCGAGCCGGCCGAGGTCGAAGCGCGCGTAGTACTCCGGCAGCCGCTTGGGCGGGAGCCCGGACAGCTCGATCCACACGTGCGGGTTGCTCAGCGCCATGAACGCCGCGGCGTCGTACCACCAGCCACGCCCGCCGTGCGCCAGGACGACGTCGACGCCGGGGAAGTCGCGGAGCACGGGCAGCAGGTTCTCGGGGTGCGCGAGCTCGTTCATCGAGCCCGGGAACGAGCTGGTGCCGCAGTGCACCACGAGCGGGACGCCACGCTCGGCGAGCACCTGGTAGGCCGGGTAGAGCGCGGGGTCGTCGCACCGGAAGCCGCCGTGCACGGGGTGCAGCTTCAGGGCCGCCGCGCCGTGGTCGAGCTGGCGTCGGACCTCGTCCGCGATCGGGAAGTGGAGGTGCGGGTTGACGTTGGCGACCGGCCGGAACCGCTGCGGGTTGTGCTCCACGATCGGCAGCAGGTCGTCGAAGAGCTGGTAGCCGGTCGCCTTCGGGCTGTACTCGCAGAAGAGCAGCGCGGCGTCGACTCCCTGCTCCTCGAAGAGCTCGTCGAGCCGGTCGGGCCGGGGGCGGCCGTCGGTGTCCCAGAGGTCCTCGAGGATGCCGTCCGGGCCGAAGTCACGCGCCCACTGGATCCAGGCGGGCGCCAGCGAGCCGAGCACGGGGACGTGCACGTGCGCGTCGACGAGCAGCTGGCCGTCGAGCATCAGGACCACCCTCGCACCAGCGTGGTGTCGGTGCCGAGGTCACCGACCTTGCCGGCGCCGCCCGGGACCCCGAGGGGCTCGTCGCGGTCGGGCAGGGTCTCGGTGAAGAAGGCAGCGTTGTCCTCGACGAACGCCTCGTCGCCGTCGGCCACGCGCCGGTCCTGGCTGATCGCCTCGACCGGGCACACGGGCTCGCAGGCGCCGCAGTCGATGCACTCCTTGGGGTTGATGTAGCTCTTGCGCTCCCCCTCGTAGATGCAGTCGACCGGGCACTCGTCGACGCAGGCCTTGTCGTTGACGTCGATGCACGGGCTGGCGATGACGTAGGGCATCAGGTGGCTCTCCTCGTGTCGCGGGTCTCAGGCGGGTCTCTCAGGCGGGTTCTCAGAGGGTCTCTCAGACGGGGACGGTTACGGCGTGCGGGGTGTCGGTCGAGTGGCCGGGGAACAGCTGCACGTCCGGGTCGAGGTGCACCGCGGCGTTGTTCACCGCGGTCGCCACCTCGCCGAACCCGACAGCGATCAGGCGCACCTTGCCGTCGTAGTCGGTGATGTCGCCCGCGGAGAACACCCCCGGCAGGTTGGTGCGCATGGCCGTGTCCACGACGAGGTGCCGGTTGTCGTGCAGGTCGAGGCCCCACTCGCGCAACGGGCCGAGGTTGGCCGTGAAGCCCAGGGCCGCGACCACCTTCTGGCACGGCAGCGTCTCCGTCTCGCCCCCCTTCGCCGTGAGCACCGCCTTCTCGATCGTGGCGCCCCCGCTGAGCTCGGTGACCTCGGCGCTGGTGACGATCCGGGTCCCGGAGGAACGCACCTGCTCCACGCTGGCCGCATGTGCCCGGAACGCCTCGCGACGGTGCACGAGGGTGACGCTGGAGGCCAACGGCTGGAGCATCAGGCACCAGTCCACGGCGCTGTCGCCCCCGCCGACGACGAGCACGTCCTTCCCGGCGTAGTCGCTGGAGTCGGGTACGAAGTACTCGAGGCCCCGGCCGAGGAACTCCTCCCCCGCCGGCAGCGGTCGCGGGCTGAACGTGCCGATGCCGCCGGTGATCACCACGGCTCCGCAGGTGACGCGGGTGCCGTCAGCGAGGGTCACGACGCGGCGGCCGGACTCGTCGGTGTCGAGCTCCCTGGCTTCGTGCCCGAGCAGGTAGGTCGGCTCGTACTGGTCGGCCTGGGCGACCAGTCCCTTGACCAGCTCACGGCCCGAGACGGCGGGCAGCCCGGCGATGTCGTAGATCTGCTTCTCCGGGTACATCGCGGTGACCTGCCCGCCGAGCTGGCTCAGCGAGTCCACCACCGCGACCGACAGGCCGCGCGCGCCGGCGTAGTAGGCACCGAACAGGCCGACCGGGCCGGCTCCGACGACGAGGATGTCGACCTCCAGCGCTGCTGGTTGAGGAGCGAGCGAAGCGAGCGTCTCGAAACCACTCACGAAGTGACCTCCATCGCCTCTTGCGGCGTCGTCGTGCCGGGCTCTGCCTCGGGGTCGTGCGCGACCAGGGTGCGGACCTTGAAGCGCTGGAGCTTGCCGGTGGCGGTCTTCGGGAGGTCGTCGACGAAGACGACCTGCCGTGGCGCCTTGAAGTGGGCGAGCCCGTCGCGGCACCACTGGACCAGCTCCTGCTCGGTGATCCCGTCCTGGACGACGACCACGCCGACCGGCTTGTCGAGCCCGTCGGCGTCGGCCACGCCGACGACGGCCGCCTCACGGACCAGCGGGTGCTCCAGCAGTCGGCTCTCCACCTCGGCGGGCGAGACCCAGATGCCGCCCGCCTTGAGCATGTCGCTGTTGCGGCCGAGGCACGAGTAGTAGCCCGCGCTCGTGCGGACGTAGGTGTCACCGGTGCTCAGCCACTCGCCCTGGAAGACGGCGCGGGTGGCGTCGGTGCGGTGCCAGTAGCCGAGCGCGATCGACTCGCCGCGGACGAACAGCGCACCCGGCTCGTCGTCGCCCACCGGGCTCCCGGCAGAGTCGCGGATCTCCAGGTCGTAGCCCGGCACGGCCTGGCCGGTGGTGCCGGGGCGGATGTCCCCGGGGCGGTTGGACAAGAAGATGTGCAGCGCCTCGGTGGAGCCGATGCCGTCCAGGATCTCCACGCCGAACCGGTCGGTGAACCGCTTCTGCAGCGGGGCCGGCAGGGGCTCGCCGGCCGACGCGCACAGCCGCACGGAGGAGAACGCGTCGTCGGGGAGCTCGCTGGCGGTCAGCGCGGCGTAGAACGTCGGCACCCCGAAGAACAGGGTGGGACGGGCCTGCTCGAGACGTTCGCGTACGACGTCGGGGCTGGGCCGCCGCGGCTCGAGCACCGTCTTCGCCCCCACGGACAGCGGGAAGAAGACGGTGTTGCCGATGCCGTAGGCGAAGAACATCTTCGCCACCGAGAACGTCGTGTCGTCCGGGCGTGATGCCGAGCACGCTTCGCGCCGTACGTCTCGCAGACGTGGCGGATGTTGGCGTGCCGGTGCATGGCGGCCTTGGGCAGTCCCGTGGTGCCGGAGGTGTAGAGCCACAGCGCCCAGGAGTCGTCGAGCGTCGGTGCGGTCGACCGGTCACCCTGCTCGCCCTCGGCGGTCAGCTCGGCCCAGGTGTGCCGGCGCACGTCGTCACGGACCGGGAGCTCGTCCTCGCCTGCCAGGACGACGTGCTCGACGTCCGGCGAGAGGGCCACGGCCTGGCTGACGGACTCGGTGAACTCCGGCGTCGCGAGCACGGCACGTGCTCCGGAGTCGTCCATGATCTTGCCGAGCTCGGGTGCCGGTGAACATCGTGGAGACCGGCACCGCCACGAGGCCGGCGCGGAAGGCGCCCAGGATCCCGGTCAGCATCGGGATCTCGTCGGACATCACGAGCAGCACCCGGTCGTCCCGTCGGAGCCCGAGGGCGCGCAGCCCGCCGGCGACGATGCCCACGCGTTCGTCGAGCTCGGCATAGGTCAGGGTCTCGGAGGCGAGCACCGCCGTGCGATCGCCGTCTCCTGCGGCCACGTGGCGGCTGACCAGGTAGTCGGCGGCGTTGAACCCCACGGTCGGACCCGTCGTGACCATGGTCAGACCCGCTTGTAGTCGTAGCTGCCCCGCTGGCCGCTGCCGTAGCGCCGCAGCGCGCCGTCCGGTCCGGAGGCGTTGGGCCGGATGAAGATCCAGTTCTGCCAGGCCGTCAGCCGGCCGAAGATCTTGGTCTCCATCGTCTCGGGACCGACGAAGCGGTGGTTGGCCTCCATCCCGGTCAGCGCGTCGGGACTCAGCGACGCACGCTCCTCCAGCACGATCCGGAGCTCCTCCTCGAAGTCGAGGTCGTCGAGCGCCATCGTCACCAGGCCTGCCTCCGCGGCGGCAGCGGCGTCGAGCCGCTCACCGACCTGCTTGCGGGCGGTCTCGAGGTCGTCGTCGTGCCCCCAGAAGCGCGACTCCAGCCGGGACAGGCCGTTGCCCATCGGGAACCGGCCCAGGTTGCTGTCGGTGAGCACGACCACGGCCGGGTCGGCGTCGGGGTCGACGTCCTCGTAGACCCCCTCGAGCATGTACTGACGGTCGCAGGCCAGCGCCAGCTCCGCCAGGAAGCCGGCGAAGCAGCTGCCCGGCTCGATCACGGCGAACAGGCTGCGGCTCGTGACGTCGAGGCGCTTGAAGGTGCGCTTGAGGTACTGCGTCGTCTCGTGCACGAACCAGTCGTCCGCGAGGTCGCCCAGCTGCGCGTCGTGGGCGAGGACACGGTCGACGTCACCGTCGGTGCGGACGACCCAGGTGCCGAGGTCCTGCTCGTTGGTGCGGAGCCGCAGGACGAGGTCGTCGAGCGCCCGAGCGACCGCGAAGGGGTACCACTCGGTGCCGAGCGCGTGCAGCGCCGCAGCATCGGCGGGCGGGTCGTCGGTCGGGCCGGAGACGGTGATCTCGACGCGGCGGGCGTCCCGGGCGATGGCGGCCGTGACGTAGGGGTAGCTGATCGTGTCGCCGTCCTCGGTGCGGTCCAGGGGCGTGAGCTCGACGCCCTCGCCCTCGCGGCGGTCGGACGCGCTCGGCCGCCCTGCGCGCGCGCTCGGTGAGGTCGGCCGCCCAGGCGTTGCGGGCGACGGTCGCGTCGACGAGACCCCACTCGACCGCGGTGTCGCCGCGGTAGCCCTCCGACTTGGTGGCGAACAGGTCGGCCCGGTCCTTGCGGACGTGGCGCTTGTCGACGACGCGGGTCAGGCCACCGGTGCCCGGGAGCACGCCGAGCAGCGGCACCTCGGGCAGGCTCACCGTCGAGGAGCCGTCGTCGATCAGGACGATCTCGTCGCAGGCCAGGGCGAGCTCGTAGCCGCCGCCGGCAGCCGTGCCGTTGAGGGCGGCGATCCAGGTCTGCCCGCTCGACTCGCGGGCGTCCTCGATCGCGTTGCGGGTCTCGTTGGTGAACTTGCAGAAGTTCACCTTCCAGGCGTGGCTGGACTGCGCGAGCATCCGGATGTTGGCTCCGGCGCAGAACATCTTCTCCAGGCCGCCGGTCATCACGACCGCCTTGACGCCGGGGTGCTCGAACCGCAGGCGCTGGACGGCGTCGTAGAGCTCGATGTCCACGCCGAGGTCGTAGGAGTTCATCTTCAGCGAGTAGCCGTCGACCAGCCCGCCGTCCTCGTCCACCTTCAGCGTGACCGTCGCGACGTCACCGTCCACCTCGAGCGTCCAGTGGCGGTAGCGGTCCGGGTGGGTGTCGAAGTCCACCTCGGGGACGGCCGCTGGTGGAGTCAGCCTCGGGGACACCCGGCTGGTCGGTCTGCTCGGTCTCGAGGACGGTCATGCGGCACCTCTTCATGCGGGCTGGCGAGTCGGCGTACCCCAAACACTCTACGCTTGCCTTGTAGATCGTCAATACTTTGTCGCATATCATTCGACGGGGGTGACTGCGCCCCACCGCCGGCGCTGACACAATGGCGCCGTACCGCCCGCACCCGACGTACGCCGCACCAGGAGGCAGCGTGACCCAGGAGGCGAACCAGCCCGTGTCGCGCCGCCGCGAGATCGGCTCGGCCAGCGCCCGGTCCCTGCTGCTGACCGTGCTCGGGGAGTTCGTGCACCCGCGGCACTCGTCGGTGTGGACGGCGACCCTGCTGGAGTCGCTCGGCGTCCTCGGGGTCGAGGAGAAGTCGGCCCGTCAGGCGCTGACCCGCGCGGCCAACGAGGGGCTGCTGAACTCCACCCGGCACGGACGACGGGTCCTCTGGGAGCTGACCTCCACGGGTGCCGACCTGCTCGAGGAGGGGACCCGGCGGATCTACGGCTTCATGCGCGAGAGCCACGCCTGGGACGGGCGGTGGCTGGTGCTGAGCGTGCCGATCCCGGAGACCCAGCGCCAGCTCCGCCACCGGCTGCGCACCCAGCTGACCTGGCTCGGGCTCGGCTCACCGACCTCCGGGCTCTGGGTGACCCCCGACGCCACCAAGGACCGCGCGGTGCACGAGGTGATCCGCGACCTCGGCCTCGAGCCGCGGGCGTTCGCCTGGACAGGGAGCGCCTCCGGCCTCGGCGACGAGCAGCGGCTGCTGGCGGAGGCGTGGGACCTCGCCGAGGTCGAGGACCGCTACCTCGAGTTCGTCCGCGCCTTCGAGACGCGCTCCGCGGACACTCCTGCCGAGGCGTTCGTGGCCCAGGTGGAGATGGTCCAGGAGTGGCGGCGGTTCCCGTTCCTCGACCCGGACCTGCCGAGCGAGCTGCTCGACCACGACTGGCCCGGTCCGCGTGCGGCGGCAGCGTTCCACGACCGGCACGGCCGCTGGCACCGGCGGGCCCAGGCCGAGTGGGACCGGATGGACCAGGCGTCGGGGCCTCGCGCCTAGCCGGGAGACCTAGGAGCGTGGTCCCGGCGGTGGCCGACCCAGGGCGAGCAGCCGCCTCGCGTCGAGGTCGACGACGGCGATCGCGGAGGTCTTCAGGGTCACCGACTGGCCGGTGAGGAGCTCGACGAGCTCCTCGAGACCGGGGTTGTGCCCCACCAGCACCGCGCGGCGTACGGCCTCACCGAGGCCGTCCACGACGTCGAGCAGCGCGTGCCCGGTCGCGGCGTACACCTCCTCCACGACGCGCACCGGCGGAGGGGGGATCAGCCCGAAGCAGGCGAGCTCCCACGTGTCGGCGGCCCGGGTCGCCGGCGAGACCAGGGCCACGTCGAGGTCAGGGGTGTTCACCGCGAACCACAGGCCGGCCTCGGCTGCCTGGCGACGACCTCGGTCCGCCAGCCCGCGCAGCCGGTCCGGCTCACCGCCGGACCAGTCGGACTTGGCATGGCGCATCACGACGAGCAGGCGGGGCGAACTCATCTGACCATCCTGCCGCGCGCGTCAGTACTGGTGGTCGTCGACGTCGACGTAACCGCCGGACTCCTCGTGGCCGGGCCCACGGTCTCCCGAGGCGACGGGGTCGTACGCCGCGTGCGCGTCAGGCTGCGGAGCTGACGGCGACTCGGACCGGGCGCCGACCCGCTTGCGCAGGTCGCCGTCGATCGAGCCCCGGAAGCCACGCACGACGAGCCAGTCGTGCACGAGCTCGCGGCCGTCGTGCTGCCGGATGGTGTTGTAGACGTAGTTGATGCCCGCGGGACCCGGCCTCGTCCTCGAGGCCGGCGAGCACGAAGCTGCCGATGCCCTCCTGCTGGCGTCCGGGGTCGACGGCCAGCAGGATCTCCGCGTCACCGCCCCAGCCGATGTCCAGCCGTCCGTAGCCGACCACGAGTCCCTCACCGTCGCGCGCCGACCACCACTCCCCCGGCAGCGCGTCGCCGTCGCTGAACGACAGCACGAAGGTCCCCTCGGGCGCGCCACCGATCACGCGCTGCTTGTCGGCGTCCCAGACGGGGTCGTCCTCACGGACCCAGGTCAGGGTCACGTCAGGCCCTCCTCGGCGAGGTGGACGTAGTCGAACTCGACGGGCTGGTCGTTGATCCCGGTGTTGGGCGGTGCGATCCAGCCCGCGAACTTGCCGTACTCGTACTCCGGGACCATCAGGTCCGCGACCGCCTGCCGGTCCTCCGCCGAGGGCAGCCAGCCGCCGACCCGCGCGTCCCACGCCGCGTCGTCGAGGACCTCGCCGTCGGGGCTGACGTGGTGGTTGGAGTAGACGCCCACGCGCCGGTTGAAGCCCTCGTGCGGCAGGTAGAGACGCTCCTCGAGCCCGGCGTCCTCGAGCGCCTGGTTCCAGCGGCGTACGCCGTTGGCGCAGTCGGCGACGTACTCGTCGCGGAGGTCGAGGTTGAGCGCCGACAGCATCGGCACCTCCTTCTCGACGATGGCGCCGTCCTCGACCACGTTCATCATCCGCGTGTCCTCGAGGAGCACGTGGTCGTCCTTGCGCCGGGTCTCCTGCCAGCGGCCCTTGAGCCCCGAGGAGTAGTAGTTGCCGGCGTTGGTCGACTGCTCGGAGCCGAACAGGTCCATGGAGACCGAGAACTGGAAGTTGAGGTACTTCTGGATCACCGAGAGCGGGATGCCACCGTGCTCGAAGATGTCGTCGACCCCGCCGTGGGCGTTCATGATCTCGGCGGTCTTCTCCACGATGCGCTGCACGCCGGTGGTGCCGACGAACATGTGGTGGGCCTCCTCCTTGAGCATGAACTCGCAGGTCCGCGCCAGCGGGTCGAAGGCCGACTCCTTGAGGGTGCCGAGCTGGTACTTCCCGTCCCGGTCGGTGAAGTAGGTGAACATGAAGAACTGCAGCCAGTCGGTGGTCTCCTCGTTGAAGGCCCCGAGGATGCGGGGAGAGTCGAGGTCACCGGAGTTGCGCTTGAGCAGCTGCTCGGCCTCCTCGCGACCCTCCCGTCCGAAGTAGGCGTGCAGCAGGTAGACCATCGCCCACAGGTGCCGCCCCTCCTCGACGTTGACCTGGAACAGGTTGCGCAGGTCGTAGATGCTCGGCGCCGTGTTGCCGAGCACGCGCTGCTGCTCGACCGAGGCCGGCTCGGTGTCGCCCTGCACCACGATCAGCCGCATCAGGTCGGCGCGGTGCTCGCCGGGAACCTCCTGCCAGGCCGGCTTGCCCAGGTGCTTGCCGAAGTTCACCTCCCGGTCCGGGTTCTGCTCGGCGAGGAAGATGCCCCAGCGGTACTCCTCCATGGGCACGTGGTCGAAGTGCGCCCAGCCGTCCCGCCCGACCGCGATCGCGGTGCGCAGGTAGACGTCCTTGGTCGGCAGCGAGGGACCCAGCGTCTTCCACCAGTCGAGGAACTTCGGCTGCCACCCCTCGAGCGCTCGCTGCAGCCGCCGGTCGTCGTTGAGGTTGACGTTGTTCGGGATCCGTTCGGAGTAGTCGATCTTGCTCAACGGTCCGGTGGGGGCCGGGGCGGCACCGGTGCGATCGTCGGTCTGGGTCATCGCTGCTCCTGAACGTCGGGGATACCTAACGTTCTACACTCTCATGGCGGATTTGCAAAGAGTTTGTCGACTGTATGGCGGATCACGCGCACCTGGTCCTTCTCCGCAACCCACGCGTCACGTATCTGGAACACGCGGGGCGCACTCTTCCCGAACCTGGATGAACCGACCTGCCGGAAGGGAGCCGACCGTGGACACGACCTACTGCCCCGAGTGCGGCACGCTCGCCGAGGTGGAGTGGCGCGTGGTGATGGAGAGCACCGAGGGTCCCGTGGAGCACGCGAGGATCCGATGCCTGCAGCGACACTGGTTCTTCCTGCCGGTGGCGGGGCTGATCGGGAACATCCGCGACGAATCGGGCCTTGGGAGAGGAGAGAGCATTCGTCGACCGATCAGGAGAACCGCGTGACCGAGAACCTTGCCGCACCGTCCGGAACCTTCCAGCTCGGCGGTGACCTGCCCGTCGTACGGCTCGGCTACGGGACCATGCAGCTGCCCGGCGAGGGCGTCTGGGGTCCGCCGAAGGACCACGACGAGGCGCTCCGCGTGCTCCGTCGGGCCGTCGAGATCGGGATCACCTTCTTCGACACCGCCGACTCCTACGGCCCGTACGTCGCCGAGGACCTGCTCCGCGAGGCGCTGAACCCCACTGGTCACTCCTATGGCGACGACGTGGTCATCGCCACCAAGGCCGGACTGACCCGCCAGGGCCCGGGTGTGTGGACCCCGCTCGGCCAGCCGGCCTACCTGCGCCAGGAGGTCGAGCTCAGCCTGCGCCGCCTCGGCGTCGAGCGGATCGACCTGTTCCAGCTGCACCGGATCGACGAGAACTACCCCGTCGCCGACCAGGTGGGTGAGCTCAAGCAGCTGCAGGACGAGGGCAAGATCCGCCACCTCGGTCTCTCCGAGGTCAGCGTCGAGGACCTCCAGGAGGCCCAGAAGACGGCCGAGATCGTGAGCGTGCAGAACCTCTACAACCTCGCCAACCGCGACGCGGAGAAGCTGCTCGACCACTGCACCGAGCAGGGCATCGGGTTCATCCCGTGGTTCCCGCTCGCCACCGGGGAGCTGTCCAAGGAGGACGGCCCGCTGGCCGTCGCGGCCAAGGAGCACGACGCCACCCCGTCGCAGCTCGCGCTGGCCTGGCTGCTCAAGCGCTCGCCGGTGATGCTGCCGATCCCGGGCACCTCGAGCGTCGACCACCTCGACTCGAACACCGCCGCCGCGAGCATCGAGCTGACCGACGAGGAGTTCAGCGCGCTCGGCGACGCCGCCGCCTGACCGCTCGGTCAGCCCTGCGGGTAGAGGTTCTGCAGCCGCACCTGGCCGCGCGCGGCGATCTTGCCGTCGGCGTCGGTGACGGTCTCGACCAGCCAGAGCTGCTGGGAGCGGCCACGGTGCAGCGGGGTCGCCGTCGAGGTCAGGGTCCCTTCCGTCACGGCGCGGAAGAAGTCGGTGTTGTTGTTCACCCCGACGACCTTGGCCTTCTCGCCGATCCACATCGCGGCCCCCACGCTGGCCAGCGTCTCGACGACGCTGCAGTGCACGCCGCCGTGCACGATGCCGTAGGGCTGGTGCAGCTTGGGGTCCGCCGACCAGGTGGCGACGACCTTGTCGCCGCTGGTCTCGACGAACTCCACGCCCAGGTGCCGGACGAAGTCTCCGGTGATGTCGACGTCATCGAAGTCCCCGGCTGCAGTCGTGTCAGTCATGGGAGCAGTCTCTCAGCGGTCGAGCGAGGCCCCCGCGACAGGGTCGTCGACGTCCTTGCGGTGACCGAGGTGGGTCAGGATCGTGCGCAGGGCCACGTGCAGCGAGTCCGCGCCCACGACGCGTTCCTGGGGGAACGGCAGGTCGACGGGGACGACCGCCATGGCGCGGTCCTGCCAGCCCCCGAGGCCGCCGTGGGAACCCACCAGGCCCTCGAAGGCGGCGACCTCCTCGGTGCCCTCGTCGACGAGGCTGTTGGCGTAGACGTCCGGCGCCTCCGGTCGCAGCGCCACGCGGAGCAGGAACTCGGCAGCACGCTCGTGGAACGGCTCCAGCGGGTCGACCCCCTTCACGACGCCGTCCTGGAGCCTCCGGGCGCCGTGGGCACCGATCACGATCGGGCCGTCCACCTCGTCGACGACCATCACGAACCCCACGCCCGGGTGGGCGGCGAGCCCGTTGATCAGCCCGGGGAACCGCGCCTCGACCTCGCCGGCGAGGAGGCGCTTCTTCTCGTTGCGCACGTAGATCAGACCCAGGTTGCCGGAACCGAAGACGTGGAAGGTCTGGTCGCCCACCACCTTGCCGTGCGGTGAGGCCACGACGTTCGGCTGGTTCGGGTCGCGTCGCTCCATCGCCCGGGAGGCGTTGCGCATGGTCCCGCTGCTGACCCCGTCGCCGGTCGCCAGCTCGTCGACCAGGGCACGGGTGCGGCCCCAGCCCTCGACGGAGTCGTCCGAGGACTCGACCTCGGAGGACGCCAGCCGGGCGACCACGTCCGCGAAGCTCTCGCCGTAGCGGTCCAGGAAGGTCGCACCCTGGGCCTGGCCGTGGTCGGAGAGAACCACGAAGTGGTACTTCCTCGGGGAGACGGTGGCCACCATCTCGAGCTGGCGCAGCACCCCGTCGACGGCCTCGAGCGCCTCGAGACTCTCCGGCCGCAGGACCCCGGCGTGGTGGGCGATCTCGTCGTAGTCGACGTAGTCGACGTAGATCGACCTGCTCCCGGAGAGCATGTACTGCGCCACCAGCGCGGTGTTCAGGTCGCGCAGCGCGCCGTTGGTCACCGACCGCAGCAGCGCGGTCGTCCAGTCGCGCTCGCACCGGGGCCGTACGTCGCGCCGGATCGCGCGCCTGGCCTGGAACCGGTCGCGCATCAGCTCCGAGAAGGTGCGCGAGAGGGACCGCGTCAGCCCGTTGGGCCGCAGCACGAACTGAGCGACCGCCCGCCGGGTGTTCTCGGCGCCCGGGGTGCGACGGCTCATGGTCAGGGCCACGTCGGGGGCGTCGCCGGTGAACAGGTTGCTGATGCTCGCCCCGCCGTCGACCAGGAGGCCCCGCCCGGTGGTGAGGTTCTCCTCGATCTTGGTCGCGTCCGCCGGGCGGTTGGCGACCATCACCACGTCGTGCTCGCGGTCGTACCAGCGGAAGGCGGGGATGCCGTCGATCACGCCGTGCAGGATGCCCATCTGGCTCGCGGGCGTGGTGGCCGGGAGCTTGGGAGTCCACTCGTGCAGCGCGTGCGAGCCGCCGCGGATCCAGCGCGAGAGCGTGGGCACGGTGCCGGCCGTCACGGCCATCTGGAGCACGGGGAACGGCACTCCGTCCAGCTGCACGAACACCACTCCCGGCACGTCGGCGTCGTCCAGGTGCACGGGATGGCGACGGCTCGAGGCCACCAGCCGGCCGACGAAGGCGCCGCCGGTGCCGGCCGTGCCGAACCAGCCGAGCACCGTCACCACCAGGCCGATCACCACCGAGACGAGCAGGGCGCTCCAGAAGTCGTCCACCTCGGCGTCGGGCAGCACCCGGGCCGCCAGGGCGACGATCAGCGCCTGTCCGACGAAGGCCAGCGCCAGCACCCCGAACCAGCCGAGCCGGACCGCGCCGGCCACGAGCACCGGCTGCAGGAGCAGGCCGATGACCCCGAGCACCAGGGCGAACTCGATCGGGCCCCACGGCCAGGTGGTGTGGAAGCCCGGCACGGCCCAGTCGCAGATGACGACCGCCAGCGCCACGGTCACCAGCCAGCCGACCAACGACCACACCTGGGACCGCCACGGGCGCTTGATCGAGTCGAGGGCGACGTCGCGGGCCAGTGTCGCCCGCGCCCCCGGGTCACTGGGTCCGTCGGGCTGCAGACCTGGCTCCATGCTCGTGGCTCCTCGCTCTCGGGAGCATCCTGCCAGAACCAGGCCCCCGACAGGATTCCTGGAAATCGCCGCAACGGGCGCCCGGACTCCCTACCGTGGCTGCATGCGTTCCGTCCGTTTCATCCCGGTTCTTGGCCTGGTCCTGGGTGCCGTCGTCCTGGCGGCCACCCCGTCCGCCGATGCCGGCACGACCCCCACCCCGGCCACCCCGGTCGCGACCGCCGCACCGGCAGCCGGCCCGACACCCGCACCCGCACCCGCACCGACCAACGCCGGGAAGATCTTCAAGTGGGGCAACGCCCAGTGGGACGACGACTTCGTCGGCCCGCTGAAGTCGATGTGGCGGGTCAACCGCCCGACGATGGTGCGCAACCAGCACGGCATGCTGACGATCAACGCCACCGAGGCGAGCGGCAGTGTCGTCGCCACCGCGATCGGCCACAACCGGCGCTACGGCCGCTGGGAGGCCCGCGTCCGCGGTCGTCAGTACGGCGCGTCCGGCACCCCGTTCACGGCTGTGTGGGAGCTGGTCCCGATGTACGGCGGGTACCACTGCGCAGCGCGCAACATCGTGCTCGGCCAGTACGCGCTGGACGGCAACCAGGCCTCGATGCACGTGCGCAACCTCCCGTCGGCCGACTTCAGCGCCACCAAGGCCCTGCGCCTGTCCGGCGACACCTGGCACACCTACGCGGTCGAGGTCACCCCCGACCACGTCTCCTGGTTCGTCGACACCCGCGTGGTGCGGACCGAGCGTCGTCCCGCGGCCCTGAGCGCAGCCGTCTTCGCGGCCCGGTTCCGGCTGGTCGCCGACCCGGTGGCGCAGATGCGTCAGGGACGGATGCAGATGGACTGGGTGCGCTACTACACCCTGGCCCGCAAGAACGCCCAGTCGATCGAGGCGCCCCCGCTCACCCAGGGCCGCTACGCCGCTGCCTGCTGACCGCGAGCGGCGTCAGAGCCAGGCCTCGGCGAGGAACCGTCCCATCGCGGCGGCCGCCCGGTCGGCCTGCGCGACCATGCCGGCCTGCAGCGGGTAGTCGTGCCACAGCCCGGGCTCGACGTCGTGCTCCACCCGCACCCCGGCTGCCCTGGCCCGCTCCTCGAACCGCACGCTGTCGGGGTAGAGCAGGTCGTGGGTGGCCGACACCATCCGCACCGGTGGCAGGCCGGTGAGGTCGGCGTGCACCGGGCTGATCCGCGGGTCGCTGGTGTCGGCGCCGCCCGCGTAGGCAGCGCCGCACGCTCTCATCCAGGCAGGGCTGAGGACGGGGTCGGGACTCGGCAGGTGCTCGCGGGACAGGTCGAACCAGGAGCAGACCAGTCCCAGGGCCACCGGCAGCGGCTCGCCCGCGGCCTGCAGCTCCAGGGTCGTGGCGACGGCGAGCCCGGCACCCGCGGAGTCCCCCGTCAACGCCGGCGCAGGCTGTCCACGGTCCGCCACGAGTGCGCGCCACAGCGCGAGCGAGTCGTCCAGGGCAGCAGGGAAAGGGTGTTCGGGCGCCAGCCGGTAGGCCGGGACGTAGACGACCGCTCGCGCGACCTTGCTGACCACGTGGGCGAACGACCGGGCCATGGTGGTGGAGCCGATGCAGTAGGCACCGCCGTAGAGGTGCACCACCCGGCGTGCCGGGTCGGCCTCCTGGGCCGCGACCCGGAGACCGCGCACCCCGCCGATCTCGACGTCCTCGAGGCTGGTCGAGCGGGGCACCCGCATGCCGAGCCTCAGCACGGCCTCGGCCCGCGACCGTTGCTGGGCGAAGGGGACGGTCGGGTTGTAGACGAACCGCTGCAGCAGCCGGAGTCCCGGTGGCAGCAGCCAGGCGGGGAGTCGCAGGGCCATCAAGTCCTCCCGAGGCGTCGAGCCGGAGTGCCATCGTCACTCGCCGCACGCCCGTCGGGGAAGACCGGACGCGGAACTAGGCGACAGTTCTCGCCCTGCCCGTCACGACGGGGAGGTCGGCCAGGGTGGCGATGCCCGGTGCTGCCGCCACCACAGCCGGCACGGCGTTGGTCACCGGCATCGCGGTGTAGATCATGCCCAGCCCCATGAACCCCTCCTCCGGCCAGTCCTTCGGCGGCAGGCAGTGCAGCACGGTGCGCATGTTCGGCACCCCGAACACCTGGATCACGTGTCCGTGCGCGAGCGGCTTCGGCGGCACGACGTGCTCGCCCATCGTCCAGTTGAACCCCACGCTGACGACGTTGCGTTCCCCCGCCCACGCCCGGTGGTAGCCCATCACGCCACCGACCGTGCCGGCCGGGATCGTCATGAAGCCGAGGTCGCTGTCCCCGGTCGCAGCGGTGAAGGTCACGTCGAAGGTCATCCGGTCGACGGTGACCCCGAGCGCGTCGGCCATCATCGCCGCGGACTCGGCGAAGACCTCGCTCTCGCGGCGTACGTTCTCGGCGAGGTCGGGGGTGTCCGGCGACTGCGAGAAGCCCATCGCGGTCTGCGTCTCGGCCGACTCGTACGTCGAGCAGTCCACCGACTCGGTGATCGTGATCGTGTCCACGACCTCGCAGGCGCCACTGAGCACCATCCCGACCATGTTGGTCATCCCGGGGTGAGCACCGCTGCCGAAGATCGTGGAACCGCCCTGCTCGCAGGCCTTCTGGATCCGGGCCCGGTCCTCGTGGGTCTGCTTTCCGCCAGTGATCCACGCCGCGCTGGAGCACACGTTGATCCCCGCCTCCAGCAGGCGGACCAGCTCGTCGATGCTGGGCCAGAGCGGGTTGTAGCAGCAGGCATCCGGCTGCAGCGCGACCAGCGCGTCGACGTCGTCGGTCGCGAGCACACCCGTCGGCTCCGGCCACCCGCAGAGCTCGGCCGCGTCCCGGCCGACCTTCTCGGCTCCGTGCGCGTAGACGCCCACGAGCTCCAGGTCGGGGCGGCCGATGATCGCGTGCAACGACCGCCGGCCGATGTTGCCGGTGGTCCACTGGATCACGCGGAGCGGGGAGGGTCCGTCTGTCATGCCCGCACGCTAGAACGTGTTCTAGTGCGTGTCCAGACAGCCCCGGGATCAGACGGTGAGCACGATCCGGCCCACGGCCGTGCCCTGCTCGAGGTGGTGGATCGCCTCGACCACGCGCTCGAGCGGGTACGTCGCTGCGACGACCGTGGTCAGCTGACCCGTCTCGACCAGCCCGCAGAGCCTCGCCATCGACTCCGACTTGGAGGGCAGCCGGCGGGGCACCTCGAGGTTCCGGCTGACGGCCGACCGCGCCAGCAGCCCGAGGCCGCGTGGCAGGCTTCCCCACCGCTTCCCGGCCGAGCGGCCGAAACCGTCGTGGCCGATCCACACGTAGGTCCCGTCAGGGGTGAGCGCACGCCGGCACTCCTTGAAGGAGTGGTTGCCGGGCACGTCGAAGACGACGTCGTAGCGCTCGTCGGCCCGGGTGAAGTCGTGCAGCCGGTGGTCGACGACCTGGTCCGCACCGAGGTAGCGCAGCATCTCCAGCTTGCCGGCATCGTCGACGGCCGTGACCGTGGCGCCGGCGGCTTTCGCGAGCTGCACCGCGATCGAGCCGACACCGCCCCCCGCACCGTTGACGAGGACCCGAGAGCCCTCGTGCAGGCGCCTTCCCGAGGGCAGGTTGTTCACCGCGATCAGGCCGGCGGTCGGCAGGCAGGCCGCCTCCTCGAAGGAGATCCGGTCGGGCTTGAGCGCCAGGTTCTGCTCCGGGACGGCGGCGTACTCGGCGTACGCACCGCCGTTGTGCCACTGGAGCCCCCGGAGCGTCTCCCCGAGCACCTCGTCCCCCGGCTGGAACAGCTCGACCCGGCGCCCCACCGCGGTGACGACTCCCGCGACGTCCGTGCCCGGCACCCGCTGACGCGGGCGCCGCAGGCCCGAGCCCATGGCGCGCAGGACGTGCGGACGACCGGTGACCACGTGCCAGACGTCGGGGTGGACCGACGCCGCGCACACCCGCACCAGCACCTCGTCGTCGGCCACGGCCGGCACCGCGATCTCGCGCACGACGAGGTCGTCCACGACGCCGTACCGGTCCTGCACCACCGCACGCATGACCGGACGGTACTAGCCCGGGCGCGCGGTTTCGGCTAGGGAACCATCCAGTCGAGCACCGGCGTGGACTGCAGGCCGACGATGATGCACATCAGCAGCAGCATCAGCAGGCTCCAGCCGATCACCTTGCGGAAGATCACGCCCTCCTGGCCGGCCATCGCCACCGCTGCGGCGGCGATCGCGAGGTTCTGCGGGCTGACCATCTTGCCGAGCACCCCGCCCGAGGAGTTGGAGGCCGCCATCAGCACCGGGTCCAGGTTGGCCTTGGCCGCCGCTTGCACCTGCAGGGCGCCGAACAACGAGTTCGACGAGGTGTCCGAACCGGTGACGGCGGTCCCGATCCAGCCGAGGATCGGCGAGATCAGCGCGAACGCCGAGCCGGTGCCTGCCAGCCACACGCCGAGCGAGGCCGTCTGACCGGACAGGTTCATCACATAGGCGAGGGCCAGCACGGCCATCACGGTGATGATCGCCGAGCTCAGCTCGACGTAGGTCTCGCCGTACGTCTTCAGCGCCCGGGACGGCTTCACCTTGAGGATGACCATGCTGATCAGTCCAGCGATGACGAGCATGGTGCCGGCTGCCGGGAGCCAGTTGAACTTGAACTGCGTCACCACGGCGTCACCGGCGCTGTTGGTGATGTCGAGACCCGGCCAGTCGAAGAGGTAGGTGAACGGTTCCTTGGCCAGGAAGTCCACGACAGCAGGGATGTTGGTGAGCGAGAAGATCACGATGATCACGAGGTACGGCGCGTAGGCACGCAGCACGTCGCCGCGGTTGTCGATCGAGGGCCGGTGCGCTCCCCCGCCGGTCTCGGTGACCGTCGTGGTCCCGGCGGTCGACGTCGTCGTGGCGCTTCCCGAGCCCTGGCGAGCGTCGACGTCGGACGCGACCGACGCGCCTTCAGCGGTGAGCACCTCGCTCGGCTGCCACACACGGACCAGCAGGACCAGCGAGCCCGCGGACAGCAGCGCGGCCACGATGTCGGTCAGCTGCACGGAGATGTAGTTGGAGGTCACGAACTGCGCCACGGCGAAGACGGTGCCGGCGAGGAGGGCCGGCAACCAGGTCTGGCGCACACCGCGCCGGCCGTCGACGATGAAGACCAGGATCAGCGGCACCACGAGCGCCAGGATCGGCGTCTGCCGGCCCACCATCGACCCCAACGTCTGGAGCGCGTTCGCGTCCGACAGGCGGGGGTCGTCGCTCACGCCCGAGACGATCGGGGCCAGCGTGACGATCGGGATCGCGAGCGCACCGAAGGCGACCGGCGCCGTGTTGGCGACGAGCGCCACCGTGGCGGCCTTCACGGGCTTGAAGCCCAGCGACATCAGCATCACCACGGAGATGGCGACCGGGGTGCCGAAGCCGGCCAGGGCCTCGAGCAGCGCACCGAAGCAGAACGCGATGATGATCGCCTGGATGCGCTGGTCGGCGCTGACCTTCTCGAAGGAGAGCCGCAGCACCTCGAAGTGCCCCGACGCCACGGTCAGGTTGTAGATCCAGACCGCGTTGATCACGATCCACAGGATCGGGAAGAAGCCGAAGAGGGCACCGTTGACGGCAGCGCTGATGGTCTGACCCACCGGCATCCCGAACAGGATCACGGCCACCAGCATGGCCACCACCAAGGAGACGAGGCCGGCGATCCACGCCCGGATCTTCAGGCCGCCCAGCATGATGAACAGCACCGCGAGCGGGATGATGGCGCACAGTGCGCTGAGCATGAGCGAGTCGCCCACGGCATTCGGGTCTTGCTGGAACATCGAGAACTCCAAGGGTGGAGGGTGGATGGGCTAGGCAGGGAGGAACGTGCTGACGGGCGCCCCACGGATCGAGGCGTCGAGCACCTCGACCGTGTGCGCCATCCCCATGGGTCGGCCCCCGGTCTGCTGGGCATGGCGTTCGATGGCGGACGTGACCTGCATCAGGCAGCCGGGGTTGGCGGTCACGAGCACCTGTGCCCCGGTGTCGACGATGTTGGCCGCCTTCCGGTCGCCGAGCTCACCGGCCGGCTCGGGGTTGAGCACGTTGTAGATGCCGGCGGACCCGCAGCACAGCTCGGCCTCCGCGATCTCCTTCAGCTCCAGGCCGGGAATGGCCTCGAGCAGGCGCCGCGGCTGGGCGCGGACGCCCTGGGCGTGGGCCAGGTGGCAGGCGTCGTGGTAGGCGATGGTCATCTCGAGCGGGTGTCGCGGGGCGACCGGGCCGAGCTCGTCCAGGATCTCCGCGACGTCGCGGACCCGGTCGGCGAAACCCTTGGCGCGCTCGGCGTACGCCGGGTCGTCGGCGAGCAGGTCGGCGTACTCCTTCATCGTGGAACCGCAGCCGGCGGCGTTGACCACGACGTACTCCACGCCGGTGGACTCGAACGAGTCGACCAGGCGCCGGGCGAAGTCCTGCGCCTCGGGCTCGCGGCCGTTGTGCACCGAGAGGGCGCCGCAGCAGCCCTGCGACTTCGGCGTGACGATGTCGCAGCCCTCGGCCTGCAGCACCCGCGCGGTCGCGGCGTTGACGCCCGGGAAGAAGGCGCCCTGCACGCAGCCGGTGAGCAGGCCCACGGTCGCGCGCCTCGTGCCGGTCGCGGAGATGCGCTCGGGCAACGGGAGGGGCTTGCCGAGTCGTGGAGCCAGGCGCTCCATCGCGGCCAGCTGGGGCGAGACCCGGTCGAGCAGGCCGGTGCGACGCATCGCACGGTCCAGGCCGGTCCTCTGCAGGACACGGAGCGGGCCGCGCAGGAGGCGGAGGCGCTTGGGGTAGGGGAAGAGCGAGAAGATCAGGCCGCGCAGTGCCTTGTCCTTGCCGGTGCGCTCGTGGTTGCGCTCGACCTGGGCGCGGGTCTGCTCGATCAGGGTGTCGTACTGCACTCCCGACGGGCACGCGGTCACGCAGGCCATGCAACCGAGACAGGCATCCCAGTGGGAGACCATCGAGTCGCTCATCGGCTCCCCTTCGAGGCCCTCCTTCATCAGGTAGATGCGGCCGCGCGGGGAGTCCATCTCCTCGCCCCAGAGCACGTAGGTGGGGCAGGTCGGCAGGCAGAAGCCGCAGTGCACGCAGTCACCGATCAGCGCGGCGTCCGGGGGGTGGTGCTCGTCGAAGGCGCCGCCGGGAGCGGGGACGCCCAGGTCGACGATGCTGCCCATCTCGCCGAGGGTGCCGCCCGTGTCGTGCTCGGTGGTGTCGGTCATGCGGTCTCAGATTCCTCCCACGTAGCGGCCCGGCGCCAGCCGGTGGTCGGGGTCGAACTGCCCCTTCACGCGGAGCATCAGATCGATCGCGGGGACCGGTCCCCACACCTCGACCGCAGCCTTGACGGCGGCGGGTGCGTCGACGACGACAGCGCTGCCGCCGTGCTGGGTGCAGGTGTCGCGCAGGCGGTGCACGACGTCGGCCACCTGCTGCGGCGTGCCGGTGTCGAGGGCGGCGTAGACGACGCCGGCACCGGCCGAGCCACGGACGCGCAGCCCGGCCTCGGCGGACGTGGCCAGGACGTCGGCGAGCCCGGAGAGCGCGAAGGTCAGCTTGAGGGCGGTGGCCCGGTCGTCACCTGTGGCGTCCACGTCCCAGGGGTACGTCGCTCCGCCCGCGGGTGCGTCGTCCGAGGCCTCGGACGCGTCGCCGAGCAGGTCGAGGACGGTCGTCGTGCGGCCGTCGACGCCGGTCTCCCGGCCCTCGAGGAGGACGCTCACGCTGCCGCTGCCGTCGGCCCACTCGACCTCGATCGCGGCGGGCACGGCCTGGGCGTGGAGCACTGACTGCACCACGTCCTGGGCCTGTGCCGGGTCGGCGACCGGGACGGTCACCCAGCGACTGGCCACCGGAGCCGGGTGCAGCCGGAACACGGCCTCGGTGATCACGGCCAGCGTGCCGAACGACCCGATCAGCAGCTTGCCGAGGTCGTAGCCGGCGACGTTCTTGACCACGCGTCCGCCCGCCTTCGCCACCACGCCGTCGGCGCGCACCACGGTGATGCCGATGAGCAGGTCGCGGGCCGTGCCGACGGCCACGCGGCGGGGTCCGCTGGCGTTGGTCGCCAGGGAGCCGCCGATGCTGGCGCCGGGGACGGTCTCGTCGAGGGAGAGTCGCTGGCCACCCTGGGCGACGACCTCCTGCAGCCGCGTTAGCGGCACCCCGGCCTGAGTGTCGACGATCAGGTCTCCCGCGGCGTGGTCGAGCACCTCGTCGAGAGCGCTGACGTCCAGCAGCACGTCGGCACTCGTCGGCGCCGTGCCCCAGGAGAGCTTGGTGCCGCGTCCGCGCGGGACGACGGTGAGGCCGTGGGCATGCGCGGCCCGCAGCACCTCCGCGACCTGGGCGGTGTCGGCGGGCCGGGCCACCAGCCCGGGGACGACCCCGTCGACCACGTCGGTCGGCTCGGGGTCCCGGACCTCGGCGCACGCGGAGCCGATGGCCGCGCGTGACGTCTGGTCGAGCGTCGCCGTCCCCATCAGAAGACCTCCGCGAGGCCGGCGTCCTGCAACGGGTGGGCGCCCTTCTTCCGACCGGGCACCTCCCCGCACAACCGCGGCGTCGGGAACACCTTGCCGGGGTTCGAGATGTTGTCCGGGTCGAAGGCGCAGCGGACCAGCTGCATCGTGTCGAGGTCGTCGTCGGTGTACATGCGCGGCATGTACTTCGCCTTGTCCATCCCGACGCCGTGCTCGCCGGTGATCGAGCCACCGTGCTCGATGCACAGGTCGAGGATCGCGCCGCTGACCTTCTCGGCGGCCTCGCCGGCGCCCTCGACCTCGTCGTCGAAGAGCACCAGCGGGTGCAGGTTGCCGTCACCGGCGTGGAACACGTTGGCCACGCGCACGCCTGAGCTGCCGGACAGGTCGGCGATCGCCCGGAGCACCTCCGGCAGGGCCGTGCGCGGGATCACGCCGTCCTGGACGATGTAGTCGGGGCTGATCCGCCCCACGGCGGCGAAGGCGGACTTGCGGCCCTTCCAGATCAGGGCCCGGTCGGCGGGGTCGGTGGCGAGCCGCTGCTCGAAGGCGCCGTTCTCGTTGCAGAGCCGCTCCACCTCGGCGTACTCCTGCTCGACCTCGACCGCGGCGCCGTCGAGCTCGATCACGAGGACCGCACCGGCGCCCTCGGGGTAGTTGCAGTGCACGGCCGCTTCGGCGGCCTCGATCGCCAGGGCGTCCATCATCTCGATCGCGGCCGGGACGATGCCGGCGGAGATGATCGCGGACGTGGCGGCGCCGGCCTGGTCGGTGGACTCGAAGCCGACCAGGATCGTGCGCACCTCCTCCGGCAGGCGAACCAGCCGGACGGTCGCGGAGGTGACGATGCCGAGCGTGCCCTCCGAGCCGATCACGGTGCCGAGCAGGTCGTAGCCGGGGCTGTCGGGCGCCAGCCCGCCGAGCGCCACGGTGTCCCCCTCTGCGGTGACGAAGTCGGCACCGAGGACGTGGTTGGTGGTGAAGCCGTACTTGAGGCAGTGGGCGCCACCGGAGTTCTCCGCGACGTTGCCACCGATGGAGCAGATCTGCTGGCTCGACGGGTCCGGCGCGTAGTAGTAGCCCTCGGGCGTCGCCGCCCTGGTCACATCGAGGTTGATCACGCCCGGCTCGACGATCGCGCGCTGGTCCTCACGGCGTACGGCGGTGATGGCGCGCATCTTCGAGGTCACGATCAGCACGCCCTCGGCGTGCGGGAGCGCCCCGCCGGAGAGTCCGGTGCCGGAGCCGCGGGCGACGTACGGGACGGTGTGCTCGGCGCACGCGCGCACGACGGCAGCCAGCTGCCTGGCGTCCTCGGGTACGACGACCAGGGCGGGCGTGACGCGGTAGTGCGCCAGCCCGTCGCACTCGTAGGTGCGCAGCCGCGCGCGGTCGGTGATCACCCCGTCGGCGGGGAGCAGCCCGCGGGCCACCTCGGCGACCGCCGCGAGACCCGGGCTGGTGCCCGTCGCGTTCGCCTTGTCCGAAGCCGTCGTCGACATCGCGATCAGTCGGTCTGGGCGGTCAGGCCGGCACTCTCGATACCGGCCACCGCCGCAGCCTCGTCGTTGTCGGACGTGTCGCCGGTGACCCCGACGGCACCCACCAGGTCACCACCGCCGTCGCGGACCAGCACCCCACCGGGCACGGGCACGAGGGCGTCCCCGACGGACGAGGTGACGGCGGCGATGAAGTAGGGCTGCTGCTCGGCGCGCTCCATGATCGAGCGCGAGCCCATCCCGAGGGACAGCGCGCCGTGCGCCTTGCCGAAGCCGATCTCGAAGCGCTTCATCGACGAGCCGTCCTCGCGCTCGACCGCCACGACGTGGCCGCCGCTGTCGAGCACGACCACGGTCAGCGGCTTGAAGCCGGCCGAGCTGCCATGAGCCCGGACCCCGGCGACGATCGTCCGGGCGGTCTCCAGGTCCAGCGATGCCATCAGGCGTTCCTCTCGGCGTGCTTCTCGTGGGCCTTCTCGTGGGCGCGGTGGCGGTGCAGGATCGGCTCGGTGTAGCCGCTGGGCTGCTCGAGCCCCTCGAAGACCAGCGCGCGCGCGGCCTCGAAGGCGTCACCGTCGAAGGCCGGCGCCATCGGGACGTACGTCGAGTCGTCCTCGTTCTGCTCGTCGACGACCTTGGCCATGCGGCGCAGGGTGTCGTCGACCTGCTCGGGGGTGACGATGCCGTGGTGCAGCCAGTTGGCGACGTGCTGTGCGGAGATGCGGCAGGTGGCGCGGTCCTCCATCAGCTTCTCGCCGGTGATGTCGGGGACCTTCGAGCACCCGACCCCGGCGTCGACCCAGCGGACGACGTACCCGAGGAGGCTCTGCAGGTTGTTCTGGATCTCGTCCTGCCGGTCGTCGTCGGACCAGCCGGCGGGGTCACCGAGCGGGACCTGGAGCAGGTCGTCGCGACCGCGACGCCGTCCGCCCTCGGCGAGCTCCTCCTGCCGGGCACGGACGTCGACCTGGTGGTAGTGCAGGGCGTGCAGCGTGGCCGCCGTGGGCGACGGCACCCAGGCACAGCTCGCGCCGGCCTTCGGGTGGCCGATCTTCGCCTCCATCATCGCGGCGAGGCTGTCGGGCGCTGCCCACATCCCCTTGCCGATCTGCGCACGGCCGAGCAGCCCGCACTCGAGGCCGATGTCGACGTTGAGGTCCTCGTAGGCCTGGATCCAGGTCTCGTTCTTCATGTCGTTCTTGCGGGTCATCGGCCCGGCGAGCATCGACGTGTGGATCTCGTCGCCGGTGCGGTCCAGGAAGCCGGTGTTGATGAACGCGACGCGCTCGCGGGCCTCCGCGATGCAGGCCTTGAGGTTGAGGGTGGTGCGGCGTTCCTCGTCCATGATCCCGACCTTGATGGTCAGCCGGGGCAGGCCGAGCAGCTCCTCGACGCGGCCGAACAGCTCGACGGCGAAGGCGACCTCGTCGGGGCCGTGCATCTTCGGCTTCACGACGTACATCGAGCCGGTCCGGGAGTTGGCCAGCTCGTTGCGGTCTCGCAGGTCCGCGAGGCTGCCCAGGGCCGTCATGATCGCGTCGAGGATGCCCTCGGGGACCTCGTTGCCGTCCCGGTCGAGCACGGCGTCGGTGGTCATCAGGTGGCCGACCTGGCGGATGAAGAGCAGCGAGCGACCGGACAGCGTGACGTCGTCGCCCGAGAACGTGGAGTAGGTGCGGTCGGGGTTCATCACCCGGTCGAAGGTCTCGTCGCCCTTGGTCACCTTCTCGGTGAGGGTGCCCTCCATCAGTCGCTTCCAGTTGCGATAGCCGAGCACCTTGTCCTCGGCGTCCACGGCGGCGACCGAGTCCTCGAGGTCCATGATCGTGGAGACGGCGGCCTCGACGAGCAGGTCCTTGACCCCGGCGTCGTCGGTGCTGCCGATCGAGTCCTCGCGGTCCACCTGGATCTCGACGTGCAGCCCGTGGTGGACCAGCAGCACGGCGACGGGTGACTCCGGAGAACCCTGGTGGCCGACCAGCTGGGTGGGGTCGGCGAGGCGGAGCACGTCGTCCTTGACGGTCACGGCGAGGCCCTCGGCGTCCACGGCGTACGACGAGGCGTCGGCGTGGGAGCCCCCGTCGAGCGGGAAGTGCTCGTCGAGCAGGGCGCGGCCGCGGGCGATCACCTCGTCGCCGCGGACCTTGTTGTAGCTCGTGCCGGGCGCGAGGTCACCGTCCTGCGGGACCACGTCGGAGCCGTAGAGCGCGTCGTACAACGAGCCCCACCGCGCGTTGACGGCGTTGGTGGCGAAGCGGGCGTTGAGCAGCGGGACGACGAGCTGGGGCCCGGCGATCCGGGCGACCTCGTCGTCGACGTCCGCGGTGGTGGCCGCGACCTCCGCCGGCTCGTCCAGCAGGTAGCCGATCTCGCGCAGGAAGGCCGTGTAGGCCTCGGCATCGGGGGTTCCGGGGTGCTCGCGGTGCCAGTCGTCGATGAGCGCCTGCAGCTCGTCGCGTCGGGCGAGCAGCTCCCGGTTGCGGGGAGCGAGGTCGTGCACGATCGCCCCGACGCCGTCCCAGAACGCCTCCGACTCCACGCCCGAGCCGGGGAGGGCCTCCTCCTCGACGAACTGGTGGAGGGTGGCGGCCACACCGAGGCCGCCGGCCTGAACACGCTGATCCATGTCACTCCCTTGCCGAGATTTTCCGCATCGTGGAACCTGAGGTGGCGTAGGTCACTGACCATTCCGATCATTACGGCGCATGTCAAGAGCGCTAGGCTCCAAGGGTTCCGAGATGCGGAACCACGAGACGGAAGAGGCGCGTGATGGCTGGAGTGCAGTCTCTGGAACGCGCCTTCGGCCTGCTCGAGGTGATCGCGGCGCACCGCGGTGCGATGTCGCTCTCGGAGCTCGCCACCTCGTCCGGCCTGCCACCGCCGACGCTGCACCGGCTGGCCCGGACGCTGGTGGACCTGGGCTACCTGCGCCAGGAGCCGTCGCGACGCTACGCGCTGGGGCCGCGGCTGTTCCTCCTCGCCGAGAGCTCCACGATGATGCTCAACGCCGTGGCGCTGCCGCACCTGAGCCACCTGGTGGACGTGATCGGCGAGACGGCCAACCTCGCGATGCTGGACGGCGACCAGGTGGCCTACGTCGCGCAGGCTCCGGGTCGCCATGCGATGCGGATGTTCACCGAGGTCGGGCGACGGGTCCAGCCGCACTGCACCGCCGTCGGGAAGGCGCTGCTCGCGGCGGCAGACGACGAGGACGTCCTGGCGCTGCTGAGGCGCACCGGGCTCCCGCGTCACACGGCCCACACGGTGACCGATCCGGACGAGTTCCTGGCCCAGCTCGACCGGGTGCGCGACAGCGGCTACGCCATGGACGAGGGCGAGCAGGAGGTCGGCGTGCGCTGCATCGCGGTCAAGGTCCCGGAGTCCACGCTCCCCCTCGCGATCTCCGTCTCCGGACCCGCACCCCGGATGACCGACGACCTCGTCGGCGACGCCTTCCCGGTGCTCCGCGCCGCCGCGGCGAGCCTGGCCGCCGACCTCGCCTGACCTCAGCGGCGCACGAAGGCGGCCACGACCTCGCCGAGCTCGGTGCCGGCGTCCTCCTGGAGGAAGTGGCCGGCTTTCCCGATCACGGGGTGCTCCAGTCCGCCGGCACCCGGGATCAGCTTCTCCAGGACCGGTGCCATCGCGCCGGTGATCGGGTCGCTGTCGCTGAACGCGACGAGGAACGGCTTGTCCCACCTGCCGAGGACCTCCCAGGCCAGCGCGATTGGCCGGCGTGGCCGGGTCGTCGGGCCGGGTGGGCACCAGGCTCGGCATCGGCCCGGGGACCCGCCTTGAAGGACTCGTCCGGGAAGGGCGCGTCGTACGCCGCGCGGTCGTCGTCGGCGAGGCCACGGACACAGCCCGACGAGACGAGCCTGCCGATGTCGAGGACCTCCGCGCTCTCGACCGCACGGCGGAACTGCCACCAGATCTCGGGCATGTCGAAGTCGCCCGTCGGCAGGCCGGTGTTGGCGGCGACCACACGGGCGAACCGATCAGGGTGCTCGGCGACGAGTCGCAGGCCGATCAGCCCGCCCCAGTCCTGCCCACGAGCGTGACGTCCTGGAGGTCGAGCACGTCGAGCACCAGCGACCTGACCCACTCGACGTGCGCGGCGAACGAGTGGTCCTCGGCGCGCGTCGGCTTGTCAGAGCGCCCGAACCCGACGAGGTCGACCGCGACGGAGCGCAGCCCGGCCTCGCTCAGCGCGCCGATGACGTGGCGGTAGAGGTAGGACCACGTCGGCTCCCCGTGCAGCAGCAGGACGACCGGGGCATCGACCGGGCCGGCGTCGACGTACGCCATCCGCAGCGAGCCACCCGCGCCGTCGGGCACCTCGGCGTACCTCGGCTCGTGGTCGAAGCCGGCCAGGGCGGCGAAGCGTTCGTCGGGGGTGCGCAGCGTCTGCATCGAGGCAGTCTCGCAGTCACGGCCCGGTGAGGGCAGGTCAGCGGCGGCCGGCCGCGAAGTAGGCCAGCGGGCCGAAGGGCTGCACCACGAACGAGACCGCCCACAGCGCCTTCGAACCGTGCACCTCGTCGGCTGGTCGACGGGCGAGGTCCCGCAGCGCGAGCGCTGTCAGCACCACCTCGAGTGCTCCACCGACCTTGATCGCACGCTGCTGCGCAGGAGTCAGGTCGCTCCACTTCTTCTTGTTCCGGGCCATCGGTCCAGCCTAGGCCGCGACTCAGTCGTGGGCCACGGGCCGGAGCGCCATGAAGTTCATGGCCGTGAAGGAGAGCACCACCTCGTCGTCCTGGTTGAGCCCCTCGACCGCCGTGTGCACGAGCCCGCGGTCGGGCTTCGAGCTCGAGGGCCGGGCCGACACGACGCTGACCCGGATGTGCAGCTCGTCGCCGGGGCGCACCGGTCGGGTCCAGCGCAGCTCGTCGAGTCCCGGGGAGGCCAGGCTGGCCACCCGGGAGACGTAGTGGTCGACGTAGAGACGCATGCACACGGCCATCGTCTGGATGCCGCTGGCGATCAGTCCCCCGAAGGGGCCCGTGGCCGCCCAGTCAGGATCGGTGTGGATGGCCTGGGGGTCGTACTCCTCGGCGAAGGCGACGATGTCGCCCTCGCTCACCGACAGCGACCCGAACTCGTAGACGCTGCCCGGCACGTAGTCCTCGTACCACCGGTCCTCGATCGGGGCCGGAAGGTCGGTCTGGCCCATGAGCCTGGTCGGCTGGCTCATCGGTGCTGCCTCCGACTTCCGCCGTGCCAGTCCTCCTGCACACCGACGTCGCCCGTCGGCACGCCGAAGCCGGCCAGCTGGGGCTGCTCGCGCAGGCTGCGCTTCAGCTCGGCGAAGCCGGGGAACCGGGCGAGCCCGACGACGTGGTCCCAGAGCTCGCCGGCCGAGTCCTCGTCGGGGAGCCGGCTGATCACGGGCCCGAAGAAGGCAACGCCGTCGGGTGGCTGGAAGTGGATCAACGGCGTGCCGACGTCCTTGCCGGTGAGGGCCAGGCCCTCCTCGCCCTCGGCCCTGATCTCTGCGTCCCAGGAGGAGTCGTCCAGCGCGTCGGCCAGGTCGAGCGGCAGCCCGGCCTCGGCCAGGACCGGCTCGACGAACTCCCGGGTGCCGCGCTGCTCGCGGCGCTCCCTCTCCTCGATCGGGGCGGCTGCCGGCGACGCGGAGGGGAGTCGAAGATCTTCGCGCCGAAGGCGGCGTACAGCGGCGCCATCGCGGCGCGGCCGTGCTCCGCGCGGGCACGAGCGGCGACCCGGAGCAACCGGAGACCGGCCGTGTGCCCGGCCTCGTACTCGGGCGGGAACTGGGCGTCGTAGTCGACCTCGGCGTTGATCAACCGCAGCGAGATGAACCGCCAGTCGACGGTGTAGTCACGCTGTTGCTGCACCAGGCGCACCCACTTGCTCGTCATCCACGAGAACGGGCACACGGGGTCGAAGTAGAAGTTGATGTCGGCCGGGTCCATGTCCGTCACCCTAGGTCGTGGCCGTGCCGCCGCGGTTCTTACGAGGAGCCCGCCGCGAGGGCCCGGTCGACGGCAGCCGAGTCGAGGATCTCGCGGACGGCCATGGCGGCGCAGCCGACGATGCCGGACTGCTCGCCGTGGGTGACCGGCGCGATCACCAGCTCACGCGTGGCCAGTGCCGAGGCCTGGGCGTAGAGCGACTCGCGGAGCCCGGCCACGAAGACGTCGTAGACGCGGGCAAGGTCGCCGCCGACCACCACGGCGTCGGGGTTGAGCACGTTGACTGCGGAGGCCACGACCTCACCGATGCGCCGTCCGGCGACGCGCACGAGGTGGCGGGCGTCGCCGTCACCCTGCGCGGCCAGGTCGACGAGGTCGCGCACGTGGGTCACCTCGTGACCACCGGTGCGTGCCGCCTGGACGAGTGCCCAGCCCCCGGCCACCGCCTCCACGCAGCCGGTGTCACCACAGCGGCACGGGATCCCCTTCGCGGCCGGGATCTTGGTGTGCCCGATCTCTCCGGCGGACCCCAGCCGCCCCGGAGCAGCTTGCGCCCCGTCACGATGCCCATCCCGATGCCGGTGGAGGCCTTCAGGAAGACCAGGTCGCGGTGCTTCTCGAGCAGCCCGCGCCGCTCGGAGAGGGCCATCACGTTGGCGTCGTTGTCGACGTACACGGGGGCCTGGGTCAGCTCTTGGAGAAATCCCGCGAGCTCGACCCCGTCCCAGCCGGTCATGATCGGCGAGGCGAGGCTTGCCCCGCGCTCGTAGTCGACCGTGCCGGGGATGCTCAGGCCCACCGCGCGCACGGCCGCGGCCGGGCGGCCCAGCTCCTCGAGCAGCCCGGTGAACCCGGCCACCACCTGCGGCATCAGCTCCTCGGCCGAGGGACCGACCTCCTGGTCGAGGTCGGAGGACACGAGCACGATGCCGTCGAGGTCGCAGACGCCGAGCTGGGTGCGGCTGCGTCCGATCGCTCCGGAGAGCACGACACCCGCGTCGCTGTTGAAGCGGAGGCGCACCGGAGGTCGTCCCGCGGCGGCGGAGTCACGCTCCTCGTCGACTCCCTCGACGACCAGCCCCGAGTCGAGCAGCGCGCCGATCCGGGCCGCCACGGCGGTGCGCGAGAGGCCCGTGACCCGGCCGACCTCGCTGCGCGTGAGCGCGCGTCCGTCGCGCACCAGGGAGAAGACCTCGCCCGTCGTGGCCGG
Organism: uncultured Actinomycetota bacterium; assembly: GCA_963797525.1. GTDB lineage: Bacteria > Actinomycetota > Actinomycetes > Propionibacteriales > Nocardioidaceae > Marmoricola. The sequence goes on from CAWCPT010000014.1 coordinate 1,232,314, forward strand.
CCCCTCCCCCGCAGACATGCGCGTCATTCAACCACCCGTCCCGCGTTCAGATTCGCTCGCCGTTCACAATAATGTATTTCCAAAGACATAATGTTGTCTTGCATGAAGGCATAACTCCACCTACGGTGAGAGCTCGCCCTCCCCTCCCCCCGGATGCGAGCACCATGCCCTTCCCTTCCCGGCCCCGTACCGCACTCGGTCCAGTCACCTGTCCCGTCGGCCGACTTCGTCGTCTTCGGCGGCACCGGTGACCTCGCGGCCCGCAAGCTGCTGCCCGCCCTCTACCTGCGTGACCGCGACGGTCAGCTGACCCCGGAGACGCGGATCCTCGCGCTGTCCCGCGCCGGGCTCGACGACGCCGGCTACCGCGACAAGATCCGCGGCGAGCTGTCCCGCTTCGTCAGCACCGGCGAGCTCGACGACGCCGTCGTCGAACGGTTCGTGGCCCGCCTGTCGCACGTCACCATCGACATCGAGCACGAGGCCGGCTGGCCCGAGCTGGTCGCGAAGCTCGCCGACGTCGAGCGGATCCGCGTCTTCTACCTCGCCATCGGGCCCGCCCTCTTCGGGCCCGTCAGCCGGCGCCTCGCCGAGCACGGGTTGGTCACCGAGAGCTCCCGGCTGGTCCTCGAGAAGCCGATCGGTCACGACCTGGCCTCGGCGCTGGAGATCAACGACGCCGTCGGCGCGGTCTTCGAGGAGCACCAGATCTTCCGGATCGACCACTACCTCGGCAAGGAGAGCGTGCAGAACCTGCTCGTGACCCGGTTCGCCAACACCTTCCTCGAGCCGCTGTGGAACGCGAACTGCATCGACCACGTGCAGATCACGGCGTCGGAGTCGATCGGGGTCGGCAGCCGCGGCGACTACTACGACGAGTCCGGGGCCCTGCGCGACATGGTCCAGAACCACCTGCTCCAGCTGCTCTGCCTGGTCGCCATGGAGCCGCCGACGTACGTCGGCAAGGAGAACGTCCGCGACGAGAAGCTCAAGGTGCTCCAGGCGCTGCGCCCGATCGCCGGCGAGGAGGTTGACCGCGCCGTCGTCGCCGGTCAGTACGCCCCCGGCCTGGTCGACGGGCAGCCGGCCGCGTCCTACCAGACCGAGAGCGAGCGGCCGGGCTCCGCCACCGAGACCTTCGTCGCGATCCGTGCCGAGGTGCAGAACTGGCGGTGGGCGGGGGTCCCGTTCTACCTGCGCACCGGGAAGCGGATGGAGCGCCGGTTCTCCGAGATCGTGATCCAGTTCAAGGCCGTGCCGCACCCGATGTTCCCCGGCGCCGAGGGCACCAGCGAGCCCAACCGGCTCGTCATCCAGCTCCAGCCCGACGAGGGCATGCGCCTGCACATGACGGCGAAGGAGCCCGGTCCCGGCGGCATCCGCCTGCGCCCCGTCTCCCTCGACCTGAGCTATGCGCAGACCTTCCAGCGCGCGTCCCCCGACGCCTACGAGCGGTTGCTGATGGACGTCGTCCGGGGCAACCCCACCCTGTTCATGCGCCGCGACGAGGTCGAGGCCGCCTGGACCTGGGTCGAGCCGATCCTGCACCACTGGTCCAGGCCCGACCACCGCCCGCGTCCCTACTACTCCGGCACCAACGGCCCCAGCGCCGCCAGCACCCTTCTCGAGCGCGACAGTCGCTCCTGGCACGAGTGAGGTACCCGTGAGCTCCCAGAACAGCCGCCACACCCACCCCGTGGTCGCCGAGGTGACCGCCCGCATCGTCGAGCGCAGCGCTCCCGAGCGCTCGGCCTACCTGCAACGGCTCGACGAGGCCGCCGAGCGCGGACCTGCCCGCGGCCGGCTCGCGTGCGCCAACCTGGCGCACGGCTTCGCCGCCTCGGGCCCGGTCGACAAGGCCGCCCTGCGCGGCACCGTGAAGCCCAACGTGGCCATCGTGTCGGCCTACAACGACATGCTCTCGGCGCACCAGCCCTTCGAGTCGTTCCCCGCCCAGCTGAAGAAGGCGGTGATCCGCTCCGGCGGCATCGCGCAGTTCGCCGGCGGCGTCCCCGCGATGTGCGACGGGATCACCCAGGGCCGCGACGGCATGCAGCTGTCGCTGTTCAGCCGCGACGTGATCGCGATGTCCACCGCGATCGCCCTCTCCCACGACATGTTCGACGCCGTCCTGATGCTCGGTGTCTGCGACAAGATCGTCCCCGGCATGCTGATCGGCGCGCTGTCCTTCGGGCACCTGCCCACGGTCTTCGTGCCGGCCGGACCGATGACGTCCGGGCTGCCGAACGACGAGAAGGCCGCGGTCCGGCAGCGGTACGCCGCCGGCGAGATCGGCCGCGAGGAGCTGCTCGAGGCCGAGTCCGCGTCGTACCACTCGGCCGGCACGTGCACCTTCTACGGCACCGCCAACTCCAACCAGATGCTGATGGAGGTGATGGGGCTGCACCTCCCGGGTGCCAGCTTCGTCAACCCCGGCACCCCGCTCCGCTCGGCCCTGACGGACGCGGCAGCCGCCCGTGCGACCGCGTTGACCGCCTGGGGGGAGCGGTACACCCCGGTCGGACACATCGTGGACGAGAAGGCCATCGTCAACGGCTGTGTCGCACTGCTCGCCACGGGCGGCTCGACGAACCACACGCTGCACCTCGTCGCGATCGCCCGCGCCGCAGGGATCACCCTGACCTGGGACGACCTGTCCGACCTCTCGGCCGTGGTGCCGTCGATGGCCCGGGTCTACCCCAACGGCAAGGCCGACGTGAACCACTTCCACGCGGCCGGCGGGCTGGCCTTCACCGTGCACTCGCTGCTCAAGGCCGGCCTGCTGCACGACGACGTGCAGACCGTCGCCGGCCACGGGCTCTGGCGCTACACGACCGAGGCCCGGCTCACCGGCCCGGCCGTCGGCGGGGAGCTCGGCTGGGAGGAGGGCACCAAGGTCAGCCACGACACCGACGTGCTCCGCGGCGCCGACGACCCGTTCGCCCCGGACGGCGGGCTGCGGATGCTGGACGGACCGCTCGGCCGGGCCGTCATCAAGACCTCCGCGGTCAAGCCCGAGCACCGCCAGGTCAAGGCGCCTGCGCGGGTCTTCGACGACCAGGCCGACTTCCTCGCCGCGTTCCAGGACGGCGAGCTCGACGGCGACTTCGTGGCCGTGCTGCGGTTCCAGGGCCCGGCCGCCAACGGGATGCCGGAGCTGCACAAGCTGACGCCCGCCCTCGGCGTGCTCCAGGACCGCGGGCAGCGGGTCGCCCTGGTCACCGACGGTCGCATGTCCGGCGCGTCGGGCAAGGTCCCCGCGGCGATCCACCTGACGCCCGAGGCCTCGGTCGGCGGCCCGCTGTCCCGCGTGCAGGACGGCGACCTGGTCACCCTGGACGCCGATGCCGGGCTGCTCGACCTGCACGTCTCGCCGTACGACCTGGACGCGCGCGAGCGCGCCCACGCCGACGACTCGCGCGTCTTCGGGACCGGTCGCGAGCTGTTCCACGCGTTCCGCAGCACCGTCGGTCCTGCGGACGAGGGCGCCAGCGTGTTCCCCGCACCCCACCACCAGAGGGAGGACCTCGATGACCAGCTCGGCTGATGCATCCCTGCTCGACCGCGTGCCCGTGATCCCGGTCGTCGTCCTGGACGACGTCGCCCAGGCGGTCCCCGTCGCCGAGGCGCTGGTCGCCGGGGGCGTCCCGGTGATCGAGCTGACCCTGCGCACACCGGTGGCGCTGACCTGCATCGAGCAGATCGCCAGGCAGGTCCCGGACATCCTGGTCGGAGCGGGCACGATCCGCACGCCGGACCAGGCCAAGGACGCGGTCTCCGCGGGAGCGCAGTTCCTGGTCTCCCCCGGCACGACGGACACCCTCGTCTCCGCGATGCAGGACACCGGGCTGCCCCACCTTCCGGGGGCCTCGACGATCTCCGAGGTGCTGCGGCTGCTCGAGCTCGGCTACTCGGAGCTGAAGCTGTTCCCGGCCGAGGTGTCCGGCGGCGTCGCCTTCCTCAAGGCGATCGGCGCACCGGTGCCGCAGGCCCGGTTCTGCCCGACCGGCGGCATCACCGAGCTCAGCGCCCCGTCGTACCTCGGGCTCGCGAACGTCGGCTGCGTCGGCGGCACCTGGATCACCCCCGCGGACGCGTTGCGCGACCACGACTGGGCCCGGGTCACCAGGCTCGCGAGCGACTCGACGTACCTGCCCGTCTGAGCCCGAATCCGGTTGCCGGTATCAGGGCCGGCACAGATACCTCCTCCCTTTCGAGGTCGACCCGTTGACACGCCGCAGACGCCCCTGCCAGCGTGGACGAGATCCTCGCGCGGAGGTACGCCGTGGAGAACACGAGCGAAGCACGGACAGCATCGTCCACCGCCACTGCTCGTTCGCGCCTTCGACCCGGACGCCGGGGGTCCGGTTCGCACCTCGATGGCCGGATCGCCCTGGTCACGGGAGCATCGGGCGGCCTCGGTGCCGCCATCGCCAGCCGGCTGCACCGTGAGGGCTGCCGCCTGGTGGTCAGCGGACGCCGGCAGGCCGAGCTGGCCGGACTGGCCTCCACCCTCGGCAGCGGTGTCCGCACGGTGCGCGCCGACCTCGCGGTCACCGAGGACGTACGGCGCCTGGCCGAGCAGGCGGGTGACGTCGACGTGCTGGTCGCCAACGCCGGGCTGCCCGCCAACGGCGACCTGGCCGACCTGAGCGTCGAGGACATCTGCCGCGCGGTCGACCTGAACGTGCGGTCCACGATCGTGCTGACCCGGCTGCTGCTCCCGGCCATGCTGGCCCGCGGCTCGGGCCACGTCGTCATCGTCGGTTCGCTGGCGGGTCTCGCCGCGACGCCCCGGTCCTCGATCTACAACGCCAGCAAGTTCGCCCTGCGCGGCTTCGGCCACGCGCTGCACGAGGAGCTCCGCCACACCGGCGTCGGGGTCTCGCTGGTGAGCCCGACCTTCGTCTCCGGGACGGGCATGTGGGCCGACACCGGCCTGCGCGCCAAGCATCCCGAGGTCACGCCCGAACAGGTCAGCGACGCCTGTGTCGACGCGATCCGCAAGAACCGCGCCGAGGTCCTGGTCGCTCCCGCGAACCAGCGCCTCGGCGTGCGCATGGCCGGACTCTTCCCCGAGCTGATGCAACCCCTGCTCCGGTCCTCCGTCGTCCCGCAGGAAGCGGTCGACGCCCAGAAGTCCAAGCGATGACAACCACGATGAGTCCAGGAAAGCCAGGTCCGAGATGAGCACTCCCACAGTGAAGAACTGGTTCGGCGGCATCACGTCCAGCCCGAGCACCGTGATCGAGGTGAGAACCGTCGAGGAGATCATCGCGATCGTCACCGATGAGGAGAAGTACCCAGCACCCGTGCGGGCCGTCGGCTCCAACCACTCGACCACCGCCTGCGGGACGGCCGACGACGGGACCCTGATCGTCACCCGCAACATGGACCGGATCATCGACATCGGCACGGACACGGTCACCGTCCAGGCCGGTGCGCTCTACATCGACGTGAACGAGGAGCTCCGCAAGCACGGGCTCCAGTTCTTCGTCAACGTCGAGCTCGGCAACCTGACCATCGGCAGCGCCTGCTGCGGTGGCACGAAGGACGCCTCGATGGCCGGCGAGTTCGGCCAGATCGCGTCGTACGCCGTGGGCATCAAGATGGTGCTCCCCAACGGCGAGCTGTTCGAGGTCGACGAGAGCGACCCGGAGCTGCTCCAGGTCGCGCGATCCAGCTACGGGCTCTTCGGGATCGTCTACGAGGCCACCTTCCGGGTGCGCAAGCTGGCCGCCATGGAGGTGCACCACGAGGCCTTCACCTTCCAGGAGTTCTCCGAGCAGCTGCCCGCGCTGCGCTCCCGTGGCGAGTCGATGATGCTCTACATCAACCCGTTCAAGGACTCGATCACCGTCGAGTTCCGCAAGTACCACGAGATCGACTCCGACCGGGGCCTGAGCGAGTGGCAGTGGAAGCTGCGCAACGAGGTGTGGAGCCACCTGGCGCCCATGTGGGGCTTCAACGTGAGCCGGCTGGTGACGTGGGGCTGGCTCAGCTCGGCCCTGATCGACTTCTACAACAGCCTGATCAAGCTGGCCCTGACCAAGGTGATCAAGGGGAAGGCCACGGTGCCGATGGCCCAGCAGATCCGCTACCCGGCCGTGTCGAACAACTCGCGCTACCTGTTCAGCATCTGGGCGTTCCCGGAGGAGCACTACCTCGATGCGCTGAAGGCCTACTTCGAGTTCTCCAAGGAGCACTACGCGCGCACCGGCTACCGGATCAACCTGCTCAGCGTGGGCTACCGCATCCTGGAGGACCAGAGCTCGCTGTTCTCCTACAGCTACCACGGCACCGTGATCACCTTCGATCCCGTCTCCACCGGCAACTTCGGCTGGGACACGTTCCTGCGCGAGTACAACACCCTGTGCAGCGAGCTCGGCGGCACGCCGTTGTTCAACCAGACCAACCTGCTCACGCGCGGCCAGGTGGACCGGGCCTTCGGGGAGCGGATGGGCTACTTCGAGAAGTACCGGCGGCAGTACGACCCCTCCAACCGGCTGCTGAACAACTTCTTCCGCGAGCTGCTGCCGACCACGGAGGAGATCTGAGATGGCCGACATGACGAACGATGAGGTCAAGGCCGTTGCCATGCGCTACTTCGACGAGCTCACCAACAAGCAGGACGTGGCGTACGTCGACGAGCTGTTCACCGACGACATCGCCTTCTACGACCCGGCGATCGTCCCGGACGGTGAGGCGCACGGCCACGAGGAGGTGAAGCAGTTCTTCTCGATCTTCTTCAAGGTCTTCCCCGACGTGCACTTCGAGATCAACGACTTCTTCGCCGAGGGCGACAAGGCCGCGATCAGGTTCACCTGGACCGGGACGCACAAGACCGAGTTCCTCGGGATCGAGCTCAAGGAGCGTCACGTGGCGGTGCCTGGCATCGACATCTTCCACATCCGGGACGGACGGATCGCCGAGGTGAGGGTGGCCTTCGACCGGGGTCATCTCCTCCAGCAGCTCGGCGGCATCCACCACCCGTTCTAGCAAAGGTCCCGGAGGCAGGGAGTCCCGATGGCGCACCAGGTCGGCCTGAGCATCACCGGCAGCGTCGAGCCCGACCGGCTCGAGGAGCTGGAGCGGGTGGTCGTGGAGATGGCGCAGGATCCCGGAGGAAACGCGTTCGTCCCGTTCGCGGCATTGCCGCGCACGCACTTCGCGCGCGTCGTGATCCTCCCCGCGGGCGCCGGTGGGAACACCGCGCCGACCCTGCTGATGACCCTGGACTGCGACGCCTCGACGGGCGACCGGCTGCGTGACCTCGTCCGGGTGGCGGGAACCGGGGTCGACCGGCTGTTCGGGACCTGCGCCGACTACCCCTCGGCGCCCGACGACTCCGCGAGGCTGACGTTCCTGCGGGGCCACCTCCAGGACTCGCAGGTCTTCTACGCGCACGCGGTCGGACGCACCCTGGATCAGGTGCGCGACGAGGCACGGCTGCGCGCTGCGGTGGAGGACTACCTGGACCGTCGCACCGACTTCCTGGCGAGCCTCTCGCCGCACCAGGTGCGCGAGACGATCCGGGAGCTCGTGTCCTCGGACCCGGCACTGTCGTGGGCCCTGGTTCCCGCAGCCGCGCCCGCGCTCACCTGGCGGCTGCGGGAGACGGTCCACAAGATCGCCGTTCCCGCACTGCTGGTGGTCACCCTGCCCGTCGGCGTCCCGGCTGCGCTGCTGTGGCTGCTCGCCCTGAGGTGGCACGAGCTGCGTGATCCGTTCCCCGAGACGGAGCCTCCCGCCGAGCGGCTGCGCGCACTCGGGGACAGCGAGGACTTCCGCACCCAGAACGCCTTCACCAGCCTGGCGCCGATCCGACCGGGCCGGTTCTGGCAGCTGACCTCGCGGCTGACCGAGCTGGTCGGCAACTACACGGCGCGGCACGTCTTCACGACCGGCAGCCTCTCCGGCCTGACGACGGTGCACTTCGCGCGGTTCATGCGCGTCGGGCCCGAGCAGCACGTGCTGTTCACCAGCTACTACGACGGCAGCCTGGAGAGCTACAACAACGACTTCGTGGACCAGGTCGCCTGGGTGCTGAACACGGTGTTCGGCCAGCAGGCCGGCTACCCGCGCACGCGATGGATGGTGCACGACGGCGCTCACAACGAACGCTGGTTCAAGAACTTCATCCGGGGCCACCAGGTGCCCGACGCAGGTCTGGTTCTCGGCCTACCCGGACCTGGCCGCCGTCACGGTCGACCAGAACGCCCGGCTGCGCAAGGGCCTCAGCGGCGAGCTCGACGGGGAGGAGCTGATGGCATGGCTACGACTGCTGTGAACACCGGGATCGAGGCGAGCGACGTCCAGGGCCTGGTCCTCCAGGGCTACGGCAAGCTGCGCGCCGCGGCGTACGTCGTGCTGGAGGTGACCGACGCGGAGGCTGCGCGCGCGTGGCTGCGCGGTGCGTTGCCGGAGATCTCCCTGGGTGCGGAGCGGCCGTCGACGAGCGCGCTCAACCTCGCTCTCACCGCAGCCGGCCTGTCCCGGCTGGGCCTGCCGCCCGAGACCACCGCAGGGTTCTCGCTCGAGTTCCTGGAAGGCATCACCAGCGCCCACCGCAGCCGGCTGCTCGGCGACGAGGGGGCTGCGGCGCCGGCGCACTGGACCTGGGGCGCACCGGACGGCCCGGAGGTGCACGCACTGCTTCTCGTCTTCGCCACGGACGACGACGGTCTCGCCGACAGGCTCGCCGGGCTGCGAGCGCGGTTCGCCGACGGGGGCCTGCACGAGGTGGTCTGCCTCGACACCACGGACATCGGGCGCGGCGAGCACTTCGGCTTCCGGGACGGCCTCTCCCAGCCGGCCATGTCCGGCGTCGGGCAGGCCGGGCCGCCGATGCACACCGTCGCGCCCGGCGAGTTCCTGCTCGGCTACCTCAACGAGCACGGGCAGTACCCCCGCTCACCGCTGGTCCCCGCTGGTGCGGACCCGGGCGGTCTGCTCCCGGAGCGGCCGCACGGCCAGCACGCGGCGTCGGGTGCCGTCGCGCCCGGGCTGGAGGACGCGCACGACTTCGGCCGCAGCGGCAGCTACCTCGTGCTGCGCACCCTGGACCAGGACGTCGGCGGATTCTGGAGCTTCATGGACAAGGCCACCCGCACGCCGGACGGGGAGCCGGACCCGGCCGCGCGCACCGCCCTGGCGTCGCGGATGGTGGGCCGCTGGCCGAGTGGTGCGCCCTTGACCCGCTCCCCGGACTCGGACCGGCCCGACCTCGCCGAGGACAACGACTTCGGCTACCAGGCCGAGGACCCGCACGGTCTCGGCTGCCCGATCGGCGCGCACGTACGCCGCACCAACCCGCGGGACTCGCTGCCTCCCAAGCCGGGGACGGAGGACTCGATCGACGTCGGCAAGCGCCATCGGCTGGTCCGCCGCGGCCGGCCCTACGGCCCGCCGGTGTCCCCGGAGGCGGCGATGGCGGAGGACGCCGGCCAGACCGGACGCCGCGGGCTGCACTTCGTCGCGCTCTGCTCCGACATCGCCCGCCAGTTCGAGTTCATCTCGCACACCTGGGTGATGAGCCCGAGCTTCGCGGGCCTGCTGGACGACGCCGACCCGCTGCTCGGAGGTCACGCCGACCGGGGCACGTCCTTCACCGTCCAGGGCGTGCCGGTGCGCACCCGCGTCACCGACGTTCCCGCGTTCGTCACCGTGCGTGGCGGTGCCTACTTCTTCCTGCCGGGTGCCAGGGCGTTGCGCTACCTCGCCGACCTCTGAGGAGTCAGCGAACAGGCGCGTAGCGGCGTGCGACCAGGGCCAGCACCGTGTTCACCGCCGAGATCGCGACCGTGGTCCGGGCTGCCGACCGCGGCAGGTCGCCCCGGATCCCGCCCAGGGCCGCGCACACGGTGTCGGTGGCATGGATCAGCACCGCCTCGTTGCGGGCCCGTCCCTGCGACTCACCGACCCGGAGCAGGTCGATCCCGAGCACGATGGTCCTGATCCCGAACATCCGGAAGGCGTAGTAGGGCGCCGTGGAGTGCGGATCGGCGCTGGTCCTCGCGACCAGGAAGCCCGGCGCGAGGAGCCCGAGGGTTCCGTTGGCGATCCGGATCGCGGCGAGCGCTCGCAGCGCAGTCGTTCCGGCAACAGCTTCGTTCATCTGTCCTCCCGTGGTTGCCCCGCTGATCTTGTCGTATCACGGAACGCGCTGGCGTCTCGTAGATCAGTGGCGGAGGAGCACCGCCGGGAGACCGAGATGGCGACAGACCGGACCACACCCAAGCCGAGCAAGCGCGTCTGGGCGCAGGACGTGAACGTCGCGGCCGACGTGCTGGAGACGCGGCTGAACGCGGCCAAGGCAGCGCGGAAGAGCTGGACGGCGTCCCAGGCCGCCATCGAGACGGGGGTACGGCGTCGGCTCGACGCGGCCCGCAACGCCACCCTCCGGCGCGACCCGGTGCCCAGCGGACCCGGCAACTGGTGGCGCGGCACGTTGGTGGAGGCCGCCTACCAGAACCTGCACGCAGCGGAGTCGCTGATCGCCTGGCTGTACACCCCGGACGAGGTCGAGGCCGAGATCCCGGAAGCGGTCGCCCGCGTCGAGGCCGGGCTGGACCGCGACGACCCACGGCGGGTCGCTGCACTCGAGCTCTTCGACGTCCGGACGACCGACACCGCACGCCGGGCCCGCCTGATCAAGGCCGTGGAGATCGGGTTCAGCGCCTCGGACGCCGAGTACGCGCGAATGCGGAACTTCCGCAACACGGTGCTCGGCGGCGCCGGCGCGATGTCGGTGCTGATGCTCCTGTTCGTCGGCTACGTCTACCTCAACCCGACCGACGTGCCGTTCTGCTTCGCGCCCGACCCGGGCTCGATGGTCTGCGCCTCCGGCGGCACGGCGCCGTCCCCGCACGACGTCATCACCGTGACCCTGCTGGGCTCGCTCGGCGGCCTGCTGGCGGCGATCATCGCCATCAAGAACATGCGCGGCACCGCCTCGCCGTACAACGTGCCCCAGGCGCTGGCCCTGCTGAAGCTGCCGCTCGGCGCCGTGAGCGCGATGGGCGCCTTGATCGCGATCCGGGGCGACTTCATCCCCGGGTTCTCCGACCTGGACTCCCAGCAGCAGATCCTGGCCTACGCCTTCGCCTTCGGGGTCGCGCAGCAGCTCCTCACCGGGGTGGTCGACCGGCAGGCGCGCGCCATCTTGAAGACCAGCCCGGGCAAGGCCACGACGACGACCCGCCCCGAGCGCGCACCCCAGCCGCCGTGGCTGCCTGGCGACCAACCGGTGCCCGAGGCCGAGACGCAGTCGGAGCCGGTCGCGACCGACGAGCCTGCCCTCGCCTGAGATGCCGTCCGGGCGAGACTGCTGGGCGGCGACGCACCTGCCGGTTTGAGCCGTGCGCGAGCGAGCAGCGTGGCAATATGTGCCCGAGATGCGCAGATCGTCTCGGGAGGGGGCCTGATGGGTGCACGCTGGGCCACCCGGGGACGCCGCGCCTCCAGGGAGGACATGTCCGCGACCGAGCGGGCCCTGGCCGAGAGCAACGAGCGCTACCGCTCGCTGTTCGCCTACAACCCGCACGCCGCCTTCTCGCTGGACAGGGACGGCACCTTCATCGACGCCAACGAGGTCGCCCAGCAGATGAGCGGCTACAGCCTCGAGGAGTTCCAGCAGCTCGACTTCACCCAGATCCTGGTCCCGGACCACGTGGCAGCTGCCGTCGAGGCGTTCGCCGGCGCTCTCGACCGCGAGCCGCAGCAGCTCGTGGCGGACATGCTCACCAAGGACGGCCAGCTGCTGGAGCTGAGCATCGCCGCCGTGCCGGTCATCGTGTACGACGAGGTCGTCGGCGTGCACGGCGTGGCCGAGGACGTCACGGAGAACAACGAGATGCGGCGCGAGCTCGAGCGCACGCGTCGTGCCGCCGAGGAGGCGAGTGCGGCGAAGTCCCTGTTCCTGGCCAACATGAGCCACGAGGTCCGGACCCCGCTCACGAGCGTGCTCGGGGCGACCGAGATGCTCGCGGAGGACGAGCTCGACCCGCACCAGCAGTACCTCGTCGACGTGATCCACCGGTCCGGGGAGCGCCTGCTGCGGCTCGTCAACGACATCCTCGACGTCTCGCGGCTCGAAGCCGGCAAGCTCGACGTGCACGCGTCCCCGTTCGACGTGCGCTCCCTGGTCCGGGACGTCGCGACCTGGGCGGCACCGTTGGCCGAGCGCGAAGGCCTCACCCTCGCCTGCACCGTGGACCCGGAGTTGCCGGAGCAGGTCGTCGGCGACGCGATGCGGGTCTCGCAGGTGCTGACCAACCTGCTCGGGAACGCCCTGAAGTTCACCGAGTCGGGTCAGGTGCGCCTGGCCGTCCGGGCCGGTGCCAGGCTCGGCGACATCAGCGAGGTGTGCTTCGTCGTGGAGGACTCCGGGATCGGCATCCACGACGAGCAGCTGAACGGCCTGTTCGAGTCGTTCACCCAGGTGGACACCTCCGCGACCCGCAAGTACGGCGGCGCGGGGCTGGGCCTGGCCATCTGCCAGGAGCTGGTGACGCTGATGGGTGGCTTCCTCGAGGCGCAGAGCACCCCCGGTCGCGGCAGCACCTTCTCCTTCACGCTGCCGCTACGGACCCACTAGCGCCCGGCTAGTAGCCCGACCCCTGCTTGACCTGCTCGCGCTCGGCGTGGGTCGTCCGGCCCTTGGTGTCCAGGGTCTGGCAGGCCGCCTCGATGTCAGCGGTGAGCATGTCGACCTGTTCGCGGCTCATCGTCTCCTTGACGAGGGCCCGCAGGATCTTCACGTTCTCCGCCTTCGGCGGCAGGGTGTACGCCGGCACCATCCAGCCCCGCTCGGCCGAGAGCTGCCAGGCGATGTCGGACTCGTCGTACGACGCGTCGTGCCCCGGCTTGAGCCGGAACGCCACCAGGGGGAGCTGCTCGAGGTCGTCACCGATCACCTCGAAGCGACCGCTCTCGCGCAGGTTGGTCGCCAGCACCCGGGCGTTGTCCTGCATCTGCTCCATCACGTAGGTGTAGCCGGCACGCCCGAGCCGGACGAAGTTGTAGTACTGCGCCAGGACCATCGAGGCACCCGTGGAGAAGTTCAGCGTGAAGGTCGCGTCGGTCTTGCCGAGGTAGTTCTCGTAGAAGACCAGGTCCTCGGCGAGGTCGGACTTCTCGCGGAAGACGAGCCACCCGATGCCCGGGTAGACGAGGCCGTACTTGTGTCCGGACACGTTGATCGAGCGCACCTGCTCGAGCTGGAAGTCCCACAGCGAGTCGGGGTAGAGGAACGGCCAGACGAAGGCGCCGCTGGCGCCGTCGACGTGCATCGGCACGTCGAGCCCCTGGTCGGCCTTGAGGTCGAGCAGCAGCTGGTTGATCCCGACGATGTCGTCCATGTGGCCGGTGAACGTCGTCCCGAGGACGCCGACCACCCCGATGGTGTTCTCGTCGATGTGGGGGGCCACGTCGTCGGGCCCGATCGTGTACTTGTTCTCCGCCAGCGGGACGATCCGCGGCTCGACGTCGAAGTAGCGGCAGAACTTCTCCCAGACCACGTGGACGTCGCCGCCGAAGACGAGGTTGGGCTCGGTCACGGAGCGGCCCGCCGCCTCGCGGCGCTCCTTCCACTTCCACTTCAGCGACAGGGCGCCGAGCATGATCGCCTCCGAGGACCCCTGGGTCCGACAACCCGTCGTCTCGCCGGGTGCGTGGAACAGGTCGGCCAGCATCCGGATGCAGCGCTGCTCGATCTCCGCGGAGATGGGGTACTCGGCGTGGTCGATGAAGTTGGTGTGCAGGTTCTCGGCGATCAGCCGCTGCGCCTCGGGCTCCATCCAGGTGGTGACGAACGTGGCCAGGTTGCGCTGGGGATCGCCTTCCATCGCGAGGTCCTCGTCGACCAGGCGCATCGCGTCGGTCGGGCTCATCCCTCCCTCGGGGAAGGTCTTCGAGGGCGCCGGTTCGGTGAGGAAGCGGTTGCCGAAGAGAGCCTGTGCCTGGGGGTCCGGGGTGCGTGGTTCGGTCGTCATGGTTCCGAGTCAAGCACCGGAGAGGCGTCTTGGGGATCACCCACTTCGGGTGCTGGCAGTGTCGGGCCGCTCGAAGAGCTGCATCACCCCGGCCACGGCGAAGCACAGCGCGCCGAGGAACGTTCCCCAGTTGACGATGCCGATGTTCCACGCCTGGGAGGTCGCGGGCCGGACGAACGCCGCGAGCCCGGCCAGGAAGAACAACACCGAGCCGAGCTGGTTGACCGCCACGATCCACCAGCCGAGGTCCGTCAACCGCTGGGCGAACCGCCCGTTCGAGACCTCGAGCAGGGCGAGGTGACCGGACACGAGGAAGCACACGCAGCCGGTGATGTCGGGCAGCCAGATCCAGCCGTTCGTCTGGCGCGGGGTGAGGTGCTCGGCGAACGCGGCGACGAGGCTCACGGCGAAGAACAGCGTGCCGACGAACAGCACCGTGGCACTCAGCCAGCCGATGCGGTCCGGCTGGAACCTCCACCAGCGCCACCGACGGGCGCTGAGCGACCCGTGGTCGTCGATGTCGGTGGGGGTGTTCACCGCCTGGAGCACGGAGGCGTAGCCGCCGAGGCTGAAGAACACCCCGCCGACGAGGTAGGTGACGTCGACCGCCCGGGTCGAGGTGTCCCCCACCTGGGCGAGGAACGCACCCAGCGCGAACAGCGACCCACCCAGGAAGAAGCTGACCGCGGCGACCACGTTGATCCGGAACAGCCGTCGGGCGGTCACCGGCTCGGCGTCGACGACGCCGGTCACGACGCCGGTCGCGTCGTGCAGCTCGACCCGCCCGCGTCGCCGGGCGAGGCGGGAGGACCACCGCGCGCTCGTGCCGTCGGGAAGCGCCCAGGTCACCCGCGTCGTGAACCAGGCAGAGTGCTCGACCCGCTGGAGGACCCAGCGACCCGGGCGGCGCAGCCTGGCGTGTGGCTCCGTCTCTGCTGACACGCTCGGAACCTAGCAACGGCGGGCCGCCCACGGCTGCACCCTCGCCGGGTAGACCGCCCATGCAGCAGGATGCCCCCATGACCGATCGCCCGGACGCTGCGCAGAAGCGGGCACAGCCGCACCGGTCCGTCCGGATCGAGGCGCGGGTCCACGCTGTGGTCGAGGGCAACCTGCGGTCCCGGGGCTGGTCGCCGAGGGTCTTCGCGCACACGGGGTACGCCGGCACCACCTGGGCGCGCGTGCTCGGGCGGGTCCTGCTCGTCCCGCCCGGGGGGCCTCGTCAGGCTCGGGAGGACCGGCGGGGCTGGCGCCGCTTCGTGACGACGTCGGCCGGCGACATCCCGGTCACCGTCCGCATCGGCGCCGAGACCCATGTCGTGCCGAGTGGCCGCGACGGCTATCTCGACGTACTCCTGCCGGCGGAGCTGGAGCCCGGCTGGACCACGGCGCTGCTCTCGGTGGGCGACGACGAACCGGTCGCCGCGAAGCTGCGCGTCGTCGGACCGACGACCCGGGTCGGGCTGGTGAGCGACGTCGACGACACGGTGATCCAGACCATGCTGCCCCGGCCGCTGGTGGCGTTCCGCAACGCGTTCCTGGTCCGGGAGAACGCCCGGCGGACCGTGCCCGGGATGGCCGAGCTCTACCGGGAGATCGGTGAGGCGCACCCCGACGTCTTCGTCGTCTACCTGTCGACCGGCGCGTGGAACACGGCTCCGGCCCTGGCCAGCTTCCTGGACCGGCACCGCTACCCGCCCGGGCCACTGCTGCTCACCGACTGGGGGCCGACACCGCAGGGTTGGTTCCGCTCGGGGCAGGAGCACAAGCGCGCCCAGCTGGCGCGGCTGTTCGCCGAGCTGCCCGACCTGCGGTGGCTGCTGGTCGGCGACGACGGCCAGCACGACCCCGCGTTGTACGCCGAGGCGGCGGCCGCCCATCCGGACCAGGTCCTCGGCATCGCGATCCGGGAGCTGAGCACGACCGAGCACGTGGTCGTCCACGGAACACCCGTCGCGCCGCACGGCACCGAGGACGGGGTCCACACCCCGGTCAGTGCGCCGGACGGCTTCGCGCTGCGCACCGGTCTGAGGAAGCGCGGCCTGCTTCCGGGGTGAACCCCTCCGGAGGCCTCGGCGTCACTCCCGCTCGGAGAGCGCCTCGGTGAGCAGGGCGACCAGCGCCTCGAGCTGCACGTCGGCCGACGAGGAGACCTCTTCGTCCGAGCCGTCCAGCGCGCGGGCGGCGAGCCCGGCCTTGCTGTCGATCAGCTCGGCGATCTTGGTGTCGATCGTCTGCGCCGCGATGATCCGCCACGCGGTGACCGGCTGCTCCTGGCCGATGCGGTGGATCCGGTCGATGGCCTGGGTCTGCTCGGCGTCGGTCCACGAGAGCTCGGCGAGCACCATGTTGGAGGCGACCTGGAGGTTGAGCCCGACACCGGCCGCGGTCAGCGAGCAGACCACGATCTCGACGTCGGGGTCGTTGACGAAGTCGTCGATGTTCTTCTGGCGCGACTTCGGGGTCTGGTCGCCGCGGATCGAGGAGTAGCGGATGCCGCGCCTGGCGAAGGTCTCCTCGGCCACGTCCATCACGTCGATGTGCTTGGCGAAGAAGACGACCTTGCCGACGTTGCGGGCGAGCTGGGCGGTGTAGTCGGCCGCGAGACCGGCCTTCGCCTGACCGATGCGGCGCATCATGCTGAACACGTTCTCGCTCGACTTGTCGGTCGTCGTGTCCTCGCGCTCCCAGCCGGCGACGCGGCGTACGAGCTCGTGGTCGATGCCCTCCACCACCATGCCGGAGGTGCGGGTCGCGAGCGCGCTCTCGTAGCGCGACACGAGGCGGCGGGCGAGCTCGCGCTCGGCCTCGCGGATCGAGCGACCTGCCTCGTCGTCGAGCTCGACCGGAAGGTCGGCCACCCGACGGGCGGGGATGTCGGCGGCGACGTCGACCTTGCGGCGACGCACGATGCCGAGGTCGACCACGCACTGCCGCGCGGCCCGGTAGAAGCCGGGGTCCAGCGGGGTCAGGCCGGTCTCCTCCAGCGCCTCCATCAGCTCGTGGCGCGGCTTCTTGTCGTCGATCCAGCCGAGGAACTGCCAGATCGCGCGGAAGTCCTCGATGTCGTTGATCAGCGGGGTGCCGGTCAGGGCCATCAGCAGCGGACGGCCGACGCGGGTCCGGATGCGCTCGGAGAGCTGCAGCACGTGCTGGGAACGCTGGGAGGACTTGTTCTTGATGAAGTGCGCCTCGTCGACGACCATCCCCCGGAAGCCCAGGTCGCCGAGCCAGCCGACGTGCCGGTCGAGCACCTCGTAGTTGACGACCACGATGTCGGCGAAGCCGTCGATCGAGTCGCCGTCGCCGTGGATCACGGTGGCCGCGCGGCGCGGGGTCCAGAGACCGGCCTCGTGGGCCCAGTTGGTCTTGACGACGTTCGGCACCACGCACAGCAGCGGGTAGGCGTTGGCCGCCTGGGCGGCGAGCAGCGCCTGGGCCGTCTTGCCGAGACCGGGCTCGTCGGCGAGCAGGAAGGTCCGGTGGCCGGCTGCGGCTGCCGCGACGACCTGGGCCTGGTGCGGCATCAGCTCGAGGCCACCCGGGCGCGTTCAGCGACGCGGGCTCGGGCAGGGGCATGCAGGAGGACGCGCCCCCGGCCACCTCCTCGAAGGACCGGAACAGCGGGCCGAGGAGCTCCCAGGTGGACAGCTGGCGCGGCCGCGATTCGCGCGGCGGTGCGTTGGAGAAGTCGGGGGCGAGGAACGGGTTGGCGAGCTGGCGGGAGATGACCGACTGCGGGACGACACGGCGTTCGGCCGGTGCAGAGCCGGAGGCCTCCTTGGGCGGCGCCTCCACGGGCGGCCTCGAGGCCGGCGGCCGTGAGCATCTCGCGCTTGAGCACGCGGGCCTCGGCCGAGAGGACGGCGTCCTCGGCGAGCAGGGCGAGCAGCGAGGTGTTGCGGGCGGCGGTCTTGGCCAGGATCGTCGCGATGCCCTCGAGCCGTTTGAGCTGCTCGGCGCGCTGGGGCTCGGTGATCTCGGTGTCGGCCTTGACCCGGGCGCGCTCCTCGCGCATCAGCATGGCCACGACCTGGAACTTCGGCCGGTCGGACTGCTTCAGGCTGCCGCGCTCGACGCTGGCCTCGACCTCGCGCACGGCGCGGGCGAGGACGGGGATGATGCCGTCGTTGTCGCGCTCGCGGACACGGCGCTGCGGTCGGCGGGTGGTGCGGGTAGCGCCGGACTGGCGCTGGCCTCGACGGGCCAAGAGGCTTCCTCCTGTGAGCTGCACCGGCACGCTGGCCGGACATCGCTTCTGCACACGGTCGGCGTCGGGACGACGAGGCGTCGACCGGAGTGGACCCTGGTGGTCACTCGACGTGCGGACCACCAGCGTGCGGAGCGTGAGCGTCAGCGGACGTCCACGCTGGTGTTGGGATGGAGCCATCGTAGCGCGTGCCGTGCCTTCGCATGCGGCGACCGCGGAACATCCCGGCACCGGGCTGGGTGCGCGGACCACCGGCGGCTCAGGGCCGGCTCGTGGCGCGCCGGCCGGCGTACGCGTCGAGCAGGGCCCCCAGCTCGGCGGGTGAGGCGTCGGCGGCGAGGGCGTCGCGGACGATCTCGGCCTGGGAGGCAGGGGTGAGCCCGCCCACGGGCTGGTCGAGGTCGAGGTTGGTCGGGAACGGATAACCCTCGGCGGCCGCGGCCAGGGCGGCGCCGAGCCGGGGTCCGGGGTGCCGGCCGCACTGCGGTCCAGCAGCACCGGGTAGACGGCAGCGGACCACCCGGTCGCGGTCCACCGTCTCCATCGCCCGGCCGAACGCCGAGGAGACCTGCAGCAGGTTGGCGACGCGCTGGATGTCGGCCGAGACGTTGGTCCCCGCGCCGTGGAACAGCGCCGGGTTGAAGAAGACGGCGTCACCCTTCGCCAGCGGGAGCTGGACGTAGTGCTGCGCGAAGTGCTCGCGGAACTCGGGGAGGCGCCACGCGAGGTAGCCGGGCACGTACTGGTGGGAGTACGGCAGGTACATCGTCGGCCCGCTCTCGACCGGCATGTCGCTGTGCGCGACGGCGCCCTGCAGCGTCAGCACCGGGGAGAGCAGGTGCACGTGCGTGGGGTACTGCTCGACGACGTCGTTCTCGAGGAACCCCAGGTGGTAGTCACGGTGCGGGTCCTGCGCCTGCCCACCCGGGCGTACGACGTTGACCTGCGAGGTCACCTGGTAGCCCGGACCGAGCCACGCACCGCGAGACGAGCGCGACCACGTCGTTCGCGTAGTAGTCGACGAACGCCTCCGGGTCACGCACGGCCAGCTTCTCCAGCGCGTTCCACACGCGGTCGTTCGCACCGGCCTTCGCGAAGTGGTCGCCGACCTGGCCGCCCGCTGGCACGCTCCTCCGCGATGATGGCCTCGAAGGCCGAGGTCACCCGGTCGACCACGTCGGTGTCGGGGAACGCGCCGTGGATCGCCACGACGCCCGGACCGTCGGTCAGCGCGCGCACCAGCTCGGCCGCGACCGCCTCCTCGTCCCGTGCCCGGGCCTCGCGCAGGCGGTCGGCGTCGTAGACGAGCACGTTGTCGACCACGTCGGCGGCCAGCGGGAACCCGGACAGCTCGGTGGTCTGCTCGACGATCGTCGGCGAACTCGTCGAGGTCGCAGTCGGCGGTCCGCAGCCGCGCGGCGTCGCGGACGAGTGCAGCAGGTGAGGTGGTCACGGGTTCCTCCGGAGGCGGGGTGTGTGGTCGGTCTGCTCCTCACGCTAGGCCGCAGCGCGGAGTCCGATCCGTCGGCAACGCCTCAAGATCGCCTCACTCAGAGGCGGCTTCGCCCGCGGACAGCGGCAGGTGGACGGTGAACGTCGACCCGACCATGTGCTCGGACACGACCGAGATCTCGCCACCGTGCCCCTTCACGATCGAGTCCACGATGGTCAGGCCGAGACCGGATCCCTGGATCGCGTGCTCGTGCGCGGTGGTCGAGCGGAAGAACCGGGTGAACAGGTCCTGCTGCTCCGCCGCGGGGATCCCCAGCCCGTTGTCGCTCACCACGAGCCGAGCCTCGCCGTCGTCGACGTCGAGAGTGCAGCGGACCCAGCCACCGTCCTCGGTGAACTTGAGCGCGTTGCTCACCAGGTTGGAGACCAGGCTCTCCAGGCTCTGCAGGTCACCCGACACCGTCACTGGCTCCTCCGGGACCGCGAAGACCACCTCCAGGAGACGCGGTCCGTAGACCGGTTGGAGCGTCGCCTGCGCCGTACCCACGACCGTGCGCAGGTCCACGTCCACGTGCTCGTGCGTGAAGGCACCCGACTCCAGGCTCGAGAGCATCAGCAGCTCGTTGGCCAGGTCGGTCAATCGGTTGCTGTTGCGACGGATGGCCTCGATGAACTCCTTCTGCGTCCCGCTCAGCGGGCCGGCCTCACCGTCCAGGAGCAGCTCGATGAACCCCTTGATGCTGGTCATCGGGGTGCGCAGCTCGTGGCTCACGGTCGCCACGAACTCGCTCTTCGCCTGTCGTGCCTGCGCGTTCAGGAGGTACGCCGTCGCGACGTCGGCCAGGGTGCCCGCAGCCGCCATGTCGCGGGCGTCGAGACCGCCTGCCGACCGGCGGTAGAGGTCGAGGGCACCGAGGTTGCGGTCGTCGTTGCTCAGGGGGAACGTGAACACCGCCACCAGCCCCTCGGCGAGCGCGCGCTCTGCGAACCGCGGGAACCGGTCGTCCAGCTCGAGGTCGGGGATCGAGATGGATCCGTCCGTCTCGTACGCCGCGAGGCACGGGCCCTCACCGAGCGCGGTCTGGAGGTGCTCGTAGCGCACCGCCGACTCGTCCGAGCCGGCGATGAACTGTGGATGGGTGGTGGCGGAGATCAGCGAGACCCCGGCCGCGTCGATCGGGAGGATGTCGACGATCCGCCGGACGAGGTGGTCGAGGATCCCCTGGATCGGGAAGTCGGTGACCAGGGTGCGAGCGAACTCGCTCAGCACGTCGGAGAGACGATCCTCGGTCAGCATCGTGGCGCCCCCGAACCGGATGGGCCGCGGGGTCTGGGCGGAGGATGTCGGCCGAGCAGACAAAGCACCCCGGCCGAAATCGAGCATACGACGCGAAAGGGTCACGTCGACCCGGCTGGCCCGTTCGTCTCACAAAACCTTGCCGGGGTTGAAGATGCCGAGCGGGTCCAGGGTGTCCTTGATCGCGCGCTGCACGGCGATCGACCGCGGATCGAGCTCGCGCAGCATCCCGTCGCGCTTGAGCAGACCGACGCCGTGCTCGCCGGTGACCGTGCCACCGAGGGCGATGGCCGCGTCGAGCATCTCCTCGAACGCAGCCTGGGCCGCCGTGCGCGCCGCGTCGTCACCGGGCGGGGTGATCAGCAGGGGGTGCAGGTTGCCGTCGCCGGCGTGCGCGATGGTCGCCATGGTGACGTCGTGGCGTCGGGCGATCTCCTCGAGCTGGCCGAGCATCGTGGGGAGCGCCGACCTGGGCACGCAGACGTCCTCGGTGAGCACCGGCCCCAGGCGCTCGAGCGCCGGGTAGGCGAGGCGGCGGGCCGCGAACAGCGCGTCGGCCTCGTCGTCGTCGGTGGAGACCAGGGCGAACATCGGGTCACCCGCGCCGAACGCCTCGACGACGGCCTGCGCCTCGGCATCGCCGCCCTCCCCCGGGGTGTCGACCCGCGCGAGCAGCAGCGCGGCGGCGTCCGCCTCGAGCCCGAGGTGCTTCCAGTCCTCCACCGCGGTCAGGCACGTCCGGTCGAGCAGCTCGAGGGCCGACGGCGTCAGGCCGCGCCGGGTCACCTCGGCGACGGCGACACCCGCGTCGACGAGGTTCTGGTAGGCGCCGACCACGGTGCGCGGCTTGCCGGCGAGGGCCGGGCGCAGGCGCAGCGTCACCTCGGTGACCACGCCGAGCGTCCCCTCGGAGCCGACCATCAGGGCCGTGAGGTCGTAGCCGGCGACGCCCTTCGCCGTACGCCGGCCGAGGGTGACCACGTTGCCGTAGCCGGCCGGACCGCCCATCACGGCACGCATCCCGAGCACGTAGTCGCGGGTGACGCCGTACTTCACGCAGCACAGGCCTCCCGCGTTGGTGGCGACGTTGCCGCCGATGGTCGACCAGGGCGAGCTCGCCGGGTCGGGCGGGTACCAGAGCCCCTGCTCGGCCACGACGGCCTTGAGGTCGTCGTTGACGATGCCCGGCTCGACGACCGCGACCAGGTTCTCGGCGTCGACCTCCCTGACCGCCGTCATCCGGGAGAGGTCGAGGACGACGCACCCGTCGACGGCGTTCGCGCCACCGGACAGGCCGGTGCCGGCCCCGCGCGGCACGATCGGGACGCCGAGGTCGGCGCAGACGGTGACCGCGTGGGCCACCTCCTGCTCGGTGCGGGCACGCAGCGCCACCGCGGCCCTGCCGACGTGCGCCCACTCCGCCTCGTCGCCGGAGAGCGACGCGACCACGTCGGCGTCCGTGACGAGCCGGTCGTCGGGGATCGCGCGACCGAGCGCCTCCAGCAGGGTCATCGGCCGGCGCTCCGTCAGTCCTGCCCTTGCATGATGCGCATGTCGCGGACGGCGCCGTCACCGAGCGCGGCGAGGGCCTCCTGGTAGGCGGGGCTGTCGTGGGCGGCCAGGGCTGCCTCGACCGAGGGGAACTCGATCAGCACGGTGCGCGTCTCCTCGCCCGACTCGTAGGTCTGCTTCGGGGTGCCGCGTGCCAGGAAGGTGCCGCCGGCGCCCGTCAGGGCCGGACCGGCCAGCTCGGCGTACGCCGCCACCTTGTCCTGGTCGACGATCTCCTTGTACACGCTGATCCAGTAGGCGCTCATGAGCCGAGGTTAGACCGTGGCCGGCAACCCGTCGGCGGCCTCGAGGCGCGCGAGCAGCTTGTCGACCAGGGACTCGAGCTGGGTGGCCTCCTCGTCGGTGAGCACGTCGAAGACCAGCCTCCGGACCGTCTCGACGTGCCCGGGCGCGGCCTGCTCGATCGTGGTCCGCCCTTGCTCGGTGATCTCGATGAAGGCACCGCGACCGTCCTCGGCGCAGCCTGAGCGGCGTACCAGCCCGCGACGCTCCATCCGGGTGACGTGGTGGGAGAGCCTGCTCCGCTCCCAGAGCATCTGGCAGGCCAGGTCGCTGACCCGCACCCGCCCCTCGGGGCTGTCGGTGAGGTTGACCAGCACCTCGAAGTCGGGGTGGGAGAGGCCCGAGTCGTCCTGCATCTCGCGGTGGAGGGTCGCGTTCAAGGTCGCGTTCAGCCGCAACCACCGTCGCCAGAGGCGCTGCTCCTCGTCGCTCAGCCAGCGGACATCCGTACTCATGGGAACATCATACCCGGGAATAGTTGACACGTCACCTAAGTTCTCTCTAATGTAAGTGACACATCACCGACCAACCTTCAGGAGCAAGCCATGACCACCACCGCCACCACCCCCGCCACCTTGGGCGACCTGTCCGGCACCTACGTGATCGACGCCGCGCACACCCGCATCGGCTTCGTCGCACGCCACGCCATGGTCACCAAGGTCCGCGGCGCCTTCAACGAGTTCGAGGGCAGCGCCGTCGTCGACGCCGAGGACTTCACCAAGTCCAGCGCCGAGCTGACCATCCAGGCCGCCAGCATCGACACCCGCCAGGCCCAGCGCGACGAGCACCTGCGCAGCAACGACTTCCTCGGCATGGAGGAGTTCCCCACGATCACCTTCGTCTCCACCGGTGTCGTGCAGACCGGTCCCGCGAGCCTCGAGCTCACCGGCGACCTGAGCATCAAGGGCGTGACCAACTCCGTCACGGTCCCCTTCGACTTCGAGGGCGCAGCCACCGACCCGTTCGGCAACCTGCGCGTCGGCTTCGAGGGCTCCGTCGTGATCAACCGCAAGGACTACGGCATCAGCTGGAACGCCGCGCTCGAGACCGGCGGCGTCCTGGTCAGCGAGAAGATCACCCTCGAGTTCGAGGTCTCCGCGATCAAGTCCGCCTGACCCAAGCACCACCCCACCGCTCCTGGGGAACGGGGCCGGCTCCAGGGCCGGCCCCCACCCCGGGCAGGTTGCCAGACCGGCTCAGCGCGCGCCTTGCTGCGCTGACAGTCCGGAACCGATGTCGACCAGGTGGTCGAGCACCGTCGCGACCGAGAGTCGCTCGGCGATGTCGCGGCGCGAGAACGCGACGATGTGGCGTACGGCGCCCACGCCGACCAATGGCCTGGTCACCACCCGAGGGCCCGGCCGCGTGGTGAACCGTGGCAGCAGCGCCACCCCGAGCTCGGCGGCCACGAGTGCCTCCACGACCCGGTTGTCGCGCAGCTGCTGCACCCGCTGGATGCTGCGCCCGGTGAGGTTCTCGATCGCGACCAGCACCGTGTCGAACGGGTAGCCCTCCGGCACCCCGATCCACTGCTCGTCCACCACGTCCTCCGGCGTCAGCTCCGCCCGCCCGGCCAGGCGATGACCGGCCGGCAGCGCGACGTCGAGCGGCTCGGCCGCAAGGGTCCTCCGGCGCAACGGGCCGACGTCCTCCGAGGCGTCGTCGGTGAGGGTGTGCCCGATCACGATGGCGTGGTCGACCGCACGCCCCGCGAAGTCGGCCTCGGCGATGTCGAAGTCGTCGAACTCGATCCGGATGTCGGTGCCCCTCAGCCGCACCAGGAGCTCGGGCACCAGCACCTCCGCCGCACTGGGCAGGGCCCCGATCGCGACCAGGCCCTGCGGTGCGTCCCGCAACGCGTCGAGGTCCCGCTGCACGCGGGCCATCGCCTCCGCCACGTCCACGGCCCCGTCGGCGAGGATCCTTCCCGCCTGGGTCAGCCGCACGCCGCGCCCGTGGGCCTCGACCAGGGGCACCCCGGCCTCGCGCTCGGCCGAGCGCAGCTGCTGGGAGACCGCCGACGGGGTGCGGTACGTCGCGGCCGCCACGCCGGTCAGCGTGCCGCGGTCGGCGAGCTCGCGCAGCAGCTCGAGGTGGCGGACGTCCATGTAGGCAGCCTAAAGACTCCGTGCAGTATTTGTCGCTTGTCCTTCATACTCAGACGACGAATGCTGAACACGTGCCCACCTCCGGACTGCCCACCAGCCACCGGCTGCTCGCGTGCCTGGTCGCCGTGATCTGGGGCGTGAACTTCCTCGCGATCCACGCCTCGCTGGACCAGTTCCCGCCCTTGTTCCTGGTCGCCCTGCGCTTCACCCTGCTGGCCGTCCCGACGCTGCTGTTCGTCCCGCGCCCGCAGGTGCCGACGAGGTGGCTGGTCGGCTACGGGCTGGGCTTCGGCGTCATCCAGTTCACCTTCCTCTACCTGGGCATGGCTGCCGGGATGCCGGCCGGACTGGCCTCGCTCGTGCTGCAGGCGTCCGGTCCGTTCACGCTCGTCCTGGGCGCCCTGCTGCTCAACGAGCACGTGCGCGGCCGGCAGTGGGTGGGGCTCGCCGTCGCCGCGGTCGGCATGACGCTCGTGGGCTTCTCCCGCGCCGGGGCGGCGCAGCTGCTCCCCTACGTGCTGGTGCTGCTGGCAGCCCTCGGCTGGGCCCTGGGCAACCTGTCCAGCCGGCTCGCGAAGCCGCCGAACCCGCTGCACCTGACGATGTGGATGTCGGTCGTCGTGCCGCTCCCGATGATCGTCCTCTCGCTGGTCGTCGAGGGCCCGACCGCGATCGGCGACTCGCTGGCCACGTCGCTCTCGGCCGAGGCGATGCCGGCCTGGATCGGGCTGGCCTACACCGTGCTGATCGGCACGATCGTCGGCTCGGGCATCTGGACCTGGCTGCTCGCCCGGCACCCCGCCGGCGTGGTGGGCCCGTTCTCGATGCTCGTGCCGGTGGTCGGCATGGGTGCCGCTGCCCTGGTCCTGCACGAGATCCCCACCGCGCTCGAGGTCGTCGGCGGCGTGATCGTGGTGAGCGGCGTCATGATCGGCGCGCTCAACCACAGGGCACGGGTCCGGAAGCGCCACCCTGCTGCCGTCGTACCGGAGCCCGCGCCGCTGGTCGGCGCCGCCGACCAGCGCTGACCAGTGGTAGGCAGGAGGGGTGCTCGAGACCTTCCACGACCAGGACGTCGCCGTCGACGGGACCCGCATCCACGCCTCGGTGGGCGGTGACGGTCCACCGGTCCTGCTGCTGCACGGCTACCCCCAGACCCACGTGATGTGGCACCGGGTCGCCCCGTCGCTGGCCGAGCACCACACGGTCGTGCTCGCCGACCTGCGGGGGTACGGCGACTCCGCGCGGCCGGCCTCGGACGCCGACCACGCGTCGTACTCCAAGCGGGCGATGGCCGCCGACCAGGTGGGGCTGATGCGCGAGCTCGGCTTCGAGAGGTTCGCGCTCGTCGGCCACGACCGGGGAGCCCGGGTGTCACATCGGCTGTGCCTCGACCACCCGGAAGCCGTCTCGCGGGTGGCGCTGCTCGACATCGTGCCGACGAGGCACGTGTTCACCCACGTCGACCGCGCGCTGGCGACGGCGTACTACCACTGGTTCTTCCTCGCCCAGGCTCCCGACCTCCCCGAGCACCTGATCGGCGCCGACCCGGACTACTACCTGCGCCGCAAGATGGCGCAGTGGTCCGGCGGCGACGGCATCGAGGCCTTCGCACCGGAGGCCATCGAGGAGTACGTCCGCTGCTTCAGCGACCCCGACGCGATCCGGGGCAGCTGCGAGGACTACCGAGCCGGCGCCTCGATCGACCTCGAGCACGACGAGGTCGACGCCACCGCCGGTCGCCGCATCGGCTGCCCGGCGCTGGTGCTCTGGGGAGCCGCGGGCTTCGTCGGCCAGGCCTACGACGTGCTCGAGGTCTGGCGGCAGTACGCCGCGGACGTCCGCGGCCACGCCCTCGGCGGCGGCCACTTCCTCGCCGAGGAGGAGCCCGCCGCGACCCTCGCCGCCCTCACCGACTTCCTGGGTGCGGACCGGGAAGACGGGTAGTCCAGATCAAAATGCCGCTCACACCCCCTCGGAGAGCGGCCGAACGATCTGGACTACCCGTTCTTGCTCACCGACCCGAACGCACTCCGGTGGAAGACGAGCGGCTGGGAGGTGTCGGCGTGCTCGACGGCGTGCAGCCGGAGGATCACGATGGTGTGGTCGCCGGCCTTCACCTCGTGGTGGATGGTGCAGTCGAACTGGGCGAGTCCCTCGTCGAGGGTGACGGCGCCGTCCTCGGTGACGGTCACGACCACCCCGTCGAAGCGGTGCTCCACCTCGCCCGCGAGCTGGCGGCAGACCGCGCCGTGGTGGTCGGCCAGGATCGTGACGCCGAGGTGGTCGGCCCGGCGCAGCGTGGGCCAGGTCCTCGACCGGTTGGCCACCGAGAAGGACACCAGCGGCGGGTCCAGGCTGACCGAGGTGAACGAGCTCGCGGCGAGACCCACGTTGGCGCCGTCGACCTGGGCGGCCACGGCGACGACACCGCTGGGGAAGATCCCGAAGGCCTCGCGGACGCGGTCCGGGTCGAGGTCCTGGTTGGTGGAGAAGGTGCCGATCGTCATCGGCTGCCGCGGGCGGCGAACGGCACCGCCTGGGACGTACGCCGCGGCGGGGCCGGGTGCTCCCACCGGCCACGCTCGGCCAGGATCGGCAGCACTCCCTCGCCGAACCAGTAGGCACTCTCCAGGTGCGGGTAGCCGCTGAGGATGAACTCGTCGATCCCCAGCCCGGCGTACTCCTCGATCCGGTCGGCCACCTGCTCGTGGCTGCCGACGAACGCGGTGCCGGCTCCACCACGGACCAGCCCGACCCCGGCCCACACGTTCGGGTAGATCTCCAGGCCGTCCTTGCTGCCCTTGTTGAGGTCCAGCATCCTGCGTTGGCCCTCGGACTCGCTCCGGGCGAGACCGGCCTGGACCTTCTCGATGGCCTCGGCGTCGATGCCGGCCAGCAGCCGGTCGGCCTCGGCCCAGGCCTCGTCGGCGGTGTCGCGGGTGATCGTGTGCATGCGGATGCCGAAGCGCACCTCGCGGCCCTCCTCGGCAGCGAGCTTGCGGATCCACTCGATCTTGTCGTGCACGGCCTCGGGCGGCTCACCCCAGGTGAGGTAGACGTCGGCGTACTTCGCGGCGACGTCGCCGGCTGCCGGCGAGGAGCCGCCGAAGTAGACCTCGGGCACCGGGTCGGGGACCTGGTCGAGCACGGCGTCCTCGACCTGCAGGTGCTCGCCCTGGAAGTTGACGGTCTCGCCACGCCACAGCGCGCGGACGATGTGCAGGAACTCCCCGCACCGCGCGTAGCGGGCGTCCTTGTCGAGGAAGTCGCCGTACATCCGCTGCTCGTGGCTCTCGCCGCCGGTGACCACGTTGAGCAGCAGCCGGCCACCGGTGAGGTTCTGGAAGGTGCCGCCCATCTGCGCGGCGAGGTACGGCGCGGTCAGGCCGGGCCGGAACGCGACCAGGAACTTCAGCCGCTCGGAGACCTGGCTGAGCATCGCGGTGGACAGCCAGGCGTCGTCGCACCAGGCACCGGTCGGCGTGAGCGCGGCCTCGAAGCCGACGTCCTCCGCGGCGCGCGCGATCTGCCCGAGGTAGGAGACGCTCGCGGGGCGGCCGGACGGCCCGGCGCTCACCCCGTGACCACCGCCGACGACGTGGCGTCCGTCCCCGCCGTTGGTGGGCAGGAACCAGTGGAACTTCAGCTGCGACATGTCGTCTCCTTCGCGTACTGCCACACACGGGCGCACGGTGCGTCAGGGGTTGCCTCACCTATGTTTATCAGGTTGGTGGACTTTTGGTCCGGCACGCCCAACGGGTGGAGACGCTCAGGCGCGCACGGGGACCAGCTCGGGGTGACCCATCAGCCCCTCCTTGCGGGCGACGAGCACGGCCAGCCCGATCGTGGCGCAGGTGGCCAGCAGGTTGATCGACAGCATCGAGATGCTCTTCACGAGCACGAACGTGTCGAGCGTCTGGGTCTGCAGCAGCCACAGCGTCATCGACGCCCGGGCGATGCCGAGCACGGCCCACAGCAGCGTGAGGTGCCAGAACAACCGACGGATCCGCGGGCGCATCGACAGCTCGTGGTCCATCGGGTAGAAGTCACCGGCGAGCCGCGCCACCATCGGTCGGGCGCTGGCGAGCGAGAGCAGGAACAGGACCCCGACGATGCTGTCGCTGATCACCGGCTGGAGGAAGTAGAGCCAGGCGCTGCCCGCGGCGAACGAGAGCGCCGTCCGGCCGGTGAGGAGGAGGGCGGAGAGGATCAGCAGGCCGGACGTACGCCGACCGGTCAGCGCGCGCCAGGCGATCGCGCCGTACGACCAGACGAGCGCGACGACGATCGCGGTCCACACGCCGGCGAGCGCGAAGAAGCCGTAGAACAGCGTGGCGGGGACGATCACCGCGATCAGCATGCTGAACGAGACCCGCCGGACGACGGTCATCAGGCTCGGGCGGTGCGGTGCCCCGGAAGGCGCCGCGGTGCTGGGAGTGGTCGGGGTCAGCGTGCTGAGAGAAGCCAAGAAGCCGGTCCTGCCGGCTCTCGACGAGCCGGGCGTGGGTGTGCGGGTCACCGCGAAATGACGTCGTGAACTCGGCGTCTGCGGGTTCCTCGGCTCGTTGACTGTACGTCAGTCCGGCGCCGGCGACCGGCGACCGACCCTGTGGGCGCCCTCACCGGGGTGGCCGGGAGGGTGGATCGGGGACGTAGCGGTCCGCCTGCGTCTCCGGTCGTAGGCCGTGCGTGAAGACGTCGTCGGTGATCGGCAGGAACTCGTCGTTCCACTCCTCCCACGCCTTCGCCAGCCGGGCGAACACCTCGGGCTCGCGGTCGCGACGGTTGGCCCGCTCGCGCTGGTCGGCGACGACGTCGAAGAGGAACTCGTGGTCGTTGATCCGCAGGTACTTCCAGTCACCGTCGCGCACCGCGCGCTGGCCCTGCGCCTTGTAGCGCCAGAACAGCCGCCGCGGATGCACCGGCTCCCGCCCGTCGAGCACGGGCAGGAGGTCCTCGCCGTCGCTGGGGTACGCCGGGTCAGGTCGCCGCCCCGCCGCCGCGAGCAGCGTGGGCAGCCAGTCGATGGTCGCGGTCACCTGCTCGCTCACCTGCGGCGCCAGCCGGGCCGGCCAGCGCAGCAGCGTCGGCACCCGCAGCCCACCCTCGAGCAGCTCGGTCTTCTGGCCCACGAACGGCCACGTCTTCGAGAACCGCTCGCCGCCGTTGTCGCTGGTGAACACCACGATCGTGTGCTCGGCCCGACCGGTCTCCTCGAGGGCGTCGAGCACCTGCCCGACGGCCGCGTCGAGCGCCTCCACGATCTCGCCGTACTTCGCCAGGCTGCCACCGTCGTGGTGGGACAGGTCGGTGAGCTCGCGGGAGACCGCCTCGTCGCCCGGTCCCTCCCAGGGCCAGTGCGGCGCCGTGAAGTGCAGCGACAGGAAGAACGGCCTCTCGTCCCGGCCGCGGATGTAGGCGGACGCCTCGTCGGCCAGCACCTGCGTGTAGTAGCCCGTGCGCTCGACGGGCACGTCCCCCTCCCACAGGTCGCGCGGCACGTCGTCCCCCACGCCGGACTTGTGGGTGAAGTAGTCGACGACTCCGTTGAGGTTGCCGAAGAACCGGTCGTAGCCGCTGCGCAGCGGGCTGAACTCCGGCGGCCGGCCCAGGTGCCACTTCCCGATCAGCGCCGTGTCGTAGCCGACGTCGCGCAGCAGCGAGGGCAGCGTCGGGTGCTCGGGCGGAAGCCCCTGCCCCTCCCCCACGCCGACGATGGGCTCCTCCAGCCCGCCGCGCAGGCGGTACTGGTAGCGCCCGGTGATCAGGGCGAACCGGGTCGCCGAGCAGACGGCGGAGTTGGCGTAGGCCTGGGTGAACCGCACGCCCTGCCCGGCCAGCCGGTCGAGGTGCGGGGTGGCGAAGTCCGTCGCGCCGTAGACACCGAGGTCGGCCCAGCCGAGGTCGTCGGCCAGCACGAAGACGATGTCAGGGCCGGGGTCGTCACCGCGCGAGTCGACGGGGGGTGTCATCAGCTGGCCACCCGGACCCGTCCCTCGCGCCGGTCGCGGAACGAGGTCAGCTCCCGTCCCGGCACGGCGTCGATCAGGCGTCGGGTGTAGTCGTGGCTCGGGTGCGCGAAGACGTGCTCGACGCGCCCGGTCTCCAGGACCTCGCCCTCCCGCAGCACCGCGACGCGGTGGGCGACGTGGTGCACGACGGCCAGGTCGTGGCTGATGAAGACCGCGGCGAAGCCGATCTCCTCCTGCAGCCGGGTGAACAGCTCGAGCACCTCCTCCTGGACGGACACGTCCAGCGCGCTCGTCGGTTCGTCGGCGATCACCAGCGTGGGTCGCAGCGCGAGCGCGCGGGCCAGGGCGACCCGCTGGCGCTGGCCGCCGGAGAGCTCCCGCGGCAGTCGCTCGGCGAGGTCGGAGGTCAGCAGCACGGCGTCGAGCAGCTCGGCCACCCGCGCGCGGCGTGACGTCGCGTCGCCGACCCGGTGCAGGTCCAGCGGCTCGCGGACGCAGTCGCCCACGGTCATCCGCGGGTTCAGCGAGGAGGCGGGGTCCTGGTGCACGAACGCCAGGTTCTTGCGTACGTCGCGCAGCTCGGCGCGCGACGTACGCGCCAGGTCGACGCCGTCGACCACGACCGAGCCCGCACTCACCGGCACGAGTCCCGCGGCGGCACGACCCAGGGTGGTCTTGCCGGAGCCGGACTCGCCCACCAGGCCGAGCACCTCGCCGGGCCGCACGCCGAGGGTGACCCCGCGGACGGCCTGGAAGGCAGGGCGACCGTGGTGTGCCGGGTAGGTGATGGAGACGTCCTCGAACCGCAGCGCCGAGGCACCCTCGTCGACCGTCGGCAGCGACGTCGGTCGCGGGTGCCTCGGAGCCGTCCGGCAGCCGGAGGACGGAGTCGAGCAGCGTCCGGGTGTAGGCGTGCTGCGGTCGCGCGAAGAGCGCCTCGGTGCCGGCCTGCTCCACGACGTCGCCGGTGCGCAGCACCACGACGCGGTCGGCCATGTCGGCGACGACGCCCATGTTGTGGGTGATCAGCAGGATGCTCGTGCCGTGCCGCTCGCGCACCCGGCGCAGCAGGTCGAGGATCTCGGCCTGCACGGTCACGTCGAGCGCCGTCGTCGGCTCGTCGGCCAGGAGCAGGTCGGGCTCGTTGGCCAGCGCGAGGGCCAGCACGACCCGTTGCTTCTGGCCCCCGGAGAGCTGGTGCGGGTAGTGGTCGACGCGCACCTCGGGCTCCGGCATCTCCACGTCGCGGAGCAGCTCGACCGCCCGCTGCCGGGCGACGGCTCGGGTCGTGTGCCCGTGCGCACGCAGCGCCTCGCGGATCTGCCAGCCGATCGTGCGCACCGGGTTGAGCGCGGTCTGCGGCTCCTGGAAGACCATCGCGACCTGCCGTCCGCGCACCTGGCGCAGGACGGACTCCGAGGCGTTCAGCACCTCCTGGCCGTGCACCTTGACCGAGCCGGTCGCCACCGCGCCGGGAGGCAGGATGCCCAGCACAGCACGAGCCGTCATCGACTTGCCGGAGCCGGACTCCCCCACCAGGGCGACGACCTCACCCGGGTCGACCCGCACGCTGATGCTGTTCACCGCCGGGCGCGGGTGGGAGAAGGAGATGGCGAGGTCGGTGACCTCCAGGACGGGGGCGGGCATGGTCTCTCCGATACGACTCATTGGGCGCGTGCCTTCGACAGCGCCTGCGCGACGAGCAGGAACCCGAGCACGAGGGCGGCGACGACGGCGAGGGGTCCGAGGGCGAAGGTGGGCGCGTCGTACATCGCCCGCACGCCGTCCTTGATCAGCGAGCCCAGCGACGGGTCGGGAGGGCGTACGCCGATCCCGAGGAAGCTCATCGCCCCCTCGATGAACACCGCCACGGACATCGACAGCGCGAGCTGCACGATCACCGGCTCGAGGGAGTTGGGCAGCACGTGCTTGCGCAGCACCCACCCCTGCGTCGCTCCCATGACGCGCGAGGACTCGACGTACGGCAGCTCGCGGACCACGAGCGCCGAGCTGCGGAGCATCCGGCCGAAGACCGGGATCTCGGCCACCATGATCACCACGGCCACGGTGAACAGCCCCGAGCCGAGGAACGCGGTCAGCGCGATCGCGAGGATCAGCGTCGGGAAGGCGAGCACCAGGTCGAAGGCCCTCTGGGTCACTACGTCGACGCCCGACCACGCGGACGAGATCAGGCCGAGGAAGCCGCCGAGGAGCGCACCGAGTGGCACCGCCAGGAACACCACCACGAGATCGACCCGGATGCCGTACAGCGTGCGGGACAGGATGTCGCGGTTCACCTGGTCGGTGCCGAGCCAGTGCGCGGCGCTCGGCGGAAGCAGGTTGGCGCCGGCAATCTGCTCGTTGGGTCCGTACGGCGCGAGCAACGGCGCGAGCACCCCCAGCAGCACGACCGTGCCGACCAGGACCAGTCCCAGCAGGCCACGGCCGTGCAGCAGCGCTGCCCCGAGCCGGTGGCGTCCAGTGGAAGGGGCAGCGGCGCCGCGCTCCTCGACGACCAGGGTCTCGGTCATGACTCACCTCCGAGTCGCACGCGCGGGTCGAGCCACGCGTGGACGGCGTCGGACACCAGCTGCGTCACCACGAACACCGCCACGGACAGCAGCAGCAGCACCTGCACGACCGGGTAGTCGCGGCTGCTGATCCCCTGCTCGATCAGGCGACCCAGCCCCGGCCAGGCGAAGATCGCCTCCACCAGCACCGCCCCGCCGAGCAGCACACCGACCTGGATGCCCAGCAGGGTCACCGTCGACGGGAGCGCGTTGCGCAGCGCCTGGGTCAGCACGATCCGCCGACGCGAGATGCCGAGCGCCGTGGCGGTGAGCACGTAGGGCTGCCGCAGCTGCGACTGCAGCGCGTCGGTGAGGAAGCGGGTCAGCGCCGCCGTCGTCGGCAGGGCCAGGCAGAGCGCGGGCAGCAGGAGGTACTGCGCCGCGATGTCCGGCCGGGCGATGAAGCCGGTCGGCGGCACCCCTCCCGCCGGCAGCACCGGCAGCAGCACCGCGAACACGAGCACGAGCAGCAGCCCGGTCACGAACGTCGGCAGCGCCACGGCGAGCGTGTTGCCCGCCGCCAGCAGGTTGTCGAGCCACGGCTTGTCCGCGATCACGGTGACCAGGCTCAGCACCAGCCCCAGCACGATCGAGATCAGCAGCGCGGCCGCAGTGAGCACGAGCGTGTTGACCGCACCCTGCTTGAGGAGGCTGCCGATGTCGCCGCCGATCAGGTAGCTCCGGCCGAGGTCCCCGGTGAAGAGCTGGTGCACCCAGTCGACGTACTGGCTGACGACCGACTGGTCGAGCCCGAGCTCGTGGCGGATCGTCGCCCGCGCCTCCGGCGTCGCGTCCGGGCCCGCCAGCGTCGCCACCGGGTCGCCCGGCACCAGCCGGATCACCGCGAAGATCAGCATCGAGGCCAGGACGAGCACCAGCAGCGCCGACGGCACCCGGCGGAGGAGGTAGCGCGTCATCGCCTCAGCCCTCCGTGAGGTAGGCCTTGCCGAGGTCGACCTCCTGGCGCTTGGACCAGGACACGTCGTGCAGCCGTGGCGAGTGCGCGATCTGGGTGAAGATCACCGACAGCTCGATCAGGAAGACGTTGTCCAGGAAGTCCTTGCTGATCTGGCGGTACGACGCGATCGCCTCCGGGCTGGTGCCGTCCGGGACCTTCCACGCGGCGTCGGCGTGCGCGGCGTAGGCCTTCGACTCGAAGTGCGAGGCGTTGTGCTCCGCGTTGAACGGGTAGGCGCTCACCGCCAGCGTGGACGGGGTCCACTGCGCGTAGGAGTGGTTCGCGACCCAGAGGCCCTTGAACTTGGCGCCGATCAGCGCCTTGATGAACTGGTTGTGCTCGACCGGCTGGAGGTCGACCTTGATCCCGGCCTCCTCGAGGTTGGACTGCACGATCTGCGCGACCGCCTCGAGGTTGCTGCTGCCGGTGTCGAACTGCAGCGGGATCGTCGGCGCCGTGCCGCCGTTCGACACCTGCTTCACCAGGGCCTTCGCCTTGGTGAGGTCGCGGGCGTAGGTCTGGTTGGCCTTCGCGTCGTACGCCGGGGAGTACTTCGGCCACGGCAGGTTCACCGGGTAGCCCGCTCCGCGGTAGACGTCCTTGGTGACGCGGGGACGGTCGACGGCGTACGCGATCGCCTGGCGGAGCTTGACGTCCTCGAGGTCGGGGTTCTGCAGGTTCGCCCCGACGTAGACCTGCTGCTCGGCACCCTTGAGCTGCTGCACGTCGAACTTCTTGCCCTGGCGCAGCGACTCGAGGTCACGGTTGGTGCCGCCGATGATCGCGTCGAGCTGGCCGGCGCGCAGCTGGGCGGCCAGCGCCTGCGGGTCGCCCACGACCTTGGTGTCGATGCCGGCGAGCTTGGCCTTGCCTCCCCAGTAGTCCTTGTTGCGCGCGAACTTCAGCTCGGAGCCGGGGGTCCAGCTGGTGAAGGTGAACGGCCCGGTGCCGACGTACTTCTTGCCGGCCTTGAGCTCGGTGAACGTGTCCTGGTCGAGGATCGGCACGACGTCCAGCAGGTCGAAGATGTTGCTGACCGGGTGGTCGAACCCGAGCGTGATCTCGTTCGGCTTGGAGGTGTCGAAGCTGGTGACCGCTGCCGCGGTGCGCTGGAACTGCACCGCCCAGGCGGGGTCGGCCCAGGTCTTGATGCTGAACTCCACGTCCTTGGACGTGAACGGCCGTCCGGAGTGGAACTTCACGCCCTTGCGCAGCTGGAGGGTGAGCGACTTCCCGTCCTCCGCCAGCTTCCACGAGGTGGCCAGCGACGGCTTCGGCTCGACCTCCTCGCCAGGGGTGTCGACGAGGGTGTCGTACACCGCGCCGATGAGCACGTTGGTCGCGTCGCTCGCGTTGGAGAACGGCGTCGCGGGTTGCAGGTCCGTCAGGACGCCGATGTTCAGCGTGGCGCCTGCGTCGGCCGAACCGCTGCCGCTCGCCTGGTTGACGGCCGAGGCGCAACCGCTGAGCGCGAGGCTCAGGGCGAGGCCCCCCGCGACGAGGGCTGCGGGGAGTCTCCGCGATCGGCGGGTTCGGGACCGGCGTGTGCTCGGGTGGGACATGGTGGTTCCTCTCGGGGGATCAGCTGTCGGGTCGGGCGGTGGCAGGACGGAACGACGCCGGAGGCGTCGACAGGCGGTGAGCGTCAACAGCTCGCGGTGTCGAGGTCGCGGTCGAGCAGGCCGAGCGGGTCCTCGTAGATGGAGCCGAGCGCCACGGTGCCCGCGGCCGCGGCCTGGACGCCGGTGCCGAAGCGGGTGAAGGAGAGCTCCATCGGGGCCAGCGTCGTTGCCTCGCGAAAGGCCGCGGTGATGTCGGGGATGGCCGCGTGGGTAGCCGGTGAACGCCTGACCCACGAGCACGACGCTGTCGGGCGCGATCATGTCCCGCAGCACCGCGGTGGTGGTGCCGAGCACGCGGGCACGATCCCGCAGCAGCTGGTCGGCCGCGGCGTCGCCCGACCGTGCAGCGGTGAGCACCAGCTCGATCTCCGGACGCCGCACGATCCCCTCGTCGAACGCACGCTGGGCGACGGCGTCGTCGCCGGCAGTCGCGGCGAAGCAGCCCGTCTGGCCGCACGAGCACGCGGCGTCGGAGCGGGTCGGCAGGTGGGTCAGGGTCGCGACCCGCGAGATCTCGGTGCGGTCGACCATGTCGTTGGCCAGGGCCATGCCGGCGGTCTCGCGGACGTAGACGTAGGCGGTGCAGCGGACGCCGTGGCGGCGCTGACCGAGGTACTCCGCGGCGGCGACGGCAGCCACGTGGTTGGCGGTGGACACCTCGAGGCCGGTCCGCAGGGCGAGCGCGTCCGCGAGCTCCCGCTCGCCGTAGGGGATCTCCTCCCAGGGCGCCACCAGGCCGACCGCGAGGACGGTGCGCTCCAGCGACTCCGAGACGAGGTTGTTGGCCAACCGGGAGGCACGCTCGACGAGCTCCTCCAGGTCCCCGCCCGTGCGGAAGCGGCTCTGGCCGACGACCCGCCCGTCCAGTGCCACCAGCCCGACGGTGGTCACCCGCTTGCCGACGTGCACGCCGAGCACGGAGTGCCGGCCCGAGTCGATCTCGAGCGGCACGCGCGGCCGGCCCACGGCGCCGTCGCGTGCCAGGTCCGGTCGCTCGCGCAGCAGGAACTCCTCGACCATCACGCCGACGGTGCGGGCGACCGTGGCGGGGCTGAGGCCGGTCAGTCGGACGAGCTCCTCGCGGGTGACCGTCCCGCTGCGTTGCACCTGCTGGAGCACCCGTGCGGGCGCGGAGCCGAAGCGTCCGCGGGCCAGCACCAGCATGGGTCCTCCAAGTCGTCAGGGACAAAAGTCGTGTGGATTGATTGACTTAGAGCATAAACAGGTCTCCGGGTCCGCGGACGACCGGCTCACGATGCGACACACGGTTGTTCGTCACGGTGAGAGAAACCCTTGCCTGACAGCGGATCCGTGGGTTCAGTCAACGGCGCCATCCCCTTGCCCTGCACCTGAACCGAAAGGCAGAACCCATGACCATCGACCTCCAGAGCACCGCGACCGAGACCTCCCGCGACGACGTGCGGGTCGTGAAGCTGGGCGGTCGCATCGGCGCGCGCATCGACGGCGTCCGCCTCGGTGAGGACCTCGGCGAGTCCGTCGTCGCCACGGTCCGTGCGGCTCTGCTCGAGCACAAGGTGATCTTCTTCCGCGGCCAGGACCACCTCGACGACGAGGGCCAGATCGCGTTCGCCGAGCAGCTCGGCACCCTCACCACCGCACACCCGACCGTCAACACGGGCAGCGCGAAGGTGCTCAGCCTGGCCGCCAACAAGGGAATGGCTGCCAACTCCTGGCACACCGACGTCACCTTCGTCGACCGCGTGCCCGCGATCAGCATCCTGCGCGGCGTGACCATCCCGGCGTACGGCGGGACCACCAACTGGGCGAACACGGTCGCGGCCTACGAAGCACTCCCCCAGCCGCTGAAGGCACTCGTCGACCAGCTCTGGGCCGTGCACAGCAACGACTACGACTACGCCGCCGCCTCGGAGAACGCCGAGGAGAAGCAGGACGAGAACCTGCAGTTCAGCCGGGCGGAGTTCGCGCGGATCAAGTTCGAGACCGAGCACCCCGTGGTGCGCGTGCACCCCGAGACCGGCGAGCGCTCGCTCGTGCTGGGGCACTTCGTGAAGGGCTTCATCGGCCTGAACACCGCCGAGTCGGTCGCGCTGTTCAACCTGCTGCAGGCGCGGGTCACCAAGCTGGAGAACACCATCCGCTGGACCTGGGCCCAGGGCGACGTGGCCGTCTGGGACAACCGCGCCACCCAGCACTACGCCGTCGCCGACTTCGACACCCAGCGTCGCGAGGTCCGTCGCATCACGGTCGCCGGCGACGTCCCGGTCAGCATCGACGGCCGCCGCAGCGTGGTTCGTCAGGGCGACGCGTCAGGGTTCTCCGACATCGGCGACCTGGTCAGCTGAGGCTGGTCGAGATCACCGCGCCCGGTTGCGGCGCCGCCTCCCGGTGGGGGCGGCGACCGCGACCGGCAGGGTGACCCGCTCGGCCAGGTGCGGGAACGGCAGGGTCGAGTGCGGGAACCCCATCGCAGCCACGAAGTGCGCCTGGAACGCCGGCTCGATCGCGGTCTCGATCTTCTCGATCCGCGCCGTCGTCGCCTCGACGTCCACGCGGGCGTCTGCCGACAGCAGCGCCATCAGCGAGCCCCGTCCCGCCGCGTTGCCCACCGAGTGCACGTGGTCGAGGTCGCAGTCGGGGATCAGCCCGAGCACCATCGCGTACGACGGGTCGATGTGGCTGCCGAACGCACCGGTCAGCCGGATCTCGTCGACGGTGTCCACGCCGAGCTGGTCCATCAGCAACCGACAACCGGCCTGCAGCGCCGCCTTGGCCAGCTGGATCGCGCGCACGTCGGCCTGGGTGACCTCGATGACCGGGTCGTCCCACAGCCGGTAGGAGAAGGTGCGGTCGTGCGGCACGACCCGGCTCGAGGACGACTCCCGGATCGTGCCGTCAGCACCGATCACCCCGGCCAGGAAGAGCTCGGCGATCGCCTCGATGATCCCGGAGCCGCAGATGCCGGTGATCCCCGTGCGGCGGACCGCCCGTGAGAACGTCGGGTGGTCCGACCAGAACTCCGAGCCGACCACCCGGATCCGCGGCTCCAGCGTCTCGCGGTCGATCCGGACCCGCTCCACCGCACCGGGGGCCGCCCGCTGACCACTCGAGATCTGCGCCCCCTCGAAGGCGGGCCCGGTCGGCGACGACGCGGCCAGCAGCCGGTCCTGGTTGCCGAGCACGATCTCCGCGTTGGTGCCGACGTCGACGAGCAGGGTCAGCGCGTCACCGTGGTGCGGGCCCTCCGCGAGCACCATCGCGGCCGCGTCGGCGCCGACGTGCCCGGCGATGCAGGGCGGTGAGTAGACCCGGGCGCCCGGGTGCACGCCGAGGCCGAGGGTCGAGGCGGGCACCGTGACCGACTCCGTGGTGGCCAGCGCGAACGGCGCGGACCCGAGCGGTCGCGGGTCCAGCCCGAAGACCAGGTGATGCATGATCGGGTTCCCCACCAGGCTGATCTCGAGCACGTCGGCCGGCTCGACGTCGGCCTCCTCGGCCAGCTCGCCGATCATGGCGGCCAGTGCCTGGCGCACGACCGCGGTCAGCTGGGCGTCGCCGCCGGGATGCATCATCACGTAGGAGACCCGGCTCATCAGGTCCTCGCCGAAGCTGATCTGCGGGTTCATCCGGCCGGCCGAGGCGAGCACCTCTCCCGAGAACAGGTCGACCAGGTGACCGGCGAGCGTGGTGGAGCCGACGTCGAAGGCCACGCCGTACACCCGGTCGCGCAGGCCCGGCCAGACCGCGACCACGTCCCTCCCCGACCGGACCGCCACCGTGACGCCGCGCTTGCCTCGCTCGAGGGCCGGTTGCAGGGCGGTCAGCACGGAGTGGTCGACGTCGAGCGCGCTGAGCTGCCACTCCTCGGCGAGCGCCGCCCGGAGCCGCTGCAGGTCACCGATCGCGTCCACCATCGTCGGCTCGTCCACCTCGACGTAGTGCAGCGAGATCACCGGGTCGACCGGCACCTCCAGCCGACCGGCGTCCTTGCGCACCACCTGGCGGTGCACCTGGCTCGACTCCGGCACGTCGATCACCACGTCGTCGAGGATCTCCGCCGCACACCCCAGCCGCCGGCCTGCGGGAAGCGGCCGTCGGCCGGTGTAGCCGAGCTCGGTGGTCGACGGCGCACTGAGGCGGGCGGGATCGGCCTGGACACCGGGGCGCGACCCGACCTCGACCTGGCACCGGCCGCAGATCCCGCGCGCACCGCACACCGAGTCGAGGTCGACCCCCAGCGCCCGCGCTGCCTCCAGCACGGTCGTGCCCGCGGCGACGGTGCCGCGCCGGCCGGCCGGGGTGAACGAGACGTCGACCGTCTCAGGTGCCGTGGACGGCATGCCTCACTCCACCGGGTCCGGCACCGCTTCCAGACCCACTGCTCCACCGCGCCCGCGGCGGCGGTTCGTGCGGCGGCGCCCGGCACCCTCCTCCTGGCTCTCGGGTGGCCGGTTCTGGGTGATCCAGCTGGCGCAGTTGGGGTCGTTGCCGGTGAGGACGTCGGCGGCGCGCACCATCTGGCGCACCTCTGGCTCGAGGGCGTTGGTGATCGCCGACGTCAGGCCGGCACCGATCGCCATCGCCAGGAAACCGGCGTTGATCGTCGGCCGGTTGGGCAGCCCGAAGCTGATGTTGGACGCGCCGCACGTGGTGTTCACCCCGAGCTCGGACTGCAGCCGCTGCACCAGGGACATCACCTGTCGTCCCGCCGAGCCGATCGCACCGATCGGCATCACCAGCGGGTCGACCACGATGTCGGAGGCCGGGATGCCGTGGTCGGACGCCCGGTTGACGATCATCCGCGCGATCTCGAAGCGCACGTCCGGGTCCTCGTCGATGCCGGTCTCGTCGTTGGTGATGGCGACGACGGCGGCGCCGTACTTCGCCACGAGGGGCAGCACCGACTCGAGCCGGTCGGCCTCCCCGGTGACCGAGTTGACCAGCGGCTTCCCGTCGTACGCCGCCAGGCCGGCCTCGAGGGCAGCGACGATCGAGGAGTCGATGGAGATGGGCACGTCGACCACCGACTGCACCTGCCGGATCGCCTCGGCCAGGATGGCCGGCTCGTCGGCGAGGGGGATGCCGGCGTTCACGTCGAGGATGGCCGCGCCCGCCTCGACCTGGGCGATCGCGTCCGCCCGGACCCGGCTGAAGTCGCCGTCCTTCATCTCCTGGGCGAGGATCTTGCGCCCGGTCGGGTTGATCCGCTCCCCGATGATCGCGAACGGCCGGTGGTAGCCGATCACGACCTCGCGCGACGCCGAGCTGATGACGGTCTCGTTCACGGTGTGCCGCTCTCCTGGTGCTGGTCGGTGGTGACGGACTCGCGTCGGGCCCGCCGGCGCGCCTTGATCAGGCGTTCGAGCTCCTCGGCCGGGTAGCGCCGGTCGAGGTCGGCGACCTCGTCGTCGAGCTCTGCCTGCAGGTCGCCCGTGATCTCACGCTCGGTGCGGGTCCAGCCGGTCAGGTAGGAGTCCGACCCGGCCTGCCCGCCACCCATGGCGCTGCGGTCGATCGCGTGCTGGAACCGCTCGGGCAGCTCGGCCTTCAGGACCTGCTCGCCGTCGCGCACCATCACCTGGGAGGGAATGTCGCCCCACCAGATGACGACGCACGTCGGGGTGCGTGCACGCCGGGGGCTCATCAGCCCGACTGCGCGATCGCGGCGCCTGCGGCGGCGTGGCGCGCCTGCACCATCTGCTTGGCCATCTCGGCCGCGATCGCCGCGTCCCGGCAGTAGGCGTCGGCGCCCACGGCCACGCTGAACTCCTCGTTCACCGGAGCGCCGCCGACCAGGACGATGTAGCTGTCACGCACCCCCCGCTCGACCATCTCGTCGATGACGACCTTCATGTAGGGCATCGTCGTGGTGAGCAGCGCGGACATCCCGAGGATGTCGGGCTGGTGCTCCTCGAGGGCGGCGAGGTAGGCGCCGGCGTCGTTGTTGATGCCGATGTCGATCACCTCGAAGCCGGCTCCCTCGAGCATCATCCCGACCAGGTTCTTGCCGATGTCGTGGATGTCACCCTTGACGGTGCCGATGACGACCTTGCCGACGGACTCGGCACCGGTCTCGGCGAGGAGTGGTCGCAGGATCGCCATCCCTGCCTTCATCGCGTTGGCGGCGAGCAGCACCTCGGGGACGAACAGGATGCCGTCGCGGAAGTCGACGCCGACGATCCGCATCCCCTCGACGAGCGCCTCGTTGAGGGTGCGTTGGGGAGACCAGCCGCGCTCGAGGAGGATCCGGGTGCCCTGGTCGATCTCGTCGGCCATCCCGTCGTACAGGTCGTCGTGCATCTGCTCGACCAGCTCGTCGTCGGGCAGCGTCGCGAGGTCCAGCTCGTCATCACTCATGGGCTTCTCTTCTCCAGGGGACGGTGGCGGCCCGGCGGCGTGGCTCAGCCATGGACCGAGAACGAGCTGTCGGGGTTGAGCGTGCGGTTGCGCGAGAAGAACGCGAGGTCGAACTCCGCGCCGGTGTAGGGGCCCTTGACGCTGACCGGCTCGGCCTCGTGGTCGTGACCGTCCTCGACCGCGACGATCAGCTCGGCCATGGCGTGCGCCGCGAACGGGGCGTTCTTGAACTGGTTGCCCGACGTGCCGATCGCGACGTAGAAACCGTCGAGGTCGGTGCGGTCGTAGATCGGGATCCAGTCGTCGGCGACGTCGTAGACGCCGACGATCCCGAGCGGGTGGTTGGGGATCCGCAGGTCGGGGATTCGCCGGGCCAGCCGGAGCGTCTGTCGTTCCCACCCGGCCTTGCTGACCGAGTGCTGGTAGTCGTCGGTCGAGTCGAGCCACTCGAGCTCGTCGCAGTCCGGCTCCAGGGAACCGACGGCGATCATGCCGCCGGCCTCGGGGCGGAAGTAGATGCCGGTGTCGTCGTCGCCGACCATGTAGTCGAGCACGTGCCCGTCGGACCCGACCGGCGACGGGACGTGGTGGACC
Source organism: uncultured Actinomycetota bacterium (assembly GCA_963797525.1). Taxonomy (GTDB): domain Bacteria; phylum Actinomycetota; class Actinomycetes; order Propionibacteriales; family Nocardioidaceae; genus Marmoricola. The sequence goes on from CAWCPT010000014.1 coordinate 1,275,284, forward strand.
TCCTGGCGCATCGGCCGGGTGCCGATCGACATCGTGCCCTCGAGCCCGGCGAGCCGGTTGACCCGGCCGGAGTCCGGGCCCGCCACGTTGACGACGACGGGTGCGCGTACGACGGTTCCGTCGGCCAGCGTCACCCCGGTGACCCGGTCGTCCTCGCGCTCGACGGCCACCACCTCGGAACGGAAGCGGAACCGGCCGCCCAGCGCTTCGGCAGCGCGCTGGAGGTTGCGGGCGGCCAGCTGCGGGTCGTTGACGTAGCCCGCGTCGGGCATCCAGACGGCGCCGGCCAGCGGCTCGCCCGGCTCGGCCCAGAAGGCGTCGCTCTCCACGTCGGCGGGCGGCCCCATCACGCGCGCGTCGAGCAGCGGCAGCCGCTTCTCCACCTGGCCCGCGTCCCAGTGCTCGTAGGGGATGCCGACCTCGTCGAACAGCGGCATCACCTTCGCGGCGTGGCCGCCGGAGGTGTCCAGCAGCGCCATCCCGCAGGTCACCAGCTCGGCCAGGTCGGCTCCGCCGGCGCCGTCGAGGTAGGCCGGCCAGTCGCGCCAGTAGTGCCGGGCCTCCCACGCCATCGCGACCCCGGAGAGGGTCGAGTAGCTGAACCGGACGATCGCGCTGGAGTAGCTCGTCGACCCGTAACCGGCGCTCGGCAGCGCGTCCAGGTTCAGCGTCCGCCTGCCTCGGCGGGAGAGCTCGTAGGCCAGCGCGGAGCCGATCACTCCCGCGCCGATGATGACGACGTCGGCGTCCCGACTCGCCCTCGCGTCCAGAGCTGTGGTCGTCACGGCACCCCTCAGAAAAGTGGTGATTACCGCTAGGTGGGAATCATTGGCTATCTTCCCGTGTAGCGGTAACGTACGACGCGCCATGGCTGGTGTAAAGAGTGTCGAGCGCGCCATCGCCCTCCTGGGGCAGGTGGCGCACTGCCCCGGTGGCCTGGTGACCCTCGCCGACGCGACCGGTCTGCCCACCTCGACCACGGCCCGGCTGCTCGGCACGCTCGAGGACCTCGACGCCGTACGCCGCGACGACGACGGCGTCTACCGGATCGGCCCGACCGTCGCCGTCCTGGCCGTGGACGAGACCGGCGACCCCAGCCTGCGCGACATCGCGTTCCCCTACCTCGAGGAGCTGGCGACCACGCTCGACGAGGCAGTCGGCCTCTCCGTGGTGACCGGCGAGGAGTCGGTGACCATCGCCCAGGTGGACACGCCCCGCCCGGTGCAGGCGCAGAACTGGGAGGGCACCCGCTGGCCCCTGGAGCAGGGTCCGCACGGGCACGCGCTCGTCGCGACCTGGCGCCCCGCCGAGATCGCGGCCTTCGTGGAGGCGCATCCCGAGGCGACCACGCTGGAGAAGCACCTGGCCAACCCGCCGACGTCCGGTGTCTGGTGGAGCGTCGGCGACTACGTCGAGGGCCTCACGAGCGGGGCCGTCCCGATCCTCGACGAGCACGGCTTCGGCGTCGCCACCCTCTACGCCTACGGCCCGTCCTACCGGTTCCCGAACCCCGACCGGACCGAGAGCATCGAGGCGTCGCTGCGCGACCGGGCCGAGCGCATCTCCCGCGCCTGGGTCTCGCGCACCGGCACCGCCCGACGACTGGGAGCACACCATGACCACTGACCCCGCCCCATCTCCCGCTGCCGCCGAGGGCGGCGGCCGGGCCCAGCGAGGCCGTCGTCGACACCGGGAGACCGGACCCGTCGCGCCGGCCGCAACCGCCGTGGCGCCTGCTGCGACGGCACATGGATCCCGTGCGAGCGGTCTCCGAGGACCAGCTGGAGTCCATCTTCGCCGCGTCGCTGCGCGTGCTCTCCGAGACCGGCATCGACTTCCTGCACCCGACCGCGCGCCGGCTCTGGGCCGACGCGGGTGCCGACGTCGACGGTGACCGCGTGCGCCTGGACCCCGAGCTGGTCAGCACGCTCACCGCCACGGCTCCGTCGGACTTCACCCTGCACGCGCGCAACCCCGGCCACGACGTCCACGTCGGCGGCGACTCGGTCGTGTTCACCTCGGTGGCCAGCCCCCCGTTCGTCGGCGACCTCGCGCACGGCCGCCGCGAGGGCAACCGGGAGGACTTCGACAACCTGGTCAGGCTCTCGCACGCCCTCAACGCGGTGCACGTCTTCGGCGGCTACCCGGTCGAGCCGACCGACATCCACGCCTCGGTCCGGCACCTGCACGCCACCCGGTCGCTGCTGACGCTCAGCGACAAGGTGCCGCACGTCTACAGCCTCGGCGCCCAACGCAACATCGACTGCCTCGAGATGGTGCGCATCGCCCGCCAGGTCGACGACGCCACCCTGGACCGCGAGCCGTCGGTGCACACGGTCGTCAACGCGAGCTCACCGCTGCGCTACGACGAGCCGATGCTCGAGGGGATCCTGCAGTATCCCCGCGCAACCAGCCGATCGTGGTCACCCCCTTCACCCTGGCCGGGGCGATGGCACCGGTCACCGTGGCCGGGGCGCTGGTCCAGCAGAACGCCGAGGCCCTGGCCGGCATCGCGTTCACCCAGCTGGTGAACCCCGGTGCACCCGTCGTCTACGGCGGCTTCACCTCCAACGTCGACATGAAGTCGGGCTCCCCTGCGTTCGGGACGCCGGAGTTCATGAAGGCCGCGCTGGTGGGCGGACAGCTCGCCCGGCGCGTCGGGGTGCCCTACCGCTCGTCCAACGTCTGCGCGGCCAACGCGGTCGACAGCCAGGCCGGCTACGAGAGCGTGTTCTCGCTCTGGGGCGCGGTCATGGGAGGCGCCAACATCGTGATGCACGGCGCCGGCTGGATGGAGGGCGGTCTGCGCGCGTCGTACGAGAAGATGGTCATCGACGCCGACCTGCTGCAGACCGTCGCCGCGTTCCTCGACCCGATCATCGTCGACGACGCCAGCCTGGCGGTCGAGGCGATCGCCGAGGTCGGCCCCGGCGGGCACTTCTTCGGCATCCAGCACACCCAGGACCGGTTCCGCGACGCGTTCTTCGCGCCGATGGTCTCGGACTGGCGCAACTACGAGTCGTGGGAGGAGGCCGGCAGCCCGACCGCCCTCGACCACGCGTCCCGCCTCGTCCGGGAGCTGCTCGACACCTACCAGCAGCCGGCGATGTCCCCCGAGGTGATCGCCGAGCTGGACGAGTACGTCGATCGCCGTGTCGCCGAGGGCGGCGTCAAGACCGACTTCTGACCCGCCTTTTCCGACCCCGCCTTTCTGACCGGCCGCAAGGAGAGCGTTGATGAGGAGTTCCGCCCGACGTCGTGGTGATCGGCGGAGGTGTGGTCGGGGCGAGCGTGCTCTACCACCTGAGCAAGGCCGGCGTGACCGACGCGGTGCTGCTCGAGCGCAGCGAGCTGACGTCCGGCTCGACCTGGCACGCGGCCGGCGGCATGCACACGCTCAACGGCGACCCGAACGTCGCGGGCCTGCAGAAGTACACCGTCGAGCTGTACGACGAGATCCAGCGCGTCTCCGGGATCGACTGCGGCATCCACCTCTCCGGCGGGGTGCTGCTGGCCGACACCGAGGAGCGGATGGACTGGCTCCGCCTGGCCCATGCGCGCAACCGCTACCTCGGCCTCGAGACCGAGCTGATCAGCGTGGCCGAGGCGAAGAAGTTCGTGCCGGTGATGGACGAGAAGTACTTCGTCGGCGCGATGTTCGACCCGGTCGAGGGGAACGTCGACCCGTCGGGCGTGACCCGTGCCTTCGCGCGGTCGGCGCAGCTCGCCGGGGCCGAGGTCGTCCAGCACACCCGGGTCGAGTCGATCCGCCAGCTCCCGGACCAGACCTGGGAGCTCGACTGCGGGGAGCAGGGCACGATCACCTGCGAGCACTTCGTCAACGCCGGTGGGCTGTGGGCACGCGAGGTCGGGCGCATGTGTGGCCTCGAGCTGCCGGTGCTGGCGATGGAGCACATGTACCTCGTCACCGAGCCGGTGCCCGAGCTCGACGGCTCCCCGATGTTCCACGCGATGGACTTCTCGGGCGAGGTCTACATGCGCAAGGAGGGCGACGGTCTGCTGCTCGGCACCTACGAGCCGAACGGCGTGCCGTGGTCCCCGCAGACGACGCCGTGGGAGTTCGGGCACCAGCTGCTGACCCCGGACCTGGACCGGATCTCGGAGAACCTCGCCCGGGCGTTCGACCACTTCCCGGTCTTCCACGAGGTCGGCATCAAGTCCGTGATCAACGGGCCGTTCACCTTCGCCCCCGACGGCAACCCGCTCGTCGGGCCGGTCCGTGGTCAGCGCGGCCACTGGGTCGCGTGCGGCGTGATGGCCGGGCTCAGCCAGGGAGGCGGTGTCGGGCTGGCGCTGGCCAACTGGATCACGCAGGGCGATCCCGGCTTCGACGTGTGGGGGATGGACGTCGCGCGGTTCGGCGCGTGGGCCACCCCGGCGTACACGAACGCGAAGGTGCGCGAGAACTACGGCCGCCGGTTCCGGATCGCCTACCCCCACGAGCAGCTCCCCGCGGCGCGCCCGCTGATGACCACCCCGATCCACGGCCGGCTGGACGCGGCCAACGCCGTCTGGGGTGCGTCGTACGGACTGGAGCACGCGCTGTGGTTCCAGCGCAGCGAGGACGTCGTGCCTGGGGCCGAGCGCCTGGAGACGGCGACCCTGCGACGGTCGAACGCCTGGGACGCCGTCGCCGAGGAGAGCCGGGCCGTGCGCGAGGGCGTCGGCCTGATCGAGACGACGAACTTCGCCAAGTACGAGTTCACGGGGCCTGGGGCGAGGGAGCACCTCGACCGGATCCTGGCCAACCGGCTGCCCGGCGACCGGGCGCATCGCCCTCTCCCCGATGCTCAACGAGGACGGCCGGCTGGTCGGTGACTTCACCGTCGCCGCCCTGCCCGCGGACACCGCCTCGGACGGCCCGGAACGCCTGATGGTCTTCGGCACCGGCGCGGCCGAGGCCTACCACCAGCGCTGGTTCGACGCGCACCTGCCGACGGACGGCTCGGTCCGCTACCGCGCGCTGGGCCCGAGCCTCACCGGACTCTCCATCGCCGGCCCGCGTTCACGCGACCTGCTGGCGTCACTCACGTCGGCCGACGTGTCGAGGGAGGCGTTCGGCTTCCTGAACGTCCGCCGGCTCGACGTCGGGATGATCCCGGCTCTGGTCGGCCGGATCACCTTCACCGGCGACCTGGGCTACGAGTTCTGGGTCGAGGCGGCCTACCAGGCTCAGCTCTTCGACCTGCTGATGGAGGCCGGCCGGGAGCACGGCATCCGGCTGTTCGGCGGGCACGCCTTGAACTCGCTGCGCCTGGAGAAGTCCTTCGGCTCGTGGGCCACGGAGTACCGCCCGAGCTACGACCCCTACGAGGCCGGGCTCGGCCTGTTCGTCAAGCCGGACAAGGGTGACTTCGTCGGCCGGGACGCCGTCGTACGACTGAAGGAGGCGGGGCCGGAGCGCCGACTCGTCACCTTCACGGTCGACGTGGAGGACGGCGCCGACGCCGCCGACGTGATCGGTGACGAGCCGGTCTGGCACGACGGAGTCGTCGTCGGCCGGGTGACCTCGGGTGGCTTCGCCCATGCCTCCCGGGCCTCGGTGGCGCTCGGCTACGTCCCCGCCGAGCTCGGCATCGGCCGACGACGGCTTCGAGATCGAGGTGCTCGGTGAGCGGCGCCGCGCCGTACGTCTCGACGAGTGCCTGTTCGACCCCGGCGCTACGCGGATGCGCGGGTAGGTCCGCGCAGCAGCACCGCCCCGGCGAGCATCCAGGCGAGGCCGAACGGGACGGCCAGCAGGATGCGTGAGGTCTGCTCGTTGGAGAACGGCAGGAGCACCACGGTCACGAGCATCAGCGCCGCCACCCAGGTGGGCAGCACCTGGGACCGGAGCACCATCCAGGCCATCAGGATCAGGCCGATCACCAGCAGCAGCACACCGGGCACGACGAGGCCCGGCATCCCTTCCCAGTCGTTGTCGACGACGGTCATCACGGAGGCCGCCAGCAGCAGGAGCAGGCCCGCGGCGACCGCCACGGCGCCGACCCTGGACGAGGATCCCCAGTGACCGCGACGCCGCGACATCACGACGAAGCCCGCGAGGGTGACGGCCAGCAGGACGCCGGCCGCCACCATCAGCAAGGACGCAGTGGTCGAGGACCCACGCATCGGACGGACGTCGCACCCCTCGTCGATGCAGCCCTGCGGCAGGGTGTTCTGCGCGAGGCACGCACCCACCCACGCGGCACCCCCGAGTAGTGAAGTGCCGCCGGTCACCGTCCTCAGATCAACCATGACGCCGCTCTCGTTCACCCAGGAGCAGTCTCCTCCCGGGCTCGGGGACCTGACAACAGGCGGCGCACCCGATGAGGGCGACGGTGACTCCGCGTGCGCGGTCAGGTACACATGTCAGCGTGACTGTTGATCCCGCTCCGGAAACCCGCGACGCCTCGGAGGTCGGCTCGTCAGCTGCTCGGAGTGCGTGGGCCGAGGCCGCGCGTCCGGTGCTGCTGGAGGCCGCGGGCCGTTATCGCAAGACGGTGACCTGGAAGCAGCTGGCCACGGCCGTGCAGCGGGACAGCGGCATCACCACGACGCTGCCGATGCACCAGTGGATCGGTGACGTGCTCGCGCGGGTGACCGACGAGTCCCAGTCCCGCGCAGAACCACTGCTGTCCTCGCTGTGCGTGAGCCTCCAGGGCAGCGTGGGCGAGGGGTACGCCGACGCCGTCGAGCACGCCCGAGGAACCCGCCCGGCCGACCCCGACGACCACGCCGCGCACGAGCGGCTCGAGTGCTACCGACACTGGGAGGCGACGGGGCTCCCCCGCGACGGCGGCACTCCCCTGCGCACCGCCCACTTCAAGCCTGTGCGCAAGGCAGGGGCGACCAAGCCTGCTCGAGCAGCGACGCCTCGCAAGACGACTGCCCGCGCACCGTCCACCCGCAAGGCCGCCCCGGCCAAGCCGGCGCCGGAGGAGAAGCCGATCCGGTTGTGCCCGACCTGCTTCACCCAGGTGCCGGCGTCCGGCGTCTGCGACTACTGCGACTGAGCGCAGAACGCCAGACCTCGTCGTCCGACGCCCCGCAGTTGTACAGACCAGTCGGAGACGGTCCGTTGACCTGCGTCTTCAGCCGGTGGGACGGTGCGAAAACCGTCCCGGTGATCGGGCATAGGGAAAGGGACAAAGCCGTGCGCAAGACCGTCCTCGCAGTCGTCGCATCCGCAGCACTCGTCCTCGCGCCGGCAGCAGCCGCGGTCAGCGCCGGCACCGCGCCACCGAGCCCCGGCGCCGCCGGCATCGGCGACGACTACTTCCCGCTCGACGGCAACGGCGGCTACGACGTCTCCCACTACGGGATCGACGTGCGCTACAACCCGACCACGCACGCGATCCGTGCCACCACGGGCGTGCACGCCACCGCGAAGAAGTCGCTCTCCCGGTTCAACCTCGACTTCGTGGGGCTGACGATCGACGCGCTGCGGGTCAACGGCGTCACGGCGTCGTGGACGCGGACGGCGCACGAGCTCGTCGATCACCCCGAAGAAGTCGCTGAAGAAGGGCCAGAGGTTCCACGTCACGATGAAGTACCACGGCGTGCCGGTCCTGCTCGACGAGCCGGCCCTGGGCCAGTCCGGGTGGTTCCAGACCCCTGACGGAGCGGTGGTGGCCGGGCAGCCGCACGTCGCCGCCACGTGGTTCCCGGTGAACGACCACCCGCTCGACAAGGCGACGTACACGACCGCGATCACCGTGCCCCGCGGCCTCGAGGCCGTCTCCAACGGCTACCTGGCGGGCAAGCGGGTGCACGGCGGGCTCACCACGTGGACGTGGAAGATGACCAAGCCGATGGCGTCCTACCTGGCCACGGCGACCACGGGGCAGTTCGACCTGAGCTCCTACAAGAAGGCCGGGATCAGCTACGTCGACGCCATCGACCCGACCCTGTTCAAGAACCCGAAGCCGCTCACCGGCACGCAGTTCGCCCTCTCCGGCGCCAGCGACTCCGGCTACAGCCGGCTGACGCGGACGATCGCGGTGCCGGCGTACGGCGGCAACCGGCTGACCTTCCACGTGCAGCGCAACACCGAGCCCAACTGGGACTTCTTCGCCGTCGAGGCGCGCCCGGCCGGCACGGACAGCTGGACCACGCTGCCCGACCTCAACGGGCACACCACGCAGGACACCGGCTTCGGCTGCCCGTCCTGGTTCGACTACCACCCCTTCCTGACCCACTACCAGTCCGACGACGGGGAGGGCGGCTGCACGCCGACCGGCACCACGGGCGACTGGAACGCGGTGTCGGGCCCCAGCGACGGCTACGAGACCTGGTCGGTCGACCTCTCCACGTACGCCGGGAAGCAGGTCGAGATCTCGCTGAGCGTGATCACCGACAGCTCGTTCTCCTACGCCGGCGCCTGGGTCGACGACATCACCGGACCCGGTGGTGTCGGCTCCACCTCGTTCGAGCCGGACGGCGACACGATGGACGGCTGGACCGTGCCCGGCGCACCGACCGGCAGCCAGGGCAACGACCCCGACTGGACCGTCGCGGCCTCCGACACCCGCCCGAGCATCGGCGACCGCGCCCGGACCGCCCTCGACGAGCAGCCGGAGATCCTGGCGTTCCTCTCCAGCGTCCTGGGTCCCTACCCGTTCAAGCAGGCCGGCGGCGTCGTGGACGACGACCCGAGCATCGGCTTCGCCCTGGAGAACCAGACCCGGCCGATCTACAGCAAGGACTTCTTCCAGTACGACGCCGAGGACAACGACTCCGTCGTCGCCCACGAGCTGACCCACCAGTGGACCGGCGACGACCTCGCCCTCGGCCGCTGGCAGGACATCTGGCTCAACGAGGGCTTCGCGACGTACCTCGAGTGGCTCTGGTCGGAGCACAAGGGCCGCGCCACGGCCCAGCAGTACTTCGACTTCTACGCCTCGTTCCCCGCCGACGACCCGCTGTGGTCGGTGAACATCGGCGACCCCGGCCCCGACGCGATCTTCGACAACGCGGTCTACACCCGCGGCGCGATGACCCTGCACGCCCTGCGCCTGAAGATCGGCGACGCGGCGTTCTTCCGCTTCGTGAAGCAGTGGACCGCGAAGTACGCCGGCGGCAACGTCACCACCCCGAAGTTCATCGCCCTGGCTGAGAAGGTCTCCGGCCAGCAGCTGGACGCCTTCTTCGACACCTGGCTCTCCACACCCTCCAAGCCCAGCACCCTGCCTGACGCCGCATTGAAGCGCAGCAAGGTGTCGGCCTCGGTGCTCCAGGCGCAGGAGCGCGCGAAGAAGGTAGTGACGCAACCGCGGCGCTGAGCGGCCCGCCGATCACTCTCAGCGGTGTCGCACGGAGACGAGGACGAAGGACTCGTCGCCGCCGGACATGTCCTTCTCGCGGACGATGCCGATCCCCGGGGCGTAGAGCTTGAGGGAGAGCACCGGCTTCTCGAGCCGGGTCCACTCGAAGCTGCGCACCAGGTGGTGGAGCTTTCCGTAGGGCACGGTGGTCGAGGCGTTGCGCTGCACGATCCAGGCCTGGTCCTCGGCGTGGCCGCGGTAGTACTCCTGTCGGTACGCCGCGGCGGGGCGGGGGTGCGCGGGCATGACCATGCCCGCGACAGCGCCGTCGACACCGGACTGCCAGGATCCCTCCCGGCTCTCGAGGTCGCCGTGCTCGTCGTACGTCGCTGTCGCCTCGCCGAAGTACCAGACGTTGCCCTCGTCGTCGGGCGCGTACCAGTCGCGGGTCTTCTCCGCCAGGCTGCCATCCGCCCGACGAAGGACGTCGCGCACCACGATGGTGGTGACACCCTGGATCCGCTTCGTCCGGTGCGTGACGACGACGCGCTCGCGGTAGGTGTCACCGTCCTCGGTCCCGCGATATCGCGTCACGGTCCCCGGGTCGAGCGGGAAGTACCGGTTCGGCCGAGGGTCGTCGAACTGGTCCGGGGTCACGGTCGTCCCGGCTGCGGGCGGAGCGGAGGCACCGGTCGACACGGCCGCCCCGGAGACCCCGCCCAGGGTGGCGACCACAGCAGCGAGGGCGGTGATGATGATGGGCTTCATGGCGTGCTCCTTCGTGGGCTTCTCCGAGAGTGCGCGTCCGCTGCTGAAGCCACGCTGAAGCAGTCGCGAGGACGCCCCGGCAAGCAGTGTCGGATGGCCGCCGATGTGTCTAGGGTTCGGAACGACAGTCATGACCCGCGCAGCGGGTCGGATCGCCCGGATCGCCTCGGAGATCGGTGAGCCAGGAGCCGATCGGAAGGAGGACGACCGTGACGACGGAGACCGGTTCTCGGCTGGAGAGCTGGTCACGCGCGGTGCCGGGCCTGACGATGCTCCGGTCCTACCGACCTGCCCTCCTCGGCAAGGACCTGGTCGCCGGCCTCGTGGTCACCACTCTGCTGATCCCTCAGGGGATGGCGTACGCCGAGCTGGCCGGGCTGCCGGCCATCACCGGTCTCTACACGACCATCCTCGCGCTGATCGGCTATGCCCTGTTCGGGCCGTCCCGGGTCCTCGTGCTCGGCCCGGACTCGTCGCTCGGTCCGATGATCGCGGCGACTGTCATCCCGCTCGCGGCAGCGGACGGGAGCCCGGAGACGGCCGTTGCCTACGGCTCCGCCCTCGCGCTGATGGTGGGTGCGATCACCGTGCTCGCCGGCGTGCTCAGGCTCGGCTTCGTCGCCGACCTGCTCTCGAAGCCGACCCAGATCGGCTACATGAACGGCCTCGCGCTGACCATCCTCGTCAGCCAGCTGCCCAAGCTGTTCGGGTTCTCCGTCGACGCCGACGGCCTGATCGACGAAGCCGTCGCCTTCGGCCAGGCGGTCCAGGGCGGGGAGACGGTCGGCGCCGCACTGGCGGTCGGGCTGGTGTGCCTGGTGCTGATCATCGTCCTCCAGCGCCTGTGGCCGATCTTCCCGAGCGTCCTCGCCGCGGTCGTCCTCGCGATCGTCGCCGTGGCCGTGTTCGACCTCGAGGACCGCGGCGTCGCCCTCGTCGGCGAGCTGCCCTCGGGCTTCCCTCCGTTCACCCTCCCCACGGTGCCGTTCGGGGACCTGGCCATGCTGTTCGCCGGCGCGCTCGGCATCTCCCTGGTCTCCCTGACCGACACCATCTCCACGGCTTCGGTGTTCGCCGACAAGACCGGCACCGAGATCGACGGGAACCGCGAGATGGTGGGCGTCGGAGCGGCCAGCATCGCTGCCGGGTTCTTCCAGGGCTTCCCGGTCAGCACCAGCGGATCGCGGACGGCGGTCGCCTTCCAGAGCGGCGCCCGGACCCAGGTCACCGGACTCGTCGGAGCCGTCGCGATCGTCGTCATGTTGCTGTTCGCACCTGGCCTGCTCCGCGACCTTCCGCAGCCGGCACTCGCAGCGGTCGTGATCGCGGCATCCCTCTCGCTCGCCGACATCGCCGGGCTTCGTCGACTGCGACGCCAGCGCGGCTCCGACTTCGTGCTCGCCCTCGTCGCGTTCCTCAGCGTCGCCGTGCTCGGGGTGCTACCCGGCATCGCCGTGGCGGTGGGCATGTCCATCCTCAACGTGTTCCGTCGAGTGTGGTGGCCGCACCAGGCCATCCTCGGCCGATCCGTCGGCGTCCGCGGCTACCACGACACGGCGTACAAGGAGACCACCGAGCACCTGCCCGGCCTCGCCATCTACCGCTTCGACGCCCCGCTCCTGTTCGCGAACGCGCGCACCTTCCGCAACCAGGTACGCCGCCTGGCAGCCATCGAGCCGCGGCCCGCCTGGATCATCGTCGCCGCCGAGCCGATCACCGACCTGGACACCACGGCCGCCGACATGCTCGAGGACCTCGACGACGACCTCGTGAAGGTCGGGACGCGGATCGTCTTCGCCGAGCTGAAGGATGCCGTGCAGCACAAGATCGACAGCTACGAGCTGGCAGCCCTGAGCGACGACCGCTTCTACGCGACCATCCGCACGGCGGTCGAGGCCTACGAAGCCGAGCACGACGTGACCTGGGTGTCCGGCCCCAGCCCCTACCGCCTCGACTGAGTGACCCCGACGCCCGGCGCCAGTAGGCTGACGGCGTGCTGTCCTGGCGTTCCGAGAACTCGTTCCTCTCGATCTGCTCCCAGGGGTCGGTGCTGTCCATCGGCAGCATCGGGTCCATCGCCTCGGTCGGCTCCATCGGATCGATCATGTCCGTCGGCTCGATCGGCTCCTGGATGTCGGCGATGTCGATGCTCTCGGACCGGAGCAACTGCTCCATCCTGAGCAGGCAGAGCAACGCCTCCATCCTCAGTCGTCGAGGTCACCGTTCGGTGCTCAACCGCGTCAAGCAGTCGTCTCCCGCGCCGTGAGAACGGAACAGAGCGCCGAGTGGGCACTTCGGAGCCCCGAAGGCTCTTCGGGCACCGGCGTCTGAGGCCGCTCTCTCTCCGGATGATGCTCAACCTCACCCCGTGCCCGACAGGTCCGAGATCCCACCAGTTGCGGCGCGGGGGCCGCTGTCCTGTGGTGTCGCCCCTCAGAGCCTCGGACTGGATCCCGGCCAGCACGCGAGGCTCGGGCCGGAAGCCGTGGTCCGCACGTTCGGTTCGACGGACGCCTCGACGGCGAGATCGAGCCGACCGACGCTTCGCCGATGCAGCCTGGGAGGGGATTCCGGCGTTCTTCGCACTACGCGGGGCCTATCTCGCGGCATGCAAGCTGGGCGAGGACGTGCTCACGGTGGGGGCTGGAGATAGGTCGACGCTGCAAAGGTGCGCCTTGCCTACCAGTTCCTGATCGACTCGCTGTCTCCGACGAACTTCCACTCTCCAATCCTGCAGCGCTGCGCCGCGCGGCCGAGACTGGTGGCGGCAGCATGGTTGCGGGCGCCACGAACTTCCTGAGCGACCTGCCAAAGCGCCCGCGAGCTGGCCCTTCTTCGCGCACTGGGATCATCCAAGGGTCAGGTGATGCGGGTGGTGCTGGCACATGGGCCACAAGGAGTCGGCCAAGGACTCCGCGCGCGTGCTGGGTCCGCCTGTTCGACGCGATCGAGTACCGCGGCTTCTCCCAGGCCACCGTCGAGTCGCTGGCCGCCCACTCCGGCGTAGCGGTGTGGAACGGTCTCACCGACGAGTGGCACCCCACCCCGTCGCTCGCTGCGCTGCCCTGCCACTGACCCGTGCCCGTCTTCTCGCCGAGAAGCTCATCACTCTTGGGCCGGCAAGCGGATGCTCGAGCGGGTGTTGGGTCGGCGCAGCAGCTGCTGGAGGCTGTGGTGGCTGGCATGGCGCCAAAGGACCAGGAGTCCCTGATGGCGGCCGCGGAGCTGTTCAACGCTGCCGCACACGAGTTCGCCGCTCGCGCTGACAGGCCTGGAGAAAGCCGCGTAGAGACCAGCACGGGACTTGTTCCTTGGCTCGGATGAGCGCCCCGTCCCCTGCGACCGTGCCATGCCCCGCGACTTCGCCCCCCCGGGATAGAGGCCGGGTGGGGTACCTGCTCCGCTTCCGCGCGTAGAACGCGTGGGCGGAGGTCATCCCGATCGCCGCCATCGTGACCGCGCAGCGCGGAGCCGCCGACCTCGCCACCGATGCCGCCTGGAAGCACTGCCCCTCGCGCTGCGCACCCCCCAGGATGCGCGGCTACACTCCGCCCATGTGGCTGGGATGAGCTTCGACGACGCTGAACGCTTGCGGCTCAGCGACCTGCTCGAGGAGCTCGGTCCCGACGCGCCGACCCTGATCGAGTCGTGGACGACCCGCGACATCGCTGCGCACCTCGTCCTACGAGAACGCGACGCTCTCGCCGGTCCCGGGCTCGTCCTGCCCGGCCGCTGGGGGCATTTTGCGCAGCGACGACAACGGGCGCTCGCGCTCGGCGACTTCGCCGAGCTCGTCACAACACTGCGTTCGGGGCCACCGCGAGGGTTCTTCCGGCTCGGGTGGGTGCGTCGGGTCCCGAACCTCAACGAGTTCTTCGTCCACCACGAGGACGTCCGCAGAGCCAACGGGCGCCCTCCCCGGACCAATGACAGCGCGACCGGCGGGGTGTACGACGAGGTGCACGACGGCGCCCTCGATGAGGCGCTGTGGCACAACGTGAGCCTCGGACGCTGGTTCCTTGCCCGGCGTCTGCGCGGCGTCGGGCTCGAGCTCTGCTGGGCCGGCACCTCGCGGAGCGTTCGGGTACGGCGCGGCAGCCCTGAGGCTCGCATCGTCGGGCGTCCAGGCGAGTTGCTGCTGTACCTCTTCGGCCGCCAGGCCGCGGCTCACGTCGAGGTGACCGGCCCGGATGCAGCAGTCGAAGCTGTGCGCAGAACGCGTTTTGGCATGTGATCGGAACTGAGCCCGACACCCGAGACCGGGGGGTGTCCCCGCACGGATGTCAGCGCGGTTGTCGTCCCACGGACGCGACGTTGCGGCGCCGAGATAGGCAGACGTGGCTCAGACGGCTGTCTCGACCGCTGGTTGCTCGGGCTGGGGGGTCGGTGTCGACCGTTCAGACCAGAGCGCGTATCCCATCCAGGCCAGTGCGAGTCCCACTGGTATCGCGATCTTCGGCTGAGCCGCGAGGGAGAGCAGCCCGGCGAGGGGTGCCAGCACGGTGCCGACGGCCAGCAGGATGCCGGCGCCACGCGGAAGGATGCGTGCGCGGACGGTGGCGATGCCGAACATCAGCCCACCGAGGATGTAGATCGGCCCGCTGAGCGTCCACAGGGTCGGGAGGGCTCCGAGGCTGACCGTGCTGGCGTTGCCGTTGAACATGCCCATCCAGCCGTGCACGAACGCCGGTGTCACGGTCGTCAGGTGCGGGAGGACGAACGCCTCGACGAAGCTGAAACCCAGGACGATGGCGAACCACACGACTCAGCAAGAGGAAGCCCGCCAGGCCCATCCAACCGGCCTTCGCGGCTTGCCTGACGTACAGCCCGATCAAGCCCAGCAGCCCGAAGAAGCACATCGCGCACGCGATCACGTGCACGATCTCCCAGCGAGTGGTGGTCGCCGAGGCGAACACGTTGGGTGGGTGGAACACGCCGACCAGCACGTAGCAGGTTCCGGCCAGGACGGCCGAGAGCCCTGCAACACGGAGGAGGCGGGTGCTGGTCAGGTTCGTACCAGAGCGGTGGTCCATCGTGTGCTCGCAAGCTAGAGGCGAAGAAGTTGGATGGGGTCCGGGACAACTCCGACTCTTGACAGTACGCCCGCTTTCGCCTGCGGGACCTTCCGGCGTCCAGGTTCCTCAGCAGCCATGGACAACGTCGCGGCATTTGTTCTGGCGCCATCAGGCGTGGAACTCGAGTACCCCCAGCAGGTGGGCGTCCGCACGCTCGCGGCCATCCCTCGTCGTGGCGCGCCGGCTGTTCCGAACCGGGTGCCTTGCCGCGGCGGTATGCAGCGCCCTCGCGGCCATCCCAGACAAGGGTCATGCTCACCGGTGAGTCCGACCCAAGACGTTTTGGTCGCAGATCTGGTCGCAAACTGCCAGACAGCCCCGGGTCCGGAAAGCAAAGAACCCGCTGACCTGGTGCGTTTCCGCAGGTCAGCGGGTTCTTCGGATGGTAGCGGGGGCAGGATTTGAACCTGCGACCTCTGGGTTATGAGCCCAGCGAGCTACCGAGCTGCTCCACCCCGCGTCGGCTTCCAGAACGTTACCGGGCGGGTCGCCGTACACCAAATCCGGCCGGGGTCGGCCACATCACACCTCGCCCGCGACAAGGATCCGCGATGATCTCCCCGTGCGCGCCCTTCCGACGTACGACGAAGCCACCGGTCTCCCGGCCGCCCCGAGCCGCCGGGTGCCCGAGGAGTACGGCGACGGCAACGGGCACCTCAACGTCCGGCACTACCTCGGCATCCTCGACGACGCGGAGTGGGTCCTCTTCGACGAGTTCGGGGCGGGCAACGAGGCCTCCGAGGCGGGGATCGGCGGGATGTTCGCGCTGGAGCAGTTCCTCACCTACCGCCGCGAGGTGCTCGTCGACGACGAGGTGGCCGTGCACATCCGGCTGCTGGCGCGCGAGCCGCGGATGCTGCACCTCGTCAGCTACCTGGTGAACCACACCCGCGGCGAGGTGGCCGCGAGCATGGAGTCGCTCGAGGCCTACGTCGACTACGGCACCCGCCGGATGTCGCCGTTCCCCCAGGCGGCGGGGCAGCGGCTCGACCAGCTGATCGCCCACAACCAGGCTCTCCCTTGGCAGCCCGAGCTCACCGGAGCCATCGCGTTGCCGGAGAAGAAGCAGTGAAGACCGGCCCGAGCTCGGCCTACGGCTCGGTGCTGCTCGGTGACGCCGAGCAGGGCACCCGCCGGCTGCGCATTCGCGTCCAGGTGCTGCTCACGATCCTGCTGGTCAGCACCAACCTGATCGGTGCCGGCATCGTCCTCGTGCTCTCCGCGCTCGTCATCCCCAGCCCCGACGCCAACCGCGCCACGGTCCTGACCCTCGCCATCGGCGTGCCGGTCTACGTCGGGGTGGCGATCGTCATCGGCGCCACCTGGGGCACGGCCTCGCGTGCTGCGCGCGCTGCGCTGGTCGATCCGCGGCGAGACACCGACCGACGAGGAACGGATCCAGGCGCTGGGCGTGCCGTGGTTCCTCACCCGGATCCAGGCCGCGCTCTGGTTCGGCGCCACCGTGCTGTTCACCGTGCTCGCCCTGCTCGGCCAGCCCGACCGGGCGCTCACGACGGCCCTCACGGTCGGCATCGCCTCGCTGGTCGTCTGCGGGATCGCCTACCTGTTCAGCGAGTTCGCGCTGCGTCCGATCGCCGCGCGGGCGTTGAGCGGTGAGGAGCGGCTCAAGGTCCGCGGGCTCGGCGTACGCCGCCGGATGGTGCTGTTCTGGGCGCTGGGCACCGGCGCTCCCGTGGCCGGACTCGTGCTCGTCGCGATCCTGGCGCTGACCCGCGGCGACATCTCCCTCGACAAGCTCGCCGTGGTCGTCCTCGTCCTCGGCGGCGTGGTGCTCTGCTTCGGCCTGCTCGTCACCTGGCTGAACGCCCGCGCCGTCGTCTCCCCGATCCTCTCGGTGCGCAACGCGATGGAGCGGGTCGAGGAGGGTGAGCTCGACGTCGAGGTCCAGGTGTACGACGGCACCGAGCTCGGCCAGCTCCAGGCCGGGTTCAACCAGATGGTCAGGGGACTCCGCGACCGCGAGAAGCTGCGCGACCTCTTCGGCAAGCACGTCGGCCGCGACGTCGCCGAGGCGGCCGCCATGGGTGACGTCGAGCTGGGCGGCGAGACCAAGGTCGTCTCGGTGCTCTTCGTCGACCTGATCGGCTCGACCACGTTGGCCGCCGAGCGAGACCCGGCCGAGGTGGTCGCGCTCCTGAACCGCTTCTTCGGCGTCGTCGTCGAGGAGGTCGACCGGCGCGAGGGTCTGGTCAACAAGTTCATCGGTGACGCGGTGCTCGCGGTCTTCGGGGCTCCGGTCGAGGTCGACGACCACGCGGGCCGGGCCCTGTCCGCCGCCCGCGCGATGGCGGCCCGGCTCGCCGACGAGGTCCCGGATCTACAGGCCGGCATCGGGGTCGCCACCGGCGAGGCGGTCGCCGGCAACGTGGGCGACGAGTCGCGCTTCGAGTACACCGTGATCGGCGACGCCGTGAACGCCGCCGCCCGCCTGACCGAGCTCGCCAAGGAGGTCGACGGGCTGGTGGTGGCGTCCTGGGAGGCCGTCGAGGCAGCGGGCGAGGACGAGGCCGGGCACTGGTGCAAGCACGACACCGTCACCCTCCGCGGCCGCAGCACCGAGACGGTCCTCGCCGTACCGGACACCGAGTGACTGGACCCGCCGACGCTGGGTACGGTCCTCGCGTGCCCGACTCCCCTGCTCGCAAGACCACTCGCTTCGGCACCCTCGACATCGCGTACGACGACCGGCTGCTCGAGCCGCGCGAGTGGACCACCGCCCAGTCGGAGTGGGCCGCCGATCTCCTCGAGTCGGTGCCGGACGGGCCGGTGCTCGAGCTGTGCGCCGGCGCCGGGCACATCGGCCTGCTCGCCATCCACGCCAACCCGCGTCCGCTCGTCGCCGTCGACCTCAACCCGGTAGCCGTCGCCTACATCGCCGAGAACGCCGAGGCAGCCGGCCTCGCGACTCACGTCGAGGTCCGTGAGGGGCAGATCGAGGAGGTGCTGGCCCACGACGACCAGTTCGCGCTCGTCATCGCCGACCCGCCGTGGGTGCCCAGCTCCGACACCGACCAGTTCCCTGAGGACCCCGAGATCGCGATCGACGGCGGCGACGACGGGCTCGACCTCGCCCGGGCCTGCATCCGCGTCATCGGCGGCCACCTGATGATCGGCGGCGCCGCTGTGCTGCAGCTCGGCAACCTCGACCAGGCCGATGCGCTCACCGACCTCGCGAAGTCGTGCGGCCTCGTGTTCGCCCACCCGCGCACCTTCGACCGCGGCGTCCTCGTCCGGCTCGACCGCGGCTGAGCCACCTGTGAAGGAGATCGAGCTCGAGGACGTCCGGCTCCGTGCCCTGACCTGGGGCGAGGAGGGTCCGCTCGCCGTGCTGCTGCACGGGTTCCCCGACACGGCCCACACCTGGCGGCACCTGGGCCCCGCCCTCGCGCGCGACGGCTTCCGGGTGGTGGCGCCGTTCACGCGCGGTTACGCCCCCTCGGAGTGCCCGGCCGACGGTCGCACCGACGTCGGCGCGCTGATGGCCGACGCCGTCGGGATCCACACGGCGCTCGGCGGTGGCGACGACGCGGTGCTGGTCGGCCACGACTGGGGCGCACTCACGGCGGGCGCCCTGGCGGCCCACCGCGACTCGCCGTACGCCCGCGTGGTCACGATGGCGGTGCCGCCGATCCCGGCGATGCGCAGGGCCTCGGTGCGGCACCTCCCGGGGCAGGCGCGTCGCAGCTGGTACATCGGGTTCAACCAGCTGCCCCTCCTCCCGGAGCGCTCCCTGGACCGCCTGGTGCCCAGGCTCTGGCGCGACTGGTCGCCCGGGTACGACGCCGCCGAGGACGTCGCGCACGTGCTCACCTCGCTGGCCACCCCGGAGCACCGGCGTGCCGCGATCGGCTACTACCGCAGCGCTGCGCGTCCGTGGGGCATCCCCGCTCGCCACCGCCGCTGGCAGGGGGCGCTGACCCAGGCACCGATCGTGCGCACGCTCTACCTGCACGGTCGCGACGACGGCTGCCTCAGCCCGCGGCTCGCCGAGCACGTCGAGGAGGTGCTGCCGCCCGGCAGCGCGGCGTACGTCGTGGACGACGCCGGCCACTTCCTGCACCTCGAGCAGCCTGACGAGGTCGGTGCGCTGGTGCGCGGCTTCCTCGTGCCGGCTGAGCCGCGCCGCTACTTCTTCGCCGTCAGCGCCCGCTCGACCAGGGCCCGGGCCTGGTCGACGGCCTCGGAGTAGCCGGTCAGGTCGCCCGCCTTGAGGGCCTTGTCGGCCTCGGCGAACTTGGCGTCGGCCTGCTGGAGCAGCCGCAGCGCGGCCACGGGCAGGTCCTGGGTGTCGTTCGCGCTGCCCGAGGACGAGTCGCCCGTGGTGCTGCTGGCAGGGCTGGGCGTCCCGTCGTCGATCGTCGCGCCGAGCACGTCGGTCAGCGACTCCGAGAGCGTGGAGCCGATGCCGACCTCCTTGCCGAACGAGGTCAGCACGAAGCGCAGCACCGGGTAGTTGCCGGTGCCGCCCTCACGCAGCGTGTAGAGCGGCTGCACGTAGAGCAGTCCGCCACCCACCGGGAGGGTGAGCAGGTTGCCGTAGAGGACCTTCGCGTCGGCCTGCTTGAACGCGCGCAGCCGGTCGGCGACCTTCGGGTCGTTGCTGAACTGGTTGGCGATCTGGCCGGGACCGGGCACCTGGGTGTTGTCCGGGAGCCGCAGCAGCGAGAACTTGCCATAGCTCTGCGGCTTGGCCGCGTCGGCGCCCACGGAGACGTAGGCCGCGAGGTTCTGCTTCTTCTGCGGCACGAACACGCTGGTCAGCGCGAACTCGGGAGCCTCACCGCTCTTCGTCGTGACGGAGAGGCGGTATGGCGGCTGCTTGCGCGAGGAGGACGACGGGTCGATCGGCACGTCCCACTTGTCGTTGCCCTCGTAGAAGGTCTTCGGGTCGAGCACGTGGTAGGCGGCGAGCATGTCGCGCTGCACCTTGAAGAGGTCCTCCGGGTAGCGCATGTGCTCGAGCATGTCCGCGGGGATGTCGGACTTCTTCTTGACCGCGCCCGGGAACGCCTTCTCCCAGGTCTTCAGGATCGGGTCGCTCTTGTCCCACTCGTAGAGGGTGACCGTGCCGTCGTACGCGTCGACCGTGGCCTTGACCGCGTTGCGCATGTAGTTGATGTTGTCGGTCGGCAGGGTGGCGTACGCCGAGCGCGGGTTGACCGCGTCGGAGGTCATCTCCTGCAGCGACTTCTTCTCCGCCAGCGGGTACTTGTCGCTGGTGGTGTAGCCGTCGAGGATCCAGACGATCTTCCCGTCGACCACCGCGGGCAGCGCGTCGGAGTCGACCGTCAGCCAGGGGGCGACCTTCTGCACCCGCTCGCGCGGGGAGCGGTCGTAGAGGATCTTGCTGTTCTCGTTGACCCGCGAGGAGAGCACCAGGTTGGCGTCGCCGAACTTCGTGGCGTAGAGCAGCTTGCGGAACATGTTGCCGATCCCCACGCCGTCCTTGCCGTCGTAGGTGTTGGTCTTCGACTGGCCGGGGGTTCCGCTGCCCTGGGGGACGTCGAGCTCGACGTCCTTGCCGCCCTTGGCCTTGCCGACGACCGAGTAGGTGGGGCTGTGCTCGCCGAAGTAGATCTGGGCGCGGTACTTCTTGTCCTTCTGGAGGTCGCTGATCGCGCCCTGGGGCGGCAGGTCCTCCTCGGCGAAGACCGGCTCGCCGTCGTTGCCGACCGGCTTGTCGTCGGCGTTGCGCTGGTTGCCGTAGGCGGCGATCAGGCCGTAGCCGTGGGTGTAGACGGTCTTCTCGTTGGCCCACTTCTTCTGCGCGTCGGGCAGGCCCTCGAGGTGCAGCTCGCGGGCGGCGACCACGACGTCGCGCTCCTTGCCGTCGATCGGGTAGCGGTCGACGTCCAGCACGGCGGGCACGCTGTAGTAGCCGCGCACCTGCTGGAGCTGGTCGAAGGTCGAGGAGACGAGCTGCGGGTCGACGAGCCGGATGCCGGGCAGCGAGGCTGCGTCGGTCTGCAGCTGCGGGCGCGAGAGCTCCGTCTTCGCGTCGTACTCGCTGACGGTGGTGTCGTCGAGCCCGAAGGCGGAGCGTGTGGCCTGGATGTTCTTGCCGATGTACGTCGCCTCCTTGTCCGGCTCGTCGGGCTTGACCTGGAACCGCTGCATCAGGCCCGGCCAGACACCGCCGAGCAGGACGGCCGAGATCGCGAACAGGGCCAGGCCGACACCCGGAAGCAGCCAGGTGCGGCGGACGATGTTGGCGAAGAACAGGAGCGCGCAGATCGCGGCGATGAACATCAGGATGTTCTTCGACGGCAGCACCGAGTGGTAGCGCGTGTAGGTCATGCCGGTGACCAGCCCGCCGGTCTGCGAGGTCAGGTCGAACCGGTCGAGCCAGTAGTCGACGCCCTTCAGCAGCAGGAACACCCCGACCAGCGCCGAGAGCTGTGCCTGCGCCGCACCGGAGACCCGGTCGCTCGCGGACTGGAGGCGGATGCCGCCGTACAGGTAGTGCACGGCCGCCGCGAGCAGCAGCGCGGTGAACACGGCCGTCATCGTGAAGTCGACCAGGAAGTGCAGCCAGGGCAGGCTGAAGATGTAGAAGCCGATGTCCTTGCCGAAGTAGGGGTCGGCCTTGCCGAAGTCCTCGCGGTTGGACCACAGCAGGAAGGTGCGCCACTTGCCGGTCGCGGAGACGCCCGCGAAGATCCCGAAGATCACGCTCACGCCGATCAGCAGCAGCCGGCGCATCGGCGTCACGATCTCGCGGTAGCGCTCGAGGTTGGCCTGCTCGGGCGAGTGCGGCCGGAAGACCGGGCGCAGCCGGTAGGCCAGGTAGAGGTTGACGCCCACGATCAGGGCCATCAGCCCGCCGAAGACGGTGAACAGCAGGACGCGGGTCCAGAGCAGCTTGCTGAAGACCTCGCCGTAGCCAATGGTGTTGAACCACAGCTTGTCGGTCCAGATGCCCGCGAACAGCGAGAAGGCCACGACCAGCACACCCACCACGACGACGGTGAGCAGCAGCGGGCGCGGGCGGCGTCGGCGCGTGGAAGTCCGGCCGGGCGGTCGGCCACCGGGGCCGCCACTGGCGGAGCCGCCAGGCTCTTCGGCGAAGAAGTCACTCATGCGTCACTCATCGTGTTCGGGGAGTCTCCGGCATCTGGTTCGAGGGTGGCGTGGAGCAACTCTAGAAGGGCGGGCACAAGGTCGTCGCCGACGAGCACCAGCTCGTCCTCGTCATGGGCACGTTGGCGGATGGCGCAGAAGCTCTCGCCGGTGCGCAGGGCACCGGCGACGATGCGGGCTTCCTCGCGGTCGGGGTGGGCCGCGACGAACTCGGCGGCGGCCTCCACCTCGGCCGGTACGTCGCCCGCACCGGGCGGCACGGTGAGCGCCTCCACGATCACGGCACAGCCGGCGACCTCGGGGGGCCACACGATCGTGGGCAGCAGCTCCTCGAGGCTGTCTGAGACGGTCTCCTGCTCCACCGGCGTGAGACCACTGGTGTCCGCCTCGACCCCGAGCAGCTCGGCGAGCTGGGGTTCTCGCTGGAGCAGCTCGGCGGTCTCCACCAGCGCGAACAGCTGCGCCGGCTGGTCCCACCCGGCGCGCGCGGCGTGCAGCTCGACCTCGCGGACCACGTCGGCGAGGGCTCGGCCGGTCGAGCGGCGGGGCTCATGCCGCGCACCCCGGGAGGTCGGCGTCGGGGTTCTTCGCCCACGCCTTCACGTCGGCGATGGCGTCCTTGAGGTTGTTCACCTTCACCAGCCGCATCTTGTCGGGGTCGTAGTGGCCCTTGACCGCCTCGGCGCAGTTGGCCGCGGGCACGAGGAACAGCCTGGCGCCGTCGTCCTGCGCGCCGACGAGCTTCTGCTGGATCCCGCCGATCTCGCCGACCTTGCCCTGACCGCGTCGATCTCCCCGGTGCCGGCGATCACCTTGCCGTTCGTCAGCGAGCCCGGGGTGAGCGAGTCGTAGATGCCGAGGGCGAACATCATCCCGGCCGAGGGCCCGCCGATGTTCTGGGCGAGGTTGAGCTTGACGTCGAACGGGAACTGGTAGCCGGGCGCGATCGAGACGAGGACCGCACTCTTCTTCTTGTCCTGCGGGGAGCCGGTCGTCTTCATCGTGTACTCACGCTCGGTCTGGTCGCGGCGAACCTTCACGGTGACCTCGCTGCCGACCGGAAGCGGGCGGATGGCACTGGTGAGCTGGTCGACGTCGGTGACCGGCTTGCCGTCGACGGAGACCACGACGTCTCCGGTCTTCAGCTTGCCGTCGGCGGGTCCGCCCTTCTGGACCGAGGCGATCTTGACGCCGGACTTGTAGGGGATGTCGAGGGCGCCGAGCGCTGCCGCCACGGCGCTGTCCTGGGAGGAGACCATCTCGATGCTGGACTGCTGGCGGACGCTCTGCCGGGTGTCGGTGGCCTGGTAGATCGCGCGGTAGGGGTAGACCGCGACGTCGGGGCTGATCCAGCCGGCGACCAGCCCGGGGAGGCTGACCTTCTCCTGCGGGCCGCTGGGGATCACGGTGACCAGCCGCAGGGCGCCGTCGTCGTCGTAGGTCTTGCGCCCGGAGATCTCGACGATCTCCTTGTTGTCGGACTTCCCGAGCACGTTGACGGTGGGCCCCGGCGTGAAGGTCACGTAGGGCACCGGCTTGCTCAGGGCCACCACCGCGAGCCCCAGCACCAGCACCGCGGCGAGCACTCCGGCCCAGGTGCGGCGCCTCATGCGCAAGCCCCCGAGGACAGGGTGGCGGCGGTCAACATAAGCGAACCCTCTCACCCGGGGACAAGCAAATTGCCCCGACCCCCACGCTGCGGGCCGGTCTCGGCGGACTCTTGGCCGACTCTTGGCTGTCTCTTGGGCCGGCGGCGCCAGGCTCAGGCCGAGCGCCGCGGCTCGTCGTCGACGATCGGCTGCTGCGAGGGACGTACGGCGATCCCGGTGCTCCGCTCACGCACCGGCCGCGGGGCGCTGACCTGCTCGGTCACTGCAGAGGGCAGGTCGCGCATGATCGCCGCGGCGAACCGCTCCTGCGCGGCGTCGGAGCCGGTCCGGCCCGACCGACCGCGCCCGCCCCAGCCAGCTCACCCACAGCATCGCGACCGCGGTCACGACAGCAGGCGGCACGAGCCAGAGCAGGATCTCCATCTGCCCATGATGCGAGACCGAGACCCAGTTGACGCGCGGCATATCACCGGCCGAGGGCGACGTCGCCGCCAGTGCAGTCCCCTACGGAGACCCCACCCACTCTTCCTCTCCGTCAGCGAACACCTGGTGCTTCCACACCGGCACGGTGGCCTTGAGCCGGTCGATCAGCGCCCGTGAGGCGTCGTACGCCTGGCCCCGGTGGGCTGCGGAGACCGCGACGATCACGGCGGTGTCGCCGACCTCGAGGTGGCCGGTGCGGTGCACGGCGGCGAGGGCGATCACCTCGAACTCCTCGACGACGCCGTTCGCGACCTCGCGCAGCCGCTCGATCGCGGAGGGGTGCGCGGAGTAGTCGAGGGAGGTGACCGACTGGCCTCCGTCGTGGTCGCGGACGGCCCCGACGAACAGGTTCACTCCCCCGGCGGCGGGGTCCGCGACGGCGGCCAGCACCTCGGCAGCGTCCAGGGGCGTCTCGCGCAGGTCGAGCAGCCGGATGGCGGTCGTCGGTTCCGGGGCTCACCCGCCCGAGAGTACGGCGTGGCCGGACCGCTTGGCCGCCCGGTAACTTTGAGTCCATGAGCAGCAACCCAGGCGGACCCGACGAGAACCCCTTCAAGGGCACTCCTTTCGAGCAGATCTTCAACGCGCTCGGCGGGACGGGTGGTGCGCCCGGCGCCGGCGGCATGCCCGACCTCTCTGCCCTGATGGGCCAGATGCAGGCCATGATGCAGCCGTACGACGGGCCGGTGAACTGGAGCCTCGCGACCGACATCGCGCGCCGCACCTCCGCCCAGGAGCCCGACCCCAGCCCCGACCGCAACGACCAGACCGCCGTCGCCGACGCGATGAGGCTGGCCGACCACTGGCTCGACGACGCGACCGTGCTCCCCTCCGGGGTGAGCACCACGGCGGCGTGGAGCCGGGCGGAGTGGATCGAGCAGACCACCGACGTGTGGCGCGTGCTCGTCGAGCCGGTTGCCGAGCACGTGGTCGCTGCGATGGGCAACGCGATGCCCGAGGAGGCCAAGGCCATGGCCGGGCCGCTCATCGGGATGCTCGGCAAGGCCGGCGGGGCGATGTTCGGCAGCCAGGTCGGTGCCGCGCTCGGTGGCCTGGCCGGCGAGGTGCTCACCGCCAGCGACATCGGGCTGCCGCTCGGACCGGCCGGCAAGGCCGCGCTCGTGCCGCACAACATCAAGGCCTTCGCCGAGGGCCTCGACGTGACCGAGGACGACGTCTTCCTCTACCTGAGCCTCCGCGAGGCCGCCCACCAGCGGCTGTTCGCGCACGTCCCGTGGTTGCGCCAGCACCTGATCGCCTCGGTCGAGGACTTCGGCCGCGGCGTCAGCATCGACATGTCCGGCATCGAGCAGGCGATGGGCTCGATCGACCCGAGCAACCCCGAGGCGATCCAGCAGGCGCTCGAGGGCGGCCTGTTCGAGCCCCAGCAGAGCGCCGAGCAGAAGGCGGCGCTGGGCCGGCTGGAGACGACGCTGGCCCTGGTCGAGGGCTGGGTCGACGACGTGGTCGGCCAGGCGACGGCCGAGCGGATGCCGGCTGCCTCGAAGATGCAGGAGGCGATCCGGCGTCGCCGGGCCGCCGGAGGCCCCGCCGAGGAGACGTTCGCCGCGCTGGTCGGGCTCGAGCTGCGTCCCCGCCGGCTGCGCGACGCCTCCACGCTGTGGGGCTCGCTGCGCTCGCGACAGGGCATCGAGGCCCGCGACGCCGTCTGGGCGCACCCCGACCTGCTGCCGACGGCCGCCGACCTCGACGACCCGCTCGGCTTCCGCGAGGACCTGCCCGAGGTGGCCGAGCTCAGCGACGAGGACTTCGACAAGGCGATCGGCGAGCTCCTCGACAAGGAGACCGGCCCCCAGGACAGGGACACGGACACGGGCGACGACGGATCGGATGGCGACCAGTCGGCCGACGGGTGAGCCTGCACGCCGACGCGCTCGACGTGCTCACCCACTGGCGAGCGCCTGACCCAGGGCACGACCAGGAGCAGGCCCGGCTGCGCACGTCGTACGTCGAGCACCTGCGCCGCCACGAGGACGGCCTCTGGCGATCCTGCTTCCCCGCGCACCTCACGGCCGGCGCGCTGGTGGTCAGCCACGACCACCAGCACGTCCTGCTCAACCTGCACCGCAAGGCCCGGAAGTGGTTCCACTTCGGCGGCCACCTCGAGCCGGGCGACGTGACCCTGGCCGGGGCGGCGCTGCGCGAGGCGAACGAGGAGTCCGGGCTCTCCGGTCTGGTCGTGCACGCCGAGCCGTTGCACCTGTCCCAGCACCCGGTGGAGTTCTGCGACCCCCGCGGCACCGTCCAGCACCTCGACGTGCGCTTCCTCGCCGAGATCGGCGCGGACGTGGAGCCGGTGGTCAGCGAAGAGTCCCTCGAGGTGCGCTGGTGGCCGGTCGACGACCTGCCGACCGACGAGCCGGACATGGTCCAGATGATCCGGCTGGCGCTCGAGGGCTAGAAGAGCTCACCCTCGGCCGGTCCGTCCCCCGGGCCTTCGTCGTCCTCCTCGCAGGGCGCCAGGTCGAGCGCGGCCGCGTGCGCGGCGCCCTCGAGGTAGCCCTTGGCCCGCTCCGCCTTCGGGAACCGGTCGACCCAGTGCCAGAACCGCTTGTTGTGGCTCGGCTCGATCAGGTGGGCCAGCTCGTGGAGCAGCACGTAGTCGACCACCCACGCGGGCATCGGCTGCAACCGGTCGGAGAGCCGGATCTCACCGGTGGTCGTGGTGCACGAGGCCCACCGCGTGGTCATGTTGCCGACCCAGCGGACCGAGGTCGGCTCGACCTTGTCGAAGAGGTACTCCTGGCACAGCTCGCGTGCCCGGCGCATCAGCTGGTCGTCGGTGCGCCGGCGACGCTGCTCGGAGCGGTCGAGCCGCTCGAGCATGGTGGTGACCCACTCGCTCTCCTCCGCGCGGGTGAACCGGTCCGGGATCATCACGATCACCTTGCCGTCGCGGCGGTAGGCGGACACCGTGCGCTTGCGTCGTCGCGAGCGCCTGACTTCGACTTCCGGGGCGTCGACCCCCGGGCCACCTGGTTGCACGCAATGAAACTAGCCCGCGGCACCCACACCCCGTGGGAGGTCCCGGTGTTCCGCTCACGAGCCGACCGTCGCGTACGCCGGCTCGCGCTCCTCCTGGGCCTGGGTCGCCGGTGCCTTCGGGGTCGAGGGCCACCAGGCCCGGTCCCCCAGCAGGACGAGGATGGCCGGCAGCATCACCAGGCGGATCACGGTGGCGTCGACGAGGATCGCCGCCGAGAGGCCGACGCCCATCATCTTCATCTCCATCATGGACAGGGTCGCGAAGATCGCGAACACCGAGATCATCACCGCGGCGGCGCTGGTGACGACGCCGGCCGTCTCCCGGACGCCGCGCTCGACCGCGAGCCGGGTCGTCAGTCCCTGCTGGACGTGTTCGCGGATCCGGCTCACCACGAACACGTGGTAGTCCATCGACAGGCCCACGAGCACGACCATCACGAACAACGGGATCCAGTCGATCACGAAGCCCGGGCTGGTGAAGTCGAGCAGGTCCGCACCCCACCCGTGCTGGAAGACGAGCGCGAGGATCCCGAACGCCACCCCGACCGAGGCGAGGTTCAGCCCCGTCGAGACCAGCGCGATCGGCACGCTCCGGAAGGCGAGCCCCATCATCAGCAGGGTGAGCAGCAGCACCGTCCCGATCACGAGCGGCAGCCGGCTCTCCTGGCGGTGGACGTAGTCGAGCGACTCCGCGACGCCTCCACCCACGGCGTACGTCACGGGGAGGTCGTCGAGCGCTGCCGGCACCAGGTCGGAGCGCAGCGACTCGATCGCCCGGTCGGCCCTGGGGTCGGACTCCTCGTAGGGCATCGCGAGGTCGAGCACCGTCGTGGTGCCGTCGGCCGAGGTCCGGACCGGGTCCTGTCCCGAGTCGACGAAGTCCGGGGTCGCGATCGCGGCCCGGTCGAGCCGGCCCAGCGCGGCGTCCACGGACGACGCGGTCCGAGGCCGCGGCCCGCACCACCAGCGACGCGGTCGTGCCCTCCGACGGGAACTCGCGGGCGATCTGCTTGACGGTCTGCACCTCGGGGATCGAGGCCGGCAGCGTCTCCAGGTTGCCGGAGTGGATCTTCATGCCCAGCGCGGGCAGCGCGAGCAGCAGGACGACGACGCCCGAGACCACCAGGGCGATGGCCGGGTGGCGCAGCACCGGCGACAGGACGCGGCCGCTGATCCCGCCGCTGCCGATCCTGCGGTTGAGCCTCCACACGAGCGGGACGCGGGGCCGGTCGACCCACCGGCCGAGCTTCACCAGCAGGGCGGGCAGCACGGTGATCGAGCCGAGCACGGCGATCGCGACCACCAGGATCGCGCCGGTGGCCAGCGAGTTGAAGGTCGCGTCACCGATCAGGTAGAGCCCGGCCATCGACGCGATCACCGCTCCCCCGGAGACGAGGATCGAGTGGCCGGAGGTCTGCGCGGCGATCTCCACGGCGTCCAGCGTGCTGCGTCCTGCAGCGCGCTCCTCGCGCTCTCGCTTCAGGTAGAACAGCGAGTAGTCGACGCCGACGGCCATCCCGATCAGCACGATCATGCTGCCCACCGTCGGTTCGGCGTGCACGAGGTGTGACAGCGGGGCGGTGATGCCGATCGTGGCGGCGACGCTGGTGGCGGCGAGCAGGACCGGGATCCCGGCCGCGATCAGCGCCCCGAACGCGAGCAGCATCAGGACCAGCGTGACCGGGAGGCTGATGCCCTCGGCCGAGGAGAGGTCCTCGGCGACGCGGTCGTTGATGCCTGCGTCGATGGAGAGGTCGCCGGCCTCGCGGACCTGCAGGTCGGGGTGCTCGGCCTGCACGCTCCTCGTCACGTCCTGGAGCGCTGAGGCGTCCTCGTGGTCACGGGCGAGCTGGATCGAGACGAGCAGCGCGGACCGGTCCGGGTTGGGCTGGGCTGCGGACACCTTCACGACCCCGTCGAGCTCGCGCATCCTCGTCCGGAGCTGGTCCGCGGCCGACGTCGCCGCCACCGAGTCCAGGGATGCGTCACCGCGCGGGCTGATCAGGACGTTCTCGGTCGTCGGCGTGGCCAGCCCGGCTCCGTCCACCATCGCCTCGGCCCGGCCCGACTCACCGAGCCGGTAGTCGGCGTCCTTCGTGTCCTGGGTCGGCACGGCGATGGCCAGGCCGACGGCGACGAGGACGAAGACGAGCCAGGCGAGGATCGCCCGCCAGGGATGGGTCGCGCTCCAGCGCGCGGCGCGCAGCGGGATCTCGGTCAGCGGGTTGCGGCGGGTGCTCGTCGACATGACGTCTCCTGGGGGGCGTGAGCAGGTGCCTTCCATCGTGGTGAGACCAGGCGCCCACGTCTGTGCAGCCAGGGCCCGAACCCGCAGTGGGGCCAGCCCCACAAGGCCCTCGCACGAGCGTCAGGGGGCAGCCCACTCGAGCAGCTTGTCGAGCGGCCAGGTGTTCACGATCCGGTCGGGGTCGATACCCAGCTCCTCGGCCCGCGCGCAGCCGTAGACCTGGAAGTCCAGCTGACCCGGCGCGTGGGCGTCGCTGTCGATCGAGAACAGGCAGCCCAGGTCGATCGCCTGCTGCAGCAACCTGGTCGGGGGGTCGCGACGTTCCGGTCGGCTGTTGATCTCGACCGCGGTCCCGGTCTCCGCGCATGCCCCGAAGACCTGCTCCGCGTCGAACTCCGACTGCCCACGTTTGCCACGGTTGCCGGTGACCAGGCGGCCGGTGCAGTGGCCGAGCACGTTGGCGAACGGGTTCTGCACCGCGGCCACCATCCGCTTGGTCATCGGGCCCTTGTCCATGGCGAGCTTGGAGTGCACGGAGGCCACGCGTACGTCGAGCTGCGCGAGCATCTCGTCGGTCTGGTCGAGCGCACCGTCGTCGAGGATGTCGACCTCGATCCCCTTGAGCAGCCGGAAGCCGCCCGACCCGAGGTGCTCGTTGACCGCCTCGACCACGCCGAGCTGCCGGGTGAGCCGAGCCACCGAGAGGCCGTTGGCGATCCGCAGGCGGGGCGAGTGGTCCGTGAGCACGAGGTAGTCGTGGCCGAGCTCGATGGCGGTGAACGCCATCTCCTCGATCGGGGAGCCGCCGTCGGACCAGTCGCTGTGCGAGTGCAGGTCGCCCCGAAGCGCCGCGCGCACCGTCGTACCTCCGTCGACCAGGGGGCCGCCCACCTCGCGCTCGAGCTTCGCCAGCCGGTCCGGCACGCGGCCGTCGACGGCCGCCTCGATCACCTCGGCCGTCGAGGCGCCGATGCCCGGGAGCTCGCGGAGCGTGCCCTGCCGGACCCGGTCCTCGACCTCGTCCCCGAGCGGCAGGATCGTCTCCGCTGCCGCCCGGAAGGCCTTGACCTTGTAGGTCTCCGCACGGCTGCGTTCGAGGAGGAAAGCGATCCGGCGCAACGCCGCGACTGGCCCGCGCTGCTCGTCCCCGGCCTGTCCGTCGGCCTGGTCGTCTAGTCCACTCACCTGCCCATTGTGGCGGGGCGCTCCTCCTGCCGCACTCCCGGGGAACCCCCGCCTGTGATCCACAGCACATCGCCGGTCCTCCACACTGTTTCCACAGGGTTTTCCACAGCCGGTGCGTAACCCCGGGGGGTCATTCCACACCACGCATTGACCCGCGCGGTCTCGCTGACTAGCGTTGCGGCCCAGAAGAGGCCCTCGATGAGCTGCTTCTGCGTTCGCAAGGGGAAGGCAAACGCGGGAGCCTCATCGGGGGCCTCGCCTGTGCAGGGACCAAACCTTTGGCGGTTCCGCACCGAAAACCCAGTAGCCCGGGGGAGACTGCCTACGGGTGTACTTGGGAACACACACGGAAATTCGAGGTTTGGCCAGTGACCACCACACACGAGCCGTTGGCGGGACCGGAGAAAGCAGCGACCGGCATCGTCGGCTTCGACGACATCACGGGTGGTGGTCTTCCCCGAGGTCGACCCACCCTGGTCACTGGCGCCGCAGGCTCGGGCAAGACCCTGTTCGGCATCGAGTTCCTCGTCCGTGGAGCCCGAGACCTCGGCGAGCCCGGAGTGCTGCTGGCCTTCGAGGAGTCCGAGGGCGACCTCGCCACCAACGTCGCCTCGCTCGGCTTCGACCTCGCGCAGCTCGAGCGCGACGGCTTGCTGGTGATCGACGCGTTCCGACTCGACCCGTCCGAGATCGTGGAGACCGGCACCTTCGACCTGGAGGGGCTGTTCATCCGGCTCGCGGCCGCGGTGGAATCCGTGGGCGCGAAGCGCGTGGTGCTGGACACGATCGAGCTGCTCTTCAGCGCGCTGCCCAACGAGGCGATCATCCGCGGCGAGCTCGGCCGGCTGTTCCGCTGGTGCAAGGAACGCGGTCTCACCGTGGTGGTCACCGGTGAGCGCGGTGCCGAGGGCAGCCTGACGCGGTTCGGCATCGAGGAGTACGTCTCGGACTGCGTCGTCTCCCTCGACCACCGTGTCGACGACCAGGTCTCCACCCGCCGCCTGCGCGTGGTGAAGTACCGGGGCTCGTTGCACGGCACCAACGAGTATCCGTTCCTGATCACCGACCACGGCATCGTGGTCGTCCCGATCACCTCCGTCGGGCTCGGGTACGACGCCTCCGAGGAGCGCGTCTCCACCGGCATCGAACGCCTCGACCAGATGCTGTCCGGCGGCGTCTACCGAGGTTCCGCGGTGATGATCAGCGGCACGGCCGGCACCGGCAAGACCAGCATCGCCGCCGCGATGGCCGACGCCGCCTGCGCCCGCGGGGAGAAGGCGCTGTTCTTCTCGCTGGAGGAGTCACCCGGACAGCTCGTCCGCAACATGCGCTCGATCGGGATCGACCTGCAGCCGTGGGTCGATGCAGGACTGCTCATGATGCGCTCGGTGCGCCCCACGGCGTTCGGTTTCGAGGAGCACCTGGCCATGCTGTACCGGATCCTCGAGGAGTTCGAGCCGTCGCTGGTCGTCCTCGACGCCGTCGCCAGCCTCGCCCAGGCCGGTGCCCGACGCGAGACGGCATCCGCCATCGCCCGGGACCTCGACCTGCTCAAGGGTCACGGCGTCACCGCGGTGATGACCACGCTGGCCCATGGCACCGCCCACGAGTCCAGCGAGGTCGAGGTCTCCTCGCTCGTCGACAGCTGGCTGCTGCTCCGCAACCACGAGAGCAACGGCGAGCGCAACCGACTCCTGTTCGTGATCAAGAGTCGTGGCTCGGCCCACTCCAACCAGGTGCGCGAGTTCGTCCTCAGCGACGACGGCCCTCAGCTCGTCGACGTGTACGTCGGTCCGGATGGCGTGCTCACCGGTTCAGCACGCGTCAAGCAGATGGCACAGGACGACGGCTCGTCCGCCGATGCCGAGCTGCGGAGCAAGATGGCCCGCGAGCGCTCGGGCGACCTGCACGACCTGAGTCGATCGGAGGGCGGCGATGAGTGACTACGAGGACGTTGGTCCCGAGTTCGCCGAGAACGAGGTGTTCAACCTGCGCCTCTACGTCGCGGGCCAGTCGCCGCGCTCGATCCGCGCGCTGCAGAACCTCCGCAAGGTGTGCGACGAGCACCTGGCCGGTCGCTACCGGGTCGAGGTGATCGACCTGCTGCTCAACCCGGCCCTGGCGCGTGGCGACGAGATCGTCGCCGTACCCACGCTGGTGCGCACGCTTCCGGAGCCGATCCGCAAGATCATCGGCGACCTCTCGGACACCGATCGTGTGCTGGTCGGGCTCCAGCTCCGCCCCGTGGGTCAGAGTCCTTCGTGACCTCGGATGTCTCGGGACCGCGCTGGTCGCTGACGCTCTACGTCAGTGGCGCTTCCCCCCGCTCCGCGGAGGCGATCGCCACGGTGCGTCGGATCTGTGACGAGGACCTGGGTGGAGTGGCCGACCTCGACGTGGTCAACGCCATCGAGCATCCGCGCCGAGTCATCAACGACCGCATCATCGCGCTGCCCACGCTCGTCAAGCGTGCCCCCGAACCCGCACGCCAGCTGGTCGGCGACCTCACGGACCCGGCTCGCGTGCGCCTGGGCCTGGACCTGGGTCCGGCGTCATCGAGCGCAACCAGCCCGGATGCGGACGGCGCGACCGAAGGCGGTGGCCACGGATGAGCGAGAACTTTGACCAGGACACGTCGTTGCTCGACCTCGGTCAGCTGCGTCAGCAGATCGCCTACCTCCAGGAGACACTCACCGCGATCAGCCGCGGTGGCGTCGACGCCGTGATCATCGGCGAGCCGGAGCAGGAGCAGATCTACACCCTGACCAGTGCGGACCGCCCCTACCGCGTGATCGTCGAGAGCATGGGCGAGGGAGCGGTCACCGTCTCCGAGAACGGCGTGATCCTGTTCGCCAACCCCCGGCTGGCCGCCATCCTCGGAGTCGACCCCGACAGCATGGCCGGTCGCGACATGCTCAGCTACGTCCGCGAGGCCGAGCGTCCTGCCCTGTCCGCACTGCTCGAGGACCGGACGACCGACACCCGACGAGCCGAGCTCACCATCGCCCGCCCCGACGGCACCCCGGTGCCGTTCCTCGTCGTCGCCACCGACCTCGACATCGAAGGGGTGCTGGTGCACTGCCTGGTCCTCAGCGACCTGACCATGCAGAAGCAGATCGAGCAGCAGATGGCCGAGGAAGCCGCCCTGGCCGAGCGGCAGCGGGTCGCGCGCGAGGTCAACGACACCATCGTCCAGGGTCTGGTGACCGCTGAGATGGCGCTCGACCTCGGGCAGATCGAGCAGGCCCGCGCGGTGATCGCCAGCACCTCGAGCCGGGCACGGCACTGGATCGGCGAGCTCGCCGGCGACCACCTCGAGGCGGGCATGGCCATCCGCACCACCGCGGCCCAGCCTGAGTCCGAGACTCCATGAGCACCGGGCTGAACGTCCTGGTGGTGGACGACTCCGAGGACCTCCGCGAGCTGATCAGCATGGTCCTCGAACGCCACCCCGAGGGTTGGCGGGTCGTGGCCACGGCCGCGGAGGGGCAGTCGGCCGTCGACCAGGCGCGGGCCAGCCAGCCCGACCTCGTGCTCCTCGACATCGCGATGCCGGTGATGGACGGCATGCAGGCCCTGCCGCTCATCCGCGAGGCTGCACCCGACGCCACCGTGGTGATGCTGTCGGGCTACCCCTTCTCGACCGCGGGACCCGGCGCCCTCGACGCAGGCGCCCACGGCTACCTGGAGAAGTCCGACCTGGTGCGCGGGCTGATCCCTCGTCTCGAGCGGATCATGCGGGGGTCCCCGGACGGGGCGAGCTGACTAGCGACCGCGGAACTGCGCGGTCCGCTTCTCGCGTGCGGCCGCGATGCCTTCCTGAAGGTCGGCCGTCGCCAGGCTGATCGGCTGGGCGAGCGCCTCCCACTGCACGCCGGACTCGAGGTCGCGGTGGCCGCCGTCGCGCAGGGCCAGCTTGGTGTAGCGGCTCGGGATCGGCGCCGTGGCTGCGATCCCCTCGGCGATGTCGTCGACCGCGGCGGCGAGCTGCTCGTCCTCGAAAACCCGCGTCACCAGACCGAGCTGCCGCGCCTCCTCGGCGTCGACGGTGCGCCCGGTCAGCAACAGCTCGCGGGCGTTGGCCTCGCCGACCACGTTCGGCAGCAGGTACGTCGCGCCCATGCCGGGGTTCATCCCCAGCTTGACGAACGGGGCACCCAACCTGGCTCCGGACGCGGCATAGCGGATGTCGCACGCGAGGGCCAGGCACAGACCCGCCCCGATCGCCGGCCCGTTGACGGCCGCGATGGTCGGCACCTCGAGCTTCTGGATGGAGAGCCAGGCCCGGTAGAAGGCCAGCATCC
Organism: uncultured Actinomycetota bacterium; assembly: GCA_963797525.1. Classification (GTDB taxonomy): domain Bacteria; phylum Actinomycetota; class Actinomycetes; order Propionibacteriales; family Nocardioidaceae; genus Marmoricola. The sequence goes on from CAWCPT010000014.1 coordinate 1,310,330, forward strand.
GGGTGCGCAGGTAGTCCACCTCGGCGTCCGGCTCGCTGGCGATCCACCCGGTGTTTCCCCCCGAGCAGAAGGCCGTTCCCTCGCCCGTGACCACCACGACGCGCACCGACGTGTCGGCGGCGAGCTCGTCGACCGCCGCCACCCAGGAGGCCGTCATCGGGTCCGACATGGCGTTGCGCTGGGACGGGTTGTCGAGCACCAGACGGACCACGCCTGTGGACGGCCGCTCCAGTCGCAGGTGCTCGAAGCTCTGGGGCGCGTCGATCTGAGGTGACATGGGCGGAGATTACCGCTCAGGACACGCCTGGGGCCCGCCCCGCCCCCTGCGTGGATTGAGCGTGCGCGTCGACTAGGGTCGATCGAGGTTCGAGCACCGAACCCCGGCGGGTTTCCCCGACTCACCAACCCCCGCCGAGACGACCAAACGAATGAAGGAGGCCGTCATGGCGGAAACCTGGAGCGGCGAGTTCTACTGCGTGAAGTGCAAGGAGAAGCGCGAGGCGTCCGGCGAGGTTCGGGTCAACGACAAGGGCACCCGGATGGCCAAGGCTGTCTGCCCTGTCTGCGGCACCAACCTGAACCGCATCCTCGGCAAGGCCTGACCAAGAGCTCAGCCGACGGCCCACCGCGGCCGACGAGACACGGCGGGATCCCTCCTCGGAGGGGTCCCGCCGTCGCTCGTCCCGACCGGGCCGACGGCCTGTGGATTCTCGTTTCCAGCGGTGGGCGATCGCGCCTAGCGTCCTCGCATGTCGCGCCCGGAGTCTCCTCCCCACCTCGCCCCTCGCCCGGCTGCTCCTCGCCTGGCCCCCGGCCTGCGCGTCGTCAGGCGCGGGCTGGGTCAGCTGCAGGTCGGGCTGTACGCCGACCGGCGGGTCCTCCTGCCCCGCACCCCTGAGGTCGAGCGCACCCTGGCCCTGCTGCTCCAGCAACGACCCCTCGAGGACGACGAGTCCACCGCTGCCGTCCTCGCGCTCCTCGACGAGCGTGGCTGCCTCGACCGCGGACGACCCGCCTGGGGCGGGACGGTGTGCCTCCTCGGTGGTCGGCAGACGCCGGGACTCCCCGACCTCGAGGCACTCCTCGCCACTGCGGGCCTGACCACGACACCCGTCCCCGCTGACGCCGACGTCGTCCTGGTCCAGGCGCTCGGCGAGCTGGACCGTGAGGTGCTCGATCCGCTCATCCGCGGCCGGACCAGCCATCTCGTGGTCCGGATGGTCGACGGCGGCGCCGTCCTCGGCCCGTTCGTCGTGCCCGGGGCGACCGCCTGCCTGCGCTGCGTCGACGCCCACCAGAGCCTGCTCGACCCCGACCACGTGACGGTGACCAGCCGCTACCTGCGGGCCACGGCGGTTCCCCGCGACGACGGGGTCCCCGACGTCCCCGACGTGGCGCTGCTCGCCCTGGCGCAGACCTGGGCGACGCGGGACGTGGCCGCCCACCTCGCGGGGCGGGAGCCGGCGACCTTCTCGCGCACCATCCGGTTCGGCCGGGATCCCGTCCATCGCGAGGAACGACGGTGGTTGCGACATCCAGACTGCGGATGCTGCTGGCCCGCTCTCAACCCGTCGTCAGGCACGATAGAGGCATGACCCGACCCCGGTGCGTTGACCCTGCATGATCGAACTGGCATGAACGACCTCCCTCGCAAGGCCGTGGCACGCACGGCGAGACTTGCCGCGCTGCCGCTGGGTTATGCGGGTCGCACCGCCCTCGGGCTGGGCAAGCGGATCGGGGGCGCCTCCGCCGAGTCCGTCCTGACCGAGGTCCAGCAGCGCACCGCCGAGCAGCTCTTCCGCACCCTGGGGGATCTCAAGGGCGGGGCGATGAAGTTCGGCCAGGCGATGTCGATCTTCGAGGCAGCGCTGCCCGAGGAGCTCGCCGCGCCCTACCGGGAGCAGCTGACCCGCCTCCAGGACTCCGCCCCACCGATGCCCACGATGACCGTCCGGAGCCTGCTCGGACGCGAGCTCGGCGAGGACTGGAAGCAGCGGCTCGTCGAGCTCGATCCCGTGCCTGCCGCCGCGGCGTCCATCGGTCAGGTGCACCGAGGTCGCTGGGTGGACGGCCGTGAGGTCGCGGTGAAGGTGCAGTACCCCGGAGCCGCCGAGGCGTTGTCCTCCGACCTGCGGCAGCTGGCGCGGGTGGCGCGCACGCTCGGTCCGCTCGTGCCCGGCATCGACATCAAGCCGCTGGTGGCCGAGCTGCAGGCACGCACCGTCGAGGAGCTCGACTACGGCCTCGAGGCCGAGGCACAACGCGCCTTCGCCGCCGAGTTCCGCGACGACCCGGACATCGTGGTGCCCGACGTCGTCGAGGCGGCCGACACGGTCCTGGTCACCGAGTGGATGGAGAGCCCTGCCTCGCTCGCGCGGATCATCCGCGAGGGCACCCAGGCCGAGCGCGACCACTACGGCCTCCACTTCCTGCGGTTCATGTTCGAGGCACCCTCACGGATCGGCCTTCTCCACGCCGATCCCCATCCCGGGAACTTCCGGTTGCTGCCGAACGACGACGGCACCCCGGGCCGCCTCGGCGTGCTCGACTTCGGGGCGGTGGCGCGCCTTCCCGAGCGCGAGCTGCCCCGCTCGCTGGGCGCCCTGATCCGGATCGCGACCATGGAGGACTACGAGCAGCTCGTGGCCACGCTGCGCGACGAGGGGTTCATCCGGGACCGCGTGCAGATCGACGCCGACATGCTGCGCGCCTACCTGGCCCCGTTCCTTGAGCCGGCGGGCGTGGAGGAGTTCCAGTTCTCCCGGGCCTGGATGCAGGACCAGTTCCGTCGCGTCAACGACCCCCGGGGGGATGCGTACGCCGTGATGCTGCGCCTGAACCTGCCGCCGGCGTACATGCTCATCCACCGCACCTTCTCCGGCGGGATCGGCGTGCTCAGCCAGCTCGAGGCCAAGGTGCCGTTCAGGCAGGTGCTGCTCGACTCCCTGCCCGGCTTCGCCGAGTAGCGGGGCTCAGCGGCCGCCGGCGACCCTGAGCGTCGCGCCGGTCACGTAGGGGCACGCGTCCGAGAGCAGCCAGGCGATGGCCGTCGCCACCTCCTCGGGTTCGGCGGCACGACCCAGGGGCACCGTCGCCTCCACCCGTTCCAGCCTGCCCGCGTCCCCGGCACCGGCGTGGATGTCGGTGCGCACCAGTCCGGGAGCGACGCCGTTGACCCGGATCCCGCGCGCGGCGACCTCCTGGCTGAGGCCGTGGGTCAACGCGTCGACGCCGGCCTTGGCCGCCGCGTAGTGGACGTACTCGTGCGGTGACCCGAGCGTCGCGGCGCCGGAGGAGACGTTGACGAGCACGCCCCCGTCACCGAGGTCCTGGACGGCGCGGCGAGCCACGAGCAGAGCTGCTGTCAGGTTGAGGTCGACCACGGCACGGACGACCTCGACCGGGGTGTCGGCGAGGTCGCCGAGGTGCATCGTCGCGCCGGCGTTGTTGACGCACCCGGTGACCCGGCCGAGGTCGGCGGCCGCGTCGAACAGTGCATCCACCTGGACCGGGTCCGTCACGTCGGCCCGGACGGGGAGGCAGGTCACCCCGTGAGCACGGGCCGTGGCGGCGACCTCCTCGGCGGCGTCCCCGTCCTGCCGGAACCCGAGGACGAGGTCGTGGCCCTCCTGCGCCAGGTGACGCACGGTCGCAGCGCCGATCCCGCGACTGCCGCCCGTGACCACGGTGAGACGCCGGGTCACCACCACTCGGAGTCCAGCTTGCTCTCCATCGCGCGCAGGTGCTTCCTCGAGCACTCGTCGCAGAACCAGCGTTGACGGCCGTTCTCGATCGCGGAGACCCACGTGATCGGCGGGGTCTCGGACTCGACGACGGTGCCGCAGAAGGCGCAGGTGACCACGGCCCCACGATAGGCCGAACCCGGCGCCGTCGCCGGTCCCGAGAAGCGAGAAGCCCCGGGAAGGTCGTCCTTCCCGGGGCTCCTGCCCTGGTAGCGGTCGAGGGACCTGCTGGGGTCTAGATGACCCTGGCAAGTGCGAGTCGCGCCTGCGCGGCTGCACGCTCGGCCCGGCGGGAGACCCGCTCGGCCCGGCGAGCCAGCCTGGCTGCACGGTGCTGCAGCCGGCGGGCGGCTGCGGCCCGGCTGGCGCGGCGACTCTCCTCGACCTCGACCATGCGCGCGTGGTGCTGCTCGCGCGCCAGGTCGATCTCGATGAGGCTCATCGTCGTACTCCGATCGGTGTGGTGTGGTCAGTGGGGTCGTGGTGGTCATGGCTTCAGGCGGCTGCTGGAGCGTCCTTGCGAGGCCGCCCTCGCGGGCGCTTGCGGGGGATCACCGCTCCCGAGAGGAACAGCTCACCGCCCCAGACCCCCCACGGCTCGCGCCGCTCGAGGGCCCCCGCCAGGCACTCGGCCCGGACCGGACAGTCCCGGCACAGTGCCTTGGCCAGCTCCACGTCGCTGGGCGACTCGGCGAAGTAGAGCTCCGGGTCGTTCACCCGACAGGGCAGCTCTGACTCGTCGACGCCCTGCTGCCGGACAGCGCTGGTGCGCATCCGGGTCACCTCCTTGTGCGAATTCTCTTGGTCTTCGAATGACAGGGTTTTGGGGAAACACAAAGGCCGCGGATCCCTGGTGTGGGTTCCGCGGCCTGGAGGCTGTCGATCGAGTGCGAGGACTCAGGTGATCAGTGGACTCCAGGAGCGGTGACCCACGCCCATGACGGCGCCGGCGTTCGCGAACGTGGCCTGGTCGTGGCCATCGACGCGGAGACGGGCGGTCTGCGGGCAGACTCCGGCCGGGGCACCTCCGAAGGTGGGCACGGCGAAGCCGGATCGCAGGGCGATCCCGGTGTAATCGTTGTTGAGCTTCATGGCGCACCTCCTTCGTCTGGCTGTCGGGCCTGGCGGCCCGGTGGGTGAGTAGCACGGTACGCCGCCCCCGATCGGCGGCGCAATCGATTTAACGACGCGTTCTCCGAAGCGTCATCTCAGCCGAGGATCGCGAGCAGCTCGTCGGCGTACTTCTCCAGCTTGGCCTTGCCGATGCCGTTGATCGACTGCAGGGACTGACGATCCTGGGGCTTCACCTCGGCCAGCGCCTCGAGCGTGGCGTCGGAGAAGACCACGAACGCCGGCACGCTCTGGGCATCGGCCTGCTCCTTGCGCCACGAGCGCAGCGACTCGAACAGCTCCTCGTCGTAGGGCACCGGGCAGTCGGCGCAGTAGCCACGGTTGCGCTCGCGCGAGCTCGCGAGCGGCTTCTGGCACTGCTTGCAGACAGCCGCCTTCTTGCTCCGCTTGCGGGCGCCCCCCGACCGGGCTCCGGCGTCGGCGCGGTCGGTGACCGACTCGGGTCGCAGGCCCGCCAGGAAGCGCGACGGCTTGCGTCGGGCCTGCCCGCCGGGGTTGCGGGCCAGCGCCCACGAGACCCACAGGTGCTTGCGAGCACGGGTGATCCCGACGTAGAGCAGGCGGCGCTCCTCCTCGACGGCCGCGGGGGTGTCGGCGTAGGTGATCGGCATCGACCCCTCCTGCACACCGCAGAGGAACACGGCGTCCCACTCCAGGCCCTTGGCCGTGTGCAGGGTCGCGAGGGTGACGCCCTCGGCCACGGGGGCGTGCTGCTCGTGGGCTCGGCGGTCGAGCTCGGCGACGAAGCCGGCCAGCGTGGGCGCCACCTCGGTGGCCTCGAAGTCGGTGGCCTGGGAGACGAGCGCCTGCAGGGACTCCCAGCGGTCCCGTGCCTGGCCACGGGCGGTGGGCGCCTCGGTCGACCAGCCCATCCCGGTGAGCACGGCGGAGACCTGGTCGACCAGGCCGGCGGAGGCCGCCTCGCCGGCACGCACCTCGCCGCGCATCAGCGCCAGCGCCTGGCGCACCTCCTGGCGCTCGAAGAACCGTGCGGCGCCGCGCACGACGTAGGGGATGCCGCGGGCGGTCAGCGCGTCCTCGAACGCCTCCGACTGCGCGTTGATCCGGAACAGCACGGCCATCTCCCGCAGGGGAACCCCGGCCTTGTGCAGCTTGCCGGCCTGCTCGGCGACGGCCTCGGCCTCGTCGACCTCGTCGGTGGCCTCCCGCCAGCTGAGCTCGGGTCCCGCGTCGCTCTGCGCGCGGAGCAGCACGCTCTTCGTGGCCGAGTCCTTGAGCAGCGCGTTGGCGGCGTGGATCACCTGGGGCGTGGACCGGTAGTTGCGGACCAGCTCGACGTTGGTCGCGCCCGGGAACTTGGTGGTGAAGTCGGTGAGGTAGCTCGCCCTGGCGCCGGCGAACGAGTAGATCGTCTGGGCCGGGTCGCCGACCACGCAGATCTCGTCGCGGCCGCCGAGCCACAGGTCGAGCAGCGCCGACTGGATCGGGCTGACGTCCTGGAACTCGTCGACCACGAACCACTTGTACTGCCGGCGGACCTCGGCCGCGACGCGCTCGTCCTCGCTGAGCAGCGCGGCGCCGATCAGCAGCACGTCCTCCATGTCCATCCGGCCCTGGTCGCGCTTGAGCTCCTCGTAGCTGCCGAAGACGTGGGCCACGGTCGCGGCGTCCAGCCCGCTCACCTCGCGCCCGCGGCGGGGCGCGACCCGCTCGTAGTCGTCGGGTCGGACGTTGCTGACCTTGGCCCACTCGATCTCGCTGGCGAGGTCGCGCAGCATCGCCTGGTTGACGTCCACCCGGTTGCGGCGGGCGGCCCCGGCCACGACCGGGATCTTGGAGGCGGTCAGCTCGGGCGGCTGGCCGCCGTAGACCTTGGGCCAGAAGTAGCGCACCTGGCGCAGGGCCGCGGAGTGGAAGGTGCGCGCCTGGGTGGCGCCGGCCCCCATGCTGCGGAGCCGGGTGCGCATCTCGCCGGCCGCCCGGGTCGTGAACGTGACGGCGAGGACCTCGGTGGGGTTGTAGACACCGGCGGCCACGCCGTAGGCGATCCGGTGGGTGATGGCCCGGGTCTTGCCGGTGCCGGCACCCGCGAGCACGCGCACCGGCCCGCGGAGTGCGGTCGCGACCTCACGCTGCTCCGGGTCGAGCGCGTCGAGCAGGTCGTCGGCCAGCATTCAGGTGATCCTCCCCACGGCGGGTCCTGAGGGGAAATGTTCTCCGCCCAGGAGTTGTTGGTGCGGTGACGAGCGTAGACGTGAGAGAGGACAGTCGTGACTTCAGAGTCCACAGCCGGGAACGCAACCGGGAGCTTCACCATGTACACCACACCGTGGTGTGGATACTGCCACCGGTTGAAGAGCCAGCTCGACCGGGAGGGCATCGCCTACGACGTCGTCGACATCGAGCAGGACCCGTCCGCGGCCGACATCGTGATGGCCGCCAACCGCGGCAACCAGACCGTCCCGACGCTGGTGTACGCCGACGGCAGCGCGCAGACCAACCCGTCGCTCGCCCAGGTCAAGGGCAAGATCGCCGCACTCGCCTCCTGAGCGCCCCTCGGGCGCCGAGCCACCGGGTCACCAGTGACCCGGCAGGCTGGCGCCGTACCAGCTCTCGACGAGGGACATCGAGATCGAGACCCCGCCCGGGAGGATCAAGGTCCCGGCCTCGGCCTCGGCTCGCATCTCGTCCCGGGTGAACCAGCGGGCGTCCTCGATCTCGGCACCGTCCACGTCGATCTCGGTCGACGTCGCCCGCGCGGTGAACCCGACCATCAGGCTGGCCGGCAACGGCCAGGGCTGGCTGCCGAAGTAGTGCACCTCGCCCACCTTGACGCCGGTCTCCTCCTCGACCTCGCGGCGTACGGCGTCCTCCATCGTCTCCCCCGGCTCGACGAACCCGGCGAGCGTGGAGTAGCGGCCCTCGGGCCACACGGGCGAGCGTCCGAGCAGCGCGCGCTCGTCGGGAGTGCCCGGCTCCCCGTCGGTCACGAGCATGATCACGGCGGGGTCGGAGCGGGGGAACTGGTTGCGCCCGCAGCTCGGGCAGTGCAGCACGTGCCCGGCCTGCTCGACCTCCAGCCGTGCGCCGCAGCGCGGACAGTGCCGGGTGGCGTGCAGCCACTCGGCGAGGCCGATGGCGTGCAGCACCAGTGGACCCGCGGCCATGCCGTCCGCGGCGAGCGCGGGGAGCGCCCCCCGGAGCGGCACCCACTCGTCCCGCCGGCCCGGTGCGTCGGTCGGGTCGACCACCACGGCGAAGTGCTGCGCGCCGTCACGTTCGCCGAGCAGGAGCCGCAGGCCCTCGGGAGCGTCCTTCGAGGCGACCCAGGCGATGCGGCCGTCGACGGGGCGCACGCGCGTGCCCGCGACGACGAGCACCTGGGTGTCGGGACGGTCCCACTGGTCGTCGAGCCAGTGCTCGTCGGTGCGCAGGTCGCCGTGCCGGTCGTGCGCCTGCCGGGAGAGGGCGACGTGCGGGAGGTCGCGGAGGTCCTCGCTCATCGTGATGCTCCTGACGTGCTGCCGACGGGGCTGGACTCGAGCCAGGCCCGGAAGGCGCGCTCGTCGTAGGGGCGTCCGAGGAAGTCCTCGACCAGCTCGGCGGCGTCCTTCGAGCCTCCGGCCGCGAGCACGGTGTCGCGGTAGCGGCGCGCGACCTCGGGAGCGAGCAGGTCGCCGCGGTCGAAGGCCGAGAACAGGTCCTTCGCGATCACCAGGCTCCACATGTAGGTGTAGTAGGCCGAGGTGTAGCCCTCGAGGTGGCCGAAGCCGGCGTGGAAGTGGGTGTCGGGCACGAGCCGGACCAGGCTGTAGCGCTCCATCAGCTCGTGCAGCCGGGTGGTCAGGTCGGCGGGCCGCTCCTGGTGGAACCAGTACGAGACCGCGGCGTAGGCCATCTGGGTGCGGGCGAGGAACCCCTTGCCGAACTCGTCGGCCGCGCGCATCCGCGTGACCAGGTCCGCGGGGATCGGCATCCCCTCGGCGTCGGTGGCGAAGCTGGCGAGGACGTCCGCGTCCCACGCCCACTCCTCGAGCATCTGCGAGGGCGCCTCCACGAAGTCCCACTCGGTGGCGACCCCCGAGAAGCGTGCCCACTCGTGCCGACCGGCGAGGACGTGGTGCAGCAGGTGACCGAACTCGTGGAACAGGGTCACCACGTGGTCGGGGTCCATCAGGCCGCGCGAGAAGTTGCAGACCAGCACGCCCTCGGGGAGCTGGCGACCCAGCACGCCCGAGACCAGGGTGAACTGGGCGGCGTGGTTGTACTTGCGGGAGCGGGGGTGCAGATCCAGGTGGATCCGGCCCAGCAGCTGCCCGTTCTCCACCAGCCGCACGTCGTACGACGTCACCTCGGCGTGCCACGTCGGGGCGGAGACCTCCTCGTAGCGCAGGCCGAACAACCGGCCCGTGACGTCGAGCAGACCCTGGCGCACCTTGGCGAAGTCGAAGTAGCGCCGGACCTCCTGCGAGTCGACCCCGAAGCGCTCGCGCTTGATCGTCTCGGTGTGGTGGCGCCAGTTGGAGAAGTCGATGACGTCCTCCCCCTCGGCCGCCGCCTTCTCCAACAGCTCGTCGATCTCGCGTCGTCCGGCGGCCTCCGAGGCTGCGGCGATCTCGTCGATGAACTCCGGGATGCGGGGTCCCTCGCCGATCATCTTGACCTCGGCGTCGTAGCTCGGCCAGTCGGCGTACCCCAGCAGGGTGGCCTTCTCCGCACGGACGTCCAGGAGCTCGGCGAGCACCGGCTCGTTGTCGGGCCAGCCGATGTTCAGGAACGAGTGGGCCACGGCGCGACGAGCGCGTCGGGTCGCGTGCGTGGGTGAGGAACGGCAGCGTGTCGGGGTACTCCGTGCTGATCTCCACCTGGCCCCGCTCGTCGTCGGGGTGCTCGGCCAGGTAGTCCTCCGGGAGACCGTCGAGCGCGGCGACCGGGAGGCGCGTCGTACGGCGCCCGTCGCGGATGCCGCGCGAGAACGACTGGGACAGCTCGCTCTCCCGACGGTTCAGGTCACGCAGCCGCTCGCGGGTCGGTTCGTCGAGGTCGACGCCGGACCTGCGGAAACCGCGCAGGGCACGCTCGAGCACGCGCTGCGCACCTGCCTCGAGGTGGTCCCGGTCGAGCGAGGACAGCTGCGCGAAGACGTCGTGGTCGAGGTGGAGGTCGGTGCGGAACCGTCGCGCCTCGATCTCCAGCTCCTCGGCCGCCTCGATGACGGACGGGTCGGGGTGCACGGCGCTCATCAGCGAGGCCAGGGCGGCGACGTTGCCCAGCGCCACGGCGACGTCGTTCCACAGCTGCAGGACGGCGGAGTCTCCCGCGGGGGCCTCCTTGAGGGCCGCCACGGCACCCCCGGCGGTCACCAGGCCCGAGGTGGCCCGGTCGCGGACCCAGTCCAGCCAGGCCCTCTCGACAGCAGGGTCGTCCATGGGCAGGGCAAGCGGCTCCAGCTCCGTCGGCTCCATGCTCGCGAGACTAGTCTCGCCGTTCATGAGCACCCACATCGGCGCCGAGGCCGGACAGGTCGCGCCCACGGTCCTGCTGCCCGGTGATCCCCTGCGCGCGAGGTGGATCGCCGAGACCTTCCTGGACGACGTCACCTGCTACAGCGAGGTGCGAGGCATGCTGGGCTTCACCGGCACCTGGCACGGCGAGCGGGTCTCGGTGCAGGGCTCCGGGATGGGACAGCCGTCGATGGCGATCTACGTCAACGAGCTCTTCTCGGAGTACGACGTGCAGCAGATCATCCGGGTCGGCTCGTGCGGCGCGCTGAGCGAGAGGGTGGCCCTGCGCGACGTGGTCATCGCCTCGGGCGCGTGCACCGACTCCGCGATGAACCGGCTGCGCTTCGGTGGCCTGGACTACGCGCCCGTGGCCGACTTCGGGCTCCTCCGTGCCGCTCACGACGCTGCGGCCGAGCTCGACGGGGTGACGGCGCACGTCGGGCTGATCTTCTCCGGCGACTCGTTCTACTCGCCGCGGCCCGAGCTGACCGCCCCGATGGTCGAGCACGGTGTGCTGGCGGTCGAGATGGAGGCGTCCGCGCTCTACACGCTCGCGGCGTCGTACGGCCGCAAGGCGCTGGCCGTGTGCACGGTGAGCGACCACATGGTCACCGGCGAGGAGACCACAGCAGCGGAGCGCGAGCAGACCTTCGAGGCGATGGTGCGGATCGCGCTCAGCGCTGCGCTGTCGAACGCGGCGCAGGAGTGACGAACTCGGTCTGCTGCTGAGGCACGTGCGGCCCCGTCTCGACCGAGGGCAGCCGGACACAGGTGACGGCGTCCTGGCGCACGACGCAGAGCCCACCGTTGCTCTCGAGGAGGGCCACCCCGTGGCCGTCGCAGTTGAGGACGGTCCCGGTGATCCACTCGCCCCCCGCGTTCACGCGGACCACCAGGCCGTCCTCCTTCGCTCGGTCCAACGCGTGTCCCACTGTCAGCAACATCGTCGTTCCGAACATGCCGTCCCCCTCGCTGAGTCCCTCGAGAAGAGAGTGACCGACGAGCTCCGCAGAAGGTACGAATCCGCCCATCTTCCCGATACTGGTCTAATCCGGACACGCGTGCTCAGCGCAGGATCCGCTCGAGACCTTGACGATCGGCCAGGTCGTCGGGTGCGACGGTCTCTCCGGAGCGGACGTAGTGGAACTCGGCCCGCACCCGGTCGAGCGGGACGCCGGCCAGGTCGGCCCAGGCCACGCGGTAGATCGCGAGCTGGAGCGGGTCGGCGTCCTGGCGCGCGTTGGTCTTCCAGTCGACGACCACGTAGCTGCCGTCGGGTTCCTCGTAGACGGCGTCGATGCGCCCGCGCACCACCTGCCCGGCGAGCACCAGGGCGAACGGTGGCTCGACCGCGATCGGGACCCGGTCGGCGAACGGCCCCGACTCGAAGCGGGCGATCAGCTCGGCCAGGTCGTCCTCGTCGTCGATGCCGAGGTCGCCACGGCCCGGCAGGTCGTCGGGGTCGAGCAGGCTCTGCTGCCCGAAGCGCGCCTCCACCCAGGCGTGGAACCTGGTGCCGAAGCGGGCCGCCGGGGACGGCTGGCGGGGCATCGGCCGGGCCAGCTCGCGCGCGAACTCGTCCGGGTCGTCACGCAGCCGGGCGAGCGACGTGGCCGACAGGCTGCTGGGCAACGGGACGTCGATGACGCCGGAGCGGTCGGCGCGGGCCTCGGCGAGGAGGCGGTCGAGCTCGGCGTCCCAGTCGCCCACGCGGGCCACCTCGACGATGTCGAGCTCCCCGTCGGGAGCATCCGGGTCGGCGTCGCTCACCACGGCTGCCGCGTCGCGCCGGAGCAGCGCCTCGCGCCCGATCCCGGTGGCGGGCCACGGCTTCGAGGGGTCCTGCCCTGCGTAGGGGTTGGGGTCGCCTTTCTCGGGCTTGTCCAGCCAGGTCACCTCCACCTCGCACGCCGCACCCATCCCGGCCAGCACGCGCTGGTAGTCCGAGGGGCCGAACGGCGTCGCCCGGGGGCTCCAGAGGTAGGAGGAGACGGTGAGGTCGTGCGCGGCGCGGGTGAACGCGACGTACCCCAGACGGAGCTCCTCGCGCCGGTCGTGCGCCCGGGTGTCGGACCGGTAGGCGTCGAGGGCGGGCTTGTCCCAACCGGCCAGCTGCGGCTGGTCGCCCGCGTCTCCGCGCAGCGCCGCGGGCATCACCGAGGGCGACGACGTCCACAGGGTGCGTGAGCGGTTGGACGGGAATCTCGTCTCGCACACGCCCACCACGAACACCGAGTCCCACTCGAGGCCCTTGGCGCGGTGCACCGTCAACAGCTTGACCGAGTCGGCCTCGGTCGGGGTCGCCACGTCGAGCCCGTTGCCCTGGTCGTCCTCGGCGGTCAGGTAGGCCAGCAGCGCAGGCAGGGTGACGTCGCCGTCGATGGCCTGGAACTCGGCGACCGCCTTGAGGAAGAGGTCGAGGTTGTCCCGGCGCGCGGCGGCTGCCGGGCTGACGGCCGAGGCGAGCTCGATGTCGACGCCCGTCGTGTCGACGATCCGGCGTACGACGTCCAGGATCGGTTCACCGGCGTAGGTCCGCAGCATGCGCAGCTCGCCGGCGAGCAGGGCGAAGCGCTCCACCGCCTCCGAGGAGTACGCCGCGTCGCCGGGCTCCTCGAGCGCGTCGCTGAGGGCGGGCAGCTCGGCAGGGTCGATGCCGTCGGCGATCTCGGTCAGCTGGTCGTCGATCGTCGCGCTCTCGGTGCGCCCTCGCCGCCCGGCCAGCTCGGCGGCCCGCTCCTTGAGCAGGCGCAGGTCGCGGGGACCGATGGCCCAGCGCGGACCGGTGAGCAGGGTCAGCACGGCTGCGTTGGCGGTCACGTCGTGCAGCAGCTCGAGCATCGCGACGATCTCGGCGACCTCCGGCAGCCGGAGCAGCCCGGACAGGCCCACGATCTCGACCGGGATCCCGGCGCTGGTGAGGGTGTCGAAGACGGCCTCGGCGGTGCTGTTGTCCCGGGTCAGCACGCCGATGTCGGACCAGGCACCGGTGTGGGCTGTGGCCACCGACTCGGCGAGCCACTGCAGCTCCTCGTCCTGGGTCTCGAAGACGAGGACGCCCACCCGACCCTCGGCGGCACCGTCCTTGGCCTCGAGCGGCGCCACCATCGGCAGCTCGTCGTAGAGCGGGGCAGCGAGCTCGTTGGCGACCTGCAGGATGCGGCGGTCGGAACGACGGTTGACCGTCAGCGGCAGCACCGGGACCTCGCCGTCACCGAGGGAAGGGAACGTGTCGGCGAAGTTGAGGATGTTGGAGACCGAGGCGCCGCGCCAGCCGTAGATCGCCTGGTTGGGGTCGCCGACGGCGGTGACGGCGTGCCCTCGTCCGAGAGCCTCGTCCGGTCCGGAGAAGAGGGCCGAGAGCATGCGCGCCTGGGCCACCGAGGTGTCCTGGTACTCGTCCAGCAGCACGATCCGGAACCGCGCCCGCTCGAGGCCGCCCACCTCGGGCTGCTCGCCGGCCAGCCGGGCGCCGAGCGAGATCTGGTCGGAGAAGTCCATCAGCCCGAGGTCGGCCTTGAGCCGGCGGTAGGCGGAGACGAGCTGCATCAGCTCACCTCGCCGGTCGATGGCGAAGACGGCCTTCTCCACCGCCTCGCAGTAGGTCTTCCGGTTCTTGCCGGCGCGCTCGGCCTCGAGTGCCGCGACGAAGCCGCGCCGGGCCTCGTCGTCGACGGCCGCCACCTGGTCCGTCGAGACCAGGTGCTCGCTCATCGCCCCGTCGAGCGCGAGCAGGTTCTGGATCACCGTCGGCGGGTGGTCGCTGAGGTACTCGACCTCACCGGTGAACCGCTCGACGGCGCGAGCCCCGAGCTGGTAGCGGGAGGCATCGGTGATCACCCGGGTCTCCGGTTCGTGGCCGATGCGCAAGCCGTGCTCGCTGAGCAGGTTGGCGGCGTAGGCGTTGTAGGTGACCACCGTGGGCTCGAGAGCGTCGAGCGCCTCGTCGTCGGCGGGGGTCGCGTGCGCGTTCAGCACCTCCTCGATCGCCCCCGCCGCGAGCAGGGCCTCGCGGATCCGCTGACGGAGCTCGCTCGCAGCCTTGGTGGTGAAGGTCAGGCCCAGGACCTCCTCGGGACGCACCTGCCCGGTCACCACGAGGTAGACGACCCGGGCCGCCATCAGGGTGGTCTTGCCGGACCCGGCCCCGGCGATGACGACCGAGGGCGCGAGCGGAGCAGAGATCGCGGCCCACTGCTGGGGGCTGGGGGCGAAGTCGGTGTGCATCACCGCCTGCAGGTCCTCGGGCGTGCGGATGGTGCGGGGGGCGTTCATCCGGACACCACCGAACCCGCACTCTTGGCGGGGCAGATCGGCACGAACGGGCAGTCGCGGCACTGCGTGGGTCCGGGGACCGCGGGGAAGACCTCGTCGCGGATCAACCGCGCCGTCAGGCCGATCTCTTCGCGGAGCGCCTCGCGCACCGGGCCCTCGTCGGGCGTCGTCGGCTGTTGCTGGACGACCGCCGGGCCGTCGTCGAGCGCACCGAGCTGCACCAGCTCGGCTCCCCCGCTGCGCAGGGGGTGACCGGTCCCGATCCCGGCATCGAGCGCGCCGCTGTCCACGGCGAGCTGGTAGAGGGCGAGCTGCCGGTGCGTCTCGACCGACTTGTTCGAGGGGGCGTTGCGCCCGGTCTTCAGGTCGACCACGACGACGTGCCCGTCGGTGTCGAGCTCGAGCCGGTCGGCGTACCCGGTGAGCTTCACCTGCTCGCCGTCCGGCAGCCCGACGACGGTGGAGAACCGCTCCTCGGTGCCGACCAGCTCGCGCTTGTCGGCGTAGTGCCACTCCAGGAAGCGCGTGAGCGCGCGGCGCACGCGTTCGTGCTCGCGCGCCTTCGACCAGGGCGTCCGGAAGTGCAGCCGGTCCCAGACGCCGTCGACGTGCGCCATCAGCTCGTCGACGTCGCCCGGACCCGTCGTGAGCTCACCGCGCGCCACCCGCTCTGCAAGCGCGTGCAGGAGCTGTCCGAGGTTGGCCTCCTGGTGGGCGCGCTCGATGCCGCCTGCCTCGTCGCGGAAGAACCACTGCGCCGGGCAGGCCATCACCGACTCGAGCAGACTGGCCGAGATCGGCACCGGCTGCGCGGGGTCGCGGACCGGGAGCGCGGACCGGCTCGACGACCTCGTGCCCCACCAGGCGGCCGGGTCCGCCTGCGGCACGAGCGGTCTCTGTCCGACGCTCTCCCTCGACAGGCGCGCAAGCCGGCGGGCGGCCGCAGCGCGCAGCGCGTCGCTGGTGCCCGGGTCGGTCACGGTGCGACGCAGCTCGCTGACCAGCCCCGCCAGCGAGAGCGGGCGAGCGGGACGTCCCTTCACGTGGGTCACGTCGAGGCCGAGCTCGCCGAGGAACCGGGACGGTTGCTCGCCGTCGTCCTCGGGCGACGCCACGGCCGTCACCACCAGGCGCTGCCGGGCGCGGGTGCAGGCGACGTAGAACAGCCGGCGCTCCTCCAGCAGCAGCTCCCGCGGCGTCACCGGGGGAACCAGCCCGCTGCTGCCGATGCGGTCGGCCTGCAGCAGGGTCGAGCGCCGGCGCAGGTCCGGCCAGGCCTCGGCCTGGACGTGGGCGACGACCACGAGCCGCCACTCGAGGCCCTTGGAGCGATGCGCCGTCAGCAGGCGTACGGCGGCCCCGCGGACGCCGCGCTCGGACAAGGTGTCCGCGGGGATCTGCTGGGCCGTGAGCGTGCTCAGGAAGTTGCGGACCCCGAGGTGGTCGCGCTGCTCCTCGGTGCGGGCGGCGGTGTCGAACAGCGCCACGAGGGAGTCGAGGTCGCGGTTGGCCCGCCGCGCGGCACCTCCGCCGGCGGCCACCGCGTGGCGCAGCCGGTGCGGCCACGGGGTGCCGGACCACAGCGTCCACAGCACCTTCTCGGCGGTGGCGCCCTCGGCGAGCTCGGCGCGAGCGCCCGCCAGCAGCGCGTGCAGGGTGCGGGCGCGATCCGCCGCCGGACCGGAGAGCCCGTCCAGGAAGCCGTCCTGCACCACAGCCGCTCGGAGCAGCTCGCGGGACGGGCGGGCGGGGGTGCCGGACTCGTGGGTCAGCTCCTTCTCCCGGATGCGGAGCTGCCGGCCGAGGCGGCGCGCGTCGCTGGCGTCGAGCCCGCCGAGCGGACCCATCAGCAGCGCCTCGGCTCGACCGGGGTCGATGTACTCGACGTGGTCGCGGTCCTCGTTGTCGAGGTTGAGCACCGCCCGCAGGGCGTCGAGCATCGGCAGCACCGCGGGATCCCGCACCAGGGGTACGTCGTCCCCGGCGACCTCGACGGGAACACCCGCTGCGCCGAGCGCCCGGCGCAGCCCCGGGATGGAGGTGCGGCCGGAGCGCACCAGGACAGCCATCTCGTCCCACCCGAGGCCGTCCTCGAGGTGGGCCCGGCGGAGCAGGTCGGCGAGGTGCTCGGCCTCCGCGCGCTCGGTCTCGTACGTCGTCACCTCGGCCCTCCCGGGCCCGAGCGGGCCGGCCTCGGCCCGGGGTGAGAGGAAGGCGTCGCGCGCGGCAGCGTCGATGGCCCCCGGGAGCGCGAGCCGTCCGGCCACCCGCTGCGTGGCCGCGAGCAGGCGCGGCCCGAAACGCCGGGTCGTGCGGAGTGCGACGACGTCCGCCGGGCTGCCGTCCGGCCGGGCGAACTCGCGCGGGAAGTCGAGGATGCCGCGGACCTCGGCCCCGCGGAAGGCGTAGATCGACTGGTGCGGGTCGCCGACCACGGTGAGGTCACGACCGTCGCCCGCGAGGATGCGGAGCAGCTCGACCTGGGCCGGGTCGGTGTCCTGGTACTCGTCCACGAAGACATGCGCGAACCGCGCTCGCAGCTCGTCGCGATGACTGTCCGCCTCGATGACGGCACGGCGGATCAGGTCGGTGTAGTCGGTCGCGCTCTGCTGGTCGAGGTTGACGAGGTACTGCTCGAGGAACAGCCCCGCGGCGGCGTACTCCGGGAGGTTGTGCGTCTCACCGAGGGCCCGCAGCGCCTCACCGTCGAGGCCCTTCTCCCGTGCGCGTCCGAGCACCGCCTGCACCTCCCTCGCGAACCCGCGGGTGCCGAGCGCCCGGCGGAGCGAGTCGGGCCACCGGACGGACTCAGGGGCGTCGCTGAGCAGCTCGCGCAGCACCACGTCCTGCTCGGGGGCGCTGAGCAGACGCAGCGGGCCGGCGTAGAGGTCGGGCGGCGAGTAGCGCCGGATCAGGCCGTAGGCGAAGGAGTGGAACGTCGAGCACATCGTGGTCGAGGTGGTCCGGCCGAGCCTGGCCGTGACCCGGTCGCGCAGCTGCTCGGCGGCCTTGCGGCTGAAGGTGAGCGCGAGCACGGACTCGGGCGAGGCGCCGCGGGTCTCGATGCGGTCGACGATCGCCTCGACCAGGGTGGTCGTCTTGCCGGTGCCCGGGCCGGCCAGGACGAGCAGGGGGCCACCGGGATGGTCCACGACCCGCTGCTGGTCGTCGTCGAGCTCGGGCGGCCGCACCGCCTCGGCCGAGGCGCGCACGAGGCGGTAGTCGGTGCCTCGGGCCTGGTTGCTCACCCCGCTACCCAAACACCTGGCGCCGACACCCGCGAGGTGCGGTCCGACCCGCAACCGTTCGCGTCACGGCTCCCAGAACGCGCGGGGCATGTCCACCTTCCCGGAAGGTCGCAGCGGGGTGCCCTCGTCGAGGTAGCGCGCCCGTGCCTCGTCGCCGTGGCTGGGCGGCAACGACCCGTCCGCGCGGACGACGCGCCACCAGGGCACCGGCCCCCCGAAGTTCGACATCACCCGGCCGACCAGGCGCGGACCGCCGTGTCCCACGTGCTCGGCGATCGTGCCGTAGCTGGTCACTTGCCCGCGCGGGATGCGCTCCACGAGCGAGAGCACAGCCTCGACGTACTCCTCCGGATCCACGACACCGATGATGTCAGCGCGGGCAATACATCCTTAATCTTATTAGTTTGATAGACTTAACTCTCTTCGAGTCAGTCGACCGCACGAGAGGGGCACGACGACCATGACGATCCAGTTCGACGCGCACACCGAGCACGTCTCGCCTCCCCTCGCTCCGAGCAGCCCCGTGCGGGTGCGCAAGGTCGGCGGGCGGATCGGTGCCGTGGTCGAGGGGGTCCGTCTCGGGGGCGACCTGGACGCCGACGTCGTGGCGCAGGTGCGGGCGGCGCTGCTCGAGCACAAGGTGCTCTTCTTCCGCGGCCAGCACCACCTCGACGACGACCACCAGATCGCGTTCGCCGAGCTGCTCGGTCCGCTCACCACCGCCCATCCGACGGTGAACACCGGCAGCGCGCGCGTGCTCAGCGTGAAGGCCGACCGGGGCATGGCGGCCAACTCCTGGCACACCGACGTCACCTTCGTCGACCGCGTCCCGGCGATCTCCGTGCTCCGGGGAGTCACGCTCCCGGCGTACGGCGGGACCACCAACTGGGCGAACACCGTCTCCGCCTACGACGCCCTGCCAGCGCCGCTCAAGGCGCTGGTCGACCAGCTCTGGGCGGTGCACACCAACGCCTACGACTACGCCCGCGACACCGAGTCGGGCGACGAGGACGCGGACTCCGACTTCTCGCGCAAGGAGTTCGAGTCGATCCACTACGAGACCGAGCACCCGGTCGTGCGGATCCACCCGGAGACCGGCGAGCGCTCACTGGTGCTGGGCCACTTCGTGAAGAAGTTCGTGGGCCTGAACAGCTCGGAGTCCTCAGCACTGTTCAAGGTGCTCCAGGACCGCGTCACCAAGCTCGAGAACACCGTGCGCTGGACCTGGGAGCACGGCGACGTCGCCATGTGGGACAACCGCGCCACGCAGCACTACGCCGTGGCCGACTTCGACGACCAGCCGCGCGAGATGCGCCGGATCACCGTGGCCGGCGAGGTCCCGGTCTCCGTGGACGGGCGGAGGAGCGTCGTGCTGTCGGGCAACGCCGACCACTTCTCCTCGATCGACCACCTGATCACCTGATCCGTCAGTCACCGGGCGCACGCGGAACGGCGCCTCATCCTCCCCCTGAAGATGAGACGCCGCCGCTCCGTGCGACCGGTTCGTGGCTCAGAGAATCGGGTTGAACGCCTCCGTGCCGAGCGCGAGCTCGAGACCCGAGATGCCGGAGTGGGCCTTCGCGAAGGCGAGCTCCTTGGCCAGGTCGCCGATGTTGTTCGATGCGGGCAGCGGTGCCAGGCCCAGCGTCGACAGGGTGCCGACTGCCTTGCCACCGGCGGACAGGAAGCCCGAGCCGGAGTCGCCCGGGATGCCCGGGGTCACCGTGTAGAGCGGGTGCGACCAACCACCGTCGGCCGCGTCGTCGCCCAGGCTGATGCCCGTGTGCGGGGAGAGCGGGGCAGCACCCGCGCGAAGGCTGGAGTTGCCGTAGGTCCAGACGCGGTCACCCGCCTTGGTGCCGTCGGTGTCGATGCCGGTCGGGCCGCCCCAGAACGGGACCGAGGGGTTCACCTTCGAGACGTCGGCCGCACTGACCTTGACGAGGGCCAGGTCGTTGTAGGCGCAGGTGTTCGCGTCGGTGGTGCCGATCTGGTTCTCGGTGATCCAGGAGCTGTAGACGAGCGTCCCGGTGCCGACCGTGGTGCCCTCGGAGGCGAGGTTGCCGTCGTTGGTGAACGTCACCTTCGTGCCGAGGGGCACCGAGTCCTGGTCGCACCCGTTGGTGTCGGTGGCCTCGCCCTTGCCGGCGCAGTGGGCGGCGTACCCGACGTAGACGTTGCCCGACGAGTCGGTGTAGACGAAGTTCGCGGTGCACTGGGCACCGTCGGTGTACATCATCGTGCCCGGGTGGATCGCGGCGGTGTCGGCAGGCGCCCACGAGGGGGCCGCATCGGCGGTGCCGGTGGTGGCGGCCAGTCCGCCCAGGGAGAGGACGGCGGTGGCGGCAGTCGCCATCAGGATGCGAGGCAGACGCATGGGGTGAGGGCCTTTCGATCAGGTGGCAGAGAGGTGGTTCTCACCTCGTTCAACGTGATCAAGGCCACGGGGTTACGGCGCGATGCTGCGATCGCGCGGCTACCGTCGGGCCATGACGGACTCTGCCTCGGCACCGGAACTCCCGGCACACGACCTGATGGCCCGGCTCACGGAGCACGACGTGCTCGGCGTGACCATCGGCTGGGTCGACAACAACGGCATCGTCCGGTCGCGCACGGTGCCGACCGCCGAGCTCCCCGCCGCCGTACGCCGCGGCGTCGGCGTCACCGCCGTGTTCGCGGTCTTCGACTCCCACGACGGCATCACCTTCGCCCACGAGGGTCTCTCGACACCGTCGGGGGACGTGCGGCTGATGCCGGTGATCGACTGCGCAGCAGGCGTGGTCCCGCTCGCCGGGCAGCCGGGCCTGGCCTGGGTGCCGGGCCGGCAGGTCGCGGCCGACGGGTCGGCCTGGCCCTACGACCCGAGGTCGGTCCTGGAGCGCCAGGTGGCACGGGCGGCCGAGGCGGGCTTCGAGGTGCGGGCCGGGTTCGAGGTGGAGATGGTGGTGACCCGGGAGGGTGAGGACTTCGCGCCGGCACACCGCGGTCCGGCGTACTCCTCCAACGCGCTGCGCGACGTCGACGAGTTCGTCCGCCAGCTGCTGGGCGACCTCGCGGCGAACGGTCTGGGCATCGGCCAGCTGCACGCGGAGTACGGCGAGTCCCAGGTCGAGCTCGCCCTGGCGCCGCTCGACCCGCTCGCCGCCTGCGACGCCCAGGTGCTCGCCCGCCAGACCGTCCACTCCGCCGCCCGAGCGCACGGCCTGCGGACCAGCTTCGCGCCGGTGACCACCGCGGCCGGCGCCGGCAACGGCTGGCACCTGCACACCTCGCTGGTCCGTGACGGGCACAACGCCCTCACCGGGGACGACGAGCACGGCCTCTCACCCACGGGCCGCGGCTACGTCGCCGGGCTGCTGCGCGAGCTCCCCGGGATCGTGGCGGTGACCGCGCCGAGCACGGGGTCGCTGCTGCGCCGTCGGCCGGGTCACTGGGCGGGCGCCTACGGCTTCTGGGGCGTGGAGAACCGCGAGGCCGCGCTGCGGTTGGTGCCGTCCACACCCCTGCTCGGGCCCGAGCACACCAACGTCGAGCTCAAGGCGTGTGACGCCTCGGCCAACCCCTACCTCGCCCTCGCAGTGGTGATCGCTGCCGGCCTGGCCGGGGTCGCTGACGACGCACCGCTCCCGGACCCGGTGCAGCAGGACGTCGGGGGCTGGACCGACGCCCACCGCGAGACGGCGGGCATCACGCCCCTGGCCACCACCCACGGGGAGCAACGGGCGAACCTGCTCGCCAGCGACCTGGTCCGCGCGACGCTCGGCGACGAGCTGCTCGGCGCGTTCGTCGCGTGCCGCGACGCCGACGCCGCCTGGGCCGGCGGGCACCCCGACGACGAGGTGATCAGCTCGCTGAGGTGGCAGTACTGAGCGCCTGGGAGGACCTCCACCGGTTCCCGGGTGCGGGGCGCGTCCTGGCCGCGCACGGGTCCGCGCTGCCGCAACCCGACCAGCTGTGCGGCCCGTTCGCAGCAGCCGCCGCGCTGCACGCCGTCCTCGACGAGGTCCCGTCACTCGTCGAGCTCGGGATCGCGTCGCACACCTCGATCTGGCCCCGGGACGTGGCGGAGTGGCGGCCGGCAGGCGCGCCGTTGGACCGCACGGGCTGGGACGAGCTTCCCCGAGCCACCGGCCTCGGCTCGAGCGGCACGGACGCCCGTGGTCTCGCCGCAGGGATCGTGGGGGTCACCTCGGGAGCCGCGGCCGTGGTCCCGGTCGCGGCGATGGAGCGCCACACGCTCCAGGCCCTGCTCGAGATGCTCGCCGGTGCGTCGTACGACGTGGGGGTGGTCGCCAACGTCCGCACGGGGGCGATGGTCGAGCGCGAGGACGACCCGGTCACGTGGGACGTCGGCCACTTCGTCGTGCTGCTCGGGATCACCGGGGACGGCCGCGTCGCCGTCGCCGACTCCTACCGCGAGCTGGGGGCGCCCGATGCTCCGCCGGGCTGTCGGCTGGTCAGCAACGAGGCGCTGGCCCGTGGGCTGAACGCGCCGCCCGGACGGGGTCTCCTGCTCGTCGTGCGGACGGACGACAGCCCGCAGGCAGCAGGGACCCTGCGTGCCTGCGGGCTGTCGATGTCGCTGTGGGACGCCTGAGGGTCAGTACGACGGCTGCGACGGGTCGATCTGGTTGACCCAGGCCACCACGCCGCCGCCCACGTGCACGGCGTCGGAGTATCCCGCACCCTTGAGCACGGCGAGCGCCTCGGCCGAGCGCACGCCCGACTTGCAGTGCAGCACGACGGGCTTGTCCTGCGACAGCTGCTCGAAGGCGTTGCCGTTGAGGAACTCACCCTTGGGGATCAGGATCGAGCCCGGGATCCGGTTGATCTCGTACTCGTTCTGCTCGCGCACGTCGACCAAGGTGAAGTCGCGGCTGCCCTCGTCGCGCTCCTTGAGCATGTGCTCGAGGGTGGTCACCGAGATCGTCGACCCGGCGGCCGCCTCGGAGGCCTCCTCGGAGACCGCACCGCAGAAGGCGTCGTAGTCGATCAGCTCGGTGACGGTGGCGTGGTCGCCGCACAGCGCGCAGTTGGGGTCCTTGCGCACCTTGAGGGTGCGCCACTCGAGCTCGAGGGCGTCGTAGATGACCAGCTTGCCGACAGCCGCGTCGCCGATGCCGGTGAGCAGCTTGATCGCCTCGTTGACCTGGATCGAGCCGATGCTCGCGCAGAGCACACCCAGCACACCACCCTCAGCGCAGCTCGGGACCATGCCCGGCGGCGGCGGCTCGGGGTAGAGGCAGCGGTAGCAGGGAGCGTCGGCGCCCTCGAGCGTCGGCCAGAACACGCTGGCCTGCCCGTCGAAGCGGTAGATCGAGCCCCACACGTAGGGCTTGTTCAGGAAGTACGCCGCGTCGTTGACCATGTAGCGGGTCGCGAAGTTGTCGGTGCCGTCGACGATCAGGTCGTAGTCCTTGAAGATGTCGAGGACGTTGTCGTTGTCGAGGCGCTCGTTGTGCACGATCACGTTGACCAGCGGGTTGGTCTCGGCGATCGACTCCTTGGCCGACTCGGCCTTGGGCTTCCCGATGTCGGACTGGCCGTGGATGATCTGGCGCTGCAGGTTGGACTCGTCGACCTCGTCGAACTCCGCGATGCCGAGGGTGCCCACGCCGGCTGCGGCGAGGTAGAGCAGGGCCGGGCTGCCGAGGCCGCCCGCGCCGATGACCAGCACCTTGGCGTTCTTCAGCCGCTTCTGCCCCGTCATGCCGACATCGGGGATGATCAGGTGCCGGCTGTAGCGGCGTACCTCGTCGATGGTGAGCTCGGCGGCCGGCTCGACCAGTGCGGGAAGTGACACGACTGCATTCTCCTCGGTTGGGGGCACTGCTGGGTGAACACCAGCCCTCCCGACCATGTTCCCTGTCCGTCGGGCCTTGGTGGCACCTGCCCGCGATCCGGACAGGCACGGGTCCCGGATGCTCGCCAGGGTAGCGAGGGCTGCTTGTAGGCTGCGGGGCGTGAGCACGATCGAGGAGCCCCGGCACGGCCACCCGCCGAACAGGGCGCCGCAGAACCCAGCCGGCAAGGGCGTCCGGTTGCCGCGCCGCGCGCGCCGCACCCAGCTGCTCAGCGCGGCGCTCGAGGTCTTCGTCGCGCAGGGCTACCACGCCGCTGCGATGGACGACATCGCCGAGCGTGCCGGCGTCTCCAAGCCGGTGCTCTACCAGCACTTCCCGGGCAAGCTCGACCTCTACCTCGCGCTGCTCGACGAGTCCTGCGACACGATCATCTCCAGCGCCGCGCGCGCCCTGGAGTCGACCGACGACAACAAGCTCCGCGTCACCGCCGCGATGCACGCGTTCTACGCCTACGTCGCCAGCGCCGAGGGCGCCTTCCGGCTCGTCTTCGAGTCCGACCTCACCAACGAGCCGGCGGTCCGCGCCCGCGTCGACCGCGTCACCATCGAGTGCGCCAAGCTGATCGCGCACGTGATCGCCGACGACACCGGCCTGCCGGAGGAGCAGTCCCAGCTGCTCGCCGTGTCGCTCGTGGGCATGGGCCAGGTGAGCGCCCGCTTCTGGCTGCACGGGGACGGCTCGATCGACCAGGACGAGGCGGCCTCGCTGGTCGCCGGACTGGCCTGGCGTGGCATCCGCGGCTACCCCCGCACCGACGAGACCCGCTGACCGCCGACTCGCCGTCAGGGAGCGCCTGACAGAGTTGGCCGAAGCACAACCCAGAGCCCACAAGGAGGTCCTCCAGATGGAGGTCAAGATCGGCGTCCAGAACGCCGCCCGCGAACTCACCATCGACACCACCCTCGACGCCGACGGCGTGGAGAAGGCCGTCGCCGCCGCGCTCAAGGACGGTGGCGTGCTCGCGCTGACCGACGCCAAGGGCCGTCGCGTCGTCGTCCCCGGCGACAAGCTCGCCTACGTCGACATCTCGACGAGCGTCACCGGACAGGTCGGCTTCCGCGGCTGACCCACGCTCGACCCGAGCACTCAACAGCGAAGGCCCCCGTCCGAGGACGGGGGCCTTCCTGCGTCTGGTCGGGGTCAGACCAGGACGTCCTCGCGGGTGCGCACCGGCGCGTCGTCGACCGGCTCGACGGGCTGGTCGCCCTCGAGCTCGACCTCCGACTCGTCCTCGACCTTGCGGATCGTGGTGCGCAGCTCGGTCACCGGCATCAGCCAGATCGCCACGAACGTCACGATCGCGATCAGACCGGCGATCAGGAAGATCCGCCCGGTCGCATCGGCGTACGACGTGCGCACGATCGTGGCCACCGCGGGAGGAAGCTTGTCCAGGTCGAGCGAGCTCGTGCTCCCGCCACCGGACACGGGGATCCCGGCCGCGGCCATGCCCGACGCGATCTTGCTGGCCACGTTGGTGGCGAGCACCGCACCCAGAGCGGCGACTCCGATCGTGCCGCCCAGCGAGCGGAAGAAGCTGACCACGCCACTGGCAGCGCCGATGTCGGTCACGTCGACGGTGTTCTGCACGACCAGCACGAGGTTCTGCATCAGCGACCCGGTGCCCAGGCCCATCAGCACCATGAAGATGCTCAGGTGCCACAGCGGGGTGGTGTGCACGATCGTGCCCATCAGGAGCAGGCCGGCGACCAGCGTCGCCGAACCGGCCATCATGATGCCCTTCCAGCGGCCGGTGCGGGTGATGTACTGCCCCGCCCCGGTGGCGCCGATCATGTTGCCGAGGATCAGCGGCAGCATCAGCAGCCCGGCCTGGGTGGGCGTGTGGTCGCGGGCGACCTGGAAGTACTGGCTGAGGAAGACCGAGGCGCCGAACTGCGCGACACCCACGGCGATGCTGCCCAGGATCGAGAGCATCGTGATCTTGTCCTTGATGATCCGCGGCGGTACGAGGGGGTCGCGGTGGTGGCGCTCGACGACGACGGCGGCGGCCAGGGCCAGCAGCGCGGCACCGAGGAACTCGACGGTCTGGACGGACCACCAGGCGAAGCTGTTGCCGGCGAACGAGACCCAGATCAGCGGCAGGCCGGCGGCGATCGTGATGAACAGCGCACCCCAGTAGTCGATCCGCACCTCGCGGCGGATGGTCTCCAGGTGCAGGAACTTCTGCAGCATGGCGAGACCGAGCACGGCGAACGGGACGGCCACCCAGAAGCACCAGCGCCAGCCCAGGGAGTCCACGATGACGCCGCCCAGCAGCGGGCCCGAGACGGTGGCGACCGCCATCGTCGAGGCCATGTAGCCGCTGTAGCGACCACGCTCACGCGGCGGGATGATCGAGCCGAGGATCGACTGGGCGAGGGCGATCAGTCCACCCATGCCGAGGCCCTGGATCGCACGCGCCGCCAGCAGCTCGGGGACGTTCTGGACCATGCCGGCAGCCAGCGAGCCGACGACGAAGACGCCGATGGCGATCTGCACGAGCATCTTCTTGTTGAAGAGGTCGGAGAGCTTGCTCCAGATGGGGCTGCTCACGGTCATCGCGAGCAGCGACGCCGTGACGACCCAGGTGTACTGGGTCTGGGTGCCGTCCAGGTCGCCGATGATCGTCGGCAGGGCGGTGGAGACGATCGTCGTGCTGACGATCGCGACGAACAGGGCCGACATCAGTCCGATCAGGACCTCGACGATCTCCTTGTGGTTCATCTCGGTCGGGTGCGACCGCGTGGTGGTCTCAGACATGGGCTTCCTTGCGCGTTGCAGTAACTGGTTGGTGAAGTCGGTCCGCCAGGTCGTCGACCATGGCGGTGGCGGTGGTGATGTCCTCGAGGCCCCACTGGTCGAGCCGCTCGGCGAGCGACGCGCACATCGCCGTACGGACCTCGACGAGCCGCTCACGCCCCTCGGGGGTGATCGTGATCAGCTCGGCCCGGCCGTCGTCGGGGTCGGTGCCGCGCGAGATCAGGCCCAGCCGGTCGAGGGCGGCCAGCTGGCGGCTGACGACCGAGGGATCCACGGCCATGGCCGCGGCGATCCTGCTGGGGCGGAGGTTCCCCCGCGTCTCGAGCACGCCGAGCGTGACGATGTCGGCACGGGACAGGCCGTGAACGCTCTGCCCCCAGTCGGCACCGCGCGCCTTCAGCGCCCGGCTGAACCGGAGCAGGACCTCGAACAGGTCCTGGACGGCCTGCGTCCGCCGGGGCTCGACGGTGGTGGTGGACATGCCACAAGTGTAGAACTAGATGGTTGACTCAAACAACTATTTGGGGTGTGAGTCGCGACACCTCGCTTCGGGTGCGTGCTCGGCGTGCCGGCTGCCCACGCCCCGACTCGCTGGCGGCCCGTGTCGCTCGGACTGCCCTGCCGTGCCCCACGCAGGCGTCTCGCGCCACGCGTCGCTCTTTACGCGAGCTCGGAGCGCGTGCCCCGTCCCTCCGACCACGCACGAGCGGGGTGCCGCGACTCCCAGGTCGAGCTGGTCGACCCAGACCATTGCTGGGCCGGGATCGTCGTCCGGGCGGTGTGGTCACTCCATCCGGTCGTATGCCGCCATTGGACCTGCGCCGTGTCGATCGGACACTTCGGACAGGGCAGATGGGCAATCCTCGTCGCGGAGGGGTGAAGCATCACCCATCTGCGTCAGGTTTCCCCGGCCGCCCGGGGAAACCTGCACCCCTCAGCTGGCGAGGCCGAGCTCGGCCATCCGCTTGGCGTGGTTCTCGGTGAGGCGGCTGAACATCCTGGCCAGGGCGGCGAGGTCCATGCCGGGGCGGTCGACGCCGCCGGCCAGGAGGGCGGCGAGGGAGTCGCGCTCGGCTGCGACGCGCTGGGCCTGGGAGAGCGCCTCCCCCATCAGCCGGCGGCCCCACAGGGCGAGCCGGCCGCCCACCCGGTGGTCCATCTCGATGGCGCGGCGGACCCGGTCCACCACGAAGTCGGCGTGGCCCGCGTCCGCGAGGGAGTCCACGATCAGCTGGCGGGTGCCGCCGTCGAGGTACGCCGCGATCTCGACGTAGAAGTCCGCGGCGAGCCCGTCGCCGACGTACGCCTTGATCAGGCCCTCGAGCCAGTCGTTCGGGGCGGTGGCCGCGTGGAAGACGTCGAAGGGCTTCATGAACGGCGCCATCGCCTCCATCGGATCGGCACCCAGGGTGGAGATCCGGTCCATCAACGGCTCGATGTGGCCGAACTGCACGGTGGCCATCTTGCCGAGCGCGAGCTTGTCCGGGAGCTCCCTCGCGAGCTTGGCGTCGTCGGCCAGGCGCTCGAACGCGGAGATCTCGCCGTAGGTGATCGCACCCAGCAGGTCGATCACGGCAGCGCGGTAGGCGGGGTCCTCGAAGGCGACGGAATCCTGCTCCGGGGAGGCTACGACGGACAGGTCCTCAGACAGGTCCTCGGGCGAGGGTTCGGTCATGAGCGCACCCTACCGATAGACTGGACCCGGACTGCAGGCTTGATGCCCCCTTGCCGATGCCCCCGAGTGGCTGCCACAGAGCGCTCCCGGGATCCACAGCGGGCGGCTCGCCAGTCATACGACTCAGACCTTCGACCCACAGACGCAGCCCTGCTGTGTCAGCACAGAACAGGCAAGAACCTGACCACCTTCAGAGAGCTCGGGGTCCTTCCCGAGATTGCAGACGCCCTCGAGCGCGCCAACATCGTGAGCCCCTTCCCCATCCAGGAGATGACCCTCTCGGTCGCCCTGATGGGCACCGACCTGATCGGACAGGCACGCACCGGCACCGGCAAGACGCTGGCCTTCGGCATCCCGATCCTGCAGCGCGCCGTCGCCCAGCACGACCCCGACTTCGAGGACCTCGCCGCCCCCGGCAAGCCGCAGGCCCTGGTCGTCGCCCCCACCCGTGAGCTCGCGCTCCAGGTGAGCAAGGACCTCACGATGGCCGGCAAGGACCGCGGCATCCGCGTCCTGACCGTCTACGGCGGCGTTCCCTACGAGGGCCAGCTCGACGCGCTGGCCGCCGGGGTCGAGGTCGTCGTCGGTACGCCGGGTCGCCTGATCGACCTGATGAACCGCCGAGCGCTGGACATCTCCCACGTGAAGTCGCTCGTCCTCGACGAGGCCGACGAGATGCTCGACCTCGGCTTCCTGCCCGACGTCGAGCGGCTGCTGCGGCAGACCCCCGAGACGCGGCAGACGATGCTGTTCTCGGCGACGATGCCCGCCGCGATCGTGGCCCTGGCCCGCACGCACATGCGCCACCCGATGAACATCCGCGCCGAGTCCGGCGAGGACACGCAGATGGTCCCGGCCACGGCGCAGTTCATCTACCAGGCCCACGACCTCGACAAGCCCGAGATGATCGGCCGCCTGCTCCAGGCCGAGGGCGCCGACCTGATGATCGTGTTCACCCGCACCAAGCGCCAGGCGCAGCGCATCGCCGACGACCTCGAGATGCGCGGCTTCAACTCGGCCCCGCTGCACGGCGACATGGCCCAGGCCGCACGCGAGAAGGCGCTGACCAAGTTCCGCGAGGGCAAGCTCCAGGTGCTCGTCGCCACCGACGTCGCCGCCCGCGGCATCGACGTGACGGGCGTGACCCACGTGGTCAACTACACCTGTCCCGAGGACGAGAAGACCTACGTGCACCGCATCGGCCGCACCGGCCGCGCGGGCGCGACGGGCATCGCGATCACCTTCGTGGACTGGGCCGACCTGCACCGCTGGAAGATGATCAACAAGGCGCTCGACCTGCCGTTCGACGACCCGCAGGAGACCTACTCGAGCTCCGAGCACTTCCTGCACGACCAGGGGATCGCCCCCGGCACCAAGGGTCGCCTGATCCCCGAGGGCCAGGTCGTCATCGAGCGGCAGCCACGCACCGACGGGCGCGGCGGTGGCCGCAGCCAGGGCGGCCGCGGCGGTCGTCAGGACAGCCGTGGCGGTCAGGGCGGCGGACGCAGCCAGAGCGGTTCCAAGGACGGTGGCGAGAGCCGTCAGCAGAGCGGCAGCAGCGAGGGCTCGGGCGACCGTCCCGCGAAGAAGCGCAACCGCAACCGCCGCCGCACGCGCGGCGGCAAGCCGGCCTCTGCCGGCGAGAACAGCTGACCCGACCTACGCGGTGACGACGACCTTCGTGCCCTCGGGCGCGAAGGCCCACAGCGCCTTGGCGTCGGGCATGGCCTGGCGGATGCAGCCGTGCGACTGCGGCGTCCCGAGCTGGGCGAGGGTCTGCAGCGGCCGGCCGTTCTTGGTCGGGATGCTGTGGAACCCGATGGCGGCGTTGTCGCCCCGGGTGAAGCGCGTGAAGTACTGCATCACGCCCGAGTCGTCGATGCCGGTGGCCCAGCGCGAGCGCGAGTAGACCGCGAAGGTTCCCGGCTCGAGGTTGTCGGTCACGCTGCCCGAGACGAGGTAGGTGCGACGCACGCTGGAGCTCGAGCCGGCGTCGACCAGCCACACGCGCTGTTCGCTGATGTCGAAGACCACGCGCTTGCCCGAGCCGCTGCCCGCGGGCAACGCCGGCTCGGCGTCCCTGGTGCCGGACGTGGCGCCGGTGGTGCTCCCGAGGGGCTGCACCACCGGAGCAGTGAGGGGTGCGGTCGAGGGCAACGTCAATGACGTCAGGGAGGCAGCCCGCGTCGGAGTCGGACGCCGCGGCCGCACCGGCACCGTCGGGCAGCACACCTATCCCGCCGAGCAGGGTGACGACCGTGGTCACCACGGCGGCCCCTGCCGCACCGAGCCGCCGGTAGCGCGGACGGGTGTGGTGCGCGGTCACGGTCAGCCGCGCTTCAGCAGTCCGGCCGCGACGTCGCGGTAGGCCTGCGCGCCCTTGTTGCTGCGCGAGGTCTTCAGGATCGACCGGCCGGCCGCAGGTGCTTCCGCGAACCTGATCGACTTGGGGATCGGGGGCTCGATGACCGCGAGGTCGTAGGTCTCGGAGATCGTCTCGAGCACGGCGCGGGCGTGGTTGGTGCGGCCGTCGTACAGCGTCGGCAGCACGCCCCACACCTCGAGCTCGCGGTTGGTGAACCGCTTCACGTCGTGCACGGTGTCGAGGAGCTGACCCACGCCACGGTGGGACAACGTCTCGCACTGCAACGGGATCAGCACACCGGTGGCGGCCGTCAGCGCCGCGACGGTGAGCACGCCCAGCGACGGCGGGCAGTCCAGGAGCACCCAGTCGTAGCCCTCGGCGTCCTCGACGGCGGTGCGGATGACGTACTCGCGGCCGGTGCGGGTCAGCAGGTCAGCCTCGGCACGGGCGAGCTCGATCGTGGAGGGGAGCAGGTCGACGCCGTCATCGGTCTCGATGATCGCCTCGGTCGGGTCCAGGCCCTTGGTGAGCACGTGGTGCACCGAGACGTCGAGGTCCTCGGGATCGATCCCGAGGCTGAAGGTGAGGCAGGCCTGCGGGTCGAGGTCGACCAGGAGGACCTTCTGACCCTGCTCGGCCAGGGCCGCGCCCAGGGAGGCAACAGTGGTCGTCTTGGCGACGCCGCCCTTCTGGTTGGCGACGGCGAGAACATGGGTGGCTGGCATCACCGCACATTGTGCCGTACGTCTGCGTGCACGACAGGGCAGGACTCACCAGGCGGGCCGTGGTCCTCCGAACGGCATCTCCAGCGCCTCGGGACCGAAGCCGGTCACGTCCGCCAGGAGCCAGTCGTCGTGGAGCAGCAGGGCGGCCGAGGCCGGCTTCATCACGAGCCACAACCAGCGTCCGTCGGCCTCGCCGGCGAACACGGCCCGGGCGAGCAGGTCGTCGTTGTTCTCGGAGGCGTTGCCGCGCGGCTCGTGGCTGTCGTCGACGAGCCAGAGCGGCACGGTCCGTCCGCCGGCGCGCACGTGGATCGCGGGTGGTCCGTTGCTGATCTGCGGCCCCGGGTCGTCGTACGACGTGCCGGCGCAGCGCGAGCCCAGGCCGACGCCCGGGTCCTCCGAGACGATCGTGACCTCGACCTCGCCGTCCAGGTCGCTGGTGCCGACCGTCGTGGTGACGGTGGCGCGCACCCGGCCGGTGCCCCCCACGCAGCCGAAGTCGGCGATCGTCCAGCCCGGGCTCATCGGCCACGGCAGGTAGGTGGGCAGGTCGTCACTGCGACCCACGAGCTCGGCGAAGGACTCGTAGTCGGCCTCGTCGGGGCGCCACAACGGCTCGATCGACCCGTGCACCGAGCAGGCGAAGGCCGACCCCGCACCGGTGACCGGCGAGGTGCATCGAGGACACGACGCGGCGAGCGACACGGGACGAGGGTAGTAGAAAGAACCGCTCAGGAGTTCCAGCGCGCCACGACAGGAGACTGCGTGCTCGTAGGCCAGCACCGAGATCGTGGCGGTGCCGAGCGAGAACAGCCGCCCCTCGTCCACCGGCTGGTCCAGCCACCGCGCCGCCAGCGCCCGCGAGGCGTGCCCGTGGCTGAACACCAGCACCCGACCGCCGTGCTCGCGCACCCGCGCCACCAGCCGGTCCATCCGCTCGGTGACCTGCGCCGCTTCCTCGCCACCTGGGCACGGGTGCGACCAGACCGTCCAGCCGGGGACCGTCTCGCGGATCTCCGGAGTGGTGACTCCCTCGTAGTCGCCGTAGTCCCACTCGGTGAGGTCGTCGTCGATCTCGGCGTCCGGGAACCCTGCGAGCTGCGCGGTCCGCCGGGCACGCACGCGCGGGCTGGTCAGCACGAGGTCGAACTCGACGCCCTCGAGCCGTTGCTCGAGCCGCCGCGCGACCTCCTCGCCCTCGGGGGTCAGCTCCACCTCGGTGTGCGAGGTGTGCCGACCGTCGCGGCTCCACTCGGTCTCGCCGTGGCGGATCACCCAGAGCTCGCCCTGCGGGGCCTCGTGGTCGCTCATCGGCTGCGGGTCACTGCTCCTGCGGTCCGGGCCAGTTCTTGTCCGGCTGCGGGACCGGTCGGCCGGGCTGCTCGCCGCCGCGTGCCTCGAGGTAGCTGTCCTTGGGCACCATCACCTTGCGGCGGAAGATGCAGACGATCTTGCCGTCCTGGTTGTAGCCGATCGTCTCGACGTGCACGACCCCCCGGTCGTCCTTGCTCTTGCTCCCCCACTTGTCGAGCACCGTCGTCTCGCCGTACAACGTGTCGCCGTGGAACGTCGGAGCGACGTGGCGCAGCGACTCGATCTCGAGGTTCGCGATGGCCTTCCCGGAGATGTCCGGGACGCTCATCCCCAGCAGGATCGAGTAGACGTAGTTGCCCACGACCACGTTCTTGCCGAACTGGGTGGTCTCCTCGGCGTAGTTGCTGTCGAGGTGCAGCGGGTGGTGGTTCATCGTCAGCAGGCAGAACATGTGGTCGTCGAACTCGGTGACCGTCTTGCCCGGCCAGTGCTTGTAGGTCGCACCGACCTCGAACTCCTCGTAGCTGCGACCGAACTGCATGCACCTGCTCCTCACGTACGACCGACGGGCGTGCCCATCCTGCCGTGTCCCCGGCTCGATGACACTCGGTCGGGACGTGCGATTCCTCACGGACCCGGTGGCGTAGGTTTTGCCGAGGCCTGCCGGCAGGCGGGAGACACCGCACCAGGGAGACGAGGGCACGTGGCACGCGTACGCGTCGACGACTCCGGCATCTACCTCGAGGAGTCCCTCGAGGCGCCCGTCGACGTGCGCTTCGGCGGCCACCGCCTCTGGTCGTTCAACGCGGCCCGTGACGGCACCCGTTCGGGCGCGGGGCGGCACGTCCCCTGGCCCGGCCCGATCCGCGCCCGCCTCAGCGGCGTCGCCCGGGTCACCGTCGAGCCACACCTCGGCGGGACCGTGCTGTACGACGAGGTCACCCGATTCGGCCGCTCCACCGAGCCGCTGGAGTTCGTGGACGACCTGGGGAACCCGCTCACCTTCGACAAGGGCGGGCACTTCCAGCGCTCCTTCGACCGGATGGACGAGGAGTCGCTCACGGCGCTGACGACGGCCTCCCGCCGCGTGCTCGACGACCTCGTCGACGAGTGCGGCCTCGATGCCTACCTCTGCTACGGCGGACTGCTGGGCGCCGTACGCAACGGGAAGATGATCGGCCACGACTCCGACGTCGACCTTGCCTGGATCTCCGCCCACACGCACCCCTTCGACATCATCCGGGAGGCTCGGGCCGCCGAGCGGAAGATGCGCGACCTGGGCTGGAAGGTCGTCCGGATGTCCGCGGCCAACTTCAAGGTCTGGGCAGAGCTCCCCAACGGCAAGCGAGCCGGTGTCGACGTGTTCGGCAGCTTCCACATCGGCGACCACTTCCACCTGACCGGCTCGCTGCGCGGAACGCTCGACCGCGACCAGGTCCTGCCCTTCGAGCCGATCACGCTGGAGGGCGTGGAGTTCCCGGCCCCGCGCGACCTCGACGCCTTCCTCACCTACACCTACGGCCCCGGCTGGAAGGTGCCCGACCCCGCGTTCCACTTCGACCACCCGCCCGAGAACACCGCGATGATGAGCCACTGGGTGCGCGGGAGCCGTCGTCGGCTCTGGTACTGGTCGGCGTTCTACACCTCTCCCGACCTGAAGAAGGTGCCGACGGAGCCGTCGCTCTTCGCACGATGGGTGGCCGAGCGCATCGAACCCGGTGCCCGGATCATCGAGCTCGGTTCGGGGACGGGCCGCGACGCGATCTGGTTCGCCCAGGAGGGGTTCCGCGTCATGGCCAGCGACTACGCCGGCGCTGCCCGCAACGTCGCGACGAGACGGATCAGGACCGCGGGCGTGAAGGTGCCGGTGAAGGGGATCAACCTGGAGTCCGTCGCCAGCTACCTCCGCCAGGGTGCGAAGCTCGCCCACCACCCCGGGGCCAAGCACGTCTACGCCCGGCTGCTGGTCGACTCGCTGGCCCCCACCGCACGCGACGGCCTGTGGCGGTTCTGCTCGATGGTCGGTCGCTCGGGCGGACACACGTTCCTGGAGTTCCGGACGGCGGACAACCGGGGCGGCCGGTTCTTCTTCGGCCGTCACATCCGCACGCTCGCCGACGTGACGGTCGTCGAGGAAGAGATCGCGACGTACGGCGGTACGGTCGAGGAGCTGCTGACCGGCCGAGACCTCGCCCCCCTGGGACAGGAGAACCCTGTCGTGTGCCGAATGAGAGTGAGCTGGACATGAGCAACAAGCTGACCCGTGCGCTGGCCCGAGTCACGCACCGGGCCGAGGGCTCCGACCAGAGCGCCGTCATCGAGCAGCTCCAGCGCGACGTGGCTCAGCTCCAGTCCGCGGTCGAGGAGTCACGTCGACTCAACGAGCGACTCTCCGACGTGCTCGACGTCGTCGTGGAGCTGCTCGTCCCGGCGGTCGACCGCAACGACGAGCGGCTCGAGTCAGCGCTCAAGAAGCTTCTAGGAGCCGCCGCCACCGGCCTTGCGCCGGTGCATCTTCGGCCCGGCTCCCCCGGTCACCTCGGACCCGTGCGCCTTCTCCTTGACGGGCCCGTCCTGCGGCACCCCGCGGTCGTTGGCCTGCTTGCGCTCGAGGGCCTCGCGCATCTTCGCCTTGATGTCCTCGTTGCCGTCTGGGTTGCCTTCTGGGTTGCCGTCCTGGTCCGCCATCGTTGCTCCTTCGGTGCTCGACCATCGCCGGTGCCCCCACCCTTGCACGGGTGTCCACGGGGGTCGAGTGGTTAAGCCGGCTCCCAGGTGACCGGCATGCCGTGGGGCGGCGCCCTCCCGAGGACCCGTCGCCGACCGTCCGGCCAGCTGGTCAGCACCACCAGGAACTCGTGGTCGCGGTCGGGCGTCCTGCGCGTCGGCTCGAAGGCCAGGTGGACGAACGGCGAGTGCTCGGTGGCCCGGTCGCCCAGCTCGACGATCCTGGCTTCCACCCGGCGTTGCTCCGCCTCGCGGAGGTACTGCCACATCACGCTGTGCCACAGCACCGTCGTGGTTCGCTCGACCAGCTCGATCCCGTCCACGAACTCACCCGCACCGAGTCGCTGCACCCGTGACGGGGCGGTCCTGGCGAGGTCGAGCGCCCCTCGCAGCCGCTCGAGGCGGTGCTGCTGGTCGGGCCAGACGTACGCCGTCAGGGCCAGGCGACCCTCCGTCGAGGTGGCGTCGACGGGCATCGGGTCGCAGCCCAGGCGCTCGACGAAGCCCAACCCCGGCCAGGTGAGGAGCGCCTCGTCGCGCCAGGCGGGGTCGAGCCGGACGGGCGAGGTCGGATCCCCGAACACCGTGCCCGTGTCGTCGACGAAGGCGAACCGGTCCGCGAGCAGGTTCAGGCCACCCGACGACCCGATCTCGAAGAGCCGCACGGGCTGCCGTTGCGCGGGCTGCAGGTGGAGCAGCCCGCCCACCAGGGCGGTCGCCCGGCCCACCTCGTTGGTCTGCGGCGGCCGGTCGAGCCACTCGCGAACGGCGTCGCCCTGCTCGACCAGCAGCCGCAGGAACGCCTCGCTGCCGGCAGCCGGCTCCCAGGTGCCGCCGACGCTCGGGAAGTACGCCGCCAGGTCGCCCGCCCGGCGCTCCAGCACCAGCCGGTGCACGCTTCCGAGCAGTCGCAGCGCGAGCGCCGAGGGGCCGGGGTCGTCCTCGTGGCCCTCGAGGATCGTCGCCGTCGGTCCGCCCGCGGCGATGTCCTCGGCGAGACGGGCCAGCAGCTCGGCGTACATCGGGGAGCCGAGGGCGGCGCAGGCCAGCGACTGCTGCTCGAACGCCTCGACCGGCCGCATGGGGGAAGTATCCCGGGTCTAGCCTCGGGACATGGGCGACGACCCGAGCATCTACGACTGGATCGGCGGGACCGAGGCGATCCGGCGCTGGCTGGACGCCTTCTACGACGAGGTCGAGCACGACCCGCTGGTCGGGCCGGTCTTCGGAGGGCTCGTCTCGGTCGAGCACCGGGCCCACGTCACCGACTGGTGGGCCGAGGTGATGGGCGGACCGGCGACGTACACCGAGCAGCACGGCGGCTACGAGCACATGCTCGAGCAGCACCGGGGGCTGGCGATCACGCCCGAGCAGCGGCTGCGCTTCGTCACGCTGCTCAGCGCAGCCGCGGACACCGCTGGGATCCCTGCCGACCCCGAGGCTCGCGCCGCGTTGATGGGGTACGCCGAGTGGGGCAGCCGGCTCGCGGTCGAGAACTCCGCGCCCGACGCCCAGCCGGTCGAGCGCGCACCGGTTCCCCGCTGGGGCTGGGGCGTCGCTCCGCCGTACCAGCCGTGAGGTTTCGAGACGCTCGCTCCGCTCGCTCCTCAACCACCGGACTGGCTAGCTCTTGAGCTTGTACTCCTTGAGCAGGCTGCGCCCGATGATCATCTTCTGGATCTCGGCGGTTCCCTCGCCGATCAGCATGAACGCCGCCTCGCGGTAGAGACGCTCGATCTCGTACTCCTTGGAGTAGCCGTAGCCGCCGTGGATCCGGAAGGACGCCTGGACGACCTCGTTGCAGTACTCCGCGGCGAGGTACTTCGCCATCCCGGCCTCGACGTCGTTGCGCTCGCCCCGATCCTTGATCCGGGCGGCGCGGGTCATCATCGCGTGCGCGGTCTCGACCTTGGTGGCCATGTCGGCGATCTCGAACAGGATCGCCTGGTGCTGGGCGATCGGCTTGCCGAAGGTCTCGCGCTGCTGGGCGTAGGAGATGCCCAGCTCGAACGCCCGGTTGGCGATGCCACAGGCGCGGGCGGCGACGTTGACGCGGCCGACCTCGACGCCGTCCATCATCTGGTAGAAACCCTGGCCCGGCGCTCCACCGAGGATCTGGTCGGCGGAGATCTGGTGGCCCTCCAGGATCAGCTCGGTGGTCTCGACTCCCTTGTAGCCCATCTTGTCGAGCTTGCCGGGCACCGTGACGCCCTGGGCGGTCTCCCCGAATCCGGGCTCCTTCTCCACCAGGAAGGTCGTCATGTTCTGGTAGACCGAGTCGGAACCCTCGTCGGTCTTCACGAGCAGCGCGACGAGGGTGGACGTGCCGCCGTTGGTCAGCCACATCTTCTGGCCGGTGATCGAGTAGCCCTCGTCGGTCTTGGTGGCCTTGGTCTTGATCGCCGAGACGTCCGAGCCCAGCGCGGGCTCCGACATCGAGAACGCGCCGCGGACCTCACCGGTCGCCATCTTGGGCAGGTACTTCTGCTTCTGCTCGTCGGTCCCGTGCTGCATCAGCAGGTAGGCCACGATGAAGTGGGTGTTGATCACGCCGGAGACGCTCATCCAGCCACGGGCGATCTCCTCCACGCACAGCGCGTAGGTCAGGATCGACTCCCCCAGGCCGCCGAACTCCTCGGGGATGGTCAGCCCGAAGATGCCGAGCTCCTTGAGTCCCTCGATGATCTCGGTCGGGTACTCGTCCGCGTGCTCGAGCTCGGTGGCGACCGGGATGATCTTCGTCTCGACGAACTGTCGGACGGACTTGATGATCTCTTCCTGGATGTCGGAGAGGCCTTCGGTCTCGCAGAGGCGGGGCATGCGGCGCGTCCTTTACGGGGAGGTGGGCATTCCGCGCAAGGCTACGGGTCGTCGCGATCCTCGTCATCATGATGCACCTCACGTGCGGGCGGCTCCTCCGGCCCGCCACGCAGCAGGAGCGGGCGCAGCGCCGGGAACCTGCGAGCGAGCCCGACACGCAGGCCGGGGTCCTCCTTGGCCTTGCTCTCCTCCAGGGCCTCGCGCAGCGCCCGGCGCTCGTGGCGCAGGTCGCGGACGTCCTCCAGCATCCGGGCCACCAGCTCCACCGCCACCCCGGCGACCTCGCCGTCGGTGACGGAGTCGGCCGTACGCCGCGGCGGGATCTCGTCGGGCACGAGCAACGAGTCGAGCTCGCCGATCACGTCGAAGCCCTCGTCGGCGATGTAGTCGACAGCCGACCGCCCTCGCTCACGCGCCTCGGCGATCCGGTCCGCCGCGGGCCAGAACGGCTCGCCCTTGCGCGGGACGAGGCGCTCGTCGGCCAGGAAGGTGCGGATGTAGGTGCCACGGCTGATCCCGGACCGGAACGCGCCCAGGTGGTGGTTGATCCGCCGCAGCGTCTCGGTCTCGGCCACCCCCATCGAGGCGTTCGGAAAGCTGCGGCTCAGGTCGACGGAGTCAGGGTCGATGCCGACGAGCCCGGCGAACCGGTCCCAGATCAGCCGCTTCGGCGCGTCGGTGCCGGGCAGCGGGAGGACGTGCACCCGCTCGCGCGGGACGGCGGCTGACCAGCGCTCGAGCACCCGGTGGATGTCGAGCGTCCGCCAGTTCCAGATCGCGGTGGTCGCAGGAGACTCGGTGAGGCTGTAGTCGGCGAGCGCGGTGGTGTCGCGGTTCTTGACGCTCTCCTGCCAGCTCGCCGTGAACAGGCCGAGGGGCTCCCGGCCGGTGACGACGAGGTGCACCTCCGCCGGAGCCAGGTCGGCGACCATCCTGGCGGCCTGCTCGGCCGACGCGGCCGCCAGGAACTCGTGGCTGATGATCGCGGTCCCCGTCGCCGCGGCGACATCGGCGCGCATGCGGTCCCACGCACTCCGCTGGTGCTCGTCGAACTTCTCGAACTTCGGGTCCTGCCGGATGATCCGGCTGATCCACAGGTGCTCGCGGCGTTCGACGCCGGGGAGGACGACCTGCTGCGCGGCGAGCCGCTCGCGGTTGCCCCAGAGGATGGTCTGGAGGTACGTCGTGGCGGTCTTGGGCAACCCGATGTGCACGTAGACCCGCGCTGCCATCGACCGACCCGCCCCGCTCACATCGCCCGGGAGTACTTCTCGACCGCGGAGGCGATCTTCTCCTGGTCCTGGGCTGCGATCGGCAGCAGCAGCTGCTCGACCAGGTCGGTCACCTCGGCCAGGCGGAGGTTCAGCTGACGACACTCCTGGACCTCGGCCTCGAGCTCGTCGAGCCGGCGCTGCAGGTTGTCCAGGCGGTCACCGGCCACGGCACGGGCCACCCGCTCGACCGCCCGGTCCTTCAACCCACGCCGCGCGGGACCACCCGAGCTCACGTCCGCCATTGCGCCACCACTCTCGCCACTGGTCGACCGGAGTCGCCGTCCTGACCCACTCGTTCCTCGCTGTGCACGATAACGGCCCCGCTGGCGCGCAAGGCCTCCACGACACCGTCGAGGGGCACCGGTTGCAGGAGATCGCCGCCCCGCGAGCCACGCCCGTTCCCGGGAGGACTGCTGACGAAGTCGGCGTACACCCGCCCGCCGCCGGACAGCGCCAGCCGCGAGAACCGCACGAACGAGGCCAGGCCGCGCCGGTCGGTCGCGTCGACCAGGTGGTGGGCGATGACGGTCGGCGGCCCGCCGAGGTGGGCGACCCTGGCCGCCTGCGCGACCACGGTGCGCGGCTCGTGCAGGTTGACCCAGCCGGACTCGTAGTCCAGGCCCTCCTCCTCGGCCACGCGGCGCACGGCGTTGTCCGCGCGGCGGGAGTGGTCGAGCGCCAGGGTCGGCACCCCCTGCCGGGCGAACCAGAGCGCGTCCGCGCCGCGCCCGGAGCCGAGGTCGACGACCCGCGCGGGCAGGCCCTCCTGCTCCACCGCGAACCGGGCCAGCGGGCTCGGTCCGGGGCTCGGTAGCTGCTCGCGCTTACCGCTGTACCGCCGGTCCCAGTCGGCCCGGTGCGTCCGCAGACCGCGGAACCAGCCGTTCAGCCTCCGGGTCGTGGTCCGCGGAGTCGTGAAGTGGTACGCCGGGTCGGGGACCCGCCAGCCCGGCCCGTACATCGCCTCGAGCAGGCGCTCCGGCTGCGCCGGCACCGGGAAGGTGCGGCCGGCGAAGGTGCTCGTGCTCAACGGGAAGATCCAGTCCTCCCGGAACGGGTCACCGATCTCGCCCATCAGGTAGAGCCGGTCGTCGAGGAAGTAGCCGCCGAAGACGTCGAGGCCGCGGGTGCTGCCGTCGGTCTCGGTCACGTCGATCCGGAAGGCGGCCCCGCTGTAGCGGTCGATCGCCAGCCCCTTCCCGACCAGCTCGCGCTGGAGGGCGAAGGACTCGCGGATCACGTCGACCGGGTGGTGGTGGCGGCTGACGTAGCCGAGATCGATGTCGCTGTCGTGCCCGATGAAGCCGCCCTCGCGCACGGCACCCAGCAACGTGCCGTAGGCCAGGAACGGCTCCACGCCGCCGTCCTGCAAGGCGCCCAGGACGAGCTCCATCGCGTCGAGGAGCGGAGTCACCTGCTCGTCGTCCCGGGTGTCGAAGGTCTTCGCCAGCCGGTTGGACTTGTCGATGCCGAGCTCGCGACCGGCGGCATCGACAACCGCGATCCGGCCCGTGCCTGCGCCGAAGGAGCGCTCCTCGTCGAGGACGGTCCGCCCCGAGACGTGCTCGACCACTGCGAGGCGGGTGTGGCCGTCGAGGAACTTGCGCAGCTGCGGGGGCCAGGGCGCCACCCCGTCGACGCTGTCGCGCAGGGTCCAGAACGACCAGATCCGGCGACCGTCGAAGAGGACGTCGAGCACGGTGTCCTCGGCCGACTCGACCCGCACCCCGTCGGCGTCGACCGCGGTGACGCGCAGCGCCGGCGCGTCGGGCATCCGGCTCAGCCCCCGACGAACTCGTTGGCCCGCGTCAGGTCCTCGTCGAAGTCGACCTCCACGATGTGGAACTGGGAGATGTCGAGTGCCTCGACCTTCAGCCCGTCCTGCTCGATGCCGAGCTCGATGCCGCGCTCGAAGTAGTCCTGGTCGCCGGCCTCGTCGAGGCGCTTGATCAGCGTCGCCTTGTCGTCGGCGGCGATGAAGTTGATGCCGACGGCCTCACCGAGCCCGCCGACGACGCCCTTCGAGAGCTCCTTGATGTAGCCGTCGTCGTCGAGGGTGTACTTCACCTCTTCCTCGGCCACCGACTCGGTGTTCACGCAGACGAAGCTGCGGCCGGTCTCGATGTGCTCCTGGATCAGCGGCAGCACCCGGGGGTCGAAGACCACGTCGCCGTTGAGCCAGAGCACACCTCCCGGCTGCGAGAGCCGGAGTGCCTTGAGCAGGCTCTTGGAGGTGTTGGTGGAGTCGTAGACCTCGTTGTAGACGAACGAGATGTCGGGCATCGCCTCGATCACCAGGTCGAGCTTGAACCCCACGACCGCGGTGACGAACACGTCCGTGCCGTAGGAGTCGCGCAGGGCGTTGACCGCGCGCCGCATGATGCTCTCCCCCGACTGCAACGGCGTCAACGGCTTGGGGTGCGGCTTGCCGAGGCGGGTGCCGAGTCCTGCGGCGAGAATCACTACCTGCTTGGCCACGGACGACTCCTTGTTACCTGGCTGCGACGGACAATCCCGCAGAGCCTACCTACGGTTAGGGTTCCCACCGTGAGCACCACTCCGACCCGCGTCTTCGCGGCCCGCCTCGCCGGGCTGCCGGTGTTCGATCCCCAGGGCGACCCGGTCGGCAAGGTGCGCGACGTCGTGGTGGTCCTGCGGTCCGACGTACGCCAGCCGCGCGTGGTTGGTCTGGTCGTCGAGGTGTTCGGCCGCCGCCAGGTCTTCGCGCCGATGACCCGGGTGACGGCGATCGACCACGGTCAGGTGATCGTGACCGGACTGCTGAACATGCGCCGCTTCGAGAGGCGCTCGACCGAGACGCTCGTGATCGGCCAGATGCTCGACCGCAAGGTGCGGGTGCGCACCAGCGGCATCGAGGGTGTCGTCTACGACGTGGCGATGGAGCAGGCCCGCACCCGCGACTGGGTGCTCTCGCGTGTCGCCATCACCGAGGGCGCCAAGGGTTTCCGCCGCAAGGCGCAGACGCACGTCGTGGAGTGGGACGACGTCGAGGGCCTGCACGACCGCCAGGTCAACCAGGGCGCCGAGCACCTCGTGGCCTCCCTCGCCGACCTGCGGCCGGCCGACGCCGCCAACGTGATCCACGAGCTGACCCCCCAGCGTCGCGGCGAGGTCGTCGCCGCCCTCGACGACGAGCGCCTCGCGCACATCCTCGAGGAGCTGCCCGAGGAGGACCAGGTCGAGATCCTCGAGCACCTCGACTCCGAGCGGGCCGCGGACATCCTCGAGGAGATGTCGGCCGACGACGCCGCCGACCTGATCGCCGACCTGCCCCCGGAGACCGCCGCCCAGCTCCTCGAGCTGATGGAGGCCGAGGACGCCGAGGAGGTCCGCCGGCTGATGGTCTACGGCGAGGAGACCGCGGGCGGCATGATGACGCCCGAGCCGGTCATCCTGCCGCCGGACGCGACCGTGGCCGAGGCGCTCGCCCACGTGCGCAACGAGGACCTCACCCCGTCGCTCGCCGCCTTCGTGCACGTGTGCCGCCCGCCGCTGGAGACGCCCGACCGGCAAGCTGCTGGGTGTCGCGCACATCCAGCGCCTGCTGCGGGAGCCACCCTCGTCGCTGGTGGCGGGCGCCCTCGACACCGGCATCGACTTCCTCAGACCCGAGGCGACCCTCGAGGACGTGTCGATGTTCCTGGCGACCTACAACCTGGTGGCCGCGCCGGTGGTCGACGAGGAGGGGCGCCTGCTCGGCACCGTCACGGTCGACGACCTGCTCGACCACCTGCTGCCCGAGGGATGGCGCGACCGCAAGATCGGAGGGAGGTGAACGGCCATGGCTGAGAAGAAGACCGACAGGACCGAGAGGAAGCGGCCCGCGCGACGGATCGTCGAGAAGCGCACCGAGGGCCGCGAGCGCCACCGGCAGAAGGAGTCCGAGGAGCGCGCCCGGGCCTCCCGCCTGGACAGCCCCGCGCGAGGTACGCCGCACCTTCGTGCGCCGGCCCACCGTCAAGCAGGACGCCTTCGGCATCTTCGCCGAGCAGTTCGCCCGCTTCATGGGGACCGCCCGGTTCCTGATCTACATGACGCTGTTCGTGCTGTTCTGGGTGCTCTGGAACATCGCGCGCGCCGCAGGACCTGCGCTTCGACAACTACCCGTTCATCTTCCTGACCCTGATGCTCAGCCTCCAGGCGTCGTACGCCGCACCGCTGATCCTGCTCGCGCAGAACCGGCAGGAAGTGCGTGACCGGGTGATCAACGAGCAGGACCGCCAGGCCAACGCCCGCGCGCACGCCGACATGGAGTTCCTGGCCCGCGAGGTGGCCTCGCTCCGGATGGCCGTCGGCGAGGTGGCGACCCGCGACTTCCTGCGCTCGGAGCTGCGCAACCTGATCGAGGAGCTGCACGAGGACGAGGAGGACGAGCAGACCCGGCACTCCGGCGACGAGGCTTCGTGACGGCACGTAGC
The DNA here is from genome assembly GCA_963797525.1 of uncultured Actinomycetota bacterium. GTDB lineage: Bacteria > Actinomycetota > Actinomycetes > Propionibacteriales > Nocardioidaceae > Marmoricola. The sequence continues at coordinate 1,354,152 of CAWCPT010000014.1, forward strand.
ATGGGCGGCATGACTTCCCCTGAATCGACCGGATTCAGGCTGCGCTGGCGCGGGTGAACGACCCCGAGATCAAGCGCCCCATCACCGAGCTCGACATGGTCGAGAACATCGACGTCGACGACACCGGCAAGGTCACCGTCACCGTCCTGCTCACCGTCGCCGGCTGCCCGATGAAGGACACCATCACCCGCGACGTGACCGCGGCGGTCTCCGCCGTCGAGGGTGTCACCGGTGTCGAGGTGGTGCTCGGCGTGATGACCGCCGAGCAGCGCTCCAGCCTGCAGGAGACCCTGCGTGACGGCCAGGCCCAGCGCGAGATCCCCTTCGCCCAGCCCGACTCCCTCACCAAGGTCTACGCGATCGCCTCCGGCAAGGGCGGCGTGGGCAAGTCCTCGGTGACCGTCAACCTCGCCATCGCGATGGCCAAGCAGGGACTCAAGGTCGGCATCGTCGACGCCGACATCTACGGCCACTCGGTGCCGGCCATGCTCGGCGTCGCCGACACCCGACCGACCCAGGTCGAGGACCTGATCATGCCGGTCCCCACGCCCAGCGGCGTCTCGGTGATCAGCATCGGGATGCTCAAGCCGCGGCGCGACCAGGTCGTCGCCTGGCGCGGCCCGATGCTCGACCGCGCACTCGTGCAGATGCTCTCCGACGTCTACTGGGGCGACCTCGACGTGCTGTTCCTCGACCTGCCGCCCGGCACCGGGGACGTCGCGATCTCGCTCGGGCAGCACCTGCCCAGCGCCGAGGTGCTCGTGGTGACCACGCCGCAGGAGGCGGCCGCGGAGGTCGCCGAGCGCGCCGGCACGATGGCCTCGATGATGCACCAGCGCGTCATCGGCGTCATCGAGAACATGTCCTTCCTGCCCTGCCCGCACTGCGGTCCCGAGCACCGCCTCGAGGTGTTCGGCAGCGGCGGCGGCGACCGGGTCGCCTCGACCCTCGGCGCCCGGTTCGGCTACGACGTCAAGCTGCTCGGCTCGATCCCGCTGGACGTGAGCCTGCGTGAGGGCGGCGACTCCGGCAAACCGATCGTGGAGTCGGACCCGACCGCTCCGGGAGCCGTCGTGCTCAGCGAGATCGCCCAGGGGCTCTCCGGCCGCGGTCGCGGCCTGGCCGGCATGCAGCTCGGTCTGAGTCCCACAGCGAAGGGCTGACCCCGTGTTCGGGATCGGGTTGCCGGAGCTGATGGTCATCATGATCGTCGCCGTGGTGGTCTTCGGTCCCGAGCGTCTTCCCGACCTCGCGCGACAGGCAGGGCGGTTCGTCCGGCAGGTGCGCAACCTGGCCCAGAGCGCGCAGAACCAGCTGCGCGAGGAGCTCGGCCCGGAGTACGCCGACCTCAAGCTCACCGACCTCGACCCGCGCCAGGCGATCCGCAAGCACATCCTCGAGGCGATGGAGGACGACCCGCTCGACGAGGAACCGCTCGCGGCGTACGACGTGCTCGGGCAGGACGAGCGCCCGCCCTACGACCACGAGGCCACCTGAGCCACCGCTGATACCGCGGCCGCTGCACTGGTCCGGACCGGCTCGCGGATCTCTGGCTAGCCGGGGTGGCGCCTGTGCCATCCTGCCCACGCTGGAACATCCGTCTCGGGATGATTCTGCCGAGGGGTCTCATGCGACGCCGCATCAAGCGCTTCTTCAGTGCGGTCTTCTCCGCGCCGGTGCTGCGCCGGCTCGCCTTCCACGTGGACCGGCTCACCCACAACGTGGACCGTGGCTTCTTCCTGCGGCTCTTCCTCAGCCTGTTCGGCATCGTGCTGGTCGCGGCCCTGCTCGTCACGGTGATCGAGGGACCCGCACACAGCGTCGGAGAGTTCTTCAGCAGCCTCTCCAACAGCTTCTACTGGGGCGTGACGACGGTGATGGGCTCCGGCGACTCGTCGTACGTCCACACGCCGGGAGGCTTCGTGATCTCCTGGCTGCTGGTGCTGTTCGGGGTGGCCATCGTCGCCTCGATCACCGGGGCGCTCGTGGGTTTCGTGATCGACTTCATCCTCAAGGAGGGCCAGGGAATGGGTGCATCCGGCTACCGCGACCACATCGTCGTGTGCGGGTGGAACTCCACCGCCCGCGAGCTCGTCAACGAGCTGAACGGCGACGACTACGAGCGCAAGATCGTGCTCATCCACGACAGCGACAAGAACCCGGCCGGCAACGACGTCTACTTCGTCAGTGGCGACGTCACCGACGTCGAGGACCTGAGGCGCGCCGGCATCAAGGAGGCGATGGCGGCCGTCGTGTGCCCGGCCGACGCGAGCAACGAGGCCGACATGCGCTCGATCCTGACCGTGATGGCGATCGAGTCGATCGCACCGCAGGTCCGCACCGTCGTCGAGGCCAACAACCCACAGCACGTGCAGCACTTCCGGCGCGCCAACGCCGACGAGATCATGGTGACCTCACGGATCGCCTCGCGGCTGCTCGCCCGCTCCTCGCTCTACCCCGGGCTGGCGGAGCTGGTCACCGACATCGTGTCGGGCGGCGAGGGCTCCGAGCTCTACCGCGTCTCGCTGCCCACCGAGTTCATCGGGTTCTCGGTCGACGAGCTCTCGGCGAAGCTGCGGGCCGACCACGCGGCGACCCTGCTGGCCATCGGCCGCAACGGTCATGCCCAGGTCAACCCGCCGTCGGACTTCCGGCTGACCGAGGGCGACGACGCGATCGTGGTGGCCGAGTCGCTGGGCACGCTCGCGCCGCTGATGCTCCAGCAGACCGAGCCGACGTAGCGCGACAGCCGGGGCTCAGCCGGTCTTCGCGTCCAGCCCGACCTTGACCTGGCTGGTCTTCCCGCCGCGCTTGACCGTCAAGGTGACCTTCTCGCCCGGGACGTGCGACCTGATGGCGACCACGAGATCGATGGAGCCGGTGACCGGCTTGCCGTCGATCTTGCAGGATCAGGTCACCCACCTCGAGCTTGGCGTCGGCCGCGGGAGCGCCCGGGCTGATCGACTCCACCGTGGCGCCGTCACGGGCCGCCGTGGCCCGGACGTTGGCGCCGATCACGGGGTACTGCGCCTTGCCGGTGCGCAGGATCTGCGCGGTCGTCACCCGCACCTGCTCGATCGGGATCGCGAAGCCCACCCCGATGTTGCCGCCCTGGTCGGAGGCCACCTGCGAGCCGAGCGAGGCGATGGCGGAGTTGACCCCGACCACCTGGCCCTGGAGGTTCACCAACGGGCCACCGGAGTTGCCGGGGTTGATGGCCGCGTCGGTCTGCACGGCGTTGATGTAGGAGTTGTCGTTCTGGCCCTCACCCGTGGTGACCGGGCGGTTGACGGCGCTGATGATCCCCGACGTGACCGTGGCGGAGAGGCCCAGCGGGGAGCCGATCGCGACCACCGTCTCGCCCACGCGCATCTGGTCGGCCGAACCGATGGCGGCAGGCTTGAGCTTCTTGGCCCCCTCGGCCTTGAGCACCGCGATGTCGTAGACGGTGCTGCGCCCGACCACGGTGGCCTTGGAGTGGTTGCCGTCCTGGTCGATGATCTCGATCGGGCCGCCGTCCTTGTCGGCCTCGGCCACGACGTGGTTGTTCGTGATGATGTGGCCCTGCTTGTCGAAGACGAAGCCGGAGCCGGTGGCTCCGTTGTCGTTGCCCTGGTACTCGGCGACGATCTGCACCGTGCTCGGGAGCACCTTGGCGGCCACGGCGGCGATGCTGCTGTTGTCCGCGGGGAGCGGAGCGGCCGTGCGCCGCTCGACCCCGAGCACCCCGCCCGCGACGGAGCCACCGTTCTCGTGCACGACGAGCGCCGCGGCCAGAGCGCCCCCGGCGAGACCGAGGAGCAGCGAGAGCACGGCGATGGCCGGCCACGCCCACGCGGGCAGCTTGGCGCGGGGCTGCACGGCAGCCTGGGCCTGCGAGGCAGGACCGGCCACCGGGTACGGCTGCGTGCGCGGCGGGTGGGGGTCGTAGTGCTGGGGCTGCGCGTAGGGCGACGTGTACGGCGGCGGGTACGGGCTCGGGTGCCGCCGCCCGACCGGCTCCGCGGGTTGCTGGCCGGGAGTCGGCTCAGTGGACCCGTCGGTTCGTCGGGATGGTTGTCGCTCACACTGCCTATCTTGACCTACGGGCCAAGATCGGGGCGGTGTTGGTCTCAGCTCCGGTCGGCGACCCGACCGGTCCCCGGACCTGGTCGCCGCGGATCATCGCGGGCGACGGCCGGGACGGGACCTCGGTGCGGCTGACCGGGGAGCCCGTGAACGTGATCAGTCCGAGCACGGACGCCGCGACGGCGCCGCCGCCCACGACCGCGGCAGTCGTGCGCCGCCGGCGCGAGCGTTGCTCGATCTTGTCGACGGCGGCCCACGCGTCGACGGCGTACAGCGAACCGAGCAGCTGCGGGGACGGATCCATCTCGGGCTGCCCGGGGCGTCGAGCCAGCCGAGCTGACGCTTGGTCCATCCCTCGTGCTCCACGAGTCGGCGGCAGCCCGGGCAGGTCAGGACGTGTCCCCAGGCCCGCTCCTCCTCGGCCGGGGAGAGCTGACCGTCGACGAGTGCTGACGCCTTGGCGCCGATGTGGCCACTGAAGGACAGCATCACCGCACCTGTCCGGCGAGGCCATGGCCGAGAAGGGGACCGGCGAAGCGGGTCCGGCCCGCTCGCGGAGCCCGGTGTGCGAGGGCGGAGCGCAGCTGCGCGCGGCCCCGGTGGATGCGCGACCGGACGGTGCCGAGCTTGAGGCCCAGGACGTCGGCGATCTCCTCGTAGGTGAGGCCCTCCACGTCGCAGAGCACGACGGCGGCGCGGAAGTCGGGGGCGAGCGAGGCGAGCGCTGCCTCGACGTCGGCGTCGAACATGCGGTCCAGCTGCGCGACGTCGGGGGTCGGCAGGGCGCTGGGCAGCCGGCTGGCGGCCTCGTCGCTGAGGGCGTCGAACCGGATCCGCTGCTTGCGGCGGGCCTGGTCGAGGAACAGGTTGGTGGTGATCCGGTGCAGCCAGCCCTCCATGGTGCCCGGGGTGTAGGTGTGCAGCGAGCGGAAGACGCGCACGAACACCTCCTGGGTGAGGTCCTCGGCGTCGTGGCTGTTGCCGGTCAGGCGGTAGGCCAACCGGTAGACCCGGGCGGAGTGGTCCGTCACGATCTGCTCCCAGCTCAGCTGGTCGCCGACGGGGCTGCCACTGGGGGTGTCGGAGGGGGTGCTCGAGGGGTTCACCATGACTCCACGCTAAGGACGTTTGCTGAGACAGGGCTGAGGAGAACCCAGCAGCCTGCCCAAGGTCTGTTCCCGACCGGACTTTCACGATGTGCCCAACGAACCGCTCCGGGGCGTTGTTCCCCTGCCCGGTCCGGGCCATCTGCCGCGATAGGGTCCGGGAAGCACGCCCACGCACGTCAGGAGACCGTCATCGTCACGCCACTGAAGCCCGCGAGCTGGACCTACGCCGAGGAGTTCGTCGCCGAGGACGAGGTCCTCGCCAACGCACGCGCCCGCTCCGAGGAGGTCGGCGTCAGCCCGATCGGTTCCGGAGGAGGCGCGGCCCTGCGGTTCCTGGCCTCCGTGCTCGAGGCGCGGGCGGTCGTCGAGATCGGCACCGGCACCGGCGTCTCGGGGCTGTGGCTGATGCGCGGCATGCGCCCGGACGGCGTGCTCACCACGGTCGACACCGAGGCCGAGCACCAACGCCTCGCCAAGCAGGGGTTCACCGAGGACGGCATCGCCAGCCAGCGCGTGCGCCTGATCCCCGGCCCCGCGCTCGAGGTGATCCCCCGCCTGACCGACGGCCACTACGACCTCGTCTTCTGCGACGGCGACAAGCAGGAGTACGGCGACTACCTCACCGAGGCGCTGCGCCTGCTGCGCCCCGGCGGCGTGGTGGCCTTCGACAACGCCCTGTGGCACGACAAGGTGGCCGACCCCGCGCAGCGCGACGCCGAGACGGTCGCGATCCGCGAGCTGTGCACCACGGTGGCCGAGCACGACTCGCTCGTGCCGGTGCTGCTCCCCGTCGGTGACGGGCTGCTCGTGGCCAAGAAGGTCTGGACCCCCGAGGCCTAGGCCGGCGCGCGACTCAGCTCGCGCCCACGCCCGCGAGAGGCTCGGCCCGAGCGAGCCAGTCGAGCAGCAGCCGGGCACCGAAACCGGTCGGGCCCCTCGGTCCACTCGAAGCGGTCCTTGGGAGCGTCGCCCGTGGAGGCGATGTCGAGGTGGGCCCAGGGCAGGCCGCCGGTGAAGTGCTGGAGGAACAGGGCGGCGGTGATGGCCGGCGGCCCACCGGGCGCGTTGTCGGCGTCGGCGATCTTCGAGGAGAGCTTGTGCTCGTACTCGTCGCTCAGCGGCATCCGCCACAGTGGCTCACCCGACGCGCGCGCCCGACTCGTCGAGCAGGTCCGCGAGGGCGTCGTCGTTGGCGAACAAGCCGCCGGTGTGCTGGCCGAGGGCCACCTTGATGCCGCCGGTGAGCGTGGCGATGTCGACGAGGGCGTCCGGGTCGAGCTTCTCCACCGCGTAGGCCAACCCGTCGGCCAGCACGAGCCGACCCTCGGCATCGGTGTTGGTGACCTCGGTGGTGCGGCCGCCGTACTGGGTGATGACGTCGCCGGGGCGCATCGACGTGCCGCTGACGGAGTTCTCGGCCATCGGGAGCAGGCCGGTCACCCGCACCGGGCAGTCCATCGCGGGGAGGGCGGCCATCACGGCCGCGACCACGGCGGCGCCGGTCATGTCGCGCTTCATCGTGACCATGGACGCGCCGGGCTTGATGGAGAGGCCGCCGCTGTCGAAGGTGATGCCCTTGCCGACCAGCACCACGTGCTTGCGCCTTGCGGGCGCCCTTCGCCGGCTTGTAGTTCACCTGCACGAACCGCGGCGGGGTCGCTGCCCCCTGCCCGACGCCCACGACGCCACCGAAGCCACGCGCGGCGAGCTGCTTCTCGTCGAGGACGGTGGCGGTGAGCCCCGCTGCCTCCGCGGCGTTCACCGCCTGCTCCGCCAGCCAGGTCGGGGTCTTGATGTTCGAGGGCACGCTCGCCAGGAGGCGGGCCAGCCAGCTCGCTCCGGCAGCGGCGACGGCCCGCCGCAGACGTGCATGTCCTGGCGTCGTCCGGCGCGCTCAACGCGAGCACCAGGCTGCCGACGGGCCGGTCACGAGGTCCGTCCTTGTGCAACGAGAAGCCGAACGAGCCGAGCGTGGCGCCGGCGACGAAGGCGGTCATCGCGTCGTCGTCCCCGACCGCGGCGACCGAGGAGGCGACGACATCCACGTTCAGGGTGTGGCGAGCGAGGGTGGCGGCGGCTCGGCGTACGTCGGTGAGCGTGGCGTCTCCGACGCCGACCAGCAGCACCTTGGCGAGGTCCGGGTTGACGGGGGCTGCCGCGTCCGGATCGGCGGATCGAGCGACCGGGAGCTCGGTGACCTCACCGGTCGCGCCCGTGGCGTCGGCGTTCTCCAGCACGGAGAGGAGGTCGATCCCGAGGTCGTCGGCGAGCTCGGCCGCACCGGGCCCGAGAGCCGGCCCGTCCGTGCCCCGCAGGACCGGGACGGCCACCACCGCGACGCCCCGCACCCGCGAGGGAGCTGGGTCACTGAGGGCGAACTCGGGCGGGGAGACCTGGGTGGGGAGAGACACGCAGACGACCCTAACGGAGACGACGACGAAGGCCCCCGCCCTCCCTGTGCGGGAGCGCGGGGGCCCAGTCCGTCAAAGCGGTCGGGCTCAGCCGACCACGTCCTTGAGTGCATCTCCGAGTGCACCGGCCTCATCGGCGTTGAGTTCGACCACGAGCCGGCCACCGCCTTCGAGGGGAACCCTCATGACGATGCCACGACCCTCCTTGGTGACCTCGAGCGGGCCGTCACCCGTCCGCGGCTTCATGGCCGCCATGTGCACACCTCTTCCCATGTCATTCGTGCGCAGGACGCGCCCAACTGCGACCATTATTCCCCATCGGGGAAGGTGCCTCGAACCAGTCGCTCGAACTCATGGGCAGACTCGCTCCGGCACCCGTGCGGGACGCCAGCAGAGACCCTCTGCCAGAACCTCAGGAGGCACCATGTCCGAGACCGTCCGCTACGAGGTCGACGAAGGCGTCGGCACCATCACGCTGTCTCGTCCCGAGGCGATGAACGGGCTCGACGTCGCCACCAAGGAAGCGCTCCTCGAGGCCGTCCAGAGTGCGGCGCAGGACGACGCCGTCCGGTGCGTCGTGCTCACCGGCAGCGGCCGGGCGTTCTGCGTGGGGCAGGACCTCAAGGAGCACATCAAGATCCTGCAGGGCAGCGACGCCGAGCTCGTTGTTCAACACCGTCGACGTGCACTACAACCCGATCGTCACCGCGCTCGTCACGATGGCCAAGCCGGTGGTGGCGGCCGTCAACGGTGTCGCCGCCGGTGCCGGTGCGAGCCTCGCGTTCGCGTGCGACTTCCGTGTCCTGAAGGAGACGGCCGGGTTCAACCTCGCCTTCACCGGCGTCGCGCTCTCGTGCGACACCGGCTCGTCGTGGACGCTGCCCCGGCTGGTCGGCCAGGCCAAGGCGATGGAGCTCCTCTACTTCCCCCGCACCCTGAGCGCTGCCGAGTCGCTCGAGCTCGGCCTCGCCACGGCCGTGACCACCGAGGACGACTTCGAGGGCGAGGTCGCGAAGCTCGCGGCCCGGCTGGCCAGTGGCCCGACCGTCTCCTACGGGGCGATCCGACGCTCGGTCGCGTACTCCGCGGGCCACGACTTCGTGGACTCCGTCGCCCACGAGTCGTCGATGATGACCCTGACCGGCGACACGGAGGACCACCGCAACGCCGTCGCCTCGTTCGTGAACAAGGAGAAGCCGACCTTCACCGGACGTTGAACTGCCCACTCACCCCGGACACGACGGCCGGCGTCGTGCCTACGGCTTCCTGGAGACCGAAACGCCGGTCTTGAGTCGGTCCCTCGCCGTCCCCTTCGCATCCTTGGGTGCACCCGTTTCCTCGACCCCGGTCACGGTGTCCGCGTTCGCCTGCGAGGACGGCCTCCCTGCTGAGGAGTGGAGGGCTCGCTCCCCGTCGTTGACGGAGAGCGTGTTCGGCAGCGCGGGCAGGCCCGAGACGATCTGGTGCTCGAACCTCAGGACTGTCGCACTGCGCAGGAAGTCCGACCGTCGCGTCGCGACCTCGTCGTCGGGTCCCAGCGCGAGCTCGATCCCGGCCAGCTTCACCGAGGGGAAGAGCGGCACCAGGACGAGGGCCAGGCCCGCCAGGCCGAACGCCACGACCAGCTCGCCCGGCAGCGTCACGAGCTGAGCCGCGAGCTGGGAGATGACGACGAGTGCCACCCCACCCAGCATGTACCAGCCACGACGCCACCACCGTCGGCTCCGGGCCTGCCGATGTGCCCAGAACAGGCGACGGAGCCGCTCCGCCTCGTCACGCGTCCCTCGCCGGTGTCCCATCGAACGGATCCGACCGCGCCCGGCATCGAACTCACGCACTGCGCGGGTCCTCTCGGCGTGCCGTTCGTCGACCCGCTCGTGCAGTCGCAGCTGGTCGACCAGGAACTCCACGTCGTCCTCGAGCTGTCCGTCCGCGAGCAGGCGCAGACGTGTCAGCCCCTCACCTGCCAGTGCTGCGGCATGCAGGCCCTGGCGGCACACCTCGACGAAGGCGTCCGAGGTCAGCAGCTCCGAACCGACGTTCGTCGGCGTCGCCTCCGGGTCCTCGTCCACCAGCCAGCGTGCGAGGGCGTTGTGCAGCTCGATCACCCGCCGGTAGACGGAGACCACTTCGATGAGCTGCTGCAGGTTGTCGCTGGCCTCGTCGGAGTGCAGACCCCGGGCGCCGCCCGACTCGGCGGCATCGGACGGCGCCTCGGTCGACTCCTCCTGCTTGCCGGCCGTGCGTGCCCGCGCGGACCTTCGTGCGATCGAGGCTGCTGCCAGGTCGAAGAGACACTCCGCCTTCATGATCTGAGCAGGCACGTTCTGGGGCGCAGCCTCCGCGCACGCCCACGCCTCCACCGTGGCCTTCTCGAGATCACCAGAGGAGCGGAGGAGATGCGCGTACACGACCCGAGCGTTGAGGTCCTGACGCCACTCGCCCATGACGGTGGTCATCAGATCGAGCGCATCGTCCAGCCGATCGCACTCCACCGCCACCCAGGCCCGGAGCAGTGCCTCCTGCCAGCGACCGTTGGGGCCGCCGGGGTTGGGGAGATCGGCACCGTCCTCGTCGTCGGCGCAGGCCAGGCTGATCAGGTTGTTCGCGAGGAGACGATCCCCCACCAGCATGGCCATCCGCGCCCTCTTGATGCGCTCCGAACGCTGGTCGTCGTACGAGTGCTGGACCAGGGCCGCTCGCGCGGCTGAATCTGCCAGCTGGCGGAGCGGTCGACGGGCCGCTCTCGCTGCGCCGGATGCTCCATCGATGCCTGCGGGCGCCACCTGGCTGGCCCACAGCATCGCCTCGACGAAGTTCGTGACGACCGAGTGCTCACCCTGGGAGCTGCTCACCACGTCGCTGAACTCCGCGATCACGTCGTCACGCTGCTGCCAGGTCCGGGCCAGCAGCAGCCGAAACCGGAGGAGGTAGGCCCGGATCGGTGGGTTGGCTTCTCCGTAACCGAGCAGAGCCATCGACGACAGTCTCCTCACGTGAGTCCACTGCGCGTCGTAGTTCTTCTCCTGCTCTGCCAACGACATCAGGTAGAGCTCGCGAACAAGCTCGAGCTGGTCGATGGCGGACTGAAGACCAGGGCTCGACACCGGTCTGGGAAACCCGGCCAGGGACTGAGACAGGAGCTCCAGGCTCGCCCGCGCATCGGCGGTCCGCCCCAGCTCCTCCAAGGACATCAAGTGGTTCAGTCGACCGGTCACGTCGGGTGGTGGGAACTCGTCGTAGAGCTCGGCGGCGGCGAAGTACTCGTTGAAGGCGATCCGGGCCTCGGCCCGTAGACCTGCGATCGTCGCAGGGTCGTCGCCCTCGTCCGCGACGTCCAGGACCTCGAGCGCCTGTGCCGCTCTCCCACCCCGCAGCAGGAGGCCGGCGCAGGAAGGGGCACACCCGGAGGTCAGCCGCGGCAGCCCCATCAGGTGCTCCACCTGGTCCGTGGTGGCCTGCCAGCCATCCGGCGCCGAGCGCCACGCTGTCTCGAGCCAGCTCGTGGTCTCCGACGGCGTGAGATCTCCCGGCAGGTCCTCGAGGTGGGAGATCGCGATCTCCCACGCTGTGGACGCGTCATCCAGTGCCTCGTAGTCGCGGACCACGTGGAGGAGAGCACGAAGGTCGTCGCCGTGGTCGGCATGCAGGCGCTTGAGCACCCGGCGTGCCGGCGTGGTGGCCCGGCGTCCGGCCAGCGTCTCCACCCAGAACTGGTACTCCTCGACGGTCAGGGTCCGGAGGTGACTCGCCCGTTCATGGGCACGGTCGGCCTCGCCCTGTGTCTCCGGTCGACGGGCGTAGACACGTGCGGCCAGCAACTGGGCATCGGCATCCTGGGGTGTTCTCTCGACGAGTGCCTCGGCGTACTCGCGGGCCCGGAGATCTCGACCCAGGTCGAGCCACGAGACTGCTTTCTCACGCAGGTCCTCGATCGACAGCTCGCCCACCGAGGCCGACGTGACGTCAGGCAAGCGCGATCCGAGTGCCGGGAGTGTCATGCCCTCGGCTCCGTCGCCACGTCACCGCCGACCTGCGACAGGGGTCTGGGCGTGTGCACCAGGGTCAGGATGATCTCGCCGAGGGCTTCGCGGTATCTCTCGAAGGACGTCGTGGGGGTGGTACCGGTCGCCGTGATGCCGCGCCCGTTGGCCACCGCGTAGATCTGCATCTGGGACACCTCGACGCCGTCCGGCGGGGTCCAGGCGAACTCGCGGAAGTAGGTCTGGCCGGGTATCCCGTCGATCCCGATCTCCGCGAAGGTCATCTCCCGGAAGCCCGGGAACTCGTCCCTGAGCAGGTCACCCTGGATCGTCGTGTACTTCTCGACGTCGATCGAGGGATCGAGAGGCTCCGTGGACGCGATCACGTTGGCCTGGCCGTCCGGCGCCAGGAAGGTGATCTGCTCCTTGAAGAACCAGTCGGCGGGGGCCGCGGCCATCAGTGTGGCGCGCTGCACCAGCACCGGCTGCTCGCCCGGCTGGTGCGCGACGGGGGTCTCGGACATGGCGTTCTCCTCACTCGCGGAGCAGGCTTTTCGGCACGCTATGCGCGGGCGTGGTCGTCGTGCCTGAATCCGCTCAAGTGGTGGCACTGGACTGGACCGCGCTCCGGGCGAACCGGACTTGTGTACCGCGATGTGGGACGTCCGAGCCTCAGCGACGGGCGCCGATGGCCCGGAGCAGGCCCGTGGGTCCGGTCCTGGTGGCCTGCCGCTTGCTGACTCCTCGCCCGTACTCCACGGTGACGGCGATGCCGGGCAAGGTCGCGTTGAACCACTCGGTCATCGTGCCGTGGCAGACACCGGAGCAGTTGAACGACTTGACCGGCAGCCCGAGGCCGCGGTGCAGGCGCTGCACGAAGTACCCGCCCTTGCCGTCGGTGCGACCGACGCCGTAGAGCGGCTGGTGGAAGCTGACCACGTAGTCGGGGCGGATCCGTCGCAGGAACGCCATCACCGCCCGGGTCTCCGGCTCGGAGGCCGCGCGCGGACCGGAGTTCGTGGCACCGGTCTGGCGCTTCCAGTGGCGGGGATAGTTGCGGTTCAGGTCGACACCATGGGCGTTCTGCCGGGTGTGCCGCCGGATCCCGTCGCGGTTGTACTGCGGGACCACCCAGATGTCCGCGCCCCGGATGGCTCGGCCGTCGCGCAGGTTGTAGAGGATGCGGGCCGGGCCGGTCTCGTCGCCGTGCATCGCGCTCAGGATGACCACCTTGCGACGGGCCGTCGGTTGTCCCAGCCGCCAGGCGACGATGTTCTGGCCCTGCACGGTGTGGCCGATCACGCGCACTCCGGTGACGGCCGGGTGTCCCGACGCCGCCTCGGAGCCCACCGGCGACGCTGCCGCGAGCAGCAGGCTGGACAGCAGCACGACGAGGACCTGACGGGTCCGTTGGGTCACCGGGAGCACCGGGTCAGTGTCGCTCATCCTCCGCAGGGCCGGAGGGGGATCCCGGCCTCCGGTCGGATCGGTCGCCTCGACGGTCGTCGAGCTGCGCGGCCAGGCGCTCGATCATGGCGTCCACCTCGCTCGCCCGGTAGCCGCGGAGCGCGGTGTTGAAGCGCAGTGCCCGCAGGTCTTCGCCGGTCACGTTCCTGTCACCGGGGAGGGAGACGTCCGCGCGGTCGTCGTACGCCGGACCCATCGATGATCCACGACCTGCGGCGACCACGGCCACGGCGCCGAGCACCAGCACGATCAGCACCGCGAAGAACCAGGTCATGTCGCGACCCCCTCCACCATCATCGAGACCGCTTCCCCGACGTCGTCGGTGACCGTGAGCATGTCCAGGTCGGCCTGCGAGATCTTGCCGTCGGCCAGGACCGTCCCGCGCAGCCAGTCCAGCAGGCCGGACCAGTACTCGGTGCCGATCAGCACGACCGGGAACGAGGTCACCTTCTGCGTCTGGACGAGCGTCAACGCCTCGAACAGCTCGTCGAAGGTACCCAGGCCGCCCGGCAGGACGACGAAGCCCTTGGCGTACTTGACGAACATGGTCTTGCGGGCGAAGAAGTAGCGGAAGTTGACGCCGACGTCGACCCACTCGTTGAGGCCGGCCTCGAACGGCAGCTCGATCCCGAGCCCGACACTGACGCCGCCGGCCTCGGACGCGCCCTTGTTGGCGGCCTCCATCGCGCCCGGGCCACCACCGGTGATCACCGCGAACCCGGCCTCGACCAGACCGCGGCCGAGCTCCTCGCCCAGGGCGTAGTAGGGGTTGTCCCGCGCGGTGCGGGCCGAGCCGAAGACGCCGACCGCCGGGCCGAGCTCGGCGAGCGCACCGAAGCCCTCCACGAACTCGGACTGGATCCGCAGCACGCGCCAGGGGTCGGTGTGCACCCAGTCGCTCGGTCCGCTCGAGTCGAGCAGGCGCTGGTCGGTGGTGGACAGGTCGACCTGCGCGCCGCGCAGGACGGTCGGTCCCTTGCGCTTCTCCCGGCGTCCGCCGGCGGTCCTCCCGTCGGTCTCCTTCCTCGCCGTCACGACTCTGCACCCAGCCACGTGCGCAGGGTGGCCTCGCAGCTCTTCAGCTGCTCCAGCGGCACGAACTCCTCCTGCTTGTGGGCGAGCATCGGGTCACCGGGTCCGTAGTTGACCGCCGGGATGCCGAGGCCGGTGAACCGCGCCACGTCCGTCCAGCCGAACTTGGGGTTCACGGTGCCCCCGACAGCGTCGACGAACGCCTTGGCCGCAGGTACGCCGAGACCCGGGAGCGCGCCCGGAGCCGAGTCGGTGACCACGACCTCGTAGCCGTCGAAGAACTCCTTCACGAAGACGAGCGCCTCGGACTCCGACCGGTCTGGGGCGAACCGGAAGTTGACCGTGACCACGCACTCGTCCGGCAGCACGTTGGTCGCGACGCCGCCGCTGATCAGCACGGCGTTGAGCCCCTCGTGGTACTCCAACCCGTCGATGACCGGCTTGCGGGCGTCGTACTCGTTGAGCCGGCGCAGGATCTCCGCCGCCCCGTGGATCGCGTTCACGCCGCGCCACGAGCGGGCCGAGTGCGCCCGCTCCCCCCGCGTGGTGACCTCCACGCGCAGGGTGCCCTGGCAACCGGCCTCCACGACGGCGTCGCTGGGCTCCATCAGGATCGCGAAGTCCCCCTGCACCAGGTCCGGCCGCTGCCGGGCGACGATGCCCAACCCGTTGAAGACGTCGTCGATCTCCTCGGCCTCGTAGAAGACGTAGGTGACGTCGCGGTTGGGTGTGGCCAGGTCGTGCGCGAGCCTGAGCGCCACCGCGACCCCGCCCTTCATGTCGCAGGCTCCCAGCCCGTGCAGCAGCGTGCCGTCGTTGCGCGCAGGCAGGTTGTGGTTCAGCGGCACCGTGTCGAGGTGTCCGGCGATGACCACCCGCTCCGCCCGACCGAGGTCGGTGCGGGCCACGATCGAGTGACCGATGCGGGTCACCTCGAGGTGCCCGACCGCCCCCAAGGCCTCCTCGACGTCGTCCGCCAGCGTCTTCTCGTGCTGGCTGACGGACTCGATGTTCACGACCGATTCGGTCAGCGAGACCACGTCAGCACCCAGGTCCAGAGCCATGGCGACATCTTGTCAGGCGGGTAGGCACGACCGCTGGGTGGTCGAGCGGCTAGCGCTCGAGGGCCTCGAGGAGGGTCGCGTAGGTCTGCTCGAGCTGGCCCTCGGCAGCCATCACGACCTGGTCGCCGCGGGCGGCGGCGAGGTCGAGCAGGTCCCGTCGGTACTCACGCAGGGCGTCGTCCCCGCCGAGGCCCTCCACGATCTCGCGCACCTCCTCGAGCCACGGGGTGGACGGGTCGTCCGGGCGCTCCTGGAACCGGCTGACCGCGACGTCCTGCTCGGCCATCAGCACGATGCCGACGTACTCGCCGCCGCCGTCGCGGGTCGCGCGCTCCACCCCGGCCACCTCTGCCGGGTCGGAGGCCAGCTGCGGGTAGACGACGTCGCGGCCGGTGGACAGGTGCGTCGTCATGAGTGCCGCACCGAGGGGACGCACGATCTCGCCCGCCTCCAGGAACCCGACGCCGCCGATGAACGACCGGAGGCGGTCGACGTCGAGGTTGAGCACGCCGGGGTGGTCGGCGGCATACCGACGGGCGATGGTCGACTTGCCGATGCCGGGGGGCCCGTTGAGGTGGATCAGTCTCGGGCGGGCCACGTCAGCGGCGAGCGGCCGCCAGGCGGCCCTTCAGCAGTGCCTTGGCCGGGTGCGCGCGCGGACCCATCAGGGCGAGGCACACCTCGATCACCTCGGTGTCGTAGGGCGCGAGCTCGGTGTAGCGGGCCACGGCCTGGGGCTGGGGGTCGGCGAGCAGGGCCTCACGCACCGCCACGGCGACGAAGTCGGCGAGCTCGACGAGGGCCGGCGACTCGGTCCCCGGCATCAGGTCACCGCCGTACGCCGCGACTGCCGCGCGCACCTGGCCACTGCGCAGCAGCCGGAGCACCTCGTTGACGTCCACGTGCACCGGCATCATCAGCCGGTAGGGCCGGGAGGCGAGCTGACCCTCGAGAGCGCTCCGCAGGTGGGAGACCTCGGCCTTGAGCGTCGAGAAGGTGACGGCCTGGTCGCCGTAGAGCAGCGCGTGCAGCTGCTCGAGGGAGAGCCCGGACGGGTTCAGGGCCAGCAGGGCGAGGATCTCGGTCTGCCGTCGGTTGAGGAGCAGGCGCTTCCCGTCCAGCCGCGCCTCGGCCGCCCCGAGCAGGGTCAGGTCGAGGCCGGCCACGACTGCGTCGGGCGCATGGCCGCCGAGGCCGGGGTGCTGCTGGGAGGCGGGCATCGCCGTCTCGATGAGCCGGGCCATCACCCGGGCCGTCGCCAGCCCGATCGGGTGGGTGCGGTCCCACATGGTCGACAGGTCGATCACCCCGAGCTGCTCACCGCTCACGGGGTCGTGCACGGGCGCGGCCCAGCAGACCCAGTTGTGCACGATCTGGGCGTAGTGCTCGGCGCTGAACACCATCGAGGGGGCGTCGTTGCGGTTGGCGAGGTCGAGTGCGTTCGTGCCGACGCTCGTGTCGTCCCACCGACCCCCCGCGACGAAGTTGACCGACTCGGCCTTGCGGCGCATCACGCGCCCGCCGTAGGTCCAGAGGATGCGCGTCTCGGCGTCGGTGACCGCGACGACGAGGTCGCCGTCCTCGGCCGTGCGGCGCAGCTCGGACTCGACCCGCTCCACCGCGATCTGCAGCGGCGAGCCGTTCCAGAACGCGGCGGTGTCGCCCTCGTCGGCCAGGGGTGCCTCGGCCACGTCCGTGTGCACGGCCGGTGCCGAGCGCTCCCAGGAACGCAGGATCTCCGGCCGGACCAGCCCCCGCGCCTCGTCGCCCTGCTCCACGAAGGTGGTCCAGGCGCGCACGGCATCGACGCGGCGGTTGTGCAGCTCGTCGCTCGTGCTGGTCACGACTGGCTCGTCAAGGCTGGCTCGTCAAGGCGGGGGCTCCCGGGCTGGGTCCGAGGACGGGTGATGGCGCTCACGTTAGCCCGCCGATCCTGAGCAGGACAGGGTCCTCAGACCTGCATCTCGCGACGCAGGAACCGCACCGTGCGATCCATCGAGAGCGGCCACTGGGGGCCGAAGGCGTGCTGCTCGCCCGGGTACACGCGCAACCGTGAGTCGACCCCGTCGCGCCGGAGCAGGCGCTGCGTCGTCCGGGACCAACCGATCGGACAGGTGTCGTCGGAGCTCCCGTGGTGGATCAGGACCGGTTCGGTGATCCTCTCGAAGTACGTGCGGGCCGAGAGGCCGCGGTAGAAGTCCGGCTCCTGCCTCGGGGTGCCGTGACGACGGAAGAACGCGGCGGCCGCCGCCGGCCGCTCGGGCACCGTCCACCGTCGGAGGTTGTCGACGAAGTCGGAGCTGACGGGAGCGAAGACCACCGCTGCGCGCACGAACCCCGGCTTCGCCACCAGCGCGTTGTAGGTCACCCCGCCACCCATCGAGCGGCCGAGGAGCGCCACCCTGTCCGGGTCCACCGCGTCGAGCCGCTTCAGCGACGCGACGGCGTTGATCGTGTCCCGGGTGTAGCCCAGGCGCGTCTCGCGTGACTCGTCGCTGGCCGGGTCGGAGGCGGCGTGCCCGCGGTAGTCGGTGTGCAGCACCACGAACCCGGCGCGGGCGAGGGCGTCCTGCTCGCGCATCAGACCCTGACCGGTGACGTAGATCGACGGCTCGATGTAGCCGTGGTTGAGCACCACGGCAGGGAACGGTCCCCTGCCCCGCGGCCGCAGGAGCACGCCGGAGACGGTCACGTCTCCGCTCGGGTAGGTCACCTCGTGCCGGGTGTAGGCCTCGTTGGCCAGCACCTCGCGGCCCCGCACGATCCGCCCGCCGGAGAAGTCCTCGCGCATGAGGGCCGGGAGCGAGGCACGGTCGGTCACGGCGGGCAGCGCGTCACCCGCTGGGGACTGCGACGGGGACGGGGAGGCGGGGACGAGGTCGGTGTGGGGGTCGCGCTGGTCGGAGCCTGCTTCGCCGACGGGCTCCTCTCCTCGCTGGTGCAGGCAGTGGCAGCGACGGCGAGCGCACCCGCGAGCGCCGTGCGACGACCGACGGGTCCCGACGGGACAAGGTCCATCACCCCATGGTGGACGACCGGACCAAGCCCGGCGATAGCCTCGGCGCGTGGCAGATGGTGTGACGGAGCCGGACTGGCTCTCCGAGACGCGGGCCTCCTACGACCTGGTCGCGGAGAACTACGCCGACCTGCTGGCCGGTGAGCTCGACAAGAGCCCGCACGACCGCGCGATGCTGGCCTGGTTCGCCGCCCTGGTGCCTCCCGGCTCGACGGTGGCCGACGTCGGCTGCGGACCCGGTCGGATCACCGGTCACCTGGTCTCGCTGGGCCTCGACGCGTTCGGCGTCGACCTGTCGCCGCGCATGGTCGAGGAGGCCCGGAGACGGCACCCCGGCCTGCAGTTCGAGACGGGCAACATCGAGCGCCTCGACCTCGGTGACGGCGCCCTGGGCGGCGTCCTGGCGTGGTACTCGCTGATCCACCTGCCCCCTGACCGGATGGCGCCAGCCTTCGCAGAGCTTCGCCGGGTGCTCGCCCCCGGGGGCCAGCTGCTCACGGCGTTCCAGGTGGGCGATGCCCCGCTCCGCCTCGAGCAGGCCTACGGCCACGAGGTCGCCCTGGACACGTGGCGTCGCGACCCCGACGAGATGACCGAGCTGCTCGGGACGGCCGGCTTCGACGTGCACGCCCAGGTCGTCCGCGAGGCGACCGCACCGGAGAAGGCGCCCCGGGCCCACCTGTTCGCCCGGGCGCAGTAGCGCTCAGGCCTGGCGTGCCTGCCCGGGGTAGGTGCCGACCGACCACTGGTTGCCCTCGGGGTCGGCGAAGCCGAACTCGAAGGAGCCGTAGTCGGTCTCGTTCAGCTCACGCGTGATCTTCGCGCCGGCGGCGACCGCCTTCTCGTGGACGGCCTTCGGGTCGGCAGAGACGACGTAGAACCCGGCCGTCCCCGGCTCGAGGCTCCAGGGAGCGTCCGCGGGCTTGTGGCTGCCGAACATGACCCCGCCTCCCTCGGGCCAGTCGAGCTGGGCGTGCTGCACGAAGGACGGGTCGTCGTCGTCGGCGTACACCGCCGTCGGCTCGAAGCCGATCGCGACGAGGAAGTCGATCATGGCCCGTGCGTCGCGGGCCTGGAAGGTCCCCCAGACGGTGGGGGGAGGTGTCTGCTGTTCGCTCATGCGACTGAGTCTGGCCGGTTGGTGTGCCCGCCGTCTTGGAGGTTTCGGCGCTCCTCGACGAGCCAGTGCGACGGGCTGCAGCCGGCCATCTGCCGGAACTCGCGGGTCAGGTGGCTCTGGTCGGCGTACCCGGTCAGGGCGGCCACCTCGGCGAGGTTGCGGTGCCCACCCGCCAGCCGGGCGATGACGTGGTCGAAGCGGAAGCTGCGGCACAGCTGCTTCGGTGACAACCCGATCTCGGCGCTCATCAGTGCACGCAGCTGCCGGGGGCTCAGCGCCACGTCGCGGGCGACGTCCTCGACCCTGCAGCGGCCGGCGCTGGCCTCGACGAGCTGCCAGGCGCGGACGACCTCGGCGCGCACGGGCCTGCGCCGGCGATCGGCCTGCGTGCGGACCCACTCCTGGATCGTGTCGAGCCGCAGCTCGGCACCGGACTGCGAGGACACCCGGTCGTGCAGCTCGCTCGCCGCTCGGCCGAGCACCTCGTGGCCGTGGTCTCCCTGCCCTTGGAGCTCGGCGGCCCGGCAACCGAGCACGGCCCGCGCTGCGAGCGGGTGCACGGCCAGCTGGACGCCGGACTGGTCGGCCGGCTGCTCGACCCGCGCTGCCACCGGATGCAGGCCCGCCACGATCACGTCGTACGCCGTCGCCCTGGTCGCGTCGAACGGGCCGGAGTCGGCGACCGTCCCCATCGTGCGCACCGGGCCGTCGACCGAGACGATGAAGGTGATCCACGGCGACGGCAGGCCGCGGTGCTCACCGGGCTCGATGCCGCGTGACTCGTAGGAGACAGCGGAGACGACCGCACCGGGCAGCAGACCCGGTCGGTGCCGGTAGCGGTTGACCGTCTCCGTGGTCACCGTCCCAGTGTGGGTCAGGCGTTCTCGAACGTCGAGTGGCTGTGGATCCGGCCGTCGATCACCGACAGGCGGTCACCGGTGCCGCCCCAGCGTCCCGCGATGATCTCGGCGGCGATCGAGACCGCCGTCTCCTCCGGGGTGCGCGCGCCCAGGTCCAGGCCGATCGGGCTGGACAGGCGACCCAGCTCCTCCTCGGTCACGCCGGCCTCGCGGAGCCGCGCCAGCCGGTCGTCGTGGGTGCGCCGCGACCCCATGGCCCCGACGTAGGCGACCTCGGGCAGCCGGAGCGCGAGCTCCAGGACAGGAACGTCGAACTTGGGGTCGTGCGTGAGCACGCAGATCACCGTGCGGCGGTCGATCCGGCCTGCCTCGCTCTCGGCCTTGAGGTACTTGTGCGGCCAGCTGACCACGACCTCGTCGGCGTGCGGGAACCTGCTGTTGGTGGCGAAGACCGGGCGGGCGTCGCACACGGTCACGTGGTAGCCGAGGAACTCCCCCACCCTGGCCACGGCCGCGGCGAAGTCGATCGCCCCGAAGACCAGCATCCGCGGGGCCGGGGCGAAGGCCCACACGAAGACCCGCATCCCCTCGCCGCGACGTTCGCCGTCGGGCCCGTAGGTCAGGGTGGCGCTGTGGCCGGACGCGAGCAGGCCCAGCGCGTCGTCGTACACCGCGTCGTCGGCCCGGGGGCTGCCGATCGAACCGGATAGTCCGTGACGTTCCCGTTGTCCTGCGCCCGAAATTGCAACGGATTCGTCTCGGACTATCCCCTCCGGACGGACCACGACCCGGCGGCCCAGCCACTCCGGGTCGGGGTGCTCGATCACGGTGGCCAGAGCGACCGGGCGGCCGGCCTCGATGTCGGCGGCGATGTCGCCGAGCTCGGGGAAGGTCTGCTGGTTCACCTTCTCGACGAACACGTCGAGGATGCCGCCACAGGTGAGGCCGACGGCGAAAGCGTCGTCGTCGGAGACGCCGTACCGCTCGAGGACAGGCTCGCCCGACTCGACCACGGACTGGCCGAGCTCGTAGACGGCCCCCTCGACACAGCCACCGGAGACCGAGCCGACTGCCGAGCCGTCCGGCCCGACGAGCATCGAGGCGCCGGCCGGGCGGGGAGCGGACTGGAAGGTCGCCACGACGGTGCCGACCCCGACTGTCTCGCCGGACTCCCACCACCGCAGCAGGTCTTCGAGCACCTCACGCATCGGCGATCACCCCCAGGACCCGGTCGAAGGACTGCAACGAGTGACCGGCGACGAACTCGTCGCAGTAGGGCAGCGCTGCCGCGATGCCGCGCTGGACAGGCTCGTAACCGTCCTTGCCACGATGGGGGTTCACCCACACCACCCGGTGGGCCAGTCGACTCAACCGCTTCATCTGCTCTCCCAGCTCCACGGCGTCGCCGCGTTCCCAGCCGTCACTGAACACAACGACCACCGCACCCCGCGCCATTCCCCGAGCCCCCCAGCGGTCGAGGAACGCTTTCATCGTCTCACCGAGCCTGGTGCCGCCGGACCAGTCCGGGACCTGCTCGCCGGCGCGGACCAGCGCGCGCTCCGCGTCGGAGATGCGCAGCGCCAAGGTGACCCGGGTCAGGCGGGTGCCGAGGGTGAACACCTCGACCCGGCCCCTCGTCGGGGTCGACACCACGACCAGGTGGGCCAGTCGCAGGATCGCGTCGGCGTAGGGGCGCATCGAGGCGGAGACGTCGACCAGGAGCACCACCCGGCGACTCGTGGAGCCACGGCGCCGGTGCTCGACCCGGCCCGGCTCGCCCATCTGGCGCAGCGTCGTCCGCAGGGTGCGGTGCAGGTCGATCTCCCCCGCCTCCAGGCCGTACGCCGGCTGGCCCGCCGGCGTGGCAGCCGCGGGTGCAGGGCGCGGATCATCGCGTCGAGCAGCGCCTTCTCGTCGGGCTTCAGCTGAGCCACGTCCCGGTGCCGGAGCACCTCGAGCTCGCTCGCCGCGGCCTGGACGACGTCGGGCGACATCTCCCCGCCGGACTCGCCGCCCTCCCCCATGGGCAGCGGCGAGCTGATCTCACGGGGCTTCTCACGGGGCATCGTGCGCGGGAGCTGCTCGCGCGCGCCGAACCACGCCTCGAAGACGTGCTCGTAGCGGACGAGGTCGTCCGGGCTTCCGCACAGGGTCGCCCGGCCGGCGCGGTAGGTCGCCTCCGCGTCGTCGGCGCCGACCAGTGCGGTGGCCTGGAGGAAGCTGGTCGCGCGGTCGTGGGTCACCGCGACGCCCGCCGAGCGCAGCGCCCGGGTGAACCCGAGGAGGATCTCGTCGGGCTCGTGCAGGGCACCGGTGCCGACTCCCGAGCCCGGTCCGGTGCTCACCCCGCCATCATCCGGTCGAGGGCCTGCTTCACGCGGTCGGTGTCCTCTCGGTACTTCACCACCGCACCGAGCGTCCGGGCCGCGGTCTCCAGGTCGAGGTCGTCGACCCCGAGCCGCTGCAGGGCCCGCGCCCAGTCGAGCGTCTCCGCGACTCCGGGGGGCTTGAGCAGCTGCTCGTCACGGAGCCGCTGCACGAGCCCCACCACCTGCTCGGCGAGCCGCTGGCTGACGTCGGGGAGCCGGCTGCGCACGATCGCCACCTCACGCTCGAGGCCGGGGTGGTCGATCCAGTGGTAGAGGCAGCGGCGCTTGAGGGCGTCGTGCAGCTCACGCGTCCGGTTGGAGGTGAGCACCACCGTCGGCGGCGTGACCGCCGCGACCGTGCCGAGCTCCGGGATGCTCACCGACCAGGTCGACAGCACCTCGAGCAGGAACGCCTCGAACTCGTCGTCCGCGCGGTCCACCTCGTCGACGAGCAGCACCGACGGCGTCTCGCGGAGCGCCTGCAGCACCGGCCGGGCCAGCAGGAACCGCTCGT
This sequence comes from uncultured Actinomycetota bacterium, assembly GCA_963797525.1. Taxonomy (GTDB): domain Bacteria; phylum Actinomycetota; class Actinomycetes; order Propionibacteriales; family Nocardioidaceae; genus Marmoricola. The sequence continues at coordinate 1,377,165 of CAWCPT010000014.1, forward strand.
CGAACAGCGACTTCTCCGCCTCGCTGGCGTCGAGCTCGCCGGCTTTGGTCGCCGCCTCCAGCGTGCGCAGGTGAAGGATCTGGCGCGGGAAGTCCCAGTCGTAGAGCGCCTGGCTGGCGTCGATCCCCTCGTAGCACTGCAGCCTGATCACCGGCACTCCCGAGATCTCGGCGAGCGCCTCGGCCAGGGCGGTCTTGCCGGTGCCGGGTTCCCCCTCCAGCAGCAGCGGTCGCTGCATGCCGTGCGCGAGGAAGACCACCGTGGCCAAGTCGTCGTCGGCCAGGTAGCCGGTGCTCTCGAGGGCAGCCGTGACCGCCTGAGGAGAAGTGAGCTCCATGTGGCGAGGCTACTCAGGCGCGGGTTGGCCCCCGGTTGGCCTGTCCACGTCGGCGCCTGTCGCGAGGTCGCCGCACTCCACGAGTGTCACGTCGTGGGCTGCCAGGTAGGTGCGGGCCCCCTGGTCACCCTCGACGGAGGCGATCACCCCTGCCCAGTGGTCGTGACCGATCAGGACCGGGTGGCCAGGCGTTCCGTCGTACGCCGCACGAGCGAGCGCGTCTGGGGTGTCGGGCCGGTCCAGCAGGCGGCGTACGACGTCCGGGCCCACGTCCGGCAGGTCCACCAGGGTCACCAGGCAGCGGGTGGCCTCGCCGTGCTCGAGGTGGGTGAGCCCGACCGCGAGCGAGGATCCCATTCCCTCGGCCCAGTCGGGATTGACCACGATCGTCAGGTCGTGGGCATCGAGCAGTGGCCGGGCCTCGTCGGCACCGGCGCCGAGCACCACCACGACCTGCTCGCAGCTCGCGAGCGTCTCCACTGCGTGCACCAGCCAGTCGTCGACGAGGGCCTTGGGCTTTCCCATCCGCCGGCCGGCGCCGGCCGCCAGCAGCAGTCCCGTCGTGGTCACGGGACCATCCTGCCCGTCAGACGGTCACGCGCTCGTCCCAGTCGATCCGGTGACCGGACATCCAGGCGGTGCTCTTCTCGGTGACGGCGTAGCGGAAGACGAGCCGCAGCACGACCTCCTGGAACCGGCGACCGATCCGACCGGGGATCTTCGAGCTGCCGCTGCGCTCACCGACCGCCACGATCTTCTCGACCCGCGCGCGCCGCGAGGTCTCGTACGCCGCGAGCGCGGCCGGGACGTCGGGCGCGTCCCGCAGCGCCTGTGCAAGGACGACCGCGTCCTCCAGCGCCATCGAGGCACCCTGTCCCGAGCTGGGTGAGGGTGCGTGGGCTGCGTCGCCGATGACCACCATCGCGTCACGGGACCAGGTCGGCACGTGCGGCAGGTCGTAGGTGTTGTCGCCGGCGAGCTCGAGCTCCCCGTGCCGGATCAGCTCGGCGGCCGGACCTGCGTCCTCGCGGACCAGGTCGAGCAACCAGCGCTGCCACTGCTCGTCGCTGGTCGTCCCGCGTTCCTCGCGGCTGATCTCGGCCCGCGGCACGTTGGCGAACCAGACGACGTCTCCGTCCGGAGTCGGGTGCGCGCCGATGAACGCGTGGCTGCCGAACACGAAGTGCCACGCCTCGGGCTCGAGGGATGCGGCCACCGGTGTCGAGCGGGTGATCCCACCGAAGTTGGTCAGCCCGACGTAGCGTCCGGTCGGCGCTCCCCGGTCGATCGTGCGGCGTACGAGCGAGTGGACGCCGTCCGCCCCGACGAGGACGTCGCCGTGGACGGTCGTGCCGTCCTCGAGCGTGGCGCTGACGCCGTCGGCTCCACCGGCCACGCTGACGACCCGGGCACCGCGACGCACCTCGACGCCTCGTGTCTCCGCCTCCTCGGTCAGGAGGACGGCGAGCCGCGACCGCTTCATCGTCAGCGCGACCGTTCCGTCGTCCAGCGGGACGCCGAGCGAGAGCCGTCCGAGCAGGCGCCCGGTCGCGCCGTACATCGTGTTGCGGCGCGACGCGAAGCCCGCCTCACGGGCCAGGTGCAGGGCGCCGACAGCGTCCAGGGCGTCGAGCCCGTTGGGGCTCACCGTGAAGTAGGACCCTGCCTCCGGGTCCGCGTCCACGCGCCGCTCGAGGACGACCGACTCGATCCCGGCACGCTGCAGGGCCAGGCCCAGGGCCGGGCCGGCGACCCCGCCTCCCACGATCACTGCCCGCATGGCGCTACCCTTTCTTACGAAGTTCGTATCTTTCGATATTCGAAAGGATAGAGGTGTGGCGAGATCACGTCAAACCGTGGTGAGCGAGCTCGGCGACGCGCTGCAGCGCTACCAGCGCAGCGTCCAGGCCTTCGACGACGCCGCCGCGCGACAGCTCGGCATCGGCCCGGCCGACCTCCGCTGCCTGGACTGGCTCGTGGACGGCCCCAAGACAGCGGGCCAGCTCAGCGAGGCCACCGGGCTGCGGCCCGCGGCCACGACGGCGATGATCGACCGCCTGACCACGAAGGGATTCGTCGAGCGGATCGCCTCCGACACCGACCGGCGTCAGGTCCTGGTCCAGATGACCCAGGCCGGCCAGGAGCAGGCCTGGGCGATCTACGGGCCGCTGGCCGACGAGGGACCGCGACTGCTGGCGCGCTTCACGGTGGCGGAGATGGAGCGGATGCTCGAGCAGTTCGAGGAGATGCGCGCGATCACCGACCGCCACCGCCAGCGACTGCGCGACAGCCAGCTCAGCTGAAGCGTTCGATCCGGGGGAGCTTGGGGACGTCCAGCTCGCCCTTGCGCAGGCGGTAGACCTGCAGGCGGAGGTCGAAGTACTTCTCGGACTCCCCGACCCACTCCATCCCGATCGACCTCGCGGTCCCGGCCCCACGCTCGTTGCGCGGGCGCACGACCGCGAACAGCTCCTCCACGCCGGAGTCGAAGGCGTAGTGCGCGACGGCGTGCCCGGCCTCGGCGGCCAGACCCTGTCCCCACACCTCGGGCGCGAGCTGCCACCCGATCTGCAGGTCGTCGCGCCCGGGCGGCAGCGGAAGCAGCACGGCACTGCCCACCAGCGCACCGGTGTCGCTCACCTCGAGCGCCCAGCGGCCCGCGGGATGGGGCAGCTCCTCGGCCAGCCAGCCGGCGATGACCTGCTCCATGCCCGCCGCGTCCTCGACCCTGCCCATCGCCGGACTGAGCCACTTGGTGACCTGGTCCGAGCCGTAGATCGCGAGGGCCGCCTCGGCGTCCTCGGTCGACCACGGTCGGAGCTCGAGTCGGGGGCTGTGGATACGCTTTCCGTCGATCGTCACGCGGTGCTCGGCCATGTCTTCCAGAACCCTGTCCGGGAGCGACCCATTCCCATCAAATCGGAGTCAGCACTCGCACAGGTGTTCGAACGAAGCGTAGGGTGGACGGCATGACCGTCGACTTCCAGGCCTCGCTGTTCGAGGGCGCCACCGTGGGGGTGGGCCCGCTCGCAGGTCGGGTGCGACGCACCGAGCTCACTCGTGGCGCATGGGTGGACGTGCTGCCCGGCTGGTTCGAGGGCGCCGACTCGGTGTTCGAGGATCTCGTGCACGACGTGCCCTGGCGCGCCGAGGAGCGCCCGATGTACGACGGGATCGTGGCCGTCCCGCGGCTGCTGCACACCTACGGCGTCGGCGAGAACCTCCCCCATCGCGCCTTGACGGAGGCCCGCGAGGCACTCACGGACCACTACCGGCCCGAGCTGGGCGAGGCCTTCGTGACCGCCGGCTGCTGCTACTACCGCGACGGACAGGACTCCGTCGCGTGGCACGGGGACAACATCGGGCGCGGACGGTCCCAGGACACGATGGTCGCGATCGTCTCCTTCGGTTCGCCCCGCAAGCTGCAGCTGCGCCCCGTCGGCGGCCACGTCGAGGTCAGCCACGCGCTCGGCCACGGCGACCTGATCGTGATGGGCGGCTCGTGCCAACGCACCTGGGAGCACGCCGTGCCGAAGACCGCCCGTCCGGTCGGACCTCGGATCAGCGTGCAGTTCCGGCCGCGCAACGTCTTCTGAGGCGCCGGCCGTCCACCCTCAGAGGTTGTTGCGTGCCCAGGTCATCAGCTGGTTGAGCACCGGCATCAGCGCCTTGCCGGGCTCCGCCAGCTGGTAGCGCACGCCCACGGGAGGCCCCTCGTCGACCTCCCGGAGCACCAGCCCCGCCGCGGTCAGCTCGGACAACCGGTCGGAGAGCACCGAGTCGCTGATCCCACCCAGCGCGCGGCGGATCTCGGAGAACCCAGCAGGCCCCGTCATCAGGGTGCCGAGGATGACGCCGTTCCAGCGCTTGCCCAGGAGCGCGAAGGCGTCGCTGAGCGCGGCGTCGCACTGCGGCGCGACGTGCTCCTCGGCAGCATCCTGGGTCACGACCGCAGTATAGGAACACCGCTCGCCGGTGGGCTCGGGAACAAGACTTCTCTCAGACATGTTACTTTGAAAATACTAGTAACATCCAAACGAGAAGGGATCACCATGTCGCTGTTCCGCCTGGACGCCAGCATCAAGATCGAGGGGTCCGCCAGCCGCGAGATCGCCGACGTCGTCGAGGAGCACTGGGTCTCCCAGCACCCCGGGGACGACGTCGTACGCCGCCACATCGGCACCGAGCCGCTGCCCTCCGCCGCCTGGGCCGCCGCCGTGACGGCAGGGATGACTCCCGAGGCGGAGCGCACCGAGGCCCAGCGCTCGGCCGTGGCCCTGGCTGCCCAGCTGGCCGACGAGCTGCTCGAGGCCGACGCGATCCTGCTTGCGGTCCCGCTCTACAACTTCGGCGTCTCCCAGCACATCAAGGCCTGGATGGACCTCGTGATCACCGATCCCCGCGGCCAGGCCGGACCGCTGCTGGCCGGCAAGCCCGTGGTGCTCGCCACGGTGCGCGGTGGCGCGTACGGCGAGGGCACGCCGCGCGAGGGCTGGGACCACTCGACGGCCTACCTGCGTCGCATCCTCGCCGACGTCTGGGGTGCTGACCTGACCGTCGTCGAGCGCGAGTTCACCCTCGTGGGCGTCAACCCTGCGCTGGACGAGTTCACCGACCTCGCCCGCCAGATCCACGCCGAGGCGCTCTCGGCCGCCGACGAGGCAGGCCGGATCCTCGCCAAGGCCTCCTGAGCCTCAGCGACGTACCCGACGGATCCGGATCGGTCCCTTCGCGGTGGCGAGGTCGACGACCTCGCCACCCTGGGTGATCTCGACCTCGGCCGCTCCCACGAGCCGGGCCGCCGCCAGACGCGTGGGCTCCATCAGGTCGCGCCACCCGTTCGGGGCGCCGAGGCTGCGGGCGACGTCCGAGGGACAGATCGTCTTGCCGGGACCCCGCTCCTCGAGCAGGGCGAGGATCTCCTGCTCGATCGCACGGTCGGAGGGAGGCCTGGTCACGGTTCGAGTCTCTCGCTCGGTCGGGTGACCCGCCAGGCCCACCAGATCAGCGGCAGCTGGAGCGGCAGCCGGACCAGCGTCCCCACGAGGTAGAGCCCGCTCGCGTCACCCGTGCGCCAGTCCTGCCAGGCGTGGACGGACATCGTGACGTTGGCCGGGAAGATCGCGACCAGCAGCGCGGCTGCGGCCCAGCCCGCCGCCACGCGGGTACGCCGCCACGCCAGGCCCGCGGCGCAGACCAGCTCGGCCAGCCCGGAGAGGTGGACCAGTGCTCGTGGGGCCGGGAGGGCGTCCGGGACGATCGGCTCGAAGATGCCCGGTCGCACCAGGTGCAGGGTCCCCGAAGCGACGAACAGCAGCACCAGGAACCAGCCGCCGAGGCCGAGGGCCCGTGGTGCCCGTTCAGCCGACGTTGTCGGCACTCGGCTCGAAGTCGGCCTTCATGCTGGTCAGTGTCCGCTTGATGTTGCGGCGCTGGAAGTCGGCGAAGAGCCGCCCACCCGTCGCCGTCCTGTCGAAGATCGCAGCGACCCAGTCCGGCCAGCCCTTGCGGCCGTCGGCCCAGGTCTCGGTGACGCGGGTGCCGCCCTCGGTCGGCTCGAAGGTGTAGGTCCAGGTGGCGATGCTGCCCGGGATGAACGGCTTGCGTGGGCCGATCTTGCGCACGTCGAAGGCGAAGCGTCGGCCCGGGTCGGCGGCGGTGACCACGCACTCGGTCGTCCACCGGGCTCGACCGCGCCTGTTGCTGCCGTTGAAGACCTCCCCCACCTCCAGGGTGCGTCCTCCGGCGGTCAGCGGCGCCCCGGTGTTCTCGGGGCTCCAGCGCGGCATCTGGGTCGGGTCGGCCACCTGGTCGTAGATGGTCCGTGCGTCGGCGCCGATCACGACGCTGTCGCTCACCTGCATGTCGCGGCCCACGGTGCTCCTCGTCGTCGTTGGATCTCGACCCTAGGCGGTGCGTAGGATCAGCGTTGCTCAGGGGTTCGGCGGGTCAGTGGCGGGGTGACACGCAGTCACTTCCCGCACCCGGAGAACCCATGCAGAACCCGACCGGCGACCGTCCCGCCGCGACCGCGAGCGGCCCACCGCGCACCGGCTATCGCACCCTGATCGCGAGCGCGGACACCTCGTTCGTCGCCTTCGCGGCCGCCGCGAGGCTACCGGTCGCGATGCTGCCGCTCGGGATCCTGCTCTACGTCGCCGACCGCACCGGCTCCTACGGCTCCGGTGGGCTCGCCGTCGCGGCGCTCAGCATCGGCGGCGGCGTCGGCGGGCCGCTCGTCGGGATGCTCGCCGACCACGCCGGCCAGCGGGTCGTCGCCCTCGGTGCGACGCTGGTGCAGGTGCTCGGCCTCAGCGCCCTGCTCGTGCTCGGCGACTCCGCCGGACCCGGACTCGTGCTCGTGGCCGCTGCCGTGGTGGGCCTCGCGAACCCCCAGGCAGGCGCGATGGCGCGCAGCCGCTGGGCGGCCATCGCCAAGGGCCGCAGGGACCGACGTTCCTACACCGCCACGGCGATGGCCTGGGAGGGCGCCGTCGACGAGACCTCCTTCGTCGTCGGGCCGGTGCTCGTCGGCACCGTCGCCGGGGTGGTCTCGCCGACAGCGGCCCTGGTGCTCGCGCTCGTCCTCGCGGCCACCACCCAGACCGCGTTCGGCGCTCACCGGAGTGCGCTGCCGGGTCGCACGCGCACCGACCGTGTCCGGGACGAACAGCGAGAGCCGCTCCCGCTGGCCCGCTTCGCCTGTCTGCTCCTGGCCATGGGATCCATCGGCGTGGTCTTCGGAGCCACCCAGACCGGCGTCGCCGCGCGGATGGCCGAGAACGGGACGGCCGGCCTCGCCGGTCCGGTGTACGCCGCGATGGGCGTCGGCTCGGCCGCGGCCGGCCTGCTCACGACCAGGCTTCCCACGCGCTTCACGCTGCCGACCAGGATCGCGACCGGCGGGGTGCTGCTCGTCCTCGGTGGACTGCTGACCGCCCCCGCCCAGCACCCGGCCCTGCTCGCCGCCGGCTGCCTGCTGCTGGGGATCGCGCTGGGTCCGGCGCTGGTCAGCAGCTACGCCCTGGCCGAGCAGCTGGCGCCGCTGGGCTGGGCGACCACGACCATGACGGCGCTCGCCACCTCCAACGTGGTCGGCGTCGCCGCCGGCGCGGCCGTGGCCGGTGTCCTCGTCGACCAGGTCTCCCCCGGCGCCGCGCTGCTGGTCAACTGTGCTGCCGGCGTCCTCGTGCTGGTGGCCGGGGTGCTGGCCGACGTCCTGCGGGACACCGGGCCCGACCGCCCCTAGGCGTGCGACAAGGCCCCGGATCCGGAGATCCGAGGCCTTGTCGATGAGCTAGTGCGTTGGTGCTGGGGGGATCAGAAGTCCATCCCGCCCATGCCGCCCATGTCGCCACCGCCGGGCATGGCCGGAGCCTTCTCCGGCTTGTCGGCCACGACGGCCTCGGTGGTGAGGAACAACGCGGCGATCGACGCGGCGTTCTGCAGTGCCGAGCGGGTCACCTTGGCCGGGTCCGGGATGCCGGCGGCGAGCATGTCGCCGTACTCCCCGGTGGCCGCGTTGAGACCGTGGCCGACCGGAAGACCGGCGACCTTCTCGGCGACGACGCCACCCTCGAGACCGGCGTTGATCGCGATCTGCTTGAGCGGAGCCGCGAGCGCGACCTTGACGATGTTGGCACCGGTGGCCTCGTCGCCGACGAGCTCGAGCTTCTCGAACGCGTTGACTCCGGCCTGCACCAGGGCGACGCCACCTCCGGCGACGATGCCCTCCTCGACGGCGGCCTTCGCGTTGCGAACGGCGTCCTCGATGCGGTGCTTGCGCTCCTTGAGCTCCACCTCGGTGGCAGCGCCGACCTTGATGACCGCAACACCGCCGGCCAGCTTGGCCAGGCGCTCCTGCAGCTTCTCGCGGTCGTAGTCGGAGTCGCTCTTCTCGATCTCGTTGCGGATCTGGTTGACCCGACCGGCGATCTGGTCGGCGTCGCCGGAACCCTCGACGATGGTGGTCTCGTCCTTGGTCACGACGACCTTGCGAGCCTGGCCGAGCAGCTCGATGCCGGCCGACTCGAGCTTGAGGCCGACGTCCTCGGAGATGACCTGGCCACCGGTGAGGATCGAGATGTCCTGCATCATCGCCTTGCGACGGTCACCGAAGCCCGGGGCCTTGACGGCGACGGACTTGAAGGTGCCGCGGATCTTGTTCACGACGAGCGTGGACAGGGCCTCGCCGTCGATGTCCTCGGCGATGATCAGCAGCGGCTTGCCGCTCTGCATGACCTTCTCCAGCAGCGGCAGGAGGTCCTTGACCGTGGAGACCTTCGAGTTCGCGATCAGGATGTAGGGGTCGTCGAGGACGGCCTCCATGCGCTCCGGGTCGGTCATGAAGTACTGCGAGATGTAGCCCTTGTCGAAGCGCATCCCCTCGGTCAGCTCGAGGTCCAGCCCGAAGGTGTTGGACTCCTCGACCGTGATGACGCCTTCCTTGCCGACCTTGTCCATCGCCTCGGCGATGGCCTCGCCGACGGTGGCGTCCGCAGCGGAGATCGAGGCGGTCGCCGCGATCTGCTCCTTGGTCTCGACGTCCTTGGCCATCCCGAGCAGCTGGGCGGAGACGGCCTCGACGGCCTTCTCGATGCCACGCTTGAGCTCCATCGGGTTGGCGCCGGCAGCGACGTTGCGCAGACCCTCGCGCACCATCGCCTGGGCGAGCACGGTGGCCGTCGTCGTGCCGTCACCGGCGACGTCGTCGGTCTTCTTGGCAACTTCCTTGACGAGCTCGGCCCCGATCTTCTCGTACGGGTCCTCCAGCTCGATCTCCTTGGCGATGCTCACACCATCGTTGGTGATGGTGGGCGCGCCCCACTTCTTCTCGAGGACGACGTTGCGCCCCTTCGGACCGAGCGTGACCTTGACCGCGTCGGCGAGAATGTTCATTCCTCGCTCGAGCCCGCGGCGGGCCTCCTCGTTGAAAGCAATCAGCTTCGGCATGGCTTCTGGTGATTCCTCACGCTCAAAAGATTGGTGGCCGCTTCGTCGCCCGCGACGGACGGTCCGGGCTGACCCGACGGACCCTTCCCGTCGGCGCCTTCGAACCTCGACTCAGACGGCCATGGTTCGGTGCTGCTTCTGTCACTCTCGGTAGGAGAGTGCCAACTGCATTTTTAGCACTCGCCCCTAGCGAGTGCAAACGTCGGGGTCGCTCGCGTGAGCCTCAGACGACGGTCTCGTCGTCCAGCTCCGCAGCGATGGCGTCCTCGCGTCCGGGCGCCAGCCGCGAGTGGGTGCGCCCGTAGAAGAAGTAGATGACCAGCCCGACGACCAACCAGGCCAGGAACCGCAGCCAGGTCTCGACGGCAAGGCTCGCCATCAGGGCGACGCAGGAGACCGCGGAGACGATCGGCAGGACCGGCACCGAGGGCGTCTTGAAGGGGCGTTCCATCCGGGGCTTGGTGCGACGCAGCACGATCACCGCGATGGCCACGACCACGAACGCGAACAGGGTGCCGATGCTGACCATCTCGGCGAGCGTCGCCAGCGGGACGAAGGCGCCGAGCAGGCACACGATGGCCGTCGTACCGAGCGTGATCCGGATCGGGGTGTGGAACTTCGGGTGGATCTGGCCGACCGAGGGCGGCAGCAGTCCGTCGCGGCAGAGCGCGAAGCCGATCCGGCCCATGGCGACGATGTCGACCAGGATCACCGAGCTCAGGCCGGCGATCGCAGCGATGTTGATCAGGATCGAGGCCCAACCCATCCCGACCTGGTCGAAGGCGTCCGAGATCGGGGCACCCTCGGAGAGATCCGTGTAGTTGACCATCCCGGTCAGCACCAGGCAGACCCCGAGGTAGAGGACCGTGCAGATGACCAGTGTGCCGATCAGGCCACGCGGCATGTCCTTGGCGGGGTCCTTGGTCTCCTCGCCGAGGTTGGCCACCGCCTCGAACCCGCTGTAGGCGAAGAACACGACCGCGGCGGCGACGAACACCCCGGTGACCCCGAACGAGGCCGGCTCGATCCCGCTGATCGCCTGCCAGAGAGGCTGCTTGAGGCCGCCCACGCCCTCTCCCGGCTTGCTCGGCGGGATCCACGGGAGCAGGTTGGAGGCCTTGACGAAGAAGGCGCCGAAGAGGATCACGAAGATGCAGACGCTGACCTTGATCACCACGAGCGAGTTGGTGACGAGCTTGGACTCACGGATGCCGACCGCGGCGATGATGCCCAGCACCAGGGCGATGGCGACGGCGCCGAGGTTGACCACGGAGTTCTCCTCGCCGAAGAACGCCTCGGGGAGCCCGAACAGCTGCTGGAGGTAGCCGGACCAGCCCCGGGAGACGACGGCGGCACCGAGCGCGAACTCGAGGATCAGGTCCCAGGCGATGATCCAGGCGAAGATCTCGCCGATCGTCGTGTAGGCGTAGGTGTAGGAGCTGCCGGCGGTCGGAACCGCGGCGGCGAGCTCGGCGTAGCAGATGGCGGCCAGCATGCTGACCACGCCCGCGATGGCGAAGGAGAGCACGATCGCCGGTCCGGCGTGGTTCTTCGCCTCGACCCCGGTCAGCGTGAAGATGCCGGTGCCGATCACGATGCCGATCCCGAAGCCCATCAGGTCCCACGAGCTCAGGCTCTTGCTCAGCCGCGCGTGGTGCTCCCCGCTGCCCTCGTCGTTCTGGTGGATGACGGTCTCGACATCCTTGGTCCGAGTGATGCCGGTCTTCACCGCTTTGTCAGCCACGTCTCCACCTTGTCGTTGCCGAACTCAACCTGTCCAGTCATCCAGACCTGATCGGGCCCCAGGAGCGACCACGACACCGAGAAGTTACCCAGGGGCAGTGCGTTCGTAACGCCGGACGACGAAACCGCTCAGCGAGCGGCCAGCCGCGCGGCCACCAGGTCGGCGAAGACGTCCGCGTTCGCAGGGCAGCACCTCGAGGTAGAGACCGGGCTCGGTCACCTCGAGCTCGCTCACGGCCAGGCTGCCGTCGGCGAGGCGCATCTGGTCGACCCGCGCGTAGTCGAGCTGCTCGCCGAGCAGCGCGCCGGCGACCTCGACCGTACGCCGGGCCAGCTCGGCCGCCTCGTCGTCGAGCGGGACGGCGACCGTCGTGCCGCCGTACGTCTCGTGCACCCGGATCTCGCCGGTCGCGGGCACCTTGCGTGCCTGCGAGACGACCACCCCGTCGATCACGAAGACGGAGATCTCGCCCTCGGTGCGCACGGAGTCGACGAGGGGCTGCACCACCCACGGACCGGGCCAGAGGGCGGACTCGTCGAGCCCTCTCGGCCCGCCGTCGGTGTCGTCGAAGACCACGACGCCCCGTCCCCCGGCGCCCACGCACGGCTTCACCACGGCAGGGGCGTGCTCCGCGATCGCTGCCGGGAGGTCCTCCTCGCCCTCGACCACCACGGTGGGGACCACCGACACGCCTTCGGCCGCCAGTTGCGGCAGGTAGGACTTGTCCGTGTTCCAGGCGAACACCTCCGCGGAGTTGAGCACCCAGGGCAGCTTCCGGGCCCAGGCCAGGAACTCCTCGCGCCGGGTCTCGTAGTCCCAGGTCGAGCGCACGGCCACCAATCCGGACGACCAGTCGACGTCCGGGTCGTCCCACACCACCCAGCGGGCGTCGATCCCACGGGCTGCGAGTGCGGGAAGGAGGTGGTGGGTGCCGGCGTACTCCTCACCCTCGGGGAGGGCTGAGCACGTTGCCAGGAGGACCGAGGTCATGGAGCCACCCTGACACGACCGTGCGGTCAGTCGGCCAGCTCGGGTGGGAAGCCCCCGGTCGCGATCGGCCCCCAGCGCTCGATGGTGACGCGGATGAGCGACTTGCCCTGGTCGCGCATCGCCTGGCGGTACTCGTCCCAGTCCGGGTGCTCGCCGGAGATGCTGCGGAAGTAGTCGACGAGCGGCTCGACCGAGTCCGGGAGGTCGAGCACCTCGGCGGTGCCGTCGAGCTGCACGTAGGCGCCGTCCCAGTCGTCGCTGTGGATCAGCACTGTCACCGCGGGCTCGCGCCGGAGGTTGGCGACCTTGGCGCGCTGGGGGTAGGTCGAGATCACCACCCGCCCCTGCGCGTCGACGCCGCACGTGACCGGCGAGACCTGCGGCCGGCCGTTCTTGCGCGTGGTCACCAGCGTTGCGTGGTGCCGCGGGCGGACGAAGTCGAGCAGCTCGTCGCGCTCGACGCGGTCGGTGGTGGCGAGGTTGCGTGGCATGCCGGCCAGTCTGCCGGATGTGCGGTTTCACTAGGTCCCTTGTGAAACTGTCACTTCCCTCGCGTTGCAACGGTGGGGAAGTGATGGTTTCACTGGGGACCTTGTGAAACCGACGAGCTCAGCCGCCCGCGACGGCCGGGATGATGCTGATCTGGGTGCCCTCGGGGGTCGGGCTCTGCAGGCCCTCGATGAAGCGGACGTCGTCGTTGCCGACGTAGACGTTCACGAACCGTCGCAGCTCACCCGAGTCATCGAGCACCCGGGCCCTGATGCCGTTGTGGTTGGCCTCGAGGTCGTCGAGCACCTCGGCGAGGGTGCTGCCCTCGGCGGTGACCTCGGACGATCCGTCGGTGTAGTTGCGCAGGATGGTCGGGATCCGGACGCTGACGCTCATGGTGGTGCCTCCTCGAGATCGGTCGGGTGGACGGGTCAGACGATGCCGCTGGCGGTGAAGGCGGCGTACGACGGCTCGATCGTGGCCGCGGCCCCCACCCGGTCCGAGATCGAGTCCAGGGTCTTGAGCCCGTGGCCGGTGTTGATCACGACGGTCTCCAGCGAGGTGTCGAGCTGGCCGGTCTCGACGAGCTTCTTCAGCACGCCGACGGTGGTGCCGCCGGCCGTCTCGGTGAAGACGCCCTCCGTCCGCGCCAGCAGCACGATCGCGTCGCGGACCTGCTCGTCGTCGATGTCCTCGACCGCGCCACCGGTCTCCCGACAGATGTCGAGCACGTAGATGCCGTCGGCCGGGTTGCCGATCGCGAGGCTCTTGGCGATCGTGTCCGGCTTCACCGGGCGGATCGCGTCGATGCCGGCCTTGTAGGCGACCGAGACCGGGGAGCAGCCGGTGGCCTGCGCGCCGTACACCTTGTAGGGCTTGTCCTCGACGAGCCCGAGCGTGATCAGCTCCTGGAACGCCTTGTGCACCTTGGTCAGCTGGGAGCCGGACGCGACCGGGATGACGATCTGGTCGGGCAGTCGCCAGCCGAGCTGCTCGGCGATCTCGTAGCCCAGGGTCTTCGACCCCTCGGCGTAGTAGGGCCGCACGTTGACGTTGACGAACGCCCAGCCGTCCTCCTCGCCCGCGATCTCCGAGGCGAGGCGGTTGACGTCGTCGTAGTTGCCGTTCACCGCGACGAGGTTCTCGGTGTAGACGGCCGAGTTGACCTGCTTCGGAGTCTCGAGGTTCGACGGGATGAACACGACGGTCTTGATGCCGGCGCGGGCGCCCGCGGCGGCCACGGCGTTGGCCAGGTTGCCGGTCGACGGGCAGGCGAAGACCTTGCTGTGGAACTCGCGGGCCGCGCTCAGGGCGCAGGCGACGACGCGGTCCTTGAAGGAGTTGGTCGGGTTGGTGGAGTCGTCCTTGACCCAGAGGTTCTCGATGCCGAGCTCGCGGCCGAGGTTGTTCGCCTTGAGCAGGCGGGTGAAGCCGGGCTCCATGTTCGGGCTCTGCTCGATGTCCTCGGGGACCGGGAGCAGCGCCTTGTAGCGCCAGATGTTGCGGGGGCCGGCCTCGATCTGCTCGCGGGTCACGGCCGGGAAGGCGTAGGCGACCTCGAGGGGACCGAAGCACTCCGGACACGCGTAGTGGGGACCGAGGGCGACCTGGTGGCCGCACTCGCGGCAGGCCAGCCCGGTGGCGTTGCCGAAGGCACCTTCACGCAGGGTGGTGTCGGTCGGCGCGGGTGACTGGTCGGTTGCCCGGTCGGTGGCGATGCTCAAAGGAGGCCTCCTTCTCATCTTCCCCGGGCCGACTCTCGACCAACGGGACGGATTTGGCACCGCACCTGAGCGTGTCCGACGGATCGGAGGCTGGCTCAGGCGGTTGCCGGGACTTCAACGGGCCGTTCCCTCAGTCCCTCTCGATGAGCTGCCCTCACCCTAGGTAGCCGCCCCGTGCATCCGCACATCGATCCCGACATGCGAGACGGGCATCTCGCTCCGTGGTCAGCCCTCAGGCGCGCGCGGCCTTGATGTCCGCGCGCATCTCCCGCAGCAGGTCGAGCACGCCGCCGGGGCCGGCCACCACGACGTCGGCCATGTCCGCGAGCGCGTTCTGCTCGTCGGACGCCGAGCACACCAGGAGTCCCGGGAAGCCGTCCGAGCGCAGCTCCTGGACCGCCTTGAACGCCTCGACGTCACCGAGGTCGTCCCCGCAGAAGACCACTGCCTTGGCGCCGAGCTCCTCGACCAGCCGTCGCACGGCCGCGCCCTTGTTCATCCCGTGCGCCCGGATCTCGATGACCGAGCGGCCCGGCTCGACGTCCATCTCGTGGCTCTTCGCCGCCTCGGTGAGGATCGGCAGCAGCCGCTCGAAGGCGTCGTCGGGGTCCTCGAGGCGGCGGGTGTGCACCGCCACGGCGAGCCCCTTCTCCTCGATCCACGCTCCGCCGGCCTCGGCGCGTCGGAGCAGTCTCGGCAGCTCGCTGATGAACGTGGCCAGCCCGCGCGGCGGCTTGGGCGAGATCACGCGACGGTCCGTCGAGGTCCACCGCTCGTTGCCGTACTGCCCGAGCACGAACAGCTCCCGGCCGCTCTCGCCGATCGCGTTGCCGACCTCCTCGAGGCCGCCGAGGTCCAGCACCTGGCGGGCCGGGCGGCCGGTGATCACCGCGATGGCGCGCACCTGGGCGGCGAAGTCGACGAGCACCTCGGGAGCATCCGGGTGGATGTGCGCGGCCTCCGGGTCGTCCACGATGGGGGCCAGGGTGCCGTCGAAGTCGAGGCCGACGACGAGGTCGTCCGCGGCGCGGACCAGCGCGGCGTACTCCCGCTCACCGCTCGTCGAGCCGAACTCCATGGACGCCACTGTTCCAGTCGCGGCGCCGCCTTGTCGAAGGCGTCCGAACGTCAGGACCCGGGCGCAGCCCGCGCGGGGCTACCCCTGGTAGTCGTCGGTGAGGATGACCGTGAGCCGGTCGAAGCTCATCGGCTCCTCGGCCGGCTTGACCTTCTTGATGCCGAGGTCGGCGGCGAGCGCCTTGCCCGCGGCCTTGAGGCGCGGCGGGTAGTAGACGGTGGTCCCGTCGACGGTGCCGTACCAGTTGTCCGAGCCCACGACGTTCCAGCCGCCGGCGGTCGCCTTGCCGGCCACACCGCTGGCCAGTCCCTTGGTGCGGGTGTTGTTGAAGACCGTGACGAGCACGTCGCCGCGCTTGATCGGCTTGGCCTTGGGCTTCGGCCTGGCGCTCACCGTCGGGGTGGGCGCCTCGCTGGCCGTGGGGGTGGTGGACGGCGTGGTGCGAGCCGGCGTGGCCTCGTCACCGGGCGGCTGGTCGGGGTCGTTGGCGATGAACACCAGGCCCGCGACGGCGACCGCGGAGATGCACAGGGCGAGCAGACGCGTCGGGAGCACCATTCCGCGCTCGTCGCGGACACGACCGGACATGGGGGTCACTCCGAGAGGTCGAAGCCGAGCCGGCGTGCGGAACGCTGGCGCTGACGGGTGGCGCGCAGGCGCCGCAGGCGACGGACCAGCAACGGGTCGTGGGCCAGCGACTCGGGGCGGTCGATCAGGGCGTTGAGCACCTGGTAGTAGCGCGTGGAGGACATGTCGAACTTCTCGCGGACCGCCTGCTCCTTGGCCCCGGCGTACTTCCACCACTGCCGCTCGAAGTCGAGCATCGCCGCGTCGCGCTCGGAGAGCTCGCCGGCGCCCTCCGGCTGGGAGTTGTTGAGCGCGTGGCTGGCGACCATCGTGACGACTCCTCGGGACCTGGTGGGGGTGCTGGTCGCCCTCATCATAGGCGAGGACTTACAACGATGTCATTTGATGGGCGGCGTGGCGTCCAGCGGCGACCTGGGGCGGCCCCGGGGATAGCGTGCGGAGCATGGAGACCATCCGATGGGGCGTGCTGGCGCCGGGGCGGATCGCCCACAAGTTCGCGGCCGACCTGGCGCTCGTCCCCGACGGCGAGCTGGTGGCGACGGGATCGCGGACCCTCGAACGCGCCAGCGCGTTCGCGAGCGAGCACGGCGGCACGGCGTACGGCTCCTACGCAGGGCTGCTGGCCGACCCGGCGGTCGACGTGGTGTACGTCGCCTCCCCGCACGCCCTCCACGACGAGCACGCGCGGATGGCCCTGGCCGCCGGGAAGGCGGTGCTCTGCGAGAAGCCGATGACGCTCGACGCCGATTCCACGGCGGCCCTCTTCGACGAGGCCGCGGAGCGCGGGCTGTTCCTGATGGAGGCGATGTGGTCGGCCTGCAACCCGGTGATCCGCAAGCTCCTGTCCCTGCTGGCGGCCGGTGAGCACGGCACCCCGCGGCAGGTGCACGCCGACATCGGCTTCGTGGTCGACGCCGATCCCTCCGACCGCCTGCTCGACCCGGCCCTCGGCGCCGGCGCCATGCTGGACATGGGCATCTACCCGCTGACGTTCGCCCACCTGGTCCTCGGTGAGCCAGAGCGGCTGTCCGCGGTCGGTAACGTCTCCGAGTCGGGGATCGACCTCGACGTCGCGGTCGCCGGTCTGTACCCGGGCGGCGCGACGGCCGCGCTGACCGCGTCGATGACCTCGCAGTGCCCGGGGACGGCGACGATCGCGACCGAGAAGGGCCTCTTCGAGCTCGAGGCCGGGTTTTACCACCCGACCCGGGTGCGCTGGACCCCGCGTGGGCCAGCCGCCGACGCCGATGGGGCCGCGGGCGACCGCGGCGAGTGGATCGAGGGCGACGAGCCGGTGATCGGCCGGGGTTACGGCAACGAGATCGTCGAGGTGCACCGCTGCCTGCGCGCAGGTGCCCTGACCAGCGACCTCGTGCCCCCGAGCCAGACGGTCTCCCTGATGCGTCAGCTGGACGACGTACTCGCGCAGCTCGGCGTTCGCTACCGCCGGTAGGGTCGGGGCGTGACTCGGAGCCAGAAGAAACGCACTGCCGCCGACCTCGTGGTGGTGGCCAACCGGCTCCCCTTCGACCGGGTCGTCGGCGACGACGGCGAGACCGGTTGGCGGCGCTCGCCCGGCGGCCTGGTCTCCGCCCTCGAACCGGTGATGCGGGCCAACAGCGGCGCCTGGATCGGCTGGCCGGGCGACACCGGCGAGGACCTCGACCCGTTCGAGGACGACGGTCTGACCCTGGTGCCGGTGAGCATGTCGGAGCAGGAGCACCAGGAGTTCTACGAGGGCTTCTCCAACGACACCCTGTGGCCGCTCTACCACGACCTGGTCGCCAAGCCGTCCTTCCACCGCGAGTGGTGGGAGTCCTACGTCACGGTCAACCAGCGGTTCGCCGACGCGGCCGCGAAGTTCGCCGCCGAGGGCGCCGTGGTCTGGGTGCAGGACTACCAGCTGCAGCTGGTCCCGAAGATGCTGCGCGAGCTGCGCCCCGACCTGCGCATCGGCTTCTACCTGCACATCCCGTTCCCGCCCGCCGAGCTGTTCTCGCAGCTGCCCTGGCGTCGCCAGATCCTGGAGGGCCTGCTCGGCGCCGACCTGGTCGGCTTCCAGCTCCCCGGGGCGGCCCAGAACTTCGTCCGGCTGGTCCGGCAGCGGGTCGGGCACAAGACCCACCGCGACTCGGTCTACCTGCCCGACGGCCGCGTCGTACAGGCTCGGGCGTTCCCGATCTCGATCGACTTCGCCGGCTTCGAGGAGCTGGCCCGCTCCGAGCCGGTGGAGGCGCGGGCCAAGGAGATCCGCGACGAGCTGGGCAACCCGACCAAGGTGTTCCTCGGCATCGACCGGCTCGACTACACCAAGGGCATCTACGCGCGCCTGCGCGCGTTCAGCGAGCTGATCGCCGAGGGCGAGCTCAGCGTCGAGGACGCCGTCTTCGTGCAGGTGGCCACGCCGTCGCGCGAGCGCGTCGACCAGTACCGCATCCTCCGCGACGACATCGACCGGCTCGTCGGACGGATCAACGGCGACCTCGGCCGGATCGGTCGGCCCGCGATCTCCTACCTGCACTCGTCGTTCCCGCGCGAGGAGATGGCCGCCCTCTACCGCGCCGCAGACGTCATGGTGGTGACGCCGTTCCGCGACGGCATGAACCTCGTGGCCAAGGAGTACGTCGCGTGCCGGTTCGAGGACGACGGCGCCCTGGTGCTCTCGGAGTTCGCCGGCGCTGCCGGCGAGCTGCGGCAGGCCTTCCTGATCAACCCCTACGACATCAACGGCATGAAGGCCACGATGCTCGAGGCCTCGCGGGCCCAGCCCAAGGACCTCACCAGGCGGATGAAGGCGATGCGCAAGACCGTCCACGAGAACGACGTCGCCCACTGGGCCTCCACCTTCCTCGACGAGCTCTCCGGAACCCAGCCCACCCACAGCAAGAACACCCGCCCGGCCAGGCGCTCCTGATTTCCGGGTAGTCCAGATCAACAAGCCGGTACGGCGACCCGTTGGAGCGGCCGAACGACCTGGACTATCCGGATCCTGGTGACACGGACCCGCGCAGGCTGGGACGCTCACAGGGTGCCGACACCTGACATCGAGAGCATCGAGGCCGAACGCGAGCGGATCCGGGCGGAGCACCTGCGACCACCCGGTGAGCGCCCGGAGTCCTCGGCGCGAGGACTGCACCACACCGCCCTGATCAGCAGCGACGTCGAGACGACCGTCCGCTTCTACCAGGACGTCCTCGGCTTCCCGCTGACCGAGCTCATCGACAACCGCGACTACCCGGGCTCCTCGCACTTCTTCTTCGACATCGGCCACGGCAACCTGTTGGCGTTCTTCGACTTCCCGGGCCTCGACCTGGGTCCGTACGCCGAGGTGCTCGGCGGCCTGCACCACTGCGCCATCTCCGTCGACCCCGCCCACTGGGACGAGCTCGTCTCCCGCCTCGAGAAGGCCGGCGTCGACCACGAGGTGCACAGCGGCGTCTCGGTCTACTTCCGCGACCCTGACGGCGCCCGGATCGAGCTCATCGCGGACCCCCTGGGAGAGATGTACGGGCAGCACGTCCTCTGACCCCTGGACCACGCGGAGCGGCCGGGGTGCGGACCCGCGTGGGCGGGGTGACGGACCGGCGGGGCGAAGGGGGCCGCGCCTCGAGCTCGCATCAAGGCGGCGCGTGGCGCGAGATGCGAACGCCGGGAACGTGCCGACAGTCCGAGCGACACGGGTCCGGCCAGCGAGTCGAGGGGTGGGCAGCCGGCGGCCCCGACGGGCCGGCGCCCCGCCCACCCCCGCCACGTGCCCCGGACGCGACCTCAGCTAACTGGCGGCCGTCGGTGCGCCCTGCTGGGAGGTCTCCTTCTCACCCTCGCCCCGCTCGATCGAGCGGCGCTCCGCGCGGGAGCCGCCGGGGGCCATCAGCTCGGTGATCTCGCGGACCAGGTCGGGGCCGAGGGTGCCCCAGCCGGGCTGGTAGCCGTAGACCTCGCGCAGCGAGCGCGCCTCGTAGTCGCCGCAGAAGATGTCGACGTCCTCGGCGGTGATCAGGCCCGGGTGGGCGACGCCGACCGCCTCGGTCACCTTGACCATCTCCTTGCGGAAGGTGCGGATGTACTGCGCGCACCGCTCCCCCTTGGAAACGGGTTCGAGTCCCCGGACCAGCCAGGCGTTCTGGGTGGCCACGCCGGTGGGGCAGTGGTCCGTGTGGCACTTCTGGGACTGGATGCACCCGATCGACATCATCGCCTCGCGGGCCACGTTGACCATGTCCGCTCCGAGCGCGAAGGCGACGCTCGCGTTGTCGGGCAGGCCCAGCTTGCCCGAGCCGATGAAAGTGACCCGGTCGGTGAGGTCGGCCGCAGCGAAGGCGGCGTACGCCCTGGAGAAGCCCATCTTGAAGGGCAGGGCGATCGAGTCCGCGAAGATCGGCGGCGAGGCGCCGGTGCCGCCCTCCCCGCCGTCGACGGTGACGAAGTCGACGCCCCGGTCCCCGCGCGCCATCAGCCGGGTGAGCTCCAGCCAGAAACCGCCCTCCCCCACGGCCGACTTGATCCCCACGGGCAGGCCGGTCTCCGCCGCGAGCAGCTCGACGAAGTCCAACAGGCTGTCCTCGTCGTCGAAGGCGGTGTGCCGCGAGGGGCTCGCGCAGTCCTCGCCCATCGGGATGCCGCGGATCTCGGCGATCTCCCTGGTCACCTTGGCGGCCGGCAGCAGGCCGCCGAGCCCGGGCTTGGCGCCCTGCGAGAGCTTGATCTCGAGCGCCCGGACCGGCGCGGACTCGACCACCTCCTTGAGCCTGCCGAGGTCGAAGCGTCCGTGCTCGTCGCGGCAGCCGAAGTACGACGTGCCGAGCTGCAGCACGATGTCCCCGCCCTGCCGGTGGTACGGCGAGAGCCCGCCCTCCCCGGTGTTGTGCAGGCAGCCCGCCTCGGCAGCGCCGCGGTTCAGGGCCGTGATCGCGTTGCCGGACATCGACCCGAAGCTCATCGCCGAGATGTTCACCACCGACTCCGGCCGGAAGGCCCGGGCCCGACCGCGGGGACCCCCGAGCACCTTGGCACTCGGCAGGCCGGTCGTCGCCGCGTGGTCGTGGGGCAGCGACTCGGCGAAGGTGCGGTGCTTGATGATCGCGTAGCCCGCCGTGTGCTCGGTGTCGTTGTCGGTGCCGAAGCCGGAGTAGTTGTTCTCCTGCTTCGCCGAGGCGTAGATCCACGAGCGCTGGTCGCGGCTGAACGGACGCTCCTCGTCGTTGCCGGTCACGATGTACTGCCGCAGCTCGGGACCGATCGTCTCGAGCCAGTAGCGGGCGTGCGCGATCAGCGGGTAGTTGCGGAGCAGTGCGTGTCGCGTCTGGGTCAGGTCACGGACCGCCACGGCTCCCGCCACGACCGCCGCCCCGCCGAGAACCCGGGTGAGTTTCATGTCGCAGTCCTACTCCCCGGCAACACGGCGTGTCCATGGGAGCGGCGCGATGCGACGTGTCTCCGGATCGTTGGTAATTTTCGCCCATGGATCTGATCCCCAAGCCGGACCAGGTCGCGTCCGCGGCCAGCAACCTGGCCCACAAGGTGCTGTACGGCGGTCTGGCGGACCTTCGCCCGATGCCCAGGACGCTCATCGACGACGGCCCGCTGCGCGAGGTCTACCACTACCGACCGCAGAAGAAGACCCGCGAGACGGGCGACCCGATCCTCCTCGTCACCCCCCTCGCAGCACCGGCGCTGTGCTTCGACCTGCGCCGCGGGTGCTCCCTCGTCGAGCACTTCGTCCAGGGGGGCCGCCCCACCTACCTCGTCGAGTACGGCCAGATCTCGTTCAAGAACCGTGGTCTCGGCATCGAGCACTGGGTCGAGGAGGTCGTCCCCGAGGCCGATCAAGGCCGTCAGTGAGCACGCGGGTGGTCGACCCGTGCACGTCATCGGCTGGAGCCTGGGTGGGATCTTCGCCGCGCTGGCGGCGGCCGACAACCCGGACCTGCCGATCGCCTCGCTGACCGTCGTGGGCTCGCCCTTCGACGTCAAGAAGGTGCCGCTCGTGGCGCCGTTCCGGCCGATCCTGAAGCTCACCGACGGCGGCATCGTCACCCAGCTCTACCGGCTGCTGGGCGGCGCCCCCAAGCCGCTCGTCCGCCGCGCCTTCCAGCTCAGCTCGGGCACGAAGATCATCACCAAGCCCCTCGCGATCCTGCAGCACCTCGACGACACCGAGTGGCTGGCCCAGATCGAGGCGGTCGACCGGTTCACCGACAACATGATCGCCTACCCGGGTCGCAGCTTCGGGCAGCTCTACCACCGGATGCTCAAGCACAACGAGCTGATCACCGGCAAGGTCGACCTCTCCGGTCACGAGATCGACGTCGCGAACATCACCGCGCCGGTGCTGATCTTCGGCGGCAACACCGACGGCATCGCACCGATCGAGTCGGTCAAGCCGCTCGTCAAGCTGCTGAAGAAGTCGCACGAGGTCCGATTCGAGATCGTCCCCGGTGGTCACCTCGGGATGCTGACTGGCCGGGCCGCACGCGACACCACCTGGGTGACGATGGACGAGTGGGTCGAGCAGCACTCGACCCCGGACGCCCGCGCCCGGACGGGAAAGAAGGCCGTCGCCAAGAAGGCGCGGAAGAAGCCGGCACCGCGGACGACGCAGCCGACCACCCAGGTGGCACCCGACCGATCGGCCATCGGGTCCAACCCTGAGCGGAGGTTCGCCTCCGCGTCCTCGCGCAACCTGGCCCGCAAGTCTTGAGCCTGCCCCCACCTCCAGAACCCCCCGGTCCCACACCCCACGGTCGGGCCGTTCGCCTGGTGGCGGCCGTGACCACGGTGGTCGTCGTCGTGCTCCTCGGCAGCATCGGGACCAGCGACTCCCTCCGACCGACGTACCACCACTACGTCGCGATGGGCGACTCCTACACGGCCGCGCCGTTCGTGCCGCTGACCGACGTCGCCTACGGGTGCTTCCGGTCCTCCAACAACTACCCGAAGCTGGTCGCGGACGCGCTGCGCATCGAGGACCTGAAGGACCGGTCCTGCAGCGGCGCACAGACCAGCGACCTCTCCGGGCGACAACGCACCGTGCGCGGCATGAGCGTGCCACCCCAGTTCGACGCGCTCTCCCGGAGCACGGATCTCGTCACCGTGGGCATCGGGGCGAACAACTACCACCTCTACGCCCGGCTGGCGACCGTGTGCCGGCTTACCCAGAAGATCTGCCCGTTGTACGACGAGCGCGCCACCCTCGGCAGGATCGTCGACCGGGTCGGACCCGCCCTGGTCGACACCCTCGAGCAGGTCCAGAAGCGGTCCCCGAGGGCCCGCGTGCTGCTGATCAGCTATCCCAAGCTGCTCCCCCAGCGCGGTGACTGCCTGCGACTGCCGCGGATGCGACCACGCGATCGCGCCACCTTCCGCAACATCAACCTGCGCCTGCGGAAGCAGATGCGCGCCGCCGCCCGGGAGACGGGCGTGGAGTTCGTGGACTTCTACCGTGCCTCGATCGGTCACGACGTCTGCTCGCAGCACCCGTGGATCCAGGGCCGCACCGGCAACGGCCGTCAGGGCGCCGCCCTGCACCCGCTCCCCTCCGGGCAGGCCGCGCTCGCCCGGTTGGTCGAGGACACCCTGCGACACGAGCCACGCCCGGCGACCAGCGGGGCGACTCCCCCGCCCTCCTAGCCGTCCTGGCCCTGCCGGTCTCGCTCGAGCAGCCGGCGCAGCTGGCCGAGCTCCTCGCGGAGGGCGATCACGTCGGCCGCGGTGGCGGTCACGCCCTCCTCGATGTCCTCCTCGATCCCCTCGACCCGCTCCACCAGCCAGGACGCGAACGAGCCGGTCACCGCTCCCAGCACGCCGATCCCGCAGAACATCAGCCCGACGGCGACGAACCTCCCCTCCACGGTGACGGGGTACATGTCGCCGTAGCCGACCGTCGTGATCGTCGCGAGCGCCCACCAGAGCGCGTCGCCGAAGGTCTGGATCGGACCGGGGCCGCCGCGCTCCGCGTCGAGGACGGCGAGCGAGGCCATGAACACGATCAGGGACACCGACGCGGCGAGGTAGGCACCGACCCGGCCGCGCAACGAGCTGCCCGCGTAGCGGTTGAGCACGTCGAGCAGGGTGAGCAGCCGGAGCAGGCGCAGCGGCCGCAGCACCGGAAGCACCACCGCAGCCACGTCGAGGGGGTGCCTCTTGACGAAGACCCACTTGTCGGACGCGATCACGAACCGGGCGATCAGCTCGGCGGCGAGCAGGCCCCAGGTCACCCAGAGGACGACGTCGCAGAGCCGGACCCACTGCTCCGCCAGGCCCGGGTCGAGGATGGGCCAGGCGTACGCCACCACGAACGCGATCGACACCGTCATCAACGGGATCTGGGCGGACTCACCCCAGCGATCGGCGCGCGCGTCACTCATGGGCCAGATGCTCTCACCGGTCGACGCGGGTGGTCACCGAAGACGAGTCAACAGGTCTAGATTGCAGCCATGGCTGCGACGACGAGCGCCCCGGACAGCTCCGGGACCTCCCTTCCGCGCCGGGTGCGCGTGGGCTACGGACTCGGATCCGTGGCGACCGGGACCTTCGGCACCGTGCCGGGCCTGATGCTCCTGCCCTACCTGACCGACACCCTCGGCATCACCGCTGCCGTCGCCGCGATCATCGTGTTCGTGCCGAAGGCGTGGGACGTGGTGCTGAACCCGATCGCCGGGCGGATCAGCGACCGATCGACCGACGTGCGCGGACCCCGTCGCCCCTTCCTGCTCAAGGGCGGCCTGCTCGCTCGCCGTCTTCTTCGCGCTGCTGTTCGCCGGACCCGACCTGGGCTCCCAGGTGTTCGACGCCCTGTGGGTGCTGGTGTTCTTCGTGGCCTGCGCCACCGCCTACGCGTTCTTCCAGGTGCCCTACGTCGCGATGCCGGCGGAGATCACCGACTCCTACGACGAACGCACCCGGCTGATGACGTGGCGGGTCGCCATCCTCGCGTTCGCGATCATGCTCAGCGGCGCCTCCGCGCCGGCGATCCGCGACGCGCTGGGCGGCCGCGCCGGCTACCGCGCGATGGGGGTGGCGGTCGCCGTGCTGCTGGTGATCGGTGTGGTCGGGGCCTACCTGGGCACGCGCTCGGCACCCATCGGCACCGTCTCGGCCGGCGCCGGGACGCCTGCGCGAGCAGCTGGGCATCGTCGCGCGCGCCCGCGACTTCCGGTTGCTGCTCGCCACGTTCCTGGTCCAGGCGCTGGCCATCGGGTCCATGCTCGCCGGGGTCGCCTACGTCTCGCGCTGGGTGCTCACCGACAAGGCCGCGGCCACGATCCTGTTCGTCTGCTTCGTCGGGCCCGCCCTCGCTGCTGACCCCCGTCTGGAGCATCGTCGGCCAGCGGATCGGCAAGAAGCGCGGTTACCTGATCTCCTCGCTCGTGCTCGCCCTCGCGGCCCTGCTGCTCCTGTGGTGCCGGTCCGCGCCGACCTGGTGGGTCTACGGCGCCACCGCCCTCGTCGGGGTCGGGTACGCCGGCGCCCAGGTCTTCCCGATCGCGATGCTCCCCGACTCGGCCGCGCTGGACGCGCGGCGTACGGGCGAGAACCGGGCGGGCGTCTACACCGGTGTCTGGACCGCGGGCGAGACCCTCGGCCTCGCCCTCGGACCGGCGGTCTTCGCGCTCGTGCTCGCCGTCGGCGGCTACGTCTCCGCCAACCAGCCCGACGACTGGAGCGTCGGCTTCCAGCCCGACTCGGCGCTGACCGCGATCGTGCTGGGCTTCTCGTTGATCCCGGCGGTGCTGATCCTGTTCAGCCTCGTCTTCTTGTCCCGCTACTCCCTCGACGCAGAGCAGGTCTCCGGATGAACGACGTACTCACGCGACTCCGCGAGATGCAGTCCCACGACGTCCCGGTGACCGGTGGCCGCACGCTCGCCTACGTCTACGACTCCGGTCTCGAGGAGACCGACCGGGTCGGGCGCGAGGCGGTGGCGGCGTACGCCGGGTCGAACGGACTGGACCCGACGGCCTTCCCGAGCCTGCTCACGATGGAGAACGAGCTCGTCGGCTTCACCGCCGACCTGCTGGACGCGCCCGACACCGCGACGGGCACGGTCACGTCCGGTGGCACCGAGTCGGTGCTGCTCGCCGTCCAGGGTGCTCGTGACTCGCGGCCCGACATCGAGCGGCCGCGGATGGTGCTGCCGGTGACGGCCCACGCCGCCTTCCACAAGGCGGCGCACTACTTCGGGGTCGAGGCGGTGATGGTCGAGGTCGGCGAGGACTTCCGGGCCGTCCCGGAGGCGATGGCCGCGGCCATCGACGACCGCACCGTGCTCGTGGTCGCCAGCGCCCCGTCCTACGCCCACGGCGTCGTCGACCCGGTCACCGAGATCGCCGCCGCTGCCGCCGCGCGCGGTGTCCGGTGCCACGTGGACGCCTGCATCGGCGGCTGGGTGCTGCCGTACGCCGCCCGGCTCGGCCGCGACCTCCCGCCGTGGACGTTCGCGGTCGAGGGGGTCACGAGCATCTCGGTCGACCTGCACAAGTACGCCTACGCCCCCAAGGGCACCTCGATCCTGCTCCACCGCACGGCCGGGCTCCGGCGACCGCAGTTCTTCGCGAGCGCCGCGTGGCCGGGCTACACGATGCTGAACCCGACGATGCAGTCCACGAAGTCGGGTGGTCCGCTCGCCGGCGCCTGGGCGGTGGTGAGCTCGATCGGCGACGCCGGCTACCTCGCCCTGACCGAGAAGGTGCTCGACGGTGTCGACCGACTGGTCGCGGGCATCGAGGCGATCCAGGGCCTGCGGGTCGTCGTACGCCCGGACTCGACGCTGGTCGCGTTCGCGACGGACGAGACCTGCGACGTCTTCACCATCACCGACGCGATGACCGCAGCGGGCTGGTACGTCCAGCCGCAGCTGTCCTTCCAGGGCGGGGAGCCGACGATCCACCTGTCGCTGAGCGCGGCGACCGCGGACCACGTCGAGGAGTTCCTGGCGGCGCTCGGCAGCGCGGTGAGCGACGCCGTCGCCGGCGGCCCGATCTCGATCGACCCGGGGATCGTGGAGTTCGTGGGCTCGCTCGACGCCGCCACGCTCAGCGACGAGGACTTCGACGGCCTGCTCGCCGCCGTCGGGATGGCGGGTGGCGACGGCGTCGGCATCCCCGAGACGATGGCCGAGATCAACGCCCTGCTCGACCTCGCCGCCCCCGCCCTGCGCGAGGCGATGCTCTCGGCGTTCCTGGACCGGCTCCAGCGCCCGACCCGCGACCCGCTCGCCACCTAGGGTTGGGCCATGAGCGCACTGGCCGGTCTCGTGGAGAAGGGCCTCGTCGCCCCGGACTGGGCCGAGGCTCTCGCTCCGGTCGACGAGCAGATCGCCCTGATGGGCCAGTTCCTGCGCAGCGAGATGGCGGCCGGTCGCTCCTACCTGCCCGCCGGTGACCGCGTCCTCCGGGCCTTCGGTCGCCCGCTGTCCGAGGTGAAGGTGCTGGTCGTCGGGCAGGACCCCTACCCGACTCCCGGGCACGCCGTGGGGTTGAGCTTCTCGGTGGCACCAGGCGTCGCGCCGCCGAAGAGCCTGGTGAACATCTACCGCGAGCTGGTCGACGACCTCGGCGTACCCCCGCCCACGAGCGGCGACCTGACCCCCTGGGCCGACGCCGGCGTGATGCTGCTGAACAGGTGCCTCACCGTCGCCCCCGGCCAGTCGGCGTCGCACCGCGGCCGCGGGTGGGAGCAGGTCACCGACCAGGCGATCCGCACGCTGGCTCTGCGGGCCAAGGAGGGCGTGCCGCTGACCGCGATCCTGTGGGGACGCGACGCGCAGTCGCTCAAGCCCGAGCTGACGCCGATCCCGTGGGTCGAGTCGGTGCACCCGAGCCCGCTCTCGGCGCACCGCGGCTTCTTCGGGTCTCGACCGTTCAGCCGGGTGAACGCGATGCTGGTCGAGCAAGGTGGTACGCCGGTGGACTGGCGACTTCCCTGATCGCGGAATATGGTTGATCATTCAACAGTTGGAGAAGACATGACCTCCCTCCCGACGGCGCCCGAGCGGATGCCGGCGCTCTACATCGGCCACGGGGCGCCCCCGCTCCTCGACGACCCCATCTGGTCGGCCCAGCTCCGCACGCTGGCCGGCGACCTCCCGCGGCCGAAGGCGATCCTGATCGTCAGCGCCCACTGGGAGTCCGCGCCGTTGTCGCTCTCCGCGTCCGGTCCGGGTGTCGGCCTGGTCTACGACTTCGGCGGCTTCCCGGAGCGCTACTACCGGATGACCTACGAGACCCCCGACGCCACCGCGCTCGCCCAGCAGATCGAGGCGATGCTGCCCGACAGCGAGCAGGTGCACCAGCACGCCTCGCGCGGCCTCGACCACGGCGCCTGGGTGCCGCTGAAGATCATGTACCCCGAGGCCGACATCCCCGTGCTGCAGATGTCGCTGCCGACGCACGACCCCTACAGGCTGCTCACGCTCGGCGGTCGGCTGCGCGAGCTGCGCGACGAGGGCGTGCTGATCATCGGCTCGGGCTTCCTGACCCACGGGCTGCCGTTCCTCGAGGAGTTCCGGATCGACGCCGCCGCCCCCGGCTGGTCGGTCGACTTCGACGCCTGGGCCGCCGAGGCGCTCTCCCGCGGCGACGTGGCCGAGCTGGCGGCGTACAAGACGAAGGCGCCGGGCATGCCCTACGCCCACCCCACCGTCGAGCACTACACCCCGCTCTTCGTCACCCTCGGGGCTGCCACCGACGCCGAGGCGCCGGGCGACCAGGTCATCGACGGCTACTGGATGGGGCTCTCGAAGCGGTCGCTGCTGGTGGCGTGACGGTTTCACTAGGTCCCTAGTGATTCCCTCACTTCCCCCGCGTTGCAACGGTGGGGAAGTGACAGTTTCACTAGGGACCTAGTGAAACTGCAGCACGGTGCGCCCCTACCGGATCCCGAGCTTCCGCATCATCCCGAGCCCCTTGAGGGTCTGCTCGACGTGCTCCTCGAAGGGCTTGTCGCTCGGGGCGTTCAGCACCTGCTTCTTGAGCACCGCCAGGTTGATCCCGTCGGTGTACTTGAGCAGGCCCTGGTCGCCGTGGCGCGCGCCGACGCCGGACTGCTTCACGCCGCCGGACGGCGAGCCCTTGGCGGCGTACGCCGCGGCGAGGATGTCGTTGACGTTGATGTTGCCCGCCTCGATCCGCTCGGCCACGGCGACGGCCGCCTTCAGGTCGGTGCCCCAGACGCTGGCATTGAGCCCGTAGTCGGTGTCGTTGGCCAGCTCCACCGCCTCGTCGACCGTGGAGTAGCGGTGCAGGGCGACCACCGGCCCGAACGTCTCGCACGACCCGGCGAGCATCTCCTTGGTCACGCCCTCCAGGATCGTCGGCTCGTAGAACGCCGGCCCCAGGTCGGGGCGTTCACGCCCGCCGCACAGGACCGTCGCGCCCTTCTCGACGGCGTCGGCCACGTGCGAGGCGACCCGGTCCTTCTGGTCGACGGAGACGAGCGATCCCATCTCCGGCTCGAAGTCGTACGACGCACCGATCCTGACCGCCCGGGCAGCCGCGACGAACCGCTCCTTGAGGTCGTCGTAGATCGAGTCGTGGATGTACATCCGCTCGATGTGCATGCAGATCTGACCGGTGTTGCCGAACGCCCCGAACAGCGCACCCTCCACGACCTCGTCGAGGTTGGCGTCGGGCAGCACGATCATCGGGTTCTTGCCGCCGAGCTCGAGGCAGGCGCCGATCAGGTTCTGG
The DNA here is from genome assembly GCA_963797525.1 of uncultured Actinomycetota bacterium. Lineage (GTDB taxonomy): Bacteria > Actinomycetota > Actinomycetes > Propionibacteriales > Nocardioidaceae > Marmoricola. The sequence goes on from CAWCPT010000014.1 coordinate 1,406,755, forward strand.
CCCGCGCGCTGGCCGATGAACCGGCCGGTCGCGGTCGAGCCGGTGAACATCACGTAGTTGGCGTTGTCGATCAGCGTCGGCCCGACGTCGGGACCCTCACCGCAGACGACCTGGAACAGCCCCTCCGGCAGGCCGGCCTCGTAGAGCAGCGAGACGCCGTACAACGGGGACAGCGCGGTCTTGTTGTCGGGCTTGAGGACGACACCGTTGCCGGCCATCAGCGCCGGGATGGCGTCGGAGAGACCTGTGGCGAACGGGAAGTTCCAGGGCGCGATGATGCCGACGACACCCTTGGCCTGGCGGATCTCGGTCGACGTCGAGACGATCGGGACGGGGCCTCCACGCTTCACCGGCGCGAGCAGCTTGGCCGCTCTCTTCAGGTAGTGCGAGGTCACCATCGGCACGTCGCAGGTCTCGTCGAAGGCCATCCGACGGGCCTTGCCCGACTCGGCCTGGATCAGGTCGACCACCGTGGTGTTGCGCTCCAGCAGCAGCGCGTGGAACCGCTTGAAGACCGCGAGCCGCTTCTTCACCGGCCACTGCGACCAGACCTTCTGGGCCGCGCGAGCGCGCTCGAAGGCCGTCTCGATGTCCTCCGGGCTCGACTGCGGCAGCGTGGTGATCACCTCGCCCGTGTAGACCTCCGTGAGCTTCCAGACGCCCCCGCCGCTGGAGACGACCCGCGACGTGAGTCCGTCGAGGAGCTCGTCGGTGAGGGTGGTGGGACGGGTCAGCGTGGTGCTCATGACAGCTCCGTGTCGTCGGGGTGGGTCATCCGTGGAGGCTCTACTGGTGGAGAAGCAGGTCGGCAGCCTTCTCGCCGATCATGATGGCGGGCGCGTTGGTGTTGCCGCCCGTGATCGACGGCATCACCGAGGCGTCGGCGACGCGCAGCCCGTCGATGCCGCGCACCTTGAGGTCCGGGCCGACCACGGCCAGCTCGTCGACACCCATCCGGCAGGTGCCGACGCCGTGGTAGACCGACGTGGCCCGGTTCAGGATGGCCTCACGCAGCGCCGAGCCCTGGAGCTCGGCGCCCGGGTGGATCTCCTCCTTGACCGCGCCGCCGAAGGCCGCGCCGCCCATGATCTCCCGGACCATCTCCGAGCCCTCCGCGAGCACGCCGAGGTCGGCAGCGTCGGCGAGGTACTGGAAGTCGATCAGGGGTGCGGCTGCCGGGTCGGACGAGGCGAGACGAAGCGTGCCGCGGCTCTTCGGGTAGATCAGCGTGGCGAGCACGGTGAGCGACGTACGCGGGTCGACGTCGTGGCGGATCGGCTCGTCCTGGTTGGGCGAGACGTAGGACCACGGCAGCAGGTGCAGCTGCAGGTTGGGTACGTCGTCCGCCGAGGAGGTGCGCAGGAAGGCCACCGACTCGAAGACCGAGTTGGCCATGAAGGTCTTGCCGGGTCGGAGCAGCTCCTGGAGCACGCCCTTGCCGAAGAACAGGGCGTTGCCCTTCATCTTCGAGGAGGTGGCGTGGAAGGTGAGCGCGTGGAACATGTGGTCGTGCAGGTTGTCGCCGACCGGGAGGTCCGCGATCGTCGACGATGCCGTGGTCGGTCAGGTGCTGGGCGTGGCCGATGCCGGAGAGCATCAGCAGCTGAGCCGAGCCGACGAAGCCGGCGGAGAGGATGACCTCCTTGCCGGCCCGCACGGTGCGCTTGGTGCCGTCCTTGTCGGTGACCTCGACACCGGTGGCGCGCCCGTTGTCGATGACGACCTTGGTCACGAGCACCTCGGTCTGCAGCTCCAGGGTGGGCACGTCGAGGTGGTGGATGTAGCCGCGCGAGGCGCTGTAGCGGAGTCCGTTCGCAGCGTTCTGCTGCATCCGGCTGACACCCTCCTGCGACTCGGCGTTGTAGTCGTCGAGCACCTTGACGCCGAGCGCGTCCGAGGTCGCCTGGATGAACTGCAGGGTGCCTTCCTGCGGCGTCTTGTTGCGCGTGATCTTGATCGGTCCGCCGGCGCCTCGATAGGCGTTGGCGCCGTCCTCGAAGTCCTCCATGCGCTTGTACGCCGCGTTCACCGAGTCGGCGTCCCAGCCGGTGTTGCCCTCGGCCGCCCAGGAGTCGTAGTTGGCGCGGTTGCCGCGCACGTAGACCATGCCGTTGATCGAGCTCGAGCCGCCGACCACCTTGCCCCGCGGGACCGGCATCTTGCGGTCGAGGATGTGCTTCTGCGGGGTCGAGTAGAAGCCCCAGTCCACCTTCGCCTTGATCTCCGGGACCGAGTGCATCGGCCCGATCATGCCGGGCTTCTTGACCAGGAACTGGTTGTCGCTCTTGCCGGCCTCGAGCACGATCACCCTCGCGCCGGACTGGGCCAGCCTGCCCGCCAGGGCAGCCCCCGAGCTCCCCGAGCCGACCACGACGTAGTCGGCTTCGTTCGTGTACGGCGCTTGCTTGGCCATGATCACCTCGTCGTGAGACCTGCGGATGTGTCGAGCGCCACAACTATAACCTGTTCTAGTTTGACGGACCATAGCGCGGAAGGAGGCTCGGTTCGTCGTCGCGGTTCACTCTCCGGCGGCCACGAGGGTCCCCACCACGGTGGCCACGAAGGAACCCAGCCGCTGCGGGCTCCACCCTCGACCAACCACGGCCAGCTCGTAGAGCTCGGGCGATGTGCACATCCACATCACGTCCCGCGCCTCCTCCACCCCCATACCAGGGGCCAGCCGACCCGACCTCGCCAGGCGGAGAGCGTTCTCGCCCATCCGGTCGAGCCGGTCAGCCTCCAGCTCCCCGAGGAGTGCGGACGCCGAGTCGTCCGCCTCGGCCGCTCGTGACAGGAGCGTGAGCAGGGGCGAGACCCGAGGGCTGACCTCCGCGACCAGCTCGGCCCAGCCGGCCAGGAGCGCGGGTACGTCGTCCGCCGCCTGGAGCGCGTCCGACCGCGACTCTGCCGACACCGCGCCGGCCCCCTCCAACGCCCTGTGGGCCAGCTCGCGGACCAGGCCTGCCTTCCCGCCGGAGGACTTGTAGACGGTGGCCGCAGACGTGCCCGCAGCGGTCGCGATCATCTCTACGGTCGTGGCGGAGTACCCGCGCTCGAGGAACAGCTGCTCGGCCGTTGCCAGGGTGCGCTCGTAGCGCGCACGCGCTCGGTCGCGGCGGGTGCTGGCGTCGTACGGGCGAGTGCTCTTGACGCGCGACTGAGACTGGTCCACAGTATTAAATCTAGCCAACTGGATCGAATTATGCCCACACCACTCACCTGGCTCACCTCCCTGGTCGCCGCAGTCGAGTCCCACGATCTCCCGGGCCTGAGCGAGCACTTCGCCGAGGACTACGTCAATCGCACCCCAGCCCACCCTGGCCGCTCCTTCACCGGCCGCGGGCAGGTGACGCAGAACTGGTCGCGCCTGTTCGGAGCAATGCCCGACCTCCGGGGCATCGTTCTCGCCAGCACGGCCGAGGGCTCGAGGGTCTGGTCGGAGTGGGAGCTGCGCGGCCACCGTGCCGACGGCGAGCTGCAGGTACTGGCCGGGGTGATCGTCTTCGAGGTGCACGATGGACTCGCGACAGCAGCGCGGTTCTACCTCGAACCCGTCGACGCCGGCGATGACGGTGTCGACGGGGCCGTGGGCCGAGTGATCGGGGTCCAGCCGTGAACACGCCCTTGGCGAACGCCGTCCGAGACGCTCGCCCGCCGCGTGCCCTCCTGATGGTGTTGAACCCGCTCATGCGGCTGGTGCTCCGGTCCCCAGCCGGCCGACTGGTGCCAGGGCTTGCCTTGCTCGAGTTCGCGGGGCGACGCACCGGGCGCCGCTACCGCATCCCTGTCGGCTGGCACACCCTCGACTCCTCTGCCTTCGTCCTCACGCCGGCGTCGTGGAGGCACAGCTTCGCCGACGGGGCACCCGTCACCGTGCACCAGGCCGGCACGAGGCGCGCACTGCGGGGCACGCTCGACCCGGATGTCTCCGCGGGAGCGAAGGCGCTCGCCCGTCTGCTCGCCGAAGGCGAAAAGCCGGCCAGCCTCGGCCTGCGTGTCCCCGGCAGCGCCACTCAGGCCGACTTCCAGCACCTCGGCCGATGGGTGATCCGCCTGGAACCACGCTGAGATCGGTGAGGAAGACTGGCCCCATGGAGCTGCTCTCGATCCAGTCGTCGGTCGCGTTCGGGCACGTCGGCAACAGCGCCGCCGTCTTCCCGCTCCAGCGCCTGGGCATCGAGGCCTGGGCGGTCAACACCGTGCACTTCTCCAACCACACCGGGTACGGCGAGTGGCGCGGCCCGCTGCTGTCGGCCGAGGACCTGCGCGAGGTGATTCGCGGCGTCGAGGAGCGGGGCGCCCTCGGCCGGGTCGCCGCGGTGCTCAGCGGCTACCAGGGTGCGGAGGAGGTCGGAGCCGTGGTCCTCGAGACCGTGGCTCGCGCCAAGGAGCTGAACCCGGCTGCCGTCTACTGCTGCGACCCCGTGATGGGTGACGTCGGTCGCGGGATGTTCGTGCGGCCCGGCATCCCGGAGTTCATGCGTGACCAGGTGGTGCCGGTGGCCGACGTGATCACGCCCAACCACTTCGAGCTCGACTTCCTCGCCGGGCGGGAGACACGGACGGTGGGCGACCTGCTCGAGGCCGTCGACGCCGTCCGCGCCCACGGGCCCTCGACGGTGCTCGTCACGAGCGTGCTCACCGACGAGACCCCCGAGGGCTTCGTCGACGTGGTCGCGGTCTCCGACGAGGGTGCCTGGTCGGCGCGCACGCCGCTGCTCCCGATCACCCCCAACGGCTGCGGCGACGTGACCGCTGCCGTGTTCCTGGCCCACCTGCTCCGCTCCGGCTCGGCGGCCACCGCGCTCCAGCAGGTCACGTCGACCGTCTTCGGGATCCTGGAGGCGACCATCGAGGCCGGCACCCGCGAGATCCAGCTGGTCGCGGCGCAGGACGTGATCGCCGACCCGCCGGCACGGTTCGAGCCGACCCGGCTGCGCTAGCGCCCCTGGTTCCCGAAGTAGCGCTGGGTCACCCGCTGCTGGTGCCGGGTGAGTCGGCGGGCCTCGGCCGGGCTCAGCCTCCACTCCGCAGGCAGCGCGACGCGGCACTCCTCGCCCCGGCAGTCGTGGTAGCGGTCGTAGAGCCCGTCCAGCCGCCGCACCGTGTCGGCGTACGCGGGGATCTTGGCGAGGTTGTCGAGCTCCAGCGGATCGGACGCCAGGTCGTAGAGCTCGGTCTCCCCGGTGGAGTAACGGGTCAGCTTCCATCGACCGAGGCGCAGCCCTCGCGTGTCGAGAGGCAGTCGCCCGAGCTGGAACTCCTCGCCGTACCGACCGAAGCCCATCATCCCCTCGGTGACGACCGCGCGGCTCCATCCCTGGTCACCGTCGGTGATCAGCGGGAGGAGCGACGTGCCGTCCGCGCCCCGCATCGCCGTGCCTGCGTACGCCGCGAGGGTGGGCGCCAGGTCGACGGTCGTGACCGGGTCGTAGCGCCGGCCGTGGGGCACGCCCGGCCCGACGACCAGCAGCGGCACGCGCAGGGACGGCTCGTGCAGGTTGACCTTGCCCGTGCGCTTGAGGTGCTCGCCGAGGTAGTAGCCGTTGTCGGAGGTGAACGCGATGACCGTGTCCTCCAGCTGGTGGAGCGTGCGGAGGTGCGCGAGGGTCTGGCGGATCTGCACGTCGAGGGCGTAGAGCGACTCCGCGCGCTGCCGGGTCACGTTCGTCTCCGCATCCTTCTCTGCCGACGTGAGCTCGGGGAGCTTGCGCAGGTAGTACGGCTTGTCACGTGTGTTCTTCTCGGCCGAGCCGGTCGCCGGCGTGCCGGAGCCGTGCGTGACCTGGCTGTCGAACCTGCCCTTCACCCAGTCCGGTCGTCCCGGGGTGTCCCACTCGCTGAACTGTCCGTCCCGCCGCCGCGTGGGGGCGGGGTCGTCGGACTCGACCGGGAGCCCGTGGTGAGGCGCGGTCGGCGTCCACCACACGAACCACGGCGCCGACTTCTTCTCGAACCCGTCGATCACCCCCCGCGCCTGCCCGGCGACCACGTCCGTGGAGTACCGCCGGGGGAAGGAGCGGATCTTCCCGTTGATGTTCTCGACCAGCTTGTTGTAGGAGTACGTCCCCCCGGCGTAGTTCGGGCTGTCGAAGTCCCACAGGTGGTCCGAACCGGCGAACCACTGGTCCCAGCCGGGTGGGATGTAGCGGAGCGACGACTTGTCGGAGCGGAGGTACTGCTCGCCGTAGCCGTTGAGGTACTTGCCGACCAGGCCGGTCTGGTAGCCCGCGTCGTGCAGGGTCGTGGCGATCGAGTGCCTGTCCCGGAACGCCGCGAAGCCGTAGGGCTCCTGGTGCGTGTAGACGTGGTGGTTGTGCGCGTACTGCCCGCTGAGGAAGCTCGCCCTCGACGGGGCGCACAACGGGTCCGGTGCGAACGAGTTCTGGAACGTCAGTCCGCGCTGCTGGATCAGCCGGCGCACGTGCGGCATGAACCGCAGGTCGTCCGCGCGCATGTCGTCGGTCTCGATCACCAGCAAATTCGGTCGCGTCGCCGGTGCCGCAGCCGCCCTCGGACGCTCCGGCGCGACCTGGGTCTCACGGGTGCCGGAGCCGGCCGTCGTCGCCTGCGAGCCCGACTGGTTCGTGAGCTGTCCACAGGAGGCGACTGCAGCTGCGGCCAGCCCGATGGCCAGCACGCCGAAGAGCCTGCGTCGGCCGCCCGGCGCACGTGTCCGGGGTCGGCCCACCTCCTGAGTTCGTTCGTCCATGGAGATAACTATACAAATTTGATTGACTTAAAGCGGTATTGGGGTCGGCGCGCCAGGGTCAGGACAGGGCTCTGGGCTTCGGAGGACACGTTCAGCGGCTCGCCGCGGTCGACGATGACGCGAACGGTCCCCCTACAATGATCCGGCGCTCGCTGAGCGCGCGCCGCGTTAGCTCAGTTGGTAGAGCGTCGCCCTTGTAATGCGAAAGTCGAGAGTTCGATTCTCTCACGCGGCTCTGTCGGTGCTCGCTCCTGACGTCCGGGGATGGCCATCACCTGCCGAGGCTGTGGCGTCGCGATCGCGGGTCGACGCGCTTCTGCACCAACCAGTGCCAGCGCGCCTCCGAGCGCAGCCAACGCGTGGCGCTCTGGCTCGCCACCGGCGAGGCCTACCCCGGAAGTGGGCGTTCGCACTACGTGCGCCTCCACCTCCTGGCAGAGCAACAGGGACGGTGCGCGATCTGCGAGGTGCCTGGTGAGTGGAACAACGCTCCGCTGGCGCTGGTCCTGGACCACATCGACGGGGACTCCGGCAACAATGCCCGCGAGAACCTCCGGCTGGTCTGCCCGAACTGCGACACCCAACTGCCGACCTGCAAGAGTCGCAACCGCGGACGCGGACGGCATACCCGTCGGACCCGCTACTCCGACGGCCTCTCGTACTGACGACGGCGACTCGTGGGGTGCCGGGATCAGCCGAGGTCGAGCTCGATGTACGGCGCGACCGAGATCGCCCCGGTCGTGGTGACGGTCACCGGCTGGATGCCGACGGGCCGGCCGTCGCGGTAGGTGACGAAGGTGAACTCCGCGTCGCGGCGCAGCTTGCTCCCGATCGCGATGGCGTACGCCGCACCGCCGGTCGTGCCGTTCGTGTAGGTGTAGCCGGCCTTGCCGTTGGCACCGACGACTCGGGTCGGGCCCTTCTGGACGTGGAGGTGCCCCGCCAGGACGAGGTCGGTGCAGCCGCGCTGGAGGGCGATCGCCCCGAGGTTGGCGTCGTGCACCACGAGGGTGGCGATCCGCTCCCCCTTCTCGTCGGCGGTGCACACGTCGTCGGCGATCTGCTCCTTGACCTCCGCGAAGCTGAGGCCCTTCTGGTCGCGCCAGTTGCCGAGACCGCTGGAACGGGGGTCGTCGACACCGGTGACCCGGACGTCGGCGAACGGCTTCACCGGCCGGCCGTCGAGGTGGGTCCAGCCGCGCTTGACGAGGTAGCGGTTCACGAAGGTGCCGTTGTCGTGGTTGCCCGAGATGGCGATGTGGGCGTCGTACCCCTCGAAGGCGCGGTCCAGGGAGTCCAGGCTGAAGGCCTCCCAGGTCTCCCCGGTCGACGTGTCGTCGCCGGCGTCGATCACGGCCGTCGCGCCCGCGCGGTCGGCCACCGCGCGGACCACGTCGTCCATGCCGATGTTGTCGTGCCGGTCGCTGACCAGCACGGCCACCGTCTCGCCCTTCGCCGGCTGGTGCAGCTGGCCGGCGACCTCGTCGACCCGGTCCGCCACGTCTCGGTAGAAGACCTTGCTCTTCGCGTAGGTGTCGAACGCGCTCTTCAGCAGCCTGCGCGTCTGGTTGGTGAACAGCCCGCCCTGGATCTTCCAGCCAGTGAGCTCCTGGGGCACGGTGATGTCGGGCACGGCGTCCTGGATCGGCAACCACACGGTGCCCTGCACCTTGTCCTCCTCGGCTCGCCACGGCTGCACGACCAGGACCACCCCGACCGCCAGTGACAGCGGCACGGCGATCAGCACCCGCTTGTCGAGCCGGCGCAGCTCTGCCCGGCGGCGGGGACCCACCAGCACCCACACCACGATCGGGACCAGCCCGATCACCGCCGCCTGGATCGCCGTGTACATGGCCACGTCGGTGATCTCCTCGCGGAGACGTTGCTGCTCGGCCTCGGGGTGCGCCGCGATCGCGGCGTACCGCTGCGCGAGCTCAGCGCCACTGTCGGCCGTCGTCTTGCCGACGACGACACTGACGCCGACAGGACCCTCGGAGGGGATCAGGATGTCCGGCAAGTAGGGGCCCATGTCCAGCTGCACCTGGCCATCGAGCCTCGGCGTGACCACGGCGTCATGGCTGGCGACGACCGTGTCCACGCTGGAGTGCGTGAAGAGCAGCAGCCAGGTGGGCACGGCCACGACGAGCCAGGCGAGCACGAACCCCAGCGTGCGGAGGACCCTCGACCGGACGCTGCGTGAGCCTGTCGGGTCCGCCACTACGTAGTGAGGGCCCGCCTCTGGGCCACGGCGTAGAGGGTGACGCTGGCGGCGACGCCCGCGTTGAGGGACTCGAGGCTGCCGGCCATCGGGATCGAGACCAGCAGGTCGCAGGTCTCCGCGACCAGGCGGGAGAGGCCCTTGCCCTCGGAGCCGACCACGACCACGAGCGGCCCCTCGGCCAGGTCGAGCTCGGGCAGCGAGACGTCACCGTCGGCCGCGAGGCCGATCACCATGCACCCGGCCTCCTGGTAGGCCTTCAGCTGCCGGGTCAGGTTGACCGCCTGCGCGACGGGCACGCGAGCAGCCGCTCCGGCCGAGGTCTTCCAGGCGCTCGCGGTCATCCCGGCAGCGCGGCGCTCGGGGATGAGCACCCCGTGCGCACCGAAACCCGCGGCCGAGCGCACCACGGCCCCGAGGTTGCGCGGGTCGGTCACGGAGTCGAGAGCGACGATCAGAGCCGGCTCCTTGTTGGCGGCTGCGGCGTCGAGCAGGTCCTGCGGATGGGCGTACTCGTACGCCGGCACGCGGGCGGCGAGGCCCTGGTGGACGGCACCGGCGGTCATCTTGTCGAGCTCGACCCGCGGCACCTCGAGCAGCGAGATGCCCTTGTCCGCGGCGATCGAGAAGACCTCGCGCAGACGCCCGTCGCGCTCGGCGCCCTCCGCGACGTACACCGACGTCACCGGGAGCGAGGCCCGCAGCGCCTCGACGACCGAGTTGCGGCCGGCGATCCACTCGTTGTCGCCGCCACCCTTCCCGAGCGGGCGTCGCGGCCGGGCAGAGGTGCTGCGCTCCTCCTTGGCCTTCTTCTTGTGCGCCTTGTGGTACGGCCGCTCGGTGGCCTTGGGGGTCGGCCCCTTGCCCTCGAGCCCCCGGCGGACCCGTCCTCCGGAGCCAGCGGTCGGGTTGCCCTTGCCGGTCTTCTTGATGGCGCCCTTGCGCTTGGAATTACCAGGCATCAACCCACGCTCCACTTCGGTCCGGCGGGGGTGTCCTCGACCTCGACACCCGCAGCCTTGATCTGGTCACGGATGGCGTCGGCCGCCGCGAAGTCCTTGTTCGCGCGTGCCACCGCGCGTTGCTCGAGCAGGCCACGCACCAGGGCATCCACGACGGGCGTCAGGTCGTCGGCCTTGTCCTGCGACCAGTGCGGGTCCGCCGGGTCGAGGCCGAGGACGCCCAGCATCGAGCGGACCTCGCCGGCTGCCCGGGCGGCCGCCTCGAGGTCACCGTCGGCGAGCGCCTTGTTGCCGACGCGCACGACGTCGTGGATCGTGCCGACGGCGGCCGGTGTGCCGAGATCGTCGTTCATGGCCGCGACGAACGCGGCAGGGAACGGCGCGTCGACCGACGGCCCCACGCGCTCGAGGAAGCTCTCGATCCGACGGAAGCCGACAGCCGCCTCCTCCAGCGCCTCGAAGCTGAACTCCACGGTCGAGCGGTAGTGCGCCGCGACCATGTAGTAGCGCAGCTCGATCCCGCGCACCCGCTCGAGCACGTGCGGGACGAGCAACGAGTTGCCGAGCGACTTGCTCATCTTCTCGCCGCTGGTGGTGATCCAGGCGTTGTGCATCCAGTACGACGCGAAGCCGTGCCCGGCGGCCCTGGACTGGGCCTGCTCGTTCTCGTGGTGCGGGAACCGCAGGTCGACGCCGCCGCCGTGGATGTCGAAGGCCTCGCCGAGGTACTTGCCGGCCATCGCCGAGCACTCGATGTGCCAACCGGGCCGACCGCGTCCCCAGGGCGAGGGCCACGATGCCGTGATCGGCTCCGACTCCTTGCGGCCCTTCCAGAGCGCGAAGTCGCGCGGGTCGCGCTTGCCCCGCGGATCGGCGTCCTGCGCCGCCTCCATGTCGTCGACGGACTGGTGGGTGAGCTCGCCGTACGCCGGCCACGACTGCACGTCGAAGTAGACGTCACCCGACCCGTCCTCGGCGGCGTAGGCGTGACCGCGCTCGATCAGCGCCGCGATCAGCTCGAGCATCTCCGGGACGTGGCCGGTGGCCGCAGGCTCGTAGGTCGGCGGGAGCACGTTCAGCGCCTCGTAGGCCTTGGTCAGCTCGCGCGACATGTCGTAGGCGAGGTTGTACCAGGGGCGACCCTGCTCGTCGGCCTTGATCAGGATCTTGTCGTCGATGTCGGTGATGTTCCGGATGAACGTCACGTCGTAGCCGGTCGCCGTCAGCCACCGGCGCAGCACGTCGAAGTTGACCGCCGACCGGACGTGGCCGACGTGCGGCTCCGACTGCACGGTCAGGCCGCACACGTAGATGCCCGCCTTGCCCTCCTCGAGAGGGACGAAGTCGCGGACCGCGCGCGCAGCAGTGTCATGGAGCCGGAGAGTCACCCGCCAATCGTAGAGGTCGGCAGGTGCGGCCCCGACCACGGCGGAAGGGCGCGGATCATCGGCCCCATCCGGCAGCAAAATGTGACAAAAGGTTACCTGTGTGACAGATGACCACTACTGTGGTTGCGTGCTTCCCCACTCGTCCGCTTCGTTGCGGTTCAAGGCGCTCGGCGCCGGCTTCCTCGCGCTCGTGCTCGCCGGGGCCGTGCTCAGCGATCCAGTGACCCACGAGCGGGCACGCCTGACCTCCGCCGCCCCCGCTCAGCACGCGTTCCGCATGGTCACCACCGACGCCGCCTTCCGCGCGGGCACGAGCGAGGGCACGCGCGTCGCCCGCGGGTCGGTGACGATCAGCAAGCCCGTCGGCCGGATCACGACGGCCGGACGCAGCTGGTCGTGGTCGCGCTGGACGTCCTGGTGGGTCCAGCCGGGCCAGTCCTTCACCGAGCTGCTGCCCTCGTGGAACGTCGTCACCCCGTCCGGCACCGCCGTGCAGGTCCAGGCCCGGGTCCGCAGCAGCACCGGCCGGATCAGCGGCTGGAAGGTGATGGGCACCTGGGCGACCCGCGACGCCGGGTTCCGGCGTACTAGCGGGGCCAGCCAGAGCGACTCCGTCGCCACCGTCAGCACCGACACCCTCAGGGCCCGCGGAGGCGTGACCCTGACCCGCTACCAGCTGCGCGCCGTCCCCCTCCGTGTGCCGGGTTCCTCCGCCACACCGACGGTGCGCTCCCTCCAGGCAGTGGCCAGCCGGCCCGTCACCACCCTCCCGGTGACGAGCCGGCGGCTGCTGCCCGCCAGGACATTGAACGTCCCGCGCTACTCGCAGATGACCCACCGCGGGCAGTACCCGCAGTACGGCGGCGGGGGACAGGCCTGGTGCTCACCCACCTCGCTGTCGATGCTGCTGGGCTACTACCGCGCGCTGCCGTCGAGGACGAACTACGCCTGGGTGAACAAGGCGTACGCCGACCCCTGGGTCGACCACGTCGCCCGGCTGGTCTACGACTACGGCTACCACGGCGCCGGCAACTGGGCGTTCAACACGGCGTACGCCGCCAACCTCACCGGCGACGCGTTCGTCACCCGCCTGACCAGCCTGCGCGAGGCCGAGCGGTTCATCGCCGCCGGGATCCCGTTGGCCGCCTCGATCTCCTTCTCGCGCGGGCAGCTGTCCGGGGCGCCGATCAGCGCCACCGCCGGCCACCTCGTCGTCATCGCCGGCTTCACGTCTGCCGGCAACGTCGTGGTCAACGACCCCGCCGCGTCGAGCAATGCCACGGTCCGGCGTACCTACGACCGCGGGCAGTTCGAGCGGGCCTGGCTCCGCAAGTCCAGCGGCACCGTCTACGTCGTCCGCGACGCCGCGCACCCACTGCCGAGCAGGGGCTCCAACCGCAACTGGTGAGCCGCAGTTTCACTGGTTACCCCGTGAGACCAGCAGCCTAGGCGCCGTACCCGCCGTCCACGTCGAGCTTCTGGCCGCTGACGAAGCCGGCCCGGGGAGAGGCGAGGAAGCAGACCGCCTCGGCGACGTCGTGGGCGAGGCCGAAGCGGCGCAGCGGGATGTTGTCCTTCGCGGCCTGGAGCGCGCGCTCGTCGAGCTCCCCGGAGTCGATCAGCCGCTGGGCCATCCCGTCGGTCAGCATGCCCGGGCCGACGCAGTTCACCCGGACGCCGTAGCGGCCCTCCTCGACCGCGAGCGCGCGCACGGTCGCCTCGACGGCCGCCTTCGGGACCGAGGACAGCCCGTCGCGCACCGGGAAGCGCGAGGTCGCAGCCGTCGTCACGGCGACGACGCTCCCCTCGGCGGAGCGCAGCGGCGCCAGCGCCGGTCGGACGACGTTGAAGAAGCCCGCGGCGTCGGCCGAGAGCTGGTCCTCCATCACCGACGGCGGCACGGTGCTGAGGTGCACCATCGGCACGTGCGGTCCGACCGCATGGACCAGCGTGTGCAGCCGGCCGTGGTACTCCAGCACCTCACCGATCACCTGCTCGCAGGCAGCCACGTCGCCGGTGTCCAGCTGGTGCGCGCTGACCCGCCCGCCGTACGACGAGAGCTCGTCGGCCAGGGCCATCGCAGCCGCCTCGTCCGTGCGCCAGGTGAAAGCGACGTCACTCCCACGACGCGCCAGCAGCCGTACGACGGCCCGGCCGATCCCCCCACTGCCACCCGTCACGAGCGCGGCGCCGGTCAGCTCGTCGAAGTCGTCCATGCCTTCAGGCTAGGCGCATCCGGCGACTCGGTCAGGTCGCCTCGAAGGAGATCGAGTCCCAGCCGCTCGCGCCGTTGGGCACGACGTCGGTCTGCACCGAGGTCTGGGTGTAGCCGGACTTGTCGGTCGCCCGGACCACCAGCCGGTGCTCCCCCGCCTCGACGTCCACCGTCGAGGCCCACTGCGCCCACGTGTCCAGGTTGGCCACGCGACCGAGATCGGCCTCTCGCCAGTCGGCACCGTCGAGCTGGTACTCCACCTTCTCGATCCCGGTGTGCTGCGCCCAGGCGCTCCCCCCGATGCGCACCGAGCCGGCCCTGACGGCCGCTCCGTCCTTCGGCACGTCGATCCGGGACTGCGTCTTCACGGGGCCCTTCTCCGACCAGCCACGCTGGGTCCAGAACGCCTCGAACTTGTCGAAGCGCGTCACCTCCAGGTCGACCAGCCACTTGGTGGCGGAGACGAAGCCGTAGAGGCCCGGCACCACCATCCGGACCGGGAAGCCGTGCTGCACGGGAAGCGGCTTGCCGTTCATCGCGATCGCGAGCATCGCGTTGCGATCGTCGGTCAGAGCCGTGAGCGGGGTACCGCAGTTCCAGCCGTCACGGGAGGTCTGCAGAACCGCGTCGGCGCCGTCCTGGACGCCGGCCTCGGCCAGCAGATCCCGGATCAGCACGCCGGACCACCACGCGTTCCCGATGAGGTCCCCACCCACCTCGTTCGAGACGCAGCACAGGGTCACCCACGCCTCGGTGAGCTGGCGGTCGATCAGGTCCTGGTAGTCGATCGTGATCTCTCGGTCGACCATGCCGTGGATGCGCAGCTTCCAGTCCGCCGGATCGATCGACGGTGGGGCGAGCGCGGTGTGGATGATGTAGAAGTCGTCGTTGGGCGTGCGCCACGGCTGCGATGCCGGCGACACCCAGCGAGGCGCCGATCGGCACCTTGCCGCCGCTCACGGGGAGCCGCAGCAGCCGGCGTGCCTGCTCCACGTGCCGTCGACCGCTGCTCGCGAACCGACCGGCCAGGGTCAGGACGGCCGCGCCACCGACCACCCAGGCGGTGCGGACGAGGAACGAGCGCCGGCGCGCATCGAACGACTCGCCCGAGGGCGAGTCGTCGAGCAACGGGGCGGTGAGCAGCCGCAGCGTCACGATCCAGGTCACCAGGCCGACGATCACCGCGAGCGCCGACCCGATGCCTGGGGTCGGGAGACGCAGCAGGGCCACCATCCCGAGCGCCGCAAGGGCGAAGAAGACCAGGTCCGGCACGAGCGGGAAGCGGCGCACCCAGCTCGCGGCGTAGCCGCAGATGGCGAGCAGCAGCAGTGTCGTCCCGCCGAGCAGGAGCGGCTTGTCCCACGAACCGACCAGGTGGATCAGGAACAGGGCGACCTGCCCCGGGGTGAAGTCGCGCACGGCGGCTGCCACTGCGGAGACCGGGGTCGACTCGGCGCGCAAGGCGGTGGCGACCGCCTGGCTCAGTGCCACGCCGACGGCGCCGGAGATCACTCCCGCCAGCGCGAGCAACCAGCGGGAAACGGGCTCACGACCCTCGACCGGGGGCGCCTCGACCGACGCCTCGCTCGCGCTCTGCTGCGCTTGCTCGGCCCTGCTCATCTCCGGGCTCACCTCTCCATGGTCGCGCATGTGGCCAACCACATGTGGCGCGGACCGGGCATGATCGTCCCGTGGACCTGCGCATCGGCATCGGCACGGACGTGCACCGCCTCGCACCCGGTCGTTCGATGCGGGTGGCCGGACTGGATTGGCCCGAGGAGGAGGTGGGCCTCGACGGCCACTCCGACGGCGACGTCGTGCTGCACGCGATCTGCGACTCGTTGCTGTCAGCGGCCGGCCTCGGCGACCTCGGCAGCAACTTCGGTACCTCGGAGCCGGAGTGGGCCGGTGCGGCGGGGCACGACCTGCTCGCCGAGACCCTCAAGCGCGTCCGTTCCGCCGGCTGGGAGGTCGGCAACGTCGCCTGCCAGCTGATCGGCAACCGGCCGAAGTTCGCTCCACGACGCCAGGAGGCCGAGCGCGGTGTCCGCGTGCGTCACGGGATGACCGTCTCGATCACGGCGACGACGACCGACGGCCTCGGCCTCACCGGACGTGGTGAGGGCGTCGCCGCCATCGCGACCAGCCTGCTCGTCCGCGCGCCCGAACCCGGGAGCGAGGACTGAGATGCCCCCGAGCGCCGGGTCGTTGCTGATCGCGTCGGCGACGCTGGTGGACCCCAACTTCGCGCGCTGCCTGCTGCTGATGCTCGACTCGGACGAGGACGGCAGCCTGGGCGTGATCCTCAACCAGCCGTCCGACACCCCGGTCTCGGCGGTGCTCGGCCCGTGGCAGCGGCTGACCAGCGAGCCCGGCGTCCTGTTTCGCGGAGGACCGGTCGAGGGCAACGCCGCGCTCGCTCTCGGCTCGCTCAGCGGAGACGCCGAACCGCCGGGCTGGCGACCCCTGAACGGTCGGCTCGGCCTGGTCGACCTCGATGCCGACCCGGACGAGTGTGCCAGCGCCCTCTCCGGGGTGCGGGTGTACGCCGGCTACGCGGGCTGGGGCGCCGGTCAGCTCGACGCGGAGATCGCCGAGGGCAGCTGGCACGTCGTCGCCGCCACCGAGGCGGACCTGTTCACCAGTGCGCCCGACCTGTTGTGGCGCGACGTGCTGCGCCGTCAGCCCACTCCCCTCTCGCTGCTCACGACGATGCCCGGCGACGCCAACCTGAACTAGCGTCACAAGCGGCGTCCGTCGGGCAGAATCTGGGGGTCCCCGCAGCCCCGAAGCCGAGCCCGGAGCCCCGATGCAGACCTACGACGGTCATCACCTCGACGTCACGACCTACGGTCCCAGCGACGCACCGCTCACCGTGTTCCTGGCGCACTGCTGGACGCTCAACCAGCACGACTGGCACTACCAGGTCCGTGATCTGCAGCGGGAGTACGGCCACGGCATCCGCATCGTCACCTGGGACCACCGGGGGCACGGCGAGTCCGCGCCGGTGGCCCGCTCGGAGTGCACGATCGACAACCTCGCGCGTGACTGGTCGGACCTGATCGACGAGCTCGCGCCCACCGGACCACTGGTGCTGGCCGGGCACTCGATCGGTGGGATGACGCTGATGGCTCTGGCGGACAGCCGGCCGGAGCTCTTCGACCGCGTCGTCGGAGTGGCCTTCGTCGCGACGTCCTCGGGCCGACTGGACACCGTCACCCTCGGCCTGCCGGAGGCCGGTCCGCTGCTGCGGGCGCAGATCCCGCGGATGCTCGCGCTCCGCTCGCGCACGCTGTCGAGGCGGGCCCGCCGTCGAGCACCGGTGATCGAGCGCCTGGTGATGCGCCGGTTCCTGTTCGGCCGCCCGCTGCGCCTTGCGGACGTCGCGCTGTCGGTCGAGGGGCTGATCAGCTGCTCCGGCGACACCGTCGTGGGCTTCTACGAGGACTGCATGCAGCACGACCGCGTCCGCGCGCTGAAGACCCTCGACGACATCCCGACCCACGTCCTGGTCGGCACCCGCGACGTGCTGACCCCACCGTCGCACGCACGCCGGATCGCCGACCACGTCAGCGGTGCGGTGCTCACGGTGGCGCCCGATGCGGGCCACATGCTCCCGCTCGAGCGCGACCAGCTGGTCTCTGGCGTGCTCAGCCGGCTGATCCGGCCACACCTGTGAGCGAATCCCGGCCTGCCGATGAGCCCGCTCCCGGCGTGCGGGCGGCCGCGGTGATCCTGGCCGCGGGGTCGGGGACCCGGGTCGGCGCCGAGACCAACAAGGTGCTGCTTCCCCTGGGCGGCATGCCTGTCCTGGCCCGGTCGGTGCGCACGGTGCTCGATGTCGAGGGGATCCAGCGGATCGTGCTCGTCGTACGCCCCCAGGACCGCGAAGCGGTGCGCGAGGCCGTGGCGCCGCACCTCGGCGCGCACGACCTCTGGGTGGTCGACGGCGGGGACCAGCGGCACGACTCGGAGATGCAGGCCCTCGAGGCGCTGGCGAGCGACATCGAGGGCGAGGAGATCGACGTGGTGGCGATCCACGACGCCGCCCGCCCCCTCGCCACGGCGGGCCTCTGGGCTGCGGTGCTCACCGCGGCGGCCGAGCACGGCGGCGCGATCCCGGTGGTCGAGACGGCGCGGCTCTCGCACCGCGACGGCAGCGCAGCACCCGCGGGGCTGGTCGCCGTGCAGACGCCGCAGGCGTTCCGTGCAGGCGCCCTGCTCGACTCCTACCGTCGCGCCCAGGCCGACGGGTTCGTCGGCACCGACACTGCCGCCTGCCTGGAGCGGTACGCCGAGGTCACGGTCGTCGGCGTACCGAGCACGGCAGTGAACCTCAAGGTGACCTTCCCGGAGGACCTCACCCTCGCCGAGCGGCTGCTCAGCGCTCTGCCGAGCTGAGCCCGGCCAGGATCTCGAGGTCACCCTCCCCGGCGATCCTCCGGCCGAGAGCAGGGGCCTGCAGGAACCGCACGGGGAACCTGGCCGTCAGCACCGCCACGAGCTCGGCCAGGTCGTCGGTGTCGAGATCCGCCATCGACGACAGCACGGTCGCCGGCAGGACCACCGGTGAGGTCACGCAGACGAGGTCGTCCCGGTCGACGGTGGCGCCGAGAACGGCGTCGTCGTACTGCTTGACCGTGTCGGTGACGGGTCGTACGCCGACGACCACCGCGCCGCTCTGCACTGCCTCCTCGATCGCGGCCTCGAGAAAGTCGACGGGGGTCAGCGGGCACAGGGGGTCGTGGATGACGAGCGCCCGACCGGACTCCCGCACGGCGTCGAAGGCGACGTCGTAGTCGAAGAGCCCCGCCCCGGCCGTGGTCAGGGCCCACGACGCGGCGGCGACCAGGGACTCGCCGTGGACCAGGGTGAAGGGCAGCGACCCTCGGCCGTCGACCGGCACCACGCCCCAGGGCGGCTCCTGTTCCTCCACGGAGGTCAGCCTAGAGCTGCGGGATCAGTGCGTGGTGGCTGGAACCCTCCTGCCCCGGACACACATCGAGCCCCCGGAGCGGATCACGGGGGCTCGACGGAGACTGACGGGCAGTCTGGTGGTTATCGGGTCAGGACGCGAGGACCTCGTCGAGGATCGTCTCGGCCTTGTCCTCGTTGGTGTGCTCGGCCAGGGCCAGCTCGGAGACGAGGATCTGACGCGCCTTGGCCAGCATCCGCTTCTCGCCGGCGGAGAGGCCACGGTCACGCTCGCGGCGCCACAGGTCACGCACGACCTCGGCGACCTTCATCACGTCACCGGAGTGCAGCTTCTCCAGGTTGGCCTTGTAGCGGCGCGACCAGTTGGTCGGCTCATCGGGGACGACGGCACGCAGCACGTCGAAGACCCGATCGAGACCTGCCTTGTCCACGACGTCGCGGACACCCACGAGGTCGAGGTTGCAGGACGGCACCCGGACCACAAGGTCCTGCTGGGCGACGATGCGCAGAACGAGGTACTGCTTCTCTTCCCCCTTGATGGTGCGCATCTCGATGTCTTCGATGACTGCGGCCCCGTGATTCGGATAGACGACCGTTTCGCCGACAGTGAAAGTCATATGTAGGTAACCCCTTTCGAGGTGACTAGTCTAACACGGTTGAAGGCGGCATCTTTCCGGTGTTTGTGCAGGTCAGAGGCGGTTTTGGGGCTTGACAAGACCCAGATCCTTGTGCCGCGACGACCGAACCGGTCCACCGGCGGCCGCCCGAAACGTCCACCCCGCGGTGCTCCATGCTCAATACTGCGACCCATGAGCACAGAGGTGGCGAGCAAGGCACCCGGACAGCTGAGGGGGCTGCTCCGGGCGGCACACCCGCGCCAGGCGTTGGCCTTCGCGATCGTGGTCGGGCTCCTCGTCGCACTGATGGGCCGACCCGCCCGCGAGGTGCTCGCCGGGGCGGCGGCCGTGCTCGTGGCCCAGCTCGTGATGGGGCTGGTCAACGACCTGTGCGACGTGAGGAGGGACCAGCGTTCGGCGGCCACGGGCAAGCCGGTCGCCGAGGGGATCGTCCCGACCGGCAACGCCACCTTCGCGGTCGCCGTGCTCCTGCTGCTGGTGCTGCCGCTCTCGCTTCAGAACGGCATCACGGCCGGGCTGTTCCTGTTGTCCACGCTCGTCGTCGGGCTGGTGCACAACCGCCTCCTGCACACCACGGCGCTGTCCTTCCTCGGCTGGGCCGCGACGTTCGGGCTGCTCACCTACTTCGTCACGCTGGGCGGGTGGGGCGGTGACGCCGACGGCACCCGGCCGGTGAGCGCCTTCGTGGTGCTCAGCGTGCTGCTCGGGGTGTGCGTGCACTTCCTGACCTCGCTGCCCGACCTCGTCACCGACAACAAGTCCGGAGCACGGAACCTGCCGCTCCGGATCGCGCTGCGCACCGGGGCGCCCCGGCTGTTCGTCGTGACCCTGGTGGTGACCGTGCTGGTGGTCGGCGCGATCATCTACACCGCCCTCACGGCCGGGATCGCTCTCTGAGCGATAGGCTCGGCCGCAACCGTTCGAGAGGAACAGCATCGCCATGTTGAGGCCAGTCCGTCGCCGTGTCGCCACCGTGGCCTTGGTGCTGCTCGTCCCCCTGCTCAGCGCCTGCGGCTTCGGTGAGCAGACCGATCAGGTCTACCAGCCGGCCGTCGGCACCAACGACCACCGGGGACAGGTCGACGTGCTCGGCGCAGTCGTGGTGAGTGCGAGCGACGGCATCGGGACCTTCGTGGCCTCCCTGGACAACAAGAACCCGAGGAAGGCCATCACGCTCGTCTCGGTCGAGGGAAGCGAGGGCATCGAGCCGCAGCTGGTGGCCCCGGTGAAGATCGAGCCCGGGGACATGGTCAACCTCGCGGACGTGGGCGCGGTCCGGGTCAGTGGTGACGGGGTCACCGCAGGCGCTTTCGCCCGCCTGACGCTCACCTTCGACACCGGTCAGAAGTCCCAGGTGAACGCACCGATCGTGCCCAAGGTCGGCTCCTACTCCCAGGTCAAGCCGGCGATCCCGTCGTCGTCCCCCTCCGTCTCGCCGACACCCTGACGCCGGTTCGTCCGGCGGGCCCTAGGATCGGTGTCCATGAGTGAGCCCGGTGAGTCGACCCGCACCCTGATCCTGCTGCGTCACGGCGAGAGCGACTGGAACGCCAGGAACCTGTTCACAGGCTGGGTCGACGTGGCGCTCACCGACAAGGGCCGCGACGAGGCCGTTGCCGGCGGGGAGCAGCTCGTGGAGGCGGGGTTGCTGCCGGACGTCGTGCACACCTCGCTGCTGCGGCGGGCGATCACGACCGCCCACCTGGCCCTCGACGTCGCCGACCGTCACTGGATCCCCGTACGACGCTCGTGGCGGCTCAACGAACGGCACTACGGCGACCTCCAGGGCAAGGACAAGAAGCAGACCCTCGAGCAGTACGGCGAGGAGCAGTTCATGACCTGGCGTCGCTCCTTCGACGTGCCCCCGCCGCCGATCGAGGACGGCAGCGAGTGGTCCCAGGCTGGAGACCCCCGCTACGCCGACCTCGGCGACGAGATGCCGCGCACCGAGTGCCTCGAGGACGTGATCGCCCGGATGCTCCCCTACTGGGAGTCGGCGATCGTCCCCGACCTGGCCGGGGGCGACACCGTGCTCATCGCCGCCCACGGCAACAGCCTGCGCGCGATCGTCAAGCACCTCGACGGCATCAGCGACGAGGACATCGCCGGGCTGAACATCCCGACCGGGATGCCGCTGGTCTACGAGCTCGACGCCGACATGCGCCCCACCGGCGACGGCGGCCGCTACCTCGACCCCGAAGCGGCCGCCGAGGCCGCCGCAGCCGTCGCCAACCAGGGCCGCTGACCCTCACCTGCACGCGCCGGTTTCCCAGGTTGGGAACCCGATCTGCCTCTTCACCCAGGTTGCGGCCTGTGTGAAGAGGCAGTCTCCCCTCTTAACCTGGGAAACCGGATCAGCTCCGGAACTGGTGCGGCCGGCGGAGCAGGGCGGGGAGGTTGGCGGCGCCGGGGGCGTCGTCGGTCGTGGCCATCCAGTCACCCGAGTTCGTCATCTGGCAGCGCTTCAGGGACAGGCAGCCGCAGCCGATGCACGAGTCGAGCCCGTCACGGAGGCGTTCGAGGGCGGCGATCTGGTCGTCGATCCGCCCTCGCCAGTGCCGGGAGATGCGTTGCCAGTCAGCCTTGTTGGGCACGCGGGCCGCTGGAAGCCGGTCCAGCTCCTCGCGCACCTCCTCGAGGGTGAGGCCGATGTTGGAGGCCGCCCGGATGAACGCCAGCCGACGCAGCACACTGCGCTGGAACTGGCGACGCCCCCCTGACGTGCGGGTGGCCGCGATCAGTCCTTCGGCCTCGTAGAAGCGCAGTGCTGACGCGGCGAAGCCGCTGCGCTTCGAGACCTCGCCCATCGAGAGAAGCTCGTGCGAATTCATGGACACCCCTTGAACTCAAGTTAACTTGAACTTTAACACTGGGTTCATGACTACTCGACGAACTCCACCGACAGCCCTCGTCACCGGGGGATCCTCCGGCCTCGGCCTCGCCCTGGCCCGCTACCTCGACGACACGGGCTGGATCGTCGTGACAGACGCACGCGACGAGACCCGCCTCCAGCGGTCCCTCGCCGGCAGCACCGTGCACGGCGTCCCCGGCGACGTCGCGGACGCCGACCACAGGGCAGCCCTGGTCGAGATCGTCTCCGACCTCGGCGGTCTCGACCTCCTCGTCCTGAACCACAGCACGCTCGGCCCGCTGCCCATGCGGCCACTCGCCGATTTCGAGCCCACCGAGATCGGCGAGGTCTTCCGCACGAACGCGGGAGCTCCCGGGTCACTGATGATCGCGCTCACCGATGAGCTCCGCGCTCGCGACGGCGTGGTGGTGGGGATCTCCTCCGACGCAGCCGTGCAGCACTACGAGACGTGGGGGGCGTACGGCGCGTCGAAGGCCGCCCTCGACCACCTCGTCCTCACGTTCGGCGAGGAGACCGGCCTCGCGACGTACGCCGTGGATCCCGGCGACATGCGCACCCCGATGCACCAGGACGCCTTCCCGGGTGAGGACATCTCCGACCGGCCACTGCCCGAGACCGTCGTACCCCGGCTGCTCGCCCTCGTGCGCCAGCGGCCGGGCCGCGGTCGCTACCTGGCTGCCGACTTCGCTGAGGCGGAGGTGGCATCGGCATGACGAAGCTCGCCGAACGCTCGGGCATCCGGTTCGAGCGCCCCGAGGAGTCGACGGCCGTCGGCCCTCCCGAGGCCCGTGGCAGCTCGCGCGACGACGTCCGCCTGCTCGTCGCCAGGCCCGAGGGCATCACCCACCAGGCCTTCCACGACCTCCCCGACCAGCTGCTCCCCGGCGACCTCGTCGTGGTGAACAACTCGGCGACCGTGAACGGAGAGATCGACGCGGTCCGGGGCACCCTTCCGATCGTGATGCACGTGGCCAGTCGTCTCGACGACGGCACCTGGGTGGTGGAGCTGCGCACCGCGCCCGACGCCTCCGACCCGATCCTCGACGCGGTGGCCGGCGAGACGGTCGGCGTGGGTGAGCTGCCGCTCACGCTGCTGGAGCCGTACCCGTTCGAGGGCTCGTCCCCGACCGGGTCGGGCAACCGGCTCTGGCGTGCAGACGTCGAGGGCGACCTCCGCAGGCTGCTCGACCGCCACGGACGCCCGATCACCTACGGCTACCTCGATCGCCGCTACCCGCTCGACGCCTACCAGTCCGTCTTCAGCACGGTGCCCGGCAGCGCGGAGATGGCCTCGGCGGGCCGGCCGTTCACCGATGCCGTGCTGACCCAGCTGGTCGCCCGCGGCGTCAGCGTCGCGCCGATCACGCTGCACACCGGGTTCTCCTCGCAGGAGGCCGGCGAGGGGCCGCAGCCCGAGTGGTTCCACGTGCCGGCGACGACCGCCCGGCTGGTCGAGCTCACCCGCGCTCACCGGGGTCGCGTGGTGGCCACCGGGACGACGGTGACCCGCGCGCTCGAGTCAGCGGTCGTCGAGGGCTCGGTCGAGGAGTCGTGGGGCTGGACGGAGCGCGTGGTGACACCGGCACACCCGCCCGCCGTCGTGGACGGGCTGATCACCGGCTGGCACGACGCAGGCGCCTCGCACCTGCTGCTCGTCGAGGCGATCGCCGGCACGGCGCTGGCGCAGGCGGCGTACGACGGCGCGGTCGGTGCGGGCTACCACTGGCACGAGTTCGGCGACTCGGCCCTGTTCCTGCCCTGACTCAGACGTACTGCGGGTGCTCGCCGGTGACCAGGAAGACCACGCGGCGGGCGATCGAGACGGCGTGGTCGGCGATCCGCTCGTAGTAGCGACCGAGCAGCGCGATGTCGACGGCGGGCTCGACGCCGTGCTTCCAGTCCGAGCCGAGCAGCTCGCGGAAGGAGTTGCGGCGCAGCTTGTCCATCTCCTGGTCGACCTCTTCGAGCTCCTCCGCGGCGGCGACGTCGGAGTTGGCGATGACGAACTCCACCTTGGCGATCATCACCTCGGCGACGGCGGCCATCCGGGCGATCATCGGCACGACGGAGTCGGGCACCGCGACCTCGGGGACCCGCAGCCGGGCGATCTTGGCGATGTGCACCGCGAGGTCGCCCATCCGCTCGAACTCGCTGACCATCCGCAGCGACGCGACCAGCATCCGCAGGTCGCCGGCCACCGGGTTCTGCAGCGAGAGCAGCTCGAAGCTGTGCTCCTCGAGCTTCTCGCGCAGGGCGTCTACGGCGGCGTCGCTGCTGATCACCTTCTCTGCTCGTTGGGCGTCGCCCTCGAGGAGGGCGGCCGTGCCCTCGGAGACGGCCTCACGCACGAGGCGGGCCATCATCACGAGGTCGTCACGGATCGAGTCGAGCTGGTCGCTGTAGGCATCACGCATGAGGAGCAACCTACGGCGGCCAGGTGAAGGGTTGGCGTCGTTTTGTGAACTGGCGGTGAACAGCACCGGAAAGGGCAGTCTGCGAAAGGAAGACTGGGTGAAACCCTGCGTACGATCGATGGCGTGAGCCCGACCATCCAGGCCCTCCTCTTCGCGCTGCTCGGAGCAGTGCTGGGCGGGAGTGCCGTCCTCGCCTTCCGGGTGAGCGAGCGCCAGCTGCGCCCACCAGAGGTGCCCGAACCGGCCCTGCCGCCCGGAGTGGCCGCCGTGCTCTCCGTGCTGCGCAGCAGCGCCCTGGTCGTCGACGCCGGCGACACGGTGCTCAAGGCCTCCGCCCCCGCCGTCGCGATGGGGCTCGTGCGCGGCCACGAGATCACCGTGCGCGAGCTCACGGAGCTGGTCCGGCAGGTACGCCGCGACGGCCAGATCCGCGAGACCGAGCTGCTCATGCAGCGCGAGGGCCTGCCGCCACGCCATGTCACGGCCCGGGTGGCTCCCCTCAGCTCCCAGCTCGTCCTGGCCCTCGTCGAGGACCGCACCCGCGAACGGCGGGTGGAGTCGATCCGCCGCGACTTCGTCGCCAACGTCAGCCACGAGCTCAAGACCCCCGTCGGTGCCATCCGCCTGCTGTCCGACGCAGTGATCGACGCCGCGGACGACCCCGAGGCGGTCCAGCGCTTCGCCGGACGGATGCACACCGAGAGCGAGCGCCTCGCCCGGCTGGTGCAGCAGATCATCGAGCTCTCCCGGCTCCAGGGCGACGACCCCCTCGACGAGCCGGTGGCGGTCGAGGTCGACAAGATCCTGGCCCGGGCGATCGACGAGAGCCTGACCGACGCCGGCATCCGAGAGATCAGCCTCGTGCAGAACGGCACGCACGGCCTGATGCTCCTGGGCAACAGCGAGCAGGTGGCCGTGGCGGTCAGCAACCTGGTCGCCAACGCCGTCGCCTACTCCCCGGAGGGCTCCACGGTCGTGGTCGGCGCCGCCGGGCACGACCTGTCGGTCGACATCTCCGTGACCGACCAGGGCATCGGCATCCCCGCCTCGGAGATCGACCGCATCTTCGAGCGGTTCTACCGCGTCGACCCCGCCCGCCACCGCTCCACCGGCGGCACCGGCCTGGGCCTCTCGATCGTCAAGCACGTCGCGGCCTCCCACGGCGGCGAGGTGCGGGTCTGGTCCGTCGAGGGCCAGGGTTCGACGTTCACCCTCACCCTGCCGCGCAAGCCCGGCTTCCCTGCCGACGACGAACCTGCCGACCCACCGCTCGGCCAGCTGCACAAGGAGGAGACCGCGTGACGCGCGTACTGGTCGTCGAGGACGAGGAGAGCTACAGCGACGCGCTCTCCTACATGCTCCGCAAGGAGGGCTTCGAGGTGGCGATCGCAGCCACGGGACCGGATGCACTCACCGAGTTCGACCGCGCCGGGGCGGACATCGTGCTGCTCGACCTGATGCTTCCGGGGATGCCCGGCACCGAGGTGTGCCGCCAGATCCGGCAGACCTCCAACGTGCCGGTGATCATGGTCAGCGCGAAGGACGACGAGGTCGACAAGGTGGTCGGGCTGGAGCTCGGCGCCGACGACTACGTCACCAAGCCGTACTCCCCTCGTGAGCTGGTGGCCCGGATCCGCGCCGTCCTGAGGCGTGGGGCCGAGCCCGAGCTGGCTCCGGCCACGCTCGAGGTCGGCTCGGTGCGGATGGACGTCGAGCGGCACCTCGTCACCCTCGGCGGCGAGGAGGTCCGGTTGCCCCTCAAGGAGTTCGAGCTGCTCGAGATGTTCCTGCGCAACCCCGGTCGGGTGCTCACGCGTGGCCAGCTGATCGACCGTGTCTGGGGGTCCGACTACGTCGGGCGACACCAAGACCCTCGACGTGCACGTGAAGCGGCTCCGGGCCAAGCTCGAGTCGAACCCGGCCGAGCCGAAGCTGCTCACCACCGTGCGCGGGCTGGGCTACAAGCTCGACCTCTGAGGGACCCCCACGACGTGCGGCAGCATCTCGACGCACGACGACCGAAATCCGCGTGCCGCTTGTCGGTGCTCATCCCTACAGTCGGGGAGTGACTCGCAAGACCGCTCCCACCTGGCTGCCGCTCGCGGCCGTCGGGTGCACCCTCGTGTTCTGGGCCTCGGCATTCGTGGCCATCCGCCACCTCGCCCACGACTTCTCCCCCGGGGCCCTCTCGCTCGGACGGACGCTCGTCGGCGCGCTCTGCCTCGGCGTGGTCGCGCTGGCGCGTGGGATCCCGCGGCCGACCGGGCGGGAGCTCGTCTCGATCGTGGTGATCGGCGTGCTCTGGTTCGGCCTCTACAACGTGGCGCTCAACGCGGGTGAGCGTCGGGTCGACGCCGGCACCGCCGCGATGCTGATCCAGGTCTCGCCCGTGCTGATCGCGCTGCTGGCGGCGGTGTTCCTCGACGAGCGGTTCACGGTGCACCTCGGCGTCGGCCTGACGCTGGCGTTCGCGGGCGTGGCGCTGATCGCGTTCTCGATCTCCCCCGGCGGCGGCCACAGCGACGTCATCGGCGTCCTGCTGTGCCTGGTCAGTGCCGTGGCCTACTCGATCAGCCTGATCCTGCAGAAGCCACTGATGGCGCGCCTGCCCGCCGTGCACGTGACCTGGCTCGCCTGCACGGTGGGGGCGATCAGCTGCCTGCCGTTCGCGGGAGACCTCGTGCGCCAGACCGCCGACGCCCCGGCCTCGAGCGTGTGGTGGCTGGTCTACCTGGGCGTCTTCCCGACCGCGATCGCGTTCACCACCTACGCCTTCGCCCTCCGGCACATGAGCGCCAGCAGTCTCGGCGTGACGACCTACCTGGTGCCCCCGATCACGATCGTGATGGGCGTGATCTTCCTCAGCGAGGCGCCGCCCACGATGGCGTACGCCGGTGGCGTGCTCGCCCTGGTCGGTGTCGCCGTCGCCCGACGCAAGCCCCGCTCCCGCACCACGGACCACGCGCCGCCCGAGGCTGCGGCACTCAACCGCTGAGGGTGCGGGAATCCCCGGCTGACCGGGTCTCCTGCAGCCCTACTCGTCGGCAGGCGAGCCGAGCTCGTCGAGGGAGAGCGGCCCGCGGAAGGCCTGGAGGTTGTGGATGGGCTCACCGCGGGAGACCCGCCACTCCCACTCCTTGCGGATCGAGGAGGCGAAGCCGAGCTCCAGGATGGTGTTGAACGAGCCGTCGGCGTACTCAAGGACGGCCCCGAGCAGGGTGTCGATCTCCTCGGCGGTCACGGCAGCCAGGGGCAACCTCGCGTCGAGGTAGATGTCGCCCATGGGGTCGAGGCCGAAGGCGACGGCGTACATCTTCATGTTGCGCTCGAGCAGCCACCGGTAGACGCCCTCGAAGTTCTCGTCCGGCTTGCGGCAGACGAACGCGTGCACCTCGAGCGCGTGCCGGCCCACGTCGAAGCGGCACGGGGTCTTCAGCTTCTTCTCGCCCGGGAGCTCGACCATCAGGGAGGTGGCGGAGACCGAGGACCACTCCAGCTCGCCCTCGTCGAAGACCTGCCGGAGGGCTGCCAGGGCCTGTTCCCGGGCCGGGCTCAGTTCTTCCTCGTCGACGTCAGTCACGTCCCCGATGATGTCAGGCGCGGCCACACCGAAGCGGTCGACCTACAGCGCGAGCCCGCTCACGTCCGCGCGCATCTTCTCCTGGGCGCGGGCGTAGACCGTGAGCATCGACGCAGCCGTGCGGTCCCACCCGAACTGCTGCGCGTGGGCCTCCGCGCCCTCCGCGAGCCGGTCGTGCAGTCCGGGCTCGAGCAGCACCCGTTCGAACGCCGCGGCGTAGGAGGCCGGCTCGTGGTCGCTCACCAGCAGCCCGGACCGTCCGTCGCGCACCGCGGTGGGCAGCCCGCCGACCGCGGCTGCGACCACGGGGGTCCCGGTCGCCTGGGCCTCGACGGCGACCAGCCCGAAGCTCTCGTTGTACGACGGCACGCAGACCAGCGTGGACGCGGCGTACCAGTCGACCAGCTCGTCCTGGGAGACCGGCGGCACGAACCGGACGAGGGCGTCGATACCGAGGTCCTCGGCCAGCCGCACCAGCGAGTCGGGGCGTTCGAGACCGGAGCCGGAGGGTCCTCCGACCACGGCGACCGTCAGCGTCGAGCGGAGCTCGGGGTGCAGGTCGAGCAGGACGGCGACGCCGCGCAGCATCACGTCGGGAGCCTTCAGCGGCTGGATCCTGCCCACGAAGGTGATCAGCGGGCCGTCGGCGGCCAGGCCGAGGCGGTCCCGTGCGGCCTTCGTCCCGACGTCACGGAACGTGCCCAGGTCCACGCCGGGGTGCACCACCTCGACGCG
Source organism: uncultured Actinomycetota bacterium (assembly GCA_963797525.1). Classification (GTDB taxonomy): domain Bacteria; phylum Actinomycetota; class Actinomycetes; order Propionibacteriales; family Nocardioidaceae; genus Marmoricola. The sequence goes on from CAWCPT010000014.1 coordinate 1,435,424, forward strand.
ACCGGGGTCGGCGTCGTAGAGGTCGATCAGCTGCTTGGCCTCGTCGTCGGTGTTGGCCACGAGCATGTCGGCCGCGGCGACCACCTGCTCCTCGCCGATCAGCCGCGCCATCGGCTCGGGAGTGTCCCCCAGCGCCATGGCGGCGTTCTTGACCTTCGCCATCGTGTGCATCGTGTGCACCAGCGGGACGCCCCACCGGTCCCGCGCCAGCGCGCCCACCTGGCCGCTGAGCCAGTAGTGGCTGTGCACGAGGTCGTAGTAGCCGGGAGAGTGGTAGGCCTCGGTGCGCAGGACCTCACGGGCGAACACGCACAGCTGCGCAGGCAGCTCGTGCTTGGTGAGCCCCTCGTAGGGCCCGGCCGAGACGTGGTGGACGCGAATGCCGTCGCTGACGTCGACGACCGGTGGGAGCCCGCTCCCGGTCGACCGGGTGAACACGTCCACCTCGACCTGGCGCGCCGCGAGGCGGCGGGCGAGCTCGAGCACGTACACGTTCATCCCGCCCGCGTCACCGGTGCCCGGCTGGTCCAGGGGCGAGGTGTGCAGGCTCACCATCGCCACGCGTCGCAGGTCGTGCGGCTGGGCCGGGGCCGCGTCGTACGGCAAGTAGTGCGTCATCCATACCTCCGCAGACCCAACCACCCGGGACCGTTCCGCATTCCGCTGCCTATCATGACCACTCTGTACGGAATGCCTGTTCCCCACACCAGGAGGCGTCATGCCCCGCACCGCCGTCGTGACCGGAGCCAGCAGCGGGATCGGTGCGGCGACGGCTCGTGCACTGGCCGCAGACGGCTTCCACGTGGTGTGCGCCGCCCGGCGTCGCGATCGGGTGGAGGCGCTGGCGCAGGAGATCGGTGGCACCGCGGTCGTGTGCGACGTCACGGACGCTGAGTCCGTGCAGGCGCTGGCCGACGCGGTGCCGAGCGTCGACGTGCTGGTCAACAACGCGGGCGGGGCCTTCGACGCCGCCACCGTCGAGGACGCCGACGTCGAGCTCTGGTCGCAGATGTACGACGTCAACGTGATCGGCCTGGTCCGGGTCACCCAGGCCCTGCTCCCCGCGCTGCGCGCCGACGGCGGCGGTCTGGTCGTCAACATGGGCTCGACGGCGGGGCGCGTCGCCTACGAGGGTGGTGGCGGCTACACGGCCGCCAAGCACGGCGTAAAGGTGATCACCCAGACGCTGCGCCTCGAGCTGGTCGCCGAGCCGCTCCGGTTCACCGAGATCGCGCCGGGCATGGTACGCACCGAGGAGTTCGGCCTGGTCCGATTCGAGGGCGACGAGGAGAAGCGGGACGCGGTCTACGACGGGGTCGCCGAGCCCCTCGTCGCCGAGGACATCGCCGAGGCCGTGCGCTGGGTCGCCTCGCTGCCGGCGCACGTCGACATCGACGAGATCGTCGTCCGACCGCGGGCCCAGGCCGCCCAGCACAAGGTGCACCGGGAGAAGTAGCCCGCTAGCCGCGGTTGAACACCGTGCCCCGGCGCTTCGGCGGCGGGTCGAAGGGCTTGAGCGCGAAGCAGCTCGCCAGGTAGGAGCCGGTCTTGTCCGGCCACATGTCCGCCGAGCCGAGGTAGGCCCGCGCCGTGACCCCTCCCCCGACCGTCGAGACCGTGCGGAACAGGGTCTGGCAGACCCGGTCGAGCTTGGCGTACTGCGCGTCGCTGATCACCACGATCCGCCCCTTCGGGCCCTTCCGCACGGCCGGTCGACCGGAGATCTGGCCCCGGTCGACGGCGGTGTCCAGGGTCATCTCGGCGATGTCCTCCGCCTGGTGGGGGGAGCGGCAGGACACGTAGGTCCGCGGGGTGTTCACGCAGACCCGGGCCGCGATCGGCGCCTTGCGGGTGGGCAGGTCGGCGAACATCAGGGTCCCGGGCTCGTCCTGCTCGAAGGTGCAGACGAACTTGTGCTGCCCCTTCGCCCAGAGGTGGGCCGGGAACGGGTCCCAGGCGACGTGCAGGCCACCCTTGGCGCTCAGCGCCGGGCCGAGCTGGACGGGCAGGCCGCCGGCGCGGCGCTGCGCCGCGCCGTACACGGTGGGCGCGAGGCAGCGGCTGTACACCTGGTCACGGACCTTGCGGTACAGCGGCGTGCCGGGGTCGAGCAGGTCGGTGTAGCTCGTGACCTGCGCCTGCAGGCGAGGGTCGAGGGCGACGATGTTGTAGAGCTCCAGCGCGTGCGGCTCGGCACAGTCGACGCCATCGGTGAACGCCGCGTCGTCGCGCATCGCCGCGCCCAGCGCCTTGTCACCACCGGCGTACTTCTGCACCCAGGCCCGGAAGCCCTTGGCTCCGAGAGCCTCGGGAAGCTGCTCCGCCCCCCAGCAGGTGCCCTTGGACAGCGCCGTCACCGGCTTCGCGGCCGCGGACGTGGATGCAGACGGACTCTTCTCGGAGGAGTCCGCGTCGGAACATCCGGTGAGCGCCACGAGCACCACGGTGGTGAGGCACGCCAGGAGGGCGCGCGTCGTACTGCTGCTCATGGCCTCAGCGTCGCAGACGGGTCCGAATTCCCCGCACCCGCAGCGACAACCTCATCGGGCCAGTCCGGCGGCGATCCGCGTGACTGCGTCGCTCATCAGCGCCGCGGCCCGGGCGTTCGCCTGCACGCCACGGCGGTAGGGGTCGGGGATGTCGTCGTCGTCCAGCGTCGACCGCGAGCGCTCGGCCGCCGCGAGGCGCACCAGGCCGGCCGGACCGTCGTCGGGGGCGGCCTCGACGACGTCCACCAGGTCGGCGAACTCGAGCACCGTGAACGTACGCCGCAGCGCCGCCGGTGCGTCCTCCAGCACCCGCGACCGGATCGCCCTGGTCGCGGTCAGCACCAGGTCGCTGCCCTCGACCATCGACGGGAGCAGCTGCCGCGACCTGAACCCGCTGGCGCTCAGGCCCGCCTCCTCGAGGTGGACCGCCGCCTCGGGAGCCATCGGCTCGTCCACGAGCGCCGCGACCCCGGCGCTGGAGACCTCGAAACCGTCGGGGAGGAGCGGCGCCAGCAACAGCTCACCCAGCGGCGAGCGGCAGACGTTGCCGACACAGACGAACAGCACGCGGAACGAGGTCACGAGCGACCACCCTAGGCGGCGGATCGCCCGCGCCACACAAGGAGTGCGCAACGCGCGGAACGCAGCCACGAGGCAGGATTCGTGGCCGACACCCCCGCGGCGATAGACTGACCCGTCGCGCCGCTGTCCGAGTTGTCGACTCCTGAGCGCGCAACCCCATCATCCCCGTCCAGAAGCTGGTTCGCATGTCCACGCCCCCCTCCCCCAGGTCGGCCCGATCCGACCTCCGCAACGTCGCGATCGTGGCCCACGTCGACCACGGCAAGACGACCCTCGTGGACAAGATGCTGTGGCAGGGCGGAGCGTTCGGCGAGCACCAGCACGTGGACGAGCGCGCCATGGACTCCGGTGACCTCGAGCGCGAGAAGGGGATCACGATCCTCGCGAAGAACACCGCGATCCACTACGCCGGCCCCTCGGCGGACGGCAAGCCGATGACGATCAACATCATCGACACCCCGGGCCACGCCGACTTCGGCGGCGAGGTCGAGCGAGGCCTCTCCATGGTCGACGGCATCGTGCTGCTCGTCGACGCGAGCGAGGGACCCCTCCCGCAGACCCGGTTCGTGCTGCGCAAGGCGCTCAACGCCGACATGCCCGTCGTCCTCGTGGTGAACAAGACCGACCGCGGTGACGCCCGCATCGCCGAGGTCGTGGACGAGACCTACGAGCTGTTCATGGACCTGCTCGACGAGTCGCACAGCCAGGACGCGCTGGACTTCCCGGTCGTCTACGCCAGCGCCAAGGCAGGCAAGGCCTCGCTCGAGATGCCCGCCAACGGCGAGGTCCCGGACTCCCCCGACCTCGAGCCGCTGTTCCGGACGATCCTCGAGACGATCCCCGCGCCCGTCTACAGCGAGGGTGCGCCGCTGCAGGCGCACGTCACCAACCTGGACGCCTCCCCGTTCCTCGGCCGGCTCGCGCTCGTCCGCGTGCACGAGGGCACGTTGAAGAAGAACCAGACCGTCGCCTGGATGCGCACGGACGGCACCACCAAGAACGTCAAGATCACCGAGCTGCTGATCACCGAGGGACTCGAGCGCAAGACCGGCGAGTCCGCCGGCCCGGGCGACATCGTCGCCATCGCCGGCATCCCCGACATCATGATCGGCGAGACCCTGGCCGACGCCGAGACCCCGGTCGCGCTGCCGCTCATCAAGGTGGACGAGCCCGCGATCTCGATGACGATCGGCACCAACAGCTCGCCGCTCGCGGGTCGTGGGCCGACGAAGAACACCAAGGTCACCGCCCGGCTGGTCAAGGACCGTCTGGACAGCGAGCTGGTCGGCAACGTCTCCCTGCGGGTGCTCCCGACCGAGCGCCCCGACACCTGGGAGGTGCAGGGCCGTGGCGAGCTGGCCCTCGCGATCCTGGTCGAGCAGATGCGCCGCGAGGGCTTCGAGCTCACCGTCGGCAAGCCGCAGGTGGTCACCAAGGAGGTCAACGGGAAGCTGCACGAGCCCGTCGAGCGCCTGACCATCGACGCACCGGAGGAGTACCTCGGCGCCATCACGCAGCTGCTGGCGCTCCGCAAGGGCCGGATGGAACAGATGACCAACCACGGCACCGGCTGGGTGCGGATGGAGTTCCTGGTGCCGGCGCGCGGCCTGATCGGCTTCCGGACCGAGTTCCTCACCGACACCCGCGGCACCGGCATCGCCCACCAGGTCTTCGAGGGCTACGAGCCGTGGGCCGGCGAGATCAAGTCGCGGTCGCAGGGTTCGCTCGTCGCCGACCGCTCGGGTGCCGTCACGGCGTACGCGATGACCAACCTGCAGGAGCGCGGCGTGCTGTTCGTCGACCCGACGACCGAGGTCTACGAGGGCATGATCGTCGGTGAGAACTCACGCGCCGACGACATGGACGTGAACATCACCAAGGAGAAGAAGCAGACCAACATCCGGTCGGCCACGTCGGACAACTTCGAGAAGCTGATCCCGCCGAAGAAGCTCTCCCTCGAGCAGTCCCTGGAGTTCTGCCGCGAGGACGAGTGCGTCGAGGTCACCCCCGACTCCGTCCGGATCCGCAAGGTCCACCTGAACGCCCACGACCGCGCCAAGACCGCGGCCCGGGCCCGCAAGGGGTAGGCACTGCTGCACAAGGACGATCAGTTCATCGTCCGTCAGGTGTTCTCAGGCGGCTCTGCATCTGGGGCAACGCCCAACTGATCGTTCCTGTGCAGTGATCAGGGCTCCGACCGTGGCACGGACATAGTCCTGCCGGAACATCGCGTGCTTCCAGCCGAAGCGGAGCACCAGGTTCTCCTCGCAGACGAAGGCGTTGTAGCGCTCCATGTCGTGGTTCAGCGCTTCAGCGTCGGAGTGGAACTCGAACGAGTCACACTCGACGACCACGCGATGCAGGTCGTCGACCAGATCGGCTCGTCCGACATTGCCGACCCACACCTGCGGCCTGAATCGGGCGCCCGGTACGTCCTCGAGAACCGCGCGCATGACCGACTCGAACGGGTTGGCGGCCAGGGACGAGCCCAGCTCGACCACCCGGTAGGCGCGGCTCTGACCGGTGCGGGGTAGACGAGCAGAGGCCAGGAGCAGCGAGGTGCGACTCGCACCGTCTCGCAGCGCGGAGTCCACCACCGCCAGCGCGGCATCGAAGGGCAGCTGCCGGGCACACTCCAGGACGGTGCGCTCCTTCGACGTGACGCCGGCAGCAAGCTCGTCGGCCGAGACCTCACCCCACCTCAGGTCGATGGCTCTGCGTCGGGTCGCTGAGACGTTTCGCCCACGGGGAACGACGACCTGCGGGCGCGCAGACGGGAACTTGACCTTCCAGCCCCACTGGCGTGCGGCCGAGAGACGGTCGAGGGCACCACCGAGCGATGCGGCCGCAGCGCGGTGCTCATCGAGCCCCGGCAGCGCGTAGCGTCCCCGCGTCAGCCGGACCGCTTCGCCCGAAGCAACGGCCGTGGTCAGCTGGTGGCGCGAGCACACCCTGAGCAGCGTCTGGTGGTCGGCGATCCCACCGACCTCGAGCAACGCCTGCGCCACCTCCACACGGGCAGCACATCGTGGTCCGGAGGTGCCGGCAAACGGTCGTCCACAGGCCTACTCCTCCAGCACGATCGCGGCGAGCTCGTGCAGGTCCGAGGTCAGTGCCTGCTCCTGCACCTGGCACTCGGCGGCGGCGAAGCGGAAGTGGTAGACGAACCTGTCGGGTTGCGGGCGGCCCGGGTCCACGGCGGCGAAGTCGATCCGCTGGACCAGTGAGCGCACGGCGGGCACACGTGGATCGTCGGAGTCGAGGTCGACGGCGCCTTCCTTGGTGAGGCCGGCGAAGCCACCGGAACGCCGGACGACCACGGAGCTCCCGGCAGGAGTCGCCCCGCTCGAGGATGCCGACGAGGCGCCCGGTGTGACGCCGACGGTGGTCCAGGCGTCCTCGACAGCAGCGGCGTTCGCACCCGCGGCCGCGACGGTGGCCGCTGCGAAGGTCGCGAAGTCGCTGTCGGCCGGGATGCCGGAGGTGAGGGCGGCGTACCAGATCCGGCCGGCGCCGCTCCAGGACTCCCCGCCGATCCCCTGCGCCGCGAGCACGAAGGCCCGGTTGGGGATGCCGCTGTTCAGGTGCACGCCCCCGTTGTCGTCCGTGGTCTCGACGTAGTCGGCCATCGACCCGACCTGGGGATCCTTGCCGATCTGCGGGTCGTCGTACGCCGTCCCGGGGTCCGACATCGACCGCAGGGCGCGACCGTTGACGCCGGGCAGGAAGATGCCCTCCCCGACGAGCCAGTCGGCAGCCGCGGCGTCCTGGCCGAGGGACCGCTGCTTGATGCAGGCACCGAAGACGTCCGAGATCGACTCGTTCATCGCGCCCGACTGCCCCTGGTAGGTGAGGTCGGCGGTGAACTGCGTGACGGCGTGCGACAGCTCGTGGCCCAGGACGTCGATGGGCTTGGTGAACCGGTCGAAGACGCGGCCGTCACCGTCGCCGAACACGAGCTGGTTGCCGTCCCAGAAGGCGTTGTCGTAGTCCTGCTCGTAGTGCACGGTGGCCACGACCGTCGCGCCCTTGTCGTCGTACGACGCCCGGCCGAGGTCGGCGAAGAGCGCCAACGACTCGGTGATCCCGGTCGCCGCCTCGTCGACGGTGACGTCTCCGACCGCGGGCTCCCCGGCCGTTCGGACCAGCTCGCCCGGGAGGTCCGAACCGTTGTGGGCGTCGTGGATCTCCCACGCCGCTCCGGCCGTCGCGGCGGGCGCGACGACGGCAGCCCGCACCCGAGCGTCGATGGCCATCGTCCGACGCCCGCGCTCAGCAGCCTCGGTGTCCGGCGCTCCGGCCAGCGTGTCCAACAGGTACTGGGGGATGAAATGGCACCTCATGCCCCAAACCTCCCCCGTGGTCGGAGGCGGCGCAAGCCCTACCCCCGCAGCAGCTCGGCGAACAGGCCGATCGCGTCGTCGACCGCGGCCTGGGCAGCAACCGAGAACGGCCCCATGTCCATGAAGCCGTGGATCATTCCGTCGTAGCGGCGGGACAGCACCGCGACGCCGGCCTTCTCCAGGGCCGAGGCGTAGGCCTCGCCCTCGTCGCGCAACGGGTCGAACTCGGCGGTCACGACGACAGCTGGCGGGAGTCCCGCCAGCGAGTCGGCCAGCAGCGGCGAGAACCGGACGTCGTCCCCGGCGACAGGTGCGTAGTGGTCCATGAACCACACCATGGTCGGCACGTCGAGGAAGTAGCCTGCTGCGTTCTCCGTCCGCGAGGGGTACTCACCGCTGCCGTCGGTGGCGGGGTAGATCAGGAACTGGGCTGCCAGGCCGGGCACCTGCTGGGCGACCACCGCGGACAGGTTGCCCCCGGCACTGTCACCGGCCACGGCCAGGCGCCCGTCGCCACCGAGCTCGTCGAGCCGCCCCTGCAACGCGCGCGTGGCAGCGACGGCGTCCTCGACCCCGGCGGGGAACGGGTGCTCGGGAGCCAGGCGGTAGTCGACGGAGACGACGACCGCAGACGCGTCGCGGCAGATGGCGCGGGCCAGGTTGTCGTGGGTGTCGAGGTCACCGATCACGAACCCACCGCCGTGGAACAGCGCGACGGTGGGGAACGGGCCGGCTCCCTCGGGCCGGTAGACGCGCGCCGGGAGGTCACCGGCAGCACCCGGAACGGCGGTGTCCTCGACGGTTCCGACCGGTACGACGTGCTCTGGCTGCCGGTAGCCCACAGCGAGCTTGCGGAAGGCGGCGCGAGCCTCCACGGGCGTCTGCTGGTGCATCGGCACACCGGCTTCCACGATCTGGATCAGGCCGGCGAGCTGCGGGTCGAGTGGCATCGGGCCAGTGTGCCCCAGGTGGCTGACACCCGATCCCGCAGCTGCGTGGTCAGGCGACCTGACCCGGCTTGAAGACCACCTTGATCGTCCCGTCGGTCTTCTTCTGGAACTGGTCGTACGCCGCGGGCGCGTCCGCCAGTGCCACCTTGTGGGTGGCGAAGTCCTCCGTCCCGAGAGGGTCGGCATCGTCGAGCAGGAGCGGCATGATGTCGTCCACCCAGTGCTTGACGTTGGCCTGCCCCATCCGGAACTGGAGCTGCTTGTCGAACATCGTCAGCATCGGCATCGGGTCACTCTGGCCGCCGTAGACGCCGATCAGCGAGACGGTGCCACCTCGGCGGACCGCATCGATCGCCGTGTAGATCGCGGCCATCCGGTCCAGCCCGACCTTGCTCATCACGGCCGCGCTCAGCCGCTTCGGCAGCGCGCTGAACAGCCGCTGGCCGACCTCGGCCACAGGAGAACCGTGCGCCTCCATGCCGACGGCGTCGATCACGGCGTCGGTGCCGCGGCCCTGGGTGCGCGAGCGCACCTCCTCGCCGACGTCGTCGACCTGGTCGAGGTTCAGGACCTCGGCGCCGCGCGCCTGCGCCCGCTCGAGGCGCTCGGGCACGCGGTCGACGGCGATCACGCGCTTGCCCTGGTGGAGGGCGATGCGGGTGGCCATCTCTCCGATCGGGCCCAGACCCAGCACCAGCAGGCTGCCGTCCTTGGGCACGTCGGCATAGGCGACCGACTGCCAGGCGGTGGGCAGCACGTCCGAGAGGTAGAGGAAGCGGTCGTCGTTCGGACCCTCGGGCACCACGATGGAGGTGTACTGCGCCTCCGGCACGCGCAGGAACTCCGCCTGGGCGCCGGCGACCTCGCCGTACAGCTTGCTGAAGCCGAACAGGGCGGCGCCCATGCCCTGGTCGCGGACCTGCGTGGTCTCGCACTGGGTGGGAAGACCCTGGGTGCACATGAAGCAGTGGCCGCAGCAGATCTGGAAGGGCATCACCACCCGGTCGCCCACCTTCAGGTCACCCGCCTCGGGGCCGACCTCCTCGACGATGCCCATCGGCTCGTGGCCGAGGATGTCGCCCTCGCCCATGAACGGTCCGAGCGTCTCGTAGAGGTGCAGGTCGGAGCCGCACAGCCCGCTCGAGGTGATCCGCACGATCGCGTCGTTGGGCGCCTGGATGATCGGGTCCGGGACGGTCTCCACCCGGACGTCTCTCCTACCGTGCCACGTGACTGCCTGCATACTGCTCGCTCCTCAGATCGGGGAGGTCAGGCAACCGCCCGCCCTCGTCCGAGGCGTACCCGACCAGGAGCGGCGCATGCGTGTGGCGACGCCTCAGCGGCGGCGGGTGACCGAGACCAGCGCAGGCTTCACGTCGACGATGTAGACGCTCGCCGCGACGATGCTGACCATCAGCAGGAGCGTGGAGCCCAGGAGCACGGTGCTCGCGACCGACAGCACCAGGATCAGCGTCCAGGCCTGCTTCGTGAGCTTGTCCGCGGCGACGAAGGCGTCCTTGGGACGCATCAGGGCGTCGACCAGCGCCCACACCTGGAACGCCAGCACGGCGAGGGTGATGATGCCCATGATCGAGAAGCTCGCGATACCCACGTGTCCGAGGATATCGGGCCGCTGGCTGGGCGCGTGCGTCACCGGGCCGGAGCCGGGCCTCGTCCGGACAGCAGCAGACCCCCGGATCAGGTCCGGGGGCCTACCGGCCCGCCGCTGGCGAAGGGAGGGATCACCAGGACGGGCTACTCGTCACCCGTCGGTGACGAGTGTCCGGTGTCTTGCTCAGGCGGAGGCCGAGGTGGCCGACGCCGTGGTGGTGGCCTTCTTGGCGGGGGCCTTCTTGGCCGCCGTCTTCTTGGCCGTGGTGGCACCACCCTTGGCGCCGCCCTGCTTCACAGCCTTCTTCGCAGCCGGCTTGGACTTGTTGCCCGGAGCCTTCTCAGCGGCGGCGTTGGAGGCGGGAGCCTTGCGGGCAGCGCCCTTCTTGGCGGCCTGACGACGCGCCACCGAGGACTTCTTCGGGGCGTCGCGGACGACGTCGACGGCCTTGGCACCAGCGGTGGCGGCCTTGACGCCGTCCTTGCGGATGGCGACGACGAGCTTCTCGCCGCGCTTGGCCAGGTCGGTGTAGGCCTTGGTCAGCTCGGCAACGGCCTCGTCGATCTGCGCCTGGACCTTGGCGGGGAACGCCTTGGCCTCCTTCTGCAGCTCGGCGATGCGGGCCTCGAACTTGGCCTGCGCGTCCTTGGCGTCCTTCTGGAGCTCGTCCAGGCGGGCGTTGACCAGCGAGACGGCCTGGTTCTGCAGCGCCTTCGGGTCGCGCTCGACCTTGCTGACGCGGGTCTGCACGTCGCTGAACGCCTCGACGGCGCTCTTCTGGGCCTCACCGGCGTAGCCACGAGCGAGCTCGTAGGCGATCTCGGTGGCGCCGGCGACGGCGTAGAGGGGCTTCACGGCCTCTGTCTTGATGGTCTCAACGTTGAACTGGGTCTTGGCCATGTTCATCTCCTTGTGTGGTTGACACGAGTCCGATCACTTCAGTCGGCTCGGGCACTTCGATGGCTTGTGCTGCTTCCGCGACTGTCCTGAAGGACTGGTAGACGTCCAGCAGGGACTGCTTCTGTCGCTCGCTGAGCACCGGATCCCCGAGGATGGCGAGCTCGACGGATCGGACCTGCCCGTCATCGGGGTTCAGGATCCCTGCCTGCACGTAGAGCTGCTCGGCGGAGATCCTCAGCGCCTTGGCCAGTTGCTGAAGCACTTCGGCTGATGGCCTGCGCAGACCGCGTTCGATCTGGCTGAGGTAGGGGTTGGACACGCCCGCCTGCTCCGCCAGCTGCCGGAGCGAGAGCTCGGCAGCGACGCGCTGCTCGTGGAGGTACTCCCCGAGCGACGAGACGGTCTTCCCGACCTTGATCTTGGCCATGTCTCCATAGTGCTAACTCCAGCAAGCAAATGCAAACGAAAGGGTGGTGAACGTAGTCACAAAACCCATATCTCACGATAGAAGATGGGTGCTTGCAGTGCTAGCGGGCAGCAACTACCGCACGGATCTCGCCCACTGGACGACCCCCACCGAGCAGCACCGACTCGCCCGTACGCCGCACCGCGTCGGCGTCCACGCCCGGCTCCGCGGTGACGCCGAACCGGTCGAGCAGCGCCGCCATCAGCACGGGGCGCGCCCGCGCTCCCCCGTCGTCGGTCTTGGTCGCGAAGGCCCGGCCGTCCCGCAGCGCCACCGCGTAGCAGGACTCGGCCCCCGCCTTGCCGATCGCACCGGGTACGGCGCGGAGCAGGGCGAGCTCGTCGCGATGGGTGCCGGACACGTACTCCGGGTGCTCCCGGATGGCCGGAGCAATCGCTCCCCCGTCGGTCGCCAGCCGCGCGAACGCCCGCGCCAGCCCGGTGAGCGAGGTCGAGAGCAGCGGTGCCCCGCACCCGTCGATCGCCACGTGGGCGACGGCCTCGCCGGTCGTCCGGGCGAAGGTCGCGGCGATGGCCTGCTGCAACGGGTGGTCGACGTCCAGGTAGGTCTCGATCGGCCAGCCGTTGGTGACGCAGGTGGCCAGCATCGCCGCGTGCTTGCCGGAGCAGTTCATCTGGATCGAGGACCGGACACCTCCTGACCGGATCAGCTCCTCCCTCGTCGCGTCGTCCAGCGGCCAGTCGGCAGGGGTCTGCAGGGCGTCCTCGGTGAGGTCGACCGAGGCGAGGATGCGGCGTACCCCCTCGATGTGGAAGGGCTCACCGGAGTGGGAGGCGCAGGACAGGGCCAGCAGCTCGTCGGACAGGGGCAGACCGACCTCGAGCATCCCCAACGCCTGGACCGGCTTGTTGCACGAGCGCGGCAGCATCGGGTCGTCCACGTCGCCGGCACTCGCCAGCACCGAGCCGTCGCGGTCGAGCACCACCCAGGACCCGTAGTGGTGGCCCTCCACGAACCCGGAGCGGACGATCTCGGCGACGACGACGGGCGGAGTGGGAGCAGCCATGCCCGGACCGTATCCGTCGTGGGTCTGGCACCATGTGGCGGTGCCCGCACCGCAGTTCTGCCCGAGCCCGCGCGAGCTGGACGACCTCGAGCTGCTGCTCTCCGGCGCCCTGGCACCGAGGACCACGTTCGACGTGTCGGACCCCGGCATCACGCTGGCGTTGCCGGCCGACCTCCTGGACGTTGCGGAGGTCGAGCTGGTGGATCCGGAAGGCCTGCCGCTCGCCCTGCTCACGCCCTCCGGCCTCACCCCGATGAGCGCCCCGACCTACGGGCCCTTCCGACGTCTCCACCTGACACCGGCCCAGGCCCGGGAGCAGTACGACGGGGCACTCCTGGTGCCGGTCGCCGCTCCCGTGACCGACGCCGACCTGGACGACATCAGGTCGGCGGCCGGTGGGCGTGACGTCGTGCTCCTCGCGCTCAACGGCACCGGAACGCCGCAGGACGTCTCGAGCGTGGGGCTGGTCCGGGTCACGCTGGCGGCGGCCGCGCTGCTCGAGGAGGCCGGCACCAGGGCCTACGTCGTGGCCGTCCCGCTGCCCTCGCACGGCGATCCCGACTACGACCATCACCTCGGGCAGCTGGTGGCCGGCAACTACGCGACGGGCGACGTGCTGGCGGTCGGTCACGCGGGCGAGTGGCCCGCGCAGGTCGCCGCGATCGTCGACCAGGACCAGCCCGGCGACGACGAGCGCGGGTTCGTCGTCTTCTTCACCGGCCTCTCGGGCAGCGGCAAGTCCACCCTCGCCCGGGCCCTGCACGACCTGATCCTCGAGGACGGCCGGCGCAGCGTCACCAGCCTCGACGGGGACGTCGTCCGCCGCAACCTGAGCGCCGGCCTGACGTTCTCCCGGGAGGACCGCGAGACCAACATCCGCCGGATCGGCTGGGTCGCCGCCGAGATAGGTCGCCACCGCGGCATCGCGATCTGCTCCCCGATCGCGCCGTACGACGAGACCCGCAAGCAGGTGCGCCGGATGGTGGAGGACGCCGGCGCCGACTTCGTCCTGGTGCACGTCGCGACGCCCCTGGAGGAGTGCGAGCGGCGCGACCGCAAGGGTCTCTACGCGAAGGCCCGTCGCGGGGAGATCCCCGAGTTCACCGGCATCTCCAGCCCCTACGAAGAGCCCGACGACGCCGCTGTCCGCGTCGACACCACCGGCCGGACCATCGAGGACTGCCTCGCCGAGGTCCTGCCCGCGCTCACGTTCCACACTCCCGACCGCGGATGAGCGACCTGCTGACGCTCTCGGCGCTGTCGGTCCTCGTGGTCAGCTTCGGGGTCGGCATCGTGGTCGGGCTGACCGGCATGGGCGGCGGAGCGCTGATGACACCGGCCCTGATCTTCCTCGGGGTCAACCCGACGGCGGCCGTGGCCAACGACCTGGTGGCTGCCAGCATCAACAAGTCCGTGGGCGCGGGCGTGCACTGGCGCCGCGGGTCGCCCAACCTGCGTCTCGCGGGACTGCTGGTGGTCGGCTCGGTGCCGTTCGCCTTCGCCGGGGGCTTCATCGTCAGGAGCGTGGGTGACGGGGACGCCCAGCAGGCCTTCCTCAAGACGGCCATCGGGGCGGCGCTGCTCTTCACTGCCGCGACGTACACGTTGCGGATGTACCTCCAGCTGCGTCACGTCACCAGTGGCAACGTGCTCAGCCAGGACGACCCGCCCGTGCGGCCGGTGCCCACGGTCCTCGTCGGCGCGATCGGCGGGCTGCTGGTGGGGATCACGTCGGTGGGTTCGGGGTCGCTGATCATGGTGTCGCTGCTGCTGCTCTACCCGACGCTGTCGGCCGTCCGGCTTGTGGGCACGGACCTCGTCCAGGCGGTCCCTCTCGTGCTCGCTGCCGCCGTCGGACACGTGGTCAACGAAGGGGTGACCTGGGCGGTGCTGATACCTCTCGTCCTGGGCGGAACGCCCGGCACCTTCCTCGGGGCGCGGATGGCGGCGTGGGTCTCGCAGTCGGTGATCCGTCGCGGCATCGTGATCGTGCTTTCCCTGACAGGGTTGACGATGCTGGGTGTAAGTCCCGTCTGGGTGGGCATGATCGGAGCAGGTCTTCTACTGCTCGGGCCTCTGGTGTGGGGCTTCGTCAGGCAGCGTCGTGGCTTGCCTGCGTTCGACGTGAACGCGGCTGCGTGGCGTCTTCCGGACTAGACCGCGGAACCCGTTCGATGTCTTCCGTGACCAACCTTTGACTCATTCGTCTTTAAGGTAGGGGCCGATCGTCCCTCTCGGGACCATCGCTTGAAATCGGGGGATTTTTCAATGACGACCTCTTTGGTCTCAGCCACAAGGATCAGCACACCCACCAGAGGTGGGCTGCGCTACATCCCGACGGTTGCCTTCGGCACCGACATGGTCGTCATCACGCTCAGCGTCTTCGCCGCCATCCTCGGCCGGTCGACCATCCCCTTCCCGATGGGTGGCCAGGAGCTCGCAGGTCGGAGACAGCCTGAGCGTCGCCGGTCCCCTGATGATCATGGGCTGGGTCGGCGCCATCTTCGCTGCTCGGTGGGTACCGCCCGAAGGTCTTCGGCGCCGGCCTCGACGAGTACAAGAGCATCGTCAACGGCTCCCTGCTCACCGCCGCGGCGGTCGGGATCAGCTGCTACCTGGTCCAGTTCGAGCTCTCCCGTGGCTTCTTCGTGCTCGCCTTCGCCATCGGCATCCCGATGCTGGTGCTGGGCCGCTTCCTGCTGCGGCGCAGCGTCCACCGGGCTCGCGCCCACGGTGCCCTGCAGCACCGCGTGGTGATCGCCGGCTCCGAGGGCCACGTCGACGAGATCGCCAGCGTGCTGCGCCGCGAGACCTGGCTCGGCTACCACGTGGTCGGCGCGCTGACCCCTGACCCGCAGGGGCGCTCCACCACCCACTCCGGCATCCCGCTGCTCGGCTCCTCCACGCCAGATCGCCGCGACCGCGATCGACGCCGAGGCCGACATCGTCTTCCTCGCCGGTGGCGCTCTGGACTCCGCCACCGACATGCGCCGCCTCGCCTGGGACCTCGAGCACGAGGACGTGCGCGGTGGTCATCGCCCCGAGCGTGACCGACGTCTCCAGCGAGCGCATCAGCGTCCGCCCCGTCGGCGGTCTGCCCCTGATCCACCTGGAGAAGCCGCGCTCGGAGGCCGCCGTACGCCGCGCCAAGCGCACCTTCGACATCGTCGGTTCGCTGTGCCTGCTGCTCCTCTTCGCCCCGGTCTTCCTGTTCGCCGCCGTGCGGATCTGGGCCCACGACCGCGGGCCGGTCTTCTTCGGGCAGAGCCGCGTGGGCCGCGACAACGAGACCTTCCGCTGCTGGAAGTTCCGCACCATGGTCACCAACGCCGAGGAGCTCCTCGCCGACCTGCACAAGCAGCACGGCTACGAGGGCGGGCTGTTCAAGATCGAGAACGACCCGCGGATCACCGGCCCCGGCAAGTGGATGCGCCGCTTCTCCCTCGACGAGCTCCCCCAGCTGTTCAACGTGCTCCGCGGCGACATGAGCCTGGTCGGTCCTCGCCCGCCTCTCCACCACGAGGTGGCGAAGTACGACACCGACATGGCCCGCCGGTTGCGCGTCCGTCCCGGCATGACCGGGCTGTGGCAGGTCTCCGGCCGCTCCGACCTCTCCTGGTCCGAGGCGATCCGGCTGGACCTCTACTACGTCGACAACTGGTCGATGTTCCAGGACCTCACCATCCTGGCGCGCACCTTCAGCGCCGTCTTCGGCTCGCACGGCGCCTACTGACGCAGCTCCCGTGCTCGCCGCTCGGGCGCGGAGGACGTGCCCGGATGTTTCTCGCGTGGACTGCTGCACTTTGATCGACCTCGGGTCGGTACGATGACGGCTGCCGTCTGACACGAGAGGCCCCAACCCCCGATGACGCAGACCCATGCCGACTACCGGCTCAGCCAGCTCGACCAGCTCGAGGCTGAGTCCATCCACATCTTCCGCGAGGTCGCGGCCGAGTTCGAGAAGCCGGTCCTGATGTTCTCGGGCGGCAAGGACTCGATCGTGATGCTCCGGCTCGCCGAGAAGGCCTTCTACCCCGCGAAGATCCCGTTCCCCGTGCTCCAGGTGGACACCGGCTACGACTTCCCCGAGGTGCTGGAGACCCGTGACAACTGGGTCAACCGGCTCGGCGTACGCCTGATCGTGGCGAGCGTCGAGGAGGCCCTCGCCAACGGCATCGTGGTGGACGACGGCAAGACCAGCCGCAACCGGCACCAGATCGGCACCCTGCTGAACGCCATCGAGGAGAACGGCTTCACCGCCGCCTTCGGTGGCGGCCGCCGGGACGAGGAGAAGGCACGGGCGAAGGAGCGGGTCTACTCCCACCGCGACGACTTCGGCCAGTGGGACCCGAAGATGCAGCGCCCCGAGCTGTGGAGCCTCTACAACGGCCGGATCCACGGCGGCGAGCACATGCGGATCTTCCCGCTCTCCAACTGGACCGAGCTCGACATCTGGCACTACCTCGCCCAGGAGCAGGTCGAGATCCCCTCGATCTACTTCTCCCACCAGCGCAAGGTCTTCAAGCGCGACGGGATGTGGCTCTCGGAGAGCGAGTTCAACCCGACCAAGTCCGGTGAGACGGTGGAGGAGAGGACGGTGCGCTTCCGCACCGTCGGCGACCTCACCCTGACCGGCTGCGTGGAGTCCGAGGCCGACACGCTCGACAAGATCATCGAGGAGGTCGCCATCGCCAAGGTCACCGAGCGGGGCGCCACCCGCGGTGACGACCGGTTCTCCGAGGCAGCCATGGAGGACCGCAAGAAGGAAGGCTACTTCTGATGAACGACGCCACCCCCGCCACCGAGGTCCTCGGCCAGATGGACCTGCTCCGCTTCGCCACGGCCGGCTCGGTCGACGACGGCAAGTCCACCCTGATCGGCCGCCTGCTGCTGGACTCCAAGGCGATCTTCGAGGACCAGCTGGAGGCCGTGGAGGCCACCAGCCAGTCGAAGGGCTACGACTACACCGACCTCGCGCTGCTCACGGACGGCCTTCGCTCCGAGCGCGAGCAGGGCATCACCATCGACGTGGCCTACCGCTACTTCGCGACCCCCCGGCGCAAGTTCATCATCGCCGACACCCCTGGCCACGTGCAGTACACCCGCAACATGGTCACCGGCGCCTCGACGGCCGACCTGGGCCTGGTGCTCGTCGACGCTCGGCAGGGGCTCACCGAGCAGTCCCGGCGGCACGCCGTCATCCTGTCGCTGCTGCGGGTGCCCCACCTGGTGCTGGCGGTCAACAAGATGGACCTCGTCGACTACGACCAGTCCGTCTACGACCGGATCCAGAAGGAGTTCACCTCCTTCGCGACCAAGCTGAACATCCCCGACCTCGAGGTCATCCCGATCTCCGCGCTCAACGGCGACAACGTCGTCAACCGGTCGGACAACATGCCCTGGTACAACGGCTCCTCGTTGATGCACCACCTGGAGAACGTCCACGTCGCCTCCGACCGCGACCTGGTCGACACCCGGCTGCCGGTGCAGTACGTCGTACGCCCCAAGTCCGACCAGTTCCACGACTACCGCGGGTACGCCGGGCAGGTCGCCGGTGGCGTGCTCAAGCCCGGCGACGAGGTCGTCGTCCTGCCCAGCGGCATGACCAGCACCATCGCCGGCATCGACCTCTTCGAGAAGGAGATCGACGAGGCCTTCCCGCCGATGTCGGTGACCGTGCGTCTCGACGACGACGTCGACGTCAGTCGCGGCGACATGATCGCCCGCGTGAAGAACGCCCCCAAGCCCAGCCAGGACATCGACGCGATGATCTGCTGGATGACCAACGAGCCGCTGCGCCCGCGCCAGAAGCTGGCGATCAAGCACACCACCCGTTCGGGGCGGGCGATGATCAAGGACATCCAGTACCGCCTGGACGTCAACTCGCTGCACCGCGACCAGGAGACCAAGGAGCTCGCCCTCAACGAGATCGGCCGCGTCCAGCTGCGCACGACCGTGCCGCTGCTGTGCGACCCCTACTCGAAGAACCGGACCACCGGGTCGTTCATCCTGATCGACGAGGCAACCGGGGTCACCGTCGGCGCGGGGATGATCAACAGCGCGAGCTGAGCAGTCACCTGTTGTGGTCGTCTCTCCGAGCCGGCACGATGTCGTCCTCGCCCGTGTAGCCGCCGAGCTGCACCTCGACGATGACGAGCTCCTCGGTGCCCTCGTTGGCCAGCCGGTGCTTGGCGCCCCAGCGGCACGTCGATCGAGTTCCCCGGCCTGCCGCGATGGATCTCGATGCCATCGATCTCGCAGGTGGCGACCCCGAGATGACCACCCAGTGCTCGCTGCGGTGCTCGTGGCTCTGGTAGGACAGCCGGGCGCCCGGGTTCACGTGGATGCGCTTGATCTTGTAGCCTGGGCCACGTCGATGACGTGCCACGAGCCCCACGGCCGCTGCTCGGACTCCAGAGACATGGCGTCACGATAGCGCCTGCAATCGGGTCGTCGTGCGCCGGTCAACGAGTTCCGCGAATGGATCAGCTGGCGAGTGGGTGGAACCTTGTAGCGGCTCTGAAGTCGTCTCAGATCCCGAGAACGGGGGAGGTCGTGGCTGCCGCGACAGGCGTGTGAGGTGAGTCACGACGACCGGCGCTGACATGCTCGCTCGCGCGTCGCGATTCCCGCTCAAACATGGCGCCGGATTCACTTCCATGTCGGCCAGCGCTCTCGAGGGTGGAGAGTCCAGACTGCGGACGCGAAGGCCCCAAGCGCGTTGTTCGCGCATCCGGGCGTCCCGTAACTTCGCCCCAAGCTGCCCCGTTTGACCGTTCAACGACAGCGGCCGGTGTCCACCGGTCATCCAGAACTTCTCCGGGGGGATGAGTTCATGAGTATCGCTAGACAGGACATTCCTGCCTCATCGCGGAGGTCGATCCCGCAGCCGCGCCAGAAGCTGGCCCAGCGCCGCCTGGACCGCCAG
This sequence comes from uncultured Actinomycetota bacterium, assembly GCA_963797525.1. Lineage (GTDB taxonomy): Bacteria > Actinomycetota > Actinomycetes > Propionibacteriales > Nocardioidaceae > Marmoricola. The sequence continues at coordinate 1,454,721 of CAWCPT010000014.1, forward strand.
ACCTACCTGCGTCGACTGGAGGAGCGGCCGCCAGCCCGTTCGCTCGCCCGGCTGCCGTTCGTCGCTCTGGGATCGACCTCATCGCTGTCTCGCTCACGCTGGCCATCGCCGGCCTCGGCCGGATCGGCGCGGAGCGCGATCGGTGTCGAGGCGACCGGTCTCGGTGCCCAGCTGGCGGTGGCCGCCCCCCTCATCGCCGCTCGGTTGGATCGTCGAGCATCGCGCTGGCGGGTGGCTACCAGGAGAAGCTCTTCGGGGCCGGCACCGACGAGTACCGCCGCGTCGTCGCAGCCTCCGTCGCGACCGGCGCCCTGACTGGCATCGGCTCGTTCATCATGAAGTTCGACCTGTCCCGGGGGTTCTACGCCCTCACGCTCGTGCTCGGCCCCGCCTTCCTGTTCCTCGGACGCGTGCTGCTCCGCACGGCCATGAACAAGGCTCGCGCACAGGGGGCACTGACCCACCGGGCACTCATCGTCGGCACGGAGCTGCACGTCGACGAGGTCGCGCAGGTGCTGTCGCGAGAGTCCTGGCTCGGCTACGACGTCGTGGGCGCACTGACCCCCGGATCCTCGGCCCTGGGTGAGACCCCGTCCGGCGTCCCCATCCTGGGCGGCACCGAGAGTGCCGCCAGGATCGCGGAGGACGTCCACGCGGAGGTGGTGCTCTTCGCCGGTGGCGCCGTGGAGTCGGGCGCCGAGCTCCGTCAGCTGGCCTGGGACCTCGAGGACTCCGACTGCGAGGTGATCGTGGCACCGAGCCTGACCGAGGTCTCCCGCGATCGCGTCACGGTGCGGCCCGTCGGCGGACTCCCCCTGCTGCACGTCGAGAAGCCACGGGCTGCGCTGTCGGTGCGCTGGGCGAAGCGGACCTTCGACTTCCTGGGCTCGCTCACCCTCCTGCTGCTGCTGTCACCGGTGCTGCTGTTCGCCGCCGTCCAGGTCTGGCGTTTCGACGGCGGTCCGATCCTCTTCCGGCACCAGCGCATCGGGCGCGACGGCAACACGTTCGGCTGCTGGAAGTTCCGGACGATGGTCGTCGACGCGGAGGCACGGCTGGCCGAGGTCCTCAGCGAGCAGGGCATCGAGCACGGCATGTTCGCCAAGCTCAAGGTGGACCCCCGGATCACTGGGCCGGGCCACTGGCTGCGGCGCTTCTCCGTGGACGAGCTCCCCCAGCTCCTGAACGTGCTGCGCGGCGACATGAGCCTGGTCGGTCCGCGCCCCCAGGTGGAGGACGAGGTCGCCCAGTACGACGACGCCATGGCCCGACGCCTGCACGTGCGTCCCGGGATGACCGGCCTGTGGCAGGTGTCCGGGCGCTCGGACCTCTCGCTCGAGGAAGCCGTCCGGTTGGACCTGTACTACGTCGACAACTGGTCGATGATCCAGGACCTCACGATCCTGGCCCGCACCTTCAGCGCCGTGTTCGGATCACGCGGCGCGTACTGAACGGAGCACCTCGTCCTCGCAGTTTCCGGCATGCGCATCCTGCTGGCTGGGTCTCCTCTACGCTGATCCTGTCGCTGGCCCTGCGAACACGTCCTGACATCTGCCATCTTCGACGACGAGGTCTTTGTGGAACTCCGTGAGTACGCGCGCATGGCGCGTCGCCGCTGGAAGCTGATCCTGGGCACGGTGATCGCAGCACTCGCCCTGGCGGCACTGATCACCTCGCAGGTCACCCCGCAGTACGAGTCGACTGCACGCGTGTTCATCTCCACCATCCCGGTCAACTCCGGCGACGCCCTGCAGGGCGGGCAGTACTCCCAGGAACGTGTGGCGTCGTACGCCGACGTGGTGAACGGGGTCGAGCTGCCCCAACGGGTGATCGACGACCTCGGACTCAAGACCTCGGCGAAGGACCTCTCGAAGCGGATCAAGGCCGACGTCGTGCCGGAGACGGTCGTCCTCCAGATCACCGTCACCGACCCCAGCCCGGCCCAGGCCCAGAAGATCGCCAACGACGCGGTCAAGCAGCTCCAGGGCTTCGTCGCGAAGCTCGAGACGCCGCCGGGCAAGAGGGTGCCGTTGCTGAAGGCCAGCGTGGTCGACCCTGCCCGCCTTCCCGACTCCCCCGTCTCGCCGCAACCCCTGCTGAACTACGGGCTCGCCCTGGTGATCGGACTCCTGCTCGGTCTGGGGCTGGCCCTGCTGCGCGAGCTCATGGACACCAGCGTGAAGCGGACCGAGGACGTCCCGGCGCTGCGTGACGTCCCTGTCCTTGCCGGTCTGCCCTACGACGGCGAGGTCTCGAAGAAGCCGTTGATCAGCGGCCTCCCGTCACATGCGCCGCGCGCCGAGGCGTTCCGGGTGCTGCGGACCAACCTCTCGTTCATCGACGTCGACCAGCCCAACAAGGCCTTCGTGGTGACCAGCTCGGTGCCAGGGGAAGGCAAGTCGACGACCGCCATCAACGCCGCGATCGCGATGGCGGGCACGGGTCAGCGCGTGCTCCTGATCGACGGCGATCTCCGGCGCCCCCAGGTCGCCCACCTGCTGAAGCTCGAGCCCACGGTGGGTCTGACCACGATCCTGGTCGGCAAGGGGGACCTGGAGGCGACCGTCCAGAAGCACGGCCCCTCCGGCCTCGACGTGCTCACCTCCGGCAGCGTTCCCCCCAACCCCGCGGAGCTCCTGCAGTCCAGGGCGATGCTCGAGCTGCTCGAGGATGGCCCGTGATCGCTACGACATCATCATCCTCGACGCGCCCCCGCTGCTCCCGGTCACCGACGCCGCACTGATGGCGGCAGAGACCGACGGCGCGGTGCTCGTCGTACGCCATGGGTCGACCACCAAGGACCAGGTCTCCGGAGCCGTGGACCGTCTGGTCGCCGTGGGGTCGGCACCCCTCGGAGTCGTCCTGAACATGATCCCGGCCAAGCGCGCAGGGCGCCTACGGAGACGCCTACGGCTACGGCTACTCGCCGGACTCGGACGTGTTCAAGTCCATGAGGAAGGAACGCGGGAAGGAACGCGAACAGGCACGGACCTGAACCGCCAGTATCCCCACGTTCATTCCTGGGTGAGCATCGTCGCGCCGAGGCCGATCATCATCACGCCACCCGTCGCGCCGAGCGTGTCCAGGCGCCGGGGCTTGCGCGCGAACCAGTCGCGCGCCTTCGCTGCCGCCAGGGCCCAGACCGAGTCGGAGCAGGTGGCCAGGGCGCCGAAGACGATCCCGAAGAGCGCCATCTGCAGCCCGACGTGGCCGGCCTCCGCGTTGACGAACTGCGGCAGGAAGGCCACGAAGAACACGATGGTCTTCGGGTTGGTCAGGCCGACGACCAGCCCCGTGCGCAGCGCGCGGCCCCGCCCGGTCGTCGGGGCCGGGCGGCCCAGCGCCGCCCGCGCGTCGGCACGGTGCCGGATCGCCTGGATCCCGAGCCAGACGACGTAGCTGGCGCCGGCCACCTTCACCACGGTGTACGCCGTGGCGCTGGCCGTCACGACGGCTGCCAGCCCGACGGCGATCAGGAACACCTGGACGGTGACGCCGAGCGCATTGCCGACGACCGAGAGCAGCGCGTCACGGCGACCGACGGTCAGGGCACGACCGATGGTGAAGAGCAGGCTCGGTCCGGGGACCTGGATGAACAGGATCGACGCGACGACGAACGCGATCCACTGGTTGGCGGTGGGCACCCGGCCAGTGTGCCCGGACCGCTGGGCGCGCGCCACACGTTTCAGCGCAGCGGGCGCACGTGCAGCCCGACCTCCGGGTCGACGACGACCTCCTGGCTCGCGGGCAGGCCGTCGGCCTCGAGCTCGGCGTCGACCGGCACGTTGCGCTTGAGCAGGGCCAGGGCGATCGGGCCGTACTCGTGATGGCGGGCAGAGCTGCCGACGAAGCCGACCTCCTTGGCCTCTTCCGAGCCCGACCGACGGAACGTGACGGGCGCGCCTCGGTTGGGCAGCCGGTTGTCGGAGCCGTCGAGGTGCAGCAGGGTCAGGCGGCGCGGGGGGCGACCGAGGGTGTGCACGCGCGCGACCGTCTCCTGCCCGCGGTAGCAGCCCTTGTCGAGGTGCACGGCCGAGGGGATCCAGCCGACCTCGTTGGGGATGGTGCGGTGGTCGGTGTCCTGGCCGAACCGTGGTTCGCCACGGGCGATCCGAAGGGCCTCGAAGGCCCAGGTGCCGCAGGCCGGACCGGCTGCCTCGGCGTACTTCTCGAGGTCGGCGCGAGCGAGGACGTCGTACTTGCCCGAGGACATGGCCTCGGCGGGTTCACCCGAGCTGACCGGCCGCCAGGCCACGGCCAGCTGCTCGGTGAGGTCCTCGACCTCGACGCGCATCATGAACCGCATCCGGTCGAGCCAGGCCGCCAGTGGAGCGGCCTCGCCCGGCTCCACGTGAGCCGTGAAGGCCTCGCCGTCGTCGGTGCCGTACATCGCGTGCTCCACGTGCCCGTTGGGCGAGAGCACCAGCGTCGCTGTCGGCACCCCGGGCTGGAGACCCTCGAGGTGCTGGGTGGTCAGCGAGTGCAGCCAGGTCAGGCGATCGGGTCCACTGACCCGGATCACCCCGCGGTGGGACAGGTCGACGAAACCGTCGCCGCCCGCGAGGGTGCGCTGCTCGCCGTTGAACGATCCGTAGTGCGCCGCGACCGGGGCATCGATGCCGTTGCCACCCACCGCGCCCGGCAGGTGCAGCAGCGGGCTCGGCGGGGCGCTCGGGGGTGGGGAGGCGTCACTCATGTCCCCATTCTCGCGCACCGGACCAATCCGGTGGCACGAGCGTCGACCACTACACGTTGCGCCACAGCCGCCAGCAGCACAGCAGCCCCAGGAGCCACGCGGCGAGCGACCGGGATGTCTCCGTCGTTGAGGCCGTGGTTCTCGGTGACCTCCATGATCTCGTGGCCGGCCCAGGGGCCGTGGCCCGCGATCAGGAGGACCATCAGCACGGTCAGCACGCCGGCGATGACGGCGAGGAGGAACTTGGCTGGCACGCCCAGAGGCTAGTCGTCGGCTGGGCAGCGCCCTCAGGCGGTAGAGCTTTCGGCGGGGAGGTACTCGCGGACCAGCGCGTCCGTCTCCGCCTCGAGCGGGATGTCGCGGAGGGCGGCGCCCATGGCGTCCAGCGTCCGACGTACGCCGGCCTGCTGGTCGCTCGCGTAGCGCGCCCGAAGCAGGTCGCGCCAGAGGAGCTGGTTGGCCGGGTCGACCCGGAGGCCGGCCTCGGCGGCAGCCGCAGCGCCACCCGGGTCGTCGTCGCCGCCGAGCAGCTCGACCAGGCGATGGGCGGAGGCCACCACGACGCGCCGCATCGTGCGCTCGAGGTCCTGGTGGGCCACCCACGCGTAGCGGCCATCGGGGATCCCGGCGAACGACTCCCCGCGCACCAGCTGCAGTCCGCGACGCAGCAGCTCGACCTCGTCGCGGCGCGAGCCGGACGCGCGGGCCCGCAGGAACAGCGAACGCACCGCGTCCCAGTCGCAGACCACGCCCTCGCTCAGGGACAGGCGCCCCTCGGCGTCCTCGCGGAGGTAGTGGTGTCCGTGCACGTCGTCGCCGAGCCAGTCGCGAGCGCGCTCGACCACGGCGTCGCTCACGTCCGGGGTCACGCCACGCGGCCAGAGCACACCGGCGAGCACGTTCGGGTGCACACCCTCGGGGTTCAGGGCCAGGTAGGTCACCAGCTCCACGAGCTGGTCGGTGCGGGTCTCGTCGGCAGCGCCGACTCCGGTGACGGCGATCGTGCCGAGCACCCCGACACGACGCGCAGCGGTGCTCCAGGACGCGTCGTCGACCTTGCGGGTCGGCTCCGGGATGCGTACCTGCCCACCGTCATCAGGTCGATCGGGCTGTCGCGCGGCCTCGAACAGTGCGGCGATGCCTTCGACCTGCTCCTCGCCGATGCGGTTGGCCGTGACGGTGATCCCGAGCTCCTCGAGCCGCAGGTGCCCGCCGCTGTCGACGTGCAGGGTCCAGCGGGCGGCGCGGTGGGTGCCCGCGAGCACGACGGCCAGGGACTGGCGCTCCGGCCCGGTCAGGTCGACCAACCGGTCGCTGACCTCGTCCGCGGCGTGGTCACCGACCACGACGAGCTGGGAGGGCAGCGATGCCCGCCGGCTCAGCCGACCGGTGAGCACGTCGGCACGGATCGCCTCGAGACGCTGCTCCAGCGAGCCGATCTCGTCATCGAGCGCGGGGACGATCCGGATGCGGTCGTCCCCGATGCCGGCCAGCCCGGCGGGCAGGCCCGTGGCGGTGACCCGCATGTCGGTGGCCCACGTGGCGGTGCCGCTCTGCAGCGCGATCGACGCAGCGACCTCGCTGACGACCGTCGGGTCGCCGTCGATGGCGACGACACCACCGGCCGCCTCCAGGTCGACCAGGACGTCGCGGCCCTCGTCGTCGATGCCGAGGCTGACCAGGGCGGGGTACGGCGACGACTCGGACTCGAGCGCCTCGACCGGTTCGAAGTGTTCGCGAACCCAGGTGGCTCCCGCGTCCGACGTGGTCCACTTCCCGACCGGCTCGGGAGCGGACGGGGCCAGGCGCAACCTGACCGTGGAGTCGTCCAGCGTCACGGCGTACACGGGGGGCAGCGGGGTCGAGCTCTCGCGGCAGGCGGCCATCAGGTCACGCAGTGCCCGGTCCAGGAACGCGGCCCGGGACGGCGTCGCCGAGCCGCGCAGGGCGACCTCGACGTCCTCGGCGCCGGAGGCGAGCGCCGATGCGGCGGCGGCGCTCGAAGGCGAGCGCGGCCAGGGCGGTGGCCGCCAGCAGGCCGGTGCCGAGCAGCCCGCCGGGCATCTCCTGCACGCCGCCCTGCTCGCTGGCCGTGGAGGCCCCAGGGGCGTCGGGCTGCTGCGGTGTGGGGGCGGGCGTCGGCGTCACCACCTGCGGCGGTTGTGACATCCGCTGCACGCCGACGGCGTCGTCGGGCATGACCAGGTTCCAGCCCGGCTGGATCAGTCGGGCCAGCTCGAGCTTGCGGCCGTCGAGCTGGAGCAGGCCCTTGTTGAGCTCGTAGATCTCCTTGTAGCGGCGGCCGTCGCCGAGGTGCCGTTCGGAGATGTCCCAGAGGTTGTCGTGGTAGCCGTCCTTGGGCGCCGCCACCGTGTAGACCTTGTGGCCGACCAGGTGCTCCTGCTGGGTGATCTCGTGGGCCGCCCGGCGCTCGACCTGCTGCTGCGCCTCGCGGACGTCGTCGGACGCCTGCTGACCGGCGGTCGTCGCCGCCGCGACCTCGGCGCCACCCGTGTGCTCCACGGGTGCGGCGAGCGCCGAGGCGGCGGGACCGGTGATCACCTCGGCCAGGAGCAGTGCACCCACCAGGGCTCGGGCGAGCTTCTGGAGCGGCCCGCCCAGGGGCACCGGGTGCGCCAGCCCGCCACGGCGGGCGGCCAGCACCTCGACGACGACGCAGACCGCGAAGAACAGCCAGGCGACCCAGACGACGAGCACCAGCAGGTTGAGCAGCGTCGTGAAGGTCGAGCTGCCCGGTCAGCGTGTCCTTGGTCGGCAGCGAGGTCGGGAACGGGTCGGAGCCGGCGAGCAGCCACAGCCCGACGGGGATCCCGACGAGCAGCAGCAGCAGGGCGAGCGCCGAGCCGGCGCGGCTGCCGTTGCTGCTCGGGGACGATCCGGTTTCGTGCGCTGCTGGAAGCGGCCGGGGTCGGTCGAGCGCGCCTCGGCTGCGTCCGGCTGGTCGGGAACGATCTGGTTGCTCATGTCTCTCCTACGGCCCGGGGGCCGGCTGGCCGCCGGCATTGTTCGGGGCTGGGTTTCCCTGGCCGGTGTCGGGCACGGCGTCCGCCGAGGCGCGCACCGGGAACTTCACGTTGACGAGGTTCAGGATGAACGTCTTGCTGGTGTCCTGCACGGAGACCGACACCTCGTCGGGGCCGATGTCCGCGGTCCAGTTGCCGCCGCCGTACCCGAGGTCCGCCATGTAGCCGCTGATCCGGCTGCGGGCCAGCTGCTGGTCGATCCGCAACGTCTCGGAGCGCCGGAACTCGTTCACGTCGATGCTGTCCGCGCCGATCCGGGCTGCCTGCTCGGCGTCGTCGGCGACCCGCATCCGCTTGTTGATCGCCAGCCCGCCGTCGATGACCAGACCAGCGCACAGGAACAGCACGATCGCGAAGCCGATCACGAAGACGGTGGCGGAGCCCTGCTCGGAGCGTGGCTTCGACAGGCTCGACCACCTGAGCGCCTTCATCGGGTGCTCCGGTAGGTGTCGATCGGGGCGTGGCCCTCGGCCTGGACACCGATGAACCCGCGGATGCCGAGCAGGCCGAGGTCCTTGTAGCTGACCTGGCAGTCCAGCCGCACGATGGCGGTGCCTCCGGACTCGAAGTTGCCGGAGAGCCCGGTGGGTCGACAGTCGCGGGTGGCCCGCAGGCCCTCGCTCGAGGGTGGTGCGGACGGCGGCGGCGGCCTCGGCACGCGGGTGTGCGCCTGCGAGGCGGCGCGGGCTGCGTCGCGCGCCGCGGAGTCGGCGTCGGCCCGGGCGCTGACGTAGCGGCCCCCGGCCACCACGAAGAGGGTGAACATGAACAGCACCGGGATCAGTACGACGATCTCGACGGCCATCGAGCCGCGCTCGTCCTCGAGGTTTCGAGACGCTCGACCAGCGGGTGGCGATCATGGTGTGGCCCCGGTGTCCTGGACGTAGCGCTCGACCGGCCCCTCGACGGTCTCGCTGACCCGCGGGATCGGCAGGAACGGCAGGATCTGCTGGGCCTCGCCGCTGACGGTGACCCGGGCCCGCTCGGCACCGACCTGCGGCTCGACGCTGAGCGTCGTCGAGGACTCCCTTGCCGATGTCGCGCACGATCCGGTCACCCACGGCCTGCGCGGCGCCGGCGTTGCCGGTCACCCGCGCCGTGCGCGCGGCCTCCCGTGCGGCGCCGGAGGCCACCTGTCCCCCGAGGTAGACCAGCGAGAACTGCACGGCGAAGAGGATCACGAACATCAGCAGCGGCATGTACAGCACCAGCTCGACCGCGGACGCGCCGCTCTCGTCGCGGCGAGAGGGTCGCCGGACGACCTTCTCGAGGCGCGCGCGCAGGCGCACCCGTGCCGGTCTGGTCACGAGCGGGTCACTGGCTCCCGACCTTGCTGCTGATGTCGTTGGCCTTGCCGGTCAGGGCTGACTTGAGGATGCCGGCGACGGCGATGCAGATGCCCACCACGATCGCGGCGATGATCACCCACTCGACAGCGGAGGCGCCGTCCTCACGACGGGTGCGGTCGAGTCGGCTCTGCAGCATGAGCACGCAGAACCCGATCGGGGTCAGCGGGTTGATGAAGTTCGACATGGGCGAACTACCTCCATTTGTGTGGTCACGGTGGGTCATACCCATCTCACGACTCGGGCACACCGGGTCAGAACCCGAGAATCTGGGAGATGGGCGGGTAGATCAGGAACAGCAGGAAGCCCACGCACAGCAGCAGCTGGGCGATCAGCATGGACTGGGAGCGCTGGGCGGCCCGGCCCTCGGCGTCGGCGAGCTCGCGCTGGCGCATCGACTGCGCGCGCGCTGCCAGCGACTCACGCACCTTGGCGCCGTCCTCGGCGACCAGGGCGAGGGCGGCAGCGAGGTCACGCAGCTCCTCGACCGCCATCTCCTCGCCGAGCTCACCGAGCGCGGCCCACGGGGTGACGCCCTGCAGGCGGGCGTTCTGCAGCGTCTCGCGGATCCGCACCATCGCCCAGCCGTTGCTCAGGCTGACGGCCGACTGGAGCGCCTCGGGGACGCCGCGACCACCGGCGAGGTTCATCGAGACCAGGTCGAGGAACGAGCTCACGACGTGGCGGAAGTCGCGGCGCCGCTCCTTGGCGGTGCCCTGGAGCTGCAGCGTGGGCAGCGCCAGGCCGACGAGGGCACCCACAGCGGCGAGCCAGACGGGCGTGGAGATGCTCGCGTCGAAGAAGTAGATCGCCGGCGCGATCATCACCGTCGGCGCGAACAGCCCGGCGACCGCGGCCAGCAGGCTCATCCCCAGGTGCCCCTCGACGGTGCCGCCGGTGATCGCGAGGTCCGCGCGGATGCCGGCCGGGACGTTCCAGCCGCGGGCCTCGAACACCGTGCGGATCTGGGCGCCCAGCCGGCGCACGCGCATCGACTCGCGCTGCTCGGTCTCGTCCGTGCCCAGGTTGGCCGTACGCCGGGTCCGGGCGTGGGCGGCGTCGAGCCGGGCGAGCTCGGAGGCACCGCTGGCCCGGCCGGTGTCGAACTGCAGCACCAGCAGCAGCACACCGAGGCCGACGAGTGCGCCGACCAGCATCACCTCGGTCATCGTGAACCCCCGGTGGGCCCGGCGGAGAACAGGAAGCGCTCGGGCACCTCGAAGGCGGCCAGCCGTCGCATCCAGGCGAACCCGGCGGCGAAGCAGCACAGGATCAGGAACAGCACGACCTGGCCCACCGTGCTCGAGTAGGGCTCGACGTAGGGGCGGTTGAACAGGGTCAGCCCGAGGACGAAGACGATCGTGATGCCCATGACGATCTGCACGCTGCGGCGGGTGCTGGCGCGGCCGGCGTTGACCCGGCGCCGCATCTCCAGCTCGTCGCGGGCGGACGCGGCCAGGGAGGTGAGGACGTCGCGCAGACCCGGCCCGCGCAGCTGCGAGTTGAGCATCAGCGCGGCCACGATCAGGTCCGCGCTCGAGTCGTCGAGGTCGTCGGCGAACTGCTGGAGCGCAGTCGCGAGCGGCGTACGCATCCGGAGCCGGTCGGCCAGGTCCTCGAGCTGCTCACGAATCGCCGGGGCCGCGGCCGTGGCGGTGGCCGGGATCGCCTGCTCCAGGCCGACGGCGCCGGCGATGGTGTCGCGCAACGACTCGGTCCACGCCGCGAGACCCTCGAGACGGGCGATCGCGATCCGCTCCGAGCGGGCGCCTCCGAACAGCGCGGGTGCGAAGTACACCAGGAGCGCGGCGGCCGCCGCGAGGACGACCCAGCGGGTGAGGACCAGGACGACGAGCCCGGCGACGATCGCCAGCGGGAGCCGAGTGCCCACGCGCTTGAGGGCCGGCAGCAACGTCGACGGCTCGACCGGCCTGGTGCCCGGCCTCGACCTTCTGCAGGGAGTAGACGAGCAGCGCGATCCCGGCGCCGATGACGGCACCTCCGAGGACGATCAGCAGCTGGGTGGCCGTCATGCTGGGACGGTGTGGTGGTGGGGTTGGTAGCCGACGGCGAGCAGCTCGTCGATGCACTGGATCGGCGCGGCCGGGACGGCGACGCCGTCGACGCCCTCGGCGAAGATCTCGCTGGAGAGCACCCGGCCGTCGACCCCGTTGACCTCGCGCACCGAGGTGACCATGCGTCGCAGTCCGCCGCCGGTGGCGTACTCGTTGCGCCGCTCCACGAAGATCACGAAGTCGATCGCTCCTGCGATCAGCATCATCGTCGCGTCCGACGGCAGGCGTTCCACCGACTGGATGGCGTAGGTGCAGATCCTGTTGAAGACCTCGAGCGAGGAGTTGGCGTGGATCGTCGAGAGCGAGCCGTCGTTGCCCTGGCTCATCGCGTTCAGCATGGTCACGATCTCGTCGCCGAGGACCTCACCGACGATCACCCGGCTGGGGTTCATCCGTAGTGACCGACGGACCAGCTCGGACATCTGGATGGCGCCCTGCCCCTCGGAGTTGGGCAGGCGCTCCTCGAAGGCCACCACGTTGGGGTGCAGGTCCTCGAACTCACCGAGGCCGAGCTCGAGGGCCCGCTCGACCGTGACCAGCCGCTCCACGGGGTCGATCTCGTTGGCGAGGGCGCGCAGCAGGGTGGTCTTCCCGGCGTTGGTCGCGCCGGCGATCATGATGTTCTTCCGGGCAGCCACCGCGGCGGAGAGGAAGCCGGCGAGCTCGCCGCTGATGGAGCCGTTGTCGACGAGCATGTCCAGGCTGGCCCGGCCGATCCGCGCGCGCCGGATGGAGAGCGAGGGCCGCTGGCACACGCCCATCACCGCCGAGAGCCGGCTCCCGTCGGGCAGGCGCAGGTCGAGCTGGGGGTTGGCGGTGTCGAACGGACGGCTGGTGATCGAGGAGTAGGCACCGAGCACCTGGACCAGCTCGATCAGCTCCTCGTCGGTCTCCGCCACGGGCGGGAACCGCTTCTCCTCACCGTTGGCGTAGCCGACGAACACCGCGTCGCAACCGTTGATGTCGATGTTCTCGACCTCGGGGTCGTCCAGCAGCGGCTGGAGCCGGCCGACGCCGTACAGGGCCGCGTGGATGCCCTCGGCGAGCTCGGCCTCCTCGGTGACCGTGGGCGGCGTCCGGCCGGCCGAGATCTCCCTGGCGGCGTGCCCCTCGAGGACGCGGGCGATCACCGCACGGGCGTACTGCCGCTCGTCCTCGGAGCTCATCGTGGGCAGCCCGTTGGCGCTGTCCTCGCGGCGCTGGGCCGAGAGCGACTCGGCCACTTCCTTGCGCAGGTCACGCAGCAGCTGCTGGTCCATGGTCACCCCTTCAGCTCACCCGCTGACGGATGCGACCCGTCAGGTTGGTCAGGTCGTTGATCTGGCCGCTCAGGTCGTGGAGCGAACGGACCAGTGTCGAGCGGCGGATGTTGCGGCTGGACTCGGTGCGCAGCGCGTCCGCGGCCTTGCGGTCCTCGGCGATGACGCCCAGCGCGCGCACGGGGAGCCCGGCCGAGGCCAGCAGCTGCTCGGCGTCGGTCAGCCCGCGGGTGTCGCTCGCGGAGGTCACCATCGCGATCCCCGTCGGGGTGGCGTCGATCGAGCCCAGGTGCAGCGTGTGCTGCAGGCCCTTGAGGCGCTCCCTCAGGTGCGCGACGTCCTCGAGCTCACCCTTGCTGACGAGCACGACGGCGTCCGCCTGCTCGAGCACGGCCATGGTCGGGGACCCCGGGGTGAGACGGCCGCAGTCCGCGAGCACGTCGTAGGTCGTGGTGCGGCGCAGGGTCAGCGCGATGTGCTTCCAGGCCGCGCCGAGCCCCAGGACCTGGCCGGGCGAGGTCACGCCGACCAGCGTGCGCATCCCGCCGGCCGTCGTCTGCAGGTGGTCGTCGAGATCGGCCGCCTGGCCGGCCCGCACGGCCGCACCGAGCGACAGCAGACCGACGGACGGGTTCAGCGGGTCGCCGTTGTCCGCGCGGTAGCGCAGACCGGTGTCACCGCCGGCCGGGTCGAGATCGGCCACGACCGCGCGGGTCGGCCACAGCTGGGCCAGTCCGGCGACGGTGACGCTCACCCCGGGAGATCCCTTGGCCGAGGCGAAGGCGATCAGTGCCATCAGTTGTTGCCCCCGGAGGTGGAGCCGGTGCCGCCGTTGCCTCCGGAGAGGTCGGTGACCTCGGCGTCGTCGACGCTGACGCCCCGGCCGATCAGGGCCAGCGCCAGCTGGTCGGTGCCGGTCGCGCCGACGATCTGGTCGGAGACGCTCTGCGGCACGATGATGGTCGCCACCGAGGACTTGGCGTCGCTGCCGAAGCCGCCCGAGTCGCCCCTGGTCACCTGGATCACCAGCCCGGTCGCGAGCGCCTGGGACGGGCGCTGGGTGTCCCCGATGCGCACGAGACGGACGGCGTCGCCGGAGCGCAGCCCCGGCGGGTACTTCCCCGAGCTCAGCGGTACGCCGACCTGGGCCTGGTCGACCTCGAGGGGAGGGTTCTTGCGGAGCAGGTCGTTCTGGAGCAGCTGACCCTTGTAGATGGTCTGGCGCGCGTAGAGCTTCCCGTCGATCTGGTCGACCTGGTCGACCGAGATGGAGTTCAGCCCGTCCCCCGAGACGTTGGTCTGCTTCAACATGTCGGCCGTGATCTTCTGCCCGGTCGCGATCTGCGTGCCGGCCACGAGGACCGGTTCACGGGAGTCCATCCGCACCGCGAGGAGACCGGCGAGGGCGGCGCCACCGACGATCAGCAGGACGGCCAGGGCCGTCAGCGCTGGTCGGCGGCGCTTGGGCGGCGACGGGACGTTGGATCGGTAGGACCCGGCTGGGGGCTTCCCGCCCTTCTTGCCACGGGCGGAACCGACCGTCCTGCCGCGTGCTTGATCGGTCGTCTGGGACATGCTGTCGACTCCGTGACGTCGATGGGCGGTACGTGGGCACAAACGGTGGGCATCGCTTGCGTTCCGCCCCCGTCACGGTTCTTCCCCGGCAGAAGCGGACCAAACAGACTTTAACCGGCGATCTGCGTCCTGAGGTCGAGATGTACCAGTTGGCCTTAACCTCGTCCCGGAAGGACCTCCGCACCCACGCAGACCAGCAAAGGCCATCGCATGCGCTTGCTCGTGACGATCGAGGCCGAAGGACCGGAGAGCGGGTCAGCCGCTCACCCCGGGACCCGGCACGACATCGTGCTCGACTACGCGCCCGAGACCCGGGTCCGCGACCTCGTTTCTGCGCTCACGGCGAGCCCGGTGGCAGCCCTCCCGACCAACGTCGTCGCGCTGCCCGGCGCCTCGAGCGTCCCGACCCTGACCGGACCGGTCGACCTCTACCTCGGCGACCAGCTGGTCGACCCGTCCGCGACCATCGACGCCAGCCCTATCCGGCACGGCGTCGTGCTCGGGCTCGGCGCCCCCTCGAGCCAGCACGACGCGGAGCCCCGGGGCCTCGTGGAGATCAGGATCTCCTCGGGTCCGGGAGCCGGGCACGTGCACCGGCTCGGCGTCGGCCGGGCCACCGTGGGTCCGGGCCGCCACTGCACGATCCGGGTGCCCGAGCTCGCGGAGGAGCCTGCGCTCGCGGGCGTCGACGAGGTGCTCCTCCTCGAGGTCGCCACCGACGGCACGGTCACCGTCGTCCCCGACGACGCCGTGCAGGGCCAGGAGATGCCCGTCCCCCTGCGCCGCGAACCGGTCACCGAACCGATCGTGCTCGAGGCGAGCTCGGTGCACGAGGAGAAGCGGAGACGCTGGCTGCGCCGCAGCACGACGGTGCTGGAGTTCCAGCTCGGGGAGCGCATCGACCCCGAGGACGCCGTACCCGTCGTGCACCTGGACCGGCGCCCCCTGACAGGCCCCACGACGTGGGAGACCGACCAGTGCCTGGGGGTCGGGCCGGTGCTGCTCGACCAGGTCACCATCACCGAGCCCGACGCCTCGCTGAGCCCGAGCCCGTCGGGGCCGACGCTGGACTACAACCGGCCACCGCGACTGCACCCCGCGGCACAGCCCAACGAGTTCAGCCTGCCCCAGGAGCCCCACCGCCCCGACAAGATGCCGTTCCCTCTGGCGATGCTGCTGATGCCGGTGATGATGAGCGGGATCAGCTACTTCATCACGCACAAGTGGTACACCCTGCTGTTCGCCGCCGGGATGCCGCTGATGATGCTCGCCAACGCGAGCGGTTCACGGCGTCAGCAGAAGAAGCGCTACGTCGAGCAGGTCGACGAGTACCAGAAGCGTCGGGTCAACATCGAGACCGCCGCCGTGCGGTCGCTCGTCGGTGAGCGCTTCACCAGGCGGCGCAACTTCCCGGACCCCGCGTCCGTCCTGCTCTTCGCGACCGGCCCCCGCGCCCGGCTCTGGGAACGCCGGCCGTGGGACCGCGACTTCCTGCACCTGCGGATCGGCACCACGGACCTCCCCTCCGACGTGACCATCAAGGACCCGAAGCGCGACGCGCACGAAGGACCCTTGCTGTGGACCGCACCGGACGTGCCCGTCACGATCGCGATGCGCGAGGTGGGGGTGGTCGGCATCGCCGGGAGCCCGGAGGACTGTCGTTCCCTGGCCACCTGGGCGGTCGCTCAGGTGGCGGCCCTGCACAGCCCCTCGGACACGGTGCTCAGCGTGCTCCTGGGCAACGAGCCGAGCTCGCAGTGGGACTGGGTCAAGTGGCTGCCGCACGCGCGGACCGACGAGGGCCACCCGCGCCCGGTCCGGCTGGCCACCGACGACGACAGCCGCGGCAGCGCGACCTCCGAGCTGATGGGCGAGCTGCAGAACCGCAAGGAGCTCGGCGAGAAGGAGATCGCGACGCTGCCCCGCTGGATCGTGGTGCTCGACGGGGCCCGCGAGATCCGGATGAGCAGCGGCATGGTCTCGCTGCTGAAGGACGGCCCCCGCCTGGGCATGTACTTCATCTGCCTGGACCGCACCGTGCGCGAGCTGCCCGAGGAGTGCCGCACCGTCGCGTCCCTCGAGGCCGGGCAGCTCAACCTCGAGACCACCGAGCAGCGCCACGTCGACGCGGTGCGCCCCGACCTCGTCAGCAGCATCTGGCTGGATCGGCTCGCCCGCGCACTCGCGCCGATCCGCGACGTGTCCACCGAGGACCTCTCCTCGGCGCTGCCCGCCGCGAGCCGCCTGCTGGACGTGCTCCGGCTCGACGAGCCCGACGCCGCCAAGGTCGTCCGCGGCTGGGGAGGGAAGGGCCGCACCACCCGGGCCGTCATCGGCGAGTCCACCGACGGGATCTTCGCGATCGACATCAGGGCCGACGGACCACACGGCCTCGTGGCAGGTACGACGGGCTCCGGCAAGTCCGAGCTCCTGCAGACGATGATCGCCTCGCTGGCCGTCGGCAACCGGCCCGACGAGTTCAACTTCGTGCTCGTGGACTACAAGGGCGGTGCCGCCTTCAAGGACTGCAACCACCTGCCGCACACCGTCGGGATGGTCACCGACCTCGACGGCCACCTCACCACCCGCGCGCTGGAGTCTCTCGGCGCAGAGCTCCGCCGGCGTGAGCACCAGCTGGCCGATGCTGACGCCAAGGACATCGAGGACTACCTCGCCGGCCGGCAACCCGGTCGACGAGCCGATGCCGCGGTTGCTGATCGTGATCGACGAGTTCGCCGCCCTCGCCGCGGAGCTGCCCGACTTCGTGACCGGGCTCGTCGACGTGGCGAGGCGGGGTCGTTCCCTCGGCGTACACCTCATCCTGGCGACGCAACGCCCCGCCGGCGTGGTCAGCGCGGAGATCAAGTCGAACACCAACCTCCGGATCGCGCTGCGGGTGACCGACGGCGGCGACTCCGACGACGTCATCGAGTCCTCGGCCGCGGCGCAGATCCCCAAGGTCTTCCCGGGTCGCGCCTACGCGCGGCTCGGGCACTCCTCGTTGATCCCCTTCCAGAGCTCGCGCGTCGGTGGTCGACCGGTCGGTGCGGGCGGCGGCAGGATCGCCATGGAGGAGATGGACTGGGGCGTCCTGCCCCTCCTCGGCAGGTCGACCGGGCCCGTCGACGAGGAGGACGACGACGTCAGCATCCCGACCGACCTGGCCTCGCTCGTCTCGGCGATCAACGACGCCAGCGACGAGCTCGGGCTGCCCGAGATGCGCAAGCCGTGGCTCCCGCCCCTGCCCACGATGCTGGCCCTCGACGACCTCGCGGATCCCGCCGACGGTCGAGCATCGAACGCCGTACCCCCCATCCCCTTCGGCCGCGCCGACCTGCCCCGACAGCAGCTGCAGGTCGACGAGAGCTGGGACCTCGTCGCCGGCTCGCACCTGATGATCGCCGGGCAGTCGCGCTCCGGACGCAGCAACTGCCTGCGGGTGCTCGCAGCCGGGATCGCCCGGCTGTGCTCCCCGGAGGACGTGCACCTCTACGGCATCGATGCCGGCAACAACGCACTGCTGCCCCTCGTCGCGCTGCCGCACGTCGGTGCCGTGGTGACGCGCACCCAGACGGACCGCATGTACCGGCTCGTCGCCTTTCTCCAGAAGGAGCTGGCCGAGCGGCAGCAGTCGCTCGCCGAACGCGGTTTCGCGGACATCGGCGAGCAGCGGGCCGGCGTACCTGCCGATGAGCGACTGCCCTACCTCGTCGTCCTCCTCGACCGGTGGGAAGGGATCATCGCGGCCTACGAGTCACTCGACGGCGGGGTCCTGCTCGAGCGCTTCACGGCGCTGCTGCAGGAAGGGGCCGGCGTGGGCATCCGGATCGTGATGACCGCGGACCGCAGCGGCCTGGTGGGCCGGATCAGCACGCTGATCGAGGACCGGATCGCGCTGTCACTCAGCGACCCCGGCGACTTCAGCAACATCGGCATCCCGGTGCGCGAGGTCCCGCAGGTGATGCTGCCCGGACGTGCCTTCCGCGCCGGTGAGCGCCCCCGCGAGGTGCAGTGGGGCCTGCTCGACGTCAGCGGCGTCGGCACCGACCAGGTGCGCGTGCTGCAGGAGATCGGGCGCGAGGCGAGCGACCGGTACGCCGACCTCCCGCGGTCGCGTCGCCCGCAGCGCATCGACGACCTGCCCGCCGCGGTGGGCGTGCGTGACGCGCGCGAGCTGGAGCCGGCCAGCAGCAGCCGCAGCTTCGTGCCCGTCGGTGTCGGAGGCGACAGCCTCGAGCTCCAGGGCTTCGAGCCCGACCTCGCCGGCAACGGTTTCCTGATCACGGGTCCGCCTCGGTCGGGGAAGAGCAACACCCTCCAGTTCGTGCTCGCCGGTCTGCCTCGCCGGATTCCGGTGACCCTCTTCGTGCCACGACGCTCGCCGTTGCTGACCGACCCGCCCAGGGGCGCCACCGTCTTCACCGGCGTCGAGCCGATCGACGAGGTGACCGCCCACCTCGACAAGGTCCGCGGTGACCAGGTGATCGCGATCGACGACTTCGAGGTCATCGGCACGGATTCACCTCTCGGTCAGCTGCTCACCGAGCGGTTCGCCCGCATGCGGGACAGCGGCAGCCTGATGTTCGTCACCGGCGCGATCGACGACATGCTCAGCGTCTACCGAGGTCTGCCCAACGAGCTCAAGCGCGGACGCAACGGCCTGATCCTCGCCCCCCGCGCCACCAACGACGGCGACGCCCTCAACGTCCGCCTCCCCCGCTCCGCCTCGGGCACGATGCCCGTGGGCCGCGGCGTGCTGGCCAGCTCGCTGGGTTGGACCTGGATCCAGGTCCCGCGGATGTGACATGACGAAGGGGAGAGCCGGGCGGCTCTCCCCCTCGATCGTGTGCGGGTGGGTCAGCGGGGCGACTGCACCGGGGTGAGGTGCGGGTGCTGGTCGGCCTCCTTGGCACCTTCGGCCATCTTGTTGTGCTGGAAGGCGACGTCGGTGCCGGCCGTGGCCAGCGCCTGGCAGAGCTTGGTCAGCGACGGCTTGAAGCCGTTGTGCCAGGCGTCGTTGAACTCGTGGGCGCCCTTGCTCTTCCACTCCTCGTTGGCCTGCGTCAGCTTGCCGTCGAGGCTGTTGATCATCGTGTCCGCGTCCTGCATGGAGTTCTTGAGCTGCTCGTAGAGAGCCGCAAGATCCGGGATGTTTGCTCCAACTGCCATGAGTCGAGCCTCCTTCGATAGGTCCGTCCCCCGACCCTGCGAATCGTCGAAGGGATCTGATTCCCTGTGTCACAGGAGAGTGGTCTGTTCGCTCCCCTGCCGCATTCATTACCGCCGGTCG
The DNA here is from genome assembly GCA_963797525.1 of uncultured Actinomycetota bacterium. Classification (GTDB taxonomy): domain Bacteria; phylum Actinomycetota; class Actinomycetes; order Propionibacteriales; family Nocardioidaceae; genus Marmoricola. Next base: position 1,474,006 of record CAWCPT010000014.1, read on the forward strand.
CACGCGTCAAAACCTCTCTGCCCGAAAAAGGTCGCGCTGGTTTGGCGCACCGGCTGGAGGGAAGGAATCGCTGGAGACCTCGTCCGCGCGCGAGGCCGACACGCACAGCACCGACCGAGGGGAGTGGAGCGATGTCTGGAGACCAGGGCGGCGACAAGCCGGAGGAGAAGGAGACCAACTTCTACCTGATCACCGTGAAGAGCTGCCGCGACAGCCTGGTCCCCAACGCCATCGATGCGGTGTACGACGGGGTCGGCGACCCCGGCAAGCCGATCGCGGACGCCATCAGCGGCGGCGGCTGGCAGTGCACCGAGGCCGACAGCTGGGTCGCCGAGCTGCTGCAGCACACCGGCAAGGTGATGCCCGCCTTCGAGGGGGCACTGACCGACGTCCGCAACGAGGTCAGCCACGAGGAGGGAGCGTTCCCCGAGGGCAACCACGAGGTCCCCAAGGGACACCCGCACGGACTCTCGTGGAACCGCAGCTGGCACAACCAGCAGCGGATGAACGGCCCGATCTAGGAGGCGGGTCCCGTCTGTCCGGGTCTCGTCTGTCCGCTCGCTTCGCTCGCTGCTCGACCACCGTCGCTGCCAGCTGCTCGACCACCGGCGCACTCCGCGCACTGGCCGAACACCGTGAGGTGGCCGTAGTCCGGGACGAAGCCCCGCGCGGCTGCGAGCCCGCCGAGCGCCTCGCCCATCTCCTCGAGCCCGATGCTGATCACCTTCTGGCAGTCACGACAGATGAGGTGCGCGTGCTCGTGGCCTCTCGCGGAGTGGTACGTCGGCGCTCGGTCGCTCAGGTGCGCGTGCCGGATCAGGTCGAGCTCGTCGAGCAGCTCGAGCGTGCGGTAGACCGTGGAGAGGTTGATCGACTGCGAGTGCATCCGGACCTCGGCGTAGACCTGGTCGGGCGTGGCATGGCCCAGCGTCTCCACCGCCGCCAGCACCAGCTCGCGCTGAGGGGTCAACCGGTGTCCGCTGGCACGCAGGCGCTCGTGCCAGTCGTCGGATGCGGACGGCGTCGACACCCGGAGGCCTACTGTCGCTTCAGCTGGGCGTGCGTGTGCGGCTGCAGCTCCTGGCCCATGGCTGCCATGTCGAAGGCGTAGAGCAGGTCACCGTTGACGTAGCCGTAGAGGCGTTTGCCGCCGACGTACTCCTTGGCGGTGGCGGTGCGCACGACGGCGTCGGTGGCGATCTCGAACCGCGGCTGGTCGGCGTGGATCTCGCCGTACCAGCTCTCGACGAAGCCGGTGTTGTGCGCCAGCACGACCTCGAGACCGCCGTCCTCCTGGCATCGGATGAAGCCCGTCTCCTGGGCTGCCTCGCGCACGTGGTTGCCCTCGTCGTCGACGATCCAGGCACGGCTCAGGTAGTGGATGAACGGCCGGCCGTCCTGCTGGAAGATCAGCTCCTGGCCGAACTGGAAGGGCTCGATCGTCGGGTACTCCCCGTGCCCGTTGCCGGCCCACGTCCCCAGCAGCCAGGCCAGGCGGGCGCAGTTGGGGTGGATGTTGTCGGGGATCTCGAACGGCATCGGTCAGCTCTCTCCCGGATCGGTGGCGGAGGGGGTGGGATCCATCTTGCTCTTCATGCGGCGCAGCAGCAGCACTGCCACCACGCCGACGGCGAGCACGGCGACCGTCACCACCACGACGACGAAGGCTTCCATGTCGGGAGTCTAGGGTCGAACCATGCGCAGCCTCGTGATCAAGTGCACTGCCGGTGCCGACGAGCCCGAGCGAGCCAACCAGGCGTTCACGGTCGCGGCGGCCGGGGTCGCCTCGGGAGCGAGCGTCTCGCTCTGGCTCACCGGGGAGGCCGCCTGGTTCGCCGTGCCGGGCCGGGCCGAGGACTTCGAGCTCGACCTGGCCACTCCCCTGGCCGAGCTTCGAGACCTCGTCCTCGCCGAGGGCACCCTCACCGTCTGCAGCCAGTGCGCGCAGCGGCGCGGGCTCGTCGCCGGAGACCTGGTCGAGGGTTCTTCCATCTCGGGCGCCGCCCTGTTCACCGAGCAGGTCCTCGGTGACGGTGTGCAGGCACTCGTCTACTGAGCCAGCAGCAGTCAACGCGTGTAGGGATGGGCGCGCTCGACCCTGCCCGACAGCGTCGTGGCGAGGTAGCCGGACTCGCGGAACTCGTTGGACACGTGGATGTCCACGCCGGCCGCCGCGTCGGGCGGTCGGATGAAGCGGACGATCACGTAGGTCTGCGAGGGCTCCTCGACGCCGAGCGTCGCCCTCGCACGGGCGACGTTGCGCAGCAGGGCGGGGATCGCCAAGAGACGGGTGTCCACGACCTGCGATCCGGGGAAGGTCGCGCGCACCCCACCGAAGCCGGTCCACGTGCCGTCGCGGAACAGCCAGCCCTCCTGCCGCGCCTTCCCGGGGACGGGCACGCCCACGATGGCGTACTTCTCGTAGAGCGTCAGGTCCACCACACGGCTGGTGCCGAACCGCTTTTCGTAGGTCTTCAGGAATCCGCGGACGCCCGCCGCCGTCAAAGAGTACGGCGCGCCACCCGCCTGCGGGTCGGTGACGGGCTGGGTCCCCTGCGGCGACGCGGGCACCCCGGACTCGGCACCCGGGCTCACGGTGGAGCCCGCACCGGCGTTGTCGCTCCCGGCGAAGGCGACGAGCGCCGCGACCGCCGCGCCGACGACAGCGAGCAGCCCCACCACGGCGACGAGCACGAGGACCGAGCGTCGGGGAGCCGTGACCGAGACCGAGCCGGGACCGCCGGCGTCCGTCGGGTCGAACTTCGAGTAGGGCCCTTCGGGCGTCGGGTCCGAGGGAGCGGTCGCTCCCAGGCTGGCGTCCAGCTGGTCGAGGTCCCGGTTCATCAGGTCGAGCTCGGTCATGCTCTGTGCGGATCGCACGTTGCCGAGGCGGATGTCCCGGTCGGCCTCGCCGATCCGGCCTGCGGCGTACGCCTGGTTGATCCGCTCGGTGAGCGCCGCCCGGTCGCTGTCCGCCGGCGGGCGCTGGGGGTCGTCCACCCGAGCAGACTAGGGGGATCGCAGTGGTCCGCGAAGGACGATGGAGGGATACCGTCCTCGCCATGGGAGACCTGCTCATCACCGTGGCGCCGACCGGCGCCGAGACGACCAAGGACGACTGTCCCCAGCTGCCGACCACGCTCGACGAGCTGGTCGAGACCGCCCGAGCGTGCGAGGCGGCCGGGGCGGCGATGATCCACGTGCACATCCGCGACGCCGATCACCGACCGACGCTCGACCCGCAGCGACTCGTGGACACCGTCACTGCCTTGCGCGAGGCGACCGACCTGGTCGTCCAGCTGTCCACCGGCGGCTCGGTGCACGATCCCCTCGAGGACCGGCTGAAGGTGCTGGACGCGGAGCCCGACTCGTGCAGCCTCACCATGGGGACCACCAACTTCGGTGACGACGTCTTCCTCAACCCGTGGCCGTTCGTGCGGGACCTCTACCAGCTCAGCCAGGAACGCCGGGTCGTGCCCGAGTTCGAGCTCTTCGACCTCGGTCAGGTGGCGGCCCTGCATCGCCTCCTCGACCTGCACGGACTGCCCCACGGCGGAAAGGTGCACGTCGACCTCGTGATGGGTGTGCCCGGGGGGATGCCGGGCACGGCCGACGCGTTGGTGGCGGCGGTGGCGGCCCTTCCGGCAGCGACCACGAGCTGGTCGGCCACTGGCATCGGCCGGTCGACCCTCGCGGTCGGGCTCGCCTCGCTCTCCAAGGGTGGGCACCTCCGGGTCGGGATGGAGGACGTGCTGACCCTCGCCAAGGGGGTGCCGGTGGAGCGCAACGACCAGCTCGTCAGCCGGGCCGCCGAGCTGGGGCACATCGTGCAGCGCAGCCCGATGACGCCGGCCGAGGCACGCCTTCTGCTCGGGATGAGCGCGTAGTCAGCCCAGATCAGCCCACGGCCAGGTCGTCGTGACCGGGCCGGCCGAGCGCGCGGTAGTGCCAGCCCGCTGCGCGCCACGCCTCGGCGTCGAGACAGTTCCGGCCGTCCAGGACCCGCGCGTGGGCCACGAGGCTCTTCGCCGCGGCCGGGTCGAGGGAGGTGTACTCCGGCCACTCGGTCAGCACGAGCACCAGGTCTGCGCCGGCGAGCGCCTCCTCGGCCGAGGCCGCGAAGGCCAGGTCGGGCCACTTCCGCTTGGCGTTGGGAACCGCCTCGGGGTCCGCGACCACGACGGACGCGCCCTGGAGCTGGATCTGGGCCGCGACGCTGAGCGCCGGGGAGTCGCGGACGTCGTCGCTGTGCGGCTTGAACGCGGCGCCCAGGACGGCGATGCGCCGGCCCACGATCGAACCCCCGCACTCCTCGCGCGCCAGGTCGACCATGCGCACCCGCCGACGCATGTTGATCGCGTCCACCTCGCGCAGGAAGCTGAGTGCCTGGTCGACGCCGAGCTCCCCCGCGCGTGCCATGAAGGCACGGATGTCCTTGGGCAGGCACCCACCGCCGAACCCCAGACCGGCGTTCAGGAAGCTCCGACCGATGCGGTTGTCCATGCCGATGGCGTCGGCGAGGTGCGTCACGTCGCCACCGGAGGCCTCGCAGACCTCGGCCATGGCGTTGATGAAGGAGATCTTCGTCGCCAGGAACGCGTTGGCCGCCACCTTGACCAGCTGGGCCGTCGCGAGATCGGTCACCATGCGCGGGGTCTCGGCCGCGAGCATGGCGGCGTACACCTCGTCCAGCACGTCGGCGGTGTGCGTGATCGGGTCGTCCGGGTTCACGCCGTACACGATGCGGTCGGGGTGGAGGGTGTCGTCGACCGCGTGCCCCTCGCGGAGGAACTCGGGGTTCCACAGGAGGTACGCGTCGGGCTGGGCCGCCTGGAGACGAGCGGACAGTCGTTCCGCGGTGCCGACGGGCACCGTCGACTTCCCGACGACCAGGTCCCCGGGCTTGATGACGTCCAGGATGCTGTCCATCGCCGAGTCGACGTAGGACAGGTCCGCAGCGCCCTCACCGTGGCGCTGGGGGGTGCCCACGCAGATGAAGTGGACCGTGGACTCCTGCGCGGCCGACGCGTCGGTGGTGAAGATCAGCCGCTGCGTGTCCAGCGACGAGGACAGCAGCTCCGGGAAGCCGGGCTCGTGGAACGGCGGCTTTCCGGCGGCCAGGGCCGCGACGTGGTCTGCCAGCACGTCGACACCCACGACCTCGTGGCCGAGACTTGCCATGCAAGCGGCGTGCACCGCGCCCAGGTACCCGCATCCGAAGACCGAGATCCTCATGTGTCGTCCTCATGGTCGAAATCACGATTGGAGGCGCCACGATAGCGAGCGCCCCGGCGCCCGTGCGGCGCCGGCCCGGCGTTGGGACGCTCCCTCGTACGCTGTGCGCATGCGTGCGGTGCTGCAGCGGGTTGCGTCGGCCTCGTTGAGCGTCGCGGGAGAGACCGTCGCCCGGCTCGAGGAGCCCGGTCTCGTCGTCCTGCTCGGAGTCACCCATGACGACGGACCCGAGCAGGTGGGCTGGATGGTCCGCAAGATCCGCGACCTCCGGATCATGCGGGAGGAGCGCTCGGTCGGCGACCTGGGTGCCCCGGTGCTGGTGGTCAGCCAGTTCACCTTGTACGGCGACGCGCGCAAGGGCCGCCGGCCCACGTGGAACGCGGCCGCGCCGGGTCCGGTGGCAGAGCCGGTCTACCTGGCCGTGTGTGCGGGCCTGGAGGAGCTCGGGACGCCTGTCGAGAGAGGGGTGTTCGGCGCCGACATGGCGGTCGAGCTGGTCAACGACGGCCCCGTGACCATGGTCCTGGAGAGCTGAGCCGGCGGAGCGCTCAACCGGCCCGGCCGAGCTCGACCTCGCTGATAGCCGTGGTGTTCCTGGCTCCCTTGGCGACGGCGAGGATCTCCAGCCCGACGGAGTCGGTCGTCGACCTCGGCACGCGCAGCAGGCGCAGGCTCCGGTCCTGGGGCGCATCCTCGAGCCGCTGCACCACCACGGTGTCGCCGATCGTCCAGCGCACCCTCGTGACCCGGTTGTTCTCGGCGTACCGGTCGGCCTTGCTCGTCGGATCGGTCTTCGCATAGCCGGGGATCAGGCCGACCTCGCCGATCGGCTGCTTCCCGTTCAGGGTGAGGGTGATCTTCTCCCCCACAGCGGTGCCGTCGCAGCGCCAGGTGCTGTCCGCGACGCCGTCGGTGAGGTTGGCTGCCGCGTAGGAGACCCTGGCCCCACTCGCGTCGACCCCCGGCGGCGACGTACAGGCGGCCTCGGCGCGAACGCCGCGCAGGGGCACCACCCTGCCGGACCAGGCACCTTTGGCCGGAGCCTGTCGTGTCACCGGCTGCTTCTCGCCCTGCGCCCCGCCCTCGCTCATCACGACCGAGGGCTCCGAGTCGGCACTGGCGTCCTCGCCCACGCGGTCGGCGAAGGCACGACCGATCGTGTAGGCCCCGAGGATGAGCAGGAGTCCCAGGAGGAGCAGCAGCACCGGTACGAACCAGGCCGAGCCGCTCATCCGCTCGAACCAGGTCGGGTCATCGTCCGCGTCCGCGAGCTCCGGTTCCGGGCGGGGAGCGGGCGTGGGCAGCGCCGCCCGGGAGCGATGGGTGCCTACGCGGATCGGGGAGCGACGACGAGGGAGACCGCCTTCGTCGAGCCCTGCCTCGGCGTGCTGGCCCGGATCCACGTCCTCCGACTGGGCTGCCAGCGCACGCTCGTAGGCAGCCCTGTAGGCGGCGGCGAACTCCTCCGGCACCTCGGGAGGTGGCTCGGGCATCGGAAGGTCCGTGGGAGTTGGTCCGGACACGCGGACGAGCCTATCGGCCTCCCGGAAGCGCTTGACATCTCGAATAGCGGACATTCCATAGGGCTTTATGTCCGTTTTTTCCGAAACCAATGCATACGCCCTGATTAGTACCAACAATGGAATCACCTGACCCCCCGTAAACCCCAGGGACAACTGATGGCCATCGTGATCTCCACGAAGCGGAAGAAGCGCCGCAAGAAGCGCAAGAAGCACCACGTCGTGAAGAGGCACCCCAAGCCCAAGCCCAAGCCGAAGCCGAAGCCGAAGCCGAAGCCCAAGCCCAAGCCGCAGCCGGTGCAGACCCCGACGCCGCCGAAGCCATCGTCGACACCGACGCCCACGACACCCACGACGACGCCCACCCCGTCGACGCCGACGAGCACTCCGACGAGTCCCACGACACCGGAGCCCACCCCCGCCACCGACCCGCAGCCCGCGGGCAACAACGACCCGCGCACGTGGGTCAGCACGCTGCCCGCCGCGACCTCGCGTGAGCGGCTCTACCTGAACCGCCTCGGCACCGGCTTCACCCAGGCGGCCCTGGCCAGGCTGCGCGCCGCGGGGAGCCCCGAGGCCTGGCTCGCCAAGCAGCTGAACCCGTCGTCGGTCCCGGAGTCCGCCAAGATCGCCGAGGTCAACGACTGGTTCTCCCCGCTGGGGCGGACACCGGCAGAGAAGTACGCCACCGACAAGGCCAAGACCAAGGCCGGCTGGACGTACGGCGACGACCTCGGCAACTGGACGATCCTGCGCCGCATCTACTCCGAGCGCAGCGTGCTCGAGACGATGACCGACTTCTGGTCGACGCTGCTGCACATCCCGGTCGGTCACGAGAACGCCTGGATCTACCGGTTCGACTACGACGCCACCATCCGGGCCAACGCCCTCGGCACCTACGAGGACCTCCTCACGGCCTGCGCCCTGCACCCGGCGATGCGCGTCTACCTCGACAACGCGAAGTCGGTGAAGGGCAAGCCCAACGAGAACCAGGGGCGCGAGCTGCTCGAGCTGCACACCGTCGGGCGGGCCGGCGGCTACACCGAGGACATGGTCAAGGACTCCGCCAAGATCCTGTCCGGCTACACCGTCGACTGGGGCAACACCTTCGCGGCGAAGTACGACACGAACGCCCACACCACCGGTGCCGTCCAGGTGCTCGGGTTCAGCCACGCGAACTCCTCGGCCGACGGCCAGGCGATGACCCTGGCCTACCTGAAGTACCTCGCCAACCACCCGGCCACGGCTCGGCGGATCGCCACGAAGATGGCGACGTTCTTCGTCTCGGACTCCCCCTCGGACGGGCTGGTCAACACCCTGGCCAGCACCTACACGAGCTCGGGGACGAACATCTCCGAGATGCTCAAGGTCCTCTCGACGCACCCCGAGTTCCTCACGGCCGAGGGAAACAAGGTCCGGACCCCGGTCGCCGACCTCGTCGCCACGGCCCGGGTCCTCCAGGTCGACATCCAGGCACCCACCGCCGCCACGTCGTGGGCGCTCGCCGCGAACTACATCCACGGCGGGGACCGGCTCTTCACCTGGCCCCGGCCGGACGGCCCACCGATCACCGGCGCGGCGTACTCCTCGGCCTCACGCGTCTTCGCCAGCTCCGGATGCACCGCAACCAGGCGGGCGGCTGGTACCCGAACCAGGCGGACTACCGACTGGGCTCCGAGTGGTTGCCCACGCCGTCGCTCCGGCTCTCGGCGTACGTCGACCACCTGAGCCGCGCCTGGTTCGGCAAGGCCGCCGACCAGCGTCAGCAAAACGGCGCCGCACAGGCGGTGGCCGTGTCAGGCTCGACCTTGATCTCGAACAAGCACGCCGTCGGGAGCTGGCAGTTCCCGTGGTTGGCCTACGCCTTGCTCGACAGCCCCGACCACATGACGATTTGAGGCCCCCCGTGCAGACCTCCCACGAACCAGAAGACTGCGGCTGCAGCGACTTCGCGGTCTCGCGGCGCTCCGTGCTCAAGGGCGCCACGGCCGCCGGCGGCGCCTTCGCCGTCACCCAGATGTTCGGTGACGCGCTGATGCAGGCCACCTTCGCCGACACCACCGGAGGCAACGTCCTCGTGGTGGTCAGCCTGCGCGGCGGCATCGACGGCCTCGGTGTCGTCGTGCCGCACGGCGATCCCGGCTACTACCAGGCGCGGCCGACCACGGCCATCCCGGCGGCCTCGGTGATCTGCAAGGACGCGATGTTCGGCCTGCACCCGTCGATGCAGCCGCTGGCCAAGTACTGGCAGTCGGGCGAGCTGGCCGCCATCCAGGCCACCGGGCTCAACGTCGTCAACCGGTCGCACTTCTCCGCCATCGAGGAGATCGAGGACGCCGCTCCGGGCACGTCCGCACGCACGGGATGGATCAACCGGATGGTCGGCCTCGGCGTCGGCTCCGACCCGATGAACGCCGTCCAGGTCGGACTCGACCAGCCCACGACCGCCCTGACCGGCCCCGCAGCCACGATCGCCGCGAAGAACCTCGGTGTCCTCCAGGTCCCCGGGCTCGACGGCTACGTCGACCAGCGCTACTCGTCGCTGCAGACGATGTGGGCGGGAGCCGGCACGCCCCTCGCGGGCGGCGCCGCCTCAGCCGTCGCCGTCTCCAAGGGGCCGGGCCAGGCACTGGCCAAGATGCCCGCGAGCGCCACGAAGTACCCCACGGTCTGGAACGCGACGCCGTTCGTGCCGCCCTTCCAGGCCGCGGCGCAGCTGATCAAGGCCGACGTCGGCACGGACGTCGTCGCCATCGACTCCGGCGCCTGGGACCTGCACGCGAACTACGGCAGTGTCTCCGCGGGCTCGATGACCTACAACATCGACGGCTTCGCCCAGACGCTCGCGGCGTTCCTGGACGACCTCGGTGAGGCACGCTCGCGGGTGACCGTGGTGACGATCTCCGAGTTCGGTCGGCGGGTGGCCGAGAACGGCAGCAAGGGCTTCGACCACGGCTGGGGCAACATGATGCTGGTCGCCGGCGCGGGCGTGAAGGGCGGCCAGTACTACGGCAGCTGGCCTCGGCTGGACGCCTCCGCCCTGGCCGAGGGCGACCTCAAGGTCACGACCGACTACCGCAACGTGCTCGGAGAGATCGTCTCGCGTCGCTTCCCGGATCGGTCGCTGTCCCAGCTCTTCCCGGACCTGAGCTACGCGCCGTTGAGCTTCATGAAGAGCGCGTAGCCGATCAGCGACGGCGTCGCGCTGCCACCTCGAGCCGGAACCGCCGGGGGATCCGGCGCAGGCGCGGCCGGTTCGCGACGTACCACCCGCGCGCCGTCAACAGCGCCCGCCACGGCTGGCTGCTGGCCATGGCCGAGGCCGGGCGCCACGAGTTGACCCGGCGGACCCGGCCGTCTCCCTGGAGCAGCTGCCTGACGATGCCGGTGGTGGTGAGCCGGTGCGCCAGCGGCGCGTACGGCGGCCAGATCTCCTCCTCCCACGGGAACTGTCCCCACACCGCGGCCTCGGCCTTCGTGGGGTCGACCCAGAACGCGCTGAGCACGTCGAACACGGCATCGGCGGTGTCGACGTGCAGCGCCGCCTCCGACAGGTGGGGTGAGACCAGCTCCGCCACCCGCACTGCCGACGCGTGCACCTCCGGCAACCCCCACTCCACGACCGGCTGGTTGACCGGGGCGGCCAGGACGGGCCGCGACTCGTCCTCGACGACCTCGTAGCCGAGCGTCCGGCCCACGGTGCCGGCGCAGAGCACCTCGATGAGCGTGTGCGAGGAGGGCAGCCGATCGGTGGACGCGGGGTGCACCTGCTCGTCGAAGAGCCACGGCACCAGGTGCGAGGTCCCCCGGCGCCGTAGGTCCTCGCGAGACCCTCGGATGCCGACGAGGAAGTGCTCGACCTGGGGGGCGCCCTCCTGGCTCAGCAGGTGGTCGAACGCCTGCGCCGTCCGTCCGCCCCAGCCGGCGTCGACCAGGGCGCTGGGGGTGCCGTCCATCAGGCCCTCCTGACGCAGGTAGCGCAGGGTCTGCTCGGCGGCCACGGCCCCCCGCTCGCGCACCATCGAGAGGAGCGGCTCGCGGCGAAGCGTCTCGGCGAGCTCGACCCGCTCGTCCGGGGTCAGCGCGCGGTCCGCCGAGTCGCCGTGACAGCTGGAGAGCCGCGCGACGTCGAAGACCTGCTCGGGGGTGAGGTCGACCCGGGCGAGCAGGGTGCGCGCCGTGTAGTCCGGCTTGGCCATCACCCAGTCGTCGAGGAACTCGTCGGAGGTCGCGGTCGCACCGAAGATCCAGGGCTTGCGTGACCCGTAGAGGTAGCGCAGCTCGATCTCGGGTGCTAGGTGCCCGATGACGTGCCGGGCGACGGCCAGCATCACCTCGCCGTCGCGGGCGACGTAGTAGAGGCGCCGTACGCCCCGCTGACGGGCCTGGGCGACGACCCAGAGGGCGAAGCCGACGAGCAGCGGCGCCAGGACACCGCTCCCCACCTCGGCCTGGGGCGCGGGTACGCCGCGCTGGGCTGCCTCGAGCCTGGCGAGTCGCGAGGCGCCGGCCAGCCAGGAGGTCACTCCGTCGGTCGCCTCCGCGCTCTGCTCGAGCAGCCTCTCGTAGCGGAAGAGCTGCCCACCCGGAGCCAACGTCCCCGGCCACCCCTCCACGCGTGCGGCGGCCACGTCGCTGCGGGGGTTGTCCCCGACGTGCCGGAACTCGGGGTCCCCGCCCACGGCTTCACCGACCAGGTGGAAGAGCCCACCGTGCGACTTGCTGACCCCGCGCTCGGAGGACGTGAACACCGCGTCGTCGGTGCGCGCCAGGCCGTGCTGCACGAGCAGCGACGCCAGGAACTCCTCACTGTGCGGCGTGTCCGAGACGAACACGACGCGACCGTCCGCCCGCGCCGACGCGATCCGCTCCATCGCCCCCGGCACCGGGACGGTCAGGGTCCGCTCCAGGTCCTCCTCGGCGGCGGCCCACTTCTCGCCCGACGCCTCGTCCGCGCTGAGCGCCGTGGCCACCGCGCCGTGGATCTCGCGCAGCGTGGCGTGCCGCCCCAACGTGCCGGTCAGCTGGGTCTCGAACCGCTTCCGCGTCACGGCGAACACGGCCGCGCGCACCGGCATCGCACCGTCGCTCTCCAGGCGTTTGCTCAGGACGTCGATCACCGCGTCCGGGTCACCGACCAGACGGGTCAACACGGTGTCGAAGACGTCGAACGAATGGACTGTGGGCATGGCGGCAGACTCTACCGAGACGCGCGGGTGCCGCACCGACGAACGAGACAGCGGGGCTAGCCGGTGGGCGCGGCGGGATCCGACGTGGTGTCGCCCGGGTCCGGGCGCGTGAAGGTCGTGGGAGTGCGCACGAGCTCCGTGTTGGTCATCCGCAGAGGGTGCTCGGCCGCCTCGGGCCACGCGAGGAATGCGTCCTCGTGGCGTCGGATCATCACCTCCAGCAGGGCCTCGACCGAGTCGAAGTCGGCGGGATCCAGCACCTCGGCGACCTTGAACAGCCCACATCCGTCGGGCTTCGCGGGGTTCGGGTGCGTGGTGATGACGGCCACCGGGGTGCCCGTGTCCTTCGCGATCCTGGCGGCACCCGAGGAGAGCGAGAGCTGGTGGCCCAGGAACTCGACCTTCGTGTGACCTGGTTGGTCCGTGGCGATCGCCACCACCGAGCCTTGCGCCAGCGCCTTCCGGATGCCCGCTGAGCCGACCGCCACGTCGAGCAGCTCGACGTCGTCGTGCGAGCTCACGACCACCGCGGACTGCTTCATCCAGATCGGTGCCTCCGGTGAGAAGACCTCCGACGTGGCCACGTTCAAGTTGGGGATACCGGCATGGGCCAGCGACGGGGAGATGCCCTCGTAGTCCCCGAGGTGCACGAAGTTCACCAGGAAGCCGGCATCCTCGCTGCGCAGGGCGAGCAGCTGCTCCACCCCGATGATCTGCTGGTGGTTGACCAGCTCGGGGTGCCAACGGCTCTCGCCGCGCCAGATCGAGCGCTCGACGTACGCCGCAGCCAGGCGGTCGATCACCGCGTCGGGCTGTTTGTCGCCGACGACGAACCGCATCTGCCGCTGCGCGTCGGCCCAGACCACCGCCCGACGTCGCGCGATCGGGGTCCGGACCCGGACGATGGCCGGCACTGCTGCTCTCGGCAGCAGCGTGCGACCGTGGTTCAGACCCCGGGCGATGGCTGATTTCACGCCGACATTGAAACAGACACGCGGGCCTCGTCGGTGGTGGATGCTCACACCCGAACGCTCCTCAGCACCCGGACCGAGCGCGGGGTGATCAGCGCGACCACCACGACCTGGCTGATCGCGAGTGCGGCCGTCGCTCCGTCGGACCCGTAGACGGCGGCCAGCCACACGCTCAGCGGGATGCCGACCAGGGCACCACCGGCCGTCGAGTAGAACACTCCCTGCGTCGCACCCTCCGGGATGAGGATGTGCCGTCCCAGCGAGTTCCCGACCGAGGCGGCGAGGAAGGCCACCCCGAGGTAGAGCGAGGCCACGTGGTCGACGCTGAGCCGCGCACCGAACAGGAGGGTCGACACCTCGGGCAGCAGGGCAGCCATCGCGACCATGCCGACGACCCCCACGGCCGTGTGCGCCTGGAGGGCCAGCAGCATGCGGTGCCGTCGCAGGGCGCCCTGCTTCTCGGCGACCCAGCCCTGGAGCCCGTTGGCCAGCGCGGTCACGAAGTACGACGCCAGCCGGTACAGCCGGAACGCCGAGCTGTAGACCGCGACGGTCTCGGTGGTGGACTTCCAGCCGACGAAGGCCACCGACCCCGACGAGTAGAGGCTCAAGGTCATCTCCGTGGCCATCGGGCTCGAACCGCGCCGCAGCTCCTCCCACAGCCGGCGCCGGTCCGGCAGGTGCCGGCGGAGGCCGAAGCCGTGCAGCTCCAGGAAGGAGAACACCGAGACTGCCAGCAGGCTCGCCACGGTGAGGGCCAGCGGGTAGGAGACCGCCGGAACGCCCCACACCACCAGTCCGGCGGCGAGCACGGTCGCGGCCACGCGCGGAAAGACGTCCCAGAGCGCGATCCCCGCCGGCTTGCCGAGCCCGATGAAGTACCAGGTCGGCGTGAGGCCGCTGATGCAGATGGCCGCCGCCATGGTCACGGCCAGCTCCCGGCCGCCCGCGGGGGCGATGACTCCCGAGAGCACAGCCAGCAGCGGGGTCAGGACCAGGCAGACAGCGCCTCGCACCACGAGGCTGTCGAGGTAGCGAGCCCTCCGCTCGTCGTGCTCGACGCCGGCGACCGTCACCGGCCCGAGGAGCTGCCAGCCCCAGGTGACGGCGACCGCGCCCACCATGCCGACCGACTGGCCGATGCCCAGGCCGGCCCACTCCGCCGAGGTGACCCTGCGCGCGAGCAGCGGCAGCAGGATGAAGGGGGCGAGCGAGGAGATGAAGGGCAGCACGACGAAGCCCCCGAGCTTCCTCGCCATGACGACGTGGCGGGTGCTCATGACGAACCCGCCACGAGCGGCACACCACGCTCTGCCAGCGCCGCCATCAGCCTCCGGCTGTTGCCCTGGGCAGTGACCAGTCCGAGCGTCTCGACCGAGCGGTCCCGCTGTGCGGCGAGGTCGGCGCCCCCGGTCTCGATGGCGTGGAAGAACTGCGCGAAGTCATCCACGGCGAAGACCACCGGCCCCGGGAGCGCCGCCCTCTCGACCGAGTCGTCCAGACCTCGCGTCGCGGCGTACGCCTCCCAGTCGGGGACCGCGAACGCCACGTGCTTGCCGGTCGAGAGGTAGTCGGTCCAGATGCTCGAGTAGTCGGTGACCAGCGAGTGCGAGGCCGCGAGCAGCTGGTAGGAGTTCAGGCCCGCCGCGGCGAGATCGGTGTCGAGCACCACCCGTGCACCGGGGACGGCGAGGGTGGCCGCGTCGAGGGGGTGCGGCTTGACCACGATCTCCAGCTCCACGCCCGCCGCCGCCTCGACCATGTGCGACAGCGCCGCGACGCGGGGGTCCTCCTCGTGCTCGCTGTCCTTCCAGGCGACAGTGGATCCCACCCCCTTGGACGACCGGTAGGTCGGCATGAAGACCACGAAGCGTCCCGGACGAAGGCCGAGGGAGTCCAGTGCCTCTGCGGTCGGCTCCCGGAAGAGGCGGTCGTTGCGGGGGTTCCCCGTCACGAGCAGGTTCTCCGGGGGTACGCCGAAGAAGGTCGCCTTGGCACGACCGAAGACCAGGCAGCACGAGACGACGAAGTGGCAGAACGGAGGCGGTTCGCCGTTGGGCATGAAGTTGCGCTTCGGCCCGTCTCCGTGCCACAGGTTGACGATGGTCTTGCGCCGCGGGGAGGCGGCCGAGAGGAAGAGCCCGTGGGTGTAGAAGGTCACGCGGGCCGTGAGGTAGTCGATCAGCCCGTGGGCCGACAGCCGCTTCCGCGCAGTCACGGACGACCAGGTGCTCAGCACCTCGGCAATCTCCCGGTCAGGGGGCTCGTCGAGGAGCCAGCGCACGTCGACGCCTTCGCTCCCGAGGTGCCTGACGACCTCCACGGAGTTGCCTTCGCTCTGCGGCCAGCCGAACACCACGACGTGGTCACGCGCAGGCGCGAGCCTCCGCGCCAACCAGATCAGGCGGCGCAGCAGCGCCTTGACCCGCCGGTTGCGTGCGATCCTCCAGAACGTCGTCACGACTCCCCCACTCCCGGAAGCCCAACGAGCGCCCAGTCGAAGTGGTACGGGACGAGGTCCCCGAATTGGCTCAGGTAGACGACGTAGAAGAGCAACGCACTCAGGGCGACCGCACCGTAGACGAGTGGGCGACTCCTCCGGGGAACCTCTCGAGCGGCCCGGGGAAGCGCCACGACGAGATAGATGCAGAAGTAGAGCTCGAGCCGGCCGATCGCCTCCGCCTGGGTGCCGAGAAGGAGCAGGCACACCCCCACCATCGACAGCATGATGTAGCGGTCGATCTCTCCGTTGCGAGGCCGGTAGACCATCAGCATCGCGACCAGGAACAGGCGCGACAGCAGGTAGAGGTAGGTTCCGATCCCGGCCTGCTGGTTGGCGAGGTAGGTCAGGTAGCGCTCGTTGAGGAGGTTCAGGAAGGTCAGCTGCGGGGCGATCGTCGCCAGCGAGACCGCGATCAGCGCGGTGACCAGGAGCATCGCCGCGAACCTGCCCCACGTCGGCTTCACGCGACGTACGAGCAGCTGCAGGATCACCGCGATCACGGTGCTGGAGTGCATGAACTGGGCCAGCACGTTCAGCGCGAGCCATCGTCCCTTGTGCTTGTCCAGGTAGGAGTAGGCCAGGAAGTTCAGCGAGATGGCCAGTCCTTGGCGGACGATGTTCAACGGTGCCAGGTAGAAGCCCAGCAGGACGTAGAGGGTCAGCGAGACGGCGAAGTTCACCGACAGGCGGCGCATCGCCACCGCGGCGCAGGTGACCGTCACGGCGGAGCTGACCATGAACAGGATGCGCGGGTCGTCGGTCAGCGTCCGCATCCCGAGGATCCCCAGCGTGAAGCCGGTCTCCTGCGGCGAGTTCTGCAGGTAGTAGGACCAGAAGCTGGTCGAGACCTCGTGGTAGCTGAAGACGTACAGCCCGTAGTCCGTGCCGACGTCCACCCGCGCCCCGGCGAACACGAGGAGGGCCAGGACGCTGATCACGTAGGAGTAGCGCCACCGCTCGCCCCCCTCGGGGGCGGGACGCCCGTTGGTGGCCGCGCGGGACAGCCAGGTCGGTAGCAGCGCCAGGGTCGGCACGAGGAGGTAGGTCAGCACACGCTTCGCCGGTCAGTCCGACCAGCCGGGCACGGCTGCCGAGCGGGCGGTCTCCAGGGCGGCGCGCGCCTCGCGCACGGAGGCAGGGCTGGTCGCCGTCACCTTGCGTCGCAGGATGACGGACTCCCCGCCCAGCCGGTTCAGCCCCGCGAAGGCCGCCTGCTTGGCGTACGACGTCGCCACCTTCACCGTCGTCTGCGGCGTGCCCACCAGGGGTGGGCCGTGTCGCCGCAGGAGCATCCGGTCGTGGCTCGCATCCCTCGCCTGCTTGGCCGGAGTCAGGTCGGCCAGCCGGTAGAACATCAGGATCTCGTCGAGCTTGGCGAACTTCGTGTGCGCGGACGCGCGCAGCCACAGGTCCTTGTCCTCCGAGCGCTTGAGCGACTCGTCGTACGGGTTGGCGAGGAACCACCGTCGGGTCGCCGCCACGGTCGGGTGGGTGAAGGCGTTGCTCCTCAGGAAGCCCGCCCGGTCCTCGGGCATCCCGCCCTCGCTGAACAGCCCGACGACCTTCGTCTGCGCGTCGATGGCCCAGGCCCGGCCACCCAGCACCTCGACCTCGTGGCGACGGAGCCCGGCCAGCGTCCGCTCGATCCGCTGCGGGTGCATCAGGTCGTCGGCGTCCATCCGGAAGACCACCTCTCCCGACGCCATCCGGGCCACCTGGTTCAGGCGTGCGGCCAGACCGAGGTTCTCGGGGTCGGCGACGAGGGTGACCCGGGAGTCCCTGATCCGGGAGATGCGTTCCTCGAGCTCAGGAAGGGAGCCGTCGGCGAGAAGGAGCAGCTCCCAGTCCTCGACGCTCTGGGCGAAGACGGAGCGGATCGCCATCTCGAGATAGTCGGGAGGGGTGCTGGCGAAGGGCAGACCGATGGTGACCAGCTGACTCGTCATGCGCCCACCCCCTCGCCGTACAGCTCGCACAGCGCGTGGTGCTGCGCCTCGCTGCCGTGCGCGCGCCGGACGTAGGCGACGCCGTCACTGCTCACCGCTTCCCATGCGTCCTGGTCGGTGAGCAGCTGGTGCAGGAGGGCGACCGCCTCGTTCGTGGTCGTGAACAGGCGCACGCCTCCGAACTCTTCGTTCGCCGGGATCCGTCGAGCGACCACCGGGGTCCCGTGGGACAGGGCCTCCACGATCGCCAGGGAGAACCCCTCGTAGCGCGCCGGGTGCAGCAGGGCCCGGGCACCTCGGAGCAGTCGCTCCACCTCGCTGCTCTCGACCCATCCCGTGACCCGCCAGCCGTTGTCCTCCAGCTCGGCGCGGGTCTGGGGGTCACCGTCGCCGACCCAGACACAGCTGACCACGAGACCCAGGCGGCTGAGCCTCCGGGGAAGGTCGAGGACCGTGTCCGGCGCCTTCTGGTAGGTCAGCCTGCCCACGGCGACGACGGTGTCCGACCGGACCTGGCCGGGGACGACGTCCTCGCTCACGGCCTGCGCGTGCGGCAGACGCCGGATGGGCAGTCGCTCGGACACGGTGCGGAGGTCGGCCTCCTCGGAGCCGCTGACGGCGGCGAGAGCGCTGGTCCTGCCGGTCAGCACCCGCTCGGAGACGGAGAGCACCGAGCGGACGACTCTGCTGCGGTGGTGCACGGCTGCCAGTCCGTGCGGGCTGTAGACGGTGACGGCACGCGGATGGGGAAGGACCCGGGTGAGGTGACCGGCGATCGTCGAGTGGGCGTGCACCACGTCGACGTCCTCCGTCCGGGCGATCAGCCAGGCCCGCACGAGGGCCGGCAGCGTCGGAACCAGGACGTGCGGAACCGACTCCAGCCACGGCTCCCGAGCGAACGAGTCGTCCCTCACCCGCGCGACCAGGGAGTGGCTGAGGCCGTCGCCTTGCATGGCGTACTGGCCGATCGCCGTGGCGACGCCGGCACCCATGGACTCGGTGACATGGAGGATGCGCATCGTCGACGTCAACGGTCGGGACGCCGCGGGGTCACACGTGCGGGCACTCCCACGGCCAGGTGACCGGCGGGGACGTCGGCGAGGACCACGGCATTGGCCCCGACCATGACGCCGTCACCGACGTGGATCGGTCCGAGGACGCGAGCGCCTGCACCGACGGTGACGCCGTCGCCGATGGTCGGCGAGTCCATCCGGCCGTCGGCCATCTCGCCGCGCTCGCGGAGGGCACCCAGGGTGACTCCCTGCTGCAGCACGCAGTTGCGGCCGACGATCACGTCGGGCCCCACGACGACCCCGGTCGGGTGGTACAGCCGGAGACCCGGTCCCACCGAGGCCTGCCAGGCGAGGTCGGCGCCGGTGAGCAGGTGGTTCAGCTGCTTGACCACGTAGGCGAGCAGCGGGACGTGGGCGCCACAGGCCTGGGAGACCCGGAACAGGAGGGTGCTCATCGCTCGGACGGTGAGCAGCTCGGGCAACCACTGGCGCACGGGCCGCGCGAGGTCGAGATCCTGGCGGAGGTGACCCAGCGGTGGCGGCGAGTCAGCCGTCATGCCGTTCCCCCTCGAAGACTCACTACCGACGATGTGGCATCACCCTCGCACGTTCACTTCCCGTCGGGCAGCGATTCCCGTGGGTCCGGCGTGAGTCCTACCTCACGCGCGCCGCGACTCCGGCCGACCACGCAGAAACCCCGACCCGGTGCCCGGTGAAGGGGCGTGGGTCGGGGTCTCCAGGTGCCTCAGACGGAGACAGCGACCTCCTGGATGGCGCCGATCTCGGCGGTCACCGTGGTGTCGACCGGCTCGGTGCGGGGCGCCAGCGTGCGCAGCGTCCAGTCGCCCGGGCCGGCGAAGAACCGGAAGTGGCCCGTTGCGGAGGTGGGGACCTCGGCGGTGAACTCCCCGGTGCGGTCGAGCAGGCGCACGTAGGCGTTCCCGACGGGATCGCCACCACGCACCACCTGGCCCTGGATGATCGCTTCCTTCTTGACGTCGATGCCGTCGAGGGAGAGGCCGCCCTCAGTCGCGCCGCACATCAGGCGCTCATGCCTGCCGGGCTCGTCGCCGAGGGCGACGGGGACGCCGACCAGGGAGCCGTACTCGGTCCAGGAACCGTCGTAGTTCTTGACGTTCTGCTGTCCGAGGAGCTCCTTGAGCACGAACCAGGTGTGGCTGGAACGCTCACCGATGCGGCAGTAGGCGATGGTGTCCTTGTCCCAGTTCGACGCCGGCCTCGCTGTAGATCTCCTTGAGGTCGTCGTCGGACTTGAAGGTGCCGTCGTCGTTGGCCGCCTTGCTCCACGGCACGCTGGCCGCGGTCGGGATGTGCCCGGCGCGCTGGGCCTGCTCCTGCGGGAGGTGGGCCGGGGCGAGCAGCCGACCGGCGTACTCGTCGGGGCTGCGGACGTCGACGAGGTTCTTCACGCCGATCGCCTCGACGGTCTCGTCGCGGAACGCACGGATCGAGAGGTCCTGCTCCTGCGCGGTGTAGGAGGTCTTCTCGCGCGTGGGCACCTCGTCGGTCAGCTCGCGGCTGTCGAGCTCCCACTTCTTGCGCCCACCGTCGAGCAGCTTGACGTCCTGGTGGCCGTAGAGCTTGAAGTACCAGTAGGCGTAGGCGGCGAACCAGTTGTTGTTGCCGCCGTACAGCACGACGGTGTGGTCGTTGCCCACCCCGCGGTCGGAGAGGAGCGCCTCGAACTGCTCCTTGCTGACGAAGTCACGACGGACCTGGTCCTGGAGGTCGGTGGTCCAGTCGAGCTTGATGGCCCCCTTGATGTGGCCCTTGTCGTAGGAGGTGGTGTCCTCGTCGACCTCGACCAGCACGATGCTGGGGTCGTCGAGGTGCTCCTCGACCCACTCAGCGGTGACCAGTGCGGTTTCGCGGCTCATGTGTTGCCTCTTCTTCCTTGGTGTCTCTGCTTAGGCGTTGGTGTGTGCGGTGATGGTGCTGGTGCTGCGCGACGGAGCGACCCGGCGGATCAGCAGGTACAGCTCGCAGCCCAGGCAGAAGCCGAAGACTGCGTTGAGCAGGGCCGCCGCCAGGGCGAAGCCCGTGGCGACCGCCCCCAGGAGGGGTACGCCGGCCAGGTAGCCGGTCAGGCCGACGACGGCGAAGGCGAGGCCGACCCCCTGGGCGAACCGAGGGGGCTGCGGGTCCTCGAGGTGCGTGGGTGCGGAGAGCCGGGGACGCACGAACCGCCGGAACAGGAACGCGGCCGGGGTGCGCTGCACGCCCAGGACCACGGCGACCGCGAACAGCCCCGCCTGGAGAGCCAGCAGCACCACGCCGACCGTGCCCGGCGCCGTCAGCAACGAGAGGGCGAGGACGACGCTGGTGAGGATCGCGTTGAACTGCGGGCCTCGCGGGTCGATCTGGCATGAGTCTCCTCTGTCCTGGGCATGGCTGGCCACGGCGACAGCTGGGGTCGAGGTGGCGGCAGGCGGGCGTGAAATTGCGGCGCGCGTCAGGACATTCGACACAGCGACGAGCGGACGCGGCAGTTGTCCACTGCGCGTCGGCGGGTCAGCATGGTCGAGCTCATGACCAGAAGCGTAGGCAGCCCGGCGCTGGAGCAGGAATCTGCGTCTCAACATGTGGTCATAGTGTTCACATGGCGGACGGGTTAGGCTCCCCGGCGTGAAGACAGCGTTCATCACCGGGGTCACCGGCCAGGACGGTTCCTACCTCGCCGAGCTCCTGCTGGGCAAGGGGTACGACGTCCACGGGCTCGTGCGACGGTCCTCGATGCTGAACCGCACGCGGATCGACCACCTGCACCACCACGACCGGCTGCACCTGCACTACGGAGACCTGACCGACGGCGTCAGCCTGGTGAACCTGGTCCGCAGCATCGAGCCCGACGAGGTCTACAACCTGGGCGCGATGAGCCACGTGAAGGTCTCCTTCGAGATGCCCGACTACACCGCCTCGACCAACGCGATCGGCACGCTGCGCCTGCTCGAGGCGATCCGGGCCGCGGGGCTGGACTGCCGCTTCTACCAGGCGTCGACCTCGGAGATGTTCGGCTCCACACCGCCCCCGCAGGACGAGGACACCAAGTTCCACCCGCGCTCCCCCTACGGCTCCTCCAAGCTCCAGGCCCACTGGGTGACGATCAACTACCGCGAGGCCTACGGCCTGTTCGCCGTCTCCGGCATCTTGTTCAACCACGAGTCCCCGCGTCGCGGCGAGAACTTCGTGACCCGCAAGATCACCAAGGCCGTCGCCGCCATCGACGCGGGCGTGGTCGACCACGTGACGCTCGGCAACCTCGACGCGGTGCGCGACTGGGGCTACGCGCCCGAGTACGTCGAGGGCATGTGGCGGATGCTCCAGCAGGACGAGCCCGACGACTTCGTGCTCGCGACCGGCGAGGGTCACTCGGTGCGCGAGTTCTGCGAGGCGGCCTTCGCGCACGTCGGGCTGGACTGGAAGGACCACGTGCGGTTCGACGAGAGCTTCACCCGGCCCTCCGAGGTCGACGCGCTCATCGGGGACGCGTCCAAGGCGCACCGCGAGATCGGCTGGAAGGCGCACGTCACCGCACTGGACCTCGCCCGGCTGATGGTCGACGCCGATCGCGAGGAGATCGAGCGCTTCCTCGACCGCTGACGTTCAGGCCAGCTGGTCGAGCGCGGCCAGCACCTGCTGCTTCGTCGGCGCCCCGGCTGCCCGGGTCACCTCGGCGCCTGCTCCGCTGAGCACGAGGGTGGTCGGGGTGCGCAGGATCCCGAGCCGTCGTACGACGTCGAGGTGGTGCTCGGCGTCGACCTCGACGTGCGCGACACCCGGGACCGTCGACGCGACGTCCTCGAGGACCCGGCGGGTCGCCCGGCAGGGAGCACAGAACGCCGACGAGAACTGGAGCAGCGTCGCGCGCTCACCGAGGGCGCCGGACCAGGGCGTGTCCTCGAGCACCGACCGGTCACCCTGCTCGGCGGTCACGGCCTCGGCGGTCGCGGGCTCCTGCTCCGCGCCGTGCACGCGATGCGTCCCCCGGAACCTGCCGTCGGTCACCGAGCGGAACAGGCCGAAGCCGAGTGCGCCGACGACGGCGACGAGAAGGACGTAGACACCTGTGCTCACGGGTGCCTCAACGAACGACGGGGCGAATCGCTTCCCGGGTCTCAGCCGCCGGCGAAGGGAGGCAGGAACTCCACCGTCGATCCGGGACGCACGAGGACCGTGGTCGGGTCGTCGGTCGTGACCGGCCGGTCGCCCACCATCACCGAGCAGCAGCCGAGGACGTCGGAGAACCGGGAGGAGTCCGCATGGGCTGCGCGAGCGCGTGCGATCAGGTCGGCGAGCGGGACCGGACCGGTGACCTCGACGGTGTCGGAGTCGGTGCCCGCGGCGGCCCGCGCAGAGGCCCAGTAACGAAGTGTGACTAGACCAACGTCGGTCATGTGGTCAGTCGAGGCCGTCACCTTCGATATCCTTCCGTCATCTGTTGTGGGGATTCATCAGCGTAGATGACGCCTCGACCGACGCAAGACCACTCACCCGGGAGGTGCCATGGGCACCGTGCTCCTGCTCACCAAAGCACTCCAGCCGTCGGCCGAGGTGCTCCCCGGCCTGTCGCTGCTCAACCACCAGGTCAAGATCCTGCCCGCCGAGGGAAGCGCCCTCCTGGAGGCGCCGGACCACGACCTGCTGATGATCGACGGCCGCCGCGAGCTCGCCCAGGCACGTGACCTGTGCCGCCTGATCCGGACCACCGGATCCGACCAGCCGGTGCTGCTGATCGTCACCGAGGGGGGCCTGGCCGTGGTCGCGGCCGACTGGGGCTTCGACGACGTGCTGCTCGAGACCGCCGGCCCGGCAGAGATCGATGCGCGCATGCGGGTCGCCGCCGGCCGCCTGGCAGCGCGCAACGACGACTCCGACCCGGAGTCCCACATCATCCGCTCGGGCGAGGTGGTCGTCGACGAGGCGACCTACACCGCGAAGCTCGGTGGCCGGGTGCTCGACCTGACCTTCAAGGAGTTCGAGCTGCTGAAGTACCTCGCCCAGCACCCGGGGCGGGTCTTCACCCGTGACCAGCTGCTCCAGGAGGTCTGGGGCTACGACTACTTCGGCGGCACCCGCACCGTCGACGTGCACGTACGCCGCCTGCGCGCCAAGCTCGGCACCGACAACGAGGCGCTGATCGGCACGGTGCGCAACGTGGGCTACCGGTTCGTGCTCCCACCACGCGAGCAGGCCAAGGACCTCGAGAAGACCCCGGCAGGCTGACTCCGGCCAGCCGGTGGCCTAGTCTCCCGACATGGTGCACATCGAACGGGTCGCTCCGGACGAGTTCGACTGGTCGTCCGAGGAAGGTCCTGCCGCGGAAGTACGCCGCATCGCCCGCGCCGCCACGGCCAACGACGGCACGAGCACCCTCAACGAGCAGGCCGTCCTCCAGCTGAAGAACCGCGGGCTGCGTGACGCCTCGTTGTGGCTGGGCGAGGGAGGTTTCGCCTTGCAGCACGGCGACATCCTCGATCTCGCCGTACATCCCGAGTCACGGCGCCGGGGTGTCGGCACGGCTCTCGCCGCCGCCGCCCTGCCCGCCGGGCGCAAGGTCGAGGCGTGGTCGCACGCCGACCACCCGGGCGCCGGGCACATCGCCGAGAAGCTGGGCATCCCGCGTGAGCGCGAGCTGCAGATCATGCGCAGGTCCCTCGTCGAGGAGCTCGAGCCGGTCAAGGTGCCGGAGGGGGTGCTCATCCGCGGCTTCGAGCCCAGCGACGAGAAGTCGCTCCTCGAGGTCAACGCGACCGCGTTCGCGCACCACCCCGAGCAGGGCCACATGACGCACGAGGACTTCACCGAGCGCACCAGCGAGTCCTGGTTCGACCCGGCTGGGCTGCTGCTCGCGGTCCCGGCCGACCCCGAGGACGCCGGCCAGCCACCCCTCCTGGGGTTCCACTGGACCAAGGTGCACAGCGACGAGGACCCGCCCTACGGCGAGGTCTACGTCGTGGCGGTGAACCCGAAGGCGGCCGGACGAGGCCTCGGCACGGTGCTCACCCGTGCGGGACTCGCCCACCTCCGCGACCAGGGCCTGGACTCGGTGCTGCTCTACGTCGACGGTGACAACGCTCCCGCGATCGCCGTCTACTCCGGCCAGGGCTTCCACGTCGAGCGGACCGAGGCGCAGTACCGCGGGACCTCGCAGGGACTCGACTGAGGGACGGGATCGTGAATTCCGGGTAGTCCGAGACGTTTCCGTTCCTCGGTGCCCGATTTGTGAACGGAAACGTCACGGACTATCCGGCCCGGTCGAGAGGCGCTCGCCCTGCCTGTGGATTGGGAAATCGCGATCGCGCGATCGTCGGCACCCTGTGTGGATGCCACGGCGTGACCATGTCGTCCCACCCGCCTTCCACGAGAACCGGCCGGGTCTGATCGCGCCCGTTCGCACCGACCCGCGCGGGCTCACCGGTCCGACCGAGGAGCAGGTTCGGGGGCGTCGTTGGCGGCGCACGAGCCGCGGCCGCTACGTGCCGGCCGGCGTCGACCCGAGCGACGTGGACCAGCGGATCGTCGAGGCGGCCGCCGTGCTGCCGGAGGTCGGCGGGATCACCGGCTGGGCCTCGCTGCGGTGGCTGGGCGGCGAATGGTTCGACGGGATGGCCCCCGGCGGGCGGGACCAGCTGCCGGTGGACCTGGCCACCTGCTACGCGGACATCCGCAGCCAGCACGGGTTCGTCGTGCACCAGGAGCGCCTGGGTCCGCGCGAGCTGGTCGTGCACGACGGGATTCGCTCGACTCTGGCGGTTCGCGCGCTGTGCTTCATGATGCGCTACGCGCGCGACGTACGTCAGGCCGTCACGTTCGCGGACCTGGCGATGTACTCCGACCTGGTGTCGATCGACGAGCTGACTGCCTACTGCCTCGCGCATCCCGGCTGGACCGGGATCCCGCTGGCCCGGGACGCGCTGCCCCTCCTGGACGAGAACAGCTGGTCGCCGTGGGAGACGTGGATGCGGCTGGTGTGGGTTCGTCGACGCGGGTTACCCCACGCCGCTGAGCAATCGTCCGATCTTCGACCGCCGGGGCCGCCACATCGCGACGCCTGACCTCCTCGATGTCGAGTCAGGGACCTACGGGGAGTACGACGGCTCGCTCCACCTGCTCGGCACGGCGCGGGCGCGCGACGTCACCCGTGAGAACGACCTGCGCAACCTGGGTCTGGAGGGTTTCACCATCCTGTCCGCCGACATCCCCCATCCCGGGCGGGCGGTCGAGAAGATGACCGACGCCCGCCGCCGAGCCAGGTGGCAGCCGGAGACGCAGCGGCAGTGGACCATCGAGCCGCCCTCGATGGTGGACGCCCACCCACACGGTCGAGATGCGGCGCCGGCTGAGCGAGAGCGAGCGGGCACGGTTCCTGCGCCGGCGTGCGTCCTGAAGCACGGGAGGCCCGTCAGATCAGCCGACGGCCGCGATAGTCCGAGACGTTTCCGTTGGTCTACGCCCGATTTGTGAACGGAAACGTCTCGGACTATCCGGAACTGTCTCAGGCCAGGGCAGCCGCGGAGGCGGGTCGCGATGTCCTGGACGCACGCCCGGCACTCGTGGCCCACGCCGACCACGTTCATGAACCCGTGGATCATGCCGGGGTAGCGCTTGCCGACCACCTCGACGCCCTTGGACCGCAGCAGCTCGACGTAGGCCTCGCCCTCGTCGCGGAGCGGGTCGAACCCCGCGGTGACCACGAGGGCGGCGCGAGCTTCTCGGGGAAGTCCACCCGGCGCAACGCCGAGGCGTCCGGGAGGCTCTTGTCCGCCCCCGGTGCGAAGTAGGCCTCCTCGGCGCTGGTGATGAACAGGTCGGTGAGGAAGAAACCCTCGGAGAACAGGGCGCGGCTCTCGGTGGTCCCGACGAAGTCGGTCCCCGGGTAGACCAGGAGCTGGAAGGCCAACGGCAGGTCGTTCTCCGCGGCGTGCACCGCCGTGGCGGCCGACATCGCGCCGCCGGCCGAGTCGCCGCCGACGGCAAGGCGGGTGACGTCCGCGTTGACCTCGTCCGCGTGCTCGACCAGCCAGCGGAAGGCCGCGTGGCAGTCCTCGACGGCGGCCGGGAACTTGTGCTCCGGCGAGAGCCGGTAGTCGATCGCGAGCACCTGTACGCCGGACTGCTCGGCGAGGAAGCGGCACTCGGCGTCGTGGCTCTCGAGGTCGCCGTACATCCAGCCACCGCCGTGGATGAACAGGAGGGTGGGTGCGGGGTCCGCACCGAGACGCCGGCTCGGCGTGTAGAGACGTGCCGGGATCGGTCCCTCGGCGCCGTCGACGACGAGGTCGCGGATCGCGCCGACGGGTTGGCGGCCACCCACGAGCCGGGCCTGCCTGACGATCTCTCGCCTGGCTCGGTCGATCGGCAGCTCCTCGACGCCGGGGATCCGGGCCAGTCGCTGCAACGCCAGCATCAGCTGGAGCTCCGGCGAGAGCTCCTGGCCGTCGATGACCACGGGGTGACGGATCAGCCGACGCTGGACCCGGACGGGAAGGTTCATCACGAGCCGCAGGAGGGCCTGGTCGAGGTGGAAGCGGAGGTCTGGCACGGGCGCCAACCTACGACAGGTACCGGTGTTCACGTTCCGGTGTCAGACTTCGCCCATGTCCACCGACAGCTTCCAGCCAGCAGTCGGGTCCGACGCCGAGGAGGGGCCACTCGACCCGAGCCTGCGCGTCGTCCCGGCCGACATCTTCGACGTGGACCCGCCGTACGACCCGGACGAGGTGCCCTTCGCCCCCGGTCAGTTCGAAGATCGCTTCCTCGACCGCGAGCTGTCGTGGCTCCGGTTCAACCAGCGGGTCCTCGAGCTCGCGGAGAACGACCAGCTGCCGCTGCTCGAGCGCGCTCGCTTCCTGGCCATCTTCGCCAGCAACCTCGACGAGTTCTTCATGGTGCGCGTCGCCGGCCTGAAGCGACGCATCGCCGCCGGCGTCGCCGTGCGCGCGGCGTCGGGGATGATGCCGCGCGAGGTCCTCGAGCAGATCTGGACGGTCACCGCCGAGCTCGTCGCCCGGCACGCCTCCGTCTTCCGCGACCAGATCATCCCGGCCCTGGCCGAGGAGGGGATCGAGCTGGTCCGCTGGGACGACCTCGATCGCGAGGAGCAGAAGGCCTGCAAGCGACTCTTCAAGGAGCGCGTCTTCCCGGTCCTCACGCCTCTGGCCGTCGACCCCGCCCACCCGTTCCCCTACATCTCCGGGCTGTCCCTCAACCTCGCGGTCCTGGTGCGCAACCCCAGGACCGACAAGGAGCACTTCGCGCGCGTCAAGGTTCCGCCGATCTTCAGCCGGTTCGTCCCGTTGGGCAACCAGCGCTTCGTCCCGCTCGAGGACGTCATCGGCGAGCACCTCAAGCGGCTCTTCCCCGGGATGGAGGTGCTCAGCGTCAACACCTTCCGGGTCACCCGCAACGAGGACCTCGAGGTCGAGGAGGACGACGCCGAGAACCTGCTCAAGGCGCTCGAGAAGGAGCTGCTCCGCCGTCGCTTCGGGCCCCCGGTGCGGCTGGAGGTGCAGGAGAACATCGACGAGCACGTGCTGGAGCTGCTCACCAGCGAGCTCGGTGTCACGCGCGAGGAGGTCTTCCAGATCCCCGGCCCGCTCGACCTGCGCGGCCTGCACGACATCGCGGACCTGGACCGCGAGGACCTGAAGTACCCCAACTTCATCCCGGCCACGCACTCGCGGCTGGCGCCGGTCGAGTCGGCCTCCCCGGTCGACGTGTTCAAGGCCCTGCGTCGGGGCGACGTGCTCCTGCACCACCCCTACGACTCGTTCAGCACCTCGGTCCAGCGCTTCATCGAGCAGGCCGCCGCCGACCCGCACGTGCTGGCGATCAAGCAGACGCTCTACCGGACCTCGGGCGACTCACCGATCATCGACGCGCTCGTCGATGCGGCCGAGGCCGGCAAGCAGGTGCTGGTGATCGTGGAGATCAAGGCGCGCTTCGACGAGCAGGCCAACATCCGGTGGGCGCGCAAGCTCGAGCACGCCGGTTGCCACGTGGTCTACGGCCTGGTCGGTCTCAAGACGCACTGCAAGCTGTCGATGGTCGTCCGCGACGAGCCCGAGGGGATCCGTCGCTACACCCACATCGGCACCGGCAACTACAACCCCAAGACCGCGCGCATGTACGAGGACTTCGGGCTGCTCACCACGGACGAGGCGATCGGCGAGGACGTCGCCCACCTCTTCAACAATCTCAGCGGCTACTCGCGCAACGCGTCGTACGCCGAGCTGATGGTCGCCCCCGACTCGGTGCGCAGCGGACTGATCGAGCAGATCCGCGCCGAGATCGCCCACCACCGCGCCGGGCGTCCGGCGCGGATCCGGATCAAGGCCAACTCGATCGTCGACGAGGCACTCATCGACCAGCTGTACCAGGCCTCCCGCGCCGGCGTACCCGTCGACCTGCTCGTGCGGGGCATCTGCGCCGTGCGTCCCGGCGTCCCCGGGCTCTCCGAGACGCTGCGGGTGCGCTCGATCCTCGGTCGCTACCTCGAGCACAGCCGGATCATGTGGTTCGAGAACGGTGGCGAGCCGAACGCCTGGATCGGGTCGGCGGACCTGATGCACCGCAACCTCGACCGTCGGGTCGAGGTCCTCGTCAAGCTGCCCTCGACCACCGAGGTCGACGAGGTCGCCGGAGTCCTCGACCTCGCCTTCGACGATCACACCCAGGGCTGGGACCTCGACGCCGACGGCATCTGGACGCAGGCGACCTCGCCCGACGACGAACCGCTGCGCAACCTCCAGGAGCAGCTCATCGCCAACCACCGTCGCAGGCGCGCCCGGCTCGCCTGAGCGGTCAACCGCGGTTCTCAGCTGGCGGATCGGCCTCGACGAGGTCCTCGCGGTGGTGCGACTCGGCGAGGATGCGGAGCCGATCGAGGTCAATGGAGGCCTTCGACGCCACGGCCACCCGGAGCGGAGTGACTGCGGTGACCGTCGAGGTGCGGACGCCGTCCTCGAGCAGGGCGCGCTCACCGAGGACTGCTCCCGGCCCGAGCTCGGCGAGCGGACTCCCGTCGACGTCGACCTTGGCGATGCCGTCGAGCACGAGGTAGAGCTCGTCGCCCGAGACTCCCTGGCGGGTGAGCTCGGCGCCCTCCGGCAGGTTGCGGATCTCGGGTCGGGTGCCTGCCCGCATGATGTCGCTGGACAGCCGGCGCTCCAGCTCGCTCTCCACGGCGACCACCAGGGCAGGCCGGTCGTGGTCCGACCAGGGCGTGCGCTCCCCGAAGGAGTGCGCCATCCAGCGTCCCTGGTCGGCGAGCCCGCTCTTGAGTGCGACCCGCCCGTCCGGGCCGTAGACCCAGTGCCGGGGAAAGGCGCTCGCACCCGCGAGCTCGACGTCGCTCGAACCGTCCGGCCGCAGCGTGACGGCCAGGGTCGTCCACACGAGCGGCGCCTGCCAGCGGACGTACGGCGGGTGCGGGACCGGGCGCGGAAGCGGGAGCGCCGTGCGCCCGCCGACGGTCTGGACGAACCGCACCGCCCCGTCCTCGTGCACCGGCTCGCGGCGCAGCACCGGGAGCGGCGCCGCCCGGAAGGTGGCGCCGATCCTGCCGACCCGGACCGTGGTCGCGCCCATCACCAGACCGCTGCCGGGGTCGAGGCCGGCATCGACGACGCGTCCGTCCTCGAACTCGGCCCAGACGGACAGGAGGTTCGCGAACCTGAACTTGTCGTGGCGGCACAGCTCGTGCAGCTCGTCGGGACCGCTCAACGTGTCCGGCAACGGCGTGTCCCAGTGGGAGAGCCGCAGGTCCATCCCGGTCTTGAGCGCGCCCCTGAGGGAGTCGGACGGAATCCATGACATCGACGTGACGGTTGCCGTGTGGCGCATGCTCAACCTCCGGGACGCGGATTTTCGTGGCACGAAAGTAGCGGCGGTTGACTAGGCCGGACAACAGTCGAGTCCTCAGATTCCTCGCCCGGACCAGGTGCGCTGTCCTAGCGTGTCCCGCATGTCGGGGCAGACCTGGGAGCCGGCCACTGCGCACGAGCGCGCGCTGGTACCCCCGCAGCCGCGGTCCGCCGGAGCAGGGCCCACCTCCGCCCCCACTGCTGCGTCCGCGGACGAGATCGCCTCGGTCGAGAAGGCGATCAGCGCCCTCGAGGCGCAGCGCGGCCTGCTCGGGGACGCGGTGGTGGACACAGCCCTGGCGCCGCTCCGGGCCCGTCGGACCGAGCTCGAGACGCCTCGCTCCGAGCAGCGCCGGCTCGTCACCGTGGTCTTCGCCGACCTCGTCGACTTCACCGTGCTCTCGCGGCAGCTCGACGCCGAGGACACCCGCGAGGTCGTCGGCGCCTACTTCGCGCGCTGGCAGGAGGCGATCGAGGAGCAGGGCGGCGTCGTCGAGAAATTCATCGGCGACGCGGTGATGGCCGTCTACGGCCTGAGCCGTTCCTACGAGGACGACGCCCACCGGGCGGTGCGCTCGGCACTGTCGATGGTGCGCGACCTCGAGGCGCTCAACGCCGACGTGCAGCGCCGCTACGGCGTCACGCTCCACATGCGCGTGGGCATCGACACCGGCGAGGTGGTGGTCAGCACGCTCGACGAGCGGCGCGGCATGGGGTTCGTCGCGGTCGGACCCACGGTCAACCGAGCCAGCCGGCTGCAGGCAGCCGCCCCGGTCGACGGGATCCTCGTCTCCCGGGAGACCCGACGCCAGATCCGCGGGGCGTTCGGGATGGACGAGCGACCGGGTCTCCAGCTCAAGGGCATCGACGAGCCCGTCGATGCGTGGGTGGTGCGGTCCGAGCGGCACACCGGCTTCCAGATCGACCGGGTCGGCGGTGTCGAGGGTGTCGAGACCAGCACCGTCGGGCGGGAGCTGCAGCTGGGCTTCCTCCAGGACCGGCTCGCCGACGTGACCCACGAGTCGTCGTGGCGCCTGGTCACCGTGATGGGCGACGCGGGGGTCGGCAAGTCCCGGCTGCTCTTCGACTTCGACGCCTGGCTCGCCGAGAGGGTCGAGACGGTGTGGTGGTTCCGGGGCCGCGCCTCGCCGTACACCCAGAACACGGTCAACGGGCTGCTGCGCGACGTGCTCACGTCCAGGCTCGGCATCCAGGTCGACGACACGACCGAGACCGTGCGGCGCGCCTTCACCGAGGGATTCACCGCCGCCCTCGGTCCAGACGAGGGTCCTCGCAGCGGTGCTCTCGTCGGCGCCTGGCTCGGCTTCGACGCCGACACGGCAGCGTTCGAGCTGCCCTCGGACCCGCAGGCCCTCAGGGACCAGGGCACCGAGCTCCTGGGCCGTTACTTCCACGTGCTCAGCCGGCAGGCGCCGGTCGTGATCCTCCTCGAGGACCTGCACTGGGCCGACGAGGGCACCCTGAGGTGGCTCGACGCGGTGAGCCCCGCGCTCAGCGAGGCGACGGTCCTCGTCGTCGCCACGACACGGCCCTCGCTCCTGGAGGCACGGCCACGTTGGGGCGAGGGGCTCGCCCACCACGTGCGTCTCGCGCTCATCCCGTTGTCCCGCCGCGAGAGTCGCGAGCTGATCACACAGCTCCTCAACCGGGTGCCCGAGCTGCCCGACGCGCTGGCCGACCTGGTGATGGACACCGCCGAGGGCAACCCCTTCTACATCGAGGAGCTGGTCACCTGGCTGCTGGACGCCGGCGTCGTCGTCCGCGCTGAACCGCACTGGTGGGTGGTCGGCGAGCTGGTGAAGACCGTCGCCGTGCCCTCGACGCTCAAGGGCGTGCTCCAGTCCCGGATGGACGCGCTCAGCGCCCAGGAACGCAACCTGCTCCAGCGCGCCTCCGTCGTCGGACGCGTGTTCTGGGACCAGGCCGTCGCGCACATCGACGACGGCTCGGCCGGAACGACGGACCCGGCCGTCACCCTGGGGAGCCTGGACAGCCTGCGCCGACGCGAGGTCCTGCTCCAGCGCGAGGTCTCGCGGTTCGCGACCGCGCGAGAGTTCCTGTTCAAGCACGCGCTGCTCCGCGACGTGGCGTACGACGGGGTGCTGCGTGCCCAGCGCGAGCGCTACCACCGCGGTGCCGCCGAGTGGCTGGCCGAGACCAGCGCGGCCGTAGGTCGTGAGGACGAGTACGCCGCCGTGATCGCCGAGCACTACGAACGTGCCCACGACCCGACCGCGGCGACCTGGTACCTCCGCGCCGGCAAGGGCGCCGCCTCCGTGTACGCCCTCGACGAGGCGAGCAGGATGCTGACCAGCGCCCAGGAGCTCGTCGCCGTCGACGACCTGGGCCTCCGCTTCGACGTCCTCGCTGCCCGCGAGGCCCTCCTCGACCGCACCGGCCGACGCGACGAGCAGCACGAGGTGCTGGAGGAGATGGCTGGGCTCGAGCCCGACCTCGACCAGGCCCGCCGGGTGCAGCTCCTGCTCGCCCAGAGCCGGGTCGCGTTCGTGGGCAGCGACTACGACCGCGCCCGCAAGCACGCCGGCGAGGCGGTCCAGCTCTCGATCGCCATCCATCGCGACGACCTGCGCGCCGAGACCACCCTCTGGCAGGGCAAGGCCCTGACCTGGGCGGAGGACCCCGACGCGGCACGCTCGTGCCTGACCCTGGCCGTGGAGCTGGCCCGCTCGGCCGGCCGGCCCACCCTGGTCGGCGAGGGGTTGCGCTACCTCTCGATGGTCGCCGGCAACGTCGGCGACTACCCGACCTCCCTCGACCTGGCGGCGGAGGCGCGCGACGTCTTCGCGCGGGACGGGGACACCGAGATGGAGAGTGCTGCACTCGCCCAGCGCGCCACCACCTTCTTCAACATGGGCCGCTACGAGGAGGCCCAGGCCTCCCTGGAGGAGACGCTGCCGATCTTCCGGCGGTCCGGGCACCGCTACCGCGAGGCGGTCAACCTGGGCAACCTCGCGTCGGTCGCGCTGATGCGGGGCCGCCTGGCCGAGTCCCGGCGGTGGGCGGTCGAGGCGACCGCGCTCACGCGGGAGCTCGAGGAGCGCGAGGCGAGCGCCACCTACGTGCTGGTGCACGGGGTCGTGGACACCTTCACCGGGCGGTTCGCCGAGGGCGACGCACGGCTCGAGGAGTCGCTGGAGATCGCCAGGGACGTCGGCGCGCAGACGCTCGAGGTGGACCTGCTGGCCCGGATGACCACGTCGGCGGTGCTGCAGCGCGACCACGACCGGGCGCTGGCGACTGCCCGCGAGGCCGTCGAGGTCAGCCGGACGACCCAGTCCGACCTCGACCGCGGGCACGCCCAGGTGGGACTCGGGTACGCCGCTCTCGCAGCGGGCAGGTGGGACGAGGCGGAGGAGGGGTTCGACGAGGCGATCACGTTCTTCTCCGGCCTGCACCTCGCGACCCGCGAACCGATCACCGGCCTGGCCGCGGTGGCGCTGGGACGTGGCGACCTCGACCGCGCGACGGCCCTCGTCGAGCCGCTGCTGGGTCAGCTGGACGCCGAGGGCCTCTCCGGCACGGTCCTCCCGGGCGAGATGCTCCGCACCTGCCACCGGATCCTGGTGGCGGCCGGGGACCCCCGCGCCGACTCGGTGCTGGCCCAGGCGCGCGCCTACCTCAGGGAGTACGCCGACGGGATCGGCGACGAGGACCTGGCGGCCGGGTTCCTCGCCCTGCCCGTCCACCGGGAGCTGCTCGCCGACGACTGAGCAGGCGCGCGTGCTCAGCAGGTCGCGAACAGCACCGGACCGTCGTACAAGGCGGAGAGGACGAACCCCGTCTTGTCGCGCGGCTCGAGGTCGAGCACCACCTCGCTGCCCACTGCCTTGGAGCCGGTCAGCCGGAACGAGTCAGAGAAGGAGCCCCCACGCCCGACAGCCTCCCCGACCGCCAGCCGAGCCCGAGGTCGCAGGTTCTGCCGCGCCCGGTCGGAGTCCTCGAAGTGCGCGACCACGCGCAGGGTCCGGTCCGGCTCCATCCCCATCGCCAGGCCGGCCAGCGGCGAGACCCCACCCGCCTTGCTCACCAGCTGCTCGGCCTTGGCCTGGTCGTCGGAGTCGGCTCGCGACATGGCCAGGTCGTCACAGGCGAAGTCGCCGGACCACACCATCGCGTTGGCCGGCTCCCCGAGCCGTGAGGCGAGTCCGGCGATCCCGTCCTTGTCGCGCAGGGACGGTCGGTCACCAGAGGCCGCCCCGGCCGCCTCGGCGGCGTAGCCGGCGTTGTCGCTGGTGACCACGAGGCGCTGGTCGGGGAGCAGCACGACGTACTGCAGCTCCGGGGTGATGGTCGGGTCGATCCCGGCAACCAGGTCGGCGCCACCCCTCCAGACCCCGTCGTCGTCCTTGGGCTTCCGGTAGCCCAGGTCGCGGAGGTTGTCCGCGAGCTCGTCGAAGTCGGCGTCGTCACCGGGAGCCAGCACCATCGTCGCGCCGCGGCGACTCTGGGCGTAGGCCTCCCATTGTGCCGTCGCGGGTCCGAACCCGTAGTTCGCCTGGAGGGCTACGGCTGCCTCGTCGATGCTGGACGCCGCCGAGAAGTCGCTGTCGTACGCCCGGGACATGAACTTCTCGATGGCGGCCTTGTCCGGAGACGTGCCGAGACGCGCCTCGAGCCGAGTGCGCACCGTCTCCCAGTCCGTGAACGCCACCCTCAGCGAGCCGGCGGGCACCGCGTCGAGGGCCTGGTCGAGCTCGGTGCGGTGCTGCCGCTGCCAGAGGTGGACCCCGACGACGACGAGACCGATCACCAGGCTGAGCACCACCACTGCGAGGAGCACCCTGCGTGCCGAGACGCGTCCGCGTGCCACCGGGTCCACCTCTCCTCGTCGTCGCGGCGCCAGACTCGCGCTGCCCGGGCGAGAGTAGCCGTAGGCAGCAGGCGCTCTCCATGTCAGGATTTGGACCATGGCTCCCCCCACCTCGTCCGAGCCCGGTGCTGCCAGTGGAGCGGACGTGGTGGCAGCAGGCGCCGTGGTCACCAGGAAGGGTCCGCAGGGACGCGAGGTGCTGCTCGTCCACCGCCCGAAGTACGACGACTGGTCGTTCCCCAAGGGCAAGCAGGACCCCGGCGAGCACGTCACCGCGACCGCCGTCCGCGAGGTGCTCGAGGAGACCGGTGTGGAGATCCGGCTCGGTCGACCGCTGCGTCCGCAGCTCTACAACGTGAGCGGAGGACGGGCCAAGATCGTGCACTACTGGGTCGGCCACGTGATCGGGGACGACGACCTCTCGACGTACCAGGCGAACGACGAGGTCGACGACCTCGGCTGGTTCCTCCCGGACGACGCGGCCCGTTCCCTGACCTACCTCGACGACATCGACCTGCTCGACCAGTTCCGGGAGACGCGGAGGAACACCTCGGCGCTGATCGTCGTACGCCACGCCAAGGCCCTCAAGCGATCCGCCTGGGACGGGACGGACGCGCTCCGGCCGCTCAACGACGCCGGCCTGGTCCAGGCTGCCGCCCTGCCACCCTTGCTGCACGCCTACGGCATCTCGCGGGTGCTCAGCTCGTCGAGCACCCGGTGCGTGCAGACCGTCCGGCCGTACGCCGAGGAGCAGGTGATTCCCCTCGAGGAGAACGACGAGCTCTCCGAGGAGGGGTACGACGACCGGAGCGCCGGCGAGCTGATGGCCGTCCTGCTGGAGTCGACCCAGCCGATGGTGCTCTGCAGCCACCGACCGGTGCTGCCGCGCCTGTTCGAGATCCTCGGCGTGAGCGAGGAACCCCTGTCTCCCTCCGAGCTGGTGGTGGCCCACCACCGGAAGGGCGCGGTCCTCGCCGCCGAGCGTCATCTGGTGCTCTGACCTGCACCTGTTCATGTGACGGTCGTCTCAGGCAGCACGGGACGTCGTCATCTCGGCGGGCACCGTTCACCCCTCGTTCACCTGCGGCGGCGCACCCGGTCACTTCCGGTTCCTAGGTTCACCCCTGACAACAACTGTGAACTCAACTGTGAACTCAGGAGTGAGAGTGAACCCCACTTCCCTTCGCCGCGTCGCCGCCCCCGGCATCGCGGCAATCGCCCTCGGCCTCGCCGTCTCGGCGTGCGGCGCCGGCAACGAATCCTCCGGCAGCAGCGACAGCAGCGGCGGCAGCAAGCTCTCGGGCAAGCTCGACGGCGCCGGCTCCAGCGCCCAGGAGTCCGCGATGGACGCCTGGCGCGCCGGCTTCCAGAAGCAGAACAGCGGCGCCACCGTGAACTACGACCCGTCCGGTTCGGGTGCCGGCGTGGAGAAGTTCAACGCCGGCGGCATCGACTTCGCCGGATCCGACTCCGCCCTCGACGCCGAGAAGGGCGAGGTGGCCGCGGCCAAGAAGAACTGCGGCGCCGACGCCATCGAGGTCCCCAACTACGTCAGCCCGATCGCGGTCGTCTTCAACCTCGAGGGCGTCACCGACCTCCAGCTCTCCCCCAAGACCATCGCCAGCATCTTCGACGGCAAGATCACGTCGTGGGACGACGCGGCCATCAAGGCCGACAACCCCGACGCGAAGCTGCCCTCGACCAAGATCGACCCCGTCCACCGCTCCGACGAGTCCGGCACCACCAAGAACTTCACGGACTACCTCGAGCAGGCCGGCGGCGGGGCCTGGACGCACCCGGCCGACAAGGTGTGGCCGATCAAGTCCGGCGAGGGCGCCAACCAGACCTCGGGGATGATCTCCGCGGTCAAGGGCGGCAAGGGCACCATCGGGTACGCCGACCTCAGCCAGGTCGGTGACCTCTCCGCGGCGAAGATCAAGGTCGGCGACCAGTGGGTCGAGCCGTCTGCCGAGGGCGCGGCCACCGCCGTCGAGGCCTCCCCTCTCGAGGAGGGTCGTCCCGAGAACGACATGGCCGTGAAGATCGACCGCACCACGACGGCCCAGGGTGCCTACCCGCTGATGCTGACCTCCTACCTGATCGCGTGCCCGACGTACGACGGCGCCAAGGCCGACCTGGTCAAGGGCTTCCTCACCTACGTCGTCAGCGACGAGGGCCAGAAGGACGCTGCCGACAACGCCGGCTCCGCACCGCTTCCGGCGTCGTTCGCCGAGAAGGCCCAGAAGATCGTCAGCTCGATCTCCTCGAAGTGAGTCCGGAGCACATCACACCGTGAGCACAACCGAGGCGAGGACCGCGTCACCCAAGCGCCGCTTGGGTGACGTGGTCTTCGCCAACCTCTCCCGCGGCGCCGGCCTGGTCATCCTGCTCGCCCTGGCCGGCGTGGCGATCTTCCTCACCGTCGAGGGGGCACCCGCCTTCGGGGCGGGGCCTGACGACCTCAGCGGATGCTGCCAACTTCGTGGCCTACGTGTGGCCGCTGGTCTTCGGCACGCTGCTGGCCGCCGTCCTCGCCCTCCTCATCTCCCTGCCGCTCGCCATCGGCGTCGCGCTGGCCGTCTCGCACTACGCGCCGCGCCGGATCGCCACCATCATCGGCTACATGGTCGACCTGCTGGCCGCCGTGCCCAGCGTGATCTACGGCCTCTGGGGCGGGCTGTTCCTCGGCCCCCGGCTGGTGCCGCTGTACGAGTGGCTGGCCGACCACCTCTCGTGGATCCCCTTCTTCGCCGGGCCGGCCTCGACCACCGGCCGCACCATCCTGACCGCCTCGATCGTGCTGGCGATCATGGTGCTGCCGATCGTGACCGCCATCTCCCGTGAGATCTTCGCGCAGACCCCGCGCCTCAACGAGGAGGCCGCGCTCGCCCTGGGCGCCACCCGCTGGGAGATGATCCGGCTCTCCGTCCTCCCCTACGCCAAGTCGGGCATCGTCTCGGCGGCCATGCTCGGACTCGGACGGGCGCTCGGCGAGACGATGGCGGTGGCGATGGTGCTCTCCGCCAGCGGCGTGGTCACCTTCAACCTGATCTCCTCGACCAACCCCTCGACGATCGCGGCCAACATCGCGCTCACGTTCGCCGACGCGACCGGCCTCCAGGTCAACGCGCTGATCGCCAGCGGCCTGGTGCTGTTCGTGATCACGTTCGTGGTCAACTTCGCGGCCCGCTGGATCGTCTCCCGCAGTGAGGTGAGGGCATGACCACGCTCCTGGAGAAGCCCGCTCCCCCCGCGGAGCACGTGCCCCTGCGCCACGCGCGGCTGCCCCGCTGGGCGCCACTGCTCGTGGTCGTCGTCTCGTTCGCGACCTCCGGACTGGTCGGTCTGCTCCTGGGCTGGACCCTCGTCCCGATCGTCATCGTGGCGCTGCTGCTCTACCTGGTCGTGCTGCCGCTCTGGTCGCGTGTCGTGGAGAACAACCGCGCCGCCACCGATCGGTTCGTGACCGGCTTGATCTGGGTCGCCCTCGGCATCGCGTTCGTGCCGCTGGTCTCGCTGCTGTGGACCGTGCTGCGGGAGGGACTGCCCGTCCTCGACCTGAAGTTCTTCACGTGGTCGATGCGCAACATCGTCGGCGAGAAGGGCGGGATCTACCACGCGATCATCGGCACGCTCCTGATCACCGGCGCCGCAGCGGTGATCTCGGTGCCGATCGGCCTGATGACCGCGGTCTACCTCGTCGAGTACAGCGGCAAGTCGCGGATGGCGCTCGTCGATCCGCTTCCTGGTCGACGTGATGACCGGCATCCCCTCGATCGTCGCCGGACTCTTCGCCTACGCGTTGTTCGTCGTGTTCTTCGGACCCGGCGTGCACATGGGACTCGGTGGCGCCGTCGCGCTGTCCCTGTTGATGATCCCGATCGTGGTCCGCTCCGCCGAGGAGATGCTGAAGCTGGTGCCGGCGGACCTGCGCGAGGCGGCGTACGCCCTGGGTGTGCCGAAGTGGAAGACGATCGTGAAGATCGTCCTGCCGACCGCCCTGGCGGGCATCATCACCGGCATCACGCTCGCCATCGCCCGGGTGATCGGCGAGACCGCACCGCTGCTGATCATCGCCGGGTCGACGGACTCCACGAACTTCAACCTGTTCAAGGACCAGATGATGACCCTGCCGGTCTTCATCTACTACAGCTACACGCAACCGGGCAACCACCCCGAGATCGCTCGGCCGATGGCGTGGGGTGCAGCACTGGTGCTGATCCTGATCGTCCTGTGCTCAACGTCCTCGCGCGCGTGCTCGGCCGTATCTTTGCCCCCAGGAAGGGCCACTGACTCCCTCTGCCGAGGGTTGAAAGGAACACGATGGCCAAGAGCATCGACATCTCCGACCTGGACATCTTCTACGGCGACTTCCACGCCGTGGAGGGGGTCTCGATGACCATCCCCGCCCGCTCGGTCACCGCCCTGATCGGGCCTTCCGGGTGCGGCAAGTCGACCTTCCTGCGATCGCTGAACCGGATGCACGAGGTCATCCCCGGTGCGCGCGTCGAGGGCAAGGTCGTCGTCGACGGCCAGTCGCTCTACGACCCCTCCGTCGACCCGGTGGAGGTGCGCCGGATGATCGGCATGGTCTTCCAGCGTCCGAACCCGTTCCCGACCATGTCGATCTACGAGAACGTGCTCGCCGGTCTGCGGCTGAACAACACCAAGCTCAAGAAGAGCGTGGCCGACGACGTCGTGGAGCGGTCGCTGCGCAGCGCGAACCTCTGGAACGAGGTCAAGGACCGGCTGGGCAAGCCGGGCATGGGCATCTCCGGTGGCCAGCAGCAGCGGCTGTGCATCGCCCGCGCCGTCGCCGTCGAGCCCCAGGTGCTCCTGATGGACGAGCCGTGCTCCGCCCTCGACCCGATCTCCACCTCCGCCATCGAGGACCTGATCCACGAGCTCAAGTCGGAGTACACGATCGTGATCGTGACCCACAACATGCAGCAGGCAGCCCGCGTCTCCGAGGACACTGCGTTCTTCAACATCGCCGGCGCCGGCAAGCCCGGCAAGCTGATCGAGATGAACCCCACCAAGAAGATCTTCAGCGTCCCCGACGAGGCCGCCACCGAGGCCTACATCTCCGGCCGCTTCGGCTGAGTCCGACCCGTTCTTCGGATCGGTCTCCGGGCTGCACCGTCCCAGGCGCCCCTACCGGCCGCCCTCCCCAACCCCTACGTTGGCAGGCCACACACCCAGGAGGCAGGGATGGGGATTCTCAGCGACATCAAGGTGCGGCAGCCGGCCAAGGGCGACCTGGTCGGGCGTGCGTTCACCGTCACCGGCATCGGGACCGGCTTCGAGGGCACGATCGGGATGCGGTTGGTCAACCGGAGCGGCAAGGTGGTCGCGACGGGTTCCGCGCAGTCCAGCGGCGGGATGGCGGCGATCGGCGAGTTCACCGCGACGCTCAAGGTGAGAGTGCCCCCGCGTGCCGGTACGCCGCTCACGCTGCAGGTCTTCGGCGACAACCCCGGGCCCGGTCCCGGACCGGGCAGCGACCTGCGCGAGGTGCCCGTGGTCATCTACCCGGACCTGATCGGCTGGCTCCTCTACCGCGTCGAGGCCGGCGACACCCTGACCGGCATCGTCCGCAAGGCGCGCGACTTCGGCAGGACGACGGTGCCGCAGATCGTCGCGGCCAACGACCAGATCAAGGACCCCGACCTGATCCAGGTCGGCTGGCGGCTGCGGATCCCGCTGAGCTGAACGAGCCTGCGCAGGTCAGGGCAGCCGGAAGACGCACGTCAGCACGGCGTACACCGCTGCCGCCACGAGCCCCGCGGCGGGAAAGGTGGAGACCCAGGCGACCAGGATCGAGCGCGCGACGCCCCAGCGGACGGCCGAGAAGCGCTTGGTGGCGCCGGCGCCCATGATCGCCGAGGTGATGATGTGGGTCGTGGAGACGGGCGCGTGCCAGATGAACGCCGTCGTGTAGAGCACCGTCGCGCCGACCGACTCGGCGGCGAAGCCGCGGGCGGGGTCGAGGTGGATGATCCTGCGCCCGAGGGTGCGCATGATCCGCCAGCCACCGGAGTAGGTGCCGAGCGAGATCGCGCTCGCGGCGGAGATGATCACCCACAGCGGCAGCGGGTCGTCGGCCGAGGCGTGCCCGCTCGCCACCAGCGCCAGGAAGATCACGCCCATCGTCTTCTGCGCGTCCTGGAGGCCGTGACCGAGGGCGAGCGCCGCGGCCGACACGGTCTGCGAGAGGCGGAACCCGCGCATCACCTTGGACGGCGACTTGCGGCGGAAGATCCACATGATCGCGAGCATCACCGCGAACGCCGCGGCGAACCCGAACAGCGGTGAGGCCACCATCGGGATCAGCACCTTGTCCCAGATCGTCGGCCAGTGCACGATCCCCGGCACGTCGTCCAGCGCGGAGTAGGCGATGGCCGCCCGACCAGGCCGCCG
Source organism: uncultured Actinomycetota bacterium (assembly GCA_963797525.1). Taxonomy (GTDB): domain Bacteria; phylum Actinomycetota; class Actinomycetes; order Propionibacteriales; family Nocardioidaceae; genus Marmoricola. Next base: position 1,515,540 of record CAWCPT010000014.1, read on the forward strand.
ATCAGTGCGTGCGAGGAGGAGGACGGAAGGCCGAAGTACCAGGTGACCAGGTTCCAGGTGATGGCGCCCAGCAGCCCCGCCAGCACGATCACGAGACCTGCGTTGCCCGGCGGCGGAGTGATCACCTCGCTGACGGTGTGCGCGACCTCCTGGCCCAGGAGCGCACCGACGAAGTTCATGATCGCCGCCATCGTCAGCGCGATCCGCGGGGTCAGCGCGCGCGTCGAGACCGAGGTGGCGATCGCGTTGGCGGCGTCGTGGAACCCGTTCGTGTAGTCGAACACGAGGGCAACGACGACCACCGCGATGACGATCGCGAGATCCACCGCTCAGGACTCCTTGGCGTGGATCTGCTCGATGATGTTGGCGACCTTCTCGAAGGCGTCGATCGCGTGCTCGAGGGAGTCGACGATGTCCTTGAGCTTGAGCACCTCGAGCGCCTCGTACTGGCCGCTGAAGAGCTTCGCCAGGATCCGCCGGTAGCTCTTGTCGCCGGAGTTCTCCAGCCGGTTGATCTCGATCCAGTACTCCTCGAGGTCCTTCATCGACTGCAGCCGGGGCATCGCCTCGGCGGTGAGCTCCGCACACCGCTGGAGCACGTCGACCTGGTCGGCCAGCCGACGCGGGAGCTTCTCGACCTCGTAGAGGACGGTGAGGTCGACCGCCTCCTCCATGAAGTCCATGACGTCGTCGAGGCCGGAGGCGAGGGCGTAGATGTCCTCGCGGTCGAACGGCGTCACGAAGGTGGCGTTGACCCGCTTGGCGATCTCGTGGGTGGTCTCGTCGGCGCGGTGCTCGGCGTCCCGCATGCGGTCGGCGATGGCCGGGCGGTCGGCGCCGTCACCGAGCATCTCGGCAAGGATTCCGGCGCCTTCGACCAGGTGGGACGCGGACTCCGTCAGCAGCTGGTAGAAGACGTTGTCCACAGGCTTGAAGCGCAGGGCCACGGGTGAACTCCTAGGAGGAGGATCAGAACGGGTCACATGCTAGGACCTGGCCCGACTCCGCGCGCAACTCGGGAGCCCGATGGGGCGTCTCGAGTCGGCCCTGACGTGGGTGGGGGATCACACCGAGGATCTCGTCGATCTCGGTGACGGACATGTGCGCGTCGGACTGGTTGGCGGCCACGATCAGGTTGGTGGTCAGCTCCACCTCGTCGAGCAGCTCGTCGTCCTGCAAGCGCACGTCAAACGGATCCACGCGTCCAAGTCCCCTTCCCTCGTATCCCCTCGGACGGGGTTGACCGACTCCTACCCGTGCCCGATTCGGGGCAAACCACCATGTGGACACCAACGTGCTGCGTCAGCGAGCACCGTTGACTGCGGGTCCGGTAAGGCAGCAGGGCCCCAACCGGTGGTCGAGGCCCTGCTGTCTGTTCTGTACCTGGGTCAGAGAGGACGAACGTTCTCCGCCTGGGGACCCTTGGGGCCCTGGGTGACGTCGAACTCGACCTTCTGGTTCTCGTCGAGGGACTTGTAGCCCTGCGACTGGATGGCCGAGTAGTGAACGAAGACGTCGTCGCCGCCGTTCTCCTGGGCGATGAAGCCGAAGCCCTTCTCAGCGTTGAACCACTTCACGGTGCCTTGAGCCATGCTCATTTTCTCCTGTTACTGGCGTGGAGACCGCCACTTCGGCGGCCCCTGCAGAGTGCGGGTGATACGCCGTCCCGCCTCGCAAGCCATGTAGCAAAGAGAAGAAACGCCGTTGGACCACAAACTCCAACAAGCGTTGTGTAACCGCTGGAACTTGCACCCTGCGTGACCAGACTACCAATCCTCAGCCCAAACGCGAGTCGGGCCCACCGGAGTGTGCGAAGTCGTCACCTCGACCCGGGCATACTGTGCCTGCGGATCGGGTCGATCGAGGTCGGAAATGCCCACGGACTCTCGTCGACACGGTCCGATCGGGGCCTCTAGCTCAATCGGCAGAGCAGCGGACTTTTAATCCGCGGGTTCAGGGTTCGATCCCCTGGGGGCCCACTCGTGTTCCGGACGGCGTCATCTCGGGGTCCGGCGCCACGACGGCCGGAGCGAGCACTCGCACCGGCCGTGGGAGCAGCAGGATCGCCATCACCGCCACCGTGAGTGCGGTGAACCCGAGGACGAGGACGGTGCTCGTGGCGAGCGGGTACGTGGGTGCGGCGCTCTGCACGCTCGGTTCGATCAGGGCCTTGACGCAGTCGGCTGCCAGCGGCAGCACGACCGCCAGCACCCAGGCGGGCACCAGCACCACGGCCAGTCGGCGCGAGGCCGTGAGCGTCCAGGCCACACCGAGCGCGATCGCGGGGAGCTGCGGCTTCATGTAGCGCCACGACGTACCGCCCCGGTTGGCCGTGTACTCGGCCTGGATGAAGATCACGCCGACGACCAGGCCGACGAGGATGAGCACAGTCCAGAGCTCGTGAGCCTCGCGGGTGCGGAGCAACCGGCGGACGGCGAGCAACCCGGCGACGAGCAGCGGGAGACCCACCAGGATCGCCGCGGCCCACAACGCGGGGACGATGCCGTACCCCCACGCGTGGTGCCATCCGCGCCAGACGGACGGATCTGTGATCACGTCGTGGAAGGAGCGGGTGCGGCGATTCTGCAGGTAGCTGAGATCCTCGCCCAGTCGGGCTCCGGCCAGGTTCCCGGTGAGCCTGCGGTTGCGCAGGTAGAACCACGCGATCGAGGCCACTGCCGCGAGGCTGACGGCACCGAGCCCGACGAGCGCACGCCACGCCGGTCTCCGGCGCAGGACCCAGGCGAGTCCCAGGGCGAGGCCGCACAGCCCGATCGGGAGCAGGGCCGAGGCCCTGGTCCACAACGCACCGGCGGTGAAGAGCCCGAAGAGTCCGAGCGTCCACGCGGACGGCCCCTTCCGCAGCATCCGCACGGTGACGGCGATGAGCAGGGTGGCGAAGAGCACCATCAGGTTGTCGTTGTAGACCGAACCACCGAAGATCACCACCGGCGGGTTCACCGCCGCCACGACGCCGGCCGTCAGCCACAGGGCCGGGCGGCGCGGCGCGACCTCCCGACCGAGCCACATGATGGCCGCGGTCAGGCCGACGGCGATGACGGCACTGACCGCGCGGGCCGCGTACCCGGCGGCGACGTAGCGGCCGTCGTCGACGAGCGGCCCCACGAACGGCGCCGTGAGCAGGTAGAACAACGGTGGGTGCTGGGCGGTCCACTGGGTCGGCGGGCGCGTCCCCCACGGCGGTTGCACCACCAGGCCGCGCTCGAAGACCGGCAGGTGACCGTGCCAGACCTGGTAGGCGTAGTCGAAGTGAGCCATCTCGTCGCCCCCGACCCCGAACAGCGGGTGCGACAGGGCGTAGGCAGCCGCCAGCAGCGCTGCCGACGCGAGGGTGGCGACCACTGCCAACCGGACCAGGAACGCGGAGCGGGGCACGAGCGGACATCCTAGGGCTGCCACGCGACCACCCGGTGAGCGGCGCGTCCGGCCGTCGAGGGGGTCGGGAGCCGGCTTCTGCTGTTCCAGCCTTGATTTAGGCAAGCCTTACCTAAATGATATGTGCCATGAGCGAGCCGCCCTCGAGCGAACCCACATTGGCCCAGCGGGCGCGGACCGCACTCGCCCAGGCGCGGGTGGGCAGCCTGATCAGCCGGAACAGCGCGGCGGCCGGCTCGCTCACGCTGGTGCGGGTCAGCGACCAGCCCGACGGCGAGCCACTGGTGCAGCTCGAGCCGGGCTCGCACGTGGTGCGACTCCTCGGCTGGTGCCCCGTGGTCACCGTGGCGATCCCGGGGCCGACGCCGTTCCGCGCCCTGCACCTGACGGGTACGGCGAGCAGGTGCGCGCCGCTCGACGAGCGACTCAGCGCCTACCGGCTCACACTGCTCTCGACCAGGCTCGTCAGCACCACCTCGGTGACCGTGCCGGTCGCCGAGTTCCGCGACGCCGAGCCGGACCCGCTCTGGCGAGACGCTCCTGCCGCCTTGACGCACCTGGCGGAGGCGCACACCGCGGAGCTCCTCGCCTGCGTCCGGGCGCACGACTTCCCGGACGCCGAGGCCGTGCTCCCGCGAGCCCTGGACCGCTTCGGCCTCGAGCTCGCGGTGATCACCGACCAGGGAGTCCGGAGCCTCCGACTGGGGTTCCCCGGCGCACCGGTGAGGTCCTTCGACGAGGTGAACAACGGGCTGCGGGCGTTGCTGACCTGCCGCTGCCACGGCTGTCGGCACCGCGCCACGGACGCCTGACACACCGTCGCGAAGCGACGCCGGCGTCCAAGCTCCTCGACGTGACACCCATCCGTTTTGTTCGTTCTTGCTGATGAATGCCCATTTTGGACTATCTTACGGACCGGACTTTTGACCACGACGACCGAAAAATGGGCCCAGATTGTGTCGGTGATCACCTCAACAGGTGCACACTCGTGCGAACGACACCGGGAGGACCCATGGACCAGGTCTCGACTGACGATGCGACGCACGACAGCGTCGGCTTGCGTCGGTCGCGCATGCGCTCGGCGGCCCGGTCGCGACGCGCGGTCGCGTCGACCGTCCCGGACCACTTCCGGACTCCCGCATGGCTCGAACGTTCGTTCGTCCTGCCCCTCACCAAGCCGGAGCAGACCGACGTGCCCGTGCCTCGTTCGCAGCACGGCCCCATCCCTCAGCAGGCGGGTCGCCAGCAGATGAGCACCTACGACTCCCCGGCGGGCAACATGAGCTCGGGCGAGCCTGCCTTCGTCAGACCACCCAGCGACGACATCGACTTCAGCACCGTGATCCGGCGAGCCGACCTCAGTCGCTCGGCCCTGCGGACGGCCTGGGTGTCGACCGGCCTGGCCGGGCTCGTGCTGATCGTCTTCCTGCTCACCGAGCTGCCCGCGATCGCCGCCGCCGCCGCCGTGTGCGCCGTGGTCGCCGTCTGCGCCACCGTCGTACGCATCCGCCTGATGCGCGCGCCGGTCCCCCGCGTGAACCGCTGACGGGGGCGCCTGCCCCGAAGGCCGTTCGGCGACCAGGACCGCGACGTTCGTGTCCTCGCTCCTAGTCTGCTGCCATGAAACGCGTGCAGTACACCGTGGTCGAGATGGACGAGGCCGAGCTCGAGCAGGAGCGAGTGGTCTTCGGCGGGCTCGCCGACAGCGTCCGCGCACTCGCCGACGCCTCCTTGCGTACGACGGTCCAGCCCGAGGTCGCCACCGAGGTCCGGGCAGAGATCGACCGGCTGACCGCCCGACTGGCCGCCGAGCAGATCCCGGGGAGCTTCGGGGTCAGCCTCAGCTCCTCGGGGATGGTGCGCGGGCACGGGAATGCGGTCGTCGGGCTCCGCAACCCGGTCGCCGTACCTCTCCAGGTCGAGAAGTCGGACGACGGCCGGGCCTGGAGCAGCTTCCACCTCGGCGCCCTCTACGAGGGTCCACCCGGCTGCGTGCACGGTGGCGTGCTCGCACTGGTTCTCGACCAGCTGCTCGGCGAGGCGGGCGCCGCGGGCGGTGCGCCCGGGATGACCGGGACGCTCACCCTGCGCTACGAGCAGAACACGCCACTCGGCGACTGCTCGGCGGAGGCCTGGATCGACCGGGTCGAGGGCGTCAAGACGTTCGTGATGGGCGAGCTGCGTCGTGCCGACGGCGAGACGACGGTGCGTGCCGAGGGCATCTTCATCCTGCCCCGGTGGGCCAGGGACGCCCTGGCCGAGCAGCACCGCAAGCCGCCGCGCTTCGAGTGAGGCGGGGGGCAGGTTCAGCGCTTGACGCGGACCTTGACCACCGAGGTCGGGTAGCGCGTCTCGGCCTTGAAGTAGCGGTGGAACCGCCGCGTCAGCGCCGCCAGGTCGTCGGGGTCCATCTTGATGCAGCCGTAGGACCGGTAGTCGTTGACGACCGGGACCTCCCAGCGACAGCCGTCGTCACCCTGAGTGTTCCTGCACTGGGTGTTGTCCCAGTTCTGCTCGGAGTGGATGAACATCAGCTGGCGGGTGGTGCCGTTCCTGCAGGCCTGCGGCTGCAGCTCGAAGACCCGACCGTTGATGAGCGGAGCCTTGCGGCGGTTGTGCTGCACGAACGAGTAGGTGCCGTTGGGCGCCCAGCCCGAGCCGCGGTGACACTCGTCCTTGCCGGTCGCGCCGCCGACGCCCGACCCGGCTCGCCACGACGCGCGTTCGATCGGCACCCACTTCTTCTTGCCCACCTTCGCCCAGGCCCTGAAGGTGACCGTCGAGCGGTAGGGGTTCCTCCAGTTCTTGTCGAAGACGATGGAGGCACGCTTGGGCACCGACTTCGTCTCCCTCAGGCGCAGCTTCACCCTGGCCAATGCGAGGGCATGCGTCCTCGCCACGGCGCGGGCGCGGGCTGCCTGCAGCGCTGCGACGCGAGCCCTGGCTCGTATGAGCTCGGCTCGGTGGTGGGCGGCCTTGCGCGCCTTGGCCGGCCGGGGGTGCTCGGTGGCATCAGCGGCAGCCACCGGGAGCGTGAGGGTCGCGCCCACGAGTGCGAGCGCGACGACCAGACGAGCCGAACGGGGGAAGTAGCTCATGGCCGCTGAGTTTCACACGTTCACGTGCTCCGGCCTCGGTTTGACCGGCGTGTCGCACGTGCCGGACCGGTGACCAGCTCAGGCGCTGCGGCTGCCCAGCGCCTCGGCGACCCGGCCGCGCTCGCCGGAGTCGGTGAGCCGGGACTCCTCGGCAGCGATCGCCTCGAGCTCGGCCCGCCGTTCGGCGCCGGACCGACCCGGCTCGCTGACCAGACCGGTCGCACCCCCGGGAAGGCGCTGCAGTGCCGCGCGGGCGAAGATCTGCTGCTCGGTGGCCGTGCGCTGCGACCGGTCGTTGCTCAGGAACGTCACGGTCCAGTGCAGCAACGCCGTGATCTGGTTCTTGAAGCCGGTCAGGTAGATGAGGTGCACCCCGAGCCACATCAGCCAGGCGATCAGGCCGCTGACACGCAGCTTGCCGATCATCGCGACGGCGTCGAAGCGGGAGATCGTGGCCATGCTGCCCTTGTCGAAGTACTTGAACGGCTTCTGGGCGGGCTTGCCCTTCTCGCGCCGCTTGATCTCCCGCGCGGCGTACTTCGCTCCCTGGATGGCCACCTGTGCGACCCCGGGGAGGTTGTTCAGCGCGATCATGTCGCCGACCACGAACACCTCGGGATAGCCGGGCAGGGTCAGGTCGGGGTTCACGCCGATGCGCCCGGCGCGGTCGAGCGTCGCGCCCGTCTGCTCGGCCAGGGTCCTGGTCAGCGGGCTGGCCTGGACGCCGGCGGCCCACATCTTGGTGACCGCCTCGATCCGGCGCTGCGTCCCGTCCTTGTCCTGGACGACGAGCCCGCGCTCGTCGACGTCGGTCACCATCGCCCCGAGCTGCACCTCGACTCCGAGCTCCTCGAGGGCCTTCTTGGTCTTGGCCCCGAGCTTCGCGCCGAACGGCGGGAGCACCTGGCCGGCGGCGTCCAGCAGGATCACCCGGGCGTGCTTGCTGTTGATCGACCGGAAGTCGCGCTTCAGCGTGCGCTGTGCCAGCTCAGCGATCTGGCCGGCCATCTCGACACCCGTCGGGCCGGCACCGACCACCACGAAGGTGAGCAGGTGGTCGACGTCCTCGCCCTTGGCGGCGAGGATCTCGGCGAGCTCGAAGGCTCCGAAGATCCGTCCGCGCAGCTCGAGGGCGTCGTCGATGCTCTTCATGCCGGGGGCGAACTCGGCGAACTGGTCGTTGCCGAAGTAGGACTGTCCGGCCCCGGCGGCGACGATCAGCGAGTCGTAGGAGGTGACGGTCTCGCGACCGAGGACCTGGTGGGTGACCGTGCGCGCCTCGAGGTCGATCTGCTCCACCTCGCCGAGGAGGACGCGGGCGTTGTGCTGGCGGGCGAGCACCTCGCGGGTGGCCGGGGCCACCTCGCCCTCGGAGAGGATCCCGGTCGCCACCTGGTAGAGCAGCGGCTGGAAGAGGTGGTGGGTCGTCTTCGCGACGACCGTGACGTCGACGTCGGCCCGGCGCAGTGCCTTGGTCCCGAAGAGACCGCCGAAACCGGAACCGATCACGACGACCTGGTGCCGTCCGTTCGAGCTTTCCGTGTTCACGTCAGACATAACAATCATTCTCCCCGTGCGCGTCCACAGCCACCAATCCTGGCGCGTTCCTTCCGTCACACCCGGGGCGTGATCGGGCGCCGTCCGGCACGATGGTGAGGTGAAGCACTACGACCTCGCCCTCATCGGCACCGGCTCGGGCAACAGCATCGTGGACGAGAGATTCGCCGACTGGCGGGTGGCGATCATCGAGGACAACCTCTTCGGCGGCACCTGTCTCAACGTCGGATGCATCCCCACGAAGATGTTCGTCTACCCCGCCGACCTGGCCCGCGACGCGCGTCATGCGCCCGCGCTCGGCGTCGACTCGTCGTACGACGGAGCTGACTGGCCCGCCATCCGGGACCGGATCTTCGCGCGCATCGATCCGATCGCCGCAGGTGGGAAGCGCTACCGCGAGGGGCTGCCCAACGTGGACGTCTACTCCTCGCACGCCACCTTCGTCGACGACCACACCTTGGACACCGGCACGGGGGAGCAGATCACCGCCGACCAGATCGTGATCGCCGCCGGCAGCCGCGTGGACGTGGCGCCGATCCCGGGTCTCGAGGACGTCGACTTCCACACCAGCGACACCGTGATGCGACTCGACTCCCTGCCTCGCCGGATGACGATCATCGGCGGCGGCTACGTGGCGGCCGAGTTCGCGCACGTGTTCGCGTCACTGGGGACGGAGGTCACCCAGGTCCAGCGGGGGCCGTTCCTGCTGCGCGAGCAGGACACCGACATCTCGCGCACGTTCACCGAGATCGCCGCCCGGCAGTGGGACCTGCGGCTGGACACGCAACCGACCGGGGTCAAGCAGCAGGACGGCACCATCACCGTCTCGCTCTCCGACGGCACCGACGTGGAGACCGACGTCCTGCTGGTCGCCACGGGCCGGGTCGGCAATGCCGACCGCCTCGGGCTGGAGCACACCTCGATCGAGGCCACCGACGGCCGTGTCGTCGTCGACGAGCAGCAGCGCACCTCCGTCGCCGGGGTGTGGGCGCTCGGTGACGTGAGCAACACCTTCCAGCTCAAGCACGTGGCCAACCTGGAGGCCCGCACCGTCCAGCACAACCTGCTCAACCCCGACGACCTGGCGGCCAGCGACCACCGCTTCGTGCCCAGCGCGGTGTTCACCTCCCCCCAGATCGCCACGGTGGGGATCACCGAGCAGGACGCCCTGGAGCAGGGGATCTCCTACGTCACCGCCACCCACGACTACGCCGACATCGCCTACGGATGGGCCATGGAGAGCACGCCCGGCGAGCAGTTCGTGAAGCTGGTCGGCAGTCCCGATGGACGCCAGATCCTGGGCGCGCACATCATCGGCCCGCAGGCCAGCCTGCTGATCCAGCCGCTCATCCAGGCGATGAGCCTGGGCAACGATCCTGCCGCGATGGCCCGGGGCCAGTACTGGATCCACCCGGCCATGGCCGAGGTCGTGGAGAATGCATTGTTGAAATTGATTCGACAATAGGGTGCCGTGAGGGTTCTGGTCCCCTAATCTTTCTGCTGAAAAGCGGGATCGTTTTCGGGGCTCTCCCGCACACCCTGTTCGTGCGTGCCCAGGAGCGAGGGATGGTGAGCCTGACGAAACGTTCTCTCGTTCTCCCGGCGACTCCACCCTCGGTGAAGCTCGCCCGGTCGTGGGTGTCCAAGATCCTCGAGGAGATCGGCCGTGGCGACCTGGTCGACTCAGCCCAGCTCGGCGTCTCCGAGCTGGTCACCAACGCCCTGATCCATTCCCAGCCACCCCTGTCGGTGCGGGTCCGCGGCACGATCGACCACCCGCGCATCGAGGTGGTCGACTCCTCTCCGGTGCCGCCACAACGCACCCCGGTCACGCCCGAGATCGAGGACATCGACGACGCCAACGTGACCACCTTCGGGCGCGGACTGGACCTGGTCGCGATGATGTCGAGCCGTTGGGGCTCGGACCTGGCGCACGACGGCCGCAGCAAGTCCGTCTGGTTCGAGCCGACGGTCGAGGGCAAGGTCGACCCCCACCGCGAGGGCGAGATCTTCGACTTCGACCCCGAGTTCATCGATGGCCCGGAGATCCCCGACGCCGAGCGGCTGCCCATCACGCTGCTCCGCGTCCCCGCGGCCCTGTTCGGCGAGCTCCGCCGCTACCACTTCGAGCTCCGTCGGGAGCTGCGCCTGCTGGCGATGACCGCGCCCGACGAGTACCCGCTCGCCGTCCAGATCACCGACATCTTCGTCCGCGCGGACAGCGAGAGGCGCGCCAGCGCCGGCATCCCGCACCTCGACCGGGCGATCGCCGACGGCGTGCCCTCCGTGGACCTCGACTACAGCGTCCCGGTGACCACCCCCGCGACGATGGCGCGCATCCGCGACCTGCTCGACGAGGTCTACCACGCCTTCTCCAGCGAGCACCTGCTCGCCCTGCGGCCGCCGGAGATCCTCGTGGACCTCCAGACCTGGTACTTCACCGAGTTCGAGCGCCAGGGCATGGGCGGATTTCCGAGACCCTGGACGGGTCCGACCTCGATGCCTCCTGCATGACCACTCGCCACTCGGGCGGCCTCTCCCTTCTCGCCGGTGCTGCCGGTCTCGGCGGCGCCGTGGGCGCGCTCGCGAGGTGGGGGCTGACCGAGGCGTTCCCGGTCTCGGCCGGACACTTCCCGTGGGTGGTGCTCCTGATCAACGTGAGCGGCTCGGCGCTGCTGGCCGCGGTCCCGCTGCTGCCGGTCGCGAGGCGGGTCCCGTGGGTCGCCGTCTTCCTCGGCACCGGGATCCTCGGCGGCTACACCACCATGTCCGCCGCCTCGGTGGACACCTTCACCTTGCTGGACGACGGGCACCCGGGGCTGGCCCTGGCCTACAGCCTCGGCACGCTCGCCGCCGCGCTCGCCGCGGTGCTGCTGGTCGAGCGGTGGGTCCGACCCGAGGAACGCCTGCGGGTCGAGCGCGCCGGGGGTGACGAGTGACCGGCCTGCTCGTGGCCCTGGGGGCGGCGATGGGCGCGGCGCTCCGCTACCTCGTCGGCGTGGGCCTGGACCGCCGCCTCCACTGGGGCACCCTGGCGGTCAACCTCGCCGGATCGTGCGTGCTCGGGGCCCTGGTCGGTGCCGCCGTCGACGGCAACGAGCTGGCCCTGTTCGGCACCGGCTTCTGCGGCGGGCTGACCACCTACTCCTCGTTCGCGGTCCAGTCGGTCCACGCCGGCCCGCGGCGCGGCGCGACGTACGTCGTGATGACGGTGGTCGGGTGCCTCCTGGCCGCCACCCTGGGACACCTGCTCGTCACGCGGGTCCTCTAGCGTTGGCTCCATGTCCGGCTTCCTCGTGCGCGGCGCACGCATCGTGCCCGTGGGAGCCGGTGCGGTCGCACCGCCGGAGCCGGCCGACGTGCTGGTGCAGGACGGCCGCGTCGTCGAGCTCGGGACCGCGCTCACCCGGCCCTCGGGCGTGGTGGAGTACGACGCCGACGGACGCTGGCTGATCCCGGGACTGTGGGACCAGCACGTCCACCTGGGCCAGTGGACCCTGGCCTCGCAGCGCCTCGACCTCGCCGGCTGCCGCTCGCTGGAGCAGGCGCTGGGGCGGGTCTCCCAACGGCTGGAGGACTGGCCGGAGGGCCCCGTCATCGGGTGGGGACACCGTTCCGCCTCGTGGGACCGGCAGCCGTGCCGTCAGGACCTGGACGAGATCTCCGGCGAACGGTCGGTGGTGCTGATCAGCGGTGACGGCCACCACGCGTGGCTGAACGCCGTCGCGATGCGCGGCCTCCGGGTGGCCGAGCGTGACGGGGTGGTCAGCGAGGGCGAGTGGTTCCGCATCTACCCGCGCCTGATCGAGGTGTTCGGCACCGAGGGCACCTCCCCCGACGCCTATCTGCAGTCGATGCAGCAGGCCGCCGCGAAGGGAGTCACCGGGCTCGTCGACCTCGAGTTCGACCAGAGCGTGGACGCCTGGCCCGAACGCGAGGCGGGTGGCGCCGAGCTGCTGCGGGTCCGCGTAGGTGCCTACCTCGACACCCTTCCGGGCTTCCTGGCCGCGGGACTCCGCACGGGCGACCCGCTGCCGGGCTGCGGCCCCCTGGTCACGATGGGGCCGCTGAAGATCATCTCGGACGGGTCGCTGAACACGCGGACCGCGTGGTGCTGCGACCCCTACGCGCGCGGCGGTGGCATCGGCGCCCCGAACCTCACCGGGCAGGGGCTCCGGGACCTGCTCGGCCACGCGCGGACCCAGGGGCTGGAGGTCGCGGTCCACGCCATCGGCGACGCGGCCGTGAACGCGGCGCTCGCGGCGTACGCCGAGACCGGGGCCACCGGCTCGATCGAGCACGCCCAGCTGATCACCCGCGAGGACTCACGCGCGATGGCCCGCCTCGGGGTCCGGGCCAGCGTGCAGCCGGCCCACCTCCTCGACGACCGCGACCTCACCGAGAGCTTCTGGCCCGACCGCACCGATCGGTGCTTCGCCCTCAGGTGGCTGCTCGAGGACGGTGTCGACGTGGTCCTGGGCAGCGACGCCCCCGTGTCGCCGCTGGACCCCTGGGACGCGATCGCGGCCGCAGTGCACCGCAGTGCCGACGACCGGGAGCCGTGGCACGCCGAGCAGGCGCTGACCGTCGCCGAGGCCCTGGCTGCGAGCACCAACGGGCTCGGCACGGTCGATGTGGGACACCCCGCTGACCTCGCCCTGCTCGACTCCGACCCACTGCCGCGCGGCTCCTCTCTGGAGCAGGCCAAGGCTCTGCGCGCCATCGAGGTCGCCGCGACCTGGGTCGACGGACGGCTCGCTCACTCCTCGTCCTGAGCGCGCTCCGCGGTGCTCTCCGGCAGGCCCAGGGCGACGGTCAGCTCGAGGATGCTCCGCGGATCCTCCAGCCGCTCGCCGAACAGCTCACGCAGCTGTCCCATGCGGTAGCGCACGGTCTGGGGGTGCACGAACAGCTCGGCGGCCACCGCCTCGCGCCGGCCGTGGTGGAGCAACCACGAACGCAGGGTCTCGGTCAGCTTCTCGGTGCTCGAGTCGCCCTTGTCCTCCAGGGGCGCCAGCACCCGCTCGCGCAGGTCGCGCATCGCGCCCTCGTCGGCGCCGAGCACGAGCTCAGCGAGGAACAGCTCGCTGTCCGGCCCCAGGCCCAGGGCCTGGACCCGCCGGGCCCGGTCGTAGGAGGACCGCACCTCGAGCCAGGGTCGGGCCGGGCCGGCGACCGCGCCGCGGTCACCGAGGGTCTTCAGGAACGTCGACCGCCGGCGACCGTGGACGTCGGGGACCAGCAGCAACGCCATCCCCTCGATGTCCTCGGTGGTCTGCAGCGTCTCGGGCGGCACCGCCGCCAGGACGGCGCGCACCTGCGCCTCGGGCACGATCGCCGCCGTCAAGGTCTGAGGGGCCGTCCACCCGGCGCGCTCGGCGGCAGCTGCGACGACGGGCTCGGGCGAGGCATCGAGGAGCAGCCCCGCCATCCGTTCGAGCAGTCGCTGACGAACGCGACCGGTGGTCGCCAGCTCGTCGTTGTGCCCGGCGACGCTGGAGGCGGACAGCTCGTCGATGTAGGCGAAGACCAGCTCGGCGAACCGACCCAGGGTGTCCGCGTCCACCCCGTTGCGCACCGCGGTGGAGGACATCTCGCGCCAGGCCACCCGCGCACCGAGGCGGTACGCCGAGAGCAGGGCGTCGACCGAGCGACCGCTCCTCGCCTCCCCCCGGCCGAGCTGGTAGGCGCCGTCGACCGCCGGGGCGGTGGGCGTCTGCGCCTCGACCCCGCGCGAGCGTGCGGCCAGCGAGATGAACCCGCCCAGCGCAAGCTGGACGGCCGTGCGGATCGTCTCCCCCATGGGGCCGCTGAGGGCGTCGGCATAGCTGGGCACGTCGTCGGTGATCGCGGCGACCGTGCGCTCGGCGACGTCCGGGAGCGCCTCGCGCAGCTCGTCGATCGTGCGACTGCTGAGGCCCAAGTGAGACTGTTGAGGCATTTTCACTCCCTGCGAACAAAGTAGCCCAGATCATTCACGCGCAACGGTCATGATTTTACCCCGTCCACACATCATGATGGATACATGGCCACTTCCACCCGTCCCGTTGACACAGCGCCGACGACGCGCGGTCTCGGCCGGACGCTGCGCGAACGCGCTCTCCGCGTCGCCGAGCTGGCCGCCACGCCGCTGGTTCCCTCCGACTACCTCGACGTCTTCAACCCGCTGCGCGCCGGCGCCGAGCTCCGCGGCCGCGTCGTCTCGGTGATCCCCGAGACCGAGGACGCCGCCACCCTCGTGATCAAGCCCGGCGCCGACTGGGCCGGCCACATCCCGGGCCAGTACGTCCGTCTCGGCATCGACGTCGATGGCGTCCGGCTGTGGCGTGCCTACTCGCTGACTCACGGTCCCCGTGAGGACGGCTGCATCTCGATCACCGTCAAGGCCGTGCCCTACGGCAAGGTCAGCAACCACATCGTCCGCGACACCCGCCCCGGCACGCTCGTGCACCTCGAGCAGGCTGCCGGCGAGTTCGTGCTTCCCACCGAGGGTGGCAAGTTCCTCTTCGTCACCGCCGGTTCTGGCATCACCCCGGTGATCGGCATGCTGCGCAACCTGTTCCCGGTCGCCGACTCCGGCGTGGTGCGCCTGCCCCGCAGCAGCGGCTACGACATCACCGTCGTGCACGTCGCGCCGACCGAGCCCGACTCCATCTTCATCCACAACCTCCGCGAGCTCGCCGAGGCCGGGATGATCAACCTCGTCGCCCGCTACGACGACGTGCACGGTGTCCTCGACGTCGACGACCTGAGCGGGCTGGTGCCCGACCTGCACGAGCGCACCACCTTCGCGTGCGGCCCGGCCGGACTGCTCGACGCTCTCGAAGCCCACCACGTGGAGCTCGGCCTCAAGCTGCTCACCGAGCAGTTCCGGGTGACCACGCTGGCGGTCGGCGAGGGCGGCACCGTGTCGTTCGCCGCCACCGGCACCACCCTCGAGGCCTCCGGATCGCGTCCGATCCTCGAGGAGGCCGAGGACGCCGGCGTACTGATGCCGAGCGGGTGCCGCATGGGCATCTGCTACAGCTGCGTGCTGCCCCTGCGGGAGGGCACCGTGCGCGACCTCCGCACCGGAGACATCACCACCGCCGTCGAAGGTGACGGCGTCCGTGTCCAGACCTGCATCAACGCTGCCGCGGGCAGCTGCACGTTCGACCACTGACCCCCATTGACTCAGCACCGACCGATCGCCGACCGAAGGAGATCACCATGACCGTCCTGCAGAAGAAGCCCACCAGCCCGATCGACCACCTCACCGACGCCGACATCGAGCAGATCGGTGTCGAGCTCGAGGCGATCCGCGCCGAGTTCATCGAGAAGCGCGGCGCTTCCGACGCGGCGTACATCCGCAAGGTGATCGACACCCAGCGAAAGCTCGAGCTCGGCTCGCGCGCGGTGCTGCTGTTCTCGCTGTTCCCGCCGGCGTGGTTCGTCGGTACGGCGGGCCTCTCGGTCGCCAAGATCCTCGAGAACATGGAGATCGGGCACAACGTCATGCACGGCCAGTGGGACTGGATGCGCGACCCGAAGATCCACTCGACCACCTGGGAGTGGGACAACGCCTCCCCGTCCGAGCAGTGGAAGCACAGCCACAACCAGGTGCACCACAACTTCACCAACGTGGTCGGCAAGGACAACGACCTCGGCTACGGCATCATGCGCGTGGACGAGGACCAGCGCTGGCACCCCATCTACCTCGCCCAGCCGCTGTGGAACTTCATCAACGCCTGCTTCTTCGAGTACGGCATCGCGGCGTACGACCTCGAGATCGGCAAGAACGTCAAGCGCAAGACGCTGAAGTCCGATGCGTTCAAGACCGAGGCCCGCAAGACGTTGCGCAAGATCAAGAAGCAGTTCACCAAGGACTACGTGGTGCACCCGATCCTCTCGGGCCCGTCGTTCTTCCACACGTTGACCGCCAACTTCACCGCCAACCTGGTGCGCAACCTGTGGACGCACTCGGTGATCATGTGCGGCCACTTCCCCGAGGGCGTGCAGACCTTCGAGAAGAAGTCGATCGTCGGCGAGACCAAGGGCGAGTGGTACGTGCGCCAGATGCTCGGCGCGGCCAACATCTCCGGCTCCAACGCGATGCACATGATGACCGGCAACCTGTCGTTCCAGATCGAGCACCACCTGTTCCCCGACCTCCCGAGCAACCGCTACAAGGAGATCGCACCCAAGGTGCAGGACGTCTTCGAGCGCCACGGCCTTCCCTACGTCACCGGCTCGCTCCCCCGCCAGGTCGCCTCGGCCTGGCACAAGGTGATCCGGCTGTCGCTGCCCAACAACTTCCTGGGCACCAACGAGCACCCCACCGCGCTGCCCAAGCGCGAGGAGCGCCCGGTCGCTGCCTGAGGACTGCCGCCAGGACGGATAGTCCGTGACGTTTCCGTTGTCCAGATCGGACATCAGCCACGGGAACGTCGCGGACTATCCGCAATGGCGCGGTTGTCAGGGCCTGTCAGGCTGACGGCATGGACATCGGGGAGGCGGAGTTCGAGGAGCTGGTGGCCGAGGCGCTCGACGGGGTGCCCCCCGAGCTGGCACAGCTGATGGACAACGTCGTCGTGCTGGTCGAGCCGGAGCCGCCGGAGCCCGGACTGCTGGGCCTCTACTACGGGATCCCGCTGACCGAGCGGGACAGCGGCTACACCTTCCGCGAGCCCGACCGGATCTCCATCTACCGCGGTCCGCTCACCAGGCTGTGCACGACGCCCGAGCAGCTGGTCGAGGAGGTCCGGATCACCGTCGTCCACGAGATCGCCCACCACTTCGGCATCGACGACGCGGCCCTGCACGACCTCGGTTACGCGTGAACCGGACTCCCCCCTACACTTTCCCAGTCGTCCTCGGACCCGTTCCGAGGACGGCGGGCCCCCATCGTCTAGCGGCCCAGGACCCCGCCCTTTCACGGCGGTAGCACGGGTTCGAATCCCGTTGGGGGTGCGGATTCGGAAGCGGACCCGGTCATGGGTTAGCATTCCGTGGCTTCGCAAACGACGCGAAGCTCGCAAGATCCAGGCCCCGTAGCGCAGTTGGTTAGCGCGCCGCCCTGTCACGGCGGAGGCCGCGGGTTCGAGTCCCGTCGGGGTCGCCACGAGAAGGCCTCTCGACCATGTGTCGAGAGGCCTTCTGCCGTCCCTGGGCGCTCGCGGGTGTGCGGCCACCGCCGCCGGGTACCTTCCGGACATGATCAGCGTGGAGCGCCTTTTCAAGACCACCCCCGAACGAGTGTGGGACGTCCTCTCGGACGGGTGGCTGTACCCGCTCTGGGTCGTCGGGGCCTCCCGGATGCGCGAGGTCGACGACACCTGGCCCGCGGTCGGCTCCCGGCTGCACCACTCGGTCGGCGCCTGGCCCGCCCTGCTGGACGACAACACCGAGGTCACGGAGTCCGTGCCGCTGAGGCTCCTCGCCCTCCGGGCGCGGGCCTGGCCGGTCGGCGAGGCGGCCGTCCGCCTGCACCTCGAGGTGCAGGGCGCCGGCACCCGGGTGGTGATCGAGGAGGACGCGGTCTCCGGACCGGGCAGGCTCGTTCCCCGGCCACTGAGGGCGCCGGGGCTGAAGTGGCGCAACGTCGAGGCCCTCCGCCGGCTCGCCTACATCGCCGAGCGGCGGTGACCCGTGACGACGTACGACGCTGTCGTGATCGGCTCCGGCCCCAACGGACTGGTCGCGGCCAACCACCTCGCTGACGCGGGCTGGTCCGTGCTGGTGCTCGAGGCCCAGCCGGACGTCGGAGGTGCCGTCCGGAGCGCGAACGACGTGCACCCCGAGTTCGTGCACGACACGTTCAGCGCCTTCTACCCGCTCGCTGCGGCCTCCCCCACCATCCAGTCCTTCCGGCTCGAGGAGCACGGCCTGACCTGGCGGCACGCGCCCGCCGTGCTCGGGCACCCGCTGCCGGACGGGTCGTGGGGTCTGATCGACCGCGACCGCCACGTGACCGCTGCCGGACTGGAGGCTCTCGAGCCCGGTGACGGCGAGGCCTGGCTCGACCTGTGCCATGACTGGGACGTCATCGGCACGCAGCTGATCGCCGGTCTCCTGACGCCGTTCCCACCGGTCAGGGCCAGCATCGCCGGGGTGCGCAGGCTTCCCCGCGTCGGTGGCCTGCGGTTCGTCCAGACACTGCTCACGCCTGCGTTGGACCTGGGCCGGAACCGGTTCAAGGGCGAGGCGCCGCGGGTGCTCCTCGCGGGGAACGCCGGGCACTCCGACATCCCCCTCGACGCTCCGGGCTCGGGCCTGATGGCCCTGATGATGAGCATGATGGGGCAGACCGTCGGCTTCCCGGTCCCCGAGGGTGGCGCCGGGATGCTCACCAGGGCGTTGGCCCGGAGGCTGGAGAGCAAGGGCGGCGAGATCCGCTGCTCGGCGGCGGTCGAACGGATCGGCACGTCGGGCGGGCGCGCGCGCACCGTGCACACGACGGACGGCCAGACGGTGGTCGCCGGACGAGCCGTGGTGGCGACGGTCGTCGCTCCCAGCCTGTACGCCGATCTGCTGGCCCCGGCCGACGTGCCCGACCGGGTCCGCCGGGGCATGCGCTCCTTCCAGCTCGACCCGTCCACGATCAAGGTCGACTGGGCCCTGAGCGGGCCGGTGCCCTGGCAGAGCGCGCCCGCCCAGGCGCCAGGCACGGTGCACGTGGCCGACAGCGTGACCGACATGGCGGAGGCGCTCAGCCAGGTCTCCGCCGGTCTGGTCCCGGCCCGGCCGTTCATGCTCGCCGGTCAGATGACCACCACCGACCCGACCCGCTCGCCCGCCGGCACGGAGTCGATGTGGGCCTACACCCACGTCCCCCAACGATCCCGGGACGATGCCGGCGACGAGGGGATCCGCGGCGAGTGGGACCACGACGACCTGGAGCGGTTCGCCGACCGGATGCAGGCCCGGTTCGAGGCCCTCGCCCCCGGCTTCGGGTCCCTGGTCCTGGAGCGCCGCATCCTGGGGCCCGTCGAGCTGGAGAGCCGCGACGCCAACCTGGTCGGCGGCGCCATCAACGGCGGCACCTCCCAGCTGCACCAGGAGCTGGTGTTCCGCCCCGTCCCCGGTCTGGGACGCGCCGAGACCGGCGTACCCGGCCTCTACCTCGGTTCGGCGTCGGCCCACCCGGGAGGCGGGGTGCACGGCGCCGCCGGGATGAACGCCGCGCGGGCCGCGCTGGCCCACGACCGCTGGCGGCGCGTCACCCTGAGGCGCGGATGACGGTCTACGTCGCCTGGACCTCCGAGATGCCGGAGCAGGACCTCCCCGGCCCGTGGACCGAGCTGCGGATCGCGGCCCCGGGCCTGGTCCTGATCGAGAGCACGGACACCCTCTCGCGCGTCTTCCACGAGCTGAAGTGGGCGCTCCCGGACGACGCGTCCCTGTTCGTGGGACCGCTCGCCGCCACCCCCAAGCTGCGCGGTGTGCATCCCGGGACCCTGCGCTGGCTGCGAGCCCGCACACCGCGCCCCTGAACGGCAGGTGCGCCCGGTTCGCAGCCCCGCAACCGGTCCGGTAAGGTTTCGCTTCGCCTCGCAGGATCGGGGGCTGACCCTCGTCACGGCTCCGGCCGAGGCTCGGGAAGAGGTACGGCCAGGTAGCTCAGTTGGTACGAGCGTCCGCCTGAAAAGTGGAAGGTCGGCGGTTCGACCCCGCCCCTGGCCACCACCACAAGCCGCAGGTCAGGCCACGTGCCCGGCCTGCGGCTTCTTTGTTGTCCGATCTCGATGGCCGCCCCCCGAGCCATCTCTTATGTACCCTTGCGGTTACGTACCTGTTCGGTTACATTCAACACATGGATGCAGTACTGCAGGCACTGGCGGACCCGAGCCGACGCACGGTGCTGGAGATCCTGCGCGACCACCCGGCCTCGGCCGGCGAGCTGGCCGACGCCCTGCCGATCGCCCGGCCGGGCGTGTCCCGGCACCTGCGTGTGCTGCGGGAGGCCGGCCTGGTCGACGTTCGGCAGGAGGCGCAGCGGCGGATCTACAGCGTGCGCCCCGAACCGCTCGCGGACGTCGACGAGTGGCTGGGCAACTACCGCGCACTCTGGCTGAACCGGCTCGACGCCCTGCACACCGAGGTCGCTCGGGGGAAGAAGGAACGATGAACACCATCGGGACGATGCGGGCCCTGGACGAGACCCGTGGAGCGGTGCGCCTCGAGGACGTGTACGACACCGCGATCGAGGACCTCTGGGACGCGTGCACGACACCGGAGCGGCTCGCGCGCTGGATGGCCATGGTCACGGGGGATCTACGAGTGGGTGGAGCGATCCAGGTGGTGTTCACCAGCACCTGGACCGGCCCGGCGCGGATCGAGACGTGCGAAGCGCCGCACCATCTGCTCCTCACCCTGCAGCCGGGCTCCGAGGACGAGGGCGAGCTGGAGGCATGGCTGACCGAGGAGGGCTCGAAGACCCGACTCGTCGTCGAGGAACGCGGTCTACCGCGGGACTCGCTCCACCTGCACGGCGCCGGTTGGCAGGCCCATCTCGAGGACCTCGCCCGATCGTTGGCATCCGGCGCACCGGTTCACCCCGAGGGGTGGTCCTCGTCCAGGCGCCCCCACGCGTGGGTACGGCGCTGGGAAGAGCTGTCCCCGGCCTATCGGGCCATGGCGCTCAGCGAGGAGTGACGACCATGCGGAATCCGCACGCCTATCCCGAGCTGATCCTCGACGCCGCCCAGGACGAGATCCGAGCCCTCGCCCGCAAGCAGGCCCGTGACGAGGCACGACGGGCGGCGAAGGCCGCCAGGCGTCGAGCTCGCGGCGACCGCTGGTCAAGGTGGCGGCGTCGTGCCACCCGGACACCGGGCCGCCGAGACTGACCCGCACTCCGGGGAAGGACCTGCCGGGGTATCTGATCGAGCCTCCGAGGGCTCTCTCCAGCAAGACTTCGACTGCTGTCACTTTTCTCATTATTTGCCTGCAAAACGGACAAAAGGCGAGCAAGATCGAGAGTGGAAGAAGACGGGGAATCAGCGCCGGAGGGCCGCCATGGACATCACGTCAACTTCTCGGGAGCAGCACCGGAACGTGTTCGTACTGTCCGGAGGGGCCGCACGCGGCGCCGTCCAGGTCGGCATGATGGAGGCGCTCCTCGAGCACGGCATCGTCCCGGACGCGTTCGTCGGCACCTCGGTGGGCGCCCTCAACTCTGCGTTCATGGGCTGGCAGGCCGACCTCGACCGGGTCCGGGACCTGCGCCAGCGCTGGCTGCGACTCGGTACCCGCGACATCTTCCCCGGCGGCACCCTGACCCGGATGGGACACCTGATCCGCCAGCGGCCGTACCTGTTCTCCTCCGCTGCACTGCAGCGCCTGATCTCCGACTGGGTGCCGACCAGGAACCTCGAGGACCTGCGCACGCCTGTCCGCGTCGTCACCACGCCGCTCGCCGGCGACACGGCGGTCTACCACCGCCACGGCGACCTGAACATGCTGCTCCGCGCCTCGGCCGCGGTCCCCGCCGTGTTCTCGCCGGTGCACCTGCCCGAGAGCTGCGGGCACCCCGGCCTGCACGTCGACGGGGGTGTCGCCGACCTGGTGCCGATCAGCGGCGCGGCCGACCTGGCCCCCACGCGGGTCTTCGTCCTCGACGCCAGCGTGCCCGCCCGGCTCCCCACCGGACGGACCCCGATCGACGTCCTCGTGGCCAGCCTCGGCGTGGCCACCAGGGTCCGGCCCGAGCCCGACCTCGGCCCCGGTGTGGCGATCCACCGGATGACCACGCCGGACCTCGGCGCCCGGATGACCGACTTCTCCTTCACCGCGCGGCACATCGCCGACGGCACGGGCGGCAGCCGAGCAGGTGGTCCGGGAGCTCGAGTCCGCGGAGGCGCCCGCCTCGACGATCACCCACCAGACCACGATCCGGCTGCCTCGCAAGGTCGCCTGACGGCGCACACCACGGGCTCACAGGGCGCGTGCGACTCAGCGTCCCGCCGGCGCCGCGTCGTACGCGTCCTGAAGGCCCTGGATGTCGAGCCGCTTCATCTGCAGCATCGCCTGCTGCACCCGCCCGGCCTTCTCGCGGTCGGGGTCGCCCATCAGCCGCAGCAGCGCAGTCGGGACGATCTGCCAGGACAGCCCGAAGGCGTCCACCAGCCAGCCGCACGGGCCCTGCTCGCCGCCGCCCTCGATGAGCTGGTCCGAGTAGCGGTCGACCTCCTCCTGGGTCTCCACGCTGACCGAGAGCGAGAACGCCTCGGTCAGCTGGTGCGCGGGGCCGCCGTTCATCAGCGTCAGGGTGAGGCCCTGCAGGCGGATCGAGGCCAGGAACAGGGACCCGTCGGGCATCCGGTTCTCCTCGAGCACCTCGGTGTCCTCGAACACCTTCAGGTAGCGCTGGATGGCGTCGTCGGCGTTGTCGACGTACCAGAGGAAGGGGGTGATGGTCACGTTGCTCATGCTGACTCCTCGTTGTTGGTGGGACTGTTGCGGAACTTGGCTGGGG
The DNA here is from genome assembly GCA_963797525.1 of uncultured Actinomycetota bacterium. Taxonomy (GTDB): domain Bacteria; phylum Actinomycetota; class Actinomycetes; order Propionibacteriales; family Nocardioidaceae; genus Marmoricola. Next base: position 1,538,046 of record CAWCPT010000014.1, read on the forward strand.
TCTCGAGCAGGGCGTCGAGCTTGTGGAAGGCCTGGAGCCAGCCGACCTGCACCATCTCGGTCGACGCCTTGGTCAGCGGGCCCTGACGCAGCTCCAACCGGGTGCCGTCCCCCTCGGGGCTCAGCTCGAGGGAGAGCCACAGCTTGGTGCCGTCCTCGATCCCGGGCACGCCCTGGGAGACCTCGTAGCCGACGATCAGGGTGTTCTCGACGACCTCGGTGAGGGTCATGTCGACCTGGGGGCGCCACTCCGGGTTGTCCTTGCCGACCATCGTCGCGCGCCAGTGTCCACCGGGTCGTACGTCGAGATCGACCGTGTCGACCGGGACCGTGAACATCAGCGGCCCGAGCCACTGCGCGAGCTGCTCTCGGTCGGTGAACGCCCGGTAGACCAGCTCGGGCGGTGCGGCGAAGTAACGGGTCAGCGTCACCTCACGCGTGTTGGTCTCAGTCATCGCTGTCTCCTGTGTCGGGATCGGTGGGTTCGTCGGCGTCGAGCTGGGCCTGCAGCTGGGCGAGATGGGCGTCGAGCCGGTCGAAGCGCTCGTCCCAGAGGTGGCTGAGGTGCTCCATCCAGGTCGTCGCCTCCTTGAGTGGCGCGGCGCGCAGGCTGCTCGTGCGCCACTGCGCCTGCCGCCCACGCGCGATCAGTCCCGCCCCCTCCAGCACCTTGAGGTGGCGCGAGACAGCCGGGAGGCTGATCGGGAACGGCTCGGCGAGCTCGGTGACGGTGGCGTCACCGTCCCCGAGCCGGGTGAGGATCTCGCGCCGGGTCGGGTCGGCGAGCGCCGAGAAGACCTTGCTGAGCTGATCGGTGGGCATGTATTTAACGTAGACGTTATTTAACCGATCTGTCAAGCACGTGACCTCGCCGTGACCTATCGTGCGAGCCCGAGAGAGCTACGAGGAGGCGTGAGGTGAGCCATGAACGTGCTCGTGCAGCGTGACGGACCGGTCACGACCGTGACCATCGACCGGCCCGAGGCGCGCAACGCCGTGGACGGCCCGACCGCCGCGGCACTGGCGGACGCCTTCCGCGACTTCGAGGCCGACGACGAGGCCGCGGTCGCCGTGCTCACCGGCGCCGGGGGGACCTTCTGCGCGGGCGCCGACCTCAAGGCCGTCGGGACCGACCGCGGCAACCGGGTCGCGGCTGACGGCGACGGACCGATGGGTCCCACCCGCATGCAGCTGACCAAGCCCGTGATCGCGGCCGTCGAGGGCTACGCCGTGGCCGGCGGCCTCGAGCTCGCCCTCTGGGCCGACCTGCGGGTGGCGGCCAGCGACGCCCAGCTCGGCGTCTTCTGCCGGCGCTGGGGCGTGCCCCTCATCGACGGCGGCACCGTGCGGCTTGCGCGCCTGATCGGTCAGTCGCGCGCCCTGGACCTGATCCTGACCGGGCGGGCGGTCTCGGCCGTCGAGGCGGAGGCGATCGGCCTGGTCAACCGGGTCAGCGAGCCCGGCCGCGCCCTGGCGCTGGCCCAGGACCTGGCCGCAGAGCTGGCGGCGCTCCCGCAGGTCTGCCTGCGTCAGGACCGGCTCAGCGTGCTGGAGCAGTGGGGACTCGACGAGGAGGCGGCACTCGCCGTGGAGCTGCAGCACGGGCAGGTCTCACTGGGCGCCGACGCCCTCGGGGGCGCGCGTCGGTTCGCCGAGGGGGCCGGGCGTCATGGGGCCCCCAGCGCAGGGAGCGGGGACTGAGCGCCGGAGCTCAGGGCCGGGGCATCGGCCGAGACGGGCCGGAGATCGGCCCTGAAAGCATGCAGGACTCCCCGCGCACGGCGGGGAGTCCTGAAGGCGGTATGAAGTGGTCGCTCCCGAGGGGCGAACCTGGATCAGTCGCGGGCGCTGCGCTGAGCGGGAATGACGTCGCCCAGCAGCTCCTTGACCTCGGACTCGCGGTAGCGACGGTGGCCACCGAGAGTGCGGATAGCGGACAGCTTGCCGGCCTTGGCCCAGCGCGTGACCGTCTTCGGGTCCACGCGGAACATGGCGGCCACCTCAGCGGGCGTGAGGAGGGATTCTGTTTCGGTCGGTCGCGTTACCACGGCGCTCCCCTTTGTTGCGGTCTCTCTGAGCTCCTTGCTCTTCTGGAAGTGTGCCACCGTGGCAGGGGGTCCGAAACCGGAAATGTCCGGATTCTTGAAAACGGCAGGAATTCGGTCGATGTAGTCTAGACCAGTCAAGGTCCACCTCTTGTCAAGACGTTGAAACCGTGCATTCACCCCAAGTGCGACAATTCCTAGGAAAGGCCACCATCGTAGTCCAGTTCGAGCCTGACGCGCCTCCCCAGCCCGGTGGCGACCACGAGCAGGTCGTGCACTGCCACGACCGGCGTACCGGCCTGCGGGCGCTGATCGCCATCCACTCGACCGCTCGTGGCCCCGCCCTCGGCGGGACCCGGTTCCACCCCTACCCCGACCTGGCCGCGGCGCTGCGGGACGTGCTCAACCTGTCCCGGGGCATGTCCTACAAGGCAGCGGTCGCGGGGCTGGACCTCGGCGGCGGCAAGGCCGTGATCATCGGCGACCCGCTCACCGAGAAGACACCGGACCTGCTGCGTGCCTACGGCCGGTTCGTGCAGTCGCTCAACGGCCGCTACTACACGGCGTGCGACGTCGGCACCTACTCCGAGGACATGGACGTGATCGCGGAGGAGAGCCGCTTCGTGACCGGACGCACGGTGGGTCAGGGTGGCGCCGGTGACTCCTCGGTGCTCACGGCGTACGGCGTGTTCCAGGGGATGCGCGCCGCCGCCGAGTCCGCGTGGGGCGAGCCCACCCTCAGCGGCCGGACCGTGGGCATCGCCGGGGTCGGCAAGGTCGGTCGCCACCTCGTGGAGCACCTGCTCGACGACGGTGCCGAGGTCGTGGTCACCGATCCCGACACCAGCTCGCTGACGCGCGTCCTCGATGCCCACCCCGAGGTGCGCAGCGTCCCCGACACCGCGACGCTGGTCTCCTCGCCGATGGACGTCTACGCGCCGTGTGCGCTCGGAGACGCCCTCACCGACGACGTGGTGGTCGGCCTGCAGGCACGGGTCGTGTGCGGTGCCGCGAACAACCAGCTCGCCCACCCCGGGGTGGAGAAGCGGCTGGACGAGCGCGGGATCCTCTACGCACCGGACTACGTCGTCAACGCCGGCGGCCTGATCCAGGTGGCTGACGAGCTGCACGGCTTCGACTTCGCACGAGCCCGCGAGCGGGCCAGCCGGATCTTCGAGACCACCCGCGAGGTGTTCGCGCTGGCGGCGTCCGAGGGAGTCCCACCGGCCGTCGCCGCGGACCGCATCGCCGAGCAGCGGATGGCGGACACCCCGGACCGCGGCATCTGGCTGCCCTGAGCCGACCCTGGATCAGGGCCGGGAGGTCAGCCGTCCGCGAGGGTGCGGCAGATCAGTCGCGTGAGGTGGAGTCGGAGTAGTCCGACCACTTGTCGTACTCGTCGGAGTCCTCGGCAGGCTCTGCCCGGTCGACGCTGGTCGACTCATCTCCGTGAAGTTCCTGGGCAAGCGATGCGAAGTCCGTCTCGTGAGTGCGGTACTTCAGATCGCGAGCAACCTTGGTCTGCTTCGCCTTTGCACGGCCGCGCCCCATGGGTGGCCCCCTCGCACGTATGGCCGACGCCGCTGAGGGCTGTCGGTCGGAGTTGTCTGTTCGTGCGACAACCCTAACCGGACGGTGGTGATTCCCGCACGTCGGCCCGCAGACTGGGCAGCGGCTTTTCTAGGCGGTCCGGTGGTCACCGTGCAGGGTGACCCGGCCACCGGTCCGTTCGCCGGCGGCACGCACGCTCCCGGCCACCCAGGCCTCGATCCCGTGACCGGCCAGCAGGGCGACCGCGCGGTCTGCATCCTCGGCTGCGGTCAGCGACACCATGCCGACACCGCAGTTGAGGGTGCGCTCGAGGTCGTCGCGGCCCACGTTGCCGGTCTCGGCGACCAGCCGGAACACGGGTGGCAGCGACCAGGTCGTGCGGTCGAGCGAGACCTCGAGCTCGACGGGCAGCACCCGTTCGAGGTTGGCCGCGAGTCCACCGCCTGTGATGTGCGACATGGCGTGGGTCTCGGTGTCGCGGGCGAGGTCGAGGCAGGCCTTCGCGTAGATCCGGGTCGGCTCGAGGAGCTCCTCTCCGAGCGTGCGGCCGAGGTCGTCGACGTGCTCGCCGAGGCTGCGCTTCGCCTCGTCGAGCAGGACGTGGCGCACCAGGGAGTAGCCGTTGGCGTGCAGCCCGCTCGAGGCCATCGCGATCACCACGTCGTCGGGACGGACCCGGCCCGGGCCGAGGAGCTGGCTGGCCTCCACCACCCCGGTGGTCGAGCCGGCGACGTCGTACTCGTCGGGGCCGAGCAGTCCGGGGTGCTCCGCGGTCTCGCCGCCGACCAGGGCGCAACCCGAGGCGACGCACGCCTCGGCGATGCCCTTGACGATGGCCGCGATCCGCTCGGGTACGACGCGGCCGGTCGCGATGTAGTCGGTGAGGAACAGCGGCTCCGCACCGCACACGACCAGGTCGTCGACGAGCATGCCGACGAGGTCGAAGCCGATCGTGTCGTGCTTGTCGAGCGCCTGGGCGATCGCGACCTTCGTGCCGACGCCGTCGGCCGAGCTGGCCAGCAGGGGCTGGTCCATCGCCTTGAGGGCGCTGGCGTCGAAGAGACCGGCGAAGCCGCCGATGCCACCGATCATCTCGGGGCGCCGAGCCTTCTCGACCCAGACCTTCATCAGCTCGACGGCCTTGTCCCCGGCCTCGATGGAGACGCCGGCCTCCTCGTAGGTGGCCCCGCTCACGGCCGGCCCAGCGCGTCCGGTGCGCCGCCGCCGGCGAGCGAGGTCACCAGTCCGTCGGCGTCGAGCAGAGGCGCGATCTCGAGGAGGTGCTTGCCGAGGAACTCGGGCTCGGGGAGCTTCACCGGGTAGACCCCGTCGAAGCACGCGCGGCACAAGTTGTCCTCGGGGACCGTCGTGGCTTCGATCAGCTGCTCGAGCGAGATGTAGCCGAGGGAGTCCGCGTCGATGGAGGAGCAGATCTCGTCGGTGCCGAGGCCGTTGGCGATCAGCTCGGCACGGGTGGCGAAGTCGATGCCGTAGAAGCACGGCCACTTCACCGGCGGGCTGGCGATGCGCACGTGCACCTCGCGGGCTCCGGCCTCGCGGAGCATCCGGACCAGGGCGCGCTGGGTGTTGCCGCGCACGATCGAGTCGTCGACCACGACCAGGCGCTTGCCCTCGATGACGTCACGCAACGGGTTCAGCTTCAGGCGGATGCCGAGCTGGCGGATCGTCTGGCTCGGCTGGATGAAGGTGCGCCCGACGTAGGAGTTCTTCACCAGGCCCATGCCGTAGGGGATGCCGCTGGCCTCGGCGTACCCGATCGCTGCGGGGGTGCCGGACTCGGGCACCGGGATCACGAGGTCGGCGTCCGCCGGGAAGTCCTGGGCCAGCCGACGGCCGATCTCGACACGGACGCTGTGGATGCGCTGACCCGAGATGCGGGTGTCGGGCCGGGCGAGGTAGACGAACTCGAACAGGCAGCCCTTGGGGGCCGCCGGGGCGAAGCGGCGGGTGCGCAGGCCGTGCTCGTCGACCGCGACCATCTCGCCGGGCTCGATCTCGCGGACGTAGGAGGCACCGACGATGTCAAGGGCCGCGGTCTCGCTGGCGACGACCCAGCCGCGCTCCAGGCGACCCAGCACGAGCGGGCGGATGCCCTGGGGGTCCCGAGCGGCGTACAGCGTGTTCTCGTCCATCCAGACGAAGGAGTAGGCGCCCTGGAGCGTGGGCAGCAGCTCGACGGCGCGCTCCTCGAGCGAGCTGTCCGGGTGGACGGCCAGGAGTGCGGTGACGAGCGAGGTGTCGTTGGTGCTGGTCTCCAGCTTGCGGGCGCCGAAGTCGAGCTCGTTGTCGACGGGGAGCTCCGCGACCATCCGCTGCAGCTCGCGGGTGTTGGTCAGGTTGCCGTTGTGCCCCAGGGCGATGGCGCCGTCGGCCGTCGGCCGGAACGTCGGCTGGGCGTTGTGCCAGGTGCTGGCGCCGGTGGTCGAGTAGCGCGAGTGGCCGACCGCCACGTGGCCCTTGAGCGCCTCGAGCGTGGACTCGTCGAAGACCTGCGAGACCAGACCCATGTCCTTGTAGACGAGGATCTGGCGGCCGTTGCTGACCGCGATCCCGGCGGACTCCTGCCCGCGGTGCTGCAGGGCGTAGAGACCGAAGTAGGTGAGCTTGGCGACATCCTCACCGGGGGCCCAGACCCCGAAGACGCCACAGGCGTCCTGGGGTCCGACGGTCCTGGGGGTCGAGATCGTGCGTCAGGCGGCCGTCTCCGCGACGGCGAGCGTTGCTGGCCACGGGCCCCACTGTAACGGCGACCCGGGCAGATCCCGTCGCTGGACCGGGCCGCGTCTCGCGCGTCGTGCCTACTCGCGCCCGACGAGGTAGGAGAGCACGCCGAACGCCAGGACCAGGGACACGATCGCGCCGCCGCCGGTCGGGGAGAAGAGCACCGGCGCCGTGGTCAGCAGCAGGATGTCGAAGCCGCGCACGATGCTGCCGTAGAGGTTGGTCGGCACACCCCCGGCGGGAGTCGAGACGAGCGGCTTGGCGTAGTCGGGCGGGCGGCCCGGTCACCCAGCGGACGGCCGCGGCGAGGGCGCAGACACCGACGGTCAGGCCGAGCTCGACGGAGCGCGCCCCGCTGGCGCCGACCGCCTCGTGCAGCGCCGGTGAGGTGGCGAGGCCGAAGACGAGCAGGGCCGACGCCGGGACGACGAGCATGCTCATCCGGGTCGAGGCCGGGGTGAACGGCAGCGCGCGCACGCAGGCTCGGGGTACGGGTGACGACGCGGAGGCCGGTCAGGAGGGGCAGGCCGGCCACGAAGCCGGCGAAGGCGCTGACCAGGAGCAGCACCCGACCCGAGCCCGCGGCCTCGGCGGCGTACGGCACGACGACGGCGCCCGCGAGGAGCACCAGGGTCTGCGGGCTGCGGCGCAGCCTGCTCAGGTCGCACCACACCAGTGCGGCCTGACCGGACGGTCCGCCGCGGCGGGAACGGACGGCGTCGTGCGCGTTCCAGCGGTGGGCCAGCAGCACGTCGTAGACCAGCGCGAGGTCCAGCGTGGCCATCGCGCCGGAGAGCCCGGGCGCCAGAGAGCCGCCCGGGGCGACGTCGTGGCGGCCGAGCCGACCGACTCGGGCGACCGTCAGCACAGGTCAGGCCGAGGGCACCCAGGGCGATCGCCGCAGGCCCCAGCCACCAGCCGGACGACCGGCCGGTCGGGGGCGCCGCGACCGGGCCGTCGCCCAGGGCGACCATCAGCAGGCCGGCCCAGACGAGCAGTCCGAGCAGCCAGGTCAGCAGGCGCGCGGCCAGACCACGGCCGGCCTGGGACAACGCCGCCACGCAGACGCCGGCCAGGCCCAGGGAAGCGGTGGCCACCGCGAACGCGACCAGTGCCGGGATCCCGAACCCGGCCAGCGTGCTCGTCCCCGCCGCGAGCAGGCCCGTGACGAACAGCGCGATCACCCCGGTCCACAGCAGCCGCGGGCGGAGCAGGGCGGCACGGTCCACCGGAGCACTCAGCAGCCAGGACCCGACGGCCGGGGAGACGAACACCGGACCGAACAGCCGGGCCACGGCGAGCACGACGGCCAGCAGGCTCAGCCCGGCCAGCCACGGGAACACCGTGCGGGCCTCCTGGCAACCGCCGACCGTGCACAGGTCGTTGGAGACGAGGCGCAGGTTGACGATGACGCTGACCACCATCGACCCGAGCATCAGCGTGGCGAAGACCGCGACGTAGGCGTCGCCGAGGGCCTCGAGGATCGTCGTGTCGATCCGGCCCCGGCGCCAGTGCCGGATGTCTCCCTTGAGGTCGCGCACCTCGCCCGCCAGGCTCATCGGCTGCTCATTCCCGGGTCCCCACCTCGACGACCCGGTCGGCCACGGCCTCGACCAGGTGCGGGTCGTGGCTGGCCATCAGCACGGCCAGGCCCTCGGCCTTCTCGCGGACCAACCGCTCCGCGAGCCACTCCAGGCCTGCCGTGTCGAGTCGCTGCTCGGGCTCGTCGAGGATCAGCAGGCGTCGCGGCCTGACGAAGGCGCTGGCCAGGGCGAGGCGCCGCTTCTGGCCCGACGAGAGGGTCCCGGGAAGCTGGCCCGACTGGGGAGTCAGGCCCACCTCGCGCAGGACGTCGTCGACCATCGACTCGGCGTCGGGGACCCGGTGGGCCTTGGCGAACAGGTCGAGGTGCTCGACCACGCTGAGGTCCGGGAAGAAGTCCATGTCGTCCATCACGACCGCGAGCATCGACCGCACGCTCGGGGAGCGCTCGTCCATCGGCTTGCCGTCGAGCTCGATGGTCCCGGACGTCGGCTTGTCGGCGCCGCTGACGCAGCGCAGCACCGTGGACTTGCCGGCGCCGTTGCGCCCGACGAGGGCAACGGCGGTTCCCGCGGCGACGTCGAGGTCCAGGTCCTTGATGACGTCGACCTCGCCGAAGCGTCGCACCAGTCCGCGCACCTGGAGCAGGGCCGGCGGTTCCGGCGGCTTCTGCTTCTTCTTCTGCTGTCTCTGCTGCCTCTGTTGCTTCGACGCCACGCTCGACAGCGTCGCAGACGGATCCCGACGCAAGCGGGCCGACCGGGCTACATGTTCTCGGCGCCAGCCTTGATCGCCTCGCGGATGCGGGTGTAGGTGCCGCAGCGGCAGACGTTGCGGATCTCGTCGAGGTCGGCGTCGGTGATCTCGTGGCCCTTGGCCCGTGCCTGCTTGACCTTGGCGACGGCCGCCATGATCTGACCCGGCTGGCAGTAGCCGCACTGCGCGACGTCGTACTCGAGCCAGGCCTCCTGCATCGGGTGCAGGTCGCCCGGCACCGTGTCCGCCAGGCCCTCGATCGTGGTCACCCTGTCGGTGGGCTTCACGTCCTTGACGCGCACCGAGCACGGGTTGAACGCCTTGCCGTTCAGGTGCGAGGTGCAGGCCTTGCAGACGTTGATGCCACAGCCGTACTTCGGGCCGGTGAGCCCGACGACGTCGCGGATCACCCAGAGCAGGCGGACGTCGTCGGCGACGTCGACGGTGGTGGACTTCCCGTTGAGGATGAAGGTGTGCTTCGGCATGGTGTGGGACTCCTCAGTAGGTGAAGCTCAGGCCGTCGGTGGGCGACTGCGGCACGGGCGGCACGAAGGTCTTCACCTCGAACGGGATCGGGTCGTCGTGGTTGATCGGGAACTTGGTCGGCAGCTTGCCGGTGGCCCGGGCGAACGCGCAGGCGACGGCCGAGACCGTCGCCGCGACGCCGGCCTCGCCGGCTCCGCCGGGCTGCTCTGAACCGGAGTCGACGATGACGACCTCGAACTCAGGCGGGATGTTCCACTGGCGTGTGTAGAAGTAGTTGTCCCAGCTGGCCTCGAGGAAGTGGCCGTCCTTCAGGTGCAGGCTGCTGGTCAGCGCCAGCGCCAGCCCGTCGCTGAACCCGCCCATCATCTGGGCCTTCAAGCCGGTGGGGTTGACCACCAGGCCGGCGTCCACGGCGAAGACCGCCTTGGTCACGCGCGGGCCGGTGACGGCGTCGCGGATCTTCCGGTTCACCGTCTGGGGGCGGCAGTCGAGCTCCACCAGACAGGCGGTGGTGCCCTTGTACTCCTTGTGGATCGAGATGCCCTGGGCGGTGCCGGGCTTCATCGTGCGGCCCCACTTCCCCACCTCGGCGACCTTGCGGAGCACCGCCTTGGTGCGCTCGTCGCGCAGGAACTCGAGCCGGAACTTGTAGGGGTCCTTCTTCATCGCGCGGGCGAGCTGGTCGACCATCAGCTCACTGGCGCAGCGCACGTCGGGTGAGTAGATGTTGCGCATGCTGCCGGTGTTGAAGCGCGTGTCGGTCTCGTTGAGCAGCTGGGTGACCGCGCCGAAGTTGTAGCCGAGCTCCTGGGTGAGCACGAAGATCGACTCGGCGAAGCCGAGGTTGCCCAGGCCGGCCGGCAGCTCGGCGGACGTCGAGGTGAGCATCTCGCCGAGCCCGTGGCTGAAGTCCGTCTCGATGCTCGTGTGCCGCTGCTCGAAGCTGAGCACCTGGCCGGCGAGGTGGGTCGCGCGGATCCGCGAGGTGCACATGGGGTGCACCCGCCCCTGGCGCGGCTCGTCGGCGCGGTGCCACATCAGCCGCACCGGCTTCTTCATCGCCTGGGAGATCTTGGCGGCCTCGATGGCGTGGTCGCCGAAGAGCTTGTGGCCGAACGACCCGCCGCCCGTGATCACGTTCACCTTGATCTTCGACTGGGGCAGGCCGGTCGCCTTGGCGATGTCCTCCTGCGCGACGATCGGCGACTTCAGCCCGGCCCAGACCTCGGCCCGGTCGGCGCGCACGTCGGCGATGGCGGCGTACGGCTCCAGGGCTGCGCTGCTGCGGAACATGAACGCGACGTCGATCTCGACGCTCTTGGCGAGCACCGGCACCTTGGGTACGGCGAGCGGCACCTGCGCCTTGCGCAGGCTGGCCAGCACGGTCGCGTCGGACTCGCCCTCGACGGGCCCCTTGTTCCAGACCACGTCGAGCGCCCGCACCGCGTCGATGCACTGGCCGAACGTCGTGGCCCGCACGGCCACGCCGGTGTCGATCAGGGCGACGTCGGTGACGCCGGGCATCGCCTTGATCGCGGCGGTGTTGCGGATCGACTTCGGCGACCCGTTCAGCGTCGGCGGACGGCAGACCATGGTCGGCAGCGCGTCGGGGACCTCGAGGTCCATCGAGAACTTCTTCTTGCCCGTGACGATGTCGCGTGCGTCGAGCCGGTTGACCGGCTTGCCGATCTTCTCGAAGCTGGCACGCCCCTTGAGCTTGACCTCCACCTCGCGCGTCGTCGGGCTGGCCGCCTTCTCGGCGAGCTCGGCGTAGGTGACCGAGCCGCCGCCCGGTCCGGTGATCACGCCCTCCTTCGAGGTCAGCAGCGCGACCGCCGAGCCGAGCTCGATCGCCGCTGCGTCGAGCAGGGCGCCCTTGGCTATCGCGGCGGCGACCCGGACCGGGGTGAACGTGGACACGGTGGTGTTGGACCCACCGGTCAGCTGGTTGAACACCAGCTCGGGGCGCGACGGCGCGAGGGAGACGTGCACCTTCTCCACGGGCAGGTCGAGCTCCTCGGCGATGATGATCGCCGTCGAGGTGGTGATGCCCTGGCCCACCTCCATCCGCGGGATGGCGAAGGACGCGGTGCCGTCCTTGTTGACGGTGATCGTGATCAGCTGCGACGTGGGGCGGGCCGCGTCGGTCTGCAGGTCCTCGAGGTCGTAGGCCTCGGAGATCTGCGACGGGGACGGCACGACGGCAGCCGCCGGCGAGGCGACGCCCAGGTCGGCCGCGACGACGAGCGTCGAGCCCGCCATCACGTAGCCGAGGAAGCCCCGACGGCTGAGGCCTCCGTCCTTCCCGGAGCCGGTGAGTCGGTCGGGCAGGGTGGAGGTCACGTGGTTCCCTTCGTCGGCGCACTCGGTCGACCACGGCACCGGGCCGTCGTCGGGGGATCAACGAGCGCCGTGGACGAAAGTGATGCGCACCACGCGAGGGAAAAGTCAGCGAGGCCAGAGGTCCGCGGTTGCGGTCAGCGCGCGGCTCAGCGTGTCCTCGTCTGCGGCCACGACCAGTCCGGCCGAGCTCGACCGGGCGGAGTAGGTGGTGCCGTCCTTGTGGGCGGAGGCGCCGCCGGCCTCGGCGACCATCAGCGTTCCCGGCAGGTGGTCCCACGGGTTGGTGTGGCCGTAGAGCAGGTAGTCCGCCGCGCCCTCCATCAGCTTGGGGTAGTCGACGCCGCAGCACACCCACGAGCCGATCAGCCTCGGCAGGCCGTCGGGCTGGCGCCCACGTCGGGACCAGATCGAGGTCGCACCCTGGGGATGCTCGCCGGCAGGATCCCGACGCAGCAGGTCCCCGTTGCGACGTACGCCGCCACCGAGCTCGGCCACCCACGCCTGCTCGTGCTCGGGCTGCCAGATCCAGCCCCGCGTGGTCACCCCGTCCACCACCTCGGAGAGCATCACCGCGTGGTCGGGCGAGCCGTTCACGAAGTTCTTGGTGCCGTCGACCGGGTCGACCGTGAAGGCGTGGTCGGCCGCACGGAACTGGTCCATCAGCTCGGGCTGTCCGGCGTAGGCCTCCTCGCCGAGCACCACCGCGTCGGGATAGGCCTCGAGGAGCGCACGCGTCAACAGCTCCTCGGCCTCGCGGTCGGCCACGGTGACGAGGTCGCCCGGGCGCTTCTCGTCGATCTGGGACTCGGAGAGCGACCGGAAGCGCGGCGAGATCACCTCGGCGGCGACCGACTGGATCAGCTCCAGGACGGCGTCGGAGGACAGCACCGGGTCAGCCGGCGAGGTTGACGAGGAGCAGGGTCTCGGCCAGGCAGACACGTTCGAACTCGGCGAGGTGCAGGCCCTCGTTCGCACCGTGGGCGCGGGTGTCGGGGTCCTCGACGCCGGTCACGAGGACGCTGGCGTCGGGGAAGCTCTCGAGGAACTCCGCGATGAACGGGATCGAGCCGCCGACCCCCATGTCCACGGGCTGCACCCCGTCCCAGGCGTCGGTGAACGCCGTGCGGGCAGCGTCGTACGCCGGTCCGGTCGCGTCGATCTGGGTGGCCTCCCCGGTGTCGACCACGGTGACGCTCAGCTGCGCGCCCCAGGGGACGTGGGCGTCGAGGTGCGCGCGCAGGCACTCCAGCGCGCTGGCGGTGGTGTCGCCCGGGGCGGTCCGCAGCGAGATCTTCGCGCGGGCACTGGCGGTCAGGGTGTTGCTCGCGCCGTCGACCTGGGGAGCGTCGAGCCCGGTGACGGTCAGCGCCGGCTTCGTCCACAGCCGCTCGACGGCGGAGCCAGAGCCGATCAGCTCGACTCCGTCGGCGATGCCCGACTCGGCACGCAGGCGTTCGAGGGGGTAGTCGACGTCGGCTGCAGGCCCGGCGTGCAGGCCGGCGACGGCGACGTTCCCCTCGTCGTCGTGCAGCGTGGCGAGGAGTCGGGTGAGCGCCATCAGCGCGTCGGGCACGATCCCGCCCCACATCCCGGAGTGGACGGCGTGCGTCAGGGTGCGCACCTCGATGTCGACCCGGACCAGCCCGCGCAGGCTCGTGGTCAGGGCGGGTACGCCGATGTCCCAGTTGCCGCTGTCGGCGATCACGATCACGTCCGACCGGAGGTACTCGGCGTGCTGCGAGAGCAGGTCGGGGAGCGTGTCGGACCCGACCTCCTCCTCGCCCTCGATGAACATGGTGACGCCCACGTCGAGATCGTCGCCCAGGGCGCGGATGGCGGCCAGGTGCGCCGCGATGCCGGCCTTGTCGTCGGCGGCCCCCCGTGCGAAGAGGCGACCGTCGCGCTCGGTCGGCTCGAAGGGCGGGGAGTCCCACTCGGCGTGGTCGTTCTCCGGCTGCACGTCGTGGTGTGCGTAGAGGAGCACCGTCGGCTTGCCGGGAGGGGCCGGCTTGCGCGCGAGCACGGCCGGCGCCCCGCCGTCGTCGCGGGTGCTCACGACCTGCACGTCCTCGAAGTGCTCGGCCCGGAACAGCTCGGCGACTGCCTCGGCGCTGCGCTGCACCTCGGCGGCCCGCGCCGGGTCGGCGCTGACCGACTCGATCCGGACGAGGTCCTCGAGGTCCTGCCTGATCCGCGGCAGCTCCGCGCTGACGCGCGTCCGCAGCTCGTCGATGTCCATGGCTCCAACCTAGTGTCGACGTCACCCCGGAGTCAGGGGCAGGTACGGAGCGAGGTCGGCGCGCTCGCCGGACGCACGCACCAGCCCGCTGTCCATCGCCTCGGCCCAGCTGGTCGCACCCGTGGCCAGGGCGATCCAGGTGACGGCGTCGAGCTCGACCACCGCCGGTGGCGTGCCGCGGGTGTGGCGGACGCCGGGGACGACCTGCGCCGCGGCGTACGGCGGGACCCGCACCTCGACCGAGCGGCCCGGCGCTCGCTCGCTCAGCAGGGCCAGGAAGTGCTTGGTGAGCAGCCTCAGGTCGGCGCGGGTGTGCTCGTCGTGCGAGAGCGCCTCCTCCACTGCGGAGGGGTCCTGGGGCTGGAGGCGGGGCACGGTCAGGCGAGCGCGGTGGGCAGGGTGGCCGTCCACGCGGTGCGCAGCTCGTCGAGGCCGAGCTCGAACTGGCCGGTGACGACCAGGGCGTCGCCGCGGGTCTCGCCGAGCGAGGTGATGGGTACGCCGTGCTCCGCGGCGAGCTCGAAGAGCCGTTCCTCGTCCTCGGGGTGGACGCTGACCACCACCCGGCCGGCCGACTCGCTGAACAGCGCGACGAACGCGTCGTCCTCGAGCTCGACGCGGACACCGACGCCGGCGTGCAGGCAGGACTCCGCGAGCGTCTGCGCCAGGCCACCGTCGGAGACGTCGTGGGCCGAGGACAGCACGCCGGTCGCGTCGACGAGGAGCTCGCTCAACGCCCGTTCCGCCGCGAGGTCGACCCTCGGCGGGAGGCCGCCGAGGTGACCGTGCTCGACGTGGGCCCACTCGGAGCCGGACAGCTCCTCGCGGGTCTCCCCGAGCAGCAGCACCCGGTGCCCGGTGACGGGGAAGCCCGTGGGCGTGCGCGTGGTGACGTCCTGGATCACTCCGAGCACGGCGACGACCGGCGTCGGCAGGATCGCGGTCTCACCGGTCTGGTTGTAGAGGCTGACGTTGCCGCCGGTGACCGGGATGCCGAGCTCGAGGCAGGCGTCCTTCAGGCCGCGACAGGCCTCGGCGAACTGCCACATCACGGCCGGGTCCTCGGGCGACCCGAAGTTGAGGCAGTCGCTGATCGCCATCGGCGTCGCCCCGCCCGTCGAGACGTTGCGGTAGGACTCGGCGAGGGCGAGCTGCGCCCCGGCGTAGGGGTCGAGGCGGGCGAACCGGCCGTTGCAGTCGGTGGAGACCGCGACCCCGAGGTTGGTCTGGTCGTCGACCCGGATCATCCCGCTGTCGCTCGGCTGGGCGAGGACCGTGTTGCCCTGCACGTAGCGGTCGTACTGGTCGGTGATCCAGGACTTGTCGCACAGGTTGGGGCTGGCGACCAGGCGCAGCAGCGTGGCCCGCAGCTCCTCGCCGGTGGTGGGCCGCGACAGCTTCTCGGCGACGTCGGCCTGGAGCACGTCCTGGGAGTCGGGCCGCGCGAACGGGCGGTGGTACGTCGGGCCGTCGTGCGCCACCGAGCGCGGGGGTACGTCGACGACGCGCTCGCCGTGCCAGTCGATCTGGAGGTGGTCGCCGTCGGTGACCTCGCCGATCACGGTGGCGTCGACGTCCCACTTCTCGCAGATCGCGAGGAACGCCTGCACGTCCGCGGGCTCGACGACGGCCATCATCCGCTCCTGCGACTCGCTCATCAGGATCTCCTCGGGAGCCAGCGAGGAGTCGCGCAGCGGCACCAGGTCGAGCTCGACGTGCATGCCGCCGTCGCCCGCGCTGGCCAGCTCGCTGGTGGCGCAGGAGAGACCGGCGCCACCGAGGTCCTGGATGCCGGCGACGACGCCGGCGGCGAACAGCTCGAGGGTGCACTCGATCAGCAGCTTCTCCTGGAAGGGGTCGCCGACCTGGACGCTCGGGCGCTTGGCCGGACCGGTGGACTCGAAGGTCTCGCTCGCCAGCACGCTGACGCCGCCGATGCCGTCGCCGCCCGTCTTCGCGCCGTACAGGATGACCTGGTTGCCGACGCCGCTGGCCTTGGCGAGGTGGAGGTCCTCGTGGCGCAGCACGCCGATGCAGAGGGCGTTGACGAGCGGGTTGCCGAGGTAGGTCTCGTCGAAGACCGCCTCGCCGCCGATGTTGGGCAGGCCGAGGCAGTTGCCGTAGCCGCCGACCCCGGCGACGATCCCGGGGAGCACGCGATGGGTGTCCGCGGCGTCGAGCGGGCCGAACCGGAGCGGGTCCATCACCGCGACCGGCCGGGCGCCCATGGCGAGGATGTCGCGCACGATGCCGCCCACGCCGGTGGCCGCACCCTGGTAGGGCTCGACGTACGACGGGTGGTTGTGGCTCTCCACCTTGAAGGTGACGGCGTAGCCCTGGCCGATGTCGATGACGCCGGCGTTCTCGCCGATGCCGGCGAGCATCTTGCCGACACGGGTCTCCTGCGGGATCTCGGAGAACTGCGCGAGGTGCACCTTGGAGGACTTGTAGGAGCAGTGCTCGCTCCACATGACGGAGTACATCGCCAGCTCGGAGCTGGTCGGACGGCGGCCGAGGATCTCGCGGATCCGGGCGTACTCGTCGGCCTTGAGCCCCAGCTCCGCCCACGGCTGCTCGCGGTGGGGGTCGGCGGCGGCGCCGGCGACGGTGTCGAGCGCGGGCAGCTGGGCGACGGTCGTCTCGGGCACGCGCCCAATCTACCGGCGTGCGGGTGCGCGTCTCGACGCGGTCAGGCCAGCATGCCGTCGGCGACGACCTCGAGCAGAGGGCGCACGGCGGCCTCGTCGAGCTCGCCCTGGTCGGCGACCGAGGCCACCGCACCGACGAGCCGACACATCTGGACCGGGTCCATGCCGGGGCGCAGCGCGTGCTCGTCGTCGAGCCGGGTGACCACGCGCGCCGCTGCGTTGGACAGGGTCTGGCACTTGCTGATGATCGGGGAGTCGGGGTCGCCCATCGCGGAGGTGATCTTCGCCGGACCGCCCTTGTGCAGGCTGATCAGCTCGGCGTACGACTCGAACCAGGCGAGCAGCAGGTCGCGCGGCGACCCCTCGTGGGCGAGGGCCTTCTCGGCGGCCTCGTCGACCCGGTCGACCCAGCTCTGCATGATCGCGTCGAGGAGGGCGTCGCGGGTCGGGAAGTGCCGGTAGAGCGTGCCCGGACCGACGCCGGCGCGCTTGGCGACCTCGTCGAGCGAGGCGTCGTACCCCTGCTCGCGGAAGACCTCGCGCGCGACCTCGACGATGCGGTCGTAGTTGCGCTTCGCGTCGGCGCGCACAGATTCCTCCTTGCTAAACGGAGACAGTCTCCGTATGGTTGTGGGAACAACCGGAGTCCATCTCCACATAGTCTACGTCGTCCTCCCGGGCGAGAACAGGACTGCACCTCATGTCTTCTGTCACCACCCCGACCACCACCCCGACGAGCCCGCCGACCGCGAGCCCGTCTCCCCTGCCTCCCTCCTCCTCCCGCCACCAGCGCCACGACGACCTGCCGGTCGACCTGCCACCCGATGCCGGTCGCGCTGCGGCCGGGATCGCCATCGTCCTGGTCGCGCAGCTGATGCTCGTCCTGGACGCCAGCGTCGTGAACGTCGGCCTCCCCCGGATCGACGCCGACCTCGCGTTCGGGCCCGCGAGCCTGTCCTGGGTGCTGAACGCCTACACCCTCGCCTTCGGCGGGCTGCTGCTCCTCGGTGGCCGGCTCGGCGACGTGCTCGGCCGGCGGCGCATGTTCGAGATCGGCATCGCCGTCTTCACCCTGGCGTCCGTCTCGGGCGGCCTGGCGCAGAGCCCCGGCTGGCTGGTCGCCAGTCGCGCCCTCCAGGGTGTCGGCGCCGCGATGGCGGCGCCCGGCGTGCTGGCGCTGCTCACCACCAGCGCTCCCGACGAGGCCGCGCGCAACCGTGCGCTCGCCCTGTTCGGCGCCGTCACCTCGGGCGGCCTGTCCATCGGCCTGATCCTCGGCGGCATCGTGACCGACCTCGGCTCCTGGCGCTGGACGCTGTTCATCAATGTCCCGATCGGGCTGGCACTGCTCGCCCTGACCCGCAGGTTCCTCTCCGAGACGCCCACCCGACCCGGCCGCTTCGACGTCGTCGGCGCCGTGACCGCCACCCTGGGTGCCGTCTCGATCGTCTGGGCGCTGATCGGCACCCCCGACCACGGCTGGTGGTCGGTCCAGACGGTCGGCGGCTTCGTCGTCGGCGCCGCGCTGCTGACCGTGCTGTTCTTCACCGAGCGACGGGTCGCGCACCCGATGCTGCAGCCGGCCCTGCTCCGCAACCGGCAGCGTCTCGGCGCCCTGGGCGTGATGATGCTCGTGGTCGGCGGCCAGTTCTCGATGTTCTTCCTGGTCGTGCAGTACACCCAGCGGGTGCTCGGCTTCGGCCCGCTGCTGTCCGGGATGGCGTTCCTGCCGCTGACGTTGGGCATCTTCGCGATGTCACGGGTGAGCCCTCGACTGCTCCAGCGGTTCGGCGCCCGGGCGATGATGATGACCGGCACCACCGGGATGGCGATCAGCTTCGTGTGGCTGGCGACCGTCGGGTCCACCGACGGGAGCGGCGCCTACGCCAGCACGATCCTCGGGCCGATGCTGCTCAACGGCTTCTCGGCCGGCCTGGTCTTCATGCCGGTGACCTCGACCATCCTTCGAGGAGTCGAGCCCGAGCACGCCGGCTCGGCCTCGGGGCTGCTCCAGACCGCCCAGCAGCTCGGCGGGGCGGTCGGCCTGGCCGTGATCGCCTCGGTGTACGCCGCCGGAGCCGTGCCGGGTGAGTTCATGCCCGGCCTCACCGGCGCCTTCCTCGCCTCGGCGACGATGGCCGTGATCGCCCTGCTCCTCGCCCTGGTCGTGCTGCGGCCCAGGAGGGGTGTGCGCACGGTCAGCTGAGCGACGTACCGGATAGTCCCCAGCGTTCGGACCCCTTCCCGCTGCCTCACCGGGTCCGAATGCTCGGGACTATCCATTTCCGGGCACCTTGAATTACACATTTGTAATTCAGAGAATACCGCTGTTACTGGTGTTACTGACGGGGTTAGGGTGACGCAGTTTCCCGACATTCCTGGAGATATAGATGCTTCCCCGAATTCCGTTCCGGCGCCCGCGCACCCGGACCCGTTCCTGGCTGGCGGCATCGCTCACGGCACTGCTCGTGGCCACCCTCGCGACGATCCTCCCCGGCACCGCGGCGTACGCCGCCAACCCGGTGACTCCCGGCAACTTCCGCGGACTGGGCTTCGACCAGTGCGAGGCGCCCAGCCAGTCGGCGATGAGCACGTGGATCAAGAAGTCGCCCTTCCGCGCAGCCGGCATCTACATCTCCGGGAACTCCCGCGCCTGCCGCAGGCAGAGCAACCTCAGCGCCACCTGGGTGCGCAACCAGCTCCGGGCCGGCTGGCACCTGATGCCGATCACGCTGGGCCCCCAGGCGAACTGCTCGACGCGCTACCCGCGCTACGGCAGGAGCATCGACCCGGTGATCAGCGCGAGCACCGCCACGACCTACTACGCGGCGCGCTCGCAGGGACGGCTCGAGGCCAGGCGTGCCGTCACGGCCGCGCGCAACCTCGGCATCGTCCGCGGCAGCACCCTGTTCTACGACCTCGAGGCCTTCAACACCCGGCACAGCACGGCCTGCACGTCCTCGGCGCTGTACTTCCTGCACATGTGGACGAACACGCTGCACTCCTACGGCTACGCCTCGGGCTACTACTCGAGCGCCGCCTCGGGCGTGCGGATGCTCGACGACGCCCGGGTCCGGACCGGCAACCGGATCGCGATGCCCGACCAGGTCTGGATCGCCGACTGGGACGGCAAGGCGAACACCCAGTCCTCCTACATCCGCAGCGACGGGTGGCAGCCCTACGGCCGCGCCAAGCAGTACCGCGGTGGTCACACCGAGAGCTGGGGCGGTGTCCGCATCAACATCGATCGCAACTACCTGAACCTCCGCACGCCCAAGCTCCCCGGCGCGAGCGCCCCGGCACCCACGCCGCCGACGACCCCGCCTGCCTCCACGGGCCCGCGCTACACCGGCAGCTCGCTCGCTGACGCCAGGTGCACCCCACGGTCGATCAACCGCACCGCCTACCGCCCGACCAGCGCCGCACGCGGCAGCTTCGTGGTCCCGTTGCAGTGCCTGCTCAAGCAGCAGCGCCTCTACCGCTACGAGGTCACCGGGAAGTGGAACACCCAGACCACCAACGCCCTGCAGGCGTTCCAGACCCGCGTCGGTCACGCGCGCCGCGACATCGTCACGCTCAACGACTGGGTCAGCCTGGTGGTGGCGGGCAACGGCGGCACCGTGGTGCGGTCCGGCTCGAAGGGCGCCGACGTGACGAGGGTGCAGCGCGCGCTCAACGCGGCGGGATCGCCGTACCTGAGCATCACGGGCAGCTACAACACGGCCACGGCCAACGCGATCGGGGCCTACCAGCGCAAGGTCGGCATCCGCGCCACGAAGACGGTGGCCTCGCAGACCTGGGCGGCCATGCGGGCCGGTCGGCGCTGATCGCTCCCGGGGTCAGGCGCGCTGCAGCGCCGAGATCACGCTGGTGAAGAACCCGAGCCCGTCCGTGCCGGGACCGCAGAGGTCCTCGACGGCGTGCTCGGGGTGCGGCATCAGGCCGACGACGTTGCCGGCCTCGTTGCTGATCCCGGCGATCGCGCGCTGCGAGCCGTTGGGGTTCTCGAGGTAGCGCGCGACGACCCGCCCCTCCCCCTCGAGCTCATCGAGCGTGTGCTGGTCGGCGACGTAGGAGCCCTCGCCGTTCTTGAGCACGATGGTCACCTCCTGCCCCGCGTCGTACGCCGAGGTCCACGCGGTGCTGTTGTTCTCGATGCGCAGGCGACTGGTCGAGACAGCCGAACTTGCGGTGGTCGTTGCGGATCAGGGCGCCGGGGAGCAGGTGCGACTCGCACAGGATCTGGAAGCCGTTGCAGATGCCCAGGACCGGCATCCCGCCCCGCGCTGCGTCGACGACCTCGGTCATCACGGGCGCGAACCGGGCGATCGCTCCGCAGCGCAGGTAGTCGCCGTAGGAGAAGCCTCCCGGGAGCACGACCGCGTCGACTCCCTGCAGGTCGTGGTCGCCGTGCCACAGCGCGACCGCCTCCGCGCCCCCGAGGCGTACGGCGCGGCGCGCGTCGACGTCGTCGAGCGAGCCGGGGAAGGTGACGACACCGATCCTCATGCTCACGAGAGCACTCGCACGGCGAAGTCCTCGATGACCGGGTTGGAGAGCAGCGTCTCGGCCATCTGGCGCACCTCCTCGAGGCGCTCCTCGGTGGCCTCTCCCTCGAGCTCGAGCTCGAAGCGCTTGCCCTGGCGCACCTCGCTGACCCCGGCGAATCCCAGCCGGGGCAGCGCACCCTGGACGGCCTTGCCCTGGGGGTCGAGGATCTCGGGCTTGGGCATCACGTCGACGACCACACGGACCATGGAGGAGCCCCTCTCACATCGGGAAGCGGGCGGGCCGAGTCTATCGACGGCCGCGTGGGACCGCGGCCCGGCCCGCCGCTGGGGTAACGGGGGCCGGACCGCGGGGCACGGGAAGCTCAGGGCGCGGTCGGCGGCTGACCCTGCTGGCCCTGCCCGGGCTGGCCCTGCTGCCCGAAGCGCCCGCCCGGACCACCGAGCCCGGCCGCCGTCGGCCGAGGCGGACGTGAGCACACCGGCCAGGAGCCCCCCGGCCACCATCGCGGCCGCACCGGTCCCCAGGGCGATGGCGGCGGTCCGCCGTCGACCGGGCTGCCTCCACGAGGACGAGCGGGGCCTCGGCCGGCGGCGCCACCACCTCGGGCTGACTCCGTGGCTCCGGTCCCCGGGTCGGTCCGCGGCTCCGCCGGCATCGGCACCGCGCGGTCCGGGTCCTCGGCGCTGGGGGCGTCGTGTGACATGGGTCTGCCACCTCCGTGTTCACGCCGGCGTCGGTGCCGGCCGAGCCCACGATGCGCGCCGCTGCTGGAGCGCGCGTGTGCGGAACCTGTCCGGAGGCTGGGAGAAGTGGCGCTGGCGGGACGGGCGTTCAGCGGCGAGGGCCGCGCCACCACGATGGCCAGCGCGACCCCGAAGCCGGCGAGGGCCGGCCCGATCACGGTCCAGATCTGCACGCCGGTCATCGGGCTGCCCTCGAGGTAGCCGAGCCCCTGCAAGGTCCAGACCCCGCCGGCGACGATCATCACCCCGGCGATGACGAGCCCCACGACGCGGCCCATCAGCGGGTCCGCCCGGCCAGGATCCGGCCGGCCCTGCGCAGGTCCGACCGGACGGCGACCAGCCCCGCGGCGGTGGCAGCCCAGCCCACCGGTCGCAACAGGCCGGGGCCGCGCACGTCGAAGGCGACCTCCACCCGGCAACCGGTGCCGCGGGGGACGAAGCGCAGCTCCAGGTCGGCCTCGATCGCCTTCCAGCGACCGGTCTCGGCCCAGAGCACGTCGGGCTCCATCTCGGTGATCACCATCTCCGGGGACATCCCCACGGCAGTGTGGTCGAGCCAGCGCTGGCCAACGGTCGGTGCGGCGTACGGCGCGGGATCGAGGAGCTCCACGCTCCTCAACGAGGACTGCCACTCCGGTCGGTTGACGGGGTCGGCGAGGTAGGCGAACGCGACCGGCGCCGGGACGGCGTACTCCAGCGTGGTGCGCAGCATCAGAAACGCTCACCCGTGAGCAGCTCGAAGGCCTCGACGTAGCGGCCGCGGGTGCGGTCGACGACCTCGGCGGGAAGTGCAGGCGGGAGCTGGCCGGATGCGCGGTCCCAGCCGCTCTCCTCGGAGAGCAGCCAGTTGCGGACGATCTGCTTGTCGTAGGACGCCTGGGGGCGACCGGGCTCCCAGTCGGAGGCGGGCCAGTAGCGGCTCGAGTCCGGCGTGAGCACCTCGTCGGCGAGCACGACCTGGCCCGGACCGTGGTCGGCGGAGCCCTGCCGGGTGCCGAACTCGAACTTGGTGTCGGCCAGGATCAGGCCTCGCTCGCGGGCGATCTGCTCGGCCCGTCCGTAGACGGCCAGGGTGAGCTCACGCAGCTCGGCCGCGGCGCCGGCACCGATGTCGCTGACCACCACCTCGTAGGAGACGTTCTCGTCGTGGTCGCCGAGGGCCGCCTTGGTCGCCGGGGTGAAGATCGGGGTCGGGAGTCGACTGCCCTCCACCAGGCCCTTCGGAAGGCGTACGCCGCAGACCTCGCCGCTCGACTGGTAGTCCAGCAGGCCCGACCCGCTGAGGTAGCCACGGGCGACGCACTCGACGGGGTACATCGCCAGCTCCTCGCAGACCACGGCCCGGCCCTTGACCGACTCGGGAACATCGGTCGACAGCACGTGGTGCGGCACCAGGTCGGCCAGCTGGGCGAACCACCACAGCGACATCCGGGTGAGGATCTCGCCCTTGTCCGGGATGGTGGAGTCGAGCACGTAGTCGTAGGCCGAGATCCGGTCACTGGCCACCATCAGCAGGTGGCCGTCGGCGAGGCGGTAGAGGTCACGCACCTTGCCGGAGTGGATGTGGGTCGCACCCTCGATCACGGGCGCCGGAGGGATGTTGTGCACGGCGACACCCTACGCACGTCTATTCCAGGCACCCGTCCCGGAATTGGCCGAAGGGGTGTGCCGGCAGCTGCCGGAACACCCCTTCGGGGAGGGCTTCGAGGAGATCGAAGTCAGAGAATGGCCTTGAGGATGGCCTTGTTGGGCGCCTTGGGGCCAGCGTCGGCTGCTCCGCCCGCGGCCGGGACCGCGGACACGGCCAGTGCCACGGTGATCGCCAGAAGTGCGCCTCGGATGCCACGGCTCTTGAAGTTCATGTTGTTTCCCTCCGTATCGCGGACCCCGCCGGTCCGCTCTGTATGAACAGGACACTACCCCGCCAATGTCCGATTTGTAACTAAAAATCCGATCCTTCGGGAAAAAAACTTTGCCGGGACGACGACGAGGGCCGTCCCGCCGGGACGACCCTCGTCGCGTCGTGCCTGCGCCGGGCAGAATCAGCGCAGAGCCTGGTGCCCCCCATTCACCTTCTGCTGGTGCCCGTCGGAGCCTGCGGAATCGTCGAGGCGCGGACCACGGAGGTGGTCGAAGTTGCCTGTCGGGCAGGTCGGAACGGACGCATGTCTCTCCCTGAGAAGGATCCGGCCGACGCATCTCGTCGGCTCGGGTCAGAAACGCGAAGTGACGAACGTAGGCGAACCGGACGTGGCTGACAACCCCTCGTCGCCGTGCTCGGACACCGCTCAGAGGATGTCGCCGGGGACGTACGCAGCAGCCTCCGGATCGGTCTCCAGGACGGCCTCGACCCTGCGTACGACGGCGGCGACCTGGCCGCGTGCGGCACCGGTGAACTCGATCGGGTCGGCGACCAGCGCGTCGATCTGCGCGCGGTCCAGGCCCAGCCTCGGGTCCTGCGCGAGCCGCTCGTAGAGGTCGTTGGCGTCCAGCCCCTGACGCATCTCGAGGGCCACGGCGACGGCGTGCTCCTTGATCGCCTCGTGCGCCTGCTCGCGGCCCACGCCGTTGCGCACGGCGGTCATCAGCACCTTGGTCGTCGTCAGGAACGGCAGGTAGCGATCGAGCTCTCGCTGCACCACGGCCGGGAACACCCCGAACTCGTCGAGCACGGTGAGGAAGGTCTGGAACAGGCCGTCGGCGGCGAAGAAGGCGTCGGGCAGCGCCACCCGGCGCACGACGGAGCAGGAGACGTCGCCCTCGTTCCACTGGTCGCCCGCCAGCTCGCCGACCATCGAGAGCTGACCGCGCAGCACCACCGCGAGCCCGTTGACCCGCTCGCAGGACCGGGTGTTCATCTTGTGCGGCATCGCGGAAGAGCCGACCTGGCCCTCCTTGAACCCCTCGGTGACCAGCTCGACGCCCGCCATCAGCCGGATCGTGGTGGCCAGGTTGGAGGGACCTGCGCACAGCTGCACCAGGGCGGAGACGACGTCGAAGTCCAGCGAGCGCGGATAGACCTGACCCACGCTGGTGAGCACCTGGTCGAAGCCGAGGTGCAGCGCGACCCGCTGCTCGAGCTCGGCCAGCCGCTCGTCCGAGCCGCCCAGCAGGTCGAGCATGTCC
This sequence comes from uncultured Actinomycetota bacterium, assembly GCA_963797525.1. Classification (GTDB taxonomy): domain Bacteria; phylum Actinomycetota; class Actinomycetes; order Propionibacteriales; family Nocardioidaceae; genus Marmoricola. The sequence continues at coordinate 1,562,778 of CAWCPT010000014.1, forward strand.
TGCGAGGTGCCGACCGGGCCCTTGATCCCCCGCAGCGGGTAGCGGGCCAGCAGGTCGTCGAGACGGGCGAGCCCGACGAGCAGCTCGTCGGCGACCGTCGCGAACCGCTTGCCCATGGTCGTGGCCTGCGCGGCGACGTTGTGGGAGCGCCCCGTCATCACGAGGGACTCGTGCTCGGAGGCGAGGCGGGCCAACCGGGCCAGCGTGGCCAGGACCCGGCCGCGGAGCAGGTCGAGCGACGAGCGGATCTGCAGCTGCTCGACGTTCTCGGTCAGGTCGCGCGAGGTCATCCCCTTGTGGATGTGCTCGTGCCCGGCCAGGGCACAGAACTCCTCGATCCGCGCCTTCACGTCGTGCCGCGTCACCCGCTCGCGGGCGGCGATGCTCGCCAGGTCCACCTTCTCGACGACGGCCTCGTAGTCCTCGATCACGCCGTCGGGGACGTCGACGCCGAGGTCCTTCTGCGCGGTGAGGACAGCGATCCAGAGTCGTCGCTCGAGGACGATCTTGTGTTCCGGCGACCAGATCTCGGCGAGGTCCGCGCCGGCATACCTGGTGGCGAGCACGTTGGGAACTGTCATCGGGAGACCTCCGCCTCGTCGGTCGAGACGGGTGCGCCCGCTGCGATGTCGGTGCGCCACTGGGCGCCGGGGAAGCTGATCGACGAGATCCCCTCGTAGGCCCTGGCGCGGGCGTCGGCCACGTCGTCTCCCACGGCCGTCACGGCGAGCACCCGACCGCCTGCGGTCACGAGGTCACCGTCGCGCGTGGCCGTGCCCGCGTGGATCACGTCGACGTCCGGCTCCTCGGCCAGGGTCTCGGTGCCCACGATGACGTCCCCCTTGCTGGATCCGTCGGGGTAGCCCGCACTGGCCATCACCACGGCCACGGCCGCGCCGGACCTCCACCGGGGTGGCTCGACCTCGTGGAGACGACCGACGGCCGCGGCCTCGAGGAGCTCGGCCAGCGACGAGTCCAGCAGTGCGAGCAGGGGTTGGGTCTCCGGGTCGCCGAACCGGGCGTTGAACTCGACCACCCGGACGCCCTGCGAGGTCAGCGCCAGGCCGGCGTAGAGCAGGCCGGCGAAGGGTGTGTCTCGGGCCGCCATCTCCTCGACCGTGGGTTGCAGCACGCTGTCGAGGACCTCGTCGACCAGGCCGTCCGGCGCCCACGACAGCGGCGTGTAGGCACCCATGCCGCCGGTGTTCGGCCCCTGGTCCGCGTCGAAGATCCGCTTGAAGTCCTGGGCCGGCAGCAGCGGGTAGACGGTGTAGCCGTCGGTGATCGCGAACAGGGACACCTCCGGACCGTCGAGGAACTCCTCGACGACGACGCGGTCGCACTGGGCGGCGTGCGCGACGGCTGCGTCCCGGTCCTCGGTGACCACGACCCCCTTGCCCGCGGCCAGCCCGTCGTCCTTGACGACGTACGGCGGACCGAACTCGTCGAGGGCCTCGGCGACCGTCGTCGCCGACTCGCAGACGCGCGCGGCGGCGGTGGGCACGCCGGCCGCGGCCATCACCTGCTTGGCGAACGCCTTGGACCCCTCGAGCTCGGCCGCTTCCCGGGACGGCCCGAAGCAGCTGATGCCGCGCTCGCGCACGCTGTCGGCCACTCCCGCGACGAGCGGTGCCTCCGGCCCGATGACCACCAGGTCGACCCCGAGCGACTGGGCGAGGTCGGCGACGGCCGCGCCGTCGAGGGGGTCCACGTCGTGCAGGGTCGCGACCTCACCGATGCCCGGGTTGCCGGGTGCGGCGTGGACCTCCGTGACCGACGGATCGCGCGAGAGGGCCAGCGCGAGCGCGTGCTCGCGACCGCCGGTACCGATGACGAGGGTCTTCACGTTCGCCGATCCTATCGGCGCGCTCGGGCAGGTCAGCCGGACGGTGGCCGCACCCTCGCCTCGTACGCCTCGCGTGCGGCAGGGTCCGCGCCGGAGAACACCGTGTCGGCCTTGAACGCCGCAGCCATCAGCTCCTGGACCCGGCGAGGCAGCACACCCGTCGCCCTGCTCATCGACTGCACCCACTGAGGCACCCACAGCTCGGCACGGGGGCGCCGGATCGCCGAGGCGATCACCTCCGCGACCTCGAGCGGAGTCACCGTCCTGACCCCGCGGGTGGAGGGCAGACCGTTGGCGAGCTCGGTGGAGACGATGCTCGGCAGGATCATGCTGACGTCGATGCCGAGCGGCGCCAGCTCCGCGCGAGTGGCCTCGCTGAACCCCACGGCCGCGAACTTGGAGGCGGAGTAGGTGGCGCCGTCGGCGACCGCGATGCGCCCGGCTGCCGAGGCCACGTTGACGATGTGCCCGCGGCCGCGCTCGGTCATGCCCGGCGCGATCGCCTTGGTGCCGTTGATCAGGCCGTGCAGGTTGACGTCGATGACCGCACGCGTCACGGCCTCGGGCTCCTTGAGCACCGAACCCAGCGGCATGATGCCGGCGTTGTTGACGAGCACGTCGACGGGTCCCACCTCGCCGACGGTGGCCAGGAAGGTGCGCCACGACTCCGCGCTGGTCACGTCGAGCCGTGCGCCCACGGCACCACGACCGATCCGCTCGGCGACGCGCTGCACCAGGACCTCGTCGAGGTCGCCGAGGGCGACGGTGGCTCCCCTCCCGGCCAGCAGCTCGGCCGTCGCCTCCCCGATCCCCCGGGCTGCCCCGGTGATCACGACGGAGAGTCCGGAGATGTCGCGCTTGGTCATGCGATGAGCGTCCTTTCGAGAGGCCGGAGGTCGACCGGCTGGCCGTCCGACGGGAAGGGCAGCGAGTGGTAGTTCAGCCGGTCGCGGTAGTCCGCGGCGACGGACCAGTCGAAGCGGCGCAGCAGCTGGTGCACGATCAGCTTCACCTCGGCGCCGGCGAAGGCCATCCCGAGGCACTTGTGCACCCCGCCGCCGAACGGCTCCCAGGCGTAGCGGTGCACCTTGTCCTCGCGGCGGTGCGGGGCGAAGCGCTCGGGGTCGAAGCGCTCGGGGTCGGGCCAGTACTCCTCCATGTGGTGGCCGAGGTGCAGCATCACCGCCACCGGCTGGTCGGCCGGGATGCGTACGCCGAGGATCTCGGTCTCCTTGATCGAGCGACGGGCCAGCACCGGCACCGGCGGGACCAACCGCAGGCACTCCTTCATCACCAGGTCGAAGGACTCCAGCTCGTCGAGCTGGTCCAGGGTCGGCGAGTCCGGCAGGTGGGCCGCCTCCTCGCGCAACCGCGCACGCCACTCGGGGTGGGCACCGAGCTGTCGCATCATCGTGGTCACGGTGATCGTGGAGGTGTCGTGCGCGGCCATCAGCAGGAAGATCATGTGGTTCACGACGTCGCGGTCGCTCAGCCCAGAGCCGTCCTCGTCGCGCAGCGCGCACAGCACGGAGAAGAGGTCCTCCCCGCCACCGGAGCGCTTGCTCTCGAGGTGCCGGCCGAGGAACTCCTCCAGCAGGTGCCGCCCCTTCATCGCGCGACCCCAGCGTGTGCCCGGCCAGGGCTTGCGCACGATCCCGGCCGCGGCCTGCACACACGCCACGAAGGCGTCGTTGACCCGGTCGATCTCACCCGGTCTCGCCAGGTCGGCGCCGCCCATGAAGACCTGGGTGGCGAGGTCGAGGGTGAGGGACTTGAGCGCCGGGTAGACGCGGAAGCCGTCCCCGGGCTGCCAGGTGTCGAGACCTGTGGCCACGGCCGGGCCCAGGGCTGCGGTGTACGACGCGAGCCGCGGGCGGGTGAAGGCCTCCTGCATGAGCCGCCGGTGCCGGTGGTGCTCCTCGAAGTCGAGCAGCATCAGGCCACGGTCGAAGAAGGGGCCGACGATCTCGCCCCAGCCGAGACCGTTGGACAACGCCTTGTCGCCGTTGCGCAGGCCGGCACCGCAGGCGTCCGGTCCGAGCAGGATCGTCACCGTGCCGCCGACGAAGGTGGTCTCCGAGACGGGTCCGCAGGCGTCGTACTGCCGGCGCATCATCTGGAGCGGGTCGTGGACGTAGGAGAAGGTCGCCCCCACGAGGGGCCAGGTCCGACGGGTCGGAGCAGGACGCACCAGGGCCGACATCTCGCTCGCTCCTCATCTGACAGGTTCGCCTGTCAGTTTGTGCGAACCAGCCGTGGGCGTCAAGATGCAGACCGTGGGTGCACCGGTGAGGAGCTACGGCGGCAAGACCGCCGAGGAGCGCGCCGAGGACCGCAGGCTGCGCCTGGTCGAGGCCACGATCACCGTCCTCGCCGAGCACGGCGGTGCGGCGACGATGACGGCGATCTGCGCCGAGGCGGGGCTGACCGAGCGGTACTTCTACGAGAGCTTCGCCCACCGGGACGACGCGTTGCTGGCAGCGCTCGACGCCGTCTGCGAGGAGATCGTCGCCGGCGCCATCAGCACTCTCGAGGGGAGCTCCGGCACGCCCGAGGAGCGGGTGCACACGATGATGACGTGGTTCGTCGACTGGGTCGCGCGCGAGCACGACCGGGGCCTGGTCGCCGTCGTGCAGGCCAGCGCCACCCCGCGCCTGCGCGCCCGGCGCCACGAGCTCCTCGGCACCTTCGCCGACCTCGTCGCCCTCGAGTCGACCCGGTTGTACGGCGAGCACGCCTGGCCCCCCGACCGGGCTCGGCTGCAGGGCCTCGTCTACATCGCCGGCTTCGCCGAGCTGCTGGCCGCCTGGCTGCTCGACGAGATCGAGCTGACCGCCGACGAGCTGGCCACGACCGCCAGCGACCTGTTCGTCGCTCTCAGCCGGCGTCGGTGACCGGGTGGCTCAGGCGTAGGGATCGGTGATCTCGCGCAACAGCTCCAGGGCCTCGCGCAGCTGTCGCGTCCGCGCCCGTCCCAGGTGACGCTCCCACTCGGCGTACATCTCCCCCTCGGCCAGCCTGGCGACCCCGACGGCCTCCCGCCCGCGATCGGCGAAGACCACCAGGGTGGCGCGAGCATCGGAGGGGTCGGGAACCCTGCGGACGTAGCCGTTGCGCTCGAGCAGGTCGACGGTCGTGGTCGCCGTCTGCTTGGTGACCTGCGCCTGCTCGGCGAGGTCCCCGATGCGGGTGCCGTGCTGACCGATGCGCGCGCACACGCGTCCCTGCGCCTGGGTGAGGTCGTCGAAGCCCGCCTCGGCGAGGGCCTCGAGGATCCGGGTCTCGAGCTGGCCGACCTGATGGAGACCTTTTCCGACGACGAGTGGGAGACGCCCTCGCTCTGCGCCGGTTGGCGGGTCCGGGACGTGGCCGCTCACCTCACCCTGGCGCAGACGGGTCTGGTCACGGCGCTCGGTGTCCTGGTGCGCGCCCGGGGCAGCTTCGACCGGATGATCCACGACACCGGCGTCCGCCAGGCCGAGCTGCCCGTGGAGCAGTACGCCGCGCGGCTGCGCGCGATGATCGGCTCCCGTCGGAAGGCCCCGGGGGTGAGCATGCTCGAGCCGATGATCGACGCCCTCGTGCACGGCCAGGACATGGTCCGCCCGCTCGGACGGGAGCGGGCGATGCCCACCGAGGCAGCCGCCACAGCGACCCAGCGCGCGTGGTCGATGAGCTTCCCGTTCCGTGCCTCACAACGGCTGAAGGGCTACCGCCTCGTCGCGACCGACCACACCTGGCAGGCGGGAGACGGGCCGGCAGTCGAGGCGCCGGTCGCCGACCTGCTGCTCCTGGTCACCGGCCGCGACGTGGTGCTGCCGGATCTCGAGGGCCCGGGTGCTGACGCCCTGCGAGCGCAGCTCGCCTCGCGCTGATCGTCAGCTGACGACGACGGTCTGCTCGCGACCGGGCCCGACGCCGACGGCCCAGAACGGCACGCCCGACATCTCCTCCAGGGCACGCACGTAGCGCTGGGCGTTCTTCGGCAGGTCGCCGAAGGTCCGGCACCCGGAGATGTCGTCGGCCCAGCCGTCGAGGTACTCGTAGACCGGCGTGGCGCGGTGGAACTCCGTCTGCGTCATCGGCATCTCGTCGTGACGCACCCCGTCGACGTCGTAGGCCACGCAGACCGGCACCCGCTCCCAGCTGGAGAGCACGTCCAGCTTGGTCATGAACATCTCGGTGAGCCCGTTGACCCGGGTGGCGTACCTCGCGACCACCGCGTCGTACCACCCGCAGCGACGGTCGCGACCTGTGGAGACGCCGACCTCGCCGCCGACCTTCCAGAGCTTCTCGCCGTCCTCGTCGAAGAGCTCGGTGGGGAACGGACCCGACCCGACGCGGGTGGTGTAGGCCTTGATCACGCCGATGACCCGATCGATGCGGGTCGGTCCGACGCCGGCACCGGTGCACACCCCACCCGTCACCGGGTTGCTGCTGGTGACGAACGGATAGGTGCCGTGGTCGACGTCGAGCATCGTCGCCTGGGCGCCTTCGAAGAGCACCGTCTTGTCCTCGTCGAGCGCCCGGTTGAGCAGCAGCGAGGTGTCCGCGACGAGCGGGCGGAGCCGGTCGGCGTAGGAGAGCAGGTCCTCGGCGACCTCGTCGACGGTGATCGCGCGCCGGTTGTAGACCTTGGTCAGCAGGTGGTTCTTCACCTCGAGGGCGGCCTCGACCTTCTCGCGCAGGATCTCCTCGTCGAAGACGTCGGCGATCCGGATGCCGACGCGGTTGATCTTGTCGGCGTACGCCGGACCGATGCCGCGGCCCGTCGTGCCGATCTTGTTCTTGCCGAGGAACCGCTCGGTGACCTTGTCGACGACCCCGTGGTAGGACGCGATCACGTGGGCGTTGGCGCTGACCACCAGCCGTCCCATCTCCACGTCGCGCGTGGTCAGCGCGTCGAGCTCGCGGAACAGCGCCTCCGGGGAGACCACCACGCCGTTGCCGATCACCGAGGTGCACTCGGGGGTCAGGATCCCGCTCGGCAGCAGGTGGGTCGCGAACTTCTCACCGCCCACCACGATCGTGTGCCCGGCGTTGTGGCCCCCGCTCGTGCGGACGCAGAAGTCGATCGAGTCCTCGGTGGTGAGCTGGTCGGTCGCCTTGCCCTTGCCCTCGTCGCCCCACTGGGCGCCGAGTACGACGATTCCTGGCACGAGAACAACCTTCCGTCTGCGGTGCGGGATCGACACGACGTACGAAGAGCCCGGGTGCAACAGCACCGGGCTCTTGCGAACACACGCTACCAAGGACCGGCTGGGTCATCCATCGTGCGTGCTCACCTCCGCCCCCTTAGGGTGGCCGCGTGGAGCCGCTGCTGCTGATCACCAACGTCGACGCCGGGGGCGGTCGCGAGGAGGGGCTCGAGATCGCCCTGGGGGTGCTGCGGGAGGACGCCGACGTCGAGGTCGCCCACACCAGCAACCCCGGCGAGCTCGACGGGGTGCTGCACCGCGCGGGCTGCCGGCAGATCGTCGTGGCCGGTGGTGACGGGAGCCTGCACGCCGTGGTCAAGGCTCTCTACCGACGCCACGAGCTGGCCAAGCGCACGCTCGGCCTGATCCCGCTGGGCACCGGCAACGACTTCGCCCGGACGCTGGGCATCCCGCTCGACCCGGGTGAGGCGGCCGCTGCCCTGATGACCGGCGAGTCGCGACCGATGGACCTGATCCTCGACGAGCTCGGGGGTGTCGTCGTGAACAGCGTGCACGCCGGCGCGAGTGCCCAGGCCAGCCGCCGCGGGGCACGGTGGAAGGACCGGCTCGGGCCCTACGGCTTCGGCATCCTCGGCTACCCGATCGGCGCCGCGATGGCCGCCGTGCGGCCGCCGTTCGTGCGGCTGCGGATCGAGGCCGACGGCGAGGTCATCTCCGACATGGACCAGCACATCCTGATGATCGCGATCGGCAACGGTGCCAGCGTCGGGGGTGGCACCGAGCTGACGCCCGACGCCGACCCCGAGGACGGCAAGCTCGACGTGATGGTCTCGTTCGCGACCGGGCCGCTGGAGCGCCTCGCCTACGTCTGGCAGCTCCGCTCGGGCGAGCACGAGGAGCGCTCCGACGTGATCTCGATGCGGGCCCACCAGGTCACCGTGTCCGGCGAGGACTTCTTCCTCGCGGCCGACGGAGAGATCAGCGGGCCCGAGCGACGTCGCTCCTGGCACCTCGAGCGCGCCGCCTACTCGATGGTCGTGCCCCGGAAGGACTGACCCGCTAGACGATCTCGCCCTCGGCCTCGGCCTCCGTGCGGATCGCCTTGTCCTTCTCCACCCGCGGGTCGCCCGCATCGGCGAAGTAGTCACCGGCGGCGGTCTCGTCGGCACCGTTGCTGACCTTCACCGCGTTGAGCACCAGCGAGAGCACGACCGCTATGCCGAGGTTGAGGGCGAAGGCGGTCATCGCGATGTAGCCCATCTGGTCGAGCCCGGGGATCAGCGCCAGCGAACCGCCGAAGTGCTGCTTGGTCAGCGGGTTGATCACCTTGTAGGCCTCGACGGTGCCGTAGACCATCCCCGCGGCCCAGCCGGCGAGCAGCGCCCACTTGTGGAACCACCGCGTGTAGAGGCTGAACACGACGGCGGGGAAGGTCTGCAGGATCCAGATGCCGCCGAGCAGCTGGAAGTTGATGGCGTTCTGCTTGTCCAGGGTGAGCACGAAGATCAGCGCGAAGGCCTTCACGACCAGGGACATCAGCTTGGAGACCTTGGCCTCCTGGGCGTGGGTCGCGTCCGGCTTGATCCACTCCTTGTAGATGTTGCGGGTGAACGTGTTCGAGGCCGCGATCGACATGATCGCCGCCGGCACCAGCGCGCCGATCGCCACGGCGGCGAAGGCGACGCCGGCGAACCAGCTCGAGAAGGAGTCCTCGAAGAGCTGCGGGATCACCAGCTGCGGGTTGGGCTTGCCGTCGGCGCCGATCGGTTTCGTGCCCGCGGCGATCGCCACCCAGCCGAGCAGGGCCAGCAGGCCCAGGACGAAGGAGTACGCCGGGAGGATCGAGGCGTTGCGGCGGATCGTCGTACGACTGTTGGAGGAGAGGGTGGCCGTGACGGAGTGCGGGTACATGAACAGTGCCATCGCCGAGCCGAGCGCCAGCGTCGCGTAGGCCCACATCTGGCCGGTGCCGGGGATGAACGCGCCTGTCGGCTTGCCGGTCGCCTCGTTGGTGGCCGCCATCTTCTCCTTGGCGGCGCCGAAGATGCCGGACCAGCCACCGTCGATCGTGGTGGGCAGGTAGATCACCGCGACGATGATGACGAGGTAGATCAGCGCGTCCTTGACGAAGGCGATCACGGCGGGCGCGCGCAGTCCGGAGGTGTAGGTGTACGCCGCCAGCAGCACGAACGCGATCAGCAGCGGCAGGTCCTTGGCCAGCCAGTTGCCGCTGCCGCCGAGGCCGACCACCTCGAGCACGGCCTGGATGCCGACCAGCTGCAGCGCGATGTAGGGCATCGTCGCGACGAAGCCGGTGACCGCGACCGCGAGGGACAGCACGCGGGAGTCGTAGCGGCCGCGCACGAAGTCGGCCGTCGTGACGTACCCGTGGCGGTGGCTGACCGACCACAGTCGCGCCATGAAGATGAAGATGATCGGGTACAGGATGATCGTGTAGGGCACCGCGAAGAAGCCCGCGACGGCACCGGTCGCGAACATCGCCGCCGGGACCGCGATGAAGGTGTAGGCCGTGTAGAGGTCACCGCCCAGCAGGAACCAGGTCACCCAGGTGCCGAAGGTGCGGCCGCCCAGGCCCCACTCGTCGAGCGACTCGAGGCTGTCGCCCCGGCGGAACCGGCTGGCCATGAAGCCGAGCACGGTCACCACGGCGAACAGGGCGATCAGCACGATCAGCGCGACCCAGTCGATGCCGCTGTCCGCGGCGAGGGGGATGGCGAGGGGGGTCATCGCTGGTCCTCACGATCGCCGGTCGGGGCGCCGGTGGGGGCGATGCGGCCGGGCTTTCCCGTCGTACCTGCTCCGGGGTGGCGGGCCGCGAGGACGAGCCGGTGCGCGGCGTAGGTGCAGGCGGCGCAGATGAACACCCAGAGGAACTGGTACCAGAAGAAGAACGGGAACCCCCACAGCCGCGGGGTCTCCCGGGCATAGCTGGAGACCCAGAGGAGGGCGACGACGGGGATCGCCAGCAGGATCCCAGCGGCCACGAGCAGTGACTTGTTCGTCGGGGGGACGCCTTCATCGGCCCCGCCCGAGCGGTTCAGATGTGCCATGGCGGGACTCTAGCGCCGATGTGACCGGCGTCTCATCCCCCCGGCCGGCCTGTCTCGCTAGAGCAGCGCGGCGTGCGCCTCGGGACTGGAGTCGAACAGGAACTGGTCGCAGCGGGCACGCTCGGCGTCCTCGCCGATGCGGGCGGCCGCCTCGGTGAGCGCCGCCAGCGAGCGGAGGAAGCCGCGGTTGGGCAGGTGCTCCCACGGCACCGGGCCGTGACCCTTCCAGCCGTTGCGACGCAGCGAGTCGAGACTGCGGTGGTAGCCGACCCGCGCGTAGGCGTAGGCCGTGACGTCGTCGACGGAGTCGTCCGCGAGCGCGAGCTCGGCGAGGGTGGCCCAGGCGAGCGGCGACTCGGGGTGCTCGCGGACCACCTCGGCCGGCGTCACCCCGGCGTCGAGGTCGGCGGCGGCGGGATCGGTGGGCAGCAAGGTGGGCGGCGGACCGGCGATCAGGTCGCGTCCGGAGAGGGAGTCACTCATGCGGCCGATGGTCCCACGCCGTACGTCCTGCCCTCGAAGCCGGATAGTCCGAGACGTTTGCGTTGCAAAAGGTGGCGATCAACAACGGAAACGTCACGGACTATCCGGTCCCGGGGGTCTGGAGGTGGGGCCTCAGCGGTCGATGCTCTTGTGCACCACCGCGAAGGCCCGGTCGAGGTCGACGTCCCACTCGGTGCCGTCGGCCTGGGTGACCTCGACCTGGTACGCCGTACCGGGGTCGTCGCTGGCCTCCACGTCGGTGACGGTGCCCCCGCCGATCGCAGCGGTGGCTGCCTTCCCGGCAGAGGTGCGCTCCGTGGCGGTCAGGGCGCGGTCGTCGGCGTCCGGGGCTTCGCTCGCGTCGTGCTGGTCGTCGGCGTCCTGCCGCACGACCGTGAGGTCCTTGTCGAGCGTCACGTCGACCTCGGTGCCGTCGGTCTTGCGCACCTCGACCTCGTAGGCCTCGCCCGGGTCGTCGCTGGTCTCGACGCTGGTGGCCCGGCCGCCGCCGGTCGCGTCCAGCGCCGCGGAGGAGACCCGGTCGCGCTCGCTGCCGGCGACGTCGTCGGCGGAAGCGGTGCCGGCCCAGACCACGCCACCGATGCCCAGGGCTGCGACGACGGCGACGGCGGGTAGGAGGATGCGCTTGCTGCGGAGCTTGGCGGAGTTCATGGAAAGCCTTTCCAGACTGGGGATCGTGGTGATGACCCCAGCCTGCGGGGACCTCGCTGAAGCGCCCCTGAACGCTCCTGAAGGTGTCTTCAGGCAGCAGGAAGGCGTACGACGAACCGCGCACCGCCGAGGTCCGAGGACTCCGCCGAGGCCGAGCCGCCGTGCACCCGGACGATCTCCGCGACGATCGCCAGGCCGAGGCCGCTGCCGCCCGCATCGCGGCTGCGCGCCTCGTCGAGACGCACGAACCGGTCGAAGACGCGCGTCCGCTCCTCCCCGGGCACCCCGGGACCGTCGTCCTCCACGACCAGCTCGACCGTGCCGGCACGCTCGTGCACGGAGACCGCGACCTGCGAGCGGGCGTGCCGGCCGGCATTGTCGACGAGGTTGCGCACCACCTGGCTGAGCGACGACTCGTCTCCGCGGACCCGTCCCGCGCCGACCCCCGACACGTCGACGGCGAGGTCGGCACGCCGGATCCGACCGGTCTCGGTCAGCACGAGGTCGTCGAGGTCGACGTCACGCGGGGATCGCAGCACCACGCCCTCGTCGGCACGAGACAGCAGGAGCAGCTGCTCGACCAGGCGCTGCATCCGCTCCCCCTCCTCCAGCACCGCGGTCTCGAGCTCGCCCTCGGGCAGGGCGCCCGGATGTGCCCGGGCGACCTCGGCGGTCTGGCGGAGTGCTGCCAAAGGCGAGCGCAGCTCGTGCGAGGCGTCCGCGACGAACTGCCGTTGCCGCTCGCTGGACCGCTCGAGCCGCTCCAGCATGTCGTTCATCGTCAGCGCAAGACGGTGGATCTCGTCGCGGGACGCGGGCTCCGGGACCCTGCGGTCAAGGCGGTCACCGGTGACCTGCTCGACCTCGCGCCGGATGCGCTCCACCGGCGCGAGAGCCCGGCCGGTCACCAGCCAGGTGGTCCCGCCGACCAGCAGCAGCAGCAGCGGGAGCCCCACCAGGAGCGGCGGCACCAGCGCCGAGGTGGAGTCGTCGACCTCCTCGAGCGAGACGGCCACCGAGACGACGTACTCGCCAGCGTCCTCGGTCACGACGACGTAGTCGTGCTCACCACCCGGGATGCTCGCGGCGTCGGAGTCCTTGGTGGGCAGCGGGCGGCTCAGCGGCTGCGACGTCCGCACGACGGTGCCGTCGGCGTCGCTGACCTGCCAGACCAGGTCGTCGGGGTCGTCCAGCTCGTCGGAGTCGTCCCCGGGGTCCTCGCGGGGCTCGGCCGGGAGGCCCGACGCGTCGATCTGGTCGGCGATCGTGGACGCACGCTGGCCAGCAGTGGTCTCGAGCCCGTCGCCCAGCGAGTCCCGGACCAGAGCGACCAGCACGAAGGCACCCAGCACCAGGGCGACCGCGACGACCAGCACGGCCGCGACAGTCGTGCGCACCCTCACCGAGGCCCGACCGAGCCGACCCTCAGCCACCGTTGCTCCGCAGCCGGTAGCCGGCGCCGCGCACCGTCTCGATCGCCTCCCGGCCGAAGGGCCGGTCGATCTTGGTGCGCAGGTGGCTCACGTAGACCTCGACGATGTTGGGGTCGCCCTCGAAGTCGACGTCCCACACCGCCTCGAGGATCTGCCGCTTCGAGACGACGTCACCCTTGTGTCGCACCAGGAAGAACAACAGCGAGAACTCCCGTGCCGTCAGCTCGAGCTCGGTCTCTCCGCGCCAGACGCCACGCGCGGCCGGGTCCAGCCGCAGGTCGCCGGCCTCGAGCTGGGTGGGGCGCTCCCGCGCCCCTCGTCGTACGACGGCCCGCAGCCGGGCCACCAGCACCGGGAACGAGAACGGCTTGGTCAGGTAGTCGTCCGCGCCGGTGTCGAGACCCTCGACCTGGTCCCACTCGCCGTCCTTCGCCGTGAGCATCAGGATCGGCGTCCAGTCCTGCTCGGCCCGCAACGTCTCGCAGACCTTGTAGCCGTTGATCCCCGGCAGCATCAGGTCGAGCACGATCGCGTCGTAGGTGTTCTCCCGCGCCATCCAGAGCCCGTCGGTGCCGTCGTGCGCGACGTCCACGGCGAAGCCCTCGGCCTGGAGACCCACGCGCAGCGACGACGCCAGCCGCAGCTCGTCATCGACGACCAGGACACGCATCAGAGCTTCTCCTCCGGCTGTCAGCAGGGTGCGGGGCCGCCATTCTCGCGAACGGTGGCTGAACCCGTGCTGAAGGCTCCCGTCGAGCGGGATGGAATGTCCGTGCCCGGGTGTTGGGTGTCGACATGGCCCAGTCACCACCCGTCAGCCCCCCGAGCAGCACGACGGACGCCCCGGCCGACGTGAATCCCTGGCCGGCCCTGTTCGCGCTGTGCCTGGGCTTCTTCATGATCCTGGTCGACTCCACGATCGTGTCGGTCGCGACGCCGGCGATCATCGGCGAGCTGCGGGCCGACGTGAACGAGGTCGTCTGGGTGACCAGCGCCTACCTGCTCGCCTACGCCGTCCCCGTGCTGATCACCGGGCGCCTGGGCGACCGCTTCGGGCCCAAGAACCTCTACCTGCTGGGCCTGACGGTGTTCACGCTCTCCTCGCTCTGGTGCGGCCTGACCGGCACCATCGAGGGCCTGATCGTGGCCCGCGTCTTCCAGGGCCTCGGCGCCGCGATGATCACGCCGCAGACGATGGCGATCATCACCCGGATCTTCCCCTCGGAGCGTCGTGGGCAGGCGATGGCGTTGTGGGGTGCCACGGCCGGCGTCGCCACGCTGGTCGGCCCGATCCTGGGTGGCGTCCTCGTCGACGCGCTCGGCTGGGAGTGGATCTTCTTCATCAACATCCCGGTCGGCATCATCGGCTTCGTGCTGGCCTGGCGCCTGGTGCCGAGCCTGCCGACCCACTCCCACAAGTTCGACTGGCTCGGCGTCGCACTCTCCGGAGCCGGCATGTTCCTGCTCGTGTTCGGCATCCAGGAGGGCCACCAGTACGACTGGGGCACGATCACCGGCATCATCACCGTGCCCGCGCTGATCATCAGCGGCATCGTCGTGTTCGGGCTGTTCATCGCCTGGCAGGCGATCAACAAGCAGGAGCCGCTCGTGCCGCTGCAGCTCTTCCGCGACCGCAACTTCAGCCTGGCCAACGTGGCGATCTCGGTGATGGGCTTCGCGATCACCGCGCTGGCCTTCCCGTTGATGCTCTACGCCCAGCTGGTGCGAGGGCTCTCACCCACCCAGGCCGCCCTGCTGCTGGTGCCGATGGCGATCATGTCGATCGTGCTGGCGCCCTGGGTCGGCAAGCTCACCGACTCGGTGCACCCGCGCGTGATCACCGGCTTCGGCTTCTCCGCGGCGGTCGTCTCCGTCTTCTGGCTGAGCCACGAGATGACGCCCGACTCGACGGTCGTGGAGCTGCTCCTGCCGCTGGCCCTGCTCGGCATCGGCAACGCCTTCATCTGGGCGCCCAACTCCGCCACCGCGACCCGCAACCTGCCGATGTCGCAGGCCGGCGCCGGGGCCGGGATCTACAACGCCACCCGTCAGGTGGGCGCCGTGCTGGGCTCCGCCGCGATCGCGGTGCTGATGGACTCCCGCCTGGCCGCCCAGGGCCTGAACTTCTCACCGAGCGAGGCCGGGGGCGGCAACCTTCCTCAGCAGGTCTTCTCCCCCTTCGCGGACGCGATGGCCCAGGCGATGCTCCTGCCGGCGGCGGTCCTCGTGATCGGCCTGGTCGCCGCCCTCTCGTTCGCCCGGCCGAAGCACCTCGTCCGGCCCGCCGGCGCGCACGCCGCCGGCGTCCCGGTGCCCGCCGCCTCCAGCCAGCTGTAACGCGCTCGCTCAGCCGATCGAGTGCCCCGTGCTGCGCAGGTTCTCGCAGGCTTCCTGGACGCGCGCGGCCATCCCGGCCTCGCCTGCCTTGCCCCAGGCGCGGGGGTCGTAGGCCTTCTTGTTGCCGACCTCGCCGTCGATCTTCAGCACACCGTCGTAGTTGGCGAACATGTGGCCGGCGACCGGGCGGGTGAAGGCGTACTGGGTGTCGGTGTCGACGTTCATCTTGATCACGCCGAAGTCGACGGCCGCGGCGATCTCCTCGGCGGTCGAGCCGGAGCCGCCGTGGAAGACCAGGTCGAACGGCAGTGCGCCCTGCTCGAGGCCGAGCTTCTCGACCACCGCGTCCTGCGCCTTCTTCAGGATCTCCGGACGCAGCTTGACGTTGCCCGGCTTGTAGACGCCGTGCACGTTGCCGAAGGTCAGCGCGGTCAGGTAGCGACCGTTCTCGCCGGTGCCGAGCGCCGCGACCGTGGCCAGCGCGTCCTCGGTGGTGCTGTAGAGCTGCTCGCCGCCACCGCCCTCGACGCCGTCCTCCTCGCCGCCGACGACACCGATCTCGACCTCGAGCACGATCCGCGCCTCGGCCGCCTTCGCCAGCAGCTCCTGCGCGATCTCCAGGTTCTCCTCGAGAGGTACGGCGGAGCCGTCCCACATGTGCGACTGGAAGAGCGGGTCCTGGCCGTTCTTCACCCGCTCGCGCGAGATCTCGAGCAGCGGACGGACGAAGCCGTCGAGCTTGTCCTTGGGGCAGTGGTCGGTGTGCAGCGCGATGTTGACCGGGTACTTCTTGGCCACCTCGAGCGCGTACGCCGCGAAGGCCACCGATCCGGTGACCATGTCCTTGACCGTCGGTCCGGAGAGGTACTCCGCCCCTCCGGTGGAGACCTGGATGATGCCGTCGCTGCCCGCCTCGGAGAACCCGGCGAGGGCAGCGTTGAGGGTCTGTGAGGACGACACGTTGATGGCCGGGTACGCGAACGACTTCGACTTCGCGGCGTCCAGCATCTCGGCGTACTTCTCGGGGGTGGCGATGGGCATCTCTCGGCTCCTCAAAAGTCCCGACGGGGTGCACGACAACTTCCCCACCAACCCTAGTGCCACCCCCGTTGGCCAAGCACCCGTGCGGTCAGGGCAATCGTGGGAGGATCCTCGTGCCCGTCCCCGGCCGGCCCGCGCCGCCGCTCCACCAGCTCCCGGAGATCCATGTCCGCGCCTCGCCCCCGTCGCCTCCCCTCCGGGATCGTCGCGGCGCTGGCCCTCGTGCTGCTGCTGACCGGCTGCGGTGGGAACGACGGCGGGAGCAAGGACAGCACGGCCGACGAGACACCGAGCGGCTCGGCGACGCCGAGGAGCACGAAAGCCGCGGCCGATCCTGGGTTCCAGGCCCCACGCATCGGCACCTGCACCCGGATGACCTACGCCCAGTCGCGGGCATCAGTCGCGGCGCCGGGTCAGGCCCGCTGCCGCCGCCCGCACACGACGGTCGTCTCCCGGGTCGTGTTCCTGCCGAAGGCCGTCAGCGCCGCCACCCCGGTCGCCCGGCGCGACGCGCTCGGGCAGCGCTACTGCGCCCCGGCCTACCGCCAGCTCGTCGGCGGGACCCTCGCCGACCGGGCCACCTCGCTGCTGACCTGGACCCTGTTCACGCCCAGTGAGGTCCAGCTCGCGCGAGGCGCCCGCTGGCTGCGCTGCGAGGTGCTGGCGCGCAGCGGCACCCAGCTCGTCCCGCTCACCCTGGGCCGCCCGCTGCTGGGGAAGGGGGTACCCGAGCAGCTGCGCATCTGCCAGACCACGACGGGAGCCGACGTCTCCTGCGCCCGGCCGCACGCCTACCGCGTCGAGGCGGTCTTCCGGGCCGTCGGTGAGGCCTATCCGGACACGCGCACGTTCACGGCCACGGCCCGCGACCGCTGCGAGCAGCTGGTGGGCGCGTACGGCGGCTACTGGCAACCGCCCAGCCGGGCCGGGTGGGACGGCGGCGACCGCTTCATCCGCTGCCTGGTCCGCAAGAGCTGAGCGACCAGCCAGGCTCTGGCGAGGTCGGCGACCGTCGCGAGACGATGGCGACATGGCGCACAGCACCACGATCGTCGTCACCGCTGCGATCGGGCGGGTCTGGGACGTCGTCACCGACATCGACCGCTGGCCGGGGTGGACCGCCTCGGTGACGAGCGCGCACCGCCTCGACGACGGCCCGCTCCGGCCTGGTTCGCGGGCCGAGCTGGCGCAGCCCAGGCTGCCCGACGCCACCTGGACCGTGACCGAGGTGGAGCCGGGACGCTCGTTCACCTGGGAGCAGCGTGGGCCGGGTGTGCGCACCACGGCACGGCACGCACTCGCCCCGCTCGAGGACGGCAGCACCCGGGTGCTGCTGTCGGTCGAGCAGTCCGGCTGGCTGGCCTGGGCGATCGACCTGTTCTACGGCAGGCTCACCCAGCGCTACATCGAGACCGAGGCCGCCGGGCTGAAGAAGCGGTCCGAGGAGTCCTAACCACGCCAGGCGGTGTCGAGGTCGGCGTACTTCACGATCCAGCTGTGCATGGCGATCGCGGCGGCCGCCGAGGCGTTGATCGAGCGCGTCGAGCCGAACTGGGCGATCGAGAAGGTGCCGTCGCACGCCTCCCGCGCCTGGTCCGAGAGCCCGGGCCCCTCCTGCCCGAACAGGAAGCACACCGAGCGCGGCATCTCCCAGGTCTCCACGTGCTCGGCCCCCGGGAGGTTGTCGATGCCCATCAGGGTGACCTGCTGCCCGTGCAGGTGCGCAGCGAGGTCGTCGACGGTCGGGTGGTGCCGCACGTGCTGGTAGCGGTCGGTGACCATCGCGCCGCGGCGGTTCCAGCGACGCTTGCCCACGATGTGCACCTCACGCGCGAGGAAGGCGTTGGCCGTGCGCACGATCGTGCCGATGTTGAAGTCGTGCTGCCAGTTCTCGATCGCGACGTGGAAGTCGTGGCGCCGGGTGTCGAGGTCCTCCACGATCGCCTCGAGACGCCAGTAGCGGTAGCGGTCGACGACGTTGCGCCGGTCCCCCTCGGCGAGCAGCTGCGCGTCGTACTCCGGCCCCTCGGGGAGGGTGCCCGACCACGGGCCGACGCCGACCTCCGCGGGCCCGTGCGGCATCGGGTCGTACGGCGCCCGCGCCTCGCCCGGCTCGTCTGGTGCCTCACCGTCAGTCACAGGCGCAAGAGTAGGTGTGTACAGGTTCTGGTCAGGTCGCCCCCGATACGCTCAGTGGGTGACTGGCCTGTACCCGCTGTTGTTCGGGATCAAGTGGATGGATCCCAACTGGTTGCTCGACCAGTTCGGCTCCTCGTTCTTCTGGGTCTGCCTGGTGATCATCGTCATCGAGTGCGGACTGTTCTTCCCGTTCCTGCCTGGTGACACCCTGCTGTTCGCCATCGGCCTGTTCGTCTCCACCCGCGACAACATCGTGCCGGGACCTGCCTCCACCGACCTGCTGGTCGCGCTCGTGCTGCTGAGCCTCGCGGCGTTCGCGGGCAACGTGCTCGGCTACGAGATAGGCCGGTGCATCGGCCCCCCGCTCTACGAGCGCGACGGGAAGATCCTGAAGCGCAAGTACTTCGACCAGACCGACGCCTTCTTCGACAAGCACGGCAACAAGGCCCTGGTGATCGGCAGGTTCGTGCCCTTCGTGCGCACCTACATCACCGTCGTGGCCGGCGTGACCCGGATGGAGCGGCACCGCTTCTTCCTGTGGAGCGGCGTGGGCGCCGTGGCCTGGGTCGTCAGCATCACCCTGCCGGCTACTTCCTCGGCCGCAACTTCCCCAGCCTGGGCGAGAACATCGACAAGGCGATCATCGCGATCCTGGCCTTCTCGGTGATCCCGATCGCCTACGAGTGGTGGAAGCACCGCCGGCAACGCGCCGAGCGCCCCGGGCTGCCCGAGAGTCAGCCGCGCGCCGCGTCCAGCTCGGCCTTCGTCAGCACCGGGCGCACCTCGAGGCCCACGTCGTCGAGCGGGTTCTGGCCCTCCGGGCTGCGGTCGATGGCGCAGACCACCGTCTCGACGACCGCTCCGGCCTCGCGCAGCGCCCGGGTCGCGTCGCGGACGGCGCCTCCGGTCGTGATGACGTCCTCGACCAGGGTGACGCGTCGTCCGGCCACGTCCGGCCCCTCGGCCAGCTTGCAGGTGCCGTACTCCTTGGCCTGCTTGCGCACGAACAACGCGGGCAGCTCGGTCCTGGCGCTGAGCACCGTCGCGATCGGCACGCCACCGAGCTCGAGGCCGCCGAGCAGCTCGGTGCCCTCGGGCACGAGCCCGACCATCTGGGCGACCACCCGCGCCAGCAGGGCGGGGTCGGCCTCGAAGAGGTACTTGTCGAAGTACTCCGAGGCGACCTGGCCCGACCGGAGCGTGAACTCGACCAGTCAGCCGGCAGCAGGTGTCGACGTCACGGGCGAGGGTCGGGGTCGGAGCCTTTCGCAGCCATGCAGCGGAGGTTACCGGTCCTTGCGCACGGCCTTGACGAGGTGGCCGAACGCGATGCTCCGCTCGTCGGTGTGGAAGATCTCCGAGCAGGTCGTCAGCGTGATCAGGCGTTGCCCGCGACGCTGCGCGGGCTGCACGCCGCCCTTCTCGGGGTTCTTCGGGAGCGGGTCGATCACCCACCCGGCCGTGAAGTCGACCGTCAGGTCGTTGGGGTTGGTGTCGAGGCGGTAGGTGTACGTCGCGCCGGAGGTCTCCACGATCACCGAGTCGCCCGGACGCAGGTCCGGCATCCGGCGCAACGGCTCCCCGTGGGTGACTCGGTGGGCGGCGAGGGCGTAGTTGCCGACCTCGCCCGGGTCGGCGCTGCTCGGGAAGTGCCCGAACCCGCGCGCGAGCACGTCGGTCGAGATCCCCTCCAGCACGGGGACGACGTACCCCTTGCCGAACTTGGGGATCCGGATCAGCGCGGACGCCTCCCCCTTCGGCACGTACTTCGGCTCGAGCCGGGTGCCCTTGGCCTCCCACTGCGTCTGCAGCGCGCGGGTGATCTTCTCCTGCTGGCGGTGGGACTGCCAGTTGGTGCCCCAGAACTGCCAGCCGACGTAGCCGAGCAGCACCACCCCGACGAGCATCATCGCGACACCGGTCCAGAACGCCAGCCGCCCGCCGAGGCCCCGGCGCGGACGCTCGTGGTCGGTCCCCCCGGTCGCTGCCATGGCGCCATTGTGGCGGAGCGGTCCACGAGCCGTGACGACAACCGGTTAGGTTCGAGGGCGTGAGTGGAGCGCGGACAGGAGAACGGACCCGCTCGGCAGCCCGGCTGCAGGGCGTGGGCAGCACGATCTTCGCGGAGATGTCAGCCCTGGCGGTGCGCACCGGGTCGGTGAACCTCGGTCAGGGGTTCCCGGACCTCAGCGGACCGGGGTCGGTGGTCGAGGCGGCGTACGACGCGATGCGGGCCGGCACCAACCAGTACCCGCCCGGTCACGGCGCCCCGGAGCTGGTCGACGCCGTGGTCCGGCACCAGCAGCGCCACTACGGGCTCGACCTGACCCGCGACCAGGTGGTGGTCACCACCGGCGCGACCGAGGCCATCGCGGGCGCGATCCTCGGACTGGTCGACCCGGGCGACGAGGTGGTGGTCTTCGAGCCCTACTACGACAGCTATCGCGCGATGATCCAGTTCGCGGGCGGCGTACGCCGGCCGGTGACCCTGCATGCTCCCGACTACCGGCTCGACGTCCAGGAGCTGGAGGCGGCGGTCTCCGGGCGCACCAAGCTGATCCTGCTGAACACCCCGCACAACCCCACCGGGCACGTCTTCGACGAGACCGAGCTGGCCGCGGTCGCCGAGGTCGCCACCCGGCACGACCTCGTCGTGGTCACCGACGAGGTCTACGAGCACCTGACCTTCGACGGCCGCGCACACGTGCCGCTGGCCACCCTGCCCGGGATGTTCGACCGCACGGTCACCATCTCGAGCTCGGGGAAGACGTTCTCCTTCACCGGGTGGAAGATCGGCTGGGCGACCGGACCGGCCGACCTGGTGGCCGCGGTGGAGGGTGCCAAGAACTGGCTGTCCTACTCGTCGGGCGCGCCCTTCCAGCCGGCCATCGCCCACGCGCTCGACCACGAGGACGCCTTCCACGAGCAGCTCCGCGACGACCTCTCGCAGCGCCGCGACCACATCTGTGCGGCCCTCGAGGACCTCGGGATGGCGGTGCACGTGCCCCAGGGCACCTACTTCGTGACCACCGACGTCTCGACGTTCGGCTACGCCGACGGGATCACCTTCTGCGCCGGCCTGGCCGAGCGCGCGAAAGTGGTCGCGATCCCGTCGCAGGTCTTCTACGAGCACGGCTCGGCCGAGGGCCGGCACCTGATCCGGTGGGCGTTCTGCAAGGAGCGCGACCTGATCGACGAGGGCATCCGCCGCCTCCGCACCACCGACCTGCACGCCTGAGGACGAATCGGACAGGGCGGGTGGTCAATCCCTGTAGCGGAAGGGTGATGCTTCGCCCATCCGCTACAGGTTTCCCCGGCCGGCCGGGGAAACCTGCACCCGCTCACCACACTCGGGGCTTGCCCTCCTGCGGGGGCTGGGCGTCCTGGGGGGCCCGCGGCGGCCCGCCACCGGGGTGGGGCGGCGCGGGGGGAGGCGGCGGGCCGCCCGTCGGAGCGGCGAACCACGCTCGCGCGCGGCCGTTGAACAGCGCGCCGATGGTGACGGCGGCGGCGACCTGGTGCGCGATGCCGACCGGGAAGGCGAAGGTCGAGGCGACCAGGGCGGCGCCCGCGCTGGCGACGAGCAGGTAACGCGCCCAGTTGTGCCGGCGCCAGGTGAAGACCGCGAGCACGCACGCGCCCAGGGACCAGCCGAGGAACATCAGGCAGCCCACCCAGAGCACCGGGACGAGCATGTCCGGCTGCAGGTTGCTCTGCTCCCAGGCCGGGGACTTCTTCACCAGGTCGACGATGTCGCCCCGGGCCAGGATCAGCACGACGAGCAGCACGGCGTACATCAGCGCCACGGCGCCGGAGAACACCCAGGTCAGGATGCAGGCGACCTTGACCGGCACGGGCACCGGTCCGGCCGGAGCATCCGTGGCAGCCCAGGGCTGCGCCGGGGTCGCCCACACGGGCGCGCCCGGTGGGGCGGTGCGCGGGTCGACCGGCTGCTCACCGAAGCCGCGCGTGGCCTGGGGCCCGGAGGGCGAGGGGTAGGCCCGGGTCGAGATCTCGGGGGCGGCGGGGGCGGGCGGCTCGGCCGGCCCGGAGGCGGGCGGGGCTGGAGGACTCGTGGACTTCCTCGGCTCGACCGGCTGGCGCACGGGGCGTCCGGCGAACCAGTCCCGCGCCGGTCCGCTCCAGAGCACGGCCGTCGCGGCCGCGACGAGCGCTCCGACGAAGCCGCCGGTGAGCGGCGCCGTCAGCAGGATCGGCACCGCGACGATGCTCAGGGCGAGCCGGGCGCCGCGGCTGCGCTGCAGCACGAAGACCCCGAGGACAGCTGCCGCCGCGGCGCACACGGCCGCGACGGTCAGGCCGGCCCGCATCACGCTGAGGGCCTGACCCACGCTGAGGTCGAACCCCACACCACCCGCCGAGAGCACCTTGGCCACCTCGTCCCGCGTGTCCACGGAGTTGAGGTTGGTGATCGAGTCGAAGACGGAGACCAGCAGGAGCAGCGACCCACCCACCACGAAGCACCCCGCCATGGTCAGCTGGCGCGGGCGTGCCGAGGTGTCGGTGTCACTCATGGGGTCATTCAACCAACACGACCCGCAATCGCTCAGCCCGGATCCAGGCTCAGCCCACCGTGAGGGTCAGCTGCGGCTCGTCCTCGACGTGGTCGACGAGCACCTGCTGGCCGTCGGTCACCTCGCCGCCGATCAGCATCCGCGAGAGCGGGTCACCGATGGCGGTCTGCACGAGCCGGCGCAGCGGTCGGGCGCCGTACGCCGGGTCGTAGCCGTTGTCGGTGAGCCACTGCCGGGCGGAGTCGGTCACCGACACCGTGATCCGGCGCGGGCCGAGCCTCCGGTCGAACGCCGCGAGCTGCAGGTCGACGATGTGGGCGAGCTCGTCCTTGCCGAGCGCGTCGAACATCACCACCTCGTCGAGCCGGTTCAGGAACTCCGGCTTGAACGACTGACGGACGACCGCCATCACCGACTCGTGCTTCTTCTCCTCGTCCAGCGTCGGGTCGACCAGGAACATCGAGCCGAGGTTGCTGGTCAGGATCAGCAGCGTGTTGCGGAAGTCGACCGTGCGTCCCTGGCCGTCGGTGAGCCGACCGTCGTCGAGCACCTGGAGCAGGATGTCGAAGACCTCGGGGTGCGCCTTCTCCACCTCGTCCAGGAGTACGACGGAGTAGGGCCGCCGCCGTACGGCCTCGGTGAGCTGGCCGCCCTCGTCGTAGCCCACGTAGCCCGGAGGTGCTCCGACCAGCCGCGACACCGAGTGCTTCTCGCCGTACTCGCTCATGTCGATGCGCACGATCGCGCGCTCGTCGTCGAAGAGGAAGTCGGCCAGCGACTTGGCCAGCTCGGTCTTGCCGACACCAGTGGGCCCGAGGAACAGGAACGACCCGGTCGGGCGGTCGGGGTCGGCGATGCCGGCCCGGCTGCGCCGCACCGCGTCCGAGACGGCCTTGACGGCCGCGGCCTGGCCGACCAGCCGGTGCCCGAGGATCTCCTCCATCCGCAGCAGCTTGGCGGTCTCGCCCTCGAGCAGGCGGCCGGTGGGGATCCCGGTCCAGGCCTCCACCACGTCGGCGATCTCCTGCGGCCCGACCTCCTCGTTGACCATCGGGTCCTCGATAGGGTCGGCGGACTCGGCCGTCGCGATCTGCGACTCGAGCGTCGGGATCCGGCCGTAGAGGATCTCCGAGGCGGCGCCGAGGTCGCCGGAACGCTGGAGGCGCTCGGCCTCGACCCGCAGCTCGTCGATCTGCTTGCGGAGCTCGCCGCTGCCCTCGAGGGCGGCCTTCTCCCGCTCCCAGCGGACCTCCAGGCCGCGCAGCTCCTCCTCCTTGTCGGCGAGGTCGGCGCGCAGCCGCTCCAGCCGGTCGCGCGAGGCGTCGTCGGTCTCCCGAGCGAGCGCGAGCTCCTCCATCTTCATCCGGTCCACGCCGCGCCGGAGCTGGTCGATCTCGACCGGCGAGCTCTCGATCTCCATCCGCAGGCGGGAGGCGGACTCGTCGACGAGGTCGATCGCCTTGTCCGGCAGCTGTCGGCCGGTGATGTAGCGGTCGGAGAGCATCGCCGCGGCGACCAGCGCCGCGTCGGTGATCTTGACCCCGTGGTGCGCCTCGTACTTCTCCTGGAGTCCGCGCAGGATGGCCACGGTGTCCTCGACACTCGGCTCACCCACGAAGATCTGCTGGAACCGGCGTTCCAGGGCCGGGTCCTTCTCGATGCGCTCGCGGTACTCGTCGAGCGTGGTCGCACCGATCAGCCGCAGCTCGCCGCGGGCGAGCATCGGCTTGAGCATGTTGCCGGCGTCCATCGCGGAGTCGCCGCCCGCTCCTGCGCCCACCACGGTGTGCAGCTCGTCGATGAAGGTGATCACGCGCCCCTCGGAGCCCTTGATCTCCTCGAGGACCGCCTTGAGGCGCTCCTCGAACTCGCCGCGGTACTTGGCACCGGCCACCATCGCCGCGAGGTCGAGGCTGAGCACACGGCGTCCCTTGAGGGAGTCGGGCACGTCACCGGCGACCACACGCTGGGCCAGCCCTTCGACGACGGCGGTCTTGCCGACGCCCGGCTCGCCGATCAGCACGGGGTTGTTCTTGGTACGCCGCGACAGCACCTGCACCACCCGGCGGATCTCGGCGTCGCGGCCGATGACCGGGTCGAGCTTGCCCTCCTCGGCGCGTGCCGTGAGGTCGACGGCGTACTTCTCCAGCGCCTCGTAGGTCGCCTCCGCCTCGGGACTGGTCACCCGGCGGTTGCCGCGGACGGCCGTGACGGCCTCCCGCAGGTTGGTCTCCTCGATGCCGGCACCCGCCAGCAGAGCCTTCACCGGAGTGTCCACCAGGACGAGCGCGAGCAGCAGGTGCTCGGTAGCGACGTAGTCGTCGCCCATCTCGCCGATCAGCTCGAGCGACTTGGCAAGCACCCGGGTGAGGGCGGCCGACGCGGCCGGGGTGGACACCGTGGACCCGGCTGCCTTGGGCAGGCCGCTCAGCGCGTGGCCCAGCACCCGCTCGACCTCGCCCAGGTCGGCGCCCGCGCGGGAGAGCAGCGACGGGGTGATGCCCTGCTCCTGACGCAGCAGTGCCACGGCCAGGTGGGTGGGCTCGACGGTCGGGTTGCCCTCGTTGGTGGCGAGGGTGCTGGCGGCGTTGATCACCTCGACGCTGCGCGAGGTGAGCCTGGATGCGTCCACGGGTGGCCTCCTTGAGCTGGGTGCGATCGGTACTACCGGGTCAACTGTCTCAAAGTTGAGTCCATTCCCCTCAACTCTGGCGAATTCCCGGAGGGCGCCGGTCCCGGTCGAGCGGCACCCGTTCGGCTGAAACGCCGTCCCGCTGGCCTCACCCGCCCCTATGCTGAGGCGCGCACGCAGGAGGAAGAACAGTGACGCTGATGACGGCCGGCGGGTCCCTGGGTCTCATCGCGCACGCCATCCACTACGGCATCATCGTCTTCGGCCTCGTCGGGGTCGTGCTGCTGCTGCTGCCGCAGCGCCTCCACCGCTCCGGGAGGACCGCCGCGCGCGCACCGCGCGACGCGCACGAGAGACGTGTCCAGGAGCTCCGGGCCTCGCTCGCGGGCGAGGTCGCCGGTGAGACCACCCTCACCGTCGAAAGCCCGCCGTCGACACCCGCCGGGGTCACACCGGCCCGGCGGAACGCCTCGCGCACCCTGCTCCCGCTGGCCGTGGTCAGCAGCGCGGCCGCTGCGGGGGTGCACGCCGCCATGGGTCCCTCGCACTTCTCGGAGGGCTTCCTGCTCGGCCTGTTCTTCGCCGTGTCCTCGATGGCCCAGCTCGCGTGGGCGATCCTGGCCCTCACCACCGGCGGCGCCCTCCTGCTGCGCCTCGGGGTGCTGCTCAACGTCGGGTGCGTGGCCCTGTGGGCGGTCACCCGCACGCTCGGACTGCCGTTCGGCCTGATCCCCGGGCCTGAGGAGGTGGGCGGCTGGGACGTGGCCACCGTCTTCTGGGAGGTGGTCGTCGCGGCCTGCTGCCTCGCGGCCCTGCGGCGTACGCCGGACGCCCGCGCCGCCTCCTGGGAGTCCTGGAGCCCGGCGCCTCGCGTGTGGCTGGTCGTCTCCGTCGTCGTTCTCGCCGTGCTGTCCTTCACCGCGGGTGGGTCATGACCTCCCTCCTGCACCAACGAGAGGAACCCCTCCCATGAGCTGGCAAGTCGGCCTGGTCTGCAACGCCGTCATCTCCGTCGCCTACTTCCTGATCGTCCTGGCGATCGTCGTCCCCCTGGTGAAGAGCCACCAGCTCCGGTCCAACCCGCTCGGCGCCGCCACGGCGGCCATCTTCTTCACCTGCGCGGTCCACCACGGCGCTCACACCCTGCACATGCTGATGCCCGTCTTCGGGGTCGACGAGACCCAGGGCCTGGCCATGCGCGAGGCCTGGGGCTGGCCACTGGCGATCTGGGACCTGATCGGCGCGGCGGTCGGCGTCTACTACCTGACGCTGCGTCGCAACTACTCCTCCCTGATGCAGGGAGCCAAGCTGTTCGAGGACCTGCGCCAGCGGGAGCAGCAGGCACTCGAGATCAACGACAACGTGCTCCAGGGACTCGTCGTGGCCAAGATGGCACTCGACCTCGACCAGCCCGAGAAGGCCAACAACGCGCTCACCACGGCCATCGGCTCGGCGAGCAAGATGATCACCGAGCTGCTCGGCAACGAGCACTTCTCGGTCGAGCTGCTGCGCAGCGCGCCGGCCCTGGCCGAGGCGTCGCAGGCCAGGGACTCCGATCCCCCCGTGCCCTCGGGACACCCCGAGTGAGCTCGTCGCCGGACGCCGATCCGGTGCGTGTGGTCCTGGTCGACGACACCACCGACCTCCGGGACCTGTTGCGCTTCGCACTGAAGCGTCACGGCTTCGAGGTGGTCGGGGAGGCGGGTGACGGGCGTGAGGGGATCGAGGTGGTGACCCGGCTGCGCCCCGACCTGATCCTGCTCGACATGGCGATGCCGGTGATGGACGGGCTCGAGGCACTCCCGCACATGCGCGCTGCGTGCCCGGTCGCGAAGATCGTGGTGCTCTCTGGGTTCGGCGCCGCCGAGATGACGCGCCGGGCCGTTGCGGCCGGTGCCGACGGCTACCTGCAGAAGGGTGCTCCCATCTCCCGGGTCATCCAGTACGTCCGGGAGATCACGAGCCTGCCTGCGGAGAGTCCCGAGTCCGGGGCGGGCGCACCCCTGGTGGCGGTCCCCGACCTGGCGGCACCTGCCACGGCACCCGCTCCCGTGACCGACCAGCCGGACGGTGACGCCGCCACCGAGATCGAGGAGCTGCGGCGCGCGATCGCCACCACCGCGCACGGGATCCGCAAACCGGTCACCGTCCTGATGGGCCTCGCGGAGTCGATCCAGGCCTCCGCGGAGTCCATGGACACCGAGCGTCTGGGTCACCTGCTCGCGACCCTCGAACGGCAGACGCGGTTGCTCGACCGGATCAGCTCGGACCTCCTGGTCTCGGCCCAGGGGGGTCGACCCGCCATGGGTCCGCAGCTGGTGCGCCCCGGGCCGGTGATCGACGGAGTCCTGGCCCACCGGGAGTGGGTGCGCGTACGCATCGAGGACGACCGGCCGGTCCTGGCGGACCCCTACCGCCTGGAGCAGATGCTCGAGAACCTGGTGAGCAACGCCGAGAAGTACGGCGCGCCCCCGCTCGCGGTGCGGGTCCGCGGTCTCGGGGACCGGATCTGCATCGACGTGGAGGACAGCGGGCCCGGCGTGCCCCTGGACTTCCGCGAGCGGCTCTTCGACGAGTTCTCACGAGCCGAGGGCTCCGAGGTGCCCGGGACCGGACTGGGGCTGTTCGTCGTCCGCTGCCTCGCCGAGGCGCAGGGGGGCACCGCGACGTACGTGCCAGGGCCTTTCGGTGGCTCGGTGTTCACCCTCAACCTGCCCGCGGGTTGACCGCCGCGCCTACTCCTCGGGGATCTGGTGCTCGGGCAGCGCCTGTGCTTCCTCGCTGTCGACCAGGCAGGTCTTGCAGAAGCCGGTGCCGAACGGCGTGAGGTGGATGCTGCGGCGCACGACCTTGGGGAAGCGCACCGAGTGCATCGCCTCCAGGACGTCCGGCTGGGCCTCGACCACCTGGTACTCCATCGGGTCCTCGAGCTGCTCCCGCGAGAACCAGATCAGCCCCAGCCGGAACAGGTTGTTGAGGTAGGCCGGCACCTCCTCGAGGTAGCGGCACCCGGCCCGGGCGCCGATCATCGACATCCCGGGCGCCACCAGCGCCGAGCTGACCAGGCCGACCGGACCACCCGTGCGGACGTCGACGGACGGCTGCGGCCCGCCGCGCAGCAGGAGCAGCAGGATCCGGGCCTCGTCGGGCGCCAGCTCCTCCAGGATGCGGCCGTACGCCGGGTGCGACTCCTCGTCGCTCCACACGTCGCGCGAGCGTTCGAGCAGCGCCTCCCCGCGTTCGCGAAGGGACTGCTCCGGCTCGTGCGGCACCCGCGGCGTGGCATCTGTCAGCACCACCGAGGACAGGGACAGGGTCGCGTCGAGCAGCGCCTTCGGCAGGGGCACCCCGGCCGACACGGCCCGGGCCACGTCGCTCACGGTCCGCGTCGCCTCGGCGACGTCCTCGGCCATCCCCTGGACGAGCTCGCCCGCGGCCTCGCGGTCGGTCAGGGTGCGCACGAACAGCTTGCCGGACCGGAGACCGGCCCCGACCGCCCAGGCGGCCGAGCGCAGCCCGGCGTTGGCGGTGATCCGGACCATCCCGGGGATCGCCTCGGTCGCCTCTTCCCAGACGGCCGGCGTCGACCGGTCCGGGCCGGGGGTGGTGCGCTCGCTCATCAGCTTCCTCCCACACCGAACAGGGCGAGGTGGAGCAGTCCTCCACCGAAACCCATGATCGCCCCGTGTGCGTAGAGCATCCACTCGTCCTCCTTGATCGCGGAGCGCATCATCTCCACGAAGTCGCGAGGCGGGAGCTCCTTGGTGCGGTCGGCGATCAGGGTGTAGATCTTCTCGGCCTGCCGCTGGCTGAACTCGGGGTCCCGGAACGGCTCGATGGTGCGGTCGACGGCCTCCAGGGCCACGGCCTCCCGGATGTTGTCGAAGCGCCGGGTGCCGACGGCGACCCGCACCGCGCCCCGCACCGGGCCGGCGGCGTTGTCGATCGCCGGCCGCATCGCCTCGGCCAGCATCTGACGCGTGCGGTCGCCGCGTGGACCGTCGAGCAGGAAGTCACCGATGTTCTCGAGGGTGATCACGTCGTCGGCGATGATCCGCGCGTAGACCTCGGCCGCCTCGTTCTGCCGACGCAGGAACAGGCCGTGCACCTTGATCCCGAGCACCCGGTGCGGCTCCGGAGGCTCGAAGATCAGCCACATGCCCAGCGCGTTGGTCGTCCAGCCGACGATCACTCCGAGGACGGGTAGCAGCCACCACTGCCCGAACCAGTGGTCGACGATCGCCACCGGGATGCCGAGCGCGAACCCGAACACGAAGCCGAAGGCCACCATCAGGTTCAGCTCGCGCTGGCCGAAGTCGCGGAAGATCCGGACGACGAGGGCCGGGTTCTTCTGGAAGTGGTTGATCACCATGATCTTCGGGTCGAGCAATTGGTCGATGTGCTCGCCGATCTCGTCGGTCACCGTGCCGACCACGCCGGGGAGCTGGGACTGGACCCGGGAGATCACCACCTGCTTGGCCCGCGGTGGCAGGTCCCGCCACAACGACGGGTGCTCGCGCTGCATGATGCTCTCGATCATCTGCGGCAGCTCCGGCTCGAAGACCTGCACGATGTGCTCGGCGATCTTGTCGGGCTCGAGCTGCTGGTAGAACTCCTTCGGCGTCCCCAGCTTGGCGATCGCCTTGTCCACCGCGATGCTGCCCATCTTGGCGGCACGCGCGGGCACGATCCCCTGCCAGCCGATGCCGCCCTGGAGGATCCCGGGGACCTCCTGGATCTTGCGCGGGAGCACGCGCGAGAGCTGGCGCATGCCGGGAACGGTGACGCCGTGGAAGCGCACCGGCGAGAACAGCATGATCAGGCCGGTCCAGTTGATCAGCCAGCCGACGACACCGGTGAAGATCGGGATGGAGAGCAGGTGCCACCAGCTGTCGACGTGCTGGAAGAGCCAGTCGATCTCCAGCAGCACCGCAACACCGCCTCTCCCGCGGATGGACCGTCGCTGACACTAACGGCTGGAGGAGGCGCGGGTCACTGAGACGGGCAACACTGCCGAGACGCGAGCTCCCGGCTCAGCGGAGCGGGTCGAACGGGGTGATCGTCCCGTCCTGGCGGATGGCGGGGAGGTTGGGGCTGCGGGACTTGAGCGAGGTGAGGGTGGCCTCCAGCGCCGCGTGCAGCTCGGCGACCTGGCCACGCAGCTCGGAGTTGCGCGCTCGCAGGGCCGCGACCTGGTGCTCGAGCTCGAGGATCCGGCGTACGCCTTCGAGCCCGATCCCCGAGGAGGTCAGCTCGGCGACCTCACGGAGCAGCTCGATGTCACGCAGCGAGTAGCGACGGCCGCCCCCGCCGGTGCGACCCGGCGAGACCAGGCCGACGCGGTCGTACTGCCGCAGGGTCTGCGGGTGCAGGCCGGTCAGCTCGGCGGCGACGCTGATCACGTAGACCGGGACCGTCGGGCCGGGTACCCGGCCGCCACGACCTTGGCCACGCGTGGCCATCACGCGCCACCCTGGAACAGACCGGCTCGAGGATCGCTGCCGGCTCGGGCCTCGCGGAAGGCGGTGACCGCGGCGCGGGCCGCGTCGTCGAGCGTGTCGGGCACCTGCACCACGACGGTGACCAGCAGGTCGCCCTTCGAACCGTCCTTGCGCGGCGCACCACGGCCGCGCACGCGGAGCACCCGGCCGTTGGGCGTGCCGGGCGCGATCCGCAGGGTGACCGGGGCGCCGTCGAGGGTCGGCACCTTGATCTCGGCGCCGAGCGCGGCCTCGTCGAAGGTGACCGGCGCCTCGAGGGTGAGGTTGTCGGCCTTGCGCCCGAAGAGCCGGTGCGGCTTGACGTGCACGGTGACCAGGAGGTCGCCGTGGGGGCCGCCGTTCTCCCCGGCCGCGCCCTTGCCCTTGAGCCGGATGCGCTGGCCGTCCTTGACGCCTGCCGGGATCCGGGCCGAGACGGTGCGGTCGGAGAACCCGCGACCGGACCCGTGACAGGTCGGGCAGGGCTCGTCGTAGACCAGCTGCCGGCCGTGGCACTCGGGACAGGTCTCGTTCATCGAGAAGCCGCCGCCGACCGAGTTGACCACCATGCCGGCGCCGTCGCAGGTGCCGCAGACGTGCGGCCGGGTGCCGGGCTTGCCGCCGGTGCCGGAGCACGTCGGGCAGGGGGCGTCCGAGCGCAGCCGCATGCTGATCGTGGTGCCGTCGACCGCGCTCTGGAAGTCCAGGCTGGTCTCCGTCTCGACGTCGGCTCCCTTGGCCGGCCGCGGGCGCGCGGCTGCGGTTGCCGAAGCCAGTGGTGCGGCCGCCGGCCTGGTTGAAGAGGTCGCCGAAGAGGTCGGAGACGTCGAAGCCTCCGGAGCCGCCCGAGGTCTGCCCACCGAAGCCGCCCGGGAAGCCACCGAAGCCACCGCCGGCTCCTGCTCCGGCGAACATGGTGCGCATCTCGTCGTACTGCTTGCGCTTCTCGGCGTCGCCGACGACGTCGTAGGCCTCGGCCACCTGCTTGAAGCGGTCCTCCGCGGCCTGGTCGCCCGGACGGGAGTCGGGGTGGTTCTCACGGGCCAGCTTCCGGTAGGCCTTCTTGATGGCCGCCGGTTCGGCGTCCTTGGCCACCCCGAGGACCTTGTAGAAGTCCTTGTTGGCCCAGTCAGCGTTGTTCGCCATCACTCACCCCTCCTCTCGTCCGTCGATCGAGCTCTGGTTCTGTCGTTCAGCTCTCAGGATCCAGCACGGTGACCTTCGCCGCGCGTACGACGCGGTCACCGATCCGGTATCCAGCGTGCGCCACCACGTCCACGGTGGTGGTGGTGACGTCCGGGCTGTGCCCGTGCATCAGCGCCTCGTGGACGTTGGGGTCGAACTCGTCACCCTTGGCGCCGAACTTGGTCAGCCCGAGGGCGGTGACGGTGCGCTCCAGCGAGTCGGCCACCGCCTTGAAGCCGCCCTCGACCTCGCCGTGCTCGCGGGCCCGGTCGATGTCGTCGAGGACCGGCAGCATCCCGGTCAGCACCGAGAAGACGGCGTTCTGCTTGACCAGCTCGCGGTCCCGGTCGACGCGCCTCTTGTAGTTGAGGAACTCCGCCTGGAGCCGCTGCAGGTCGAGCGTGCGCTCGGCGAGCGCGGTCTGCGCCAGCACCAGCTCGTCGCTGGCGGCCTGGTCGCCGTCCGCCTCCTCGACCTCGGTCTCGTTGGCCATCTCCCCCGCCTCGTCACCGAAGCTGTGCGCCGGCGTGTGGTCCTCGGGCTCGCCCCCCGGGTGGGGAGCCCCAGTCTCCTGGGGCTCCCCTCCGACGGTCGGGTCGACGCCCTCGGGGGGAGTCTGCTCGTCGGGAGAGGAGGTCACTTGGACTCCCCGTTCTCGCCTTCCGTGCCGTCCTCGTCCACGATCTCGGCGTCGACGACGTCGTCGTCGCCCTCGTCCGTGGTCGCGGCACCCTCGGCGCCCTCGGCCCCGGCTGCCGCCTCGGCCTCGCTGGCCGCGTACATGGCAGCACCCATCTTCTGGCTGGACTCGCCCAGCTTGGAGATGGCCGCGGTGAAGGTGTCCTTGTCGGTGTTCTCGTCCTCGAGCAGCTTCTTGAGCTCGTCGACGTCGGCCTGGACCTCGATCTTGACGTCGTCCGGCAGCTTCTCGTCGTTCTCGGAGAGGAACTTCTCGGTCGAGTAGACGAGCGAGTCGGCCTGGTTGCGGGACTCGACGGCCTCGCGACGCTTGGCGTCCTCCTCGGCGTACTGCTCGGCGTCCTTGACCATCCGCTCGATGTCGTCCTTGGACAGCGCACTGCCACCCGAGATCGTCATCGACTGCTCCTTGCCGGTGCCCTGGTCCTTCGCGGACACGTGCACGATGCCGTTGGCGTCGATGTCGAAGGTGACCTCGATCTTCGGGACACCACGCGGCGCCGGCGGCAGACCGGTCAGCTCGAAGTTGCCGAGCGGCTGGTTCTGCGCCCACATCTGGCGCTCGCCCTGGGCGACCTTGATCTCCACCGAGGGCTGGTTGTCGTCAGCGGTCGTGAAGATCTCCGAACGCTTGGTCGGGATCGTGGTGTTGCGCTCGATCAGGTTGGTCATCACGCCGCCCTTGGTCTCGATGCCCAGGCTCAACGGGGTCACGTCGAGGAGCAGGACGTCCTTGACCTCGCCCTTGAGGACACCGGCCTGCAGCGCGGCGCCGATCGCCACGACCTCGTCCGGGTTGACGCCCTTGTTGGGCTCCTTGCCGCCGAGCAGCTGCTTGACCAGGTCGCTCACGGCGGGCATCCGAGTGGAGCCGCCGACGAGGACCACGTGGTCGATCTTGCTCACGTCGACACCGCCGTCCTTGAGCACCGACTGGAACGGCGCCTTGGTGCGGTCGAGCAGGTCGGAGGTCAGCTTCTGGAACTCGCTGCGGGTCAGCTTCTCCTCGAAGTGGAGCGGGCCGGACTCGCCGTGGGTGATGTAGGGCAGGTGGATCGTGGTCTCGCTGGAGGAGGACAGCTCGATCTTCGCCTTCTCGGCGGCCTCGTTGAGGCGCTGCAGCGCGATCTTGTCCTTGCTCAGGTCGACGCCGTTGTTCCCCTGGAACTTCTTGACCATCCAGTCGACGACCTTGGCGTCCCAGTCGTCACCACCGAGGTGGTTGTCACCGCTGGTGGCCTTGACCTCGACGACGCCCTCACCGATCTCGAGCAGCGACACGTCGAAGGTGCCACCACCGAGGTCGAAGACGAGGATCGTCTGGTCGGACTCACCCTTGTCGAGCCCGTAGGCCAGCGCGGCCGCGGTCGGCTCGTTGACGATCCGGCTCACGTTGAGGCCCGCGATCTCGCCGGCCTCCTTGGTGGCCTGGCGCTGGGAGTCGGAGAAGTACGCCGGCACGGTGATCACCGCGTCGGTCACGGTCTCGCCGAGGTAGGCCTCCGCGTCGCGCTTGAGCTTCTGCAGCACGAACGCGCTGATCTGCTGCGGCGTGAAGTCCTTGTCGTCGATCTTCACGTTCCAGTCGGTGCCCATGTGGCGCTTGACCGAGCGGATCGTGCGGTCGACGTTGGTGACGGCCTGGCGCTTGGCGACCTCGCCGACCAGCACCTCGCCGGACTTGGCGAACGCGACGACGGACGGGGTGGTCCGGGCGCCCTCCGCGTTGGCGATGACGGTGGGCTCGCCACCCTCCAGGACGGCTACGACGGAGTTCGTCGTGCCGAGGTCGATACCGACTGCTCGTGCCATGGTTGTTACCTCCGGTGTGTTGCTGGGAATGTCTGTGGTGGTGCAGCGGCAATCTTGCGTCGCTGCGGTGAGTGTGGCAAACAAGTTGAGTCCGATCAACTCAACTTCGTTCACTCGTGACAACGGAGGTCCGGGTCCGGTCATTCCCGGTCGGCAGCAGAGATTTCCCGACGTGCCTCCGAGTGCCAGCGACGTGCCACCGGCGTGCCACCGGGTGGCCTCCGCCTCATTGACCGGCTGGCCCCATCGTCGGGCCCGCGCAGGTCACGCAGGATCGAGGCATGCACACGACGCGGGCTGCGATGATCGGTGGGTCATCGTGACCGCCCTGAGCCACCGGGGCGGCGAGGGGGTGGGAGCAGGCATGGCGGACACGCCCACCCTCCTGCAGCGCCTGGGCCGGGACAGCGCCTATGTCCTGACCGGCTTCCCGCTTGCGCTGCCCGCCTTCATCCTCGTGGTGGTGCTCGTGACCGTGGGTGCCGGGCTGACGATCATCCTGGTCGGCCTGCCGATCCTGATCCTGGGCATCCTGACCGCGCGCGGCTTCGCCTATCTCGAGCGCCAGCGCCTGGGCCGCCTGACCGGCCAGGCGCGGGCCCACCCCGAGTACCTCACCGCGGACCCCGGCGACGGGATCCTGCGCCGGCTGACGACTCCCGTTCGCGACCGCCAGTCGTGGCTGGACGTGGTCTGGGTCCTGGTCGCGCTGATCACCGCGACGATCTCGTGGGCGATCGCGGTCGCCTGGTGGGCAGCGGCGATCGCCGGGCCGACGTACGCCATCTGGGGCCGGACGATCCCGCGCGGGAGCGACCCGGTCACGCTGGCCTCGCTCCTCGGCTTCGGGGCCAGCTGGAGCGCCGACGTCCTGGTGATCTGCACCATCGGGCTGGTGGCCCTGTTCACCCTGCCCCTGGTGATGCGCGCGGCCGCACTGCTGCACTCGACGCTCGGTCAGGACCTGCTCAGCGGGCGTGCCGAGCTCCAGCAGGAGGTACGTCGCTCCGAGGCCGGCCGCGCCGCCGGACGGGCAGCCGAGGCCGAGTCGCTGCGTCGCCTCGAGCGGGACATCCACGACGGTCCGCAGCAGCGGCTGGTGCGGCTCTCGATGGACCTCGGCCGTGCGCGCACGCAGATGGAGAAGGACCCCGAGCTGGCCCGGGCCACGCTGGACGGCGCGCTCACCCAGGCCCGCGAGACCGTGGACGAGCTGCGCTCGCTCTCCCGCGGCATCGCACCGCCGGTCCTCGTCGACCGCGGGCTCGAGGCCGCCCTCCGCGAGGCCGTGGCCCGGTCCGTCGTCCCGACCACCCTGACCTACGACGCCCCCGAGGGACTCCCGCAAGCACGTCGAGACCGCGGTCTACTTCGTGGTCGCCGAGTGCCTGACCAACGTCGCCAAGCACAGCGGCGCCCGCTCGGCACGGGTCTCGCTGCGGGTCAGCGGCGACCGCGCCGTGGTGCTGGTCGAGGACGACGGTCACGGCGGGGCGGCGCCGACACCCGACGGCGGGCTGGCCGGCCTCGCCCAGCGGGCGCGCGCCGCCGACGGAACCTTCGAGCTCAGCTCGCCTGCCGGTGGACCGACCGTCGCACGCACGGAGCTGCCGTGCGGATAGTCATCGCCGACGACTCGGTGCTCCTGCGCGAGGGACTGCAGCTCCTGCTCGCGGAGGCGGGCCACGACGTCGTCGCTGCCGTGGGCGACGGACCCTCCCTGGTGGAGGCCGCCCTCGCCGAACGCCCGGACCTGTGCCTGGTCGACGTGCGGATGCCTCCCTCGCACACCGACGAAGGACTGCGCGCCGTCGTCGAGGTGCGCCGCGCGTGGCCGGAGGCGCGGGTGATCGTGCTGTCCCAGTACGTCGAGCTCTCCTACGCCGAGGACCTCCTCGCCGACGGAGGCGGTGGCATCGGTTACCTCCTCAAGGACCGGGTCAGCGACATCGAGGACTTCGTCGAGTCGGTCGAGCGGGTCGCCGGTGGTGGCACCGTGATCGACCCCATCGTCGTCTCCCAGCTGATCGCCCAGCGCCGCGACCCGCTCGCAGCACTGACCCCGCGCGAGCAGGAGGTGCTGTCCCTGATGGCGGAGGGGCACTCGAACGCCGGCATCGCGAGGTCGATGACGATCACCGAGGGGGCCGTGGAGAAGTACTCCGCACGCGTCTTCGCCAAGCTGGGCCTGTTCGCGGACGAGAGCGGACACCGGCGCGTGCTCGCCGTGCTCACCTGGCTGCAACGCGGCTGACACACAACGGTTACCGCCCGCGCGGACTGGGGACTGGTCAGGTCGTCACGCAGGGAGCAGGCTGTTCCCATGCCGACCCCCACCACCGTCGTCCTGTTCGGTGCCACCGGTGACCTCGCCCAGCGCAAGCTGCTTCCCGGGCTGCTGCACCTCTTCCAGTCCGGCCTGCTCACCGAGATCCAGGTCGTCGGGCACGTCGCTCGACGAGCACGACCGGGACTCGTTCGTCGAGTTCACCGCCAAGGCGGTCGCCGAGTACGGCGGCGAGGGTCCCGAGCCCGACGGGTGGGCGGAGTTCAGCAAGCGACTGCGGTGGGCACCCGGCTGCCGGCGGTGCGGAGGCCCTGCGCGAGACCGTGGCCGAGGCGGAGAAGGAGTTCGGTGACGAGGAGCCGCGCCGGCTGCACTACCTGAGCGTCCCGCCGAAGGCCGCCCTGCTCGGTCGTGCACATGCTCAACGACGCCGAGCTGGTGGAGCGCGCGCGCATCATCATGGAGAAGCCGTTCGGCACCGACCTGGCCTCGGCGAAGAAGCTGAACAAGGAGCTGCACTCGGTCTTCGACGAGGAGCAGATCTTCCGGATCGACCACTTCCTGGGCAAGGAGGCGGCGCAGAACATCCTCGCCTTCCGCTTCGCCAACGGTCTCTTCGAGCCGATCTGGCACCGCAACCACATCGACCACATCCAGATCGACGTGCCCGAGGAGCTCGGACTGGCGCAGCGAGCCGACTTCTACGAGTCCACGGGGGCCTACCGCGACATGGTGGTCACCCACCTGTTCCAGGTGATGGCCTTCACCGCGATGGAGCCGCCGACCGCGCTGGAGCCCTTCGCGATCAGCGAGGAGAAGGACAAGGTCTTCCGCTCGATGCTCCCCATCGAGCCCTCGGACGTCGTTCGCGGGCAGTACGCCGGCTACCGCGACATCGAGGGGGTCGCCCAGGACTCCGAGACCGAGACCTTCATCGCACTGAAGTGCTACGTCGACAACTGGCGGTGGGCCGGGGTTCCGTTCTACCTGCGCACCGGCAAGCGGATGGCCGAGGGCGCCCGGATCATCTCGATCGCGTTCCGCGAGCCACCCCGCTCGATGTTCCCGCCGGGGTCCGGCGTGGGTGACAACGGCCCCGACCACCTGACCTTCGACCTCGCCGACCAGTCCCGGATGTCGCTGTCGTTCTACGGCAAGCGCCCCGGTCCCGGCATGCGGCTGCAGAAGCTGTCGATGCAGTTCGCCATGCACGAGACCGACTGGGCGGGCGCCGTGCTCGAGGCCTACGAGCGGCTCATCTACGACGCCGCCCGCGGCGACCGCACCCTGTTCACCTCGGCGGAGGGCATCGAGCGGCTCTGGGAGCTCTCCACGCCGTTGCTGGACAACCCGCCCGTCGTACGCCCCTACCCGGAGGGTTCGTGGGGGCCCAACCGGGTGCACCAGCTGATCGCCCCCCGCGGCTGGCGACTGCCGTTCGAGCGCGGCTGGCGCGACCCCAACGTCATCGGCTCCTGACCGACCTCCGTGAGCACCAGGACGGCGGGCGGCATCGCGGCGACGTGGTGGGGCCACGCCTCGGTGACGATCGAGATCGGCGGCGTGCGCGTGGCGACCGACCCGGTGATGACCCGCACGCTGATGCACCTGCGGCGTGCCAGCACACCCCCGCCCGTCGAGGCGACCCGCGCCGACGTCGTACTCATCTCGCACCTGCACCACGACCACCTGCACCTGCCCTCGCTGCGCCGGTTCGACCCCGAGGTCCCGCTCGTGGTGCCGATGGGCACCGGCCAGCTGGTGCGCAGCCTCCGGCGGCGACACCTGGTCGAGGTCGAGCCGGGAGAGTCGTACGACGTGGCGGGTCTCGCCCTGGAGGTGCTCCCGGCCCGGCACGACGGGCGCCGCGACCCGAGGTCCCGCCGCGCCGCCCCGGCCCTGGCGTTCCGCTTCGCGACCGGTGACCGCACCTGCTGGTACTCCGGCGACACCGGGGTCGATCCGGCCGTCGAGGCCGTGGACCCGGTCGACCTCGCCGTCGTGGCGATCGGTGGCTGGGGCCCGAGCCTGGGCGACGAGCACCTCTCCCCCGCCCAGGCCGCCGCCACCGTCGGCCGGATCGGCGCGACCTGGGCGCTCGCCGTGCACTACGGGACCTTCTGGCCGGTCGGCCTGAAGCGCGCGCACCCGCGCAGCTACCGACGCTTCTTCGAGAACCCGCCGCACCGGTTCCTCGAGGCCGTGCACGACGAGGACCTCGCCTTCGAGCCGCTCACCCCCGGCTTCGGGGAGCGCCTGGAGCTGGCGCGCTAGGGGTGCAGGTTTCCCCGGGCGGCCGGGGAAACCGGTAGCAGAGGGGCAATGCTTCACCCATCCGCGTCAGGGATTGCCCATCCGCCCTGTCCGTTTTCTACCCCGGCCCCTCGACGGACAGCAGGAGCTTCCGCAGCAGACCCACCAGCTGTTCGCGCTCGGTGGCGTCGAGGGCGACGAGCAGCCGGTCCTCGTTGGCCCAGTGGTCCACCACGATGGCGTCGGTCAGCCTCTTCCCGCTGTCGGTCAGCTCGACCTCGCGGCCCCGGCCGTCAGCGGCGCTCACCGAGCGCCTGACCAGGCCCTTGTCCTCGAGCCGGTCCACGCGCTTCGTGACGGCGCCCGAGGTCACCATCGTGGTCGCCGACAGGTCACCCGGGCTCAGCCGGTACGGCGCGCCCGCGCGGCGCAGCGAGGCCAGCACGTCGAAGTCCCCGTTGCCGAGCCCCGCGGAGGCGAAGACCGTGCGCAGCTCGCCCTCGAGCAGGTCGGCGAGCCGGTGCAGACGCCCGATGACAGCCATCGGACCGGTGTCGAGCTCGGGGCGCTCCCGGGTCCACTGGGCGACGATGCGGTCGACGGCGTCCTGCTCACTGGCCATGAGTTGATATTACCTTCCACGGAAACTAAACTGTCTTCCGTGGAAGGTAATCGTCTGACGACCATCCTGGTCACCGCCGTCGCGCCGGTCGCCTGGGGTTCGACGTACATCGTCACCGAGAGCGTGCTCCCGCCCGGTCGACCCCTCTTCGCCGCGGCGGTTCGGGCTCTCCCGGTCGGCCTGGTGTTGCTCGCGTGGCGGCACCGGCTGCCTCAGGGCGAGTGGTGGTGGAAGGCGATCGTGCTCGGGCTGTGCAACATCGCTGCCTTCTTCCCGCTCATCTTCCTGGCGGCGTACCACCTCCCCGGCGGCCTCGCGGCCACGCTGCAGGCGACCTCTCCCCTCGCCGTGATGGCGATCGCGTGGGCAGTCATCGGCGAGAAAGCCGGGCTGGTGCGCATCGCCGCGGCACTGGTGGGTCTCGTCGGCGTGGCCCTGCTGGTGCTGCGCAGCCCGGGCACGGTCGACACCCTCGGGCTCGTCGGCGCCTTCGGCTCGGTCCTGGTCAGCGGTCTGGGGTTCGTGCTGATCAAGCGCTGGGAGGCTCCGGTCGACATGCTCACCCTGGTGTCCTGGCAGCTGGTCGTCGGCGGCATCGTCCTGGTGCCCCTGGCGCTCGTCGTCGAGGGCGCTCCCCCCGCGCTGGACCTGCGCACCGTGCTCGGTTTCATGTGGATCGCGGGCGTCGGCACCGGGCTCGCCTACGTCTGCTGGTTCCGCGGGCTGAAGCTGATGTCCGCCGGTGCCGCCTCGCTGATCGGGCTGGTCAACCCCGTGGTCGGGACGCTCCTCGGGATCGCCTTCGCGCACGAGGTGTTCGGTCCTACGCAGGCGGTCGGGATGGCGCTCGTGCTGGGCGGCGTGCTCCTCGGGCAGCGCCGGGGCGCCCGGCGGGCCGTCGTACCCGTGGAGCCCCTCGTCGCCGCTCAGCCGAAGAAGATCGCCGCCTGAGAGGAATACTTCTGCCCTCCCCGGTGTACGCAACAGGTATGGCTACTTCTGTTCCGACCCTGTCCCTGAACGACGGCAACACCATCCCGCAGCTCGGCTTCGGGGTGTTCCAGGTGCCACCGGAGGACACCGCCCGGATCACCGGCCAGGCCCTCGAGGCCGGCTACCGGCACATCGACACCGCCGAGATGTACGGCAACGAGAAGGGTGTCGGCCAGGCGATCCGCGACTCCGGGATCCCGCGTGACGACCTGTTCGTCACGAGCAAGCTCAACAACGGGTTCCACGAGCCGGACACCGCACGCAAGGCGTTCGACCAGACCCTCGCCGATCTGGGTCTCGACCAGATCGACCTGTTCCTGATCCACTGGCCGTTGCCCACGCAGTACGACGGCGACTTCGTCTCTACGTGGAAGGCGCTGATCGAGTTCCAGAAGCAGGGCCGCGCGCGCTCCATCGGCGTCTCCAACTTCCAGCCTGCCCACCTGGCCCGCCTGGCCGAGGAGACCGACGTCGTCCCGGCGGTCAACCAGATCGAGGTGCACCCCTACTTCACCAACGAGGCGGCCCGGTCGGCCAGCCACGACGCCGACATCCTCGTCGAGGCGTGGTCCCCGATCGCCCAGGGCGGCGTCCTCGACGACGAGGTGATCACCAAGATCGCCGCCGAGGTGGGTCGTACGCCGGCCCAGGTCACCTTGCGCTGGCACGTGCAGCGCGGCGACATCGTCTTCCCGAAGTCCTCGACCCCCGAGCGGATGGCGGAGAACTTCGCGCTCTTCGACTTCGAGCTCGGCGAC
The DNA here is from genome assembly GCA_963797525.1 of uncultured Actinomycetota bacterium. Taxonomy (GTDB): domain Bacteria; phylum Actinomycetota; class Actinomycetes; order Propionibacteriales; family Nocardioidaceae; genus Marmoricola. Next base: position 1,604,215 of record CAWCPT010000014.1, read on the forward strand.
GAGGCGATGCAGCAGATCACCGCGCTCGACCGCGGTGAGGACGGGCGCACCGGCCCCAACCCGGACGAGTTCGACTACATCCCCGACTGAGGCCCACTGGCGGGCCAGGACGGGCGGCGATCAGCCGATCTTCACCATGATCACGTTGCTGCCCTTCTTGGCCTGCGGGTCGTAGACCCGGAACCGGTTCTCACCCGAGCGCCCGGTCATGATGTAGGTCGTGAAGGTGCCGACGCGCACCGTCGCAGCGACACCGAAGTCGCTCCACTTGCCCGTGTCGAAGCGCTGCACCTGCAGCTCGGTGTTGTCGGCGCCCTTGTAGGTGCCGGTGAAGTTGACGCGTTCCATCGGTCGAGCAGCCAGCGGCGAGACGCGCAGTGCGATGTCGCCCTTCGCACCGTCCGGGGAGGCGCTGGGGCTCTCCGAGGGGTCGGGCTTCTGGGTCTTCTCGCCCGGCACGGGCAGCGCCGTGGTCGGCAGTGGCTTGGTCTCCCCGGACGACGAGCCGTCCAGCGGCCCCGGCGAGTCACTCTCGTCGAGCCCGAGGGCGCGCACCATCACCGTCGTACCGAGGGCGATCAGGACCGCGATCCCGACCACCAGCGCGAGAGCCTTGAGCAGGGCGCTGCGCACCTGGCCGGATCGCTCGTCGGAGTCGTCGTCCATCTGGGCCCCCGTGGCAGTCGTCGGTTGGCGCTGTCGGGGAAGAATCTACCCAGTCACGGCTGCTCCCTGACGCCGAGTCCACGAAAGCCGTGCCAGCGGACGCCCCGGTGGGGGTCTGCGCGTGCCACGATGTGCGTCGGGTCGCGGGCCGGTGTTCAGGAAGCGTGTGAGATGACAGGGATCGAAGACGTCGCGCGAGAGGCTGGAGTCTCGACGGCGACGGTCTCGCGTGCACTCCGGGGGCTGCCACGCGTCTCGGAGGCGACCCGTCAGCGCGTGCTGGCGGCGGCCGCGCGGATGGAGTACGTCGCCTCGCCGCACGCAGCGAGCCTCGCGGGCGGCCAGACCCGAGCCATCGGTGTCGTCGTACCCAACGTGACTCGGTGGTTCTTCGGCTCGGTCGTGCACGGGGCGGAGGAGCTGTTCCGCCAGGAGGGTTACGACCTGCTGCTCTACAACATCACCGGCGACCCCACGGCCCGTAGCCGGCTGTTCTCGGCGCACCTGCTCAGCAAGCGGGTCGACGCCGTGATGGTCCTCGCCCTCCAGCCGACCGCGGCGGAGATCGCCTCGCTCGACCGCCTCGGAGCCCCACCGGTGGTGGTCGGTACCGCTGTGCCGGGCTGGTCGGACGTGCGGATCGACGACGTCGAGGCCGCCGCCAAGGCGACCCAGCACCTGCTCGACCTCGGGCACGAGCGGATCGCCTACCTCGGCGGTGTCCCCGATCCCGAGCACGAGGGCCTGAAGTTCAGCACCCCGAACGACCGCCTCGCCGGGTACCGGCGCACCATGGCTGCGGCCGGGGTGTCGATCGACCCCGCCTGGGTGGTCACCGGTGACTTCACGGCGCAGGGCGGCCTCGCCGCGGGCCGGCAGCTGCTCACCGCTCGCCACCGTCCGACCGCCGTCTTCGCCGGCTCCGACGAGATGGCCTTCGGCGCCGCCCAGGCATTCCGCGAGGCCGGCCTGCGCGTCCCCGAGGACATCTCCCTGATCGGCATCGACGACCACGAGCTCGCCGAGTTCTTCGACCTCACCACCGTGGCCCAGCCCGCCCACGAGATGGGCCGCCTCGGCGCCCGCCGACTGCTCGACGGCCTCGCCGGCTCCACCTCCGGCCCCGTGGACACGATCGTCGAGACCCGGCTGATCCCGCGCCGGAGCACCGCCCGGCTGGGGTGAGGGTGTGCAGGTTTCCCCGGTTAACCGGTGACTCCTGACGTTCTCGGGCCATGCTTCAACCGATAACGTCCTGGATTGCCCTACAACGTTGACCGTTTCGTGTGCCCAGGCATGAGCGGGCCACGTGATGTCCACAGCGTGCGCGGCCCGTCTCACGGCGGACCTGGAAGTCGATCAGCCTCTCGTGCATGAGCGACGAACTCCGATCGATTTGTGACAGCTACGGCATCTTCTTACGGCGCGAGGCCTTGGCGCTCGGGTACGACGATCGCACCCTCGCGCGGGCAATTCGCCTCAAGGTTCTCCATCGGCTTCGACACGGTGCCTACGTCTTCCGGGAGGACTGGGACGTGCTCGACGAGCTCGGCCGGCATCGGCTGCTCGCGATGGCGATCAGGCGGACCGCCAACACGCCCGTCGCGCTGTCGCACACCACGGCTGCCGTCATGCTCGGCGCGCCGATCTGGGACCTGTCGCTCGACGAGGTCCACGTCACGAGACTCGACGGAAAGGCCGGTCGTCGCGAGGCTCGAGTCGCTCAGCATGGAGGGGCGATCACCTCGCGCGAGATCGTCCAAATCGACGGCACGGCGGTGACGTCGGCTACCCGCACGGCGCTCGACATGACCATGATCGCGGATGTCGAGCACTGCCTGCCGATCATTGACCATCTGCTGCGCGTAAAGGCGACCAGCCACCGGGTGCTCAGGCAGGAGGCCCGCCGACGCGATGTGTGGCCGTCGACTCTGGCAACGAATCTCGCAGTCCGGCTCGCAGATGCCCGTCGTGAGTCGGTCGGCGAGTCCAGGTCGTCGTACTTGTTCTGGCGCGGCGGACTGCCAACGCCCCAGCCTCAGTTCGAGGTCCGCGACGCCAGCGGTCGGGTCGTCGGCCGGGTTGACTTCGCCTGGCCGGAACTCGGTGTGTTCCTCGAGTTCGACGGAAAGGAGAAGTACCTGCGGTACCGAAGGGAGGGCGAGTCCGTCGTGGATGTCGTACGACGAGAGAAGAAGCGCGAGGAGATCATCTGCGGACTCACAGGGTGGCGTTGCATCCGCATCGTCTGGGCCGACCTCTACCGCCCCGGCGAAACGGTCGCCTACATCCGGTCTGTGCTCGCAGGAGGACCGGTTTACCGCTGAAGGCCAAACCGCCCAGGGTTATCGGGTGATCCCTGACGTTCTCGGGCGAAGTATTGCCCTAGAACCACATGAGTCCCCGGTTAGCCGGGGAAACCTGCATCCCCTACGTCCGCACCTCGCCCGGCTCCACCGGGAAGTGGCACGCGACCTTTTGGCCGGCGGGGGTCTTGGCGGGGCCGGAGGTGATCTGGAGCAGGGGTGGTTCCTCGTTGCGGCAGATCTCCTGGGCCTTCCAGCAACGGGTGTGGAAGTGGCAGCCGGGGGGCGGGTTGATCGGGCTGGGAACGTCGCCCTCCAGCCGGATCCGCTCGCGGTTCTGGCGGCGGCGGGTGTCCGGGACGGGGACGGCGGAGAGCATCGCCACGGTGTAGGGGTGGCGCGGGCGCTCGTAGAGGTCGTCGCGCTCACCGATCTCCATGATCTTGCCGAGGTACATCACCGCGACCCGGTCCGAGACGTGGCGTACGACGGACAGGTCGTGCGCGATCATCACGTAGGTCAGGTCGAGCTCCTCCTGGAGGTCCTCGAGCAGGTTGACCACCTGGGCCTGGATCGACACGTCGAGGGCCGAGACCGGCTCGTCGGCGATGATCAGCTTCGGCTTGAGCGCGAGGGTGCGGGCGATCCCGATCCGCTGACGCTGGCCGCCGGAGAACTCGTGCGGGTAGCGGTTGTAGTGCTCCGGGCTCAGGCCGACCAGCGAGAGCACGTCCTGGACCGTCTTCTTGAGACCGCCCTCGGGCTCGACCCCCTGGAGCTTGAACGGCGCCCCGACGATCTTGCCGACCGTGTGCCGCGGGTTCAGCGACGAGTAGGGGTCCTGGAAGATCATCTGGATGTCGCGCCGCAGCGGTCGCATCCTGGTGTCGGACAGGTGGGTGATGTCGTGGCCCTCGAAGGTCACCTTCCCGCCGGTGGGCTCGAGCAGCCGCGTGACCAGGCGGGCCGTGGTGCTCTTGCCGCAGCCGGACTCGCCGACGATGGAGAACGTCTCCCCGCGGCGTACGTCGAAGTCGACACCGTCGACGGCCTGCACCGCGGACGAGCTCTTCCGCAGGAAGCCGCCACTGATCGGGAAGTGCTTGACCAGGCCCTCGACCACCAGGAGCGGCTCGCGACCTACGGGGGTGTCCTGCACGGCGGAGTCGGCGGAGTCGGCGGGCCCGGTGGCCCCGGTCGTCTCAGGGGTCTCGGTCACGACAGCCTCGGTGAGATTTCCTGCGACCAGATCTCCTGGCGCTCGGTGGTCGGGATGTGGCAGGCGATGGAGTGGCCCCCACCGTTGTCGACGAGCTCGGGGCGCTCCACCATGCAGGCGGAGCCGACGCGCTCCTGGTAGTCGCACCGCGGGTTGAAGGGACAGCCCGGTGGCACCCTGATCAGGCTGGGCGGGGTGCCCTTGATCGGCAGCAGCCGGTCGGTCGGCGGCTTGTCGAACCTGGGCATGGAGCCGAGCAGACCCCAGGTGTAGGGGTGCTCCGGCGCCCGGAAGAGGTCGTCGGCCGTGCCCCGCTCGATCGCGCGACCGGCGTACATCACCAGGATGTCGTCGGCCAGCTCGGCCACCACACCGAGGTCGTGGGTGATGATCATGACCGCGGAGTCGAACTCCTGCTGCAGGTCACGGATCAGGTCGAGGATCTGCGCTTGCACGGTGACGTCCAGCGCGGTGGTGGGCTCGTCGGCGATGAGCAGGGCCGGGTCGCAGGAGAGCGCCATCGCGATCATCGCGCGCTGCCGCATGCCGCCTGAGAACTGGTGCGGGTAGGCGTCCACCCGCTGGTTGGGCTCGGGGATGCCGACCCGATCGAGCATCTCGATGGCGTGCGCCCGCGCCACCTTCTTCGAGACCTTGTTGTGCACCCGGTAGGCCTCGACGATCTGGTCGCCCACCTTGTAGAAGGGGTGCATCGAGGACAGCGGGTCCTGGAAGATCATCGCCATCTTCTGCCCGCGCATGTGGCGTACGTCGTCCTGGTCGGCGCCGACGAGCTCTTCCCCGTCGACCTTGATCGAGCCGGAGATGGCCGCGTTCGACGCCGTGTGCAGGCCCATGATCGACATGCTGGTCACCGACTTGCCGGACCCGGACTCGCCGACGATGCCGAGGGTCTTGCCTCGCTCGAGGTGGAACGAGAGCCCGTCCACGGACTTCACCACGCCGTCCTCGGTGGTGAAGTGCACCTTCAGGTCCCGCACGTCGAGGTAGGGGGAGCCGGCGGGGGTGGGTACGTCGCGGGGTTCCACGGCGGGGATGCTCATCGGGTTCGCACTCTCGGGTCGAGGACGGCGTACAGGAGGTCGACGATCAGGTTGCAGATCGCCACGAAGACGGCCGTGATCAGCACGACCGCGAGCACCGGTGGCAGGTCGTTGGACAGCGTGGACTTGACGGCGAGCTGGCCGAGCCCCGGGAGACCGAAGACGACCTCGGTGAGCACCGCACCGCCGATGAGCAGCCCGAAGTCGAGGCCGAAGATCGTCACCAGGGGGGTCAACGCGGAGCGCAGCCCGTGCTTGACGATCACGGTCCTCTCGGTCAGGCCCTTGGCGCGTGCCGTGCGGATGTAGTCCTCCGACATCGTCTCGAGCATGCCGGCACGGGTGAGCCGGGCGTACTGCGCTGAGAACAGCAGGGCCAGGGTGATCCAGGGCAACAACAGGGCATGGGCCCACGCGGCCGGGTTCTCGGTCAACGGGACGTACGACGCCCCCGGTGGCGTCCAGCCGAGCTTGTAGCTGAAGAGCGCCAGGGAGACCAGGCCGGTCCAGAAGATCGGCAGCGAGACGCCGGCGAGAGCCAGGGTCATCGCGGCCCGGTCGAAGAAGGAGCCCCGCTTCAGTGCCGAGAGGACGCCGACGGAGATCCCCATGATCAGCCAGAGGATCGCAGCGCCGACAGCCAGGGAGAGCGTGACCGGGAGCCGCTGCTTGATCTCGGGCAGCACCGGCTGGCTGGTGCGGAACGAGTAGCCGAGGCACGGCGCCGGGCAGTGCTCCGTCCCGGCGCCGACAGCCACGTCCTTGCCCACGAGCACCCCCTTGAGCCAGTCCCAGTACTGCACCTGGATCGGGTCGTAGAACCCCAGGGACTTGGCCGCCGCGTGCAGCTGGGCGGGGTTGGGAGACCGGCCCACGTAGCGCGCCGCCATCGACTCCGGCGTCGCACCGGCCAGGCGCGGGATCAGGTAGAAGATCGCGAACGTGATGATGCTGATCACGATCACCAGCCCGACCGCGGCGATGAGTCGCCGGATGATGTAGCTGACCAAGTCTGCGGCTGAGTGGCCGGCCCCCGGCGAACCGGGGGCCGGCCACTCTCGCCCTCACCTACCTTCGGTGTGGTTGGAACCTGATGTTCGTTACTGCTTGACGCCCAACGCGGTGTAGTCGTACTGACCGTTGAACGCGTCGGTGATGAAGATGTTCGTCACGTTCTTGCCGCGCAGCAGCACTCCCTTGGCGTAGACGCCCGGGTACAGGTAGGCGCCCTCCATGACCAGCTGGTCGACCTGGGTGGAGATGTCGGCACGCTTGGACGCGTCCGGCTCGACCGCGAGCTGGTCGAGCAGCTTGTCCACCGCGTCGCTGCGCACCGAGTGGTTCGCAGAGCCGCCCTCCGGGTTGATCAGCCGGCCGTCGACCAGCTGGGAGAGGAAGCCGTAGCCGGTGGGCCAGTCAGCACCCCAGCCGTAGACGCAGAGGCCGACGTTGTTGGCCACCACGTACGCGGGCTTGCCACAGGTCTCCGAGGAGTACGTGTCGTCAGGCATCGGCTTGACGTTGACCTTGATGCCGACCTTGCCCAGCGACTGCTGGAACGCGACGGCGACGGCCTTCTCCTTGTCCCTCGAGGCGCGGTAGCCGACCGTGGTCTCGAAACCGTCCGGCTTGCCGCACTTCTTCAGCTCGGCCTTGGCCTTGGCCGGCTGCCCGTTCGGGTGCGTCGCCAGACCGTAGATGTCGGACTTCTTGTAACCGGGGATCGTCGGGGGCAGCACCGTGCTACCGAGGGCGCCGCCGGCGAACTTGCCGCCGTAGGCGTTCTGGTAGGACGCCGAGCTCATCGCGTACATCGCGGCCTTGCGGCAGTCGACGTTGTCGAACGGCTTGACGTTGCTCATGATCCACGTCATCCACAGGAAGCCGCCGATCGGGTTGTCGGCCCGGGCCTGGAGCGACTTCTGCTGGAGCACCTTGGGCAGCGCTGCCGGCTGGACGCCGGAGCCGGTGATGTCGAGGTCCTGGTCACCGGCGATCATCTGGTTGTCCAGGTCGTCGGCCTGCAGCCCGAGCTTGATGTCGATCTCGTCCGGAAGCGCCTTGCGGTTCGGGTCCGTGCTCGCGCTCCAGTTGGGGTTGCGGACCAGGACGCCGCCGCGGTTGATGTCGGCGTTGCCCTTCCACATGTAGGGGCCGGAGGACAGCGGGTGCGTCGTGTACTTGCTACCGGTGTCCTTGGCAGCCGGCACCGGTGCCGTCTGGGGCAGGGCCGCGAGGTAGTCGAACTCGGCGAACGGCTGCTTCAGGTGGAAGACGATGGTGCTGTCGTTCGGGGTCTCGATCGCCGAGGAGATGTCGGCGTCCTTCGGGCCCTTGTAGGGACCCTTGTAGCCCTTCGGCCAGTTCAGCAGGGACGCGAAGTACTGCGGGCCCAGCTTCAGCTCTGCGGTGTCGAAGGTGCGCGAGACGGCGTACGCGATGTCCTTGGTGGTGATCGGGGTGCCGTCCTCCATCTTCAGGCCCTTCTGGATCGTGTAGGTCCAGGTCTTGCCGCCGTCAGAGGACTTGCCCAGGTCGGTCGCCGTGTCGGGCACGAGCTCCAGGCTCTGCTTTCCGGGGGCCGGCTTGAACATCACCAGCGCGCGCGAGTAGTTGCGCGCCATGTTCCACGAGTAGGCGTAGTAGGTGTTGCCCGGGTCGAAGCTGTCGCCCCAGCCGCCGGCCATGGCCGCCTTGAGGGTGCCGCCCTTCGCGTCGGACGGGTTGACGACGTCGTCGACGGCCTTGTTGCTCAGCTTCGGTCCTGAGCTCCCGCCACTGTCGCTCGAGGAGCCGCAAGCACTCAGCCCGAGTGCCGCGACGATGGCCAGGGCCACCATCGCTCTCTTACGCTTGATGCGCATTTTCTAACCTTTCTTTCCGACCGCGAGATTGCGGCAGTTCACATGCCCAGATGAGTCAGCGGCTTCGGGGGTCGAACGCGTCGCGCAACCCGTCCCCGAAGAGGTTGAAGGCCAGCACGGTGGCGAAGATCGCCATTCCGGGCCAGAACATGAAGTGCGGCAGCGTGTAGTAGATGACCGCGTCCGAGAGCATCCCGCCCCAGGTCGGGGTGGGCGGGGGGATGCCGACCCCGAGGAACGAGAGTGCCGCCTCGAACAGGATGTTCGTCGGGATGATCAGCGTCGAGTAGACGAGGATCGGTGCCATCAGGTTGGGCAGCACCTCGGTGCGCAGGATGTAGGGCCACTTCGCGCCCAGGCTGCGGGCGGCCTCGACGTACTCACGCTCACGCAGGGACAGCGTCTGGCCACGCACGATGCGCCCGATGTAGGGCCAGTTGAAGAAGCCGATCACGAAGATCAGCAGGGTCAGCTTGAGCGGGGCGCCGGAGAGTCCGAACGCCTTGTCCGGGAACACGCCTGACAGGGCGATTGCGAAGATCAGGATCGGGAACGCCAGGAACATGTCCATCAACCGGCTCAGGATCGCGTCGACCCAGCCGCCGAAGAATCCGGCCATGATGCCGAGCGTGGTGCCGATGACCACCGAGAGGAAGGTCGCGGCGATCGCGATCAGCAGCGAGATCCTCGCGCCGTAGAGCACGCGGCTGAAGATGTCGCGGCCGGTGATCGGCTCGACGCCCATGGGGTGCGCCCAGCTCATGCCGCCGAAGAAGCCGTAGGGACCGATCGCCGGGTCGACCAGATCAGCGTGGTAGACGTTCGGGTCCCCACCGGTGATCTTGACGATGAACGGCGCGAGGATCGCCACGCCGATCAGGAAGATGATGAAGAAGCCGCCGGCCAGGGCCACCTTGTCGCGCTTGAGCCGTCCCCAGGCGATCTGGCTGAGCGAGCGGCCCTCGATGTCCTTCTCACCTGCGAGGAGGACCGATGGATCATCGATCGGGGAAATGGGTTCTTCCAGCGCGCTGCTCAGGACAACCTCCCCGGGTCTCAGGTCAGGACGTGTAGAAGTCGCTCGGTGAAGCGGCCGGACCCTAACTTCGTCCTGCGGCCACCCGTCGTCAAGCGGCGTGGCCCCCCGTTGCCGAATCGTGACGCGGGCGTGCCGCCCAGATCTACGTCGGCCGGAGGACCACGACGGGGATCTCGCGCTCGGTCCACGACTGGTAGGAGTCGTAGTCGCGGTAGAGGGCGACCAGCCTCGGCCACAGCCGCGCCCGCTCGTCGGCGTCCGCGGTGTGGGCACGCATGGCCAACCGGTCACCTCGGATCTGCACCGTGACCTGCGGGTCGGCCTCGATGTTGCGGTACCAGAGCGGATCGTGCGGACGCCCGGCCTGGGAGGCGACGACGACCACGTCCTCACCGTCGCGCAGGTAGACGAGCGGGCTCGTGCGCCGCTTCCCGGTGCGTCGACCGCGGTGCTCCAGCAGACAGATCGGCACCGGGTCCTTCCAGCCGGCCCCGACGCGCCAGGTGCCGCCGATCCGGCCCTTGGTGAGCCGGTAGACCCGGACGTTGACCGCCGACATCAGCTTGATCACCTTGCGGGCGAACTCGCCGTCGAGACCCTCGGGCTTGGTGTCCATCAGCGCTACAGCCCCCGCTTCCAGACGACCTCTTCCACCAGTGCGCGCGAGCGCCAGCCGTCCGGCGTACGCACCAGGGTGTGGTGGTAGATCCCGCCGAACTCCACGACGAGGTCGGGTCCGTCCTGCTGCGGCAGCACCATCGGGTTGTAGAAGTACGCCGCGACGGTCGCGGCGTCACCGTCGACCTGGCTGTCGACCTGGCCGAGCTGGTGCATCCGCTTCGGGAAGATCGGCAGCATCTCGGCGAGCCACGGCTTGACCTCGGCGTACGGCGCGGCGATGCCGCCCGAGGCGGTGTAGTCGATCTCCGCGTCGGGGGTGAACACCTCGTCGAGGCGGTCCCAGTCGCCGGTGTCGATCGCTCGCGTGTAGCGGGTGAGCAGGTCCTCGATCTCGAGGCGGTCGGAGAGCTCTGCCAGGTCCACCCGGTCACTCTGGCAGAAAACTGGAACACGTTCTAGTGTGTCGCCATGCGTTTCACCTACGCCGAGGCGATGACCGATGCCCGTTACTACGCCCCGCTGGCCCAGGCCGCCGAGGCTGCCGGCTACACCTCGATGACGGTCGCCGACTCCCTGATCTACCCGGAGGAGTCGGACTCGACGTACCCCTACACCGACACGGGAGACCGCGAGTTCCTGGCGGACAAGGCGTTCATCGAGACGATGATCCTGGTGACGCACCTCGCCGCGGTGACGAGCACCCTCCGGTTCACGCCGTTCGTGCTCAAGCTGCCCGTGCGGCCGCCGGTGCTGGTGGCCAAGCAGGTGAGCTCGGTCGCCTACCTCAGCGACAACCGGCTCGGCCTGGGGGTGGGGCTCTCGCCGTGGCCCGAGGACTTCGTCGCGCTGGGAGTGCCGTGGGAGAGGCGCGGCAAGCGGATGGACGAGTGCATGGACATCCTGCGCGGGCTCACGAGCGGTGACTTCTTCGGCTACGACGGAGAGTTCTACTCGTTCCCGCCCCTGAAGCAGACGCCGGCGCCGACCGAGAAGGTCCCGCTGCTGGTCGGCGGTCACGCGGACGCGGCCCTGCGCCGCGCCGTACTGAAGGGTGACGGGTGGATGCACGCCGGCGGCGACCCGGAGGAGCTGGACCGGATGCTCGCGCGGCTGGCCGAGATCCGCAAGGCCGAGGGGGACACGCGCGACGACTTCGAGGTGCACGTGATCTCCTACGACGCCTACGACCTCGACGGGGTCAAGCGGCTCGAGGACAAGGGCGTGACCGACTGCATCGTCGGCTTCCGCGTCCCCTACATCAAGGGGCCCGACACCGAGCCGCTCGAGACGAAGATCGACAACCTCGAGAAGTACGCCCACTCGATCATCAGCAAGGTGAGCCTGTGAGCGACTCCTCCCCCGACGTGACGGCGAGCTTCCGGGAGGCGATCGCGGAGGCCGAGAAGCTGGTCGCGAACCCGCCGTTCGAGGTCTCGCCGCAGGACCTCGCCGAGGGTTTCGACTACCTCGCCGGCAGCATCCGCTCCTCGCTGCAGATGGCGTTCGACTACGACCTCGAGCACCCGGTGCTGATCAATCCGACGCACCAGTACGCCCGCCAGGGCCTCGACAACCCCGACGCCGTCTACTTCAACGCCTACCTCGACGGGGGCGCGTCGTACGTCGTGTCGGGGGTGCGCGGCAGCACGGCCGACCTGTCCTTCCAGGTGATGGACGGGACCTACTCCGCCGACGGCGCTCCCTCCACCGTCGCCGCCTTCGACGACCGTGAGCTCGACATCGCCGAGGACGGCACCTTCGAGTGGCGGTTCGGTCCGGAGCTGGGGCTGAAGAAGGGCTCGACGCTGATCGTGCGTGAGGTCTACGACGACTGGAACGCCGAGGACCGCGGCCAGCTCCGCATCCAGCGGCTCGACACGGCCGGGCAACCGCGGGCCGCGCTCACCCGGGAGCGTGTGGCCAAGAGGTACGGCGTGGCCGCGAAGATGCTCGTCGGGCGGATCAACACCTGGTTCGCGTTCCCGGAGTGGTTCACCTACAAGGAGCCGGTGAACACCCTGACCGTGCCGAAGTCGACGCCGGGTGGGCTGGCTTCACAGTTCTCCTCGATCGGCCACTACTCGCTGGCCGACGACGAGGCGATGATCATCACCGTCCCGGTCTCCGAGTGTGCCTACCAGGCGATCCAGATCGGCTCGCGGTGGTACATCTCCACCGACTACGAGCACCACCAGACCTCGCTCACACGAGCGCAGTCGCACGCCGACCCCGACGGCCTGCTGCGCTACGTGGTGAGCGAGCGCAACCCCGGGATCGCCAACTGGCTGGAGACCTGCGGCCACCCGCAGGGCGTGATGATGCTGCGCTGGCAGCGGCTCTCCCGATCCCTGGACGCCGCCGACGGGCCGACCGTCGAGGTGGTCCCGTTCGACTCGCTCCCCTCGTCCCTGCCGCACTTCGAGGAGGACCAGATCTCCGCCGCCGACCGCACCGCCCGCATCGCCGACCGCCAGGTCGGCATCGCCCGACGGATGATCTCGTGATGCTGACCGGGCACTCCTGGTCCGCCGTAGCTCGCCGAGCGGGCACTCACGGCACGCTGTGGCGCGCTGACCGGGCAGTCTCTGCCCGCCTGGAGGTGTCGACCGGGCAGTTCGTGCCCGTCCGACGTGCAAGCAATGCCCGCTCAGCGTCGTACGACGTGTCGAAACTGCCCGCTCGCCGGACTACAGCGAACCCACATTGCCCGCTCGACGAATTTCGAGGAACACGTGACGGAGTCACCGCAGCTGCTGCAGGACAAGGTGGTCGTGCTCTCCGGGGTCGGGCCCGGTCTGGGTCGCTCGCTCGGCGAGGAGGCCGCGAAGATGGGCGCCGACCTGGTGCTCGCGTCGCGGACCCAGAAGCGCCTCGACAAGATGGCCGAGGTGGTCCGGTCGCACGGACGCCGGGCACTCGTCGTACCCACCGACATCAACGACGAGGAGGGCTGCCAGAACCTCGTCGACGCCGCGCTCGCGGAGTTCGGCAAGGTCGACTGCCTGATCAACAACGCGTTCGCGATCCCGCCGATGGAGCCGCTGACCACGATCAAGCACGATGCCTTGCGCAGCTCCCTGGAGACCAACGCGTTCGCACCTCTGCGCCTCTCCACGCTCTTCGCCGACGCGCTGGAGAAGTCCCGGGGGTCGATCATCATGGTCAACTCGGCGGTGCTGCGGCAGTCGCAGCCGGAGTTCGCCGGCTACAAGCTGACCAAGGGCACGCTGGTGCACCTCGCGTCCTCGCTGGCCACCGAGCTGGGCCCGCGCGGCATCCGGGTCAACTCGGTCGCACCGAGCTGGATCTACGAGGACGTCAACAAGGCCTACTTCGACTGGATGGCCGAGGAGCGCGGCGTCACCCACGACGACATCTACCGCGAGACGGCCGACCTGACCGACCTCAAGCGGCTGGCCACGCCCGAGGAGGTCGCGCAGGCGACCCTCTTCCTCGCCTCCGACCTGGCCTCTGCTGTCAGCGGGATCATGCTCGACGTGAGCTGCGGTGAGTTCCATGGCTACTAGGACCCGACCCGAGATCCGGTGCCGTCGCGAGCGACACCAGGAGTGGTGCATCGCAAGGCGGAGGAGCGAGGCGATGCGGAGCATCGTTGAGTCGACGACAACGAGGCGAGGTGCCGCTCATGGCGACGCGTAGCAGGCAGCGGGGCTCGGGTTCGGGTCCCAGGACCAGGGAGGACCTCGGGTCGTTCGAGGACATCAGGGCGGCCGCCGTACGCACGACCGGGCTGGAGGACTTCGGCGGCACCGAGCACGAGGAGGGACTGCGGCTGCTCTGCGAGGACCTCGTCGCGCACGGTGGTCTCACGCCCGAGGGCAACTACATGCAGCGCACGTTCATCAAGAGCGCGCTGGTCGGCCGGTTGCTCGCGGAGAACGGCTTCAAGGAGCACCCGTCGTACGCCGAGGTGCCGGTGCAGCGACCGATCTTCGTCTGCGGCCTCCCCCGCACCGGCACCACCGCCCTGCACCGGCTGCTCAACGCCGACCCGGCGCACCAGGGACTGGAGCTGTGGCTGACCGAGGTGCCGCAGCCGCGGCCGCCGCGCGAGACGTGGGCCGACAACCCGATCTACGCCGCCCTCAACGGCGCCTTCTCCGAGCACCACGTCGACAACCCCGAGTTCATGGGGATCCACTTCATGGACGCGTCGAGCGTGGAGGAGTGCTGGCGGATCCTGCGGCAGTCCGGCAAGTCGATCGGCTACGAGTCGCTCGCCTACGTCCCTGACTACTCCGCCTGGCTGGAGAAGCAGGACTGGACCGACGCCTACCAGCGGCACAAGGCCAACCTCCAGCTGATCGGGCTCAACGACCCGGAGAAGCAGTGGGTGCTGAAGAACCCGTCCCACCTCGTCGGGCTCGACGCGATCATGGCGGTCTACCCGGACGCGCTGATCGTGCAGACCCACCGCGAGCCGCTCGTCGCGATCGCCTCGGCGTGCTCGCTCTCGGCCGAGGCGACCAAGGGCTGGTCCACGACGTTCGTCGGCGAGACCATCGGGCGCACCCAGCTCGACATGCTGAGCAAGGCGGTGGCCCGGTTCGAGCGCGAGCGGGCGGCGTACCCGAAGGAGCAGTTCGTCGACGTCGACTACCGCGAGTTCGTCACCGACCCCGTCGCCACCACCCGGAGCATCTACGACTCGTTCGGCCTCGAGTGGACGCCCGCCGTCGACGAGGCCGTGACCGCTCTCGACACCGAGTCGCGCCAGGGCGGCCGCCGTCCCAAGCACACCTATGACCTCGCCGACTACGGCCTCACCGAGGACGAGGTGCGGGCGGCGTTCTGACTCGGGGGGCGGATAGTCCGAGACGTTTCCGTTGTCCGAGCGCGGGCTTTGGAACGGAAACGTCTCGGACTATCGGGTCATCGCCTCAGAAGGGGTACGTCGGCGGCTCGGCGCGCGCGGTGATCCAGCGGGTCTCGGTGAAGGCGTCGATGTTGGCCGGGGCGCCGCCGAAGCGGGAGCCGGTGCCGGAGGCGGCGACCCCGCCGAACGGCGCGTTGGCCTCGTCGTTCACGGTCTGGTCGTTGATGTGCACGATGCCGGTCGGGATCCGGTCGGCGAGGGCGAGGCCGCGCATCACGTCGCGGGTGATGATGCCGAGCGAGAGGCCGTACTCGCTCGCCATCGCCAGCTCGACCGCCTCGTCGTCGCTCGAGACCCTGGTGACCGGCGCGACCGGGCCGAAGATCTCGTCGGTGAACGCGACGTGGTCAGGAGTCACCTCCGAGAGCACCGTCGGCCGGTAGAACAACCCGTCGTACGACGCGCCGGCCGCAGCCTTGGCCCCCGCATCGGTGCTCGCCGTGACCAGGCCGTGGATCTTGTCGCGCTGGCCCTCGTCGATGACCGGGCCGAGGGCGACCTGCTCCGTCGCCGGGTTGCCGACCGGGAGGTGGTCGGCCTTCTCGGCGAGCGCCTCGACGAAGTCGTCGTACACCCGCTCGTGGACGAGGTGCCTGCCGGTGGTCATGCAGATCTGGCCCTGGTGGAAGAACGAGCCCCAGGCAGCCAGGTTGACCGCCTGCTCGACGTCGGCGTCGTCGAGCACGAGCATCGCGGAGTTGCCGCCGAGCTCGAGGTGGGCCCGCTTGAGGTGGCGGCCGGCAGCCTCCCCCACGGCTCGGCCGGCCTGGGTGGAGCCGGTGAACGAGATCACCCGCACGTGCGGGTCGGCGATCATGGCCTGGCCGACCTCGGCCCCGCCCGGCACCAGCTGGAGCACGCCGGGCGGCAGGCCGGCCTCCTCGAAGACGCGCGCGATGGTGACCCCGCCGGTCACCACGGTCCGCGGGTCCGGCTTGAGCAGCACCGCGTTGCCGAGGGCCAGCGCCGGTGCGACCGACCGGATGCTCAGGATCAGCGGCACGTTGAACGGCGAGATCACCCCGACCACGCCGACCGGGACCCGCTTGGCCATCGAGAGGCGCGGCTGCTCGCTGGGCAGCAGCTCACCGAGCGAGGCTCCCGGCAGGCCCGCCGAGGCGTAGCACTCCTCGGCCGCCACGTGCAGTGCGAACCCGGCCATGCCGGGAACGGCCCCGACCTCGCGGACGTTCCAGCCGGAGAGCTCCTCGGCGTGCTCGCCGAAGAGGTCACCGGCACGGCGGAGCACCGCGGCCCGGGCCGGGTGCGGCAGCGCCGCCCACTCCTGCTGGGCCTTGGCTGCTGAAGCGGCGGCGGTCGTCACGTCGTCGGTGCCCGCGCGGCCGGTGCGGCCGAGCTCCTCGCCGGTGGCCGGCTCGACGATCCCGGCGTCGCCGGCCGAGCCGCCGCGCCAGGCTCCGTCCACGAAGATGTTCCCGGACCAGTCGGCCCCGTCCAGCAGTGTCGTCACGTGTTCAACCATGCCTCGCACACTACGACCCCGGCCGGATAGTCCCCAGCAAACGGACCCTCGCAGGCACTCGGACGGGGTCCGATTGCAGGGGACTATCCGGAATTGCTCAGTCTCCGTCCCGCACCCGGACCATGCCGGCGAGCGTCGCGACGTACGCCGACCCGTCGGGGGCCAGGGTGATCGCGGCGTAGTGGTTGTTCATCAGCGTGCCGAGGCCGGTGCGCACGCTGAACGCGGTGCGGCCGGTGCGGACGTCGATCGCGGTGAGGTACCACGCCGAGACGCCCCACACCGTGGGCTTCTTGGTGTAGGCGTAGACGAGCCCGTTGGCCAGTGATGCCTTCGGCACCGACGTGGGCGCGATCTCGGCGCTGGTCCACGCGACCGAGCAGCGGCCACCGGAGAGGTCGACGCGGGCGAGGCCGGGGGTGGTCGCGCGCCCGAGGAGGGTGCTCGCCGGACCGGCGTAGCCGTAGTTGTTCTCGGCGATCACCCCGTCGCCCACCGAGACCAGCGAGTTCTCGGTGGCGCTCCTCCCTGGGGCGAAGACGGGCGCCTGGCACACGAGCCGGCCGGTGGCGGCGTCGTAGAACGCCACGTGCATCCGCGGGTCGGCGTTGTCGGTGATCGCCACCCGCCCGCCGGGCAGCACCGTCGGCGTCGTCCCGCTGCCCCGGCTCAGCTGCCCGGGCTTGGTCCGGCTCCCCCGGTCGTACGTCGCGCGCCACAGGACCTCCGGCCTTCCCGCGGCGCCGGCCCGCATCCGGTAGAGCGCGCGCACCGTCACGACGTACACCCCGCCCTCGTCGACCGCCAGCGAATTGGCCACCTCCTCACCCAGGTCGCGGACGGCCACCTGCCCGGTACCCGGGTCGACGGTCCCGACCCGGCCGTCCTGCGTGACGAACCAGGTGCGGCCCGCCCAGTCGGGCATCAGCGCGACCAGGCAGTCGTCGTGCGGGACCTCGTCGGCCACGGAGAAGCTGCGCTCGACCTTCAGGCGGGGCCGACCCGTCGCGTCGGAGGTGGAGACCTCGAGGACGCGCCGGTCCGTGGTCGCGACCACCGCACGGTCGTCGCGGTCGAGGTAGAAGTAGGCGCCGGCGCAGAGGTTCTCCCAGGGCTTCTTGCCCTTGACCTCCGGACGGTCGGGCAGCCGCATGGTGGCGAGCGGGCGCATGTTCTCGGGATCGAGCACGTGCAGCACCGGCCCCCGGAGGTCCCCGCAGAGCGCGACGATCCGCTCCTCGGAGTCGAAGGCCAGCGTGGCGCACTCCTCGAGGCCGTACCACGCGGTCTGCACCTCGGGACTGCGGCCGAGCGGTCCCGGTCCGCGGTAGGCGTCGGTGGCCCAGCCGTCGTCGTGCATCGAGCTGCGCCCGTTGGCAGCCAGGAAAGGATGTTGCGGGATGTCCATCGCCACCGGCCGTGGCGTCGCCGGGCTGCCCTCGAAGGACGGGGTGACCAGCAGCCCCGGACCGGGCGGGATCGGCAGCCGGCCGTCGGGGACGACCACGATCACGGCGACCAGCGCGGCGGCCACGACCAGCACCACGGCGCCGGCCCGCCATGGATGGCGAGGACGCGCCGCCCGGCGTACGGCGGGGGCGAGCAGGACCACGACGACCAGGACGGGGATGACCAGCAGCGACCAGGGGCCCACGGCGAGGAACAGCGCGCCGAGCAGCAGCCAGAAGCTGAGCCAGCCGAAGGTTCGCCGCACGGCCGGAGTCTAGGAGGATCAGTCGCGGGAGGCCCGGAGCGCCTTGACTCCCCAGGTGCCGAGCACGGCCGCGATCACGAGGTTGACCACGATCAGGATCCCGTGGGCGACGAAGTAGCCCGTCGGCCGGTCCTCCTCGGTCTGCACGAGGGCCTTGGTGAACTGTGCGTAGGTGACGACGTTCCAGACCGCGACGGCGACCAGGACCAGGGCGTGCTTGCGTTCGAGCTTCACCCGGTCACCCTAGGTGGGACTCCAAGACTCCGAGCCGCTGCATCACGTCGGCCACGTCGAGGTCCTCCTCGGAGTCCAGGCACTCGTGCGCGACCTGGACCACGGCCTCGACCAGCTCGACCAGCCGCGCGCCACCGCTCTCCACGGAGACGAGCATGCGCTGCTGGTCCGGGTTGAGCTCGCCTGCCACACCACTGAGCAAGAGCTCGGTGTAGCCCACGACGGTGGTCAGGGGCGTCCTGAGCTCGTGGTCGATCAGGGGCAGCAGCTGCGTGCGGGCGCTCGCCCTGCGGGACCGGAGCAGCGCCTGCTCGCGCGCCGCACGCCTCCGCTTGAGGGCGCGACGCCGCGTGGCGACCCGCGGCACCAGGGCGTTGCAGTCCTTCGGGCGGCCCGCCCTCACCAGCGCCGGCGTGGTCTGGCCGCTCGTGGCCACCGTCAGTCCTGCGGCCAGCAGGCCCACCGGCAGGGCGGCGTGGCTGGTCACGGACATGGCAGGCGGCAGGGTAGGAGGAGTTCGAGCATTGCTCCAGTCTCACCCGGCACGACCCCACGCAGCAGGGCCGCATGTGTCGTCCTCGTCTAGTGCGAAGGGGTCACAGGAGACGTCGTCCCGGGCGCGCCGGCACCCGCGTCGTACGGCAGCCAGACGCGTACGACGGTGCCCGGCTCGGCGCGCTCGATCCGGCACCACCCTCCCGACACGGCGGCCCGGTCGTGCATGTTCACCAGCCCCCGGTGTCCCCGCGGCGAGGTCGAGACGTCGAGCCCGAGGCCGTCGTCCTGCACGACGAGCTCCACTCCCTCGGACCCGGGACGGATCGTCACCACCACCTCGGAGGCCGAGGCGTGCTTGCGGGTGTTGATCAGGGCCTCCTTCACGATCCGCAACGCCTGCCTGCGGTCGCTCGGCTGCAGCTCGCGTCGCAGGTCGGCCCGGGCGGAGTCGACGACAACGGCCCAACGCAGGGTGGCGTGCTCGAAGATGTGCTGGGCGGCGTCCTCGACCAGCTCGGCGAGGGACGCCTCGAGATCGCCGGTCTCGAGCTCGAACAGCAGCTCGCGCAGTCCGCTGGTGACCGCGTCGAGCGTCTGGTGCAGCCGGTCGAACTCCGTGGACACGTGCGGAACGGACTCCGGCGCCAACTCTGCCACGCGGCGCTCCACGAGTCCGAGCCGCAGCACGGCCGCAGCCAGCGACTGCACCGACTCGTCGTGGACGTCCGCCGCGATCCTGGCCCGTTCGGCCTCCTGGGCGTCGATCAGCCGGCGGGAGAGGAGACTGCGCTGCCGGGCGACGTCTCGCAGCGTCGCGGCGCGGTCGAGGACGTCCAGCGCGTACGAGATGTTCTCGGCCGCTCCCTCGAGCAGTCCCCGCACCTGGTCGTCGAAGGCCTCGGATCGCCTCGCGTAGACCGTCAACGCGCCGACGACGTCGCCTCGCCGCCGAAGGGGCAGGGCGGCGGTGGCCTCGATGCCGCGCACGCGCTCTGCGGGCGTCGCCTGGTCGGTGTACTGCGCGACGCCCAGCTGCACCATCCTCGACGTCACGTCACCACCCGCGCTGCCGGGCGCCTCGGACAGCACGAGCTGGTCGACGTAGTCGTCGAGGGCACCGGCACTCGCCACCCGGGCGATGCGACCGTCCGGGTCGACCGTGGCGATCCAGGCGCCCAGGTAGCCGGCCTCCTCGACCGCGACCCGGCAGGTCTCCGAGAACAGCTCGAGGTCGTCGGTCGCCCGGACGATCGCCTCGTTCATCTCCGCGAGGCTGCGGTAGGCCCGGGTCAGCGTCTGCATCCGGACCTCGGCGTCGCGGCGGGCGCTGATGTCGGTCACCGTGGCGACCACCCGGAACCCGCCCGCGGCCTCGAACGGCGTCAGGTTGATCTCCGCGGGGAACTCGCTGCCGTCCTTGCGCCGTCCACGCAGCTCCAGCCCGCGCGCACGCGCGTGGGCCCGCGGCCGCGCCGCGAACGCACGTCGCTCCGTGACGTGCCGGTCGACCAGGCCCGGAGGAACGAGCATCTCGACGGGTCGTCCGAGCAGCTCCTCGCGGGGGTAGCCGAACGTCTCGACGGCGACGTCGTTGAGGTACTCGATGACACCGGTCGCGTCCACGGTCACCACGGCTCCGGGGGCGGCATCGAGCACGGCGTAGACCGCGGCATCCTCGCCCGCCGTGCCGCTCGGCGTGGTACCGCTCATTCCTCGCTCCCTCCGAGTCCGGGCCACCTTCGTCGTACGCCGATCCCGCGTCAAGGGGGCGATTGGCCGGTACGTTGGTAGCGGTCCGCGCCGCCGGCCGATGCACCACCGCGATGAGGCAAGGGAAGCTCGTGGACCAAGCGCACTCCGCATCCGAACAGGAACCGGCGATCGTGCGCATCCTGATCATCGATGACCACGAGATCCTGGCAGCGAGCCTGGCGCACGTCCTCGACGCCGAGCCCGACCTGGAGACGGTGGGGATCGCGGGGTCCCTCGAGCGCGGGCTCGCGCTGGTGGCGGAGACCGGGCCGGACGTGCTGCTGCTCGACCACCGGTTGCCCGACGGCGACGGCGTCGAGGCGATCGACGGGCTCCGCGCCAGGCACCCCGAGGTGCAGGTCGTCGTGCTCACGGCGAGTGGCGGCGACAACGTGCTCGTCAGCGCCATCGAGAACGGCGCCGCTGGATTCGTCTCCAAGACCAGCGGCGTGGCCGACGTGACCTCGGCCGTGCGGGCCGCGGCGGCGGGCGAGGCCGTGATCTCGCCCGAGATGCTCGCGCGGCTGCTCCCCCGGCTCCGTCGAGGCCAGGCCCAGGGCCGGCACTCGCTGACCACGCGCGAGCGGGAGGTGCTGGACCTGGTGGCCGAGGGCCTGACCAACGCAGCCATCGCCGACCGTCTCGTCGTCAGCGTGCACACGGTGCGCAACCACATCGCCAACCTCTCGACCAAGCTCGACGCGCACTCCAAGCTCGAGGCGCTGTCGATCGCGCTGCGCGAGGGGTTGCTCTCCGACTCGTAGGGCATCCGGTCCTAGTGCATCCGCACCACGCAGGACGGCTCCTGCGCATCAGGGTTGCGTGCGTCCCGTCCGCCAGACTCGCTTCGGCCGTCACGGGTTTCTGCCCCGCGGTCAGTCGAGCCTGGTGAGACTCGGCGACTTCCCCCGGTTGTCGCTCACCAGGCTCGGCGTCGGCCGTCCCGGCACACCGGACAGGGTGGATGGGCAATCCCTGTTGCGGAGGGGTGATGCTTTGCCCGTCCGCCACCGGTTTCCCCGGCCGCCCGGGGAAGCCTGCGCACTCAGCGCGGAGTGACGACGATCCGGGCGCCGTGGCGCGGGACGCTGGTGATGTTGCGGACCTTGGGCGCCTCGGTGGCGCCGGGAGGGAGCCCCACGTCGTAGGTGGACAGCACCTCGCGGAGGACGGCCACGCCCTCCATCAGCGAGAAGCCTGCCCCGATGCACCGGCGTACGCCGCCGCCGAACGGGATCCAGGTGTTCGTCGCCACCTCGCCGTCGAGGAACCGCTCCGGACGGAAGGCGGCGTGGTCCGGGTGGCTGGACTCCGACTCGTGGGCCAGGATGATCGAGGCCGCGACGTTGGCGCCCTTCGGGAGGTCGATGCCGCCGACGGTCGCCGGCTCCATCAGGTGACGGACCACCATCGGGATCACCGGGTGCACGCGCATCGACTCCTTGAGCACCGCCTCGAGGTAGGCGTCGTCGCCCGCCGTCGCCGCGTCCCGTGCTCTCGCCTCCTGCGCAGGATCCTTGCCGAGCTCGTGCAACGACCAGGCGAGCGCGGTCGCGGTGGTCTCGTGCCCCGCGAGCAGGAGCGTGACCAGCTGGTCGCGGAGCTCCTCGTCGGTCAGGCCGGCACCTTCGTCGTCGCGCACCTGCAGCAGGCGGGAGAGTACGTCGGAGCGGTCGGCGAGGTCGGGAGCCGAACGGCGCTCGGCGATCACGCCGAAGATGACGCGGTCGAGCTCGATCTGGTTCTCGACCGTGCGCCGCCAGGGGCCGAGCTTCTGGAGCCGCGGGAACCCCCAGCCCAGGAACACCAGGGGCGGGATGTTCACGGTCCGGTTGACCAGCGGGCGCAGCTCGGCGAGACGGGCCTCGTCGGTCACCCCGAAGACCACCTGGAGGATGATCTCGAGGGTCAGCGCGTTCATCCGCTCCAGCGACTCGAACGGCCGGCCCGGCTGCCACCGCCCGACCTCGGTCTTGGCCAGCCCGACGACCAGGTCCTCGTAGTCGCGGAGCGCGTGTCCGTTGAACGCCGGCATCAGCAACCGGCGGGCGCGCTTGTGCTGCGTCGAGTCGACCAGCAGGAGCGAGTGCTCCCCCATCACGGGGCCGAGGATCGCGTTGCCCTTGCCTGCGTGGAAGACCTCGGGGTCGCCCGCGAAGATCTCCTTGACGTGCTCGGGGCGGTTGAAGAAGACCAGGCGTCGACCTTCGGGCATCAGCTCGATCGAGAACACGTCGCCGTACCGCCGGTGCAGCGCCGGGACGAACTGGTGCCGGAAGCGCAGCAGGCCGATGCTCTGCACGATGGCGGGAAGGCGCGGGCCGCGAGGCAGGTCCGCCGGGGCGACTCGCGAGCTCTTCCTGGCCGGCACCGGCCGCATCCGCTCGAAGCGTCGTTCGGTCAGGTGCTGGGTCGACATACGGTGAGTATGCCAACCGACGCGGTGCCGGGCGAGGGTCCGTCCAGCACCTCGGCCGGGGTGTCAGCCGCCGAGCAGCTGCCCGGCCTTGATCAGCGTCTGCCACAGGCCGTAGGCCAGGGGGACGGCCACGATGAGCCACGCCAGGACGACCAGCAGCAGTGGTGTCGGCTGGTCGGCCGCCGTGGCCCGGTGGGTGTTCTCGACACTCATGCTCGGCTCCCGCTCGTCAGTTCGGAGGTGTTCCGGTCGGTGCTGCTCTGACGCACCGCTTCGTCGTCGAAGTGCTGTTCGTGCACCGGCCTGATCAACAGGTTGGCCACGAAGCCCACGCCGAGCACGACGCACATCGTGATCAGCGCCGGGTAGTAGTCGCTCGCGACCAGGTCACCGGGCTCACCGGCGGCGTCGAGGATCTTGTTCACGATGAGCGGCCCGGCCACGCCTGCCGCCGCCCAGGCGGTCAGCAGACGTCCGTGGACGGCCCCGACCTCGAGGGTCCCGAACAGGTCCTTGAGGTACGCCGGGACGGTCGCGAACCCGCCGCCGTAGAAGGAGATGATGCCCAGCGCGAGGACCACGAAGATGGCCACGGACTGCGAGCCGAAGCTGGCCAGCAGCGCGTAGAGGATCAGCCCCACGCCGAGGTACATCATGTAGATCGGTTTGCGTCCGACCTTGTCCGAGAGGCTGGACCAGACGAACCGCCCGAGCATGTTGGCCAGGCTGAGCATGCCGACGAAGCCGGCCGCCTCGGCCGCCGAGACCGACGACTCGCCGTTGCTGCCCCGGAAGAAGTCCTGGATCATCGGTGCGGCCTGCTCGAGGATGCCGATGCCGGCCGTCACGTTGCAGAACAGGACGATCCAGAGGAACGCGAACTGCGGCGTCCGGATCGCACCCCTGGCCCGCACCAGCGCGCCGTTCGTCCCGGGCTGCTGGACGGCCATCTCACCCTCGGCGTAGCCGGGCGGGATCCGCACGAGCGCCGCGCCGATCATCATGAAGACGAGGTAGACGATGCCCAGGGTCACGAACGTGCTCGTCAACGCCGAGCTCGAGGCGGTGGCCGTGGTGTCGCTGGAGCTGAAGCCGGGGTCGAAGACGCTCATCAGCTTGGTCGACAGGGGTGACGCGATCAGCGCGCCGCCGCCGAAGCCCATGATCGCCATCCCGGTCGCGAGACCGGGCCGGTCGGGGAACCACTTGATCAGCGTGGAGACGGGCGAGATGTAGCCGATGCCCAGGCCGATGCCGCCGATCACGCCGTACCCGAGGTAGAGCACGGGGAGGCTGTCCATCGCGATGCCGGCCGCACCGATCAGGAAGCCGCCACCCCAGCACAGGGCGGCGGTGAACATCGCCATGCGGGGGCCGACCCGCTCCACCCAGGTGCCGAGCACGGCTGCCGAGAGGCCCAGCATCACGATCGCGATCGAGAAGATCCACCCGATCGCGGTCTGGGAGGTCTCGAAGTCGGCGACCAGGGACGTCTTGAAGACCGAGAAGGCGTAGATCTGACCGATCGACAGATGCACGCAGAGGGCTGCGGGTGGGATCAGCCACTTGCTGTAGCCGGGTCTCGCGACCGTGCTGCTCTTGTCCAGGAACGACATGCTGCTGCCTCCCGAGGCGGCGGGGTGTGGTCTGCGTCACGTACCCGTTCTCCGGGTAGTGGAAACCTGCACGACCGGTCAGCCGCGGAACGGCTCACTCGAGCAGACCGGCCTGCCGGGCGAGCGCGGCCGCCTCGGTGCGGCTGGAGGCACCCAGCTTGGCCATCACGTTGGAGACGTGCACGCTCACCGTCTTGGCGGAGATGAACAGCTGCTGACCGATCTCACCGTTGCTGCGCCCGGCCGCCACGAGAGCCAGGATCTCGGCCTCGCGCGGGGTGAGCTTCCCGTCGTGCACGCTCGCCACGCGGAAGCTGCCGAGCTCGTCGAGCAGCGGGCGGGCACCCAACCCGCTCGCGAGCTCACGGGCGCGGTCGGCCTGCTGCATGCCCCGGTCCGGCTCCCCCGAGGCGCGCAGCACCACCGCCAACCTGGTGCGTGCCCGAGCCTCCTCGAGGGGCTGCCCGAGCTCTGCGAACAGCTCGGCGGTCTCCACCCAGCGGCGGACCAGATGGTCCAACGCGACCTCCCCACCCAGCAGCCACTCGAACCGGAGCTGCTCGGCTGCCAGTCGCGCCGCCCAGGCCCGGCCCTCGATCTGGAAGGGGCGCTCGTCCTCGGTGCGACTCTCGAGGACCCGCTCCGCCTCGGCGACGATGCGCGCAGTCGTGGCCCGGGCCTCGTCGCGAGCGCCCGTCGCGGTCCGCGGAGCCTCGTCCGCGAGGGCGGCGACGGCGAGGGTCGCGAGCCGGAGCCGGGCGCCGAACTCCGGGCTCCACAGCGGGCTGAGCACGCCGCAGATGTCGTCGTAGAGCGCGACCGCCGCCGCAGCACCGTCCCGCGTCGACAGCAGCTCGATGGCGGCACCACCACCGACGATCGCGATCATTCCTTCGCGGTGCCACCGCTCCCGCAGCGCCGGCAACCGCGACAGCGCCGAGACCTCACCTCGCCCCGCAGCCACGGCGACGGCCACGGACTCGAGCATCGCCCGTGGGGTCGGTGGCGGGTCCTCACCGGTGTGGTCGGCGATCGAGAGTGCCTCGTCCCAGTGGCCGCGCATCAGGGCCATCACCGCGGCCTGCATCCGGCCGCTGATCCCGTACATCGTCCAGGGGCGGCCGATCTCGCGGGCCAGCCGGGCCGCGCTGGAGTAGGCCGCCTGGGCCTCCGCCAGTGCCCCGTAGTCGTACTCGATCCCGCCGGTCCGGGCGTAGCCGCGCAGCTCGCTCATCACGTCGCCGCGGACCTGGGCCTCCGCGATGATCCGCTTGAGCTCCGTGCGGCTGGCCTCCCCCAGGTCGAGGTGCTGGCTCAGCACGGTCAGGGTCATCCCCACGTCGGCCGCCAGTCGCGGAAGCCCCAGCTCGTCCGCCAGCTCGAGCGCCTCGTCGGCCGAGCGACGCGCACCCTCGACGTCGTCCTGCCAGGCCTGCATGTGTGCGTGGATCCCGAGGATCCGCGCGCGCAGCCGGGTCGGTTCGGGGCCGACGAGCTCCAGCGCCGTGGCCGTGGCCTGCTCGGGGTTGGAGTCTGCCTCGGTCGAGAGCATCGCCTCGGCACGAGCGAGCAGGAGCCGGGCCCGGGACAGCGGAGGTGCGTCCACCGGCAGCGAGTCGAGGTGCGCGTCGACCAGCGACAGGGCCATCTCGGGGCGGCCCGAACCACACAGCGCCTCCACCGTGCGCCCCACGAGCTCGGCCTGCTCCGGCGGGTCGTCGAGCTGGCCGGCGGCCCGGTCGTAGATCTCCAGGGCCTTGGTGAAGTGCCGAGCAGCCTCGTCTGGACCTCCGCTCGCGAGCGCCTGCTCCCCGGCGTCGACGCTGGCCTGCAGCGCGGTGGGGAGGTCGTGCGAGGCGAGCGCGTGGCGCGCGAGGTCCGCGGCTCCGCGCGGACCACGGAGCTCGCGGACCGCCTCGGCGTACGCCGTGTGCAGGCGCATCCGCTCGCCTGGCAGGAGGTCGTCGTAGACCGCCTCGCCCAGCAGTGCGTGGCGGAAGGCGTACTCGGCATCGTTCGCCCGGACCAGGACGTTCGCGTCGAGGGCCGCACGCAGGTCGGCGTCGAGCTGGTCCTCGGACACGGGAGCGACGCGGGCGAGGAGGTCGTGCGGCACCCGCTGGCCTGCCGCAGAGGCCACCCGCACCAGGGCGCGGCTCGACTCGTCGAGCCGGTCGAGCCTGACCAGGAGCAGGTCGGCCAGGTCCTCGGGCAGGCTCCAGCCACCGCCGAGGAAGGCACCGACCAGCTCCTCGACGTAGAACGCGTTTCCCTGCGAGCGCTGGACGATCCTCTCCACGTCGTCGTCGTAGGTCTCGTCGAAGCTGCCGATCAGCTGCCCCACCATCCCCCGCACGGCGCCCGCGGGGAGCGGGTCGAGCTGGATCCGCTCGACCCCGGACAGCCGCACCCACTCGGCGACGCGCCGACGGAGCGGGTGCCGCCGGTGCATCTCGTCGGAGCGGTAGGTGACCAGGAAGAAGCAGCGACCCTGCAGCCGCCGGGTCAGCAGGAAGCTGATCAGGTCGCAGGTGCTGGCGTCGGCCCAGTGCGCGTCCTCGACCACCAGCACGACCGGACCACGGGTGGCCACCTCCTCCACCAGCGCCAGGACGGCCTCGAAGACCTCGACCCGGTCGAGGCCCTCGGAGGGTTCGGCGGCGACGGCGGGATGGCCCAGCCGGCCGAGAGCGGAGCTCAGGCTGGTCAGTGGTTCGCCGATCTCGGCGGAGACCTGGTCCAGCATCTCCGCGAACGGCAGGTAGGGCATCGAGCTCTCGCCGAAGTCGAGGCAGTGTCCGACGAGCCGCTGCCAGCCCTGCTCGGCGAGGGCGTCCAGCGCCTCGGTCACCAGCCGGGTCTTGCCGACCCCGGCGTCGCCGGAGAGCAGCACCATCCGGGTGTCGGTGCCGGCGTCGCGGAGCAGGGCGGAGAGCTCTGCCTCACGCCCGATGATGCTCTCGGTCCTGCCCCGATCCGTCCGCACATCGGCCATCATCGCGTACGGCGAGTGCCCTTGCGCCACCAGCGACGGGTGCCGTGCTGGGTGTCACGGGGAGCACGTGCGGCGTGCATGGCCGCCGTCCGGTCGTGCTGCTCCTGAAACATGTACTGCTCGTTGAGTGCGTTGTACATCTGGCTCATCTCCTGGTGCTCGGTCGATGACTCGAGCACACCGCTAAGGCAGCCGGCCGGACATCGGCAGTTGCCTTAGACCGGCGCGGCACTGCCTCAGATCTGGTGGAGCGAGACCACTTCGTGCACCGGGAGCGGGTTCAGCTTCTCGATCCCGCAGGTCAGCTGCCCCTCGCCCCGGGTCAGGCGCCGCACGGTCACGGCCCAGTCGCCGTCGCGGCAGCGGAACACGCTGGTCGCCCCCTCACGCCTCACCAGGCGCACCGCGGCGAGGCGGTCCTCCTCGAGATGACGGCGGAGCGCGATCTCGGCGTACTGCACGTGCATCGGGTACGACGCCCGGCCGCGCAGCCGGTCGATGTCGACCCGGCCCTCCTCGTGCAGCGTCGCCACCTGGCTGGCCGTCCCGGGCTCCATGCGGCCGTAGTAGAGCCCCTCGGGCAGGGCCAGGACGTTCGCCGCGAACCGGTCGCCGCCGACGTGCGAGACCTCCCAGGTCTGCTCGGGGTGCGACGCCGTCAGGGCGGCCGCCACCGGTCGGCCTCGCTCCGCACAGCACGCGTCGTGACGGCCGTGGGTGCACACGCCGAACAGCGGGCCCTCGACCACCTCCCAGTCGGGCACCTCGCCCCGGGCGATCGCGTCGACGTCGACGTCGAGCAGCTCGGCGTGGTCGCGCACCGTGCGCGCCAGCAGCAGCTGCCGGGCGGGGAAGCAGACGAACACCTCGAAGTCGGGCTCGCGATGGGCCTTGAGGTGTCGCCTGGCCAGCATCACCTTGATGTTCTTGTGCCGGCCCAGGTGCGCGCGGACCTCGCTCGGAAGCCGGCTCTCCCGGAGCACGGCGTTGCCCCACGGTCCGTGGTGCTCGACCAGGAGGAACGCGGTCAGGTGCGTGGCGGTCCCGGCGAGCTCGTCCAGACGGGCCTCCGCGGCGACCGAGCAGCGGAAGTCACGGGAGCCGGTCGTCGTCAGCGGACGACCTCGAGGAGTCCCTCGCGGACGAGGCGTCGGGCGAGCACCAGGCACGACGCGGTGTCCAGCCCGAGGTCGACGGGCGTGAGCTCGTGGAGCGAGCGGGCGCGCTCGACCGCGTCGGCCACCCGCACCGGCATCGTCAGCCGGCGGTCGCCGAGCAGCACCTGCAGTCGGTCGCCGTCGGGCCGCAGGACGCACGGCTTGCCGGGCCTCCGGCGCAGCCGGGTCCCGGGGGTGATCTCGTCGAGCCGCATCCGGTCGACCAGGCTGCCCCGGAGCTGGGGGTTGCGCTTCTCGAGGAAGCTGCGCGTCTGCGTGTCCGCGAGCTCGGCGGCATCGACTCGGGTCAACGCGTCGGCGAGCCGGTGCAGCCGGTCCGCCAGGCCCTCCGCCAGCAGGCCGGGGGCCTCGAGGTAGCCGGCGGGCAGGTGGGCGTCGGCGTCGACCTCGCCCATCGTCCGGTTCACGGCCCGGTCGAGCAGGGTGCGCCAGGTGAGCTGGTTGATCCCGATCGTGACGTGCAAGGACACGGTGTCCTGCGCGCGGGCGGCGTGCGGCGTGCCGGTCGGGAGGTACATGCTGAGGCCCGGCTCGAGCAGCACCTCGCGGACCTCGCCCGCCACGTCCCCGGGTGCCGGGTGCACCTCCCACTGCTTCGAGCCGTGGGTCTGGAAGACGAACACGTCGTGGCTGTCGCTGTGCACCGCGAAGCCCTGCGAGCCGGGGGGAGTCAGGTAGGCGTTGGCCTGGCACGGGTGACCCAGCGCGAGCTCCAGCTCGGCCACGAGGGTCGTCAAGGGCGACCAGTAGCGGTGCAGACCCTGGAGCACGACGGTCGCGCCGCCCTCGAACAGGTCGATCACCTTGCGCGGGTCCACCAGCCCGGTCAGCGGCTGGCCGGCCAGGGACGCGCCGCTTCGGGTGTAGTGCGACGCGGCCAGCACCGATCCGTCCTGGGCCACCCGCACCGCCGGGGTGCGGATCGCCGTGGAGGTCAGCAGCTCGTCGACGTCGTCGAAGGACAGCAGCCCGACCAGGTCGGCGGGCTCGCCCTGGTGCACGTGAACGTGGGACGCCCAGACCTTCTCGACGAAGTCCTGGGCGTCCCCGCTCAGCAGCTGGAGGGCTTCCACTCAGCCGTCCGTGGCGTCGCCGTCGGTGCTGTCGGTGGAGTCGCCGTCGCTGGCGTCACCGTCGGTGCCGTCCGTGCCGTCGCCATCGGTGCCGTCGGCGTCGCCGCCATCGGTGCCGTCGGCGTCGCCACCGTCCGTGCCGTCCGCGTCGCCGTCCGTGGCGTCGGTCGAGTCGCCGTCGGTGCCGTCGCCGTCGCTGCCGTCGGTGCCGTCCGCGTCGCCCGCGGGTCCGGCGTCGCCGCCACCGGGCGTCGTCTCCATCTCGTCGTCGCCGAGTGGCTCGTCCGTGGGAGTGGTCATGCGCTTCCTCCTCTGTGATCGTGCGACGCACCGTCGCGCCGTGTACACGTCTGGTGCCCGATCCTGCCGAATCGAACCGGGTCGCACCAGAGGGGGTGCCGGGGTGGGAAGCGGGTCGGGCTCAGAGCTCCTCGGCGGCCGCGCGCTCGTGCAGCGCGGCGGCGTACTCCTCGTTCTCCTCGCGGATCCTGGACAGGAAGCTCTGGGTGCGCTCGTGCTGGGGGTTGTTGATCACCTCGTCGGGCGGGCCCTGCTCGACGACCACCCCGTCGTCCATGAACACCACGCGATCCGCGACCTCGCGGGCGAAGCCCATCTCATGGGTCACCACGATCATCGTCATGCCGCCCTGGGCGAGCTCGCGCATCACGTCGAGCACCTCACCCACGAGCTCGGGGTCGAGCGCGGAAGTGGGCTCGTCGAAGAGCATCAGCTTGGGGTCCATGGCCAGGGCGCGTGCAATCGCGACGCGCTGCTGCTGGCCACCGGAGAGCTGCGCTGGGTACATGTCGCACCGGTCGCCGAGACCCACGCGTTCGAGCAGCGACAGCGCCCGCTTCCTCGCCTCCGACTTGCTGGTGCCGGCCACCTGGACCGGCGCCTCCATCACGTTCTCCACCGCGGTCTTGTGCGGGAACAGGTTGAACCTCTGGAAGACCATCCCGATGTGGCGACGCTGGCGGGCGATCTGCTTCTCGCCGAGGCGGTGCAGCTTGCCTGCCTTGTCGGCGTACCCGGCGAGGTCGCCGTCCACCCAGATGCGACCGCCCTGGATCGTCTCGAGCTGGTTGATGCACCGCAAGAACGTCGTCTTGCCCGAGCCGGAGGGACCGAGCAGGCAGACCACCTCGCCGGCGGCGACGTCGATGTCGATGCCCTTGAGCACCTCGTTGCCGTAGAAGGACTTGTGCACGTTGAGCGCTCGCACCAGCGGCATCTCCGGAGCCTGGGTCTCGCTCACTTGCTGCCTCCGACCATCGAGAGCATCTTCGCCTTCATCCCGGTGTCGCCCGAGCCCTTGGTGCCGAAGCCACGACCGAAGTAGGACTCGAGCCGTGACTGGATGACCATCAACACGCTGCAGATGATCAGGTACCAGATCACCGCGGCGACCAGCACCGGAAAAGTCTCGTAGGTGCGCGAGCCGATCGACGAGAGCTGGAAGAACAGCTCGTTGCTGACCGGGATGGCGATCAGCAAGGACGTGTCCTTGACCATCGCGATGGTCTCGTTCCCGGTCGGAGGCACGATCACCCGCATCGCCTGCGGGAGCACCACGCGCCGCATTGCCTTGCCGTTGCTCATCCCGAGTGCGCACGCGGCCTCACGCTGGCCGGGATCCACCGAGAGGATGCCGGCCCGGGCGATCTCGGCCATGTACGCCGCCTCGGAGAGGCCCAGCCCGATGATGCCGCCGATGATCCCGGTGAAGATCTGGTTGGCGTCGAGGTGCCAGAGGATCAGGTCGTTGTCCACCCCGAACAGGTTCATCAGCTGGGTGCCGAACGGGAAACCGAGCCCGAGACCCTTGGGCTCCGGGAAGAGCACACCGAGGGCTCCCATGATCGTGAGCAGCACCAGCCGTGGCACAGCCCGGAAGAACCAGGTGAACGCCCAGGCCACTCCGGCCAGGACCGGGTTGCTGGACAGGCGCATCACCGCGACCAGGATGCCGAGCGACACGCCGATCAGCATCGCCCCGGCGGTGCCGAGCAGCGTGCCCATGACGAGTCCGCGCAGCACCGGCGACTGGATCATCGCCTCCCAGACGAAGGACCAGTGGAACGCCGGGTTGGTGAGCAGCAGGTGCACGAACATCGCCACGAGCACGGCGATGATCACGATGACCACCCACCGTCCCGGGTGACGCACGGGAACCGCGTCGATCATCCCGGGACGGTCGTCCTCGTCCTGCAACGGAGACGTGGGGGTGGTGGTCATCGCACTCGTTCCTCTCAGACCTTCGGGTTCACCGCGAAGTCGTCGATCGCTCCGGCCTCGACGCCCCAGCCCTTGAGCGCCTTCTCGTAGCCACCGTCGCTCTCCAGCGACTTCAGCGCCGCGACGATCGCGTCACCCATCTCGGTGCCGTCCTTGGGGAGCACGTAGCCGTAGGGAGCGGCGTCGTAGATGTCGCCGACCGCCTCGAGCTTGCCCTTCGACTGCTCGACGGCGTAGGCGACGACCGGCGAGTCCGCCAGCATCGCGTCGGCCTTGTTGGACACCACGGCTGCGGTGGCCGCGTCCTGGCCCTCGTAGACCAGCACCTTCATCGGCTTGCCGGCCTTCTGGCACGCCGCTTGCTTGGGCGGGAGGTCCTCCTCCTGCTGCACGGTGCCCTTCTGGACCGCCACGGTCAGGCCGCACGGGTTGTCCGTGTCGACGCTGTTCGGGTCACCCTTGGCGGTCGCCCACTGGGTGCCCGCGTTGAAGTAGCTGACCATCGTGGCCTGCTTCTCCCGGTCGGGGTTCACGGTGAAGCTCGAGACGCCGACGTCGTACTTCGAACCCTGGACACCGGTGATGATCGAGTCGAACTTGGCCGGCACGAACTGGACCTTCAGGCCGAGCTTGGTCGCGACGGCGGTGAACAGGTCGATGTCGAAGCCCTGGATGGTCTTGCCGTCCCCGCCGAGGAACTCGCTCGGGGCATAGGTGGCGTCGGTGCCGACTGTCAGGGTCCCCTTGTCGGCGATCGCCTTGGGCACCATGGCGGCGGCGTCCTTGTCGACCGTGGTGTCGGCCTTGCTCGCGCTGGACTTGCTCCCGTTGTCCAGGGAGTCAGAGCCGCAGCCGCTGAGGGCCAGGGCCCCCGCGACGAGGACGGCGGAGAAAATTCTGGTGGAGCGCATGTGGGTCCCTCTCGAAATCTTGCTGCTGTGGGGTGACGGGCCTCGCTGGGCGGAGGACGGTCGTGTTGGCATTGTCCCACCCGTCTCATCGGCCGGACATGGCCGGAAGGGGGACCGGGACCGGTTCGTGACCGCGCCGAAACGACCCCGACGCGCGCGCCTACGCCAGGACCTCGGCGACGAGCGGCACTCCGGGCCGGTAGGCGAGGTGCAGGTGGGACGGCGCCTCCAGCACGGTGAGGTGGGCGCGTTTCCCGGGAGCCAGGGTGCCGATGTCGTCGCGACCCAGCGCCCGGGCGCCGCCCGCGGTGGCCGACCACAGCGCCTCGGCCGGGGTCATCCGCATCTCGCGCACGGCGAGCGCCACGCACAGCGGCATCGACGAGGTGTAGCAGGACCCGGGGTTGCAGTCGGAGGCCAACGCGACCGTGACGCCGGCGTCGACCAGCCCACGGCCGTCCGGGTACGGCGACCGGGTGCTGAACTCGACGCCCGGCAACAGGGTCGCGACGGTTCCCGACTGCACGAGGGCGTCGACGTCCTCGGCCTCGAGGAAGGTGCAGTGGTCCACGGCGGTGAGGCCCAGCTCGCACGCGAGCTGCACCCCTGGCCCGGGACCGAGCTGGTTGGCGTGCAGGCGTCCCCCCAGGCCTCGGGCCGCACCGGCCGCGAGGACGGTCCGCGCCTGGTCGGCGTCGAAGGCACCTCGCTCGCAGAAGGCGTCGATCCACCGTGCGTGGGGCGCCGCGGCGTCCAGCATCGGGCCGGTGACGAGGTCGACGTAGCCGGCTGGGTCCTCCGCGTACTCCGGCGGCACGACGTGGGCGCCGAGGAACGTGGTCTCGTCGGTGAACTGTCGCGCGAGGGCGAGGCTGCGCGCCTCGTCGAGCACGCTGAGCCCGTAGCCACTCTTGATCTCGACGGTCGTGGTCCCTTGTCGCTTCATCTCCGCGACGTGCCGCGCGACGTTGGCGCTCAGCTGCTCGTCGGTCGCGGCCCGGGTGGCGGCGACGGTGGTGCGGATGCCGCCTCCGGTGTAGCTCTCGCCGGCCATCCGCGCGGCGAACTCCGCGGCACGGTCGCCGGCGAAGACGAGGTGCGAGTGGGAGTCGACGAATCCGGGGAGCACCGCGCGGCCGCCGAGGTCACGCACGGCGTCGGCGTCCGGGGCCCCCGCTCGCGGACCGACCCAGGCGACCCGGTGGCCCTCGAGAACGATCGCGGCGTCCTCGACCACGCCGAGCGGAGTGCCGTCGTGCGCGGGGTCGTTCGTGACCAGCTCGGTGATGCCGGTGAGCAGGAGGCTGGTCATGCTTCGCCGTCGGTTCGTGCGCCTGAGGACGCGCCCGGGCGCGTCGTGGGGAACACCACGTCGGCGGCAGTGGCGGCGAAGACGGCCGTCTCCGGGGTGGCTCCGGTCCCACGGGTGCGCACGCTGTCCAGGTCGAGGGTGACGAGGTCGGCCCGCTGCCCCGCGGCGATCCGGCCAGCATCGGGGAAGCCGAGCGACCGGTGCCCGTCGTACGTCGCCGCAGCGAGCAGCTCGAGGGCCGACCAGTGCCCACGCTGCTGGGACGCGAGCCGTTCGTGCATCTCCACCGCGCGCATCTCCTCGAACACGTCGATCACCGCATGGCTGTCCGAGCCCAGCGTGAGCGTCGCCCCCGCGTCGTGCAACCGCCGCGCCGGGCCGATGCCGTCGGCGAGGTCGCGCTCGGTCGTGGGGCAGAAGCAGACGTTGGTGCGGCTCTCGCCGAGCAGCCTGATGTCGTCGTCGGTGAGGTGGGTGGCGTGCACGGCGCTGGTGAGCGGACCGAGGGCGCCGGCCTCGGCGAGCAGCTGGGTGGGGGTCCGCCCGGTGGCGGCCAGGCAGGCCTCGTTCTCGGCCACCTGCTCGGAGAGGTGCACGTGCAGCGGCATCCCCCGGGCGGCCTCGACGACCACCTTCAGCTGGTCCGGCGGGACCGCGCGCACGGAGTGGATCGCCGCGCCGACCCGAGGATCGTCGAAGGCGGCGAGCCGCTCGGCCCAGGCATGCGCGTCCCCGTCGGAGTAGCGCACCTGCACGCCCTCGGGCTCGCGCCCGAAGCCGGCCGCGAGGTAGCAGGTGTCGAGCAGCCGGATCCGGATCCCTGCCTCGTCCGCCGCGGCCAGGAGCGCCTTGCCCATCTCGTTGGGGTCGTCGTACGGCGTCCCGTCGGGCTGGTGGTGCAGGTAGTGGAACTCGCCGACCGCCGTGATCCCGGTGGCGCGCATCTCGGCATAGGTCTCGCGGGCCAGCGCGAAGTAGGTGTCCGGGGTGAGCTCCGCCGCGACGGCGTACATCTGCTCCCGCCAGGTCCAGAACGACCCGCGCTCGGTCTGCGTGCGTCCCCGCAGCGCCCGGTGGAACGCGTGCGAGTGGCAGTTCGCGAGGCCGGGGAGGGTGAGGCCGGGGGTGGTGCCGGTTTCCCCGGGCGCCCGGGGAAACCTGTCGTGGAGGGGTGAAGCATCACCCATCTGCGACAGGGATTGCCCGTCCACCCTGACCGAATTGATCCGCCCGCCCTCCACCTCGAGGAGTACGTCGTCCGCGACACCGTCCTCGAGCAGGGCGTGCTCCAGCCGGATGGTGCTCACGAGACCAGCACCTCCAGGGCGTCGGCCATCGCCTCCACCCCGGAGAGGCAGTCCGCGATCGAGGCGAACTCCTCCGGCGAGTGGGAGATGCCGGTCGGGTTGCGGACGAACATCATCGCCGTCGGCACCCCGGCCGCCGCGAGGATGCCGGCGTCGTGGCCGGCCATCGTCGGGATCACCGGGACCTCGCCCCAGCGGTCGGTGAGTCCGGAACGCAGCCGCCCGGTGAGTGCAGCGTCGAAGGAGACGGCGCCGGAGACCGACTCGGGGGTGACCTCGAGCCGGGTGCCGTCGCGGCCCGCACGTTCGGTGCCGAGGCGCGAGATCTCGGCGACGAGCCCGGCGAGCGCGTCGTCGCTGTCGCAGCGGGCGTCGAGCCAGGCGGTCACCCGCGACGGGATCGCGTTGGTGCCGTTGGGCGCGACGTCGACGCGGCCGAAGGTGGCGCGCTGGCCGGCGAGGCGGGCCTGCTTGCCCGCGGCCAGGGCCGTCATCGCATAGCTGAGCATCGGGTCGTGCCGGTCCTCCATCCGGGTCGTCCCCGCGTGGTTGGCCTCACCGGTGAAGTCGAACCGGTAGCGCCCGTGCGGCCAGATCGCGGTCGCCAGGCCCACCGGAACGTCCCGGTCGACGAGGTCGCGCCCCTGCTCGACGTGCAGCTCGAGGAAGCAGCCCACGCCATCCAGCCACGACGCCCGGCCGAGCGAAGGCTCGACACCGGCTGCGTCCATCGCATCCAGGAGAGGCACGCCGTCGCTGTCGCGCAGCTCCCTCGCCTGCTCCGGGGACGTGGTCCCGCTGGCGAGCCTCGAGCCCAGGCAGGCCAGGCCGAAGCGCGACCCCTCCTCCTCGGCGAAGGCGCCCACCACCACCGGCCGGTTCGGGGTGACCCCCCGCTCCCGGAGCAGGTCGATCGCCGCCAGCGAGCTGACCACGCCCAGCGGGCCGTCGTACGCCCCGCCGTCGAGGACCGAGTCGAGGTGCGAGCCGACCAGCACGGACAGTCCCCCGCGTTCGGACCCGTTCTCGGGGTCCGCCGCGGTCCGATCGCTGGGGACTACCCAGGTCGCCAGCAGGTTCCCGTTGCCGTCCGACTCGACCTCGAGGCCGCGCGCGCGGCACTGCTCGAGGAACCAGCCGCGGAGCTCGGACTCGACGGTGGTGAACGGCTGTCGGAAGTAGCCACCGCTCGCCGCCGATCGGCCGAGGGGTGCGAGGTCGTGCCACATCGTCTCGAAGTCTGCGGTCGGCTCAGGCATGCTCGACCTCATGGAGTTCCAGGACGTCGTACGCCGCCGCAAGATGATCCGCAGCTACACGACCGACCCGGTCGACCCGGCCGTCGTCGAGCGCGCGCTGCACAACGCGACCCGGGCGCCGAGCGCCGGCTTCAGCCAGGGCTGGGCGTTCCTGGTCCTCGACACCCCCGACGACGTACGACGCTACTGGGCAGCGACGGCCGACGACCTCGACCACCCCGACGAGTGGCTCCACGGCATGATGCGTGCTCCCGTGGTGGTGCTGCCGTGCTCGAACAAGTCCGCCTACCTCGGCCGCTACGCCGAGGCCGACAAGGGCTGGACCGACCGCGACGAGCAACGCTGGCCGGTGCCGTTCTGGCACATGGACGCCGCGATGGCCTCGCTGCTGATCCTGCAGACCGCGGTGGACGAAGGCCTCGGCTCCTGCTTCTTCGGGATCCCACCGGACAGGCTGGGCGACGTCCGTGAGGCCTTCGCCATCCCCGACGAGTTCAAGCCCGTCGGCGCGATCACGATCGGGCACGCAGCATCGAGCCCGGGCGCTGCCGGGTCGCCCACCCGTCGACCCCGGAAGGCCGAAGCCGAGGTCGTGCACCGCGGCACCTGGTGAGGCTGGGTCGCGGGAACAGGCGGGCATGCCCCACAGTCCACCGAATCGCATCCTCCTGCGCCAGCACCGGCGCGCTGCGGACGTCTCAGATCCGAGACATGCCCGAATCGCGGAGAGTTTCAAATCCTCGCGGTTCGGGCACAGGTGCTGTCGACGCTGGGCACACCCGGCGCCATAACGAAGGGAGACGGGACATGATCGTCCTGGGACTTATCTTGCTGATCATCGGCCTGGTGGCCAGCATTCCGATCCTCACCACGATCGGAGCCATCCTGCTCATCGTCGGGTTGATCCTGAACCTCGTGCCGATCGGCGGTACCCGCCGCCGCGTGTACTAGCCGGCGCGTCCGGCCGACGCGCCGGGCGCACTGAGCACAGCGAAGGACTCCGGACTTTGTGGTCCGGGGTCCTTCGCCTGTCCCGGTCGGCCGCGGGTGCCCCGAGAGCCGCTGGGGTCTAGCGTTCGCTCCGTGGTTGAGGTGAACGACGACGTCGAACGGTTCCGCGCGCTGCTCCGGCTCCCGACCGTCTCGTACGCCGACGAGGCCGCCGTGGAGGTCGGCCCGTTCGAGGATTTCGTCGCGCTGCTGGCCACCTCGTTCCCGCTCCTGCACGAGCACCTGGGCCTCACCCGCGTCCTCGAGCACTCCCTGCTCTTCCACTGGAAGGGCCGATCGGCGGCGGATCCTGTCGTGCTGATGGCCCACGTCGACGTGGTGCCGATCGACGAGTCGGCCCCGTGGCAGCACCCACCCTTCGACGCCGAGATCCACGGCGGGGCGATCTGGGGCCGCGGCACCCTGGACGACAAGGGGTCGCTGGTCGGCATCTGCACCGCCGTCGAGCGCCTGCTCGCCGACGGGTTCGTGCCCCCGCGTGACGTGTG
Source organism: uncultured Actinomycetota bacterium (assembly GCA_963797525.1). Classification (GTDB taxonomy): domain Bacteria; phylum Actinomycetota; class Actinomycetes; order Propionibacteriales; family Nocardioidaceae; genus Marmoricola. The sequence continues at coordinate 1,642,382 of CAWCPT010000014.1, forward strand.
GCTCTCCTTCGGGGCGCGTGAGGAGGTCTCCGGGCCGGACGCGCCTGCCGCCGTCGAGGAGCTCCGCTCGCGCGGGGTGACGCCCTGGTTCGTGCTCGACGAGGGCGGCGCGATCGCGCACCAGGCCTTCCCGGGCGTGCAACCGCCGCTGGGAGTGGTCGGCGTCTCCGAGAAGGGCACCACCACGATCGAGCTGCGCGCCGAGGGCCGGGGCGGGCACTCCTCGACCCCCGCTCCGGGCGGACCGACCGCGCGCATCGCGCGCGCCGTCGTACGTCTGGAGAAGCGGCAGTTCGCCGCCTCGCTCCCCGAGCCGACGATCGAGATGTTCGCCCGGATGGCACCGCACGTGCCCGCACCGTTGCGGCCGCTGTTCGCCAACGCGAGGCGGGTGCAGCCGTTCCTCAAGCGCGCGCTCCTGGCTGCCGGCGCCGAGCCCGCCGCCCTGGTGCGTACGACGATGGCCGTCACCACCTTGTCCGGCTCGCCCGCGCACAATGTCATCGCCTCGAGCGCGACGGCCGCGGTCAACTTGCGCATCCTCGTCGGTGACACCGTGGCCTCGGCCACCGAGCACGTGCGCAAGGCGATCTCGGACGACTCGATCACCCTCCAGCTGCTCGACGCGAACGAGCCGAGCCCGGTCTCCCCCACCGACGACGCTGCGTTCGAGCTGCTGACCTCCACGATCGCCGAGCTCTTCGCGGACGCGGTGCCGACGCCCTACGTGATGATGGCCGCCACCGACTCCCGCTACTTCACCGCGATCTGCCCCCGGGTCTACCGGTTCACGCCGTTCCGGATGACCAAGGCGCAGCGCGAGAGCATCCACAGCTACGACGAGCACATCGGTGTCGACGACTGGCTCGACGGCGTGCGCTGGTACACCCGCCTGATCGAGAGGCTGCCCGCATGACCCGAGCGAGAGGCCACGCATGAGCACCACCACCGAACCGGCCCCGGGTCGGCACCCGGGCGTGGTGCCGGGCCTGGCGACGATCGTCGGGTTCCTGGTCTGTGTCGAGATCGCCAGCGGCATCCTGCAGGGCTACTACACGCCCATCTTCAGCGACATCGCCGATCACCTCTCGATCGCCGACGCCGACGTCAACTGGTTCGAGGCCGCCCAGCTGGTCGTCTCGGCGCTCGTCGTCCCGGTGCTCGCCCGGCTCGGCGACCTGATCGGCCACAAGCAGGTGCTGCTGCTCTCGACGGCGGTGACCGCCGTCGCCTCCTGGGCCGTCGCCTTCGCACCGACCTTCACCACCTTCCTGATCGCCTGGGCGATCCAGGGGTTCTACGTGGTGTGGCTGCCGCTCGAGGTCTCGATCATCCACCGCCGCACGGCCGGCACCGGTGCGCAGGCCAGGCTGACCCGCCGGGGTGCCGCGTTCCTGGTGGCGGCCCTCGAGCTCGGCGTGATCCTGGGCGCGGTGACCAGTGGCGCACTCGTCGAGTCGATCGGGATGACCGCGCTCCTCAGCATCCCGGCCATCGCGGTCACCGTGTGCTTCGTGGTGGTCTGGTTCGGCGTCGCCGGCACGCCGCCCGTGGCCACCGGACGGCTGGACCTCAAGGGGTTCGCCCTGGTCAGCCTGGCGATCGGGCTGGTGATGGCGGGGCTCATCCTGGTGCGGATCCAGGGACCCGGGTCCCCCACGCCGTGGCTGGTGCTCGTCCTGGGCGTGCTGGCGTTCTGGCCTTTCGCCCGGTTCGAGCTCGGGGTGGAGGAGCCACTCATCGACGTCCGCCTGCTCGCCACCTCGGCCCAGTGGCCGGTGCAGCTGACGGCGTTCCTCTTCGGCATGTCCGTGCTGGGCGCACAGATCCCGCTGTCCACGTTCGCCCGCACCGATCCCGCCGAGACCGGCTACGGGCTGGGTGCGTCGGCAGGCTTCGTGTCCACGCTGATCGGCGTCTACGTGGTCGCCCTGGTGGCCGGGGCGCTGCTCCTGCCCGTGGTCGCAAGGTTCATCGGCACCCGCGGGGCCATGCTGGTCGCCTGCCTGCTGGTGGCGCTCGGCTACGGGTTGTTCATCCCGCTGCACGGCTCGACCGCGCAGACGCTGCTCAACATGGCCATCGCCGGGATCGGCTCCGGCGCCCTGGTGGCGGCGCTACCAGCCGCGGCAGCAGCTGCGGCACCCGCCGACAAGACCGGCTTCGTGACGGGCATGACCAACACCACCAAGACCATCGGTGGCGCCATCGCGTCCAGCATCTTCGCGATCGCCCTCTCCTCCACCGGGACGATCGCGGACGCCACGGCCGGGCACGCTCCCCTCTCCGGCTACCTGACCGTGTGGGCGATCTGCTCGCTCACGGCCCTGATCGCGGCGGCCAGCCTGTTCGTCGTACCGAAGAACGCGTTCGCGGACTGACCCGTCCGGTTCGTGCACGCGAAGGCTGCCTGCTCAGAACGGTTTGTTCGCCGCCACGTCCCAGCCCATCGACACCGCCGTGTCGGCCGATCCGTCGGTCTTCTGCGGCGTGTAGGTGTAGCGGAACTTCTCGAAGTGCAGCGTGACGTTCTCCGTCAGCCGGTCCTCCCCGCCCGAGCCACCGACGCTGACCGAGCTCACGAGCACGTCACTGAGCTCCACGACGAGGTAGTCGATCGGGCGGTCGCCGGCCTTCCGCACCGTGAGCCTCGCGGTCCTGAAGTGCTTGCCTGTGGCCCCGGCCAGAAGCAACGTCGGCGAGCTCTTGTCGGTGTTCTTGGTGATGCTCAGGTCCTGCACGCTGACCTTGCCGACGCCGCCACCTCCCCCGGCACGTGGGGCGCTGCTGTTGGACTCACCGAACGACCAGGCCAACACGTCGATCTCTCCGGCGTGCTGCTCGTCCTGCGACTCCCCCACCAGGTCGTCGATCTTCAGGAACATGTCCATGGCCACCACCGTCCTTCGCGACTGGCTTCGCAAGTTACTCGCGGCTGGCCCTACGGGCGACCCGCGTGCGGCGAGGAAACCCGGTGGGTCAGCACCTGCCCGGTCGGCTCGCCGGCTCCGATCCCGCTGGTGCCGCCCCAGGAGGCGGCGACGATGAACAGCGTGCGACCGTCGGATCCCCCGAGCATGCAGGCGAAACAGCCGCGGTCGACGTCGACGACCTCGAGCACCTCACCGCCCTCGGCGACCCGGACGCAGCGACGGTGGGGCACGTCGGCGTACCAGACGGCGCCCTCGGCGTCCACGCAGATCCCGTCCGGTGCGGCGTCGCCCAGGTCGGCCCACGTCCGGCGGTCCGACAGTGAGCCGTCGGCGCCGATCTCGAAGGCGGTCAGGCAGTGCCCGTAGGACTCCGCGACGATGAGCGTGCTGCCGTCGTCGGTGACCGCCATCCCGTTGGGGAACCAGACGTCGCTGGCCACCTCCTCCGACGACCCGTCCGGCCGGACCACCCAGACGGTGCCGGACCGCGGCTCCTCACCGGCCATCAGGTCGAACCCGGCCTCGTTCACGAAGGTGTTGCCACGCGCGTCGACCACGATCTCGTTCCAGCCGCGCCCACCCGCGCCGTACGCCGACATCGCACCGTCCGTGTTGGCCGTGACCACCCCCACCGACGAGGTCAGCACCGTGCGCCCGTCGGGCAACCAGTCGACCGAGAACGGCAGCCCGGTCATCTCGAGCTCGACGCGACGCGTGCCCGACTCGTCGAAGGAGAGCACCTCGCCCGCCACCCAGTCACAGACCCACAGCCGGTCGTCGTGCCACCGCGGTGACTCGCCCAGCCCCAGCCCGGTCGCAAAGATCTCCATGAACCCACCTTCCTCCACTCGGCAGACCGGCGTCACCGGGCGGAGTCATCGCCGTCCCTTCTCCGGGTTTGTAAACTGGACGAGGTGACCAGCAAGCCTGAGAGCGAGCAGGAGAGCGACCCGCGGACCGGGTCCACGGCCGCGGCCGCCCGGATCCAGCACCAGGCACGGTGGGTCGACCTCCAGATCCAGCGCGCCATGGAGCGTGGCGAGTTCGACAACCTCCCGGGTCACGGCAAGCCGCTCGGTGACCTCGGCTCGCCCGAGGACCGCGACTGGTGGTTGAAGAAGCTGATCGAGCGGGAGCGGATCACCGGGGTGCTCCCGGCAGCCCTCCAGCTGCGCAAGGACGACGCAGAGCTCGACGCGCAGCTGGACCGCGAGGGTTCCGAGAGGCAGGTGCGCGAGCAGGTCGAGGACTTCAACCGTCGCGTGGTCGAGGCACGACGACAGCTGCAGGGCGGCCCGCCGGTGGTCACGCCGATCCGCGACGTCGACACCGAGATCCAACGCTGGCGTGACCGCCGGGCCGTGCGACGACAGAAGAAGACCGACGCCGCCGAGACCGAGCCGCGGCGTCGGAGGTTCCGCCGGCGCTGAATCGGTTGGCCAGCGCAACGGAACTCCTGCGTCTCGCAACTAGTGACCCCGGGGGTGGTCTGCCCCTAGGCTGATTCCCGAGGTGAGGGAATGACCTGGAGCGGGGGCTCGGCAGGTCGACCGTCGAACGTGCGGCGGTACGACCCGTGAGCCGCCTCGCGCTGACCACGGCTGTGGGGACCGCCGTGGTGGTCGGCGTCGTGGGTTCGGTGGTGACCCGCCCCGGAGCAGGTCACCCGGTGCCCCCCGCGACCGCCGAGGCAGCACCCCCGCCGGTCCCGCAGAGCATGGTCGCCTCGATCTCGCTGCGTGCGAAGCCCAAGCCGAAGCAGCCGTGCACGGCCCGCGCAGCGTCGTTCGACCCCGTCACGATCTCCGTCGTGGGAGTGATCCGCCGGGCCCCCGTGCTCGCGCCGCCGCGGGACGCCAACAACATCCCTGGCACGCCGCCGCTCAACAACCAGGGCAAGAACGTCTTCGCGTGGGACCGGGCACAAGGCATCCGTCCGGGGGACCCACGCGGCAACGTGCTGCTGAACACGCACACCTGGCCCCAGGGCAGGGCGCTCGGCAACAAGCTCCTCGCCGGCCTGCACCCGGGCGGGCGGATCGTGGTGCACGGCGCAGGCAAGGCGCTGCTCTGCTACCGCGTCACCAAGGAAGCCGTCGTGCCCGCGGACCAGCCCTACTGGGACTACTACGCCCGCACGGGCAAGCCCCAGATCGCTATCGTCGTGTGCTCCGGACCACGCCTGGGCCCCCGCAACTGGGCGACGCGTACGGTCTGGTTCGCCTCGCCGAGCGTCTGAGTGACCAGGGCCACGGTCCCGCCCTCCGGACGATGGGGCTCGATCGCGCCCGGATCATCCGCTGCGTGCCTACCCTGACCCGGACGGTTCCGGTGGAGGTGCGACGAGGTGAAGAGGCCGGGGTTGGTCGCGGGGTTGGTCGTGCTGCTGGCCGTCGCCGGGGTGGCCTGGTACGCGACCCGAGACGTCGCGGCCTCCCAGCAGCCACGCGCGTCGACACCCTCGGCCCTGCCGACCAGGCCGACCGAGCCCACCACTCGTCCTCAGCCGGCGGCCTGCACCCGGGCGCGGCCGTTCACACCGCGGGCGCTCACGATCCGTGGGGTGACCGACCGCCGGCCGGTGATGAGCATTCCGCGCGACGCCAACGGCGTCCCCGGAGTGCCACCGATCACCGACGCGGGCAAGAGGGAGTTCGCCTTCGACCCGGACCAGGGTGTCCGCCCCGGTGACCGGCGCGGCAACGTGCTGCTCAACGCACACACGTGGCCCGACGGCACCGGCCTGGGCAACCAGCTGCTCGCCGGGACGCACCGCGGCACCAGGATCGTCGTCGCCGGCGGCGGGCACCGCCTCTGCTACCGCGTGACGCGGCGCATCGAGGTGGACGCGACCGAGCCGCAGCCGGCGTACTTCGCCACGGACGGCCGCCCGCAGCTCGCGATCGTCGTCTGCTCGGGCACGCGTCTCGGTCCGGGGCAGTGGACGAGGCGCACCATCTGGTACGCCTCGCCGGTGGTTTCGTGACAGATGAGGCTCAGTCCGAGCTGTCTCGGACCTCCGACATCGGGACGCGTACGCCGCGCTCCTCGGCGACCTCGACGGCCCGCTCGTAGCCCGCGTCAACGTGGCGGATCACGCCCATGCCCGGGTCGTTGGTGAGCACGCGCTCGATCTTCTGAGCGGCGAGCTCGGTGCCGTCGGCGACACAGACCTGACCGGCGTGGATGGACCGGCCCATGCCGACCCCGCCGCCGTGGTGGATCGAGACCCAGCTGGCGCCGGAGGCCGTGTTGACGAGGGCGTTCAGCAGCGCCCAGTCGGCTATCGCGTCGGAGCCGTCGAGCATCGCCTCGGTCTCGCGGTAGGGCGACGCGACCGAGCCGGCATCGAGGTGGTCCCTGCCGATCACGACCGGCGCCTTGAGCTCGCCGGACGCCACCATCTCGTTGAACTTCAGGCCGGCGAGGTGGCGCTCGCCGTAGCCCAGCCAGCAGATCCGCGCGGGCAGGCCCTGGAAGGCGACCCGCTCACCGGCCATCGTGATCCACTTGTGCAGGCGCTCGTTGTCGGGGAAGAGCTCGAGGATCGCGCGGTCGGTCGCGGCGATGTCGGCGGGGTCGCCGGACAGCGCGGCCCAGCGGAACGGGCCCTTGCCCTCGCAGAACAGCGGACGGATGTACGCCGGGACGAAGCCGGGGAACTCGAAGGCCCGGTCGTAGCCGCCCTTGCGCGCCTCGTCACGGATCGAGTTGCCGTAGTCGAAGACCTCGGCGCCCTTGTCCTGGAACTCCACCATCGCCCGCACGTGCGCGGCCATCGACGCCTGGGCGTCCTTGGTGAAACCCTCCGGGTCGCGCTTGGCGTCGTCGTGCCAGTCGGCGAAGGAGACCCCGACGGGCAGGTAGGACAGCGGGTCGTGCGCGGAGGTCTGGTCGGTGACGATGTCGATGGGCGCGTCCTGCTCGAGCAGCGCCGGGAACAGCTCCGCCGCGTTGCCCAGCACCCCGATGGACAGGGGCAAGCGCCCGTCACGGGCCTCGATCGCGAGCTCCACGGCGTGCTCGAGCGAGTCGGCCTGGACGTCGAGGTAGCGGTGCTCGATGCGGCGCTTGATCCGGCTGTCGTCGACGTCGATGCAGATCGCGACGCCGTCGTTCATCGTCACGGCCAGCGGCTGGGCGCCGCCCATGCCGCCGAGACCGGCCGTCAGCGTGATGGTGCCGGCGAGCGTGCCACCGAACCTCTTGTCGGCGACGGCGGCGAAGGTCTCGAAGGTGCCCTGGAGGATGCCCTGGGTGCCGATGTAGATCCACGAGCCGGCCGTCATCTGGCCGTACATCGTCAGGCCGAGGTCCTCGAGCCGCCGGAACTCCTCCCAGTTGGCCCAGTCGCCGACCAGGTTGGAGTTGGCGATCAGCACGCGCGGAGCCCACTCGTGGGTCCGGAAGACCCCGACCGGCTTGCCGCTCTGCACGAGCATCGTCTCGTCGTCCGCCAGTGTGGTCAGGGTGCGCACGAGCGCGTCGTATGCCTCCCAGCTGCGCGCGGCCTTGCCGGTCCCGCCGTACACCACCAGCTCGGCGGGGTTCTCGGCGTTCTCCGGGTCGAGGTTGTTCATCAGCATCCGCAGCGGAGCCTCGGTCTGCCACGAGCGGGCGGTCAGCTCGGTGCCGTGCGCGGCGTGGATGGGCAGGCGCGGGTTGTCGCTCGTGGGGGTCACTTCAGTTCTCCGATCACTTCTTCGACGGTTGCGAGCACGGTGCCCGACCGGACCAGCTCGACGGTGGTCTCGATCTCGGGCGAGAGATGGCGGTCGGGACCGGGGCCCTGCACCCCGGAGGAGCGCAGGAGGTCGATCACGGCACCGGTGGCCGGGGAGGGCTCCAGCGGGCGACGGAGGTCGAGAGCGCGGGCGGCCGTGAGCACCTCGATGGCGATCACCCGGGTCAGTCCGTCGACCGAGCGGCGCAGCTTGCGAGCGGCCGACCAACCCATCGAGACGTGGTCCTCCTGCATCGCGCTGGACGGGATCGAGTCGACGCTCGCCGGGTTGGCCAGGCGTTTCAGCTCCGAGACGATCGCGGCCTGCGTGTACTGCGCGATCATGTGGCCGCTGTCGACGCCGGGGTCGTCCGCGAGGAACGGCGGCAGCCCGTGGTTGCGCGCCTTGTCGAGGAACCGGTCGGTGCGCCGCTCGCTGATCGAGGCGACGTCGGCCGCGACGATGGCCGCGAAGTCCAGCACGTAGGCGACCGGGGCTCCGTGGAAGTTGCCGTTCGACTCGACGCGGCCGTCCAGCACGACCGGGTTGTCGACGGCGCTCGCCAGCTCCCGGCCGGCCACGGTGGCGCAGTGGTCGAGGGTGTCCCGGGCGGCGCCGTGCACCTGCGGCGAGCACCGGAGCGAGTAGGCGTCCTGGACGCGGTTGCAGTCGGGCCCGCGGTGCGAGGCGACGACGCCCGAGTCGGCGAGGATCGCCACCAGGTTGGCGGCCGAGGCGGCCTGGCCGGGGTGCGGCCGGATCGCCTGGAGGTCGGCGGCGAAGACCCGGTCGGTGGCGAGCTGGCCCTCGACGGACATGGCGGCGGCGATGTCCGCCGTACGCATCAGCACCGCGAGGTCGGTCAGCGCCATCACCAGCATCCCGAGCATCCCGTCGGTGCCGTTGATCAGCGCGAGACCCTCCTTGGCGACCAGCTCGACCGGCTCGAGCCCGGCCGCGGCGAGCGCGTCGGCGGCAGGCAGCAGCGTGCCCGGGGCGTCACGCACGGTGCCCTCGCCGATCAGCGCCAGGGCACAGTGCGAGAGCGGCGCGAGGTCACCGGAGCAGCCGAGCGAGCCGTACTCGTGCACGACCGGAGTGATGCCGGCGTTGAGCATCCCGGCCATCGTCTCGGCCACCACTGGTCGAACGCCGGTCCGGCCGGTCGCCAGCGTGGAGAGCCGCAGCAGCATCAGCCCGCGCACGACCTCACGCTCGACCTCCGGCCCGGACCCCGCAGCGTGCGATCGCACCAGCGACCGCTGGAGCTGGGTGCGCATCTCGGTGGGGATGTGCCGCGTCGCCAGGGCACCGAAGCCGGTCGAGATCCCGTAGGCGGGAGTCGGAGCGGCAGCGAGCTCGTCGACGACGGCGCGGGCCTGCTCGATGGCGTGCAGCGCGTCGTCCGTCAGCTGCACCGGGGCGCCGTCCCGGGCGACGGCGACCACCTCGTCGAAGGAGAGTGCGCCCACACTCACCGAAACCGTGGTGGCTGTCTTCGTGGTCATGCGACGATTCAACGTCCACCCACGACGAACGGCCAGACCGAGAGCGGCCCGTTCGTCTCGGATCCGAGACAGAGGGGAACGCGTGCGCACCAGCCGGGCCCTGGCCGTGCCGATGGCCTGCCTCGTCGTCCTCGCGGTCACCGGCTGCGAAGCACCGCTGAAGCCGAAGTCGAAGCGCGCCGAGAGCGCACCCACAGCGTCGCCCTCGCCCACGGCGTCGCCGCGCCCGAGCGCTCCGACGAAGCCCACCGCCACGGCGCCGGCCCGCACCGTCCCGACGCTGAAGGTCCCGAAGCTGCAGAGAATTCCGGTGCCCCGTGGGCCGGTCCTCGGCGGAGACATCAGCTGGCCCCAGTGCCCCAAGGGCATGGGCATCCCCCAGAAGCAGGGTCAGGGCTCCCCGATGCCGGTCGACGAGGCCCGCTTCGTGGTCCTCGGCCTGACCAACGGCCCCGGGTTCTACCCGAACCCGTGCCTGGCCAGCCAGGTCGCCTGGGTGAAGAGCCGCAAGCTGATGGCGGCGGCCTACTCCGTCATCAGCACGCCGCAGCAGGGCGACCTCGCGACGTACGGGAAGAAGGGCCCCTACGACGGCGGCACCAAGCTGGGGGCGCTGAGCAACGTCGGCTACCAGCAGGCGAAGTTCAACCTCGCCACCATGCAGCGTGCCGGTCTGCAGTCACCGATCGTGTGGCTCGACGTGGAGCCGGTGCCGGAGTTCGACTGGGGCACCGACACGGCCGCCAACGCGGCGGTGGTGAGCGGGGCCGCCCGCGGCTACACCGACTCCGGCTACACGATCGGGGCCTACTCCACGCAGGCGCTGTGGCAGCACGTCGTCGGCGGCCTGCGCCTGAACGTGCCCGAGTGGCGTGCCGCCGGCCAGACCTCCCGCGCCGAGGCGCTGCGACGGTGCGGGCCGGAGCGGATGTTCCAGGGCGGGCGGGGCGTGCTCGGCCAGTGGGTGGAAGCGGGCCGGGACATGAACGTCACCTGCCCGGGCACCAACGCCCAGCTGCCTCGGTTCTTCCACCAGTACTGAGCTCGATCTCGGAAGCGGACCTCAGCCCAGGTGGTTGCCGTAGCTCGGCAGCGTGAACGCGCGCTCGTAGTTCTTCCCGACGAAGTCGGTGCTCCGGTTCCCGACGTTGGCGATGATCGTGTAGCCCTTGTCGACGAACTCCTGGCGGCAGCGCTGCTTGCTGTGGATGAGCGACTCACCCGTGCGGCGACCGCAGATCCCGCCGACCGGGTAGCCCGCCTTGCGCAGCTCGCGGACCGCTCCGGCCAGGCCCTTCTGGTTGCGACCGGTGTTGAACACCACCCGCACGTGCTTGCTGCCGGCGTACTTCGCGAAGCGCAGCGTGACCGGCACCGCCTTGCCGCGCGCGTAGTAGGTCGCCAGCGAGGTGTTGTCGATGTCGAGGTTGACGGCCAGGCCCTTCTCGCCGCTCTCGATGCGCTCGTTGATCCAGGCACGCGAGCCGTACATCGCGGTGCGGGTGTCGGCCAGCCACTTCGCCCTGCTGGGCATGGCTGCCTGGGACGGCGCCACCATCACGGACAGGACCAGGACGGCGCTGAGCGCGCCCAGGGTGAGGACTCGTCGAAGCATCAGGTGCCTCTCGTCGGGGGGAAGGGGCGCCTGCGACGCCCGACCGTCCGGGCCATGGTCCCCCATGAACCGGGCGAAAGACTAGGTTTTCGCTCATGACCCAGGTCCCGGCAGCCACCCGCACGTTGAAGGTGCTGCGCTTCCTGGCCTCGCAACCGGACCCCGTCCCGCTCGAGCGCCTGGCCGCCGCGGTGGACCTGCCCCGGTCCACGGCGTACCACCTGGTCAACGCCATGATCGAGCAGGGATTCGTCACCCACATCGCCGAGGAGGGCCGCTACTGCCTCGGCGTGGCCGCCTTCGAGGTCGGCATCGGCTACGCACGGCAGGCGCCGCTCCAGCGGATCGCGCACCGGCCGCTGGCCGCACTGGTCGACCGGACGGGTCAGTCGGCACACCTCGCGGTGCCCCACGGTCGCGACGTCCTCTACGTGCTCGAGGAGCGGGCTCCTGGCCGGTCGCCGCTCGTCACCGAGGTCGGCGTACGACTGCCGGCGCACCTGACCGCGAGCGGGCGCGCGATCCTGGCCGCTCTCCCGGAGGGGCAGGTGCGAGCGCTCTACCCCGACCAGAGCGCATTCGTCGACCGGCACGGGCGCGGGCCGCGCGGGCTGAGCGCGCTGAGGGGGGTGCTGCGCGAGACCCGCCGCCGCGGATATGCCTCCGAGGACGGGGAGGTGACCCCGGGATTCGCCTCCGTCGCGGTGGCCGTCCTCGACCACAACAGCACTCCTCTGGGAGGCGTCGCCATCACCTACGAGACCCGGGAACAGGTCGACGTTCCGCGCCTCGTCGCAGCCGTGTCCGCCACCGCACGCTCGGTGACCCGACGCATCGGAGGCCCGTTAGCGTGAGGCGGTGACCGCCCTCGACGCCTCCTCGATCAGTACGACGAGGCGCTGGTCCATGCTCGCGGCGAGCGTGGCCGCGCAGGCCGGGGCGTCCGTGGCGATCAACGGTCCGGCGTTCCTGATCCCGTCCCTGCAGCAGGACCGCGGACTGTCCCTGACCCAGGCGGGCACCCTCGCGGCGATGCCGATCGCCGGCGTGATGGTGACGCTCTTCCTCTGGGGGCTGGCCGTCGACCGCGTCGGTGAGCGTGCCGTGCTGCTGGCCGGTCTCGGCGGCACGGTCGTCCTCGGCGCGGTCGCGACGCAGGTGCACGACACCGTCCTGCTGGGCGTCACCCTGTTCGTCGGCGGCATGTTCGCCGCCTGCACCGGCGCTGCCAGCGGGCGCATCGTCGTCGGCTGGTTCCCGCCCCGGCGTCGCGGGCTGGCAATGGGGATCCGCCAGATGGCCCAACCACTCGGTGTCGCCGTCGCTGCCGCGACGATCGCGGTCGTCGCCGATCGAGCCGACGTCAGCGCGGCACTGTGGGTCCCGGTCGTCGCGACGGCCCTGGCCTTCGTCGCCGTGTTGCTCGTCGTGCTCGACCCGCCCCGGCCCACCGCGACGGCAGCCCTGACTCGGAACCCCTATCGGGCCGACGGCTTCCTGGCCAGGATCCACGGCGTCTCCGTGCTGCTGGTCGTGCCGCAGTTCCTGGTGTGGACCTACTCGCTGACCTGGCTGGTGCAGGAGCGCGGCTGGTCCGCCGCCTCGGCGGGTGCGCTCGTGGCCGCCACCCACGTGCTGGGTGCCCTGGGCAGGATCGCGGTCGGCCAGCTCTCGGACGTGGTCGGCTCGCGCGTGCGTCCGCTGCGGTGGGTGGCGCTCGCGGCTGCCGTGACGATGGGACTGCTGGCGCTGACCGAGCAGCTTCCCGTGGCGGTCGTGCTGCTGGTGGTCGCCTCGACGGTGACCGTGGCTGACAACGGGCTGGCCTTCACCAGCGTGGCCGAGCGGGCCGGCTCCTACTGGTCGGGGCGGGCGCTCGGACTGCAGAACACGGCGCAGTACCTCACCGCCGCGCTCGTGGCTCCGGTCGCCGGGCTGTCGATCACGCACTGGGGCTACGCCGCGACGTACGCCGTCTCGGCGCTGTGCCCGGTGGTCGCGTGCACGGTCGTCCCGCGCCAGGACCAGACCAGCGCCGAGTGAGACCTGCTCGTCCACGAGCGCAGGCAGGCGTGACCGAGACGGGTGCTCGCTCGTTGCCCGGTCTGACCCGTCGTGCCCGGGAAGGACACCCATGCCCCGTCACACCGCCCGCTCGCCCCACGGAGGCTCACCCGCGGGCCGTCGCCTCGTCGCGGCCGTCGGCCTGTCCACCGGAGCGGTGCTCGCTGCGATCCTCGTCCCCTCCGGCGCGTTGGCGGGCATCGTCGGACAGGGCGACGACCAGTCCGACGCCTACAAGAAGGCCTACGCAGCCAAGGCGCAGAACAAGCAGTCCGCGGCCCGGGGCTCCGGCACGGTCTACCTCCCGGACGGCTCGCACATCCACCCGGGCGGCCTCGACGACGGCCACGCGCACGACCACAACGACCCGGCCACGAAGAACGCCGTCTCACGCAGCGCCACGGTGACCGACGCCGAGACGGCCGACCCCACCACGCCCGCCCAGGCACAACGATCGGTCGAGGCCGCGGCCTCGCAGCGCGCCCAGAGCGAGCCGAAGCTGTCCAGCGTGCCGGTCAGCCCGGCCCACGCGTCCTCCCCGACCGACCGCTACAACATGTTCAACGCCTGCTACGGGCTGCAGTCCACCCGCACCGGCGGCTGGCTCACCGGCGACACCGTGCCGAGCTTCGCAGCGGGATCGGCGACGGCCGGGGCTCCGCTGTACTTCAAGCCCACGGAGCTCGGGCGCTACCTGCTCTACAGCAAGGCCCGCACCTACCTCGACGGCGCGACCGGAGCGGCGCGCTACGCCGCCGGCCCGAGCGCGACGGCCAGCTGGGTGGTCACGACGCCGCGCAGCGGCGAGTTCCGCTTCGAGATCCCGGGCAAGGGCTTCCTCACGGACACCGCATCGGCGGCCACCCTGACGAGCACCGGCACCCCGCTCCGGCTGCGTCTCCGCAGCGGCTGCACCGCCTTCCCCGAGGTCAGCACCAACGTCACCGGCAACCCGTTCTCGGGCGTGAGCAAGATCCAGGAGACGCGCGGCTTCATCGACGCCCACACCCACGGGATGGCCTTCGAGTTCCTCGGCGGCGACGTGCACTGTGGCCGGCCCTGGTCGCCGTACGGCGTCGAGGTCGCCCTGCGCGACTGCCCGGACCACGAGCTGACCGGCGGCAAGGGTGCCGTCATGGAGGCTTTCCTGTCCGGTCGGGCCACGCACGACCCGGTCGGCTGGCCGACGTTCAAGGACTGGCCGGCACCGGACTCGCTCACCCACGAGGGCACCTACTACAAGTGGATGGAGCGGTCCTGGCGGGCCGGCCAGCGGATCCTGGTCAACCTGCTCGTCGAGAACAACAAGCTCTGCGAGATCTACCCGCTCAAGCGCAACTCGTGCGACGACATGGACTCGATCCGCCTGCAGGCCAACGACATGCGCGCCCTGGAGCGCTACGTCGACGCGCAGAACGGCGGTCCCGGGAAGGGCTGGTACCGCATCGTCACGACCCCCGAGCAGGCACGCACCGTGATCAACCAGGGCAAGCTCGCCGTGGTCATGGGCATCGAGACCTCCGTGCCGTTCGGCTGCACCCAGAAGCTCGGCGTACCCGACCTGACGTGCACGGAGGCCAGCATCGACCGTCAGCTGGACGAGGTCCGGACGATGGGCGTCAGCCAGATGGAGCTGGTCAACAAGTTCGACAACGCCCTCGCAGGCGTCGCCGGCGACGAGGGGGCGACGGGCTACCTCGTCAACTCGGCGAACACCCTCGAGACCGGCTCACCCTGGCGGATGCAGACCTGCAAGCCGAACGACCCCGAGGTGCACGACCGCGACCAGGACAACTCGGTGCCACTCGACTCGGGCAGGATCCCCGCCCAGGACGCGCTCTTCGGCGCGGTTGCCAAGGTCGCCGGTGTCGATCTCCCCTCCGTGCCGGTCTACCCGGCCAAGCACCACTGCAACGCCCTGGGCCTGACCGGCCTCGGCGAGCACACCATCCGTGGGCTGGCCAAGCGGCACATGGTCTTCGACCCCGACCACATGAGCGTGAAGGCACGCAAGACCGCGCTCGACCTGGTCGACTCCATGAAGTATCCCGGCGTCGTGTCCAGCCACTCCTGGTCGACCCCTGATGCCTACCCCCGGATCTACGACGAGAAGGGCTTCATCACGCCGTACGCCGGGGACAGCACGGGCTTCGTCGCGAAGTGGAAGCGGCACCTGACGTGGACCAACCCGAAGACCTACTGGGGCTTCGGCTTCGGTGCCGACATCAACGGGCTCGGCGCCCAGGGCGACCCGCGACCGGACGCCGCGACCAACCACCCGGTGACCTACCCGTTCACCACGCTCGGTGGCGTCAAGGTCGACAGGCAGGTCAGCGGTCAGCGCACCTACGACATCAACAAGGACGGCGTGGCCCACTACGGGCTCTACCCGGACTGGATCCAGGACCTGAAGATGCAGGCGGGCAACGACATCGTCAAGGACATGTCCCGCGGTCCGGAGGCCTACCTGCAGATGTGGGAGCGGGCCTACGGCGTGAAGTCCAACGCCTGCACGAACCCGGAGACGAAGCTGTCGCCGGCGACGTTCACCGCCAAGGTCAGGCCAGGCATGACGTCCTGGCAGACGCTGACGGCGGTCGGACAGCCGGATCGTCGGCTCGGTTCCGCGTTCACCTACTGCTCGAGCGCCGGAAAGGTATCCGTGCAGTTCGACGGTGCCGGGAAGGTGACGCGCGTCTCCGGGCCCTGAACGACGACGAGTTACCCGCAGGTAGCCTTTGTCACACCGATTCCGACTGCCAGGGCCAAGCAGATGCCCGTAGTCTGCCCGCGAAGGCGACTGGCTGCGCCCGGAGATACCCCCTCTGAACGATTTGGGAGTGACAAGTGACGCTCGTGCTCATTGTCGGCCTGCTGATGACCGTGGTCGCGTTGTCGCTCGCGGCCCGCCGCGCGTTGTTCCTCTACCGTGCGATCAGCCACGGTCAGCCGGCACCCGATCGCATCCAGGGCGCCGTCGGCCGTCTCGGCAACACGCTCAAGAGGCAGGGTGTCGAGGTCCTCGGCCAGAAGAAGCTGCTCAAGTGGTCGATCCCCGGCGCTGCGCACTTCTTCGTGTTCTGGGCCTTCCTGATCCTGGGGACGGTCTACCTCGAGGCGTACGCCGTGCTGCTGTCACGCGACCCCGAGTGGAACTGGTTCGTCTTCGGCAACTGGGCCGTCCTCGGCTTCCTGCAGGACTTCATCGCGGTGATGTGCTTCTTCGGCATCATCACGTTCTGGTGGATCCGCATCGTGAACAACCCGAAGCACCAGGGACGCAAGTCCCGCTTCTTCGGGTCGCACCTCGGCCCGGCGTACCTGACGCTGTTCATGATCTTCAACGTCCTCTGGACGCTGTTCCTCTTCCGCGGCGCCGTCGAGGCGCGCGACATGGGCACCGACAACGGCTACGGCAAGGCCGCCTTCGTCTCCTACGGGCTGGGCAAGGTGCTGCCGGACAGCACCGCCCTGATCGGCATCGGCCTGCTGCTGCACATCGGCGTGATGCTGGTCTTCCTCATCTTCGTGCTCAACTCCAAGCACCTGCACATCTTCGTGGCCCCGCTCAACGTGATGTTCGGTCGCGAGCCGGTGGCCCTGGGCGCGGCGAAGCCGATGATGAACGCCGGCAAGCCGCTGACCCTCGACGACCTCGAGGACCTCGACGAGGACGCCAAGCTGGGTGTCGGTGCGGCTGAGGACTTCAGCTGGAAGGGCATCCTCGACATGGCGACCTGCACCGAGTGCGGTCGCTGCCAGGACCAGTGCCCGGCGTGGAACACCGAGAAGCCGCTCTCGCCCAAGCTGATGATGATGGCTCTGCGCGACCACACGCTGTCGAAGACGCCGTACCTGCTGGCCGACGAGGGCAAGCGCGAGTCGCTGCTCGCGGGCAACGAGGCGCTGGCCAAGGAGGTCGAGCGCCCGCTCATCGGGGACACCGGTGACGAGTGGTTCTACATGCCCGAGGACGGCAGCGGCGTCATCGATCCCGACGTCCTGTGGTCCTGCGTGACCTGCGGCGCCTGCGTGCAGCAGTGCCCGGTCGACATCGAGCACGTCGACCACATCGTCGACATGCGCCGCTACCAGGTGCTGGTCGAGTCGAACTTCCCGGCGGAGCTCAACGGCCTGTTCAAGGGCCTGGAGAACAAGGGCAACCCGTGGAACATGTCGTCGACGGCCCGGCTGGACTGGGCGAAGGACCTGCCCTTCGACGTCAAGGTCGTCGGCGAGGACGTCGAGTCGCTCGACGAGGTCGAGTGGCTGTTCTGGGTCGGCTGCGCGGGCGCCTACGAGGACCGCGCGAAGAAGACGACCCGCGCGGTGGCCGAGCTGCTCGACATGGCCGGCGTCAGCTTCGCCGTGCTCGGCAACGGCGAGACCTGCACCGGTGACTCCGCCCGTCGCGCCGGCAACGAGTTCGTGTTCCAGAGCCTGGCCGCCGAGAACATCGCGACCTTCAAGGAGACGAAGGTCAAGAAGGTCGTCTCCACCTGTGCGCACTGCTTCAACACCCTGAAGAACGAGTACAGCCAGCTCGGCATCGAGCTCGAGGTGGTGCACCACACCCAGCTGCTGAACCGGCTCGTGCGCGAGAAGAAGCTCGCTCCGGTCGCGTCGGCCGGTGGTGGCGACAAGCGCTCCATCACCTACCACGACCCCTGCTACATCGGTCGCCACAACGGGGTGTACTCCCCGCCGCGCGAGCTGCTGAGCGTCATCCCGGACGCCTCGTTCACGGAGATGCCGCGCAACTCCGAGCGCTCCTTCTGCTGCGGCGCCGGCGGCGCCCGCATGTGGATGGAGGAGACGATCGGCACCCGGATCAACGAGACCCGCACGATGGAGGCCGTCGGGACCGGCGCCGACCAGATCGCCGTCGGCTGCCCGTTCTGCCGCGTGATGCTCTCCGACGGGCTCACCTCCGCCCAGGCCAAGGGCGAGGCGCGCGAGGAGGTCGAGGTCCTCGACGTCGCGCAGATGCTGCTCGCCTCGGTCAAGGGCGAGTCGAGGCCGGCCGCCAAGCAGGCCGCATCCGAGGCCAAGGCCGCTTCGGGCGGCGGCACCGCCACCGCCACGATCGAGCGCGAGGACGCCACCGACGAGGCCACCAAGGCCGAGCCCGAGGCCGGCGACACCACCCAGACCGAGGAGACGGTCACCAGGACCGAGGACGTCGGCCCGGCCGCGAAGGCGTCAGGCGGCAGCTCGCTGTTCGACCTCGGCGACGACTCCGAGGACTCCGCAGAGGCCGAGCCGGAGGCCAAGGCGGAACCCGAGAAGGCAGCCGAGAAGGCACCCGAGGCTGCGGCTGCTTCCAGCGGTGGCTCGCTGTTCGACATCGGCGGCGACGAGTCGGACGACTCCGCTGAGGAGTCAGCGGACGCCGAGCCGGAGGCGAAGGCAGCGCCGGAGCCCGAGGGCGAGCCCGAGGCCAAGGCTGCCGAGCCCGAGACGGCGAAGTCCGACGAGGGCTTCGGCGGCGGGTCGCTCTTCGACCTGGTCGACGACTCGTCCGAGGCAGAGGCCAAGGTTGCCGAACCGGAGGCTGCCGAACCGGAGGCTGCCGAGCCCGAGGAGAAGGCCGGCGAGGACGCCGCCGGTGACTCCACCACCGACGAGGACGTCGACCGCAGCCAGGACGACGCCGACACCGACGTCGAACCCGAGCAGGCCGAGGCCCCCACCGAGGAGGCACCCGCCGCCGCAGCATCGACCGGCACCGCCTCCACCCCCGGCACCGAGATCCCCGAGGGCGGCTCGCTCTTCGACATCGAGGCACCCGCCGAGGAAGAGGTCACCAAGCCCGCCCCCGCAGCGCAGACCTCGACCGACGAGCCGGCCGAGCCGGACGATGCCGAGCCGGACTCTGCCGAACCGGACTCTGCCGAACCGGAGGAGAAGGCCGGCGAGGACGCCGCCGGCGACTCCACCACCGACGAGGACGTCGACCGCAGCCAGGACGACGCCGACACCGACGTCGAACCCGAGCAGGCCGAGGCCCCCACCGAGGAGGCACCCGCCGCCGCAGCATCGACCGGCACCGCCTCCACCCCCGGCACCGAGATCCCCGA
Organism: uncultured Actinomycetota bacterium; assembly: GCA_963797525.1. GTDB lineage: Bacteria > Actinomycetota > Actinomycetes > Propionibacteriales > Nocardioidaceae > Marmoricola. The sequence goes on from CAWCPT010000014.1 coordinate 1,661,306, forward strand.
GGGCGGCTCGCTCTTCGACATCGAGGCACCCGCCGAGGAAGAGGTCACCAAGCCCGCCCCCGCAGCGCAGACCTCGACCGACGAGCCGGCCGAGACGGACGATGCCGAGCCGGAGGCTGCCGAACCGGAGGAGAAGGCCGGCGAGGACGCCGCCGGTGACTCCACCACCGACGAGGACGTCGACCGCAGCCAGGACGACGCCGACACCGACGTCGAACCCGAGCAGGCCGACGAGCAGGCCGACGAGGAGCCCGAGGAGGCCGAGTCGTCCGACGACGCGCCGATCACCTCACTGCGCGACATCAAGGCGAAGTACGCCGAGGGCGGCTCGACCGACTCCGACGCGACCGACTCCGACTCGACCGACTCCGCGGAGTCCTCCACCGACGAGGGCGACAGCACCGACGAGGGCGACGACGCGGCCGACGAGCCCGAGCAGGAGGAGAAGCCGAAGCCGGCCACCTCCGGCGAAGCCCACCAGCCCAAGACGGACGCCGAGATCAAGGAGGGCGGCTCGCTCTTCGACCTCTGAGCGTCCCGACCACGGCATCAACGGAGATCCCCGGCACCTGGTGCCGGGGATCTTCCGTTGTCCTCGGCCCTGGCCCCTCGAACCGCGGGATGGTGACCCCGGTCACCTTCTGTAACCGGTTCCAGTTCCGGTCGTTTCTCCACCCAGAGACCCAGGGGAGGATCCAGATGTCGTCACGCTCGTTCGCCCGTCTGCTCGTCGCACCCGCCGTTGCCGGTGCCCTGATCGCCGGGCCGCTCGCCCTGGCGACATCCCTGGCAGCGCCGGCCGAAGCGGCCGTCGTCCCACGACCGCCGCCACGAGCACCTGGAAGCCGCGGCCGGCGCAGTACACCCAGACCTCCGTCACCAAGGACCTCGCCATCCCGATGTCCGACGGGGTGCGGCTGCGCGGCGACCTGACCCTGCCGGCCAACGCGGACGGCACTCCCATCGGCGCCAAGGTGCCGGTGATCGTGACGATCACGGCCTACAACAAGACGGTGATCGCGGGCGGCTTCGGCGGGACGCTCGCCGGCGCGGACCCGGCGTACCTCGTCAAGCGCGGCTACGCCCAGCTCACCGTCGACGCCCGTGGCACCGGCTCGTCGGAGGGGCAGTGGAACGCGTTCGACAAGCGCGAGGACCTCGACGCGTCCGAGGTGATGACCTGGGCGCACCGGCAGCCGTGGAGCAACGGGAACACCGCGATGACCGGCGCCTCCTACATGGGGATCAGCCAGATCTTCGCCGCTGCCGGCAAGCCCGCGGGACTCAAGGCGATCTTCCCGCAGGTGCCCGCGGCGGACGTCTACCGGGACGTGGTCGCCTCCGGCGGGCAGGTCGACTCCGGCTTCATGCCGCTGTGGCTGGGCCTGGTCACGGCCACCGGGCTGATCCCGCCGGCGGTCGCCGGAACCGATCCCCAGTCGGGCATCGGCGCCCTCGCCTCGCACATCGGCGCGGCGGGCACCTTCACCGGGCCGACGCTCGTCAAGGCGCTGGCCGGGGAGGAGACGGCGTACGACGGGGACTTCTACAAGCAGCGCTCCCCGATCAACGTGATCGACAAGGTCGACGTGCCGACCTTCCTGGTCAGCGGTGAGTTCGACCTGTTCCAGCGCGGTACGCCGTTGCTCTTCGAGCGCCTCCAGAAGCGCGGCGTGCCGACCAAGATGATCATCGGCCCCTGGGATCACCTGAAGGGGTCGTCGGGCGCGGAGGTCGGCAACGCCGGGTACGGCGCGCTGAACGAGCTGCAGCTGCGCTGGTTCGACCACTACGTCAAGGGCGTGCGCGACACGACCCTCGACTCCGACATCGCCCCGGTCACCTACTACGAGCAGGGCACCGGTGCCTGGCGCACGACCAGCCGCTGGGTCGGCAGCGACCGCACGGCAGCGACGTACCAGCTCTCCGGCAGTGCCAGCAACGGCACGCCCGGCGCCCTGACCACGGGCACCGCGAAGGCGGGCACTGCACAGGTGCTGCCGATCCCCGTGGCCGGCCTGTGCACCCGCTCCACCAACCAGTGGACCGCCGGCATCATGGGCCAGAACCCGTTGCCCAACCCGTGCCTGGACGACAACCGGGTCAACGACCTCGCCGGCGTCACGTTCGACTCCCCGGCCGTGGCGAAGCCGGTGCGCTTCCAGGGCCCGATCAACGCCCGGCTCTACGTCTCGACCATCGGCGGCAACGGGATGCTCTCGGTCGCCGTCGAGGACGTCGCTCCCGATGGCAAGGTCACGAGGCTCACCGGCGGTTGGCAGGTCGTCTCGCACCGCGCGCTGGACACCGCGAGGTCCCGCTACCTCGACGGGAAGCTGATCCAGGCCTTCCACCCGTTCACCAGGGCGGCGGAGAAGCCACTCGCCCTCGGCGCCGTGGCGCCCGTCGACGTGGAGGTCTTCCCGACCGGAGCCTCGATCGAGAAGGGTCACCGGCTGCGGATCGCCGTCCAGGCCTTCGACACGCCCCACCTGACCCCGACCCTGCCCCAGCTCCCCGGCTCGCTCACGGGGATCACGATCCACAGCTCCGCGGCGTACCCGTCGGTCCTGACGATCCCGGCGGTCCGCTGAGCCCGGGACGGTTTCCCAGGTCAAGAGGTCAAGCTGCCTCTTCACCCGTGGAGCAACCTGGGTGAAGAGGCAGTTGGGGTTCTCAACCTGGGAAACCGGACGGACGGTCAGCCCTTCATCGAGACCCCCTCGCGCCAGTAGCCCATGAAGGCGACCTGCGCGCGTTCGACGCCGAGCTCGGAGACGAGGCTGCGGCGGAGCACCTTGACCATCCAGGACTCCCCGGCGATCCAGGCGTAGGTGTCGTCCAGGTCGTGGCCGAGCGAGCGGGTGCGGAGCTGGGCCTCGACGTCCTCGCCCGAGGACGAGTAGCGCGGGGTCTCCCAGACGTCGACGTCCAGATCACTCTCCGGGTCGGACGGCAGCCCGGGGAGGGGCTCGAACTCGGTCGACGGCGGCAGCCCGAGGTGGCGGCGCACCTCCTGCACCACCCTTCGCCCGTACGCCGCGTGGTTGCGCGGCAGCCACCGGACCTCGAAGCCGTCGCGCGCGGGGAGGTCGAGGATGTCCGCCGCGGTGGGCACCTCGAGGAACACCTCGCCGTGGTGGCCCGGACCGAGGTCGGCCAGGATCCGCGCGATCGCGGGTACGGCGGTCTCGTCGCCGACCAGGAGGAGGTGCCGGTGCCCGGCAGGGTCGAACTCGGTGCCGCCGTACTCGGTGAGCAGGTGCGGCGCGATCACCTGGACCACGTCACCCGGCCTCGCCGCCAGGGCCCACCGGCAGGCTGGCCCGACGCCGTGCCCGTCGTCGTCGTGCACCACGAAGTCGACCACCAGGCGCACGTCGTCGCGGTCGCGGACGACGTCGCGGACCGTGTAGGTGCGCATCGGGGAACGCCGGTCGTCGGGGGCTTCCGCCCAGAGCGCGTAGTAGTCCTCCGGGACCTCGGGGATCGGCGGCAGCTCTCCGGTGGGGCCAGGCAGCACCACCTTGAAGCGCGTGTCGAAGCCGTCCTCGCCGAGGTCGACGAAGGCCGCGCTCGCCAGCTCGATCCGGACGAACGCCGGGCTCAGGCGGGTGACCGAGTGCACCTCGGCCAGGGTGAGCAGGACGCTGGGCGGGTAGGTCACGTGGTCGGTCATGCGGTCCTCCGTGGGGGGTGGGTGTGGGCCCGGCGACCCAGGGGGATCACCATCGGCGTCCCGGTGACGGGGTCCTCGATGACGCGGCACTCCATCCCGAACACCTCGCGGACACTGGTCTCGGTGATCACCTCGCTGGGCGGTCCGGCGGCGACGACCTCGCCCTCGCGCATGGCGACGAGGTGGTCGGCGTACCTCGCAGCGAGGTTGAGCTCGTGGAGCACCATCACGATCGTGGTCCCACGGCTCTGGTTGAGGTCGTGCAGCAGGTCGAGCACCTCGATCTGGTGGGCGATGTCGAGGTACGTCGTCGGCTCGTCGAGCAGGAGCAGCTCGGTCTCCTGGGCGAGCGCCATCGCGACCCACACCCGCTGTCGCTGCCCGCCGGAGAGCTCGTCGACCAGACGGTCGGCGAGGTCCAGGGTGTGGGTGAGCTCGAGGGCGTGCGCGACGGCCTGCTCGTCCTCGCGCGACCACCGGCGGAACGCGCCCTGGTGCGGGTGTCGGCCGCGGCCGACCAGGTCGACGACGGCGACGCCCTCGGGCGTGACCGGGTTCTGCGGGAGCAGGCCGAGCGTCCGCGCCACCTGGCGCGAGGGCAGCGTCGCGATCGCGTGGCCGTCGAGGAGCACCGCTCCCGAGGTCGGCCGCAGCAGCCGCGCCATCCCGCGCAGTAGGGTCGACTTGCCGCACGCGTTGGCGCCGACGATGCCGGTGACCTGACCGTCCGGCACGTCGGTGGACAGGTCGCGGACCACGGCGCGGTCGCCGTAGCCGAGCGAGACGTCGCGCGCCGCCAGCCGGCTGGTCCGCGCGTCCTGGTCGGGTCGGGTGTCCATCAGGACCTCCTCGAGGTTCGGCCGGTGGCCAGCAGCCACAGCAGGAACGGAGCCCCGATCGCGCCGGTCACGACGCCGACCGGGTAGTTCACGTCGGGCACCAGGTAGGCCGCCACGTAGTCCGCCGCGACCACGATCACCGCGCCGACGAGCCCGGCGCCCACCAACGTCGTGCGGCCGCCGTTGAGGGAGCGCGCGATCGGCCCGGCGAGGAACGCCACGAAGGCGATCGGACCCGCGGCTGCGACGCCCAGCGCCACCAGCAGCACTCCCACCAGCAGCAGCGCCTCCGAGCGCCGCGGGGAGACCCCGAGCCCAGCGGCGGTGTCGTCGCCGAGCTCGGCCACGCGGGCGGACCGCGCGAGCCAGACCAGAACCGGCACCAGGACGAGCAGCAGCACCGTCAGGATCCGGACGGTCGCCCAGTCGACCCGGCTGAGGCTGCCGGTGAGCCACTGCAGGACCAGCTGCACGTCCCACTCGTCGGCCCGGGTGAACAGGTACTGCACGATCGAGAGCAGGGCGGCGCTCACGCCCACGCCCACGAGTACGAGTCGGTTGCCGGCGGACGGGCCGACCAGCCAGCGCACCAGGAAGGAGATGGCGAGAGCGCCCAGGACGGCGGCGACGGAGACCCAGCCACCGCGCTGGCCCAGCGTCACGATGGCGAAGACCGCCGCGGCGCTGGCGCCGATGCTGACGCCGACGATGTCCGGGCTGGCCAGCGGGTTGCGCAGGATCGTCTGGAAGATCGCGCCACCCACGCCGAACGCCGCGCCGACCAGGATCCCGAGCACCGCCCGGGGCAGCTTGCCCTCCATCAGGATGTAGCTCGCGCCCGGGATGTCGGTGCCGGTGAGGATCCGGAAGAAGTCCGGCAGCGTGATCAGGAAGTCCCCGAGCAGCACGCGCGCTGCGAACACCAGCGTGAGCAGGGTCGTCAGGCCGACCAGCACGAACGTCGTACGCCGTGCCGGCCCGCGACGCGCGCGGCGTACGGCCTCGACCGCCTCGTGTCGGGCCGGCTTCCGACCACGGGACGCGGTCACCGGGGCGAGGTCGCGCACGACGGTCACAGCGCCCCCATCCGGCCGCGGCGCACGAGGTGCAGGAAGAACGGCACCCCCACGAGCGCGGTCATCACGCCGACCTGGACCTCGCCCGGCGGCAGGACGACGCGACCGACCACGTCGGCGGCGACGACCAGCACGGCGCCGTACCCCAGGCTGAGCGGCAGCACCCACCGGTAGTCGGGGCCCACCGCGGCTCGCACCGCGTGCGGGACGATCAGCCCGACGAACGCCACGGGACCCGCCAGTGCGGTCGCACCACCGGCCAGCAGCACCACGGCCAGGCCGATCACGAGCCGGTCCAGGCCGACCCGGCGCCCGAGCCCGCGCGCCAGGTCGTCGCCGAGGGCGAGCGCGTTCAGTCGACGCACCGAGCCGAGGGCGAGGACGGCGCCGAGCACGAGGAACGGCAGCCCGATCAGGAGTACGTCGCTCGCCCGGCCGCCGATGGTCCCGACCTGCCAGAGCCGGAACGACTCGATCGTCTTGCGGTCGCTGAGCAGCACTCCCTGCGTCCAGCTGCTCAGCGCGGCCGTGACCGCGGCGCCGGCGATGGCCACCTTGATCGGCGTGGTCCCGTCACGTCCCACCGAGGCGACCCCATGGACCAGCACCATGGCCACGGCTGCCCCGGCGAAGGCGAACCACACGTAGCCGCGGAGGTCGGAGATCCCGAAGGCGGAGATCGCGAGCACCATCGCGAACGCGGCGCCTGCACTGATGCCGAGGATGCCGGGATCGGCCAGCGGGTTGCGGGTGAGCCCCTGCATCAGGGCACCGACGAGACCCAGGGCGGCACCGACGACGAGACCCAGCACGGTCCGGTCGATCCGCGCGGCGGCGATGCCGTGTAGCGAGTCGTCGGAGTCCAGGACGACACCCGGCGAGATCGGGCGCGACCCGATGAGGACGGAGGCGACCGACACCGCGACGAGCGCACCGACCAGGACCAGCACGGCGGCAGCGGGTCCGCGCCGACCCGTCGTGGCTGGCGGGTCGGCGCGGACGTCGGGGGGTGCCGGAAGCGTGGTCACCCCTGCGTCACGAGCCCTGGAGGGCTGCGGACACCTTCGGCACGAACTTGTCGAGGATGACCGGGACCGAGAGCGGCGTCGGGTTGGTCACGGCCAGCGCGACCGACTTGTCGGCCTCCGCGTAGGCACGGCCGTCCTCGATCGCCGGGATCTTCCCGAGCAGCTGGTTGTCGGTGAAGGTCTTCATGTCGCCCGGGTTCTCCGACCAGGTCAGGAACACGTCGGAGCCGAGGTTCGAGGCACGCTCGGCGGAGACGGTCCCGTAGAACTCGCCGGGCTTGATCGCGCCGGCGACCGCCGGTGCGTCCTTCAGGCCGAGGTCGTGCATGAACGAGACCCGCGGGTCCTGCGGCGCGTAGATCCCGATCGTGGACAGGTCCGTGGTGGTGAGGTAGCCGAAGATCAGCGACTTGCCGGCCAGGTCCGGGTGGTCCGTCTTGGCGGCGTCGATCTTCGCCTGGGTCTCCTCCTCGACCGTCTTCGCCTCGTCGCTGCGACCGAGTGCCTTGCCGACCGTCTCGAGCGTGGTCTGCCACGGAGTCACCCAGGGCGCCTCGGGGTAGGCCACGACGGGCGCGATCTTGCTGAGCTTCTCGTACTCCTGCTCGGTGATCCCCGAGTTCGTCGCCAGGATCACGTCGGGGGCCAGCTTGGCGATGTCCGTGGTCGGGGCGCCGTCGGAGTCGTCGTACCGCACCGGCGCCTGGGCGCCCGTCTTCGCCACCGCGGCGTCGAACCAGTCGGAGGACCCGCCCGCGTTGCCGCCCCAGGTCAGCTTCGTCGCGCCCACGGGTACGACGCCCAGCGCCACCGCGTTGTCCTGGTCGCTCCAGCCGAGGGTCGCCACCCGCTTCGGCTCCTTCTCGATCGTGGTCTCGCCGAAGGCGTGCTTGATGGTGACGGGGAAGGCACCGGCATCGGCCGACGTGGCCGACGTGGCCGACGAGCTCTCGTCCGCCGTGCTGTCCGTGGACCCGGTCGTGCAGCCGGTCAGGGCGAGTGCGCCCAGGGTCAGTGCCAGCGCGGCCGTGCGCAGTCGCTTCATCGGAGATCCTTGAGTTAGGGGAGCCTTAGTAAGGTAAGGCTAACCTGTGCATCGGGTCTCGTGGCAAGGGGGATCCACCCGATGGGACGGGAATCCTCCGGGAAGGGTCAGATGCGGGTGCGCTGGAAGTTCGCGTAGGAACGCGACGGCGTGGGGCCACGCTGGCCCTGGTAGCGCGAGCCGTACTTCTCCGAGCCGTAGGGGTGCTCGGCGGGCGACGACAGCCGGAAGAAGCACAGCTGGCCGATCTTCATGCCGGGGTAGAGCTTGATCGGCAGCGTCGCGACGTTGGCCAGCTCGAGGGTGACGTGCCCGCTGAACCCGGGGTCCACGAAGCCGGCCGTGGCGTGCGTCAGCAGCCCCAGGCGGCCCAGCGACGACTTCCCCTCGACCCGCGCAGCCAGGTCGTCGGGCAGCGTCACCACCTCGAAGGTGGAGCCGAGCACGAACTCGCCGGGGTGCAGGATGAACGGCTCGTCGCCGGTGGGCTCGACCTCGCGGGTCAGGTCCGACTGGTCGGCGGCAGGGTCGATGTGCGGGTAGCGGTGGTTCTCGAAGACGCGGAAGAAGCGGTCCAGCCGGAAGTCGATGCTCGAGGGCTGGATCATCGCCTCGTCGTACGGCTCGATGACGATCCGCTTCGCCTCGATCTCGGACAGGATGTCGCGGTCGGAGAGGAGCACGCCGACAACCTACCCCGCAGCACGGGCGCCGGGCCGAGGTCCCACACTGGTCCCACCATGACGACCACGAACTTCACCCGGTACGTCGCGATCGGTGACTCCTTCACCGAGGGCGTCGGCGACCCGGACCCGTCGCGTCCCAACGGCTGGCGCGGCTGGGCGGACCGGGCGGCCGAGGTGCTGGCGCAGCAGTCGGCAGGCAGCGACCCCGCCTTCGGCTACGCCAACCTCGCCATCCGCGGGCGCAAGCTGCGCGGCGTGCTCGACGAGCAGCTCGAGCCGGCCCTGGCCCTCGCGCCGGACCTGGTCACGTCGTACGCCGGGGCCAACGACATCCTGCGACCGCGCGTGGACATCGACGCCAACACCGCGCTGTACGACGCCGCGGTCGCCCGCCTCGCCGCGACCGGCGCGACCGTGGTGCTGTTCACCGCCTTCGACCCCGGCGGCTCGGCGATCTACCGGCCGCTCCGGGGCCGGTTCGCGCTCTACACCGAGGCCGTGCGCGAGATCGCGGAGCGGCACGGAACCCTTCTCGTCGACTTCTGGCGGATGCGGGAGTACCGCGACTTCGGCTACTGGGACACCGACCGGATGCACCTCGGTCCCGCCGGCCACCAACGCATGGCGATGGCCGTCCTGGACGTGCTCGGCGTGCCGCACTCGCTCGAGGCGCTGCCCCCGACGGCGCGTCCGGAGCTGACCGGTCGCGAGACGCGCGCGAAGAACGTGGAGTGGGTCCGCACGCACGCCGGCCCGTGGGTGCACCGCCGCGTCACCGGGCGCTCGTCCGGCGACGGGATCTCTCCGAAGCGGCCGGTGCTGGCCCCCATCTGAGCGCCGCCACGTTTCGGGTAACCTCTCCTGCGTCGGTCGCCCTTCGGGTCGGACGGCATGCGGATGTAGCTCAGTTGGTAGAGCGCGACCTTCCCAAGGTCGATGTCGCGAGTTCGAATCTCGTCATCCGCTCCCTATGAAGGCTCCGCGCGAAGCTCCCCACGGTGAATGAGCTTGTCGAAATTCACTGGTTTCCCTGACGCCGCGCTCGACTTCTACGACGACCTGGAGCTCGACAACACCAAGTCGTTCTGGGAGGCGCACAAGCACGTCTACGACTCCGCCGTGCGCGAACCGATGCTGGCCCTGACCGCTGCGCTCGCCGACGAGTTCGGGACGGCGAAGGTGTTCCGCCCCTACCGGGACGTGCGGTTCGCCAAGGACAAGACGCCGTACAAGAACCACCAGGGCGCGATCGTGCAGGTGGGCGCGGCCACGGGCTACTACGTCCAGGTCGGCTCACCGGGGGTCCGGGTCAGCGGCGGCTACTACCACGCCGGCGGCCCCGACCTGGCCCGGATCCGGACCGCCATCGACACCGAGCACTCCGGTGTCGAGCTGGAGAGGATCGTCGGTCGCTTGCGCAAGAAGGGGTTCGAGGTCCGTGGCGACCAGCTCAAGACCTCCCCGCGCGGCTATCCCGCGGACCACCCGCGGATCGAGCTGCTGCGCTACAAGTCGATGTCGATGACCAAGGGCTACGGCTTCGAGAACCTCGACACCCCCGACCTGCTCGACCGGGTCCGCAAGGACTGGCGCGCGCTGCGCCCCCTCGTCGAGTGGGTGCGGGAGCGCGTCGACGCGATCGGCTGAGCCGGACCGGTCGGCGCAGGAAGCCGCAGACGCGCGGACACAAGTCAGGCCCGCCGACTCGTCGCACGCTCAGCGACCGGCTCCGCGCCGTACTTGTGTCCGCGCGTCTGCGGCCCTACTCGGGCTTGCGCAGGGTCGCCATCGTCCGCTCGACCTCCCAGTGCGCGGACATCGAGACCATCTTCCCCTCGTCGTCGACCCGGTAGACGGCGATCAGGTCGGTGTCGGCGAGCGAGCCGTCCTCGAGCACGGTCGAGAACGTGCCGATGTTGGCGCAGGCGTTGCCGTTGGCGAAGGAGTCGCGGATGGTGAAGTGGAACTCCTTGACCGGCGCGATCGCCATGTCCCAGAACGCCGAGACGCCCTCGAGGCCGTGGTGGCCCTTCCCCTCGGGGTCGAAGAACGACGGCCCGACCGGGTCCTCGATCACGGCGTCCTCGGCCCACAGGGTGAGCCACTCGTCCTTCTGCTTGCGCGACACGAGGTCGTAGGAGCGCTGCGAGAGGCGGCGTACGGGGTGGTCGCCGTCCGGCGCTTCCCAGGTGACGAACTCAGACTCGATCATCGGCAAACTGTAACGTGTTTCAGTTTTGTCGAACAGATCCGGCCTGGGCTCGGGTCTTCCACTTGCGGCGCTTGCGGTCGAGACGGTCACGGTCGGACTCGAGCTCGGTGACGCGGGTGCGCAGCCGCGCGTTCTCGGCGAGCGCGTCGGCCAGCGCGTCGACGGCCACGCCCAGCTGGTCACGGGATCCGGGCAGGTCGGTGGCCTCGCCGGGCTCGGTCAGCATCTCCAGGCTGCCGCGGAGGTCGTGGCCGACCGACGCGAGGGTCGCCTCCCAGCGCTCGACCAGGGGGTCCAGCGCCGTCGTGCGGGCCACGGGCATCGCTGCCCGCTCGTGGTCGGGCGAGGTCAGCAGGTGGAGCGAGCCCCCTCCCAGGGGACCCTCGAGCTGCCGGTTCACCTTGCGCAGCACGGCGACGCCCGCCGGGTCGGCGTACGGCGGGATCATGGGAGGCAGGTCGGCCTCGACCCCCGCCACGGCGAGGAGCTCGCTCCAGTGCGAGCCGGCGTCGGGCCGCGCGACCACGTGCAGCCGGTCGGCGTGGAAGGTCCAGCCCCAACGCGCCAGGATCGAGGCCAGCTCGTGACCGGCCCAGAAGTGGTCGGCCTGACGGTGCTCGCGCGGCTCGGCGATCACGCGGCCGACGTACTTGTCCCAGCCGGTCGTCCGGCCGGCACGCAGCTCGGCGAGCCACGCGCCGTACAGCTGCTGGGAGAACGAGTCGAGGGTGACCACCAGGTGCACCTCGAGGCCGATCAGCGGGTCGAGGGCGAGCCGGATCTGGTCCTTGTCCGCGGCACACAGGTCCGGCGTGGAGAGCAGCGAGACGCCCTTGTGCGACCAGACCCGGTCGCAGATCCGGGCCCACTGACCCTCCACCTCGGAGCGGGAGAGACCGGCCGCGCGGTGGTCGCGGAGCAGCTCATGGGTGGCCAGCCGGGCCTCCTCGGCGGAGGCGGCGACCGAGACCCCGTGGCTCTCGAGCGACTCCCGGTGGGCCTGCAGGTTGGCTCCGACGACCGGGCGCGGGGCGTGGGCGAGTCCGATGTGCCAGACGAGCTTTCTTCGTGACATGCACCCAGCGTCGAGGACGTCCACTACGGGGAGATGAACGCGAGATGACCGCCAGGTTGAGTCGAGAGCACGCTCGCGGCAGGTCAGTCAGTCGCAGTCGTCGCGTCCTCGAGCGGGACCAGCACGCCGTCGTCCGTGGGAGCTGTCGCGTCGGCCCCAGGGCCTCCGTCCAGCTCGTCGTCCGCAGCGTCACCGATCAGCTCGTCCCCGCCGGAACCCCCGACGAGGCAGTCGTCGCCGTCCCCACCGTCGAGCACGTCGTCCCCCCCGAGACCGACCAGCACCTGCCTCCCGGCTCCGGCGACGAGGGTGTCGTCTCCTGCCGTGCCGTAGACCACCTCGTCGTACTGGCTGAGGTCACCGCAGGCCTCGAGGTTCGCCGGCGACGAGGGCGTGCCGTCGGCCTCGTCCGCGCGGGTCCGGACGTGTCCGACGAGGCGGACGAGTCAGAGGGAGCCGTCAAGGGGTCCGTGGCCGGCTCGATGGTCGCGCTCGTGCGCCTTCGGCGCCCGCGTCCAGGTCGTCCGGGGTGGCCGCGGACTCCGGTGTCGTCTCGGCGTGCGAGGGCTTTCCGGCAACGTGTCGGGGCCTGCGAGGTCGCGTCGTCAGTCGCGAGACTTCGCGGCGTGCCGACGGGGAGCGGACTCGGTGGACAGGCAGGGATGATCCCGGGCAGGACCGGGGCCGCGTTCTCCAGCCGCCAGGTCTGGAGGGGACCGAGGAGACGTGCAGCTGCGCCGCTGAAGCGGGGCGGCGGACCAGCACGCCGTGACCACAGCACTCCGACCACAGCGGCCAGGCCGCGAGGGTCCGCTTGATCCTTCACGGGCGACCCTCCTGCTTGGTCGCAGACTCGTCGGCGGATGCGGCGCGCCCGGCGCCAGGCCCTCTCGGCGCGCGACTGCGCCAGGTCACCGGTGGAACGGCGGGCGTGGAGTCGGGCGCTGGCTGCACCCGAGGAATGTGCGGGCTCGGGTCGCCGCCTGCGGCGGCATGGCAGGGACGAGCACGGTGCCGCTTCGCCCTCGACGAGTTCCGCTTGCGGCGCGGGATGGCATCGAGCCCGAGCATGACCAGGGTGAGGACACCGGCGGCCACGCCGACGAACCAGGGGTCGCTGCGGCAGGTGGATGATCCAGGCCTTGCCCTCGAAGCGGTGCCAGGCCTTGCCGACGACGTCGGCGTCGGTCGGGTGCCACGGGTCGGGGTCCGGGTTGTTGTCACCTTGCGTGGTGTAGCCGGTGGTCCCGTTGCCGCCGACGATGCGGTGGATCACCTGGCCCATGCCGTCACCGTAAGCGGACCTTGAACGCGACGATGTCGCCCGACGGCGTAGCGTGTCCTGCTTGTGCGTGAGGATCAGGTCGCCCGTCTCGTAGGTGCCGTCCATGCTGTGCCCGGACACCTCGATGTAGCCGGCGGGCCCCTTGAACACGGTCGGGGCGAGCGTGACGAACCAGACGCCGAGAAGGGCGAGCACGACGAGGTTGCCAACATCTTGCGGCTCAACAGGTAACGCTTCACTCGAACCCCCTACGGCGTCGCGCGTGTCGGAGCGACGCGAGCGGTGGCGCTCAGGTCGAGCGCCACCGGCTGATGCGTGCTGTGGCTCAGTTGCGAGCCGTTGCTCGGGACCCGGCGTAACCACCGTCGATCGAGATGCGGACGCGGTCGAGGTCCGTGGTCTTGATGCCGTGGCTGCCCGGGAACCCGCGTGGTAGAGCGTCACGTACTGCGTGCCGGACTCCAGGTCGGCGGGCACCTGCGACGGCTTGAAGCGGCCCATCTCGGTGCCGCCGGGGGTCAGCGGCGAGCACATGGACGGCCTGACCCGGCAGTCGGCGTCCGTTGAGCTTCACCTGGACGCTGTCCACGAACGGGGTCGCGACGTGGTCGTTGTTGCCCCACTCGACCACGCTCGCGCTGTTGGCGCAGGTCAGGTCGTTGGTCGTCACCGGTCTGGATCGGGTCGGCGCTGACGCCACCCGCGAAACCGGCGGCGGAGGCGGCGCCGACTGCGGCGATGACCGCGACGACGGGAACGGCGATGATCTTCTTCATGGTGTGTCTCCTTGGATAGTGGGGGCTCCCCCCGCGCCATCGTCAGGACTCCCCACGAGCCGACTGATGACTCGCCAAGATTGCCGTCAGCGACGGCCGTCACACATCCACAGAATTGATGAAAAGCGCAGCCTCAGTGGGGCTGCCAGGCGTCCTCGTCCTGGGTGAGCGCCTCGACCGCGTCGGGCAACGTGCGCGCCGCCAGGGCCTCGATCGTGACGGTCTCGAAGACCTCGCGCAGCGCTGTGCGGGCCGCGATCCACACGTGCTGGAGGATGTCGGCCGACTCGTTGTAGGACACTGCTTCCGGGCGCAGTCCGTAGACGCTCACCAGCGGTCCGTCGACCGCACGGATGACGTCGGCGACGCTCACGTCGGCAGCCTTCGCAGCGAGTCGCCAGCCACCCGACTGGCCGCGCTGGCTGACCACGATGCCGGCCCGGCGCATGTCCGCGAGGATCGCCTGGAGGAAGCCGTGCGGGATCTCCTGCAGCTTGCCGAGCTCCTCGGCGCTCACCGGCCGCGCGTCGTCGCGGTTGGCGATCTCGATGAGGGCCCGGAGGGCATAGTCGGCTTTGGCGGAGACGCGCATGCGCTAAGTCTGTCAGATCGCTCGGATTAACCGACCTGATCGACTCCGCTCGTGGTGTCCCCCGGAAGGCCCCGACGAACGCCCCGGTCGAGGCGGAGAGCGTGGTTTCCCCCACCAGTAGGGGCCTTTGGCGTTCGTCACACATTCGCCCGAATGCTTGCGCGGCGCCCGATCGCGGTCGATACTTGTTGTTACCGGTCGGTAGCAAGTCGCTGCCGTCGCGCCCGACGTGAAGAAAAGGTGGGTCAGTGAGCCACTACAAGAGCAACATGCGCGACATCGAGTTCAACCTGTTCGAGGTGCTCAAGCGTGACGAGGTCCTCGGCACCGGCCCCTTCGCCGACATCGACACCGACACGGCGAGGTCGATCCTCGGCGAGGTCGACCGGATGGCCCGCGGCGAGCTCGGCGACTCCTTCACCGACTCCGACCGGAACCCCCCCGTCTTCGACCCCGAGACCCACACCGCGCCTGTCCCCGCGGCGTTCAAGAAGAGCTACGAGACCTGGATGGCCTCGGAGTACTGGCGGCTCGGCACGATGGCCGAGCTCGGCGGCACCCTGGCCCCCTCGAGCCTCAACTGGGCGATGGGCGAGCTGGTGCTCGGCGCCAACCCCGCGATCTGGATGTACGGCGCGGGCCCGATGTTCGCCGGCGTGGTCTACCGCAACGGCAACGAGCGCGACAAGAAGATCGCCCAGCTGATGGTCGACAAGAGCTGGGTCACCACGATGGTCCTGACCGAGCCCGACGCCGGCTCCGACGTGGGCGCCGGCCGCACCAAGGCCACCCAGAACGACGACGGCACCTGGAACATCGAGGGCGTCAAGCGCTTCATCACCTCGGCCGAGAGCGACCTGAGCGACAACGTCATCCACATGGTGCTCGCGCGTCCCGTGGGCGTCGAAGGGGCCGGCGGTCCCGGCACCAAGGGCCTGAGCCTGTTCATCGTGCCGAAGTTCCACTTCGACGTGGAGACCGGTGAGCTCGGCGAGCGCAACGGCGCCTACGTCACCAACGTCGAGCACAAGATGGGCATCAAGGTCTCCAACACCTGCGAGGTCACGTTCGGCGACCCGGGCGTCGGCGGCGGCGAGCCGGCGGTCGGCTACCTGCTCGGTGAGGTCCACGACGGCATCGCGCAGATGTTCCAGGTCATCGAGAACGCCCGGATGATGGTCGGCAGCAAGGCGATCGCCACCCTGTCCGCCGGCTACCTCACCGCGCTCGACTACGCGAAGACCCGCGTCCAGGGCTCCGACCTCTCGAGGGCGGCCGACAAGACGGCCCCGCGCGTCACGATCACCCACCACCCCGACGTACGCCGCTCCCTGATGGTGCAGAAGTCGTTCGCCGAGGCGATGCGCTCGCTGGTCCTCTACACCGCGTCCTGGCAGGACCGGGTGCAGGTCGCCGAGCACAACGGCGAGACCGACGAGCTGGCCATGCGGGTCAACGACCTGCTGCTGCCGATCGTGAAGGGCTACGGCTCCGAGCGCTCCTGGGTGCTGCTCGGCACCGAGTCGCTGCAGACGCTGGGCGGCTCCGGGTTCCTCACCGAGTACCCGATCGAGCAGTACGTCCGCGACGCCAAGATCGACACGCTCTACGAGGGCACCACCGCGATCCAGGGCCAGGACTTCTTCTTCCGCAAGATCGTCAAGGACCAGGCCAAGGCACTGGGCCACATCGCCGCCGAGATCGACGGCTTCGTGAAGAGCGAGGCCGGCAACGGCCGGCTCAAGGTCGAGCGCGACCTGCTCGCCCAGGGCCTCGAGGACGGCCAGGCGCTGGTCGGCCTGATGATCAACACCCTGATGAGTGCCGACGAGTCGGCCGAGGGCGGCGACATCCGGAACATCTACAAGGTCGGGCTGAACACCTCGCGCCTGCTGATGGTCCTCGGCGACATCGTCTGCTCCTGGCTGCTGCTCAAGGGCGCCGAGGTCGCACTCGAGAAGCTGGGCGGCGAGGTCTCCGCGTCCGACAAGGCGTTCTACGAGGGCAAGGTCGCTGCCGCGCAGTTCTTCGCGCGCCACAACCTGCCCAAGCTGAGCGCCGAGCTCGCGATCGCCGAGGCGACCGACCTGTCGCTGATGGATCTGGACGAGGCCTCCTTCTAGGACGAGGCTCCGAATTCCGCATAAGTCGGGCCCGGGTGGGGCACACTCAGCTGAGCCCAGGGGTACCGCCCCTGGGCCCGACCGGAACGGAGCACCCTGATGGGAATCGGACTCGGAGTCATCCTCCTGCTGATCGGCCTCGTCCTCGCCCTGGACGTCGTCAACCTGCCCGCCAGCATCGACGACGCCATCGCCACCGACACCCTGGGCTGGATCCTGATCATCGTGGGGGCGCTGGCCATCGTGCTCGCCCTGGTGATGAACTCCCAGCGCAGGCGCGCCACCACCGTGGTCGAGGAACGTCGCGTCGACCCGCCTCGCTGAGGCACCACCCAGCATCTCCCGCGGCCCGTCCCGCCCCGTTGACCAAGCGTCAGTGGGAGCGGACGGGCCGCCGTACGCTGTCCGCCATGTCACCCCACGACCGTGGACACCAGGCCGACCAGCTCGCCCGGCTGGTCGAGACCTGGCGCGGCGCCTGCGCCGACTTCGTCGCCCTCGCCCGCTCCGTGCCGCACGAGCAGTGGGGCCTGCCCACCGACCTCGAGGGCTGGACGGTCAAGGACAACGTCGCCCACACCGCGCACCTCGAAGCGGTCCTCGCCGGCGCTCCCGAGGAGACCCTCGAGGTCGCAGAGGCACCGCACCTGAAGGGCTTCGTGAACTACTACACCGAGCAGGGTGTCCTCGCCCGGCGCGACCGTGGCATGGCCGAGCTCGCGGACGAGATCGAGCGGTCCGTGGCCCTGCGGTACGCCGAGCTGAAGGCCGCACCTCCGACCGACGGCCTCGCCGCACCCCCACGGACCCCGGGCGGTGCGGGCTGGAACTACCAGACCCTGCTGGGCAACCGGCCCGTCGACGTGTGGATGCACGAGCAGGACGTGCGCCGCGCGATCGACCGCCCCGGTGGCTACGACTCCCCTGCTGCAGCACACACGTTGAGGGCGCTGGGTCGGGCCCTGCCGATGGTGGTCGGCAAGCGCGTCGCACCGCCTCCCGGGACGACCGTGCGGGTCGACGTCCCCGACGCCGGGCTCAGCTGGACGGTGCAGGTCGACGAGGACGGTCGAGCCGCCGCCGTGTCCGTCGCCGCGACTCCCACGACGTGCGTGACCCTGAGCCCGGAGGACTTCGTCGTGCTCGCGGGGGGCCGGCGCGGACCCGAGACGACCTCTCCCCTCATCGAGGGTGACGAGGAGACCGCACGGCGTCTCCTCGGCTTGATGGCGGTGACCCCGTGACCTGGGGCCCGGCCGACATGCCCGACCAGAGCGGCAGGCGCGCGCTGGTCACCGGGGTGACCAGCGGCATCGGCGAGCACACGGTGATCGAGCTCGCTCGTCGCGGAGCCGAGGTCATCGTCGCTGCGCGCAACCCGGCCAAGCTGGAGGCCACGATCGCGAAGGTGGCCGAGGCCGTCCCCGGTGCGTCGCTGCACCCGCTGACGGTCGACGTCTCCGACCTCGCGTCCGTACGCCGCGCCGCGAGCCAGGTCGACGGCCCGCTCGACCTGCTCGTGAACAACGCGGGGGTGATGGCCACGCCGCACCAGCGCACCGCCGACGGCCTCGAGCTGCAGATGGCGACCAACCACTTCGGCCCGTTCGCCCTGACCGGCCTGCTGTTCGACCAGCTCGCGGCCTCAGGCAACGGCCGGGTCGTCGCGATCAGCTCACAGGGCAGCCGGATGGCGCGGCATGCGCCCCTGGACGACCCTCTCGACGACTCCGGGCGCTACGGCCGGTGGCGTGCCTACTTCCAGTCCAAGCTCGCCGACCTGCTCTTCATCCTCGAGCTGGACCGTCGGGCGCGCGAGCAGAAGATCCCGGTGAAGGGGCTGGCGGCACACCCCGGCTACTCCGCGACCGGCCTGATGGGCACCGGGCGCAACACCGGGAACACCGGGGAGAAGATGCGCTGGACCGCCAACATCATGCAGGCGGTGTTCGCCTCCGTCGGGCAGCCGTCCGAGATGGGCGCGTGGCCGACGCTGATGGCGGCCACCGCCGACCTTCCGGGCTCGACGTACGTCGGACCGAGCGGGCCGCTCCAGATGAAGGGTCCGCCGCGCATCGTCGCCGCCCGTCGGCTCGCCCACGACCGGGACGCGCAGCGCGAGCTGTGGGAGCTGAGCGAGCAGACCACAGGGGTCAGGTTCCTGGACGAGGTGACCCGGTGATCCTGCGCCCGATCACGACCGCCGACCATGCCGAGGTGCTGGCCCTGAACGAGACCAACGTCGAGCTGCTGGCTCCGCTCGAGGAGGCCCGGCTGGTGCAGCTCCTGTCGTGGGCCGACACGGCCGCCGTCATCGACGTCGACGGCTCCTTCGCCGGCTTCGTGCTCACCTTCGTCTCCGGGTCGACGTACGACGGGGAGAACTTCGGCTGGTTCTCCGACCGGTTCGGCGACTTCTGCTACCTCGACCGCATCGTCATCCACGAGGACTTCCGCCGCCGCGGCCTCGGCACCGAGGTGTACGACGAGCTGGAGTCCTCCTGCGGCCGTGCGCTCTTCGCGCTCGAGGTCAACCTGGACCCGCCCAACGAGGGATCGCTCGCCTTCCACCGCGCCCGCGACTTCGCCGAGGTGGGCCAGCGCGTCTCCGGTGGGCACCTGGTCTCGCTGTTCCTCAAGACCCTGCCCACCTCGGGCACCGCGAGAGGCTGAGGGCTATCCGTCGCTGGTTGCGCTGACGCAGCAGCGCCCTGGCGCGGGGTCGAGGCCGACCCGGACCCCGGAGCAGCCCAGGCCCGCCGCCACCCCGGCGACGAGGTCGAGGTTGAGCCCGCAGACCAGCTGGGTGTGCTCCCTGGCCAACCGGTCGAACGGGCAGTTCTCGAGGACCATCCGGCCGTCCACGAGACGCGGCTCGTAGCCGTGCGGGCGCAGCTGCTCGGCCAGCCGCCTCAACGCATCGGCCCCGGAGCCGTCCGCCTCCGCCCCGAGAGCGCGACCGGTCCGGCTCGCCTCACGGCTGAGCACCTCGCCGACAGGGGCACCGTCCCGGACGGAGGTCTCGACGGACCGCGCCAGGATCTGGCTGAGCAGGTCGTAGTGTCGCGGCGGGATCGAGAGCGTCACCTCGCGAGCCGAGCGGCGGTAGAGCTTGGCGGGCCGGCCGGCACCGGGTCCGGTGCGGCCGGTCAGCCTGCGGAACTCCACGTCGAGCAACCCCTCCTCGACGAGCCGGTCGAGGTGGAACTTCGCGCTGTGCGCGGCGACCTGCACGCCCTCGGCGGCCTGCTCCCTGCTCACCGGCTCGGGAGCGTCGGCGACGAAGCGGTACAACCGCCGCCGGGTGGGGTCCGCCAGCGCGGCCAGGCTGGAGGCGGCCTGGTCGATCGAGTCGGACCGGGGAGCAGACATTTCTAAAGGATAGATCACTTGACGAAAGAGATGCGGCAAACCTAAAGTCGAACGACATCTCCTTTAGAAGAGGTCCAACCATGGCCGCACACCCGCTCAGGCGTCTGCGATGAGCGCGCCGATCGTCGTCGTCGGTGGCGGCCTCGCTGCGGGCCGGGCGGTGAGGGAGCTGCGCGACGCCGGTCACGACGGCGAGGTCGTCGTCCTCGCCGAGGAGCAGGAGGTGCCCTACGAGCGACCACCGCTGTCGAAGGGGTTCCTCCAGGGCGAGGAGAGCCGAGAGTCGACGTACGTCCAGCCGCGTGAGTGGTACGCCGAGCACGGCATCGACCTGCGCCTCGGAGAGCGGGTCGAGGAGATCGACCTCGACGCGCTGACCGTGCGCTCGAGCGCGGGCAGCACCTCCTTCGACCGGTTGCTGATCGCCACCGGCGCCCGGCCACGGCGCCTCGACCTCGCCGGAGTCGACGGGATCGACGTCACCTACCTGCGCACCCTGGACGACTCGGCCGCGCTGCAGGAGCGCCTGGGCCCGCTCCACCACCTCCTCGTGCTGGGCGGCGGCTGGATCGGGATGGAGGCGGCCGCCTCGGCCCTCACGCTCGGCACCACGGTCACGCTCGTGGAGCCGGCCGAGCAGCCGCTGCTGAACGCACTGGGGCCCGAGGTCGCGAAGCGGTTCGCGGCGGTGCACCGCTCCCACGGAGTCGACCTGCGGCTGGGGACCCGGCTCGACCGGCTCGAGGGCGGAGCCGCCGTGCTCAGCGACGGCTCGCGCCTCCATCCGGACACGGTGCTCGTCGGGGTCGGTGCGGTGCCCAACGACGAGCTCGCTCGGGAGGCCGGGCTCGCCGTGGACAACGGGATCCTGGTCGACGCAGGGTTGCGGACCAGCCACCCCGCAGTCTTCGCCGCGGGCGACGTGGCCAACGCCGAGCACCCCTTGCTGGGACAGCGGTTGAGGGTCGAGCACTGGCAGAACGCGATCAGCCAGGGCCGGGCGGCGGCGCACGCGCTCCTGGGCGAGAAGGTCTCCTACGCGGACCTGCCCTACTTCTTCAGCGACCAGTACGACCTCGGCATGGAGTTCTTCGGCCATCCCGCAGGCGCCGACGAGACCCTCGTCGAGGAGGGCAAGGCCGGCGCCTTCACCTGCTGGTGGCGTCGTGGGGGCCGGCTGGTCGCGGCGATGCACGTCAACGAGTGGGACCGCAGCGACGAGCTCCGGGAGCGGGTCACGTCGGGGACGTGAGCCGGTCGGTCAGTTGACGACGCGGAGCACGACGCGGGCCTTGGAGTAGCGCACCCCCGCCGCGAAGTGCCGGTGGTAGAGCGCTGTCAGCTGGGCCAGGGCACCGGGTGCCACCTTGATGCAGCCGGCAGACTTGTAGTCGTTGAAGCGGGGGTACTCCCACCGGCAGACCTGGTCGCCCCGACGGTCGGCGCACTGTCGGTTGCCCGCTCCCTGCTCGGTGTGCAGGAACAGATCCGTGCGCCGGGTCCCGTTCGAGCAGCTCTTGTCGTCGAGCCGGAAGGCGCGTCCCTTGATCAGGTTGCCGCCGTAGTCGTTGTACTGCCGCACCGCGTAGGTGCCGTTGGGCAGCCAGCCGTTGTTCTTCACGCAGGAGTTGCGACCCGCGCGTCCGAGCATGCCCGAGCCGGAGCGCCACGAGCTCCGCTGCACCGTCTTCCACTGGCCGTTGGACTGTCGCTGGAGGAGCTGCCAGGTCAGCCGGGAGTTCGCCGGGTCCTGCCAGTTCTTGTCGAAGGTCAGCACCCCCCGCCACGGCGGGCTCGCCGACTGCGCCGGTGCGGCGAGGAGCAGCGAGGCCGCCAGCAGGACGAGGACGGCGAGCACGGAGGGCAGTCGAATCACCCGGCCGACCCTATGCGCCTCGGGCGCCCGGTGGTTGCCCTTCGGCCGATCAGCCGACAGGTTGGACGGATGCGACTACTCGTTCTCGGAGGCACCCTGTTCCTGTCACGCGCGATCGCGGCAGACGCCGTCGCGCGCGGTCACGACGTCACCTGCGCGGCTCGAGGCGAGTCCGGCCCGGTGCCCGACGGCGCCCGGCTCGTCGTCCTCGACCGATCGGCGCCCGACTGGTCCGCGCTCGAGGGCGAGTGGGACGCCGTCGTCGACGTGGCCCGGATGCCTTCGTGGGTGGCCGGCGCCCTGGACCACCTCGCCGACCGCGTCCCGCACTGGACGTTCATCTCCTCGATCAGCGTGTACGCCGACCAGGGCACGCCGGGCGGGACGCCCGAGACGCTCCCGCTGCTCCCGGCGATCACCGACGACATCGAGCAGGACACCGGGGAGAAGTACGGCGCGAGCAAGGTCGGCTGCGAGCAGGAGGTCCAGGCACGCGCCCGGCAGGCACTGGTGGTCCGCCCCGGCCTGATCATCGGGCCCGGCGATCCCAGCGGCCGGTTCACCTACTGGCCCGAGCGGCTGGCCGAGGGTGGCGACGTGCTCGCTCCCGAGTCGCCCGACCGCGACACCCAGGCGATCGACGTACGCGACCTCGCGGCGTGGGTGGTGACCTGTGCGGAGCAGGGCCGCACCGGGGTGTACGACGCGACGGGGCCCGTCGTACGGCTCGGAGACCTCGTCGACCAGGTCATCGAGGCCGTGGGTGGCAGCGCCACCCAGGTGTGGGCGCCCGCCGACTTCCTGCTCGAGCACGACGTGAACTACTGGGCCGGTCCGCGTTCGCTGCCGCTCTGGCTGCCGGAGGACGCCCGTGGGATGACCTCGCACGACGTGAGCGCGGCCTTCGAGGCAGGACTGACGATCCGGCCGATCGCCGAGACGGCGATCGACACCCTGGCCTGGGTGCGCGAGACACCGGACGCCCCTCGTACCGGCCTCACCCGCGCCGAGGAGCAGGACCTCCTGGACGACTGGGACAGCATCCGCGAGTGACCTGAGCCTCCCGCGGTTTCACTAGGTACCTAGTGAAACTGACCGATCCCCGCGAAACTTCGCGCGGGAAGTGAGAGTTTCACAAGGGACCTAGTGAAACCGCCAGCCGCCCGAGACCACAGGAGGCCACCGTGAGGACGTACGTCGTCAGCGGCTCCGCCTCGGGGATCGGGGCTGCGCTCGCGACGCGGCTCCGCGCCGATGGGCACACCGTGATCGGGGTCGACCTGCACGACGCGGAGGTGACCGGTGACCTCGCGAACGAGTCCGGGCGCACGGCGGCGGTGCAGGCCGTCGGCGAGCTGACCGACCGGGTCGACGGGATCGTCCCGTGCGCCGGGGTGGCGGGGCTGACCGACACCGACCCCCGCCTCGTGGTCTCGCTGAACTTCTTCGGGGCGATCGCGTTGGTGGCGGGGCTCAAGCCGCTGATGGGACCCGGGTCGAGCGTCGTCCTGGTCAGCTCCAACTCCGTGACCGCGCAACCCGGCTGGAGCGCCGAGGTGGCCGGGGCGTGCCTGGCCGACGACGAGGAACGAGCCCGGCGGGTGGCCGCTCCACTGGAGGCCGTGCACGTCTACCCCGCGACCAAGGCCGCCCTCGCCTACTGGGCGCGACGCGAGGGCATCAGGCCCGAGTGGGCAGGTGCGGGGATCCGGGTCAACGCGATGGCACCGGGACTGATCGCCACCCCGATGACCGACCGGCTGCGCGAGGACCCCCGGCTCGGGGTGTTCGCGGACTCCTACCCCACAGCCCTGGACCGCCCGGGTCGACCCGAGGAGATCGCCGCGCTCGCCGCGTTCCTGCTCTCGGAGGACGCGAGCCTGCTGGTGGGCTCGGTCGTCTTCGCCGACGGCGGCACCGACGCCCTGCTGCACCCGATGAAGCCCGCAGGCATGGACGTGCCCAGGATCGTGGTCGGCGCGATGGACGCGATGAGCAGTGCCGTCTCGAAGCTCAGGTCGATCCGCAAGAAGTGACCACCGCCCCACCACCTCGTCTCCTCAGGCTCCAGGACGGCTGACTCAGAAGAGGCGTACGACGATCCAGTCGGCGGCGCCGAGCAGCACCAGGAAGCGAAGGTAGCGACCCACCAGGCAGGTCGTGACGAAGAGCCAGATGTTGACGCGCAGCTGGCCGGCGAGCACCGCCATCACGTAGAGCGGCGGGAAGCCGACCGAGGCCGAGGCGAACAGCACCGCCGTCGTCCCGCCGGGGTGGGCGGCGATCCACAGCCGCCAGCGCTCGTAGGACGCCTTCCACTTCGGGGTGGCCATCTTCCTGCGGATCCACGGCAGGTTCATCGCCCACTCGGCGGCGTAGTAGAGCACCACCTTGCCGGCCGTCTGGCCGATGGCCGCCGCGGCCGCGACCTCCCAGACGCCGACGTCCCGGATGGCGGCGCCGACGGCCGCGAGATAGGCCTCGATGTTGACGAAGGGCAGCAGGGCGGACGCGAACGCCACGACCAGGGTGGTCAGGACCAGCTTCACGGCCGGGAGAGGTTCGCCGTGGCCACCGCAGCCTCGATGTCCGCCGGCAGCGCCCCGGGGACGGGCATCCCGATCCGGACCAGGCGGGCCAGCGACCAGCTCTTGGCGGCCAGCAGCGCGAGGGCGATCGCGAGCCCGAGCCACATCCACCCGGTCACCAGGAGCAGGATCGCGAACAGCCCCGAGTTGACGGCCTTGGCGGGGTGCGACCAGTTGCGCAGCCACAGCTTCCGGTCGATCACGTAGAAGTAGTTGGGGCTGGTGATCGGCCACGCCAGGAAGCCCAACGACAGGAAGCAGTCGACCACCATGAACATCGCGAGGTAGACGAAGATCGCCGGTGCGAGGTGCGGCTCCAGCCAGGCCAGGCCGACGTAGAAGGCCGCGGCACACAGACGGTCGCTCAGGATGTCGAGCACGGCGCCGGTGCGCGTCTCGCAGTCGCGGTGCCTGGCGACCCAGCCGTCGAGCGAGTCACCGACCCAGTGCACGGCGAGCGCCACCACCAGCAGCGTCTTGCTGCCCTGGCTCGCGGCGATCGCCGCGAGGGTCACCGAGGCCACCGTGCGGACCAGCGTCACGATCGTGGCAGGGGTGGCCAGACGCTCCCGCACTGGATCGGCAAGGATCCGCCCTGGTGGGGTCATGACCAAAACGCTAGCGCTGAACTGCACCCGCCAGCATCAGGTATGCCACCGAGCCGCCCCCGAGTTCGTGCTCAGAAGAGCAGGGCCGAGGCAGGGTCCTCCATGATGGCGGCGACGTCGGCGAGGAAGCGGGACCCCTTCTCCCCGTCGATGTGGCGGTGGTCGAAGGACAGCGCGAGCTGGGTGACCTGACGGATGGCGACCTCGTCGGAGCCGTTCTCGGTGACCACCCACGGCTGCTTGCGCACCGCGCCGAAGCAGAGGATCGCCGACTCACCCGGGTTGATGATCGGAGTGCCGGCGTCGATCCCGAAGACGCCGACGTTGGTGATCGTGAAGGTGCCGCCGCTCATCTCGGAGGGTTGCGTCCTGCCCTCGCGTGCCGTCGCCGTCAGCTGGTTGAGGGCACCGGCCAGGTCCAGGAGCGGGAGCCGCTCGGCGTCCTTGACGTTGGGCACGACGAGCCCGCGCGGCGTCGCGGCGGCGATGCCGAGGTTGACGTAGCTCTTGAAGACGATCTCCTGCGCCCGATCGTCCCAGAAGGAGTTGATCTCCGGCGTACGCCGCATGGCGAGCATGCACGCCCGGGCCAGCACCAGCAGCGGCGAGACCTTGACGTCACGGAACTCACGACGCCCCTTGAGCCGGTCCACGAACTCCATCGTCCGGGTGACGTCCACGGTGACCCACTCGGTCACGTGCGGGGCGGTGAAGGCCGAGTCGACCATCGCCTGCCCCATCATCTTCCGGACACCCTTGATCGGCTCGCGGCGCTCACGCTCTCCCGCGGCGGCCGAGCTGGTCGCCGGTGCAGTCGTCTCGTAGGACGTGCGCGTGGATCCGGTCGCCGCCGACAGGTCGTCGCGGGTGATCGAGCCCTGGGGACCGGTGCCGGTGACCTGGGTGAGGTCGACGCCGAGGTCCTTGGCCAGCTTGCGCACCGGCGGCTTGGCGAGGGCACGCGTCTGCGAGGCCGAGAGCGGCTCGGGGGCCTGCGCCGGCACGGCCGGCTCGTCGGCCTCGGCGACGTCGCCCGACTGCGCCCCGCCAGGCGCGAACGCACCCTGGAGCTGCAGCTGGCTGGCCGCACCGGCCTCGGTGCTCGGCGAGGCCGAGCCCTTCCGCGCACGCCGGAGCGGCCCGCGGTCGGCCTTGTTGCGGCCGACGAGGCTCTCGCCCTCGCCACCCCCGCTCGCGGCCGGGTTGGAGAGGTCGATCTCGCCGATGTCCTGCGCGGCGGGGGGCTCCGCCGCCGGCGCAGGTGCCTCGCCTGCCACCCCGATGGAGATGATCGGCGTGCCGACCGCGACGGTCTCGCCCTCGGTCACGAGCAGCGCGGTCACGGTGCCGGCGTACGGCGAGGGCAGCTCGACCAGCGACTTGGCGGTCTCGATCTCCACGACGATGTCGTTGATCTCGATCGTGTCGCCCTCCTTGACCCGCCAGGAGACGATCTCGGCCTCGGTCAGGCCCTCGCCCACGTCGGGCAGCAGGTAGTCAGCCATCCGTCACCACCCCATCGATCGGTCGACGGCGTCCAGCAGCCGGTCGAGGTCGGGCAGGAAGTCCTCCTCGATCCGGGAGGCGGGGTAGGGCGTGTCGAACCCGCCGACCCGCAGCACCGGCGCCTCGAGGGAGTAGAAGCACTCCTCCTGGATCCGTGCCGCGACCTCCGAGCCCATGCCGAGGTTGACGTGCGCCTCGTGGGTGACGACGGCATGGCCGGTCCGGCGCACGGACTCGAAGACGGGGTCCATGTCGAGCGGGCTCAGCGTGCGGAGGTCGATCACCTCGATCGAGCGGCCTTCGGTGGCCGCCGCCTCGGCGGCTGCCATCGCGGTCTTCACCATCGGTCCGTAGGCCAGCACCGTGGCGTCGGTGCCGCGGCGTACGACCCGGCTCTTGAACAGAGGGTCGGGCGTGACGGAGTCGTCGAGGTCGGCCTTGTCGGCGTGGTACTGCCGCTTGGGCTCCAGGAAGATCACCGGGTCGTTGCTGGCGATCGCCTGCTGGATCATCCAGTAGCCGTCGACCGGGTTGGAGCAGGCCACCACCTTGAGCCCGGGTGTGTGCGCGAACTGCGCCTCGGGGCTCTCGGAGTGGTGCTCGACGGCCCCGATGCCGCCACCGAAGGGGATCCGGATGACCATCGGCATCGGCGAGCGTCCCTTGGAGCGGTAGCTCATCTTCGCCACCTGCGCGACGATCTGGTCGTACGCCGGGTAGACGAAGCCGTCGAACTGGATCTCCACCACGGGGCGGTAGCCGCGCAGCGCGAGCCCGACCGCCGTGCCGACGATGCCGGACTCGGCCAACGGTGAGTCGATCACCCGGTCCTCGCCGAAGTCCTTCTGCAGGCCGTCGGTGATCCGGAAGACGCCACCGAGCTTGCCGACGTCCTCGCCCATGATCAGGACCTTGGGGTCGTCCTCCATCGCCTTGCGCAGGCCCATGTTGAGGCCCTTGGCGAGGGTGATCCGCTGGGTGTTCACGCTCATGCCCGGGCCTCCTCGAAGCTCTCGAGGTAGGCCGCGTAGCCCTCGCGCTGCCGGCGCAGCTCGTCGGTCTCCTCCGCGTAGACGTGGTCGAACATCGCCATCGGCTCCGGGTCGGCCAGCGCCTTGCAGCCTTCGCGCAGGGTGTGCCCGAGCTCCTTGGCCTCCTCGGCCACGGTCTCGACGAAGCCGTCCTCGACCAGGCCGTTGCGGCGCAGGTAGACCTCGAGGCGGGCGATCGGGTCCTTCAGCTTCCAGTGCTCCACGTCGTCGGAGAGCCGGTAGCGGGTCGGGTCGTCGGTGGTGGTGTGGGCGCCCATCCGGTAGGTGTACGCCTCCACCAGGGTCGGCCCGCTGCCCTCGCGGGCGCGCTGCAGGGCGGCCTGCGTGACGGCGTACGTCGCGAGGACGTCGTTGCCGTCGACGCGGACGCCGGGGAACCCGAAGCCGAGCGCACGCTGGAAGAGCGGGATCCGCGACTGGCGCTCGATCGGCTCGGAGATCGCCCACTGGTTGTTCTGGCAGAAGAACACGACCGGGGCGTTGTAGGACGCGGCGAAGATGAACGCCTCGTTGACGTCGCCCTGGCTGCTCGCACCGTCGCCGAAGTGCGCGATCACCGCCGCGTCGCGGTCGGGGTCGCCGGTGCCGACGGCCCCGTCGCGCTGGATGCCCATGGCGTAGCCGGTGGCGTGCAGCGCCTGCGCGCCGATCACGATCGTGTAGAGGCCGAAGTTGTGGTCCTTGGGGTCCCAGGCTCCGTGGTCGACCCCGCGGAACAGGCCGAGCAGGTCGAGCGGGTCGACGCCCTTGCACCAGGCGACGCCGTGCTCGCGGTAGGTCGGGAAGACGTAGTCCTGGGGACGGAGGGCGCGGCCGGCGCCGATCTGCGCGGCCTCCTGGCCGAGCAGCTGGGCCCAGATGCCGAGCTCGCCGTGGCGCTGCAGCGCGGTGGCCTCGGTGTCGATGCGCCGGGTGAGCACCATGTCGCGGTAGAAGCCGCGCAGCTCCTCGGCGCTGAAGTCACG
Organism: uncultured Actinomycetota bacterium; assembly: GCA_963797525.1. GTDB lineage: Bacteria > Actinomycetota > Actinomycetes > Propionibacteriales > Nocardioidaceae > Marmoricola. The sequence continues at coordinate 1,689,689 of CAWCPT010000014.1, forward strand.
GTCGAACTGGTCGTGGTGCACGCGCTCACCTTCGGGGGTGAGCAGCTGGACGAGGTCGGGGCCTCCGTCTGCTTGCGAGGGGCCGAAGACCTCGACGAGGTCGGGACCGAAATCGGGCATCGAAGACTCCCTGTGTCCGGGCGAGTGCGGGGTCTCCGCGTTCGCGTGGCAAATCCGTGGGCCGTCCGTCGCAGGGGTGGCGCGACCGGACTTCCCGATGGGTGAGGCCGCCCGTGACCCTGCTGTGACCTGGACCACACGGCGTACGGAAAAGGTAGCGGACGGGGGCGTGAGCGCCCAATCTCAGGGTCTGCAGGTTTCCCCGGGCGGCCGGGGAAACCGGTCGCGGACGGGCGATGCTTCACCCATCAGCAACGGGGATTGCCCGTCCGCCCCACCCGATTTGTCGCCGGCCCCTCAGTCGTCCACCGGGGCGACCGGCTCGAACTCCGCGGGCACCCGGCTCCGGGTCGCGGCTGCCACCGCCACGACCGTGATCACCAGGCCGACGAGCTCGCGCGGGTTCAGGGTCTCGCCGAGGATCAGCCACGCGAGCACGGCGGTGACGGGCGGCATCAGGAAGAACACGCTCGCGGCCGCGCCTGCTCCTCGGGCACGGACCAGGGTCCCGAGCAGCAGCAGACCGATGATCGAGTTCACCACGGCCAGGAAGATGATCGCCGTCAGCGCCGCTGCCGGGTCCTTGACGACGTCCACGCCCTCGGCCAGCAGGCCGAGCACGAGGAGGGGCGGGGCTGCGGCACCGAACTGGATCGTCGCCGACCACAGCGGGTCCGGGGCGTGCCCGATCCAGCGCTGCCCGAGCGTGCCGAAGCTGAGCCCGAGGACGCTGATGACCGCACAGGTCAGGCCGACCACGCCACCCGCCTGGTCGACCTCGGGGCCGAGGACCAGCACCACTCCGGCGACGCCGCCCACGAAGCCGAGCACCTGCACGCGCGACAGCCGCTCGCCGAGGAACACGGCTGCCAGGAGCGCCGTGAGCACCGGGCTCAGGGAGTGCAGCAGCGAGGCCAGGGTCGCGCCGAGGCCGGCGTCGAAGGCGAGGTACATCGCCGCGAACTGGACCCCGTTGAGCACGAAGCCCACGAGCGCGATCTTCCAGAAGTCGGTCCGGGTCACCCGCAGGGGTCCGCGGAACACCCGCGCGAGGATCCACGCGAGCAGCGCCGCGAGCACGAACCGGCAGGCCACCAGCATCAGCGGCGACATCGCGTCGACGCCGTAGGGGCCGGCGATGTAGCCGGACGACCAGATCAGCACGAACCCCGCAGCAGGGACGAGCGGGAGGTGCCGGGTCGTCGACGGGTCCGTTGCCACTGGACGCCCCCCGATCCGGTCCCGACTGTGCTGCCCCCGGCACGCTAACCGGCTGCGGGTCACCTGCTTGACTCGGGGCATGAGTGACTCCCCTGTGCCCACCGGACCACGGATCATCTCCGAGTCGGTCGTCATCGACGCACCCGCCGCGACCGTGTTCGCGATCCTCGCCGACCCCCGGCAGCAGTCCCGGATCGACGGCTCGGGATCGGTCCGCGGCCTGCTCAAGGGTCCTGACCGGCTCAGCAAGGGCGCCACCTTCGGCGTGGACATGAAGCTCTTCGGCGTGCCCTACAAGATGCGCAACACGGTCGTGGAGTTCGAGGAGGGTCACCGGATCGCCTGGCGCCACTTCGGTGGTCATCGCTGGCGCTACGTCCTCGAGCCGGCGGACGGCGGCACGCGGGTGACCGAGTCCTTCGACTACAGCATGTACGCCGCACCGCAGCGCCTGCTCATCGAGGGACTGCGTTTCCCCGCCCGCAACCGCGCCGGCATCGCCGGGACGCTGGTCAACCTCAAGCAGGCGGCGGAGGCCGACGCCAGCAAGCAGCGTTCGTGAGCATCCGCGAGGGCAGTCAGGTGAGCTGGAGCTGGGGTTCCTCGACTGCGACGGGCAAGGTCACCGAGGTCCATCGCGAGAAGGTGACCCGGTCGTCGAAGGGCAGCGAGATCACCCGCAACGGCAGCGACGACGACCCGGCGTACGTGATCGAGCAGGACGACGGCACGATCGTGCTCAAGCTGCGCAGCGAGGTCGAGCAGGCCTGACGCAGGTCAGCGATCCGGGTCCTCGTCCGGCGCCTCGTCGGTCGGCTCCTCGCGGTGAACGTGCTTGCCCGTGGCCGGATCGAGCGCCTCCTGGCCGGGGGGAAGGTTGGAGAGGTCGGGGGCGATGACCGTCTGCTCGCGGCTGTCCGGCAGTCGTACGCCGACCGGCTTGTCACCCCCACCGACCAGGACGAGGTCGCCGGAGTCGCGCTTGGGCAGCGTCTCGCCCCGGAAGTACGCCGGCGCGATCGCCTGGTAGACGAACATCAGCACCACGCCGAGCACCAGCGAGCCGATCCCGATCAGGAACACCCCACCGATGTCACCGACGCTGGTGTAGCCGTAGTCGGGGTCGGAGTAGGTGTGCGCGGCGATCACGAAGAACGCCACGAGGAGCAGCCCTCCGAGCAGTGGCAGCAGGCCCTGCATCAAGATGTCGCGAGGCTTGGCCCACATCGTCTTGCGGTAGAACCAGACGCACGCGAAGCCGGTCAGGCCGTAGTAGAAGGCGATCATCAGGCCCACCGCCGCGATCGTGTCCGCCAGGATGTTCTCGCTGAGCAACGTCAGCCCCACGTAGAAGATGATCGAGACGACGCCCATCCAGATCGTCGAGTCGGTGGGCGTGAGGTACTTCGGGTGGATCCGCGCGAACCGTGCCGGGATCGCCTTGAACGCCGCCATGGACAGGCTGGTGCGCGCCGTCGGGAGGATCGTCGTCTGGGTCGAGGCGGAGGCGGAGGTGAGCACGCAGATCGCGAGCAGGTGCACCATGATCCAGCCGACCGCACCACCGCCGAAGACCTCGTGGCCCATCGCGGCGAAGACGTCGTCGGCGTTGTCGACGTTGCCGAGGCCGATGCCCTTGTCGGACACGCCCGCGAAGGCGATGGTGGCCACGGAGACCAGCGCGTAGATCAGCAGCAGCAGCACCGTCGAGATCACAGCGGCACGGCCGGGCGTCGTGGTCGGGTCGTCCGACTCCTCGTTGGTGGCCACAGCGGTGTCCCAGCCCCAGTAGATGAACACGGCGATCAGGGTCGCCGAGACGATCGCCGTGCCGGTGATCCCGCTCGGGGAGAGCCAGTCGAGCGACGGCTTGATGGCGGCAGGGGCGTTGCCGGTGTACACCTTCGCCAGCGCGAACAGGGCGAACGCGACCAGGGTGACGATCTCGACCCCGAGCAGGGCGTACTGCAGCCGGACCGAGACCTCGATCCCGCGGTAGCAGATGTAGGTCATCACCGCGATCCAGATGATCCCCGCGACCGTGCTCCAGAACGTGCTGCCGGCGAGGGTGTCGAACCCGAAGAGGGCGAACGAGTACGAGCCGGCGATCTGGGCGAGGTTCGCCATCACGATGACGTCGGCCGCGATGATCCCCCAGCCTCCCAGCCAGCCCGTCCGGGTGCCGAACGTGCGAGCTGCCCAGGTGAACGTCGTACCGCAGTCCGGCTCGGCCTTGTTCAGCTCGGAGTAGGCGACCGCGATGAAGTACATCGGGATGAACGCCAGCACCATGATGAGCGGCGCCTTGACGCCCACGATCCCGGCACCGTTGGGGACGATGACCACGTAGCCGAGGCTGGCGGCGAGGCTGTACGCCGGGGCGGTGGACGCGATCCCGACCACGACGCTGCCGACCAGCCCGATGGCTCCGGCCCGGAGCCCCTTGCTCTCTCGTTCCTGCTCCTGCGTCGCCGACATGCGCACCTCCGGTCGCCAACCCGAGATGGTTGTTTTTTCACACTAGACCGCGGACGGCTCAGGAACCTGTCTCGTCTCGCAACCGCGGCGGCGTGAATCCTTCGGGGCGCAGGCCCGTCTTGTCGGCGTAGAACGCCCGGATGCGGTCCATGTCGGCACCCACGTCGCCCGTCGGCGAGAACGTCGGTCCCCAGCCGACCGTGCGGGACGGGCCGTCGAGGAACGCCAGCGTGATCGGCAGGCCGGTCTGCTGCGCGATCCGGTAGAACCCCGACTTCCAGTACTCCCCCCGGCTACGCGTCCCCTCGGCCGCGATGCCCAGCACGAACGGCTCGTCGCCCTCCGCCTCGGCCATCAGCCGGTTGATCGTCTCCGCGGGTGCGGCCCGGTCGATGGCGATCGCACCGGTGGCTCGCAGGATCGGGGCCAACGGACCCTTGAAGAACTCCTGCTTCACGAGCAGCTTGATCTGGATGTCGTTGTCCCAGGCCAGGAGCATCGTCAGCACCCAGTCCCAGTTGGACGTGTGCGGCGCCCCGACGAGCACCGCCCGCTGCGGCACCGACCCCACCGTCCGCCAGCGCACCACCCGGAGCAGGAGACGCGCGAGGTTGCGTCGGACGAGGAAGGGACGGCTCACCGCGCGAAGGTACCGCCTGGCCGCTAGGGGGCCGTGACGAGGCGCTGCATCAGCACGACGAGCCGCTGGCCGCTCGAGGTCGACAAGTCACCCAGCAACGACCGGACGTGCTCGCGGGCGAGGCGGGAGGCCTCGGCCAGGACCTCGGGCACGTCGGGAAGCAGGTGCAGGACCTGGGTACGCCGGTCGGTGGCGAGCCGGCGCCGCTCGACCAGCCCGCGGCTCTCGAGGTCGTCGACGATCTGCACCATGCTCGCGCCGCTGACGCCCATGTGGCGGGCGAGCACCGCCTGGGAGATCGGCCCGGTGGCCTGCAGGGCCGTCAGCGTGCCGAAGTCGCGAGGCTCGATGCGCAGCGGCTCGAGCACCACCGCGAACTCCCGGTGCATCCGGGCGTGGATGCGGGTGACCAGGAAGCCGATGCTCTCGCGCAGCGGCTCGGGTGCGTCCGGCGAGAGGTCGACCTCCGCCACGCGCAGCAGCAGAGCACGCAGCTCCTCGCGCTCCTCGAGGGTGAACCCGGCCGTGACCGAGTCCTCGACGTCCTCGGCGTGCCGACGCCACCGCCGCGCAGCGGCGGCGCCCTCGGGGGTGCGGGTCAGGGCGTAGGAGCGCCGGTCGCTCGGGTTGCGGACCCGCTTCACCAGGCCCTGGTCGGACAGGTCGGCCGCGACCCGGACCATCGTGGTCCGGCTGATGCTGATGGTCTCCGCCAGCGCCTGCTGCGACCGGGTGACACCACCCGAGAGTGCCAGCAGCGCGGCGTACGCGTGGATGTCGACGCCGGCCGGCAGCACCTCGGCCAGGGCTCCCGACACGCGTGCCTGGGCTCGCCAGAAGAGGTGCCCGGGCAGGACAGCGAGCTCCGGGAGCAGCACCCGACTGTCGGTCGCCTCACCCACTGTTCCTCCAGGATCGTTAGCCACTTGACGATCTCGCTCTCGGGGGTATCGTACAGAAGGTAATCGTTAACCGGTTGATGATTTTGACGGTGACGAAACGCCTGCCGAACGAAGGACTCCCCATGGCCCACTCCGCCGCCGCACCGAGCGCATCGCCCGCTGCGGCAGGACGCGACCCGAAGTGGTGGACGCTCACCGCCGTGTGCACGGGCGTGTTCATGCTGCTGCTCGACATCACGATCGTGAACGTCGCCCTGCCCGACATCCAGACCGAGCTCGACGCGTCGCTCTCCGACCTGCAGTGGGTGATCGACGCCTATGCGCTCAGCCTCGCGGCCCTGCTGCTCACCGCGGGGTCGCTCGCGGACCTCTACGGCCGCAAGCGCGTCTTCATCATCGGCACGTTCGTCTTCACCCTCGGCTCGATCGCCTGCGGCTCTGCGCAGGACATCTTCTTCCTGACCATCTCCCGCGCCTTCCAGGGCATCGGCGGCGCGGCGATGTTCGCCACGGCCCTGGCGCTGCTGGCCAGCGCCTTCAGCGGCAAGGACCGCGGGACCGCGTTCGGCGTCTTCGGCGCCACCACGGGCGTGGCCGTCGCGATCGGCCCGGTCCTCGGCGGCGTCCTGACCAGCGGCCTGTCGTGGCGCTGGATCTTCTTCGTGAACATCCCGATCTGCGTCGTCGCCATCGCCGTCACCTTCCTCAAGGTCCAGGAGTCGAGCGACCCACGCGCCGGACGACCGGACTGGTTCGGCTTCGTGTCGTTCTCGCTGGCGCTGGGCGCGCTGGTCTACGGCCTGATCGAGGCCGGCCAGAAGAGCTGGAGCGACCAGGTGGTCGTCACCTCGCTGGTCGCCTCCGCGGTCCTGATGGTGGTCTTCGTGGTCAGCCAGCTGGTGCAGGACCACCCGATGTTCGACCTCGGGCTGCTGCGCAAGCCGACCTTCACCGGTGGCCTGATCGCGGCGTTCGGTGTCTCGGCGTCGGTGTTCTCGCTGCTGACCTTCCTGGTGATCTACGTGCAGAACGTGCTCGACTACTCCGCGGTCGAGACCGGCGTGCGGTTCCTGTACCTGTCCGGAGCCTCCTTCTTCGCTGCCGCGATCGCCGGCCGGCTGACCGAGAAGGTGCCGGTGAAGTGGTTGATCGCGCCGGGCTTCCTGGTCCTCGGCATCGGGCTGCTGCTGCTCACCGGCATCCAGGTCGACTCCTCGTGGACCCACCTGATCCCCGGCCTGACGGTCGCGGGCGTCGGGATCGGGCTGATCAACCCGCCGCTGGCCTCGACGGCCGTGGGCGTGGTCCCGGTCGCGCGGGCCGGTATGGCGAGCGGCGTGAACTCCACCTTCCGACAGGTCGGCATCGCCACCGGCATCGCCGCCCTCGGCTCGATCTTCAGCCACCAGGTGGCCGACGCCGTACGCCCGGACCTGGCCGGCAAGGTGCCGGCCTCCGCGCTCGAGCGGCTGATCGGCGCCCTGTCCGGTGGACAGGTGCACGCCGCTGCGGAGGGTGCCCGGCAGGCAGCGTCCGCGTCGGGTGGTCAGAGCGCGGGACAGCAGGCGTTCGACCTGGTCAACAACGCCGGCACGTCCGGGGTCGTGGACGCGCTCAACCACATCACCCTGATCGCGGCGGTGGTCGCGTTCACGGCCGCGGTGCTGTGCCTGGTCCTGATCCGGCAGAAGGACTTCGTCGTCCGCGGTGGTCCGCCGCCGGCGGCAGCAGGGCCGACCGCGGAGGAGGCTGAGCCGGTGCGGCAGGGCGGTGCCCACGCTGCGGGGGCACACCTCTCCGAGCAACCGGACTGAGCCACAGGACGAGCCCGGGGGTCCAGTCCGGGGATCAGCCCAGCGACTCGCGCCCGTGCGGGGTCTGCCACACGGCCGGCTCCGGGCCCCGGGGGACGATCCCGGACGGGTTCAGCTCCTCGTGCACGACGTAGTAGTGCTTCTTGATCTGGTCGAAGTCGATCGTCTCGCCGAAGCCGCGGGTCTGGAACAGGTCGCGGGCGTAGCCCCACAGGTGCGGCATCTCGGTGAGCTTGACCCGGTTGCACTTGAAGTGGCCGTGGTAGACCGCGTCGAAGCGCGCCAGCGTCGTGAACAGGCGTACGTCGGCCTCGGTGATCGACGAGCCCATCAGGTAGCGACGATCGCCCAACCGCTCCTCGAGCCAGTCCATCGTCGACCAGAGCCGGTCGTAGGCCTCGTCGTACGCCTCCTGCGTCCCGGCGAACCCGCAGCGGTAGACGCCGTTGTTCACCTCGGTGAAGACCCGCTGCATCACCTCGTCCATCTCGTCGCGGACGTCGTCCGGCCACAGGTCCGGGGCGTCCGCGCGGTGGAAGTCGCGCCACTCGAAGAACAGGTCGTGGGTGATCCACGGGAAGTCGTTGGTGACGACCTGGCCCGTGGGCACGTCGACCATGGCCGGCACGGTGATGCCGCGCGGGTAGTCGGGATCGCGCGCGAAGTAGGCCTCCTGCAGCCGCTCGATGCCGAGCACCGGGTCGACGCCGCCGGGGTCGAGGTCGAAGGTCCAGCTGCGCGCGTCGTGCGTCGGTCCGCACAGACCCATGGAGATGGCGTCCTCCAGCCCGAGCAGCGAACGCACGATGATCGCCCGGTTGGCCCAGGGACAGGCCCGGGCAGCCACGAGCCGGTAGCGACCCGGCTCGACCGGCCAGGTCTCGCTCGCGCGAGTGATCCGGTCCGGGATGTAGTTCATGTCGCGGTCGAAGGCCTTGCCGTCCTCCACGAAGCTCGGATCACTGTCCCCCATGGGGGAATAGTGCCCGAAGCGACCTCTTTCAATCACAACGTCAGTCACCGTGCGCGTCGGCAGCGACCCGCAGGAACACGTCGTTGGCGGCGGGCTCCCCGATGCTGATCCGCACGCCCTCACCGGCGAACGGCCGCACGGTGATCCCGGCCTCCTCGGCCGCTGCGACGAACGCCGGTGTGCCCTCACCCAGCGGCAGCCAGAGGAAGTTGCCCTGCGCGTCGGGGAACCGCCACCCTTGCCCGACGAGGGCAGCGACCACGCGATCGCGCTCGGCGACGATCGCGTCCACCCGCTCGAGCAGCTCGGTCTCCGCCGCCAGGCTGGCCACGGCGGCGGCCTGGGCGACGGTCGAGACCCCGAACGGCAGCGCACAGGCCCGCACTGCGGCCGCCACGTCCTCGTGCGCCACGAGGTAGCCGACCCGGAAGCCGGCCAGCCCGTAGGCCTTGGCGAAGGTGCGCATCGTGGCCACGTTGGCGTGCTCGGCCTGCAGAGCCAGTCCGTCGACCGGGTCCTCCGAGCGGACGAACTCGCGGTAGGCCTCGTCGACGACCACGAGCACGTGGTCGGGGATGCCCGCGAGGAAGCCGCGCAGCTCGGTGTCGCCCACCGACGGCCCGGTCGGGTTGTTCGGCGTGCAGACGATCACGACACGGGTCCTGTCGGTGACCGCCGCAGCCATCGCCGACAGGTCGTGGCGTCCCTCGGCGTCGACGGGCACCTGCACCGAGACCGCACCCGCCGCCGAGACGGCGATCGGGTAGGCCTCGAAGGATCGCCAGGCATAGACGACCTCGTCCCCGGTCTCGCAGAACGCCTGGAGCAGGTGGTAGAGCACCGCGACCGATCCGGTGCCCGCGGCCAGCCGCTCCAGGGGTACGCCGAGCCGCTCGGCCAGCGCCTCGTAGAGAGCGGTGTTCCCCATGTCCGGATAGCGGTTCATCCGCGCGACCGCCTCGTGCGCGGCCTCCACCACGCCGGGAAGTGGCGGGTAGGGGTTCTCGTTGGAGGAGAGCTTGAACACCTGCTGACCGGGCCGGGGCGTGGGCGGCTTGCCGGCGACGTACGCAGGGATCGAGGCGACGGACTCTCGGGGCCGGGGCGGGGTCTGGTTGCTCACCCCAGCACCCTAGGACTCCAGGAGCTCGGGTCGGTTTCCCAGGTGAGGAAGGGAAACTGTCTCTTCACACCGGGAGCACCCTGGGTGAGGTGGCAGATCGGGTTCTTAACCTGGGAAACCGGCCCACCAGGTCAGGGAAGGGTGACCCGGCCGCCGGGGACGGAGGCGAGGTCGCGTCCCAGGCGTACGTCGAGCGGGTTGGTCAGGCACCGGATCGCGCCGCCGCCCTTGAGGAACTCGCCGACGTCGACGACGACGACCTCGAAGCCCCACTCCTCGAGCTGGCCGCGCACGCGTTCGGGGCAGGCCGGCATCACGATCGTCCGGCCCAGCACGATCGAGTTGGCGCAGAAGGTCATCGCCTCGTCCTCGCTCAGCACGAGCGCCTCGGGGACGAGGTCGAGCAACGCGGCTGCGGACGCCTCGTCGTAGGCGGCCGGGCAGACCATCGCCCGGGTCTCGTCGAGGGGGCAGAAGCCGAGGTCCATGTGGTACATCCCCGGGTGCGTGATCCGGAAGCCGCGCACGCCGATCCCGAGCTCGGTGGCCAGGTGCTTGAGAGCCAGCTCCTCGGTGCGCGGTCCGTAGCCGACGACCAGCTCGCCGCGCCACGCGAACGCGTCGCCGGCCTCGAAGTGGGCACCGACGCCGGCCTGGCCGATCACCTGCCGGGTGCTCCCCCGCGTCGCGAACCAGTCGGCGGCGGCGGGGGTCTCCATCCGACGCTCGGCGTAACGCATGTGCGAGAGCACCACGTGACCCTCGTCCGAGGCCCCCTCGGGGCGCTCCAGGGCCAGGCCGAGGTTCATCGCGTAGACCATGTCGGGTGCCTCGGCCAGCTGCGGGAGGACCTCGACGCTGCCACCGGCGGCCTCGATCGCCGCGACGATCGCCAGCCACTGCTGTCGGGTGCGCGTCGGGTCGGGCTGGTCGTCGAGGTGCATGAAGGGGTTGATGGCGTAGTCGACCCGGAAGTGGTCGGGCTCGACCATCAGGTAGCGGTGCCCCCACGGGAGGCCCTCGGTGCGAACGGTGCTCATCTGCCCTCCTCGGCGTGCCTGCGTGTGCTCCGGTTCTAGTCAGGAGTCGTCACGGTGGTGTTTCGTACGTGTGCGTGTCCGGTAACGATTGCCGGATTGTCCGACAATCCGACAGTCATCCCAGTGTGCGGCAGGAACGTGCTCTTCGCAAGAAATTGTCGGACAATCGGACTGTCATGAACGACACACCTGTCTCGGACCCCGCCGGCAACCCGTTCGGCAGCCTCAGCCTCGAACCGGTCACCACGGTCGACCGGGTCGCCGAGGAGCTGCGGCGCTCGCTGTTCGAGGGCGAGCTCGGGCCCGGCACTCCACTGCGCGAGGTGGCGCTCGCCGACGCGCTCAACGTCTCCCGTTCCACGGTGCGCGAGGCGCTGGGCTACCTCGTGGCCGAGGGCCTCGCCGACCGGGTGCCCAACCGCGGCACCCAGGTGCGGCGGCTCGACCCGGTGCAGGTGCGCGACGTCTGCCGGGCCCGGGCCGTGATCGAGACGGCCGGGGTGCGCCACTGGGCCGAGGCGGCCGAGCCCGACCGGGACGAAGTACGCCGCACCCTGGCGGCGTACTCCGACCTGCGCGACAGCGACTGCACGACCGCGGAGTTCACCGCCGCCCACCTCGCCATCCACCGGGCGCTCGCGGGGCTGACCGGCTCGACGCGCCTGGTCTCCTTCGTCGAGGTGCTGCACGCCGAGGTCCGGCTCGCCCTGGCCCAGGTGGACCGGGCCCGCGGCAACGCTGCCGAGCAGGTGCACTCCCACAGCCACCTGCTCGACCTGATGGAGGGCGGTGACCTCGAGGCCGCGGCGAAGGAGCTGGCCGAGCACCTCGCCGAGGCCGAGGACTCGATGGTCGAGGAGGTCGGCCGCCGCGAGGCGTGACCCGCGACGCCCAGGCCGTCCCTACGCTGACGCCATGAGATTCCTGTTCCGGCTGGTGGTGAACGTCCTGGCCCTGGGCCTGGCGGTCTGGCTCTTCGACGGCATCACCTTGACCGGTGACGACGACACCGACCGCTTCCTGCAGCTGCTCGTCGTGGGCGTGATCTTCGGCCTGGTGACCTCGTTCATCCGGCCGATCGTCAACCTCGTCTCGATCCCGCTGATCGTGCTGACGCTCGGCTTGATGCTGCTCGTGGTGAACGCCCTGATGCTGATGCTGACCAGCTGGATCGCGGGTCAGCTCGACCTCGGGTTCGACGTGGACGGCTTCTGGGTGGCCCTGGGCGGATCGATCGTCATCTCCCTCGCGTCGGTGATTCTCGAGGCTCTCCTGCCGAAGCCGCAGAACGCGTAGATTGACCGCCACTCACACCGGGGCGTCCGAGGGGATCGACCATGACCGATGCACAACAGCCGGCACCGCTGCAGCCTCCTGCGGCTGCTGAGTCGTCGCTGGCACTGACCGCCCCGGCTCCGCCCGCGCCCGTGGCGACCACGGCGGCACCACAGATGGCACCCGCGGTCGAGGCCGCAGCGCTGCCCGGCCTGGACGCGAAGGTCGACAGCTACCTCGACTCCCTGATGAACTCCGCGCCCCGCTCGCCGGAGTTCTCCTCGAAGGCGACCGACGTGCGCACGATGGGGGACAGCGACATCCGCCAGGCAGCCGAGACCTCCAACCGGTTGCTGAAGTCGCCCGTCAAGGCACTCCAGGAGGGCGGCCTCTCCGAGGGCTCCAAGGTCGGCTCCACCCTGCTCGAGCTGCGCCGTACGGTCGAGGACCTCGACCCCAAGGAGGCGACCGGCCCCAAGAAGCTGCTGGGGATGATTCCCTTCGGCGACCGGGTGACCGACTACTTCCGCAAGTACCAGTCCGCCGAGAAGCACCTCGACGGCATCCTGCACGCGCTGCGCGAGGGACAGGACGAGCTCGGCAAGGACAACGCCGCGCTCAACCTCGAGAAGCAGCTGCTCTGGGACGCGATGGCCCGGCTCAACCAGTACGTCTACGTCGCCGAGCGGCTGGACGCGCGCCTCGCGGCCGCCATCGCCGACCTCGAGGCCACCGACCCGGAGCGGGCCAGGGCGCTGCGCGACGACGTGCTGTTCTACGTCCGGCAGAAGCACCAGGACCTGCTGACCCAGCTGGCCGTGTCCATCCAGAACTACCTGGCCATCGACATCGTCATCAAGAACAACGTCGAGCTGATCAAGGGAGTGGACCGGGCCTCCACCACCACGATCTCCGCCCTCCGCACGGCGGTCATCGTCGCCCAGGCGCTCGGCAACCAGAAGCTCGTCCTCGACCAGATCACGGCGCTGAACACCACGACGTCCGGGATGATCGAGCGCACCAGCGAGATGCTCCGAGACAACTCGGTGCGCATCCAGGAGCAGGCCGCCGCCGCCACGGTCGGGCTACCCCAGCTGCAGGCCGCCTTCGCGAACATCTACGCGACGATGGACGCCATCGACGACTTCAAGGTCGACGCCCTCGACACGATGGCGGCGACGATCGGGACGCTCGAGACCGAGGTGACCAAGTCGCGTGACTACCTCGACCGTGTCGCCCAGCAGGACCAGGGCGTGGCACACGGGTCCCTCGACCTCGGCGATTCCACCGGAGCCGGGCTCTGACGAGCTGCGACAGGGGATAGTGGGGCCATGTCGCGCGGTTTCTTCGATCGCCTCCTCGGGCGCGGCCGCGACGAGCAACGCAGCGCCTACGTCGCGCCGAGCGTCCCGACGAGCGACGACCTGCTCGCTGCCCTGTCCCGGGTCGAGACCATGGTCGCGGCCGGCGCCGTCCCGGCACCCGTCGCCTCCCGGGTACGCCGCGTCGACCGCGTCGTCCGCGACACGATCCCCCGGCTGTCCGCCCTCGGCGCGGGCAGCCCGCAGGCCTACTCGGTGATGGCGACCGCGACCGACTACCTGCCCGAGGCCGTCGGCGGCTACCTCCGGCTGCCCCGCGACTTCGCCGACAACCGGCCCGTCGACCGCGGCAAGTCGTCGCTGATGGTGCTGATCGACCAGCTGGACCTCCTCGCGTCGACGATGGACAAGGTCTTCGACGCCGTGTGCCGTGACGACGCCGCCGCACTGGTCGCCCACGGCCGGTTCCTGCAGGAGAAGTTCGGGAGCGCCTCGACGGGGGGCGTCCTCGACGTCGGCACCGGACCGGTCCCGCCGATGCCGACCGGTCCCGGCACGCCACCCGACTCGGCAGGTGACCCGGGCGGCCTGCGGCTGCAGCCACCCGGGCGGGAGTCCTGATGGGGGCCCCGGCCGCCGGCACCCTCACGCTCGGCGAGGCGCTCGACTCGCTCGCGGCACTGGCGACGGCTGCTGGTGCAGACCCGGGGGCAGCGCGCTCCGAGGGCCTGGCGCTGGCCGCCGCGGTGGCCGAGTCCGCGCCGGGGGCTGCCCGCGACTGGGCCGCGGCCGCCGGCACGGGCAGCACCCAGGACTTCTTCGACGCCGCCAGCCGAGGGCGGCGGTGGCGGGACGCGCCCACGGCGACCCTCGGCTCGCTCGCCGCCCAGGGCTCACCCCACGCAGCGGCGTACGCCGCCTCGCTCGCGGAGGTCGCCTCCGCTGCCTGCCTGCTCGGCGAGCCGACCATGCGGGTGATCGGCAACGCCTCGGTCGCCGCGGCCGCCCAGCTCGCGGCCGTGACGCCACGCCCGGCGCCGGCGACGCCGACGGAGGTCCCGGTCAGTGGCGCGAGACCCGCAGGGGCCAGAGCGTCAGCGCCGGCAGCCGGACCGCCCTCCGCGGAGCAGTCGGCACCGGAACAGCCCGCCAGGAGCGCCGAGGAGCTGCTCGCCGAGCTGGACGCGCTGACCGGCCTGGAACGGGTCAAGCGCGAGATCCACCGGCAGGTGGCGCTGCTGCGGATGGAGAAGCTGCGCGGTGCCGCCGGGCTGAAGAGCCCCACGATCACCCGCCACCTCGTGTTCACCGGCAACCCGGGCACCGGCAAGACGACCGTCGCCCGGCTGGTGAGCGGAATCTACCGCGCCCTCGGGCTGCTCTCGCAGGGCCAGCTCGTCGAGGTCGACCGCTCCGAGCTGGTCGCCGGCTACCTCGGCCAGACGGCGACGAAGACGGCCGAGGCCGTCGCCTCTGCCGCGGGTGGGGTGCTGTTCATCGACGAGGCCTACAGCCTCACCGGTCTCGGCCCGCAGGGCGACCAGTACGGCCAGGAGGCCGTCGACACCCTGGTCAAGGAGATGGAGGACCGTCGTGACGACCTCGTGGTCATCGTCGCCGGCTACCCGGCGCCGATGGCGGCGTTCATCGCCGCCAACCCCGGTCTGGCCAGCCGGTTCCGGACGGCGATCGAGTTCGCCGACTACACCGACGACGAGCTCGTGGCGATCCTGACCCAGCTCGCGGAGGGCGCCGACTACGCGCTGGTGCCCGAGGCAGTGCAGCGCTTCCGGGAGACGCTCGGCCGCACTCCGCGGGGGGAGAGCTTCGGCAACGGCCGGTTCGCCCGCAACGCGCTGGAGGCCGCGATCGGTCACCACGCCTGGCGACTGCGCGAGATCGAGGCACCCACGGTCGACCAGCTGCGCCAGCTCCTGGCCACCGACTTCGACGACGAGCCCCTGGACGAGGTGCAACCGCCCGAGACCGGACCTGCCAGCCACCCGGCGACCCAGCCCGAGGTCCTCGCCGACTCGGGAGGTGCGCCGTGACCACCTCGCAGACGGCCGGTCCCCCGGCAGCGGCACCGGCAGCCGCGACGACCCGGGCACCTGCCGGGAGCCCCGACAACGCCCCACGGCCGACGCGTCCCGGGCTGCCCGGGCGCCTGTCCGGGTGGTCCGCCTCCGCGCGCTCCGGCCTGGAGGGCACTCCCGGGAGGCTGACCGCGCTCGCGGTGCTCACGGTGCTCGCGTCACTGCTGTTCGGGCTCGCGGCGGCGTACTCGTTCCGGGCTGCGGACGGCGCCCTCACCCGGGCCGGGGCCAACACCGACCAGCTGGTCCGCGTGCAGGCGATCCAGACCAAGCTGATCCAGGCCGATGCCGACGCCACCAACGCGTTCCTGGTCGGTGGTCTCGAGCCTGCCGAGCAGCGAGCCGACTACAACGCGGCCGTGACGTCCGCGTCGAAGCTGATCGCCGAGGCGGCGCGCCGGCAGCCCGCCGACGGTCCGGCCCTGAGCGCGCTCAACGAGGCCCTGCTCAACTACACGACCGAGATCGAGCAGGCGCGGAGCAACAACCGCCAGGCGCTCCCCGTCGGGGCGCAGTACCTGAGGAACGCGAGCGCCGACCTGCGCGCCGACGCACTGCCGCTGCTCACGAACCTGGTGGTCGCCAACAACCAGCGCGTCTCCGACGAGTTCGGCAACGTCGACACCGCCATCCTGTGGCTCGTGCTGTCGGGCGTGGTGAGCCTGCTTGTGCTGGTTCTCGGACTGATCTGGCTCGCCCGGCGCACGCGCCGCTACGTCAACGTGCCGATGGCGGCCTCGGCGGTGATCGTCCTGGTGACGCTCTTCCTCGGCGCCGTCGGGCTCGCCAGCATCGCCGGCACCGTCGACGACGTCCGTGACGGCGTGTACGCCGCGACGTTCTCCACCGCCGAGGCCCGGATCGCCGGGTTCGACGCCAAGTCCAACGAGAGCCTGACCCTCGTGGCGCGCGGTTCCGGGGCCGCCTTCGAGGACGCCTGGAAGAAGTCCGACACGGCCGTGCGCGGTGCCCTCTCCGAGCTCGACGGCAACCCGATCTCGGCCGACCTCGACCCCCTGCCGTGGGACCCGTACGCGAAGGTCCACCAGCAGATCAGGAAGCTCGACGACTCCGGCAACTGGGACGGCGCGGTAGCCCTGGCGACGGGAACCGAGGCGGGGTCCGGCAACGCCACGTTCAGCACCTTCGACACGAGCTCCGACAAGCAGCTCTCCTCGCTCAGCCAGAAGACCGCCTCCCAGCTCGACGACGCCGGGGGCTGGCTGACGCTGGCCTCGGTCCTCGCGATCCTGGCCGGGATCGTCGCCGCCGTGTCGGCATGGTGGGGCGTCGCGCTCCGGCTGGAGGAGTACCGATGAGCCGCCGGCACCTGGCCGCGCCGATCACGCTGGGCGTGCTCGGCCTCGGCCTCCTGCTCGGAGCGTGCACCTCCGCGGGTGACTACGCGACCACGCCCCTGCCGACGCCGAGCCCCACCGCGGCACCCTCCACTCCTGCCGCACCGGCTCCCGCGCCCGCGCCCGCCGCCACCGACGTCGCGACGGCGAACTGCCTGCAGACCTACGCACCCGCCGACACGCTGCCCCCGCCGGGCGACATGCCCGCCGGCTCCACCATGGCCAGGATCCAGAAGCGCGGACGTTTGATCGCCGGCGTCTCCGCCGACACCCTCCTGCTCGGCGCCCGCAACCCGATCTCCGGCAAGATCGAGGGCTTCGACATCGACATGCTGCACGAGATCTCGCAGGCGATCTTCGGTGACCCGAACAAGATCGAGCTGCGGGTGGTCACCGCCGCGCAGCGCCTGCCGGCCCTGCAGAGCAAGAGCGTCGACATCGTCGCGCGCAACATGACGATCACCTGTGACCGATGGAAGGACATCGCCTTCTCGAGCGAGTACTACCGCTCCGGCCAGAAGGTGCTGATCCGGCTGGGCGAGACGACGTCCGACGGCAAGAAGATCAACGGGATCGAGGACCTCCGGGGCAAGAAGGTCTGCGCCCCCAACGGCTCGACCAGCATGGACAAGCTGCGCACGTTCAAGGGTCTCGAGCCGGTCGGCTCCGACACCCACACCGGTTGCCTCGTGCTGTTCCAGCAGGGGCGCGTCGACGCCATCACCGGCGACGACACGGTGCTCGCCGGTCTCGCCGCGCAGGACCCCTACGCCCAGGTCGTCAAGGCGCCGGCCTTCACCGCGGAGCCCTACGGACTCGGGGTGAACAAGTCCGACGTGGACTTCGTCCGCTTCGTCAACGGCGTGGTCGCGAGGACCAAGAGCGACGGGGCCTGGCAGCGCAGCTACCAGACCTGGCTCGCCGACGCGCTGGGCAAGGCACCGGAACCACCGAAGCCCGTCTACGGGCGGACGCGATGATCGCGGCACCAGCGGGGACCACCGCACCCACCGCTCCGGGTCGCCTGGGCCAGGCGCTGGCGACCACGGACGCCGTGCGCTACCTCGAGGCGCTGGGGACCTGGCGCGAGACGCGCAAGCGAGAGCTCGACCTGCTCGACGAGGCCGCCCTCGGTGCGCCGAACCAGGCCGACTTCACCAACGACATGATGCTCTCGATGGCCCTGTGGAAGGCGGTCTCCGACCGCTACGACCTGCTGGTCGCGACATGGGACTCCGGTCGGGTCGGCACCACCGAGCTCGAGCGCCTCTCCACGCTCGTGTGGGGCCGCCTCGACGCCGGAAAGCAGGTGTCCGCCCAGGTCCCGACGGGAGCACTCGCAGTCTCGCTGCCCGAGGCCTGCCGGCTCTCCGACGCGCTGGCCTCGTCGCTGCGCGCGCGGCTGGGCGTCGACCCGTCGGAGGCCGACACCAACGCGCGTCTGCGCCAGCTCCGCTCCGCCGCGGAGCGGATCCGCGACATCGTCGACCGGGAGCCGGCGTCGACTCACGAGGCGGCGCGCGCCCTGCTGGACAAGCTCGACGCCCGCGTCACCGACGTGACCGCGCGCGCTCGTCGGGGAGCCAGCGTCGGCGGACTGATCGGTCCACTGGAGAACGACGTGGCCCATGCCGAGCGCGACCTCATCGTGCGCTCGGCCAACCGACGGGCCGACGCCCACGACGAGGCGCGGGCACGCGCGCTCCGCACGGAGCTCGAGGCCCGCGGCGCCGCGCTGCGTGACCTGGCCGCCCGGTGCGTCGCTGCGGTCACGCCGGCACCGCGCTTCGCCGTACCCGACGTCGCGGCGCTCGGCCCCGTCCCGACCGAGCCGACGGCGGTGGACGCCTACCTGGTCCGGCTGGACGCGGTCGGCCGCGCCCTCGGCATGGCGCAGGAGGCCTACGCGAACGCGCTCGCCGAGCGCGACGAGCTGCGCGGTCGCCTCGAGGCGTACGCCGCCAAGGCGGCCGCCGGCCGTCCGACCGCGGGTGCCACGGACGACCTCGCCCAGCTGCAGAGCCGTGCCACCGAGGTCCTCGACGCGCAGCCCGCCGACCTGGCCCGGGCCAGCGCCCTGCTCGCGGCCTACCAGGCCTACCTGGCCACCGGAGGTGCCCGATGACGACCGAGGCCTGCACGCAACCGGGCTGCTCCGGCTCGATCCTGGACGGCTACTGCGACGTCTGCGGATCGCCGGCCGCTCCGTCCGCCGGCGTCGCCGCGCCGCCCGTGCCCGGCGCACCCATCGGCTCCCACGCCGGCGCCTGTACCCAGCCGGGCTGCCCCGGCTCCATCGTCGACGGGTACTGCGACGTCTGCGGGTCGCCCGGAGCGGACGCCTCTCCGGTCGCCGGGGTCGGCTCGGTCAGGACAGCGGCCACCAACCTCCCGGCCGGCGTCGCACAGACAGCGACGACGTCCTCGCGCGCCTCCAACCGGCTCGCCTCCACGGCCCTCGGCTCGGCGCGTGCCGCCGCGGGTGGCACCAAGATCACCCGCCGCGTCGGCACCTCATCGACCCGGCTGCGCGGTGCCCGGCTGGGCGCCGGTCTGACCTCGATCCCGCCCGTGCCTGCCGTGGACGCCTCCAAGGCGATCATGAAGGACCCGATGGTCCCCGAGGAGCGTCGCAACTGCCCCGTCTGCGAGTCACCGGTCGGCCGCTCGCGCGACGGCCGACCCGGCCGCACCGAGGGCTTCTGCCCGAAGTGCCGCAGCCCCTTCTCGTTCACCCCGAAGCTGAAGGCCGGCGATCTCGTCGGCGGTCAGTACGAGGTTGCCGGAGCGCTCGCCCACGGTGGTCTCGGCTGGATCTACGTCGCGCGCGACCGCAACGTCTCCGACCGCTGGGTGGTCCTCAAGGGCCTGCTCAACTCCGGCGACCCGGACGCCCTCGCCGCCGCGATCGCGGAGCGGCAGTTCCTCGCGCAGGTCGAGCACCCGCTGATCGTCGAGATCTACAACTTCGTGACCCACGAAGGTGCGGGCTACATCGTGATGGAGTACGTCGGCGGCACGTCGCTCAAGCAGCTGCTCAAGGAGCGGATGAAGGCGGCCGGAGGGGTCTACGACCCGCTTCCCGTCGACCAGGCGATCGCCTTCCTCATCGAGATCCTGCCGGCCTTCCAGTACCTCCACGACCTGAACCTCATCTACTGCGACTTCAAGCCGGACAACATCATCCAGGTCGGCGACGCGGTGAAGCTGATCGACCTCGGCGGCGTACGCCGACTCGACGACCTCGACTCCGCGATCTACGGCACCACCGGCTACCAAGCCCCCGAGGTGCCGGTCGTCGGCCCGTCGGTCGCCTCCGACATCTACACGATCGGACGCACGCTGACCGTGCTCGCCATGGAGTTCCGGGGCTACCAGAGCACCTACATCGCCTCGCTGCCACCGGTCGACCAGACCCCGCTGTTCCAGGAGCACGACTCCTTCTACCGCCTGCTGCTCAAGGCGTGCGCCCCCGACCCGGCCGACCGGTTCGTCTCCGCCGACGAGCTCCGCGTGCAGCTGCTCGGTGTGCTCCGCGAGGTGGTGGCGCGCGGTCGCGAGGGTGCGGCCGAGCACTCGATGTCCTCCCTGTTGTTCGGGTCGCCCACGGTCTCCGACGACCGGCTCGACTGGCAGGACCTGCCCGAGCTCCGGGTCGACGAGAGCGACAGCCAGGCGCCCTGGTTGCGCACCCTCAGCATCGACGACCCCCACCAGCGTCTCGAGGCTCTCGACGCCGCGCCGGAGGTCAGCCCCGAGGTGCTCCTGGCCCGGTCCCGTGCCGCGCTCGAGGCCGGTGACCTCGATCGGGCCGACGCCGCTGCCCAGGAGCTGCTGGTCGACGACCCCTGGGAGTGGCGCGCTGCCTGGATGACGGGCCTGGTGGCGCTCGCCCGTGGCGGGACGAGCGAGGCGCAGAGCGCGTTCAACGCGGTCTACGGCCAGGTCCCCGGCGAGCTCGCACCGAAGCTGGCGCTGGCCTTCGCCTGCGAGACCGGGGGCGAGATCGACGTGGCGGAGTCGCTGTACGTCGCCTGCGCCCGCACCGATGCCACCTTCATCGCCCCGGCAGCCTTCGGCCTGGCCCGGATCCGCTCCGGCCGCGGGGACGTCGAGGGCGCTGTCCGCGCCCTCGACCTGGTGCCCGTGACCAGCCGTGCGTTCACCCCCGCCCGACGTCGCCGGGCCGGTCTCCTCGCCGAGTCGGGTGGCGGCCTGCCGTCCCTGTCCGCCGCGATGGCGAGCATCGACAACCTGACGATCGACCCGGTCGACCGGTCGCGCTTCCGGGTCGACGTGCTGGCCTCGGCCCTCGACATCGTCGAGTCGACGGGCCCGGACCACACGGTCTCCATCTCGGGCCGCCCGGCCTCCGAGCCGGAGCTGCGGGACGGTCTGGAGTCGGCCTACCGCGACCTCGCGCGGCTGACGACCACCCGCGAGGAGCGGGTCGCGCTGGTCGACAGGGCGAACGCCGTACGCCGCTGGACCCTGCGATGACCGAGACCACCGGCGAGGGCACGGACCGGGCCACGATCGCCGCGACCACCTGCCCGTCCTGCTCGGCTCCGGTCGGTGCCGGTGAACGCTACTGCGAGGCCTGCGGGGCAGAGCTGTCCCCCACGGAGGCAGCGACGGAGGCGCCCGGCGCTGCCTCGGAACCACGTGTCATCCGGGCCACCGACGAGACCCCGGTCGCCACCGCAACCGAGCAGACGCGCGCCCCGCGCTGCCACGAGTGCGGCGGGGCGATCGCCGTGGACGGTTACTGCACGCAGTGCGGGGCCAAGGCGCGCAGCCCGCGTGACCACTTCACCGAGCAGCCGTCGAGCTGGGTGGCCGCCTCGTGCGACCGCGGGGTGCGTCACACGCGCAACGAGGACGCCGTGGCGTTGGACGCCCGTGCCGAGCCCGGCAGCCACGCCGTCCTGGTGGTCTGCGACGGAGTCTCGAACTCGGTCGACTCCGACATCGCCAGCCTGGCGGCCGCTCGGGCGGCACGCGACGTGCTCGCGCACTCCACCTCGGGCGGGATCGGCACCGCCGGCGCCCGGGTCGCCGCCGCCGCGAAGGCACTCGAGGCGGCTGCGGACGCGGCCAACGACGCGGTCGTGGCGAACACCGTCGCCGGTCCGGGGAACCCGGCCTCGTGCACGTTCGTCGCCGGGGTGGTGGACGCGACCCTGCTCGTCGTCGGGTGGGTCGGCGACAGCCGTGCCTACTGGATCCCCGAGACCGGGGAGTCACAGCTGCTCACCGTCGACGACTCCTACGCCGCGGAGCAGATCGCCGACGGGGTCCCGCGCGCCGAGGCCGAGACCGGGCCCCAGGCGCACGCGATCACGCGGTGGCTCGGGTCGGACTCCACCGACCACGTGCCGCACACAGCCTCCGTGGACCTGGTCGCGCCGGGCTGGGTGCTGGTCTGCTCGGACGGCCTGTGGAACTACTGCTCCGAGCCCGCAGACCTGAAGGCGCTGGTGCAGAAGCTCACCGCGAGGCCCCCCGATCCGCTCTCGCTCGCCGAGGCTCTGGTCGACTGGGCCAACGCGCAGGGCGGCGTCGACAACATCACGGTGGCGCTCGCCCGGATCGACCCACCCACCCAGGAAGGGAACCCCGATGGCCACGTTCACAGCTGAGGTCTTCCAGAACGAGTTCCTCCCCGACGGAGGGAGCGACGTCCACGCGATCGTCACCGTCACCTGCGCCGGGGCCGGCGAGGCCGGCAGGTCCGGCGCCGGCGACGCCGGCGAGATCGTGGTCGTGGACACCTCCGGGTCGATGGGGCAGACCAAGATCCGCGCCGTGCAGCAAGCTGCCGCGGCCGCGCTGGACCAGGTGCACGACGGCGTCTGGTTCGCGGTCATCGCCGGGAACCACGAGGCCCGGATGGCCTACCCGAGCAGCGGCCCGCGCGCGATGGTGCGGATGGACGACCAGGCGCGCGCGGCAGCCAAGGTGGCGATCGGCGGCTTCGTCCCGGACGGCGGGACGGCCATGGGCACCTGGTTGCAGCTGGCCACCCGGGTGTTCGCCGACATCCCGGGGCTGGCGCAGAAGCACGCGATCCTGCTCACCGACGGCATCAACCAGCACGAGACCCCGGAGCAGCTGACGGCCGCCATCGAGGGCGCCCGAGGCCAGTTCCAGTGCGACTGCCGTGGTGTCGGCGTGGACTGGCAGGTCGCCGAGGTACGCCGGATCGCCACCGCCCTGCTGGGCACGGTCGACCTGATCGCCGCCCCGGAGAACATGGCCGCCGACTTCGAGCAGATCATGCGCGAGTCGATGGGTCGCGGGGTCGCCGAGGCGTGGCTCCGGGTGTGGGCGCCCCAGGGTGCGCAGGTGCTGTTCGTGCGCCAGGTCTCCCCCACGGTCGACGACCTCACCGGCCGGCGTACGGAGGTCAACGCCCTGACCTCGGCGTACCCGACCGGCTCCTGGGGCGACGAGGCTCGCGACTACCACGTGGCCGTCAGGCTGGCGGCGAAGGCCGTCGGCCAGGAGCAGCTCGCCGCACGGGTGCAGCTCGCCGTCGGCGAGGACGTCGTCGCCCAGGGACTCGTCAAGGCGATGTGGTCCGGCGACGACACCCTGACCACGCGGATCGACCCGGCCGTCGCCCACTACACCGGCCAGGCCGAGCTCGCCGAGGCGATCCAGGACGGGCTCGCAGCCAAGGCCGCCGGGGACACCGCGACCGCCACGACCAAGCTCGGCCGCGCCGTCCAGCTCGCCGAGGAGACCGGCAACGACGAGGCCACCACCCGCTTGAAGAAGATCGTCGACGTGGACGACGGCGGCACCGTGCGGCTCCGCCGGGCGGTCGACAAGCTCGACGAGATGGCGCTGGACACGGCCTCCACCAAGACCACGAGGGTGAAGAAATGACGGTCACCTGCCCCAACGGCCACCAGTCGACCTCGAACGACTACTGCGACACGTGCGGCGTGCCGATCTCGGGTGCTGCTCCCGATGCAGGCCCGGGCGGCGCCGTGCCGACGCCCTCTGGCGGCGAGGCCGGCCCGGCGACCGTCGTGGCCCAGCCGCAGACCTGCCCCAACTGCGCTGCCGAGAACAGCGCCACCGCTCTCTTCTGCGAGGCGTGCGGCTACGACTTCACGACCGGCACGATGCCGCGCCCACCGGACCCGGTGCAGGTCTCGGGCGGCGAGACCGGCGAGGCGCCTGCCCCGCCGGCCGCCGCGGGGACCGGCGCGCCCGCGACGCCGTCGGTCACCGACTGGGTCGTGGAGCTGTGGGTGGACCCCGACTGGTACGCCGAGCAGGGAAGCGACGACCCGTGCCCCTCGCCGGGCCTGCCGGTCGTCGTCCCGCTGCGGCTGCAGAGCGTCCTCGTCGGCCGCCCGTCGGCCAGCCGCAACATCCACCCGGACGTCGACTGCTCGAGCGACAGCGGGGTCAGCCGTCGCCAGGCCCAGCTGACCAGCGACGGCCAGCGCTGGTGGGTCGAGGACCTGCAGTCCTCCAACGGCACCTACGTCGGCCCGGCGAGCGGTCCGCTGCCCGCGGCCCCGATCCCGCCCGGTCAGCGGCGTGAGCTCGGCGAGGACGACCGGGTCTACATCGGCACCTGGACGCGGCTCGTCGTACGCCGGGCGACACCGGAGGAGCGGGGAGGCCAGGCGTGAGCCTGCCCGAACCGTCCGGCACGCCGTACCGCATCGGGTTCGTCTGCCTGGGCAACATCTGCCGCTCCCCGATGGCCGACGTGGTGCTCTCGCACCTCGTCGACGACGCCGGCCTCGCGGCGCGGGTCTCGGTGGCCAGCTGCGGCACCGGCGGCTGGCACGTGGGTCAGCCGATGGACACCCGTGCGGCGATGGAGCTGCTCTCGGAGGGGTACGACGCCTCGGCCCACCGGGCGCAGCAGTTCGATCCCGGCTGGCTCGACCTCGACCTGCTGCTCGCGATGGACCGCCAGAACCTCGCCGACATCTCGCACGGCCGCGGCGCCGGCGACCGGGTCCGCCTGTTCCGCTCCTTCGACCCGATGGCCGATCCCGAGCGCCCGGACGACCTCGACGTGCCCGATCCCTACTACGGCAACGACGACGGGTTCGCCGACGTGCTCGCGATCATCGAGCGCACCTGCCGCGGCATCCTCACCGAGCTCCAGGCCCTGGACCTCTGAGAAGCACCCGCTGGATGCGGGGCGCCCAGCCTCAGCGGGTCGGGAGCAGCACGCGGCGCACGGCGGGGTCGCGCAAGCACAGGCCGGCCCAGACCCCCGCGGCCACGATCGCCGGGAAGACGCAGGTGGCAACGGGAGCCTCCATCCGCACCTGGGCCCCGACAGCACCGCCGAGGTAGCCGGTGATCACCAGGGCGCCGATCACCCGCGTCCGCGGGACGAGATGCAGGACGAGGCCGACGAGCATCAGCGCGCCGATCACCGGGGCGGTGTGCAGCGGCCAGCCGAGGTCGGCCATCGCCGCGTCGACGTACGACGGGCGCAGCAGGTGGGTGACCGCGTCCCCGGTCAGCAGGAGCGCGACGACAGTGGTGACGACGCGGCCGGCAACGGCCTGACCCCGTGAGGAAACGGCGCTCTCGACGGTGGTGCTGTGATCCAGCTCGATGGTGCTCATGGGGTGCTCCTCGGGTCGTGGTGGGTTCTCGGGAAGACAGACGCAGAGCGGCGAGAGAACTCAACGCGCGGACAGCGATGAGTTCTCAGGACTCGCCGTGTCCGTACAGGTGTCTAGAGTTGTGACCCGAAGGAGCAGACATGACGCAGCAGAGGCAGCTCGAAGGTCAGCCCGACGCCGAGGACTTCCCGGTGGTCGCCGACCAGTACCGTCGCGAGCTCACCGCGCACTGCTACCGGATGACCGGCTCCGTCTACGACGCCGAGGACATGGTCCAGGAGACCTACCTGCGGGCCTGGAAGGCCTACGACGACTTCGAGGGCCGCTCGTCGGTCCGCACCTGGCTCTACCGGATCGCGACCAACGTCTGCCTGACCAACCTGGAGAACAAGGGCCGCCGACCGCTGCCGACCGGGCTCGGCATGCCGGGGGCGCAGGCGCGCGACGAGCTGGTCGAGGCGACCGAGGTGCCGTGGCTCCAGCCGGTGCCCGACGTGATGGTCGACGTCGCCAACGTCGACCCGGCGCTGGTCGTCGGCAACCGCGACGCCATCCGGCTCGCCTTCGTGGCCGCGCTGCAGCACCTGCCACCACGCCAGCGAGCCGTCCTGGTCCTCCGCGACGTCCTCCGCTGGTCGGCCAAGGAGACCGCGGCCGCCCTGGAGACCAGCGTGGCCGCCGTCAACAGCGCGTTGCAGCGGGCGCACGCCCAGCTGGCCGAGAAGCAGCTGACGCAGGGCACCGTCGAGGACGACCTGACTCCCGAGCACGAGGAGATGCTGGAGCGCTACGTGCAGGCGTTCTGGGCCAAGGACGTCAACGCACTCGTCACGATGCTCGCGCACGACGCCGTCTGGGAGATGCCGCCCTTCACGGCGTGGTACACCGGCGCCCAGAACATCGCCGAGCTGATCGACCACAACTGCCCCGGCGGCTCCCACGACATGCCGATGATCCGCACCTCGGCCAACGGCCAGCCGGCGTTCGGGCTCTACATGCGGCAGCCCGAGGGGCACTTCGAGCCCTTCCAGCTGCAGGTGCTGCAGCTGCTCGACGGCAGGGTCACCCACGTGGTGGCGTTCTTCGAGCACGAGCTGTTCGAGACCTTCGGGCTCCCGACCAGCCTGCCGGCGTCGTACTCGCACACGGCCTAGCAGGTCTCATGACGACCACCTCGCCGCCGCGATCGGTGGCGGTCCTCGACAGCGCCGTCGCCTGGACCCACAGCTGCCTGCAGCTGGCGCGCACCAGTCCTCTGGACGCGCCCACACCCTGCTCGCGCTGGGACCTCGGTCAGCTCCTGCTCCACATGGAGGACTCGCTGATCGCCATCGGCGAGGCGGCCGAGCTCGGCACCATCGAGGTCGCCGAGCCTCCCGAGCAGTCCGACCCGGACCAGATCATCGACCGCATCGTCGAGCGCGCGTGCACCACCCGGGCCGCGTGGCGGCGGCGGCTCACGTCGGCCCCGATCCGGGTCGGCGACCTCGACCTCGGCCGCGACACCCTCGCGCTCGTGGGCGCGCTCGAGATCGCCGTCCACGGCTGGGACGTCGCCCAGGCGGCCGGCGACGGCCGCCCGCTGCCCGAGGACCTCGCCGTGCGGCTGTACGACGTGGCGCTGGCCGTGGCCGACCCGGACGAACGCGGCCCCCGCTTCGGGCCGCCCGTGCGGGTGCCGCGCCGCGCCCCCACGGGCACCCACCTGCTCGCCCTGCTCGGGCGACGCGAGATCCCGGCGTAGTCCGTCGACCGACCCGAAACCTAGCGCCCCAGCCACCGGCACGGCACAGTGGAGCGATGGCGCGGATGCGTGGGATCGCGACTCGGGTGGAAGAGCTGCTCGGACAGGCCGTGGTGGCGACCACCCCGGTCGCCGGCGGCGACGTCTGCACGTCCACCCGGGTCCGCCTGAGCAGCGGCGGCTCCGTCCTGGTGAAGACCCGCGCCAACGCCCCGGCGGACTTCTTCGCGGCCGAGGGACAGGGCCTGCGCTGGCTCGCCGAGCCGGGGGTGATCGGCGTGCCCGAGGTGCTCGCGGTCGAGGAGGACTGCCTGGTCATCGACTGGATCGAGCCGGCGCGGCCGACCCCCGAGAGTGCGGCCGACCTCGGCCGCTCGCTCGCCCGGCTGCACGGCAGCGGTGCCGACGAGTTCGGGGCCGACCACGACGGGATACATCGGCTCGCTGCCGCTGCCCAACAAGACCGCGTCGACGTGGCCGGAGTTCTTCGCCGTCCGCCGGATCCTGCCCTACCTCAAGCTCGCCTCCGACCGCGGTCACGTCGGCCGGGCCGACGTGCTCGCGATCGAGGGCCTGATCGGACGGATCACCGACCTCGCCGGACCCGAGGAGCCGCCCGCGCGGATCCATGGCGACCTGTGGTCCGGCAACGTGGTGTGGTCCCCCACAGGTGCTCACCTGATCGACCCGGCCGCGCACGGCGGGCACCGGGAGACCGACCTGGCATGCTCGCCCTGTTCGGGCTGCCGCACCTGCAGCGGCTGATGGACGCCTACCAGGAGGAGGCGCCGCTGGCCGAGGGCTGGGAGCAGCGGCAGCCGTTGCACCAG
Source organism: uncultured Actinomycetota bacterium (assembly GCA_963797525.1). Taxonomy (GTDB): domain Bacteria; phylum Actinomycetota; class Actinomycetes; order Propionibacteriales; family Nocardioidaceae; genus Marmoricola. The sequence goes on from CAWCPT010000014.1 coordinate 1,717,240, forward strand.
CTGTTCCCGCTGCTGGTGCACGCCGCACTGTTCGGCGGTCACTACGGCGAGCGCGCCGGCGAGGCCGCCGCGCGGCTGTGAGCGCGCACGAACACTGAGATTCGTTCCGCGTCGTCTCAGCCAGGTTTCAGGGGCGGGTGGCACCCTAGTGCCGTGATGCTCCCGTGAACGCCGCCGAGGTGACCCCCCGGCAGCACGTGCTCGTCGTCGAGGACGACCGCGCCGTGCGTGAGTCCCTGCGGCGTTCCCTGGAGTTCAACGGCTACCAGGTCTCGATCGCCTCCGACGGGGCCGAGGCACTGGCCGGCATCAGCGGGATCAACCCCGACGCCGTCGTGATGGACGTGATGATGCCTCGGCTCGACGGGCTCGAGACGACCAGGGCGCTGCGCAAGGTCGGCAACGACGTGCCGATCCTGGTGCTCACCGCGCGCGACGCCGTCGGCGACCGGGTCGAGGGCCTCGACGCCGGCGCCGACGACTACCTCACCAAGCCGTTCGCGCTCGAGGAGCTGCTGGCCCGGCTGCGCGCGCTGCTGCGGCGCGTCGGCACCCGAGGTCGGCGACCCCGACGAGCACCTCGCCTTCGCCGACCTGAGCATGGACCTCGCCTCGCGGGAGGTCCGCCGCGGCGAGCGCTCGATGGAGCTGACCCGCACCGAGTTCACCCTGCTCGAGCTGTTCCTGCGCCGCCCTCGCCGCGTGCTCGAGCGGTCGTTCATCCTCGAGGAGGTCTGGGGCTTCGACTTCCCGACGACCGCCAACAGCCTCGAGGTGTACGTCGGCTACCTGCGCCGCAAGACCGAGGCCGAGGGCGAGACCCGGCTGCTCCACACCGTGCGCGGGGTCGGCTACGTCCTGCGCGAGACGACCTGATGGGTCGCTGGGTCCCCAACACGTTCCACTACCGGCGGTCCCTGGCCAGCCGAGTCACCTGGCTGACCACGATCGCGGTGGTCCTCGCGGTGACGGGGGTCGCGTTCGCGGCGTACGCCACGGTGCGGATGCAGAGCATGCACAGCCTCGACGACTCGCTGCACTCACGCGCCGCGCAGGCCGCGCACGCCGACACCCTCGACGCGCTCTCGCGCGAGGAGATCCCGCCGTGGGCGCTGGGTGCGGCCGACGTGAAGATCGTCTTCCTCGACGCGGTCAACGGCACCGCCCGACCGGACAACGCCGCGAGCTGCGGCCGACGAGATCAGCCGCTCGGAGATGCGGGTCGCCCTGGGGCGGCAGTCGTGGTCGGCACGCACGGTGCTGATCGACGGCGAGCGCTACCGGATGGTCGCCGTACCGGCCCAGACCGGCGAGGCACTGATCCTGGCCCAGTCGCTGGAGCCGACCGACCGGATGCTCGACCGCCTCGGCCTGGTGATGCTGCTGTTCGGTCTCGCCGGGTCGATCGCCGCCGGCCTGGCCGGCTGGGCGGTGGCCCGCAACGGCCTGCGTCCCGTACGCCGCCTGACCACCGCGGTCGAGGAGATCGCGCGCACCGAGCAGCTCGACCCGATCCCGGTCGAGGGCCGCGACGAGGTGGCCCGCCTCGCGATGGCCTTCAACTCGATGCTCACGGCCCTGTCCGCGTCCCAGGCCCGGCAGCGCCAGCTGGTCGCCGACGCCGGTCACGAGCTGCGCACGCCGCTGACCTCGCTGCGCACCAACCTCGACCTGCTGGCGCAGGCGGACAGCTCCACCCGGCTCTCCGCCGAGTCGCGCGCAGGAGCTCCTGGCGGACGTGCGGGGCCAGATCCACGAGATGACCACCCTGATCGGCGACCTCGTCGAGCTCGCCCGCGAGGAACCGAGCACGCCCGCCGTCGAGCCCGTCGAGCTGCCGCCGTCGTCAGCCAGGCCGTCACCCGCGTACGCCGGCGTTCGACGACGTCGAGTTCGTCGTGCACACCGAGCCGTGGTGGGTGACCGGCGACGCCGCCGCGCTCGAGCGCGCGATCACCAACCTGCTCGACAACGCCGCCAAGTGGAGCCCGGCCGGGAGGCCAGGTCTCGGTCGCGCTCAGCCACGGCGTCGGTGACCGTCGCGCGACCAGGGCCAGGGGATCTCCGACGACGACCTGCCGCACGTCTTCGACCGCTTCTACCGCTCCACCGAGTCGCGCGGCCAGCCCGGCTCGGGGCTCGGGCTGTCGATCGTCAAGGCGGTCGCCGACCGCCACGGCGGCACCGTGCAGCGCCGGCTCCGCGCCCGGACGGCGGGGCCGAGCTCTGGTTCGAGCTGCCCGGCTCGATGGCTCCTCCCGAGGTTTTGGCCCGGTCGTAGCCAGTTCAAAGGCCCCTCTCAGAAACACTGGCAGAGACTGGCCGTATGGACGAGCAGAACCGATACCCCCACACGCCCGCGGGCGAGACCCCCGAGAACTCCGGTCAGAACCCGGCCCCGAATCCTTCCAGTACCCCGCTCAGAACCCCGAGCAGGGCACGGACCAGACCGCCGAGCAGAACGTCGGCCAGTACGACGAGCACACCCGGCCGATCCCGCCGTACCAGCAGAACCCGGGCTACTCGCAGACCTACCCGCCGGCGTACCCCCAGAGCTATGCGCAGGCCTACCCGCAGGCCGCGCCTGCCCAGCCGCGCAAGGGTGGCCTGACCGCCGCTCGTCCTGGCCGGCGCGCTCGTCCTCGGTGGCGTCGCCGGCGTCGGTGGCGCCGCCGCCTTCCACGCGTTCTCCGACGACTCGTCGAGCACGTCCGACGGCACCTCCGGGAAGTTCGAGGCCACCAAGACCTCCACGCTCAAGGACGGCACCGTCGAGAAGGTCGCCGGCACCGTGCTGCCCTCCGTCGTCAAGGTCAACGTCTCCGGCCAGTCCGAGGCGGGCTCCGGCTCGGGCATCGTGCTCAGCAAGGACGGCGAGATCCTCACCAACAACCACGTGGTCGCCGTGGCCGGCGACAACGGCTCGATCACCGTGAACTTCAACGACGGCACCACCAAGAAGGCGAAGGTCGTCGGCACCGACCCGATCACCGACATCGCGGTGATCAAGGCCGAGGGCGTCTCGGACCTCACGCCGGCGTCGATCGGCAAGTCCAGCGCCCTCAAGGTCGGCCAGACCGTCGTCGCGGTCGGCTCGCCGTACGGCCTGAACTCGACGGTGACCTCCGGCATCGTCAGCGCACTGAACCGCCCGGTCTCGGTCGCCACGGAGGAGGAGCAGTCCCCGCAGCAGGCGAACCCGTTCGGCGGCCTCGAGGGTCAGCAGCCGCAGCCGCAGCAGCAGAGCCAGAACCTGAGCACGACGTACCCCGCGATCCAGACCGACGCGGCGATCAACCCCGGCAACTCCGGCGGCGCGCTGGTCGACATGTCCGGTCGCGTCGTCGGCATCAACTCCTCGATCCGCACGGCCAGCGACTCCTCCTCCAGCGCCGGCGGCTCGATCGGCCTCGGCTTCGCCATCCCGATCGACGAGGTGCTGCCGATCGTCAACCAGATCACCGACAACCAGAAGCCGACCCACGCCCGGCTCGGCGTCTCGGTCTCCGACGTGAGCGGGAACGCGCTGAACCAGGGCGCCCAGCTGCAGACGGTCGAGAACGGCGGCGCGGGCGCCAAGGCAGGGCTGAAGAAGGGTGACGTGATCACCAAGGTCAACGACGACCTGATCGACGGCTCGGAGTCGCTCGTCGCGACCATCCGCGGGCACCGCCCCGGCGAGAAGGTCACCATCACCTACCTGCGTGACGGCAAGACCAGCACCACGACGGCGGACCTGGGCTCCGACGAGGGCCAGCAGACCTCCTGAGCACACCTGTGGTCAGTCGCCGTCCGCCACGGCGGCTGACCACGGGCGTCCAGGGCCTGACCACGCCTGCCCGGTCGTCCGTGAGCACCAAGGCAGGCACGGGTCAATGGGCACGCCGATCCTTCTCACGCCCGGGCGTCTCGGACTAGACCTCGAAGCCCTCGTCACGGGCCTTCGTTGTGCCGTCCCCAGCGTGGACACACACTGTGCCGCACGCCCCGCTGACGGAGTCCCGGGAGGTGTCGTGCTGAGTTCACCGAACCTCGGCACCGGCCTGCCCGCCCGGACCACCCGGATCGGCGTCGCGCACCGACTCTGCCTGTGGCACGACCAGGACCGGGTCGACGTCCGCTCGGTGATCGACCGGTTCGCGACCGGCAGCGGACCCCGGAACCGGCTGACCCGGTGGCGCGGCGGCTCCCGTCCGACAGCACCCTCAGCGTCGAGGGTGACGAGGCGGTGCTGGCCTCACCCCCCGTGCCGATCGGCCCAGGCGTGCCCGAGCAGATCGACGACCTCCTTCGGGACGAACGGACCGGGCTGAGGGACAACGCCTCGGCGTACGGCGTCACCGGCGTCAGCGGGTCCGCCACCTGCCTGAGCATCTCCGTCCCGGACGAGTCCGTGGTCGGCGTCGGCCTGACGTTCGTGGAGTCCTGCCTGCTGGCGCTGGCCACGGTCGTCGAGCCGGCGACCTCGCCCGGCCTGCTCGTGCGACCCCGTCGAGGGCGCCTGGAGATCGGCGGTGGGTACGTCGAGGGATCCGACCTGGTCGCCGGCCTGACCCTGCTCGCTGCCTGCATCCGTGGCCTGCTCGACGGCGGCTTCCCTCCCCGCAACGGGACGCCGGACGTGGTGCCGTCGCGGGAGCTCTACGGCTGGTTCGCACCCGCGCGGACGCAGCCCGACGACGACGCTGCGCTGGCCGCCGTCTGGACGTGGGCTCGCCCGTGGGCGCGGGCCCAGGGGCTCGACCCCGGTCCTGTGGACGAGCTCGTCTCCGGGTCACAAGCGCTGCGTCGTCACACCGCGGCGGATCCTGCGCACTGCTCCTGGGGGACGCAGACGAGCGGGGACCGCCCCCGGCGTGCCGGACGCAGAGGGAGCTGCCGAACGGTCTGCACGCCGATCCCGAGTGGCTCACCTGGCACCACGCGGTCTGGCTGATCCGCGATGCCGGTGGTCACGAGTGCCACGCGGTCGTGCCCCTCGACCAGGAGGACAGCTTCCTCGCCCAGCTCGATGCCGGGCGACTCGACGTGGCATTGGACCGCATGCTGCACCGACGGACCCCGCGTCGGCGCCTGACCGCTCATGCCGAGATCGACGAGGCCGTCCTGTGGCACGACGTGCACCCGGCCGCGCTGGTCCCCGTGGAACGACACCTCGACGGCAGCCTCCCGCGGGTCTCGAGGCGCCAGGCACGCCGCGCCAACCTCCAGGACAACCCGACGGACGGCCGCTGACCTGGTCGGGGCTCGTCAGACAGGCGCAGGTGCCGCCCCGCGCAGGCGCTCGGCCTTCCAGAGGGTCTCGGCCCACTCCTCGTGCAGGTCGGACTGGACGGTGATTCCGCCGCCGTTCCCGGCCACCAGCGGCCCTCCGGGACCGGCGAAGAGCGAGCGGATCACCACGCCGAGGTCGGCGCGGCCGTCCGCGCAGATCCAGCCGAACGCGCCGGCGTAGAGACCGCGCGGGGTGCTCTCGAGCTGGTCGATGACCTGCATCGTCCGCAGCTTGGGCGCCCCGGTCATCGAGCCGGCAGGAACAGCGCGCTCAGGGCGCCGAGGGTGCTGACCTCCGGCCGCAGCCGACCGCGCACGGTCGAGACGAGCTGGTGCACGCTCGGGTAGGACTCGACGGCCATCAGGCTCGGCACGTCGACCGTGCCGACCTCGCAGACCATCGGGAGTAGTTGCGGAGAAGGTCGACGATCATCAGGTTCTCGGCGCGGGACTTCGGGTCGGTCGCGAGCCCGTGGCGCAGCCGCTCGTCCTCCTCGGGCGTCGCGCCGCGCGGGGTGGTCCCCTTGATCGGCTTGGTCTCCAGCCAGCGCTGCCGGTCGATCGTCGCGTAGCGCTCGGGCGAGCTGCTCAGCAGGTGGGTTCCGCGGTGGCTGCAGCAGTCCGGCGTACGGCGCGGGGTTGCTGGCGCGGGAGGCGGAGGTACGTCGCCAGCGGGTCGTCGACCGCACCCGCCTCGTCGCGGTAGGTGAGGTTGACCTCGTAGGAGCAACGGCTGCATCGCGACCGTGGATGTCATCTATCCCAGTGCGCCGTTCGCGCTCTTGTTCAATCCGAAGCTGCTCCGCGCGCAGCTTTATCCCGTGCTGGAATACGCACGAATGGATCGCTGGCGCTGGCCCTTCGCGCCGCACGATCTGGGGACTTATCCGCAAGCCAACGGTCAGGTGTACGGCGGAGGCGAGCGCACCAAGAAAACCAGATGCCTGTGGAAGAGAGCGGGAACATGCTGATCATGCTGGCTGCTCTGGCCCGCGTGGAAGGAAACGCATCGTTCTCTGAGCACTACTGGCCGCAACTCAAGAAATGGGCAGAGTATCTGAAGGCGAAGGGACTCGATCCTGAGAATCAATTGTCCACGGACGACTTCGCAGGTCACTTGGCGCACAATGCCAACCTGTCCATCAAAGCCATCCTGGCGCTGGCGTCGTACGGACGGCTGGCGGAGATGACCGGACGCAAGGAAGAAGGCGCGGAGTACTTGAAGACCGCACGCGATTTCGCAAAGCAGTGGATCACACTGGCGGCCGAAGGCGATCGCTACAAGCTGGCGTTCGATGCCGGTGGAAGAAAGCGGCAACATGCTGATCCTGGTGGCGGCACTCGCGCAAGGCCGACGGCAACGCCGAACTCGCGCAGAAGTACTGGCCGGTGCTCACCAAGTGGGCCGAGTATCCTGCGCGAGAAGGGACTCGATCCGGAGAATCAGCTTTGCACGGACGATTTCGCCGGTCATCTGGCCCACAACGCGAATCTGTCAGATGAAGGCCATCATGGCACTCGGCGCCTAAGCGATGCTGGCCGAGATGACCGGCCGCAAAGCGAAGCTGCAGACCTATCGCGCGATCGCCGCAGGACTATGGCGCACAAGTGGATCAAGATGGCCGCGGACGGCGATCATTACCGTGCTGGCGTTCGACAAGCCCGGTACCTGGAGCCAGAAATACAATCTGGTCTGGGACCACCTGCTCGGCTTGAATCTTTTCCCGCCGGAAATCGCGCGAAAGGAGATCGCGTTCTACAAGACCAAGCAGAACGCTACGGACTGCCGCTCGACAATCGCAAGGCCTACACCAAGCTGGATTGGATGTTGTGGACCGCGACCCTGGCGGACAATCGGGCCGATTTCGAAGCGCTGATCGCCCCGGCGTACAGTTTGCTGAACGAATCGCCCAGCCGCGTTCCCCTGACCGATTGGTACTGACACCGACGGCAAGCAGCACGGCTTTCAGGCGCGATCCGTAGTGGGTGGAATGTTCATCAAGATGCTGGCGGACACCGGCGATCTGGGAGAAGTACGCGAGCCGATGTATCGCTGGCGTACTTCAAGCCGGGCGATCACGTATTTTCCGGCGGCGCGGGACCGAACGCATAAGGCAGAGACCCCCACACCTCGGCATAAAATCCGGAACCGGCAGGCGAACTCATCGTACTCACGCCGGTGTCGATGGGAAATTCAACGCTGTCACTCGAAGCGATCATGGGGGGCGGAATCTTCAAGGGGTTGGTGTTGTTTTGTGGAACGACAATGGCGTTGCCGTCCTGCACATCATAGTTGGCGGAATCGACGGGCGAGAATCCAAGTTCCTGCATGTAATATTGAAACCCCCAGTGACCCGAGAAGCTCACTTTCGCTGCTTCCAGATGAACGTGTTCGCGGACATAAAGCGCCGCGTCACGCGCGGAATTCGCCAGGAGATAATCCGACCAGGTAACCCAAACCGCGACGAGCCCCGACAAAGCCAACGGAATAACCAATATGTACTTTTCGAAGCTCTGAGATCGCTGCCGGGCGTCCAATCGCCGGGCAATGAGGATCCCGACCGCCGGAATCAAAGGAAGCAACGAGCGTGCGTTCACCGTCCCCAGTTTACGAATACACTGAAGAACAAGGTTCCAAAGATCCAGAGTCCCAAGAAAACCGAAGCTGCATCGTTCTTCCGCCGCCAGTCCGAAATTGCGAGCGCGCAGATGGCGATGCCCCCGGCAAACATGAGCGAAAACTGCACCGCAACCCACCCGCGGTGTTCCGCAAGCCGGAATGCGGGATTATCTAACCAACCCACTGCGAAACAAAGCCCGGCCAGCGCGCTGGGAATCGCTCCCCATGCGATGCGCCGCCAAGTCCACAGCAACGGAAGGAACGTAATCGCGGTTACGGCGCACCCGCCCGCAAAATCCAAACCGATGAAGAGTTTAGCGAAGGGGAACGAAGTCTCGCCGGGCGTGATGGGATATTCGGGCGGCCTGCAAGAGCAGACCTGAGCCGTACAGATGTCCCGTCCAAATCTGGTAGCCTGCCAAAGCCGCAACGGGGATCAATAAATAGAACAGCGAGGAACTCCGCCGGCGCTGCGCCATGATTGTATACACGAAGAGCAGCGGGATCAGTGCAATTCCAAAGTATTTTGTCAGCCCACAGACCGCTACCATCGCGCCGGCGGCTATCATCCAAGCGTGGCTCTCGCGCTTGAGACCTTCGATCCAGAGGACCATCGCGAGAATCCAACAAGCCAGCATGCTGATATCGCACATGACGCTTGTTCCCGATACGAGAAATCCAGGGGTGAACAGTGTTGCCGCAGCCGCTACCAACGGACTCCGCGTGAAGTGACCGGCCAAACGATAGACGCCCAGGATGACCGCGAACGCCGGCAGCAAAAAGGCGATATGCAATGCTCTCTCGTTCCAACCGGTGGCAACCGACACTATGGCGAGATAGTAGGAAACAAGCGGCGGATTCTTCGTGACCTCAGACATCGCCGCGGGCGAGTTATACCAGAGGACGTTGAAACCATACGGATCGAGCGGATGTTTTACGATCTGTTGGGCCGACCAGACAAACGAGCGGATCGTCAATATGGAACGCTTTGGCGCAAAAAGGAACGAGGCACGCGAGAGTCAGCAGCGCAAGAAAAACATAGGAGTGGAACTTTGTCCAGGCGATACCGTTCGCTTCCGGAAGGACGATCGCTGGGGCGAATCTTTCCTCACCGGTTGTCCGCTGTTTCATCTATTTCTTTGAACCAGGAACTGGCTCTTGGGTTACCAGCTTTGCCCTTTTTGTGGAAGATTTCCGCACTGCGGGCAATTGGGAACATCTTTTGTAATAAAAGAACTACAGCGCGGGCAGACAATTCCAGATGTAAACGCGCAGCCCAGCGCTACTGGTCCTAGCAATATCCCCAGCAAAAGCCACGCCCACCGATTCGCGCCACGACGGTTAGCCACCGTGGCAACTGCGATTCCCACGCAATCCAACCTAAAAACAGCAGGTACATCGAGTTTGTAACCAAACCGTAATTCCTGTAATTGATACCGAAAATTCAGGCATATATTACTAGAACTTCAGGCCTAAAGTACTACTACTAGAGAATGAACACAATCGTTCGAGCGAACTAGGCCAAATGGGTTAGCCCGCTGCGAAGAACCCTGCGCGATAGCCGGCGGGCAGGCTGGTAAGAGTTGGATCGCGCAAGAACGGTTTGGAATCGGACTTTGTTTCTTCGCTAGAGGATCTGAGCACAGTGGCTTCCACCTTGAACCAGGTTCAACAGCTCTATGGCAGCGTGGGTGGATAGCTACTCCCAACCGGTTGGAGATTCGATACTCGGTGATGGAAGCGCAGCCCGAAGTAACGCCCGAGCCGGATCGCAACGCGCCCCCGCCTTTTCAGCCGGAAAAGCCGTTTCATCCGCCTGAAATAAAGACGGCAAAGCTGCCGAACGGTCTTCAAATATTCGTGGTGGAAAGGCACGACCTTCCCAGAGTATCGATGCCGCTGCGGCAGTCCGTCCGGGGAAGCCGGGAGTTCCTCTTCTGGCGCTGGCAACAGACGATTGCGGAACCACCACGCGCACCGTTACCGAACTGGAACGGGAGAAATCGCGACTCGCGGTCCGCACTTCCGCGGAAGCCAATGCGAGTTCCCAGTCGATCCGGGTTGAAACGCTTCGCAAAGATTTCGAGCCTGCAGTGGAGCTAGTCGCCGATCAACTGCTTCACCCGGTTTATCCGCAGGAGGTTTTTGATCGGCACCGGAACGACCTTCTGGCTCAGCTCCTAAATTCCGAAGGCCGTATCGACGATTACGAGCGCTTCGCGAGTTCCATCGGCGATGCGAAGACGATGGCGGCCAAATATCTCGGTGAATGGATGGGAAACGCAGGACAGCCGAGCCGCTGCCGGCTCCCACGCCAATGGCGGGCCATACTTTTCTGGTGGACCGCAGAGGCGTCTCGCAAACGATGGTCGTTATGATCCAACCAGGAATCGCCCGGGATCATCCGGACTACCTTGCACTCGTGCTGGTGGACCAAGTATGGGGCGGCGGTGTACTTTCGCGCTTATATCGGAATATCCGGTTGGGGCGTTCACAAAGGAGCTGCGCGATCTGGCTGGGCCGAGACCGATTACAGAAGAACTGGCAGCCGCCAAGGAAAACATCATCCGGTTAATCAAGGGCAATTCGCATTGATATCGTCCATCACCGACGCCATTTCGTTCAACTGGGCCGCGGGCTTGCCTCTCAGTGAATTAGAATCCTGGCCGCAACGCATCGGCTCGGTTACTTTGGACGAAGTAAATGCCGCTGCCCGCAAATACGCTCGCCCGGACAAGGCTGTCTTTTTGCTGGTGGGAGACCGGGAGAAAATCGGTGCGCTCGACGGGGTTGTCGTGCTGAAGTAGTCTGACTCACCCGAGCCGCAATCTCTGTTGATTCCGCCATAAGGACCAGCCCGATCGAACGGCGCGAATCGCTTCATAGCGGCTGATCGGCAGCCGCAGAATGTCGAAACCTCCGCGCCGTCCTAATTCGTCCCAGAGATTCTTGTCCAGCTTTTCGGAGAGTAGAATGACGGAGGGCTGCGGCGAGAGTTTAGAAAGACTGGATACCGTCTTGGCCCAGTCGCCATCCACATTGGTTTGATAAAAGATAACCGGAAACTGTTCGAATCTCTGGCGAGACTTGGCCGATTTGCGGCGTATCGACGACACTCAGGATCCACTTTTCCTGGTCGAAAATTGCCTGCAGCGCGTCGCGGCCCGGCCCGGCGCTCATAATCGCAAGAACTCTGGGGACCTCGTCCGGGACGTCCGCAACGCCCCGCCGTCCGGCACTTCTACGCACGCGGGCTGAATCCCCCTCAACATGTCTGAACCAAGCATAGGGCTGGGCCGCCTATGAAACCATACCCCCGCCCGTAAAGGTGCGCCCGTTCCGCCAGTATCCAGCTGTAGACTTGTCTTCGAGGACTAACATCCCGGTAACCGAGTTCCAAGGTTGGCTCGTCTTTCTATTTAGTGTGGAAACGGTGGATCGAACAAATGGAGTTTCTTGGCGATTTGAGGCGGGGATGGTATCGAAGCGACTCCGCTTCTCCGAAGCATTCCGTCGTGGTGGTTCTGGGCTTCGCGGGACTTCTGCTGTTGATGGGTGTACTTGCAGTCGATTCCGGCCGTCAGATTCGCGATATCAAAATCGGCAGCGCGGAATTGCGGAAGGAGTACCGCGAACGCGATGCCTTGTTGGACGATCTGCGCACCAATGTCTACCGCGCCAGCACCATCGTTCGGGATTATCTACTGGAAGCTGATTACCATGGTCCCGATCCGCGGCGGGAACCGAGGAAATCCGTGCCCGCGATAATGCGCTCCTGGCGGGCTATGGCAAATTGGCTCTTCCTTCTGAACAAGCGAGTTTCCAAAACCTGCGGCAGAGAGCGGAGTCGTATCTCCAGAGCTGATCGCGGGCTTGCCGGACAATGCCGCATCCGAGAAGGCCAAGGAGTTCCTGCGTGATACCGTACTCCCGCTGCGGAGCGAACTGATCGACGTCGTAGCTCAGGTAAATACGCTCGATCAGCGCGATATGGATGTCGGTGAAGACCGGATCGAGGCGCTTCAATCCCGATTCCAGCGCCGGGTACAGGTCATTTCGATCGGCGCAATAGTGGCTGGAGCCATTCTTGCCATGGTCGTGCTCCTGCGGCAATGGCAACTGCAGCGCGAGGCGGACAAGCGCTTCGACGAGGTTCTTTCGGCCCGGCGGGACTTGAGGCATCTGTCGAATCGCCTGGTCGCGGCACAGGAAGAAGAGCGTCGCAAACTTTCGCGCGAGTTGCACGATGAAGTGGGCCAATCGATGACGGCTATGCTGATGGACCTCGGAAGGCTGGAACCAAGAATCGCCGGTATCGATAACTGCGGGGCTATTTCGATCCGTCCGCCGATTGGCGGGGCAGACGTCGCCCGCGTGCGGGACTTGTCGTTACTGCTGCGGCCATCCATGCTGGATGAATTAGGTCTGATGCCGGCTCTGCACTGGCAGGTTCGCGAGGTCGAACGCCGCAGCAGCCTGCGGGTGCGGATGATCGCCGACGATTTTGACGACGACAACATGCCGGAGGCTTTACGGACTTGCGTGTATCGCATCGTGCAAGAGGCGCTGCACAATGTCGTAAAGCACGCCCAGGCGTCTGAAGCGCGCGTAGTCATCCATCGCGACCGGATGCGCTGCTTGTTTCCATCCAGGACAACGGCGCCGGATTCGATCCGAAACAGCAAAAGGGTTTAGGGCTATTAGGTATCGAGGAACGCGCCTTGGGACTGGGCGGCGCGCTATCGCTCGAAGGCCAACCGGGCGGCGGCGCAGTGTTGTCGGTGCGTCTGCCGTTCGCCGCCAGGCAACCTGATTCATTTCAAGCAGGGGTTTCATGATCCGTATTATTTTGGGCGACGACCATGCCATGATGCGCCGCGGACTTCGTCTCGTTCTGGAAGAACAGGAAGAAAAGATTTCGAGGTGATCGGCGAAGCGAGCGATGGCCGTGAAGCAGTAGCGCTAGCCGAAAGTCTGAAGCCGGATGTCGCAGTGCTGGATATCACGATGCCGAATTTGAATGGCATTGAAGCGGCGCGGCAGATCTCGGGCAAACAACTCGGCACGTCGATCATCATGTTGAGCATGCACACGGACGAAGCGTTTGTGCTGCGCGCGCTCAAAGCCGGGGCCAGAGGTTACGTGCTCAAGGATTCTCGCGAAGCGGACCTGATCAGCGCCATCCGGCTGGTGTCCGAAGGAAAATCGTTCTTTAGCCCAGCCGTGAGCCGCATGCTGGTCGAGGTTCCGTCCGCCAGTTTGAGGGCAAGGGCGTTGAAGACAGCTACGAGCTTTTGACGACTCGCGAGCGCGAAATTCTTCAGCTGGTGGCGGAAGGCAAGAGCAACAAGGACATTGCCGGAATGCTCAACCTCAGCATCTACACGGTGGAAACGCATCGCAGTAATATTTTGGCGAAGCTGAATCTTCACACCGTTCCGGAGTTGATTCTGTACGCCGTACGCAAGGGCGTTATCAGTTAAGGCGAAGCCCAATTGCTAATGGGCTTCGCCGCTGCGTTCAGGGCAGGATGGGCGACAGGTAAGCGCCCGGCACGTTGTAATACACAGGAATGCTTTGCGTGGTCTTCCGCGCTGCCTGCACCTCAGCGGGCGGACGCAGCCGTCGGATTAAGGTAGTTCACGAGTTACTCCATTGGTTGGTTAGCACTCTCTAAAAACGGGAAACCGCGAGGATGCTCGAAGTAGCACCATTTGGTTGGTCGACAATGCCATTGGTTTTCAAATGAATCAATGTTTCGATGAATGGCCGTGAGCGAAAAGCCTGAGAGTGCTGGCCGACCTCTTCTGTGAAGCTGCAGGTGTTCGCGATGCGCAGCATGGCAAGTGGGGCGGCATTTCCGTCGCTCCAGCGCACTCGAACGCGGCTACACTGAGGTAAGTGCTCAGACAGGCCTTTCCCTCAAGGAGAGACTTCAAAACCGGCGATCTGATCATTCCTGTCTGACCAGATCGCGTGCTGGGTCGATTAACGACTAATATGATGGGTGTTCCCGAGGTATGGCAGACCAAATCTCGCATGAGCATCATTACGTCCCGCGCTGGTATCAGAAGCGGTTCCTTTCTTCCGGCGAAGAGAAGCTCTGGTACCTCGATCTGAAACCCGAAAAAGTGGCCTTCGACCAGCGGAGGTCCTATACGAAGCGGGCGCTCTTCAGAAGTTACCCAGCACAATGCTTCTGGCTTCAGGACCTGTACCTGCTGCGGTCCGGGCGAACCGTCAATGACGTGATCGAAAAAGTCTTTTTCGGCAAGGTGGATGGTCAAGGCGAAAAGTCAGTCCGCTTTTTCGCGTCTCAGCCTATTGATCGGGCAGAGGTGAACCAGGCTTATCGAGGGCTCTTATGGTTCATCGCGGCGCAGAGGTTGCGAACCCCCCGGGCGTTGGACTGGCTCAGAGTGCAGGCGGATGTAAAGGAACAAAACCGCGTACTTATCGTAATGCGGCAGATGTTTGAGGCTTACAACGCGATGTGGACGGAGGGGACGTGGGAGATTGTCAGTGCTCAGAAGTCGTTGACGAAATTCATCATCAGCGATGATCCTGTTAGCTTCTTTAATCGGAAAATCTTTCCCGGTGAAACGGCCTATCCGGGTGGCGACGATTTCCCGAAGGTCGGTACGCGCACAATCTTTCCGCTTGGTCCTGATTTCTGCCTGATCATCACGCACCTTCAACTCATTCGCATCCCTGGTGCAATCCTCTCGAAACGCGGGTGAACGCGCGGCTCTTCGGAACCACGGTCGGTTATCTAGCCGGAATCCAGTATGGCCGCGAACTGGAGGAAATCGAGGTCGCGCGCATCAATTACATTCTGAAGAAGCACGCGACAAAGCACATCGCGGCCGGCAGGGAAGCGGATCTATATCCGGAAAACTCCCTTGGGCAAGTGGAATCGTGCAAGCTCGACGACGACTGGTTTCTGCTACCTAACGTGTGGAAGGTCCATTTCACAACGGGTGTCATGATGGGGACCGCCGATGGCCGGCATTTGGCGATTGATGAATACGGCCATATTCCCCGGCATCCGGACTATCAGGATAAGAAGCGCCGAGCAAGGGAGCATGAAACATTCGAAGTGAGCAAGCGCGAATGGGCTAAAAGACGCTTCGGAAAGCCGCTGGCACAGACATTGGACGTCGGCCGTGAGAATGCGGTCTATGACTGCCTTGTGCTGGAATACCTGCAACAAGAAGGTCTCTTGTCTCCTGAGGACGCTGCTCCAGAGGGATGATCTCGCAGAGCCAGAATGATGCTTAATGGCGGCCACAAGACCAAAGTTTGCGAAGCGGCCGACTATTGGCCCGCTCAGCGAGTGTCTTGAGCGGCTCAAGGAATTACGCTATGTCTGGAGTCAGGAGGATGGAGAACTTAAATGCATCCGATGGTCAGAAGAAAAGTGAACGACCGAAAGAGGAAGAAGCCCGATGTGCACAGCACGTTGAAACCCTGCAAGGAAGACAGTTCCAACTGTCCACAATGACGTTAGCAAAGGCCCGCTTGGCCTCCTCCCTAGCCGCCTTTTTCTGTTGCCTCGATTGTTCGTCACCGAAAAGACCAGCTGAGGTCGCCAGTGCAGCGGTGTGGGTAGAATCTGCGAAAACAGGGTTTTGGCAAGCTTGCATGACAGCCGACGTTGGTCCGAGTCCACTGCACTATCTGGAACAAAGGTGGAACCATTTTGGTAGATGAGCGCTTTCTGCCGCTTGATAGTGGACCCGCGCCCACTCGTGG
This sequence comes from uncultured Actinomycetota bacterium, assembly GCA_963797525.1. Lineage (GTDB taxonomy): Bacteria > Actinomycetota > Actinomycetes > Propionibacteriales > Nocardioidaceae > Marmoricola. The sequence continues at coordinate 1,732,889 of CAWCPT010000014.1, forward strand.
CGAGTTGCTTCTCCGCACTGAAGGCCGTTGTACGGGGCCATATCAGGCCTGCCTGGTCAATGGGCGCATCCTCTTGCCACAGTCGATGTTCGAAAGAATGAAAGCCTTCATCGAAGGCGAGTAAGATGCACCGTGCGATAAAATCGAGCTATGAGGACGGTGGGGTCGCCACAACGCGCGGGCGCCGTGTTTCTGTCCGGACCGAGTGTACGGCAAAAACTTTCAATTATCTGCTTAACCCGTCGCTAACGCGATAGGAGCAGCAGCAATGCTATCGACGGGATCGACGTTTCAAGGCCTCCGCAATCCTATGTCTCGTGATTCCGGTGATCCGTCGACCTATCTCCCCGCTGGATGGCTCGATCACTTTCTTCTGTCGCTAACTACTATTTCCGCACCCTGCTAATGAGTCCTTCGCTTGGACAAGACGACGGCGTTCGCCGTTCGGCAACTACCAGTGGGGCGGGATTGTGGAACGAGTCGAGGTTCGAGCCGATATACCCGCTCACCCGGATTGGAAATGACATGCGGGGAGTAGAACGATGTCGCCTCGGGAAACACCTCTCCCTCATAGGCAAAATGGAAACCACGAAAATGCAAACATCAATTTACCTTCGACGCGCGCCACTCCTTTTATTGGCGGTGTTGGGGGGAAGTCTCTTTGGGCAGGATCAACCGGCGTCGGTTATCGCCGATCCGAATTCTTCCGTCTCTGAAGAGGCCAATTCTTCGGCGCCTCCGGGCGGGAATCGCGTTTTCGGCGTCCTTCCTAACTATCGGACCGCGGATGCTTCGCAGGAAGGCACGCTCCTTACGGCGGGTCAGAAGTTAACGATCGCCAGTAAGGATTCCTTCGACTATCCATTGGTTGCTCTGTCCGGCGTGTTCGCAGGCGTGGGGCAATTGACCAACCAGCAGCCGTCGTTCGGGCAAGGCCTGGAGGGATTCGGGCATCGTCTGGCGACCAATTACGCGGATCAGGCTATGGGCAGTCTATTTACGGAAGGGCTGTTCCCGGTGATGCTGCATGAAGATCCTCGCTATTTCCGGCGCGGGACAGGATCCCTTGGCTCGCGTCTTGGATACGCGGTGACGCGAGTCTTCATAACGCAAAAGGACTCCGGCGGGACTCGCTTCGATATTCGGAGTGGCTCGGCAACGCAAGCGCGGTGGCGATCTCGAATGCTTAATATCCGGACAGTGGGACAGACTACAACAATGCGACCAAGCTCGTGATGCAGGTGGGGACCGACGCTTTCTCGCAACTCCTCAAGGGAATTCTGGCCGGATGTAAAACGAAAAATGTTCCATAACCACGGGGCTTGACTTACTGCTTCTCTAATTAAGTGAATGAGATCCGGTCCGGCAATCTGCGTGCATGGATGTATGCGGATGTTGATGTTAAAGAGCTGGCCAATCCGAATCGCAGTACTGCTCGCGGGCGGATTGTCGGCCCGCGCGGACGTTACACTTTTTTTGGAAGAGCCCTATGGATCGTTCGGCGGAATGAATCCCACCGGCCACGCCGCTATTTTTCTTTCGCGATTTGCGCTGAGACCCGCTGGTGCTTCGCCGGTGTACCGCAGGCGAGCAGGAGACGTCATCAGCCGCTATCACCGGGTAGGGGTACGATGGGTCGGCATTCCGCTGATGCATACCTATAACGCCCGTGGACCGCCCGGATGAAGTCCCCGAGTCGGCCGATCCTGAGCATGTTGCCCGGCAGCGCGATCAATATCGACGTTCCCACCTTGAAGAAATAATTCCCGATCTGGAAGACGGCGGCACTCCTCGGGGCGACTGGACGCAACTGGTGGGCAAGTCTATGACCGGACCATTTACACGTTCGGAATTGAAACCACAGAAGAGCAAGACGCGCGATTCATCGCTGCCTTCAACTCGCAATCGAATCGGGTTCATTTTCATTTGCTGTACAGCAATGGTGCCGATTTCGCGCGCAAGGTGATCGACTTTTACTACCCGAAAGCGGTGGGTCGGAATTTCACCGGCGATCTGGGATCATGACGCCGATCCAGGCTGCGCGATCGCTGGTTCGGTACAGCCAAAAGCATCCTGAGCTTCAATTCTCGAGTTTTGTGATTCCGCAGGAGCCTGGCACGGTTGCCAGAAGCATTCTGTTCGCGGAGTGTTGGAAACGCTCGTTAAATCCAAACGATACTTCTTCGCGCTGGCGCCCCTCGCAGTGCTGCATCCCGTGATCGGCGGAGGACTGGTTTACTCCTGGGCAGAAAGACCGCGCTTCGATCCGCGCCAAGTAGTAAAAGCCGATGGTGGATTTCCACTGGCGCCCGCCGACATGAGCGCGGAATTAAGAGCGAACGACACGCCGTGGTGGTGAATCCACGCCAGTAGATGCGCTAGAATCCGGGTGCGGTTGCCTCCATGCGTTACTTCCTCGTAGTCTTTCTTCTTTCCAGTGTTTCAGCCTGTGGGACGGATGCGATTGTCGTTGGATTCGTCGGCGGATCGTGGGACGGAACAAACACGGTCCACTGCGAAGTTCAACTTGCCGACCGGCTGGCGAAAGACTATCGAGGCGCCGTGCAAGTCCGGATGTACGAGAACCGCCGCGGCCAGGAAGCTCGCACGGAGATTCTGCATTTGCTCGACACCGACCGGGACGGAACAGTATCGGCGGAGGAGAAGTCTCACGCCCGCATTGCGATTTACGGGCATAGCTGGGGCGCTTCGGAAACCGTCACGCTGGCGCGAGCGTTAGGGCGCGACCAGATTCCGGTGATGCTCACGATTCAAGTCGACAGCGTCCAGAAGCCCGGAGAAAATGACGCCTGGATTCCGCCGAACGTTCGCGAGGCTGCCAACTTCTATCAGCGCGAGGGGTGGCTGCACGGCCGGCCGGAAATTCGCGCGGCTGACGAATCCAGAACCAAAATTCTGGGCAATTTCAAGTTCGACTACAACAGAAACCGGTGCGCTGCGACGGATATCCGTGGTTTGCGCGAACCTTCATGCGCCCGCACATTGAGATTGAGTCCGATCCGGTGGTGTGGGGAAAAGTTGAATCTTTAATTCGATCCAAGCTGCAGTGAGGTTGGTCAATCGCCCCGATCCTTACCCTGGTGTCGAGCTTTAGTTGGCCCGCGTACGGGAATGCACCGTAGTAGGGGCCATAAGGCCCATTCCGGTTACCGGGGACTCTACCGCCAGACGAGTAATTGGATCTGGCCAACCATAGCATTCCATTCCTGATCGAAGCCCTGCCAGCCGCGTAAAGAATACCAGCCCGGCGGGAGTCGCCTGGGGACAACTTAGTTCGTCTTAGTTAATGAATCTCTGGGAACATCATGACCACCATACTGATCACTCGCGAATATCACCGGATCACAATCATCGAGGCGAGAGGCAAACTTGTTTTCGGCCCGGGAACGAATGCGATCCGCGAGAAAGTCCAAGAACTTTTGGGATCGGGTTGCAAGCGATTCCTTCAACTTGCGAGGCGTTTCGACCCTCGACAGCGCCACGGTGGGAGAACTGCTCGCCGCGAGCGCGAACGTCGCCGCGCGCGGAGGCCAATTCAAGCTTGTGAAGAGTCCCCGCCTGGACGACATCCTCGTGATCACAAAACTCTACGGCGCTTTCGAAGTTTTTGACGATGAACCCGCGGCGTTACGCAGCTTCGGAAACGTGTGGCCGAATTATCTATGGCGCGATCAGCGGTCCAGAAAACTAGCATGGAACCAGATACCAAGCTCCCGGATTGGGATATGCTCCGCGGGCGGTAGTAGCCGAACCGGCCGTTCCACCGCCTTTCTAAACGTACGGAATGGCGCTGCCAGCCGGAACAAATCAACTCAACAAAAGGAGCTTTACAGAGAGCCATGACAAGAAATAGTTTTGCACTCGCGGCCACCTTCCTCGCGACCCTGACCATCGGTGTAGTTCCGGGCGTGGCAGGATCGAAATCCGGTCCGGAGGATACCCTGAAAGACATCCGTTCGCTCGCGGTGTCCGCCGCGAATGACGCCGATCGGCTGGACATGAAAATTCAGGATCCGCAATCGACCGCCGATTCGCAGATGTCCTATCTTGACTCGCTGAAGGAGGAGGTCAATCGCATGGGCCGGGACATCACCAAGCTGGAAGCCGAGCGCGATGGGTTGTCGCAGAGGGAGCAACAAGCTGTCGACAGAATTCTACCCCTGATTCAGGAAGCCGCCTTGGATACAACCAAAACCATCGCCTACGTGAATGACAACCGGACTCACCTGGTTGGCCCCGGGGAACGAGTGTTCACGCACAGCCTCGAAAAGGAAAACAGCCGGATTGCGGCAACCGTGAAGCTTTATCTCGATTCTGAAGCACTACAAGGTGAATAGAAAACGCGGGCAGTTATGCGGGGAATTCAAAGAAGAACGATTAGACTAAGAAGAGGTTTGGGAAGGAAGCCCGTGTGGACTTCCTCCCCAGGGAGCAGTTACTGCTGAGCTCCGCCCAGTCCGCCGACGCTGCAGGACTTGCAGATACCGAAGCCGCTACCGTTGGCCTGGATGAATCCGCAATAGGTGGTCAGCTTCGTCAGTTCGCTGACGCTGAGAACGGACGTCGGTGGCTGCGTTTTCCGTGATCTCGAAGTTGCCGCTGACCGAATTCTGGTGCAGCGAGGTCGCCCAGGCGCGCATACCACCCACCAGGTTGGTGGCGGTCGGCGAAGCCGGGTTGCAGGCGCCGGCGATCGGCGCGGTTGCCAGGAGCTTGATCACGATGGATCCGGGGACGCCCGGGGTCAACGTGTTGCTGACGAGATCCTGCTTGGCCGACAGGGACTTCAAACCGTCGGGGGTTACCAGGCAAGAGCAGCAGCTGATCAGCTCTTCAGAAGGATCGAAGGTGTACACGTTCACGCAGATACGGCCAGCCGGATCGAATCCGTTGACAGTGCCGGTGTTGGTGAGGTTCAAGTAGGAATCGCCATTCAGAAGATTGGACGAATAAGCTACTTGATAGAAAGTGACGTCCGTGACGCCAGCGGGAGCAGCCACCGGTGTATCATCAGGCGCGGCGAAAGCGATACCCGCGAAAGCGAGCGACGCGAGAGCGATGAAACGCAATTGCATTGTATGAATCTCCTGTATGGACAATACCTACAGAACGAATACATTACAATTCTCCAAACAGCATAGCCCGTTAGGGCTAAAGTGGACTGCAAGATGCAGATAAATAATGAGTTAGTGTAAGCTAGGTACGTCGAAGTCAGCCCAGACAACAGTGTGGTCCGATGCGCCGGCCGCTCTCCGAGGCTCCATATCCACTTCGCACGCAACGCGCAGGTCAGCTAGCGGGGCGGTGGCCAGGATGTGATCGATGCGCCAACCGAAGTTCCGTTCGGAGCGCGTTCCGGAAGTAATCCCAGTAAGTGTATTGCACGTGCTTCCGGGTGCAGTTTGCGAAACACATCGACAAATCCCCACCCGAATACGTCTCTTGTAGGCCTTGCGGGCGTCGATGTGAAAATCGACATCGTTCACGCGCTTCTCGGGATGGTAGACGTCGATCGGCTCGGGCGCGACATTCAGATCGCCCAGCCAGATGGCGGGTTTCTCCGGATCCAGTGCGCTCTCGAAATAGCGCCGCAGACGGCGGAACCAGTCCAGCTTGAACGCGTATTTCTCCGATGAGATCGAATAGCCTTGCGGCACGTAAGTGTTGATGATCGGGATGCCGTCGACGACGGTCTGCAGGATCCGCAAGTCTTCGTTGTCCGGCCCTTCGTGCAGGCCGTGGATGACTCGTTCCGGCTCCTGCGCGGGTCAGCGTGGCGACGCCGTTATAGGCTTTCATGCCGCGAAAGTGAGCATGGTATCCGGCCTCGCGGAAAGCATCGACGGGAAAATCCTGATCCTGGACCTTGGTTTCCTGCAGGCACATCACGTCGGGTTGGTGCTTCGCGATCCAATCGAGAACGATGGGCAGCCGTTGCCGGATCGAGTTGACATTATAGGTGGCGACTTTCAAAAGGTTAAGGATTCCCGCAAATCCGCCGATTCCAGGGCATGAGCTTCATGGCGGACATCTTGCGCAACAGGCGTATTGTGGATGCGATTGTCGATTCGGAAGTTACCTGCATCATGCTTTCGGACGGCACGCAGATTACGATCAAGGGGCTGGTGGTAGCTTGAGCCCGGTCAATCGGTTCACCTGCGTACCGACGCCGCCTGATTGCTCTATTTCGCCGGGCTTACTACGTAATCCTTGAAGTAGCTGCTGCTGTCGGTCTTCGACCACAAACCAACCTTGCCTGAAACCGGCGGGCGAAGCACCGGGTTGTTAGCCGGATACAGATCCGGATTCGGCGGACCTCGGCGTCCCGCGGCGGGCTCGCTGCCCAGCGTGTATTCCAGTGCGAGGTTGCCATCCAGGAATGCCTGAAAATTCGCGCCATCCACGGTCATCTTCAGTTCGTGCCAGGCGCTTGATC
>CAWCPT010000015.1:0-14420 GCA_963797525.1 uncultured Actinomycetota bacterium
CTGAGCCGCCGTCGAGCCGCCACCGGATCAGGCGCGGGTCGGAGACGTTCCAGGTCGCTCGCGGCGAGGACGGTGACACCGACCCGTCGGCGCGAGGACACCATCCCCATCGACTCGGAGGACACGGATCGCCTCGCGGGCGACCGGCATCGACACGGCGTACTCCCGGGCGATGCCGTCCAGGGTGAGCACCGCTCCGGAGGGCAGCGCGCCCGAGACCAGTCAGGCGAGCCGAGGGCGTCGAGGACGCCTGCGTGCAGGGGCGCCAGCTGCCGCGCCCGGCGAGCGGGTCACGGGATGGTTCGCTCATGGTGCGCATCCTGTCACTCAACCGGAAAAGATCAGATCAATATCGTCAGAAGTCTTGCAATGATCTTATCTTTGACGGGCGCTGTCTCGACCGTCACAGCCCCTGGAGACCCATGAGCAGCACAACGCAGGAGCAGCACCCGGCGCCCTTCGTCGTGGCGATGGGTGTCTCCGGCTCGGGCAAGTCCACCGTGGGCGCGGCCCTCGCCCAGCGACTGGGGGTTCCGTTCGCCGACGCCGACGACTTCCACCCCAGGCGAACATCGCCAAGATGACCGCCGGGCACGCGCTCGACGACCACGACCGGCACCCCTGGCTCGAGTCGATCGGGGAGTGGCTGGCCGACCACGCCGCGACGGGCGGGGTGATGAGCTGCTCGGCGCTCAAGCGCAAGTACCGCGACCAGCTGCGCCACCACGCCCCGGCCACCGAGTTCGTGCACCTGCACGGCAGTCGCGAGGTGATCGCCCGGCGCCAGGCCAGCCGGCCCGGTCACTTCATGCCGCCTGCCCTGCTCGGCCTCGCAGTTCGCCACCCTCGAGCCGCTCGCTCCCGATGAGTCCGGCGTCGTCATCGATGTCGACCAGAGCATCGACACCATCGTCCAGACCTACGTCGACCAGCACCAGCACGCCTGACAGGAGTTCCGATGTCCTTCATCATCCCCCTCGCCGACGCCGCGCCACTGGTGGAGCCGGTCGCACCCGGCTGGCAGCTGGTGACGGCTGCCCTGCTGGCGATCGCGCTGATCGTCGTGCTGATCACGTTCTTCAAGGTGCACCCGTTCCTGGCGCTGATCTTCGGTGGCCTCACGGTCGGCATCGTCGCCGGCGAGAACATCAACGACGTGCTGACCAGCTTCACCACGGGGTTCGGTACGACGGCAGCGGGCGTCGGTGCGCTGATCGCCCTCGGCGCAATGTTCGCCAAGCTGCTGGCCGACTCCGGGGGCGCTGACCAGATCGTCGACACGATCGTCGGCAAGTCGTCCCGGGCGGGGCTGCCGTGGGCGATGGCCGGTGTCGGCGCTCTGATCGGGCTGCCGATGTTCTTCGAGATCGGCCTGGTCCTGCTGATGCCGGTGATCTACCTCGTCGCCCGACGCGCCCAGCTCTCCGTGATCGCCATCGGCATCCCGACGCTGGCTGGTCTCTCCGCCATGCACGGGCTGGTCCCGCCGCACCCGGGTCCGTTGCTCGCGATCCAGACCCTGCACGCCGACCTCGGCCTCACGCTCATGTTCGGCGTCATCGTGGCGATCCCGACGGTGGTCGTCGGTGGTCCGCTGTTCGGCCGCGTCGCGGGTCGCTGGGTCGACGTACCCCCGCCGGACCTGTTCGGTGACATGGAGGAGACCGAGAAGCGCAACCGGCCGAGCTTCGGCATCACCCTCGCGACGGTGCTGCTGCCCGTGGTCCTGATGATGGCCAAGGCGATCGTCGACATCATCGTGGACAACCCCGACAAGCTCGTCCAGCAGGTCTTCGACGTGATCGGCAACCCGTTCGTCGCGCTGCTCACCGCCGTCGTCGTCGCCATGTTCACGTTCGGCCGGGCCTCGGGGATGGACCGCGAGGGGATCAGCAAGTCGATCTCTGCCTCGCTGCCGCCCATCGCCGGAATCCTGCTGATCGTCTCGGCCGGTGGCGGGTTCAAGCAGGTCCTGGTCGACACCGGGATCGGCACCCTGCTCGCCGACTGGGCCAAGGGCGCCAACGTCTCGGTGATCCTGCTCGCCTGGGTGATCGCCGTACTGATCCGCCTGGCCACCGGCTCGGCCACGGTCGCGACCATCACCGCCTCGGCGCTGATGCTCGGCCTGGTCCAGGGCATCGGCCAGGCCGACACCTCGCTGGTGGTGCTCGCGATCGGCTCCGGCTCGCTGTTCTTCTCCCACGTCAACGACGCCGGGTTCTGGTTGGTCAAGGAGTACTTCGGACTCTCCGTCGGCCAGACGATCAAGTCGTGGTCGCTGATGGAGACCGTGCTCTCCGTCAGCGGGCTGATCTTCGTGCTGCTGCTCGGGGTCGTCGTCTAGCTCGACCGGTTTCCCAGGTGGAGAACCCGAACTGCCTCTTCACACACGGCGCAACCTGTGTGAAGAGGCAGTTTCCCTTCATCACCTGGGAAACCGGCCCGCCCGTCACAGCAGCGGGACGAACCGGTAGCTGCCGTGGGTGCTCGTCTCCAGGCTCGTGCCTGTCCGGATGCCGAGCGTCATCGTCCCGCGGACCGGCACCACGATCCGGCCGTCCTCCGCGAGCTGGTCGACGAGGGCGTGCGGGAGGGACGGGGCGTCCGCGGACACCAGGACCCGGTCGTACGGCGCGGCCTCGGGGCAGCCGAGCACCTTCCGCTCCGCCTGGCGCACCGACGCCCAGGTGTACGACGTGCGGGCCAGGTTCTCCTGCCCCCACCGGACCAGCTCCGGCACCAGCTCGACCCCCACCACCGCTCCGGTCGGACCGGTGAGCTCGGCCAGCAGAGCCGTCGTCCACGCGGATCCGGAACCGACGTCGAGGACGCGATCGCCCGCCCGCACCTCCAGCAGCTCGAGCATCGCCGCGACCGTGCGAGGTTGTGAGTTCGTCTGGCCGTGACCGATGCGGAGCGGCCCGTCGAAGCCCGCACGGCGGCGTGCGGCGCGGGGCAGGAACCCCGCCCTGGGGACCGCGTCGAAGGCGGCTCGAACCGCATCCACCGCTCCACTGAACCACGCGGGAGCGAGGTTCGACCCGTCCTGACTCGCCCGGTTTGTTGACATGCCGGAAACAGCGGGGAATCCATCGCGCAACACGTCACGATCACAGTTGCCGCATGTTCTTCCGAGTGCGTGCGTCGCTGACCGAACGCCCGGGAGCTCTCGCTCTGCTCGCCACCCGTTGTGGAGACGCCGGCCTGAACATCCTGGGCCTGCAGATCTTTCCCGACCTCGGCCGGGTCACCGATGAGCTGGTGATCAGTGCGCCGGAGGACTGGACCGCGGGGGCGGTCGCCGAGCTCGTGAGTGGTGCAGGCGGGGACGAGGTGAGCGTCGAACCCTGCACCACTCACGACCTGATCGACCAACCGACGCGCTGGCTGACCGCGGCGCACGACGTCGTCAACGACCCCGGCACGCTGGCCATGGTGATCGAGAAGCTGCTCGGTCCCCATCCCGAGAAGTGGAGCGCGACCGAGCACTCTCGCGTCGCGGCACTGCGCACCCTGGCGGAGTCGCTCGGCGCCGGCGCCGCGACCACCCGCGCCGCCCCGGTCGAGTACGAGGAGACCGCGAGTGGCGTCGTCGCCCGCATCGGCGGACACGTCGTCGGCGTCGCGGCGTTCGCCCTGACCACGGGTCGGGAGCTGACCGTCGAGGTCGCCCCGGCCTGGCGGCGACTCGGCATCGGCAGCAGCCTGCTCACCCGAGCCGCGTCGCAGGCAGCGGCGGCGGGCGAGAACGAGATCGTGCTCCTCTCCCCGGCCGACGACGAGGGCTTCGTCTCGATGCTGTGCAGCGCCGGCCTCCGCGCCCGGATCAAGGTCACCGACGGCATGCTGCAGGCGCGCATCGTGGTCAGCGGCGTACGCCGGCCCCGCGGACTCCCGTCGGACTCTCCGTCGTCCCGGGGGAAGATCCGGCGGCCACCGGCAGTTAGACTCGAGGACCCGTCGTTCGCACCGGAAGGCCCCCGGATCGATGTCCTCTGAAGTACCCGAGAAGTTCGCTCAGCTGGGCCTGACCTACGACGACGTGCTGCTGCTGCCGGGTGAGACCGACGTGATCCCCAGCGAGGTCGACACCAGCACCCGCCTGACCCGGGACATCAGCCTCCGCACGCCGCTGATCTCGAGCGCCATGGACACGGTCACCGAGTCGCGGATGGCGATCGCGATGGCCCGCCAGGGCGGGATCGGCATCCTGCACCGCAACCTCTCGATCGAGGACCAGGCCTACCAGGTCGACCTCGTGAAGCGGACCCAGACGGGGATGATCTCCAACCCCGTGACGATCGGGCCCGACGCGACGCTCGAGGAGCTCGACAAGATCTGCGGCGAGTACCGCGTCTCCGGCCTCCCCGTCGTCGACCTCGACGACCGGCTGCTGGGCATCATCACCAACCGCGACCTCCGGTTCACTCCCGTCGCGGAGTGGGCCAGCACCAAGGTCGACGAGGTGATGACCCCGATGCCACTGATCACCGCGCCGGTCGGGATCAGCCGCGAGGACGCCACCACCCTGCTGCGCAGGCACAAGCGCGAGCGGCTGCCGATCGTCGACGACAGCGGGCGGCTCGCCGGTCTGATCACGGTCAAGGACTTCGTGAAGTCCGAGCAGTTCCCCCACGCCTCCAACGACGCCGACGGCCGCCTGCTCGTCGGTGCCGCCGTCGGCTACTTCGGCGAGGCCTGGGAGCGGGCCACCACGCTGGTCGAGGCCGGCGTCGACGTGCTCGTCGTCGACACCGCGCACGGCCACGCCCGGCTGCTGCTCGACATGATCAGCCGGCTCAAGGCCGACCCGTCCACCCGCCACGTCCAGGTCGTCGGCGGCAACGTCGCGACGCGCGCCGGTGCCCAGGCGCTGGTGGACTCCGGGGTCGACGCGGTCAAGGTCGGCGTCGGTCCGGGCTCGATCTGCACCACGCGCGTGGTCGCCGGGGTCGGCGTACCCCAGGTGACGGCGGTCTACGAGGCCTCGCTGGCCTGCGGCCCGGCGGACGTGCCGCTCATCGCGGACGGCGGTCTGCAGTACTCCGGCGACATCGCCAAGGCGCTCGTCGCCGGCGCCGAGTCGGTGATGTTCGGATCGCTGCTCGCCGGCTGCGAGGAGAGCCCGGGCGACCTCGTCTTCGTCAACGGCAAGCAGTACAAGTCCTACCGCGGCATGGGCTCCCTCGCCGCCATGTCCAGCCGGGGCAAGAAGTCCTACTCGAAGGACCGCTACTTCCAGGCGGACGTGGAGAGCGACGACAAGATCGTGCCCGAGGGCATCGAGGGCCAGGTGGCCTACCGCGGCCCCCTGTCGGCCGTCGCCCACCAGCTGATCGGCGGCCTGCACCAGTCGATGTTCTACGTCGGCGCCCGCAACATCCCCGAGCTCCGTGAGAAGGGCCGCTTCGTGCGGATCACGTCCGCAGGGCTGAAGGAGAGCCACCCGCACGACGTGCAGATCACCACCGAGGCCCCCAACTACTCGTGGCGCTGAGCCCGACCGCGGGCCCGCCGCGGCTGGTCGCCACCGACCTCGACGGAACCATCGTCCGCTCCGACGGCAGCGTCTCCGACCGCACCCGACAGGTGCTGCTCGACCTCGACGACCGCGGGGTCCCCGTCGTCTTCGTGACCGGCCGGCCGCTGCGCTGGATGGAGGAGCTGTGGAGCGCCGTGGGTGCCCACGGCCTGGCCATCGCGGCCAACGGCGCCGTGGTGTACGACGTCACGGGGCGCCGGGTCCGCGACGTCCGGGGCATCACCCGCGAGGAGGGACTCCGGCTCGCCGCCGTCGTCGAGGAGGCGGTCCCGGGTGCGGTGTTCGCGATCGAGACGGTCGACGGCCTGCGGCTCGGCGACGGCTTCCAGGGTCGTCGCGACCTGCCGGCCGAGACACCGCGCGGCCCGCTCGCCGACGTCTGGGACCAGGACGCCCTCAAGGTCCTCGTCCGGCACCCGACGCTGCCCTTCGAGGGCTTCCGCGAGAGCGTGACGACGGCGCTCGGTGACCTGGCGACGCCGTCCTGGTCGATGGAGGGCCTGCTCGAGGTCAGCGCCGCCGGGATCACCAAGGCGGCGACCCTGGCCCGGGTGAGCACCGAGCTCGGGGTCGAGGCGGCCGACGTGGTGGCCTTCGGGGACATGCCGAACGACCTGGCGATGCTGAGCTGGGCCGGCTCGTCGTACGCCATGGGCAACGCGCACGCCAGCGTGCTGGAGGTGGCCGACCACGTGGCCCCGACCAACGACGAGGACGGCGTCGCGGCCGTGCTGACGGACCTGTTCGGGCTCTGATGGTGCTGATCCGTCCTCTCGAGGCCGCCGACTGGCCGCAGGTGCACGACCTCGTCGTCGAGGTGGCCACGGCCGGCGAGACCTATGCGATGGACGTCCCGGCGAGCGTCCAGGAGACCCGCGACTTCTGGAGCGGCCAGCAGCTCGTGGTCGCCGTCGACGGGGACACCGTGCTCGGCTCGGCGAAGATGGGACCCAACCGCCCGGCGCAGGGCTCTCACGTGGGCACGGCCTCGTTCATGGTCGGCTCGCTGGCGCGCGGCCGTGGCGTCGGCCGGGCGCTGGGGGACTACGTCGTGCAGTGGCACCGCCACCACGGCTTCCACGCCATCCAGTTCAACGCCGTGGTCTCGACCAACACGGCCGCGGTCCGGCTGTGGCAGTCGCTCGGCTTCGAGATCGTCGGCACGGTCCCCGACGCGTTCCGCCTCCCCGACGACGGCTCGCACGAGTCGTACGCCGACCTGCACGTGATGCATCTGCGCGTGAAAGACTCCCTCGGTGACTGAACACCCCAACGAAACACTCGCTGCGCCCGCATTTCGCCAGGGACCCCGATGACTGAGATCGAGATCGGGCGCGCCAAGCGCGGTCGCCGGGCCTACTCCTTCGACGACATCGCGATCGTGCCGAGCCGACGCACCCGTGACCCCGAGGAGGTGTCCACGGCCTGGCAGATCGATGCCTACCGCTTCGACCTCCCGATCGTCGCCGCCCCGATGGACTCGGTGATGTCGCCCGACACGGCGATCGCCTTCGGGAAGTACGGCGGCCTGGGCGTGCTCAACCTCGAGGGCCTCTGGACCCGGTACGACGACCCGACCGACCTGCTCGAGGAGGTCGCCGGCCTCGAGGGTCCCGACGCCGTACGCCGGATGCAGCAGATCTACGCCCAGCCGATCAGGACCGAGCTGATCACCGAGCGCCTCCGGGAGATCCGGGACGCAGGTGTGACCGTGGCCGGCAGCCTCAGCCCCCAGCGCACCAAGGAGTACGCGAAGACCGTCGTCGACGCGGGCGTGGACATGTTCGTCATCCGCGGCACCACCGTGAGCGCCGAGCACGTCTCGTCCAACGCCGAGCCGCTGAACCTCAAGGAGTTCATCTACGAGCTCGACGTCCCCGTGATCGTCGGCGGGTGTGCGACCTACCAGGCCGCCCTGCACCTGATGCGTACCGGCGCAGCAGGGGTGCTCGTCGGGTTCGGCGGAGGCGCCGCGCACACCACGCGCACGGTGCTCGGGGTCGCGGTGCCGATGGCCAGTGCCGTGGCCGACGTCGCCGCTGCCCGTCGCGACTACATGGACGAGTCCGGCGGCCGCTACGTGCACGTCATCGCCGACGGCTCCATCGGCCGCAGCGGTGACATCGCCAAGGCGGTCGCCTGCGGTGCCGACGCGGTGATGATCGGGTCCCCGCTGGCGCGGGCCACCGACGCCCCGGGCAAGGGCTTCCACTGGGGCACCGAGGCCCACCACGCCGAGCTGCCCCGTGGCCAGCGGGTGGCCTTCGAGACCGTCGGCACCCTCGAGGAGATCCTGTTCGGCCCCTCCCACGTCGCCGACGGGACGATGAACCTGATCGGCGCGCTCAAGCGGGCGATGGCCACCACGGGCTACACCGACGTCAAGGAGTTCCAGCGGATCGAGGTCGTCGTCTCCTGACCGTGCGGCACGGGCTGTAACACGGCCCTGACAGACTCGGTGGCATGAGCCTCACCGCTGATCTCGGACCCGGTTCGCGCGCGACGGCGCTCGACGCGATGGCGGGGACCGAGCTCGACGTCCTGGTCGTCGGCGGAGGTGTCGTGGGCGCCGGCACGGCGCTCGACGCCGTCTCGCGGGGGCTGTCGACGGCCCTCGTCGAGCAGCGCGACTTCGCGAGCGGCACGTCGTCGCGCTCCTCGAAGCTGGTGCACGGCGGCCTGCGCTACCTGGAGATGTTCGACTTCGCGCTGGTCCGGGAGGCCCTCGAGGAGCGTGGCCTGCTGCTGACCCGCCTGGCGCCGCACCTGGTGCGCCCGGTCCCGTTCCTCTACCCGCTGCACCACACCTGGGAGCGCCCCTACGTCGGGGCGGGGCTGGTGCTCTACGACGGGCTGGCGATGGCCGGCAAGTACGAGATGGGTGTGCCCCGCCACAAGCACCTGTTCCGCAAGCAGCTGGCCAGGATGGCCCCGGACCTGCGCACCGACGAGCTGACCGGCGCGGTCCGCTACTACGACTGCCAGGTCGACGACGCCCGGCTGGTGATGAACATCGCCCGCACCGCCGCGGCGTACGGCGCCCACGTCGCCTCGCGCACCAAGGTCACCGGGTTCCTGCGCGAGAACGGCCGGGTCGTCGGCGTCCGTGCCACCGACCTGGAGACCGACCGCGAGATCGAGGTGCGTGCCAAGGTCGTCGTCAACGCCGGCGGCGTCTGGACCAACGAGATCCAGGAGATGCTCGGCGGTCGTGGTGCGCTCGACGTCGAGGCCAGCAAGGGGATCCACCTCGTCGTCCCGCGCGACCGCATCCGCAGCGAGGCCGGCTTCATCACCAAGACCGAGAAGTCGGTGCTCTTCGTGATCCCGTGGGGTCGCCACTGGATCATCGGCACGACCGACACCCCGTGGGACCTCGATCTGGCGCACCCGGCCGCCTCCCGCGCCGACATCGACTACGTGCTCGGCCACGTCAACAAGCTGCTGCGGACACCGCTCGACCACGACGACGTCGAGGGGGTGTACGCCGGCCTGCGACCGCTGCTGCGTGGTGCCACCGAACCCACCTCGAAGATCTCGCGCGAGCACACCGTGGCCACCCCGGTGCCGGGACTCGTGATGATCGCCGGCGGCAAGCTGACCACCTACCGGGTGATGGCGCGCGACGCCGTCGACGCGGCGACCGAGTCGCTGGAGGGGCGGGTCGGCGAGAGCATCACCGACCGCGTGCCTCTGCTCGGTGCGAGCGGCTTCGAGGCCCGCACCAACCAGCGGGTCGCTCTCGCCCGCGCGAGCGACCTGGGCATCGCCCGGATCGACCACCTGCTCGGCCGTTTCGGTGGCCTGATCGACGAGCTGCTCGGTCTGGTCGACGACCGGCCCGAGCTCGGCCAGCCACTGGCGGGCGCCGAGGACTACCTCGCGGCCGAGGTCGTCTACGCCGTCACCCACGAGGGCGCGCGTCACCTGGACGACGTGCTGTGCCGTCGTACGCGCATCTCCATCGAGTTCTTCGACCGCGGCACGGCTGCCGCACGTCCCGCAGCGGAGCTGATGGCCGCCGAGCTCGGCTGGGACCAGGCCCGCCTCGACGACGAGGTCGACCACTACCTGCGCCGGGTCGAGGCCGAGCGGCAGAGCCAGGAGAAGCTCACCGACCAGGAGGCCGACGAGGCGCGCGTCCAGGCGCCCGAGGGCCCGTGGGCCGTCTAGGCCCGCTGGTCCTTCGGCTCCTCCGGCAGCCAGCCGTCGTCGGGGAAGCCCGCGCCCTTGTACTTCTCCAGGACCGGCAGGAAGTCGGCCATGGACCCGTCGGTCGGGGAGGGTTCCCAGGTGCCGTCGACCACCCGGTCGAGGTGGCCCAGGCACATCTCCCAGCCGGCGGCGTTGCGCGCCCCCGACCCGGTGGTGGAGAGCAGGTTGACCAGCACCAGGCGGCAGCCGTCCTCGTGCTCGCTGAGCGTGAAGTGCAGCTCGTCGTCCTGCCACTCGAACGCGAAGGCGTGCGGAGGGTCCCAGAGCAGCAACCGGCTGGTCCTCGCCTCCGGTGCGTAGGGATCGCCCGCCAGGGTGATCGAGCCACCGGTGCGTGCGTCGTGGCTCACCGCGGGGGAGGGGAACCAGTGCCCCATCTCGGCCGGGTCGGTCACCGCCTCCCAGACCCGCTCGACCGGGTGGGGGTAGAGACGCTCGAACCGGACGGCCGGGCGGCCGTCGACCTCGAGGTAGGTGCCGTTGTCGGTGGTCTGCATCAGGTCTCCTTGTCCAGGTGGGCCCCGAGCCGGTCGAGGCTGTGGTTCCACAGGCGCCGGTAGGGCGCCAGCCAGGTGTCGAGCTCGGCCATCGGGGCCGGCTCGATCGCGTAGATCCGTCTCTGGGCGCGCTGCTCGACCCGCACCAGGCCGGCCTCCCGCAGCACCTTGAGGTGCTTGGAGGTCTGCGGCTGGGTCAGGCCGAGCCGACCGACCAGCTCGCCGACCGAGAGCTCCTCCTGGGCGAGCAGGTCGAGTACGTCGCGGCGGTGCGGGTCGACGAGTGCGGCCCACAGGGTGTTCTCCATGACTCGAACATGCCGTGTCAGGCATATGCTTGTCAAGGCATGTTGGTTCAGGGTCGGGGAGCTGGTCCCGTCGTCCGGCCGACGATCAGCTCGGAGGGCAGGAACACCTGGCGCTCGCGCGCCTCGGTGTCGAGCAGGAGCTGGACGGCGCGGTGGCCCTTGTCGGCGATCGGCTGCCCGATCGTGGTGAGCTCGGCCGCCAGGGCGGCTTCGATGCCGTCGAAGCCGGCGACCGACACGTCCCCGGGGACGTCGCGGCCGGCGTTGGTGAGCTCGTCGACCACGGCCAGGGCCATCAGGTCGCTGACCGCGATGATCGCGGTCGCGGACGGCCGCTCACGCAGCGCGAGACGGGTGCTGGCCACCGCGCAGGCGACACTGTTGGTCCCCGCGGACACGAAGGACACCTGGGCGTCGCCCAGGCCCTCGGCGAGGCCGCGGAGCCGTTCGGCGGAGTCGGCCCAGCCGATCTGCCGGTACGTGTGCACCAGGTCGGAGACGCCCGTCGTGCCGACCCACTCCCCGTCCGGGTCGACGTCCTCGAGGTCCACCACGACGACGACGTCGCGGTGGCCCAGCTCCGCCAGGTGGGCGCCGAGCGCGCGACCGGCCGCGAGCTCGTCGATGGTGACGAAGTCACCCCCCTCCTGGGACGCCACGGTGAGCACCACCGGGATCCCGCGCCGCCGGGCCGCGATCACGCCCGGGTGGGTGTCGCCGGCGCAGATCGCCAGGAACCCGTCGACCACGGCGTAGGTCACGCCCGCGGGGTCGGCCGGGCTGTCGTTGGGGATCGGCAACAGGTTGATGCTGATGCCGTTCTCCTCCAGCACGTCGGCCACCGCGCCGAACAACGTGATGGCGTAGGGGTCGCGGAAGGCGTAGGAGAGCTGGTCGGCGTAGATGATCCCGACGGCGTCGGCGCGGCCGTGCCGCAGGGCCCGGCCGGCCGCGCTCGGTCCGTGGTAACCGAGCTCGGCACCGGTGGCCAGGATGCGGGCACGCACGTCCTCGGACAGCTTCTCGGGACGGTTGTAGGCGTTGGAGACGGACGCGACCGAGACGCCGACCGCGGCGGCCACGTCCTTCATCGTCACGCCAGGCACGCTCCTCATCCTAGGAGCGAGCTCCGATCAGCCGTGTCGGCGCGTGCCGGCGGGTGGCCAGTCGCCAGCGCAAGGGGCGCGGGACGGGAAGCCGGAGCCGGCGCCGCGGAGCCCGGTCGGGGACGACCGGGGCGTTCGGCAGGGCCGAGCGGGCTTCGGTTGCTGCGGGGATCGGTACGTAGAACATGACGAGCTCCTTCTCCTTGTTAATCGATATACCAAACCTGACAGGTAAATCGATTAACAACAAGGCCTCGCACAAAATTCTTCGTCGGTTCTCGCACCGGCTGACAGGCTGGGCGAGTGACCTCGTACATCTCGCACACCACCATCGACTGCCACGACGCCCACGCGCTCTCCGAGTGGTGGAAGCACGTCCTGGAGTACGTCGACCTGCCGGACGATCCCAACGAGCCGGGCGACGAGGAGTGCTGGATCCAGCGCCCCGACGGCGGGCATCCCCTGCTGTTCGTCGAGGTGCCGGACGACAAGCAGGTCAAGAACCGGATCCACCTCGACCTGCGCCCCAGCGCCGGCACCCGCGACGACGAGCTGGCCCGCCTCCGCGGCCTCGGCGCCACCGAGGTGGACGACCGGCGCAACGACGACGGCACCGGCTGGGTGGTGCTGGCCGACCCCGAGGGCAACGAGCTCTGCATCCTCCGGAGCGAGGACGAGGTCGAGGCGGGCGCCGTCACGAGCGAGTGAGACCGGCTGGCCCTCGGCCGACGCCACCCGGAGTACGGCGTCGCCAGGACGCACAGCCCGATGAGCCCGGCCACGGTCAGCAGCCCGGCCGTCCGTGCCAGCGGCAGCGGATCCTCGATCACGGCGAGCGTCTCGCCGAGACCGATCACCCCGCCCATCAGGAGGAGTGGGGCCGAGGTCAGCAGCACCGACAGCGTCGAGACCCACCGGGGAAGTCCGAGCGAGCCGGCCA
This sequence comes from uncultured Actinomycetota bacterium, assembly GCA_963797525.1. Taxonomy (GTDB): domain Bacteria; phylum Actinomycetota; class Actinomycetes; order Propionibacteriales; family Nocardioidaceae; genus Marmoricola. The sequence goes on from CAWCPT010000015.1 coordinate 12,612, forward strand.
GGCCCGCCCCGGCGCCGGAGGCGACGAAGAGCGCGACGATGGCGAGCGACGTCCCGAGGTGGAGCTCGACGAGGACACCGCTCCCCACCGCGATCGCGCGCATCAGCCCGCGCGCCACCACACCGAGGAACACACCGATCGCGCCACCCAGGAGCAGGCCGCGGAGCGCACGCGCCATCTGGTCAACATCCCCGCTCAGCGCTCACCCTGCCAGCCACGATCGGTGTGGCCAGGCGTCGTAGACTCGGGCTCAACCCCCCGCTCTCCATGGCTGGGGGTCGTTGTGCGTGCGTGCACCGTCAGAAGGAGCCCCGTTGAGCCTCGCCGGCCTGGCCGAACTCGTCCTGCGCGAACCGGCGCTCGCGGCGTCGATGGACGACGCGAAGGCGGGGGCCTCGACCCTGGACCTGACCGGTCCCGCTGCGCTGCGCCCGTTCGTCGTCAAGGGCCTGGTGGACGCCGGTCGCACGGTGCTCGTGGTCGCGGCGACCGTGCGTGAGGCCGAGGACCTCACCGAGGAGCTCGAGGACCTGATCGACCCCGCCTCGGTGGCGCTCTACCCCGCGTGGGAGACGTTGCCGCACGAACGGCTCAGCCCCCGCAGCGACACGGTGGGTCGTCGGCTCGCGGTCCTGCGCCGGCTCAAGCACCCGGGCAGCGAGGAGAACAACGGGCCCCTCAAGGTCGTGGTCGCCCCGGTGCGCTCGGTGCTCCAGCCACAGGTGAAGGGTTTGGCCGACCTCGCACCGGTCGAGCTGGCCCCCGGCGACGAGGTGGAGCTCGAGGACGTCGTACGCCGCCTCGCGGGCGCGGCGTACTCCCGCGTCGACCTCGTCGAGAAGCGCGGCGAGTTCGCCGTGCGCGGCGGCATCGTGGACGTCTTCCCACCGACGGAGGAGCACCCGCTCCGGGTGGAGTTCTTCGGCGACGAGGTCGACGAGATCCGGACCTTCGCGGTCGCCGACCAGCGCACCCTCGAGCCGGTCGAGCGTCTCTGGGCACCGCCGTGCCGCGAGCTGCTCCTGACCGACGAGGTCAGGTCGCGCGCCGCCGAGCTGGGTCTGGCCCACCCGCAGCTGAGCGAGATCACCGACAAGCTCGCCCAGGGCATCGCCGTCGAGGGGATGGAGTCGCTGACGCCGGTGCTCGTCGACGAGATGGAGATGCTCGTCGAGCTGCTGCCGCGCGAGACGCACGTGCTCGTCCTCGACCCGGAGCGCGTGCGCACCCGTGCGCACGACCTGGTCGCCACCAGCGAGGAGTTCCTCGGCGCCAGCTGGGCTGCCGCTGCGTCCGGCGGCACGGCGCCGATCGACCTCGGCGCCGCCTCCCTGCGCGGGATCGGCGAGGTGCGCACCGAGGTGCTCGAGCAGGGTCAGGCCTGGTGGGGGATCAGCCCGTTCGGCCTCGACGTCGACTCGGACGAGAGTGGTGTCGAGACACTCCCTTCGACGGGCTCAGGACCAGCGCGTGGCTCCTCGACCACCGTTGTGTCCCGCGAGGTGGCGGCGCAGCCGGCCGAGGCCTACCGCGGCGACGTGGAGGCCGTGGTCACGGACATCCGCGCCCACCTGACCGCTGGGCGGCAGGTGGTCACCATCCATCAGGGACACGGCCCCGCACAGCGGATGGTGGAGGTGCTGGGCGAGCACGACGTGGCCGCTCGCCTGGTCGACGAGGTCTCGACGAGCTCGGCCGACGGCTCGCTCGTGCTCGTCACCCAGGGCTGTCTCGACCACGGCCTGACGCTCGAGAGTCCCGGCCTGGTGGTCCTCACGGGGGAGGACATCGCCGGGCAGAAGGCCACCA
>CAWCPT010000016.1:0-51497 GCA_963797525.1 uncultured Actinomycetota bacterium
GTGTGACTCCCGATCATCCGTTGCGTCGGGCTTGGCTGACGCGTTGCCAAGGCCCCGTTGCGACCGGTTGGGGCATGGCGCCTCCTCCCAGACCCGAGTAGCGTCCAGAGAGACCCGCCCAAGACGGCCACGGGGACAGCTCGGGCAGAGCCGATCACTCGACGATGAAGGACACCCGATGCCCAAGCTGATTGCCACCCACGAAGTCGACGACGTTGCGCACTGGCTGTCGTCTCCCAAGCGCGAGGAGGTCTTCGGTTCGGTCGCGAGCAACATCAGCACGTTCGTGGACCCCAACAGGCCGAAGCATGTCGGTCTCAGCATGGATGTCGCCGACATGGCGGCGTTCGAGGCCGTGATGCAGAGCGAGGCCGGCGCGGCCGCCATGACGTTCGACGGCGTACACCCGGACACGCTCGTGGTCTACGTCGAGGGCTGACCGACCTGTAGGCCTTTCGCGGCGGTATGAAATGCCGCGATGGTGGCCGGAGTTGCTTATCGGAACGGTCCAAGAGCGCTGCATGTGAGGTAGGTCCGCTGCGGATCGGTGAGCTTACGCTCGCTCGAGGACGTCTGCGTGCCAACGACGGAGGTCACGTATCGGGAGGGTTCGGCACCCTGTGCGGGGACACACTGGAGGCAGGGCCGTGCACAATCGGTAGGGCCGCGCGTGACAGCCGACCTGGGGAGGAACTCATGGACACCTGGCTCACCCGGACGTTTGGGCTCGACGTGGCTCTGATCCAGGCGCCGATGGCGGGGGTGAGTGAAGGTCTGCTGGCTGGGGCGGTCTCCAAGGCAGGAGGTCTCGGCATGATCGGGGTTGGCCCGGGACGGGCTCCGACGTACGTCGAGGAACAGGCGCTCGTGGCCGCATCCGCGGGCCGCCAGTTCGGCATCGGCCTGCTGGCCTGGGCGCTCGAGGCGGACCCGGCTCCGCTCGAGGCAGTCATGGAGTCGGACGCCGCTCTGGTCTCGGTCAGCTTCGGGAGCTTCGAGGAGCCACTGCAGCGACTCAAGGCGGCCGGGAAGCTCGTGACGACCCAGGTCGGCAACCTCGAAGAGGCGCGTCGCGCCGAAGCGGCCGGAGTGGACTGCATCGTGGCGCGCGGCCGCGAGGGAGGCGGACACGGGCGAGACGACCTCGGCACCTTGGCGTTGCTCCAGATCGTCCTCGACTCCGTGAGCGTGCCGGTGGTGGCCGCGGGTGGCATCGCGACCGCGGCGGGCCTGTCCGCGGTCATCGCTGCGGGTGCGGTAGGTGCTTGGGTCGGGACGGCGTTCCTGTGCTGCCGGGAGAGTGCCTTCCCGGCTGGCTCCCGGCAGCGGCTGCTGGCCGCGGATGACACTGCCACGGCGTATGGCCGCGTGTTCGATGTCGCCCAACGGGCCGCCTGGCCGCGGGAGTACGGCGGCCGTGCTCTGCGCAACGGCTTCTTCGACGAGTGGGTCGGGCGTGAGGACGAGCTGGCGGCAGATCCCGTCGCGCTGGACCGGTATGCCGCCGCGCGCCGCCGCCTAGACTTCGACGTCGCGGTCATCTACGCCGGACAAGGGGCCGCGCTGTTGCGCTCCGAGACCACTGCGGCCGAGGTGGTTGCCGGGTTCGTCGCCGACGGGTGAGCGTAGAGCCCCATCTACGTCTACCCTGCTGCCCCGAATCAGCAGACTGTCGGTCCGCTCCTGCCAGCCTGCCCGAACGACGAGTGCCCGAACCTGCAGGGCAGGCGCCGCCGAGCCCTCATGTCCTTCGGGTCTGGAGGGCCGTTCGCTCGCCCTCAACCAGCTCGACGTGATCTCGCACGACCGGTGTGGCGGTCGTGACGACGGGCTGAAGGTGCGCACGGCGACGCCGCGATTTACCCGCCCAATCCGGCGTCGCGGGCCCTGAGGATGGCTTCGGGTCGTGAGGCGACTTGGATCTTGGCGAAGATGTTGGTGATGTGGTTGCCGACGGTGCTGGTGGCGATGTTGAGTCGGGTGGCGATCGCGGGGTTGCCGAGTCCGGTGGCGATCAGGTCCAGTACTTCGCGTTCCCGCGGTGTCAGGCTGGGGAAGGCTGGTTCTTGGGCTGGCTGGGAGAGGTAGGCCAGGGCGCGTGCGGCGACGCCGGGGCCGAGGATCGCGTTGCCGGTGGCTACGGCTTGGATGGCGCGAATGACGTCGTCGGGGGCGGCGCCCTTCAAGATGTAACCCATCGCGCCCGCCCTCATCGCGGCGAAGACCAGGGCGTCATCGTCATACATGGTGAGCATCAGGATCCCAACGGTTGGTGCGACTCGACGCAGCTTGCGGGCCACGTCGATGCCGGAAGCGTCGGGCAGGTTGATGTCGAGGACGAGGACGTCTGGAACCTTGGTTGTTGCTTCCCGCACTGCCTCGTGTGCGGTTGTTGCGGTGGCCACCAGCTCAATGTCCGCCACGGTGGCCAGCAGGGAGCGCAACCCCTCGCGCACCAGCGCATGGTCGTCGGCGATGACGACTCTGATGCTCATGTCGCACCCGCCCACGGAAGGGTGACTTCGACCCGGCCCCCTCCCGCGTCCGGCCCGGCACAGAACCTGCCACCGAGCTCGGTGGCGCGTTCGTTCATCGAAGTCAGTCCGACACCCCTGACCCACGGCCCGTTGGCGGGTGGACCGTTGTCCGTGACCAGGAGTCGGATCTGCGATCCGCTGGAGTCGAGGCAGACATCTGCCGTTGTGGCCGATGAGTGTCGGATGACATTTGTCAGTGCCTCGGTGGCAATGCGATAAGCGGCAACCTCCACGGCGGCCGGCAGCGAAGGCAGTTCCCCGTGGACGTGGACCTCAAGTGAGCCCAGCATCGTCGCGTGCTGCTCCAGCGCGCCGATGACCCCCAGGGAGTCCAGTGCCGGTGGTCGGAGCTGCTGAGCCATGCGGCGGATCTCGTCGATGGCCGCCCTGGTTTGAAGGTTCATCTCGGCCAGCAATGCATCGGCGGCAGGAGCATCAGTCGCAACGGTGCGGCGTGCGGCATCGCCGAGCAGCGTCACACCGGTGAGCATGGGCCCAAGGCCGTCATGCAGGTCGCGCCCCAGTCGCCGGCGTTCCTCTTCGCGGGCGGTGACCAGCGCGTTGCGTGCAGACTCCAGTTCCGCGGCGAACTGGGTGGCCTGCACGGCGACCGACAACGAGCCGATCACCAACCCGATGAGATCGCGGTCCTTACGACCGATGCTGCGCTCACCACGACGCAGACCCACCCACAGCTGTCCCGACGTCTCACCGAGAGGAAACCCCTCCGCATGCTCAGGCCCACCGCTGTCGCCGTGGGTTGCCACCACATGTCCCTCCACCTCGATGGCCACCCACGGAAGCCGAAGCGACCTGCACAGGGCCTCGAGCTCGCCTGGCAGCCCCGTCCGATGCAGGCTGGAGTCGATCTCGGCCACGGCCCTGACTGGGTCATGTCGCAGCCCGTAGAACGCTCGGTCGATCGGTTCCTGCAGTAGCTTGCGCACCGGATTGAAGGCCACGGCGATCGCCATTGTGGCCAGCACCGGGGGACCCAGCGGAACCCTGTCTGCGAGAGCGCGGTCAGTCCCCACGACGATGCCGACGTACGCCGCGACCACGAGTCCGGTCATCACCAAGTAGAGCAAGGTCCGGGACACGACCAAGCGGATGTCGAAGAGCTGGTAGCGCAGGATGGCCACGGCGATGGCGGCTGGCACGGCGGCCGGCGCCAAGATGCTGAGCCAGCCCTCGAGGTGCGCAAGATCGCTGACCAGGAACGTCGTGACCAGGACGATCGCCGCCAGCAACAGCCACAACACCTGACGACGGCGACGCTCCGACCCGCGCCTGTAGTGCAGGACCAGGGAGACCAGGCAGGCGCCGAGCGCGGAGTAGAAGAGGACTCCCCCAGCCGGCAGGATCCAGGATGCGTTGTCGTCGACCCACTTCAGCCGCAGATACCCATGCACACCCAACGCCGAGGTGGTGTCCGTGTGCCCGAAAGCCACCACCAGTTCGAAACAGAGCGTCGCGACCAGCAAGGCGATCGGCACCCAGCGCCAGCGCGGGCCGTGCAGTCGCCCGTCGGGGAAGAACAGCAGAGCCAGTGGAACGAAGACCGTGACCGCGAGTGGCCAGCTGATGCTGGTCAAGTCGGCCAGAACCCGCCAGCCGGGCCCGGACTCCCCGGGCTGGGTGCCCCACGCCAGGAGGGCATACCCGCTGCCACTGGACGCATACGCGACACCGCCGCCCAGCAGCAGCCATCCGACGATGTTGCTCGGCCGCAGCAGCGCGACCGGATAGCCGGCCAAGGCCAGCGACAAACCCAAGACCGTGTTGCTGACCACGAACCCGTCGATCATCTGGTGCCAGGCCAGCCCCGAGGCGACACCGGCCGCGATGACGGCAGTGCCCTGGATCAGGACAATGCACAGCCCCGCGTGCGCAACGGCGCGATGTACGGCCACCTGACCACTATCACGCTTCGGACCCCCAGATGCGTAGGGGCGCACCCCCAGGAGGACCAAGGCCGTCCCCTGAACGGAGGGGGCGCGGCCACCTTCCGTGCAGGGCCGACCGACCCGCACCGTGAGGTTCTGACACAGCTGACCGAACAAGAAACCCCAGGAGGGAACCGTCATGACCCTGACCACGAACACCGAGACGGCCGCAGGCAAGCCGGCGCACCTGTGGGACGACCGCGGCTTCTATCGCAAGGCCCTGGCTGTGGTGGCGCCGCTCCCGATGCTGGCGATGGGAGTCAACTACCTCCTCGTCGAGATGCCGGGCGACGGCCCGTTCAAGGACATGGTGGCCGCGGCATCACGGCAGGAGAACCTACTGGTCGCCATGGACTGGGTGATCCTGGTCTTCTTCGCCTTCCTCATCCCGGCAGTCATCGCCGTGGCCGTGGTGACCCGCCGGCGTGCCCCGCGACTCACCGCCGCGGGACTGGTGCTCACCGTCCCCGGTTTCGCCCTCGGATTCGGCGCCGGCCCCGATGACACCCAGCTCGCCCTGCTCACCCACCAGAAGCACCTGGATCTGTCCACCATGACAACGCTGGACACAGCCCTATGGGGAACGCCGAGCGCCGGTCTCTCCTCGCTGCTCTTCATCGTCGGCATCACCATCGGCCTCCTCCTGCTCGGAATCGCCCTCACCCGCGCCCCGGGCATCCCCCCTTGGTACGGCGTCGCGCTCGCGTTCGGTGGCTTCACACACCCCTTCATGCCCACCCACACCCTGGCCGGCGTCGGCCTCATCGTCGCCGCCGTCGGCTTCTTCGGCGCATCACTGGGCCTGCTCCGAATGAGCAACGACGCACTGGCCATCCACGCCGGCAACTGATCTCTCACACCGCGTCGCGCTTCGAGGGCGCCTCGCAACCGCTTCGAGAAGGGACCGTCATGTCCAGTCACATCCTCATCCGGAGGCCACCCCTGCGGCTGCTCGTGGCCGCCGCCGCCCTCGCCCTGATCGCCGCGACGGCCCCTCCCGCGCAAGCCACACCTCCGGGCCACAACGGACACATCGCCTTGCTCCCGTCCCACGACGAGGGGCGCACCACCGGCGCCACCGACACCGACGAGCCAGGCGCCGCAAGCGCACACCACCCTGGCATCCGTGCCGTGCACCGGCTGCTTGTCTGGGTCCGGTACACACCCTCCACGCACTCGGCCGCGCTCGTCGCTGGCCGCCTGGACGGCAGCCAGCAACGACAGCTGACGCACCCGGAGCCGGGGCTGAGCGACGGCGAGCCAGTCCGCTCACCCGACGGCACCCGGGTGATCTTCCATCGAGAGTTCCCCGACGGCACTGTCCGGATCGGCATCGTGGCGGTTCGCGGCGGGCCGACACGGTTCATCGAGACCAGCTGTCAGGACCCGTGCTTCAGCGACCAGGGCCCCGCCTGGACCCCGGACGGAAACCGCCTCACCTTCGTCCGCGTGATGGGACCGTTCGACCCCGTCACCGGCGACGCGGCATCCGCATTGCAGTACACCGAGCGCCTCGACGGCACGGATCTACGACTGCTGTCCGTGCCCGGCGCCTACGAGGACAACACTGTGCGGTTCAGCCCCGACGGTCGCTACATGGTCTTCACCCGCGACCAGACCGTCGACGGCGTGTTGCACTTCGCCATCTTCCGGATGCGATCCGACTCGACCCACGTCCGCCAACTGACCCCCTGGGACCTGGATGCCGATCGGCCAGCCGTCTCGCCAGCACGCTTCGGACCCACATCCGGGCTGGTCTCCTTCGAGACCCACGGCGGGGGACACCCCACCCAAGGTGATGTTGCCCTGCTCCCGGCATCCTGCCCCACCATTGAGGCCTGTAGCGATGCGACCCGCCTCGTCACCCACGACACGGGAACGACGAAGACGAGTTACGCAGCGTCGTGGTCACCGAGCGGCCATCGACTGGCCTTCGCCCAGGAGGACGGCTCCGGCAACGTCGACATCTACACCATCCGGCCCGACGGTCGGAACCAACGCCAGGTGACACACCGGCCGGCGCCCGAGTACTCGCCTGCCTGGAGTTACTGACGAACAGTGTTGGTCGAGTCGTCGTGAGGACCGCGCGCCCGATCCTGCGTCAATCGGGGCGCATCGCCGGACAGCTGTTCCGGTCAGTGAACCCCGAGCGAACAGGGTGCTCGTATCCACGCGTGCGAAAGCACCGTTCTCCGACAGGGCCGTCCGGTGACGTGTTCCGGGACAGATACCAAATCGGGGTGCGTCAATCTAGGTGGGATGGGCTACGACAGCCTCATCCCACGGGTCCACAGCCAGGGGAGCGGCAGGGGCCAGCCGGTTGCCCAACGGAGACGCCCGGTTCAGTCGCTGGATCTTGGTTGCGATGGCAGCGTAACGATGACAGGTCATCCCTTGAGCTCGGCCCGCCACCAGTCGACGGTCTCCTTGGCGGCGACGTCGAGCGGCGTCGGTGCCTGGCCGAGCAGCGCCTCGCTGCGGCTGGAGTCGAGCACGAACGGGCGGGTGAACATGTACGACGTCTCGGCCAGCTCGCGGGAGTCCACCGAGACGAGGCCTGCCGCCTTCAGCACCCAGGCAGGCAGGGCGGAGAGCTTCGGCTTGGGCGCACCCGCGGCCTCGGCCAGGGCGGTGGCGAGCTGTCGCTGCGTGACGGCCGGGGCGGTCGGAGCGTGCAGCACCTGCCCCCAGAGCGACTCGTCCTGCGAGGCGGTGACCATCGCCCGGGCTAGGTCCGGGATGTAGGTGAACGAGTGCGGCAGGTCCAGGCTGCCGATCATCGTGACCCGCTTGCCCGCGAGCAGCGCGGGGACGAGGCGCTCGCCGGCGTGGGAGATCCGGACGCGAGGTCCGTAGAAGTCCGAGGCGGCCACGCTGACGTTCGGGGTGGACGACGCGGCGCGAGCCCGGAGCAGCTCCGCGCGGATCCCGAGCTTGCCTCGGGTCGCGTCGCGAGGCAGGTCCTCGGTCATCGGCACGTCGACCGGCCCGTAGGAGTAGAGGCTCTCGGGGAAGGTGACGACGGCGCCCGCGCGACCCGCTGCCTCGAGCACGACCCGCTCAGCGGCGGGGAGCTCGGAGCGCCAGGCCGAGGCGCGGTAGGCCGAGCCGTGGATGCAGTGGTGCACGGCGACGGCGCCGTCGAAGTGCTCGTCGAGCAGGTCTGCCCGCGAGACGTCGACGCTCCGGCGGTCGATCAGCGGGTGCTCCGGACCGCTGCCGGAGCGGGTCAGCAGCCGGACGGGATGTCCCTGGTCGGCGAGCTGGAGGGCGATCGTGGCGCCAACGGGGCCGGCGCCGGTGACGACGTGGAGGGGGTGCGAGGTGGCAGACATGGGGTGACCTTTCGGAAGAGGAAGGCGAGAGCACTGCTCTCGTTCCTCAGTGTGCGACTGCCGTGAAGGAAAGTCAAGAGCACTGCTCTCTTACGTGTTCCCTGCTCGCAGTTCTGGCATGATGGCGCCCATGACCACCACCCCGACCCCGCGACAGCGCGCGCGGGCGCAGACGCTCGAGGACATCACCCGGATCGGCCGGCGTCACCTGGCCACCGAGGGGGCAGCGGCGCTCTCGGTCCGCGCGGTGGCGCGCGATCTCGGCGTCGTCTCCTCGGCGATCTACCGCTACGTGCGCAGCCGGGACGACCTGCTGACCCTGCTCGTGGTCGACGGGTACGACGAGCTGGGCGACGCTGTCGACCGCGCCGTCGCCAAGGTGCCCTCGGGCGACCACCGCGGTCGGTTCCTCGCGATCGGTCGGGCCGTCCGCACCTGGGCGAAGAAGGAGCCGGCGACCTACGCGCTGCTCTTCGGCAGCCCGGTGCCCGGCTACGAGGCGCCGGCGGAGCGCACGGTGGGACCCGGCACCCGGGTGATCGCCGCGCTCATCCGGGTCTGGTCCGACGCGCACGAGGCAGGTGCCGTCAGGCTCGACGCCGGCCAACCCCCGTCCAAGGTGCTGGCCGCCGACGCCGAACGAGCGCGTGCCGAGTTCGGCACAGAGATGCCTGACGAGCTGCTGCTGCGCGGGACCCTGGCCTGGGCGGGGATCTTCGGCTGCGTGAGCTTCGAGGTCTTCGGCCAGTACGGCCCCGACACGTTCAACGCGGAGGACGAGCTCTACGAGCGACAGCTCGAGCTGCTCGCCGACACCACCGGGCTCTAGGGACTGCTCTCAGGCCAGGTAGGTCGTCGTACGCCGCAGGCACGCGGCCGCCTCGGTGACCACGCGGTCGACGAGCTCCTCGCAGCTGGGGAGGTCGTCGATCACACCGACGACCTGACCGCTGGCCAGCACCCCGGCGTCTGTGTCGCCCTCGACCAGCCCGGCCTTGAGCATCATCGGGGTGTTCGCCGCGAGGGTCATCTGGGCCAGCGACCGGCCCTGCTCCTTGCGCATCGCCCGTCCGTCCGAGGCGAGCTGACGCCACGACATCCCGCTCAACTTCTTGAACTCGAGCGTCCGGCGCGCGGTCGGTCCGAGCCGGCGCAGCGCACTGGTCTCCTCGACCTCCTCGACCAGCTCGGTGCGCAGCATCCGGTGGGGCATGCCGTCGACCTTGGCGGTGACGACGGTGCCGTTCAGGTCGGCCTCGAGGTAGCGCTGCTTGACCGCCTCCGGGACGGTCGAGTCCCGGGTCAGCAGGAAGCGGGTGCCCATCCCGACGCCGGCCGCGCCGTAGGACAGGGCAGCGGCCAGGCCACGCCCGTCGAAGAAGCCGCCCGCGGCGACGACGGGGATGTCGACCGCGTCGAGGACGGTGGGGAGCAGCAGGGTGGTCGGCACGGTGCCGGTGTGGCCGCCGCCCTCACCGCCCTGGATCATCACGGCGTCGGCTCCCCAACCGGCCACCTTCTCGGCGTGCCTGGCCAGGCCCACGCTCGGCATCACCACGAGGCCGTGGTCCTTGAGCTTCGCGATCAGCTCCTTCTTCGGAGCCAGCGCGAACGACGCCACCTTCACGCCGTGCTTGATCAGCAGGTCCACCCGTTGCGGGGCGTCGCCGGCGTCGGCACGCAGGTTGACGCCGAACGGCTGGTCGGTGCGGGCTTTCACCTCGAGGATGGCGTGCTCGAGCTCCTCGAAGGTCATCGTGGCGCTGGCCAGGATGCCCAGGCCGCCTGCGTTCGCCGTACCGACGACGAGCCGCGGGCCGGCGACCCAGCCCATGCCGGTCTGCACGACCGGGTGACGTACGCCGACAAGGTCGGTCAGCGGCGTCCGGAGCAGCTGCTCGATCACTTCGCCTCCACCGGTGGGACCTCGCGGTCACGCAGCGACTTCGGGTCGAGCATCTCCCGGATCAGCATCAGCTCACCGGGGGAGGGGTCGCGGGTCTGCGGCACGCCGCCCGAACCCCCCGAGTCGGGCAGAGCGATCTCGAACGACGACGCCGCCTGCACGTCCTCGACCGTGACGCCCGGGTGCACCGAGACGAACTGCATCGTGTGCCCGGGCCCGTCGAAGTCGAAGACGCCGAGGTCGCTGACCACCCGGTGCACGCCGTGGAACCGGGTCGCCGCGGGTCCGGCGGCCTCGGCACGCGTCCGGCCGACGCCCGAGACGATGTCGACCTGCTCGACGAAGACGCGGGACGAGTGCTTGGGCACCCAGTAGGAGGTCTTGTTGTTGACGGTGTTGCCCGGTGCGCCGCGCACGCCGAGCAGCTGACGCTTCGGCTGGGCCCACTCGCCGATCGCGGAGATGTTCTGGTTGCCCTCGCGGTCGATCTGGGTGGCGCCCATCATCACGTGCCGCTTGCCGTAGGAGACGACCGACTCGAGCACCAACCGGAACGGCATCCATCCCTCGACCACGTCGTCGGTGACGCCCAGAGGAGGCGCGCCCTGCAGGATCCGGGCCTCGCCGTCGGTGATCATCAGCAGCGGGTTCGAGGTCAGCTTGGCCAGCCGTGCGCCGAGGCTGGGGAGCAGGCCCATCGGGCTGCCCATGATCTCGCCGTCGTCGGCGAAGCAGTCGGCGATGGCGACGGCGCAGTACTCCGCGCGGGTGACGTCGTTCATGCCTGCTCCTTCGCGGCGGTCTCGGCATGGAAGCTGGCGACGGCGTCCTGGTAGTCCTGCTCGCTGCCCGACAGGAAGCGTTCCTCGAAGGCCGCCCAGTCCTCGGGTGTCTTCGCCGCCGTGGCGTAGGCCCTCTGGAACTTCTCGTCGCGCTCGTAGGTCGGGGTGCAGGTGGTGAAGTGCGCGCCGTTCGGGGTCTCGACCACGCCGGCGACCATCGTCCGGTTGAGCAGCATCGTCTGGATCGCGGCGTCGACAGTCATCCCGGCCGTGTCGACGATCTGCTCGGTGGACACGTAGGCCTCCTTCGCGGCCATGCAGAACAGGTCGTCGAAGTAGGGATCGGGTCCGAGGTACTGCGCGTTGCCGAACTGGTCGGCGCGGTTCATGTGCACGAGCGCGACGATCGAGCTGCAGGGCCGGTACGGCGACCAGCTCCTCGCCAGCCCCACCGTCGGACGAGGGGTACGGGCTGCGCACGGTCTTCAGGGTCGGGTCGTTCTCGAGCACGGCGGACCCGAGGCCGGCGCGCATCGGCAGGAACGGCACCCGTTGGGCGGCCGCTCGGAGCCCGGTCTGGAACATCCCCTCGTCCCACTCGCGGAACGACGCCGTCGCCTCCTGGCGGGCGCGGGAGAACAGTGGCTCGAGCGGGATCGAGTCCAGGGTGGCGAAGGCGTAGACGACCGTGCTCGCCTTGCCCGACTGGAGGAGCAGGCCCACGTCGGGGCCGGCGTACGACACGATCGTGAGGTCGGTCAGGTCGCTGCGCAGGATCTCGCGGACGAGCGCCATCGGCTTGCGCCGCGACCCCCACCCGCCGATGCCGACCGTCATCCCGGGCTGGATGCGGCCGATGACGTCCTGCGTGGACATCACCTTGCTGGGCATGCTCACTGCTGGGTCCCCTTCGACGTCCCGGTCGACTTCGTGGTCCCGGCGAACGCATCGCGGTGCTCGTCGGCGACGCCGGCGAGGTTGAGCTCCATCGTGAAGCCCTGCTCGAACCGGTAGCTCTTGTTCACGTCGATCGGGTCGATCCCGTTGAGGGCCTCCTTGGCCATCCGGATCACCCGGGTGTCCTTGCGCGCGATCTCCCCGGCGACGGCGATCGCGGTCTCGTCGAGCTGGTCGCGGGGGACCACCTCGAGGACCGACCCGTGCTGCACCAGGTCAGCGGCCGCGATGTTGCGGCCGGTGAAGTAGAGCGTGCGCATCAGGTGGGGCGGGACCATCCGGGCGAGGTGCGTCGCGGCTCCGAGGGCGCCACGGTCGACCTCCGGGATCCCGAAGAACGCGTCGTCGCTGGCCACGATGCCGTCGGCGTTGCCGACCAGCCCGACGCCGCCACCGACGCAGAAGCCGTTGACCGCGGCGATCACGGGGACGGAGCACTCGTAGACGGCCTTGAACGCCGCGAAGCACCCGCGGTTGGCACCGATCAGCGCCTCGAAGCCCTCGGTGTGCTGCATCTCCTTGATGTCGACGCCGGCGTTGAAGCCCTTGCCCTCGGCGCGGAGCACGACGACATGAGTCCGGAGATCGCGGCTCGCCTCGTCCAGCGCGTCGGCCAGGTCGAACCAGGCCCGCACGGGCAGCGCGTTCACCGGGGGATAGCTCATCGTGATCACCCGGATCGCGTCGTCACGGAGCTCGGAGGACAGGCCCATGGATACCTTCCGGTTGAGACAACCAAACGTTTGCTTGGTAGCCTACCAGCGACCCCAGCCAGGGGAGTACCCGAAGGAGCGCCCGTGAGCCTGACCATCGACCTCACCGGTCGCGTCGCGCTGGTCACGGGCGGGGTGCGCGGCGTGGGGCTCGGGATCACCCGGGCCCTGCTGGAGGCCGGCTCGACCGTGGTCACGTGCGCGCGGTCCGAGGCCGAGCCCGTTGCGGGCAGCACGCACCTGACCTGCGACGTGCGCGATCCCGAGGCGGTGCAGGACCTGGTCGATCGGGTGGTCGCCGACCACGGTCGGCTCGACGTGCTGGTGAACAACGCCGGGGGAGCGCCGTACGCCCTGGCGGCGGAGGCCTCGGCCCGCTTCCACGAGAAGGTCACCGCCCTCAACCTGCTCGCACCGCTCACCCTGATGCAGGTCGCCAACGCGGTGATGCAGGAGCAGGACTCCGGCGGGGCGATCGTCAACGTCTCCTCGGTCTCGGCGCTGCGCCCCTCGCCCGGCACCGCGTCGTACGGCGCGGCCAAGGCCGGCCTGGACTCCCTGACGCGGACCCTGGCCGTCGAGTGGGCCCCGAAGGTCCGGGTCAACGCGATCGACGTCGGCCTCGTGCTGACCGAGCAGACCGACCTGCACTACGGCGGCCCCGACGGGGTCCTCGCGATCGAGCAGACCATCCCGCTCGGCAGGCTGGCCCGACCCGAGGAGGTCGGCGCAGTCGCGGCGTTCCTCGCCTCGCCGCTCGCGTCCTACGTCTCCGGCGCCACCATCGAGTGCCACGGCGGCGGCGAGCGCCCCGCCTTCCTGACTGCGCTCGAGGGACTCGACCCCCACGGTGGTTGAGGAGCGAGCGTCTCGAAACCACACCACCCGAGCCAAGGAGCAGCAGTGACCCAGATCCTCGACGGACGCATCGCCATCGTCACCGGAGCGGGCCGCGGCATCGGTCGCGCGCACGCCCTCGAGCTGGCCCGCCAGGGAGCGAAGGTCGTCGTCAACGACCTCGGCACCTCGGGCTCCGGCGAGGGCTCGGCCTCCGAGGTCGCGCACGAGGTGGTGGCGGAGATCGAGGCGCTCGGCGGCGAGGCCGTGGCCAACGGTGCCGACGTCGCCGACTTCGAGCAGGCAGCCGCGATGGTGCAGCAGGCGATCGACACCTTCGGCGGCCTCGACATCCTGGTCAACAACGCGGGCTTCGTCCGCGACCGGATGCTGGTGAACACCTCGGAGGAGGAGTGGGACGCCGTCATCCGGGTGCACCTCAAGGGCCACTTCGCCCCGCTCCGCCACGCCGGTGCCTGGTGGCGCGGCGAGGCCAAGGAAGGGCGGCAGCGCGTCGCCCGGGTGGTGAACACCTCCTCCGGAGCGGGGATGCAGGGCTCGATCGGGCAGACGACCTATTCCGCAGCCAAGGCCGGCATCGCCGGCATGACGCTGGTCGCGGCGGCCGAGCTCGGTCGCTACGGCGTCAACGTGAACGCGATCGCCCCGGTGGCGCGCACCCGGATGACCGAGGGCGCCTTCCCCGAGATGATGGCCGACGCGGACGGGCGAAGCCTTCGACGCGATGGACCCGGCCAACAACTCCCCGATCGTGGCCTGGCTGGGCTCCGAGGACTGCGACATCAGCGGCCGCGTGCTGGAGATCGAGGGCGGCCAGATCTGTGTCGAGGAGGGCTGGAGGCATGGTCCCCGCCAGGACATCGGTCGTCGCTGGGACGCCGGTGAGGTGGGTGCGGCGGTGCGCCGGCTGATCGAGCAGGCAGCCACGCCCGATCCGGTCTACGGCGCCTGAGTCAGGCCGCGACGAGGCAGCCGAGCGCGTGCCGGGCGACCGGCGCGTAACCCAGGATCACCGGCAGCGGACCGTGGATCCGGAGCCAGGTCGAGGACCCGGTGAGGTGCTCGGTGACTCCGTGCTCGAGCCGCATGCGGAGCGGGCCGAGGGTGACCTGCCAGACCCACTCCCGCTCGCTCTCGTCGACGGAGAGCACCTCGAAGGGCACCCCGAGGGTGGGGCGGGGGAGCAGCCCGGCGCGGACCGTCCCGGTGCCGCCCGCGACCAGGCGGTCCATCGTCGTGTCCACGCGCTGGATCTGCGCAGCCCAGGTCGGCCAGAGCTCCGGGTCGGCGTACCGCTCCCAGGCGAGCGTGACGCTGGCCACTCCGTGAGCGTGCAGCGTGAGGGTGGCCATTTTTGCGACGGTAGCCGATGGGTACGTTGGAGGAGATGGCGTCGAGCAGACCGCGCCCAGGCACGGCCAGTCACCAGCCGCCCACGAGGGCGACCGAGGAGTCCCATGACCCGCTTCACCGCCAGCAACAAGTCCGACGCCACCCTGAAGTCCTCCCGCAAGGACGTCTGGGTCGCGCTGACGGACGCCGAGCTGCTGCCGAAGCTCACCCCCTACCTCAACCGCATCGACGTCGTCGATGACCGTTGGACGTGGCACGTGACGAAGGTGCCGATCCTCGGCAAGTCGATCGGGTCCACCTTCACCGAGGTGATGACCTTCGACGAGCCGAAGCACATCGGCTTCGCGCACGACCCCGAGCGCACCGAGGAGACGACGGAGGTCAACGGCGAGTACCACCTCGAGGAGGCCGGCTCCGGCACGCACGTCTCCATCGAGCTCGGTGTCACGGTCGAGCTCCCGTTCCCCAAGGCCATGCGGCGACCCGTCGAGGGAGCGATCGCGACGGTGATGGCCGGCATGGGTCGCCGGTTCGCCAGGAACCTGCTGCGCCACCTGGGCGAGAAGTGAAGATCCTCGTCCTCGGGGCGACCGGCTACGTCGGCTCACGCGTCGTCCCGGCGCTGCTGGACGCCGGCCACGACGTGGTCGCGGCGTCGTCGTCCGAGCCGCGACCTGCCCGGTTCGCCTGGGGTGACCAGGTCGACTGGGTGCGCTGCGACGTCACCGACCCCGAGCAGGTCCGGCTGGCCCTCACCGACGTCGAGGGCATCTGCTACCTGGTGCACTCGCTGAACATCCGCTCATTCGAGGACCGCG
Source organism: uncultured Actinomycetota bacterium (assembly GCA_963797525.1). Classification (GTDB taxonomy): domain Bacteria; phylum Actinomycetota; class Actinomycetes; order Propionibacteriales; family Nocardioidaceae; genus Marmoricola. The sequence goes on from CAWCPT010000016.1 coordinate 15,206, forward strand.
ACCGTCGTGGGGCCCAGGTGGTGAGCGAGGCGATCGCCGAGAGCGACGTACGCCGCGTCGTCTACCTCTCCGGCCTGGTTCCGGACGTGCCCGTCGAGGACCTGTCCCCGCACATCTACTCGCGGCTCGAGGTCGAGCAGGTGCTCGAGGAGGCCGCGTCGGAGACCTGCTCGGTGCTCTCCCTGCGTGCCGGGGTGGTGCTCGGCGCCGGGTCGACGTCGTACGAGGTGATCCGCCAGCTCTCCACGCTGCTGCTCGTGCAGCCGGTGCCGAGCTGGCTCGAGCACAAGGTGCAACCGATCGCCGCGAGCGACGTGATGCGCGCGATGGTCGAGGCCTTCGCCACCGACAAGCTGGTCGGTGCCGTCGACATCGGCGGACCCAACGTGCTGCCCTACGCCAGGTTGCTCGCTGAGTCGGCTCGATCGGCCGGTCTGCTGAGATTGCGCGTGCCCACCCTCCCGTTGCCGTCCTCCCTGGTCAGCCTCGGCACCGCGGCGCTCTGCGCTGCGCCGTTCTGGACCGTCGCGGCCCTCGTCGAGAGCCTGCGCCACGACATGGTCTGCCGCTCGGGAGAGACCTGGGTGCCGGCCGACGGCGAGCCGCTGATCGGCGTCCGCGAGGCGATGTCCCGTGCCCGGGGTCCGATCGGCAGCAGCCCCGAGGCCGGCCTGCCGAGCGACCCCGACTGGACCCGGATGCGTGCCCCCGTCCTCGACGAGCTGCACGCACCGGCGACCGTGCGTGCGGGAGCGAGCCTGGCGCTGCGCCGTCTAAGGTCCGTGCTGACACTCCTCTGAGCAGGGAGGCCTCATGGTCGTCGGCAACGCTGGTGAATCCGGACTGCGTGGCTTCCTGGACCGTGGTGGCTTCTGGGGGTTCCTGTCGTTGGTGGTCGTCTACATGGCGATCTACCTCGGCGCCGGTTGGGTCGGGGGCCGCATAGGTGGTCCTCTCATGGATGACGACCTGCTGAGCAGCGTGGGCAGCGTGTTCTTCCAGCTGACGTTCGCACTGATCGTCGGCGCAATTGTCCTCGCTGGGTTCTCGGCCTACATGGGCTGGAACCGGGAGATGTACGCGCGGCAGCCGATCTACCGGTCGTGGTGGATGTGGATCGCTCCCGTGGTGGTGCTGACGCCGATCGTTCTGCGTGTGCTGGGCATCGACTGGGGACGGGACGGTTTCGATGTCGTGGCACTCGTGCTCATCACCGGGGCGCTCGTCGGATTCGTGGAGGAGCTGCTCACACGCGGGATCGGCGTCAAGATGCTCCGCGACGGTGGCCACGGGGAGTGGGCGGTGGCGGCGCTCTCCTCGCTGGTCTTCGCGCTGCTGCACAGCGTCAACCTGCTGTCGGGGCAGGAGCTGGCCACCGTTGCCTTCACGATCGTCTACACCTTCGCCTTCGGGGTCCTGATGTACCTGACGCTCCGCACGACCGGCTTCCTGGTCGGCGCGATGATCCTGCACGGACTCACCGACCCCACGACGATCCTGGCCGTCGGCGGTGTCGACGAGCTGAAGACCACCGGGCAGGCGAACGGCCTGCTCGAGGCGGCCGGACTCGTCACCTTCTCGCTGATCCTGGCGGGCTTCGTCCTGCTGATCTTCGTCCGCGGGCACGTCTCGCGGTCGCGGGCTAGGCTGACGAGCGGGCCCGAAGGAGATCCACATGTCCTCTGACAGCAAGGTCGAGCTGCCTGATCTGCCCGACCACATCGATGGTGCCGTCCTGAAGATCGCGGGCGTGGTCGTGATCGGCGCGATCATGTCGATCCTCGACATCACCGTCGTCAACGTCGCGCTGCCGACGTTCCAGACGGTGTTCGGTTCACCGGGCAACCCGATCGCCTACTCCACCGTCGCCTGGTCGGTCACCGCCTACACCCTGGCGCTGGCCACCGTGATCCCGTTGACCGGTTGGGCAGCCGACCGGTTCGGCACCAAGCGTCTCTACATGACGGCGATCGCCTTGTTCGTCACCGGGTCTGTGCTCTGCGCGACTGCCTGGAGCATCGGTGCGCTGATCGGCTTCCGGGTGCTGCAAGGTCTCGGCGGGGGCATGCTGATGCCGCTCGGCATGACGATCATGACCCGGGCAGCGGGTCCGCACCGGATCGGCCGGTTGATGGCCATCCTCGGAGTGCCGATGCTCCTCGGCCCGATCCTCGGCCCGATCATCGGTGGCTACCTGATCCAGGTCGCGAGCTGGCACTGGATCTTCCTGATCAACGCACCGATCGGCCTGATCGCGATCGTCTACGCCTGGCGCGTGCTGCCCAGGGACACTCCGGAGCCATCGGAGTCCTTCGACTTCCTCGGGATGGCCCTGATGTCACCGGGGCTGGCGCTGTTCCTGTTCGGTGTCTCCTCGATCCCCGCAGAAGGCACGGCGGCCGCGCCCCGGGTCTGGGTCTCGATGCTGCTCGGTGCCGCACTGATGGTGACGTTCGTGTTCCACTCCTTCCGACCGGAGCACCCGCTTCTCGACCTGCGGCTGTTCAAGAACCGCAACCTCACCGTCTCCGTCATCACCATGTTCCTGTTCGTCGCGGCGTTCTTCGGTGGCTTGCTGCTGGTGCCGACGTACTTCCAGGAGGTGCGCGGGGAGTCGACGCTGCAGGCCGGCCTGCTCGTCGCGCCGCAGGGCATCGGCGCGATGATCACGATGCCCATCGCCGGCTCCCAGGTGGACAAACGCCCCATTGGCCAGATCGTGCCGTTCGGTCTCGTCTTCATCCTGGTCGGCATGTTCGGGCTCACCCAGCTCACCGCCACCACGCCTTACCCGCAGATCATCGCGTTCCTCTTCGTGATGGGGCTCGGGATGGGCGCGACCATGATGCCCCTGTTCACCTCGGCGCTGAAGACGCTCAAGGCCCACGAGGTGGCCCGCGGCTCGACGCTGCTGAACATCAACCAGCAGATCGCCAGCTCCTGCGGGGTCGCGATCATGTCGGTGATCCTCACCACCCACCTCCAGGCCTCCAAGCTCGCCGGACCGGCGATGGCCACGCTGCACATCCCGTCCCTGGCCGACAAGCTCAGCCCGGTCGCGATCGCGAAGGGGCTGGAGGACGCCGCCAGCGCGTTCGCCGACACCTACTGGGTGGCGTGGGGGATGGTGCTGCTGACGTTGGTCCCGGCGCTGCTCCTGCCACGCAAGCGTGAGGAGACGCACCTGCTCGACGACGAGGGCATCCCGCCGGTGGTCGTTCACTGACTCGACTCAGCTGACAGTCGGCGGAGCCGTCTCGTGCAGGGGATCCTGGGCACGAGGACTGGCACGCGCGCGGCGTACTCGTCGTACGACGTTCCGAAGGTCCGGCGGAGGTCACGCTCCTCGAACCGGACCCCGATCACGATGTAGCCGGTCGCCGCGACCGCGTAGAGAAGGTGCGACGCACCCATCTGCGGGGTCGCCCAGAAGGCGAGCAGCATGCCTGTCATCAGCGGGTGGCGTACGACGGCGTAGAGGCCACGGACCTGCAGGTCGGACGTCAGGGCCTCGTCCCGGGCGGGTGCCCATCCGGCCTGCCGTAGCCCGAGAAGCTCGAAGTGATCGACCGCGAAAGTGGCCGCGATCGCCAGCGCCCAGCCGGCTGCGAAGAGCACCCAGAGCAGGACCCCAGCCGCGCCGCTGACGTGCCAGAGCTGCCCGCCCCAGGGCTGCCAGAAGACCAGTAGCAGCGTGAGGCACAGGTTGGTGGCGACCACGTAGGTCGTGCGCTCGAGCTGGTGGGGGATGTGGCGGGTCAGCCACGCCTTCACCGGACGACGGGCCATCACCGAGTGCTGGACCGCGAAGAGCAGCAGGAGGGCGAGGTCCACGGCGACGGCGATCGCGGTGCTCGTGCGCACGGGTCCGTCGACGGTCCGGGGGACCAGCACGCCGGCGAGGAACGCCATCGTCCACACCACGACGACGTTGAACCACAGCCAGGAGGCAGCGGACAGGAACAGGAAGGCAGGGCGTCGAGTCATGGCTCCATGCTGGGCGCCGGATCGCCCGCGGCGCAGCCGTGGAACTACCTCACTTGTGCGGGTGCTGCGCGACGTACCAGGCGGCCACCTGGGAGCGGGACCTGAACCCGAGCCGAAGACGGATCCGCTCGAGGTGGGACTCGGCCGATCGTTCGGTGATGTGCAGGCGATCGGCCAGCTCGCGGTTGGTGAGGCCCTCGGCCACGAGGGCCGCGACCTCCTCCTGACGGGTGGTGAGACCGGTCGGGACGGACCTGCGCAGGCGGGGGAGGGCGAGGAAGCGTCGCAGATCGTTGACCAGTGACTCCACGTCCCCGAACGCGGGCAGGTGCGAGCGACCCTCGAGCTCCACGAGCTCGGCGCCCGGGATCGAGGCGGCGAGCGCGCGGCCCTGGTCAAGCGGGGCCGCCCGGTCCCCGCGCCGGTGGAGCACGAGCGTGGGGGCCTGCACCCGGGGGAGCGCAGCTCGGACGTCCAGGTCGTAGGCGAGCTGCAGCAGCGCGACGGCCGTGTCGGACGAGGATGCGGCGCGCTGGTAGCGCGCCTGCGCGAGACGGGTGCCGGCGTCGGCGTCGGGTGCGAAGAGGTCGGTGAGCAGGTCCGATCCCAGTCCCCAGTGCGAGGCCAGCAGCGCGAGCATGAGTCGCTGGCTCTCCTCGTCACCGATGGCCGAGCCGGTCGCCCAGCCGCCGTACAGCACCAGACGTGAGACCTGCTCCGGGTGGTCTGCTGCCCACTGCACGGCCACGGCCGCTCCGAGCGACCAACCGAAGACGTCGCAGCGGGCGATGCCGAGCTCCTCGGTCACCGCGGCGATGGTGGCGAGCTCGAGCGCCATCGTGCGGGGGCCGTCGTAAGGGTCCGAGAGGCCACAACCAGGGCGGTCGTAGCGGACCAGCGTGCGGCCCGAGGACAGTGCCTCGTGGAACCTTCGCTCGGCCGGGATCGCCCAGCCGAGCTCGAGATGGCTGAGCCACCCGGGTGCCATCAGCAGGGGTGGCCCGCTGCCGGTCAGGGCGTAGGCCACCTGCCCGCCGTCGGCCATCCGCGCCGTACCCAGGCGCTGCTCCTGCGCAGCCATGAGGCCAGTCAACCGCAGCGGTCAGACCATGATCTGCGAAGGCAGCACGTCTTGCCCGCAGTGAACCGCCTGTGGTACGCCATTCATGAGTGGCGTGCCTTGGACCGTTCTCGGCGCCGGAACGGGCCCGCGTAGGACAGCGGAGGGCAGATGCAGGTTCGAGTCGTGCGCGTGACCCGCGTTCCGGTAGGCCGAGTCTGAGCCGTGGACCTCAGGTCGGCGGTCGCCGGACTCGCGCAGCTGCGCGAGGAGACCTCGGGCGACCCCGAGGTCACCGTGGCCGTCCTGGACGGCCCGGTCGACGTCTCCCACCCGTGCTTTGCCGGGGCTGACCTGCGGGTGCTGCCGACGCTTGTGCCCGAGACCGCGACCGACGGGTCGGGGATGGCGGTGCACGGCACCCATGTCGCCAGCGTGTTGTTCGGCCAGCCGGGCACGGACGTCGAGGGGGTCGCGCCACGCTGTCGAGCACTCGTCGTACCCGTCTTCTCCGATGAGCGGCCGCTCTCGCAGGTCGACCTGGCCCGCGCGATCGAGCAGGCGGTCGCCGCCGGAGCAGACATCGTCAGCGTGAGCGGCGGCCAGCACGGCGATGCCGGTCAACCCGACGGCATCCTCGCCAACGCGCTGTCGTTGTGCGAAGCCCAGAACGTCCTGGTGGTCGCAGCCGTCGGCAACGACGGCGCCGAGCGCGTCCAGGTCCCGGCAGCCGTCTCGTCGGTCCTCGCCGTCGGCGCTGCCGATGCGCGCGGGGTGCCACTGCCGACCAACAACCGCGGGATGGAGTACGTCGGGCACGTCGTGCTGGCGCCGGGCGACCGGGTCCGCGGCGCCAAGTCGGGCGGCGGAACCATCGAGCTCAGCGGGAGCAGCGTCGCGACTCCCGTCGTGGCGGGTGCCGCAGCCCTGCTCGTGTCGAGGCAACGTGCCGGGGGTCGAAGCCCTGATCCCGGAGCAGCAGGGCGGGAGATCGTGGCGAACGCCCGGCTGCCGGACGGAGACGAGTCCCACCTCGCGGTGGGCCATCTCGACCTGTCCGCCCTCTCACATTCGACCCGAGGAGATCCCATGACCACGACCGAGGCTCCGCTCGTCCCCTCGGGTGAACCGGACCCGCCAGTCATGACGGCGGAACCGCAGCCGGAGCCTGCCGACTCGTCGAGCGCTCCGCACGTCACCCCCCAAGCAACCCCTGCCAGCGCCGGCCCCCAGTCCACGGCCTCCTCCGCTGCGGGTCAGTCCCAGGCCGCCACCGGGTGTGGTTGCGGCGGCTCGGGCAGCGAGGGCTCGCCGCTGTTCGTGATCGGAAGCATCGGTCACGACTTCGGGACCGAGGCCAACCGCGACGGTTTCGTCACGCTGATGCCCACGCCGGAGGGACGGTCCGACCTCCCGCCCAACCCTTACGACCCGCACCAGCTGCACGACTTCCTGCGGGCAGAGCCCTGGTTCGCTGACAAGCTGATCTGGCTGTGCAAGCACGAGGCGATGCCGATCTATGCGTTGGAGGCGGAGCTCCCTGTCGGGCTCGACTGGGGCGAGACTCCCAGCTCAGAGGGTCGTCGTGCCACCGCCGTCAACCCGGCCTACCCGCCGTCGTCGTACGTCCACCGTGCGTTGCGCGAGGCCCTCAAGGGCCAGGCCCTCGACCCGAACGACCCGAACTTCGTCTCGCGGGTCTCCATCCCGGGTCGGCTCACCCATCGCACCGTCCGTCTGTTCTCGGGACAGGTGGTGCCGGTCGTGAAGGTGCAGGCGGGTGGGCTGTACACGTGGAACGAGGCCCAGCTGATCGAGAGCCTGGTGGGCGAGATCAACACCCGGCGCACCGTACCGGTGGGGGATCCGGCGGACGAGGAGACGGTCAAGCTGATCCTGAGAGCCTTCCTGGACAAGGTCTACTACCAGTTCCGCAACCTCGGGCAGAGCGGCCCAGACCGGGCGCTGAACTACGCGGCGACCAACGCGTTCTCGTTGGTGAGCGAGCTGGCCAGCGGATTCCTGTCGGGTCGCCTGACGCCCCGCCGAGCGGAGGACCTGGCGAACCTCTACGCGCTGGACGACATCAGCGTGCAGCCGAGCCAGTACTCCCGCCTGGACTCCGAGTGCTACGACGTGATCATCACGTTCTTCGACCCGACCAACGACCGGCAGGCCCGTGTGGCCTACCTCTACACGATCGACGTCAGTGAGGTCCTTCCTGTCCCGCTGGCTCCGACCCGGCAGTTCATGATCCGCACCTGAGGATGGAGAGACGAGGACCAGATGAGTACACCCAGCAAGACCCTGCGGCTGCCCCGACTGGCGGCACCCGTCTGGCGCGAGAGCACCCGGCCGAGCGGCCCGATCGGGACGACGGGCGTCGAGCCTTCGGCGGTCGACTGCAACAACCTGCGCGGCATCGCGCGTGACATGTGTTACCGAGCCCGCGCGAAGCGCCGGATCTGACAACAACCCATCACAACTCGAGGAGACACCATGACGACATCGACATCCCTCCGCATGCCCAGGCAGGCACCTGGCGTGCTGCGCAGCGGTCCGGTCTCGAGCCTGCGCGCCGGCGACGGCATCGCGCCGGCTGGGATCCTGGCGGCGCTCGGCAGCCTGGTCGGCCTCGGCGAAGAAGGTCAGGCGGCCGACGACGCCATCGAGGCCGCAGCGCACCTGATCCCAGGGGCCGGGGGCATCTACGACGCGCTGTCTCCCATCGGCCAGGTCATCACTGATCAGATCTACGCGGCGCAGTGAACCTTCTGCTGTTGCCGCACCCGCGGGTGGTCGACCGGGGCACGCCCTACGCCCCGTTCACCATTCCCGACCCGGAGTTCCGGTTCGAGCGGGGTGACCGGGTCTTCGAGGTCATCTACGGCGTCCTGCCGCAGGACCCGCCGTACTACGCGCTGTCACCTCGGATGCCACTCGCGGGCCATGGTCAAGCCTGCTGAGACCACGCCGCAGTCGATCCGAAAGTTCTTCAGCACCCGTCTCACGGATTGAGCAAAACTGCAGGTCAGAGGCCCTTTTCTGTCAGTGGTCGGTGCTTGAATTCAGTCATGAGCAGCCAGCCGGTCGACCGCCTCCACCCGGTGGTCGACTTCGCCCGTCGGCTGACCGAGAGGCTGGATGTGCTGGCCTCGACACCGGTGTGGTCGATGAGCGCTGCGGACCAGCGCGACGCGTTGGTGGAGCTCTCCCGGGGGCAGGCACAGCTGGACGCGCTGCGTCTGCGGATGCTGGCCGAGGCCGACCGTTCCGAGGCCACCACCGCGACCGGGGCCGGGTCGGCCGCTGACTGGGTCGCTGTCGAGACCCGGCAGGTGCGCCGGGACGCGAGGTCCGACCTGAAGCTCGCCACCGCACTCGAGGGCCACGACGTCCTGGCGGCCGCGATGGCCGATGGCCGGGTCAACACGGCTCAGGCGCGCGCGATCGTCGCGGCGTTGGACCAGCTGCCTTCCACGGGTGAGTTCGCCGTGAGCACCGAGCAGCGTGCTCAGGCCGAGGAACACCTCGTCGCGCAGGCTGGGCAACACGACGCGAAGGCGCTGCGCGTCCTGGGGCTGCGGATCTTCGAGGTGATCGCCCCCGACCTCGCCGAGCAGTTCGAGGGCCGCGCGCTCGAGGCCGAAGAGGCACTCGCCCTGCGGCGTACGACGTTGACGATGCGCGAGGACGACCAGGGCACCTGCCACGGACGGTTCCGGATCCCGGCCCTGCACGGGCAGATGCTGACCAAGATGATCCTGGCGATCAGCTCACCGGCTCGCTCGGTCGGCGGCGGTGACGACGGGGCCGGATCGGGAATCGATCCCGACCTGCCCACCCCGGTCCGTCACGGGCTCGCGCTGACGCAGCTCCTCGAGACCTACCCGGCGCAGGCACTGCCCAAGGCCGGCGGCTGCTCGGCCACCGTCGTGGTCACGATGACCCTCGAACAGCTCCTCGCGGACCTCGACGAAGCTGGGGTGTGCACCCTGGACACCGGCGGCCGCATCTCCGCTGCCGATGCCCGGCGACTGGCCTGCACTGCCGGGATCATCCCGGTCGTCCTGGGCGGCAAGAGCCAGGTCCTCGACGTCGGTCGCCGACGCCGCCTGCACACCGAACCGATGCGGATCGCGATGGGCGTCCGCGACCGCGGCTGCACCGCCCAGGGCTGCGAAACCCCACCCGGTCTGTGTCACGCCCACCACGCCCAACCCTGGTCCCACGGAGGATCCACCAACCTCGACACCGGCAGGCTGCTCTGCCCACACCACCACCGCCGCATCCACGACCCGACGTACGAGACCCGCACATTGCCCAGCGGCAAGGTGAGCTTCCACAGACGGACGTAAAAGTAGGTCCAGGAAAATTGGTACGGCGATGTCGAGAACCCGAGGTTGGTTCCGTCCCCGGTGTGAACGCGACCAGAATGGGTCGCACCAGCACCGAGGAGAACACGATGGCCAAGTACCTGCTGCTCAAGCACTACCGGGGTGCCCCGACCGCGGTCAACGACGTGCCGATGGACCGGTGGACGCCGGACGAGATCTCGGCCCACGTGCAGTACATGGATGACTTCGCGGCCCGGCTCGAGGAGAGCGGTGAATTCGTCGACAGCCAGGCGCTCGCTCCGAAGGGTTCCTGGGTCCAGTACGGCGGCGAGGGGCGCCCGCCGGTCACCGACGGGCCGTTCGCGGAGACCAAGGACCTCATCGCCGGCTGGATGATCATCGACGTGGACAGCCACGATCGCGCCGTCGAGCTGGCCGGGGAGCTGTCGGCCGCGCCAGGCGCGGGCGGGAAGCCGATCCACGAGTGGCTCGAGCTGCGCCCGTTCTTGTCCACGGCGCCGACCATCACCGAGTGACCGCTCCGGTGGACGAGGTCCTGCTGCGGAGCCTCACACCGAGCGTGCTCGCGATCCTCGTCCGCCGCGGAGCCGACTTCGCGGCGGCCGAGGACGCCGTGCAGGACGCGCTGGTCGAGGCCGTCCGTGTGTGGCCGTCCGACCCGCCCCATGATCCGAAGGGCTGGCTGATCACCGTGGCGTGGCGGCGGTTCCTCGACGCGACCCGGGCGGACACGGCTCGCCGTCGACGTGAGGACGTCGTCGACGAGGAGCCGGCGCCCGGGGACGGATCCGTGACTGCCGTGGACGACACGCTGCAGCTCTACTTCCTGTGCGCGCACCCGTCGCTGACGCCGTCGTCCGCAGTGGCGCTCACGCTGCGTGCCGTCGGCGGGCTGACCACCCGGCAGATCGCGCAGGCCTACCTGGTGCCCGAGCCGACCATGGCCCAGCGGATCAGCCGGGCCAAGCGCACGGTCGCCGGCGTCCGGTTCGACCAGCCCGGCGACGTCACCACCGTGCTGCGGGTGCTCTACCTGGTCTTCAACGAGGGCTACTCCGGCGACGTGGACCTCGCCGCCGAGGCCATCCGGCTGACCCGGCAGCTCTCCACCACGATCGAGCATCCGGAGGTCCGGGGCCTGCTCGCCCTGATGCTGCTGACGCACGCCCGGCGCGCTGCCCGGACCGCCCCGGACGACACGCTGGTACCGCTCGCCGAGCAGGACCGCGGCACGTGGGACGTCACCTCCATCGCCGAGGGAGTCGAGATCCTGCAGGCGGCCCTGGCCCGCGACCGGCTGGGTGAGTTCCAGGCACAAGCCGCCATCGCTGCGCTCCACGCCGACGCTCCCACTGCGGAGGAGACGGACTGGGTGCAGATCGTGGAGTGGTACGACGAGCTCGCGCAGCTGACCGACAACCCGGTCGTCCGGCTGAACCGCGCGGTCGCCGTGGGCGAGGCAGACGGACCGCGCGCCGGGCTCGCGGAGCTGGCGACCCTGGACGACTCCTTGCCTCGCTACGTCGCCGTGGCGGCGTACCTCCACGAGCGCGACGGCGACCTGGCCACCGCCGCCCGTCTGTACGCCGAGGCGGCCCACCAGGCAGCCAACCTCGCCGAACGCGACCACCTGACCCGGCAAGCTGCGCGGCTCAACGCACGCTCTTCGGGCTGAGGCCGGCCGGGACTAGCACACGCGGCGATATGTCGAGCCCTGCCCGGTCACCGTGCGCCACTGATCGAGCGTGAAGTCGGTCCCCGCGTCGCGGCAGAGGGTCTCAGCGAGGTTGCCGACAAGGCCATGGGTGTCCCACAGGTCGGTGTGACCGTCCACGCCCGTGGTCGCCAGCCAAGCACCGTCGGGGGAGAAGGCCACGTGCTCGACTGCAGCACTGTTGAAGTAGGCCTGGCCCGCGCTCTCGTGGCCGAGCATGGCCTCCCCGACAGGACGTCCGCTCGACGTGTCCCACAGCCTGACGGCTCCGTCCAGAGCACCGGAGGCGAGGACATGGCCGTCGGAGCTGAAGGACAACGAAAGGATCGTGCTGGACGCGGGGTCGAAGGTGGCCCTGAGGTGAAGGTGTCCTCCGGTCACGGACCAGAGGCGGATCCGTCGGTCCGCGCCTCCGGTCGCCAGAGTCTGACCGTCGGGGCTGAAGGCGACGGCCCGCACCGGGTTGGCGGTGTCTCCAGCCTTGGCACTTTCCTTGCTCGTCACCATGCGTGACAGGCGATGTCCCGATCGTGGGTTCCACAGCTCGATCGAGCTGTCGGCGCCGCCAGCGGCCAGCAGGTGACCATTCGGGTCGTACGCAAGAGTGACTGTCTCGGCGAGCGGGTTGGTGTCGAGGGACAGCGGTGTCCCGTCATCTCGGGTGCTGAACACGCGAACTGAACGAAAATGCCGCCCCATGCCGTACGCCGCAACGGCAATAGTCTCGCCCCGCGGCGAAACGGCGACCGCGTCGACACTGGCGCCGGCCAGGTGGAACAGCTGCCGCCTCCCGTTCGTACGGACGTCCACGAGCACGACTCGATACCCTGGAGTGTTTCCGGTGGCGCCGTCCTCGGTGGCGACGACGTGTTTCCATCCGGTTGAAGGCCACGTGGTCGGGAGAGACGGCATCGAGCGAGGTCCCGTGCCAGTCCTGTGCGCGGTTCCACAGCCGTAACGTGCCAGAGGCCACGTGACCAGTTGCCTGCCGTCAGGGCCCCAGGCAGCGGTGGACGAGACATCCTCGAGACCGCTCGTCAGCCTGTGCACCGGCAGGCACGGATCGAGGTTCCAGAGCCTGACGGCGCCGTCTGCGCCTGCCGAGACGGCGGTCCGTCCGTCTCGGAGCACCGTCAAACCCAGGACAGGCCCGGTCGATCCCTTCAGGTTGCAGACCTCAGCCCTGTCCTGCAGTCGCCAGGCCCACACGGAGCCGGAGACATTGCCCGTCAGCAGATGGCTGCCGTCGGGCGTGAACACCACCGTCGTGGCGTTCACGCGAAGATCTCGCGGTGGTCACCATCCGCGGTGCGGAAGAGCTCGACCCTCCCGTTCTCCGTGGCGGCCAGGAAGCGGCCGTCGGGGCTGTAGGTGAGTGAGTGCACAGCGGTCGAGCTCGGCGACCTGACGGTGCCGGAAGCTCGGACCACCATGTGCTGTCGCCCGGATCTCGCGACCAGCAGGATGGCACCGGTGTCCTCACCCGCCACGGCGAGGCTGCTGCCGTCAGGGGCATAGGCGAGACTCCACAGGTCGTTCCCGAGCTGCTCTGTCCGGGTGCGCTGGCCTGTTTTGTAGTCCCACCAGGTCAGCGACCCATCGAGCGCCACGGCAGCGATCTCGTTGCTGGCGGGGTCGAACTCGACCCCCATGACCCGCTCCCCTGCCTCGGAGGGTGCGAAGGCTCCGGTCCTTCGTCGGGTGGCGACGTCGAATACTCGGACCTGTCCGTCCGAACCGCCCGCGGCCACCTTCGCCCCGTCGCGGGAGAACGCCACGGCGTTGAGGCCGTCCTGATCGTCTTCGAGCACTGCCAGCTGGCGTCTGCGTTGGAGGTCCCACAGTCGAAGGGTGCCGTCACTCCCGACGCTCGCGATCGTTCGTCCCGTCGGATCGACAGCGACACCGCGGACCGTCCCCGAGTGCTTGTTCATGGCCGCCAACCCCGGGCGCAGCGCGGCTTCGAGCATGGCCGAGTACGACGCCTTGGACGGCGCGATACGCCACGCAGCCAGACTCTCCAGCTTGCTCAGACCTGCATCGGAGTCCCCGGTGGACTCGCTCTCCTGCATCAGGATCCGCCCGACTGCGACATCGCGCTCGTGGTTGGCCCGCTGCTGCGCCGCAGCGCGAGAAACGCCACGACTGCGAGACCCACGGTCAAAGTCACGAGTCCCGCGACGAAGGCTCGTCGCAACACGCGGAACCGGCGAAGCTCGCGAGCATCCTCACTGAACAGCTCGGTTTTGGACTTGCCATGGATCGGAGCGGCCAGTTCCGTGATCCGCTCACGGAGGAACATCGAGTCCAGCTGCGACGAACCAGCCTGCCGAAGGTCGATGTAGAGAGGTTCACTTGCAAAGGCGTTCGGCTCGGTCAGTCTGGGGAGCGCAGCGGTCGAGACGGCAGGGTCGAAGCAACGGCGCTCCTCGTCCCAGGCGAGGTCTCCACCGGCGAGGACGAGCAAGACGTGATCGGTCGCATGGTCAGTCATCCAATGATCGAGCTCCCTGCGCACCCACTGTGACGCTGCGGCCGCTGGGGACAGGATCAGCACCAGGTATCGCGACAGGTCCATGGACTGCACGACGTTGCCCCAGAGATCTGGACTCGCGCTGAGGTCGGTCGAATCCCGGAAGACGTTCAGGGCGCGCAGTTGCCCCGGTCTCCTTGCGATCTGGTGCAAGCCTCTGTGCACGAGCCTGGCCACGACGCCGTCGACGTGGCTGTAGGAGATGAAGGCGTCGTAGGTGGGCATCACTGAACCTCTGGACGCGAGTTTCCCGCTCGGCCGCGGCTGCGGGGCAGAAAGGGTGCGGAGCTACTCACTGGCCGAGACCGCCGCATGGATGGCGAGGACGAACGGCTCGTCCGCCGCCCGGCTGCGATCGTCGAGGCGGTCGAACGGGATCATCGAGCGGTGGCTGCGGCCCATGGCCTCCATCCACACGACCCAGGCATCGTGCACGTCCTCGGCGCCCACCGACAGTCCTTTCGCCCGTGCAAGTAGCGCGTACAGCAAGAAGAGAAGGTCTGCGTCCTCAGGAATACCTACATCCGCCGGAACGTGCTGGCGGATGTGGAGCGCAAGGTCTGCGACGTACGTCACGACACCAGCAGGTAGACAGCGACTGCCAAATCCAGGGCGGCGAACAGAAGTGGAGCGACCCGTTCGATGGCCCCGAACTCTGCGTATCTGGAGCGCCATCCCCGGGTGCGTGTCCGGCTCACGAGCTCCCACTCATCCGTGTAGATCTGGGCTGGCAATCGCTTCTCCAGTGCGAGGATCACGGTGAACTTGACCCGGTTCAGCTCCCGATAGCTCCGCAGCAGGACGAACCACACACCCGCGGCTAGGAGCCCGACGCCGCAAACGGCGATCAGCAGTCCCGTTGGAGCGGCCGGCTCCCTCGACGCAAGGAAGGCAAGCGCGGCGACGATGGCGCTCTGGACGCTCACGAAGTAGGTGTTGGCACCCGCGCGTCTCTCCGAGACCCGATCGGCCATCTCGACAGCCAACCTGTAGAGGTCCATCAGCTCAGCACCACTGGAGTCCGAGGCCACGGCTTCATCCCCATCGCCGACTGTCCGTCGTGGCGACGTTACTCCCTGGGACAGCCCCGAGTCTTCAAGCAGATGTCAGGTGGTCTCGACCTGCACTCTGGTCGGACGTGAAAACCTCTGACCTGTCCACGAGCTCACGAGACCTCGCTCGACGGGCCCAGGGCTGTGCGGGGAGCAGCGCCTCCAGACCTGTGTCGAAGGATGGTCTCGAGCTTGCCGAGCAGGACGTGCCGACGCAGACCGTTGCGGATGAAGGCGTGGGCGCCCATCCGTCTGGCCAGCTCTGCCTGGGCGGAGTCCTGGCTGAACGAGGAGTGCATCACCACGGTGCTGCGGGGTGAGTAACGGCGGATCTGCGTCAGCGCCTGGATGCCGTCCATGACCGGCATCGCGATGTCGAGCAGCACCAGGTCGGGCTGGTGCAGCCGGGCGGCCGCGACCCCGATCTCCCCATTCGCGGCATCGGCGACGACGGCAAAGCGCTCGTCGCGATCCAGCATGAACCTCCACAGGCAGCGGAGCTCGTACGTGTCGTCGACGACGACCACGGAATAGGGGACAGGGGCAGTGGGGAGCAATGGCATGAGCGAGCCTCTTCTCGACGTCGACAGCCGGCAGCACGTGACGCTAGTCCACATCCTGAGATGTTGTGTGCCAAATGGTGAACGCTGTGCCGGCGTGTGCATCGGCAACAGCCGAGTCGCGATGGTCGGACGGAGGGACTGGTCTTCGTGGTGGGGCATGATGAGCCCGTGGTGGTTTTGGTGCCGCGGCAGATCCAGATGGCCGGGATGACGGGCGGCGTTCCGTACTACGGCGGACGGTTCACCCCCGCTCAGGCGTACGCCGCATCGCACCCGTCGCACCCGCCAGCCCCGCCTCCAGCGGCAGCCGCACCGCCCCGCTCCCGGGAAGACCAGGTCGAGGCGTTGCAGCACCTGCTCGACACCGGCGTGCTCACCCAGGAGGAGTTCGACGAGCTGCGGGCCCGGGTGGAGCATTGACCGGGCCGGTCCAGGTGCTCGTGGTCGGTTTCGAGGGACCGTCGTTCTCGGGTGAGGTGATCGCCGAGCTCGCCCGGCTCCGCGAGCAGGGTGTCGTGTCGCTGGTCGACGTGCTGCTGGTGGAGCGTGCCCAGGACGGGACCTTCGAGACCCTCGAGCCACCGCCCGGGAGCGACCCCGACCTGGGGAAGATCGCGGCCGAGGTCCTCGGCGGGGGCGGAGGGGCCGTGGGTGACGAAACCCTGGGCGAGACCTGGTCGCTGGCCGACGCCGTGCCGCTGGGCGGGGTCGCTGCCATCGCGCTCATCGAGCACCTCTGGGCCGAGCCACTCGTCGCGGCGATCGGTCGCGCGGGTGGGCGCCCGCTCGGTGAGGCGTGGCTGCCCGCAGGCGACCTGCCTGACTCGACGCCGGGCTGATCGAGTGGGGTAGCCCCGTTGTCGCAGTCGAACCCAGGAGCTCTCGGCACCTACGTCGCGAAGTGATCCAGAAATCCGGACACAGCACCGTCGAAGAGCATGTCGTCCGCGGCCATGGCGGCGGCAAAGTACGCGATCACCATGTTGAGACCGACCAGGGACAGCCCCAGGTGCTGCCCCACAGAGAGCGCGCGTGGCCCCCATCCAGGGCCGTGTTCGCGGTCCATGGGCCAGAGCCATCGCGTGTTCGTCCTCATCCGTCCGGACAGGAACAGTCGCAGTCGAGCACCTGTGAAGACCACGGGTACGCCGAACACGCACAGGGTCGCCAGCCCAGGCTGCTCGACGTTCTCGGAGAACCACACGTAGAGGACGGCGATCGAGGCCAGGCCGAGAGCGAGCCCGACTTTGACCCCGCTCGGAAGGTCCCGCAGGCTGGGTGGCCCGGCCGTGTTGCCCAACCGGTCGTGGAACGACCTGACCTCGCCACCCCGTGAGGGGGCTGCCCCGGCGTCGTCGGTGGGCACCGCGCGATCACCGGCCCCGGTGTCGCGTCCCGTCTGAGGTTGTGGCCACGAGAACTCTCCCGCGTGGTCCGGCTCGTCCTGCGCCATGACGCACCTCCGTCCCATCCACCAAGGTGCGCGGATCCACCGGGAGGGTCAACGGGCGTCGGGCTCAGGTCTAGTCGTCCCGCCACCTACCGCCGCAGCAACCCCTTGGCGACGTGGGTCACCTGCACCTCGTTGGAGCCGGCGTAGATCATCAGGGACTTCGCGTCGCGGGCGAGCTGCTCGACGCGGTACTCCGCCATGTAGCCGTTGCCGCCGAAGAGCTGCACGGCCTCCATCGCCACGTCCGTGGCGGCCTTGGAGGAGTAGAGCTTCATCGCGGAGGCCTCGGCGAGGTCCATCTCGACCTCGCCTCTGCGCGCGGCGATGGACTTGAAGACCATGTTGGCGACGTTCATCCGAGCCACCTCCATCTCGGCGAGCTTGAGCTGGATCAGCTGGAAGTCACCGATCGGCTTGCCCCAGAGCTCGCGGCCCTTGGCGTAGTCGACGCACAGGCGCAGGCACTCCTCGATCACGCCGAGCGACAGCGCGGCGATCCCGACGCGCTCGACGATGAAGTTGGAGCGCGCTGACTCTCGGCCGTCCCTTGACCCACCACCGGCCAGGAGCCGGTCACGGCCGAGGCGGACGTTGTCGAAGAACAGCTGGCCGGTGGGAGAGGACTGCATCCCCATCTTCTTGAACGGCTTGGACTGCTCCAGCCCATCCATGCCGCTGTCGAGCACGAAGGTGAGCACCGGCTGGTCCCTCCGGTCGACGTCGGATCCGTCGTCGAGCTTGGCGTAGACGACGAGCGTGTCGGCGTACGGGCCGTTGGTGATGAACGTCTTCTGGCCGTTGAGGACGAAGTCGTCGCCGTCCGGCTTGACCGTCGTACGCATGCCGCCGAACGCGTCGGAGCCGGCGTCCGGCTCGGTGATCGCCCAGGCGCCGACCTTCTCGAACGTCGCGAGGTCACGCGCCCAGCGCATGCGCTGCTCGATCGAGCCACTGGCGTTGATGGTGCCGGCGGCCAGGCCGATGGAGACGCCGATCGCCGCGGGGATGCCCATGGACACCTTGACCAGCTCGATCTGCGGGAGCACGGCCATCGCCGGGTCCATCCCGTCACCACCGCCGGCGGGCGGCTCCTCGCCGCGCTCGCGCGCCTCGGCAGCGGCGATCGACCTGTCGAAGCTCTCCGCCGCGAGGGCGTCGAGACCGAAGGTGGAGAAGAACTTCCGGATCAGCTCGTACGGCGGGAGGTCGCCGTGCTCGAGCTCGTCCTGGTGCGGACGGATCTCCTTGTCGACGAAGGAACGCACCGCGTCCCGGACGGCCAGCTGGTCCTTCGTCCACGCGAACATGCCGAGAGGGTAGCCGTCGCGCTCGGATCAGCACCTGACCGACGAGTCCGCTAGCCGGCGGGTTGGTCGGACTCGATCAGGTAGCCGCCGTCATCGGTGGTGCTGAGGGTCTCGCGCTTGTGCTCGGTGCTGGTGCCTCCGTCCGTGGTGCGGTAGACGAGCGTCACCTCCACGTCGTCACCCTGCGGGTCCACCTGCACGTCACGCACCTCGACGGACTCGATCGTGCGCCAGAACCCGAGGTAGCGGTCGCGGCCCATGGACTGCATCGCCGGCGCCAGCATCTGCCACGCCTCGTTCGAGCCGCCCGGCGCCTTGGCGTAGTAGTCGCGGACGAATGCTTCCTTGCCCCCGCCCTTCGAGGTGCCGCTCGCCGTGGAGTCCGCCCCGCTCTGGTTGCTGTCGTCCGACTTCGTCGAGCCTTTGTCCGTCTGGGAGTCCTTCGCCGACGGCTCCCCGGACGTTCCGGTGGCGGCCCCGCCGAGGTCGAGCTGCGTGACCGCGAACGCGATCCCGCCGATGACCAGCAGGAGGGCCAGGACGGCCCACACGGCGCGGGCCGGGCGCCGCGCCCGTCGCGCCCGAACGGGCACGGGCGCCAGGAGCCGAGGTGGCGGCTGCTCCTCGTGACCTGGGGCCGGGGCTGTCTCCTCCTGACGCGCGGGCGGGGCGGAGGGCTCCGGCACGTACGCCGGGGCCTCGGAGCGTGTCTGAGCCAGTGTCGCGTCCGGGCGGTGCGCCTCCGCCAGGCGGCGCAGCGTGTGCCCGGCGTCGGCCATGCTCCACCGGGACACGGGGTCGCGGTCGAGCATCCGCTCCAGGGCGGGGGCGAGGAACTCGGCGCGCTGGGGGCGCGGAACCTCGCCCGCGTTGATCTCGTGGAGCACCTCCATCGGGTTCTTGCGCTGGGCGTACGGCGAGTGGCCCTCGACCGCGGCGAACAGCGCGGCCCCCAGCGCCCAGACGTCGTCGGCCGGAGTCGGCTCGGCGCCGCGCGCCAACGCGGGGGAGAAGTAGCTCGGGGTCCCGGTCAGGTATCCCGCCTGGGTCAGGGTCGCGTCCCCGGCGGTGCGGGCGATGCCGAAGTCGCTGATCTTGGCGACGCCGTCCTCACGGATCAGCACGTTGCCCGGCTTGACGTCGCGATGGATGATGCCGTCCGCGTGCAGGGCGGAGAGGCCGCCGGCGACCTGGGCGCCGATGTCGGCCACGACGGCCGGGTCCAGTGCGCCGTCCTGCTTGATGATCTGGGACAGCGACCGGCCCTGGACGTGCTCCATCACCAGCCAGATGTGGCCGGCCTCCTCGACCACGTCGTAGACGGCGACGACGTTGCGGTGGCTCAGGCCGGCCGAGGAGCGGGCCTCGCGGAACGCGCGTGCCGAGTCGGTCACCGACTCGCCGGGCAGCAGCCCGACCTGCTTGACGGCGACACGACGTTGCAGTGTCTCGTCCAGGCACAGCCAGACTGTGCCCATCCCTCCTCGACCGATCGCCGACTCGACCCGGTACCTACCGCCGATCAGCTCAGGCTGCATCGCGTCCTCTCACCGTCCGTGCCTGCGGACGCAGGACATCCGCATGGGTGTACCCACGCGCATCGGCCGTACTCACCAGGCGCCGTCGACTGTCCAGGTCGTGGACACCGTCTGCGGCTAGATCCGCTCGATGATGGTCCCGGTCGCCATGGCTCCTCCGGCGCACATCGAGATCAGCGCGCGGTGGGCGTCGCGGCGCTCGAGCTCGTGCAGCGCGGTGGTGATCAGGCGGGTGCCGGTCGAGCCGACCGGGTGACCCAGCGCGATGGCGCCGCCGTTGACGTTGGTGCGGTCGAGGTCGGCGCCGGTCTGCTGCGCCCACGAGAGTACGACGGACGCGAACGCCTCGTTGACCTCGAACAGGTCGAAGTCGTCGAGGGTCATGCCGGTGCGCTCGAGCAGCCGCCGGGTCGCGTCGATGGGGCCGTCGAGGTGGTAGTAGGGATCCGACCCGACCAGGGCGTGGTCGGCGATCCGCGCGCGGGCAACGAGCCCCAGCGAGTCGGCGAGGTCGGAGTCCATCAGCAGCACCGCCGAGGCGCCGTCGCTGATCTGGGACGAGGTCCCCGCCGTGTGCAGCCCGTCGGGAAGCACGGAGCGCAGCGTGGCCAGCCCCTCCAGCGTCGTGTCGCGCAGGCCCTCGTCGGCCGACACGACCCGCGTCTCCCCGGTGGGCTTGCCGGTCTCCTTGTCGATCACCGGGGCCTCGAGCGGAGCGATCTCGCGCTCGAACCTGCCCTCGTCGACAGCGATCCGCGCCTTGTGCTGCGACGCCGCGCCGAACACCTCGAGGTCCTGGCGGGTCAGCCCGCGGTTGCCGGCGATCCGGTCGGCGCCGAGGAACTGGTTGGGCATGTCGATGTCCCACGACTCCGGGCGCGGGTCACCGGTGCCGGGCGGGACGTTGGCGCCCAGGGCGATCCGTGACATGGACTCGACGCCGCACGCGATGCCGACCTTGATGGTGTCGGCCTTGATCATGTCGTTCACGAGGTGGGCCGCCTGTTGTCCGGAGCCGCACTGGGCGTCGATCGTCGTCGCGCCGGTGGGCTGGGGAAGGCCTGCGTGCAGCCACGCGCGCCGGACCATGTCGTTGGACTGCTCACCGGCCTGGGTGACCACGCCGCCGACGACCTGCTCCACCAGGCCGGGGTCGATCCCGGAGCGCTTGAGCACCTCGCTCTGGACGAACCCGAGGAGCTCGCCGGGGTGCACGCCGGCGAGGCCGCCGTTGCGCTTGCCGAGCGGTGTGCGGACAGCGTCGATGATGACGGGAGTTCCCATGGGACAAAACTAGAACACGTTCTCATTGTGGGCAACGATCGAGTGGGGATTCCCCGTGTCAGGCCTTCCGAACAAACCGAAGGTATGTCACCATCTGCAACTAGAACGTGTTTCAGATCTGGAGGTTCCACCGTGACCGCTACACCCGCCCTGCCAACGGGGTTCGACCCGACGGACCCGTTCCTGTGCGAGGAGGCCGTCCCGCTCGAGCAGTTCCTCGAGCTCCGCCGGACGGCGCCCGTCTGGCGCGTGGACCAGACCCCGGGAGCGAGCGCGGGATTCCTCGACGGGGGCTACTGGGCGGTCAGCAAGCACGCGGACGTCGCGGCGGTCTCCAAGAACAGCAAGGACTTCTCCAGCGCGGAGAACGGCGCGATCATCCGGTTCGGCCCGGACATGACCCGCGACCAGGTCGAGATGCAGACGATCATGCTGATCAACCAGGACCCGCCGGTGCACACCCGCACCCGCCAGCTGATCAGCCGCGGCTTCACTCCGCGGGCGATCAACGCCCTGCACGAGGTGCTGATCGGCCGGGCCAACAAGATCATCGACGACGCCCTGGCCAACGGGGAGGGCGACTTCGTCGTCGACGTGGCGGCCGAGCTTCCCCTGCAGGCGATCGCCGACCTGCTCGGCGTACCCCAGGAGGACCGGCGCAAGCTGTTCGACTGGTCCAACCAGATGCTCGCCCAGGACGACCCGGAGTACGGCGGCCAGCCCGACGTCGCGGCTGCGGAGATCCTCGGCTACGCCATGGAGATGGCAGCGGACCGTCGCGAGAACCCGCAGGACGACATCATCACCAAGCTGGTGCACGCCGACATGGACGGCGAGAAGCTCGGCGAGGACGAGTTCGGCTACTTCGTGATCATGCTGGCGGTCGCCGGCAACGAGACCACCCGCAACGCGATCACCCACGGGATGAACGCCTTCTTCGACCACCCGGACCAGTGGGAGCTCTTCAAGAAGGAGCGCCCCAAGACCGCGACCGACGAGATCATCCGCTGGGCCACCCCGGTGACCGTCTTCCAGCGCACCGCCATCAACGACGTGGTCGTCGGCGGCCAGCCGGTGAAGAAGGGCGAGCGGGTCGGGCTCTTCTACGCCAGCGGCAACCACGACGAGGACGTGTTCGAGGCGCCCGACGAGTTCAACGTGCTGCGCGACCCCAACCCGCACCTCGCGTTCGGCGGCCACGGTGCGCACTACTGCATCGGCGCCAACCTGGCCCGCCTCGAGGTCGAGGTGATGTTCAACGCGATCGCCGACCGGATGCCCGACATCAAGAAGACCGGCGACCCGATCCGGCTGCGCCACGGCTGGATCAACGGCATCAAGCACCTGCCCGTCACGTACGCCGACTGAGCGGGGGGAGTCGAGCTTGCTCGTACTCATCCCGAGCGAAGGAGGCGTTGAGCCGCGGAGCGGCGATCACGCCTGAGCGCGGGTTCCGGCGCGGGCGCCAGGCCTTCCGTCGACCGACGTCCACCCAGGACCAGCCACACCCCGAGCCCGCTGACCGCCAGACCCACCAGCGCGACGAGGGTGATCGCCTCGCCGAACATCAGGTAGACCCAGAGCATGGTGGTCGGCGGAGTCAGGAACAGCAGGGTGCTGACGACCGTCGCGCCGCGCGTGCGCGCGACGAAGACGTACATCACGTAGCCACCGAGGCTGGCCAGCACGATCAGCCACAGGACCGCCTGCCAGAACTCGGCCGAGGCCGGGGGAGCGGCCTGGCCGAACGCGACGGCGAGCGACATCAGCACCAGGGCGGTGACGACGGCCTGCATCATGATCGTGTCGAGCAGGGTCTCGACCGGCTTCAACCGGCGCTCGAGCACCGTGCCGCTGGCCAGGCAGAGCATCCCGACGACGGGCAGCGCGTAGGCCCAGAGCGGTGCCCCGGTGAGGCCGAGGTCCCCGGACACCACGACGGCGACGCCCCCCAGTCCGAGGAGCATGCCCAGCCACATCCGCGCGGTGGTGTGCTCCCCGAGCAGCGAGCCGGCCACCGTCGCGACCAGCAGTGGCTGCAGCGAGGCGATCAGTGCCGCCGTACCTCCCGGGACGCCGTGGCTCACCCCCTCGAACACCAGCAGCAGGTACGCCGCCTGGCACAGCAGCCCGAGCGCGATCTGGCGCCGCCAGGCCTGCCAGCGAGGCCACGGCGCACGACGCAACCGGGCGACCGTGACGAGCAGGAGCGCGAGCAGCACGAACCGCCAGCCGAGCAGCGTGAGGGGGGCCGCTCCGGCACGGCTGGCGAGCTCGGCGCCGACGAACCCGGAGCTCCAGGTGACCACGAGGGCGACCGAGGAGAGGGTGCCGGCGTGCTCACGGATGGCCAGAGGAAGAGTCATGATGACAAGTAACCACACCGGTCGGTATACTCGCGATGTACCTGGAGGTGAGCATGACCACGACGACGACGCACGAGCCCCGGATGACACCCGCTGCTCACCGGATCCTCGACGCTGCCAGCCGGCTCTACTACGACCGCGGGATCAACACGGTCGGGATGGATCTGGTGGCCGAGCGGGCCGGCACCACGAAGAAGACGATCTACGACCGCTTCGGGTCCAAGGACGGCCTGGTCGTCGCCTACCTCGAGGCTCGCGCCCGTCGCTGGCGCGAGCACGTCGAGGCTCATCTCGCTGCGTCGGATGCCGAGGGCGCGGTCGACCGGTCGCTGGACGTGCTCGACGCGCTCGAGGTCTGGCTCGAGCAGGGCACGCGGGGGTGTGGGTTCATCAACGCGTATGCCGAGCTGTCCACCCAGTCGGACGCGGCGACCCGGGTCGTGCGCGCCGAGAAGGAGTGGATCCGAGGGCTCTACGCCTCGCTCCTGGCCGAGGAGGGGGTCTCCTCGGCCGATGCCCTCGGCAGGCAGCTGGCCCTGCTCCACGAGGGCGCCATCGTGCAGCTCACAGCCGGTGGTTCTCCCGAAGCGCTCGACGACGCCCGGGCCGTGACCCGGGCGCTGCTCGGCTGAGGGCGGCTACTCGGACTTCTTCTCGACGTCCTCGAGGAAAGCCTTCGCGATCTGCTCGAAGGCGTCGGCGGTCAGCGCGATCCGGTCACCGATCTCCAGTCCGAGGACGGACTTGGCGGCGTCGTACCTGATCACCTTGATCTCGCGCAGCACGCCGTCGTTGTCCAGCAGCGACTCGGTGAGCAGCTCGACCTCGCTCAGCGGGTTGGTGTCCTTGCCGGTGAACGTCCGCACGCGGTGCACGAACAACCGGTCCAGGGCGATCAGCGCGGTGTTGAAGAACACCGGTTCCAGGGCGCTCACCGACGTCGTGTCGCCGGCCTGCGCGCCGACCGTGCGGAACGAGGTCAGCTGCCGCTCCACCATGGTGTGGGCGGCAGCGATCTCTGCTGTGCTGTAGGAGTTGCGGCCGAGCATCTGCCTGGTCCTTTCGTCGTCCTGCCCGGATGACGGAGCAGGCACGGCGATTGTGACAGGTCAGGACTCGAGGATGGTTTTCGCCTTCTCGAGGTTCGAGCGCACGTCTCGGCCGTAGAGCTTGAGCACGATGCCGTCGGCGTACTTGAAGAAGCCCTTGAGGGACTCCATCTCCTGGTGCCAGCTGAGCCTGGTGCCTTCGCCCTCGTCCTCGTAGTGGATCGTGAGCGAATAGGGAATCGTGGCGTCCTCCGAAACGAGCTTGCCCCCGCGTCCAGGCTCGTTCTCGACGAGTTCGTCCGTGAACTCCACACGTCTCCCCGCCACCTTGACCACTCCGTGGCACGTGCGGCCGATCTTGTCCTTCTCTCCCGAGACGAGGTCGTACTCGACAACGTTGCTGCTGTAGACCGGAACGTTGTCGGGATCGAGCATGAACTCGTAGACCTCCATGCGCGGCTTGTCGATCACGATGGACTCGTCAACGCTGAGCATGTTCCCTCCCTTCTCCCCGAGCCGGCCGGGCGACCGACCACACGACGTTATGCCTCGTCGTCCGCGACCGGCAGGGTCGTGTCCGCCCTGTCCGATTAGACCGGGTGACTGGGGTAGACCGGTGGTGAGCTCAGGCGGCGGGACCCTCGTCGCGGAGGCGCTGCACGCTCGTCATCGCCTCACGCAGCTGCTCCAGCCAGTCCTCGGTGTGCTCGCCGACGAGCCGCACGCACCAGGCCAGGGCGTCCGCCCGGCTACGGGCCACGCCGGCCTCGACCAGGGTGTCGAGCACGATCCGCTCGGGCTGCCGCAGGCGCGTCATCACGGGTACGGCGAGGTGGGTGAACACCACGCTGCTGGTGCCGCACTCGGCTCCCCAGGCGACCTTCTTGCCGAACCGGTGCTCGGCCTCGCGGGCGATGGAGATCCGCTCGTCGCGGGTGTCCTCGCGGAAGCGGGAGATCCGGCCGCGCGCGGCCTCGGTCGCTTCGGGGCCGTCCGGCTCGCCCTCGACTCCCTCCGGTGCGGCGAGGGTGCCGATCACCAGGATCTCCTCGCGGTCGACGGTCACCTCGACGGGTCCGGTGAACCACTCGTCGGGCAGTCGCCCCTGCAGCCAGCCGGCCACCGGTGCTTGATCGGTTCCCATGATGTCTCCTCCGTGCAATGTTGTAATGAAGTAATCATGCGCCGCCTGGACGGTTCGGACAAGGCCCTCTGCTGACAGCAGAACCGCCTCCAGCAGAAACGCTGGAACCGCGGCCACAGCCCCCGGACGCTGGGGGCATGACCCGATCTCATGACAACCCGGCGCTCACCACGAGACCACTCGATACTGGCTCCCTTGACGACGTGCTCACCTCACGCCTCCTCCAGCAGCGGATCATCGTGCTGGGCCAGGAGGTCGACGACTCGATCGCCAACCGGCTGTGCGCGGAGCTCCTGCTCCTCTCCGCCGAAGACGCGCACAGCGACATCAGCCTCTACATCAACTCGCCGGGCGGCTCGGTCTCGGCAGGGTTGGCCATCTACGACACGATGCGGCTGATCCCCAACGACGTCAGCACCCTGGCGATGGGGCTGGCGGCCAGCATGGGCCAGTTCCTGCTCTCGGCCGGCACGCCGGGCA
The DNA here is from genome assembly GCA_963797525.1 of uncultured Actinomycetota bacterium. GTDB lineage: Bacteria > Actinomycetota > Actinomycetes > Propionibacteriales > Nocardioidaceae > Marmoricola. The sequence continues at coordinate 41,094 of CAWCPT010000016.1, forward strand.
AGCGCTACGCCCTCCCGCACTCCCGGGTGCTGATGCACCAGGGCTCGGCCGGCATCGGCGGTTCGGCGGTGGACATCGAGATCCAGGCCGAGAACCTCGAGCACACCAAGAACGTGATGATGCGCCTGATCGCCGAGCACACCGGCCAGCCCGTCGAGAAGGTCGAGCACGACGCCGTGCGGGACCGCTGGTTCACGGCCGAGGAGGCGCAGGACTACGGCTTCGTCGACCAGATCCTCACCGACGTCGCTGCCGTGACACCGGCACGACCGGTGCGCCAGGTCGGGCTGGGGGTGCGGGCATGAGCAGCTACACGATTCCCAGCGTGGTCGAGAAGACGATCCGCGGCGAGCGGGCGGTGGACATCTACAGCCGGCTGCTCACCGACCGCATCGTGTACGTCGGCACCGAGATCGACGACGGTGTGGCCAACGTCGTGATCGCGCAGCTCCTGCACCTCGAGTCGGAGAACCCGGAGTCGCCGATCAACCTCTACCTGAACTCGCCCGGCGGCTCGGTCACGGCGATGTTCGCGATCTACGACACGATGCAGTTCATCGGCGCGCCGGTCGGCACGACCTGTGTCGGTCAGGCCGCGTCGAGTGCCGCCGTGCTCCTCGCTGCGGGGGAGCCGGGCAGCCGGATGGTGCTGCCGCACGCACGCGTCGTGCTCCATCAACCGTCGGGTGGCGGCCAGGGCGCCCTGCCGGACCTCGCCCTGCAGGCCAAGGAGATCGTCCGGCTGCGCGCGGAGATGGAGCAGATCCTGTCCCAGCACACGGGCCAGACGGTCGAGCGGTTGCGGGAGGACACCGGGCGCGACCTGGTCCTCGCCCCTCGGGAGGCGATGGCCTACGGGCTGGTCGACGGGATCCTGGACAACCGACGGGCCGCCTGACAGGCGCCCCGGTTCGCGTGAGGGAAGAAGGGAGCGGACCGCGCTGTTGGCGCAACCATGACCGAACTCGTGGATCGATCGATCGCGGCGCTGCGCGCCAACCATGTCCGTGCTCGAGGCAGTGGTCTCCGGACTCTCCGCCGACCAGCTGACCGGGCCGAGCGGCGCCTCGGACTGGACTGTCGCGCAGGTGCTCTCGCACCTGGGGAGCGGGGCCGAGATCAGCCTGAACACGTTCGCGGCGGCGGTTCCCGGCGCGACGGCCGGCACCGAGGACAACCAGACCATCTGGGCCCGGTGGGACGCGGCGTCGGCCGAGGACCAGGCCGCGTGGTTCCTCGAGCACGACGAGAGGCTGCTGGCCCTTCTCGAGAGCCTCACGCCCGAGCAGCGCGAGACCCTGACGGTCGACATGGGCTTCCTGTCGGAGCCGGCGTCGCTGAGCCTGGCGGTCGGCATGCGGCTCAACGAGGTCGCTGCCCACGCGTGGGACGCCCGGGTGGGCGTCGACCCCGCTGCCGGGCTGGACGAGGAGTCCGCGGCGTTGCTGGCCCAGCACTTCTCCGGTGAGCTGGCGTTCCTGCTCGGGTTCGTCGGCAAGGCCGACCAGCTGTCACAGCCGGCGGTCGTCGGGGTCGACGGCTACCAGCTGGTGATCGACGACGCGGTGAAGGTGGCGCCCGGCGCCTCCGAGAGCGAGACGGCCGCGTTCAGCGGGCCGCTCGAGGCAGGCATCCGGCTGCTCTCCGGCAGGTTGAAGCCGGAGTTCACCCCCGCGGGCGTCGACGTCACCGGCAACGTGACATTGGACGAGCTGCGCAAGGCCTTCCCGGGCTACTGATCGGGGCCCTGCCTCCGGGCTGCTGAGCTGTCAGGCGGCGAGGGCGAGCGGGCCGGTCGGCGTGCTCGCCAAGGTCCGCGTGATCCGCGTCGTCAGGTCGACGAGCCGCAGCCCGAGCGCACCCGACACGGCGCCGAGGATCTCCGAGCTGGGCTCCTTGAGCCCGCGCTCGACCTCGGAGAGGTACTGCGTCGAGACGCCCGACTCCTCGGCGACGTCGGACAGGGTCCGCTCCTGGCGGTGGCGCTCCTCGCGGAGCTCGTGACCGACGGCCTCGCGCCAGAGCGGCTCGGGCTCGGAGGGTTCCGGTTGCACGTGGGCCGGGAACGAGATCAGTTCTCCCATCCTCCGACAGTAGGCCGGTGAGATCGGCAGGACGAGCAGCGTTCGCCCTCGGCGTAAGGCGCGGCATGATGGCGCCATGACCAGCCCTGCCGTCCGCGATGTCGTCGTACGCCCCGTCGAGCCTGCCGACCACGAGGTCTGGCAGCAGCTCTTCCACGCCTACCGAACCTTCTACGAGTACGACGAGGAGCAGGACGTCGTCGACCGGGTCTGGGGCTGGATCCAGGACGAGGGCCACGAGACCAACGCGCTGGTGGCCGAGCTCGACGGCGAGGTCGTCGGTTTCGCCCACCACCGCGAGTTCGCCCGACCGTCGTCGGGCAAGCGCGGCCTCTACCTCGATGACCTGTTCGCCCGTCCTGACGTGCGCGGGAAGGGCGTCGGCCGGGCGCTGATCAACCGCCTCGGTGAGCTCGCGCGGGAGCGCGGCTTCAACAAGGTCCGGTGGATCACCGCCCAGGACAACCACACCGCGCAGCGCCTCTACGACGCGATGGCCGAGCGCACCACCTGGGTGACCTACGACCTGCGCGTCTGAGCAGGGTCAGGCAGGCTGCTCGGCCCCGACGATCCACATCGAGAAGAACTGCGACCCGCCGCCGTAGGCGTGGCCGAGTGCTCGACGCGCACCATCCACCTGGTGCTCGCCCGCCTGGCCGCGCACCTGGAGGGCGGCCTCCGCGAACCGGAGCATCCCGCTCGCGCCGATCGGGTTGGAGGACAGCACGCCGCCGCTCATGTTGACCGGCAGCTTCCCGTCCAGCGCAGTCCCGCCCGACTCGGTGAGCTGCCACCCCTCGCCCTCGGCCGCGAAGCCGAGGCTCTCCAGCCACATCGGCTCGAACCAGGAGAACGGCACGTAGATCTCCGCGCAGTCGATCTCCTCGACCGGGTTGGTGATCCCGGCCTGCTTGAAGATCGCTGCCGCCGCGTCGCGTGAGGCCTGCGGGTTGACCTGGTCGCGCTCGGCGGCCGAGGTCGCCTCCGAGCGCATCACGGTGCCGTGGATCCAGGCGGGGTTGGTCGACGACTTCGCGGTGTCCTCGTCGGCGATCACCAGCGCGCAGGCGCCGTCGGAGGACGGACAGGTCTCGTCGTAACGGATCGGGTCCCAGAGCATCTGCGAGGCCAGCACCGACTCGACGGTGGTGTCCTTGTTCTTCAGGTGCGCGTAGGGGTTCTTCAGGGCGTTCTGCCGGTCCTTCGCGGCCACGATCGCGCCGACGTGCGTCGGTGCGCCGGAGCGGCGGATGTAGGAGCGCACGTGCGGCGCGAAGTAGCCGCCCGCTCCTGCGTGGACCGGCATGTTGAACGGGATCGGCACCGACAGCGCCCACATCGCGTTGGACTCGGACTGCTTCTCGAACGAGACCGTCAGCACCCGCTTGTGCACGCCCGCCTGGACGAGCGAGGAGGCGACGATCGCGGTCGAGCCACCGACGGAGCCCGCGGTGTGCACGCGCAGCAACGGCTTGCCGGCCGCGCCGAGCGACTCGGCCAGGAACAGCTCGGGCATCATCACGCCCTCGAACAGGTCGGGCGCCTTGCCGACCACGATCGCGTCGATGTCGTCGAGGCCCACGTTCGCGTCGTTCAGCGCACGGTCGATCGCCTCGCGGCAGAGACCCGCCATCGAGACGTCCTCGCGCTTGGCCCGGTGGTGGGTCTGGCCCACACCGATGACTGCGGCTGGCTGCTTCGCCATTACGCCCTGCCTTCCATCACGCACACGAGGTTCTGTTGCAGGGCCGGCCCGCTGGTCGCGTGTCCGAGCACCTTGGTGGCGTCCCCGGACCACACCTGCTTGGCTGCCTCGCCGAAGCGGATCAGGCCGCCGGTGAACATCGGGTTGCCCGCGAGCGCACCGCCCGAGGGGTTGACCGCGACGTCGCCGGCCAGGCCGAGCTCGCTGCGCAGGATCAGCTCCTGGTGGCTGAACGGCGCGTGCAGCTCGGCGATCTCGACCCCGTCCAGGTCGGACCTACCGGCTGCGAGCGCGGTCGAGGGGGAGCGGGTCAGGTCGCGGGTGCCCATGCTGATCGGGTCGACGTACGTCGAGAGGCTGCTGATCCAGGCCGGTCGCTCGGAGACGTCCCGAGCCCGGTCGTCCGCCGCGAGCACGATGGCCGCGGCGCCGTCGGTGACCGGGGCGCAGTCGTGCTTGCGCAGCGGGTCGGCGTACATCGGCCGGGCGAGGAGCTCGTCGACCGAGGAACCGCCCTTGCGGATGGCGTACTCGTTCTTCTCCGCGTCCGTGAGCGAGCGGTTGACCACCTCGGCCATCGCCCGCTCGTCCCAGACGCCCGCGTCGATCCCGGCCCGTGCCTGCAGCCCGGCGAGCGACACCGTGTCGGGCCACAGCGGCGTCATCGTGTAGGGGTCGAGCTGCAGGGCCAGGGTGCGGCGGAGGACGCCGGCCGAGCTCTTGCCGAAGCCGTAGACCAGGGCGGTGTCGACCTCGCCGGTCTGGATCTTGACCCAGGCCTCGTAGAGCGCCCAGGCAGCGTCCATCTCGACGTGGGACTCGTTGACCGGGGGGATCACGCCGATGGCGTCGACCGCCTGCACGAACGAGAACGACCGACCGGCCAGGTAGTCCGACGACCCCGAGCACCAGAAGCCGATGTCACGGCGCGTCCAGCCGGTCTGCTCGTAGCACTCCTTGAAGATCGGCACGAGCAGCTCCACGCACGTGGGCGACCCGTCGAACTCCTCCATCTGTCGCTGGGCGAAGCCCACGACCGCGACGTCTCTCATCTCTCGTCCGTCCTCTACAGGTGCTGCTTGTAGGTCTCGTAGTCCGCGTCCGGTTCCCCGGTCGGACGGAAGTGGCTGATGTTCTCGATCGTGGTGCTCCACTCCTCGCGTGGCTTCCAGACCGCCTCGACCCGCATCCCCATCCGGACCTCCTCGGCCGGGATGTCGAGGATGAGGTGCAGGAAGGCGATGTCGGCGCCGTCGAGCAGGATGTACGCCGAGACGTAGGGCGGCGTGATCTTCTGCCCCATGAACGGCACGTTCACGATGCAGAACGTGGTGACCGTGCCCTTGTCGGGCAGCTCCACCTCGTCCGTGGTCGGGTTGCCGTCGGACGGGCACGCCGAGCGCGGCGGGATGTAGACCTTGTGGCACTCCGGGCAGCGCTGGCCCAGCAGTCGACCCTCCGCGAGACCCCGGTAGAACGCCGACTCCTCGGGGGAGGCGGCGTAGAGGTAGTCGAGGGAGACGGGGGTGATCACGCCGGTGACGGGGTTGTCGTTGGTTGAGGAGGGAGCGTCAGCGACCGTCTCGAAACCACTCTGGTCGTCGACGGGCTCGAAGCACGCGATGTCGGTGATCGCGCCGGTCCGCTCCTCGGCCCAGCGCACCCGCACCCGCATCCCGGTGCTGACGTCGTCGGCCGACGCGACGTCGAGCGCGTGCAGGAAGGGTGCGTCGGCCCCGTCGAGGGTGACCAGTGCGAACGCGAAGGGCCGGTCGAGCGGCTGGGCTGCCACTGGCTCGCTGACCCAGGTCCACGAGGTGACGGTGCCGGTCGGCGCGACCTCGACGAAGTCGGTGATGGCGTCATGGGTGACCGGGTCGAACTCCGGCGGCGGGAGGACGACCTTGCCCTCCGACGTACGTCCGGCGACGAGCCTGCCGTCGCGCAGGCCGGTGAGGAACGTCCCCAGGACCGGACCGGTCGATCGGGTGTAGTCGAACGCTACGGTGACCGGGGCTGACAGAGTTCGGGTCATGGTCCGAAAGTAGAACACGTTCTAAGATTTGGGCAAGCGCCCACACCCGGAGAAGGAGACGCGATGAAGCTCGGACTGCAGCTCGGCTACTGGGGAGCACAGCCGCCGGAGGGGGTCGGCGAGCTGGTCGCCGCCGCCGAGGACGCCGGCTTCGACGCGCTCTTCACCGCGGAGGCGTGGGGCTCGGACGCCTTCACCCCGCTGGCCTGGTGGGGACAGAAGACCAGTCGGATGCGGTTGGGCACGTCGATCGTCCAGATGTCGGGCCGCACCCCGACCTCGATCGCGATGCACGCGCTCACCCTCGACCACCTCAGTGGCGGCCGGGTCGTCCTCGGCATGGGCGTGAGCGGCCCGCAGGTCGTGGAGGGGTGGTACGGCCAACCGTTCTCCAAGCCGCTCGCCCGCACCCGCGAGGTCATCGACATCGTCCGCCAGGTGCTCGCCCGTGAGGCGCCGGTGACCAACGACGGGCCGCACTACCCGCTGCCCTACACCGGCGAGGGATCGGTCGGGCTGGGCAAGCCGCTGAAGTCGATCGTGCACCCGCTGCGCGCGGACATCCCGATCTGGCTGGGTGCCGAGGGACCGAAGAACGTCGCCCAGACCGCCGAGATCGCCGACGGCTGGATCCCGATCTTCTACACACCGAAGTCGGCGGGGATGTACCAGCCCTGGCTCGACGAGGGCTTCGCCCGCGAGGGTGCGCGGCGTACGCGTGCCGACTTCGAGATCGCGGCGACCTGTCACCTCCAGATCACCTCCAGCGAGGACGAGCGGCAGGGTGTCATCGACGCGCTCAAGCCCTCGATCGCGCTCTACATGGGCGGCATGGGCGCCAAGGAGCAGAACTTCCACAAGAACGTCTTCGACCGGATGGGCTACGCCGCCATCACCGAGGAGGTGCAGGAGCTGTTCCTCGCCGGCAACCGGGAGCAAGCGATCGCGCTCATCCCGGACGAGCTGGCCGAGGAGATGCACATCGTCGGAGACGCGGGCTACGTGAAGGAGCGCGCGGCCCAGTGGGAGGAGACCGGCGTGACCACGCTGCTGCTCAGCCTGCGCTCGGCCGACGAGGTCCGGCTGATCGCCGAGACGCTGGCGTGAGCGAGGCTGTGTCATGAGTGAGGAGGTCGAGCTCAACGTCCTGGGGGAGGAGCTGCAGCCCTGCGGGACCGACCCGGTCACGGGCTTCTACCGTGACGGCTGCTGCAGCACAGGCCCGCAGGACCTCGGCAGCCACACCATCTGCGCCGTGGTCACCACGGAGTTCCTCGACCACCAGCGCGGCATCGGCAACGACCTGACGACGGCGATGCCGGAGTACCAGTTCCCCGGCCTGCACCCGGGCGACCGCTGGTGCGTCACGGCCGCCAACTGGGCGCGTGCACACGGCGAGGGGGCTGCTGCGCCGGTCGTGCTTGCCTCGACCAACGTCGCCGTGCTCAAGCTGGTGCCGCTCACGGTCCTGCGCCGGTACGCCGTGGACGTGCCGAGCGACCTGAGCGGCCTGGACGAGTAGGTACTCTCGACCAGCATGGAAGAGAACAAGGCCCGCCGCGTCGTCGACGCGCTGCGTGAGCGAGGCACCGACGCCGACCTGGCCCGCGTCGGGGTCCACCAGTTCGGAGTGTCGGTCAAGCTGCCCGACGGGCGCGAGGCCACGTGGGACTCCGACGACACCGCCTCGCTCGAGGCACAGGTGATGCGCAACGGGATGCTGGTCGGATTCGTGCCCGAGATCGAGGGCTCCGACAGCTACACCGAGGAGCAGATCATCGACACGATCGTGCGCGCCGACTACGACAAGCCGATCGCCACGCTCCGCGCGAAGGCTCCGGAGCCAGCCCCGGCGCTCCCGATCAAGGGCGGGTTGTTCCGGCGGTTCCGGGACGGGTTCCGCTACAAGTAGGGGCTTCGCGCCGGCGTACACCTTGCCTCCGGGGCCGGGCGGGATGACAGTGGAAGAGGTCGTCCCTCTACCTGTCGAGGAGGTGCCCGTGAGCACCCTGATCGCCCCCGTCGAGCAACCCACGAGGATCCGGCGCCGGGACCGGCGCCGCGACCGGCGCGCCGAGCATCGACGGCTCAAGCGCCAGGACCGCGTCTCCGCCCAGCTCGCCCAGCTGCACGCCATCCGAGCCCTGCTCGAGCAGGCGGCGGTCGTGGCCAGCCACGGCTGGGTCCAGGGCTCGTGGTTCAGCGTCGCCACGGCTCGCGGCGAGCACCACGTCACGGCGTACGACCTGCACCGGGCGGTCGACGAGCCCGTGATCGGGGCGTGCCTGGTTGGTGCTGTGGTGCACGCGGCCGGGGGTCCGCGGAGCGTCCGGTCCCAGCTCGTCCAGCGGACGCTGGACGTGGTGTGGCACGCGCTGCGCGAGGACCCCGATCGGGCGGTGCGTTGGTGCCCGGGCCCGCAGCGGCGGATGCTGCACGTCCTGGAGCTGACCGTCTGGAACGACACCCCGGGCCGCACCCAGGACGAGGTCGTCGACCTGCTCCTCTCGGCACGGCGACCGACCGAGCGCGCTCTGGCATCCTTGGAGGATGCCGACGGTGTACGACGCGGCGGGTGCCGCTGACGGTCTTCTCCGACTCGCGCACGCCTGGCACGAGCGGGTGATGGCCGACGAGGTGGTGAGCCACGCGTTCAGCCACGGCTTCCACCCCGAGCACAGCGCCCGGCTGGCCGCCTACTGGGCCGAGGCGCTCGGCGGACCGACGACCTTCACCGACGCCTACGGCGACGAGACCTCGGTCGTGCGGATGCACAGCGGCAACGGCGGTCACGAGGAGATGGACCGACGGGCGGTTGCGTGCTTCGACCTGGCGCTGACGGACGTCGACCTGGACGACCCGGTCCGGACCGTGCTGCACGACTACTTCGCCTGGGCCACCACCACGACGATGGCGCGTTACCCGCAGTCTGCCGACGACGTGCCGGACGGCCTGCCGATCCCCCGGTGGTCCTGGGACGGCCTGCAGCCTCAGTCCGGTTGAGGGCTGGCGGCGAGGAACCGCTCCCCGAGCCAGCGGGTCGTGTGCTGCAGCTCGACACCGCCGATCACCCGGAACGAAGCCGGGAGGACGGCGAGCTGCTCGGCGTACCAGTAGGGGTTGCCGGTGCTTCCGGTCAGCAGTGAGGTGTGCTCGTCGACGGCTTCGAGCCGACCGAGCGAGCGGGGGAGGCAGCGGGCGACCTCGTCGACGGGTGCGTCGATGACGACCTCCGCGGCGTACTCCCAGCCGAGCGCGAGGTGGTCCTCCAGGAGCGCGACCGCGTCCAGGTCGGGCGGCGGGGTGAAGGTCTCGTCGAGGGCCTCGACCCCGCGCACCCGGTCGACTCGGTAGGCGCGCACGGCGTCCTTGGCGGGGACCCGGCAGAGCAGGTACCAGCGCCCGTGGCGCACGACGACCGCCCACGGCTCCACCTCGACGACCCACTCCGACCCTGCTTCGGAGCGGTAGTCCACGCGGGCACGTCGGTGCTGCGTGCAGGCCTCGACCAGTGCGGTGGTGGTCCCCGAGTCCGGTCGAGCCGCGGCGCGGTCGGGTGCCGGGGCGGCGGTGCGGCGTACGAGCTCGGCCTGCGCGGCCACCGTCTCCGGGAGTGCCCGCACGATCTTGCCGAGCGCCCCACCGACCGGGTCGGTCGGGTCGGCAGCGGCGTGGTGGCCGTCCAGCACCGCCATCACCAGACCGAGCGCCTCGGCGGCGCTGAACACCAGCGGCGGCAACCGGAGCCCGCGACCCACGTGGTAGCCGCCGTACGGTCCGCGCACCGACTCGATCGGGATCTCCGCCTCGCGAAGGATGCCGACGTAGCGACGGGCTGCGCGTTGCGAGACGCCGAGCTTGTCGGCGAGCCGGTCCGCGGTGATGCCGGGGCTGCCCTGGATCACCTCGAGCGCCAGCAGCGCCCGGGCCGTCGGGCTGATGCCGTGGGTCGACGTCACGGGCAGTCCTCCACGATCCGGAAGCAGAACGTCCGGAATGAACCGTAGCGTCGCAGCCATGGCTGACAACACCCCACACGACACTGTTCTGAACACGTCCATCGACGAGCCGTCCATGACCGCAGGCGAGGTCGAGATGCTGCTGTTCGCCCTGGCTCGTTCGCGGGCGACCTTCGCCTGGAAGGTCGGCGGTCTCGACTCCGCCGCCCTCAACCAGGCCCACCCGCCGAGCAGGATGACCATCGGCAGCCTGATCAAGCACATGGCCGGCGTCGAGGAGCGCAAGATGGCGATGGCGATCACCGGGCAGCTGCCGGCACCCCCCTGGGACACGTTGATGCCGGGCGTGGATCCCGACTTCGAGTGGCGGACCGCTGCCGACGACTCACCGGAGTACCTCTACGACCTCTGGAGCACGGCCGTTGCACGGTCGGAGGCTGCGACTGCTGCGGCACTGGCCGAGGAGGGCGGGCTCGACCAGCCGTGGAAGATCACCTTCGAGGACGGCCCACCGCCGAACCTCAGGCGAGCACTGGTCGACCTGCACGACGAGTACGCGCGCCACGTCGGCCACGCCGACCTGTTCCGCGAGGCGATCGACGGGCTGGTCGGTGAGGACCC
>CAWCPT010000017.1:0-16090 GCA_963797525.1 uncultured Actinomycetota bacterium
TCTCCTGAGGACGACTTCACCAGCGAGAGCTTCCGCGTGGTGGCGGGTCGGAGCACGACAGAAAAGCACGCCCTGGTCGCTGCGCTGAGGTGAGACTCGATCGAGATCCTGCGCCGGAGCGGTGTTAATCTTCGGCTGCCCCGTCGGGGCACACCTCCACATCACCACGTCCGTCGTCGGGGGAAGCCGGTCCGACTCCGGCGCTGACCCGCAACCGTAGGCCGACTCCAGCCCTGGAGCCGGTGAGCCGGAGCACCTGTGACGGACGTCTTCACACAACACGCTGTCGTGGAAAACAGCGGGTCGGTGCTGACGTACCTCTCCCGCTGTGCAGCGGGAAGGAACACACCATGCGTGGACACACGCGCACCGGTCTCCGCATCGGGGCGTACGTCGCCTCCGGTGCCCTGGCCCTCTCCGGCGCCGTCCTGGCCGTCACCCCGGCAGAGGCGGCCACCCACGACCCGATCGGGCTCGATCAGGGGGCCGACCTGGCTCGCCGGACAGGTCTCGGGCGGACTCGTGCCGAGCCAGTACGGCGGCTCGGACGTGGGACTGAGCATCGACACGGCTCTCTCGCTGCGTCTCGCCACCGGCCACGATGCGACCGTCACCGCCATCGCCGACGCCATCGAGGCGCAGGGCTCCACGTACCTGGACACGACTACACCTACAACGAGCACCACTACACCGGTCACGTGGCCAATGCGACCGCCAAGACCCTGGCGCTGTTCCAGACGCTGAGCCCGGCCCGCACGACGGTGCAGGGCGTCAACGTCCGCACGCGCCTCGAGTCGCTGACCGCCGGTGCAGCGCCGATCACCGGCCGCATCGCGGACACCTCGTTCGAGGACGGCGTGCCCGACGGTCAGGACTACGCCAACTCGATCGGCCAGGCGTTCGCCGCCTACGCGCTGACCAAGGCCGGCTCCACCGTGGCGCCCGACGTGGTCGACTTCCTGCTCAAGCAGCAGTGCGCCGACGGTGGCTTCCGCCTCCAGTTCACCCCGGACAAGGCCGCGACGGACCAGACCTGCGTCGGGAACCCGGCACCGTCGTCCGACGCCGACGTGGACACGACCGCGATCGTCCTGCAGGAGCTCAACCAGATCCCCACGACCGGCCCGATCACGGCTGCGAAGACCGCGGCGCGCTCCTACCTGCTCGCCGCGCAGAAGTCCGACGGATCGTGGGGTGGCGGACAGGGCACGTCTGCGTCCAACGCCAACAGCACCGGTCTCGCAGCGAGCGCGCTCGGTGCCACCGAGCCGACCGCAGCGGGGGTCGAGAAGGCCGCTCAGTGGCTGCGTGCCCACCAGGCCACGTCCTACGACCTCTGCGACCGACTCGGCCCCGGCCTGGGCGCGGTGGCCCTGAACGACACGGCCCTGGCCACGGCCCGCACCGAAGGCATCCCCACCCCGGCCACCGGCGACCAGTTCCGCCGGGCGACCGCCCAGGCGCTGCCGGCGCTGGCCTACCTGCCGGTGGACGCCAACCCCTCGCACCCGGCGCTCACCGGACCGGCGGGCTACTACAAGCAGGGGGTGCGCCTGACCCTGACCACGAGCGGCGTCAAGAGCGGCGACCAGCTCTGCCTCACCGGGGTCGGTGCCAAGGTCCAGGGCACTGCCACCGGCAGCACGTGGCGCCAGACGGTCACGCTGCCCACTGGCACGGCCACCCGCTCCTACGCGGTCCGGGACGCCGCAGGTCGCACCGACTCCGCCTCGGTGAAGGTGCTGGGCGCCAAGACCCTGACCGTGACCCGCACCCCCGGGAAGGCCAAGCGCAACACCACGGTCACCGTGGCCGCGCGTGGGCTCGCCGCCGGTGAGGCCGCGAAGATCTACTACGGCAGCACGCTCGTGCGCTCCGCACCGGCGAGCAGCTCGGGCAACCTGGTCGTGCGGTTCAGCTCCGGCAGCTCGCTGGGCACGAAGAGCATCCGCGCCTACGGCCGGTTCGCCGACATCCGCAAGGGCGCCACGACGGTCACCGTGGTCCGATGAACCGTCGTTCCACACAGCACCTGGCCGGACTGGTCGCCGCGGCTCTCGTCGCGGCGGCCGGGCTGGTCGGGCTCTCGGCGAGTGCGGCCTCCGCGGCCACCTGCTCCAGCTCCGGCATCAGCACCGTCGTGGACGCCAACGACGGCGCCGGCGGGGGCGTCTCCACCAAGTGCGACCGGGTCACCGGATCGCGCAAGGCGGCAGCGGTCTTCCGGGATGTCGGGGTCTCCATGGAGCGCAACCAGGACGGGTCGGTCTGCAAGGTCGACGGCAAGCCGAGCAACGCGGTCTGCGGCCGCCTCGGCACCACCTACTGGGCCTTGTTCTGGTCCGACGGCTCAGGCGGGAGCTGGACCTACTCCGACTTCGGCGTCGATGGCCTGACCGTGCCGAAGAACGGCTCCGTGGCGTGGGCCTGGCAGGGATCGTCCGGTCGGCGCCAGCCCTCCGTCGCGCCGGCGCGGGTCCAACCGACCCCCACGCCCGCACCGAAGCCGACCCAGGCGCCCCCCAAGGCGCCGAGCGGCAGCACAGGCGGCGGCTCGAAGCCCACCCAGGCGGCCGGGCCGACCAAGGCAGCCGCGCCGACAGGGACGACAGGGACGACAGGGACGAGCGGGACGACGGCCACGGCGTCTCCGAGTGCCGCCGCCAGGGCCGCTGCGAAGGCGAAGGCAAGAGCGAAGGCGAGCGCGCGACCCTCGGCGAGTGCGAGTCCGTCGGAGAGCGCCTCGGCCTCGGTGTCGCCCCCGTCCGAGGACAGCGACGCGGAGGCGACCCAGAAGACGAGTGGTGAGCTCGCCCCGACGGAGCAGGACAGTGGCCTGCCCGTGTGGGTGCCGATCGCGCTGATCCTCGGTCTCGGCGGCGCGGCTGGTGCCACCGTCTGGTGGCGACGGAGGTCCGGCCCGGCATGAGCGGGCCGCGGCCGGCGAGGGACCTGCACCCCGGGGCGTGGTGGCTCTGGGCCATGGGTCTCGCCACCGCGGCGACCGTCATGACCAACCCGTACCTGCTGCTGCTCATCGTCGGCGTCGCTGCTCTCACGGTCTCGCTGCGACGCTCGGACCACCCGTGGTCGCGGTCCTTCCGGCTCTACCTCGTCTTCGGCCTGGTGATCGTGTGCGTCCGGGTCGTGTTCCGGGTGCTGCTGGGTGGGGGCTACGGGAACGTCGTCCTGGTGCACCTGCCACTGATCCCGCTGCCCGACTGGGTGGCCGGCGTGCAGCTGCTGGGCCCGCTGACCCTGGAGTCGTTGCTCGCCGGCCTGTACGACGGCATGCGGCTCGCCACGATCGTGATCTGCGTCGGCGCCGCCAACTCGCTGGCGAACCCGAAGCGGCTGCTCAAGTCGATGCCGCCCGCGCTCTACGAGATCGGCACCGCCATCGTGGTCTCGGTCGCCCTCCTGCCCCAGCTCGCGGACAGCTTGCGCCGCGTGCGGGCCGCGCGCCAGCTGCGGGGCGTGCCCGGGGGCCGCGTCGGCCGGCTGCGCGGCATCGTGGTCCCCGTGATGGAGGACGCCCTCGAGCGGTCGATGTCCCTGGCGGCAGGGATGGACGCGCGCGGGTACGGCCGCGCCGGTGACCTCGACGACCGGCAGCGGCGGACGACCGGTGCGTTCATGCTGACCGGCCTCGTCGGGATCTGCATGGGCACCTACGCGCTGCTCGACCAGACGGCGCCGCGGTGGCTGGTGCTGCCCGGGCTCCTCGGCGGCGTGACGCTCGCGGCCGCCGGTTTCTGGTCCGCGGGCCGCCGGGTCGAGCGCAGCCGCTACCGCCCGGACCCGTGGCGCTGGGAGGAGACCGCGGTCGCGTTCAGCGGGTTCCTCGTCGCTGCGGGCACGTTGTTCCTGCTGCGAGGCGATCTCGTCCTGCACCCGCCGCTGGACGCGATGCCCACGGTCACCGTGACGTCGCTGCTCGTGATGCTGTGCGGCCTGCTCGCCGCCGCGGTGTCGCCCCGGCCCGTGCTCACCCAGAGTGCTGCTCCTGCCGTCCGGGAGGTGGCTGGTGCTCGAGCTGCGTGACCTCAGCTTCAGCTATTCCGCGACGGGTGCCTCGGCGCCCGCCGAGGTCCTTCGCCACGTCGACCTGACCCTCGACGAGGGCGAGCTGGTCCTGGTCGCCGGGCGCACGGGCATCGGGAAGTCGACACTGCTCGGGGTGTTCAACGGCCTCGTCCCCGCCTTCACGGGTGGGCGGCTGGAGGGCGACGTGCTCCTCGACGGCGCGAGCATCATGCACCTGCCACCTCGAGACCGCGCCGACGTCGTCGGCTACGTCGGCCAGGACCCGACCGCCGGCTTCGTCACCGACACGGTCGAGGAGGAGCTTGCCTACGGGATGGAGCAGCTCGGGCTCGACGGCGGGACCATGCGTCGTCGCGTCGAGGAGACCCTCGACCTGCTCGGCATCGCGGAGCTGCGCAACCGCGACCTGCGCACGCTCTCGGGAGGCCAGCAGCAGCGGGTCGCGATCGGCTCGGTGCTGACCATGCACCCGCGACTCCTCGTGCTCGACGAGCCCACCTCGGCCCTGGACCCCACGGCTGCCGAGGACGTGCTCGCCACCCTCACGCGACTGGTCCACGACCTCGGGGTCACGGTCGTCCTCGCCGAGCACCGCCTCGAGCGGGTGGTCCCGTTCGCGGACCGGATCGTGCTCGTGGAGGGTGACGGCCAGGTCAGCGTCGGGCAGCCGGCGGAGATGCTCGAACGGTCTCCGGTCGCGCCTCCCATCGTGGAGCTCGGCCGCTGGGCGGGTTGGTCGCCGTTGCCGCTGAGCGTGCGTGACGCCCGGCGACAGGCGGCGCGCCTGGCCCTGGTGCCGCCCCCGGAGCCCGTGCCGACCAGCGCGGCGCCCGCGGTCCTGCTCGAGGCGAGCGGGGTCACCGTGACCTACGGCCGGCATCCTGCCGTTCGGCAGGTCGACCTGACGCTCGCAGCAGGGCAGGTGACCGCGCTGATGGGTCGCAACGGGTCGGGCAAGTCCACCTTGATGTGGGCCCTGCAGGGATCACGCAAGCGGGCCGGTGGCACGGTCCGGGTCTCCGGTCGCGACCCGGAGGCGCTGCCCGCCGAGGAACGGCGCCGCCTCGTGGGCCTGGTCCCGCAGACAGCGGCGGACCTGCTCTACCTCGAGACCGTGGCCCAGGAGTGCGCGGCGGCCGATGGGGAGGCCGGCGCCGAGGCGGGTACGGCGCACGGACTGCTCGAGCGGCTCGTCCCCGGGATCGACGCCGAGCGGCACCCGCGCGACCTCTCCGAGGGACAGCGGCTCGCCCTGGTGCTCGCGGTGGTGCTCACCGCCGAGCCGCCGGTGATCTGCCTCGACGAGCCCACGCGCGGTCTCGACTACCCCGGCAAGGAGGCGCTCGCGGACATCCTCACCTCCCTGGCCGGGGAGGGTCGGGCCGTGCTCGTGGCGACCCACGACGTCGAGTTCGTGGCACAGGTGGCCGACCGGGTGGTCGTGCTCGCCGAGGGAGAGGTGGTCTCCGAGGGGCCGACCGCGCGCGTCGTGGCGGAGTCCCCGGCCTTCGCCCCCCAGGTCCACAAGATCCTCGGCGGCAGGTGGCTGACCGTCGACCAGGTCCGTGCCGTGGGAGCAGCCGGATGACCGCGACCGCGCACCCCCGAGCCGCCATCCCGCCCGCGCCGCGGGCGATCCCCCTGCGCCCGCGCTCGGCCGCCGTGCTGACCGTGGCCTCGCTGGCCGGGCTTCTCATGTTCGGCTGGCCGCTGCTGGTCAAGGTCCGCGTCGAGGACCAGGTGGTGCAGCCGCCGTTCGTCTTCCTGCTGCTTCTGCCGGTCGTGATCATCGTGTGCCTGGCCGAGTTCACCGAGGGCGGGATGGACTCCAAGGTGCTGGCCATGCTCGGTGTGCTCACCGCCATCAACGCGGTGATGCGCGGCCTCTCGGCGGGGATGGCCGGGATCGAGCTGGTCTTCTTCCTGCTGATCCTCGGCGGCCGGGTGTTCGGAGCCGGGTTCGGCTTCGTCCTGGGTTGCACCTCGCTGTTCGCCTCGGCGCTGCTGACCGCCGGCGTCGGACCGTGGCTGCCCTACCAGATGCTCGCCTCGGCCTGGGTCGGGATGGGCGCCGGCCTGCTGCCTCGACGGGTCACCGGCAAGGCCGAGATCGCGATGCTCGTGGTCTACGGGATCTTCGCGGCCTACGCCTTCGGCCTGATCATGAACATGTCGAGCTGGCCGTTCACCCTCGGCATCATGGTCCCCGGCCACACCGGCGGTCTGTCCTTCGTGCCCGGGGACCCGCTGAGCGAGAACCTGCACCGCTTCTGGATCTACACCCTGCTCACCTCGACGGGCAGCTGGGACACCGGCCGGGCGATCACCAACACCGTCGCGCTGATCGTCCTCGGACCGGCCGTCCTGACCACCCTTCGGCGCGCCGTACGTCGCGCCACCGTGGTGGCCGCGTAGGAGTGCGGGTTTCCCCGGGCGGCCGGGGAAACCTGACGCGGACGGGCAAAGCATCACCCATCCGCTACAGGGCTTGCCCACCCGCCCTGACCGATTCGTCATCTGCCCTTATGGACGCACGAGCAGGATCCGGTCGTCGTCGCCGGCCGGAGTGCCGCGACCGTCGCGGTTGGAGGTGGTCACCCAGAGGTTCCCGTCCGGAGCGCGTACGACGGTCCGCATCCGGCCGTAGTCGCCGACGAAGAAGCCCTTCTCGCGCCTGGCCTCACCGTTCTTCACGTCGACCCGCCAGAGCCGCTCGCCGTTGAGGGCGCCGAGCCAGAGCCGGCCGTCGGCGAAGGCGAGGCCCGAGGGGGAGGCGTCGTCGGTCGCCCAGGTGATCTGCGGGTTCTGCAGCCCGGCCTGGTCGCCCTTGCCCTCGACCATCGGCCAGCCGTAGTTGCGGCCCTTCCTGATCAGGTTGAGCTCGTCGAACGTGTCCTGGCCGAACTCCGAGGCCCACAGGTTGCCGGCGTCGTCGAAGGCCAGCCCCTGCACGTTGCGGTGCCCCCAGGTCCAGACAGGGGAGGAACCGTCAGGGTTGCCGGGCCCGGGCTTGCCGTCCTGCGTGATCCGCAGGATCTTGCCGCCCAGTGAGCCGCGGTCCTGCGCCAGGTCCGGCTGTCCGGCCTCGCCGGTGGAGACGTAGAGCATCTTGTCCGGTCCGAAGATCATCCGACCGCCGTCGTGGTTGCCCGCCTTCGGGATCCCGGTGAGGATCGGCTCGAGCGTGCCGAGCCTGCCGTCGACGAAGGTGGTGCGCAGCACGCGGTTGTCGTCGTCCGTGGTGGCGTAGAAGAACACCCGCTTGTCCCGCGCGTACGTCGGTGACACGGCCACGCCCAGCAGTCCGGCCTCACCGTCGGGCTGGGCCTGCTCGATCGTGCCGACCTCGCGCTCCGAGCCCCGGCGGACCTGCAGCACCCGACCGCTGTCGCGCTCGGTCACCAGGGCCGAGCCGTCCGGCAGGAAGGCGATGCCCCACGGGACCTCGAGACCCTTCGCGACGGTGCCGATCACCTTGGGTCGCGCGGACCGTTCGGGGGAGGCCTTGATGGAGGGTGTCTCCCCGGGAGACTGCGACGGAGCACTGGACGTGGTCTCGTCCGGCGCAGGAGCCGGCAGCGCGTCGCTGTTGTCGTCCTCGCCACAAGCAGTCAGAGCGGTCAGGCACAGTCCCGGGACGACGATCAGCGTGGCCAGCCGCAACATCTGGCGAGCGTAGCCAGCGGGTGGCTACTCCGGGACGCGGTCGAGCAGGTCCAGCAGGGCCTCGTGGACCTCCTCGGGCTTCTCCATCGAGATGAAGTGGGTCGCGCGGATCTCCTCGAAGACGGCCTCGGGGATCCGGTCGGCCGCCGTCCGCATGTCGTACGACGACGCGAGCACGTCGTACTTCCCGGCGAGGAAGCTGGTCGGCACGTCGATGGTGCGCAACGAGACCCGCCCGTGCAGGGAGGAGTGCAGGGCGAGGTGCATGTACCAGTCGATCGGCGTGGTCAGGAACTCCCTGATCGCCCGCCGGGCCAGCTCCGGATCGCGCATCGGCAGCATGAAGCCGGTGTGGCTGAGCACCTCGTAGGTGAGCGGGCCGATGGGCAGCCGGGAGGCGATCTCCGTGAGGGGACGGCCGGCCAGCTTGAGCGTCCGCGCGACGTTGACGGCCAACGGCTTGCGCAGCGGGCGCGGCACCAGGATCGGCGCACCCATCGAGGAGAACGTGTCACCCGGCACCCCGCCCACGGCGAACAGCCCGGTGACCCGCTCGGGGTGCTCGACGGCCACCTCGAACATGGTGTTCACGCCCATCGACCAGCCCATCAGCACGCACGCATCGATGCCCGCGTCGTCCATCACCGCGACGGCGTCGTCGGCGAAGGCGTCGATGCCGACGTCCTCGGGGTCGCGCGGGCGTTCGGAGCCACCGGTGCCGCGGTGGTTCCACGAGATGACGTGCACTCCGCAGTCGGGGTCGAGGAGGGCGGGCCAGCTGTAGGGGTTGGTGCCCAGACCGTTGCACAGCAGCACGGTCGGTCCGGCCACGTCGTTGGTCCAGGCGACGAGCTCGGTGCCGTCCGCGCTGGTGACGGGGTAGTACCGCAGCGCCAGCCCGTCGTCGAGCGAGGGAGCGACGCGCAGGGTTGCAGCAGCGGTGGCCATGCCGGGATTGTGCCCCACCCGGACTCGCGCGAACCGGATTGGTGGCTCAGGTCACCGAGGTGCGTCCCGCGCCTCGTGCCGGCCGGAGCCGGGCGTCAGGACCTCAGCCGAGCCGGCGCGCTGCTGGGAGAGCGGGAGACGCGGCGCCGGCTCGGCGAGCTCGTCGGGCGATGAGCGTGTCGATGAACTCCTGGGTCTCGTCGCGTTCTCGACGACCCGCTGCCAGGTCAGTCGAGGCCACCATCGCGTTGCGACAGGCCCGGCGCTGGCTGTTCTCCGCCCACCGCGTCAGCGGCCAGAGCATCGGCTCGATCAGCTGGTTCATGGTGACTCCCTACGACTGCTGGCTCCCTGAGTCACGAAACTAGGCAGTGGTGGAGTCCGCAGCGTCACGCGAGTGTGACGTGTGTGTGAACAACCTCAGGCATCTCGGGAGATCCGGTCGAGGAGGTTGTCGATGATCGCGCGCTCGTGCTCGAAGTAGGAGATCCCCCAGTCGGCCACCAGCGCCGGGTAGCGGAACCGGTCGCCGACCTGGTCGGCGCCCTGCAGGGAGATGCGCACCTTCTCGAGCTCCGCGCGTTCCTCGTCGAGGGCGGCGAGATGTTCCTGCAGGAGCGTCGTGATCGTGTCCGGGTCCACGAGCGCGCCGAGCAGCAGCCGCAGGGCGACCGGGTGCTTGAGCACCGGGAAGTCGACTGGGGTCTCCCGCAACCAGCGCGTCAGGGTCGTCGTACCCCTCTGGGTCAGGGAGTACGACGTGGTCCGGCCGTCGCCGCGTGCCCGCACGAGCCGGAGCTCGTGCAGCCGGTCGAGCTCGGAGTACACCTGGCTCATCGCGGGTGAGACCCAGTAGAAGCGCAACGTCCGGTCTGCGCGCTGCTTGAGCTCGTAGCCGGTCAGCGAGTCGCCGAAGGAGAGCAGCCCGAGCAGCGCGTAGGAGGTGACCGGAAGGTCACGCGAGAGGTCTTGACCCATGGTGCGATCAGGTTAGTGTTCCTAATAGGAATAGGCGAGAGGGTGATCATGGCGGAGCAGACGTTGTTGCTGGCAGGCACGCGGAAGGGCCTCTGGATCGGGCTCTCCGACGAGGCACGCGAGGACTGGGCCTGGACCGGCCCGCACTTCGACATGGAGGAGGTCTACTCCTGCATGATCGACACCCGCGGTCCGCGACCACGGTTGCTCGCGGGCGCTTCCTCGAGCTGGCTGGGGCCGCGCGTACGCCGCTCCGACGACCTCGGTGCGTCGTGGCAGGAGTCGCCCGACGGCGGGGTGCGCTTCCCGGAGGGCACCGAGGCCAGCGTCGAGCGCATCTGGCAGCTCACCCCCGGCGCCAGGCCGGAGATCGTGTACGCCGGCTCCGAACCGGGCGCGGTGTGGCGCTCCGACGACCACGGCGAGACCTTCACGCTCGAGCAGGCCCTCTGGGACCACCCGCACCGGCCGGAGTGGGCCGCCGGCTTCGGCGGCCAGGCGTTCCACACGATCCTGCCGCACCCCACGGACGCGGACTCCGTCACCGTGGCGCTCTCGACCGGCGGCGTCTACCAGACCACCGACGGTGGGAAGTCGTGGTCGCCGCGCAACCACGGCATCCGGGCCGAGTTCCTCCCCGAGGGGCAGCAGTACCCCGAGTTCGGCCAGTGCGTCCACAAGGTGACCCGTCACCCGGCCCGGCCGGAGCGGCTGTTCCTGCAGAACCACGGAGGCGTCTACCGCTCCGACGACGAGGGCGGGTCGTGGACCTCGATCGCCGACGGGCTGCCGGCCGACTTCGGCTTCCCGATCGTGGTGCACCCGCACGAGCCGGACACCGTCTACGTGTTCCCGATCAACGGCGGCGAGAAGCGCTACCCGCCCGAGGCGAAGGCCCGGGTGTGGCGGTCCAGGGACGCCGGCGACACCTGGGAGGAGCTCGGCGACGGGCTCCCGGACGCTTTCTACGTCGCGGTGATGCGCGACGCGATGTGGGCCGACGAGCACGAGTCGCCCGGCATCTACTTCGGCGCCCGCAACGGTGCCGTCTGGGCGAGCCGTGACGCGGGGGAGTCGTGGAGGCAGATCGTCTCCGACCTGCCCGACGTGATGTGCGTCCGGGCGGCGGCGATCAGCCTCTGACCCGTCCGGCCAGGCACGTCCCGGATCGGCGTACTCTCGCGTCATGACTGGCTCGACCCCTGACACCACCGCAGACAAGCCCGACATCAAGCCCCGCTCGCGCGACGTCACCGACGGCCTCGAGAAGGCCGCCGCACGCGGCATGCTCCGTGCCGTGGGCATGGGTGACGACGACTGGGCGAAGCCGCAGATCGGGGTGGCGTCCAGCTGGAACGAGATCACTCCGTGCAACCTCTCCCTCCAGCGCCTCGCGCAGGCGGTGAAGAACGGCGTGCACGCCGCGGGCGGCTACCCGCTCGAGTTCGGCACCATCTCGGTCTCCGACGGGATCTCGATGGGGCACGAGGGGATGCACTTCTCGCTGGTCTCGCGCGAGGTGATCGCCGACTCCGTGGAGACGGTGATGATGGCCGAGCGGCTCGACGGCTCGGTGCTGCTGGCCGGCTGCGACAAGTCGCTGCCGGGCATGCTGATGGCCGCGGCGCGGCTCGACCTCGCGTCGGTCTTCCTGTACGCCGGGTCGATCATGCCGGGCCAGGTCGACGGCAACGACGTCACGATCATCGACGCCTTCGAGGCGGTCGGTGCCTGCCTGGCGGGCAAGATCTCCCGCGAGCGGGTCGACGAGATCGAGCGTGCGATCTGTCCGGGCGAGGGTGCCTGCGGCGGGATGTACACCGCCAACACGATGGCCGCCGTGGCCGAGGCGCTCGGGATGAGCCTGCCCGGCTCGGCCGCACCGCCGGCGGTCGACCGTCGTCGTGACGGGTTCGCGCACCGCTCCGGCGAGGCGGTCGTGGAGATGCTGCGCCAGGGGATCACCGCGCGCCAGATCCTGACCATCGAGGCGTTCGAGAACGCGATCGCCGTCGTGATGGCCCTCGGTGGCTCCACCAACGCCGTGCTGCACCTGCTGGCGATCGCCCGCGAGGCCGAGGTCCCGCTGACCATCGACGACTTCAACCGGATCGGTGACAAGGTCCCGCACCTCGGCGACCTCAAGCCCTTCGGGCGGTTCGTGATGAACGACGTCGACAAGATCGGCGGCATCCCGGTCGTGATGAAGGCCCTGCTCGACGCGGGCCTGATGCACGGCGACTGCCTCACCGTCACCGGCAGGACCATGCGCGAGAACCTCGAGGCGCTGGCCCCGGCCGGTCTCGACGGTGAGGTGCTCCGGCCGCTCGACCGGCCGATCCACGCCACGGGCGGCCTGACGATCCTGCGCGGTTCCCTCGCGCCCGACGGCGCCGTGGTGAAGTCGGCCGGCTTCGACGACTCGACGTTCACCGGCACCGCTCGCGTCTTCGACGGCGAGCGCGCCGCGATGGACGCGCTCGAGCAGGGCCAGGTCGTCGCGGGCGACGTCGTCGTGATCCGCTACGAGGGCCCGAAGGGCGGACCGGGGATGCGCGAGATGCTCGCGATCACGGGTGCGATCAAGGGCGCGGGGCTCGGCAAGGACGTCCTGCTGATCACCGACGGCCGCTTCTCCGGCGGCACGACCGGTCTGTGCGTCGGGCACATCGCCCCCGAGGCCGTCGACGGCGGCCCGATCGCCTTCGTCCGCGACGGCGACCAGATCACCCTCGACGTCTCCGGCCGCACGCTCGACGTGGCCATCGACGAGGCCGAGCTCGCCGCCCGCCAGGACGGCTGGACCCCCAACGCCCCGAAGTACACCCGCGGCGTGCTCGGGAAGTACGCCAAGCTCGTCCAGTCGGCGGCGCACGGCGCGATCTGCCAGTAGGTCCGCAGTTTCACTGGGTACCCAGTGAAACTGTCACTCCCCCCACGTTGCAACGGTGGGGAAGTGACAGTTTCGGTGGGGGAGTACGGCGCTCCACGGACCCAACCCGTCGCGACATGGTGACCCGGCTCTGCACCGAGTACGCCTTCCGCGGCTGCTTCCACGACGTCCGCGAGGACCGGCTCGTGCAGACCTTCACCTACGAGGGCTTCCCGGACAGCGTGGCCCTGGAGACGATGACCTTCGAGGACCTCGGTGGCGGCCGCACGCGACTGCACCTCCACTCGATGTTCGACAGCTATGAGGGACGCGACGGGATGCTCTCGAGCGGGATGGACGTCGGTGTCAACGACGGCTACGCCAAGCTCGACGCGCTGCTGTCAGCCGGCGCCGTGACCCTGTCGGGCCCGCGTGCTTGGCTGGATCGATGGATCAGAGAGTCAGCTTCATCACCCTGGCTGTGGCCGACCTGGAGCGCAGCCGCGCGTTCTACCTCGACGGGCTCGGCTGGAGATCCGAGGTCTTCGTCCCGCGGGAGGTGTTGATGATCCGCGCGGGCGACAAGCTCGTCCTCTCGCTCTGGGACGAGAAGGGGTTCGAGGCCGAGGTCGGACCGATCCGCCGTGGCGAGGGGATCGCGCCGATCACGCTGTCGCACAACGTGGTCACCGAGGCCGAGGTCGACGAGATCCTGGCGCTGGCCACCTCGCTCGGCGCCGAGGCGAGCACGGCCACGCACCGCGAGTGGGGCGGTTACACCGGCTACTTCGCCGACCCCGACGGGTTCCGCTGGGAGATCGCCACCAACCCCGACGAGATCGGCCAGCTCGTCCTGCCGTCCTAGGCCGTGGGCCGCACGTCCATCACGACCTCGAACTCGAGCAGGTCGGCGCCCGAGGCGACCGGCTTGGCGCGCTGGCCGGAGTGCGCGTCGATCGCGGGACCGTCGCGCCACGCGGCGAAGGACTCCTCGTCCTCCCACTGGGTGACCACGAAGTAGCGGTCCTCACCCTTGACCGGGCGCAGCAGCTGGAAGCCGAGGAAGCCAGGCGTCCCGTCGACGGTGTGGGCGCGGTTCGAGAATCGCTTCTCCAGCTCCTCGTGGGCCTGCTCGGGCACGGAGATGGCGTTGATCTTCACGACTGACATGCTCCGAGGCTAGCGAGGCGGCTCTAGCCTCGGTCGTGTGCCGGCGAGCAGAGACCTCCAGCTGCGACCGTTCGTGGCGGCTCACCTCCCGCTCGTCGGACGGTGGTTCGATCACCCCGAGGTGCGGCTCCGCCTCGGGGGGCCCGAGTGGCCGGCTCGTGGCCTGCGCCTGCAGGAGAGCACCGTGGCCGGTGAGGAGTTCCGTGGCCGGCACGTGCTCCGCGCGCACACCTGGCTGGCCTGGCAGGGTGATGCCGCGGTCGGCTACCTCGGCGGCGACGTCTACGACCGTTGGGCCAGGTACGACGGCTCGGATACCGAGTCGCCGGCTGTCGACCACGTCGAGGCCGGCCCCTCGATGGGCTGCGCCTACGTCGTCGACCCGGCTCGCTGGCGCCGGGGCCTGGGGGCCGAGATGCTGAGGTGCTGGGTGGCGTTGCCCGAGCTGAGCGACGTACGCGTCTTCGCGCTGGGGATCGACGACGACAACGTGGCGAGCCGGCGGTGTGCCGTGGCCGCCGGGTTCACGCCGGACTCGCTCGAGCCGGACTGGGAGGGCACGGTCTACTACCTGCTCCGTCGCAGCCGGGTCAGGTGACCGCGGTCGCCGGCAGGTCGAACCACCGCAGGTGCTCGAAGTCAGCGGTGACGAGTCCGTCGGCGGCCGTCGGGGGAGTGAGATCGGGCTCGCAGGCCTCGGCGAGGATCCTGGCGCCGTCGACCAGGTGCTGCTCGAGCAGCGACTCGTCGCCGGAGAGCCGCGAGGTCGGCGCGTGCATCCCCTGCTCGTCGTAGGTGATCGCGCCCAGGCGCAGCGGCGGCTCGACGACGCCCTCGCGATGGGTCCAGATGCCGGTCGCGACGTCGAACCGGTAGTCGCCGAGCAGGCGCCAGCCCTCCCTGGCCACCAGCCGTACGGCGGCGATCAGGTAGTCGGCCACGGCGTCGGAGAGGAAGTAGTTGAAGTTCACCCGCACCCAGCCCGGCTTGATGCCCTCGCAGCCGCCGGTGATCTCCCGCTCGAACTCGTGGCTGCGCTCGATGTCGATGCCCAGCAGCCGGTGGCCGTAGGGACCGGCGCACGAGCAACCTCCACGGGACTGGATCCCGAACAGGTCGTTGAGCACCGCGACCACGAAGTTGTGGTGCAGGTAGCGGCCCGACGGGGCACGGACGACGAAGGACAGGATCGAGAGCCGCTCGGCGTCCAGGTTGCCGAGGATCTCGATCGCCGGTTCCTCGCTCCACGACGCCACGGCGCGCTCGAGGAACCTGTCCTCCGCGGCGCGGATGCTCTCCACCCCCACCGCGCCCTTGAGCTGGAAGACCAGGCCGGCGCGGATCGACTCGATGATCGCCGGGGTGCCGCCCTCCTCGCGGTGCTCGGGGTCGGCGAGGTAGGCGTGGTCGGCGTCGTTGACGTAGGCGACGGTGCCGCCACCGGGCACGTCCGGCACGCGGTTGCCGAACAGCTCCCGCCGCGCGACGAGCACACCCGGCGTGGAGGGTCCGCCGATGAACTTGTGCGGGGAGATGAACACCGCGTCCTTGTAGGCGAGCGGGTCACCGTCGTCGCGGCCCGGGTACATCTCGATGTCGATGTACGGCGCGGCGGCCGCGAAGTCCCAGAAGGACAAGGCCCCCTGCTCGTGCAGGATCGCCGCGATCGCCGCGGTGTTGGAGACGATGCCGGTCACGTTCGAGGCGGCGGAGAACGAGCCGATCTTGAGCGGGCGGTCGGCGTACTCCAGGAGCGTGGAGCGGAGCGCGTCCAGGTCGATGTGGCCGTCGGCGTCCTGCGGGATCGTCACCACCTCGGCGATCGACTCGCGCCACGGGATCTCGTTGGAGTGGTGCTCGTAGGGGCCGATGAACACCACCGGCCGCTCGGCCTGCGGGATGTGCCGCGTCAGGTGGTGGCGGTCCTCCAGGGCCGAGGGCACCCGCAGCCCCAGCACGCCGATCAGCTTGGAGATCGCACCCGTCGTGCCGGACCCCGCGAACAGCACCACGGTCTCGTCGTCGCCGCCGACCGCCTCGCGGATCACCTGGCGGGCGTCCTCGCGCAGCCTCGTCGTCTGCAGACCCGTGCCGCTGGACTCCGTGTGGGTGTTCGCGTAGCTGGGCAGCACCTCGTCGCGGATGAAGTCCTCGATGAACGACAGCGCCCTGCCCGAGGCGGTGTAGTCGGCGTACGTGACCCGGCGCTCGCCGTAGGGCGTGCGCATCACGTGGTCCTCGCCGATCACGGAGTCACGGACGAGCCCGAGCAGGGAGGAGTGCTGCGGTGGCCGCGTCATCGCTCGAGTCTAGGCTCGTCGCGTGCCTGTGAACGAGTTCGGTCAGCCGGTCGGTGCTCCCCTGGAATGGTTGCCCGGGCCGGTGCTCGTGCCCACCGTGCTGACCGGC